>CAWFFE010000006.1:0-122823 GCA_963815065.1 uncultured Methanoregulaceae archaeon | reverse complement strand
GAGTTCGTTTTTAACTAAAATTTGTTCCACTTTCCCCCTGCGCACGCTAAAGACATTTTTATGTAAATTTTAAGTTATCGTGCGTTGAATTGAACATGATGTCTCACACCTTCTTTAAAAACAGATCTAAAAGGGAAAATTAACAATTTGTCTCATTTCAAAACTGAAGCATTGTTCCCTGTCTTTGAAGCGATTATAAACTCGATTCATGCGATCGAGGAACGAAAGCCAAATGAACGTGGTGAAATCACAGTTCGGATCCTCAGGGAGAGGAGTGTTCAAGCATCCTTTGATGAAAATTTGGGTGATAAAAAGGAAGTAAGAATCATTAAGAATTTTGAGATTGAAGACAATGGAATCGGTTTCGATAAGAAAAATTTTGACTCTTTTTGCACTGCAGATAGCACCTACAAAATAAGCAAAGGCGGAAAAGGAGTCGGCCGATTCTATTGGCTCAAAGCATTTGAAAGAGTCGAGATACAAAGCGTCTACGAAGAAGAAAAAATCAAGAAAGAGCGTCGCATAAAAATTTACCAAAAAGGCAGGGATCGATGAAACATTTGATGAAACGATCGATTCAAAAACGCCCCAAAAGACAGTTGTAAAATTAATCGGGTTTAAGGAAGAGTATCGGAAACAACCTAGTGCATATAAGACAACACAGAAAATTGCTCAACGAATCCTGGAGCATTGCCTCTCATATTATATCGGAGGGATTGCTCCTAAAATTATTGTAAAAGATGGCGACGAAAATTTCTACCTTGATGACGAATTCAAAGATATTAAACCCAACATAACGCAAGAAAACGTAGCGATTTTAGGGAAGGATTTTCAAATTTCTCATATAAAATTGTATCAAACGTACAATAAAATGCACAATATGGTGTTTTGTGCAGACTTCCGCGACGTTGCGACATATCCCATTCAGCAATTCTTGGGGACCTCCTCCCAATTCGACGATAAGGATGAAAAATTCATTTATGTGGCTTATGTTTCTAGCCCATATCTGGATTCACATGTCACTAGCAGTCGAACCGGATTTGATTTTCCTGATGACGGTAACCTCTCTAATTTTCTCGATGAAGACATTCTTTCCGTCAATACAATTAAAAATGGTATTCTTGAACGCTCGAAGATCTTTTTGTCAGACTATCTTGAGTCGTTATACTCAAGAAAATCGGAGTCTGTATCTGATTTCGTCTCTACTAAAAATCCAACCTTAAGAGCAGTCGTAAAATATTGCCCTGAGGCACTCGACGAAATCGGATTCAATAACTCCGAAGAAAAGTTACATGAAATCCTCTGCAAATATAAAGGGAAGGCGGAATTAGCAATCAGGAAAGATACGGAAAATCTCTTGAAATCGCAGGTGAAAAGTCTGGAGGAAGTAAAAGAAAAATACCCCGGTCTCGTTGATAAAATCGAAGAGTTTAGCAAAGATCAGTCACCCGGCTGTGTCTTGTACCGCAAGATGATCATTCATCTTTTGGAGAAAAAATTACAACTGGACGGGGAAGGAAAATATCACAACGAATCAGTAATCCACGATATTATATTCCCGAGGAAAACCACCACTGACGAGTTATCTTACGAAGATCATAATTTGTGGATCGTTGATGAGAATTTGACTTTCCACCAATTTGCAGCTTCTGATCCTGAACTGAAGAAAATTTCGTCTTCAGATAGTTCCAAACGGCCGGATGTAATTATTTTTTCAGAAAAAGACGAAGATAATATTGCCAGAGCGGTTTCCATCATTGAATTTAAAAAGCCACAACGTCCGACCTTTGATAAAGATCCAGTCGGGCAAATGTATGATATCGTCCGTGATATCAGAGATCAAAATGTGAAACTCCCGAATGGAAGAAACCTTTTGACGAATGGATTTACAAAATTTTATTGTTATGCAATCTGTGATATTAACCCAGAGATAAGAAAATATGCGGAAAATGCAAGATATTCGATGTTGAAGGACAATCTCGGATATTATTTCTACAATGATATCCTGAATGCTCATACAGAAATTTTAGCCTTTGATAAAATAATCATTGACGTAAAAAAGCGCCATAAAATATTCTTCGAAAAACTCGGTATCTGAATTTTTTTAACCGATCAATCCCACATTCCATTAAGCAATTGCCCCATCCTCGCACTCATCGAAATCCTAATCGAGAAGCGGCGGCGGGAAAAGCGATCGAGGAGGGTTTGAGGGACTGGTGCAGAAGGCGTTTGCCGGGGTGTTGGTTGCGCTGATCCTTAATACAATAAAAATAGATGATGAATTATGACCGATACATCATCAGAGCCAAATCAATCTATCACACCACTTACAGATCATATCCCTGTTCAGGAACAAAAAATACAACAGCCCGCTCCTGCCCCGATTGATCCGGGACTCATTGCATTGGCAGAAATTTTCAAAGATGGGTTCTTAAAGAACCAGGAAAAAGATGTCGAGGCCTTCAAAGTTGAATTAAAAAGCCGGTTTCATGTATCTATCCTGATTGTCGTCGCAATTCTAGTGATAATTCTCTCAATCGTGTATCTTACCCTCATCGGAAAATTTGACATTTCCACCTTTGCTTTCCTGTTGGGTACAAGTGTCGGTTCGCTCCTGACAATAATGGGCAAGATGTTTTCATCGAATGGGCAGTGAATCACTTTCACCCCTTTCATGCCCCTACATTGATGCATTTATAACATGTGACACGATATATACAAAATAAAGATTCGGGTGCTGTATGAAGACAGAAAAACAGATCAATTCACTTCTCTACGCTATTGAGAAGTACCCTGATATTGGCAGGGTAAAATTGATGAAGTTCGTGTTTTTTGTCGATCTCGTCATGCATAACCGACGGAATGAAACCCTGCTTGAGGATGAATATATCCGCATGCCGTTCGGTCCCGTTCCCGCAATCGCTTATACACTCACGTCCCAGACCAATGAATATTTCTCGGTCGCAAAAGTTCCGATCGGGTACCAGAAATACCAGTACACTTTCAAACTCCTGAAATCAGTTGATATTCATCTTTTCACACAGGAAGAAAAAACCGTGTTTGACGGTGTTCTTGAAATCCTGAAAAAGAATACAGCAACCATGATTAGCTCTCTGACCCATCGGTTCGATCTCTGGAAGAACGTAGAGAACGGATACCGGATACCTCTCGATCTCTTCAAACTCAAAGAAAATGAATTAACCGAACACCATGCGGAGCCCTTTGAAATGAACGACAATATCTGTGATATGGAATTGGAAAGTGTGGCTATTCATTCCGGTGTTCGTGAAATGTCGGTTACTGCACTGTTAAGTGAACGATCCCTCGCTAAAGATTGGCTCAAACCCGAGGAGGATAAGGCTTGGGATTACCTGTAAAAGGTGATGTCGTTGTCGTCTCCTTTCCCTTTTCTGATTACTCCGGATCTAAAAAACGTCCTGCAGTAGTGTTGTCCAATTTAATGGGCGACGATCTCATCCTTTGCCAGGTTACCAGTAAAAACAATAGTGACCCGTTTTCCGTACCGATTTCATCGGTAGATTTTATTTCCGGATCTATCCGCGATCCAAGTTTAGTCCGGCCGAATAGACTCTTCACATTTGATGCAGGACTCATTCTTTACACTCTTGGACATCTGCGTCAGGACAAAATTATAGAGATCACGGCAATGACGATCAAAGCATTACAATAGTTTTCATCAAATCTCCTTTCGTTTCTTTTTCACAATTGAATCGACATTCTTAATCTCATCACAGTAAATTATTATCAGGAAAGATCCATGCGCCTCGCCCCCGAACTTAAATCAAAGATCGACTCACTCTGGGACAAGTTCTGGAGCGGCGGGCTCTCAAACCCTCTTCAGTCCATCGAGCAGATGTCCTACCTCATTTTCATGAACCGGCTCGAAGCAATGGACACGTTCGAGCAGAAGAAGGCGCAGGCAAACAAACAGTTCTACAAATCCATATTTGAAGGGCAGGAAAACTGCCGGTGGTCGCACTGGAAACATTTCCCGGCCGACAAGATGCTCGTGCATGTACGGGACGTGGTCTTCCCGTTTATCAAGAATATCCATGATGGGGAAAAGACGCTTTTTGCCCAGCACATGAAAGACGCGGTCTTCATGATTCCCAAACCCTCGCTCCTGCAGGAAGCCGTCACCATCATTGATGACCTCAAAATATCGGCGCGGAACCGGGACACCCAGGGCGACATCTACGAATACCTGCTTTCGCAGCTCTCAACAGCCGGGAAGAACGGCCAGTTCCGTACACCCAGGCACATCATCCGTATGATGGTCGAACTTATCGACCCGGATATCAACGATCGGATCTGCGACCCTGCCTGCGGTACGGCCGGGTTATTAGTCAACTCCTACGAGTACATCCTCAAAAAATACACGAGCAATGATAAGATAGAAGAAGATCCCGAAGGGGGATACCATAACCTCCTTGGCGATAAAATCACCGAGCCGAAACACTGGGACAAGCTCTGGACGGATACCTTCTACGGATACGATTTCGATGCGACGATGGTACGGATCTCGCTCATGAACATGGTGCTCCACGGGATCAAGGCGCCTCAGGTTGCCCTGCGGGACACACTATCAAAGGGGTTCACGGAAAACGACCGGTATACTGTCGTTCTCGCAAACCCCCCATTCAAGGGGAGTATCGATAAGAGCGACATAAACGATTCCCTCACAATTCAGACTACCAAGACAGAACTGCTCTTTGTCGAGCGGATGATGCACCTGCTGCAGATTGGCGGGAAGTGTGGAGTGATTGTACCGGATGGTGTGTTGTTCGGTGGTTCCAATGCTCATAAAAAACTCCGGCAGATCCTACTTGAAAAGTGCCAGCTTGAAGGGATCGTTTCGATGCCGTCGGGTGTCTTCAAGCCGTATGCCGGTGTTTCTACTGCTGTGCTGATCTTCACCAAAGGAGGATCAACCGAGAAAGTCTGGTTCTATGATATGGATGCGGACGGATACTCGCTCGATGATAAACGGACATTTATCGATGGTAAAGGAGATATTCCGGATATCATACAGCATTTCCGCAACCGGAAGAAAGAAAATCCCATGGACCGGAAAGGCAAATGCTTCTTTGTGCCAATCAGCGAAATAAAGGGGAATGGATATGATCTCTCCATCTCGCGTTACAAAGAGATAGAGTATGAGGAAGTTCAGTACGAAAAGCCGGAAGTGATTATTGAAAAGATCGAAACATTAGAAAACGAGATTCAGAAAAGCCTCAAGGAACTGAAAACGCTTTTAAAATAATATTTTCCCCACCCTCCTATATCCCTGCACCGCCCAAATAAAAATCAACGACAATGCACCTCATCCGCATCGCCGATACCCTCCTAGGCTTAGCCGCGTTCAACCGCCTCGATCCCGAGAGCGGGATAAACCTCCGGGAAAAGCAGGTCTATGATAATTTCCTCAAAACGATAGATGAGATTATCCACCAAAAACCCGACGTGCTCGTCCATTCCGGTGACCTCTTCGATGTCGTCAAGTCCAGGACCCTGGCCTATTAACCAGCATTTTGCAGGAGCATTCCCGGTACCTCACCCTTTTTTACCCCCCACCACCCAACGTCCATCCATGAAACTCCTCGCATTCAACGGGAGCCCCCGGAAAAAATGGAACACGGCACAACTCCTTGAACATGCGCTTGAGGGTGCGGAGTCAGAAGGGGCAAAGACCAGATTGTATCACCTGTATGATCTGGATTTCAAAGGCTGCATCAGCTGCTTTGCCTGCAAGCGGGATGGCGGGAAGAGCTGACGGGCACTGTGCGGTGAAAGATGATCTCCAGCCGGTCCTCCAGAAGATAGAGAAAGCCGATGCAATCCTGATCGGTTCGCCCATCTATCTCGGGATCACGACCGGGGTTACCCGCTGCTTTCTGGAACGGCTCATCTACCCGTACCTGGTCTATGATGCGGAGCGGTCCTCGCTGTTTGGGAAAAAGATAAAGACTGCCTTCATCTACACGGCCGGGGCAACGGATGAGATGGTTAAGGAAATGGGTATTGACCGGAACGTCAGAGGTACTGAAATGGTGATGGAGAGGACCTTCGGGTCATGCGAATCCTTCTTTGTTACTGATACGCTCCAGTTCAATGATTATTCCAAATATGTTGCCCCCCGGTTCGATCCTGAAGCAAAGAAGGAACGGCACCGGGAGCAGTTCCCGCTGGATTGTAAGAAAGCGTACAAACTCGGGGCCCGGCTGGTCCAGGATTTATCATAGACAATGATGGTACCAAATTTTTTTCATTCACGCACATTCTTGTCACCAAAAACAAGAAATTTATGGAAAAATCGAACAAATTATCAACAAGTTATGATTTATGTCTCATTATGGTTTTTAATAAAATAATCATTGGAATCATCATTTCAGGATTCATTCTCTTTTGTGGATGCATAACAATTAATTTTTACAAAGGACCTGAAATTTCCTCGCATGCCCCGACAATTTCACATGTTGATACATCATTTCCCGGGAAATCTACAGGAGATATTCCTATAGCCGGCACTATGGAAAAAATAATTCCCCTTGTTAAGGCTGGTACACCTTTTGATAGTACCACATATCCCCAGGATACTCCGCAATCGAATCCCATGGTATTCCAGTGTATTTGGGATGGAACGGGGAGCGTTTATCTCTCCGGGAATAAATCTTCTCTTACCGGGGTATATGCGGATGATGGATATGAAATAAAAATTCAACCAAGTGGAGATCTGTTCGATGCTCCTGAACACTATGCCCACCAGCATCCGGTTGTAGATTTGACACGGGGTATGAGGACCGGGGTAAATAATTTCACCCTGATCATTAAAAACTGGCAGGGACTGTCGATGAGCTATGGTTCCATTAATGGTATTGATATAGACCAGAATCCGTATATCATTCAGGTACATAGGTAACAGGAAACACCATTCCCACGAAAGACCGGGGTTTGTTCCAGGAGACCTCTTCGATATTGTCAAACCCGGACCCGGGCCTCAACCACGTGCTCGCAGCACCCGGTCAGCTCAAAGCTGCCGACACCCCGCTCGCGAGCACAGGTTTCGGGCTGGAAAACTGAATACATTTTTCACTCAATTGAATACATCAGGTATTCCAATCTTGAGGCTATATCCGGTTCTCCGGCGATATAACCTGCCTGCTCAGACAAACGCATCAGGTTGTAACCCTTCCCCTACTAAAAAATATCGGGTTGTAACCTGTCACAAACCACCCTGTATGTCGGAGAATAACCTTACAAATTACGGTGCCATCTCCTTTTGTGCATCGTAAATGATCCAGCATGACACCGCGATGGCTGCAACGCCAAGGATTACCAGTACAGGTTTTGTCACGAGATTACAGGGATGGCTCGCCATGCCACACATTCCCGTGATGTAGAGCGGGAACAGGATCGCAAGTACGCCGAGGCCAAGACCGAAAAGTCCGATAATCCGTTTTGTTTCAGCAGACTTTGAAAAAACGAGGAGTGCCCCGGCCAGTATTGTAAGGGCACCTATCCCCACTTCAGCCCGGGCGGTCCACCCGCAGGGCATCGGGAGGGTCTTACCGCTCGCAAGCTGTGCATACATGCCGTTTACTTCGCAGACCGGGGCGAATGTCCACGGCCCGACAACAAGAAGAAATCCGACGATAATCAGAATAATTGCTGGCAAAGAAATTTTCATGGCTTGATTGCTCACAGAATTCTATTTATATTTTTTGAAATTGCCTGTCAAAAAATCGAGTTAGTAAAAAAATCAGGTAGTATTTGTATTGGGACAAAAAAGGCAATCATCTTCGTGCTGACAAAGGGGGAGCCATCCATTTTGACGCACACAGAAAACGAAAATGGTGTCTCAGGGGTTTACGGACAATGAGGGGGATCTCTACGGCGGTATTCATGGAGACCGGCGATTTCACAAATCCAAAGTGGCAGTATGTCCGGTCCCGGGCCATGGATCCCCGTATCATGTGCTCCCCGGGAGCGATTGAACGGTTTTTCTTACGCACTCACGCGATTGCCGACAGGATCAGCCATACCCCGAGCATGAGGAGGAGGAGCCCTCCGGTTTTCTGAACGATGACTGCATACCTGAGCAGCCGTTCTTCCGGGATAATGTTCTGGATCACGGTGAGGATGAGAAACAGCGTGAGGATGCCCGCAGAGAATGCGAGAATCATGAATACCGGCGCGAGGCTGTTGGTGATGAGGATGGTCTCGATCAGGATCAGGAAAGGCGCTATGGCACAGGGAGCAAACAGGACGGCGAAGATGAGCCCCAGAAAAAAAATCCCCGGGAGGCTCTGGAAGCGGGATACCAGTGCCGAAGCACGACGATTCACTCGAGCGGGAAGGGAGAAGAGGCCCAGCTGGAGCAGGCCGACGATGATCGCGAATAGGCCGGCAATTCCCCAGATTACCAGCCGGGAGTTGTCATCCGGGCGAAACGCAACGCCTGCTCCGAGGATACAAGCAGCGGCGAGCAGGTACGCGGTAACGATCCCGGCACCAAAGATGAGGGGGTAATACCGCCCGCCCTTTCCGGCTGCAGCCGGTCCTCCGGCAGCAGCGATGAGTACGACAAGGCTCCCGAGCAGACATGGGGAGAATCCGGTCATCAGACCGAGGACGAAGGCGAAGAGTATCGAAGGAAAACTGTCACCATCGAAGATACTTCTCCTCTTTTCGGGGATGGGATATGCACCGGATTCGGCAAGCCTTATTTCCTCATCGAGCCGTACGGGAGTTATCTCGTTAAACGTCAGGACCTTGTTCCGGTTGATGACCACGACGGGGATCTCCGTGACGCCATAGGACATGAGAAGCCTGACACCTGCCCTGGTATCGATTTCGATCTTTTCGACTGCCACACGGTTCCCGTACTGGGTCCGGAGGGTGTCGATGAGGGGATCGACCTTCTCGCAGTTGATGCATCCCTGCTGATGAAAATATTCGATGAGGACGAGGCCGGAAACCGGTTGAGCGATGAAGAGAACAAGGAGAAGCAGGATGAGAAATGATGAAAAACTCCACGGAGGGCGGAAAGATGGCACACGGGTTTTCTCCGGATACGTGATATTTCCGAGATTCCTGATACGCATGAATCGTCCCCGCTGGATAGGAATTGTGCCGAAGAATATTTTTCTGATGTCCTGAGACCGTACCATTCTCTTCACTCAGGATAATTACTAGTTATCGATAGTACCGGGAGACGGCTTCGTCTTCCCGACCCTGCCAATGGTTAAGATAAAAGCCCTTTCAGCATACTTTTGAACGCAGTTCACTCCTCCGGTTTCTCATCCTTCATCTGCACCGGAGGCGTACGCCCGATTCCATATCGGTCATTAAGATCCTCATGAAAACGTGGTGGGAATAACTCCCGTATATAAAAGAGGTTTTTTTTTCGTGAGAAAACCATATTTTCACCCCACCCCCTCTTCCCTTATATTCCATGAAAATCCATTAGAGACTATACGATGAAACTCATCCATATCGCCGACACCCACCTGGGCTTAGCCGCGTTCAACCGCCTCGATCCCGAGAGCGGGATGAACCTCCGGGAGAAGCAGATCTATGACAACTTCCTGTCGGCTATAGATGTCATCATCAAACAGAAACCCGATGTCCTTGTCCATGCCGGGGACCTCTTCGACCAGGTGAAGCCCAAGACCCGGGCCTACACCACCGTGCTCGAGGCCCTCGACCGGCTCTCCGCGGCGTGCATCCTCTCTGCCCGGCATCTCAGATGATTACGGGACTCGATGCGGATGCAGGCTGATTTGCACCGCACCCACCATTTTTTTAAAAATACGGCAGGAATCCTCACGGTAGTTCCTCATCGACTTGTCCCTCAAATATCGTGACCCTGGTCAGGGAGGTGAGACAAATGTATGCGCAGAATTTTGTGCACGTATAGTCATCGTATACGCTCCCGATGGATGGAGCTCCACCGATTTTAAGGGAATTGGTCTCCACAACCTGGTACTCAGGGAATAAGGGGGAGAATAGTCCAGGGTAAATGTCCCGGTCCTGTTGGCATATCCCTCTTTTGAGACCAGGTACTGATAAGAATGATTCGCGGTTACAGGAAATGATCCTCCGGATACCAGATCTTTTTCCATGATTTTTCCTGTATCGAGATCGTTTAAAACCACGTTCACATCCTGAAGAGATGCATTGGACGCAAGATCGTAAACGTTCACGATAAGGGTTTCTTCAGGGATAATTAAGGATACCATGCCAAGGATCGCGATGATCCCGATACAGAACAAGCATAAAATCGCCGGGATTTTAATCCATATGTCCATTCAGATAATCAAATGTTGATCAATACAATATAGTTTATCCAAAACATGGTTTTTCTCGCGTAACCGTCTCATTTATCGACAATTGTCGAGAAAGAAATATGTAAAAAACTGATTTTTTCAGGATTTTATTCAATTCAAAACCTGAAGGCATTTAGATTTTCGCGCGAACCGGATCTTTAATCTTTGAAAAATCCCGATCGAATGTTGCAATCTTCGGAATTGAATGTTCCCGGCAGGTGGCGACAATCAGAGCATCGTTGGGAAGAAGGGCATAGGTGCGGGCAATTTCTGTGATAGCGGGAAGATTTGATGAGTCGGCAACGATTGCGAGCCCGGAGAATACATCATTCAGATTGCGGATGAATTCATCAGCAAACCCATATCCTTTGTTGAGAATATGCTCTTTTAGTTTCCCTGTACCGGTAATCCCGAATTCATCTTCCGCAATGATCCGGAGCCCTACAAAAAAGGATTCTTCATAGACCGACATGCTCACTGCACAGGTGCCGGAGAATGAAGAGAGAAAATCCCGGGCTCTCCGGGTTGTATCAGTTTCAATGATCAGCGGGATAATAAAAGAGGTATCTAAGAAGAGGTCCATGAATCATCCTTAAGAGCGCTGATGCGTTCCGAGGTAAGTTTCTTCTTTAACCGTATGGGCTCGAAGCTGAGCTTCTTCTCGATGGTCACCCGGATTCGTTCTCCCTCACGAAGCTGGATCTTGCCAACCGGTTTGAGAACATTATCCTCATAGATGCATTCAATCGCCTTGCCCATCAGTTCACCTCGTTTGTGTACTGGGATATAGGTCGGGGATTATTATAGGGTTTGTGTACGGTCGGATATTGTCCGGTTCTGGCTGAGCGGACAATTGTCGGGTCTCCTGTATTCATGCTATTCTTTTCATGTGCATATGTATCTGGACAATTATCCGGGCAAAATGTCTGGATTGATTCATGGCTCTTCTTTTCACGCACATATGCTGCTAAACCATTCATCCGGCCAGGTTATCCGGATTCATGCTATTCTTTTCACCCGTATATGTATCTGGACAATTATCCGGACAAAGTGTCCTGAGGGGTATGTGGAATTGGAATACATTGTACCAGAAAAATGAAGGATATACAAGGAGTCTAATCACTCGCTCCGATAACACCGATTTGAGGTTCGAACAGCGAAGTCCCCCAATCTGTGTTCGGGATGGACGGAGGTCACCGGGGAAGTTAATGACCTTGCCCGAACCCTGAAATACCTTGATCCGAGATACGATCAGATGTATTCCCGGTAAAGCAGTTCTCCGACGGTGATTCCCCATAGAGAGGCTTCACTAGAGTTCCATTTTCCTGAACTTTGTGGGAAAAATGGTAAATTATGATCCAACATTTTGGGAATATCCGGTTTAATCGCCCCGTTTGTCAAAATAAGGTATAAAATGACCTCTAAAAATATCCCTAATAGCGCCATTGGGAGGGCCGATCGCTTGCCGGATTGGCTGGAGTAGGTGGAAAACGAAAGGAAGGGCTGTTTTGGGGCAAATCTGTTAAAATCTATCGTCGGACAATGACGTGAAATTGGCCGGGTGGACTACCAGAACCGGGAATGCCTGCGGCACGAGGAATTCGATCATTTCAGCATCGGCGGTATTGGAGTAACGGATAAGGTGGGTTTTGTCGGGAAAATACCGGACGGCTCCCTCGTCCTCACCGACTGGAAGATCGGCAGGGACGATGACGAGTCCGAGACGGAACTCCAGATTACAGCGTATGTGCTGTGGGCAAAGGAGTGTTACACCACGAGTGCCGAAAAGATCAGCACGAGCTCGTGTTCCTGAAGACCGGCGCAACGAAACTCTATACATTTTTCGAAGGACAGTTATGCGAGGTGCACAAGATGATCCTCCGGGAATTTGCATCGATGAATGCAAGTTACGAGTGACTAGGCGATTACCCGGCAAGACCTTCGCAAAGGGAGTGTTTGAGTTGTAAGTTTGCGGAGGTTTGTACAGATTCGATAATCAATAGTTCGTAAAGAAACAATCGCGTGTTAATGAGAGATAAATCTGAAAGTTCATTATATATCGGATTTTTTCCAATGCATTTTATAGAATCAATACGTAAGAGGAAATCATATGGCAGGGTTAATCGATTCTTTCCTTGGTTTTTTTAGGAAAAAAGAAAATCTCCCGCAGAATCCTGAAAATACAAAAAGTACCAACTAACCCCGCTATTAAAACTCGCATTAACGATTACTATATTCCACCGGTAGGTTCGGCACATAATTCAAATCCAGAAGCGGGTCAGCAAAGTGCAGAATATCTATCGGTAAACGTCCATGGACGTTCAATCTACGATTCTCCTGTTGCATATCCGACCAGTGCAACATCCGGTATGAAATGGATTGGGAATGGTCAGTCAATTACTGTGCAGGGATTTAACATTCAGAGTCCATTGACGTATTGGTCGAATAATAATTGTTTGGAAGCCTCCTGTATTGTTCCGGCTTTAAAATCTGAAAACCCTGACAACAAAAATTTACCGCCATTACCCTATTGGCCACAATACTCCGGTCTTACTCCTGCACAGAGAGGAAAGTACCTGTCATGGCTGTCACGGGGAAGAAATGACGATCTTGATGAAATCGGATATGCATTTATTTTTTTCTACGGTCTTGAACGACGGGCGATCCTCGAAAAGCAGGATTGCGACATTATTTTATTTGAGGTCCAGCGACTCCTTTCACGGTATCCTGCTTCGGGTTCCTTCAACTCGTACCTGAACCAATTCACCGCATACATTATTGGTTCACGTCTTGGCGGTATGAGTGATTCAGCAATACGAAAGGTTTTTTCTGCGTTTGACAATCTCGATGAATCTTCTGCAAAAGTTGTCTTATCATGGCACTGGTCGAACAACCTGCCCGTTCCGTGGGATTTATGTTATTCTCTCTCGGCAAATTCTGCCGGTTTCCCAAGAACAAACATCACGAGGAAAGCCCCAGGCCTGCTGAAACTACTCTTCAGGAAAAAGTTCGCGGATCAATTCCCGGAGGGAATTCCCTTTACTTCAGAATATGATCAATTCCAGCTGAATTACCGGCCTGCCAGCCCGTCGCTACTTCAGTATGTCGGATATTCAGGAAGGCAAGGCTTAATTGAACCCCTGGTCTTACCCATTCCATCTCTCAGTTCAACTCCCTTCAAAGAGTTAGTAAAGATATGGACGGATTGTATTGAGGAAATTAAACCTGCATGCAATAAACTGGCGAAAGCTGAAGGGAAGATCACACAGGAAGTATACAGAGTCCTGCCCGAAACTCTCAAAGAAGAAATCTCTCATCCCGATCAGGAATTATGGCGGGAATTTGTCTCTACCCGGCAGCAGCAGGCTAAAGGATCTGTTATTGTCCAAGTTTCAGATATCGCACTTATGGCAGGGATAGAGAAGAGGGCAGCTCTGACTTCAACTCAAAGTAAAACCATCACGTCAATGGTTAAAGATTTTAATTGGATCCTTGTACCGGATCAAACAATATCCGGTACTTCTTATAAGTGGGATGATACTGTCTCGATAATTCCCCGTAATAAAAAAGGATTGAAAGTATCGGAAAAAT
Organism: uncultured Methanoregulaceae archaeon; assembly: GCA_963815065.1. Taxonomy (GTDB): domain Archaea; phylum Halobacteriota; class Methanomicrobia; order Methanomicrobiales; family Methanospirillaceae; genus Methanoregula. The sequence goes on along the minus strand of CAWFFE010000006.1, from coordinate 108,883 downwards.
TCCAGAGTGCTGCATTGATCTTAGAAATAGCATATTGTATCGCAGCCTCTGATGAAAACGTTTCTGAAATCGAAGAGAGTTATCTTCATAATTTTATTGCAGAACAATTCTCCCTGAATGCCGTTGAAAATGAATGTCTCAAAGGACTCCTGAAGGTACTTGAAAACCAGCCACCATCCCTTTCAAAAATCGGCAAGCGGTTAAGCAAACACTTGATCCCAAAACAAAAAATTGCCCTTGCAGATTTTCTGGGGGAGATTGTTCTTCTGGACAATAAATTCGTAAAATCAGAACAGAAGGCACTCAAGTCCGTCTTCAAGGCATTAGAGATGGATCCGGCGGTTTCCGATGAATTGATCAAAAAATTACTTGTCGGGCAGATTCCTGGCGAGCCGGTAACCGTTCAAAAACCTGAAAAAGCCCGGAAAGGCGAAGCAATTCCCCCTCAGGTAATCAAGCCGGAATTCATCATTGACAAGGAAAAATTAAAACGAACTATGGAGGATACACAAGCAGTCCAAAAAATCCTTGCATCAATATTCGAACAGGAGCAGGAAGAGATTGCGATAGAGATCGAACCTGAAGTAAAAATTCCGGTATTTTCAGTAAAAACAAGCGTTAGTCAAACGGATATCGATCTCCCGTTTCCTCCGGAAACCCTACCCTCGCTTGATGTAAAATATTTCTCGATGCTCTATGACATTATGAAGTCGGAGCAATTGAGCCAAGATGACTTCACCGATCTTGCCAGAAAACATGACTTGATGCCGAGGGCAGCATTTGACGACATCAATTCATGGGCAGATGAGGAACTCGGGGATTTCCTGCTGGAAGAAATCGAAAGCCGTATCGTGATAAATTACAAGAAGTGATTGGTTGACGGGAAGCGAGCGGAATATGGGAAAACTGAAACAGCGGGAACGTGACGCAATTATCCAGTCCCTGAGTGCAGGCGTTGTACCCAGGATTGGCCTCGAACATATCCAGGTCGGGAGAAAAAACGAAGTAAGTGCAGTATTAGCTGATCTGGAGAAAATCCAGAATGATGGAGCGGCAATCCGTTTTATTATCGGGCGGTATGGTTCCGGAAAGAGTTTTTTCCTGAACCTCTGCCGGATCGTTGCCCTTGAAAAAAAATTTGTCGTTGCCCAGGCGGATATCAGTCTTGAACGGCGATTATATTCAAGAGAGAACCAGGCCCGGGCACTCTATACGGAACTGGTACACAATTTTGCAGTACGGGCAAAACCGGAGGGTGGCGCACTTCAAGGTCTTATTGAACGATGGATATCAGACCTTGATCAGCGCTTCAAGAAGGAGGGGAAGAGTAATGAGGAGGTTCTGAAGCATATCCCTCAGGAACTGAAATGCCTCCAGGAATTTGTCAGCGGTTATGATTTTGCAACAGTCCTTGGGAAATATTTTGAAGGTTACCAGAAAAGCGACGATCAGCTCATGTCGTCGGCAATCCGCTGGCTCTCGGGAGAATATTCAACCAAAACCGAAGCCCGGCAGGATCTCGGTGTCAGGACGATCATTGAAGATGAGATGATCTACGATTACCTGAAATTATGGGGCCGTTTCGTGAAAATGGCCGGGTATTCCGGCCTTCTTGTCAACCTTGACGAAATGGGTGTGCTTTCCCATCGTCTGAACAATATCCAGGCTCGCAATTCGAACTATGAAACAATATTGCATATCGTGAACGATTGTCTCCAGGGAAGCGTATCCGGGGTAGGGTTTATTTTTGCCGGTACTGATGAATTTCTCAAGGATCAGCGGAGAGGTCTCGTGAGTTATGGTGCCCTTGAACGGCGTCTGGCAGTAAAGGATAATTTCAATGTCTCGGGGCTGAAAGATTTCAGCGGTCCCGGTCATCGAACTGGATAACCTTTCAAAAGAGGATACCTATGTCCTGCTTTACAATATCAGGAATGTCTTCGCGTTTGAAGATCCGAAGAAATATCTGATTCCGGATACAGGCATCGAAGGATTCCTCCAGCATTGCCAGAAAACACTCGGGGCTGAATTTTTCCTGACACCCGGGGATATTATCAGAGCTTATGTCCGTATGTTATCGATCCTTGAGCAGAATCCCGGAACTTCCTGGGAGGTCCTTCTGAACAATACGCCCATCCAGAAAACGCCAGATATTCCTGAAACTTGCGAAAAACCAGAAGCGAAAATTACGGAAAAACCGGTAGACGCAAAACCTGCTGATGATCTGGTATCCTTCAAATTGTAATTTCCAGGAATGTAACAATGGAGAAAACCGCTTTTTCATACCTTCATCCGACAATTCAGGAAAAACTCTACAAGATGCAATGGACGGAACTGAGACCTATCCAGACAGATGCAATCCAGGAATTGTTCACCACCAATCAAAATCTGATCATTTCAGCAAAAACCGCATCCGGCAAAACTGAAGCAGCTTTCCTCCCGATTCTTTCCCAAATCGTTGAAAAGAAAGGAGGTGGTATATCAGCGATCTATGTGGGTCCGCTGAAAGCACTGATCAACGATCAGTTTCAGCGTCTTGAGAAGTTATGCGAACTTGCCGAAATCCCGGTCTTCAAATGGCACGGCGATGTGGGCAGCAGCGGGAAGGCAAAGTTCCTGAAAAATCCCTCCGGCGTACTCCTCATCACCCCCGAATCGATTGAGTCCCTGTTTATCAATCATCCCAACGAACTCTCAAAGCTTTTTAGCTCGCTCTCATTCATCGTGATCGATGAGATGCATTCGTTCATAGGTTCAGAGCGAGGAGCTCAATTAAAGAGCCTGCTATCCCGTGTATCAACAAGAGTCCAAAAGGTGTCCGGCTTGTCGGTCTTTCTGCAACCTTTGGTGATCCGGAACTGGTAAAACAGTGGCTCATCCCCAGGAACCCGGATTCAATTACGATCATTTCAGATCCAAACGAAGAGAAAGAGATTAAGTATCTCGTTCGGGGATACGTTCTTGAAAAGCCATCCAAGGACGAACAAGAAAAAGATATACAAGCCGTATCTCCGGTCATTGATGATATTATTCCGGTATTTCTATGGAAAAACTGCCCTTATCTTTGTGAACAGCCGGGAACTCCTCGAATTTTACACAGACAGCACAAGAAAATATCTCGAAAAAAAAGGATTGCCAGATAGCTTCAGGATTCACCACGGTTCACTCTCAAAGAGCGAGCGCGAGGATACGGAAGATGCCCTGAAATCGAACCGGCCCACCGCCACGTTCTGTTCAAGCACGCTGGAGATGGGAATCGATGTCGGGAATGTTTCGTGTATAGGCCAGGTCGGAGCCCCCTGGTCGGTCAATTCACTCGCACAACGTCTGGGAAGGAGCGGGCGTAAAGAGGGAGAATCTTCTATCCTGATTATGTTCATCATCGAAAAAGAATCAAAAGAAGATTCGATCGTGGAACGGTTACACCCGGAATTGCTTCGGGCTGTTGCGATGTCGGAGCTGATGCTCGGAAAATGGAATGAGCCTCCCCAGATAGGCTATTACCATTTTTCAACGCTGATCCAACAGATTCTCAGTGTCATCAAAGAGCATGGCGGATCTACTGCGAAGGGCCTGTTCGATACACTCGTAACAGACGGATCATTCCAGAATGTCCTGCAAGAGGATTTCCTCCAGATTTTACGGAGCATGGGAAGTGCAGACCTGATCGAACAGGATGACAGAGGCGTCCTGATCCTCGGTCTTGAAGGAGAGCGAATCGTCAATAATTTTGAATTTTATTCGGCTTTTACAACACCGAAGGAATTCAGTGTTGTCCATAAGGGTGGAAAGATCGGCAGCGTCCGGTCAGCTCCCGATCTGGAAACCCGCGAGTTCCTGATTCTCGCGGGACGCCGGTGGGAGATCCTTTCGATCGATTTCAAGCGATGTGAGATTTTTGTCGAACCTTCGACAGGCGGAAAAGTGCCGAGATATTTTGGCGGTGGCGGGGCAGAGATCCATCCCCAAATACGGGAGAAGATGCGCGAGATTGTTACCTCCGATTACGTTCCTGCGTATCTCAATCTAAAAGCACAGGAAATGCTCAAGGAAGCGCAATGCACAGCACAGGAAGCCGGACTCGCGGAGAATCCGTTTGTTATCGATGGGGCTCACACGTACTGGTTTACCTGGACCGGATCGGCAAAGCACCGGACACTTTTCATATTAGGAAAAGAATTCGCCAGACTTCATGTGGAAGATGAGGAGATCGCTTTGAAATTTAAGGGCGTCTCTCCATCCCATATTTTGGAGAAATACAAAGCGATATCTTGCATCCTGCCCGTCTCCGGAGGAGATTGCGGAGAAGTTCAAGGGCCGGACAAGTGAGAAGTTGATCAGTTTGTACCGGAAAATTTACAGATTGCGGAGTATGCGAAGAGGTATATTGATACGGAGATGTCACTTTCGAATTGAATTCATCTAAAGTTAGGGGTTCATTCGGAAATAGTGATTAAACAAAATGATTACAATTGGATCGCAGATTTTAATATCCTAAAAAATATTGGATCATATTATGATAAGCATACCAGAAACAGAAAAACAATTCTGGTTAGATATTAATGTCCAATTAAAGGAATTTTGCGAACTTGGCCTACAGTGATCAGAACCATGCAAGAAGAATTTACAAAATTTTGAAAACATCCGAACAAACTTGGTATAGATTATTAATTACGAGACTTTGGAGGAGAAGGTGATGGACTTTTTTCATTTCTTCGAACACAATATCACCGGAATAAACTGTTTTTTTGTCAAATATATGCCCTAAAAAAATTTTCTGATAGCATTGGAAATACTGATTAATTGTCAACAAAGCAAAGGGGAAACCCTAGGCGAGGATCATTCCGGATATAATATTTTGGCCGAAAGACAATCCACGAGTATTAATCTTACCCATTTTCAATCGGAGTCGAGAAGGATGCTATTTTCGATTTATATTGCGATAATATACTGAAAAAATCATCTGTAAAAACATTTAATGCAATTTCCGGCTTTAGTCAAGGGCAACCCACTCCGATTACGAGGGAAAACGTCCAGAGGATCTTTTAATTTATATCAGAAGGGGAAAAAAGGATAAAGAAAAATCCATGTAATGTGGGTATTCTTTCGAAAAATGATAAAATCAAAATCATTTTTCGAAGAGAAAAGCACTCAACAACGGTCATTAAAAAAACTGCTCGCAATGAAGCAATAAAAACGAGCTGATCAAAAAATATTGGTTTTTTACGGACCAACGATCAAAACTATCGGCCCTTTCTTGGGCTTGAACCTATAAAAACACTTGAAATTGTACAACATGTTGCCGGAAAACTTTTCAATCGAACCACTAGTATTCAAAGAAGACATCATCAAGAAAACCCGATGAGGGTTTTAGATCGCTTCATCTCTGCAATAAAAGAGGTAAGGTAATCACCAAGTAAAAGTGTTTGCAATAACCGTGGGGTTAATACCACCCCTTGCGAATTTTCCAACCATTGAGATAACGATCTAGAGTTCGAGAACCAATTAACCAGAATATTATGGAACTAGTTTCACCATCACATGCATTACATTTGATCACAAACCACTCAGAACTTCTGAATGCGACGGTGCAAATTCAAGAACACAAATTTAAACTGCATTTTGATATTGAGGGTGTAGAGTGTAATCATTAAATGTTCTGATAAGGAATACAATACAGAAAAAAAGAGAATCATTTCTGATTATTTTGAGACCTTCAATACGGATGATACCAATGCAAATTCCTCTTGAAATTGGATATGCTGCTTGAAAATTCAAGTTCCCAATCTTGAGATTTTAAAAGAATATGAACACAAAGGGATTGTTCGCCTTCAAGAAGAAGAATACATAAGATGTAAGAAATGTGGAGAGCCCATTGACATTCAAGAATTCAAAGATAATTCAATAGTTGATTGTCCAAAATGTAATCATTTTTGCGGGCTAAGTACAACTCGATATAAAAGAACCGTGATAAGTGAGGTTAATCGTAAAAAAATTATCAGTAATCTGGATACCCAAATTCGAAACGCTTTTGGGAAATTAAATGTAACCTTTGATAAATTCGAGTATAATTGGACGATTCAACATGATGGAAAAAAATACCTTCTCTATATCTACGGTTTTTCAACTATTGCCTCTTTCTTGTCAATATCAGACAATGAAGGTGTAATTTTATATTTGGATAAGAGGAAAATCCTTAGTCAGATTCATAATCTTAATGAAGCAAGATTTCGATATGTATTAGATACGGTTTTTTCAAAAATACGGAAGACTTACGGGCGTTTATTGATTCATTGGATTTCACAGAAACATTGGATTATCTAAAATTTAAAGAAAAATTCGAGAGTTTTGTTACATCGATTGATGATTCAAAATATGAAAATGAGTTTGTTCCAAAATTCATTGAGGGGATAAAAATAAGGAGCCGGGAATTATCAAAATTATATTCACGTCTTAATCGGATTGAATATACAATTCTTAATTCAAAATATTTAAAACCCTGCCCGGGTCTCGAAGATTTCTATTAGTTAATTTATTGCAATACTTACAGGATAGTTTATACGTTGCGAGAGATATGGGGAATCAAAAAGATATTCAAAAACTCAATTTGATTTTACTCATCTTATGGTGGCCATAGGCCATGCTAAAAGCTCTGAAGATAATACACTTTTCATTATTTCAACAAATGATATTGCTCCATCAGTATGGAAGAAAATCATGAACGAGAAGAGAAATGGACATTTCAAATATGTGATTTTAGACAAAGATATTAATGCTCATGCTATTATATAATTTAAATTTACTGCATTTACTTGAAAAAAATTTTTGAAAATCAAAAAAGAAGAATTATCGTTGCAAAGTGAATGACTAAACACTATGATAAATAAGATTATCAAAATCCGAGGATTCGGATTATTTCATGATGCTATACCCTCTGCGATAAAGTTTTCAAAAATTACTACGATATATGGAGAAAATGGTCGAGGTAAATCGACATTAAGTTCAATTTTTTCTTCATTATCAAATAATGACCCTCCAGTGATTATCACAAGAAAAAAACTATTGGGGGTTCCAACATTCAAGAAAGTCAAATTTTGATTGATAACACTCTATTCACCTTTGTTAATGATGCATGGAATAGAGTATTCGATAATATTGTAATATTCGATTCAGAATTTGTTGCAAGAAATATTTACTCCGGTTTTACTATATTACCAGAGCAAAGGGAATCTTTATTGGAATTTACTCTTGGTGAAAATGGGGGCAGATTAAAACAAGATGTAGATAAATTAACGCAAACTATCTCTAAAACCACCACAGATGTCAGGGAAACCGGTCTAATAATTTCAAAAATCGGATATCCTCTACCAATCGATGCATATATCGCACTTCAACCAGATCCTGAAATTGATCTTAAAATAAAAAAAGAACTGAGACATTAGTTGAATCTCTAAAAAATATTGATACAATTGTAAAAAAACCTGGCCTAAATGAGATTGTGATTTCATTCACGGATTTTGATAAACTAAAGGAATTGCTTGCAACAACGATCACCACAATATCAGAAGAAGCAAAACAGAAAGTAATTGCTCATATCGCGACTCATTTGATGGAGAAGGATGAGCAATGGATAAAAAAAGGATTAAACCTTGTTAAATCAGAAAATTGCCCGTTCTGTGGAAAAGATTTCGAAGGTTCTGAACCACTTTATGAATTATATCGTCAGTCCCTTTGACGATACTTACACTAAGATATCAAATCACTCTTCAGGCATCTCAAAGAGATATTCAAGAAAGAATTTCAGATTCCGTACCTAACCAGTTACAAAATACTATCGATATGAATAGTTCGATTTTAGACAATAATTGGAAAGAGATAACGACAATCGATTTAGACAGTTCACACGTTTTAGAGGTAAAACAAATCTTACATAGTTTCAGAGAGATTAGCCAACGACTTATAACAATAAAAATTTCAAATCCATTATCCCCAATCGAAATCAATCCAATATTTCACCCCCATTTGACCCATTATCAATACAATTCCGACTCAACTGAAAAATTACAATCAAAGCGTTCGCGGGATTAATGAAGAAATCCAAAAATATAAACAAACTTTACAAACATCAAATCTACCCAATAAGCCAGCGGAGAGGAATCTTCTCAAATTGGAAAATGAGAAAAGAGAGGTATGAATCCCCAAATAACGAAACTTGTCAAAAATATATGGAATTGATTGAAAGAAAGAAACAATTAGAGAAAGAAAAAGAAACCGTAGAAAAAAACTTGATTGAGTATACTAATGGTTTGTTAGAGAATGTCGAAGAAGGCATCAATGGATATCTTTCACAATTCAATCCCGGATTTAGTATTGTAAATGTTGACACATCAAAGGAAAAAGGTGTCCCACGGTTAAAATACGAGATAAAATTACGGAATAAATCTGTAAAATTAAATTCTTCAAGTAGGTAGACATTCTATAATACATTAGTGAGGGCGATAAAAGAACACTCGCATTCACATTTTTTTTAACGAAAATTAATCTCGATTCAAATCTATCGGAAAAAATAATTATTATCGATGATCCGATGTCAAGTCTTGATCAATCTCGACAATTTACTACGCAGATCGTGCTGAAATCACTCGCTGATAAAGGAAAACGAGCTAATCGTTTTATCACATGATCCGCGATTTTTGCAATCATTTTTAGAGAATAGTTTTTTTTCAAAAGAAGATTGCACGACGATCGAAATAAAACGTTCACATAATGATTATTCGATTATAACCATTTGTGATCTCAAAAGTGTATACAAACGGTATATAAGAAGAATTATCGGACAATTTCAAATTATGTATGTAATGGGCAATGTCTTGATAAAATTTTAGTTGTTGGGGTCATTAGACCTCTTGTTGAAGCTTTACCCTTCGTTATCGTTTTTTAGATTCACTAAAAGGTGCTGATAGTTTAGGAAAAATGATTGAAATGATCGAGACCAGTCAAACAACATCCCCATTGTTCAGGACTAAAGTTCATGTGCCAAAATTAAAAGAACTTAATGTATATTCATCAGGACATATGCATGATACATCAAGTCCAGACCATGCAGCAAATCATAGATACAGAATTAAATAACTATGCAAAATTTGCTTTGGAATTAGAGCCGGGGTTATAGTTGCTTTCAGGATCCAATTGGTAAAATTTTTCGTCTAATGATTAAGAATTTCCCCATAATCCTTGTTATCTGAATAATATATATTTCCTTTTACGAACGCTATCCTAAGAAGCATTTTCGCCGCATTGACATACACTGTCATGGAAGTGATGTATTCGTTTGCCAATAACGCAAACTCATCAGAATTAATCGGTTGCGTTTTGTAATCAATCACGACCCAAGTCCCGTTATCGAGTCTCACACAACGGTCAATCTTCCCTCACAGTCTTGCCGTCATCCGTCACAACAAACGGTACTTCACAATACGACCGTTTCACCCGTTTCATCAGATCCGAAGATAAAAACGCAGAGGGGATCTCCTTGCACTGCCGGACATACTCCTCCGAATATCGCCATACTCCTTCAGGACTACTGCGGCATCCCGTCCCCGCAATACCTCGTGAATGATTGTGCCCTTATTCGTCCCTTCAATACCTGACAGGTACCTCAATCCACGGTTCCGGGCCACGATAACACCGGCACCGGTTCGTTCTCCCTTTTCTCTTTCTCAATATCCGAAACGGATTTCACCTCGACCCGTTCAGGTCCGACAATATTTCTGGTACCGTCCAGGTCCCAGCTTCCCCTCACATTCCGCCGGCACAACAATCAGCGCAGGTTCGACGCGCCCGGTCTGCAGCGGGAATCGCTAATGAGTCCGAAACAATCGCAATCCGGATAAATCCTCGGCAACACCAGTCCCCCGGCCGCAATCGCATCCCCAGTCACACCAAGTGAATTAAACACCCACTCGATCCGGGACCCGCCAAGATAGAAAGATAACCCGGCATCCTCGGCGCAATCCCGCTCATGAACAGATGATCCCGGGCCCGGGTCAAAGCAACATACAGCAGGCGCTTCTTCTCCGCCCGCTCCTTCTGGCGCTGCTGCTCCCGCAAAGTCAAAAGAACGGCACTCTCGGTCATCTCGTAATCAGCAGCGGGGTTCGGAACCTTGACACCAACCATCAGCGGATTGTCGCCGATCATAATCGGGGGATACTTTTCGCGGAAGGACGTCCCCATATCCGGCACGAAGACAACGGGGAACTCCAGTCCCTTTGCCGCGTGCACGGTCATGATGTTGACGGCATTCTCCGCAAGGGCATCGAGCGGTGCCTCGCCCTCCCGCTCGTCCTCGTCCATCGCCATCCGGAGATCGGCGGTGAAATCAGCGAGTGGGTATCAGCCCGGCTTCCTCGCGGTTCCTGGCCATGGCAACCAGTTTCTCGATGTTGGCAAGGATCTGTTCACTGGCCGGGAGTGCTGCATAGACGGTGTAGACCCCGGACTCCGCGAGAATCCTGCGGATCAATGCAACCAGCCCGACATGGCAGGCGTATTGCTGCCACAAGCCGAGAAGATCGCGGGCTTGGGATGCCGCCAGCCCGGGTCCGATATTCTTCGCATACACTCCAAGTTTATCCCAGAAAGTAATCCCTCGTTCCTGCGCAATGCGGAACAGTTCCGTGTCCGGAAGACCGAAATACGGTGACCGCAGGATACCGACAAGGCTGACATTGTCATGCTGGTGTTCGAGGAACGAGAGGATGTTGCAAAGATCGTATACTTCCTGCCGGTGGTAAACCCGGTGCCACCGTGGACATAGAAGGATATCCCGTACTCGCCCAGGGCCGAAAGGTAGTATGAAAGATTGGTTCGCTGTTCCAGCAGGATCGCGATATCGCCGGTACCGTGCCGGATGCTCGATAAATGTATGATCCGGCTGTTCTTCGTACACGGAGAGAGGCTGGGCATTGACGATGCTGTGGATCCGCCGGGCTACCATGTCGGCCTCGTTCCGTTTCGTGCCAGCTGCATCATTGCCTCTTGGAGGAAGGAGCAGTTCAACCGAACCTTTATGATCGGCACGGTTTTCGGAGACCTCAACGGGCTTGTACCCGAACTCCCACGGTTTCTCGGTGGATGCCAGCAACCGGGTGAAGATGAGGTTCGAAAGACCAATCACTTCCTTCGTGCTCCGGAAGCTGATATCGAGATCCACCACCCGTCCCTTGCAGGCAGCGGTTATGATCTCCTGTGCCTCTTTGAACCGGGTCACATCCGCATCGCGGAAGAGATAGATCGACTGCTTGGGATCACCGACGATGAAGAGGCAGTCCGTGTCCGGGGATGGCGTCCCGATGATGGCGAGAATGATATCGAACTGCGACAGGTCCGTGTCCTGGAACTCATCGACCAGGATGTACCGAAACGGGGCATGAAGTGTTTTGCAACAAGTCCTCCCTGTTCAAGGAATAATCTCCGTGCATGGAGGATCAGGTCGGAGAAGTCGAGACCGCCGAGAGCCGCCTTCCCGTTACCGACCAGTTCTGTATACCGGGAAAAGACAAGGGAGAGCGACTTTAAGAACTGCACAGAGCCGGTGATGACCGGATCGGATATGTCAAAAATCATGTGGAACAGAGTGTGTTTCCGGTCGAGGATCTCTGCAAGATCTTTCCGGGACTGTTTGAACTCATCGAGATCATAAGGCTTCCAGACCTTCTTACTCCCGATATTACCCGGTTTCTTCCCGGCAAGTTCGAGAGCAGCCTGACAGAATTTTCGGGAATCTTTGGAATTTTCAAGTTCAGCGAGTTAAAGGCCGGATATCCTGAAGGAATACGGCCGCCTTGTCATTCACTCCCTCATACTCTGATGCAAGAACGAGCAGCGTATGGATCCGGGTTGCGAACGAGGGATCTTTCCTCAGTGATGCAATCTCCTCATCCCGGAATTTTTCAACCTCGGTCTTCCAGACATCGAGCACATGGCTCTCATCATCACCAAGAGCCGTAAAGAACCGAGCATATCTCTCCCGCTTCCCGTAGAGTGCGAAGAGCATTGTCTTTAAGTTAAATTGATCTGTGATGGAGAGGACGTGGACCAGTGCTTCGTTGACCGGGCCTTCCTGCCGGGTATGGATCAGGTCCTCGTATGCCTTGCTGTGGATTCGCGATACCTGCTGTTCATCCAGGACAGCAAAACCCGGTTCCAGCCAGGCCTCGATCGGGAACTCCCGGAGCACCTGTGCGCAGAATGAATGGAAGGTCTGGACCGGCGCGATCATAAAATCCTCCGCCGCCTTCTCCCACTGTGGGCCATCCTGCTTAAGAATTTCTGCCCGGATCCTCTCCTTCATCTCCGCTGCTGCCTTGTCGGTAAACGTAAGGGCAAGGATCTGTGGCACGCTCACTCCCTTCGTTTTCAGGAGATCAATGTATTTCTGGACCAGGACGTATGTCTTACCGGTTCCGGCACCAGCAGTAACCACCATGCTCTTGTCGTGTTTGGTGATTGCCTCACCTTGTCGAGGTGTTGCCACCATGTCAGGTCTCCTCACCGGTCTCCAAAACCCGGTACGGATTGAAACGGCAGATCCGTTTGAAGTCACAATACTCGTTCGGGCATTTCTCTCCTGAGGGAAGCGGGAACCGCCCGTTTCGAATCCCGTCGATGTATGCGAAGGCACATTCCCGTGAGTGCTGGATCATACCAGGAAAGTCCGTAGATGGCCGGAGCCGGGAGACCAGAAGATCTTTGGCTGATGTGTCAGCAAGGACAATATTCCGCTCCACATCGCGCCGGATTTTATAATACCCCCCGCCTATCCCGTGCGAGCCGGTCATCTGCTCGAAGGCAAGCAGGTAGAGCGGCAGCTGCAGGGCAGTTCCGGCCTCGATATCCTTTACCTTGGGATGCTCCCTGCCGGACTTGTAATCATAGATGAGGAACTTTCCCTCAGGAGTGATATCTACACGGTCTATCCGGCCCCGTATGCGCAGTCGCATCGTCCCATCGGGTGATGTGAGTTCAACCGCTTCCGGTGATGATGTGGGATCATCCGACTCCTCGGCCCCCATGCCAAAGGAGAACTCGAAGCGTGAAGGAACAAGTGGCGAGTCCGCTTCCAGCGTTTCATTTTCAAGGAACCGTTCAAAATACCCGGGACCTGTATGACGGTCCCCAAGCATCAGGATCTTTGTCGCATCCCAGAGCGGGCTCTGGAAGGAATACTTCTCCAGTTCGGTATTTGCCAGATGGAGAATCATTTCCGTTGCATCAGTAAGCGATGAGGGACTGACCTTTCTATTACCGGCATCATTCCATTGCCGGTAAAATATAGTAAGGATAGTGTGAATAGCGGTTCCTCGATCGCTTGCCGAGAGGTTCGGCTCCACTTCCGGCAATGCTTCAAGACCAATAACCCTGTTCAGGAAATATGCGAAAGGACATGTTGCATAGGTTTCAAGGCTTGTCGGGGACCAGACATGATCCGGACCATATTGCCCGGCAAGAACGGTTCCGATCGTTTCATCCCCGAAAAGTATTCCGTCATATGGTGAATCGCATTCGCCCCTCCGGTAATACCGTTCCATGTTGATGCGTTGGATTAAATCACTGATACCCAGAGAATCCGGGATCGAGGTTGAGGACGGTGCAAGCTTCTCATCACGAATCCCTTTCCCCGCGTCAATCGCTGTAGTCCGCCGGGATGTAATAGAATTTTCTGTCGAAACAGGCCATGGGCATTCGCCGATCCTCATCCGGGCCCGCTCGAAAAATGCTGAGGTGAGCAATATTTTTTCCCCATCGGCAAGAGGGGCACTCAGGTACACCATCTTCTGTGCGGAGAGCAGGGCTGCAATGAAATAATATTGTTCTTCCCGGAGGATCTCGGTGAGCGAACGGGTTCCCATGCGGGCATTCTCAAGAGAGTTTGTGAAGGGAAGCCGGGTTGTCAGACTGGGAAAGACGCCTTCAACCAACCCGCCAATGAAGACCACGGGAAACTTCATGTGAGGGCATTCACGGAAACCGAGTACGGTAACACCGTCCTCATCCTGCCGGCTGGCATTATCCGGCTCTTCTGCGATCGCAGAGATAAGCCGGGAAAAATCCTGTGCAGTGATGGGATCATCTATCGGCATCCATGCGATCCGGGCCAGATTTTCAAAACGGGATTGGAATTTTTTATTGATCCGGATTCTCCTGTTCCTTCAGGTGCTCATTCGGTGCGGCGAACAAGTACGGGATGTCCCATAAGTTTAGAAATCCCTGAAAATCTTTGATATGATCACGGAGTCGTTTCTTTTTGGAAAGGAGATCGAGATTATTGAGTAGAATTTCCATTCCTTCCTGAACACGTTCAACGGAATGGAGTGAGATTCCCCGGAAGTTCTTCCCTTTTTCAGGATCCACTAATTCCTGATGAAGCCAGGCCAGTTGTTTCTTCCACTCCGGATAGGGCCCGTCAATCCCGGCATACCGGGAAACGAGGTCAACTTCGGCAGCATCCAGACATGTCGATCCCCCGGGAACCTGCCCTCTCCGGAAAAACGGGTTCCTGATCAACCGGATAATATTTTCGCGTGCATACCCGTTAGCGACGAGGTTGGCGATCTCCAGGAAAAACTGAACAACCGGTTGGTGAAAGCCGGGGACCGACTGCTGCATTCCAGGGTATCCCGAATCAGAAAAGACCTCCTCTATAAGTCCAAGTTCATCGCGAAGAGCGGGAAAAACAACGGCAATATCGGAAAGAGGAATCCCGCGGCCATTCAACCGGCTGATCTCGGCTGCGATACTGTATACTTCCGTATAGCGTGAAGGAAATGACTGTACCTGAAAAATCTCCGGACTTGAGTATCCTAGATTCCGAGAAAAGGCCGGTTATCTGTGACTGTAAAGATGATGGATCTAGTACTGGCTGAGATCCGGACTGGTTTCCTTCAGCAGCCCGGCTTTTGAAAATATTCGGATCGATACCATCAGGAACATAGAAATGGACTTTTTCAGTGAGGTCCCGTACCGCATCGAAGAGATCCTGTTCAAGAGGCAGGAGGTCGTGGAAACCGTAGACAAATACCGTACCGAGCGAGGATGTGCCCGAGTGATTCAGGTGATCGATCGTCCGTTCAAGGATCGTATCGCTATCCACAAGATCCGATTCCCCCAATTGTCTGCGGTATTCTGTGATAATCATGTCAAGCTCCGGCTTTTCTCGCTCTCAAGATCCAGGAGGCATTCAGGGAACGGAACCTTCCGTGTCAGCGTGACATTCATGAATGTCATGAGATCATCGATCGTGCCTGACGACGGGCGATCGCATGGAACAAAGAGCGGAACCTCCTTTGCAAGATCCGTCAGGACTTTCGTGAGCAGCAGCTTCGATTCACCTTTCGGGATGAATCGCTCAGTTGTCTGGTTTTCTTCGAACAGAACTTTACAAAATCCATCGAGTGTACAGATTCGGGAAGATATGAAGGGGATAGTATTCCCCATCAAAGTGTTCGTTACATTCACGACAAGGCGCTGAGTGGGAAGAAAAGCCAACTTGCGAAGGGATCTTCCTTTGCAGCGGAAACAAAATGTCGATTACTGTTTCCAGATTATCCCCGGGAAGTCCAAAAATAATATCGTGAGTGTTCATGCAGATGACGGTAAATGTGCATTCGCTGAATGTTAAATATGTGATTCCTGTTTTTTCAATTTACTTTTTGGCCCGAACATCCTGGGCCGATATCACCGGCTCCTTCCGCCCCCAATCTTTTCAATCCGGATCTGTACCGCTATCCTCTCTTTTATTGCTGAAACATGGGAGAGGATTCAATGATTTTTCCTTCCCGTGAAGCGATGAGAGCGTCTCAAGTGCAGTCTCAAGGGTATCTTCATCAAGCGTTTCCGAATCCTTCATCAAGAAACAGAGAATCGATTCTGACATTGCGGCTTGCCAGTCCCGGAAAGACCGAGTGCAAGCGCGAGACTTACAAGAAACCTCTCCCCACCGGACAGGTTCTTTGTCGTACGGATTTCCCGGGCCTGGTAATTGTCCATAATATCCAGATCGAGCGGGGAATCCTTATTTCGTATAAGGAGATAACGGTCACTCATAGTCTGGAGGTGTCGGTTGGCCTGCACAACCACAGTTCTCAAATGTCAGCCCCTGTGCAAAAATCTTGAACTTTTTGCCGTCAGCAGAGCCGATAAGATCGTGGAGTTTCTGCCACTTTGCACATTCTTTTTTCTGTTTGAATAATCTCTTTATTTGAGGGTTTGGTATTTCGCAACCTGTGCATCGTATTGTTCAAGATTTGTCTTTAGCCGCCCGATATCGATCTGGAGTTCAGTCATCCGATTTTTTTGAATCTCAATATCGGTTAAAAGATCTTCACGCTTTGTGGTCGTTAGCATGCGCCTTTTGTTCTCCAGCAAGTTTTGAGGATTTTTCACCGGAACCAGGTCAAGATCCTGGTTTCTTCGTGCATGAGATCTGTTTCAAACTGTTCCAGTTCAGAAAGTTTATCTGAAGGAAGCCTGGCTGAAATGAAGTGATTTTCATGGGCTGAAAACAAATAGGGCAAGAACCCTGAAAAATTCCTGCTCTTTTTCCTGGAGCACCGAGATACGAACGGGTGATTTTTTCGGCAAGAGTATGGATCTGGTCTTCACAGGAACTTTTCTGTTTATCAGCAAGGCTTTTTGTCTCATTTGCTTCGGACAATTTTTTTTTTGCATCTTCTACCTTCCTGTCACGCTCAGATCACTTCGACAGTCGGGTCCTTTTCACCATAAAGTTCTCAGCATTCAGCCGAAGACGTTTTAAAATCCTCATAAACTCTTAGACAGGATTTCAGATATACTTTTGAGATTTTTTTCCGCTCCCGAAATAAGTGAGATGTTTCTTTCTACTTCTGTCCCTTAAGCGCTGTTGTGAGATCTTCCAATTCCTGTTTATTTGTGACCGGTTTGTGGCATATCCATCACGGCGACTCCCTCAGCTCGGTCAGGATTTCTTCAGCCATGGTATGAGCACTGAATACAATGATATCGTATTCCTGCAAAGCATTGAGAATCGCCCCTTTTTGTCGTCGGTATTCTGCGTCAGTCGCAGCAATCTCATTAATTATGCGGTTCATATCCCTGATTTTGGTATCGCGGTAGGACATGGCCTTGTCATAATCTCTTTGGGCATCAAGTTCAACTCACTTTTCTCCCGTGTAATAAGGTCTTCAGCGCACAGGATCTCCCGTTCTTTCTCTTCTGCATGATTCAGGGTTTCTGCCCGGGCTTTTTCAAGCCTTTCCCTGTATTCATCAAACGCAGCAGCGATCGCTGGCTTCAAATCAGTCCCGGTGGTCACAAGACCAAGATCATTGCATTCCCGTTGAAACTCTGTTGTTGCCATCTTTATCTTCTCCCGGAGAATTTACGGACAGATTCTATGCCCTGGACCTCCGCATCGAGTGCTGCGAGTTTTGCTTCACTTTGCCGAATATTTTTATGCAATATTTCACGCGCTTTTTTGTGCGTATTAAGTTCCTGCTCTGCGTTATCCAGGACTGGCATTGCCCCCAGTACCTCACTGATAATCGATCGAACCGCAAAGAGGGCAGGGAGTCCCTTACATAAGGTGTTCCCGTTCTTTTTCGAGAGTTTTTACCCGTGCCTGCAGGAATAATTTTTCTTCGGCAAGTTTTACGAGTTGTGCGTTTTGTCCTTCTTCTTTTTGCGATCATTACCATGCTTGCTGTTCTGTTCCTGTCCGTTCTGTAAGAATAGATGTTATTTTTTCGCCATGTTTCTGATATTCGGAAGTCTCTTCTTCAATACGGGAGACGGAATCGAGAACAACCGGAGCCGGTCGTGATAGTCTTTCACTTTGTCCGTGAGCCCCCGTGGTGCCCGAAATGTCTTGCCCCCCGGTAATATCCACAAGTGCTTTTTTGATCCGTTCTGCTTCAGTTATCGCACACCACCCCTTATTTGAAAGATTGTCCATCTCTTTTTTTCTTATCAGGAGGCTTTGTTCAGCATCGGAAAGCGTTTTCTCCGTGTCATTCAGTTCAATTTTCTTCTCTTCAGTTTTCTCATGGATAATATTTATCTGCTGGACGGCGGATTCAATCCCCGAAAGAGACTCAATCAGTTTATTGTCCCGAGGGTGTGCATTCAGATATAATGTTGCGGTGGAAAGGCTCCTGCCGGATCTCTTTCAACTGGGATTCTGCTGACAGAATGGCCTGCCTATATTTCCCACACTCTTCTTCAAACCGGTCTTTTTCTTCTCGCGTTCTTTCCGTTTCGCCCCGGTTTCCGGATTTGGGTATCGAGAACTCGGACGTGCCTGATCAGTCATCATCCTTTCGTTTCTCTTCAATTGCAGTCCGTCGTTCCTGGGCAGACAAAAAAGCATCAAATGCATTTGTGTATGCAGTAGAAAATCCCTTGAAGATTTATTCTCATGTGCATTCTTTTGCAGATTTCCTTTTCCTGTTGATCGCGTTGTAGAGAGCCCGGAATAGACCCTTTCAAAGTCCCGGGCTTTTCGGGCAAGGTGAAGGGCATCCAGGTCTTTTTTGGCTTCCTTTCTTCTGACAGCGCAAGTTGTTGTCGCTGCAGACCCAATACTTCCGATTCAAGCGCTCCTATGAAATCCAGCCATGCAAATGATTCTTCAAGACCTTTAGAGTGTGCGGAGATCTTTAGTATCTCTTTTTCATTCTCCTTTTTCTCTCTCCGAAACGCAACGGCCTGTTCCGCTGTCATTATCCCAATATTCTTGACTCTTGTTAACTCGTCCAGAGCAGTGCTTTTTCCCGTCCAAATCGCTCGTGGACTTTTATCGAGATCTCGCCATAAATTTCCGTACCAGTTATCGTTTCAAGAATTGTCCCGCGTTCGTCTGACTTTGCATCAAGAAATGTGGCGAAATCCCCCTGTGCGAGGAGAATTGACCTGGTGAACTGCTGGTAATCAAGACCGATGATTTCGATGATTTTTTGATTCACTGCCGTCTTGCCTGTTTGAACGGGCTTTCTTGTTATGGCATCGACAATCTCATGCTTCGCGAGTTGTAGTTTCCCATCCTGCTTTTTGTCTGCCCGCCGCTGACTCCACATGCACCGGAAATGTCCTTTGTCGGACACGAATTCAACTTCAGAAAAAAATTCTCCGGTATGGCGTGACATGAGTTCACCCGCATTTTTACTTGTGATCTTCCCCAATCGGGGTGTGTGGCCATATAATGCAAGACAGATCGCATCAAGGATCGTACTCTTTCCCCGCTCCAGTAGGCCCGGTTATCGCAAAGATGCCAGACGATACATATTCAGGATCGGTAAAATCGATCTTCCACTCACCAGCAAGAGAATTCAGGTTTTTAAACCGAAGTGACTGGATACGCATCTTCATCCTCACTCAGCGAGTGTATCCTCTTCGTCTAATCCATGAAGGATCTCCGCAAATGCATACATCAGTTCTCGCCGATCTTCCGTGGGAATATTCTTGCAATCCAAGCAGCGTTGGAATACGTCCATCACGGAAAGGTCTTCGAGGGATTCGCTTTCTTCATCAGGCTTGAATTCAAAATTTCCCGCATCCAGGGGCTTTGTCCGTATGAGCACGACATTTGTCCCATCAGTAAGCTCGCGAAGTTGAGTTTGTACAGTTGAAGCGGAAAGCCCCCCGGAAAAGATCACTTCAATCCAAACCTGATGGTCGAGTTTAAGAAGAGCCTTAATTTCATTTTCAACAGTGCTGATATCCCCTTTTAAAGTCCGAATATCCCGAAACTTTGGCACCAGTACATACGAATTACTGGTTCCCCAGATCCAAACTCAACGATCACGACTTGTTTTTGCTGCCCGGCGTCCCCAAATCCAAGGGCAATTGGCGATCCGCAATATCGCATTGTATCTTTACCGGAGACTATTTGTGGAACATGGAGATGCCCGAGCGCGAGATAATCAATCCCGTCACACAGGTTTTCCGCCCGGATCCGTGCAAGGTTTCCAACATAGAGTTCACGGACGCCATCTCCTTCGACGGTTTTTCCTCCTGAAACAAATAGATGACCCGTAGCAATAATCGGAATATTTCCACCAAGTTCTTCCCGCTTTGCTTTGGCAATCCTGGCAACCTGCTGATAATGGTTCTGCACACCATTCTCAAGTTTCCGTGTTTTGTCCTCAATACTTTCGCCTGGTTCGGAAAGTCGGATATCCCGGTCTCGGAGGTATGGCACCGCACAGACAATAAGTGACGGTTGGCCCTGGTAATCATTGATTACGAGGATCTCATTTTCAGGATTCTCCGGAATCGATCCTATAACGTGAATATGAAGATGTTTCAGGAGCTGTTGCGGCGCGTTAATCAGAGAGGGGGAATCGTGATTGCCTGCAGTTATAATAATCTGAAGACCTGGTATTGAAGTAACCATGTTGAGCAATTGATAATAAAGTCCCATTGCCCGGTTACTCGGTGTGCTTGTATCAAAGATATCTCCGGCAATAATAAGCACATCAATCTGTTCCTTTTGTAATGACTGAGCCAACCAAATTAAAAAAGCCTCAAACTCTTCATATCTCTTATGCCCATAAAGTGAGCTACCTAGGTGCCAGTCGGAGGAATGGAGGATCTTCATAGAAAAAACACATTTGCACAGAGATATCTACTACAATTTTTAATTGATCGTCACTGGTGAATTATTTATCCTTTTATGACAGGATTCAATGCAACCACTCAGCGTAGAAAAAATGACCGATTGCAGTATATTAGCTTGGGACGAGGACTTCAACCTGCTCGTGCGGGACGTCGACGATGACTATGCCATCGACCGCTTCAGCGGGGGGGAGCAGGACGACATCGCCGTTGCCCTGAGGATCGCCCTGTCACGGTATCTCGCCGAACTCCATAACGTGCGCGAGAGCACGCTGCTGATCTTCGATGAGATCTTCGGGAGCCAGGACGAAGAACGGAGGACCAGCCTCCTGACCAGCCTGCGAACGCAGGAATCACGGTTCCCGCAGATCATCCTCATCTCCCACATCGCCGAGATGCAGGGGGAGTTTGCCAATACCCTCGTCGTCGAGATGGGCACCGACATGGTGAGCCGGGTACGGGAAGTGGGAGAATGACCGCACCTGCATCCTATGAGGAATCACTGGACAGGGCCCTCCGGAGTATCACCGGGCACATCCCGGAAGATCTGGTTGAAAGGTTTGCCCGTGAGAGCGGAATCACCAACGACGATATTCACCCGATTCATACGGGCCCCTCCGGCACCGTGAGCGCAATCGACGGGAGCAACACGATGATCGCCGAAGGGGGAAGTGTCGCCATCGCCGCTATCCGGGCGGCTGCGGACAACGTTTGCCGGAAACATCCGCTCCGGCCGATCCATCACCCCCCTCACACTCGTCACCATCGGGCCGGGTCACCGCAACACCGACTTTGACGATCTCTACCATGAATGCTTCGGCACCCCGCCCCACAAAGGGCTGGACAACGCAGACCCCGAACGGGCATCTGCCATCCTCCGCGACACGCTGGAGTACTGGGTCGCCCTGCAGACGGCAAAGACGCTGCCGGAAGGAGCGCTCCTCCTCCTCGACGGGGCCCTGAGGGTCTCCAGCCAGAACCACGAACCGGTGCTGTCCGATATCATCCGGACGGCACAGGAACGCAACCTCCTCCTCGCGGCCGTGGCAAAACGGACCCGTGCGACATGGGGCGGCGGGCACCCCCTGCTCCCGGCGATCGCGGGTTTTGCAGGACACCTCGGTATCACCGGTCCCTGGTGGGCGAAGATCGACCCCCATATCCCGGATCATGCCGGGTACAGCCCGGGAAGGCACGGGGAACTGTATATTGCCTCACTCCACCCGCAGGTCAGCAGGCCCCTGAAGATGGAGCTGCCCAAGGGAACCGACGATCGTGCAGCGGCGGCAACCATGCAGGCCCTCGCCGCGTGCGCCGGTGACGGGAGGATCCCCGGGTATCCCTACCCGCTCCTCGACGCCCACCGCACGGTCGTCATCGACGAACCGCTGGTGATGCAGATACTGCAGGACATTAAATCAGGGCTCTCGAAACAGGGAATACAGCACAGGGCCTTTGAAGACCTTTTTGGTGATTTACATGGTGACTTTGAACGATATTGATAACGTGGACCGAACCAAATTCCGGCTGACCGGCAGGAGCGTACTCTCCTATCGCTTCATCGCCCCGCACAGCGAGACGCTCTACATCGGGGACATCAAGAAGATCGTCGACAGGACCAAGGGACTGACCTTCTTTGCCAAGATCACGGATCTCTCGCACGACAGTAACTTCGCCGACCCCAAATGGGACACCCGGCCGTTCAGCGAGGAGTTCTACGGCCTTGGCGAGGATGTCTTCATCACGGTCGATGCCGTCCCGCTCGGTTTTGTCGATGCCGGCGGGAAATTCCACAAGGCCCGCACCATCCCCTCCAAGTTCTCCACCGTCGAGGACCCGACTGCCGATGACTTTATGTTCCTTACCCGGCAGATGGGGGAGATCGAGGTCGGCCTGATGCGGAGCGGCCAGGACGTTATCAAAGACGTCGCTGTCCGCATCCCCGCAAAGGTCCTTCCCCAGCACATGGGGGTCTTTGCAACCACCGGCATGGGAAAGTCCAATTTCATGAAGACCTTCTGCGCCTCGTGCATGAAGGAGAAGAAGTTCGGGCTCCTTATCGTCGACCCCCACGGCGAGTACGTGAGCGGTGGCAAGTCCTCCACCGGTGAACCCACCAAAGGACTGATCCACTACACAAACGGCAGGGACGGTCTTTCCATCTTCACCATCCGGGGCGAGGCCGACCGGAAAAAATACGGCATGAACAAGCTCTACCTCGACTATGACGACTTCCGGATCAGCGACCTTTCCATCCTGCATGACCTGAGCCAGCCCCAGTACGATATCATCGAGGCACTCTCCCGTGCGGGGGGGAAGGAGATCATTGACTTCTTCGAAAACGTGGATCCGGAGATCTTTCCCATAAAGGATACCGGGACCTCGTCCGTGCGGGAAAACACCCTCATGTACCAGATCCGGAACTCCATGGCCGGCCCGGTCCGGGTCATCAAGCGGCACATCGAGAACCTTGTCAATGGAAACAGGGCGTTTTTCCGTCCCCAGGGGTCCTCCATGCAGGAGATTATCACCGATCTCCATGACAACAATGTTGTCCTTGTCGATATCCCGGACATGGGCGAACGGAGCGAGCTCTTCGTCCTCTCGGTCATCACCCGGATGATCATGGCAAAGCACCGCTCCGAGGCCCGCGGGTTCGGGATTGACGAGCGCCAGGAATCATCCCACCAGATCCTGATCACCATCGAAGAGGCGCAGCGGGTCCTTTCCTCGGGTGGCTCCTCCACCCAGGTCTTCCGTGAGTGTGCCATGGAAGGCCGGAAGTTCGGTGTCGGCCTCTGCGTCGTCACCCAGCAGCCGAAGAACGTGGATCCCAAGGTGCTTGCCCAGATCAATACCTTCGTGGTCATGGGCCTCGGTGACAAGGGTGACCGTGAGATCATCATGGGCAGTGCAAAACAGGACCTGTCAAAGATGGAGATCGAGATCCAGACCCTCGACCGGGGCGAGGCGCTCATCTCCACGATAGGCATCCCTTTTCCGGTCAGCACCAGGATCCACAGGTTCGAGGACTGACGTACACGAGCTCAACAAGGAGAGAAAAACGAAGATCACTGACGGGCTCGACGGCGGTTTCCCGTAACTATTATCAGATCATTTCAAAGCCAGGAAGTGACAGGGCAGAACGGTGAAGGAAACCACTTTTGAAACGTGCCGGTGTTCCCCATCTGGTGATTCTGGGAATCGTGCGCTCTGTTGAAGCCCTGAAATTTGGTCCTAGAGAACTCTTTAGAAAACTTCCGTCCTTATGACGCTCCAGGGGCTTTGCCCCGCCACCGGGCCAGTCACGATAATGCCGTATTACCTGGATCGGGATTTCACGACAATACAGAGGAATCATAAGCGCCCCCGCCCCCAACGGGGGCAGGGATGGCGCAAGGGGGGCTTCGAATTTTCGAAAATACTTTTCTATGGAGAATAAGATTTCATCTCATTGCGAATCGCCTGGTACCGTAGGGGACTGTATGAGTCCCCCTCTATCCCGCCTCCAGCTGTGTGATTGTGTTGGAGCACCTTCTTTGGAATTATCTCTCAGGGAAATGCCAAAGCGACCGGGGCGGAGCATGACCTGCCGTGGCCTCCAGAAGCGTTAAGAAGAATAGTATTAACAAAGCCGAATACTGACCGTAAAAAGGGAAGATACCTTCACCGGTATTTTTTGATACCGGCTGACAACAGAACCAGCAGGGAGAGAGAGGCCACAACCGGGAAAAGCGACAACGGGGATTTGGGCGTCGTCACCGGGAGGGACGGGACTGTTGCCTGGGGTTGTGTGCCCGTGAGCGTCGCGGAAGGAACAACGGTGGGTACCTGGCTTCCTGCAGCAAGGACATTGAATGATTTGACACCGATATATCCATCCACATCTGAAAAGTACACATCATATCTCCCGGAAGTGGTCACTGCTACCCTTCGCGTAAAAACTCCTGCCCCGGATCGGTAATCAACCTTTGTGTCAATGTACTGGGGCCCGAAGACAAAACCATCAGGTCCCCTGACCTCGATCTCGACACCTTTATTTCCGAGTTTTGCTATTGACCCCTCGATCCTGAGCGCTTCGTCAAACGTCTGGGACAGGGGAGAGGTGATCGTGATTTCTCCCGAACGGTCAATAAGTCTGGGCACCTGCATGGTTACCGAATCGGAGGAGAGTTTGCCCTCTTCAGGACCGGAAAATCTGACTTCCACTTTGTACTGGCCCCCGGGCAATCCTTTCGTGTCAAGTGACAGGTACTGCGTTGGATGATCTGCCTTGATCGTGAATGACATGCGGCTGAAAGGCTGTGCAATATACACGGACTGGTAAAATACAACATCAAACGCAGTCCCGGTGGGCAAATTGCTGTCAACCGAACAGTTTAACGGAAGACCAACCTGCACGGATTCCGGACAGCTGAGATACAGACTGGTAGGCAGATACCGGCCCTGCAATACCCAGCAGGCATACCGCGATGAGTATGATCCTTTTCATATCCACACCACCGGGTGGAACCATGTCAGATTTCATTCCCATGACAACTCAGCAAAGCATTGTGAAAGAGCTCATGATAAATTCGCAAATCGCAGCGGGTTCGAAGATAGAACCTGTCAATTATACCTATAGCCGGTTCAAAGGAGATCCGATATAAGAACCACGAGGAGCCGGGGAAAGATCCTCAATGATCCTGCAGAGAACAACCAATAAAAAAGATCAATCCGACTGAGGAGCGTCGGGATCTCTCGAGAATAATGAGCCGGCATTCGCCGGAACATACTCTCCTTCCTGTGCAGAATTCAGCCCTACACTTATTAAGGCAAAAACACCCAAGAGAGAACTATCCTGAAAAGGAGATGGTGAAAAGCTATGGATTATGGAAACATGCTCGGTGAATCATTCGAATATGCCAAAGAAGGCCTTGTCGGAAAATGGATGAAATGGCTGCTGCTGCTCGTTGCAACCATCCTGCTGTCGCTCCCGCTTCTCGGGTATGAGCTGAAAATACTCCGCGGGGAAAAGCCATCTCCGGAGGTAAACGACTGGGGGACGCTGTTTATTGACGGAATAAAGTACGCGGTGATTGTCATCATCTATCTTATTCCGCTGGCCATCATCGGAATCATCAGCATCGCCCCGCTGATCGTCGCAGCCATCCGGCAGAATACGGCAGCAATCCTGGCAGGGGTCGGAGTTTTCCTTATCGGACTGGTGATTTTCGTGATTGTGTGGATCATCATCGGTACTGATCGCGGCGATTGGGATCATCAGGTTTGCCCGCACCGGCAGCATGGGCGAGGCCTTCAACTTCGGTGCGATTCTCGGGACCATCGGGAAGATTGGCTGGATCAACTACATCGTTGCCCTTATCATCATGGCAGTTATTGTCGGGATTGTGGAAGGAATTCTCTTTGCCATCCCCGTCATCGGCGGTCTGCTTGCATTTTTCCTGGCCCCCTTCATCGTCCTGTTCGAAGCCCGCTACCTGTGCCAGGTCTATGACAGTGCAGGACCGGTGTAATTCTTTTTTTCCTGCCGGAAATCTACAACGGTATCAAAGCCGGTTTCGTTTTTCCGTCAAATTAACCACAAATGTCAGGATTACGTCCGGCAATTCGAAGAGGGCTCGGACGGTCCATCCGCTACGGTCATTCATCCGGTTCCTGACGAATCTGCCGCCGGAGCCTGGCTGCAGCCTCCCGACAAAAAAACATCACGCCGTGATATTATTCAGTCATAAGTTTCTGCGCAAACGCCTGGCACAGCAGCAGGTGGGGGCGGTCCCGTTCGGAATAATTCCAGGCAGTGCTGTATAATAAAAGAAGGGCGTTGTCAAGCGCAGTATAAAATTTCATATGGTCGTCAGCACCGGGACCAGCAGGTTTTGCCAGAAAGGGGGCGTCGTTTTCCGGAAATGTCAGGTAGTTCAGCGGACGATCCAGCGCTTTGTCCAGCAGGTGTGCATGTTCCCGGACTATGCTGAATGCCCGGTTCAGGGGGCTTCCCGGGAGGGGATTTTCCTCTTCAAGCAGCGCACTTCTGGAGCACTGGACCGCATCCTCATAATTTCCCTCGGCAAACCGCACGAATACCAGGGCGGCACGGTGCGCTGTCCCGGGACTGACGCCGGTGATGAGGTCCCGGTTTTGATCGATATAGGCTTTCACCGTCCCTCCCAGTTCCCTGCCGAGCGATACTGCCGTACCGGGTTTGCCGAAGCGGTACCTGAGCCGCACCAGCAGGAGGGTAAGGCTCACGGCATACAATAGCTGGAGCAGTATCCCCACGGAGAAATCGGTCGGGACGATAAAAAAGATAACAGAGTAAATTGGTGTAGAGAGGGCAACAATATCTTTTTTTGGTCGTATCCAGGCAAGATACGCAAGGAAAACTGAAGAAAGAACGCATCCAAAGGAGGGGATGTGGAAATCCAGGGGGATGTTCTGCATCTGGAACAGGATTGCAAGGGCCGCACCCCCGAATGATAAGAGAGGGACGCCGGCTTCCAGCCAGAAGTGCATACTGTTTTTGGGTTGATCGGTGTTCTCGCAGGAAACGTCTGCCATTATTGTTCTCCACCGGATGGAATTGTATCATGCCATGGTATCGTTATCAAAGAATTCACCGGGCTTTATGCTTTTTTGATTTTTCTGATGGAAACACAGTTGATGATCGGATCTCCGGTGACAATGTACCGCTGGATTACCTGGCCGATGACCTCAACGACATCATTCACTTTGACATCTTCATCAGGACTGGTGAACATCTTGACCGATATCGACCCGGATCGGTCTGCAACAACATACTGGGGCCGGTTCAGGAACTGGAAATGTACTTTTTCAACAATCCCTTCAACCCTCACCGGTTTACCTACCATACTCGCGTTAATCAGCTTGATCCGTATGGTCTTTGCCTGTGCTTCATAGATGGGTGCAATACCGGCATACTGGCTTCGGCTCATGTAATTGAGCGCCGTCGGGATAACGAGGAGCAGGAACAGCATGGGGATAAGCCAGATAAGCTGGGACCGGACTTCAGCGCTGTAGACGGATGCAATAAGCAGGAGAATGGTAAAGGTCACAAATACCGCGATTGCGACAATCGAGACCTTCACTTCGATATTTCCGATCTTCATCGTAGTGATCGTTAGCCGTTAATCTACTTCAGTCCTGCGATCGCCTTTTTTTAAAAGATAATCCTGTCACCAGGATCTACCCGTCATTGCTATTTCAGGTTTTTCCGGATGAATGAAAGACGATAACCGCCGCACCGATCAGAAGGGGAGTTCGTGTTCCTTTTGTGGATCAGTCTCAAAAGGAGTAATAAGAATGATAAAGTACCTGCCCGATTTCACCGGGAAAACTTACCGGTCAGGGATATATAACACAATCCTCCGGAATGTTCACTCGAACCGGCAGGCCCGGGAATAGATCTGCATCATATCGGTCCGGGTGAGAAAACCCATCATCAGTGCCGGGTCGTCCGGTGAAGCGACCGGAAGGTGATGGATATCGTGGATCATCATCACCCGCATCGCATTTTCCATCGTGTCGTCAGGGGAAATTACGATGAGTTCCCGGGTCATGGCATCGCGGACAGGCGAGGTCAGTCCGGCGCCATTCTGGACTCTGCGGACATCGCACACGGTAATGATACCGACAAGCCGGTCGTTATCGAGAACCGGAAAGCCTGAATGGGAAGTCTGGTCGATGGCCTGTACGAACCTTCTGGACCGGGTCGTCAGGAGAAAAGGTGATCACCTGTTCTTTTAGGATCATCGCCTCGCGGACCTGGATCCATTCGAGCACCCTCTTCCCGTACTCGTGCCGGTGGGCTTCCGACTGCGCCTTGGTCGGCACCTGCTCATGGTAAATCGATCTCCCCGCCGTGATCAGGTACGAGATTCCGACACCACCCATGGCCGGTACGAGAAGCGAGAAGTTCCCCATCATCTCGACAACCATGATCAGGACGGCGATGGGAGCGTTGGCAATTGCACCAAAGAGTGCGATCATACCGACGATGCCGAAGACCGGGACCGACTGGAGCGGTATAATTGCCGGGAACAGGATATGAAAGATCATGCCGACCGCTCCACCGGTTGCAGCACCGATGGTCAGTCCCGGCGCAAAAACTCCGCCGCTCCCCCCGGATCCGAGAGTAAGGGAGGTCGTGAGGATTTTCATGAACGGTAATAACAGCAGGACGAGAAGAGGTACCAGGTCAAACAGCGATAACTGGACAAAACCGTATCCTGTCCCGAGCCCGGCAAGGCCGAGCATCTGTGTTTCCGGGGAGATAAAATAAAGCGCGATAACGATAAGTCCAAGGATGAGAGCCCCGCTGACCGGTTTTAAATAAAGGGGGAGATTCTTTTCCTTAAACACGCGTGAAAAGAGATCTTTCGTGCCGTAAAAAACGGCAATATACAGGAGCCCGATCAGGGCACAGCAGACCCCGAGAATGAGAAAAAAGGGTATCTGCCAGATATTCCACGAAACCGGCATCAGGGCAAATATGGGGTCAAACCCCTCGAACAAACCGAAGATGGAGTACCCGATGATCGATGCCAGGAATGAGGGGATGATCGCCTCAAACTCGAAATCGCGAATATAGAGTATTTCAGCGGCCAGGACTGCTCCTCCGAGGGGAGCCTTGAAGATCGTGCCGATACCTGCCCCGATCCCGGTCGTAAGCGCGAGCCTGCGTTCACGGGGGGACAGGTGAAAATAATCCGCAACCATCGAACCGAAGCCGGCAGATATCTGGGCAGCGGGTCCCTCCCTGCCGGCACTTCCCCCGGTCGATATGGTCAGGATGGCGGTTATTGCCTTGAGAAACGGGACTCTCCGCCGAATCTTTCCTTCCGTGTGAAATGCTTTTATCGCTGCATCGGTCCCGTGCCCCTCCGCTTCAGGAGCAAAATTCGTGATCAGCAGACCTGATAGCAATGCCCCTGTACAGAGGATCGGGAGCAGGAGAAAAATATTGTCCGGTGCCGACCACTGGGAAATGACTGCAACGCCCTCCCCTTCGAGCGGCATCCGGTAATTCAGCAGGTATCCCATGAAAAAACGGGAACCCCATTTCAGTCCTTCATAAAAAAGAAGCGAGCCAACACCGGAAATAATCCCAACGACTATCGCGATGAAAAGGATACGGTGATAGGGGTCGATCAGTCGCTTGAATCGATACATAATCAGATGATACAGGCCAGGGTAATGCCAGGAAGATGTTCGGCGGGTTGTCCTAAGGTAGTAAGATGGTACTACTATTAAGGGGACACGGTTTTATCGCCTATGAAACATGAGAACATGGAAAGAAACTGTTTTTTAAAAAAAAGAGAAGACCCGGGAGGCCGCGATCGCGGCACCCGGATTTTCACATTCCGGTTCTGGTTTTAATCAGAAGATTGAATCGCGTGTATCTATTTCAGTGCTGCGATCTCTTTCCGGAACGCAACCCAGTAGATGATACCAACGAAGAGCAACCCACCAACAATGTTACCGATAGTGACGATGATCAGGTTGTTTGTCCACATGGTGACCCAATTCAGTCCGGCGTTGATAGTTGTTGGGTCAGCGAGATAGCCCTGAGTCCATATACCTGCCGGGATGAAGTACATGTTCGCGACACAGTGTTCGAATCCCGAGGAAACGAAGGCCATGATCGGGAACCAGATACCGAAGAACTTGCCGATAAGGTCATCCGCACAGATACCGAGCAGGACGGCGAGGTTGACAAGCCAGTTACAACCGATGGCTTTTAAGAATGCTGAATACTGTCCTATCATGCTGACATAGGAAACCTTGCCTACTGCAATGGCGATCGCTCTTGCACCAAATGCGTTGGAGGCTACGACACCTGCAGCATTAATAGATACAAACGGACCGTTTGCCATCAGGTACGCATAGAAGAGCGAGCCGATGAGGTTTCCGATATATACCCAGACCCAGAGGTTCAGGACCTGCATCCAGCTGATCTTGTGGATGAAAGCTGCCATCGGGGCGAGCATTGCGTCACCAGTGAAGAGCTCTGCACCGGTCAGGACGATGATAATAAGCCCGACGGGGAACACTGCCCCTGTGATGAGCTGGGAAAACCCGGCACTTGCAGTACCATACCGCAGTGCAGCATCGCTTGCCTGAATTCCGGCACTGCACATTGTTGCGAGAGCGCCACCCATGGCGATATATGCGCCAGCCATGAACCCGCGAAGGACCATGTTCCATGCAGGGATCCCTACTTTGTATTTTCCGGCATCCGCAGCCTTAGCGACGATTGCTACCGGAGGATGAAACACCATTTTCTTAAACACCTCTGAAACGTTTCAACCTATACCAGCAACTTATTAAATCACTTTTCGTATAGGTCAATTTACACTCTTTTGTGAGGGTTATTAATAATTTTCGGATTGTTTGCCAAACGGACGAAAATTGTGCATTAAAGAGAAAATATTATCAGTTATTTTATTAACCAATTTTAGTTGATTCTCATGTTTTTTAGCTAGATATATTAAATGAAATTTTGTAAAATTATTTATTATATGCTTTCTGGTAATTCCTCTGCAATGTTTTGGTTGGAACGCGCAACTTTAACAAACGGCAAAAAAAAGATGAAACAGGAAATCATTACCAGATTTTATTTATTTTACCGATTGGACTGTTTTCCCGCGAATGATCGGTATTGGCTATGAGGCAATCCCCGTTTTAGTCATCCGGAATGAACAATACAGAACCGTAAACAAAAAAAGGTACAAACGATACATGAATCTATGGAAAAAAACATCATAATCCTGCTTATTTTCGGGGCACTTATTACCATCTTCCTGGTATTTTTCGATATTTATCTCGCAGGAATTGTATGCATTCTCGTTGTCGTTATCGTGATGTCAGTTGCGATAATGCAGGACAGCAGAGGGGTACCGGATATTGGCGCAACGCTCAGGGCCGATGCAAAGGCAGTTATCCTGACCAACAAGGGGAATGCACGGGCAATGAAAATCCATGCAACCCTGGTACCAATCAATATCGAATCTGATATCCCCGAGCTTGAAGTAGAGTCTGCCTATGAAATTCCCCTCAGGACGATGGTTGAACAGATGAAGATCATGGTAACCTATGAAAATGAAGAAGGAAGACAGTTCTCCCATTCATCGCACCTCTCAGCCATGGAAGAAGAACCAGATCTCTTAAAACCGGTCTTTCCTTTATTCAGGTGGAAAAAATAACCTGCTTATTTTTGTGCGCTTAAGGAATCTCTTCAATGCCTTTGCAGATTGAAAAATTTTCCTGCGTCCAGATGGTTGAATTTCCTTTACTCACGGAACTTTTGTTTTCAAACGAGTTGAGAGACCGATGAGAACGATGTTGGAAAAACATGATCGGGATCTGCTCCCCCGGTTGAGTTGACTCACAACGAGCAGCATTCCTCCGTCATATCCTTCAGATTCTCCTTTTTCCCGGAGAAGTTGTCGTCGACGTCCCGGAAGCGGTCGTATCGTTTTTCGGCTGCTCCCGGCAGCAGGAATGCAGCAGCAATTGATACGTGACAACCGGAGAGGATCAATATCCGATAAAGCGAAAAAAAAAGTGTTACTGATCCTTAAAGGGATTGAACACGTTCTCGTAGATCATGTCACTGCCGGTGTTGTGCAGGCGTCCACGCTCTTCCTTCTCCTCGACCATCGCGAGCAGCGGGAGTTCCATGTTGACGCCGGGCACATGGCCGAACATCTTTTCGAGTTCGACCTGCTGGGCATGCATGAAGAGGGCGTTCGGGATATCTGCAGGGCAGAGTTCCTCGCACTGGCCGCAGTTCACGCAGGAGTCCGCGATATGGGCGAAGCGGATGAGGTGGAACATGAAATTGGGCGGGAGCTGCCCGGGCGTGACATAGGCCGGGTTCTTGGTCGTGCAGTCCACGCAATAACAGATGGGACAGGCGCTGATACAGGAATAGCACTTGATGCAGCGGGATGTCTCTGTCATGATCTTCTTCAGGCGCTCCTTGCCGTCACCGAGTCCCTCAAAGTCTTTCTTGCGCCACTTGTCGCCAAGCTTGAGCATTGCACCTTCGACTTTGCCCCGGATCTCAATACCCTTGGGGTTTGCCGCCTCGGTTGCGAGGATACCGGATTTCACCGCGCCACTGAGGAGGTTCGCACCTTTCTCGCTGCAGACTTCCACGAAGGTTGCCTTACCGGCCTTGTCGCCGATGACTCCCCAGTTACCACAGGCCAGATCCGCCTGGCGCGGGACTTTCAGTTTGCAGCGCCGGCAGTTGGTCCTGCGTCCGTACCCGGCCTCCTCAAGTTCATCCATGGAAATACCCTTGTGTCCGCCTTCGTACTCGATGATGAACTGGCCCTTGTCAATCTCTTCCTTGTGCACCGTGTCCGGATCAACACCGAATTTATCGGCAATCATTTTGCGGGCAAGGATCGGGCTGACAGATCCACCGCAGTTGACACCAATCATGATAACATTATCGAGGTTGATCTGCTTGCGCTTTGCGAGTTCGTAGAACCCCATCATGTCGCAGCCCTTGACCGTGACTCCGATCTTCATGTTGGAGGCGCCGTCCATGAATTTCTTGACCAGCTTGGGGAGCAGGAGGGTTCCGCAGTGGAGCGACCCTGCCGTCTGGGCAAGTTCCTTCGGGTCGGTGATAAATACCGGCTGGGCATCGTAGAGGTCGGTACCCTTCCTGACGGCGAAGACCGCATCGACCATCTTGGTCTCGAGTGCGTGTTTCCAGAGAGCGGTTACCGCACCACCGAGTTCAGCCTTCTTCTTGATCTCTGCGTCGTTGGTCCACGCGTAGAGCATATCGCCTTTCTTTGCCATGTTACTTCGCCTCCGCGATCTTCTCTATCCTGACAGCACAGGCCTTGAACTCCGGAATTGCTGCTACCGGGTCAAGTGCATTGTTGGTGAGGACGTTTGCCGCACATTCCGCGTAGTGGAACGGGATGAAGACGACGCCTTTCTTGATGTCCTTGGTGACCCTTGCGCCGATCTGGATCTCGCCCCGGCGGGAGATCGCCCTGACCATTTCCTTGTCCTTGATGTTCAGTGCCTTTGCATCCTCGGGATTGATCTCGACCCAGCCCGTGGGCTCCTCGCGCTCGAGGCTTTCCGAGCGGCGGGTCATCGAGCCGGTGTGCCACTGCCAGATGCAGCGCCCGGTGGTCATGATCAGCGGGTAGTCCTTGTCCGGGACCTCTGCCGGGGGTTTCCACTCGATCGGGGTAAAGATACCGAGCCCGTCCGGGTGGGTGAACTTCTCCTTGTGGAGAATCGGTGTTCCGGGGTGCTCCTTGGTCGGGCAGGGCCAGCACAACGCCTCCGGCTTCTCGAGACGTGCATAGTCCATGCCACCATAGGAGGGGGTGACCTTTGCTACTTCGGTGAAGATCTCTTCAGCGCTCTTGTACGGGAACTGCTTGGCAAATCCCATCTCTGCCGCCAGCTCGCTGATGATCTGCCAGTCGGCCTTTGCCTTGCCTGGCGGGTCCTGCGCCTTTCTCCATTTCTGGACGCGGCGTTCGGTGGATGTCTGTGTGCCGTCGCGTTCCGCGAAGCATGCGCCGGGGAGGACGACGTGTGCGAGTTGTGCGGTCTCGGTCAGGAAGATATCCTGCACGACCAGGAAGTCGACGTTCTTCAGGCCCTTCTCCACGTGGTGGAGATCGGGGTCGGAGATCATCGGGTTCTCGCCCATGATGTAGACGCTCTTGACCTTTCCGGGCTCGTCGGCAAGGACGTTGATCAGCTTGGTTACCGTCAGGCCGACCTTGCCCTCGGCAATATCGCAGCCCCATGCGGTCTCCATCTTCTTCTTCATGTCGGGGACGATGACCGACTGGTATCCTGAGTACACGTTGGCAAGCGCACCCATGTCGCAGGCGCCCTGCACGTTGTTCTGGCCACGCAGTGCGCAGATGCCGGTCCCTGGTCTCCCGAGGTTGCCGGTCAGCATCTGGAGGTTTGCGACCGACTTGACGTTGTCGACACCGGTCGTGTGCTGGGTGATACCCATGGAGTAGAGAATCGCGGACTGGCCGGACGTGCAGAACCACTCGGCCGCTGTAATGATGTCTTTTGCGGGAATTCCGGTGATCTTCGCAACGTTCTCAGGGCTGTAAGCGTCCTTGGACACGATCTCCTTGACCTTTTCGAAGTCCTTGGTCCGCTTGGCAATGAAGTCTTTTGCCTCCCAGCCGTTCTTGATGGCCTGGTGCATGAAGCAGTTCAGGAGTGCCACGTCGGTTCCTGAGTAGAACTGCAGGTGCAGGTCAGCCTGCTTCCCCGTCGCAGTAAGACGCGGGTCGGCGTAGATGATCTTGGCACCGTTCTTTTTCGCCTGCATAATGCGGCGCCCGATCAGGGGGTGCTGTTCGAATGTATTGGTACCGATGACAAGGAGGCACTTTGACTCGGCAATGTCTGCAATTGACTGGGTCATTGCACCGGAGCCGAATGCGCCTGCCAGGCCGACGACGGTCGATGCATGGCAGAGACGGGCGCAGTGGTCGACGTTCGGTGTCTTTAACACTGCACGGGCGAACTTCTGCATCAGGTAGTTCTCCTCGTTGGAGACACGGGCCGAGGAGAGGCATGCCATCTCTTCGGGCTTGTATGACTTCCACTTGGATGCGATCAGCTTGTATGCCTCGTCCCATGAGGCCTCGACAAATTTCCCGTCCTTCCTGATGAGCGGTGTTGTCAGGCGGTCAGGGCTGTTGACAAATTCCCAGGCATAGTTACCCTTCGGACACAGCTTGCCCTCGTTTACCGGATTGCGATGCCACGGTGAGACTCCGACAACCTTCTTGTCTTTGACAACAAGGTTGAGGCCGCACCCGGTCCCGCAATACGGGCATGTGGTTGGTACGTATTTCAGTTCCATATGTTCTAACCTCGAACAAAAAAAATTTGGTTTGACCGTATTTAAATATAGTGAAATTACGATAAAAAATGATTAATAGATGGGGGTTGCTATCATTCTGTAGAGGATCTGATCACTATCTGGCAATTAACATGAATCGGGAATTAAGAAGTTCTGATTGATACCTTCAAACCGGATTTCACGACACGCGCAGACATGAAACAGCTTCGAATCCCCCCGCTCCTTGCGGATATCGTCCAGAGCAGCATCCTGGCCTTTGACCGGATGGTCTTTGATCGCAGGGATGCCTGTCCCGCATGCGGCGGTTTACTGACAGGGTATGATACCCGTACGAGACAGTTCGCGGTAATGATCCGGGAGGGCAAATCGTATTCTGTCAAGATATTCGTAAAACGGTTCACGTGCCGGGAGTGCGGGATCCTCTGCTCTGCCGATGAACCGTTCTATCCGGACACCCGCAGCGGATCCCTCGTCGTTGATCTCTGCAGGACCCTCGCCGAAACGATGCCTTTTCACCGTACCTCCATGTACCTTGCACAGATGGGAATTATCGTTGATCGCGGAACCATACGGAAGTATACCCGCCAGACATTCCCGGCAATTCCGACGACGGCCCTCTTCGGGATCCGACTCCCCCTGTCAGTGGTCTCGCTTGCCTCCCTCGCCACCAGTGGAGGGGAGGGGAGTCCCGTCGCAGGGGCAGAAGCGCTCGCTGCCTGTGGTTTCCCATCCGCATACCGGGCAGCGCCGGACCGTACGGGGCGTTCCCAGAAAGGGGATGAGCGGGATGAAGAGGAACACGAAGAAAAAAGGCAGGCCGAGCATCCATAATACCGCGGTCAGAGCCAGTGATCCGCTCAAAAGAATAAGGCTCATGATCCAGGGTTTCATGCTGTCATCACCTCCGTTCACCATTCGCCGCAGGTCCGGGTTTCAGGATTAACACTTTCGTTGTGCCACTTCACGTACGGAAAATGCGGGCAGGGCATCGGCAAACGATCCCAGTTCGCCTGCCAGGTCGACCCCACCCAGTTCCCGGGCAAAGAGGGGTGATCCAATCCCGGCGACAACGAGTCCCTGCGCCGCGGACTCTGCGGAAATACGCCGCACCTGGCTGCACACCAGCTCCCGTTGTTGTTCCCAGAACTGTTCTGCGATCTGCAGAGCCCCGTTTTCACCGGTCTCGTTAAGATCAGCACAGACGACCCGGGCCAGCCGGCGCAGCGATGCAACCCGGGTTTTTTCTTTATTATCCGGTGTATCGGTTGTATACTGCGATGGGACAATATGGCCCAGCACCAGATGGGCATCTGCGCTCGAGGCGAAAAACTCGGCACTTACCGGGGTGCTCACGCCGTCCAGCAACACCGATCGCAGCAGGGTCGCAACATTGCCCCTCAGCATGCCCGTGTAGACGAGATATCCCTTCTGGAGCCTTATGAGATCCGTGAGCCCTTTCAGGGACGCAAAACGGTTAAGGGGGATAATGTCTGCAGTCGGTACTCCCGATATCGAGAAGAAGCGCTTCCGGATACTCCTCCCGCAGGAAATCTGCCGACGCAAGCCAGTTTGCTGCCGCAAGCTCTGCGACTGCAGATGTATGGAAGCGCCCGTCCGTACCGTAAAAACGGGCACCGGGAAACGACTTCTTCACCGCGTCCACGATAAAGGAGATGCCCTCGGCCTTGCTGGAAAAACAGTCTGCCAGTTCCCCGCTCATCACCACCGCTGCCGGTTCACCTTCTGCCGTAGCGTACTGGTTCAGCACCTCAGTGACTGGTGACGTTTCCCAGAGCGGACAGTAGTGGATATGAACACCCTCACCATCAACTATCTTGAGGTTCGCTCCGCCAACGTCAATACCGATCATACCGTTACGACCTTTCCCTGCGTATCGAAACGGGCGCTCCCGGTGAGGTGAACCAGATCCGGACCTCCCCCTTTCGATGCTGCAACTAAAATATCGGCGATCTCCTCTTCCATGCAGGCTGCGATACCGACAAGACTGGTGGTGATCCTCGCGTTCACATCGACCACGTATATCTTATCGGCGACAACCATATCGACACCGCAGTATCCCTGACAGCCGAGCACGATGGCGACCTTTTTGGCAACCCCGAGCATCTCCTCTTCCAGGTCCGGGTGTACCGGGGTCTCACCGCCACAATACCCGAAATTTCCCTCCGCATCAATATCGATGAACTGCCGGTTTACCGCAAGCGGAAGCGGGGGCCTGCCCGTGAAATACTGGCAGGCATCACCCACGACCCGTCTTGCCACGAGGCTCACCGAGAAATGTTCTCCCTCGATATACTGTTGTGAGAATTCGTCGGGCCCGGCCGGGCCTTCCGATAATCTCACCCCCAGCGCACCGCAGCCTTTCACCGGTTTGATCACCCTTCGCCCTGATGATGCCACGTCAGGCACCGGCACTGCATGGAGGCGCAGGATCCTTTCTGTCTGGAGCTTGTTGGCACACAGAGCGGCCGCCATAAAACCGCAACCGAGATTATGCGTGTGCTGCTCAAGAGTCTGGGTGTACCGGGCCAGCAGATGATCCGGAGCGATCACCAGACCCATATCACATGACGGTGCGATGCGTGTAATCTCATCGCCAAAATCCCCGCTACCGGGGGTGACGACATCATACCCGCAGCGACAGAAACTCTGCTCCAGCACGCTGAGCATGGCGGCGCCTTCGGGCGCAAGATGGGGATCATGGACGGTGGTGTATTCGGCAAGCAGGACTTTCATTACCATTTTTTTGGTTCTGAAAGGAAATGACCCTATCCGATCGGTGAACTATTTGTACGGTGCGGTGCAAACGTGAATGCAATGAAACCCTCGATCCTGCTGACCAATGATGACGGCGTGAGTTCAGTTGGCCTCTGGGCTGCGTATGAAGCCCTGACCCCGATAGCGGATGTAACCGTTGTCGCACCGGCCACCCAGCAGAGCGCGGTCGGCAGATCGATCTCGATCTTCGAGCCACTGCGGGCAACAAAGATCCTGATGAACGACACCCCGGCATGGTCAGTGGCCGGTAAACCCACGGATGCGGTCATCATCGGCCTGTATGCCCTTAAGCTCAACCCCGTAATGGTCGTGAGCGGGATCAATATCGGGGAGAACCTCTCGTTTGAATCAATCATGACCTCCGGCACGGTCGGGGCAGCACTGGAAGCCTCCAACCAGGGAACAAAGAGCATCGCATTCTCCCTCCAGGTTGAGGACCAGGGCGACAAATTCGATGACCCCCGGTACCATGGGCAGAACTTTGCTGCGGCAAAAAGTATCGTCCGGGATGTGGTATCCCGCGTCCTGGCAGAGGGGTTCTGTCCCCATGCGGATGTGATCAATGTCAATATTCCCTCCGAGGTCAAAGGAGGATATGAGATCACCCGGCTGGCAAGAAAACTGTTCAGGACAGGGGTTGAGAAACGTTTTGACCCACGGGGTCGCCCGTATTTCTGGATCAACGGTCCGCTCCTTGATGATGCTGAAGAAGGGACCGACGTGCACGCCATCCGGGAGGGAAATGTCTCGATCACCCCGGTCACGCTGGATTGCACTGCTTACCCGGCAGAGGACGAAGCAAAAAAAATATTCCTGGAGTGACCGTTTTTCCGGGCGTTCCGTACTTCAGCGGGGATCATCGGGAAAGCATTGTTTCTCTACGGAAAACAGATATCATGGCATTCATCTGTCAATGGTTTTTTGCAGCGTTATTATTTTTCCGGCGGTGTCCGTATTTCAGCCGTGAGTACCATGAAGTCATCGTTTCTCTGCCGAAAAAGGTACGAATATCATAGTATTAATTATAGTCAATCGATATCTATCAGCTAGATGGACGACACAGCACAGGCTCTCACCGCAGCAAAGCGTGCTGCAGGTTACCGGGCCGCAGACATGGCAAAAGACGGGATGATCCTCGGGCTGGGTACCGGCTCCACGGTCCTGTATGCACTTGAACGCTTATCCTCCCGTATACACGAAGGCTTACAGGTACGGGGGATACCGACATCCTACCAGACGGCACGGCGTGCGTATGAATTGGGCGTCCCTCTCACCACGCTCGATGAGGAGCCCGTGCCGGATCTTGTCATTGATGGCGCTGACCAGGTCGACTGCCGCCTTCGCCTTATCAAGGGCCGCGGAGCTGCCCTGACCCGGGAGAAGTGTGTGGCAGCTGCCGGTACCAGCCTGGTGATTATCATCGATGAACAGAAACTCGTTGACACCCTCTCCGGCCCGGTGCCGGTTGAAGTGCTTCCGTTTGCCATCCGCCCGGTTATGACCCGGCTGGAGGGCCTCGGAGGCATTCCCGTGCTTCGGGACGGCATCAGGAAGGACGGCCCGGTCATCACGGACAACGGTAATTTCATCGTCGACTGCGGGTTTGGCAGGGTGGATAACCCCGGTGAACTGGAGGCCGCGATCGGGGAAATCCCGGGCGCGGTCGAAAGCGGGCTCTTCTGCAGCTTTGCCGGCAAGACAACAGTTATCGTCGGCAATCAAAAAAAGTGTAAGATAATTACTTCAGCGGATGTAATCGCGTAGTTTCTGGACAAGGGCGAGTTGAGTAGTCGCCTCTTTCTTCTTTTCTTTCTCTATGCTGTCCATAATCTCCTGGATGGGACGGGACAGCTCGTAGATCTTGACCGGGCGTCCCTTGCTCTCGGCCTTGCTCTCCCGGCTCGTGATCCAGCTCTGTTCGATCAGGTACCGCATGGCAATACTGACCTCCGGCTGACGGAGATCCGTGCCCCGTTCTATTGCCCTCGAGGTAGCTTCAGGGGTATTTGCCAGAAATACCAGTACCTTTGCGACATTTCTCTTGGTTCCAATCTCAATGAGGAGGTTTGCGAATTCCTCTTCTTTCTCGGTGAAATACATCACGTTCTCGGTTCTCATGCATCACATCCGGTATTGACGGATAATTACAATCAAAATATCAAATTCTTCATATATAGGCTCTCGTATTGTTACGCAATGAGGAAAGGATATATATATTTCTAATAATAAGAAACGTCATTAAATAAGAAAATACTATTATAAAAATAGGCGCATGTTAACAACCGGATAAAAAATTTCAGGCAATCAGATCAAACCCAGACTGCGCAGATCGGAAAGAATTTTGACCACGGCTTTTTTGGCATCATCAGGTTCCTTGCCTCCGGTGATGATCAGTTTGCCGGATCCGAACAGGAGCACGACCACCTTCGGGGTGTCGAGGCGATAGACGAGCCCCGGGAACTGTTCCGGTTCGTACTCGATCTTATCCAGGTTGAAACCAACGGCGATCTTGTTCAGGTTGATGGGCGTTGCCAGATCAGCGGACGTCACGATATTCTGGATCTTGTACTCGAGTTTCTTCGGGATATCGATGCCAAGGTCCCGCAGCTTGTCGCCAAGAATGTTGAGACCCTTGCTCAGACTATCGATACTCTTGGCACCGGTGAGCACGACTTTTCCTGACCCAAAAACGAGCGCGGCAATCTTGGGATCCTGCATGCGGAGCACAACCCCGGGGAATCTCTTCTTATTATATTCGGCTCCCGTGATCTTCGAGGCGATCTCGGGCAGGTCCAGATAATCAGTCACCTTTGCGGAGGCCACAATGTTTTCGATCTTGAGGGAGTCCTCTGGTCTGACCTTCATATTTATAAATGCCACAAAACAGTATTTAAAAAGTTGGGTAATGTTTATCGCGGTTTATTCTTCAAGAGTCGATATGTCCCCGGGGTCCATCCCGAGTTCCTTGGCCTTGAGAACCCGTCGCATGATCTTTCCGCTCCGTGTCTTTGGCAGGGACTGGACGAACTCTATCTCCGATGGCATGGCGATCGGGCCGAGGGTGATCCTGACATGGTACGTAAGTTCATTTTTCAACCGCTCGCTCGGTTCGTGGGTGAGACGAAGAATGACGAATGCCTTGATAATGTTACCTTTCATGGCGTCGGGCTTTCCGATCACGGCAGCCTCGGCCACCGCCTTATGGGAGACCAGCGCGCTCTCAACTTCGGCGGTACCGATATTGTGCCCTGCGACAACTATCAGGTCGTCCGCCCGCCCGAGAACCATGATGTATCCCGCCGCATTTTTCACCGCAAGATCTCCGACGGCATAGCAGCCGGGGATGGTATTCCAGTATTTCCGGTAACGCTCATCGTCGTTGTGGACCGTTCGCATCATGGAAGGCCACGGTTCCCGGATCACGAGAAAGCCACCGGTACCCGGCGGGACCGGTTTTCCGTCTTTGTTAACCACGTCTGCAATTACACCGGGGATCCCCTTCCCGGCAAACCCGGGGAGCATTGGTTCTCCCGGCATGGTCGTTACCATGTGCATCCCGGTTTCCGTCTGCCACCACGTATCCACGATCGGGCAGCGCCCTTTTCCGATGACCCGGTAATACCATTCAAAGGCCTCGGGGTTGAGAGGTTCGCCGACCGATCCGAGAATACGTAACGAACTCAGGTTGCATTTATCCGGCCATTCCTCGCCAAGCTTCATGAACATGCGGATCGCTGTTGGCGCTGTGTAAAGGATGGACACCCCGAACTCCTCCACCATCCTCCACCAGACAGACGGATCCGGAAAATCCGGCGTACCTTCCGTGATGACGATGGTCGCCCCCATCGCGAGCGGGCCGTACACCACGTACGAGTGCCCGGTGATCCAGCCGGGATCTGCCGTGCACCAGTAGACATCATTTTCCTTGATATCAAAGACATGTTTTGTGGTATAATAGGTTCCCACCATGTAGCCTCCGCAGGTGTGAACGATCCCCTTAGGGGCCCCGGTCGAACCGCTCGTATAGAGAATGAAGAGCGGGTCCTCGGCATCCATCACGGCAGGTTCGCACTCACGGCTGACATCTTTGATAAGGTCATAGTAGTCGACTTCCATCTCGCGGTGGATCTCAACCGGCTGGGTGAGTTCCCGCCGCAGGACCACAACATGTTCAACGCTTGGCGCATTGATGATCGCCTCCTCGATAATATGTTTGAGAGGGATCGATTTGCCACGCCGGAAGGTAACGTCAGCAGTGATAACAAGCTTCGCTTCAGCACCGTTTATCCTGCTGTTCAGGGCAGCAGCACCGAAACCCCCGAATACGACGCTGTGAACCGCCCCGATGCGTGCACACGCGAGCATAGCGATGATCTGCTCGGGCACCATCGGCATATAAATACATACCCGGTCACCCCGGGTGATTCCGAGCTTCTTCAACCCGTTTGCCACCTGCATAACGCT
The DNA here is from genome assembly GCA_963815065.1 of uncultured Methanoregulaceae archaeon. Taxonomy (GTDB): domain Archaea; phylum Halobacteriota; class Methanomicrobia; order Methanomicrobiales; family Methanospirillaceae; genus Methanoregula. The sequence goes on along the minus strand of CAWFFE010000006.1, from coordinate 66,060 downwards.
CCGGTACAGCTGACGGTACGTGAAGATACGTTCAGTGTCGTCCTCCCCTTTCCAGATCAGAGCCACCTTGTTCCGGCGCGAATTTATTACGTGGCGATCAAGACAGTTGTAGGTAATATTCATTTTACCGCCGGTAAACCAGCGGGCATACGGGTAGTTCCACTCCTTTATTTTCGAATAAGGAGAAAACCAGTGGAGTTCATGCGCTACACGATCCCAGAACCCTTCGGGATCCTGCAGGAAGTCATCGTATGCCTTCTGGTAATCCCCCAGCCAGCTGTTCGGCTTAACAGAGGGATCCGGCATATAGAACTTTTCAGAGAGTTTTACATCAAAATTTTCTGCCATGAAAAACCCCAATTTTACATTATTAATGATGATTATCCGTACTAAAATGTTACCATTTTCAACAACGACGACCGAACGAAGGTAAAGATCCCCCGTAGGAAAAACGGGTATCCATTTTTCTCAAGGAAACGAACATTCCCAAAGGGGATTCTTATCAATAAGGTAAACGAGTTTAAACCAGAGTTTCTTTGAAATTATTTGCTCTGTTGAAATCCTCAAAACTTTCAGACGCTCTCGGGGGCTTCGCCCCTGCCGCTGTGGCACCCCCCCAGTTGCGATAATTCCGTATTACCTGTATAGAAACCGCGGGAGATTATACGTACAGGTAATACCGGGGCATCGTAAGCGCCCCCGCCCCCCCGGGGGCAGGGCTGGCGCAGGGGGGGCGATCATGGTATCTGAAAAAGCATTTCTACAGAGCAAAATTATTGGGTTTAATAATGTGACGTCCATCATGATTATGAGTGAGAAGCCCCCTCATCACAAACGGGATTCCAGGGGTCTTCATTGCCACAGGTGAACTCGCTTATCACGTACAGTTTGCCAGAAATTGAGATGAAAATCCGGATAAGGATGAGATTCGATACGGGTGAGCAGTTGAAGAAATGTATTCGTGAAAAATTCCACTATTATTGAAATCACCGGAAACTTCCGACTGCCACGAAAAACGGAAAAAAGGCAGAAGACCTCCCGGGTGTCTTATTCTGATGAGGTGGTCTGGAGGTCTTCCCCATTCATAGGCGGATGCGGGGAATAATAATAGCTTGCAAGGCGCTGGCGCAATGCGAAACGATGCGGCAGAGAGTACTTTGATCGAGAGAGTTTAGCGCATCATATCGGGATTTAAAAAAAAACCGTTGAAATCAGTCGTATTGCCGCCAGGTATGGTCGCACTTGGTACAGCGGAAGAACCGTACTTCGCTCTCGTCGGCTGCCCGGAGCTGACGAAGCCACCAGATTGCAAGATTGTTCTCGCATTTGGGGCATTTTATCTGGATGGTGGGCATGGTCTTTGCCTGACCTTCCTCCTCAACGATCACGATCTCATTTTCGCTGCGCGCAACGCTGCGCTTCATCTGATCGGTGTCATCAATCTTCCGGATATAGCCACATTTCCGGCATTTCAACTGGCCCCCCGACGAAATAAGCATGCTCTTGCATTCAGGACAGAACATCGGTATAACAATGCGTGAGCAGAGAAGATTAACCCTTTTATCGTGAGAATCCAAAAAAAAAGCCATTACGGTCTGAGAAGATCCGGCCTGTCTGCCACTCAATAAGGTCTGATGTTTCTGGGTTCCTTCAGAATCCTTTTTTTGGTTTCGGGTATGAATAATCCTATAATGTTTGAGGACCTGGTGCAGATCGAGTATTATTTTGTATTGATCTCCTGCATCGGATTCCTCGCATTCCTCGTTCCCGGACGTCACCGGAAATATGCGGCAATTATCGGGTGGACGTTCATTGTCCTGTTCCTGTTCGTCGAGCTCCCTTACTACTTCTCGCTCAATAATTTCCTGTATCCGATTATGGCGGTCCTGTCGGTGCCTTTCCTGTTCATTACTTCGAAGTATCTCATGGCCGAAGATGACCGTGTCATGCATCTCACCCGGGCAGCTGCGGTAGCATTCCTGATCTATGCACCCTTTGAATATATCCCGGCGATAGGCAGCTGGCCGGCGCCGGGCGACTGGCTCATCGGTGTTGTGGTCGGGCAGGTTACCGGAATTCTCGATGCTCTCAAGTTCTCTGTAACGCTTGCTGACTGGAACATCATCTCCCGGAATTCGTTCCGTGTTGAAATTATCCTCGCATGCACCGGTATCCAGAGCATCGCGATCATGCTCGGGGTGGCAGCAGCGGTACCGACAACAATCCGCCAGAAGATCCTGGCCTTCCTCCTGATCGTCCCGACCATCTATATCCTGAACCTGCTGCGCAATGTCTTTGTCATTATTGCCTATACCGAACAATGGTTCCCCTACTACCCGTCCATCGCCAGTAACGGCGAATTCGGCTATGAGAGTTTCTTCTGGGCACACAATGTAATCGCCGAACTGCTCGCGCTCGTCTGCCTCGTGGTAATTGCCTACGGTCTTTTCACCATCATTCCAAAACTGGGATCCTTTGCCGATGACATCTACCGGATTTATTCCGGGGAGATCAGGCGAGCGTTCGGTAAAGGTAAATAATCCGCTGGATTGCTGACAGGTTCGTGCATACCGCGATAATGATCACGGATATCCCAATGAACCCGGTTATGCCGCCAAGGATCAGGACAACGAAGGTCTCCGGTCGCCCGAAAAAGCCTATTCCTTCGAGCGGGTCATCGATCTTCCCTTCCACTTTCTCCCGGTAGCCGATCTCTGCGTAGACCACCGGCTTGATGAACGTGTTCATCAGGGATCCTATGATGGCGAAGGCCACAAAAGCAAAATCGGTAAATGGCGGTACGGCAAAATACCGGCTGATAATCGCGATGCCGGATAAACCGACACCCAACAGGACAATGGCATCTACATATTTATCGACGATCCAGTCAAAAACTGCACCAAAGTTTGAATGCGCATTGGTCTTTCGGGCAACACTTCCGTCCACAAGATCGAAGATCGCCGAAAGGATGAGTGCCAGCGTCCCCCAGAGAAAGTGTCGCTGGAAGAAAAGAACGGCACAGGCAAAGCCGGCGACAAGTGCTAACAGGGAGATCTGGTTAGGGGTGATGTGGAGCCTGACAAAAATATCTGCGACCGGTTCAAGATACCTGATAAATCTTGGACGGAGTGCAGTAATATTCATAAACTAATTCATGCGTATGCGAGCCATTAATAGTTGTTGTTTTACGTCGTATAAATGAGGCCCGTGCAGATCGCCGGCTCCTCAGGAATTTCCGATCTTTTGCGGTAGTGCCATCGTCAGATTCTTTATATCCCCCGCTAACATGTATCCGGAGACAAAGAGAGTGGCGATGACCGATAAGAAGGACCGTCCGCATGTGCTGATGATGTCGGAGATCACTGCTGACGGCAAACTCACCCTGAAGAAAGGAGCTTCTTCAAAGATTCTGATGAAATATATGGCACCGGAAACCGAGGTACTCCTGCATACAACGCGGGCAGGATACGATGCTATCATGGTCGGGGCCAACACCATCCGTATTGATAATTCCTATCTTACCGTGCGGTTGGTTCCGGGCAAAAGCCCGCTGCGGGTAATTCCCAGCAGCATGGCTGACCTCCCGCTTGATGCAAACGTGCTTGGTCCCGACGCACCAACTGCAATCGCTGTCTGCGAAGCGGCTCCGAAGGACCGCGTTGAGGCGATCCGTAAGAAAGGTGCCCATGTTATCGTCGCCGGGAAGACCCACGTCGAGCTTCCGCTCCTCTTAACGATCCTCAAAGAAAAATTCGGGGTCAACAAGCTGATGATCGAAGGGGGCCCTACCCTGAACTGGCATATGCTCCACGATAAACTCGTCGACGAGATCCGGCTTATCCACCTGCCGTTCATTGTAGGGGGGTCCGATACCCCTTCGCTGGTGGGGGGAATGCATATCAATACGGAAGATGAAATGATCCGTCTCAACCTGAAGAACTTTTACATGTGCGGAAGCAACCTCGTCTCAGAATTTGACATTCTTTACCCTGAGGTATAACGATGACCAGCACCATGGAACCTTCCGGGACGGTTCACCCAAAACCGGGCCGGGCAACGAAGTGGTTTCTGCTCATCCTCTTCGGGCTCATTTTCGTGACCGGTCTGATCATTACCGCCTATTATCTCTCGCATTCGGCACGGACCGGGGTCAGTGTTATCCGGATGGAGGGAACCCTGGTGACAGGGCTTGCATCAGATGAGAATACGATAGGAAGCGAAGTGGTGGGTGGCGAGCTCCGCGCTGCTGCAGATGACCCCTTGATCGAGGCAATTGTCCTGCGGGTAAACAGCCCGGGGGGCACCCCGGCAGCTGCACAGGAGATTATCCGGGATATGGATTACGCCCGGGCAAAAAAGCCGGTGGTTGTCTCCATGGGAGACCTGGCTACCTCGGCTGCATACTACGTGAGTGTTCACGCTGACAGGATTTATGCCAGCCCGGACACATTTACTGCCGGGGTGGGTGTTATCTGGACGTTCTCGGATATCAGCCGCTTTAACGAAAAAGAAGGCTATAATATCAGTATCGTCAAATCGGGCAGCAAAAAAGACATGGGTTCAACCTCACGCCCGCTCTCGGCAGATGAGGAGGCCTATGCGCAGAAGATAGTCAACGAGAGTTTCGAGAACTTTATCGGCGATGTTCTCGCCCACCGGACGATAGCGCGATCGGCGATCGATGACGGGCGGGTAATCCGCGGCGCCGATGCCGTCGGGCTGAATATTGTCGATGAGCTGGGAAATTTACCGGACGCGATCGATGGCGCAAAAAAGATAGCCTGCCTCCCGATCTTAAACCATATAGACCGGGTCTGCCTTCATGAATTCCCGGCAGACCGTGGTCGCATAATGTCCGGGCGGGAGCGAAAATTTCAGACGCACATCATTCTTCGTTACCATTGCCTCGATATCGGTCCTTAATGCGATCGATCGCCACGCACCATCAAATTTTGTCCTGACGAATGCCGATGCTCGTTCAAAGTCCTGCGCTGTTATGCCAGCCTCTGCGAGGAGGGCCTCTGTCACACGCTCTCCTTCACCGGCTGTGTCAAACAGGCCTTTGCCCGGCATGAACAGCGCAATGCTGCAGCGGCCGCGCCGGATGTGGAGGGAGACCGCGTTGATATTGGTTTCCGTGACGGTATCGGTGCGCCCGTTTAAGAACAGGAGCCGGTCACCGGCACGTGGATCGGTGAGGGTATGACCGTCGTCAATCCGCCGGTCAGGGCACAGTTGAAGAGGAACGACTGGTATGCCGAGACAAACATTGACAGGAGTTTTGGCGGTAACTCCCGGAGGGCTCCCCCGTAGTCACCCGGGTTCGAGTAAAGATAATGGAGCATCGCCCGTTCGTAGGACATCTGGGGGGGAAGATCGGACAGTGCCGACGGTATGTCACGGGTCTCCCAAAATGCTGTGCGGATCTCTCTGACCCTCTCTGGCTCTCCGGGAAATGCCTGGCCCACATAGGCAAGAACAGCGTTCTCATAATTCCCCCGCAGGATCCATTCCCCAACACGGTGGGTCACCGGGCGTGTCGCGCCGAAACGCTGGAGGCCGAAGTAGTTGGGTACCGCATGGCAAACCGTCCCGCTGACTGCATGGACCCGTTGTTCAAGGTCCGCGGGATGGCAGTCCCGGATCGTGATCTCGAAGCGGTTGCCCAGCAGATCGCCGAGCGAGAGACCTTCATTCGACAGGCCGACCGGCTCAAGGATAATGTCTTTCAGCCGGACTTCAGCGACCTGATCGGTGGTGATATTATAGAGCGAGATGAACTGCCGGGTAACCGCGTTCCGGTCCTTCGTGCCCGCCCAGCCGATACGCCGGTGACTGATCCCGAGACGTTTTGCGATCTCCTTTATCGCATGCTGCAGTTCCCAGTTTGTTTTCGTGAGCCGGCAGATGAGGAAAGGACCGGCGTTGCCGCCTTTTTTTTCAACCGGGATCTCTTCGACGATAAAATCTGCCGGGTCCGTGCGGAGCTTTCCTCCGATACCCTCGGTGTCGCTCGCGTAATATTTCATGCCAAGCAGGAGTTCGAGGGGGTAGGGACTCTGTTTCATAGTATTGCGCAACCGTTCAGATGCTATTTTATAAAATTCTCTTATTTCCGGTCTTTGTGGATCTGGTCAGACATAAAACGGTTCGCCATTTCATAGCAGGGAAAGCGTGCCGGTGATTTTATCCAGATCCTCGCTCTTTGCCGGGCCCAGCCCAAGTGCGGTGATAGTTCCGGGCGGGATCTCGGTCATGCCGGCATCCTGGATCAGGGATGATGAGATCCCGGATCGTTCGGCAATAACCTTGAGCTCATAGAGAGTCCGTTCGTCATTCGCCTTGAGGACTACTTTCTTCTGCCCTTCAGAGAGCCAGGACTTCTGGAGGGATTTTTCAGCATTATTATATGCGCCGATCGATGCATGCGCAGCCTGTGCACACCGCTTGCCGCATGACATTTTCACATCATTACGGATGATGAGACACTGTTTGTAACGGAAATCGGGTTCGGGCTTAGCCAGGGTCTTTCCTTCGGAGGATTTTGGCATTGTCAGCAGTCTCTTTGTATTTTTGTCCGATTAACCTTATTGGTAGATCTGCGCATGGAGATTGTCATATTGAGAAGATTGCGGTGGATTTTGCCAGATTCGGACGAAATACGAGTACTGTCAGTGAAACTGTCCGACTCCGGTTGAACCAGCAGTAAAAACAGTGTTAATACCACCAATAATCAATGCTGTGATTTTTACGAGAAATGGTAATACCACGAGTAAAGATGAAGACCATAAAATAATAAAAAAATTGGAAGTTGATTAACTCCAGGAGCCAACAAGAAATGTAAAGCCGGTTCCGCCGAACCCATAGATTTTGTCAATGCCGGCGGTGTATATGCCATCACCGTCATAATCGAGGATCCATTTGACCGTTCTGGTACACTCCAATCTTGGATCGGCCGTCGCCGTTCCAGTCGCCTACTATTGAGGTGTAGCCCGGTCCGCCGAACCCATAGATCTTGTCAACGCCGGCGGTGTATATGCCATCACCGTCATAGTCGAGGATCCATTGACCGTTCTGGAACACTCCGATCTTGGATCGGCCGTCAGCGTTCCAGTCGCCTACTATTGAGGTGTAGCCCGGTCCGCCAAACCCATAGATCTTGTCAATGCCCGGCTGTGTACATGCCATCACCGTCATAGTCGAGGACCCACGTACCATTCTCGTAAACGCCGATCTTATCGGTGTTGTTTCCGTTCCAGTCTCCTATTATTGAGGTGTAGCCGGGTCCACCGAACCCATAGATCTTGTCAATACCCGTGGTGAATATGCCATCACCGTCATAGTCGAGGATCCATTGACCGTTCTGGTAAACGCCGATCTTATCGGTGTTGTTTCCGTTCCAGTCTCCTACTACGGATGTATAACCGGTTCCGCCGAACCCATAGATCTTGTCAACACCGGCGGTGTACATGCCATCACCGTCATAGTCGAGGATCCATTGACCGTTCTGGTAAACGCCGATCTTATCGGTGTTGTTTCCGTTCCAGTCTCCTACTACGGATGTATAACCGGTTCCGCCGAACCCGTAGATCTTGTCAATACCCGTGGTGAATATGCCATCACCATCATAGTCGAGGATCCATTGACCGTTCTGGTAAACGCCGATCTTGCTTGTGAGATTTGCTGCTAGGTTCGTAACGTTGATGAAGGTAACCTGGGTTGAGATATTACTGCCTGCACTGTTGCTCGCGTTCAATACGATCAAGAAATTACCAACGCCAAACGTCTGGGTGGGGTTCTGTGCCGTGCTCCACCAGACCGGGGTGTTGTTTCCGGTTACATTCCTGAACGACCAGTTCCATGCGGTCGGGGTGTTGGAAGACGTGTCATTGAACTGGACCGCACGCGGTTGAGTTCCGGACGTAGCGTTTGTCGTGAAACTGGCTACCGGGGCCTGGGTGGCCGGGGTTACGTTGATGAAGGTAACCTGGGTTGAGATATTACTGCCTGCACTGTTGCTCGCGTTCAATGCGATCAAGAAATTACCAACGCCAAACGTCTGGGTGGGGTTCTGTGCCGTGCTCCACCAGACCGGGGTGTTGTTTCCGGTTACATTCCTGAACGACCAGTTCCATGCGGTCGGGGTGTTGGAAGACGTGTCATTGAACTGGACCGCAAGCGGTTGAGCTCCGGACGTAGTGTTTGTCGTGAAACTGGCTACCGGGGCCTGGATTAGAACTTCATCCCCGATGGCATAGATATTCGTATTACCTTCGCCACCTCCGATGTAAACTACCCCGTTCGATACCGCGGGACTCGAGAATATCCCAAAGGTGGCATTGTAGAGCCCGGTGTCGTATTCCCAGATTTTTGTACCGTTCGTGTCAATACAATACACTTTCTGATCATAGCTCCCGACATATACTCTGCCATCTGCAACTGCCGGGCTTGACAAAATGCGGCCACCGGTAGTGAAATTCCAGACTTTAGCGTGTGTAGTGGAATTAATTGCATACAAATTGTGGTCACTGTTCCCGATATAGATGACACCGTCTGCGACCGCCGGGCTGGATAAATACTGGGACCCGGCGCTGGTGAAGTTCCAGAGGGATGCACCTGTTAATGCATTGATTGCATACAAAAAGCCATCCTGGCCCCCGACGTAGACGACATCATTCGCAACTGCCGGACTTGAATATACAGCACCGTCGGTGGTGAAGTTCCAGATCTTAGCGCCGGTTGTCGCGTCGATAGCATAGGTGTCGTTGGAGTCACTCCCGATATAAACAACACCGTTTACTACCGCGGGGCTCGAGTGAATTATGCCTCCGGTAGAGAAAGGAGCAGCCCAGACGGAAGTACCATTCGTCGCATTAAAGGCGTACACGTTGCCATTGTCACTGCCCACGTAGACGACACCATTCGCCACTGCAGGACTTGAATGACTGGCCCCCCCAACGCTTGCATTCCAGGATTCTGTTCCGGAAATCGCATCAATGGCGTAGGCCTTGGTATCGTAACTGGTAATATAGACCTTTCCGTTTGCCACTGCCGGACTGGCATGGATATCTCCACCCGTTCCGAAATCCCAGATTACTGCACCTGTTGTCGCATTAAAGGCAATAATGTTGTTACCCAGACTCCCGACATAGACGACACCGTCCACTATTGCGGGGCTTGAATAAACGCTGGCATCCGGCACACCGCCGGGTCCGTAAGTTCCAAAACTATAATTCCATTTAAGGAGATTATTCGGTCTTGTTCCTCCGTCACTAAACACCCCGCTATGGGCGGTGTCGTTATGGAACATAAAGGCACTGACCCCGACGGGGAATATCATGCAGATCAATAACGGAATCATCATGAGCCGCCATGAGCTGCCCGGGACACCGGGCAATCCAGACTGCTTTGTCAATCTTTCAGATCGTAGTATCATGGGTCAACCATCCTGCTCTTCAATTCTGATCCCAGAATAAAAGATTATTCAACACCCTCTAATGGATGTGTTTAATGAATAATGGATTATACCTTATTTTATCATACTATATGAATTATTCCCTTGCACGATTACCACGCGATTCATTTTTTTTTGCATTCTGTCGCCCTGCCTGCTTTTGAGGCACGGCATTGAATTATCGGGAATTTTATGATTTGCCGGTTTTTCTCTTTTTTTTAGTTCAGGAATGCCATCAATAAACCGTTTATATATTCTCTGTCCAGATTAGTATAATCATGGACGTCCCTATCCGGGAAACAGAAAGCGGAACATCCATTTCCGGTATTTTTGTACCGGAAATCCTGCCGGGGGAGTATTTCCGGGAGGTGAAACGACATGCCGGATACCCAGCAAAAAAACGTCGAAATCATTATTCTTGTTGAAAACCTGGAACATTCCTACAAGGATTTCAAGGCAGTTGACGGAATAAGTTTCTCGGTAAAGAAAGGCGAGATCTTCTCATTTCTCGGCCCCAATGGTGCGGGGAAGAGCACCGCGATTAATATTCTCATCACCCTGCTTGCAAAACAGAAGGGGAATGCAATGGTTGCCGGTTTTGACGTCACCAGAGATCCCCAGAAAGTCCGGGAATCGATCGGTATCGTCTTCCAGGATATCACCCTTGACCGCGACATGACCGTCTGGGAGATCCTCGAGTTCCATGGCCGGCTGGTACAATATGCCGGTCGAAGAGCGCAGGCAACGAATAGAAGAATTACTGGTCCTTGTCGAGTTGTCCGGTAAACGGAACGAGCGGACAAAACACCTGAGCGGGGGGATGAAACGGCGCCTCGAAATTGCCCGCGGGCTGATGACCCGCCCCCTTGTGCTCTTCCTTGATGAACCAACCATCGGACTTGATCCGCAGACCCGGTTGAAGATGTGGGATTACATCAGGGGCGTCAATAACGAAGGAACAACCATCTTCCTCACGACTCACTATATGGACGAGGCTGACCAGCTCTCGGATCGTATAAGCATCATCGATCACGGCAGGATCGTCAAATCCGGAAGACCCTGGGAACTGAAGAACACGCTCGGCCGTGACCTGATTTATCTTGAAACAAACAATAACGATGCCGCGGTCCGTGTCCTGGAAGGTCTTCCCAGCATTCGTGACATAAAGGTCAAAACGAGAGGATTTGTCCTGGGAGTAAATGAGGACGGGTCCAAGGCACTCCCCCTGATTATTGACACTCTTCGTAATGCCGGCATCGAGATCTCCACGATTAATCTGAAGAAACCGTCAATGGACGATGTTTTTGTTTTTTATACCGGGCAGGGAGTTCCGGGACGAAAGCCCGGCGAAGGCCTCATTCCTGCGGGCAGGAGGACGGTAACATGCACTATGGATTTATGACGATCTACTGGCGGGACATGATCCGGTTTGTCAGGTTCAAGACCCTGCTGGTCTCCTCCCTCCTTCAGCCGGCACTCTGGCTGGCCTTCTTTGGCATCGCAATGTCGAGCAGTTTCGATAAGCTGATCGCAGGAATACCGGCAACCCCCGGCGTTCAGACGATCGGCTACCTTACCTTCATGGGTGCCGGCATCATTGCCATGACGACCCTGTTCACCAGTCTCTTTGGCGGGATCGTGATCCTGTTTGACAAGAACTGGGGACTGATGCGGGAGATCCTCGCGAGCCCCATGAACCGGAATCACATCATCTTCGGGATCGGCCTCTCGGGGGTCACCAAGTCATTTATCCAGGCGATCATCATCATGGTCTTTGGAATCCTGATCGGGGCGGCATTCTTCAGCGGGTTCAGCATCGTCCGGACGGTTATGGGGGTAATTGGCATCCTCGCATTTGTCGGGATGTTTGCCCTCGGTTTCCTCTTCCTCTCGGCCGCCATTGCTGTTTCCATGGAGAGTCCCGAAGGACTCCAGGGGGTCATCACCCTGCTGACGATGCCGATATTTTTTGCCAGCAACGCACTATACCCGATCGATGCTTTCCCGGAGATCTTAAAAGTGCTCTCGATATACAATCCTATGACGCTGTTGATCACGGGCATCCGGTATTTTGCCATTGGCCCGGATTTCATTGCTCTCGGGAAGCACTACCAGTACACCCAATCCGATATATTCACGGCTTATCTTGGGCTCATGGTCTTTGCCGCCATCACGTTCGGACTGGCGTGGTGGCGATTCCAGAAGGCGGTTGTCACATAAGAGAAAGACGGGTAAGGATGAAACGATGTGACACTACCACAGAGCAGCTTGCATGCGGGAAGGATCCCGCGGGATGATCGATCCTCAATCAGGTTCGAATCTTTGAAGAACAGGGCAGATGAACTCCTGATACATTGTCGAGGAGATGATATATGTCACACGTGCTGGTTTCGCCGCTGAACTGGGGGCTGGGGCATGCAACCCGGGATATACCCGTCATTAAAAACCTGCTCCACCACAACCACGAGGTGACCATCGCTGCCTGCGGAAATGCACTCGCCGTCCTGGAGCAGGAGTTTCCAGACTGCCGGTGTATCGAATTTCCCGATTATCCTGTCCCGTACAGCTCGAGCAGGTTTTTTCTCCCGAAATTTGTTGCTTCCCTGCCGTTCATCTTAAAAGCGATCTCAGATGAACGAAAGAGCCTGGAACGCATTCTTGCCCATGACTCCTATGACCTGATCATCAGCGACAACCGTCTGGGGGTCTATTCATCGGAAATTCCTTCCGTCTTCATCACCCACCAGCTCCATTACCATCTCCCGCTCGTCCTCTGGCCGGCAGAACTCGTTGCCGTCGCATTGAACGGGTTCCATCACGGGAAATACCGCCATATCATCGTACCGGATAATCCTCCGTCCCGGACAGCACTTGCCGGCAAACTGTCCCGTCCGGGAACCGACGCGACAAAGAAACGGGTATATTTCTCCGGGATCCTCACCAGCACCCGTAGATGTGAAGGCGAAGAAGATCTTGATTACCTGGTCATGGTTTCAGGCCCGGAGCCCCAGAGAAAACGGCTGGAAGAAATACTGCTGGATCAGGTTCCTGGACTTGTGGGGATGCGGGTCATCCTGCTTGGCAGCCCGGGAGATCATGCCCTCCGTGAACAGTCCGACACCTGCCGGGTCATTCCCTATGCCTCAACCGCCTGTAAAGAAGTCCTCATGAACCGGGCGAAATTTATCATCTGTCGTTCAGGGTACACATCGATGATGGAGATAGCCGAGCTCGGGAAGCGCCATGCCCTTTTCATCCCGACTCCCGGTCAGACAGAGCAGGAGGACCTGTCCGGGTATTATGAAAAGAAGGGGTGGTTCCATTCACAGAGCCAGTATCGTCTCAACCTTCCTGACGACATCCGGATAGCACGGCAGTCGCGCTACACAGGCTTTCCTGAAGTAACAAAGACCGAAGAGAATGTCAGGAAGCTCTATGATCAGGTATTTGCACAGTATCTCGAACGATGAGGAGAGATACGGATGATCCCAAGCAGTTTATACTCCGGAGATGCCCACCATTCTCCATGGATGATCTGGTCGTTACCGGAGCCCTGGGGCTTATCGGGCTCTGTTGTGCGGGGGTCGTTCTTCTTTTCGGGATATACTCGGTTGCCCGGCTGATGTACAGTTCCTTTGTGGCCGGGGATTTCGGGGTGATTATTGCCGTGACGATTGCCCTGCTGATCGCATTTTTTGGGTATCTGGCGATTGGCTTCTGGCTCCGTAAGACGGATCGGATCTGAAATTTTATCACATCCACCCAGGATCTCCTTTCAGCGAGCCTCATTGTATCCTGCTCTAAAGGAGCGATGCTGATGTAAAAGCCAATTCCGGCCACACGGTTCTTTCCCGATATTGTTCAGGAGAAAAGAGCTCGATGAGCTGTCTCCGTGGGGTCATTGAAAGAATGTCCCGGTTTTCCCTTCATGAAAAAATTTGGTATCATACCAAATCTTATTTCCCCTGGAATATCCTACAGGGAATGCATGGAGATGACGAATGGTCTGGAACTCTCGCCGAAGAAGGTGGAGTATCTCAAGTATCTCTCTGGGCGGGATGCGTCCGTAAAGAAATAAGTTCAGGATAAGGTGCAGGCCCTTTGGCCTGAAGGCCGATAAGACGACACCGGATAGGGGAATCCCCTCCGGATTTCATTCGGTCTTTTAAAAGGATCGGAATTATCGCAACAACAGGGGATCTCCAGACAGCAATTTTACCGCACATTTGTATCTGAAATTAAATTGCTGATAACTAATGGGTGTGTGGGGGGTAAACAATCACCAGGACAGAACTCTCGAGGTCAATTACTATTACAGGCCAGCAAAAATAGAATGATGATTAATGTCCATTATAACGGCTAAAAAAGAAGAAAACGTTTTATGCATTATTCAGACAGGCCGGTAGCCAAGGGCCTGGGCTAAGGTTATCATCTCCCTTACCTGGTCTTCCTGCTCCTGTGTCAGCCTCTGGTTTTTCCGGAGGAGCCGCCCCATCCGGAGGATCTGGGACCGCTGGTCACGGGAGAGCGCTTCAGAATGATGTGCCCACTTGATAAGACCCAGCCACTGCCTCCGGTTGACTGAGAATGCCGGGCCGATGGACGGTCTGCTGAAATCACCCGGAACCATGAACTCCGGGCCTGGCTCCTCCGGTTCGGTCTCGTCATATCCGGCATCTTCATCTTCCGGCTCTTCCTCCCCTGCATCAGGAGCTGCAGGTCCGGGTGGGAGTTCTTCTTCGTTTCCGCCTTCGGTTACTTCGGAATCTATGCCGGGCCGGGATAAATCTTCATTTTCTTCAAAGAGGTCCTCAATTCCAGAGAAATTCACGCTTTTCGTGCCCATCTCCGGAATCTCCATGGCCGGTTCGGATGATGGCTCCTGAGAGCCCCCCTTCTCATCAGAAACAGGAGATGCCACCGGGCTTGTCACCAGTTCAAGTGCATGGGATGAAGAGTCAACAATTACCGGCAGATCCGGTTCTTTTGCAATAATTCCCTGAACACCCTCGATTCGTGCATCCGGCTGATCCGGTTGCAGGAGGGACTGTCGCAGCCGCTCCCGCTCAAGAACGGCAGCGGCAAGCTGCTCGTCGCTGGTCATATGGTTTTCCCATTCGTCAGCAAGAGCGACGCGTGCCTGTTCAAGTTCGGAAGTGAGAGCCTGGACATTCTTCTCTGCCTTTAATTTTTCCTCGTTGAGGATACTTACCTCTTCTTCAAGGGATTTTTGTAGATCGCAGACGGTTTCAAGATCTTTTTTGAGAGTCTGGATCTTCTGTGCCCGATCCTGTTCCTGGTGTCCGTGTTCTTCAGTGACCGCACGGAGCTCTTCTTTGAGACGTTGTTCTTCGAGAACTGATGAATTTACCTTATCTTCGGCGATCAACCGCAGCTTCCGCTCGTTTTCAAGTTGTACCGTGAGGGATTTCTGCTCATCTGCCGAGAGCCGGAGATCCTGTTCGAAGCGCTGGCGTGCAAGCTCGATTGCTTCACGATTCTCGTCGGTAGCCTGGTGCAGTTTCCGCTCGACACCAAGGTCTGCTTTCACCCGTTCGAGTTCACCGGCCAACTGGTGAATCTTCTGTCCGGACTGTTCCTTATTCCGGTTTGCCACTGCCAGTTCCTCTGCGTACTCCATACTCTGCGTTTTTGCTGCAGCGAGGTCTTTTTCAAGGGTCCGTCGGCTTACGAGCGTTTCATCGAGATCCCGTTTCAGGCGTACGAAGGTCGTTTTGTACGACTCCAGATCTGTTCTGACCCTCGCCTCGGTATTCTCCTTTTCAAGAATTGCATCGGCAAGATCTATCCGGAGTGAGGAGATCAGGCCCTCAGATGAACTGTGCGCTTCTTTTAGCCGTTCCAGTTCGGCGGTGAGAGACTGCACCTGTTGCCCGGCCTGTTCTTTATCGCGGGTAGCCTGAGCAACCCCTTCGGTATACTCCAGATTCTGTTGCTTTATCCCGGCAAGATCCGATTCAAGCACAGAGCGGATTCCGTTCGCCTCGGCGAGATCCTGGTTCAGCTGAGTGAGTGTGGCATCGTACAAAACCTGGTTTGCCCGGGCAACTTCCCCGGCTTTTTCTTTATCAGCAACAGATTCTGCGAGGTTCTTTTCCAGGGATTGTATTGTGGATTCCTTATTCTCGAGCGCGGCTGCTGCGGACCTGTTTTGCTCCTGGAGCGCGGCAAGTTGTTCCCTGAGCTCACCGATTGCAGATTGCAGGGATAATTCCGATTGATCTCTATCCCGGGCAAGGGATCTTACCAGTTCTTCTCCCGAGGTCCGCTCCCTTTTTTCAGTTTCGAGTTCTTCTTTGAGCAGGTTCAGGTCGGCCTCCCGCTGGAGTAATACCTCGTCGAGAGCGGTGATTTTCCGGGTGAGATCTTCTTCGGTCTGCGCTTTAACCTGCGTCAGGGCCTGATACTCCTTCTCTGCAGAGATCGACCGGTTCTTCTCGGCCTCAAACGCAGATTTCAGTTGTTCGTGTTCAGGTTCCAACGCAGTGAGTGCCGTTTCGGCCCGGTCTTTCTGCGCGGTGATCTCCCGAAGGGTCTCTTCCAGGGCAGTCCGTTGGCTCTTTGCCTGTTCGAACGCAGATTTCAGTTGTTCATGTTCAGGTTCCAACGCAGTGAGTGCCATTTCGGCCTCGTCTTTCTGCGCGGTGATCTCCCGAAGGGTCTCTTCCAGGGCAGTCCGTTGGCTCTTTGCCTGTTCGAACGCAGATTTCAGTTGTTCGTGTTCAGGTTCCAACGCAGTGAGTGCCGTTTCGGCCTCGTCTTTCTGCGCGGTGATCTCCCGAAGGGTCTCTTCCAGGGCAGTCCGTTGGCTCTTTGCCTGTTCGAACGCAGATTTCAGTTGTTCGTGTTCAGGTTCCAACGCATTGAGTGCCGTTTCGGCCCGGTCTTTCTGCGCGGTGATCTCCCGAAGGGTCTCTTCCAAGGGCAGTCCGTTGGCTCTTTGCCTGTTCGAACGCAGATTTCAGTTGTTCGTGTTCAGGTTCCAACGCATTGAGTGCCGTTTCGGCCCGGTCTTTCTGCGCGGTGATCTCCCGAAGGGTCTCTTCAAGGGAGAGGCTGTGGGTCTTTTCCTCCTCGAATTCACCCTGGACGGCAGTGAGACTTGTTTGTGCGGTCTCTATCTGGGCTGACAGGCCGGAGACCTGTTGACGGAGAGCATCGATCTCCGAATGGTGAAACAATTCGATCTCCTCTTTCTCCCGAATCATCGATCGGATCTTCTCGTTACCTGAAGCAACAAGACCTTTTTCCGCGTCGAATTCCGCTGCGAGCCGGGAGATCTCTTCCGTTTTTTGAGCAATGGCACGAGCCTTCTCTGTTCCTTCACGGGTCAGGGCGGCAATCTTTAGTTCCTTCTGCTTGATGGACGCATTGAGGAGATCGATGACACAGGTATGTTCGGTTACACTTTCTTCGAGCGTTTCTGCCGATTCGGTCAGTCTCTGGATTTCGATTTTCAATTCAGACAGGTCTGAGGATTTGTTGACCGCAATCTCGAACGAGGAGAGGAGCAGTTCGAGGATCTTTCGCCGGCTCGCGGCAACCACATAGATCCGGTCTTCGTGATTGATCTTGAACTGCGTTTTGATGAGATCGGGAGTCTGCCGCTCAACGGGAGTGGTGAGCATGCTTTCAATAAGAGAGAGGCGGTAGGGAAGATCAGAGGGATACGCGAGGAAGTTGTCCGCATTGCAGTCCAGAACATTCAGAAAATCCGCAAGCGTGGATGCGGCGGTAAAGATCAGAACCGGGATAACCCAGAGATCGCTGTCCGCCTTAATCTGGCGACAGACTTCGAACCCGTCTTCCACCGTCGTTGTGTCGCAGATGAGGAGATTGGGTTTTCCTTCTCCGAGCGTCTCAAAGAGTCGTTTGCTTTCGGGAAAAACGGTAACCCGGTATCCCTTATCTTCCAGATGCTCCGTAAGCTGCGGGGCTAATAATTCACTGGTACTTAAAACGAAAATATCAATGACATTTTCGGTTCTGTCCATTGGTGGCTCGTTCATCGCAAATCTCCCTTAATCGATTAAAACCTCAAGAAATTATATACTTGTTTATATGTTCTTATATACACAATTATAGCATTTCTGGTCAATTAAGACGTTCCGGTGACAATTGCCCCAACAAATGAAAAAGTCATGGATGGGAGATAAGAGACCGGTACGTTGCGGCGGAGGATAGCCAGCAATCAACCTCGCCACAAAGGCGTCAGAATATTTTCTGAAAAAGGGGTTTTTAAGGAAACGATCCTGCACAGGGAATCACCAGGATCAGGATCCATCGCCCCCTGATTTAAACTGCCCTGACAAATTTCGCGGGTAAATTTTCTTTAATTTGTCAGGTAAAGAGATCTACCGCTCCAGATTCTTCCTTCGCGGCCTTTATGAAAGTACTCATCGCTAAAAAGGAATATCCTGAAACGTCCGGAAAAAGAGGTATTATACGAGAGGATATGGCTGTTTGTCGCCCAGAGCAGGAAGCCGGGTGGGTTTGACCAGAACCTGCTCGTCTGACTGCCGTATCTTTTCAAGTATCAGATATTTTCCTTTGTGCGTCATGGCGAATATCGGGACGGTAATGCCGGCCTGGAGAAGTGCCCCGGCACCGGCGATCTCCCGGATCGACGCGGATGCACAGGAAGTCACCAGATCCGATACGGATGCGAGCATTTCTGCTTCCTCATCGGAGAGCCCCGTCACGTGGACAGCAAAGATGAAGGTATCAGGATGAATCCTCCGAATGCTCTCCGCGATCCCGGGACTCGCTATGGTGACGGCGATGTTCTGGTAGCCTTCAGAAACAGCAAGGGCTACCCCGGCCAGCTGATCGATCCGGGCTTGTTCCCGGTCAAGTACGATCCCCCCGCCCTGTTCAATCCTGTTGATGACCGCTCTGTGCGGAGAGGTCCTGACCAGACCGGACATCCTTCCCCCGATTCCCTGGGCCATCTCCGGCCTGGTGACAATCACTGTTCCGGCACCGTCGCAGGCCAGCACGGCAGCATCGATCAGACCAGAACGAAGTCCAAAACTCAGCAGTTCCGATGCCCCGAACCCGACAAATTCACGGGTATCGCAAACTTCCCGGCAAGGCGTGCACATACCAAATGCCTCTATCCGGTGTTCGATGTTGGCTTTAATCGCGTCTTTTGTTATTTCAGGAATCGGGAAAGCGAATCGTTTCGCCAAAGGGCAGTCAGAGATCAGCGGCTCTCCGACCTCAACAACCCTGCCATCCCTGATAACGACGCGGCTCTTCCCGATCGCCTCAATGACGTGTTCATCACTACTTCGTACCATTGCCATCAATCCTTTGAATACGCTATCCGGATGTAGTTTTGCATTCTCCGTTTAAGGAATATTGCAAACCGGCAACGCGGGAGCGAAGGTTCCGAACTGTCCAAACAGATATGAGAAAACAACGACGACTTCTGTATATGGTTGAAGCATCACGGTACCATGAGATTGATATGGTCCGCGGTATCGCGATTCTTATGATGATACTCTTTCATTCGCTTTTTGATCTCAATTATTTCCGGATCCTGTCCCTGGAAATTTATAGCGGGTTCTGGCATTTTTTTGCCTATGCTACTGCCTCATTATTTCTCCTCATTGTCGGGGTGTCGCTCACCATCAGCCGGGCAAGGGCGCAGTCAAAATACTCCGGCCATCGCCTGGCACTCAAATTTGTTTACCGGGGTGCCGGCATCTTCCTTCTCGGCCTCCTCGTCACGGCTGGCACCTGGTGGTATCTGGGGGAAGGTTTCATCGTTTTTGGTATCCTCCACCTGATTGGTATCTCAATAATAATCTCACCGCTCTTCTTCCGGTTTAAAACCGGAAACATTGTCCTTGGCCTTCTCTTCATCGGGATCGGTTACTTCCTCGCAACGATCAGCGGGCCGGTCTGGCTCCTCCCTCTTGGCATTCACCCGCCGGGCTTCTGGTCGGTTGATTACGAACCGCTTTTTCCCTGGACAGGCATGGTTCTGGCAGGCATCGGATTCGGTGAGTACCCTGTATCCGGGGGGCGTAAGAAGGTTCACTCTCCCGTCAATCCCCCGGTTTGTTATCCAGCCGCTTGCATTCCTGGGGAGACATTCCCTGGTTATTTACCTGATCCACCAGCCGATCATCATTCTCCTGCTCACCACCGTTTTCAAAATACCCTTGATCTGAATTGCCATCCGCCAGGAATACGCCAGGAACAGGACCAGTCAACCAGTTAACCAGAACAGAGATCAGCTGTGTCACGGACTCCGCAAATGAAACCGTCCGGTGAAGGATCGATAAAACACGTCGCACAACAAAAACGCACTGAGGAGCACAAAGCACGGGGTGAAAAGGACTTTTTACGGAACTTACTCTTCAAATAGCGGGACATCACGGAATTGCCCGACATCAAACAATCCCCGGACAGTAATCCTCAACGCGGGAACAACCGTGAGCGCAAGGAACGAGAGATACATGAAGGGATCACTGATGCTTTCCATCTTTTCTGTCGCTTCGCGGAGGTCCTGTAATCGTGCCACCACCTTTTGGTATGGCAGCGTCGACATTAGTCCGCCGCAATCGAGCGGCAGTATCGTTTTCGATACTCCCCTGACGGCAACCATCGCACCCCGGGATTGGATAACTTCCTGGATCGCCGACAGGATCTCTCCATCGTTTGTGCCGACGGCGATGATATTATGAGCATCATGAGAGATGCTGGACGCAATTGCTCCACTTTTCAGCGAGAAACCGTGGACAAGTCCGATACCGCAAGCCGCATCATGGTACCGGCTGCAGACCACCACTTTCAGGATATCGCGCTCAACATCGGGCAGGTCCCCTGCGGCGACCGGATATCTCAGGGAGGTGGTGATTATCTGGTTCGGGACAAGTCCGATGACACGGGCGATGCCGGTTCTGCTGATACAGATATCCTCGCGGGAGGGAACATTATTGGGAAACGGGGAGAAGAAAGGGGAGGGTTGATCCCGCACCGGCTCACCGATCTCATCACCTGTTACAAAGACTCTCGTTATTTTGAGGGGGTTCAGATCGTCAACGATACAGAGATCCGCACGACGTCCTGGCGTCAGTGCTCCACGATCTGACAGCCCGAACCGCTCTGCGGCCGAGAGCGTCGCCATCCGCAGGGCAAGCTCAGGTCTGAGCCCGCATTCAATGGCCCGCCGCACGCACCGGTCAATATGTCCACTGCCAGCGATCAAATCCGCGTGGCAGTCGTCCGTGGCAAAACAACAACGGGAGACGGTCTCCGGTGTTACCACACCGATGAGATCGGCAATATTTCGTTCCGTTGAACCTTCACGGATGAAGATATACATCCCGCGCCGGAGTTTCTCCTCCGCCTCCTCCAGCCGGGTACATTCGTGATCGCTCTGCAAGCCGGCGAGAATATATGCGTTGAGATTGTTTCCGGAGAGCAGGGGGGCATGACCGTCGCGGATGGAACAGAGATGGATCTTTTCCAGGACAGCGGGATCGGCGGCGAGGACACCGGAGACATTCATCATCTCGCCGAGCCCAAGGATCCCGGATCGGCCGGCATAGGTCCTGAGGTCCGAAGCGGTGAGTACAGCACCACCAACGTCGGCCGGCGTTGCAGGCACGCAGGAGGGGAGGAGGTACTGAATATCGATGATCGCCCCTTCCCGCTGGGAAAGCATGAAATCGATTCCCCGGGTACCGGCGACGTTCGCCAGTTCATGGGGATCTGCAAAGACCGTGGTTGTGCCGTGGCGGGCGACCAGGCTGGCATACTCCCGTGGGGTGAGGAGAGAGGACTCGATATGAACGTGAGCGTCTATCAGTCCGGGAATGATATACGACCCTTTGAGATCATATTCCTTCGTTCCCTCATAATCACCGACACCCAATATCACCCCGTTTTTAACGCCGAGGTTGCCCTGTTCCCAGCTGACAGGCAAAAGGATTGAATATCCGGGCATTTCTGAATACCGTGTCGGCCGGAGCCAGCCCCTGGGCTGCTTCCAGCAGGTTCCTGATGCGGGTTTCCTGCACTTAAACCACAATATCCCGGATAACCGCGGTTTTACGTTCTCCATCCTGGATAAGATACATTTTGAGTTTGTAGGTCCCGGGTCCGAGAGCGACCGGGATAAGGACCGTATTGGTACCGGTCAGCAGTTTTGCCGGTGCCATCACGACAGAATATTCCTGCTGGGTCAGGCCGGTCACCTGGTATATCGTGACCTGGACAAATGCATCAGAAGGGCCATCCGGATTATCGATCTTTGCCGTAATCCCGTCACCTGCATAGCCAACCTCACCAATACTCGTGGATACACAGCCACTGAGAACCATAAAAAAGATCAGGAGCACTCCGATACAGGCAGGTATCCTGACAGATGCGACCATTGATCAAATGTAAATTCACCGGGATTTAAACTTTGGTATGACCGGTATAAAGGAACTCTCCTGCCCCGTAGAACCCGGTTGTCTTCATGAATAAGATAATGAGAAGTGTTAAGGACATTTCTCGTAAATGTTTGCTGTTGGTCCGTCCCGTTCGCACCTTACAGAAGAAAAAAAACAGCCGCAGAGACAGTGGGTTTCATTCTATCCTGCCTGAAAACCAGCTTTGCCGAAACCCTGAAGTGATTCATTTTTTTTCAATAGATCTATTAAAAAGTCTGACTCTCCCCACGTGGGGAAGCAATCCGGGGAAAGAAATCCTTTGACGCCACACATCACTCACCGGGAGGACGGTATCGGATTGATTCGCGACTAACCGGGCGACTCTCCACCCGCATTCGTTCCAAAAATATTTTTCACCAGGCTGAAATTCACAGGATGCCGCGAAGATGTTCTCCTGAACTTCTTGTCAATATTCTGGGTTTCCGTTGCATTCCGGAGATATCCTGAAGAGCTCAGAACATTTTCAGCAATCTTCGAACCGGAGTTCTCTCAACAATCCCGCCCCACCCCTGCCCGGGAAAGGCCCTTGGGTGAATCTCGTACCTCCCGGGATTTCAGGGAGAGTTCTGTTTGAGAAAGACTATAGTATTCGTGTAAGCTCCGACCGAAAAAAAACGATACTCTCCGGGCGGCTGGTTGTGAAAAAAAGGATTCCTTCAGGGGATTTAGATCTTTTCTACCGTGACCCGGACACGATCCCCGGCCTTCAGGACATGACCTTTCGGGATATCGATATTAAACCACAAGGATTTCGGGTTATCCTGAGTCGGGTCCTGGGACATCAGGCAGTCTTTGTAGTCATTGATATCCGCGATAAATTCGATCTCGGATTCAAATTCCAGAAGTTTTGCCATGGAAAAAAGATAGTGGGCTCAGATAGCCCTCGGCGTGACCATCCACGTCGTACTGTTCGAATAGCTCCAACGAATTATGTCGAGTTCCTTGCAGATATCTGCAAGGATCGCCATATTTGTTCCGACCTCTTTGGGGGATAAGCCAAGCTCCTTTGCAATATATTTTGATTTGAAGTAGTGCTTTCCTTTGGTTATACCGGAATTGAGGTAGAGAACAATTTTGTGCTGGGTCTCGTTATACGTTTCACGTAATTTTTTGGTTGTTGACATCTTGTGCCTCAGCATTTAAAACTCATTTAGATCAATGTATATTTATATATATCTGATTCTTCAGGTTATAGACAGGTCATTTTTGTTCAGCTGAACGCATATTCTGACAGGAAAGAATGTACCAGTCCTGCAGATGAGCCTGATCACCGGAGACCCGGTTATTGTATATTCCGGGCATATTGCAGTCATATTCACAGGCTTTTTAAAAATGAGACTGATTTCTTATTTTTGTACCTGTGCTTCCCCAATTTTACTGATGAGGGCTTCAAGCACCACCTCACGCATACCCTCTACAAATTTGATGCTGCCCACAACGAGGTGCCCGCCGCCACTGATGCCACCCCCGGGTATCTCATTTCTGAGTTCCCGTACCATCCGGGGGATGTTCATCAGGACACCCCGCGACCGAAGCACCGCAAAATCCGGACCAAACCCGATGGTTACCACGGGTTTTCCCGCGTTTTGTTTACAGAGCCGATCATGCACTTCGCCGGAAGTCTTACCGGGAGGGGGGAAGGTGAACTTGTGTGCATGAATCTCGACATCGATAAGGAAGAGATGTGCATCGTTCCCGAGCACTCGGGGGACCACATGAGGCATGCAGGCACTCATCTGGTCTTCGATCATGGTGTTGGCCCCTTCGACGAGCAGGGCGACAAGTTTCCGGTACCGTTCCGGATTCCCGGTCAGGTTTAAGATATCCTTGACGATCTCCCTGCCGTCATTGAACCGTAGCCAGAACTGCTCGTAATCGAGAGCAAGTGCGATATCCTTGCATGCCTGTTCGGGATACTGGTCGCAGACAAGGGCGAGGAAGAGACTTCGTTCAGGAGCTTCCGACCGGTCACCGACGCCGGCCACGGCCGGGAGGTGCCGGATGAGAGGTTCAATTTTAGGATTGATCAGCCGGGCAACTTCAGTACCGAGCATCCCGGCAGTGATACCGAAGTCTCCACCGACATGGTAGGGATTGACATGTGCCCTGAGATATTTGTCAATCGTCGCGTCGGGGTGGTGATGATCGATCACGACAAAGGGAATGTCGTAGACGCTGGCTATCTTGTAGGCGGGCTCATCTTCCTCCGTCGATCCGTTGTCAGTCAGCAGGACCAGCGGCATTTTCTGACCATACCTGGCGTGATCCTTTAACGAGAAATCGAGATCTCGGGTAATATCTTCAATCTCGTAGAACGGGGCCTTTGACGGGGCACGTTTGAAAAGGTAATAATCCGCGTCAAAGTCACCACCGCTCTCCCTGATAAGGGAGACAACTGCCTGTTCAATCGCCACGGCAGAACAGATCCCGTCGGCATCGGCATGGTGGCGAAGTATGATCGGTTGTGAGGTGAAAATCGCTTTCCTGATAATTTTTGCGACCTTCTTCATCTCAGGGCGGAGTTTTTCCATGACCTCGCTCTGCACGAGCAGGGGGATGTTCTCCGGCTCGGAACGTGCATCCAGCGCCTTTTCTATTCGTATTTTCACCGCTGCTGCATCATCGTCCCTGAGGATCGAGAGCGAATCGACTTCAATCTGCAACTGGTTATTGCGCATCATCACTTCGCCGACAACTTTGACGATATCATCAAGCTCGGCTTCCGGGTATGCCCGGACACCGGCTTCGACAAACGCAGCCGCGTTCTGGGTCCCGGTCTCATCAACGATGGTAAAAATTGTGGGGCCGCTCGTCTGTTTGATCTGGGCGATCTCGCCTTCAATCGCAACGGTTCTTCCCACTTTATTGGCCAGATCGGCGATGTTTACCGTCGTTGACTTGCGGTCGACAGTCTGGACATGGTAAACCGGGACCTGCACTTCTTCCAGATCAATATTCCCGTTCGGGCGGATCTGGCGAACCCTGACAAGGACCGGGTCGCGTTCCTTGTGTTCTGCCTTGATGTTGCTCTTGTGTACAAGACCCTTGATCCGGTCATTGATCTGTGCAAACATCCCGAACGTTGCAAAACCCTGGACTTTTGCCTGGTATATCTTTCCTTCTTCGACATCGGAGAGGTCGCATCCGGCACCCAGCCGATAGACGATGACATCATTATTTTCCATAGTTTTTCTCACCACACACAGCGAAGCGTACCTGTCGCCTGAATTGCCGGTATTTTATCATTCTTCAGCAATACAAGACGAACCAAGCTGATGGATTATATTGGGTGTAAAGACGTTTAAGTGCATGGTATCAGGCACCACCGTAGATAACCGGATAATCCCAAGAGAGAAAACAACATATTCCGATAAGAAGAGATCATCTTCGGAAGCGTCCCTCCCGCGTGCCAAAGAGAACCACGGGAAATTCACCGATAGTTTGACGGGAATGCCCGAAACCGTCCAGGATACCGGTCAGATCTCATCCCGGAAACCTATATCGATCATATCCAGGTCATTGGGTGCAATGATCGAACCCGAAAATTTTTTCGCGGCATCCCTGATATGCGCCTGTGCATCCGGGTACCGCGAACTGGTGTGGACCAGGGCAAGGATCCGGGCATTGAGGAACGTGGCGGCTTCCCCGGCCTGTGCAGCGGTCGCATGATAAAACTCCGCTCCCCGTTCCGCTTCAGATTCATCATAGGTCGCATCATGGATTAGCATATCTGCATCCCCGGCGATCGGGAGAATGCCGGTATAATTTGCGCGGGTATCCCCGGTATAGACGATCTTTCGGCCGGGCCGGGGAATGCCCAGCACCTGTTCAGGCCGAATCTCGCGGGCTTCATCTCCCGTTCCCAGTGTTATACACTCTCCCCGCTGCAGTCTCCCGAAGAGAGGGCCGGGAGGGACGCCCAGCCCGGTTGCCTTTTCGCGGTTGAACCTTCCCGGGCGGGGGTCTTCTTCAAGGATATACCCGAGTGCGGGGAGGCCGTGTCTCGCTGCGAATGCCGTAACCGTATAACCATCAAACCGCACCCAGGATCCCGGGGTGAGTTCGACGGATTCCAGGGTGAATTTCAGGTTAAACCGTGCGACCTGCCTGAGTATCGTGACATATTCATGCACCCATTCGGGGCCATAGATGGTAAGCGGTTCTGTCCTCCCGTTGAATGACATGGTCTGGACGAGGCCGAAGAGGCCAAGAAAATGATCTGCATGCCAGTGCGAAATGAAAACGGCATCTACAACGAAACCGCACCGCGAGCGCATCATCTGCTGCTGTGCACCTTCACCACAGTCAAAGAGCAGCGTATCGGAACCGCGACGAATCATGATACAGGGCGGATTCCTTACGGGGGTTGGCAGCGCCCCGGCCGTGCCGAGGAAATAGACATGGAGGGTCTCGCCGCTCACCGGAAACATCTCCTGAAGACCGCAAGACTTTTTTGTCCTTCTTCGATGGATCGCCCTTCAATAACCACGACACCGCTGTACTGGCCGGCAATGGTTTTTCCCACCGTTATCCACGGGATCGTCCCCTCGCCGAGGGCGAGGTGTTCATCAGACATACCGTTATTATCGTGAATATGCAGGTGGCGGGCTTTTTTTATCTCTTTAAGGAAACGGTTCACGTTTCCCATGGTGTTTGCATGCCCGAGATCAAAGGTCATCCCGATACCTTCGATTCCTTCCGTCATCCCGATGAGCTCTTCGGGGAGCCTGCAGAGGAACTCCTTTATACCGATCATGTTCTCAAGGCAGGCTGTTACCCCGTGTTCCTGTGCATGTCTGCCGATCTGCCGGAGTGCTTCCTTCTGGAGATCCCAGACTTTCTGGGGCATCAGCTTACCGACCGGGGACAGGTAACCGGGGTGAATGGTAACCCTGTCAGTGAGCGCCGACGCATGCCCGATACAGGTACAGATCTGTCGGATCGATTCGCGCCAGATGGGATCGTTCAGGGTCGCAAGGTTCAGGTCGCCGTACGGTGCATGGACCGTTACTCCCAACCGGGTGGATGCGATCACTTCTTCGATCCTTGAAAAACAGGCAGGATTATCAAGACGATAGTTGCCGTCGGCTACAATCTCCCAGCCGGCATATCCCGATTCCTCGATACCGTAGACCCAGGAGATATCTTCCCAGACTTTTGCCGATGAGGAAAAGTAGGGTTTGAGCGTCATGGATCACATCCAAGAGACGCCAGCAGGTTCCTGACTTCTCTGGCAAATGCTGTAAGGGTATCGTTATTGGAGATATGGATATCCGCATCGCGCAATGCGTTTCCCAGACCCCATCCCATCTCCCGGGCATCCCTTCCACGGAGATCGCCGGCAGAATCAAAATCGTCTGAACGTCCCCGGGCCCGGATCCGTGCCAGCCGCGTCTCGAACGAGGAATCGATTCCAATCAGGGTAAACCCCGGGAAAGTTCTGCGGAGCGCCGATACTTCCGAATCTCCCCGTATGCCATCGACGAGCACAATCGGCGCAGTCTGGCGCCGGATCTCCGGTATGCAGAGGCAGGCGATGGCATCCATCCCCCGTTCTGCCCGCAGACCGTTTGCTACGGCACCGAGATTTGCATCCGTCGGTTCAACTCCCCGCTCCCGTACGGCTTTCCTGATCATATCGCCCATGACTATTACCGGGATGTCCATCGCTGCCGCGATCTTTGAAAACTCCCCCTTTCCGCTTGCGGGAAACCCGACGACACCGACAACTTTCATATGCTTTCTCTGCCGTTATAAAGAATTTCTCCCATCTCGCGTGTGCGTATCCTGACCTTTCTCCCCAGTTTGTCAGCGATTCGTTTAATTTCATTTAATGTCAGCGGATGAAAATGTTCCTGAAGTTGCATCTTTTTTTCCCGGTACTCGCCTTCGGTCATATTTGAAGGCATAGCGGGCAGCCGTAAAATTTTATGTTCCCCCTGCTGAAGAACAAGGGGTATCATTTCAATGAATTCTGAAATTTTTTCCAGATATTCGGCGTTCTCGTAAAAAAGGGTAATTACAACCTCGAATTCAGTAAGAATATTTCTGGCGTACGCTTTTTTGCAGAGATTAATGGATTTCCGGGCATTTTTCTCATAATTTTCAAAATTAAAATCCTTCTTTACCTGTTGACCTGAATATCCTTCGAAACGGGACTTGAAGTCCAATGCAACTTTATCAACCAGTCTTTCTTCAATTAACTGATCCAGCGTGTCAGGAAATAGTCCATTTGTCTGAATTCCGACATCAAGGTTCAGCCCTTTTGAATACCGGGCTAATTCCACCAGAACTTTTCGCTGCATCGTTGGTTCCCCTCCTGAGAACATAACGCCGCTGATATAGGGTGATGAAGATTTGATCATCTCTTTGATTTCTTCCAGATCCCGGTAATCTTCTCCGGCAAGGATGCCCTCGTTCTGGCAATAGGAACACCGTATCGGACACCCCCGGAAAAAAACTGTGCAGACTGCCCGACCTCTCCAGTCTATCGTCGAGAGAGGGATAAAACCCCCGAAATTCATTCTCATGGTCCATCACCGTGCGGTTTTTGTCGGGGAATTGTGGAGAGATATTTCCTTAATGCCGGGTCCTGTATCACTCATCCCAATTATGACTACAATCCTATAATTCTGGTGATGCAGCTTACGGACAGAACCAGAAAAAAAGAGTAGTGATCAGAACTGGAAATACCGGTTGACGATTTTTATCGCGCAGTAGTCACCGCACATGGTGCAACCGTCGGTGTCGGCCGGCTTCCGTTCTTCCCGGATCGCCCGTGCACGTGAAGGGTTCATGGCTACAGCAAACTGGCGCTCCCAGTCAAGTTCCCGTCGTGCATGTCCCATCTCGAGATCTGCCTGCCGGGTCTTCTTCAGCTTAATCATATCACCGACATGAGCAGCGATTCGTGAGCTCATGACTCCTTCGTACACTTCTTCCGGAGTAGGAAGCGCGAGATGCTCGGCCGGCGTGACATAACAGATAAAGTCCGCACCCAGCGAAGAGGAGATCGCTGCTCCGATTGCCGCGACCCGGTCATCATACCCGGGGGCTATATCCGTGACGATGGGACCGAGCATATAGAAGGGCTTGTTGTTAGTAACACGTTTCATGAGGGTCACGTTTGCGGCAATCTCATCGAGAGGAACATGGCCGGGACCTTCGACGATTACCTGGACGCCTTCCTTGTGCGCCTTGTCCGCGAGTTCCGCGTTGATGAGGAGCTCCTGGACAGCGGCACGATCGGTGGCATCGTGAATCGCACCTGCACGCATGCCATTTCCCATGGAGAGCGTTACCTCGTGTTCTTTCATGATCTCGAGGAGATAGTCGAATTCGGAGTACAGCGGGTTCTCCTTTTCGTTATGCAGCATCCACGCGGTCATGAATGCCCCGCCCCGGGAGACGAGCCCTGCGTGCCGCCCCTGGTTCCGGAGACGTTTGACGGTCTCCCAGTTGATGCCGGTATGGATAGCCATGAAGTTGGTCCCGAGTTTTGCCTGTTCGGCAGTGATCCGGAACAAATCGTCTTCCTTCATGTTGACGACGGCACCATCCTTGAGTGCCGCTTCGATGAATGCCTGGTACAGGGGGACGCAGCCGACCGAGAGGCTGGTGCTGGCGATAACCTGTTTCCGGATCTCGACGAAATCCCCGCCGGTCGAAAGTTCCATCAGGGTATCCGCCCCGGCGCGTTCTGCCTGCCGGGCTTTCTCCACTTCCTGGGGAATATCGACAATATCCGTAGATGTACCGATGGATGCATTGACCTTGGTCCGCAATCCTTCGCCTATACCACATATTCTGACCTTCCGATAAGGAGAAACGGGGATGACGATATGGCCTTCTGCCACACCGCGACGGACAAAGTCTTCCGTCACCCCTTCCTGGGCTGCGACGATCTTCATCTCTTCGGTGACGATACCATTCCTGGCATCTGTAACAATACTCATAGCATACCCGTTGCCGTAAAGACAAGATAAAGGCTCGGTTTTTAAATTCTGGACTAAATCTGGCTTGTTAAGTGAACAAGTAAAGTTGATTTGGGTTAACGAAAAGATATTTGAATGCCGGGGAACCCGCCCAATACCGGGAAAACCCAATTGAGCTGCCGGATCCGGCATGTCAGTTCATTGTTCAACATTTTTTACAAGAAAAATCCTCTTTTCAGGTAAGGAGATCAACCCGATATTTATATACTGACTGGACACTAACTTATGGTAAACCTGACCTGCCGGGAGGATTTACGATGACCGAGACGGATTTCACAGAAGTAACCGTAAAAGAAGCATCTCATGAAGATGCCGGGCGTGGCATTGCTCGAGTGAGTATCGAAGTAATGAAAAAACTCGGGCTCGTCTCGGGAGATGTAATCGAAATTGCCGGCAAGAAGAAAGCCGCTGCCATTGTCTGGCCGGGTTTCCAGCATGATACCGGTTACAGTATCCTCCGCATCGACGGGAATATCCGGAGCAACCTGGGTACCGGGATCGACGAAAAAGTCAGGATCCGTAAATCCGAGGCTGAATACGCGAGGAAGGTGGTGATCCAGCCGACACAGCCGATCCGACTGGTCGGGGGGGAACAGTACCTGTCCCGGCTCCTGCGGGGACGGGCGGTGTTTGAGGGCCAGACCCAGCGTATTGATGTGATCGGTAACTCGATCACGCTGGTGATTGCAAAAGTCCTGCCAAAAGGGATTGCCATCGTCACCGATGAAACCGAGATCGAGCTCAAGGAAGAACCCTACAGGGCTGAAGAGGGAAAGAAAGAGGCCTCGGACATACGCTATGAGGATATCGGTGGTCTCGGGCGCGAACTACAGCTCGTCCGGGAGATGATCGAGCTCCCGCTCCGGCACCCGGAGATTTTCGAGCGGCTGGGAATCCAGCCCCCCAAGGGGGTGCTCCTCTACGGCCCTCCGGGAACCGGTAAGACCCTGATCGCAAAGGCGGTCGCAAACGAGGTGGATGCTCATTTCATCTCGCTCTCCGGCCCGGAGATCATGAGCAAATATTACGGGGAAAGCGAGAAGGGACTGCGGGGAAAATTTGAGGAGGCCGAGCAGAATTCGCCGGCAATCATCTTCATTGACGAGATCGATTCAATCGCCCCAAAACGAGCAGAAGTCAAGGGAGAAGTCGAACGGCGCGTCGTTGCCCAGCTTCTCTCCCTGATGGACGGTCTCAAGGGACGGGGGCAGGTCATTGTCATAGCTGCAACCAACCTGCCGGACTCCATCGATCCTGCACTCAGGCGTGGCGGGCGTTTTGACCGGGAGATAGAGATCGGTATTCCCGATAAAAAAGGGAGGCTTGAAATCTTCCAGGTCCATTCACGGGGGGTGCCGCTCGCTGATGATGTCAGGATTGAGGAGTTTGCCAACTCCACACACGGTTTTGTCGGGGCAGATATCGCGCTTCTGGTCAAGGAGGCCGCGATGCATGCGCTGCGCAAGGTAATCCCCAGGATAAAGCTGGAGGAGGATATCCCCAACGAAGTCCTCGACCAGCTGAAGGTGTCCAACGAGGACTTTGCAGAAGCCCGCAAACATGTCGAACCGAGCGCGATGCGGGAGGTTCTCGTTGAAGTGCCCGATATTACCTGGAAACAGGTCGGAGGGCTTGAGGACGTAAAGCAGGAACTCATGGAAGCGGTGGAGTGGCCGATGAAATTTCCGGACGTCTTCGAGCGGCTTATGACGAAACCGCCGAAAGGCATCCTGCTCTTTGGTCCGCCCGGCACAGGAAAAACCCTGCTCGCAAAGGCAGTAGCTAACGAGAGCGAATGTAACTTTATTGCTGTGAAAGGACCGGAACTTCTGTCAAAATGGGTTGGTGAATCGGAAAAAGGCGTACGGGAGATCTTCCGCAAGGCACGACAGGCATCTCCCTCGATCATCTTCTTCGACGAGATCGACGCCCTCGTCCCGAAACGCGGGGGTTCTTCAGGGTCATCCCACGTGACAGAAAGTGTTGTAAGCCAGATCCTGACCGAGCTGGACGGTATGGAGGAACTCAAAAACGTGACCATCCTTGCCGCGACCAACCGCCCGGATATGCTGGATGATGCACTGCTTCGACCAGGACGCCTTGAACGCCATATCTATGTCCCGGCACCGGACGAGGAGAGCAGGAGGAAGATTTTTGAAGTCTATCTCGGCGGAGAGACCAGCACTATCCTTGCAAAGGATGTCGATGCAGAAACCCTGGTAGGGGAGACGGAAGGATATGTCGGGGCTGATATCGAAGCGTTGGTCCGGGAAGCTAAGATGGCGGCGATGCGTGATTTCATAATCCTTATGGGCACAAGCAGCGAGCCCGAGCGCAGGGACGCTATCAAGAACGTGATGGTTACCCGCGCCCATTTTAATGCCGCTCTGGCAAAAGTGAGGGGATCACTCGACCGCGATGCCATGGAGAAATCCGAACACCAGGCGTGGATGATGCTTTATAACCAGGACCAGCGCACCATCCTCGATAACGCCCTGGCCGCCATTAACCGCGCTGCCGTGACGCAAAAAAAGATCGATGGATCCCTGGTGACTGACCTCCGGAAGGCGACATTCAGGCGGAAAAAAGATTTCCCCGGAATTACCCGGCTGACCGACGCGCTGGAAAAGAAAATGGAGAAGAAATAGAAATCTGCAGAAACTCTTTAGATGTCAATTTTTTTTACCCGGTTGGTATCAACGAATGGTTTATATACAATTTAATACTAACTTATGGTAAATCATGATGGAGGATCCAGGGTTATTTCTGATAACAAAAATGACCAGACTGACCCAACAGGAGGAGTTGAACACCGAAGATGTCGGACGCAACATTCAATACTTCCCCGGCGGGGTGATATACTGATCGTCCCAACAAACCCTTCGGGTATTCCAACTGTAATAACCGTAGCGAGTTATGAACAACAAATAAAAGAACAACCTCAACCATGAATTTCAACAATTTCACCATCAAATCGCAGGAGGCCGTTCAGAAAGCAATGGAAATTGCGACGGCAAATCAGAACCAGTCCATCGGGACTGCACATATCCTGAAAGGAATGCTTCTGGTTGACGAGAATGTCATTCCTTATCTCCTGAAAAAACTGAATGTGAGCCTTGATAGTATCAACCCTGCACTTGACAGGATCCTTGATTCTTATCCCAAAGTCAGTGGCGGGGAGCAGTTTCTCTCCAATGATGCCACAAAAGCCCTGCAGAAAGCTACAGCCCTTTCCCAGGAATCCAAAGATGAGTTTGTCTCTCTTGAGCATCTCCTTCTCGGCATACTTTTGGTACATGATAAAAGTTCAGACCTGCTGAAGGAGAACGGAGTTACAGAAAAAGACCTGAAAACTGCAATCCGCGAATTGCGGAAAGGTGAGACCGTGAAAAGCCAGACCGCAGAGGAAACCTACAATGCCCTTGAAAAATATGCCCGTAATCTGAATGATCTTGCCCGGAACGGGAAACTCGATCCGGTCATCGGCCGTGACGAAGAGATCCGCAGGGTGCTGCAGATCCTCTCAAGGAGGACCAAAAACAACCCGATCCTCATCGGAGAACCTGGAGTGGGAAAAACAGCCATCGCTGAAGGGCTTGCGCACAGGATCATTGATGGTGATGTACCGGAAAACCTGAAAACCAAGCAGATCTATGCCCTCGACATGGGAGCCCTCATTGCGGGAGCCAAGTTCAAGGGAGAATTTGAGGAGCGCCTGAAAAGCGTGATTAAGGAGGTAATATCCGCCGAAGGGGAGATCGTCCTGTTCATTGACGAGATCCATACACTGGTCGGAGCCGGCGGAGGCGAAGGGGCAATGGATGCTGCCAATATCCTCAAACCCGCTCTTTCGAGAGGGGAATTGCATGTCATCGGCGCAACGACCCTGAAGGAATTCCAGAAATATTTTGAGAAGGACAAGGCGCTCGAGCGACGATTCCAGCCGGTGATGGTACTTGAGCCGGATACGCTGGATGCCATCTCCATCCTTCGGGGGATCAAGGAGAAATACGAGACCCACCACCATGTAAGGATCAAGGATGAGGCCATCATTGCCGCCGTTGAACTTTCACAACGATACATTTCCGACCGTTTCCTTCCTGACAAGGCCATCGACCTGATCGATGAGGCTGCATCAAAACTCCGCCTCGAGATCAACTCAAAACCGGAGGAACTGGAGATTATCGAACGCAGGATCCGCCAGCTGGAAATCGAACGGGAGGCCATCAAGCGTGAGAAGGACCAGGGAAAACTGAAGTCCCTGAATGAAGAGATCGCGAACCTGACTGAGGAACGAAACGGGTTGAATGCCAAGTGGCAATCGGAAAAAGACCTTGTTGAACAGATCCAGTCGCGTAAGAATGAGATCGAAAACCTGAAATTCGAGGCCGAAGGCGCACTCCGCAAAAGCGACCTCGGCAGGGTGGCAGAGATACGGTACGGTCGTATCCCGGAGATCGAAAAGATTATCGAGGGGCTGAAGGAAAAACTGACCGCACTGCAAAAGGATTCCGCACTGGTAAACGAGGAGGTGGATGCAGAGGAAATTGCCGAGGTTGTCTCGCGCTGGACTGGCATTCCCGTAAGCAGGATGCTGCAGAGTGAGAAACAAAAACTGCTGAGCCTTGAGGATGAGCTCCATAAGCGTGTCGTTGGCCAGGATGAGGCGATCGGGGCAGTTTCCGATGCAATCCGCCGGAGCCGTGCCGGGCTGCAGGACACAAAACGCCCGATCGGCTCCTTCATTTTCCTTGGGACGACGGGAGTAGGAAAGACCGAACTGGCAAAAGCCCTGGCGGAATTCCTGTTCAACAACGAGAACAGTATGGTACGGATCGATATGTCGGAATACCAGGAACGGCATACGGTTTCGAGGCTGGTCGGGGCGCCCCCGGGTTATGTGGGGTATGAAGAAAGCGGACAGCTTACCGAGGCTGTGCGGAGGAAACCCTATTCGGTGGTATTGCTGGATGAAATCGAAAAAGCCCACCCGGACGTGTTCAACATCCTGCTGCAGGTTCTTGATGACGGCCGTTTAACGGACAACAAGGGACGCACAGTCGATTTCAAAAATACCATTATCATCATGACCTCGAACATCGGGTCACACCTCATACAGGAAAACCTGGAGCATGTCACCGACAAAAACCGTGACGAGATATTCGACCGCACCCGGCAGCAGGTACTTGAACTGCTGAGGAAGACCATCCGTCCAGAATTCCTCAACCGGATCGATGAGATCATCATGTTCAAACCGCTCACCAGGGATGAGATCCTTACGGTTGTCGAGCTCCAGCTGGGTACCGTCCAGAAAATGCTCGGGAAGAGCGATATCCGGCTCAGGGCAACAAAGAAAGCCGTCCGGTTTATCGCCGCCCAGGGTTTTGACCCGCAATTCGGTGCACGCCCGATAAAACGGGTAATCCAGAAAAACCTGCTGAATGAATTGTCAAAAATGATCCTGGAGGGGACGGTTCATAAAGACAAGGAGATCGTTGTTGATGAGAAGGATGGAAAGCTGACCTTCACCAATACCTGATTATGTAAGATTTCCGGTCGACACGGAAATGACCGTTGGATAGGGGTTAAAATGAACACGGAAGAGGATGTCACGGGCAGAGATTCTCTCGCCTGCCCTACCGTCGGAACACCCGAAAGGCTGGAGCGATTCGATCCCGCATCCAGGAATTCAATCACTTTTTTTGATGATACCTGACCATCCAGACACTGGATAATAATCCTCATAAACCTCTGGATCAAAGGACTACTCTGACTAAAGGTCTGTAACGCAGGGGCACAAAACCCTGCCGGTGGAAAAGGGAGGGAGTAAACAATGATACTGGAAGATTTTCTTGATAGTTCGGGAACAGACGACGACCTGAAAGAGTTAATTCTCTTTTTGAGCAGGCAGGCTGAGCTGGTAAAGAAAGGATTCCTCGCAACGTGCATGAAAACGCCTTCAGAAGACTGCACGAGGAATGTTTACGGCGAAGAGCAGATGCCACTTGACAAATACGCGGATCTGGTCTTTATTTCCGGGTTAAAAAAGACTCACCTCGCCCGCTATGTTGCCACGGAGGAACAGGAACAGATCATCGAGATTGACCAGCCGAAAAACAACTTCGGGGTTGTCATCGATCCTCTCGACGGATCCTCACTCATTGACGTAAACCTCTGTACAGGAACGATCATCGGCATCTATCCCGGGCACGTGCTCGAAAAGGGGGCAACCCTGGTGGCTGCCCTGTACATTCTCTACGGCCCTCTTACTATCCTGACATTAACGACCGGAAAGGGGGTGCATGAATTTGTCATGCATGATGCCGGCGAATTTGTCCTGAAGGATAAGGACATCAGGATTCCGGAAGGGAAGATCTACGCACCGGGAGCCCTGAGAAGAGATTATCTCCCTGCTCATGCGCAATGGATCGGGCATCTTGAGCAGGCAGGATATAAGCTCCGCTTCAGCGGCTGCTTTGTCGCAGACGTACACCAGATCCTCCACAAAGGGGGAGTTTTTACGTACCCGGGCTTCAAAGGGAAGGAAAAAGGAAAGTTGCGACTGTTATACGAGGCAAATCCCATGGGGAAGATCATCCATGAAGCCGGAGGGGCGATCAGTAACGGGAAGACCAATATTCTTGAAATCAGACCGGAAACCATCGACCAGGTCACTCCCCTTTATGTGGGAGGCAAAAAAGAGATCCGGCTGATTGAAAAGTTTATGGCTGAAGGGTTATAAGAGAGGAGTGATGTATCTATGAAAGAGAAAATGTATGGTCCAATCTCCGGTTCAACAATCTTTCGTGGCATTACCGGCCAGAAAACGATTGTGATGGCTGCAAATACCCGGATCACAACGGTGGCAAAAGGAATATTCAGGGCGGCAAAAGACACCGATTCGGCGGTATTCATGGAACTTGCCCGGTCGGAGTGTGACCTGACCGGGGGCTATACGGGATTAACCCCAAAGGATTTTTCAGAGAAGATGAGAGAAGCCGCCAAAGCTGAACAATTTGACATCTGGGCCCTTCACGCAGATCACATCACCGTAAAGACCGGGTCCCCCGCGGAGATCGATCAGACAAAACAGTTGATCGATGCCCAGGTCCGGGCCGGGTATACCTCGTTTGCCATTGATGCCTCGCATCTCTTTAATTTTGAAGGAAAGACCGTTCGGGAGGAGCTGGAACCAAATATTCTTGCTACGACGGAACTGGCCCTGTTCATAAAGAACAGGATGAACGGAAAGGATTTTGGGCTTGAAGTGGAAGTTGGGGAAATTGGAAGGAAAGACGGGCATGGGCTTGTCCTGACAAAGCCGGAAGAAGCCGTCGAATTTATCCGTGCGCTGCAGGAGAACGGAATACACCCTCAGGTGCTCGCCATCGCCAACGGGAGTACACACGGACATTCCTATGATGACAACGGGAATGTCGTCGAACAGCTTTCGATCGATATCCCCCAGACAAAAGCAATCGCGCAGGCCCTGCGGGATAACAACCTGCACGTCGGCATCGCCCAGCATGGTATCACCGGCACCCCCCGGGACCTGATCAACCTGCATTTCCCCAAGGGAGACATCATCAAGGGAAATGTCGGCACCTTCTGGCAGGACGTGGTATTCGCCACACTGAAGGTGTATGAACCAGCACTGTTTAAGGAGATCCAGGAATGGACTCTTGCGAAGTACCGGGCCGCAAACCCCGGGAAGAAAGACCGCCAGATATTCGACAGCAACTGTAAGTTTGCCATAAAAGAATTTTTTAAAGAGATTTACGCTGTTGAAGAAGATACCGAGAAAGCTGTTCAGGCAATGGCTTATGCTGAAAGTCTTGTCTTTTTCAAAGCATTTGGTTCATACGGTTCTGCATCACGGGTCAGAGGCTATCTGAAAGATACTATACAATAATATAAAATAAAAAATATATATTGTGGTGGATCTTTATGCCAAAGACGACGATTTCTGTCATAAAAGCTGATGTCGGAAGCTTTCCGGGACACTCCCGTACCCACCCGAAACTTCTGGAAAAGGCATCAAAGATGCTCAGGGACCAGGAAGGCCGGCTCCTCACCGACTCGTTTGTCACGCACTGCGGCGATGACCTTGAACTGATCATGACGCATACCCTTGGGGTCGATAATGAGAAGATTCACCGTCTCGCCTGGGATGTATTCATGGAGTGCACCGCGATTGCAAAGAGCCTGAAACTTTATGGAGCAGGACAGGATATGCTTGCCACTGCCTTTTCCGGAAATGTTAAAGGAATGGGACCCGGCGTAGCAGAGATGGAGTTTGAGGAGCGGGGCAGCGATCCCGTCCTTGTTTTCATGGCTGACAAGACCGAACCGGGTTCATGGAACTTCTTCCTCTATAAGATCTTTGCGGACCCGTTCAATACCTCAGGGCTCATCATCGACCCGTCGATGCAGAAGGGGTTTGTCTTTGAGGTGCATGATCTCATCGAAAAACGACGGATTATGTTCACCTGCCCTGAAGAATGCTACAGCCTGCTGGCCTATGTCGGGGCCCCATCACGCTACGTGATCAAGCATGTATTCAAACGGGATGGTGAGATCGCTGCTTCAACCAGTACCCAGCGCCTGAGCCTGTTGGCTGGAAGATATGTGGGAAAAGATGATCCGGTCATGATCGTGCGTGCCCAGAGCGGGTTCCCTGCTGTCGGCGAAGTGCTCGACCCGTTCTGCACTCCCGTCCTTGTTGCCGGCTGGATGCGGGGATCTCACCACGGCCCGTTCATGCCGGTCGGGTTATGTGATGCGAACTGTACCCGGTTTGACGGCCCCCCGCGGGTCATCTGCATGGGTTTCCAGGTAAGCAACGGGAAACTGATCGGTCCGGCCGATATGTTCGATGATATTGCCTTCGATCGGGTGCGGGCACGATGCAATGAGATTGCTGATCTCATACGGGCCCAGGGACCCTTCGAGCCCCACCGCCTCTCTCTTGAAGAGATGGAATATACAACTCTTCCTGGTGTTGAAAAAGAACTTTCCCGGCGCTGGGAACCACTCCCCCCCGGATAACTCTTTCCGGTCTTTTACTGCATCGTACCTTTTTTCCCGGGCTGACTGGTAGGAGATCACTGAATATTCCGGGCTGGATGACCCTGATCGGCCCTGTCTATGAGCAAACTTTAATTATCTTACATCCCAAATTAGGGCAGATGGTTAACGGAATTGTTTTGCCGATAAAAAAAGTGTTTGGTCTGGTGGATGCAAAAATATCTGTCGAGATCAAGGACGAGAACAAGAAACTGCAGGGGCGCCTTGTGGCAGTGGATGAGTACCTGAATATCCATATGGACGAGACGATTGAGTTCGTCGACAACCAGCGGGGAAGAAGCCTCGGTACGGTCGTAATCAGGGGCAATAATATCCTCACCATCGCGCCGGTCATCTGATGAGCGAAAAGGTGGTCACCGTGGCAGATCCCGTGGATGAAGCACTGAAACTGATTCAGTCAAAACCCGAAGGGGTTCTCCAGAGCGAGCTCTGGAAAGAACTGGGAGTCGACAGCCGTAAATGTTCGCGGATTGTCAAGAAGCTTGAGGAAGGCGGACTTATTGAGCGGTCCGAGTTCAAGAAAGAAGGGATCAAGACCTATCTCCTGCGTGCCCGGCAGATGCCGGTGAATCCCTGCGACCTGCTTGCCGGGGATGAGTTGATACCCTGTATCAACTGTGAACTCGAGTGTATCGTTGAGGAATGTCACCCGCTCATGGACTGGATGTATCAGCTGGCGATCGTCCAGCATACGGAATAATTTTTTTTCTTAGTAAGTACGGTATTTTCTCTCGTTTTACGTTTTGTTTGCAATAATCAATCCGATATCCTCAATACACTTGTATTCTCACGTTTCTTACGAGACCATGATCAATTACCGAAATTCTTTTGTCCTGCAGATTCTCGTCTTTCTGATCCCGCTGAATATCTACATGTGGGGCGACTGGATAATTGTCGATCTGCAATGGGCGTTCTTCCGGTTCCAGAGCTCTCCGTACGGTGACAGTATTATCCCCATCAACAAGGATATCAGCTATATTCTGCTCGGTCAGACGACAGGAATTTACCCCGTACTTTCGACGGTGTTCTGGACTGTCGGAGCTGCACTCATTGTTGCCGGGCTTCTGGCCCTGAGTTTCTGCTATCTCAATGAACGACCGGATCTTGTCGGAAAAGTATCCTTTTTCACCATCCTGGCCGGAATCTTTTTTGGCCTGTCGGCAATCGGGCGGTTTGCAGGGGGGTTCGCAATTCCCATCGGTGTTCCCGTTGTTCTATTTATTGGATGGTGGCTGTATCACCAGAAAAGCGAGCCCGGTACAACGGAAGACGAACCCGGAGATGAAAAAACAGTTACAATTCAGTGATTCTCATCTATTTTTTGGCTCTGCAGAAATCCTTTTTCGAAAATCTGAAATCCCCCTTACGGCCATCCCTGCCCCCGTTGGGGGCGGGGGCTTATATGATTCCTCTCTTACCGGGAAATCCCGATCCGGGGTAATGCAGTATTATCGCGACCGGGGCGCCACAGCGGCGGGGCGATGCCCCGGGAGCGTCATCAGGCAGGAGGTTTTCTCCAGAGCTTATTTTTTTATACCGGGAAAAGATTTCCCGGAATTTCCTGCGCAGTCTGTTTTTCCGGTAAAATGAATATATTACGAGGGTGACCCCCTCTCTCCCCAAAGGGGGAGGCAGCCCAGGGGGTGCATCCCCTTGACCCCATCCTTTTTACCTGCTCTCGGCTTTCCCCACGTCAGGATTCCTTGTCAATCTCATAATGAATAGGGGAGTCCGTGAAATGACCATTCAGTTTTTGGTAATCGAGAATATCATAACATTTATGCCCCGCCGCGCCTCGGAGGGGCCCTGAGGCGGGTAACTCTCATAGATTCAATGATTTTCAAGATTGGATAACGCCGGTACCAAATAATTACCGAAGCCAACAAAGAACGGATAGAACCACCTACCCTCAAGTCCCTGAATAAAAAATTAAAATAACCGGTTAGTTCCCGGTTTTCCAAATCCGGTCCTGATTGCCGGCGGTAGTCCGGATTCTCAACAACTATTTATCGCCCGGCCTTCCACCTCATATGAGTGAATACTCTGCCATCTTCTCCGGGATACAGTCTATGATCTCTGTCTTGTTTGTCGATGATAATACTGACCTTTTCGGGCAGATCCGGTCATTTCTCGAAAAGGCCGGCGATATCCGGCTCGATAACGCCCGTTCGATAAAACATGCAATCGAGAAGGTCAAAGGCAGGACCTACGACGTCATCCTGTCGTACGAACAGATCCCTGACGTGAACGGGATTGAATTTGTCTCTGATATGAACGGGATCGAATTCCTGAAATATCTTAAATCAACGGGAAATTCCACGCCCGTGATCCTCATCTGCCGGAGAAGCCCCCAAAAAATTTCCGTCGGGGAAGTTTCAAATGGCACGGAGATCACCATCCCGAAAAATGAGGATATCCGTCCGCAACTTCTCGAGATGGTCAGCCTCATCAAACAGACGATGCTCCGAAGGAAAGCTGAACGTGAAGTCAAAGTGCAGAACGACCAGCTCACCGCCATCCTCTCCGCAACCCCCCTCGGGATATTCCAGATTAAAAACCGGGTCATTACCTGGGCAAATCCGCAGTTTGCAGAGATGCTCGGCTATGAAGATGCATATATTGTCGGTAAGGATATTGGCAGTTTCTTTAAATCTCCTGAAGACATTGACCGTACATTCCAGGAACTCCGGATCTCCCGTACCTCCCGGGGTTTTGGCATGGCAGAGTGCAGCCTTCTCAAAAAAGATCGCACCGTTCTTGCATGCCAGCTTCAGGTACAGGCAGTTGACCCCGGGGATATCACAAAAGGCGGGACATTTGTTGTTACTGATATATCTGAAAAACGAAAGACGGCTGTTGCGTTGAAGGAGAGCGAAACACGGTACCGGGAGGTGCTCATGAATACCCAGAGCATCATCATCCGGATGGATACTCAGGGCACTATTACCTTTTTCAATCATTTCGCCCTCTCGTTCTTCGATTATTCCGGCGAGGATGTAATTGGCAAAAATGTGGTCGGCACCATCGTCCCCCAGAAAGCCCGGGGCGGACACGACCTTTCCATGATGGCAAATGATCTGGGATTCAATGCAGAAGGGTACGCGGTCAACGTAAATGAGAATATCCGGCGGAACGGGGACCGTGTCTGGATCGCCTGGATTAACAAGGCGATCCGTGATGAACAAGGCCATATTGTTGAGATCCTCTGCATCGGCAACGATATCACCGATCGAAAACGGGACGGGCAGGTACGTATCAGCACCGATACCTGGAAGGACATCGTGGTTGCCGAAACCGATGTCAAAGAGGAGGTATTTGATGCAGTCTTCCATATCAGCACCGAGATATCGATTGAAGGAAGGGAAGGCAAGTCAGTCGGAACCACATTCCTGATCGGGGATGCGGATAACGTTATGGCGAAATCCCGGCAGATATCGATTAACGCATTCGAGGGCCAGAAACCCGAATCACGGATGATCACCAACCAGGATATCAAGGAAAACATCAAGGAATTTGCCCAGCTGGACGGCGCTTTTGTTATCGACGGCTCAGGTTACATACGGGCTCAGAGCCGGTACATCACGGTCGACACCAGCACGGTTTCCCTTCCCAAGGGCATGGGGACCCGCCACAATTCTGTCGCCGCGATGACGCAGGTCACCAATGCGGTGGGGATTGTCGTATCCCAAAGCGGCGGGGGGATTACTATTTTCAAGAATGGGTTGATTCTCAAGAAGATCACGCTTTGATTCTCCGCCTTCACCAGCACCTTAAATTACCCTTCGAAGAGGTGAAGCGGGATTACCACCGGTCATGAAGCCACAAAATTCGAGTTCAGACCCCGAAATTTCCATTACTCGAATTTCCACCTGAAAGAAACATTCCCGGGCTGGTTTCGACCGGGCTATCTCCGGCTTCGATGGCAGGATCCCGGTTTGTTCCTGACCTCATCGTTTCCTGACAAACCTGAATTCACCTGCGGGATAGACTACGCTCTCCAATTTCATTCCCCCAATAAACCG
Source organism: uncultured Methanoregulaceae archaeon (assembly GCA_963815065.1). Taxonomy (GTDB): domain Archaea; phylum Halobacteriota; class Methanomicrobia; order Methanomicrobiales; family Methanospirillaceae; genus Methanoregula. Next base: position 23,030 of record CAWFFE010000006.1, on the reverse strand, counting down.
GAAAAATATTCTCATCACTATTATGAGAGATCGATTTCATCCCACGGTCTCAGCAATGTTTCCTTATGCAGTTTCAAAAAAACTTTCGAGATATAATCATCAGAAGATTTCATCGCATCGGTGATCGCCGGGTCGTCCAGGGTTTCATCCGGCTGAGCGTTCAACGGTATTTCAGGAGGGAGGGATAACTCATCTTCCCGAAGTGGCGGCATCAGTGCGGGCCGGGCTTTATCCTCAAGCTCCTCTTGTGTAGGAGTATCGTGCAGAATTCTGACCACATCTTTCTCTTCTTCAAAAAGGCGGCCGGCCTTCAACACCTGAGCGGGAGGATTCTCCCGGTCTTCATCCTCCATGGTTAACTATACTGGCGGAAGGTATTAAGAAATTCCCCCCGGATCCCGGTAAGATGACGGCACTTCTGCATTTCTGGAAATTTACCCTGGAAAGAGAACCTTTCGGCTGAATTGGATGGTCGATAATGAGCAAAACCTCAATGAAGATGAGCGATTAACGGGAATTTTTCGCATTTTACGATCGTCATCCTGTGACAGGTCTGATACGGTAAAGTTCACCGGAATGTGTAGTTATTCGGGACTGCAGTTTCTCCCATGGTATGCTTCCCAGCAGAGGTGACGGCATATATTCCCTACCGCCTTGAAGGCATCTTCAAGATCCGGGAAATTGGGGATACCCGAGTCATGGAGTATGCGAAGCGGGGTCTTCATGGAATCTCCGCCGATCATGCAGCCCACTATCATCTTGTGGGTATTTTTTGAGAACCTGACCAGCTCATTTGCCACCCGGATCGGATCGGATATAGCCGAGGGTATCGCAATAACAAAAGCAATATCCCATAGATCCTGATTTTTTATCATGACATCGAACGTGCGGGCAAAACGGTCAGCGGAGGCGTCGCCGACCATATCTATCGGGTTGCGCCGGTTCCAGTCAGCAGGAAGGATGGCATCAAGCTCCGCAAGGATTTCCGGAGGAAAATCCACCAGCTCGATCCCAAAGCGTTCTGCGTAATCCGAAGACAGGACAGCAAATCCCCCGGCGTTGCTGATGACAATGGCACGGATCCCCCGGGGGTATCCTTCTGATGCAAGAAGTTCTGCAGTCTGGAATGCTTCTCTCAGGGATTGCACGGGGATAATTCCCGATTCCCGGAATGCCGTCAGATATACGTCATAACTGCCCGAGAGCGATCCGGTGTGGGATGCTGCCGTCATCCGCCCGATCCGGGAGGACCCGGACTTGATGGCGACAACCGGTTTTTTATAGGTGACCTCCCGGGCAATCTCCATAAACCGTTTTCCCTCCCGGATCTCCTCGATATACAGGATAACTGCTTTTGAATAAGGATCATCCCTTGCGTACAGGAGAAAATCTTCAAACGAGAGATCCCCCTGGTTGCCGATGCTGATGACGGCGGAAAATCCGATCTCTTCCGGCAGGCTCCAGTCTACTATGGTGGAGATGATCGCCCCGCTCTGGGATATAAACGCAATATTACCCGGCGGGGAGAAACAGGGTCAAAAGTCGTATTGATCCCCAGATGCGGAAGCATGAGCCCCAGACAATTCGGGCCCATAATACGGGTACCGTACCGTGCAGCAATTTCCAGTACCTGGAATTCAAGGTCAGACCCGGCTTTTCCGGATTCGCGGAAACCGGAAGAAATGATGATAACCAGAGGGATACCTTTTTCCCCGGCTTCCTTCACAACCTGAGGAACAAACCGGGCAGGAACAACAACCACGGCGATGCTGACCGGATCAGGAATCGATGCCAGCGAGGGCCAGACATCCCGTCCCAGAATTTTTGTATGTTTTGGATTTACCGGATAGAGCTTCCCCGGGAAGGTGAGCAGATTCCTCAGGACCGCGTAGCCGACTTTATTTGGTTCCGGCGTAGCCCCGATCACGGCTATGGATTTCGCCCTGAACAGCTCCGGGAGAAAGGGTTGTTTTTGAATTCCTGCAGCTGCAGGACCATCATCAGTTACATAGATCCGGGCATCGACAACCGATACTCCTTTTTCATATAAAAAAACCGGATTGAGATCGAATTCCACGATATCGGAACTCTCAAGAAAAAGGTTTGCCACCCTGTCGACAAGAGCAACAAGACCTTCCTTGTCCCGGGTCGGTTCATTGCGGAATCCCTGGATCAGGGGATATCCCTTCAGTTCCCGGACCATCGCATCGATGTCCTCAGAATCGACCGGAAGGATCCTTATTGTAGCATCTCTTATCAGCTCGACCAGAGTCCCCCCCATGCCAACAGTGATCACTTTTCCAAATGTCGGGTCAATTCTCCCCCCGATAAGGATCTCGAGTCCCTTCGGTTTCTGTTTTTCGATGATAATGCCCGAGATGGATACAGACGGATCAAATGCTTTCACATCACGCATGATGGTATCGTATGCATGCTCTGCATCAGTAGCCGAGGCGATTCCGGTGACGACACCGCCGGCATCACTCTTATGAATGATCTGCGCTGAAATGACCTTCATGACAAGGGGAAATCCGATTTTTTCTGCAGCCCCGGCCACCTCCGTCCGGGATCTGACAACGGAAAATTCAGGTACCGGCACTCCATGGAGTTTCAGCAGTGCATATCCATCAGGTTCAGCAAGCATCCGTTGAGTCATGACAGACTAATCCTTTGAAGATACTACCATTAGGGATAATAGGTTTTGTAACTCCCGGAAGACCACGGGGTGACAGAGCAGAAATATTCAGCCATATTCAGGAGACAGGGAGAAGAGCTCTGGAGAAATCCTTTTTCAAAAATTTGAAGTCCCATTGCGCCATCCCTGCCCCCATCGGGGAGCGGGAGCATATACGATTCCTCTGTATTACAGGGAAATCCCGACCGGGTAATACAGCATTATCGCAACCGGGGCGCCACAGTGGCGGGGCGAAGCCCCTGGAGCGTAATCAGGAAGGAGTTTTTCTACAGAGAGAGGGAAAAGGATTTTTTTATCCTCAGCGCCCGTGTTTCCCAAGTAAATATACACCGATACAGATCACGCCGATTGATACCGCCATGACAAGCATATCGAGGCAGGTAGTAAACTCCATGGACAGATCCGCTGGAAGAACATTACGATCAGCACCATGATGATGACCTTGATGATCTTGTTTTTGAGGTCATCGAGATTTTCAATATCCAGCAGGTTCCCAAACCTACCCTCAATCCGCGCGATATCTCTATCCGGGATAAACAGTTCGTAGATTCAAAGTTGGAGATGGTGAGGACGAGCTCGATAAGGTAAAAGTCCACCGCTCCGATGATGCCGACCAGGATCTCCTCGTGGGTAATTGTGTGCTCCCCGGTTTAGGGGTCACGCCCCCACAGGGTCCCACGATCCCGCCATTTGCCGGGCCTCATGAATCTTTTCGGCATAAGGTACACACGTCATGAGGACGACGGGGGGGAAACCAAAAAACACCTGTAAACCCTGCCTACGAGGTCTATGAATAATTTTGAATGTGAGGTTTCATGACCCGAAGTTCAGTACGACCCATTCCCGGGAGGAGGGGGATAGGGGATATTCGTCTTCAGGCACGTCGCCATCTCGGAAAGAATGGGAACGATATCCTGCTCTTCTTCATAACGCCTGCTGATGCATTCTGCAAGACTTCCTCGTTCTATTCGCTGCCTGATGACAGGAAGGTAGTGCCGTTCATCGTCCGTTGCGTGTTTCCATGCAGCATTATACAGACGACCCAGTTCCGGCCTGAGTGTCCGGGTCCCGTTTTGTATTGCCTGATCGGTAAGATCAAGCAGCGCTGACTGGTCAGTCTCGATCGGGAGTTCCGGGCACCGCATCAGGGACCTGACAAAAGCACAGACTGCCATATCCGAACGGATGCATTCCTGCTCATCCAGTGCTTTGATCTCCAGGCAGGTGCGGGAGAAACGGATAATAAGGCCACTCGAATTTACCCATTCTTCACAGAGAATATCTGCGCCACGCTGACGAAGTTCCGCAAAGACCTCGTCCTGGGTCGCACGATAGTCAGCAACGGAACGGATCTTCTCCGGAATAATCCGGTTACAGATATGGGGGATCTCCTTCTGGTTCTCCCGGTAATAGATAAGGCGGTTGTCGGCAACACCGGTAAGATGCCCTTCTACCATCGGGGAAGATGCAGTAACCGCGATGAGGTACGGGAGGAGGGAACGGATCCGGTTGTATGTCGTGACCAGTTCCTGTTCATCGGCATAGGAGAGATTGATCTGCAAAGCCTGGATATTCAGCCAGCCGTGCTGGTGGATATTGAAAAGACGGTCATAGGCATCATAGTATTCTCCTTCGTCGTGATCCCAGACCGCAGTGCGATCCAGGGTCAGGGTAGGATGCATCCCCAGCCCCAGCAGCCAGTACCGGTCGTGGAAGATACGGGAGAATTTCCGGATCCCGTTCATCAGCTGGTTTTCAAGCGAGGCGAGATCGTCAGCAGGAACACGGGGGACCATTTCAAGCACCGTTTTTTGCAGCTCTTTGCCGAGTTTTACGTCACCAAAAAGGATCTCGCTCTCGGTGGACCCGCAGATGGTCCTGATAATCCGGTCGGATATGGGCAGGGGGTTGAACCGGTTATCATTGATGGAGAATTCGTGCTCTGTGCCAATCATCATACGAACCCGGATCTTCCCCGTGGAACTTCCGCTACCTTCTCTGTCTCCGGCTCCTCGATACGGCATATTGCGTCCAGTTCTCCCTGCGTCAGATTACTGACGAGGTGAGTGAGGCTTTTCACTGCAAGATCATACTGGACCCGGTAGGCTTCCGGTGTCGCTTTCAGGAGAGTTACGAGAGGGCAGATGGCGGAGAACTTCAGGAATATTTCAATGACCTCACCTTTCACATCGAACGTGAACGGCCCGGCCCTGCAGGTCTCCGGCTTTATCGCGTGAATGGCGCACTTGCCACCCTTTGACAGGATACACATACCATTTTCACGGGTTTTCAGGCGATGATACCCGGCATCCTCAAACATGTCCGGTGATAAACCGGCTTCGGTAAGACGCTGGCAACACGCTCGGGATACCGGGGGGTGAGCATCAACACAACAATGCCCGCCGCATTGCAGACAAATCTCTTCGGCACGGGACAACCAGTCTTCAGGCACGAGTATCACATCGCGAAAAGGGTAGAGATTATCTGTTCGAATACACGGGGATAACAGTCATCCTCCCCGCTCTCTATCGAGGGGTTATCATTCACCTCAATGACGTACGCATCGCCATTATTATTTTTTATGTCGACACCGTAGAGTCCCCTGCCGATCGCGTTCGCCGCGTCAATACCGAGGCTTATCACGTGAGGAGGGACCCGGTCCGGGGAGGCACTTTCTACACCGCAGTAGACCAGATGACCATTGACCGAGGCCTGTATTTTGAACGTATCGGAAGGAATCGTGTACTTGCAGGCATAGAGCAGCTTACCATCAAGAACCCCAACGCGCCAGTCATACCTGCTCTCGATGAACTGCTGGGCGACAATCCAGTCGGATAGCTTTATAAACCGGCGGGCGACCCGGAAAAATTCTACGATGGTGTTTACCTTTTCGACACGGAGAGAGAACGACGTAGATGGTTCCTTGAGGATGAGCGGGGAGCCGAGTTCTTCGAAGAGACGGGTCACCCGATCGATGGTGAGATTATTTTTTGAGAGAAAAACGGTCTTTGGCATGGAGATATCCTTCCGGATCAGGTGCGAGTACATGTTTACCTTGTCAGAGCAGATCCGGATCGACCCGGGATCATCAAGAACCGGTATACCGTGGAAGCTCGCCATCCGTGCCGCCACGTAAGTCACGTTCAGCGGGTCGGTACGGGCACGGATAAAAAGGGCATCCATCTTTGGTATCTTGTGGATATCTACCGGAAAGATGAAGTCCACATCATGTCCCATTCCTTCAGCGACATCCCGGCACCGGATGAGCGCATTGAGCTGTTCGGAGTTAGAGAGCGTCTTCCGATCGACGAAGATACCAAGATGGCTCATAGAAATTCCTGGTGGGAGAGGTAGGCGGCAAGCAGATTGTGGTCCTCGATGGTGAGCTGCGAGTACCGGGCAGGGGCGAGAGATGAAAGCAAATACTCCTCACCGTTCTTTATAAAGACCATCGTGACGAGCGGAATCGAGAAGCATTCGTAGACCATCTCCGCGAGACGAGCAATCGCAGAACCGGGACGGTCAGACTTTTCCGAAGATGCCGATAGAGGAATGGATCGTCACTTCATCGTCCAGTTTCTGGTAGCAGAACGGATATTTGCCGTTGTTGGTGATGTGTTTTATCACTTCTTTTGCTTTGTCGTTGTCGTGGACGACAAAGAAATCTGATGGTGTGGCAAAATAATTCAGACCATAGAGGATGGAGGGGAGGGGGACATAGCCCGGGGAGATCCCCCATTCGCAGACCGGGATGCCGCCGAGTTTTGCCCGCTCAAGGCAGATCGGTACCACATATGCATCGAGGATCGCACTGCTGGAAGGCCGGACGGTCTTCCCTTCCAGTTCCTGGCGCAGGATGGTATAATAGGTCTCCGTCTTATAGGAGTAATTTTCGCTGATGATATGGTATATGGCATCGCGCCTGAGGGTAAAGACCGAATCTTTCAGGAGGGTTTGTTCGCGCTTTACCTTTGCTTTACCCGGTATTTTCCTCAGCGGTTGACCATTGTCGCACGATACAGATTCTTCTGCCACGGCTCCGTGGACAGGTGCAGGCGCTGTTGCGGGTATTACCCGGGTGTTCTTCGCCGTAACACCACCGGATACTTTTGTACTCATCCGGTAATCAGCCCGTAATGCTTCCCAACGTTCTGGTCCGGTAAAATGGTCTTCTGACCGGGGTTATCTGAGGAGGGCACCGGATAAAAACCATGTCCCTGATGGAACCAAACCGGTTGCTTCCCCGCATCACAGGAGATGCAATTCATCGTAAAAAAACAGGAAAAGGACCACCGTTGGGCCTCTTCGTCATCGTCATCTGTATCAAGGCACTCGTTCATGTTCAACACAAATCCAACATCATCTTCATTGGATTATTGTTGATAGCTATTGACAATCGTTCGTTAAAGAATTTTGCTGATCCGGCAAAAATAACCCGGGTTCATATTCCGGCACCGTTATAACTGGTGCCACACGGACCCAATGTCCTGATTATCAAAGGTAAATCGTCCCGGGAATTCACGCTGGAAAAACATAATGTTGATATTATCCTATCACCATCAGTAATGACAATGCATATCCCCACTCCTGAAGAACTCCGTGCACGCCGGGAAGTTCTGGGCATGAAACAGACAGAGCTTGCAAAACGTGCCGGTATCAGCCAGTCCATGGTTGCCCGGATCGAGGCGGGAAATGTGGACCCGCGGGTAAGTACCCTTTCCAAGATTATTCTTGTCCTGAACAGCGCAGAACCGAGAAAGATTCGGGCTACACAGATCATGCATACCCCGGTACTTTCAGTTCAGCCCCAGGATGCGATTACGCAGGCTGTCGAGATCTTCGAGAAGAACAACATCTCGCAGTTACCGGTCATTGAGCGGGGGGTGCCGGTCGGATGTATATCAGAGACCGTTATTGTCAAGGCAATTGAACAGCAGCGACTGCATAAGACTCACCTCTTCTTTGTCCGGGACTTCATGGAGCCCGGTTTCCCCACGGTTCCACCGGATATGGATGTCGAGACGGTGATCAATATCCTGCAGCAGAACCATGCCGTGCTGGTAGTTGAAGGCAGGACGGTCCGGGGTGTGATTACAAAACACGATCTTATATCGCTGATAGTCTGACAGAAGGGACAAAATCGGACTATTTATTTTACTCATGTCGTTTATCCTTCCGAAAATCCTGGTATTCAGGAAGCGTACCCGCCTCCGGGCTTTTTCGAAGAATGATGGATAGGGGGTTCATGAAAATTCATTTACCCGTCCACCGCAGGGCGCTTCATCGATGACAGATACATCTTCCGATGTTAAATTTGGATCCGGCAATTCCGAAGAGATCACAGACTCTGATGTTCCGCTGGCCGGGAATTCAATAATACGACTGCCTCTTCAAGAGGTTTAAGAAATCCTGACGAGAGCGAGAAAGAGATTCAGAGTGACAGGGTCGGGGGATGCCCTTTCCGGACTTCCTCTCACGCCACGGTGGCAGGGGGGTCACCCTATTTCCTGCAACCAAAAAATGAATGGCGACCGTATTTTCCTCGTAGTTTTTCATAATCCGTATTGTAGCCACAATTCACGCGAGTTTTTCCAGAACCCCCTTTTCAGAACTTCGAGATAAGATCACGGAGCACGGTCACCGGCTCTGGTGCCTTTACCACGCTGGATGCAAGCAATACCCCGTCGGTCCCGAGATCGACGGCGATCTTTACGCAGTCACCGGACTGGATACCGGCGCCGGTCAGCACTTTTACCCGGGGATTCACTGCCTGGACCGCGGCGACCGATCGCCGGATGATCTCCGGGTTGGCTTTGGACACCGATATACCGCTCCCGATCAGTTCCGGCGGTTCGATCGCTACATACTCCGGAGCTAAGGCGGCTGCACCGGCACTGGTAACTTCATTGTTCGAGCAAACGACCGCGATCAGTTTTTGCGCCTGGAGACTCCGGATCGATGTTTCGATATCGGCAAGGGACAGGCGTCGCTCCGAATGATTGACCAGCGAGCCTGCCGCTCCCGCGGTCCTGAGTGCATCAGCGGTGATATGTCCGGTATGTGCTCCGGGCTCGGAGCCATCCACATGCTGGGCGTAGACCGGAATGGCAAAATGATGACTGATGGGGTGGAGATCGATATAGGACGGGGCGATCCCGATGGTCACTCCGCTTTCATGCGCAACAAGCTGTGCAGCATTCGCGATCATGTGGGCACGGTTGCCCATTCCTTCCCTGTATGTTTTTAGATTTACCAGAATGAATGGTGAAGGCATAGAATCTCCTCATCTCTTCCCTGGCCGGGATTAGTTACTCCATTTCTATTCAGTTATGATGAATATTTGTGCGCGCAGCGATAATGAGCCTCTTTTTTTTAGGATTCTTTCAGCCCGCGGATGTAGTGACCTGCGGTGATGCCTCCGATAGATCGACGTCTGATCTCGTCTTTCATGAGGACAAACCGGTCATCATCGTGACGGATGCCATTCCTTACCAGCGGGATGGCCTCGCGATATATACGGGTCATCTCTTCTGCATAGTTCCGGGACCTGCCCCGTGCATCGATCACGACTTCATCGATCCCGGACTCTATGATTGAAGGAAGATGATCGATCAGGCAGAGCTCCACAGCATTGTAAATATGCGTCCGGCACTCACCATCGATCCGTACCGGGAAGATATGGCCGGTAGTGTCCATGATGCCGTAGAACGCAGCTGTGCCCGGTTTTTTGCCGGAACATCCCAGCCATGGCTGGAGGATACAGTCCTCAGAGACCATTGCTTCACTGCTTCCCTGTACGATGAGGGCGAACCGGGTCGAAGAACCCCGGGACCGTGCTGCCCGGATCAGGATCCGGATCTCATCACCCGAGAGTTCCTGAGAGAGGGTAAGCTGTCCGGCCAATCCGGAGAGAGCCATGACAGAGAGGTGATTGAAGATATTGAGGCCGGTTGAGCCAGAGAGAGAGGGTTTCTGATCGGTACGGATGAGGGCATATGCCGCCCCGTAATTTTCGACCAGGTATTCATGAATTCCACGGGCTGATAAACCGGGCATCGCCATGAGAAGGGCTTCGATAAAGGAATCGGGGGTAATTTTTGGCAGCTTGCAGATGAACCGCACACCAGCGTCCTGGCATACTGCATATGCGGCCTGGATCTGAATTTCCAGGGACTGCGGACTGCGATGTATACAGCAGGAGGTGAAAGGATCGGTGAAAACCGGCTCAAAGCAGACGGCATCGCAGCCGCCATCAACAGCCCCCCGAACATTTTTTACCGAATCTGTATAAACGGAGAGGGCCAGAGAGGATGAAGAACGTTCCCTCCTTTCGGAATTCAGGTGAGCAATGGCAGGTTGCCGATCACCCCACCGGCGGCGGGCTCCATTAATACACCCGGATGAGGGGAGGAATGAAGCCGTCAGCACCTCTTCAGCCTGTTCAAGGAATGCCCTCCGGGCACGGTTCAGCCCGGCAAGCGGAGCGAACATATCTCCTCCGTACGCTATGGTCACCTGCTGTATCGAGAACGGGGAATCACCCGTTTTTATAAGTTGTTGCCCGAGCTGCTCCCGTGTAACCGGATGGGTCCGCGCAGGTACCAGGCAGAGTTCCGATCGGTACGCGAACAGGAGATCTTTTCCTTTTCTCGTATGGATGATGCCGTTGAGTAGCAGTCTTCCGCCTGGTTCGACCGTGACAGAGAGATCGAGAGGGACAGAGTGCTGGAGCAGAGGGGAGGGATGATCAACGATCTCCCGTGCACGGTGGGCGAGATCGACGGATGAGGTGATATATACCATCGATCCGGGTTCGGCCGGATACGGGACCCTGATGATAATCTCGTCCCCATTCAGCCTCGGAACGGTGTTGAGGCTGAAACCCGACTCCCGGGAAGGATCCCGGGGGTTGATGAAATGGAGCCCGTCCCCCGTGCGGGGAATTATCCCTCCCGTTGATGCAACCGTTACCGTACCGGTTCGTTTGTTGAACTCCTTCACGAAACCGATAAAGATACCCCGGTTATCCGCTGCGTCCCGTCCCATGAGCGCTCCATGTCGCTCACCAGACAGGTACCCTGAGGTGAAACCCCGGTTGAATGCCAGAAGGAGATCCTGCTGCGCAGTCCGGAACCCGGTGGTATCTCCGGCGGCAATCGCATCAAGAGCCTTCCGGTAGGTAGATACCACGATGGAGACGTATTCCGCTGATCTCATGCGCCCTTCGATCTTCAATGAGATAACCGGGGAGTTCACGAGTTCGGGAAGGTTCGCCCAGGTACAGAGATCCTTCGGGGAGAGCAGGAAACGGCCGGGCAGAGGAACTTCATGGAGACCGGTCGGCCTGCCGAATTCATCCTGATCGCCGGTCACCAGAGAATATGGTTTCCTGCAGGGCTGGGCACACATACCACGGTTCCCGCTTCTCCCTCCGATCACGGAGGAGAGAAGGCACTGGCCAGAGAATGAATAGCAGAGTGCACCGTGGGCGAACACCTCAAGGCCAATCCCGGATCCAACAGTCTCCCGGGCAATGCGCGAAATATCTTCAAGTGATAACTCACGGGCAAGGACGACCCGCGAAAAGCCCTGTTCTGCTGCCCAGCGGACACCATCAGTGTTATGGATCGTCATCTGGGTGGAAGCATGAAGAGAAAGGGCAGGAACGATATCACGGGCAAGTGCGGCGATCCCGGTGTCCTGTACCAGTACGGCATCCACGCCGATCGAATACAGCCACAGAAGATATTCTGCGATACCGGTAAGTTCCCGGTCGTGGATGAGGGTGTTTATGGTGACATAGACACCAACATCCCGACGATGGGCGTAACCGACCGCCTCCTCAATCTCCTTATCGGTAAAATTCGGGGCGAATCTCCGGGCCCCAAACCGCTTCCCGCTCAGGTATACTGCATCTGCACCGGCAGCAACAGCTGCCCGGAACGATTCGGGTGATCCGCCGGGTGCAAGCAGCTCAGGGAGGTGGGGTGCGTTTCGAACACGGGAAGATGGTTGCATTGATATCTCCTGTTTCAGCCTAAACGACAAGCCCGATAATGCCGATCGCAGCCAGCAACGTTACGATGGAGGCGAATATAAATCCCCCCATAATGAGGAGTATCGAGAGATCCCGGCGCCATCCCAGCACCACGGATACCGCCGGGCAGACATAGAATCCGAGGATGAAAACGCAGGGGATCAGACCAAGAACCCCGTATTTTATCAGGATTGGCGAGCGGTGCGCTCGTTCTTCTGAATTTTTCAGGAACCGGGATACCCGCGGGGAATATTCTCCCAGCATGTCAAAGATATCGAACAGGGTCAGGGTTACTCCAGATGCAACACAGATGAGAACATACAGGATATAGATCGGTGGCAAATCAAGAGCCACCCCCGGAACAGCAACTCCATATTCGATGACAAAGGTGCTGGCAACAAGGGCCAGGGCTGATGAGAGAGGAATGCCGAACAGGATTACGGGGACCAGCGGGAAGATTACGGCAAGAAGAAGACCTCTGGTTATCGTGCCACACAGTCTGCGCGGGAAATGAGGGGGAGTGCCGCTCTCCATATCTGGTATAGACATGGCGTATACCACGAGATAAACTGGTCTTTTTATTGCCCGGTGGCAGGAAGACAAAAGATTCCTGGAGAATCGTGCCTGGCCGTTTTCATTCACGGGGAAGGACAGGCTCGATCGGACAGCCTTCTGACCCTTCTTTGATCTGCAGGGGCCCACCACGCTCCGGGCGGCATGAAAAGACATTTTCGTGTCACCTTCAGAGTCCTTGCAAGCGCGGTCAGGTTGACGAGCTCCACACCCATGTGATCCCGAACATCCGCCGGTGAAAGTTACGGTTTCACCCTCAGGGAACGTCGGTAACCTACCTTTTTTTTATCCTCCCGGCCAGATTAGTGAGTACATGAAGATTGTCGCTGCGCTCACCGACCCGGCCGATGCCTCCCGCGCACAGGAACTCGGCGCGGATATGATCGAACTCCGGTTCGATCTTATCGAGGGGGATCCGCTGGCATGCGTCCGGGTATGCAAAGATGCATCTTCGTTACCCATCATTGGCACCATCCGTTCGGCGCAGGAAGGCGGACAGTTTTTTGGGGATACGGCGGCATGGTTTGAAAAGATTCGCCCGGTGATCCCGCTTGTCGATTATATCGATATCGAGCAGCGGTTTGTGTCTTGTGCTCCGCAGATAAAAGTGACAGGAACTGCGATCATTGCCTCGCATCATGCCGGGGAGATGCTTACCCTTCCTGCCCTTTTCACGCTGGAAAGGGAGTCAGGAAATACGGGGACATCGTAAAGATCATCGTTACACCGGGCAGCGAAGAGGATATCCTTGAATTGATAGCGTTCACGCATTCGGTGAAAAAACCGATCTGCACCGGGGTGATGGGCGCACGGTTCAGGTACGCCAGGGCAATACTCCCGCTCTTTGGGTCCCGCCTGGTCTATTGTCACACCGGCACCAGGACCGCAGAAGGACAGTATTCGGTTCAGGAATTTATCTCCCTTATGTCTCTGCTGAAGGACGGCTGAAAATCTTTTTTTTTCCGGGAGGATATTCCTGACACCTGACGTATCCGGTCATTCTAAAAAATGCATTGATACGCAAGAATTATTATCTTCCATAATGAAGTGCAGATGTTCAGGCCCGGATGAACCGGGCGTAAAGGTGACAGAGATGGAAAAAACCTATCCGTACGGAAAAGGAGACGGGACGGTCCGGTGGGTCTCTGGAGACTGGCTCGAAAGCCACCTGCAGGATAAAGGTCTCATTCTCATTGACTGCCAGCCCAATATCCACGAATATATCCAGGATCACATTCCCGGAACCCTGTATGCGCATGAGAACCTGTTCCGGATACACGACGGGGCAATCCCGACCCGCTGGATTCCGCCTGACGCGGCCGAGATCCTCCTGAGGACGCTGGGGCTTGAACCAGAGAAACCAGTCGTGGTATACTCAAGCAGCGGACCGCTGACAACCTGTGCCAACTTCATTGGTGACGGGCTCGAACAGACCATGGTTGCCTACACGCTTGCCCGCTATGGTCACCGGAACGTGTATGTGCTTGATGGCGGGTTCGAGAAATGGAAGGATGAGAAACGCCCTCTTACCCGGCAGTTCGACGTTGCGAAACCTTCCTCGTTCACAGTAAATCTCCAGAAGGATTTCTTCGTGGATTACTACGAATTTCTCAGACTCGTGGACAAACCCGGTGTTATCCTCTTGGACGCCCGCCCCTCAGCGATGTATGAAGGACAGGGGCCATGGATCAAGCCCGGCCATATCCCGGGTGCCGTAAGCCTGCCCTGGAAGAGCCTGATGGACGACAGGAACAAGAAACTCCTGAAACCCGATGACCAGATCCAGACCCTGGTCAAGGCGGCCGGTGCTACTCCGGACAAGACCATCATCTGTTCCTGCGGGACCGGCCGTGAAGCAACCAATGAGTTCCTCCTCTTCAAGTATTACCTTGGCTACAAGAACGTGGTCCTGTACGAGGGTGGGTTTACCGAGTGGTCGTCGTATCCTGACAACCAGGTCGTAACCGGGAAGAACCCACGGTAACCCGGTTTTTTTTATTGTTCAATCCGGTTAATTTTACCATAAGGTTCAAGAGTAAACCCCGCCAGGAAATGAGCTCGGAGTATCCAACCCGGAAAAATGCTGAATTGCCGTTTGGATTTGAATAGAAATCAGCACTATCTTGATCTTGGTAAATTCTCTATCCGGCAGGATGACCGCCCCCCGACGGCAGATCAGTAACTGAAAAAGTATGATAAAAAGAACCTTCCTGCACCACCGATCCTCGGAGAGGCCCCGAGGCGGGTGACTCTCGTAAATTCATCGATTATTGGGAAAGGTAAAAAAAGGGAACCAATTTTTTTTGGGTAAAGTATTATTCTGCCCCTGAATACAAGAAAGATTTACGACGGAAAAGAAAGGAGAAAATGCCTGCCCGGAATGCAAGACAAAAAGTGCATCTATCGAGGACCGGAAAATGGTGACGCTCCCGGGGCTTCGCCCCGCCGCTACGGCGCCCCGATTACGATAGTGCTGTATTACCTGGACCGGAATTTTGGTAATACAGAGGAATTTCATGTGCCCCCGCCCCCAATGGGGGCAGGGCTGGCGCAAGGGGAGTTGAACGATCGTTAGAGCTATCGATTAGGGGCTAAGTTGATATTTTACCCTTTTTTTACTGGAACTTCTTCTGTTCCAGCAGGCAGTCGATCAGTACCAGTGCCAGCATTGCCTCGGCGACCGGCTGGATACGGGGAACGATGCAGGGATCATGGCGCCCCCGTACGGAGATCTCTGCTTCGCCCCCCAGTACATTGCGGGTCTGCTGGGTCTTTTCGATCGAGGGTGTCGGTTTGACAGCGATCCTCACGACAATATCCTGTCCGGTGGAGATGCCACCAAGGATGCCGCCGGCATGGTTGCTGGAAAAACCCATGGCGGTCATCGGGTCGTTGTTCTCGCTCCCGAACCTGCCGGCGGCGGCAAAACCATCACCTATCTCAACACCTTTTACCGCGCCGATACCCATCATGGCCCCGGCAATCAGTGCATCGAGTTTTCCAAAAACCGGATCCCCAAGGCCGGCGGGGCATCCGCTGGCAGTGATCCCGGCGATGCCTCCTACCGAATCCCCTGCCTCTTTTGCCCTCATAATCTCCTGCTCGATCCCGGCCGCGGATGTTTTCCCGTGCACCGCTAAAATAGTGCTGGTGATGGTGATTCCCCGTCCTGACAGGTATTTCAGGGCTACGGCGCCGGCAGCGACCCGGCCAATGGTCTCGCGCCCGGAACTTCTTCCTCCTCCGCGATAATCCCGTATACCATACTTCTCCTGGTACGTGAAATCCGCATGGCCCGGGCGGAATTTTTCGCGGAGCTCTTCATAATCCCCCGGCCGCTGGTTTTCATTGCGAACCAGGAGTGCTATCGGGGCTCCCGTTGTCCTGTCTTCGAAGATCCCGGAGAGTATCTCCACCCGGTCTTCCTCATGCCGGGGAGAAACAAGCGGGGATGTACCCGGGCGCCGTCGATCAAGAAACGGCTGTATGTCATGTTCTGTCAGAGTCATACCAGCCGGGCAGCCATCAATGACTACTCCGATGCCGGCACCATGGCTCTCGCCAAAGGTTGTAATCCGGAAATTTCTTCCCAGCGAATTCATGCTACAATCTCCCTAATTTTTTCAGATGGAACATCGATCCCGAAGAAGAGGTAAAACTGCTCCCGGGCCTGTTCGATAAACATATCGGTACCCGTGATGGTCCTGCACCCTTTTACCCTTGCTGCTTTGATGAACGGGGTCACCGGAGGGGTATAGACGAGATCGAATACCGTCATATTTTCCTGTAACTGGTCCTCCCCCAGGGGGGTCCGGGTATCCGGCTGCATACCAAGGGGGGTCGCGTTGACGATAAGTTCAGGTCTGAGCCGGTCAAACTCATCCAGGGAACCCCATGCACAGCCAAACCGTTCAGCAAGTTTTTGGGCATTTTTCGGGGTGCGGTTCAGGATCGTTACATCCATATCGAGATCCTTCAGGGCATATACTGCCCCGGCGGCCACGCCACCGGCGCCAAGGAGGACCGCCTTTGCCCCTTTCATCGAAATGAGGGGTTTACGAACGCCGAGCCAGTCCGTGTTGTACCCGATAGAAGTCCCGCACGCGAATACGACAGTATTTACCGCGCCGATAGGACGGGCGGCATGCTCGTCGATCTCATCGAGTAAACCGATTATATCCTGCTTGAACGGGATCGTTACTGAGAGTCCTTTTGCGTCAATTGCGCGGGCGATATCCATGATCTCACGGACATCAGGGGCCTCGAACCACGTGTAATGATAATTAAGGTGATACCACGCGAACAGAGCATTGAACAGTTTTGGGCTCATGCTGTGGGCACACGGGTAGCCGGCAACACCCATGATGCGGGTCAGGGGATCGCGATCGTGACCGGCGAGGATATCTTCAAGATTTTTTAACTTGAGCGGTGGCACACGCCCGGTCCGGAAGAATGCCAGCGCTGTATTCCTCTGGCCTTCGGTCGGGACACCGCTCTTCAGGAGTTCCAGGATTTGTTCTGCAGCGACAGCCGGAGTTGTGTCGCTGGTATCGATACAGAGATCGGCCGATGCATAATAATTCTTGCGTCGACGGTCCATCAGTGCGGTAATTTCCTGACGCAGCGGGAGACCGGTAAGAGGGGGGCGGGGGGTTTTTATCAGCCGTTCTTCGATGGTATCGATATCCGCAACCAGCAGCACTATAATGCTGTCACGACGGAGATATTCCATATTTTTCGGGTCGCAGACAACTCCTCCTCCGGTACTGATAATGACACCGGAAACCGGAAGGGCCACAATGACCTCGCGCTCGATACTGCGGAACCGCTCCTCCCCATCATCAAGGAAGATATCAGGTACCGGGCGCCCGGTCCGGTCCTCAATCTGTTTATCGGTATCGATGAACGGGACATCCAGACGCGAAGACAGGATTTTTCCCACATGGGTCTTCCCGGTCCCGCGAAACCCGGTTAATACGATCCTTTTCATCAGTTAACTCCCCCAAGCATCTCCCAGAATCCCGGGAACGATTTGTTCACGCACTCCGCGTGGGTGATAGTGATACCCCCTATCCCCAGGCCCAGCACCGCAAAACTCATCGCGGTGCGATGGTCGTTATCGGGATCGATGATGGCCCCGTGAAGGGGGCCAGGGCGGATGGTGATATGGTCGTCGCCGACCCCGACATCTGCTCCCAGAGCACGAAGACGTTCAGCGGTGGCGGTGATGCGGTCGCTCTCCTTGAATTTCAGATGGTGGATCCCGGTGATCGTGGTGGATGTTGTTGCTATCGCTGCAACCACGCAGAGCGTCTGGACGGTATCCGGCGAAGATGACATGTCGATCTCGATCCCGTGGAGAGCTCCCGTTCGCTCAACGGTCACCCCATCGTCTTCATAGGTGACCGTGCACCCCATGGCTCCGAGAGCCTCGGGAAACCTGCGGTCACCCTGGACGGAATCGGGTTTCAGGTTCTTTACCGTCACCCTGCCGCCGCAGATCGCGGCAATGGCAAAAAAATACGAAGCCGATGAATAATCCCCTTCCACTGCGTAGGTCGTTCCATAATAGGGGGCACGGGTGCTCACCGAGAACCCGGTATACCCGTCACGGATCACAAGGGCACCAAACGCCCGCATCACGTCCAGCGTGATATCAAGATAGGACTGCGAGGACGGGAGGCAGGGAATGGCTATATCGACTTCCTGCCCGGCATAGGGTGCAACAAGGAGAAGCGAGGAGATAAACTGGCTGCTGATCGTGCCATCGACAGTAACCCTGCCTCCTTTGAGATGCCCTCCCACTTTCAGGGGGGGGTATCCCTCGTTTTTTAAAAACGTGACTGAACCTCCCAGGGAGCGGAGAGCCCGCGCGAGGGGAGCGATGGGACGTTCCTGCATCCTCCGGCTGCCGGTAAGAATCACCGGGTACCTGCACAGGAGCGCAAGCGAAGTCAGGAACCGGAGGCTGGTTCCCGAGTTGTCAAGGTCAATGAGCGTCTCTTCGGTATTCTGAATCCTGCCACTGCATCCCGTGATGATTATCCCTTCGGGCGAGCTGGTGATCGCCACCCCCAGCGTAATGAGGGCGTTTATCGTCAGACGGGTGTCTTCAGCGTCCAGCGGGTGGAGGATCGTTGTCGTACCGCTCGCGAGTGCTCCGGCGATGAGAGCCCGGTGGGTATAACTTTTTGACGGAGGTGCAATAAACACCCGGTCAACCCTCCCGATGCGGGGCGGGGTGACTATCATGACGGAACCTCAATGGCACAGTAGCACCCGAGCTCTTTTATCACGGTGATGGACCTGAGCTCCTCCAACGCTTCTTTTGTGTCCGGTGACCATGCATAATCGAGAAAGAAGACATAATTACCCATACCTCTTTTTGACGGGCGGGATTCGATCCGTGTAAGGTTGATCCCGCGCTTTGCAAAGACGCCAAGCAGATCGTGCAGGAGTCCGGCGCGATCTCTGTCCGGGTCGATGACGATGCTGCATTTTTCTGCACCATTCCCGGAAGGAGTCTTCGGGGAGATGTGGATAAACCGGGTGGTATTGGACGCATTGTTCTCTATGTCCGGCACGATGACGGGGATCTTATACAGACTGGCTGCTGATTCGGAGAGTATCGCCCCCGCGTTGGGGGTCTTTTTTGCTTCAAGCGCACTGGAAGCGTTGCTGCTGGTATGGATAACCGGAAGCCCCCACTCAGCGAGGAGATCGCTGCATTGCTCGTGGGTCTGGGGGTGGGCATAAATCACCCGTAAACAGGAGAGCGGGACCAGCGACGCCAGGTGATGATGGATGGGCATGAACATCTCTGCAGTGATGAAGACCGGGAACCTCAGTAATCCGTCCAGGGTTTCGCCGACGCCACCAGCCTCAGAGTTTTCAAGAGGGACAATCCCGGTACCTTCACCCTTTGCCACGGCTGAGAAGATACCACTGATTGTAGATACACACCTTATGGGTGTACACCCCAGCTTCAGGGCAAGCTGATGGGAAAAGGTCCCTTCAGGCCCGAGCGTAATGGTCGTCATCGGTTCACCATGCATTCGATAAGAGTATCGGTGGTTTTCATTCCTTCATCGCACCAGGTGCCAAGATGCCGCCGGTCTTTCAGGAAAAATTCACTGAACCGTCCAGGATCCTTTGAATCCACGATCTCCCGGAGTTCTTCTGCAGAAGCTGTGCAGGTCGACAGCACCCCGGCGACATACGGATTCTGCTGGAGGATATCTGCATAGAGCGATGGATCCTGGGAAAGTAATCTCCCCACAAGCGAGAGTTCGATCTGGTAGACCGGACTGGTGAAAGCCCGGGTAGTCGATATATCAATTCCCAGCCTCCGGATTGATTCTGCCATGCAGAGGGTGACAAAATGGGTAAGACCCTGCACGACTGCCATCATCCGGTCATGCTGGTCAGGGGTGGTAATAGTACACTCTGCCCCTTCGCGGCCAAAGATGGCAAGGAGAGAACTGACCGCCTCTTCGGTCGCCCGGGCCGGACAGAGAATGATGGTCTGGTGGAGAAGTGATGGTACCGTCGGCCCGAAGAGCGGGTGAAGGCCTATCACCTGAGCTTCTGACTTCAGCATGGCTGCTACCGGTGCTGCCTTGAGCGAAGTGAGATCGCAGAGGAGCTGGTCCGAAGTCAGAACCGGCGTGATCTCCCCGATAACCCGGACAGTATCCCGGATGGGTACGGATACGATAACAAGATCGCATTGTCCTGCCAGTCGGGTATTTGTCAGCTGCGTTGACCGCCCCGAGACCAGCACGTCATAGCCGGCACGCTCAAAGACCGGCTCAAAGAGCCTGCCCATCTTCCCGGTTCCCCCGATAATACCTGCCTTCATGCGTTCACTGTTCCCGGATAGTCTCTTTTACGGCCATGCCAAAATGCCTGCCGCCCTCAAGCACGCATCCCATGACCTTATCGCCAACTGCAAGATTGACAACCGATACCGCCCCGCCGTCTTTCCTGACCAGCCGGATGGTCTCCGCATTCTGGAGTATCAGGCTCACTTTTGCCCTGCCTGACTCTGCTTCGACAAGAAGGAGCGGACGACGTTCAATCTTGGTCCGCCCGATAATGGCCGGATGAGCGGTTCCCTCAGCGTCGGTAACCAGTACCTGGCCGCCAATGGCGAGATCGGCGAGATAGGCGGTTTTTCCCTCCGGCAGGAGGATGTAGGCGTGAACGGCTCCTGCGTTCACCCGGAACGGTCGGGGAGCGACGTAGGGATTCTCCAGGGTTTCCGCGTGGACGAGCAGCATGGCAGACGATGTATTACCCATCAGCATGCCTTCGCCATCCGCAAGCATCGAGCAGGTATCCACGCAGACACGGTCGCCCATGCCCACCGGCCGGATCGCGGTTACGGTAAACGGGACCAGACCGACCTTCCCGGTCGAGGCTTTTACGAGCGATCCCACGGCTTTGACGATGGCCGGATCCTGGGTCTTCAGCAGGATCCCATATGCTCCTTTTTCCAGTACATGAAGGGCCATCTCTGCCTCGCAGGAGTCCCTGACGCTCACGATAATCCGGTCTGACTGGGCGACAAGGTTCTCCAGCGGGATGACGGTCCAGTCACTGGTGGTGACGATAACGACCTGCGCCTTTCCCCGTTGAGCCGCAGCGTTCTCACTTGCCTTATCCGTTATTGTGCATTCGGCAACATCGGTCCCCGGCCTCAAATCCCCGTCGGGAGCGATCGTGGTGATCCTCCCGAGCCGGCGGACATCTTCTGCCCGGTCGACCACCAGGGCGTCTGCACCGCTCTCGATCGCCGTCGTGGCTATATCCTTGTTCCACGGGCGGATATCGACCCAGAACTGCTTCATTTCACCTGCCCCAGGGCCTCTGCAGGGTCGGTGTTGTCGTGGACGACTGCACAGAGGGCTTTGACAAACGACGTTGTGTCCCCGCGCTGGAAGGCATTTCTCCCCACGCAGACTCCTGCCCCGCCGACATTGACTGCGTCGCGGATTATCCTGAGGGACTCGAGGTCACCCGTCTTTTCGCCGCCTGCGATGAAAACAGGCACCGAGCAGGCCTTCACGATCTTCCGGAAGGCCTCGGGGTCACCCGGGTAGTTGGTCTTGATCATGTCGGCACCGAGTTCTTCTGCAACGCGGACAGCATGCCCGACAGACTGTGCCGAGAAGGAATCGATCCCCTTGCCCCGCGGGTAGCACATAATAAGGAGTGGCATGCCCCAGCGGTTGCAGTCCCGTGCGACATTGGCGCCGATCTCCAGCATCTTGGACTCGTTGGGCGAGCCGAGGTTGATGTGGATCGAGACCGCGTCTGCGCCGAGCGCTATGGCCTCTTCCACGGTGCAGACCTGCACCTTGTCGTTCGGGTCCGGGTTGAGCGAGGTGCTGCCCGAGAGGTGGATGAACAGGCCGATATCGCGGCCGTGCTTACGGTGCCCGCGCTTGACGAGCCCCTTATGGAGCACGATCGCGTTTGCCCCCCCGTCGCTCACGTCCGAGATGACCTTTGTCATGTCCAGCAGTCCTTCAATCTGTCCCATCGAGAACCCATGGTCCATCGGTACGATGACCGACCGGTTCGTGTTCCGGTTTATGATCCGTTCAATCCGTATGTCCTTTCCAATCATGGTTCACACCTTCAACAGTTCCATTGCCTCATCAACGCTCTTCCCGTGGTGCACAATACATGCCGCTGCCCTGACAAACCGGTCCGGCATCCGGTGCTGGAAGGCATTTCTCCCGATGGAGATCCCTGCCGCACCGCCGGCCATCGCGCCCTCTATCAACTCAAGGGTTATGCGGTCATCGGTCTTTGAACCTCCGGCAACCACCACCGGCACCGGGCACCCCCGGGTCACTTCACGGAAACTATCCGGGTCGCCGGTGTAGACGGTTTTGACAATATCAGCTCCCAGCTCGGCAGCCACACGGGCCGCGAGCTTGACCTGGTCAAGGTCGTTGTTGGTCTTGATGTTCTTCCCCCTCGGGTACATCATCGCGAGGAGCGGCATCCCCCATTCCATGCACTCGACCGCGACGGTCCCGAGGTCTTCGAGCATCCGGGCCTCAGACTCCGCACCGATGTTCACGTGCATCGACACCCCGTCCGCCCCCATCTTCAGGGCGTTGGTCACCGAGTTGACGAGCACCTTCTCGTTCGGATCCGGGGCAAGTTTCGTGCTCGCCGACAGGTGCAGGATAAGCCCGATGTCCCTGCCACCCTGCCGATGGCCATGGAGTGCGAGTCCCACGTGACCGATCACCGCGTTTGCCCCGCCGTCAGCCACCATGTTGACGGTCTGGCCCATATCGATCAGTCCCGGGATCGGCCCTTCCGAGACTCCGTGGTCCATGGGTACGATGATGGTCTTCTTCGTATTGCGATTCATGATCCTTTCAAGACGGATTTCTTTTCCTCTCATAACAACAACAACCTCCCTCCGCATTCACACAGATTTCTTGCGCAAACCAGAGGGCTTACTCAATACCAGAAATAATACGCTGAAAATAGCCAAAGAAGCGATACGCTGACGTAGCGTTGTCGGATGGCGTTTCAGAAATGCCTGGGTTTATGCAACGGATGGAGGCCTGACTTTCAGAGATAAAGACATTCACGGGCAAAAAAACCCTCATGAATGCGGTGGCACTCGTCCTGCATGGTTATTTTGTATGGGAGTGATTGTATTTAAGGGTGCGTGCTAATGCTTAGCACGGTCGG
>CAWFFE010000005.1:0-188961 GCA_963815065.1 uncultured Methanoregulaceae archaeon | reverse complement strand
TGTCGCGCCTGTAAACCGAAATAATGGGAAACACCGATCGCGTGACACTGGTCGATGGCCGTACTATCAAAAGAAACGAGATCGGTCGAATAAATCGCATCCGGAGAACTCCTCCCGAGCACCCTGACAGCGCCCTTATAGAGCTCAAGGTCAACGATCCCGTTTACCCGTTCCTGCGTCGTATCGATAAATGCATTCAGTGCGTTGTACAGGGGCTCATAAACAAGTCCCTTGTAAGCAAGTTCAGACCATTTATCGTCAACCATTCGTTTAAAGGCGAGCTCCTGCCGGGTTAGTACAAGTCCTTCGAGGTCCCGGTGCGCCATAAGAATGACCGTCGCTGCCGGATGTTCATAATTCTCCCGCGCCTTAAGCCCGAGGATCCGGTCCTCTATCATATCGTTGCGCCCGATCCCATGTTTCCCGGCGCGTTTGTTCAGGTCCTGGATTAATTCGTAACCGGGGATCTCATTTCCGTTCAGCGCAACAGGAACACCAGTTTTGAATTCAATCGTAAGTTTTTCCGGCCTGGCAGGAGCTTTTTGTGCTGATACCGTCCACAGATAGATCTCTTCGGGGGGATGATAGGATGGATTTTCAAGCAGTCCCCCCTCGATACTCCTGCTCCAGCAATTCTCATCCATGCTCCACGGCTTCTCTTTCTTTACCGGCACCGGTATCTTATGCTGACGGGCATACTCAATCTCCCAGTCTCTCGTCAGGTTCAGATCCCGTATCGGTGCTACAACATCAAGCCCGGCGCCACGAATGACAACATCGAACCTGAGTTGATCGTTTCCTTTACCCGTGCATCCATGGGCAACAGCGGTTGCACCCTCGTTATAAGCAACCTTAACGACTTCCTCAGCAATCAGTGGGCGGGCAAGAGAGGTTCCCATGGGATACCCTTCATAAGAACCGTTAGCCCGGATTGCAGGAAAAATATGGTTGTAAACAAATTTTTCCCGTGCGTCGATGGTATAATGACCGTCAGCAAATTTTTTCCCTTTTTTTGTCGCGACCTCGATCTCTTCATCACGCTGCCCCACGTTAACGGCGACGGTTACAACGCGGTCATAGTCATAACGTTCCTTTAAGATCGGAATACAGATTGAGGTGTCAAGCCCTCCGGAATATGCAAGAATAATGGTACCTTTTCCCATAGTGAGACTCACCCGTCAGGTAATGGTATACAGTTATGCGGTATAAGCATATAGTTTCGAGGGCAGAATTATCGAACCTGGAACAGACTAAAAACCCGTAAGAAGGATGAAAAAAAGTTGTTCAGTTTCTGAACGCTTATTTCTTCGAATTACTTTGTTACAATTATTTTTCCGGTAACCGATGGCTGGAACACAGTCTGATAATCGTACGCACCGACTGTATCAAACGTAACCTCAAAGGTCTTTCCATAGGGGATGTTTATCGAGTTCATACCGCCGAAATATTTTCCGGTTCCAACGTTTACCGCTACGACACCATGCTGCTTGAAGGCGTCATTATTCAGCCAGATGACTTTACCACCAACGGGAACAACGACGTTAGCACCGGGTTTAATCGTCCCATCATTATTGAAGGTGATAGTCACTGAAGGCTGGGGCGTTGGAGTAGGGGTGGGTGTTGAATTCGGTGTTGCAGTAGTGACTTCAACAACCGTGGTCGGTATCTCGGTCGGGACGGTAGTAACAACGGTTGTCGGAACAGCTGTCGGTTCCGGTGTCGGGGTCGGAGTGGCTATAGGAGTTGGCTGGGTTGTGCAACCTGCGAGAAGAATCCCGATAAACAGGATCGAGAGAACAACAAGTAATTTCTTCATGCATCTTTTTTTGTTATTTCGGTATATAAGGATATTCAATTAATATGTGCTTCTGAACGGCTATTTCCGGAAGTATCTGACTCTTCAAACGAAATCCGGGGGGGAAGGAACCGTTGATGAAGACCATTTTACTTCAGATAATGGCTGAGCGGTTCCAGAGTAACCTTCTCACGCTTGATCGCATCAATAGCAAGTGCCGCCGCACGCGCTGCCTGAAGTGTTGTTATATACGGGATGCCGAAATCGACAGCCGCACGCATGATCTGGTAATGATCCTGTCGGGACTGTTTGTCCTGTGGAGTATTGATAATCAGGCCGATCTCCCCATGTCGCATCATGTCCAGCACATTGGGAGACCCTTCCTGTATCTTTCTTACGAGATGCGCTTCAACACCCGCCGCACACAGATAATCTACCGTCCCTTCTGTACCATACAAAATAAGCCCCTGATCGCGCAGCTGGCGTGCAATAGGAATTACCTCTTCTTTCTGCTCGATATTGACCGAAACAAAGATATTACCCTTGAGGGGGAGTTCGTTATCTGCTGAAATGCAAGCCTTGTAAAATGCCAGACCGAAATCGTAATCAATCCCCATCACTTCGCCGGTACTTTTCATCTCCGGACCCAGCATGGTATCAACACCGGCAAGTTTGCTGAACGGAAGCAGGACTTCCTTTACTGCAACATGGTTTATGATCCGCTCCTTATACCCCAGATCGCGGAGTTTCCTGCCAACCATCACTTTTGCTGCAATTTTGGCAATAGGTATCCCGGTCGCTTTTGAGACAAACGGCACGGTACGGCTAGCACGCGGATTTGCCTCAAGAACATACACTACGTTGTCCTTGACCGCGAGCTGGAGGTTTACCAGTCCCACAACCCCAAGACCAAGCGCAATCTTCCGGGTATAATCCCGTATCGTGTCAAGAATTATGGGAGAAAGCGACTGGGTAGGAATGACACAGGCAGAGTCACCTGAATGGATGCCTGCCTGCTCGATATGCTCCATAATACCCCCGATAAGAACCTCATGACCGTCGCAAACAGCATCAACATCCAGTTCTATTGCATTCTGGAGGTAGGAATCAATTAGCACCGGGTGGTTCCTGCTGACCCGTACTGCTTCTTTCATGTACGTCTCAAGTTCGTTTCCATCGTGGACGATCTCCATCGCCCTCCCCCCGAGGACATAAGAAGGCCTTACAAGCACGGGATAACCGATCTGCTCTGCCATAGCCCGTGCATCCTCTTCAGAATATGCAGAACTGTTAGCCGGGCTGGGAATACTGAGTTTGCGTAAAAGAACGCTGAACCGGTCGCGATCCTCGGCGATATCCATGGCATCCGGACTTGTCCCAAGAATTCTTGTCTTAAGCCCCAGCCGTTTGATCTCTTCTTCGATGGGTACAGCGAGGTTCACTGCATTCTGACCCCCGAACTGTACCATGACACCGTAATAGCAGTCTTTTTTCAGGATGTTGACCACGTCTTCAAGTTGCATCGGCTCAAAAAAGAGACGATCCGATGTATCAAAGTCCGTAGATACTGTTTCGGGATTGTTATTGACGATATGGACTTCAACACCCTCATCGCGTAATGCCTGTACCGCATGGACGGTGCAATAGTCAAATTCTATTCCCTGACCGATGCGAATGGGACCGGATCCAAGAATAAGGACCTTTTGCCGGTCAGTGGGGATAATCTCACAAACTGGCTCCCGTGTAGAGTAAAAATACGGCGTGCTGGCAGGAAATTCCGCGGCACAGGTATCCACCATCTTGTACGAGGGACTACCGGCAATTTCCTCAATATCAGCCAGGGGGATCCCGGTAATTTTTGAAATTTCGGTATTAAGAAAACCGTATTTTTTTGCCACCAGAATATCGCCGGCATCACAAGACGCTGTTATACGTTTCTCGATATCGACAATGTTTTTGATCTTCTCTAAAAAGAAAGGGAGGATAGAGGTGAGCTGAGCCACTTCATCAACAGTAAAGTCCTGGCGGAAAGCATCGAAAAGACAATGGAAACGTTCATCTGTCGGACGAGAGAGGATCATCCGGATTTCGCTTGCGCTGGTATGGGGGATGACATCGGTGTCAATCGATCGCTTTGCCTTCACGAAGGCCTCTTCCAGCGTCCGCCCGATTGCCATGACTTCTCCGGTGCTCTTCATTGATGTGGAGAGGGTCCTGTCTGCTCCTTTGAACTTGTCAAATGGCCAGCGGGGAACCTTGACAACAACATAATCAATGGTCGGTTCAAAAGATGCAGGAGTGCACCCGGTCACGGTATTTATGATTTCGTCGAGTCGCAGACCTATGGCAATCTTTGCCGCAACACGGGCAATGGGGTACCCGGTAGCCTTTGAGGCAAGCGCCGATGACCGGGAGACCCGGGGATTTACCTCAATTACCCGGTAATCTCCCTCCCGGAAAGCGAATTGTATATTGCAGCCACCCTGCACATCGAGCGCCCGGATGATACGAATGGCGGCACTTCGCATCTTCTGGAATTCATCGTCACGAAGAGTAAGGATCGGAGCAACAACAACGCTTTCTCCGGTATGAATCCCCATAGGATCCACGTTCTCCATCCCGCAGATGATAATACAGGTATCCGAAGCATCCCGCATCACTTCGAATTCAATCTCTTTCCAGCCCAGGACGCTCTCCTCTATTAACACCTGGTGAATTCGAGAACGGGAGAGTCCGAGTTCGATGATCCGGGTTAACTCTTCCTTCGTCTTGCCAATCCCCCCGCCTGCACCTCCAAGGGTATAAGCTGGACGAACGACTGCCGGTAACCCGATCACCCTGATAGCTTCATCGAGTTCGCTCAGTGAATTAATAACGGTACTCCGGGGGACGGGTTCACCAATCTCCGTCATGAGATCGCGAAATTTCTCGCGGTCTTCTCCTTTATAAATTGCTTCCAGGGGCGTTCCCAATATCTCCACGTCATTCAACGCACCCATTTCGGCAAGCTCGACGGTGAGATTAAGTGCGGTCTGCCCTCCCATTCCGGAGAGGATTCCATCGGGCTTTTCCTTCTCGATGATTTTTGCAATTACGTCGGCCCTGAGAGGCTCGATATAGATCTCATCAGCCATCTCCGGATCGGTCATGATCGTTGCCGGATTTGAGTTGACAAGGACTATGTTTATGCCTTCTTCGCGAAGTGACCGGCAGGCCTGGGACCCGGAAAAGTCAAATTCAGCGGCCTGCCCGATCTGGATCGGGCCCGACCCGATTATGAGAACTTTTTTGATATCCGTCCTCTTTGGCATCAGGGTATCCTCCTGAACATGGCATCAAAAAAGTGCGCTTCTGTATCCCGGGGCCCGCCATGCGCTTCAGGATGGAACTGGACAGTGGTGAGGTCAAGATCCCTGTTTTCAAATCCTTCCAGGGTATTATCATTCACATTTGTGTAGGTAACCCTGCACCCCTCCGGTAATGAACCTGCATCTACCGCAAACCCGTGGTTCTGGGTGGTTATAAAGATCCTTCCGTCTTTAAAACGGACCGGCTGGTTGGCCCCCCGGTGCCCGAACTTGAGCTTGTATGTCTCCCCCCCAAGTGCCAGTGCACAGACCTGAATACCCATGCAGATACCAAAAATGGGCAGCTGGCCCAGGAGATCCCTTAGGCATCTGATGGCATCTGTAGCCTGCCGTGGATCTCCGGGGCCGTTGCTGATAAGAAGGGCATCGGGTTTACAGGCAAGTATCTCATCGGGACCGGTGTTGTAGGGAAAGACATGGAGATCCCCGTGACGCTTTACGAGACTGATAATCATATCCTTTTTTATTCCCAGGTCGAGTACCGCGATTCGTTTTCCACTGCCCGGTATGTGGTATGGCTCTTTGCAGGAGACCTCAGGGATAGGGACAATATCTGATATTGTGGGGGTACTGCAGGCGAGGGTCACGGCATAGTCTCCGTCATCACTTCCCAGGACAAGTGCAGCCCGCATCGTACCGTGAACCCGGGTCTTGATAGTCAGGGCACGGGTGTCAACACCACTCATGCCAAGAAGGCAGTTCTCTTCAAAAAAGGATCGTAGAGAGTGCAGGGAAGATGGTTTCTCACAGATCTCTTTGGTTATGCAGCCGAGTGCACTTATCCGGGGATTCTGGAAATTCTGCCGGTCGACACCGTAATTGCCGATGAGGGGAAAGGTAAACATCAGTATCTGGCCGACATAGCTTGGATCGGTAAGGGATTCCATGTAACCGGTCATCTGTGTATTGAAAACAAGTTCTCCGGAGCATTCCCCTTCAACACCAAATCCCTGTCCTACAATAAATTCCCCGTCTTCAAGACCCAGAACCGCCTTCATGATTTCCATATGGTATGTGCCTGAATAGTTATTAACGATAGTGCAGGTACCATAAATTCCCTGGTTTGAAAGACCTTATCTGCCAGTTATCACAGCCCCATTGCCGGGTATCAGAACATGGGGGGTGCCCGTCGTTCAATAAACCAGTATATGGTCCCGGCATACGGTAAACGATAAAGGGTCCGGCACTGACCTGAGTACCGAACCGGCGGGAGATAATCCCGATAGCCATTTTTTAAATAGTATATCCTGCAATCTCCATGCACATGATAACGTGGGGGGTTTTTTAATGGGCTTCGAACATGTAAACGGGGAAAAAAAAGGGAAAATAATACTCTATGCCCTGAGCACGTGTGGATGGTGCGCCAGAACAAAAGACCTGTTACGGGAACTTGGTGTTGATTTCGATTACCTGTATGTTGATCTCCTCGAGGGTCCTGAACAGGATACTGCGATGAATGAAGTTGAGAAATGGAATCCAAAAGGCTCCTTTCCGACGCTCGTTATAGGGGATAAGAAGAGCATCATCGGATTTCGTGAAGAGGAGATAAGGGAGGCTCTGGCGTAATGAATCCGGCGGTTGTCGATGAAAACGAGATTGACCGGATATACGCTATCCTGAAAACTGAGGCAGAAAATGGTGGTTACTTCCTGAACCCTGATGTCGACTTCACGAAAAATCTCGTCCGGGGTCTCCTGAAAAATGAACAACGTTATGGGTATCGCGCCTGCCCCTGCAGACTCGCTTCAGGAAAAAAAGAAGAGGATCTTGATATTATCTGCCCCTGCATCTACCGGGACCCCGATCTCAATGATTTCGATGCCTGTTACTGTGCGCTTTACGTGAGCGAAACGGTGGTCCGGGGAAAAAAACTTACCGGACCTGTTCCCGAACGAAGGCCCCCAAGATCCGAACGGGGAAAGAGAAGCGTAATGCGCATCCTCTCAGGCAGCAGTTCCCGGTTCACTGCCCCTGCCGGTCTGGCGCTGTACGGTATGCGGTTATCTCTGTGCCCGGGAACATCCCCCGGAGATCTGCCCGATCTGCAAAGCAAAAAAAGAACGGTTCGAACGGTTTATCTGACCGTCTTTGTTTTTACGTCAATTTTTTCCCCTGACAAATCCTCAAATACCGTCCAGACCAAAAGTATTGGTATGGCAGGTCCCGTCCTCATTGAAATTGTCGGCCTGAAGAATGCCGAATGTTCCCCATTTCCCTGTGATGATAATCGCACGTGTAATCTTTCGGGATGCTATCCGTCCGGAAAACTCGTTTCGTCGTTCGATGAACTGCAGAAGATCCTGAAGAAAGAGTATGGCGATCGTGTTGAACTGAAACTCACGCTGATCGACAATGGGACACCGGATTACATTCGCTCAATAATCGAAGCCGAATATCCACCACTTCCCATGATCCTGGTGAATGGACGGATCACCCGAATCGGGCGTATATCGCTTGACCGGATAAAAAATGAGATTGAAAAGGAGTTATGATTATACAATTTTTGACAATTCGCCGTTATCCAGATTGTAATAAAGGCCGTGGATCTGGATCTGTTTTTCCTTCAGTGCATTCTTCACCAGCGGATAGGTCTTCAGGTGTTCAATCTGAAGCCGCACGTTCTCCTGTTCGATCATCCTTGAGCGGTTTTTTGTTTCGGCCGGAGTTACCGGTTTTTTGATTTTGGCATCAACACGGTGCTTGGCTTCCATCGCGTTATTGAGCCAGAGAGGGATATAATTGTCATCGGTTTCCTTGTCCAGCGCTTTAACAGCCCCGCAATCAGAATGCCCGCAGATCACAATATCCTTGACCTTTAAGTGTTTGAGCGCATACTCCAGGTACTGTCGCAAAATTCCAGTCATGGACAGGTGCCACGTTCCCGATATTTCTCTGGATGAAAAGCACCCCCGGATCTGAATTGGTAATATGCCCGGTCTGGAGCCGTGAATCCGAACACCCTATCCAGAGAACAGAAGGTTTCTGCCCTTTTGCAAGTTCGGAGTAGCGTTCATAATTCTGTTTGAAATATGTCTCCCTGAATTTGACATTCCCGGCTAGTAACTGGTCGATCATGGAAATCTTCCCGCAATGAACTGAACATGGTATCAAGCAACGACACCAGTGTCTTAATTCTTGCTTGAAGCGGAGATCTATTAACCTTTCGGAATTATTTTTGATCTAATCTATGGTATCAGGCCTCCATCAGTCAGGCCGGGATACGGGCTTTCGTTTTCTGTTCTGGAGAAAATTGTGTCCAGAATGCTAAAACATGAAATATGCGAGACCTTCATCGAACCCTGGATCGCCCGGTGCTTTTACGATTACGATGACCTTTAACTTTTTAGAAAGTACTGCCCTGTAAGGATGGCCTGGATCAGAGCCATTCCGTATAGAAGCTGATTTCGGTGAGAGACAGGAAGAACCGGGATTATTCACCGGATGGAAGACCCGGGGATAAAAAGAATAATTGGGTAAAGTGTTATTTCAGCCCCTTAATATAGGAAGGATTTGCGACGGAAAAGAAGAAGAAAGTGCTTGCCCCAAATGCAGGATAAAAAAATGCATCTGTCGATAAACGGAACATGGCGACGCTCCAGGGGCTTCGCCCCGCCGCGACGGCGCCACGATTGCGATAGTGCTGTATCACCTGGACCGGGTTTTGGATAATGCAGAGGAACCGGATACACCCCGGTCCCCAATGGGGGCAGGGCTGGCACGAGGGGGGTGGACTGACTATCAGAGCTGGAGATCAGGGGCTCCGTTGATACTTTTCTCATATTCTTTACCATTTACCTGTTCTGTTCCGACGCCCATATTATCCATTGGCACCAACACTGATCCTGATGGACGCGATAGACACCTTCTTTCCCTATAGCGAATATCGCCCGGGCCAGCGGCATATGCTCGAAATCGCCGCTCAGGTGGCACGGGACGGGGGCATCGCGATGATAGATGCTCCGACCGGCAGCGGGAAGTCAAGTGTCGTCGCTTCGCTCCTTGCAGAAAGAAAAGGCCGTAAGATCGTGATTGCGGTCCGTACCGTCAGTCAGCTCACCACCTTTGTCCGCGAACTCGAACTCGTGCGTACGAAGAACCCCCTGATTAAAGCAGTATATCTTGTTGGCAAAGGGAGCATGTGCCCGCTTGGCGGGGAAGGAGATATTTATCGCAGATGCGAAGGTGTAAAAGCATTTTCAAATTCGCTCATGCGTGACCGTGCAGAACGGGGAGCTCTTATACCTGCACAGGATCCGTTTATCCTCCAGCAGATACGTCGTATGGATAAGGAACACCCGCTCTTGTGCCCGTATTATATTAACAGCAGGATGTTTGTACATGCAGAGGCGGTGGGAGTCAAGATGGTGCCCTCGACGGCTCTCCGCACCAAAGCGGACCGGGTGATCGCGAACCCGGTGCCT
The DNA here is from genome assembly GCA_963815065.1 of uncultured Methanoregulaceae archaeon. Classification (GTDB taxonomy): domain Archaea; phylum Halobacteriota; class Methanomicrobia; order Methanomicrobiales; family Methanospirillaceae; genus Methanoregula. Next base: position 179,377 of record CAWFFE010000005.1, on the reverse strand, counting down.
CCCCAGGAACTGGGGTCATTCTGCGGTGATGTCTGCCCCTATGAGATGATGATGCATGCTGCCCGGAATACGGATGTCATCATCCTCAACTACTATCATCTTTTTGACCGGAACATACGTGAGCAGCTCTATGCCAGTCTCGGTGTCGAAACCCAGGATATCCTGCTCCTCATCGACGAGGCTCACAATTGTGGTGATGTTATCACCAGTATTGAGAGTGTGACCCTCGAAGAAAGGGATCTCGCACAGGCATCCCGGGAGCTCTCGGGGATGCGTAAGCGCTACAAAGGTGCTGATGCTGTCCAGCATGTCCTGCCCCGGCTGACCGATTTTATACGTGGACTGGTAAACTCGGCGGAAACCGAAGACTGGTTCGATCCTTCCATCTTTGACCGTATGGTCGTGCGGGAATCGCTGTATAAAAATATGGACGAGATTGTGGACGACCTGCTTGTACTTGCAGAATCCATACGGGAAAAGAACCTGAAAGGAGGAGAATATCACGAAACCGCCATCGAGCGCCTCACAGAATTCCTGTTCCGGCTCTCCCAGTCATCAACGGATCCCGCCTTTCTCACGGTTTACCGTAAAAACGAGGAAGGCATCACCCTGGAAGTGCGGTGCATCGATCCCTCGGTCTCCCTGCGGGAAATCTGTGGCGCACATGGCTGTTGCATCATGATTTCGGGAACTCTTTCCCCGGTCGACAGTTACTCCAGGTATTACTTCGGGGATACGCCGGTGAAAACACTCTCATTGCCCAATGCGTTTCCCCGGGAAAACCGTATTGTCTGCTGTGCAAACGATATCACAACCGCATTCTCGATGCGTCAGAATAAGGAGAACAGCGCGCGGATCGGGGACTACATCAAAACGTTCTGTACGCCTCAGGGCAATCGGGCAATTTATTTTCCCAGTTACCAGATCCTCGAGATGTACGCAAATCTGACTGTCCCGCATATCCGTGGAAGAAAGATATTTATCGAACCACGGGATGCCGCAGATGCCGGCGCTGCGCTGTCGACGTTCCTGTCCCTGCCGGCCCGCGGGGAATCAGGGATCCTGTTTGCAGTCTGCGGGGGAAAGTGGAGCGAAGGACTTGATTACCGGGGCGAGATGCTGAAAGGCGCGATGGTCGTAGGACTGCCACTCGCACCATTTAACCGCGTGCGAAGGATGATGATTGAGTATTTCCGGCACAAGTTTGGCGACGAGGGAGAATTTCTTTGTTATACCCTGCCGGCAATAAATCGTTCTCTCCAGGCTTTAGGAAGGGTATTGCGAACACCTGAAGACCGGGGGTACTTGTCCTGGCTGAAAAACGGTTCCTGGAGAAAAGGGTCCTTACTGCCCTTCCTGCATGGATCAGGGAAGAAATGATCGAATGTGATTCAACACTATTCCGGGAGAAGATTTCGCGATGGAAATCGTAGGAGGTTCATGCAGGTTCGGGCTATGGTTCGTCCATGTCTGGTGGAACGATATCGCGGTTCACCGGGTAAGATTTGCCAGAACGGGAATGCCGGGCAGAGTCCCGGACCTTGTAAGGCAATACTGTGCCGGGCAGGTCGTAAATCTGTCAGATCTTAACAGTATCGCAACCCACGAAGATACCGCATACTCCCGGATCTATCGTGCGGTCCAGCAGGTACCTTACGGCAGCACTTCAACGTACGGGGAGATCGCCGACAGGATTGGAACGTCCCCACGGGTTGTCGGGCAGGCAATGGCCCGCAATCCGGTTCCCCTCGTCATTCCCTGCCACCGTATCGTAGCGGCTGATGGAATCGGGGGATTCTCTTCTCCCGTTGAAATAAAAGAAACATTGCTCGCGATGGAAAAAAAGAATTGCGCAAAAGGGGGGAAATAACATTAACCACCGTTTCAGGTACTACCTCAAATCTGCCTTTCCACCGGCCGGGAGCGGGAGAATCTTTTTTATGAATGGAGCATGCCTTTGAGATCTGCAGTGGTACTGGTCGGCGGGGAGGCCCGACGGGCAAATGGCCGGGAAAAGTATTTTTTCACCTATCATGGCAGGACATTTATTGAACGGCTCATCGATTCGCTCAGGAAGGTTGTTGACGAGATCATCCTCGTTGCCAGAGATCCTGAACAGTGTAAAAGGTTCAATGCCCTGGACGGGGTTCGGTGCATAACCGATATCCGGATGAGAATCGGCCCAATCGGAGGGTTGCATGCCGGATCACTGGCTGCGCAAGGGGATCTGATCTTTGTCTCTGCCTGCGATATGCCATGTATTGACCCGGGGGTAATTGCATACCTGTTTGATAATATTGATGATTATGATGCAGTGATTCCCCGATGGAACACGGATATGTTCGAACCTCTTCATGCGGTATACCGAAGAACTGCCCTGGTCGACTACCTGGAATGCCACACATCCCAGTCACTCCGGGAGATGGTCCTGAACCTTTCTGCCAGATATATAATGGTTGACGAATTACAGTCGATAGATCCTGATCTCCGGACGTTCACCAATATCAACAAACTCGAAGACCTTGAACGCATAAACACCCCCTCCGGGCCATAGTTAGGCATCCGGGCAAGTAGAAAAACTAATAAGTATAGGGGAAAATGTAGCACCTTACCACAGAGTATATAAATATTTGTAGTGAGATTAATACTATTTACTAAGTCGGGATTTCAACCACCGGTTTGCGATGAGAATTCGACAGGGGACGGTCAGTGGTGCAATTATCTGTTGAAAACGGGGAAGTACTGCGCCTCTTTATCGTTATTGGGGCAACAATCATTGCCATCCTCACCACTACATTCTCCCTTCTGAACGGAATAATTAACGTTTTCCCTTTTCATTTCATACTCCCGATCATCCTTGTCGTATATTTTTACCCTGAACGAGGGGTGATCTTTTCATTGGGATTAAGTCTGATGTATATAGGTCTCATCTATCTCCTGGGAAATTCTGACCCGGTCCTGATCGCAATTGCCACGGCATGGTTCGCGATCTTTATTACGATAGGTGTTGTCGCATCGTCCTATGCGATTAAGTTGCGTGAAGAAAGCACCCGGGTCCGGAATATTCTGGAAACATCTCAGGATGGCATATTTTGTTTCGATCTCAAAGATCTGCGTATCCGCGACATAAATCTCAAGTGTGCCCGTTGGCTGAATTATGATCGCGAGGACCTTCTCGGTGAGAATATATCCTTTATCTGGCCCGATAAAGAAGAACGAGAACGGTGGATTGCCGACATCTCAAGAGGCCGGAAACATACCGGACAGGAAGTCAGCTTTCTTGGATGTGACGACCGGGTTTTCCGGTTCGTAATATCGGTAATGCTCGTTTCCAAAGGTCATGTGCTCTGTTCAGCTGTAAATATTACCAGTAATAAAATTGTAGATGAGGAAATTATTAAAACACTCAATGATCTTGAACAACAGGTAAAGGCGAGGACCGGAGATCTTGAGCGGATCAACGAGAAACTCCGGGCAGAAATTCTTGAGTGCCGGAGACTCGAGAACACGATATTGTCAGGACAATCTGTCCGGCTGAAAAAGGAGGACGTATGACGTTTCCTGCATCCAACAGGCAACAGATTTTCCAGACAACAATAATTGTCGCCTCGGTAATTATTGCAATCTCCGCGACAATTTTTTCCCTGACCAACGGAATCGATGACGTTTTTCCGTTCCTTTACTTCCTGCCAATAATCCTCTTCGTGAATTATTACCCCTCCAGAGGAGTAATTTTCTCGGTTTCACTCAGCACGATATTCCTTGTGCTGGTCTATTTTTTCAGTAACTTCGATCCGAACATAATCGCCGTATCTACAGGATGGTTTGTGATCTTCGTTGTCGTTGGCTTTGTCACGTCCTCATTTGCCGAGGGGCTCAAAGAAGAGGAGAGAAAATACCGGGAGATATTCGAGAATTCCCAGGCGGGTATATTTACGTTCGATCTCACTACCGAGCGTATCCTGGAGATGAATGCACGTTCCTCACAGATGCTGGGATACGAGCGGAGCGACCTTATCAATGAAGAACTGAGCCGGATTTTTCCTGATTCTGCGGAACGGAATACTTTTATCAGCCAGATCAAGAAGAATGAAGAGATCGGGGATATCGAACTCGTCCTTCGCAAGGGGGATGGCAATGTACGCCAGTTCCTGGTGTCAGCATCCCTCTCCCCCGGTAAAAATGTGATCTGTTCGGCTATTGATATCACCGAGCGGAAACTGGCGGAACGGGTAATCCAGAAAGCAAGGGATGATCTTGAAAGAAAGGTAAAAGAACGGTCTGAAGAACTCGTCCGGGCAAACGAGGGACTCAAAGCAGAGATCCTGGAGCGGAAACGATTTGAAGCAACACTCCAGATCGCCAACAGGAAACTTAATACCTTCTCGTCAATTACCCGTCATGATATCCTCAACCAGATAACGGCGATCGTGATGTATGTCTCTCTTGCAGAAGAGATGGTAACGGACCCTGTGCTGCTTTCGTATCTCAGGAAGATCGAACAGACCACCCAGATGATCCAGAAACAGATCCAGTTTGCCCGGGATTACGAGGAACTCGGTGTCAGTTCTCCCCGCTGGCATTCGGTTGACACCACCATTACCAAAGCAGCTGCCGTCCTCGATCTCGGTAATGTTCGGATTAAGAAGGATGTGGGTGACATTGAGATTTTCACGGATATGCTGCTCGGGAAAGTATTTCACAATATACTGGATAATGCATTGCGTCACGGGCAAAAAGTCACAGAAATCCGGTTCTCGTCAGGGGAAACCGACGAGGGTCTTACCATTTTCTGTGAAGACAACGGCATCGGAGTCCCAAAATCCATGAAAGAGGGGATTTTCAGACGCGAATATTACCGGAGTACAGGCTATGGACTCTTCCTGGCCGCCGAGATCCTGAGCATAACCGGGCTCACCATCAGCGAGACAGGTGAACCGGACTCCGGGGCACGGTTTGAGATACAGGTCCCAAAAGGGATGTACCGGCTCAGCAAAAGGCAGATTTCCCCGGAACCCGGATAATTTCAAGACCAGCTTATTCAGAGATTTTTCTTCCGGCCGCTTGCATCCCGCATATAATGGCCAAATTCACTTTTAAGAAGAAGATCTCCGGAAAAAACCGGACCATCCCTGCAGACCCGGAGCCCGGATGGATCTATACAGCAGGAACCACAAATACCTTCTCCGCATTTCATGTACCGGTGAAGCGAGAATTCTGTCTTGTGGGCGATACCTTTTTCTTCAACCTTGGCAAGGACTGTTCGCATCATCATTTCCGGCCCGCAGACGGCAATCCTGTCGTATACACCAAGGTTTAAATCATCCATGAGAGACGTTACAAACCCGTGCTGTCCCAGTGACCCGTCATCCGTTGCGATGAGCACATCCGTGCACTCATCCAGCTGGTCGACAAACAGGAGTTCGGATTCGGTTTTTGCCCCCAGAAGGAGAGTCATGACGCAATCCGCTCGTGCCAGTGGAAGCAAAGGTGCAGCACCAACACCCCCGGCAATCGCGAGTACTTTTTCACCTTTGGTAAATCCATTCCCGAAAGGGCCGCGGATTCCCAGTTTTTGCCCGGTTCCAAGACCAAACATGGCGGTGGTTGCATCGCCGGCTTTTTGTACGGTGATGGTATTCTCTGACGACAGTGCCATCGGGATTTCATCGATTCCGGGAATCCAGACCATGACAAACTGCCCGGGCGAAAAAGAGAATGGCTGGTCAAACACGAATGTGCGGATGAGTGATGTTTCCTTTTTCACCCGGAGGATCGATACTGGTACGGACAGGTGACTATTCACGGTGTGCACATCCGATAATTTCTTTTGGTGCCAGTCCATCCTTTTTATAGAGATCGGCCTTGATGGTCTCAAAGATTTTTACATCATTCAATACAGCACTGCCAATCTCCACTCCACTTGCCCCGGCCATCATCATCTCTATGACATTATCTGCGGTTGTAACGCCCCCGCAACCGATGATGGGTATTTTGCATGATTCATAGAGCTCGTAGATGCAGCGGACAGCAATCGGGAACACGGCAGTCCCCGAAAGGCCACCATACCGGTTCCCAAGCATCGGTCGCTGCATCCCCGTTGAAATTCTCATAGCCCGGATCGTGTTGATCGCAACGATCGCGCGTGCTCCGCCGCGTTCAGCTGCCTTACCAATCATAGTGATATCGGTAACATTTGGCGTAAGTTTTACCCAGGTCGGGACCCCGGATTTGCTTACTGCACGGGTACAGGCTTCGACAAGTGCCGGCTCAGTTCCAATTGCTGAACCATAGCCCTCGGCATGAGGACAGGACAGGTTCAGCTCAAAACCGGCAACCCTGCCTTTGAACCAGGAGGCAACCAAGGCAAATTCTTCTGGATTCCCCCCGAATATACTCACTATCACGGGTTTTTTCTCGAGGGGTGCGATCTCGTCTACAAATTCTTTTGATGGGTTGGGGAGACCCATCGCGTTTAATATCCCGTCTTCAAGTACCGCCAGGCATGGTCCTGCGTGCCCGTCCTTGGGATATGGACCAATTGACTTGGTCACAACACCCCCGGCTCCTAATGAAAGCATCCGGGTAAGCGATGACCCGGTTGTCCCCAGAATTCCGGCCGCGAGCACCAGATGGTTATCGAGCGCCACGCCACCCAGGGTAACCGGACCAGGCTTTATCGATACCATGCATCAGGAAATTGTCGTTTAATGATAAAAAGTGCATCTTTTTGGTATTTTATGCCAGAGGGTAATCGCCGCTTCGTTGGGTCGCAACAGGTCGGGACTGGTATCCGGCACCGACCTGTTACTGCGTCACTTAATTATTATCAGCATTCCATAGTATATCAGGATGGCATGCCTCGCAGTCGTAGGAGTCGGCAGAATCGGGGGGGAAGTTGCCTATCTTGCGACATCAATGGGAATTGTTGATGAGCTGGTCCTGTATGACTGCGATCCTTTTCTTCTCAAGGCACAGGTGCTGGATCTCGAACATACCGGACTCCCGGTAACCATAAGTACCTGATACAGCCGCAATCAGGGAATCCGATATCTGTATTTTTTCTCCCGGAATGCCACGAAACCCCTCAGTGAAAACCCGGGCTGATCTTCTTGATACCAATCTGCCGGCCATCCGCGATTCTATCTCGCTGCTTAAAGGATTTCCCGGCATTCTTATCACGGTGACAAATCCCATGGATATAAATAATTTTGTAATCTGCAGGGAAACCGGCATCGAGAGGGAACGATGCATCGGTTTTGGCGGGCAGCTGGACAGCGCACGATTCGGCCTCGTGCTCAGGAACAGGGGCATTACCGGATTCTCTTTTGTATTGGGAGAGCATGGAGAGCATCAGGTGCCGTACTTCTCCGGCCTTGCTTCTGCGGTAGATATCGGGCAGCGGGAAGAGATCCTGTCTGAATTGCGAGGCGCAAGTATGGAGGTGATCAAGGGGAAGGGAGGAACGGTATTTGGGCCCGCTCTCCATCTGACCCACCTTTCCCGAATCATTCTCAAAGATGCTCGGGAACTGATTGCCTGTTCCGCAGTACTTGAAGGAGAATATGGTTTAACGGGATGCTCCCTTGGTGTCCCTGCCCATGTAGGACGAACCGGAATCCGGAAGATCGAAGAATGGGATCTTGACGCGTGGGAAACAGAAAAGATGAATGAAGCAGGAACATATGTCAAAGGCCTTTGTTCCCGGGCGGTATCCTGACATGGAGTCCCCACTTTCACCAGTACCAGGAGTATGAGACTGCCAGCTGCATCCTCGACCAGTTTTCCGGAATAAAAATCGCCATTAACCAGGTCGAGTACAGCAATACGCCGGATGGACCGCTCATCCATATCTTCGGGCGTAATGTACAAGGTGAAGCGATCCATCTGGAAATAACCGGGTTCCGCCCCTATTTTTATGTTCCCGCTGAAATGATTGAGGGTAAACAGATACCACCGGATGTAACTATCGAGGCTGATAAAAAATATCTTTCAATAAAAGGGGCAGTACTCCGAAGATTATATACCAGGCGTCCGTCAGATGTTCGCCGGCTGCGTGATCTTTATCCCGGGAATCACTTTGAAGCCGATATTCTCTTTACAACCCGGTTCCTCGTCGACTGTGGGTTAACAGGAGGCGTTAGTTCCCCATCACGATTGGTCGATTACCAGCAGATTTCACCTGAGATTGTTGATGCTCCCGCACGCTTCTGTATCATCGATATCGAATGCGTGGATGAAAATGGCTTTCCTGATCCTCAGCGCGATGCAATTATCTGCATCACGTGTTACGACTCGTTTGATAAAGATTATACAACCTTTCTGCTGGCATCCGGGGGAACACCTGCGGAAATAACCGAAAAGATATCTTGCGGAGGGCTGAAAAACGGGTGTTTCAGAAAGGGGACTCATACCATCTGCACGTTTGGACGGGAAAATGACATGCTGAAAAAGTTTGCCGAATATATCGGAAAACGAGACCCTGACGTACTCTCCGGATGGAACTTCGTTGAATTTGATATGCAATATATCGCCGGGCGCATGGAAAAACTCGGTCTTTCTGCGATAGACCTTCTTGCCCGCCTGAAGGAACCCACCGAGCGGAATGCGTTGCCCGGGCGCGCCCTTTTCGATCTTCTCACCGCATATAAGAAAATTCATGTTTCCCAGAAAGAATCATACCGGCTCGATGCAGTTGCCGAAGAGGAACTGGGTGAATGCAAGGTTCCGGTACACCGGCACGATCACTTCGCTCTGGAGAGAGTCCCCGGCCCTGCTCGTGGAATATAATTTCAAGGATGTTGAATTGTGTGTTGCCATTGATCGAAAGGACAATCTTATCGGATTCTACCGTGAAATTGCACGTTATGTTGGCTGCCCCCTTGACAAGACCCTGAATTCATCGAGCGTCATTGATGTCTATGTCCTCAGGAAGGCGCATGATCGATACGTCCTTCCCTCAAAAGGATTTGTAAACGCGGAAGAATTTGAGGGTGCCACGGTCTTCGAACCGAGCAAGGGCATCCGGGAAAATGTCATCGTCCTTGATTTGAAATCACTCTACCCGATGGCAATGATGACGATCAATGCATCCCCGGAAACAAAAAGTCCGGAGGGAGAACTTAGAGCTCCGAACGGGATCAGGTTTAAAAAAGAGCCCGACGGCCTCACCAGGAGTATTATCTCCGAACTTCTGAAAGAGCGGGATGAAAAAAAAGCACTTCGCAATACTTTTCCCTTCGGTTCGCCGCAGTACATCCTCTACGATATGCAGCAGAATGTCCTGAAAGTGATCATGAATACGTATTACGGCGTGAGTGGATATCCAAGATTCCGGTTGTTTGATCGTGAGATTGGCGCAGCCGTTACATCAGTTGGCCGGGCGATCATCGAGCACACCCGGAAAGTGATCGAGAAGCAGGGCTACAAGGTAATATATGGCGACACCGACTCCTGCATGGTCCAGCTTCCGAAAGACTTCAACCGTGACCAGACAATCACCGCTGCACGGGAGATCGAAAGGCAACTCAACGAGAGTTACCAGGGATTTGCAAAAAAAGAACTCAATGCCGATATCCACTTTTTCTCGATCAAATTCGAGAAAATTTATGCACGCTTCTTCCAGGCCGGAAAGAAAAAGCGGTATGCGGGTCTTCTTGTCTGGAAAGAAGGAAAGGATGTCCAGGAAACTGATATTGTGGGGTTTGAGATCAAGCGGAGCGACACACCGCAGATCACCAAAGCCGTTCAGCAGCGGGTAATGGAGATGATCCTTCATGGAAAGGGCAAAGAAGAGATCAGGGCATATCTGATAAAAATTGTAAAAAATTACCGCTCTGAAAAGTATTCACTTGACTGTATTGGTATTCCCGGAGGAATCGGAAAAGACCTTAAGGATTATGAAAACGACGATGCACAGGTCAGGGGAGCAAAATATGCCAATAAATTTTTTAATACCGATTTCAAACAGGGGAGCAAGCCCAAGAGAGTGTATATCAAAGGTATCCACGGAGTAAAATACGAACCAACCGATGTCCTCTGTTTTGAGTACCGAGGACCAGGTACCGGAGGATTTCATCGTTGACCGGGATCTTATGCTGGAGAAAACCATCAGGCAACCCATATCACGCATCACCGATGCACTTGGATGGAACTGGGATGAATTGATAGATCCCAATAAAAAGATGACACGGGTTTCCACTTTCGAAGATTTTTTTTAGATTTTTTTGCTCTGTTGAAATCCTCAAAACTTTCAGACGCTCTCGGGGGCTTCGCCCCTGTAGCTGTGGCACACCCCCCCCCAGTTGAGATAATTCCGTATTACCTGTAGAGAAACCGCGGGAGATTATACATACAGGTAATACCGGGGCATCGTAAGCGCCCCCGCCCCCCGGGAGGGGCAGGGCTGGCGCAGGGGAGGCGATCATGGTATCTGAAAAAGCATTTTACAGAGCAGATTTTCTTTAAAAAAACACAAGGTTTGATGTAATCACGTTCCTTTCTCCTGATATATCTTAGTCTCCTTTCTCCCCGGGTGCGGGGGAGGCAGCCCAGGGGGAGCACGCCTTGACCCCCCTTTTCACATTCTCCAGTCTCCCGGAGTCCTGTTGAGTCTTTGGAGGAATGATCGCATTCGTATGTATTGACCAGCGAGGAAAGGTATCAAATGCAGTCCTGAAAACCGTTGGTATAATTTTCCTTTGAACCATCACGAAAATTTGATGTTCTTCATCACAATGGGGGAGTTGAAACCCCATGCCCCCGACATGGCGTCACCGGCGCAGATAAGGGACTGAAAACAGGCACATAAACCTCCCTGCTTCGTCGTGGATCGGAGTTGCCATGAGGCGAGGGACTTTCGTAAAATATTCAGATTTTTTCAGGTCCGCAGGAGAACTCCCCCTCCCATACTTTTTCCACTAGATCAATTTTTTTTTATTTCAATCCCCGAAAAATGATAGTCTGATAAAATTCCATGAAACTATCGTCGACAAACCGTATAGCCTCATACCGGGAGGACCCGGCTGCCAAATATTTCATTGATGACCTGGCCCATGCCCATGTAGAGCGCTAGACCTCCTGCGATAACCCCGACTATACCGGCAAGCGTGAGAATACTACCGATCGCAGTGAGCTGGGCTGCCACAAGAAGGACGACAAGGAGGACGACTGCGGCGAGGGTGATCTGCAGGAGCCGGTGCATCCTGATGGTGCAGATAAAGAGCCCGAACGCAAAGATTCCCCAGATGGCGAGGAACGCGGCAAGTTCGGGTGCTCCAGGTGCTTTTGCAAGACCGACCGCCGGGAGCATCATAAGCGTAGCAAACGATATCCAGAAGAACCCGAAGCTCCCGAAAGTGAGCATGCCGAAGCTGTTGTTCTTTTTCCACTCCATAATGCCGACGATTACCTGTGCAAGACCGCCGTAAAGAAGGGCCATCGCGAGAATGGTGCTCGAAAGGGTTGTCAGGCCTGCATTATGGATGCTCAACAATAGTGTGGTCATGCCGAATGCGCACAATCCAAGAGGGGCGGGGTTCGCCGTATTATCCATGAGGAACAGGTTGTTCCGGTTTTTTTCTTCGATATGCTCCAAGATATCACTCCTGATAACGGAATGGTGCAGGGTGACCGGTGACGGGAAGGATCGATTGTGAATGAAAGATCCGACCTGAAATCTAACACGGGCAAAGCACCGTTTCAGCCGCTGGTGGTGCACTCTGGATTTCAAACTGCACCATTCTCTAAACATTGTGGTGCAGAATATTAAAGAATCCTAAATGATTTTTAGGAGAACCTGTCATTCGATCAATGCTATTCAACGAACCATTTGTTTGAAAGAAGGTGCAAAATGAGCCAATTCGCGGGCTCGCCAGTATCGGGCAATCCAGAAACTGGACCTCACAGACAGGCCATAGATTTGGTTTGTGTCTCTTCATGGGCACCATGCGCCCGCCTCCACACTTCAGCCATCGTGCGGACCCGGATCTACTCATCTCCGGGTCTGTGAAATTGATCCTGCTTCCCGATGTTGAAGTTCTCATCCGGAAGGGTCTGGCAAGTTTGTTAAATTATCGTTAGTACAGATCAAAGATCAAAAGGGGAACTGAAGTACTATAAATCGTTTTTAGCTAGTAAATGAAGCCACCAACCAGATAAAAAAATCTGTGGTTAACATCATTTTTATTCAGTGAAAAGCGTAAGACGCCAAAAAAAGTCTATTTTTCACGAGAGCGTCTTCCGGCTTCGCGTAATCGGTCATTCAGTTTTTTAATCTGCTCCCGCAGGGCAATCGCCCGTTCAAAGTCGAGACTGTCCGCCGCATCCTGCATCTGTTTTTCGAGCTCGATGACCACGTTGGGAATTTCCGGACGGGGAACATGCCGGGTATCCTTAATCTCAACTTCTTTTTCCCTGACAGGCTTTCTTATCGTCATCGGAATGATGTGATGGTCAGTGTTATAGGCAACCTGAAGGTCACGCCGCCGTTTTGTTTCGGCAATCGCCCGCTTCATCGAATCGGTCATAACGTCGGCATACAGCACAACCCTGGCATTGATATTTCGAGCCGCACGCCCGATGATCTGGATCAGGCTTCGCGCATCTCGCAGGAAGCCCTCCTTATCAGCATCGAGGATACCAATGAAACCGACTTCAGGAATGTCAAGTCCCTCCCTCAGGAGATTGATCCCCACGAGCACATCGAATTTCCCGAGGCGGAGTTCCCTGATGATCTCGCTGCGTTCGAGCGTCTCGATCTCTGAGTGAAGGTACCGCGTGCGGATTCCCTGGTCCGCGAGGAACTCAGAGAGCTCCTCTGCAAGTTTTTTGGTCAGGGTGGTAACAAGAATTCGATCTCCCCGTTTTATCGTCGCCCTGACCTCTTGTATGACATCATCCGTCTGACCTTCGATCGGGCGAACCTCTACAATCGGATCAACGAGGCCGGTCGGGCGGATGATCTGCTCAACGAGTTGTGCTGATTTTTTTAACTCATAGTCGCCCGGCGTAGCTGAAACGAAAACCACATTACCCATATACTGCTCGAACTCGTGAAACTTCAGCGGGCGGTTGTCGTACGCACTCGGGAGACGGAAACCGTAGTCGATAAGCGCCTTCTTCCGGGAACGGTCACCGTTATACATACCGTGCAGTTGGGGGATAGTCTGGTGACTTTCATCGATGAACATCAGGAAATCCTCGGGAAAATAATCAAGGAGACAATAAGGTTTCTCTCCTGCTTTTCTTCCGTCGAAATGCCGTGAATAATTCTCGATACCCTTGCACGAACCGGTTTCTTCGATCATTTCAAGATCGAAATTCGTACGTTGTTCAAGGCGGTGTGCCTCGATCATCCCCAGGGTCGGCAGCACCTCATCGAGTTCCCTGCGGATCGATGCAATCGCCGTTTTCCGGGTGCCTTCCGGTGTGACAAAGTGACGGGCAGGGTAAACATAGAAGTACTTCATCTCCTCTTTTTTCACACCGGAGTTCTTGTCTATCTCCCGGATCCGTTCAATCTCATCGCCGAACATCTCAATCCGGATAATATCGTTGAAGTAACCGGGGACGATATCAATGATGTCCCCCTTGACACGGAACCTGCCGGGCATCAGCTCGAGGTCGTTTCTCTCGAAGAGGATATCGATGAGCCGGCTCATGATATCCTTCCGGCTGATTTTCTGGCCGACCGAGAGCTCGAATCCCATATTCCGGAAGTTCTCGGGATTACCAAGGCCGAAGATACAGGAGACAGAAGCGACGATAATCACGTCGCGTCTGAACGAAAGTGAGGCGGTGGCGGAAAGTCGGAGCATCTCTATTTTGGGATTTATCGCGGAGTCCTTCTCGATATACTGGTCCTTTGCAGGGATATAGGATTCCGGCTGATAGTAATCGTAATAAGAGACAAAATATTCGACCCGGTTATGAGGGAAGAAATCGCAGAATTCCTGGTAAAGCTGGGCAGCGAGGGTTTTATTGTGGGCGAGCACAAGGGTGGGCCGGTTACCGGCCGCGATCACGTTTGCCATAGTGAATGTCTTACCCGAGCCGGTAACTCCCAGCAGGGTCTGGAACTGGTCATTGTTCTCCAGACCCTGGATCAACTGTTGTATTGCTTCAGGCTGTGATCCGGAGGGGGCAAAATCTGACGCAAGCTGGAACTCTGTCATAAGTGCATAGGATTTCAGATGCCTCTGTTAAAAAGAATCGGGTTGGGGCAGGAAAATGATATTGAATTAAATAAAACTTCTCAACAAATTATCTGATTTAGTGAAGTAATCTCCTCTGGGAAAACCCGATTATTTCTTCGAAATTCTTTGGGCTCCTGAGAGATTATCCTCTAGAGATTACGGCGGGAACTAAAAAAAGCCAATATCTTTGTGAGGGTTACCTGCCTCAGCACCTCTCCGAGGCACGGTGGGGCCGGGAGAGTTACCGGTATTGGCCCTGATAAAAAGGATCTGGAAGAACGGGAAATTTCTCAAGAGTTCCGGGGCTTTTTTTCCATGGCCTGGCTCGCTCCCCCCCCAATAAAATACGACTCCCCCAAACCGGAGTTGAACCAGAGATTCTCTATGAAACAAGAGAACCCGGGTGGGGGTTAAGGGATGCTATCCTGGGCTGCTTCCCCCTCTGGGGGAGAGAGAGGTGGTCAGCCTCATAATTTTTCTTAAATTTTCGTAAAAATGAATATATTGAAAAGGTCTCCTGTGAGCGTATCTTAAGACCGGAAAAAAGGTAATGAAATTCTTCCCTACTTCGGTTTATAATGCCCCCACTTCTCCAGCGCCTCTTTGAGTTCTTTTGATTTTTTTGCTTTTTCTTCGAGGCTGATACCTTCCTGCCATGCATCGATAGCCTGCATGGTTGCCTGTGCCCCGGCCCGGGTGCCTTTCGGGTGCCCGTGGATACCGCCGCTGACAAGAAGGATAAGTTCATTGCCGTAAATGTTCAGCACGTCGGGAACAAGTCCCGGGTGGAGCCCGCCGGACGAGACGGGGAATGCTGATTTGATCCTCCCCCAGTCCTGCTCCAGGAGCATTCCTTCTGCGGCATGGGTTTTTTTCTCCCGGAGCACATCTGCGAGAGCGATCGCTTCCCTTTTTGTTCCGATCAGTTTACCGACAGGCTGTACCCGTATGGATCTGGGATACACCAATGAGCCGCATGAGTTTTGCGAGGAATTGCATGGTGATGCCATGTTTTTTGTTTCGATCAAAGGTTGCATGCATCGCCCGGTGTGCATGGATCGCAAGCCCGAGATCGGAGCAATAGTCCCGCATTGTCATGACACTCGCGGTCCCCGCAACGACCACATCTATCATCGCGTAGTTCCAGTTGTACCCGGCAAGAAGGTCAGCCCTTTTTTTCATGGTTTCTGTGTCAGCAGAAATATTGAGAAATGCCGATTTTTTCTCCCCGGTCTCTTGTTCAGCCCTGTCTCGCTTCTTCGAAAGCATTTTTACCCGGTCCTCGAACCGGTTGAAGGGTGTTGAGGTCAGGTTCTCGTCATCCTTGACAAAATCAAACCCACCCATCCAGGTCTCGTAGCCTACCTCTGCATGCTCCTTGGCGGAAAAGCCGATCTTTGGTTTTGGTACGGCGCCGGTCAGGGGACGTTTGCTGACTTTCATCATCTTCCTGATTCCATCATTGCCAAAATGCGGGCCTTTGAAATGATCCAGATATGCCCGGGGCAACGCGACATCGATTAACCGGAGGTTTCTCACCGCCTTCATTCCAAAGATGTTCCCTGCAATCCCGCTCAGCAGCTGGACTGCATTACCTTCTTCCCAGAGCGCAAGAGGGTAGGCAATTTTTACGACATTTCCCTCGATATCAAACGCTTGTGCCTCAAGACTTTTCATACGGGGCGGGAGCGTGTGGAGGGTGGTCCAGGTACCTGTCGAGCTTTCCGAAGCAATCCTTCCTGCGGCTTCTTTGCTCCGTATCCCGGCAGCAGGTTCAAAATAAAACATGCAGATGAGGTCATCTGAAGCTGGTGTGTAATCCAGATTAACAAATTCTTTGTACCAATCAATTGTCATAGCTGTTCCTGTACTATCAAGGTCACTGGCAATAAAAAAAGATCATGTTCGCGTTCAGTATTAAAAACATCCCCTGAATGTTCGGGGAAAGTGACTATACAGGCGTAAGACTTCATCGATCTATCAGCCGTATGAGATTTTCCCGTCCTTTTTTGATCTTCTGGATAATACCCCGTTGGTGGAGGTCATTAAGAGTTGCGCTTACCGTTGACTTGGGAAGGCCCAGATTTTTAACAATCTCCGACTGGTACTTCTCTCCCCCGTTTGTTTTCAACAACTGGACAATTTTCTCTTCGAGGCTGATAAGATCCACATCAGGTGTAGCGGCTTCCGTTTTTTCAGGATCATCCGGTTCACGCGAACGTTTTCTCGAAATAATCACAACCGCCCCAAGAATTACCATGAAGGCAATACCAGATCCAACCAGGACCGGAAGCGGGGGAAAGCTGGCTTTTTCTAAGACCAGGCGGGGTTCCCCGGCCCCGAATGAACGCTGGCCATACCAGATCAGTCCGTCCCTTACCTGATCCGGAGCTGGTTCTGCAACACTGACAGTATAGCCGGCGGGATACCGGACAATGAGGGTATTTTCTTTTGCCAGGTACAATCCTCCTGCCAGTGCATCTCCGATGGCAATATTGTTTCCGGTTTTTGCAAAACCATTCCAGCTGAACGAAAAGAGGACGACTCCATATCGGCCGGTAGGTGAACTCTGAATGACAGCATCACCTGAAAAATCGCCGGTTTCCATGGGGCGGGAGGTGGCGACGGCAGCTTCCGATGCAGAGCGCCGCATCAGGTCCTGGAACTGGGGAAGAAAGGTTGATGACATATTGTGAGCATAAGCATCGAACAGTTCAACATCCTCATCAGATGCGAGAGCAGTCCGGTACTCCACTTGCCATATCGCGGTTCCATCCTCCTGGATAGTAATCGTATAAGTTATCGATGAGTCTGCCGGAACAGATGCCGCATCAGCGACGAGAGGAATGCAGATTAGGATTGCTATGAGAGCAAAAATGCTGAACCGGATCCTGTAATTCATGGATTACCTTTTTTTATTGATTATTATGATCTTTTAGATATTTAACAGGAAATTTTGAAAATAAACCGGAAGATCCTCATTTCGTGACCACGGCATATTTTTTTCGAATTGTCCCACATTTTCATTGAGCTGGTGTCGTTTTTGGTAGTTTCCTTATGATTTTTTTCCTTATGACAGGTTCTGTTACAGTCCCGACATTTTTTGGTTTGATGTTATCATTAGACTCTTGATCCTGAGTTTCAACCTTCTGTCTTAATATCCTTCGTAAATTTTTAAGAACGGTTACCGGTTTACGACGGCCGGGGGATAAACAGGCGATTATTCCTGCACACAAAATTTTTTCAATAAATAATTATAACAGAAAGTTAACGTACTGTTCAGGCATTGACCGGATCAGAAATTTATTAAATTTGAGAAAGTCTGAATAAATGCCCCCTCCCCCGCTCACCTTGACAAAGAGTAGACATGCCAGCAGAGAAAAGAACCCCTGAAAAAGAAAAGAAAGATGCAAACCTTGCTGTTCTACGCGCATCTGAAAAAAAATATCGGATGTTGTTTGAAAATTCGGTTATACCCACAATAATCATTGAAAAAGATGCGAAAATTTCCGCATCCAACAATAAATTCCGGCAACTCGTCGGCTTCAGCCAGAAGGAGATAGAGGGGAAGAAAAAATGGACAGATTTTTTCGCGCCGGAGGTGGTTGACAAGATTAACGGTTTCCTTTCCGGATGCAGTGCAATAACAGAGCCGGCTCCCGAGCCCTGTTTTGTAAAACTCATGGACAGAAAAAAGCAGGACCGGTATTTGTCCATCGTTGCCGCCAAAATCCCCGGAACAAAACGTTTTGTCATATCCTTTCCCGATAAAAATCAGCCTGGTGAGAATGAATCCGGTTTCAGAGCACAAAAGATGTCAGATGTCATCTACAGTATTCCTGACCCGACGTTTGCCATCGACCGCGACGGGAGAATCATTGCCTGGAACCGGGCAATCGAAGAATTAACCGGAATATCAGCGACAGATATCCTCGGGAAGGGCAGCAGGGAGTATGCCCTCCCCTTCTTCACGGAACGCCGGCCGATGATTATTGATCTGATCTTTGCCACCGACCTTGAAATTGAAAAGCTGGGCTATCAGGATGTGCAGTGGACAGGAAACACCCTGTCTGCCGAAATCGCCCTGCTGACTTCCGATGGAAGATTCAAAAATATCCGCGAAATCGCTTCGCCGGTCTTTAGTGGATCCGGGGATTTTGACGGAGCGATTGAATCGATTACCGATTTCACGGGGCCGGAACAACGGGAGAATGCGGTGAAGGATGATGGATCGAAGTATATGATCATTCTGGAAAATATCGCCTCAGCAATCGCCATTATTAACGAGGATTCGACCATCTCCTATATCAATCCCGAGTTCGAGAAGATCATCGGTTATGTCAGGGAAGAGGTGGAAGGAAAGAAGAAGTGGACTGAGTTTGTTGCTCCAAAAGATCTGGAAAAAATGGTGAAATATGAGCACTCATGCCGGATCAATCCGAAAAAAGCAGCCCCGAACAATGCATTCCAGTTCATCCGCTTCGACGGCCAGTGAAGATATGGATCGCTGACAATGACTCCAATTCCGGATACAGGGCGGTTGATCCTTTCTCTCGTGGACGTGAGCGATAAAGTTCAGGAAGAAGATGCACTCCAGAGAGCCAACAGAAAACTGAATGCATTCAGTTGTATTACCCGGCATGAGATCCTGAACCATCTGACGGTGGTAAAGGGATACATCGAACTCTCGCGTGAACAAGTCCGTGATCCTGCTTTCCTGCTCAGGTCCTTCGATAAGGAACTGGCGGCAGCAAATGCCATCCAGAACCTGGTCACGTTCACCAGGGATTATCAGAACATCGGAATTCAGCCACCAGGGTGGTATAATCTCTCCGGATTGATCAAAATGGCAGCTTCCGGCATACACCTGGGGACAATTGCTCTTCTTGTCGACACCGACCGCGTTGAGATCTATGCCGATCACCTGCTTGAGAAGGTATTCTTCCACCTCATTGACAATGCCGTCAGGTATGGAAGGAAGATCAGGAACATCCGGTTCTCCTGCGAGGAGTCATTTGAAGAACTTCATGTGATCTGTGAAGACGATGGGATGGGCATCCCTCCTGATGCAAAAGAGAAGATATTCAACCGCCAGTTTTTTCAGAATACCGGTCTTGACATGTACCTTTCACGACAAATCCTGTCCATTACCGATATGACGATACGGGAGACCGGGACATATGGCAACGGGGCACGTTTTGAAATCCGGGTGCCTAAAGGGGCATACCGTTTTATCAACCCTTCGGGAAAATAAAATCCCCTGTTCATTCCTCGAAGAAAGGCAACATGAAAATGGAATTATATATATTCGGAATTTTTTTTACGGGATAAGAGTGGATTCATTCAACCCGGATGAACAAGGGGATGTTTCCGCGAATCCTTATATAACGATCTCGCTATTGCAACTTCTGACGGAAAAACCGCCCATTTTTTGGTCTTTTCCACAAATGACTCTTCATTCACTCCGGCTACCGGATAAATATAAAAATTAACCAAATCGAATGTTGGTATAAGATACTCCTGTCAAAGCCGGATACGAAAAAAATAAACTTCCTCCGGGATTATTATTTAATTATTTGAGTGGTATGTCATAGAAGAAGATGATCAGTATGGATATAACACGGACAGATGCACCCGAAAAACCCGGAACACAGATCCGGGGAAAAAAGTTCTGGATGGTAACCGGGATCCTTGTTAGTATAGTCATCATCATCGTAATTCTGGCATTTATCATGTTTCAGGCACCGGGAAACAACGAAAGCACCCTTAACCCGGTGGCAACAAATTCCTTCCCGCAATTCCAGGTCACCACGATATCCCTTCATGAAGGATCACCAGGCATCCGGTCACCAGATACATACGTCACGGAAACACCAAAGGCCCCTGTCGATTTCGTGCTTCAGTCCGGAGAACCGGCCAATTGCGGTCTGACCTGCCGGGCAGCTGGACGCAACGATTACGAATACCGGATTTGCGATCGCCCACAATGTCTGCATCACCGTCGCCCTTCATAACAGCAGAAATGAAGTTATTAACCTGAATGGGGATCCTTTTATCAAACGCTGCATCGGGGATATCACCGGGGGAGAATCAAAAACCGAATCAATATCCATTAATGCTGATTGCGGTGTATTCGCCACCAGATGTATCGGGGAAACGCTGACGCTGCAGACTCTTGTATCCTCCGATGAGAAAACAACCCGGTTGCCGGATCAGCTGATTGCAGTATGATACCAGTCTGACAACTACCCGACCAAAGCGGGACGATATGATACGAGTTTCTTGTGAGAGGGCGATACAACCAGGCAGTAATTCTTTCCTGCCCTTGATAAAAAGCGATGATCGTTGGAAAAGGATAAATTCAATCCTGCCAAGAGCCCGTGGGGCGGATCGTCAGGATTATTCGCTCCTCAATGCATCAATGGGGTCCATGTTTGATGCCTTCCAGGCCGGGTACAAGCCGGACAGGATACAGACAACCACGCCTATTATCATTCCGTACGGGATATACATGATGCTTTCAGGGAGGAAGAAATATGCAGTGTTGCCAATCATGGCACTTACAACGGAGTAGCCGATAACGAGGCTGCAGAACCCTCCCACACCTGCACCGATCAAGCCGAGAATGAGCGCTTCGTACAGGAACATCCGCCGAACCTCGCCTTTTTCCGTACCGATAGACAGCAGGATACCGATTTCCTGTACCCTCTCGTTTACCGACATCATCATGACGTTGAAGATGCTCACGGCTGCGACAATAAGCGAAATGCTGCCAATTGCAAGGATGAATGTCGTAATGGTACCCAGAGTGGTGGAGATGCTGGAAAGCCGTGAGCTGGCATCACTGATGCGAATAACGTCGGTCCTGCGGTTAACCTTGTCATCGATTGCCGCTTCTGTCTGGTTTATGGTATCAATATTTTGCAGGATCACATTGACCTGGTCGTAGAGATCCTTATTACCGAAATGATCAGTGTACCAGGTATCAGGTACAATAATTGCATTATCGGTATTGACCCCGTCAGAAGCAAATCCCCGTGCAGCAAGAATTCCTGCAACCCGGACAGTAGGCCGGGTAACTGAAACATTGTCCTGCCCGATCTTGATCCTGCTCCCGATATTCATGTTAAAATTACTGGCGATATTCGGGCCGACAAGGGCGTCGCTCCCTCCCTTGATATTTGTTCCCTGATCGATAGTAAGGAACCTGGTGATATCGTTCGGGTCCAGTCCGTAAATCGTGCCTCGGCCATCAGTGGATCCGATCGTAAACTGGGTGCGTGTAGTATGTATCGGGATGACATCGTTCTGTCCGGCAGCATTCCGGATATCATTGAGTGTACTCTTGTCGATCCCCTGTGAAGTTACCGGGGTTCCGGCGGTTGAAGTAGTCCTCACCACATCTGAAGAGATCATAATGGTATTGACATCCGACGAGAGCTGTTGTTTGACCGAGAGCTGCATATTGGCGCCGAGCATTCCCATGGAGGAGATGGCAACAACCCCGATCACGATCCCAATGGATGCAAGGATAGAACGCAGGAAATTAAGCCTTACACTGCGAACTGACAGATCAAAGAAGATGTCCCTCATGATTCCACGACTCTCCCATCCTCGAGTTCAATCGTCCTGTGTGCATACTCTGCAATCTTCGGGTCATGGGTCACCAGGATGACCGTTTTCCCCTCTTTATGCAAACCGGTGAGGAGGTCCATGATCTGGAAGCCTGTTTTCCGGTCAAGGTTCCCGGTCGGTTCATCGCAGAGAAGAATCTTCGGGTCATTGACCAGTGCACGGGCAACTGCGACCCGCTGCTGTTGCCCACCGGAGAGCTGGTTGGGGCGATGAGCACTCATTTCTTCATCAAATCCTACTGATTTGAGAACCGCTGCTGCTTTACCGGTTGTGTCACGCTTTTTATATTTCAGGATAAGCGGGTACTCCACATTTTCATATGCTGAAAGAAGCGGGATCAGGTAAAATTTCTGAAAGATATACCCGATGACATCCCGACGCATATGCGTGCGTTCAAGAGGTGTCATTCTGGCCACATTCTTCCCGTCTATGAACAGTGTTCCTGACGTGGGCACATCAAGGATCCCAATCTGGTTCATCATAGTTGATTTGCCCGAACCCGATGGCCCCATGATCGCCACGAATTCATTTTCCGCAATATCGACCGTGACGTGATTGAGCGCTGTAAAGTCGCCACTTTCCAGGTGATACACTTTCGTAACATCTGCAAGCCGTATGAGCGGGCTTTCGGTCATACCTGCTCCTTTCATCGTTTTTTCAGCTTCGCAGCAATCCATTTCCGCTTAATCCACAGCACAATACCGGCAATGATAATTATCGCCCCGGCTATGACCGGATAGAACGAACTGAGGCCGCCTGCCCTGCTGCTGCCACCAATTCCGAATATTGTGCCGCCTCCACCGCCAGGCCCCCCAAAGCTCCCGGCAGTCCTTGCTGCTCCTGACGAAGTTCCGGTCGAACTGGAACTTCCTGAGCTGCTTGTCCGGGTACCCGACGTCGAGGCGGAGATGGAACGGAGATCGAGATTTGTGGTGTTGGTGAACGAGTTGCCATCAGCATCTTTCCATTGTATGACCACTGGTACCAAAGAAAGATCGCTGCTGGTAAACGTAAGCTCAAAACTCGAAAAGTCATCGGACGCAAGGGACCCTACTGAGTATTGTGCATAGGGCTCAACCGGTTTTGCTGGGGAACCTACCGTCAGTATTAAAGACTTCGCGTCAGTGATCCCGGCGTTGTTGACATCACCGGTGATCTGGTAGGAGGAGCCAAGAGAGGTAACAGCAATATTGTTGATGACAGGCACTGCGGCCGTTTTATCCACACCGATATTCAGGAAAAGGGGAACATCCTGTGAATGTTTATTATCTCCATTACTATAGATGACATGGAAGGTGAGCTTGGCCTGTTGCTGGTTTGGGGTGACCTGGAACGGTACCTGGATGGCACTGGCTGCGTTCAGGGTCCCCACCCACGATTCTGCAGGTTTGACATCAACCCCAGCCCCCTCCGGAATGATCAGGACATTAGTAACATCCCCGCTCCTGGAATTCGATAAGCTGACGTTCACGGTATCTGTTTTGGAGATCGCGAAATTGTCAGGCTTATCCGAGATACTTGCCCTGATATCGGTAGAATCGACTTTGATTTTTATCTGGGCGTGAATTGGAGATCCTCCGGTATTTGACGAAACGGTGAATAACGGGAAATACGTTCCATCCGGAGGATTAAGGGTCACGACAAATGAATAATCGACGGTCGCTCCAGGTCCGATCGTTGTCGATGTGCTGAAAGATCCCTGGCTTAAAACATGAACATGTTGATCAATGAGATCCGGCTGAGACAGCGATACCGATGTGTTTGAGGGATTGGTCACATGAACGGTCACTGTCCCGGTTTCATACGGATAAAAAACCTGGGGATCAAGATCATATGATGAGACATATATGGATGCTGCAGCGTCGGCTGCATTGGTAACAGTTGTCGTACTCCCTGTAGCTGCGCTTGCTGTTGCAACAAGCAGGAACAACAAAATGATACCGGATAAACATGATAGTGCGTTCATAATTCTTCCTTCTGATTCCTTTTTAATTATCATTAATACCATTGAGTAAAACCATGACTCTTCATCGTATTCTAAGGATTGATTATTATTCCTTGCTATGTTTTAAAAAGACTATAATCTCCATTCGTGCAGGAACATCGTGAATAAAAGATAGTGAGGGGTTGAAACGTTCAGAGTCCGATCAGGTTACTGGTTATTCTGTGACCTCCCCTGCCAGCCCGGGTGTCCGTTACCAGCTCCCAAGGTATGTGCCGGGAATGCGTCCGGGTGGGCTGTCCTGAAGTCGCTTAACAGGGTCATCGCGGTCGTGTAATCGCCGCTCGTTACTGCCGCACTGACAGCCGAGACATCATATCCCCGTGAAGTCAGGTTACTGAGCAGCTGGGTCATTCGTTCTCCGTTTGCCTGGCCGGTCATAGTGCCTCTGCCGAATCCCTGAACATGTGCCGGGAACGCGTCCGGGTGGGCTGTCCTGAAGTCGCTTAACAGGGTCATCGCGGTCTTGTAATCGCCGCTCGTTACTGCCGCACCGACAGCCGAGACATCATATCCCCGTGTAGTCAGGTTACTGAGCAGCTGGGTCATTCGTTCTCCGTTTGCCTGGCCGGTCATAGTGCCTCTGCCGAATCCCTGAACATGTGCCGGGAATGCGTCCGGGTGGGCTGTCCTGAAGTCGCTTAACAGGGTCATCGCGGTCTTGTAATCGCCGCTCGTTACTGCCGCACTGACAGCCGAGACATCATATCCCCGTGCAGTCAGGTTACTGAGCAAATTTTCAAGCCCGAACTGCCCGCCCTTCTCTTTCAGATTATTACCGGTTCCCTGCTGCGTCATTGTGGCAGCACCGGTCGTGCCAATGACCAGTGCAGTTATACAGAAAACTGCAACGGCAACGTAATAGAACCCTGGTGTTTTCATCGTATTTCGTACTCCTGGTTCTTTTTAACCGAGATTGGCGTAGTGTTTTGAGCCCACGTCATGTAATGTATATACGACATTTTGACATTTAAAAGTTTCTAAATATCTGGCATAAGTAACAATTAAATGGGGAAAAAACAGATAAACTTACAGCTATGAAAAAAACCATAGATGCTCAATATAATAATAAAGCAAAGATCAAATATTACGATCATCGTGGTATGAATAGACATGATATCCCTGACAGAGTGACAGTATGAAAAAAAATACCTTCTATCTTATAGTTGGATGCATCGCCATTGCCCTGCTCGCTGTTTTCTGGTATTCTGTGGAACTTCACACCCCAGTCCTTATTGAGATAGCATTCATTATCGGGATCGCAGTAGTTTACCTGGCAAAGAGAAAGATTACTGACGTTATTGATGATGAACGGGATCAAAAGATCACAGAACAGGCAACAGCCCGGACGATGCAGGTCTTCTGGGTCGTATTTTGTGCATTTTCGATTGGGGCTGTCATGGAAATACTTCGTATTCCGGTATTTCCCCGTCCGTCCCCGGAACCGCGTCTTCCTGACCTTCTCCCGCCGCGAATAATAGGGTATATCCAGCTGGGACTTCTCTGCCTGATGATCTTCCTCTATGTCGGGTTCAGGATTTACTATGCAAAAAAATATGGAGATTTTGACACCGATGAAGAATAAAATCAAATTATTCAGGGCAATGCATAACCTGACCCAGGAACACCTTGCACAGGCCATCGGGGTCAACCGCCAGACCATACTTGCCATCGAAAAAGAAAAATACATCCCCTCCCTGGATCTTGCGTTTAAAATTTCACGTTTTTTCGGTGTTAATATCGAAGAGGTATTTATTTTTGATGAAAAGACGCCAACCGTCCTTTCGTTATGAAACAGTAATGAGAAAACGGATGAACCTCTCTCGGGTGGACACCAGGACTTCCTGATTAAGTATATTCCACCGGTCTTATTCCAGGATATCATGACATCCCGGGGGTAATTTGCGTCACCGGTGCCTGTCGCCTTCGTGCGACAAAGGATGAAGGAAACCTGAGGGTATACTTCCACCGGCTTCATCCGGGAGCATTTCTCCGGACAGTGGAGTAATGCTTACCCATTAGGCATCCGAAAAATAATCATGAAGGCATAATCCTTGAGGTGAATCTGTCGCGAATAACCCTGATGGATCGGATACTAAAAGTACCCTCAAGTGTTTTCACAGCAACCTCCATTAATGAATCGGTGTAAGACTCTGGTACGATATCATGAACATTGCCGTATTCCAGCATTCCCCTACAGAAACCCTTGGTTTTTTTGAGACTTTTTTTACGGAAAGGAATATCTCTTTCGAGTACATCCGTTTATTTAAAGCGAACGAGACGCCGGAAACTGATGCATCCCATTTCATTTTTCTTGGCGGCCCGATGAGCGTGAATGATGAGCGGGAGTACCCCTGCCTGAAAGAAGAAAAGGCTATTATCCGAAAAGCGGTCAGGGAAAAGAAAAAAGGTACTGGGCATCTGTCTAGGTGCGCAATTGATCGCCTCGGCATTCGGTGCACCGGTATATAAATACGTCCAGGAAACGGGATGGTGTCGGATCCGGCGTGAGCCGGTAACGGATAGTGTTTTCTCAACATTTCCGGACAGTTTCCCCGCGTTCCAGCTCCATGGGGATACCTTCGAAATACCCTTTCGCGGCAGACTTCTGTGTTCGGGATACCTGGTAAAAAATCAGGCGTTCCAGTACAAGAGTGCACTTGGCGTACAGTTTCATCTGGAAATTACTGAGGAGATTCTCCGGGACTGGAGAAGAGATCTCAGGCGCTTCCAGCGGGAAAAGATACTCCGCGAGACACCACGGTACATTGCGGAAAGCAACAATCTTTGTTTTCGGATTGCAGAAACCTTTACCCATCCCTGAACGAAGGTTCTGATAGAATATCTCCAGTAAAACCCCGGGGGGAGATGAATGATCCGGATTCAGGTTTTCCCACCAAAACATGCACGGTGTATTCGCATGATGCTGAAGGGGGAGAACCGTCTGCAGGTTAAAGCGGTACTGACGATTCATTCTTGTATTGACGGAATGATACCCTAAGGAAGAATATGGGTAATCGGGAAAATCTGGAAAAATCGAAGATCAGCCGGGACTCACTCCTGACCGAACCCCCCTTTTACCTTCCGGAGTTTGAAAAATCATACCGTTATATTATTGATGAATATGAAATCCCTCCAAAAGACATTGCAATTTTCATGCCCTGTGCGGTCAGGAAACCTTATAGTAAAAGCCCAAGTCACCAGCTGATCAGGTCAATAATTGCGCAGGTATTAGATCCATCGAACTATCATGTGGTAATTTTTGGGACCTGCGGCATCATCCCTGCTGAACTTGAAGAGATGTATCCCTATGCTCACTACCAGTATATGCTCGGAAAATGTAAAGATAAAAAAATCCTGGATGATTTTCTCCATATAGAGACGGAACGTATCGCCGGCTATCTCAACAAGACCCGATATGTATACAAGTATCGTATCGGGTATTGTATTGGTCTCTTCCGCGAGGCACTTATCCGGGGATCGGAACAGGCAGGAGTTCCCCTCGATATCGTGCTTCCAACCCGTGACATGATCGATAAGGTGATCGAGGAAGGCGATTGCATTTTTGAGGAGGGCAGTCTCTCCATGGATGAGTACCTGGGTGAGTTCTGTAACGAGCTTATCAGGTTCAGGAATTCGCATCCGGTCTCACGGGAACAGATTTAATCCGAAACTACCCGGATCATCATATTAAACCGATATATTCATCTTTTACAATGCGAAAGTGCGGTACGCGCACATGACCGATGAAGCAACCAGGATCCTGGAATTTATGCAGCGGATGGCAGAGATTATAATAAAATCTGTTTCTGCGCTGAACCATCATGAGATGGACGTTTTTTTCCATGAGATGCTTTCTGCCAGGAGAGTGTACGTGGCCGGTGCAGGGCGGTCAGGATTGATCGCCAAAGCATTCGGGCTGCGGCTGATGCATCTTGGATTAAATACCTATGTTGTCGGGGAGACCATTACGCCGGCATTTATGTCGGGTGATACCCTGGTGATGTTTTCCGGATCGGGGGAGACACATTCGATGGTATCTATTTGTGCGACTGCACGTGAACTGGGAGGAAAGGTTTGTCTGGTCACGGCATCGCCGGACTCCCGGATGAGCAGGATGGCAGACTGTGTTGTGAACCTCGGGGATCTTACCGGGTATTACCGCAAGGATAAAAATTCATTTGAAATCCGGCAACTGACCGGAACCTATCGATCGGTCACTGCCGCATTTGCCCCGCTTGGCACCCTGTTTGAAACCCTTGCACTGGTCTTTTCTGATGCAGTGATTTCGGCAATGATGGAGGCCAAAAAAGCACAAATCCGTGATATGCAGGAAAGAATTACGAATGTTGAGTAACACGATCTCCCCGGGCCCGGAATCTGCGGAAAACATCATTGATTGAGCCATGATAAAAGGTTCATACCGACAGTGATGGATGATTAACCCTCGAACGGGTAGCCAACCGGATCATGGCTTCCTGATCCCGGGAGTCTCAGTATCCCGAGACATTATTCATTATGTGACCGTAATACAGAAGTCCTTCCCGGTTTCCTCCAAATATCCTTATGGTATTCTATTACCGATAGGGAAATGCTGAAAAATCCTATGACCCTCTATCGCTGCAACGTCTGTAATGTATTCGAGTACGATCCCGACCGCGGGAACTCACTCACCAACATCCGCCCTGGCACTGAACCATCAGCATTCCCGCCGGACTGGTCATGTCCGATCTGTGGATCTGACCGGACTCATCTCAAGCCTGTTTTGGAGGATGCTGTCCCCGATGAACACGCGGGAGGCCGGGCCGGGTATCTTTCCGAATGGGAGCGCCAGTCGGATGACCTTGAGGAATACATGAAAGATATCCATACTATGGCGGTGACCGGGGAATCGTTAATTGAACCGATGCGGACAAAAAAGGCGGTCATCTCCTGGGATGATATCCTGATCAAAGGTGCCCAGGTTGCCAGAATACCTTTGAACAAAGGTAGTTCAGTCATTACGCGGACCATGATCGGCCCCAAAGCTTACTATCCACTCGTTATTGAAACCCCGATCTATGTGACTCATATGTCATTCGGGGCACTTTCAAGGGAAGTTAAAATTGCGATCGCGAAAGGGACTTCTGCTGTGAAGACAGCGATGGGATCCGGAGAAGGAGGGATGCTCCCGGATTCACGCCAGTATGCATTTAAATACATTCTTGAATACGTCCCGAACCGGTACAGTATCACCGAAGAGAATCTGAAATCTGCAGATGCAATTGAGATCAAGATCGGACAGTCTGCAGAGCCGGGTATGGGGGCACGTCTGCCGGCAGAGAAGGTCACGGCAGAGATTGCACGTATCCGGGGATATCCGGTCGGTATGGATATTACCAGTCCGGCAGCCTTTGAGGATATAAGAAACAGGAGTGACCTGAAAGAGAAGGTGCGATGGCTCCGGGAAACATCCGGGGGGAAACCAATCGGTATCAAGATTGCTGCAGGTGACATTGAAGAGGATCTGGGTGCAGTGGTCTTTGCAGAACCTGACTTTATCACCGTTGACGGGCGACCGGGTGCAACCGGGGCTGCCCTGAAATATATCAAAGCCTCCACATCGGTGCCTACAATCTTTGCCCTGTACCGTGCAAGAAAATATCTTGATGAAAACAATGTCCAGGGCATTTCACTTATAATTACCGGGGGTTTACGGGTATCGTCTGATTTTGCAAAAGCCCTCTGCCTGGGCGCCGATGCAATTGCCATCGGGACCGCCGCTCTCATGGCCTGTGCCTGCCAGCAATACCGCATCTGCGATACCGGAAACTGCCCGGTTGGCGTGACTACCCAAAAACCGGAATTACGGGAACGTTTAAAATCCGATATATCGGCAAAAAGGCTTGAAAATTACCTGAGAGTATCCACCGAAGAACTCAGGGATTTTGCGCGGTTGACTGGCAATGATAATGTCCATGCACTGAGTATCAGAAATATCTGCACGACAAATTCAGAGATCTCGAATCATACTAAAATCCAGCACGTTTAGGTTCTCAAGGGTCCAGGCAAGGGCAATAGTATATGAATCGGGTTTCTTACAGAATGAGATCCTGGAAAAGATCTGAACCCGAGAAAAAAATACCTCTTCGGTTCCCCAGAAGTCCTTTCGATGATCTGCACCCGGACCTGAAAAATCCTTAATACGAGAGTTCCCCGCCTCAGGGCCTCTCCGAGGCACGGCGGGACAGGGAGGTTTTTGTTTTTGGTCCCGATTCGACCTGGAGTGAGTGAAATCATTAGAGGTAGTATGAAAAGGTAAAGCATCAACCTAGCCCCCAATCTCTAGCTCTAACCGTCGTATACCCCCCTTGCGCCACCCCTGCCCCCACGGAGGGCGGGGGCGCATGCGATTCCTCTGTATTATCCAGAACCAGGTCCAGGTAATACAGCACTATCGCAATCGGGGCGCCGTAGCGGCGGGGCGAAGCCCCTGGAACGTCGCCATGTTCCGTTTATCGACAGATGCACTTTTTTATCTTGTATTTTGGGCTAGCTTTCTTCTTTCTATTCCGTCGCAAATCCTTCATATATTTAGGAGCTGAAAAAAAACACTTTACCCAAGAATATAATTCTCATGCTCGTTTGGGCTTGTCGCAATTATTTTCTCCGCCCGGGAACCCCAAGGATAAGGGAACATCTTCCGAAGGTTGAAAACACGAGATTCTCCGGAAAACGGCAGAATTGTTGAGGGGGCAGGGGGATGCTCCCCTTGGGCTGCCTCCCCCTCTGGGGGAGAGAGAGGGTCCCCCTCATAATTTTTCAAAATATATAACATTAGAAAAATAACAGCATTCCTCATATGACCGAATCATCGTTCTCCTTACAGATCGACTTATAAAATTATTATTCCACCTCTCCACCGACTATAACGAATTACCTTGAAAGAGTTTCTCCGGGGTATTCCGATTTTCCGGATGAAAAAGATCAGAACCGTTTTGGGTCGGTATCGACATCGATAATAGCCGGTCTGGAGGAGGACATCGCTGCGAGAATTGCCGGCCTCAGTTCTTCAGGACGACCGACATGAATACCGAGTCCCCCGCAGATATCAGCATATCGGGCAAAATCCGGGTTGAGCAGATCGGTGGCATAGTTCGGGTAATTCTCCATCATCTGTTCGACCTGGATCATACCCAGCTGGCGGTTATTCAGCACCACAACGACCAGCGGGAGATCATATTTTATGGCAGTTACAAAATCTGCCATTGCCATGGAAAAACCCCCGTCACCGGTGATACAGATGACAGTCCTGTCCGGGTAGGCAATTTTTGCAGCGATTGCTCCCGGGAGACCGCATCCCATCGTTGCGAGATACCCCGACATCGCAAACCGCTGCTGTTTCATCCGGAAGTTTCTTCCAAACCACCACTGGTTCTCCCCAACATCGACCGAGATCACTGCATTGGCTGGAATCACCTCCGAGAGCACCTTCATGATAAACGGTGGCCGGAGCGGCGCTGCGTTGTTGTCCGCCTCCCGGTCGCGTTGCATATCCCATTCTTTTTTCATGACGGCAAGGCGGCCTTTCACCGGCCCCTCTTCCCGTTCATGAAGCAGGGGAAGGAGCCGGGGGAGGACGAGACTGCAGTTACCCCAGAGCCCTATCGACGTGCTGTTCTTCCCAAGCCGGATGGGGTCAATATCAACCTGGATGAGGGGTTTTCCCTCGGGTATGTTGGTAAACTTCGAAAAGCCCACCCCGAAGGTGATGATAAGATCGGCTTCCTCTGCCAGCGTTCGTGCCTGGGGAGAGCCGACATTACCTAATATACCTATCACCTGTGGGTTGTCTTCCGGAAGGATCCCTTTTGCCCGGAAGGTGGTGAGGATCGGGGCCTTGATCTTCCTGGCAATGGCCAGGACAGCCTGTCCATCGGCATAAGCCCCCCACCCGGCAATGATGACCGGTTTTTCTGCCTTGTTTATCGCCGCAGCGGCTGAGTCTAAAAGATCTACGGAGGGAAGGATGTCTGGACTGGTCATGCAGGACTCACGGGTACAGAACCGGGAATCCAGCGGCTGTTTCTGGATATCGTTGGGAACCGATAACTGCGCGACACCCCGGTTAACGATCGCATACTTGAGGGCACGGTTCAGCAGCAGGACGGCCTTGTTCTTTTCATATACGGTGTTATTGTAGACGGTAATCGGGCGAAAAAACGCGTCCTGGTCAATCTCCTGGATCCCGCCCGGACCAGTGTACTGGGTCTCCACCTGCCCGTTCAGGGAAAGAACCGGGGCACGGTCTTCCTTGGCATCATAGAGCCCGGTGGCAAGATTGGTTGCACCTGGGCCGGCGATGGTTAAACAAGCAGCAATCTTACCGGTCAATTTATTGTATGCGGATGCAGCCATTGCCGCATTCTCCTCGTGCCGGACGACAATATAACGGATACCGGGATTTTTCCGTACCGCCTCAACTATACCGAGCGACGATGTACCCGGAAGGCCAAAGACCAGATTCACTCCCCATGCGACCAGCTCAGCCACCATGACATCGGATACGGTTGTTGCCGAACCTGCGTGGATATCTTCAGCAGGCAGCCGGCTGAATGCCTCTTTTCCGGCACCGCAGACCGGGCATGTCCAGGTATCGGGGATTTTTTCAAAAGGGGTACCGGCGGGGATTCCTGCTTTCGGATCGCCGGTCGTCTCATCATAAATATAACCGCATACGCTGCATTTCCATTGAGCCATACCTTTTCCGTCCCGAAACGACCTAGTATAATCACCTTCACCTACATGAAGGAGTTGTCCGGTTACGGAAAATTATTGCGGGGACATAATTACTACTCATCAGATCCTTTTTTTTGAAAAAAAAGCCGACAGGGTGAGATTGATATCCTTGAGAATGAACAGGTTGGTGAGGTTTTATTGTGGAAGATCGCTGGTCGCTTGCGGATCTGCAGAGCGCTGCGCGGTGGTGCAGGGAAAGAAACCGGCAGCATATCCGTTGCACGCTCGCCGCAATCGCAGAATTTGCCCGTATCCCTGAAGAATCACGCCGGGCCCTGGACGCTCATCTCACGGGGATCCGGGCGGCCGGCGACCTGAAGAGCGGTATCTCTTTTTCGGTAAAACCCTCGGCAATCGGGATTCTTTTTGATCGCGGGGAATATGTCAGGAACCTTTCAGTCCTCTTTCATGAAGCACGGGATCACGGGGTGTCGTTCGAGATCGACATGGAGGGCAGTCCTTTGGTTGAAGGTACCCTGCAATCAGCTCTCGATCTCGGCCGGGAAGGACCTCTGACCCTTGCCCTGCAGGCATACCTTGATCGCACATCCCGTGACCTGCAGTTATGTATTAACGCAGGCATCATGGTGCGTCTTGTCAAGGGGGCATACCGTGGGGATACCGATGACTTTACCCGTATCCAAAAGCAATTCAGGGCACATGCGGAGACCCTCATATCAGCCGGCACTCCATTCTCCGCAGCAACCCATGATCCCGAACTAATCGACTGGCTCAAAGAAGAAATGAGCAATCATAAAAATCTCGTTGAATTCGCCTTCCTGAGAGGCCTTGCAGAACAGACAAAGACTGATATGGTAAAAGATGATTGGAAAGTTGCCGAGTATATCCCTTACGGGCCGGGGGGCAGGCCTACATCATGCGACGGGAAAGATACCTGAAAACACTTGAAAATCTCGGCCGGGTACCAGTCCCATGAAATCATGAGCGGTTGGTTCCGATAGGGATCATCAGCCTCACTTTTACTGATCGGACCCTGGGTAGTTTACCCTATTATTGAACGAGGATGAAAAAAATGTCTGAAAAAAATTATCGAATCCGTGTCTGTGCCTGTTCCCTCAGGTAAGAAAGGAGGTAAAAGGGACCCCCGACACCTCTGCCGGTGGAACCACTTGCCTTCCAGCCACAGAAGGACTGGGTCCCCGGCCATGCACCCGTTGTCGCTCCTCCCCTCCTGTTCGCATAGGTAACTCCTGACTGTATGTGAGTAAAAAAATATTCTATCTCGTCATCGTTTTCAGAGAATATGCCGGCGGTCAGCCCGTATTCCGTACTATTTGCTTCTGCAACCGCCTCGGCAAGAGTCCCGTAATTGTCAATGATAAGGATCGGTACGAACAGACTCCTGACGGAACAGCGGATGCCCACGGGAAAGGCCGCTGACAACGGTTGGTTCAACAAAGTAACCGTGCGAAAATATTCCGCCCCCGATCACCTTTCCTCCGGTAATAATTCGTCCCCCGTCCTTTTTCACCATCTCAACCGAATCCCTGAATATCTGCTCTGCATCTGCATTAATCAACGGACCGTTAAATGTTCCTTTATCCCGCGGATCTCCCGTAACAAGGTTCTCCACCTCCTTACGAAGATGGTCAATGAATCTGACGGCGACGGATTCGTGGACATAGACACGGGACGCTGCACTGCACTTCTGTCCGCTGAATCCGAACGCGGATTTCAGCGTTCCCTCAACAGCCTTCTCAAGGTCGGCATGCTGCGTCACAATGACCGGGTTCTTGCTCCCCATTTCGAAGATGACCGGTTTAATATATCGCTGCCTGGCGGCAAATGCACGGTGGAGCCACATACCAGCGGTGCGCGATCCGGTGAATGCGATACCGGCGATATCCTTGTGAGCGGTGATAATATCGCCAAACTGTGCCCCGGGCCCGGTGATATACTGGACTGCCTCCGGAGGCACTCCTGCTCCGAGAAATACGGAAAAAAGTTTCAGCACTGAAAAGGGCGCAATGCTGGTCGGTTTGAGGACAATGGTATTTCCGGTGATCAGTGCTGCCCCCGACATGCCGGCAGCAAGGGAAAGGGGAAAATTAAACGGGGAGATGATTGCCCACACACCATACGGCCGCATGATGCTTTGGCTCTCTGCGTCAGGATTCTCAGGACGGGCCGGGATGACAAAACCATTCTGCTTTTTATAGATCTCCTCATGGTACCGGAGCATATCGATGGCTTCCCCGACCTCTGCAACAGCCTCGTACCGGTTCTTACCGGATTCACAGGTAATAAGCGCTGCAATAGGGAATTTTTGGGAGTCAAGGATATCAGCAGCTTTCCTGATGATCCGGGCGCGTTCTGTCCAGTCCCGGTCACTCCATGCCAGGAAGCCGTCGCGGGAAGCAGTAATAGCTGATCTCACCTGAAGGGGTGTTGCAGACTGGAATTTTCCGATCACGATCTTGTGATCGATCGGGGAGAGGACGGTGAACTCAGGGGAAGAGAAGTCCTTGCCGCCCCGGATGATCACCGGGTGGGAGCCGCCCAGTTCAGGCTGGATCTGTTCCAGTGCTTTTTCATATTCGGTATGAAACGTGTCGTCTGCTGCAAGATCGACATAGGTCAGTTTTTTTTCTGTTTTCATAGAGAACCTCCGGTATATCCTGCTCCTCCACTATCAAGGACCGATGGCGCCTTTTTTCTTCCTGAAAGATTCCATGGTTTCGCCGATACGGCGTGAAAGCCAGTGCTCGTCAAATTCCGAGGGGTATACGAATTTCACCTGGTTTGAAACCTCCCAGTCATTCCACGATTTCAGATCGGCAACACGGGTAAAAAGGGGCGTCCCGGGAAGGGGAAGGGGAATCGTGAACCATGCCTCATCGAGAGGGAGAGACAAGACGAGGGCAAAGGTTTTTTCAATCGACCCGATACTCTCACCCGGGTACCCGACCATGAAAAATCCGGCGGTGCCGATGCCTGCCTTCGAGAACAGCCCTACTGCCCGGATTCCCTGTTCAACGGTCACCCGCTTGTTCATAAGCCCGAGTGTTTTGTTGCTTCCCGATTCAAGCCCGAGATAGACGCGGATGCAGCCCGCCTGCTTCATAAGGTCAACGAGTGCGGGGGTGAGACGGTCGACCCGGGAGAGGCAGGTCCAGCGAACAGGTACCTCCCGCCGGATCATCTCATGGCAGAATGCGGTGAGGTATTCGTTATCAAGGGTAAAGCAGTCATCCGCTATCCAGAGACAGGTGTATCCAAGAGTAATGAGTTCCTCGATCTCCAAAAAAACCTTTTCAAGCGGAGGTTTTCGAAACAGGTCACCCCATACCGGTTTGGAACAGAAATCACAAGAAAACGGGCAGCCACGGGTGACCATCAGGCTGGTCTGTTTAAACCCGGTGTTTTTTTCCATCATAGCCTGGTACTGGTGGTGATCAAATCCCGAACGGTCCGGAAGAGGAAGCCGGTCCAGGATTTCTGATGGCTGGTGGACAGGAAGTGATGACATGACCTGCCCGTCACGGTTCATAAAGAGGCCCGGGTAAGACGAGAGGTCAAGGCTCCCCAGATTATGGGGGGATCTGCATAACGAAAGGTAATCATGACAGAAACGCGGGAAGGTCACATCACCTTCCCCGCAAAATACCAGATGAAATTTTTCGGCAAACATCGCTGGATGTACGGTTGGGAGGGGACCTCCCGCCACAAAGAGCGTTCCCGGCAGCCGTTTCCGCAGCTCCGCCAACAGGTCAAAGGCATTCCTGCTCATGGTGACCATGATTGAGATACCGATAATTGCTGGCCGGGCTTTGGCGATCCGATCAATCACCTCTTCAAAATTCTCAAAAGTGCAGTCTTCAACGGTTACCGGTACCTGCAGTTCCTTAAGCTGGCTGGCAAGGTAAGCAATCCCCAGCGGGGGAAACAGTTTTTCGACCGGGTCCCTGCTCCGGAAATAGGGATAAATCAGGGTAACGCCCTGTAAAGGTTTCATGAATATGCTCCGGTAGTAAAACCAATCCGGTACTGCACCACGGGTAATTCCTGCGATTCGCCAGGAGTATTCACCTGGATGCAAAATCCGGTCCAGCAATGATCGCCATTCAGCTCCCGGCCCCGGTAGAGAGTAACTGGCACAGGAGGGTTGACTGATGGGCGGTCAATAAAAAACCGGATCCCATGCACCGGGTCGACAAGTGAGACGGGGAGCTGCTCCGGGCTTATCTTTTCCCAGCCAGGAGGCGGGGACGCCAGGCGCCCCCCTTCCCACCCGGCCTTGAACCATGCCGCACTGAGTTCATTTAACAGGCACAGGGTATCCTCCTTCCTGACCGGCAGGTCAAAATCCGCCTGAACATCCACATCGCTCCCGGCAACCCGGTAGGTGAAGGTGACTTCCCCCCGGGAAGGCACTGTTTCGAAGAGCGGGTGAATGCCAAGCAGGGTACGAAGGGGAAGTACCATCAGTATGAGAAAGCGCTGCAACCAGGGGAGCTGCATGTACGCACCAATACCGGATTCGATCCCGCGGGTGAGGACTTCCGACGGCCTCCCCCACATGCTCCAGCTCATGCGGGTATCGAGGATAAAGGTGCGTTTGAGAACACCCTCATCCTCCGTGTCCTTCCATGATCGGGAGAAATAGGTATATTCATGGTCCCTGATAGCGATACTGCCGATGCCCATGCCCTCACCGGTCAGGTGACAATCTCCATAATATACCAGCAGGCCGCGGGCCAGCCCTTTACTGATTCCCTCACCGGAATATCCTGCCCCGGGTACGATTCGGATCCTGTCCATGGTTCCCTGCCGGAACATTGGACAATTCATGATATATATGCTCCCTGCGGTCTGACCGCATATGCAATTACACGGTCACCGATAAAAACCCCAGGATAAGCAACGGCTCCTGTATGATCACCTCGGGCTATCTCTGAATTATTTTTTATCTGAATTTAGTGATCGAAGATGCCAGAGAGATCTCAGGAAATCCTGCGCAGGTTTTATTGTCAGAGCATGATATGGATTCCTTATGGAAAGCAACAGCCGGCTCAGGAATCTTATGGGCATACCTGACCGCGTCGGGCTTGGCGGCGAAGGAGTGCTCCGAACCGAAGGAAGAGATCCTGATGCACAGGCAATGCTTGAAGCAGCATTCGAAAGCGGGATCCGGTATTTTGATTCCGCTCCAGCCTATGCTGACAGTGAACGGTATTATGGCCGTTTCTGGACTCAGCACCCGCAACGGAAGGCCCTTGTATTCCAGACCAGCAAATCGGCACACAGGGATGCGAAGGGTGCCTCTGCCGATCTCAGCAAAACGCTTTCCCGTTTGGGACGCGACCATATCGATCTCTGGCAAATCCATGACCTGCGTGACAAAAATGAAATCCGGGCAATCGAAGCCAAAGGAGGTGCCCTCGAGGCATTCTACCAAGCCCGCGAAACAGGTACTGCACGCGGAATTGGGGTCACCGGGCACCACGATCCCTCTATCCTTCGTCACACAGTAGAAAACTGGGATATCGATTCGGTACTCCTGCCGGTCAACCCCATTGAAGCGGTCATCGGGGGATTCCTTGACCGGGTGATCCCGGCGGCACGGGAACGCGGTATCGGCATTATCGGCATGAAGACCCTGGGTGCAGGGAACTTTATCCAGCCCGAAGCAGGACTCCTGCCATCGTCCCTGATGCGGTTTGCCCTCGCGCAGGATGTCGACCTGGTGATTGTCGGGTGCTCGACACCGGAGGAGGCACGGTTTCTTGCCCGGATTGAGAAAGATTTCCCCCCGATGGGTGAAGAGGAAAAGACCCGTCTGGTTGACACCGTCCGCCCGTTTGCAGAACGCCTGGCGTACTACCGGGGAGTGATCTGAAACCAACCGTGCGAAAGTGAAAAATGTGAAACATCTCTTCGGCTAAAAAAGCACAGGATTATTTATCCTTAGGCGAACCACAGCAGGTTCCGTTTTCCCCACCACAGGTACATTCGGCAGAGTCCATATCCTTACCCCTGATCGCCGCACCAATCATGGCTGCGGCGCACCCGACTCCGCTCTGAACTTCTATAGCCCCGACCGGACAGTTCACGGCGCAGGCCCCGCACTCCATACAGTCAGACGGGCGAACAAGCTCGGCATGTTCTTTTCCTTCGGTAAAAACGCCGTGAGGACAGACCTGGGTGCATCGCCGGCAGTTGATGCAGAGATCCTGATGATAGCAAAGCGTGTTCTCCTGATATGAGTCAAACATCAGATCGCCCCCGTGATCCGGAATATTCCCAGCAGAACTCCAAGAATAACACCGGTGATACCCATGACCACCATAATTCGTGCGTACCGGAAGATCTCTTTTCTTACGCCGGTCCGTGAAGTGAAAGTCGTCGCACCGGTAAAAGAAAGGGCCAGGTAGGCGGTGACTGCCGGCATAATGAGAAGTGCCGAACCAGCCGCCATCACGTCTGCCCAAAAGTCCAGGGCCGGATTTGTCAGGAAAACAGCTGCAAAGGGTATTGCAACGACAGTTCCCAGGATAAATCCTTTCACGGAGAGATCATGTGCAGGCAGGATGGGGAGGAGGATAGGGAAGAGGTACTGTTCCGGCAATTACGGCACTTATCGCTGCAAGGGCCGCCGGAAAACCTGCAAGGAGGTAAAGAACAATGGCCGCGAGCAACGCCGGCAGAGAAAGAGGGATGAGTTCAACCGGAATAAGAACCAGCCGATCTTTCAGCGAAAACTGTACCCGCCGCATTTCCGGTATTGCTTTCCGGTTTTTCAGATAGCCGGGTAGATCACAGGCCCGGACCGGGCCATATTCGACCCTGAAACCGGAACGTTTCAGGACCTCGTGAGCAGAAATTCCTGGAGCACCAAGTTGCGGAACAATCAGTATACGGTGCCGGACGATATCAGCGAGCCCGGAACGCCCGATACTCCGCACGAGTTCATCTGTCCCGAACGTACCTTTTCCCGCTGCACACCAGACATTCACCCCCTTCGTATCGAGTACAAGAATATATCCATCTTCCCTGGGCAGTGAGGACCGGAGTGCATCAAAACTCAGAGAATAATTTGCCGATACAAAAACCGGAGAATCTGGTGTCGGGTTCCCGAGCCGGTACAGGCCGGGTTGAACAATATGGCCCATCCGGTTAACCCCAAGCCGGGCAAAAAAATGATCTAACCTGTCTGAAAGGGCGAGATGGCTTGAGGTCGCCTGGATGCCTGGTACCGGAGGAGAACAGGTCTGGCAACTGCAGGAATGCATGTTGCATGCCGGTTCACAGGAACATGCACTCGCTGGATCGAAGGAGTTATTCATCGGATTTTTACTCATCCTTTCATGCTCCCAGCAGGGGGTCGAGCACATTTTTAACCATGCCACTCAGGTTTTCAGTTTTCATGAGCGCGAGGCAACAGACACCACCATTTTTCTCCCAACTGATAAGGGCGAGTTTATCACCGCTTTTGATCCCTGCCTTTTCCCGGACATCTTTGGGGAGCACCATCTGTCCCCGATCATCAACACTCAATACTGCTTCCACGATGCATGAGATTGAAGAACCGCATCCGCAAAGAGAGGTGCCGTCAGAACCTTGTTCAGGACTGGATTTTTTTACCTGCATATAATTCAGATAATAAAT
The DNA here is from genome assembly GCA_963815065.1 of uncultured Methanoregulaceae archaeon. GTDB lineage: Archaea > Halobacteriota > Methanomicrobia > Methanomicrobiales > Methanospirillaceae > Methanoregula. Next base: position 139,138 of record CAWFFE010000005.1, on the reverse strand, counting down.
GATTTTTCTGTATATTTATATTTATCAGAAAAATCAGAAAAACAGCATTATTCCACCCAAGGGTTGTGAAGATAAAAATTTAGAGGATTTCCGTTGCCGCCCATTCAGAGAGAGAACGCAGCCCCGGAGTTCGGGGTTAAAAACCAAATTTTTTCCGGTTAAATAATACGGATTTCCTGAAGGTGCCATTTTCAAACCGGCCGGTTGTTGCACGTTTACCGATAGATACTTCCAAGTTCCATCATAACTTCACGATCATCGAGATCATACCAGTTGTTATAAGCATCAGCAACAGCAAAGCGACTGCTGCTCCGTATGTTCAGGCAGACCAGCTGATCCACTTCCCGCGCAACCCGTTGGGCTGATGAGGCAGATGCAGTTGGGACTGCGATGACGATGCTCGAAGGATGGTAAGTGTGGATACTCTTTATGGCCGCGAGCATGGTGAACCCGGACGCAAGCCCGTCATCCACCAGAAAGGTTGTTTTTCCGGCAAGATCAGGAAATACTCGTTTCCCGGTAAACCGGGCAATCCGATCGTGAACGTTTATCCTGGTTTTCGCGACGGCGGTATCGACTTCGTCCTGCGATAGTCCGAGCGAGGCACGCAACGGTTCATTGATCAATACCTGATCGTCCCAGGTTACTGCACCAAAACCGGCTTCAGTATTTCCCGGGATCTGTATTTTTCTGACGATTGCGAGTTCAAACGGTGCTCCCAGTTCCCGGGCAACTTCTTTTCCTACAGGAATCCCCCCGGCTGGAATGGCAATGACTATCGGGTCGTGATATTTCAGATGCATTCTGATAAATCCGCCCAGCTTCTTTCCCGCATCCTGCCGATCGGAAAAGACGAATTTTCGTTCGCGGAACTCAGGGCTGTCGATAACTTCTCCCATGCTCGGATGCTCGAGGTCAAAATTTATATACTTATCCCCGACGATTCGAAGTACTTTTGAATATGAGTATTGCCTGCAATTAATTTTAAGAACAGGAATTATCCTCGTGATGCCGGGGAATCCGAAAATACTATAGCAAACAAAAAACAGGAGGTTAATAAAATCTCTTCTTAATTTCTTGTAGTAGTACTCCCTGAGCCATTCATTCGAGTCTCCATACGGCCTGGGTCCGGTAATCGAGATTGGCCAGAACATAGGTATCGTGAGGGGAGATTGAAGCAGGTACTTCGTAGATGAGATATCCCTCGGCCTTGTTGCTTTCACCGGGCTGGATGTACCCGACGGTTCCGCCTCTCCCGATCTGGTAGTCGTACTGAGTCCCGGAGAATTTGTCAATGACTACGTCAGAGCCGTGGACTGAGGTATAGTTGTACAGGGATCCATCAGCGTACACGACAAACTGCGAAGGTGATGGGGCATAGACTGCAGAAGTGCCCGTATCGATTATGCTGACATGAATGAACAGGAATGTGTCTCCCGGTTTTGCCATCTCTGTGTTGTAACCGCGTTCGATCTCGTTAGGTTGAGATGCGGCGGCCTGTTCACCGGGGCTGTTAAAGGAAGGTGTCGTCCAGTTATAGTTCGGTGTAAGCTCATATCTGAAGACGGTTGCTTTTCCCGTCTGGTCCCCGCTCCCGAAGGTCGCGTACTGGCCGGTAGTCAGTGCTTCCGGAAAGGGCGATGCCACAGGAGTCGGGATAAATATGGGTGTAGCCGGTGCTGCTGTTGTCATTGAAGGGGTAGGCCCGGGAGTCTGCACGGGAACCTGGGGAGATGTGCTTATGCACCCGGAACAAAAAAGGACGACAAAAAAGACTCCCAGGGCCGCACCAGTAAAAAAAAATTTCATCTTCCTTTCCCCGGCTTAAATTGGTGTCGCGTCTATCTCATTGGGAAGGAGTTGCCTGATGAGGAAATCCGGCACCTGCTGCGATGTATGAACAGCCATATCGAAGTATGCCCGGTTGTCCCGCTCACCCTTGTAAACCAGATCGATTTGGAAATGAGTGTCAAGAAGGGTAATTACCCCAAGCGTTGTGATCACTGCCCGCCGTTCCGAGATGACCCTCGTCTCACCCACCACCATGTTTTGTTTATCTCCATCAATGTCGGTAATGATCAGGCCCTGGTTCGAAAGCACAATGATGTGCGTGTTGCCGATGGTAATGGTCTGGCCTTCCGGGAAGGAAACGCCATAATTAGTCGTGAAAGGCATGGAAATTCCCGGAGCGACGGTTGTTGTCGTCACGTTCAGTGTCAGAAAGGCTGCAGCAATGAGAATAATTACGAGCAGTATGACACCGAGAAGGATCTTTATACCGCTTCCCCAGCCTTTTGCCTTCTGCTTTGCCTTTTCCTGTTCCAGTCCTTCTTTCCTTGCCTGTTCTTTTGCTTTCTCGAGCTCCATCTGCTTCTGCTTTTCCTCTTCCTGACCCTTTACCCGGGCTTGTTCTTTTGCTTTCTCGAGCTCCATCTGCCTCTGCTTTTCCTCTTCCTGACCCTTTACCCGGGCTTGTTCCGCGGCTCGTTCATCATCCCGTGAATTAAGATCTGCCATACATATCACCAGATTTTCTTGAGCATTTTTTACTCATCCGTGTTCCGGGGAACACTCAATTCCCCCGATATTGTAAATTTACATCGTCATGGGAATTATAGAACGGTATATCGCAGAACATCTTTAAAAATCTTATGGGGTGTTACAGAATTCATAACGACAGGAAAAGCTTCTCTCTCTTCATAAAGTTTGAGAAATAATTCAGAGAAATCCGATAGTCAGGGTAGCATCCAGGCGGGTCAAAAAAATGGAGAGTGGGATCAGAGGGTAATTCCCAGCAGGCTGAGGATAATCAGGAGGATCGCTCCCGGTAACCCGGCAAGTGCACAGATAATGAGGGTTATCCAGTCGAATCCAATATCGGGCTTTCCGGCGTACTGCATAAGGTGAAAGAAATTCACAAGGAACAGGGTGACAAGACCGATAATGGCATTTATCACCAGATGTCCGATATTCCTGATGACGAATACAGCGATTGCCAGAAAAATGATTATGACCAGGATAAGGATTGCGATACCCAGAAGCGCCATAGATCACTTAGTATCCTTATTGCTGATATAAATCCGCCGGTTCCCCGGTATAATGTGTCAATCCGGACAGATTGTTACTGAGGATTATTTAACAGGTCCATCCTCATTATGAGGAAACCCGGATATCCCCGTCCTTCACGACGTCCGGGGTTGCATGAACACTGAAATCAGTTGTTTATTAGTGAAATACGATGAATAACCCATAACGGGGAATTCAGAATGAATGGATACTTTTTTTTCCCGTTGTCTCCACATCAATACCAGGGAGAGAATCCCAGATTACTTCCCTTTATAAAACCCGGGTCCTCGTCTTTCTCTGCGATCCGGACCATAAAAAAGTCTCCGGGCACATTGAACGGGAGTCTCCATCATCCGGCATAGGCTTATTATCATTTGTGCATTAATGCACACGTATGGAAACATCCCTGATTACCGATGACACGAAACTGGGGCTCCTTATCGCCATAGTTTTTATCGTGGCCATCATTGCATTCTGGCCGCTCATGACCGTGTTCATCTGGGCGATTGCCATTGCTGCTGCACTATTACCCATTCATAAACGGTTGAGCAGTATCGTAAAACCTTCAGTCTCTGCCACATTTCTCACCATATGGGTCCTCCTTCTCATCCTGCTGGTAATGTCGCTCGCGGCATTCCTGTTGATCAATAACGAAGAGCATATCGGGGATATGACACTTTCCATGATAACCGGGTTGAAAAACACCAGCCTCTCCGGTTTCTTACCGACATTCACCGAGACCCAGCTCAATAATTTTGACGAAACTCTTAAGGACCTGATGGTAAAAACTCTCCTGTCCCTGACAGGTAATACCCTGCAGACCCTTCTTTCGATCATCATCTTCTTCCTCTCGTTATCCATGCTGCTCTATTATGGCGAGGCTATATGGAATACGGTAACCAGAGCCCAGTCTTCGAAGGTATTAAATGCGATTAATCGGATGACCGAAATTTCTGAAAATACGATATATGCCCTTATCATCGTCCAGATATCGGCGGCTGTACTCTCCTTTGCTCTGGCGCTGCCGTTCTTCTACCTTTTAGGATACGGGGACATACTTCTCTTTTCATCGTTGATCGGGTTTGCCATGCTGATCCCGCTCATCGGAGCACAGATCATGATTCTTATCCTGGCGCTGTATTTCTTCAGCCTTGGTGATATCAGGGGGGTCATCGCAATGCTGTTTGTGGGCTATCCCCTCCTGAGCGGATGGATTGATTTCTATTACCGGCCCGTCATGATGGGGAAAAGAGTTGCGGTTCACCCGGTTATTATGATGATTGGCATTTTTGCCGGAGTGCCGTTCATGGGGCTCGTTGGTTTCATTATCGGCCCGGTGCTCATCGCGCTCGTTGTGACCGGCGCCCAGATACTTGCAAGAGAGTATTGTGATCCCGCATCGATAATGTGTGAGCCCTGATTTTTTTAAAAGGATATCACAAACGGGAAAAATGTGAACGTGAAACGGGAACTGACGAGCCGGGACAACCAGGACGATTCATTCTTTTTTTTTACTGAACTTAGTCAACCAGAATAACAAACGGAAAAAATTATGCAAAAATCAGAAAATTTTGGAGGGCTCACCGCCTTATGGCCTCTCCGAGGCACGGTTCGGGACATGAGGTTTACATACATTAGATACTTATCCGGGCTGGGTTTCCCAGTCAGGGGGCGTCGGCGTTCATCGCAGGGAAGGGAGCACGAAGGTCTCAACCCCCATTATGTGAGAACAAGATGATTTTCATGAATGATTCTACAGTATCAACTAAAGAATTGCCTTTTCAAAACCGTGAACTTCAATGTCGATTTTGTCGATATCCGGGAACATTCAAATCTGAAAAAATGAAAATTGGAACAGCCAATAAGATTTTTATATAGATTCCTGACATATACTCGCTTGCTCTGATATGAATAAATCCGATATTTTCATGTGATTTTATGAAAATCATCTTGAACATTTTCATATCAGGATACTGAACGAACCTGAACAAAGATTCGGGAAATCAACCGAAAAATCAGGATTGGTGCAAATATGCCAGAGAACAAAATTGACAGAATGGTAAATAAGGGTGTATCCGGTGCGGATCAAATGAAAATCCAGACCGCCGATGCACTGGAGGAAGCTGCCCGCAGACTGCGGAATGCAGACGTGGCCACGCATGGTGATGATGTAAAAGCAATTCTCCATGATGCCGAGGCTCGAATTGACCAGTTCAAGGAAAATGTCGGGATGAAATTCGACGAAATGGAGGCCAGATACCATGAAAAGATGGAACCTGTCGAAACGACGATCAGCGATCACCCCATCCCGGCAGTCCTGATTGCGATGGGGCTGGGGTTCCTTTTCGGTATGTTGATCTGCAGATCCCACGATTGAGGGGGAATTGCATGGAACAAGACCCCTGCGATGAGGATTTATCGATAGAATCCGAGCTCGCTGCTACGATTAAGTATATTGATCTCTACCTGAGGCAGAAGACTGATCTGTTTCTGCAGAATTACGTGTTCGAGCCGTTTGACTTTCTTGCAAAGAAGCTCATGTTCCTTTCCGTTATCATTACCCTGCTGGCAGCAGGTACCCTGGTTGTGCTGGCAGGTGTTATCCTCGCTCTCGCAATGATAGTACCACTCTGGGCAGCATTTCTGATTACCGGAGCAATTATCTTTGTGACCGCTGGGGTAATCGCCTACGTGTTCTTCTCGAATAAGATCATCCTGAAAACCCCCACAACGACGGAGATGATGACCCGTGGAAAAATATAGGCAGGTAACCGAGGAAGACATCCTCAAAACCGAGGAAATGATTGCCAGATCGTATGGACGGTTGAAGCAGTCGGTTGTCCAGGCTCCATCCAAGGCCCTCGGCTCTTTGGGGAAAACGGTTAAGGACCATCCGTTTGCTGCAGCCGCGACGGCGGTCGGGGCCGGGATTACCCTCTACGGGCTTTTCCGACTGGTGACCCGGCAGGGTACTGCCAGAGAGACCGTTGGTGGCAGCAGGGAACAGAAGTCCCGGCCGGACTTGAGAATGGAGATCATTTCATTGATCCTTCCCATGGTTGCTCCTTACATCAGCAGCTATATTGAGAAATACCTGGGGGGGATATTTTCCCGGGATCGGGAATAACAATTAATCGTCCGAAAATCCGTTGAGCATGAAAAAGTCAAAAAAAAAGGAGGGGATATTAAAAATGGCCATAACGGTATACAGGGATTCCGGGATTATTCTCTGTAATTGCGTTTCCGGCAGGCCGGGTTCATATCTGGTCTGCCAGGTTCGGTAATAAGGGCCATCTTTGTTATTGTCGTAACGGGAATTATCCGGTTTTAACAGATATGACCCGGTTCAAATACCTCAATCTCCGCGGGTAGGGATTTGATTTCCCTCTTCTTCTTTTTAAATAGTTAATCAAAAAAGCCCGGCAATTATCTGCCGGCAAGGACAACGCCCTGATAATTACCCGGGTATATTCTCCTGAAGGCACAGGGTCCATTCCGAATTTTCCAGATTTGATGGATAATTCGCCAAAACTATCGGTGATAAATTCACCGGATTCCCATGGAATAAAAACCTCGCTTTACGGCAGTACAATAATCCCGCGATCGGTAACACTGTTTTATCGGTATTCTGACCCTGAAGTTACCACATCCGAATCGACCTTCAGAACGGGTGAATAGAGAAATCTATACGAAAGTCGGGAATCCGAAAAGCCGCAAAACATAACTTAAAAGAGCGATAAAATCCGGTGACCCGGCGATGAAATTCCTCAAAAATCACTCCCGTTTGAGGCATATCATTTTTTAACCGGAGAATTCTCAGTGTATTATTATGGAATGCTCGTTCCCCACAACGTATGTTCATACCTCTGGGCTGCTTCGGTCCCCCGCGTGCAGTAAAATTCGTGCTTCAATCCGGTTTCCTGAAACACAGGACATGTAGGACAGTTACAGGTCCTTTCGAAATCGATACAGAGAAAACTCCTCCCGGTAAAACAATAAAACCACTCGTGTTTACTCATTGCGCAGGTATTGTGGTTCGGGCATACCGGGCAGACACACGCGGATCGATATGTTGCCATCATCCTGGCCTGCTCAACGGGCGGAAGTTCCCGGATTTCCCGGAATTTTTTTTCAAAGGTATTCATCTCGTTTCACCAGCGTAGTGATTCTAAACAGGGAAAGGTAAGTGGCTGAATCCATATATCCAGAACACGCTGAATGCAATGATAAGGAATAAGGCAATAAGCAGCCAGATTACCTTTTCCCAACGGGGTATTGACTGAAGATCAATTTTCTCCATCCTCAAATCTCCTCAGCTTCTTCGGGATGTTCGGCAGTTACTTTGGACGTGAACCAGAAGATGGCAAGGGTCAGGGAAGTAATGATAAGCCAGACTGCAAAAATCTGGCCGACTGGAACAGGTGTGGGATAAGCCTGCCCGCCAGGCACGGGAATTATATTGTTTATGAGCCATGGGGAGCGAGCGGATTCGCGCACATATCCCATGACAACAACGATCCACATGCCAATTATCCCGGCAATCATTGCCGCACTACGGGCTACCGGGGACAAATTTCCCCACTCCGTCTGAGAAGGTTCTTTAAGCCGGAGAAAATCGATGGCCAGGGTAATTGCTCCCAGGGTGATAAGGATAAAGAGCGCAACCAGTTTATAACTCATGTAACCAAGAGGGTTCACCTGGGAAGCAAAGGTCGACGGCTGGACGAGGATAAAACCGCAGATTATTGCAATAATAATGAACAACCGGAACATCAGGTGAATCAGCTTATTTTCCGGCTGATTCAGGATGAAACTCTTCCTGTCGTAGAAATACACCAGCACGGTGATGAAAAGGAACGACAGCAGACCAACCATCAGGAGCATCTCCCATGCCCGGGGCCCCAGCATGATCATGACAAACGAGGAGATCTGGGAGCTTTTTATCGTCGACATATAAATAATGCCGATAATCGGTTGGAATATAAGCCCGAATAATCCCCAGATAAGGCCGTAGGATCCAACCAAATCCCAGTAGGAGCGGGAGGCATCATCCCTGCGATCAACATAATGGAGCATAGCCAGCATCGCAAGGATAAATCCGAAGTACGAAACCGCTGCTGCCAGGCGGTGGAACTGCAGGATCCAGGTTGTTGCATTAAACCACCAGGACATCAGGACGTCAACAGGCATGGTAAAAAGTCCGGTCTGTCCCCATGATATCGACGAGGACCCGGGAGTAAGCATGCCTGAAGCTACGGTATTGATCATCAGCGTCTGGAAAAAGACTGCTACTGCATAGCCATAGCCGAGGAACTGGTGCCATCCTGCACTGATCCTGTCCCAGGAAAACCAGTAGGAGTACAGGAAACAGATCTGCAGGCCAAACGCAATGGCCTCACCCAGCAGAGGCCACCAGTAAATATGAAAAATCTCTGAAGAGAACCGGGGAAAGAGGGCAATAAAAAATACCATGCCTGCAACTGCGAGTGTAGCTCCCGCGCTGAAGAGAATAACATTGAACAGGGTCAGGGATCGTGCAAGGCGCTTGAACCTTTCTTTTTTATTTCGCAGGTATACCGATTCAGTTCCCGCCGCGATCCATGCACCACCCAGGTGAAGGTTTGCAAAGAGGATGTGAGAAAGCATAACAACAGCGATCAGGATGGATCGCCCGGAGCCACCGAGATCTGCCTCCTGGATGGGGAGTGTCTCTTCGTAGGTGGCGTTTGCTGAACTCAATGCATCGGCCTTCAACGATGTCGAAGAAATATTTCCCTGTTGCTGAGGAACGATAACGAACGTTAAAATTATCAGAAATAGCGCAAGGGATGCTAAAATTGCAATGATTTTTTTCATGCTGCTACCTGCTGGTGAATTTCCCGTGGCAATTTGCCATTGATTTTCTCTTCAGCTAAAGGCACGTTATTGACATCGTGAAATCTGAAGTGCCTTTGTTGAAATTTGTCTTTTTGCGTGCAATTAAATCACGCCGGTAAAAGAAACAATGGAGAGATTCTCCTTGTTTCTTTAGGTAACTACAAATGTCCCGAACATAAGGGTCGGGTGAATGTCACACCGGAAGTAATAATTTCCCGGCGTCGACGGTGCATCAAAGGTATACGTTACGGTCTTGGGGCCGGTTACAAAATCGCCGGCAAATATCCTTTTTGTTGCAGAGGAATCGGTGTAGAGGGCGAAATTATGAACGATACCGGCATCCTGGTTATCAAAGGTCATGACTACGTGTGCACCTGCGGGAACGGTGATGGTAGACTGATCAAAAGCGATATTTTTCGCAATAAGAGTGATTGTTTTAGTCGGCCCTCCACCTGTGCCCCCAGAATAGGAGGTCGTTACTGGTGTCGCAGTAATAGTTCCGCTGGTAGTGGTAACCATGACCGAAGACGTTGCCAGCGGGATAACGGGAGTGTGGTCATTGTTCGCGAGCTGAACGGTAATCGTATGCATCCCGGGGGATACATTGGTAAAGGTATAACTGGTTCCTGAGACATGAGCCCAGACCGCATTCGAATCAGCCGGTATGGCAGGTTTGTTAGGGTCACTGGGAATCGGGCTAACATCCAGGTAGAAATGTACATGCCCTTCGCCGGCGACATTTGCCTGGCCCTGCTTGTCAACGATATTGAAATTACTTACCTGGACAGTCACCGGAACACTCCCGGCCGGTATAACTGCTCCATTCAGAGGGGAAATAATTGAAATCTGAGGAGTGGTCGGGGTAACCTGAGGTGTTGTGACGGTAGTCTGCGGTTGAGGAGGTGCATTTGTTGCACAACCTGCAATAATTGCACATACTGCCGTCAGGATAAGAAAAACCATAATTACAGGTAGTCGTTTCATGGGCGTAACGTTGATATGATCTCATATAAAATTTTCCTTATGTTCTAGTTTTTGATATAAACACCAATACGGAATAAGAAATACCTGAAACAGAATGAATGTTACATTAATCCCGGGCATTATTCGACTAAAATCGTTCTCGCAGGGAATCATGTAATATTATTTCGATTGATCCGTCAAACGCGACAAGTCCGGCAACAGTCCTGTTCTGACTGCCATGTTCATGATTTGCTGGTTGAAAAAAAGTACTCTCTTGTAGTGGGATCCCCCCGGGAAACTTATGAATCCAATGGAAACTTATGAATCCAATGACATCCGTAAGGGGGATCCCGCGAATTAACGTTCAAGGGCTGGCATATCGGTAAGGAAATGTAACAGGATGGTCAATCTCCAGATTCATGGGCTCTTGTTCACTGAAGTAGCTCCCCGAAGTGATGCAGGTATCATAAAATCGTGATAAAGGATTACCCGGGTTTGCGTTTTACTCTTTTTCATTTCAAATTTTGAAACACATTTGAAGATGAATAAATATACCTATAAAAATACTCATCCACATGAGTATCATTCAAAGAAATTAGTGATACGCCGGGACTATACCCCAGGGATGTTAAAACACAGATACTTATGAGATGTTATGATAGCCATCGGTGCCGGTGTGTATCCCATGGAGGAAAATCGCCGGTTTTTTATCAGGTAAAATAAGGGGCACAAGAATGTATCAGAAAATTGCAGTTGCGGTAGATAATTCCCCGGGATCCGGTTATGCGGAACGTCTTGCTCTCCAGATTGCATGTACCTCCGGCGCTTCGATTACCGGTGTCCATGCATTTACGGGTCGATTTCACCGTTCCCGGTTCCAGGCTCTTGAAGGTCACCTTCCCGAACGATACCAGAAAGAAGATGTCATGGAACACCAGCGTTCGGTCCACTCCGTTCTCATCGAAAGGGGTCTTGAACTGATCTCGGCTGAATATATGAAAAGACTGGGAGACCTTTGCAGGGCTGCAGAGATTCCATTTTCCGAAACAATCACTGACGGGAAAAATTCAGATGTTATTATTGACTCCTCAGGAGAATGCGACCTCATGGTAATGGGTGCTGAAGGTCTTGGCCGGACGGGGGGAATTACCGGTACCGGGAGTAATACCCGCAGGATGTTGAGGCTCGGGAAAAGCGACCTGCTTATCGCAAGGCGGGAAGGAGAGATCCAGACTGTTCTCGCCTGCATCGATGGAAGCAGCGAAGCTTACCGGATGGTGGGGAAGGCGGCAAATCTTTCACGATCGCTGGGAGGGTCCCTGACGATTGCTACCAGTTTTGACCCCCATCTCCATAAGATGGTCTTTGGATCTTTGTCGAAAGTTCTCTCAAAAGATGCCAGTCAGGTCTTTAAATTTTCAGAACAGGAAAAACTCCATAACGAGATCATTGACAGGAGTCTCGCTGATCTCTATAACGGGTACCTCGACAAGTCCCTGGCAGTTGCCCGAGAGCAGGGAATTACTGCCGATTCTATCCTCCTGCAGGGTAAACCATACCAGGCGATCTGTTCCATGGCAGGTAAAGCAAAAGCTGATCTCATAATTGTGGGCCGTCACGGCATGCACCGGGGAAAATATGCTGACATAGGGTCAAATGCGGAAACTATTGCTGAACGGGCAGATACAAATGTTCTGGTGGTAACGGACAAAAACCCGGACGCCAGCAGTGGATCCGGAACAAAGGATTCAGCCGGCAGGGATCAGCCCTTAAGAAGTGGCATCACCTGGAGTGAAGAGGCAAAAGAACGCCTCAACCGGGTACCATCGTTTGCCCGACCTATGGCAGTGATGGCGATTGAACGTTTTGCACAGGAAAACGGCTATTCGTTCATTACTCCCGATATCATGAACCGGGCCCGGGAGAAACTCGGGATATGACCGAATCTCTGTCAGTCAATTCTCTCGGTTTCCAGTATCCGAACGGGCAGGGCTTCCGGGATGTCACATTCACCGGTTCCGCGGGAGAGATAGTCTGCATCTTCGGGCTCAATGGTTCAGGCAAGACGACCCTTTTTCGTGTGCTTTCGACCCTTGCCGCCCCTCAAACAGGGCAGTACAAGGTTTGTGGCATGGATGTTTTCTCTGAACGAGACGCCTCCCGGAGGAAGATCTTTCCGGTCTTTGACGGCAATGCTCATTTCGACCATCTTTCCGGAAAAGAGAACATCGATCTGGTCATGGGCCTTTACGGTCTGTCCACACCGGATTCAGCGTACGGGATTGCCGGGATGTTTAACCTTGATCTGGACCGGAAGGTGAATGAATATTCCCTGGGCATGAAAAGAAAACTCTACCTTGCAGAATCATTCCTGAGCACACGGGAGATTCTTTTATTTGACGAACCTGCGCTGGGCCTTGATTCATCCATGAGATCTGCATTTTTCTCGCAGGTCTCCGAAGCTGCAAAGCGGAAAGCATGTGTGGTATTCTGTACGAACCGGGTTGAGGATGCCAGCTGTGCGGATAGCCTGTGGAAGATGGAGCAGGGTACGCTGACGTCAGCTTCTTGCGCAGACGAATTGATCCATGGCATGGTACGCGTAACGATCTCATTTAAAGACCATGACATAACTGAATACATCCCTTCGGCAGGAGAGTTGCCGGAACTTATACGGAAAATCCTTCCCCGGGGGATTCCACGGAAGATCAGTATTGTCGCGGGGGATGATGGTGAGCTGATGGACAGAAGAGGCGAAACTGAAAATCGGGCGTGCTCCCCGCCTGTTACAAAACATGATTTCAAACCTTGTCGAACGCCATGCAGAGGAATCCGGATATTCCCGGATAACTGCTGAAGTTGTTGATGAAGTGCGCAGGAGGTTTGAGCAGCGATGATCGGTATTCCTTTCAGGGCAGTTGCTGCACAGACACCATGGCGTTTCGTCATGAAAGTCGTGGTGTCGATGTTCCTGGTGGCAATTGCAGTCGTTATCCATAAGGAAGGCCTTGCACTTGCACTGCTTGTTATCTTCTCCGGTGTCACCGGTCCTGCGATCCGGATCGTTACTCTCAGGATGAGCGGGATGCTCGACCGGATCATGGTGAGTCCTGCATACAGACCGTTCCTGGTTCTCACGTATACCGGCATCTGGAGTATTGCTGTGTTTGCCGCACTCGTTCCGGCGAGCCTCATCGTACTGTACCTTCAGGGAAGCGCACTCCTCCTTCCCCTTATTACCGGTACGGTTCTTGCAGTTTCTGTGGGGACACTGGCGGGACTGGCAGCAAAAACCCTTGGCGATGCCCACCTGTATGCAATACTCGCTGCTGCACCGCTGGTTGTCAGCTCACTTGTTCCCGGGCCCCAGTCCCTGGTACTTCCCTATTCTACCATTTCGATGAATATTTTTTCCCCGTTTTCAACAGTAACCCAGATCGGGTTCCTTATAGTATGGCTGCTGGTACTCGTTGCCGTGGCAAGCCGGATGTGATAGGTATGAAAGGAACATATATGCTGAAGAATCCCGGGGCATCCTGGCCTGATATCCGGGCTTCATGGATTCTCTGTCAGGGTGCGGTATCATGAATATTCCCGAAAAGCCGCGGATTATATCCTGGAACGTTACCCTGCGCTGCCCGCTACGATGTACTCACTGTTATGCTGATGCAGGAGAACAGGATGTGCCTGGCGTCCTTTCAACAGCAGAAGCGTTCAGGGTTATTGACCAGATCTGCGAGACCGGAAAGCCGGTCCTCATCTTAAGCGGAGGAGAACCCCTTATGAGAGAAGATATTTTTGAAATTGCCCGGTACGGAACCCGCCAGGGTCTCTCGATGGCGATGGGTACGAGCGGCTATGTATTCTCGCACGATACCGCTGCCCGTCTCCGCGAGGCAGGTATAAAAAAAGTTGCCATCAGTGTCGATTCGGCCGATCCGCTCGTTCATGATGCCTTCCGTGGTATGAAGGGGTCCTGGGAGCGTGCGATCCAGGCAATATGCTGGTGCAAAAAAGAGGGGATACCGGTCCAGATTAACATGACTGTTCAGAACAGCAAGATAACTCCGTTAGACGATGTAATTGCACTGGGAACCGGTCTTGGCGTTAAGGACTACCAGATCTTTTTCCCGGTACCTACCGGGAGGGCAGAAACTGATCCGGGTTCACCGGTTGCCTATGAAAGATTTATATCTGAGGTACTTACCAGGTATCGTGATGGTACCGTGAATATCCGCCCCACCTGTGCACCGCAATTCCGTCGGATAGCGGATCAGCTCGGGATAAAGAACAGGAACTGGGGTCGTGGTTGTATTGCCGGCATTCAGTATTGCCGGATCTATGCGAACGGGGATGTCACTCCCTGCCCGTATCTTCCGGTAATCGCGGGAAATGTCAGGACAACACATTTTTCCAGGATCTGGTATGAATCCGAGGTTTTTTCCGCACTCCGCGATCCCGACCGGCTCCAGGGAAAATGCCATGTGTGCATGTACAGATTCGTGTGCGGAGGCTGTCGGGCGCGGGCGTACGGGAAGAATTCAAGGGTGACGGGAACGTGTGGCGGTCTTGCACAACCGACCAATCCCGGGGGCGAACTCTGCGGGGCAGATCCCTGGTGCCCGTACGAACCGGGGGAGGAAACATGATGCCCGCCGAACCGATGCCTGACCGGACCGATCTCCGGCTCCTTGAGATCCTTCAGGACGACTTCCCGCTTGTTTCCCGCCCGTGGGACGTAATTGCAGGACGCCTGGGAATAACCCCGGAAGAAGTTACGGTACGGTTACAGAAGTTGCAGGAGGCCCGGATCGTGCTCGGTATTGCCCCGGTTCTTGAATCCCGGCACATGGGATTACATGCCACCACTCTCGTGGCACTCAGGGTGCCTGAAGAAAGGATTCAGGATATCGCCGGCATCATCAACGCCTATCCGGAAGTTTCCCACAACTACCGTCGGGATCACCCGTACACAATCTGGTTTACGGTCTCGGCTCAGACGCCGGAACATCTCTACCGGGTTCTTGCTGATATCAGGAAAAGGACCGGCATCCGGGATGCTGATATCCTCAATCTTCCTACCGTCCGGAAATTAAAGATCGATCTTCGGTTTCCCTTCTCCCCTTCGGATGCATCGGAGGCGGGCTGAACATGGACGACACGGATTATGCACTTCTCACCAGGCTCCAGGAGGGGCTGCCCCTGGTTCCTGAACCATTCCGGGAGGTCGCTGAAAAGCTCAACCTTACAGAATCGGAGGTAATTGAACGGTTGAAGATCATGAAAAACAAGGGAATTATCAGGAGATTCCGGGCCCGGATTGACCAGAGGAGGGTAGGGATTACGGCAAATGCGCTGGTGGCATGGGATGTCCCCCCGGCAATAAAGAGTTCCGCCGAAGGCGTCCTTGCCTCGTCCTCCGGGGTTACCCATTGTTATGAACGGCAACCGGTTCCGGGAATATGGAAATATACCCTGTACACCGTTCATCACGGACGGAGCCGCGAGGAGGTCTTAAAGGAGGTTTCATCGGTCGCCCGCGATGCAGGACTTGACGGTTATGCGGTCCTTTTTTCTACAGAAGAATTTAAACGTGTACCAGCAGTTCGCGTGAGAAGCGGTGCAGGAAGCCCGGCATGAACCGAATAACCCAGTGCATACACGGAAGAGGGACGGTGAGCGAGCTCATGCATCACCGGTCCCGGTCCGAGGAGCCTGTACCGAGCCGATACCTTGCCTTTTCGGGTATACGACGGCCGGTCGTCTTCTGGAACCTGACGGACCGGTGCAATCTTGCCTGTTCCCATTGCTACAGCAGATCAGGACCTGACCAGGGGAAATCCGGCGAACTGACGACGTTGGAAGCACTCTCCCTGATCGATGACCTTGCCGGGATGGGCGTCCCTCTTATCCTGTTCTCCGGTGGTGAACCCCTGTTACGTAAGGACATCTGGGAACTCGCCCGTCATGCCCATAAACAGGGTATTAAGATGGCGCTCAGTACCAATGGAACGCTCATTGATGCAGAGACCGCCTGCAAGATCCGGGAGAGCGGTTTCGAATATGCCGGGATCTCGCTTGACGGGGCGCAGCCAGCGACTCATGACCGGTTCAGGAATTCGCCCGGCGCCTTCGATCGCTCGGTTGCAGCATTCGCCCACTGCCGGAAGGAGGGGGTCCGTTGTGGAGTCCGGATCACCCTGACGCGGGAAAATTTCTGTGAACTGGAAGATCTCATTGAGCTCTCCCGGTCTCTCGGGGCCAGCCGTTTCTGCCTCTACTGGCTCGTTCCCAGTGGAAGAGGCAAAGAAAATTATGGCTCACTTCAGCTCGGGAGGGAAGAAGTTACCGGTGCATTAAATCTTTTGCAGGAAAAGGCAAAGAAGACGGACCCGTCAGCGATGGAATTTCTTACCGTGGATGCGCCGCAGGATAGTATATATCTCCTTGATTCCATGGAACGGGAGAAATCCTCAGACCTGACCGAGGCAAAAAAACTCATACAATCATTAAAAGGAGGATGCAGCGCCGGCAACCGGGTTGCAAACATCGATCCCCGGGGTAACGTATATCCCTGCCAGTTCGCCCGTTCTCCACAGTTCCTCGTGGGCAATATCCGACAAAAACCATTCAGTGCGTTATGGGCCGACGATCGGCAACCCGTACTTGCTCGCTTCCGCCAGGACCCCCGGAACCTCACCGGGACCTGCGGGCAATGCGGTCACCGGGATCTTTGCGCGGGAGGATGCCGGGTCCGTGCATATGAAGCATCCGGTGATTTTTCGGCAGAAGATCCCTTTTGTTTCATTACGAACAGGACATCATTTTCATAATCCCCGTATGATCTTATAAGACGTGATTGCATGAAACAGAAGTACCGAGCAGAGCCCTCTGCGTCCTTAGTGATATTCTTTTTATATGTTTGGCAGTATCTCTCCTTTATACGGGATGCTGTACATGACGGATATCAATCTTTTTGAATCGGTAAAAAAGCACGTGTGTTCGTGCGCTATTGATCTGAAACTTGCTGCGAATATCGAGGCAATCCTGAAAATGCCCATGCAGGAACTGCATGTATCCGTACCGGTCCGCATGGATGACGGCACAGTCAGGACGTTCCGGGGGTACCGGATACAGTATAACCATGCCTGCGGGCCAACGAAAGGGGGGATACGTTTTCATCCGGACGTAACCGTAGAAGAAATCCGGGCTCTTGCAGCCCTGATGACCTGGAAATGCGCCCTGTACCGACTCCCCCTTGGCGGAGCAAAGGGCGGGGTTATCTGCAACCCGAAGGACCTGTCGGCCGGGGAACTGGAGCGCCTGAGCAGATCTTACATCATGAAAATTGCCCGTTTCATCGGGCCCGACCTTGACATTCCTGCACCAGACGTTGGAACAAACGCCCGGGTCATGTCATGGATGATGGATGGGTATGTCAACGTTGTTGGTAAATCGTCGTTTGACATCATTACAGGAAAACCGCTCAGCATCGGCGGCTCCGAGGGAAGGGACGATGCCACCGCCCGCGGTGGATGGTTCATCATTCGTGAAGCCGCGAAGGATCTTGGGATAAATCTTAAGGATGCCACAGTTGCTGTGCAGGGTTTCGGGAATGTCGGGGAACATGCAGC
The DNA here is from genome assembly GCA_963815065.1 of uncultured Methanoregulaceae archaeon. Classification (GTDB taxonomy): domain Archaea; phylum Halobacteriota; class Methanomicrobia; order Methanomicrobiales; family Methanospirillaceae; genus Methanoregula. Next base: position 121,598 of record CAWFFE010000005.1, on the reverse strand, counting down.
ACTCCTCGCGGGACCCTTGTGTGGCTGCAGGGTAATTGCGGTCAGCGACAGTAAGGGAGGCGTCTTGAACCGCGAAGGGCTGGATCTTGAGAAACTTAAGGATCATAAAACACGAACCGGCTCAATTATAAATTCCGGGCTGGGGACCGATATCTCCAATAAACAACTGCTGGAACTGGATGTTGACATCCTGATTCCGGCTGCCCTTGAAAATGCGATCACCATGCAGAATGCAGATGGAATACGGGCCCGGCTTATTACAGAATTCGGGAATGGCCCCGTCTCAGCAGAGGCAGATGATCACCTCTACGCGAAGGGGATTCCCATTATTCCTGATATCCTGTGCAATGCCGGGGGGGTTGTGGTATCGTACTTCGAGATAGTGCAGAACAGGAACCTGGATCGCTGGGAAAAAGATATGGTACGCTCCCGCCTGATGATGACGATGACAGATACCTATCACCGGGTAGCGGAAATGGCATCAAAAAACAAGATCTCCCTGCGAAGGGCTGCTTATAGTATAGGGGTGGAACAGGTTGTAGAAGCCATGAAGGCCAGGGGATGGGTATAGCATCAGGAAAAAATTCAGCTGATTAACTACCGGGTTCATACGTGTTTATTCACAGACCGGTATCAGTTTTCCTTTCAGTTTATCCTCAATACCGAGATTCAGCATCTCGATAACATTATTTGCCATTCCTTTGACTTTCTGGGTTACCAGGGGATCATTCTTTAAAAATTCTGTGTCGGTGATCGTGTTGAACTGCGCCCCGTGCGTGCGATACGAAACGCTGAAAGGCGCCAGCACATACCCCATCTGCTGGAAATACAGGAAAATGTCCATCGCGGTTTTTGTCGCCCCGTCCTCGTGTCCTGCCACCGTGATTCCGATAATTTTACCTTCGGTGAGCCCGGGTTTTTTTAACAGGTAGAGGTTCTGGATACAGTTCAGCCGATCGAGAAAATCCTTGAGCCGCGCCGACATATTGTTCCAGTTAATCGGCGATCCGACAATAACTGCCTTTGATGCGATGATCATTTCATGGAAGGCAGGCATATCATCGAGCTGGTTCCGGCAGGGGAATTTACACGCGTTATCCCGTAAGGTATAGCAGCACCAGCAATGGTGAATGGCAAATTCATTGAGATTAAAACGCCGGTAACTGATGTTCTTTTCTTTGAGTACCTCTTCGACCAGGTCTATCATGTACCCGGTATTGTTTGACCGGTGACTGCTGCCATTAATAAGAAGGACATCGAAACGTTCGCCGTCATACCTGAGTTTCTTTTTTTCTGACACCCGGTCAAATTCTTTTCCGGTGCTGGCGCACTGCGGGCATTCGACCGGGGGAATCTCACCTCTCGAGATAAAACCGCAAACGTGGCATTGCCATGCATTATCTGATGGTACGCTGGCCGGTCTCGCTTCCCCGGGTGCAGTAGTAGGCATGCTGGAAACCCTCCTTGTCAAGAACCGGGCATCCCGGACAGAGACACCCTTTTTCTTCCCTGATACAGGCACTTTTCCCGCTCGATGCAAGACAAAAAGCGATCTCTTCTTTACAGTCCAGAAAACTTGGACAGAGCTTACACATACAGAGTCCGGTTGCTTCCTTTCTCTCCATCATCTTACCTCCTCGTCAATATAACGTCATGTATATTTGGATAATAAAGGGTTTTGTATGATAACCCCCAAAAAAATAATTCGGGAGTCAGAGATCAATGAAAATTTCATCATTCTCATCCATAACAGTATAGGCAGGTTCCGACCTGCAACAGATGATTTATAATTTCATTTTTCGATTCAAAAATTGAAAGATGTTGATCCTTCATAAATCTTCAAAAACAACGGTTTTTTTAAAAAAATCCTGAAACCCACTCTTTTTGCAATGAGATTATTGGTATTTTTTGATACAGCAGGTAAAAAATTTTATGAATAAAAAATTCCCTTCGATGTTCTGTTTTTTGAGATCTGGGAAAAGTGTTATTATAAGACAACGGGCATTTGCACAGTAGCCTGTAAAGGTGATTCTGATGAAAAACACAACTCTTCTTATCCTGTGTCTTATGGCAATTTCGGTACTTCTTGTTGCCGGATGCACTCAGACAACGGTAACGCCAACCCCTCAGCCGACTGCGGTACCAACAACTCAATCGGCCGATACGGTGAGAACAGCCGATACCACACTGGGAAAAATACTTGTGGATTCCCAGGGAAAAACCCTGTACTACTTCGCAAATGATATTGCGGCCAGCGGTGCAAGCAACTGTAACGGGCAGTGTGCAGCTCTCTGGCCACCGTTCTCAGCCAGGAGCATCATGGTCTCATCACCGCTCGATCCTGCTGACTTTGGTTCTATCACGCGTTCGGATGGTTCAGCTCAGACTACGTACTACGGCTGGCCTCTGTATTATTACTCGGGAGATAAAAACCCCGGTGATATGAATGGCGAGAACTTCCTCAAGGTCTGGTTTGTGATAAAACCTGATGAGAGCGTTCTTATCTCCCATTCAACCACCCTCGGTTCTTTCCTGACCGATACCTCCGGAACAACGCTGTATTATTTCACCAAAGATTCGTCGGGACAGAGCTCCTGCACCGGAACCTGCATCGCGACATGGCCTCCATTCAGTGCCGATACAGTTACGGCCCCCTCGCTTCTGAACACCGGAGATTTCAGTTCCGTATCACGTGCCGATGGGATGAAACAAACAGCCTTCATGGGAAGGGCTCTCTACTACTATTCCGGCGACACCAAACCGGGTGAAAAAAACGGGGAGGGTTTCAACAACCTCTGGTATGTTGCAAATGTTACGGGCAGTGTTCCTGCAGTCACCACCGTATCCACGACGGTGCCAACGGCAACCCCGACCCCGAGCCTCGCAACCGGCAGCGGAGGCGGTGGAGGAGGGTATTAGATAATTTTTCGCTTTTTTTTGAAAGTAACTTATTCTGGAACATGAGAGTCTCATTAATTCCGGTATAATGTCGCCTGTAAAGATCGATCCTGTCAGCTGGACAATGAGGAGAAAATACCGGGTTCAAAGGCGATGAACCACGAGTGTATAGATTATTTTCATGCGAAGATCGAATCCGGGGTCCTTCTACGGTCCAGACCAGGTGGCAGTTCGCGGAAGAAACGGGAAGATAAGAGGAATTCCGGGCTTTGTAGAAAACCTCTTTTCTGATAACGCTCGAGGGGCTTCGCCCCGCCGCTGTGGCGCCCCAGTTGCGATTGTGTTGTATTACCTGGATAAGGATTTCCGGCAATACAGAGGAATCGCAGGCGCCCCCACCCCCAACGGGGTAGGGCTGGCGCAAGGGGGGCTTCCTTTTTTTAAAAGGGATTTCCCATGAAAATAGAGTAGACAGATGTGCGTAGTGGAATGTTTTTACCTCTTAATTATGTATGATGAACCCCGCCGCCCCCGACGGGGCGCCCCCGCGGCGGATCAGTGTCTATATGCATATTTGTAAAGCCGTCCTGCCCCGCCGTGCCTCGGAGAGGCCCTGAGGCGGGGAGCCCTCACAGAATTACATGGTTTAATAATTTTCATGGTTTGGGTGCGAACACTCTGTTCATGCCTGTTTCCACAGAGCCGAATTTCGTTTTCTCCTGTAAGGATTTTTGATAGTTTAAATGGTTTTTCTGTTCATTGTTCCCGGATTGAATGTGGTATCTCTTTCATGACTGATCCCATATTGTCGTGGGAGTGAAAACGAATACTACCCGAAAATTCTGCATCGTCTGTGAAAAAAAAGAAGATTTGAAGGATGGGCTTCACGGAAGCCCGAATGCTACGACGTATCCGGCATTGTTGGGTATCTGGATGCCACCGACCGGGACAATGAGATACCCGTTCCCGATTGAGGGTCCGCCGATACCGCATTGCCCGCCGAGGTTGTACTCCCAGAGTAACTTCCCGGTGTCGGAATCGAGAGCTGTCAGCATTCCTGAGGGGGTCAACGGGGTGTTGCTCGGGCCGCCGAAATCACTATATGTGTACGGTTTGCCCGTATCAGTTACATGCCCGGAGAAAACCACCCCGTTTGTTACCAGGGGAGAGACAAATGTCGGGTTCCTGGTCGGGTACTGCCAGGCGATCTTTCCGGTCTTCAGGTCGATTGCACTGATCGAACCGTTGCCATACCCGTTATCGATCGCGTCAAAGGCAGGTACTGCACCTCCTTCGGAGAGCAGGCCGCTGGCGGGATTTGGCGGTCCGTTGTAATACCTGACAGGCGTGTTGCTTGCCGCTGCGTAAACATACTTACCGTCTGTTGCGGTAAATGCTTCAATACCGGCCCCGGGGCCTGGCCAGACAACGTCAGTTCCTTTCGCGCTGGGCTGCTGGTTCTCATTCTGTAAATAGGTCAGGGTAACCCACCAGATCGGTTTGCCCGTGTTAGCATCCATGGCCATCACATCACCACGTTTGTCGTGCCCGATGACGACTTTCTGAGGACCATTGCCCAGGTCTACGGTCACCAGGTTGGTACCCCATGAACAGTCCCAGTCATGTCCATCAGGAAGAGTTACAACGTTGGGCAGAACAGTACCCTCCGCAATGAAAGGAGTGGCCCATAAAATCTTTCCGTCAGTGATATTGAGACCAATAACGCTGTTAGAGTATAAATTTGGACCCGGAGTCCTGACCTCGGGCTGGAAATCAGGAGACGGGTTTCCGATCGGGAGGTAAATTACTCCTTTGTCCGTATCGATCGCTCCTCCTGTCCACGTTGTTGCGCCACCGTTCAGGGTCGCATTCGGGCTGGTGGTCACCCATGCACCGACAGCGAGTTGGGTCTGCCAGAGTTTCTTACCCGTTGCTTTGTCTATTCCTGTTACCGTTCCCTTCTGAGCAACCCCGAAGGGAGGCTCATCGCCGAGTGCAGAACCGGCAACGATGATATTATTCCAGATAACCGGCGGTGCTGATAACCTCCAGGCAGGACCAATATCGATCTTTTCGGTTTCCCAGATCTTCGCACCATTTTGTGCGTTCAGGGCGATGACCGTCCCGTTCGGACCGGTTGGAGCGTAGATGATCCCGTTCTCGTAGACCATTCCATGGGATGATGACGCCCGGGGGAGTAAACCGGATGCTGCTGGTACTCCGGGGTCATACTTCCATTTGGACAGTCCGCTCTGGAGATCGATCGCGATCACCTGGAGGGCATTGTTCTGGGCATAAACGGTGTTACCAACGATAAGCGGGGGGTTTTCAACTGCGTATCCCGTATTCAGGATCCATTTCACCTGGAGCTGGTTGACATTATTCTTCCCGATAACGGTCTGTGGACTGTTGCGGGAGTAGGCCGTATCATAGTTTACCATCGTCCAGTCGCTCGATTGCTGACCTCCGGCCGCTACCGTGGCCGTGGGAGTCGGCGTCACGGGAGGATTCGTGCTTGTACAACCCGAGATCAGGGCACACGACACCAGAAGTGCCAGGAGAGCAATAATTATCCATGTGGTTTTCATCAGAATACCTCATCAGTTCACGATTCCCTGTTCCTTTTAACGGGGTGACCCGTAAGAACCAACAGGAACAGTAATGGGATCGGTACTGACGATAAAAGCGATTGTCTTGCATAAGTCTTTCGGGAAATTTCAATTTTTGATATAAAAATGATAATTAACCTTTTATCCGATTAAATCTCAAATCACTCAGAGATCGGGCTGCGTTTACTTCTGCCCCGTTGTTATCGTTCAATTTTGATCAGTTTCACCTGTTCGTCCTCTCGTTCCATTGCACACCCCTCACCAGTCATTCAACAGACTAAAAAAAGTGAAATACTTCTTATCATAATCAAACCCGTTCTTCCATAATCTTCCGGACCCATGCCTGTTTCTCTTCAGGCAGGAGCGGTTCAGGTGTCGGGTAATTATCTTCAAAAATCGGGGCAGTGTGCCGGTACATTACCCCGAGACCAATCGGGCTGTCGTGAGAATAATCCCATTCCCGCGACCTTGTGTATGCAGCATTGTAGTCGTCTGCATCCGTCTCGTCCCAGTCAAAAACCCGGGTATCATAGTAGCTGCTCATATCATTGTAGGTCGCGCAGATCTGGAGAATATCGATAACGGAGAATCCCTTGTGGACAACCGCTTCATGAATAAGACGCCTGAGCTGATCGCGTCTTTTCGAATATCCGCGGGCGATGAAACTTGCCCCGGAACTCAGCAGGAGTTCAAGCGGGTTGAAGGGATACTCTTTTACCCCGCCGGGAGTCGAACGACCCGGGAATCCATAGGGTGAAGTGGGCGTGTATTGGCCGGTCGTCAGCCCGTAGACCCGGTTGTCATATACGAGAACCGTGATGTCAAGATTCCGTTTTGCCCCGAAGATCAGGTGATCAAGTCCTTCTGCATAGGAATCTCCGTCCCCGGTAAGACAGATGACCCTGAGATCCGGATTTGCCAGCCTGATCCCCGTGGCAACGGGAATCGTCCGCCCATGAAGCGAGTAAACCCCGTTCAGGTTCATGAAATCAAAAGTCTTGCCATGCTGGCCTATACCGGCGACAATAACTATATTCTCCCGGGGAGTCCCCTCCGTTTCCAGGGTCAGGATTACCTCTTTGAGTGTATGCTGGATCGCAAAATTGCCGCAGCCCGGACACCAGGTGTTCTTTGCCCTGCTGATAAGTTCATTACCGGTCATGGGATCACCTTGTTCACGGCAGCTTCCAGTTCATCGACCATAAACGGCCTGCCGTCATATTTCAGGATCTTTCCGGAAGCGCGGTACCCGAACCTGCTCACGAGCGCGGCCAGCTGGCCTGTTTCATTAGTCTCAACTGCATAGAACCGTTCCACACCATCCATCGCACGGGCAAACATCTTTTCCGCAAACGGCCAGAGCACGACCGGCTGGATCAACCGCAGCCCCTTCTTTCCGGCAACTTCTTCGCAAACCCCTTTGGTGGATCCCCAGCAGAGTAAGGCGGTAGAAGCATCTGCAGCCCCCCCCAGATTGATGGGGCTTATCCCCTCAACCTCCGAGGCTAGCCCCTCCATCTTCTTCATCCGCTTATCTGCCATCTCTTTTGTTACTGTAGGATCTTCGGTCGTGATCCCGTCTGGATCATGGACATGACTGTTGACCCTGATGACCTCTCCTTTGGCTGGCGGGAACCGTAGTGGGGAGATCCCGGAACCCGCCGGAGCGTACCGGAGATACGGATGGATCATTGGATCTCCCATAACCGGTCCGGCAGGGTATCGTGTCGCGGCATCTGCCTCCACGCTGTACAGTCCTTCGCAGATGAGACGATCAGAGAGGATAATGGCCGGAAGCTGGTACTTCCACGCAAGATCCATGGCCGTCACTGACCAGCGGCGTGCTTCACCGGCGTTACCCGGTGCGATGATCAGGCGTGGAAACTCTCCCTGCCCCGCATGCAGGACAAAATGGAGGTCTGACTGGGCAGAGTAGGTCGCAAGACCAGTACTTGGCCCCGTGCGCTGGCCAAGGATAATCAGGATGGGCAGTTCTGCAATACCGGCCAGGCTCAGCGCCTCGGTCATCAGGCAGAACCCCCCACCTGAAGTACCTACCGCCGATCGTAATCCTGCATAGGAACACCCCAGTGCCATCAGGATTACGGCGATCTCGCTCTCAGGCTGAATAACCCGGATGCGGAGATCATCTGCATACGCTGCAAGAAAATGAAGAATATTTGAGGTGGGTGACATCGGATAACTGAAATATATCCCAAGGTCAGCCTCAACAAGACCGATACTTATCGCTTCGTTGCCGGTCAATACCGGAAGGACAGGCTTTCCGGTCCGGGGGATCTGCATGCGTTCCTCTGAAGTATCGTATGACCTCCTGGCGACACGGAGATTTTTTTCCGTTTCCCTGGGCATCGACTTTTTCAGGACATCAGTTGAAGAGTCCCAGTCGAGCCCCGCCGCCTTTATGAATCCCCCGATCATGGCAGAATTTCCCATCACGGCCGGGGCCCCTTCTGCGTCAAGAATATTTTTTACCGGAATTCCGATCCCTTCTGCCTGTTTCACCTGGCCGGTGTCGTATATGATCACCCCCCGTTCACCAAGGCGGAACCGGTGACGGTTCAGGGTTTCCTGGTTGAGGGCAAGGATGAAATCCACCTGTTCCCTCACGGCACCGATGTCTGTTTCTGCCGCCCGGATGATCGCAAAATTATGCCCCCCTTTAATCAGCGACGGGTAGTCGAAGTACATATGCACCCGGTACCCGGCCCTGGCCAGGAGACGGGCAACAACCTGGCCGGCACTTGAAATTCCGTCCCCGGCTCTCCCACCGATTAATACCGATACTTCTCTTTCTGCCATACTTTCTCTCCAGATACTGGTGAAAAATACAATTCCTGCCATTGGATAAAATGGTATCCTGAACCAAAAAAGTGAAAAAACGATCTGACCCGATGCGTACTGTTATCTACCATTGTGGAATACACGAGACATAATGGAGGATCCGCATGCATGGCTCAACCGATTGTTCACCCGTATGATGTGATTATTATCGGGGGCGGGTTGACCGGGCTGCGAGCCGCCCTGCAGATATCCCGCTCAGGACAATCCTGCGCAATACTTTCAAAGGTCCATCCTTTGCGATCCCACTCGGTAGCAGCACAGGGAGGGATGAATGCCTCCCTGGGAAATGTCCCCGGCAGCGGAGGCGCCTCAGACAGCTGGGAAAGGCATGCCTATGATACCGTCAAGGGATCGGATTATCTCGCAGACCAGGACGCTGTTGTGCGCATGTGCAAAGAGGCGGCGGCAACGGTGATCGAGCTGGAGCACATGGGTACGGTCTGGTCCCGGCTCGAAGACGGGAAGATCGCCCAGCGCCCCTTTGGAGGGGCAGGGTTTCCCCGGACCTGTTATGCAGCAGACAGGACAGGGCATAATGTACTCCATACCCTCTACGAGCAGGTTACCAATAGAAAGATACCGGTATATGAAGAATTTTTTGTCACCTCGCTTGTCACCGATTCCGGGAGGTGCACGGGATGTATAGCACTCGAGATCATGACCGGAACGGTCCACGGGTTCTCCGCAAAAGCAACTCTTATGGCCACCGGGGGTTTCGGGCGAATCTACTCCCGGTCCACAAACGCGATCATCAACACGGGGGACGGACACGCACTTGCGATCCTGGCAGGAACCAATCTTAAGGATATGGAGTTTGTCCAGTTCCATCCGACTTCCCTGAAAGGGACCAGCATTCTTATTTCTGAGGCAGCCCGGGGGGAGGGAGGTATCCTGATAAATAAGAACGGCGAGCGGTTCATGGCCCGGTATGCTCCCCGATCGCTGGACCTTGCTCCCCGTGATGTAGTGGCACGTGCAATTGAGATGGAGATCGCCGCCGGCAGGGGTTTTGAGGGGGGCTTCGTCCACCTTGATCTCCGCCAACTCGGTGAGGAGCGTATCCGGGAACGTCTGCCCGGGATCCGTTTACTGGCGATGGATTTTGCTGGTGTTGATCCTGTTTCCGAACCAATCCCGGTACAACCGGCCCAGCATTATTCCATGGGAGGGATCGGTGGGGGAATTGAAGGACACTCAGGTCTCCCCGGCCTGTATGCGGCTGGTGAATGTGCATGTGTCAGCGTCCATGGTGCAAACCGTCTCGGGGGGAATTCACTCCTTGAAACGGTGGTATTCGGGCGGCTGGTGGCAGATTCCATTATCAGGGATATACAATCAGTTTCTCTTCCGGATTCCCGGCCGGTCCTTTCGGCCATGAAAGATTCTGAAGAGAAGATCAAGAGCATTCTTGAACGGGACGGGGGGGGTAAGCTCTTCTCCGTCATCGACTTGTTAAAAGAGACTATGTATACGAAATTCGGTATCTTCCGGGAAGGAGATTTGATGAGAACAGGACTTGAGGAAATCCATAAAATCCGCGAGAAACTGGGGAATATCTCGATCTCCGATAAGGATCGGGTCGCAAACCAGGCTCTCGTACGATATCTCGAACTTGAATACATGGTCCTGGTTGCAGAAGCTGTAGCACGGGGGGCGATAAACCGGAAGGAGAGCCGGGGATCCCACACCAGAACGGATTATCCCGCCCGGAATGACGAGCACTTCCTCAACCATTCGCTGGCCAGCTACCGGAACGGGAAAATTTCAATCACGTATTCCCCGGTTACTCCTGGCATGTTCCCCCCCGAGGAGCGGGTATACTGATGAACCTGAAGGTGTTCCGTTTCCATTCCGGCTGGGAAAAACCGCGGTACGACACGTTTGCAATCGAACCTGAACCAGGCAAGACCGTCCTCACCGCACTGTTCGAGGCGCAGGCACGCTATGATGACACCCTTGCTTTCCGCTATTCCTGCCGTGGAGCGGTCTGCGGGACCTGTGCAATGCTGATCAACCGGGTGCCCCGGCTCGCGTGCCGGACCCAGCTGGAAGCACTCATTACCGGTGCCCGGGATATTCACCTCTCCGATTACGACCTGCCAGAGCTCATGGAACCATGGGATAGCAAAAGAGAGATCCTCCTTGAGCCTCTCCCGAATCTTCCAGTGATCAAAGATCTCATCGTGGATATGGAGCCATTTTTTATGAATTACCGGGCAGTCGGACCAGTATTCAGGCCTGGTGAACCGGAACCGGAGAAGGAACGGCTCATGTCACCGGCATCAGTCCGCGAGCTTGAGGAGTATATCAACTGCATCCTTTGCGGTGCCTGCTTTGCGGCGTGCCCGGTCAACAGGAAAAATCCCCGGTATACCGGACCCGCGGCACTCGCAAAACTCTACCGGTTCCGTATCGACCCGCGGGAGCAGCAGGGTGCTGCCCGGCTTGATAGTGCTGATCATCCGGATGGATGGTGGGCATGCGAGTTCCATACCAACTGCCGCAGGGTTTGCCCAAAAAATGTGCCGCCGGATAAAGCCATAGGACGCGCCCGACAGGAACTTCTGAAGATGAAAAAAGACAGCAAATCGGGAGATGTATCATGATGCGACAGGAACGTGACCCTCTTGGAGTCCGTGATGTGCCCGCAGAAGCATATTACGGGATTCAGACGGTGAGAGCGACAGAGAATTTTCCGGTCAGTGGATTACGGGAACCACCGGAACTGATTGCAGCGTATGCTCTTGTCAAAAAAGCAGCTTCTCTCACTAATATGGAGCTTGGGGTCCTCGATCAGCAGCGCGGCGAGGCCATAGTGACCGCGGCGGATGAAGTCATTGCGGGGAAATTTGCTGATCATTTCCCGGTCGACATCTACCAGGCCGGAGCCGGGACTTCTTTCAATATGAACGTGAACGAGGTAATCGCAAACCGGGCCCTGGAGATTCTCGGTAGAGCCCGGGGAGATTATGAATTCCTGAGCCCGAACGACCAGGTAAACCAGGCCCAGTCGACCAATGACACCTTTCCAACCGCCTCGCATATCGCGATAATCCGGGGTGCACTGTACCTCGATACGGTGCTGGTGGATCTCGCCAGGGCATTGCTGAATAAGGGAGATGCATTTGCGCTGCTCCCAAAGACCGGAAGGACACACCTGATGGATGCAATCCCGGTCACGCTTGGCGATGAATTCTATGCCTACAGTGCGGCTGTTGTCCGGGCCGCAGAACGGATCCGGGAACGGCGCGTTGATCTGCTGGAAGTGGCGATCGGCGGGACTGCAACCGGAAACGGGGCAAACACACCTCCGGGATATCGCAGGAAGATGATTGACACTCTCCGTTCCCTCACGGGTCTTGACCTCGTTCCTGCAAGGAATAGTTTCGAGGCACTGCAGAGCCTGTCGCAGATGGGAGCATTCTCGGGCTCCCTGAAGGAACTTTCCCTCGAACTGATCCGGATTGCAAACGATCTCCGTCTTTTGGGATCTGGTCCGGTATCAGGCCTCGACGAGATCTCTCTCCCTCCTGTTCAGCCGGGATCATCCATTATGCCGGGGAAGGTCAACCCGGTCATGGCCGAATGCATGGATATGATTGCATTCCAGGTCATCGGCAACGACACAACCGTGTCCATGGCCGTGCAGGCCGGCCAGCTCGAACTCAACATAATGGCACCGGTGATCGTCCACAATATTCTTCAGTCAGTCTCACTGCTCAACCATTACCTTCCGGTCTTCACCCTTCGGTGCATTGATGGCATTGAGGCTCATGAAGAGCGGCTTGTCATGAATGCCGGTACGAATCCGGTCCTCGCGACCCTGCTCACTCCAAAGATCGGGTACCAGAGAGCTGCCTGGATCGCTCATGAATCCCGGATAAAACATAAGGCAATCCGGGATCTTGCCATTGAGAAGGGGATACTGACAATGGAAGAAGCGGATGCAATGTTTGACCTGCAGACGATTGCCGGGAAGCGTTTCTCCCCCCGGGCAGTGCGTGAGAGTCTGATGAAACGGGAAGTGGTTTTCATGATACCACGGGATCTTCGTATACATATACGATGGGGAAGTTCCAAATCCTTTATCCGGAACTTAGAAGATATCTTTATGGTTCATCGGTTTATCCCATCATTTTACGCAGGTATCAGGAAGCCCCGGAACATGAAAATGAAGCAGAAGGAAGATAAAAAAAACGGACAAATCAGGGAAAATCAGGGAAAATTCCCTTCCTGCTTGACTTTCATCGTCAGGTTAATCACACCGTAATCTCCCGAGAATTCAAACGAATAATTGCCGGATTCCCGCAAAACAAGTTGCCGGGGAGACTGGAATGAATACGTTCTGCCAAAACCATCTTCTGCGACAATTTGCCCGGTGTCCTTATTCCTGACAATGAGCGTAAACCAGGTATCTTCAAATGGACGGGTTATTACAAGATTTTCTTCGTGTAGTGTCGAAAGCTCCTTATATTCAATGTATTTTATGTCCGTGGTACTTGCCGGCACTATATCATAATCGATTACGAGGGGCGGGTTGAGGAGGGAGAAGGAAACGAGAGGCAGAACCTGAGATAACTCCTCGCTGGTCAGAGAATAGATGGGGACATATCCCGTGTCGTATTTTCCTGGGATTACTGACTGTATGAAGGTGTGAGTTTCTATTTTCGGGGCTTCTTTTGGTTCAATCGTTACATATGATGATATTGATTTTATGACCGGCTCGGTTTCCTTTCCTGATACAATCACGCTGGTATCCGGAAGAGCAGCCCCCTGGTTGACAACAGGCACGATAGTTGGTACCAGGTAGACCGGCTCGGGAGTCACGGCATCGGCGGAAGAGGCAAAAACAGGAAATGAAATAGCTGGGGGGAGAGGGACCGATTGTCCGGCTGCCGGCCCGTTCAGAGCGGTAACGAGGGACATCAGCATCATCGTGTTTATAATGAGAATTAAAAAAATAACCCCGATTACGAGATTATTTATTTCTTCTTGCATATCATAAGATAAATGGCAGTACCTGTAAAAAATATTTGCATTGTTACCATATTTTAAACGAAATCCAGAACATTAAAGGAAAAATAAAAACGTAAAATCTGATTTTCGGTATAGGTAATATTTGTTCATATCCCCCGTGATTTCTCCAGACGCTGATATTCAGACTAATACAGATGAAGGTTGGCTCTCCGGCATTCGCGCACGCTGACCCGGATTGTTGAAAAGGTCATTGTGTCATATGCAATCGTTTATCAGGAAGAAAAGAATTGTAATAAAAATATGTCACCAAGACGCGAACCACATCCTACACCCCATGATCACCAGTCTCATACCGGTTATCAGGCAAGCCCGGACAAGGACCGCCATAAGGAAGAGGATAAACATCACCCCCTGGATCACCCGCATCCTCATCCCGAACATCATCCGCAGAAAAAAGCTACGCTTCCCCCAAGGCATAATCCACATACACCGCCACCAGAGCAGGCACTAGATTTGGATCATGGATCTCACCAGGACCGCCCGCGGCCAGCAAAGATTGCAATGAAGGACGGAAAAACTGGTGCAAAAGTCCGGAAAAAATAATCATCCCGGATATTTTCCAAAACCCCGGACCGATCCGGGATATTTTTTTTATCAACGGAAATGAACCAAAAAACCATGATGACCGGGCATGATGCCACGGGAAGATGATCTGCCGTGGAGCCCGGAGTTAACCAGACCATTACGAAGAAGGTCCCGGATGACAGAATGCATCCGAAAATACCTGGCGGGAAAAGCAGGATTGATATACCGAAGTTTCCGGCAGGCCACCGGATGCCGGTAGTATTTGTCGGGCATGGTTCCCCGGAGAATGCACGGGAAAACAATCCATTCAGCGCTGCATGGAAACAGCTGGCAGGGATGATTCCAAAGCCTGCACTCATCCTCAGCATATCAGCGCACTGGGTTATCCAGGAAGGGACTGCGGTCACCGCAGCCGGGCGTCCCCGGACAATTCATGACTTCTACGGGTTTCCCGATGAGCTCTACCGGATTGAATATCCTGCCCCGGGATCTCCGGAATGGGCAAAAATTGTGCAAAACACCATACGCAGCAGCAGTATCGGCCTTGATTACGAGTGGGGACTCGACCATGGGACCTGGTCGGTACTCCGGCATATGTATCCGGAGGCCGATATCCCGGTGATCCAGCTCAGCCTGAATTACAACCAGCCATCGTCACTCCTTTACAAGATAGGTAAAGAACTCGGACCATTGAGGGAGCGTGGTGTCCTGATTCTCGGCAGCGGGAACCTCGTCCATAACCTCAGGATGATCAGTATGCAGGGAAAACCCTATCCCTGGGCACTCGAGTTCGATGATATCGTAAAAAACAATCTTGTCAACCGGGACTATGATTCTCTCGTCAATTTTACAAAATACCCGGTCACCCGGCTGGCCCATCCGACAAGCGAACACTTCCTTCCACTCCTCTGCGTAATAGGGGCCGCCGGGGATGACCGGCCCTGGTTCTTTAATGAGATGATATTTGCCGGTTCGGTCTCTATGCGGTGTGTGGCATTTGGCCTGGAAACCGGCAGACAGGAATTAAACCCCTGATGCAAGAAATTTGTCATCGCGGATCACCGAACCGGTTTCTTCGTCTTCACTGTGGGAAAACAAGGAGAATAGAATCCTCTCGCTTTGATCAGCTGTTATTCGAGAATCCCCCGGAGATCCTTTGCAGAAAGGGTATTTACGATGTGCTTTACCTCAAGCCATCCCCGTCGTGCTGTTGCAACACCGAGCTCCATGTTGTTCAGGTTATCACGGGAATGGGCATCTGAATCGATCGCAAATCGTAATCCAAACTCCCGTGCCTTTATGCAGGTCAGGTCAGAAAGGTCCAACCGGTTCGGGAGTGCATTGATCTCAAGGATCACCTGACGTTCTGCAGCGGTCCTGAAGAATGCAGTAAAATCGAATTCTGCTGGTTCGCGCTGCTGGATAATTCTTCCGGTGGGATGACTTATGATGTGCAAATATTCATTCTCCAGAACAGCAAGCATTCGATGAGTCATTTCGTTTTTCGGCAAATCCAGGCGGGAATGAACACCCGCTACCACGACATCAAGATCCTGAAGGGTCGTGTTCCCGACATCCAGCGATCCGTCGTCACCGATGCTGCATTCTATTCCTGAAAGCACTTCAAATCCTTCAAGGGACCGGTTCACCTGTTCGATCTCTGTTCGCTGTCCGGTGATCTGTTTCTCTGTCAGCCCCCGGGCGAACTGCGGGCTCTTCGCGTGGTCGCAGATCGCGATATATTCGTACCCGAGAGATTTTGCTGCTTCTGCCATCTCCAGAATGGTATGTTTCCCGTCACTCCATGACGTGTGTATATGGAGATCTCCCCGCACGGCAGAATACGGAATGATATCTGGCAGAGTCCCCGTCTGCGCCGCTTCAATCTCCCCCCGGTCCTCCCTCAGTTCCGGTTCGATGAACGGGAGGTCCAGCATCCGGTAGACTTCCTCTTCGCTCCTACCGGCAATCTTCTTTCCGGTCGAGAGGTCAGAGAGACCATACTCGTTCAGCTTCCAGTTTCGACTGAGAGCCAGCCGCCGGAGTGAAATATTATGGTCTTTTGATCCGGTGAAATACTGGAGGGCGGCCCCATACTGGTCTTCCTTCACAACTCTCAGGTCAACCTGCAGGCCGCTGGAAAGGACTACGGAGCTCCGGGTCGGGCCCCGGACCGTGACCCGGTCAACGGAAGGGAGGGAACAGAATTCATTCATAACCCTGCCGGGTTCGGGAGAAGTTGCGAGGATATCGACATCCCCGATAGTCTCCCGTTTTCTCCGGAGCGACCCGGCAAGGCTGATCTGTTTTACCTCGGGAAGAGCCGCAAGGTTGTGGACAATGTCCTGTGCAACGGGAAGGACCTCGCCAAGCAGGAAACGCCCCCCGGTTCTTTTTGTGCTGGTGCTTCGCAGGATATTTTTCTCACTCAACTCGCCAAAGCCGGGCAGATCGCGGATCCTACCCGCCTTTGCTGCTTCTTCCAGTTCCGCCCTACTGGTAATACCAAGCTCGCGGTTCAGGATAATAGCTTTTTTTGGCCCGATACCTTCCAGTTCCGCCAGCTCACGCACCCCTGAGGGCATCTCCTGGCGCAGGTCTTCAAGGTATTTGAGGCTGCCGGTCTCGATAATTTCGCTGATCTTTGCTGCCAGATGAGTACCAATACCAGGAATCTCTTCGAGTTTTTCCCTTTTGCTGAATTCACCGATATCCTCCTTCAGGGTCTCAATCGCGTGAGCCGCCTTCGCATACGCCTGGGGTTTGAATTTCTCACCCTTGATCCTCAGGAGTTCGGAGACCTCATAGAAAATAGCGGCAACCCGTGAATTATTTGCGGGGGGAAAGGGGTCCATTCAGGTAGCTCTCCAATCGTAGGATTTTATCCGGGATTAACGAAGATATCTTTTGTCGGGTGCCGGGTAACGTCAGGCCTTTATGGCCCTGATGCCGGTCCCTAATTTTCTCCTGTCCTGTCAGCACAAAGGATATTTTCAATTCTGGCATCTGAAGGAATGAAGTCAGATTCACCTGAACCGTCCCGGGATAGAGTGAGATCGCGGTGATCGATATTTGTAGTTTATGTTTCGGACACGGGCAGAGCCTGGCCACAGAAGGAAAGTGATTGAGGAAGATTTGGTCCATGGCGGCAGGTGAGTCGACTCTCGCGAGGCCGGTAACGTCCGGTTCTCGGTTTCATTTAACCCGGGTAAACCTTCATTCGCTCAAACTGACAGATTAGTTTATCATCCACCGGTAACATCTATTTTTTACCGGCTGTTTCTCCGGAAAAGCATTGATATCAGGAGCATCATGGCAGTACGATCAATTCTGATAGTCGAGGATGAAGGACTCATCGCGCTCCATCTCATGGAGATCCTGGCGGGCGCAGGCTACGGAGTACGGGAACCAGTATCTTCCGGTGAGGATGCTCTCATGCATGTGGAGAAAATTCCCCGCCCGGATCTCATCCTGATGGACATCACGCTGGACGGGCAGCTTGATGGTATTGAAACCGCCACCCGGATCCGCAGGCGATATGATATTCCGGTCATTTTTTTAACCGCACATTCCAATGACACCATCAGCGCCCGGGCAAAAGAGGCATCGCCGTGCGGATATATCATAAAACCTGTCATTGAAAAAGACCTTCTGGCCCACGTTGAAAAAGCGCTGTCAGACACAAAAATAAAATAACATCCCATTTTTCTGAAGGTGATCATGCAATCTGGAAATCCGGTTTTTTATCAGCATTTTCTACGGTTTCTGAAGCATTGACCGCTACACAGACTTGGCGGATTTTCCGGAGATCGAAACCCTGTTCCTCCAGTTCTTTTGTCATCCCGGGGAACCGGAATTCTCCTGTGAATCGGTTTTTATAAGAATATATACCTTATTGGAAACGAACGAGCCCGGATCAGGACAAATGTTCTTCCCCCGTCTTCTATGTTGCCTGTTTTTTTACGAAAGATGTTCCAATAAATGCATTCGCGTTATGTGATGTTCGAGATATCAGTCCTTTTGGTATTATTGCCTGGTCGCCCTCCGGAAGGACCCGAAACAGTGTGGTGGAATAGATTTTATATAATAGACCGGTACTTCTACGCTATATGCCTCGCATAAAGATCCGCCCGGTCGATATGGCTAAGAAACATAAAAACAGCCCTCCCGCTGAATACGGTATCTGCCAGTTTCGTTATTGTGGCTGCCCGGAGTACCAGGATAACCCGGCGTCTGAAGATATCTGCGGCAACTGCTTTCACAACCGCCGGTATCATGTAAAAAAACGGTAATGGTCCGGATCCTTTCCCGTTCAGAGTACCGGGCTTTCCCGGACTTTTCCTGATCCTTCATTCCCGCAAAGGATGTTCACCAATAAAGGTAAGATTCACGAGAATGCTTCTTACCCAGTTACTTCCTCGCATCAGGAGATGAAGTAAAAAACCGCCCGAGCCGTGTGTTCTTTCACGTCTGGTTCTCCGGCAGACATAAGGATAAGCAGGAACCAGCCATTCCCGGGAGCGCCAGAGGTGTAATTTCGCGGAATGAATCCGGCGTGGGAGACCACCCCCCCCCTACTGCATATTATTATGCAACTCAGTAAACCTGTGCTGGGATCGATCACGAAATTACGAGAAATCCCCGTGGAGCAAGACTGGTGGCAAGCATCACCATATTGATCTCCCGGTGGCCGGTCCACGTGTCAGCCTGCCGGTTTGTGCCATCCATCCAGAACTGTTCGGTATTTTCCCTGACCGGTTCAAATCCCGCGAGGGCATCGACATATCTTTGCAGGACATCAGACCTTCCAAACAGGGCCGGGTTCTCCCTGATCCATTCCCGGAGCATCTCCACACCTGAAAGACCAATTGACAAACCGAGCTCACGAAATGCCAGGCGGTAGCCTGCGGGCAATCCAAGAATGCTCCCCTTCTTTAAAACTATACGCGCCTTCAAGGCCTGATACCAGGAGGGATTCCAGGAGGTTGCCATAAGCTGAGCCCCGTTTAATGGTCAGTTGCGCGATCCTGATTGCATCAGCTAAGAGGCCGCCACTACCAAGAGGATCATCGGTGGAAAGGTTCATCCCTTTGCAGATATCTGCCATATCAGCGATTGCGGCGTCCAGGCCGGGTTGTGCCGATTGTCCGAAATCCATTACTGAGGCGAGTTGCAACTCATGGTAGGTAACAAAACCATCGAGAGGGTCATGCTGGCCCATGGAGGGAACCAGCGGACGGGTGAGATCGGTACTCATCTTCCAGGACATCCTTTTCCTTTCACCGGAGCGGGGTGAATGGGTGAAGCCGGCATGAACCGTTTGTGCCAGTTCTATTGCCAACGTGAGATATTTCACTTCCCGGGTAACCTTGCTTACCTGGTGAAGCGCATGCATCCATTTCGTCAGGTAATGATAGTACTGCCCGTCCATGTCCCACTCGCGGCGCTCGTTATAAGCCTCGGCCGGGCCTCGTTCCCTGTATGTTTTTCCAATCCGCAGCCCGCCTAAGGTTGGATGCTGTTCGCCTTCCTGTTCAGAAAGTCCGCTGATCCAACCTGTACGGGGGTCATCTTCACGATACCGCCCGAGCGTGTGATGCACCTGGTCCACCAGGCGCATGGCCATTTCCGTGAAAGCAGTATCACCGGTCAGCCGGTAGAGTTCCAGGTAATTACACACGGCAAATGCATCAGTCCACAGGTAGCGCTTCGGGAGAGCGCTTACCGGTTCCAGGCCGGTCAACCGGGCAAATGACCGCATGATCGCTCTGACGTGCTCCGTAGTCTCGTTCTGGTTCATCACTTTTTCTCATGGGATGCAGAGTGGATAAAATATCTGATCGAAGATCATTTTTCCTGAATTGTTTCAGAAAATGTTTCAAAATTTGTTTTTTAGGGAATTGGCTATAAATACCCTCTCCAAACCATAGCATGGTGATTTCCATTTCCGCCATGAAGAGTTCCGAAGTCAGTAAAACATTCGATTTCAATCAGCCGTATGCATTTCCCCTGCAGGTTCTCCAGAAATCATCGGGCACCGGAATTGCCCGTTTTGCCGGTTATCCCGATGATTCAGACATTGAACTGGAAAAAAACTGCTCTAACCTCGGTATTAATATCAGTGCCGAAGAACTGAAAGAACTGAAAACGTTCCGAAAATTTTTATCGCGACACATAAAACCAAATGCAATCTGCGATGTGCAGTGTATGCTGCTCTGGGCAGAGTGGATCAGGTTTTATAAGAAACAGACGAAGAAAATTCCGGATTTGATACTCGAAAAAGAATTTCGTGACCTGATTATGGACCAGTTTGATCTCTCAGTGACAGAAGATGGTTTCCGTGGGTATATCTATCCGGGAATAAAGTACGTGCCGTAACGTTAACAGACAGATATATACCAGGGGATTAATCCCCCCCTGCACTTTTTATCTCCCGGGTTGGCCTGATAATATATCCATGGAGTTTAGTTAAGAGACATCAGAGATCAGGGTATCTTCCGGGCCATTTTCATGACCGCTTCATTTCTCACCGGTAATATCCCATCCTCTCGCCATCACGGCCCGGCCAAAGTAAACTGCCTGATCCATCCGTTACCGTTTCCAGGTGTCGCCCGGTGAAAAGGCATTTTTTTACATTACAGGGTTATCGTTCCCTGGAAGTTAAAAAAAAAGTTATGCGATCACGCCGGGATCGATTGCCCATCGGGCGTGGTAATCTGGTACAAGAGAGACTGTATCGGTGTCAGACTTCTTTTCCATGAAGTAAACATCAAGTATTGCACCTTTCGAGAGCTGGGTGAAACCTGCTTCAGGAATGACAACATAGTCCCGCGCTGCTTCGGTCATATTCGGGGTGATCAGGCCGGACCGTGCACCGGTCCCCCCATGGGATATCCCAATCCCCCCGTATGTATTGCCTGAAATATCCATGAGCCTGCTGAACCATACTAACTGGACAGGCTTCATCCCGGTATTCTTTACTGCGACGTATATGGTAATTGTCTGTTTACCAGGTTCTGACGGGGGATCGATCTCGAAACTGTCGATTGATGCAGTGAACGGGTTTTCCGGGGTCCCCAATACAACTGTTGCGTCCATGGGTAAAACAGGGTTTGGCACCGCGGTTATCACCGGTGAGGGCGACGTCGGCTGCGGTGTGCCCGTACCTGATGGAGTTGTTATACAACCGGCCACGGCCATCAGGATCACCGCGCACCCGATGAGAATAATTTTTTTCATAACCACACCTTTCCGGTAAGTAAAATGTGTAATCAGGTTAATACGCTCTCCATTAAATTTTTTGATGATACATGATGACGGGAAAATACCGTAAAAAACTTACTGTTCAGCCTTTCTGACCTCACGCCCCCGCATCCAGGAAAGGATAGCTGCAACTCCCATAATACCTATAGATGCCCAGAGCGAGGCGTCGATGCCGTGCAGGAATGCTTCCGAAACACCGCCGACCAGGTTCGTTGTGCCGATGAAGACTTCGAAAGCGACGTTCCTGGGGATCGATGCTGACGCAACGGTGATGGCGATAACAAAACTTCCAAGGATACCCGTGTTCTGGACGGTCCGAAGGACACCCGAGATTCCGCCATAGGACCCATGGGGGGCATTTGCCATTACGGCGCTGTTATTTGACGGGAAAAACATCGCGGAGCCGATACCTGAGATACCGGATGCTACAAGCACCACCCAAAGCGGAGTATCGAGCCTGAGCGTGAGGTAAACAAGTGTGGCAAGGATCAGCATCGCTGCTCCGGAGGTGGCAAGGATACGGGCCCCGTACCGGTCGGAGAGCCTGCCCATCATCGGGGAGAGCAAACTCCCTACCACGTATCCCGGAGTAAGGAGAAGCGCCGCGTCGAGAGGTGTGAGGCCTCGTATGCCCTGGAGGTACATCGTGATAAGAAACACGACGGAAAGGTAGCCCAGGCTTAAGAAAAACGAGGCCGTGATGGAATATTTCAGGATCCGGTTCCTGAATGTACCAAAGTCGATGATGGGGTTGGAACAGCGCGATTCGTAGGCAAGGAACAGGACAATCGTCGCGATCCCCGAAAGGAATATCAGGGCATTTGAACCCGTGGCGCCCTGACCCGCAAAGTCAACACCCGCGTACGAGATAAGCGTCAGGGCGGCACCAAGGAGGATCATTCCAACCGTATCAAGGCGTGCTTCTGCCCGGACTGTATCCTTCACATACCATATCCCAAGCACCGTGGCAAGTATTCCAATCGGCAGGTTGATGAAGAAGATATATTCCCACCCAACATACGTGGTAATAATTCCACCAAGGACTATTCCCAACATCGCCCCGCTCGTCCAGCCGAGGGAAATATACCCGAATGCAGCGCCCCGCACATTGGGGGGAAACGTATCAGCGATAATTGCACCGCTGTTCGCCTGCATCAGCGCCCCGCCGAGTGCCTGTATGCCACGGGAGAAGATCAGCCAGTGGATAGACGGGGACAGCCCGCAGAAGAGCGACCCTGCAGTAAATATGCCAAAACCGGTATTGAACATCCGGCTCCTGCCATAAATATCACCAAGTCTCCCGAGCTGGGTGGTGCATACTGCTACAACAAGGAGGTAGATGAGAATGATCCAGAGGGTGGATACAAGGGTGGAATTGAGGTGTTCGGAGATGGTGGGAAATGCAAGAATAACAATGGTCGAATCAAGGGAACCCATCAGCGTTCCGAGCATGAGAATTGCAATAATGATCTTTTGCTTTACTTCCATCTGATCGTGAAAGGATTAGCATATAATTGCACTTGTATCTGTTGGGAGCTGGAGATTTTTATTTCGGTTAATTCACGGCTCTGTAGAAATCCTCAATAATAATAAGGAAACACAGCACCGATATAATTCTTGAGAGATTATAGAGGATTACTTTGATTTTGATTTCCTTGATCTGAAGGCGGTAATTTCTGGCTTTAAGGGCTTCTCCGAACTTTCTTTTTAAGACGGAGAATTCAGTTTCAACGTTATTCCTCTGATGATATTTTTCCTCATCGAATGACAGAGCGAGTCGTCTCCGATAGTACCCGGAGATCCGTTTCCGTTTTCGATTTCTGACCGGGATAAGAGAACCGGAATCGAGATTATCATGGATAAACTTGTGAATATCTTCAGGAGATTGGTTTCTCCATTGAACGGGGACAGGTGGTCGCAGTGCTCGGCCCCAACGGTGTAGGTAAGACCACGCTGTTAAAATGCCTGAACCGGATCTTAAAGCAACGGCAGGGAACCGTGCTGCTTGAAGAGGAGAACCTGCTCGATCTCGGGACACTGGATATCGCCCGGCGGGTCGGCTATGTCCCGCAGAGGGTGGAGACCGGGCGCCTGACCGCGTTCGATGCAGTCCTGCTCGGCCGTCGGCCGCATATCGGCTGGGACGTTGCACCCCGCGATCTCGCCATCGTGGATGCCATCTTTACCCGGCTTAAAATGCAGGCGCTCCGCCTTGTCTATATTGATGAGATGAGTGGAACGGCGAGCTCCAGAAAGTTGCCATCGCAAGGGCTTGTCCAGGAGCCAAAAGTCCTGCTGCTCGATGAACCGACCAGCAACCTTGACCTGAAAAACCAGGTGGATATCCTCAATACTATCCGCGAAGTTGTAAGGGACCATAAGATCGCGGCCATTACGACGATGTATGAGCTGAACCAGGCCCTGAGGTTTGCAGATACATTCATTTTCATCAAAAACGGAACCGTGTACATCCAGGGCAATCATGATATCGTCACAGCATCTGTTATTGAGGACGTGTACGCCTCCCGGTCATGATTGGAGAACCCGGAGGCGTCCGCGGTGTAATTCCGGGCGCCTGTAACATCACGTAGGAGAGAGAAATGCACGCCCACCATCACCATGCACCCCAGCTGATAACCTTCGATGACTGCATACGCTTCCACGGTCATTCCTGCCCGGGCCTTGCTTCCGGTTACCGTGCGGCAACCGCTGCAATGGATGCCCTTGGCGTCACACGGCCGGAAGATGAAGACCTTGTCGCCATCTGCGAGACCAATGCCTGCGGTGTGGATGCGATCCAGGTCATTGCCGGGACAACCGCCGGAAAGGGCAACCTGATCATCCACGATTATGGCAAGCATGCGTTCACCTTTTACAACAGGAAAGACGGCAAAGCAGTCCGGGTCACTTTCCACCGGAACGAAGCCACCGAAGATGACGATTTTGCGGCCCTGCGAGCCGGAGTCTTCTCAGGAAAAGCCACAGCACAGGAAGAAGAAAAGTTCCACGAGCTGATGTACAAGGCAACGGTGGATGTACTCCATGCACCTGCAGAGAAAATCATGAACCTTGAGAAGATCACCATGGAGCCCCCGCAGAAAGCACGGGTTTATGCTTCGGTCACCTGCGAGTCCTGCGGAGAGACGGTTGCCGATGCAAAAACAAGGAACATGAACGGGAAGTGTGTCTGTATCCCGTGCGCTGAAGGCACGCATCCCGCGAAGAGAACATAAGGGTTTCCCCTTTTTTCTGGGTGAGAAAAACCATGAATTTTGAAATCCGGCCGATTGGATATGTGAAGTCTCCCTACAAGGAGAGGATGGATGCACCACGGCAGGGGAGATTGTCAGATACTGTTTCAGAGATCGTGATCGATGAGCAGTATCTCTCCGGGCTTGAGGATGTTGAGAAAAGATCCCACCTGATCATCCTTTCATGGTTTGACCGGGCTGACAGGACGATGCTCAAGGCAACACCACCGCAT
Source organism: uncultured Methanoregulaceae archaeon (assembly GCA_963815065.1). Taxonomy (GTDB): domain Archaea; phylum Halobacteriota; class Methanomicrobia; order Methanomicrobiales; family Methanospirillaceae; genus Methanoregula. The sequence goes on along the minus strand of CAWFFE010000005.1, from coordinate 96,920 downwards.
GAGATGATCGAGCACGGGGTGTTTGCCACCCGTTCACCCAACCGCCCCAACCCGGTAGGGTTCTCGGTGGTTGACCTGCTCGGGAGGGAAGGAAATACCCTTCGTGTACGCGGGCTCGATGCACTCGATGGTACACCGGTAGTGGATATCAAGCCATATTCACCGGATATTGACTGCGTAAAATAAACGCAGGCCGGGTTTTGTACTACGCATGAGTGGTAGTAAAAAATTTAAAAAAAATATACCGAAAAGATACGTGATTTTAACATTTTCGGGTTATTACTTTCTTCATGTGACTACTGACCTGCCGTTCCAGATGACAGAACGGATCGCCCATTCATATCTGCCAGAGTAAGGGTATCACCCTCAATAGTGAAGATCTTTGTCCTGGTTGAGGAGGGCAGGATATGTCACCTCCTGCTGCATCACACCAGGTGCAGTGCAGGACATTTTCGTTGACCCGATCGATCCGAATGACAGCGATGCCCCGTCACGTTGTACCTGGCAGCGTAGTGGTTGCACCCGGCTGAACTGGAATCACTACCCTCTTTTTCAAAGACGGCGGTGATGGTTGTACCGGCAATAACCGATGAAACAGCATCCGCGGTATGAAAGGATTCAAGTGTCCAGTTTGTCCCGACAAGGGGTTCCGGGACAGGTGGTACGGTCCTGGCAAACGAAAGGATCGCTATGCCATTTGCATCTGCCAGGGTGAGACGGTCACAATAAACCGTGAAGGATGCGGCCTGTCCAAGGAGCCTGAGGTAAACACTCTCCTGTTCCCTCACGCCCGGTGCAGTGCAGTACATCTCCGAAGATTCCGCGGGCCCTCCGTGATTGACATGCCCTTCACCTCGCAGGAGGCAAAGTAATGGTTACACCCGCCTGAACCGGTGATACGCCCGTCATTACCGGATTCAAGGGTGATTTTTGTCCCATCCAGGACCTGCCCGGTATGCCGTTGTTTGATATAAGCTGTCAGCGTCCATCCGGTCCCCTCCAAGCTGGATTGAGGTCCCTGCCCGATGCAGCCGGTGACAATGAGGACGGGGATCGGTATCATTCCCCTTTCAAGAACGGGAAGAAGAGGAAGATTTTTGGTCTTCTTCAGGGGTTTCATGCTGATTGATGGGATGGTTCTGATAATAAAAAATCACCTGACTAGAGAAAAAATTCGCGATTATCCTGTGCAAAATTGAAATTGACGCGATTATATGTTCATTTTCTGGAATTTCTGCAGATTAACAGATCCTCCTTCATTTAAAAAAAAATCAAAGAGAAAATTCCCACCCCCAAAAAAAATCCCTGGATAAACCATGACTATCTGATAACAATCGCCCTGCTATTCCGGAATTTAAAAAAGGGCATTTTTCAGAATTTGATCTTCCTGAACAGGAATGCCCCCAGCACGGTCATGACGAGTGCAAATCCCCCGATAACCGCAAAGCATACGAGCGGGTTAACCTGCGAGACCCCGGTCAGGCCATAACGGATGCCTTCGACGCCGTAGGTAAGGGGGTCAAGCAGGGTAAGCGGTGCTATCCAGGACGGCAGTGAGCTGATGGGAAAGAGTGCACCGGAGAGGCCGAAGATCGGAAAGACAACAAAGTTCATAATGAGCTGGAAACCGGTCATGTCCTCCATCCGCGAAGCAATGGCGATACCAAAGGCGGTAAACGATATTCCTATCAGCGCCATGAACAGGAAAGCAACGAGAAAACCTGTCAGGCTCTGGATATGGAGACCGATGAACACGGAAAGGACGAGGATCATGAATCCCTGGAGGACTGCCGTCGTTGCCCCCCCGAGGGTCTGGCCAAGCATGATCTCAAGCCGTGAAACGGGTGCTACGAGCGTCTCTTTTAAAAATCCGAACTGTTTGTCCCAGATGATCTGGATCCCGGAAAAGACGGACGTGAACAACACGCTCATGGCAACCATGCCCGGGATGAGGAACACGATATAGTTCCCGCCAAGCCCGGGCAACTGGACGACCGAGTTCAGACCAAACCCTAAGAACAGCAAAAAGAAGAGAGGCATGCTGATACTTCCGATGATCCGGCTCTTTGACCGTATATATCGTTTCATATTCCGGAGCCATATGGTGTAAATGATATCCATGATTAATGCCTCACCATCCTCTGGTACATGCGCATGTTCGTCTTATGGTCAGCCTCTTCCTCACGGATTGTTTTTCCGGTAAAGGAGAGAAACACGTCTTCAAGGGTAGGTTTGTGGATGGCGATGGATTCGATCGGGACCTGTTTTGTATTGAGGAGCGTCACAATGGTGCTGATATGCTCCTCCGCGTTCTGCAGGCTGATGTTAACCTCATCGTTATGCTTTTCTACCCGGGTGATCCAGGGTTCCTTCAGGGCTGCGACAATGGATTCCGGATCGGTGGTCTTGATTGTCACGACATCTCCTCCGATTCCGTCCTTAAGGTTCTTCGGAGTATCGAGAGCAATTATCTTCCCGTGATCGATAATGGCAATCCGGTTGCATAACCGGTCTGCCTCATCCATGTAATGCGTGGTGAGGATGATCGTGATCCCCTTCTCCCTTGCCAGGGTTGCGATATACTGCCAGAGGTGGTTGCGGGTCTGGGGATCCAGCCCGAGGGTGGGTTCGTCTAAAAACAGGACAGACGGATGGTGCAAAAGGCCCCGTGCGATCTCAAGGCGCCTCCGCATCCCCCCGGAAAATGTTTTCACAATGTCATCTTTGCGGTCTTCGAGTTCAACGAGGTTAAGGAGGCTCGGTGATCCGCTGCTTCCTGATTTCCGTAGGAATACGATAAAGACGACCGTGAAAATCCATGTTCTCCCATGCGGTCAGTTCTTCATCAAGGCTCTGGTCCTGGAAGACAATGCCGATGGATTTTCTCACACCGTCTTCGTCTTTCTCAATATTGATGCCATTGATCGTTGCGGAACCTGAAGTGGGTTTGAGCATCGTCGAGAGCATAGACAGGGTCGTTGTCTTCCCGGCCCCGTTAGGGCCAAGAAGGCCGAAGATCTCCCCCTGATCGATATCAAAGGAGATATTGTCCACGGCGACCAGATCGTTAAATCGCCGGGTTAAATTCTGGATATGAATTGCGACCGTCATAGTAGAGGATCCTTTTTCCCGCACTGTCGGGTATTCTTCCGGTAGCTTTGATGCCTGTTCTGTTAATACTCTTATCATAGTACAACAATAAGGAAAATGACAGGAAACCGGTGATGGCATGCAAGAGTTCATGGGAGTTGTGGAATCGGCGTGATCTGAGTTCTGCCCCCCCGGGAAATTATAAGAAATTTTTTTTCTTATACACACCGGGGTCAGGTCTTTGAAGAAAACCCCCCCTCCCGGTGAAATGATTTTCTTAAAAAAGGAAATGCGCTCATCATCGCCCCTCACACGGGCAGACCATCGAGGCAGGCATGATCCCTTCCATTTCCCGTGTTTTAAAAAATATGCTCTGTAGAAATGCTTTTTCAGATAACATGATTGCCCCCCCCTTGCGCCAGCTCCCCCCAGGGGGGCGGGGGGCGCTTGCGATGCCCCGGTATTACGATTACGTGTATGTATGATCTCCCGCGGTTTCTATACAGGTAATACGGTATTATTGCACCCGGGGGGGGTGCACAGCGGCAGGGGCGAAGCCCCCGAGAGCGTCTGAAAATTTTGAGGATTTCAACAGAGCAAAAAAATGTAAAAATTTTCACCAGAACCATTTTTACCAGTTCCTGGATCTCATGGAGGAGACGTAACAAAGGTGACTTATTGTCACGATCATTTCAAAAGACTTTCTCCTGTCGGGCCAATAATCCTGATGTGCAAATCCCGGGAGACTGCGTAATCAGCAAAAGGAAACAAACAGCCCGCTCACTAAGGAGGAGGAGAAAAGAGTAAGGTTATTTTTTGATGGCTTTTTTGATCTTCGCAGCCAGATCAGCAGGAACAGGATCAATCTTATGAACGCTTTTCGCATGTTCCGCGACTTTTTTCATCAGCTCAGCTTCTGTCGGGGCAGTTGCCTGGAACTTACAGTCCATGCCAATATCCTTGCACGCAAATGAGGGCATCGTGTTTCACCGGGAGGCACATATACGTGTGAATATTAATATTTTTTCCTGAAAAACAGAATATGCTTTTCCGTGGCCGCGGCTGCAGGAAAGGAGGATATTGAAAGCCCTCCTGTTAAGGTTAAAGTTCAACTTTTATAAAGATGAGGAGGGCATCCTCCCTCTTATCCCGTAAACGGACTACTGTTGCTTTTTCTCACAATCTTTGCCACTTCGAAGCCCGCCATGCATACAAACGAGAAAACGGCAATGATGAGGACCGTTCCAGCGGGAAGATGCGTGATCCCCAAACGCTGTCCGATCTCAGGGATTCCCAGGAGGAGGGCAAGGAATGCCAGTGCTACAGCCGCCCAGAGAACCATCACCCGGTTGGAAAATATACCAATCCGGTAGAGCGGATCTTGCGTTGAACGTGAGAAATACGCAAGCAGGATATGACCGATCATCCATGAGGTGAAGGCGGCAGTCTGCGCCGCGGCCAGGGGTACACCGAAGTGATAAGATGACCAGTAGGGTACAAACACCGCAACCCAGAGGGCAATTCCGCCCAGCGCAATGCCGGTCAACATACGAGTATTGAGGAAGGGGATCCGTGGATCATGCGGGGGTCGCCGATCGATGGACGGTTCCGGGGGTTCGGCCACAAATGACGCTGAGGCTCCGAGGTCCATAAAAAGTTCCAGCAGGATAATCTGGATGGGTGAGAACGGAAACGGGATCCCGGCGGCGAGTGCTGCAGCAAAGACCGCAATAAGGGCTACCTTCACCGAGAGATAATATTTTACTCCCTTCGAGAGGTTATCAAATATGCGCCTGCCTTCAAATATGCCTTTGCCGATGGTAATGAAGTTATCATCGGCTATCACAATATCAGCAGCTTCCTTTGCGGCATCAGTGCCTTTGATCCCCATGGCAATGCCGATATCCGCACCCTTGAGGGCAAGCGAATCGTTCACGCCATCCCCGGTCACTGCAACGACCTCTCCTTTCTCCTGGAGGGTTTTGACGATGCGGTACTTGTGCTGGGGCGTAGCCCGGGCGAACACGGAGACTTCATCCAGCGAAGCCCGGAGATCAGTATCCGCCAGTGCATCGAGATCTTTTCCTTCGAGTACGCTGGCGTCAGGTATGCCAACCTTTCCGGCAATTGCCGCTGCGGTCTTCGGATGGTCGCCGGTCACCATGATGATCCTGATGCCGGCACGGTGTGCCCGTTCTATTGTTTCTTTGACACCGGGACGGGGGGGATCCTCAATTGCAATAAGCCCGTCGAGTACAAGGTCCCGTTCAAGTTCTCCAAAAGGCATATCCCGCTCTGCAGGACTGATTGCCCGGTGTGCAACCGCGACCACCCGCTGTCCCCGGGCCGTCTCCCGTACAAGCGATTCCATTGCCTGGCTCGTATCCCCGGATACGCTGCTAAACACCTCCTCAGGCGCACCAATCATCGAGAGGACAAAGGTTCCATTGTGATCCCGGACAACGGCCCGGGTCTTCTTTCCCGTCTCGAACGAGCGCTCCCGTATCACCTTCCCTGAATCGGAGGGGATGTGCAGGGAGTCAGCCGCTTCGATGATGGCATGATCGGTGATCGAATCGGAAAGATCTGTCATTGCAGACCGTGCGGAACGCAGCACCGTGGCAGTATCACGATCGGGAAAAACCTCAGCCACCCGCATCGCACTCTCGGTCAGCGTACCGGTCTTGTCGGTGACAATCACCGTTGCATTTCCCAGTGTCTCGGCCGCTTTTAATTTCTTGACAAGAAAGTTCTCTTTCGAGAGCATATAAGCGCCAAGGCCAAGGTTCATCGTGATGATGATCGGGAGTTCTTCCGGGATGGTGGCAAACGTAAGCGCGAGCCCGGTGAGAAACATCTGGCGGAGCGGCTGTCCCTGCAAAAATCCAATGAGAGGAATAATTATTGAGAAGAACAAGGCCACAAAGACCAGCGTTTTTACCAGCGCCTTCATTGCAAGCTGGAGAGGAGTCTTCGGCTGCCGGATCTCCTGAGCCTGTGCAGCGATTTTCCCGATGCGGGTCGCACCTCCCGTGGATGCGGCTTCCATCATTCCTTCTCCTGAAATTACGAGAGTGCCGGCAGATACCTCGTCGCCCGGCCCCTTATCCCGGGGGAACGATTCTCCGGTCAATGAAGATTCGTCAACCTGGAGGCTGACAGCTGATTCAACTTTGCCGTCTGCCGCAATCCGGGTCCCGGAGACAAAGACAAGAAGATCCCCCGGAACTACCTCGTCGGTCGCCACTTCCCCGATTGTACCGTCACGGACAACCCTCGTTTTTGGTTCCGTAAGCTGTGCAAGCGAAGAGATGGCCTTTTTCGCCCTGTACTCGTTGGCGATCTCGACCAGGACAAGGGTTACGATGATGGCATAGAGCGTAAGAGCGTCATTGAGGTTCCCCAGGACCGTATAAAAAACGCCGACCACCAGGAGGAGGAGGATCATGGGTTCGGTGATCTCTTCCTTTGCGATACCGAGGAACGTGATCTCATGCCGGGAGGCTATCCGGTTCCTGCCAAATTTTCTGAGCCGTTCACGTGCTTCTAATGAGGTCAGTCCTTTGTGATCGCGGGGCGGGGCATCAGGATCCATGAATCTGTTTTGTAAGGGATTGTAATTGAGAATTTCCTATCTCCTGCCTGCATAAAAGACCCGGGACAGCCAACGGATCCGGAATTATTTCCAGGTTCTTCTTTTTCTAAAAAAAAATATTTTATGAAATTGAAGACAACCGGTCCAGTCTTTATTCGTCCACTCTGAGAAAATAACATTCCGATAAAGGAGTGTGTTTTATTGATAATCTGCGGGGTGCGGATGTTGAGCGTGTAACTATCATTATCGGGCGGTGATTTTCCTGGATTTGAATGAAGAAGAGAGATTCATAACTAATTACGCACCGGGTTCAGGCAAAACTTATTTGAAACGTTATTAATATTCCTTCAATTGATGGTTTTTTCGATGGGTCACTCATCGGGATCCTGATAGGCTCCGTCTCGTTTTGCATGGCGGTAATAATCCACCGGGGTTTTAAGCTCACTTTTTTGTTACATTTTTTGAAAACTGAGGATACGCATAAATACCTCAGAAGAGAGCACTTCGACTGTGTTACACTAAAAATGACCGATCGCCTGTTCCGTTATTACAAGGAAGACTTTGGGAAGATACCCGTAAAGGTCATCCATATGGATCTTATCTTTGATGTTTTCGATGACCATACGAAAGTTACGTCGGATTTACACGCTGAATCCCGCGAACATCCGCTTTCCGAGATTTCCCTGAATGCAAAAAGCCTGGAGATTGTTGCCGTGAACTGCCCGGGTTATAAATGTTCATTCGATTACGACCGTCAAAAGAGCATGCTTATAATCCGGTTTGGCACGCCGGTTCCCCCGTTGGCGGGTTTTACGATTCACACAGAAACCATCTGCCGCCCCACAAAAAATCTTCTCGAAGGTCTTTATTTCGATGAGACCCCGCCCGGCTCACCGCCCACCCAGATCACCCAGTGCCAGCAGTGGGGGTTCCAGCGGCTTGTCCCGTGTATCGACGATATGACCGCAAAATGCACCTACACCACCACGATCATAGCCGATTCGCGTTACACCAGCCTCATAACCAACGGGGATGTGTCTGTGCCACGCCAGCCTGCCGGGACCGGCAGGGTGAAAATTACCTATGAAAATGTCATCACTCCGATGGCACCGTACCTGTTCTTTCTCGGGTGTGGGACGTACACGACATTCTCACAGGAATGCGAGTACCCGGACGGGAAGGCCTGCTCCCTTGAACTGCTGGTCCCCCCGGCATCCGATTCCCAGGTTGCAGAACAGGCACTGGACATCCTGCATGATGCCGTTCTCTGGGTTAATCTCTTTACCGGCCCGGGCAGGTATGACCAGGAAGCGGCACGAGAACGGCTTTACCTGCTGTTGAGAGGCCTTGAGCGGCTCAAGAAAGTGAATCCGGAATCGCCACAGTTGCAAAAAATCCGCTCGGATCTTTCCACTCTCGCAGCGGAGATTGTTCCCGGTTATGAATATACCGGGGCTACGTACCGCGAGATAGCGATGCAGAATTCAGATTTCGGGGGGATGGAAAACGTGGGCAATACAACCATTACCGCTAACCGGATCATGCCCTATCCTTTCATGACGGATCCCGCATTTGAATACCTTGTCAAGGTAAAAGTGCATGAATTTTATCATAACCTCAATGGTTCGGAAGTGACCGGCTGGTCACCCTTTGAGATCTGGCTTAACGAGGCGGTTACGGTCCACATTGAAAACCAGTACCACGCTTTTCATTTTGGGGAAGACTATTCCCGGCTGCAGACGGTCCTTGAACTGCTTGCACCCGGGAGCGGGACATTTGACCTTGACAGCGGGGCAGCTTCCCTGCCGGTAGAACCAGATGGATTCAATGATCCCAACGAGCTGATTACCGATATCACCTACATGAAAGCCCCGGAATTTGTAAGGATGATCGAGACCTGCATGGGAGAGGGGCAGTTCGTGAAAGGCCTGGATCTTTATCACAGGAAATACCGTCATGGAAATGCAACCCGGGCCCAGTGGATAGAGGCCATGGAGGAGATATCCGGGCAGGATTTCAATTCAATGGCAGAGGGGTGGCTCAAACAGACCGGTTTTCCTGCTCTTTCGGTGCAGGCAACCTATAACAGCGACCGCAGGGTGACGATCCTGAACATGAAACAGTCCGGAACCGGTCCGGAAAACCGCTGGATCTTCCCGGTCAGGATCGCTGTCGCTGACATTTCGGGAAGGGATATAAGCGAGGTGCTTTACCGGGTCGAAAAGGCAGAAGAAATCCTGGAACTTAATTCGCCCGAGCCCCCCGCTTTCATCTCAATAAACCGTGGTTATTCATTCTACGGAAAAGTCAGTTACAATGCGTCCCTGAAAGAATTGTACCTGCAGGCCCGGCTGGATAACGACCTGATTAACCGGTACATTGCGTTCATGACGATCGTTGACCGGGAAAAAATGAAGATGCTGGAAAATCCGGACGCCCGCCCGGATACAGATTGTACCGATCTCTATTTCCAACTACTTTCGGACCGCGACCTTATGATGAGGGCGGGCGCACAGTTTTTAACCATATTCGAATCTGCCCCCGATAAAAAATATGCCCACCATTACCAGGCACTCTATGATGTCCGTGAGAGAATATTCCAGTCAATTGCGGCGGGGAATAAAGCGGGCCTCCTTGACGTCTATTCTTCCCTTGATATTCCGTATATCCGGAGAGATACCCTGTTCCGGGAACCTCTCGATATCAAACGGAGGCAGATTAAAAATACTGCCCTTGCAGTTCTTTCGCGACTTGGGACTCCTGACATCCACCAGCTCATCAAAGACCAGTTTACCGGGTCATCCTGTGCCACGGATAAACTGGTTGCATTCAGCCTGTATATGGATAGTACAGCCGGCGACCGCTTTGACATACTGGCATCCTTTGAACAGGAAGCGGAGAAAAATCCTGTCAGCTGGGAAAACTTCCTTGCAGTTATCGCCGGCAACAGCAGCCCGGAGGTACTGGATCTCATCGCCCGGGTGGAGCGATCCGGAGCTTTCAGGATCGAGCAGGCCAATGACCAGCGGGCACTCTACGGTAGATTCGCCCTGAACCGAAAGAAATCCCTCCAGACGGATAAAGGACGGGAGTTCCTGCAAAGGACCCTGCACACGCTGGCACCGGTCAACGAACACAGCACGGTAACGATGATGAGGGTATTCGGTGCTCTGGATGCGATGGAAAAAGCAGACCAGGTCCCGCTTGTCGGGATCCTGGCGGGGCTTCTTAAAGACCTTGACCCGGAGAAGACACCGAGTGTCTATAACACGGTTCGCCGCCTCCTTGCCGCATCCCCGGCGGCTGTCAGTAAGTATGAACAAAAATGGGGGACCATAACGAGGCTCCGGTCCTGATCCCCCCGGTTTATAAGTCGGTACAGCACGATAGAGGATAACTATGTTAAAAAAAGACGATTTTCCTGCTGATGGCAGAAATGAAAAAAATTATGAGGAGAACCAGATATGATCAAGGCATTACCGCTTAAGGATTTCCGGGCAGTTTATAAGCCCGACCAGGTTGAATGTGATACGACTGAGGCCCTGAAACCAACCGATGAGATTATCGGTCAGGACCGGGCACAGAAGGCGCTCAGGTTCGGCCTTGAAATCCGGGAACGGGGATTCAATATCTATGTCGCCGGGATACCCGGTACCGGGAGGAGAACTGCAGTAAAAAACTTCCTCGATGAACTGGCAAAGACCAAACCAAAGGCTGATGACTGGGTCTATGTCAACAATTTTGCGAGTCCCTATGAGCCACTCGCCATTCGCCTCCCCGCCGGGATGAGCCCCGTGTTAAAGACAGACATGGCAGCCTTTATCGAGGAGATACGGCGGGCCCTGCCACGAGCGTTCGAGAGTGAGGATTACGCCACAAAACGGCAGGAAGCACTGGGGAAACTCGATAAGGAGCGGGAAGAGATCATCGCTCAGGTCAATGAAAGTGCATCAAAACAGGGCTTTACGATCCAGATGGGACCTACCGGCCTCATCATTATTCCGGTCGTCGATAACAAGCCTCTTACCCAGGAAGAGTTCGAGGCGCTTCCTGAAGAGACCAAGGCCGGGATAATCAAGAAACGAGAGGCACTTGATACCGATTTGCGGGCCGGGTTCCGCAAAGTCCGGGACCTTGACGTAAAGGGGATGGAGGTAGTCACGAAACTCAACAGCGAGATCGCGCTCTATGCCATCGGCCATCTTCTCACGGGTCTCAAGGAAAAATACGGAAAAATCAACGAAGTACTCGTGTATATCGACAGCGTCCAGAAAGATATCCTGGACAACCTGGGCGTCTTCCTCGGATCGCCCAGCAGCAGCCACCGCCACAACAGGGACAGGTCCCTCCCCAGTTCCAGCAGTGGCTCGAAAAAGACCTTGCATTCAGGAAATATGAGATTAATGTGGCAGTAGACAATGGAGGACTCGCCGGTGCCCCGGTTGTCTATGAAGAGACCCCGAGTTACCAGAACCTCCTGGGGAAGGCAGAAAAAGAGGTCCAGTTCGGCGTAGTAACAACCGACTTCATGATGATACGGCCGGGTTCAGTCCACAAGGCGAACGGCGGTTACCTGGTGATCCCGGTGCTGGACCTTTTCAGGTATCCCTTCGCCTGGGACGGGCTCAAATCTGCCCTCAAGACCGAGAAGGTCAGGATCGAGGAGCCGGGTGAACAGGCAGGGTTTATTTCAACGAGGGGACTCAAACCACAGCCTATCCCGCTGAACGTAAAAGTTATCCTTATCGGAACACCGGATATTAACCAGATCCTCCACCAGGGCGACCCCGATTACCCGGAACTCTTCAAGGTAAGGGCAGATTTCGACACGGTAATGGACCGGACTGATGAGAACGCAAAGAGATATGCAATATTCATCTGCACGCTCTGTAAACGGTTCAGTCTGAAACACCTGGATAATACCGCAGTGGCAAAAGTTGTGGAGTATGGTTCACGACTCGCAGAAGACCAGAAAAAACTCTCCACCAGATTTTCCGGTGTCGCCGACCTGATCCGGGAAGCGAACTTTTATGCGGTGCAGGAAAAAGCGCGTTATATAACCGTGAAGCATATACAAAAAGCTGTCGAGGAGAAGATATACCGGTCCAACCTGATCCAGGAGAAGATCCAGGAGTATCATCGGGCGGGGGGTCTTCCTGATAGACACCGAGGGGAGCAAGGTGGGGCAGATCAACGGGCTCTCGGTCATGGAGATGGGCGATTTTGCTTTTGGCAGGCCATCCCGTGTAACTGCCAGCATAGCTGTGGGCCGCGACGGAATTGTGGATATCGAACGCCAGGCGCAACTGGGAGGGCCCACCCATACCAAGGGGGTCCTCATCCTCGGGGGGTACCTTGCGGACAAGTATGCCCAGGACAAACCACTTTCACTTGCCGCAAAGCTCGTCTTCGAGCAGAGTTACGGGGGAGTTGATGGCGACAGTGCCTCGAGTACGGAATTGTACGCGATCCTTTCCGCTCTCTCGGGACTTCCTATCCGGCAGTCTATTGCGGTCACCGGATCGGTTAACCAGCGGGGTGAGGTGCAGGCCATCGGAGGCGTAAACGAGAAACTTGAAGGTTTTTTCGAGGTATGCAAGGCCAAAGGCCTGACCGGGAAACAGGGGGCGATGATCCCGGCAAGCAACGTCCAGAACCTCATGCTCAAGGAAGAGATCCTCGAAGCCGCAAAAGCAGGTAAATTTTCCATCCACGCGGTAACGACCATCGACGAAGGTATCGAGTTCCTCACCGGAGTTCCGGCGGGGGAGCAGCTGGCCGATGGATCGTACAAGGAGGGAACGGTCAACTACCTCGTCAACAAGAAACTGCAGGAGATGGCAGAAACAGTCAGAAAGTACCAGGTCCCTCCCAGGTAATTTTTTTGGGGGAGAGTACTATTTTAATCCCTAATTTTTTCATAAAATCTTCCGTAAATAATACTCCAAAGAATTTTTATCACGCTACCGGGGGCTTTTTACAAAAGCCTCCGCCCCCGCCGCTGTGGCGAATCCCATAATATACAACCGGGTTGTTTCAGATTTTGCATTTGGCGGTAAAATCTTTAACAGAATCCTGCAATGTACCGTTGCTCTGGTATGAGTATTAAAAAATTATCATACATCATGATAATTTCTTTTAACTATCGTACCAGGGAGAGGAGTTGAAAGCGAAATGGCAGATAGTCTGAAAGTAAAGGCCAGCAAAGCCATCGATGACGCCAAGGTGGCAGCACATGCCGTCTATGATGATGCATCGGTCGCCGCCCATAACATAGCCAAAGGTGGCGGAAAGGAAGCTCAGAAAGGATCAGATGATGTAAAAATCGGTATTCATAAAGCTGTTGCTGATGCCAAAATTGCAGCACATGAGACCGCATCAAAATTGAAGAAGAAGTAGGAGTGAAGTGAACAAATGGCTGATCTCATCTATCTGGCGGTATTATTCCTTATCCTCGCCCTGGTTGCATTCATATTGGGGGCGAAAGGGATAGCCGGTTTTTCTATGGAAATCGCAAAATGGCTCGTGATAATCTTCGTGGTCGTTGCTGTTGTCACGTTCCTGTTGTAGCGGGCTCCTTTGAGGAAAAAAGTATTGTGATGCACAGGAAAAATAATGCATCTCATGAATACACCTGTTTTTTTACGAGATTCAATGCAGGAACCGGAGGTGATTCTTCGGGTCCCTTCTGCCTCATCCTGTATGATTTTTTCCTCCAGCTGATAAGAACGCCATATAAATTAATAACTCCTCGTCACGCTCTGCCGATAACTGGTGATTATAGAACGTAAACGTATCCTGTCCGATCTTCAGATCCAATCCGGGGATGTCCCGTTGGAGACGAAGTACAGGCCGTTGTCCGGATAAAACGGGGTGGCCTGGACAAAGATATCATTGTCATCAGGGTTCAGCGAGGAATTCCTGGTCTGCGGCGACGAGATAATCTTCGATCGATGATATGTTGACAGAGAGACCCCGGTGATGTCACTCTTGTCCTTGTTCACCGATATGCTCCAGACAAAAAGCGAGCCTGCAGGATAGCTGCTCGCTCCGATAAGGACTCCGACGATCAGAATGAGTATCCGGCCTTGGTTTGTTCTTCCATCGCATGTACTCCACGTTATCTGCTTTTCTCAGCCAGTCCCGGGAGGGATAGGTGAGGCACCGAAAGGTACGGATGGAATACCGGTCTGCGGTTGGGTGCAGGATCAGAAATTCCTGCATCATCTCACTGGACGTTTACCGGGCAACACCCTGCAGGTTGATCGTGAACGAACTCGTCACCAACTCCTTCAAATAAGCATTCCCGCCATCATTTGACTGTGAGCGGTCCGGCACGAACCCTGCACTTTCCGGATCTCAATAACTCTGAATAATGGATACTACGACCTCATTATCGGGGACAACGGGGTCGGACTCCCGGCGGATTTCGACCCCCTTGCCGCTACATCTCTCGGTCTCAAACTCGTGAACTTTATCGCCAGGTACCAGCTCAAAGCGAAGATAAAAGTTGATACTACGGCAGGGACGGAATACTCAACCCGGTTCGGTGAACAGGTGGTCCTGCCCAAATAATCATGAAGGCCAGCTCTTTTTGTGAGGGAGGATGTGTGGCCAATACATCGCGTCCCGTCGGTTATTCCGAAGTGAGTCAGAGCTCCTGCGATACCGTGCAGTCCCTGCTATGTTTTCTGTATGTGCGATGCCGAGGGTAACCGGGCAGGTATCATTCAATCCACGGTGTATCTTTTAAAAATTCCCCCTCATGAAGTCAATCCGGGAGTTTTTCTATAAAAAAGTTAAATTCCGGCTTTCGGGTGACACTGATCTAAAGCACAACTCCCGCAAGATGCAGGATTACTACAATGATCACACCTACCAGTCCACCAATTGCCGAGACCAGAACCGTGATCCAGTCGATCGGGAGATCGGGAGCCCCGAATAGCCCCATCACATGAAACACGTTTAAGAGAAAGAGGAGGATAATCCCGACGATAGCGTTGATCACCAGTGCAACGAACTTTTTCAGGAGATAATAGATAATAATTGCCACCACAATGGCAAGAATGATCACGGCAACAGAACCCACGATATCCATGGTCTAGCATACCTTCGATTCCCGTATTATATCTTTTTGTGAAAAATAAATTTTGAACTCACCCGGCCCTTGCCTGTTTCCTTTCGACAAAATATCTGAGTATACGGGGCAATCGCTGCATAAAGATCCTGGTGCCTGGCAGTCGGTTTTTTATAGTTGATGATATAAGGTCTTCCTGTTACCATGGCCAGGTCTCCCGGATGACGACAGGAGCTGATGGCTGGTGAATGAGCAGAGAAGGAATACAGGAAGAGTGATAAAAAATGGTGTCTGTGAACTGGGGAGCAATGGGGTTAGGAGCAGTAATAGCATTTCTGATTGGTTGGTTCATCTTCGGTCTGCTGGGGGCGGTAATACTGGCCATCATTGCAATGGTAGTACTGGGTATCATGAAATTTTAGGTGCCTGTCTCTTTGGCCGCCCGGTCCGGACGCATCAGAACAGTATAATGATCCGGCTTCTATTCACCGGATGTTAGTTAAGGAATATCCGGAAAAGAGAGAACTTAATTTTTTATTGCGACGCGTATCCGGGGAAACCGTTTTCCCTGCAACAGCTTCGATCAGGTTACGCGAGAGTAAAAAGATAAAAATTTCAACGGCAACACAGGCGGTGCCGTTAAAGCACATGCCTGTTCCGCAGGTGCAGACCCTGATCTGGTGGCTGTCTCCGGCTGCACATCCCCAGGCTCCCGCCAGGCAGAGATCCGGGAAATCCCTCACCGAATTGCAGCACTGCATCGGGGTGACCGTGCCCCCGGACCGAAGGCATGCCTGTTCTTGTTCTGATACCCCCGATAGTGTTTCAGAAATAACTGCAATCACGGGTTTCAGCTTATACTGGTCATTTCCTGTCCTGATGATCGATTTCTCCACATTAAAGTCAAGGGTGAGATTCAGGGTCTCATTCGGTGTAAGGACAAAACCCCGGTTCAGCTTAAGCACCCCGCCGGGGACCGCAAGATTATGCTCAGTGCCGTCCACTGCGCTGGTCCCTGAATCGATCTTCGGCCATATCTGGGTGTACGTGCCCGCATCCATGGTCTTCTGGCCGATCACTTCAACTACGGTAGTAAGCTGCGTCAGATCAACTGTCCGGGGCTGGTTGACAACAACCGTCCACCCTGCTGTACCTGAATCATCCGATTCTGTTGCGGTCATCTCCTCATCTGTTTCAGGAGCAGTCTGGTTTGCCGATGCCCGGTGGACACTCACTTCGCTGATGTCCAGGCCAAGATAGGTAATCGTTCCAATATCAGCAGCCTTGGGGGCATCCCTGACCGCGATGAAGGGTTGATTGTCCTGCCGGGGGGTGGTGCATCCTGCCATGATGACGGATGCGAGAACTATCATAATCACTGCAATATACGGGATTTCATCGATGAATTCACTTCCTTTACCTGAATACTACCATTCCCGGGTTAAATATTGAATCAATGAATGGATGTACTGCAGAACTGCGGTTTCAATTCCGTTGACCGGTACAGACAGCCGGGAACATATGCCGGAAAACCACGGGTTCTTCTTCGAGAAGCCATACCTTTGTTATTTTTTTAAAAAGGATTTCTACAGAGCCAACATTACCCTTTTTGAATACTTTGCTTTTACAGCAAAAAACAATTCTGGAAAGAATGAATACGGCCACCGGAGATCAAGGTGAAAGTTACGGCCGGGCGATGATGAGGTAGTGGTAGGGTCCGGCGTCCTTGACGGAGACGATATGGAATCCGGCTGATCCCATCAGGTTCCGGGCCTTATCGATCGAGAACCGTTTTTCCCGGGGGGGGCCGAATCCCATTGGCTGATCCTTCCAGTCAAGATCCACCAGTCGCCCTCCATGGCGAAGCATCTTCCTCGCGTTCACCAGTACCGCTGCCGGGTCCCGGAAATCATGGAGGTCGATACCGAAAAACACGATATCCGCACACCCTTCGCAGACGAGCGTATTTTCTGCCTCTCTGACCTCGGCAGAAAGGTTGTCGAGCCCTTCCTGTGCTGCCCTCGTTCGGAGTCGTTCAACAGCACCGGCATCGATGTCATTTGCATATACCTTCCCTTCACGACCGACTCGTCGTGCGGCAGGCAGGGCAAAGTACCCCTCGCCACATCCCATATCGACAAATATCATTCCTGCCGATATACCGATCGAAGACAGGATCGCTTCGGGATCCTGCCACTTTCGCCGTTCCGGATCATCCGGACTCAGATGTCCCCTGTTCATGCGGTGCCTGCCTTTGCTGTGTACAGGTGATGAACGGCAATATATAAAGATGCGATTAAGTGGTATCAGCGGGGAGGATGGGGACGGGATACCGGTTTTTGGGAAACCATCATGGTCTGCCGGAAATACCGGAGGAGTGAATTTTTTTAGGGCAAAGTATTATTTTAGCCCCCTTAATATGAGAAGAATTTGCGACGGAAAAGAAAGGAGAAAATGCTTGCCTGGAATGAAAGATTAAAAAAGTGGATCTATCGAAAACCGAAAAATAGTGACGCCCCGGGGGCTTCGCCCCGCCGCTACGGCGCCCCCGATGCGATAGTGCTGTATGACCGGGACCGGGTTTTGGATAATACAGAGAATCGCATGCGCCCCCGCCCCCAATGGGGGCAGGGCTGGCGCGAGGGGGTGGACGACTGTAAGAGCAGGAGATCAGGGGCTAAGTTGATACTTTACCTTTTTTTTGCCCTGATCATGGATAACGGTTCACATCAGAGTTTTTCAGAACATTCCGTCTCCCCAGTGCTTACGACAGCCGCCCGCTGAAGTTTCACGAGTTTGCAGCGCATTGAAATTCTTTATTTTACCCGGTACTCCTGGTGCCGGGTCATTCCTGATCGAACCCGGCAGGTACCTGGTCGGAGAGTTTCATGGCACCGAGCGTGATTCCCTTAATGAGGCAGGCTAGTTCATGGTCCGGCTGCAGCCTGAGGACTGCGTCAAAACATCCAAGAGCCTCGTCGTATTTTTTCAACCCGGCAAAAGCGACCCCTTTGTTGCTCAGGGCTTCGGTATTATCCGGCTGAATCTTCAGGACCCGATCATAACAGGCGATGGCCTCATCGTACCGCTGGAGATTGGAGAGATTTACCCCCTTATCGAACGAGGCGTCGGCGTTGCCCGGGTTAATCCGGAGGACCGCGTCGAAACACCCGATGGCTTCTTCGTCTTCTTCCATTTCGGTAAGCGCTGCTCCTTTGCTCATGAAGGCGGGTTCATTCCCCGGATCGATCCGGATAACCATGTCAAAACAGCCAACCGCCTCATCCGGCTCGTGGAGTCTCGCAAGAGCACGTCCCTTATTATACCACGCATCGGTATACTCAGGATTAATCCGTATAACCCGATCATAGCAGAGCACTGCCTCTTCGGTCTTTCCCAGAATGGCAAGGGCGATGCCTCTGTTATACCATGCATCGGCATGATCCGGCATAACACGTATAACCTGATCGAAACAAAGCACTGCCTCTTCAGTCTTTCCCAGAACGGCAAGGGCGATACCTTTGTTAAACCATGCATCCGCGTTATCGGGGTCGGTCCGGATGACGGTATCAAAACATACGACGGCTTCTTCATACCTCTTCAGCCGGGCAAGGGCACTGCCGAGGTTAATTTGAGAGAGGGGATGGTCCGGCTCAATCCTGATCACCCGTGTGTAGCAGAGAATAGCCTCTTCATAGTTTTTTAAAGCGGCATAGGCAACTCCCCGGTTATTCATGGCTTTTATGGCATCGGGACTAATCCGGAGTACCTCATCGTAGCACCCGATCGCTTCCTCATACCTTCCGAGGCGGGCAAGGGTTACTCCCTTATTATACCATGCATCAGCATTATCCGGGTTGCTCCTGAGAACCTCGTCGAAGCAGGCAATTGCTGCCTGGTACTGCTTCAGGCCCGCAAGGGCTCCTCCCTTATTGATCAGGACGAGCTCGTGTCCGGGATTGAGATTCAGCGCTCTGTCAAAATATTTGACAGCCTCTTTTTCCCTGTTTAATGAAGCATAGGCCACGCCGCTGTTGTTCAGGGCATCGATATTCCCCGGGTTAATACTGAGAACCCGATCGTACCGCAGAACCGCTTCCTCGTATCGTCCTGCATCAGCAGCTTCAATCCCCTCGTTATTCAGGGCGCTCTCAATATCCGGCTCTTCCCGGGTTCCCTTCTCGTAAAAGGACGCAGACTCTCTGTCTTCCCGGCTGGTGAGAAAAATTTCTTCCGGATCCACGGTATCTTCGGGTGCCGGTTCTTCCCCGGGTACCGGTTCATGCAAGGATCCGGTATCTCCTTCATCCGGGCCGGGACACGGCACTTCACCACTCACGGCATCAGCATTCTCAGGACTGATCCGGAGGACCTCATCAAGGCAGGCGACCGCTTTGTCATGCCTTTTCAGTTTCGCCAGGGAATGACCTTTGTTTACGAGAACGGTAACATTTGCCGGATGGATCTCAAGGGAACGGCTGTAACTCATGACTGCTTTTTCATACTCTTCAAGAGCGGCCAGGGACACTCCCTGGTTGTTCCAGGACACTGCATTATCCGGGTTGACCCCCAGGCCTTTATTGAAATAAAGGAGAGATTCTTCATATTTCCCGAGTCTGGCAAGCTGCACCCCTTTCTTGTTCAGCTCATCTTCAGGATCCGGTTTGATCAGGAGGTCCTGATCATACCCTTCCATTTCCTCGTTACGCATTGTTGATACAGGAAATAATAGCCCTGCGTCGTTCGGTATCCCGGCGATCCGGGGGTCAAGCCCAAACACCTGATCAAGGCAGCTGACCGCTTCATCATGCTTTCCAAGCCGGGCAAGTGCACGTCCTTTGTCGTATATTACCTCGAAGTTATCCGGGCTGACCCGGCGGACCTCATCAAAAAAAGCGACCGCTTCGTCATACTTTCCCAGGGCAGCACAGGCGATCCCCTTGTTATACAACGCATCCGCACTCCCCGGATCGATCAGGAGAATCGCATCGTAACACGCTATCGCTCCATGGTAATCGCCCAGGGTGGCAAGAACAACTCCTTTATTAAACAGAGCCCCCGCATTTCCCGGATTTATCCTAAGACCTTCATCAAAGCAGGCGATGGCTTCGCCAGGCTTACCGAGGTTCGAGAGAATGCGACCCTTGTTCACCAGGGCAACAACGTTGTCCGGATGGATGGACAGCGACTGGTTAAAGTTCGATAATGCCTCCCCGCATCTTCCCAGGGCTGCAAGAGCAACTCCTTTATTGTAGAGGGCATCTGCATCCTCAGGTATGGAGGAGAGTACCTGATCAAAACAGGCAACCGCCTCCTCGTACCTTTCCAGCCGGGCAAGTGTGCGTCCTTTATTCACCAGCACAAGGATATTTTTTGGATTGATCGCAAGGGACCCATCATAGGATAAAATCGCCTCGTCGTATCTTTCCATAGCGGCAAGGGCAACACCCAGGTTGTTCAGGGTGTCCACATTTTCCGGATTGATCGCAAGAGACTGGCGGTAGCAGGCGATCGCATCTTTATATCTCTTCAGGTCATCAAGAGCGACCCCTTTGTTATTCAGGGTCCCCGCGCTATCCGGGTAAACCCGGATGACCTGATCAAAACAGGCAACCGCCTCCTCGTACCTTTCCAGTTTTACCAGGGCACGTCCTTTGTTGTGAAGAGCGGTAAGATGTCCCGGTTGCACTGAAAGGGCCTGATCAAAACCGGTGATCGCCTCCTCGTACCTCTTTTGCGCAGCACAGGCAACTCCACGGTTATTCAGGGCATCGGCATTATCAGGCTGGACCATGAGTACGCGGTCATAATACATTATGGCCTCGTCGTATCTGCCCATGCTGGCAAGCGTGACGCCCTTATCGTATAATGCATCAGTATTGTCGGGATTGACCTTGAGAGCTCTGTCAAAATAGACGAGTGCGATATCAAACTTTTTCAGCCGGTTAAGGACACCTCCCTTGTTCAGCAGGACGAGTTCATTCGTCGGCTCCATCTCCAGGACGTAATCAAAACAGGTGAGCGCTTCTTCATACCGGTCCTCTGCGGCAAATGCAACACCTTTGTTATTCAGGGCATCGGGATTACCGGGATCAACCTTCAGGGTGCGATCGTAATATACCATCGCCTCTTCATGTTTTCCCAGCGCTGCGAGAGAGACTCCCTTATTGTATAATGCATCTGCATTCGCCGGATTAACCTTGATAACTTCATCAAAACAGGCGATTGCTTCATAGAACATATTCAGCCGGGCAAGTTCGATTCCTTTTTCAAACCAGTCGCTTGCAGTCATGAAGAGGAGGCTCTCCCGTTTTCCATCCTAATGTGAATAGACCGTTATAACCACATAATACTGCTGATCAAGCCTGGACTGCCCTGAAAAAGACAGGAGTTTAATGAACAGCACGTTATCCCGGGTACAGGAATTTCGGATGCTGTCCGGACCCTCCTTTCCGTGCCGTCAGTTGCCAGGGGCCCGGGCCGAAAAATCAACCTGCCCCTTCACCGGCACTACCCCCCAGATCTCCCCCTTGACCTTGCCCGCAATAAGGACGATGATCGCCGGGGATGTCTTACGGGGAACCTGGACGATGAGGGAAACAATGGCATGCTTTCCCTTCCCGGCAATTTCACGGTCGTATGGTGGCATCGGGGGAAATATCTCAAAAGACACCTCGTGTTCGTTTATACGCATTCCCTCGTATTCGAGCAATTCATTTTTCGGTACATGGAAGGATACCCGTATTTTCTCCGGTACGTAACGCGAATTTTTTCTTCCGGTCCGGCATAAATCTCAAACCCGCACTCCGGCTCGCCAGGAATACCTCCTGCATCTCGCAGGACTGATGGACTGAACTCCAGAAACGGTGATAAAAAGATCCTGTCCCCGGCAGTTTCGCGTATTATTGCCATGTCTTCTTTCTCTTTCGGAGAAAATCTGAGGATTTTACTGGTTGGAGAGGAAATAAAGGATACCGTGGCATTAATGAAACGGGTTGTTGAGGGTTCGTCGAGTTGTATGTTTATATAAAAAATAACGGTGTAATATTCATGATCCTCACGGTCATCTTCCCGTTCCGCCGACATAACGGGAATTCTTCTGATGACCGCCTCCGGAGTCCTGTTCGATAATTTTGTAATATAGACACGGGCATCCGGCCCGGGCACTTCCTCATCCTGACTGACATTCCGGGTCCTGAAAAAACGGGCTCCGGATTCCTCATGCGTCTTCAGAGGAGTGGCCAGATACGCGGCTTCCATCATGATTGCAGACGATCTCGATATCCCTGAGGCCAGTACTCCGGCACCGGACTCTATCCTGACTTCCTCGTCTGTCATAACCGTCCTATATCACTTAAAATAACAGGTATAAAAAGACCTTCCTCAGGGTCATGACAGCAGGGAATTGCAGAACGTTGAAACCACCGGGGAATAAACAGACCAGGCACTACGGATATCGGCGCACACAGGTGAATCCGTCGATCCGCTGCCAGGCCGGCGATGAGAGATACCGGGAGGAGCAATAAATGGCTGGCCGAAAAACAGCATTCCCGGGAGTATGATGAAAAAAATGCGGACGCACATCATGGAGGAAAGGAAAATGCTCGCTATGCGAAAGGAACCTTATAGTTCCGGAGATCAGGCCTGATCAATAATCCGGTACATTCTGCTGGAACTGACCTTCCGCAGTAATTTCAGGGGTATGCTCCAGGAGACCCGCAAGGTATTCCTTCACCCACGATTCATGTTCATATTCCTCGAACGGGCGGTAGGACCCCTGGATGGAAGAATTCTCTTTGTCGAAACGCAGGAGACCCACAGGAGAGCCTCCGTTTTGTACTAATTTGTTCAGGTCTTCAAGAGGATGGCTGCTTGAACTGAAGGCAAATTTTGTTTCATGAGGGAACCCGACAACGATTGCGACCAGCCAGGCATTTTCTGCCTCTTTTTTCATCTCGTTCACCAGATCGGCAGTTTTTCTCATTTTTCGCTCAATAAGGGGATTGCAATTCATCCCTTAAATAATTCGTTAAAATATAATGCAGGGATACCGGGGCCGGCAGAATGTCTTTTCACCATGCGTCGCCGATGAGCGAAAATGGGGCATATCAGGTGCTCCCCCGGTGTTACGGTAACCTGATCGAATTTGCCCCGTCTCCGCACCGGCCTTTATGTGAATCATCGGAAGACAATGTACTCGAGGCACAGCGCAACGACCAGGAGAAATATACCGACAAGGGCGACCGGCAGGGTGTAATTCCTTACGACCGTTCTGACATTGTCGCCCGTGGTGCGCTGGACGAGCCAGAAGTAGGGGTCGGTCACGTACGATACAATACACGATCCGGCACTGATCAGGAGAATAAGAGGTAACGGATGAATGGCACTCGCGACCGCCGAACCGGCAAGAACTTCTGCGGTTATGACCGCGGTCACGACCCGTGAGCCCTGTGCAGTCTCGATCATTGCGGCAAGGAGAAAAGGGATGAGGATGACAGGAATGAAGAGCGTAAGTTCCCCGAGTGCTGCCTGGGCAAACCCGCTCCTGACAATGACGTACCCGAGTGCCCCGGCCCCGCTGATGTCAAAGATAATCATTCCAGCGTGTTTGGCACCCTGCGTGAGTCCAACGGAACGGGCTGACTGCGGCGCAAGGGCAAGGGCGGTAACGGCCCCGGTAAGCATGATGAAATTGATCATGCTCACCTGTGAAAGCCGGAAGATGAAGAGGGCTGTCGGAACAGCTGCAATGATTGCTAGGAACGGGATCCAGGCCCGCCAGTGGATCGTACTGCCAGGAGCCGGGGCACCTGCCGGGGTCTCACCGGTCCCGACCAGTACACGGCTGCTGCCCGGCTCTTTTTCGGGTGCACACCACCACCGGAAGAACAGGAGGATTCCCGCCAGTGCGATAAGAGAGAGCGGGATGGAAACGGCATCGTAGAACAGCGGGCTCATCCCGAGAGAGAATGCATCGAAGAGAGGGATAACGACCGGAGTAGGATAGACCAGGGCATAAGAGATGATGCTGCCAACCGCTGCAAGGTACAGGAGCACATTGCGTTTTTTGGGATCTTTCTCAAGGCTGTCCAGGATCGGGTTCAGCATGATATAGGCAGTGATGCAGCAGGTGATGGGTACCGCCAGGATATACCCCGATATTCCGGCAATCTCCCGGGGGTTCCGGACACGTTGCCGGATATCGGCAACAATCCCTTCTATCTGGTGCTGCTCCTGGAGAAGTTTTGCGATCACCGCCCCGCAGAGAATGATGATCCCAAATGCCGAGAAGACTTTGCCGATACCGGCGATGATCCCCAGCATCGTCTCATCAAGGGTGAGTCCCCCGAGAAGTCCAAAAAGGATCGAACCTCCGATCAGCGTGAAGAAAGGAGAGATCCTGAACCGGACGCTGACCAGGGTGATGAGGACGAGGGTGATGACAAATGCCGGGAGAAGATCCATCACTACTATTCTTGCCTGCGGTTAAAAATACACTGGGAATTCCTCTCCGGTTGATATAAAGGGGATATTCGCTTCTCGGCACAGGAAAGCAGTCCGGGCGACAGGAGGGCAACGGTGACCTCCAACCCGGTCTTTATGTACCATCGGTGTTCATTAGCGGGCGTGAAGAAATATTCATATAGCAGGAAATGTCAAGGAGGTGATACGATGCCAAAGGACACAACAGAACCCATCGCAAGACTCTATTCCCTCATGGCAAAAGTACCTCTCGAAGAGTACCTGTCGTCAGAAAATTTCGCGGCCTTCTGCAGGAAGCACGAACTGGGTGATACCTGGAGAGAGCACCTGGAAACTGCCCGGGACCGCCCGGATTTATACGGGAAAGATACGATAAAAAACGCATTTATCCTGTTCTTCCACCACCTGCTCCAGACGAGATCGTGTGACTTTCTCGGGATACTGGCTGGTTTTTTACAGGATTTTCAGGAATGGAATGCAGTCTCCGGTCCCCTGCACTGAAATAAAAAAAGAGTGCACCCGGATGGGTTTTCCGGAAAAATCTGTTGCGGATGAATTTTTAAAATCCCGTAACAGTGTATAAAATAAGACGATCCTTTCAGCGCCCCATAAAAAAACTGCCACTATCATGAGCGAAGTCTTTATCCTTGCAGCATTTTTCCTGCTGGTTCTCTTCTTTCTTGCAGGGCGGCAAAGAAAGTACGCTGCGATCGGCGGGTGGACAATGATCGTGATCAATCTCCTCTCCGAAGTCCCGGCGTACCTGGACGCCGACAACTTCCTCTACCCCCTGCTGGCACTCCTGTCAATTCCCTTCCTGGCGATCACGGTCAGGGCGCTCCTCCGTAATGATCCGGTCGTCCTCCGGCTTACACAAACTGCAGCGGTTGCAATGATTATTTACGTCCCGTTTGCCTTCATCCCGGCGTTACGGGATGCGCTTATCCTTATCGTGGTGAACCAGGTGTTCTGGATCATCCAGGCCCTTGGCCATCACCCGCAGATGCAGGCATGGAACATCATCGCGGAGAACGGGTTTGCCAACCAGATCATACTGGGATGCACGGGAATAACCGCGATATCGATGATGCTTGGCATCATTGCGGGATACCCCGCCTCTCACGCAGGCAGGGTATTTCTGCCTTTCTCATCATCGTGCCGCTGTTATACCTGCTCAACCTTCTGCGTGTAGCCATCGTCTTCATCGCGGTGTCAAACCGGTGGTTCCAGTTTCTCCCGGATATCTCCCCAAACCGGGGACCTGGCGCCACAGACTTCTTCTGGGCGCATAACGTGTTTGCCGAAGCATTTGCGATCATAGCTCTCCTCGCAATTATCATCGGGTTGTCCAGGCTGATACCGGGTCTTGCAGTCTTTGCACGGGAACTGTGGAATCTCTATACCGGCAGCATCAGGGCTTTCTTCCGGGGAATATCAGACTGATTCCCGAGGGTAATAGTGTTTCCTGCTGATTTTCCTGGAATCAATAGAATTTACGAGTTGACCCGTCTCGGGGCCTTTCCGAGGCACGGGGGGCATGGAAGTTTCATAAGAGGTTTTAGTTTCTTGATCTGCCACGGGCACGGGAAGATCAATGACTTGACGCTGCTTCATTCGTGGCCAGCGCAGTAAGGGCAACGCCTTTGTTGAAGAGTGCATCAGGATTATCCGGGCTGGCACTAAGGACCGCGTCAAAGCAGGCGAGCGCTTCTGCATACTTCTTTAGTCTGGCAAGGGCACGTCCTTTATTCACCATGACAATGAGATCATCCGGGTTGACCCTGAGCGATTGTTCATAGCAGAGGATCGCATCTTCATACCTCTCCAGGGCCACCAGGGCAACTCCTTTATTGTTCAGGGCATCCGGATTATCCGGGCTGAATTTCAGGACATGGTCATAACAGGCGATCGATTCATCATACCTCTTCAGCTCGTCGAGAACTACGCCTTTATTATTCAGGGAATCGGCATTATGGGGACTGAGTGCCAGGACCCCGTCGTAGCATGCGATAGCTTCATCAAATTTTCCCTGCCGGGCAAGAGCATGTCCTTTGTTATGCAGGGCACGGAGGTAGGCAGGATTAACTTCCAGGACCCGGTCAAAGCAGCTGATCGCTTCTTCATACGTGTCCAGGGCAGCAAGAGCGACTCCCATATTGTTAAGAGCGTCCATGTTCGCAGGATTTATGGCGAGGACGAGCCGGTAGCAGGCAACAGCCTCGGTATACCGACCGAGATTCGCAAGGGTTACTCCCTTATTAAATAACACATCGGCATTATCCGGATGGAGGGACAGGACCCGGTCAAAATAGACGATCGCTTCCGGGTATTTTTTCAGCTTGGCAAGAGCACCTCCCTTGTTGATCAGGACAAGTTCGTGATTCGGGTTCATCCCGAGGACTTTATCAAAAAACGTAATCGCCTTCTCATACTTTTTCAGGGCAGCGTACGCGACTCCCAGATTATTCAGTGCATCTGCGTTATAAGCGTTGATCCGGAGCGACTGGGTATAGTAAATGGCAGCCTCTTCGTAGAGTTCCAGGCCCATGAGAGCGACGCCCTTGTTGTACAACCCTTCGGCATTCTTTGGGTTGAACTTGAGGATCTCGTCAAAACAGCCAATAGCCTCATCAAATTTTCCCAGATTGGCAAGGGCAACACCTTTATCGAATAATTCCTCGGTAAACATTACAAGAATTTTCCCCCTTTTTGCTGCCGGACTTTTTTGCACTCCCCTACTACAAAATAATTCTCCGGTATATAAATAACTAGGCAAGGAAACAGGTGAGAATCAGCAAGAAAAAAAATGTTCTCAAATTTTTTTTTGGGGATTCCGATAACAAAAACTTCGCAAAAAAAGAGAGAGATGGAATTGCAGAAGGCTGGTTCATATCATAATTGGCACGGGTTGGGATAACGATAGTAAACGGATCTGGCAGCCGGGTATTCTGAAAGCTGACCACAGACAGATTCAGCCGTTTTCAACCGGGTTTCCGGATTCTGCGATTATTCCGCGAACCTGTGGCCGATCCGGGCGATTGATCATGCTTTTATACCCCTTTCCTTCCACTGGAGCGAGCCTATATAAAGACCCGATTGTGACAGGACGGCTTTATATACGTTTTTTAAAAACATCGTTTTTCTCATGGATCGCTTTCCGGAATGTCGACACGAAATTGTTCTGTATCCTTTCCACCATATGACTTAAAAAAAAGGTCAGATGCCTCCAGAACCTGAATCTGGAGTATATCCGGGTTTTCTCCAGAGGAAAAAAAGGGGTAGTCTGTCCAAACCTGATGAAGCAGCGGTACTCACACTGTCTTTTCCCAAAAAAATTGAGCCCCGGGCGGGTTACCCGAGCTCGAGGCCTGGTATGGTATCAGCTTCTTTCCCGGTGAAATAGCGGAAAGAAGATACAACCCGGGTAAACTCGCTCAGCTCCTCAGGATTGCTCCCCTTGGTTGTAAAGAAAAGGATACTTGCGTACCCCAGCTCGTTTGCACTGCTTTTTCGGACCACATAGGAGACATTCGTCGTGCCGGCCAGTGACGACTCGAAGCGATCGTAGGTGATGCCGTGGATGACAACGGTTGTCTCCTCGGGCGTAGGAATCCAGGTCCGCCGGATCTCGTTCCGGTATCCCTGGTCCTCGCCGCGGGAAACGGTATAGGTCAGGATATAAAACCGGTTATTATCAAGCAGGTCGGTCCGGTAGACGAGTCCTTCCGCTCCCGGGGGTACCTGCACCTGGTGGGTGGAGATCGACCAGTCTTCCGGAACATAAAAAGCGATCCGGAGTGGGGTGTCCTTGTAGGGGATCATGGGAATGAGTGCCCGGTCCATGGTCACGGCAGGGGTCGGGCTGCCGGGGGTCGAGGGGACGGACTGGTTATCCGGTAGCGCCGGAGCGGGTCCCGTGCCAGCCTGGGTACACCCCATGACACCAGCCAGGATCATGGTGAGAAGTATGATTACGGGATAATAGTTCATCTAGGATCGTTTCGGGTGGCAGGTACAATAGGTTTGTGTTCGTAGCAGACTGGAACCGGCTTAGGGAGTAGTGCCGTATGAGAAGGGGCGTCTCAAAAACATCACGGAAGACAGGAAAGATACCTGCGTGCTCACAAACGACACATGGGAAGATACCGGGACAGACAACGACGGACAGAAGCTTAATGTCGAAAAGATCCCGGGGATAGCCCAGCCGGGGTATCTTATTTGCGCATCACGAATTCTGTCTGCCCGATATCGGCCTGCTCGAGAACGGCAAGAAACGTGCCTGCAGCTAACTCCTGGTGGCTGGGAACCGTGACGAGCCGCTGTTTCTCTTCATTCCAGAGGTGAATATGGCTGATGCTCTTTTTTACGGGCCGGAAGCCAAACAGGACGAGCGTCCGGATTACGTCATGAGTTGACAGAAGGGAAGGTCCCGACAAGATTATCCACCTCGATATCCATATACATCAGCTTGTGGCCGGGAGGGTTCATTTCAACGAGAATCTGGTAATGGTCAGCAACGCCTTTTTTTAAGTTCTGGACCGCCTCGTTCTCCGTGAGCCCCTGGTCGGCAATTTTTGTCAGGAGATCCCGGGCGATGAAAAACCTCCCTTCCCGGTAAATTTCTACAAGAATTTTCATGGTCAAACTGGATTGTTCCTTCCCTCCTGATAATTATTTCTGAAGTGGTACCTGATCCCTGGTGTTCACTCACCGGTCACAATAAAAAAAACGGGAAGATCCGATCGGGGTGTCCGGATTTTCTTTACTGGATCGGAAGTCTTCCTTACACATACCCTGATCCTATCTCTAATAAACTCTGGCACGGCACCGGTGCATTGCATCGATTATTCCGATGATGGAACAAAATTTATCAACTTTAAACATAAGTATCACTATCTGCCCTATAATCATCAAGGTGCATAAACTATGAACGCGGCCACCCTCATCTCAATAGTCATGGTATGTATCCTGGCAACAGGGTGCGTAATGGAACCCAACGAAAGCAATACCACGGGAAATGTATCCTCCACCCCTACACCTGCAGTCACCCTGTCGGTCAATGAGACACCGGCTCCCCTCCCCACGGTAACGCCGCTGAAAGGCACCCTTACGGTATCCGTTGGGGGGTGGCGTGGAGAATTCCCGGTCTCGGTAGATACCATGAGTGCCGGGGTAGTGTCAACCGATAACCCCCTGGTACTCAGGATAGATGAAGGGAACCATACCGTTGAGCTCTGTTGCGGCATGCGATGTGAACAGCAGACCGTCGATATCCGATTCGCAAAACAGCGGACTGTTGACTTTTCAGCGCAGTTACAACGGGATCTGGGGTTCACTCAACCTACCGCCCGGGTTACCGGCTATCGCCCCGAAGGTGACCGGATGACCATCGATATGGAATTCATCAATCCCACGCAGAAGCCGCTCACAATTTCTGCCGATGTCAGCGCCCAGTATTCCTATATCGATACCAGGACTTACGACAGGATAACCTCCCTGGTGCAAAGTCGCCAGGCTGTCACGCTGGGAGCATGCGAACGCGTAACGAAGACCCTGACCTTCACGCTCGGAAGCGGCTATGGCTATGTGTATGATAATACCCCGACCATAACCAATATCTCATCAGCGTGATTCGGCAATTCACTTTTTGGAGCACAGGTTGTTCCGTACATGCATGAGACCTGACAGGGGAACAATGGTCGTCGCCAATAGCTGGATCGGCAGATATCCTGTCGCCGGTATCGATAATGTATCGGTCACTACCGGATCCTTTCCTTTCACTCCTGGTTTATACGGTTGAAATAATATCGGTCCGGTATTGGACCGGAGGAAGCTACAGATTTTTCCTGAGCGGTACCTGAATTGGACATTATGTCCGAAGGATTCGAGAAATGGGGCAGCCACATGGTGCTTAAGAGTGTTGAGATAGTACCCGTAATTGCCTGACGGATGTCATCTCGTCCCTTAGCTTCAAGCCGTGTTACCCGGTCCCGGGTTGGCACTATGCGATACCTTTATTCCCGACTGAGCACAGTAGTCCGTAGTAACAGAGGAGAGAAGATATGGATTTCCTGACGCTTACGATTATAATTATCATCGTGGTCATTCTATTGACGCTTGCAGCCTTCAGCATCAGAATTGTCCGGCAGTGGGAACGAGTTGTCGTGCTGTTCCTGGGAAGATTTACCGGGATACGGGGGCCCGGGCTGGTCATTATCATCCCGTTTCTCAACACCATCCCGTACATCATTGATATGCGGGTGATCACGACCTCATTCAATGCAGAACAGACCCTCACCAAAGACACGGTGCCGGTGAATGTCGATGCCGTGCTGTTCTGGAGGGTCCTGGATGTAACGAAAGCTGCCCTCGAAGTGCAGCATTACAAGGATTCCGTGTTGCTTGCAGCTCAGACAGCCCTCCGGGACGTGATCGGCAAAACGGTGCTGGCCGATATGCTTGCGGGGAGAGAGATCATTGACAGCGAACTCCAGAAAATCATCCAGAACAGGATCGATGGCTGGGGGATCTCCGTCATGTCCGTAGAGATCCGGGATGTGGTGATCCCGGTCGATCTCCAGAATGCCATGTCCATGCAGGCACAGGCCGAGCGGGAACGCCAGGCACGGGTGATACTCGGGGACTCCGAGCGGCAGATCGCCAAGAGTTTCGAGGATGCTGCAAAAACCTATGCAGGCAACCCGACGGCACTCCACCTGAGAGGGATGAACATGCTCTACGAAGGACTCAAGACCAA
Organism: uncultured Methanoregulaceae archaeon; assembly: GCA_963815065.1. Taxonomy (GTDB): domain Archaea; phylum Halobacteriota; class Methanomicrobia; order Methanomicrobiales; family Methanospirillaceae; genus Methanoregula. The sequence continues at coordinate 65,918 of CAWFFE010000005.1, read as the reverse complement.
TAATTCTGTCCTGATACTGGTACCCTCGTCAGTCCTGAATACCATGAACCTGGGAGATACGACCGGGGTCATCGCACTTGCGCAGAACCTAAAGAAGCAGAAAGAAGAGAGCCAGGAAAAGGGATAATCACTTTTTTATTCCGATCAGGTACTATTGTCTTTAAAGCCGGGTGGCTGCCATTCCGGTGGTTCACCCGATCACCCGTTCGGTTCAATGGGTGAACCCGGGACGATTGAGTATTTTATATCACGGGACTTCCTCGTATTGGTAAGAATTGGGTTTACCAGGGTTTTTTCAACAACCGGGGAGACCATGATGCAGCACCACAAACAACTTCACCTCTCTCCAACAAGAACCACCAATAAATCCAATTCCCCTTTTTTTCTCCTCCTCCCGGAGTGGAGTACAAGGTCCGCAATTCCCGCTGATTCTTCCTGCGGGCTTCGATGAGTCCTCCCCAACCGGGCAAGGCGGTCTGCTGCCGGATTTGACTTGACCCGGAGATTGCATGAATGACGATATCGTATGGAATGGAACAGAGGGGGCGGGAACTCCATAAAAAAATCAGGAGGTGGCAGATCCCGTGATCGCCCCCCAGTTCTTCCGGACGGCGGAGAGGATCGCCCCGAATCCAAGGCTGAAACTGATCACGAACGCGAGGATATTGATGATCGGGATGAGAAAAAGAATAACGAGCGCCAGGAATCCGGCAGTATAGAGTTGCCAGTCCTTACCGTTCCATTTCAGGTATCCGCCAATGACCCTGCCCAGGGCCGATGCGACAAACAGGCTGGCAAGGAGAAGACCGATAAAGACCATGCCCCCGAGGATCAGGGCGAGGGGGAGGAGTACCACGGTGATGGCGAGGAGGATGCAGGCAAGAAAAGCGATGATTATTGCGGCAAAGCCAACCACAAATTTCAGGAGGGTATTGATGCGGACTTCCTGCTCAACCTGGAAGAACCGGATGGGAATGATCCTGATGAGGAGCAACCCGATAATGAACCATCCGAGCGACAGAAGGACTGCCAAAACAGAGAATAACCAAACTGCCGATATGCCAGTCCCCTGAGTCTTTTTTACGATAACCGTTCCGGCATGTCCCGTGTTTTCCACCGACTGGCTCTGGACCGAAAGGGTGCCCAGCACCGTCCCGGCATTCCGGACCGATCCTGCACTGATCATGGCATCTTTCCCGATGGTTGCCGAATTACGGACGGTGACAGTGCCTCCCTGGAGCACAGCATTTGTCGTTATATTGCCTGCAAGATCAATGCTGCCGCCGACAGCCACAACCTTGCCGCCAACATCACCGTTGATGATAATCGTTCCCCCCGCAGCGATGACGTCCTCACTGACCGGTGCGTTGATGGTAATGGTACCACCGGCCGCGGTAAGACTCCGGACCGGGGCATTCACCTCGATCATTCCTCCGGTCACAAAAACGTCATCGGCAACGGGATCGATGATGTTCACCGAACTCCCCGAGTAGGTGACGAGGGCAGATACGCTTACCGGCATCGCCAGCAGGGCAAGTAGTATGACAATCAGGCACTTCTTCATCGGTATCATCGGAAGGTAAATTGCCTGAATCCCGATATAAAATGTGTGGTCAGGATACATTATGGCTTCAGGGTCCACGGACGCCGGCATGCTCCAGGGAACAGAAATGTGAGGGGGGGGACGAAAAGGAAGGGGATACCAACATTTTTCCTCCGGCATACCTATCTCACTCACCGGAGAGAATATAATGGTCAGGCCACTGGAGTTGTTAACGGTAACGGTTGAGAAACCCGACGACGTGAATTTCATTCTCGGACAGGCACATTTCATCAAGACCGTCGAGGATATTTACGAGGCGGTCTCGGGATCGGTCCCGCATGCAAAGTTCGGGCTGGCATTCTGCGAGTCCTCGGGTGACTGCCTGGTCCGAATCGAGGGCAACGACGAGGAGTTGCAGGTGTTGGCACGGGACAATGCCCTGGCGATCGGTGCCGGGCACTCGTTCATCCTCTTCTTACGTGACTGTTTCCCCATCAATGTCCTGAATGCCGTGAAGAACATCCAGGAGGTATGTACGATCTACTGCGCAACGGCAAACCCCGCGGAGGTGATCATCGCCGGGTCGGCCCAGGGGAGGGGGATTCTCGGGGTGATCGACGGGGTAGCACCGAAGGGCGTTGAAGGTCCCGACGACGTTGCATGGCGGAGGGGTCTGCTCCGGAAATTCGGGTACAAGAGAGGGTGATTCACATTCAGGCTGCGCGCGCTAATGGCGAACCGGAAGTCAGCACCCGGCTTTATGTGGCGGATTTGAACATAATTTCCTCCAGGTCTCCTGCTCATCCGGCCGCGTCTCCAGAGAGGCGGGATCACTCATGAGCCTGGTGATGGCGTTCATCGGCAGGCATGGCGCTGTCATGGGCGGGGATACCCGGGAGATGATCACATGCGGGGACCGTGTCGCAACAGAAACACTTGAAGACGAGCTCTATCATGGAAGGATCACCGGTGATAATTCCCTGCGACTCCGGGCCAAAGAGCTTGGTATTTCCCTCGTCATCAATGACGAGAAAAGGAAAGTCACTCAGCGGGACGGGGTTCTTGTCGGGGAAGTGAGCGAGACCGCGGCCGGTGTCACCCGGAAACGAAGACTCTATGCAACGGCTGGGGAGTACGCAATGGCAGAGGTATCCGGTGATACCCTCCGGTTGACCGGACAGGGGAATGGCGGTAATTTCGTTGTCCTGGGAAGTCCGGTGACTCAACAGATCGCGCAATCATGCATCCGGGAGAAAGGAAAAAACTGCACCCTGCATGATGCGATCAAAATTATCATCCTCTCCCTGGAACGATCATCGAAGATGTCTGCATCCGTCAGCGGGACATACGATCTGATACAAACACCGGAAAAGGTCAGCCTGTCCCGAATTATCGGGCGGGACCTGAGTGAATGCCGTCAAAAATCCTGCGGTCACGCCTGTCGAATAGCGGGTGATGACGATCTCCGAAGCTGACGATCATCCCCGCAGGGGATCGTCAATACCGTTTAGAGTCTCCGGAGGCTCCCTCCCGGGAAATTTATATACCGAATCATCGTGAAGTAGTGACACGGGTAAGATATGAAGTGAGCAGGAAATGAAGCGGAAGATCATCAATATCAGTGAGGAGAGATGCACGGGATGCGGTCAATGTATCCCGGATTGTCCCGAGGGAGCGTTGCAGCTGATTGACGGGAAGGCACGGCTTGTAAGCGACCTTTTCTGTGACGGGCTCGGGGCGTGTATCGGAACCTGCCCGGAGGGAGCAATAAGTATCGTTGAGCGTGAGGCCGTGCCGTACGATGAGCAGGCGGTGATGGAAACTATTTCCCGGCAGGGGAGAGCGGTTATCAGGGCACACCTGGAACACCTGCTTGGGCACGGGCAGCGGGACCTGTACAACCAGGCGATCGAATACCTCATTGAACAAGGTATCATGATCCCTGACCACGACAACTCAGAACGCCTTAAACACCCGCATTCATGGGGGAATCCCTCCGCAGAGTGCCCGGGTGCTGCCGGGCAGAGAATTGTCCGTTCGCGTCCTGTTACCGGGATCACGGAAGCAGAACGGTCGACCGGGTCGGAACTCCGGCAATGGCCGGTCCAGCTGAGGCTCCAGAACGCACAAGCCCCGTATTTTGATAATGCTGACCTGCTCATATCCACAGACTGCGTTCCCTTTGCTTTTGCAGATTTTCACCAGGATTTCCTGAGGGACCGGATCCTGATCATCTTCTGCCCGAAACTGGACCGGGATATCGACGAATATACCGCAAAACTCGCGGACATCTTCTCCCGTCATACCATCCGGTCGATCACGGTCCTGCGGATGGAAGTGCCATGCTGCAGCGGCGTAACCTCGGTCGTGAATCAGGCCCTGGAGAGATCGGGAAAGAAGACCCCGGTAACCGAAAGAACCATCACGACAGAGGGAAATCTCCGGCCTGACTGATCTCTCTTTCCACCGGGGTTCTGTGCCGGATATCATAATAAACTCCCATCAGGAGGTATAGACACGTAATGACCATGAGATACTGGATTATCGTTGCATCGAAGGACCATGTCATGCGGGGCGTGTCGTACGGGTTTGCTCAGGCAGGGCATGGGAAACGTTCCGGGATCGGACGAATGCACACGGGCGACATGGTAGCCTGTTACTCACCGAAGGAACGGTATGGAGGCGATGAAGTTCTTCACGCATTCACTGCCATCGGCGAGATTGCCGATGAAGAGGTGTTCCAGGTCGACGAGTCCCCGGATTTCAAACCATTCCGGAGAAGAGTGCGGTACTTGAAAACCGGCGAAGTCAGGATTGAACCACTGGTCCCGGACCTGGACTTTATCAGGAATAAAAAATTCTGGGGATATGTATTCCGGTTCGGCCTCCTCGAAATCGGAAAAGACGATTTTGATCGTATTTCCTCACGGTTTCCCCGGGATGTTTGAACGACGAAAATTATTCTTTCTGAGACCGCCCATTCCCGAAAGGATCTTCGTCTCAGGAACAACGATCAGGGACCTGGGAAGGGATTGAGGTCTTTTTGCGGAGTACGGGGGAGCTGATACCCCCCATCCCGTTTTGGGATCGTCGTGACCTGACGACCGTGATCGATTGTTTCCTGTCATCGTACCCGGCCCGTTCTGTACGGATTCACTTTTATACGGGGTTGAATGATCCCGAACGATACCAATATAAGCATCACCCGGGAATATGCAGATATTTCAGGAGGAGGAAGATTGAAAGCACTCCACGTCATTGCAGGTCTGCTCGTTGTCTCAGTCCTTGCAAATATCATCCTTGTCGCGGTCTTCATCCCTTCCCAGCAGGGAATGATCTCCCGGCTTGTCGATAAGACAAACACCCTTGACACGGAAAATATGCAGTTGCATACGCAGCTCGACCAGGAAAACATTACCCTGCAGAGTTATGCGTCCCAGCTCGGTTTTTACCGTATCACTCCCGCGGTACCGGGTACGGGTACCCTGGCTCCTGCATCGTATATAACCGGTTTTGCTTCCATGCAGGCTCCGGCCGTCACCCAGCAGGTCGTACAGCAGAATAACGACGGGTTCATCACCCAGAGTCTCGTCCAGAATGGCTCGATGATGAACATCTCCGTGGAGATCCGTCCGGGCGAAGGGAGAGTTCTCGTCCAGACCACTCCCCTGATGGGCATCGTGTTCCAGGATGCGGCGAATACCGCGGTGTATGTCGCCCGGAACCGGACCGGTGCCGATCTCGCCGACAGCGATGTGATCTTCTCGATCGAGGCACAAAACCAGGTCTCTTCGGTTGACGGACCGAGTGCCGGGGCACTGATGACCCTGGTCACGATAGCAGCGCTCAGAAACCAGCCTGTCGACCCGGGCATTACGCTGACCGGTACTATAGACAAAGACGGGAACGTCGGTGCAATTGGCGGGGTGATCGAGAAGGCAACCGCTGCGAAGGCAAGCGGGAAGACACTCTTCCTCCTCCCGGAGGAGAACCGCGTGATCGTGCAGTACACGCGGAAGGCAACCGATTACGGCGGTTTCACCCTCGTCGAACGGGTCCCGGAACAGATCTCCACGCAGGATTATATCATGAAGAATATCGGGATCAATGTCACCTTTGTCAGCACCATCGATGATGTGCTTGCGGTGGCATTGAAATAATCGGCCTGTGTGTGGAAGCAATCAACTTTTTCCCCGGCTTCATCATCCCGGGATGGGGGTATCAGCTCCCCCGTGCTCCGGAGCAGGCAGACCTCTCAGCCCGTGAAAAGCACTGAAACAATCATCCGAACCTGTGAAGATGTCATATACAAGTTCGAGGCCGAACACCATGAGACCGGTTACGATGAACGCTGCCGGGCGGAAGGAAAACTAAAACGACCAGCCGGTGGATTTCTTTGCCCCCGCTGTGCGCCGCGGAGAGGTCATGAGGGAGGAAACCACGTTACATACAATATTCATGTTTTTATGAACCAATGCATGAACTGAATCATTCCACAGAAAACCGATAAAAAAAGTCCGTAAAGTGGATACCTATGCTTTGCCAAAGCTCCGGGCTATAAACCAGATCCCCATGAGGATCAGGAACCCGGCACCAATATAAGGCCAGAAATTCTGGGGCGCCCAGATGAGGCTGAGCCCGAGGATGATGAAAAAGATGCCGAGGAGTCCCGGCATCCAGCGGGACCCATGATGCACAGAGGGAGCGGCAGCATCACCGGCAGGACGTTCCCGGGGTTTCAGTAACGCCGAACCGATGAACCCAAGCCCGAGCCCGATCATCAGGCCTGGTGCAGGATACCCGGCAAGGAGGCCGATGCCCAGGCCGATGAGCAATCCGGCCGGGACCAGCAGCCCCCTCTGGTGGCGTGTATGGTACTCTTTTCCTTCTTCTGGTGTCATATCGCGCAGGTTGCACTGCGGGGGCAATAAAGGTATGGGGATTTCTCTCCAGGAGTTGCCGGTGTCTTTTTGGGTTAATCCGGTGATCAATGATCATCACGGACGATGTTTTCCGGATCTCTTAAAAAACATCTTCTCTGAATTCTTCACAACGGCGAATATAACGACTTGGGGAAACGGAAACTCAACAAAACTGATGGCTGAAAAATGACATGATTAATAACGATCATTTACCAAACCATCTATGATAAACATCCGACCTGATTTATATGAAGGGGAAAATGGAGGGCGGGAAACCGCAGGACTACTGGAGATGGTTTGAATTACTATCCCGGACTGTCGAAGAACTCAATAATTTTCCTCCGGAGGGGGATCATTATGCATTTATGGCACAGACCCTCAAACAGATCGCGCCTGAAGATACGATTATTCTAATCAATTCATTCGATTATACCACAAAGACCATTAGCCAGCGTGCCGTTGAAGGGCTCGGCGAGGGGCAGTCTGCCGTCGAAGCAATCCTTTGTCGCCCTTTGAACGGGCTGTCATTGCCGGTCCCTGATAAGGTGCTCCCGGAAATGCTCACCGGTGATTGCTATGAGATCCCGGGGGGGGTAACGGGTCTCTCCTTCGGGTTGCTCCCGTGCGAGGCCTGTGAAAAAATTGAGACAATGCCCTTCTTTGGAAAGGTATATGGTGCCGGCATCAGCTGGAAGGGGAGACTGAATGGTTCGGCCATATTCATACTCCCGCCCGGGATCGAACTTGGAAATCATGACCTGATAAAACTCTTCATCCGCCAGGTTGCCGGGTTTTTAAGCAGGAAGGAAGCCGAGGCAGCGCTGAAAGAGAGCGAAGAGAAATTTTCCGTGGCGTTCCATTCCAGTGCAGCGCTGATGGCAATTTCGACAAAACAGGATGGAAAATTCGTTGATGTAAATCGGGCGTTCCTTGAGACGCTGGGGTTCTCCCGGGATGAAATCGTCGGGAAGCGTGGCCCAGAAATGAACATTTTCGTGCACCCGGAAGACCGGTTAAACGCCCTTCGGATGCTTGAAGAGACGGGGGAGGCAAAGAACCTGGAAGTCGCGGTCCGCACACGGGATGGCTCGGTCCTGTATGGCTTATACTCTGCAGAGGATATCATGATCGGCGAGGTTCCCTGTTTTCTGACCACCATGGTGGATATCACCGAGCAGAAGATACTCGAAAAGGAGATGGAGTTCCATGAACAGGAAGTCATGCAATTCTCGCGATCGCTTGATATGGCGATCCGGAAACTCAACCTGCTTTCCAGTATCACCCGGCATGACATCAACAACCAGCTGACTGTGCTGATGGGGTATCTGGGGATGCTTGAAATGAAGGCCGACACCACATCAGAGGAGTATTTCAGGAAGGCCACAACCGCGGCACAGCGGATCTCGGCCATGATCCAGTTTACCAAGACCTACGAGAGCATCGGTGTCGTTGCTCCCGCCTGGCAGGATATCCGGGCACTTGCAGATACTGCAGCAAAGGAGACTCCGCTGGGGCAGGTCACCTTCGAAAACCAGCTCCCTGCAGGTGCGGAAGTGCTGGCAGACCCCCTGATTGCGAAGGTATTTTACAACCTGATGGATAACGCGATCCGGTACGGTGGCAGGATCTCGTTTATCCGTCTCTCCGTGGATCCCCGGGCAGGTGATCCCGTCATCGTATGTGAGAATGATGGTAATAGTATTCCTGCCGAAGAGAAAGAGAAAATATTCGAACGCGGCTATGGAAAGAACTCCGGTCTCGGGCTTTTCCTTTCCCGCGAAATCCTGAGCATCACCGGTATCACCATCCGTGAGACGGGTGAACCGGGGACGGGGGCACGGTTTGAGATCACGGTGCCGGCTGAAGCATACCGGGTCGCTGGAACGCCATCTCCGGTTTCCTGAAATTAATTCCGAAGATGTGCCCGGAAAGGAGCTGGACCATCTTTCCCGGTTTGGCCTGAATGCAAATGCCGGGAGAATTATGACTCCTGATGCCGAATGGAAGAATTAAAAACTCAGAATATATGAGAGCATCCCGGCTACGTCAATAGCACTCTGGAACAATCCGGTCGCGAGTCAAAATCGTTCACATCTTCGACTGGTCCTTGGGTTTTGCGGTGCTGCGGACACCTGCCTTTTTCGCTCCAAGGCCGAGCATCGGGTCCCGTTTCTTCTGCCGGTGTTCTCCTGACAGCTCTTCTGCCGGTGTTTTATCCAGGAAACACTCCACAGGGTCCTGGCCTCCGGTACAGGTCCGGTCCTTAAATTCCCCGCACTCCTCGCAGGTCGGCACCTGGGTTGGCAGCAGCGTGGGGAAATGGTTTTTCCAGAGGGTGGCGTCGATCTTTCCGGTTTCAAGGAAACGCTGGATATGCCGTGCCGTATATTTCATAACGGAAGTATGGGGAGCGTGGGGATTTAATGGATGAGGATGCGGCGAATGGAGATCGGGCAGATCCTAAAAAAGAGACTATAATCCTGAAATGGTCGTGGACATGCGATCAAGTCCTAAAATCTTTCAGCAATTGAATACAGGCATTTTTATCAGGATTGTTCCGGATTGGAATTGAATGAAGGTAAATTTTTATCAAAAAACATCAGAATAAATTCAGATTTAATTAAAAAAATATATTAACTATTACAATATAATATTTTTCTGATAGGATAGACTATGACACTCTATGAAAATTGTCATGATAAAGCAGAAGATACATGCAGGGATCATGGCACCATGAAAGGAGAACTGCCGGTGAACAACAGTGCCGTCAGAAAGTATCAGCTGCTGATGCAGGCCCCTGTAGGTCGTAAGGACCGGCAATCGCCCGAACGGACCATGAGTACTGCCCCGGATTCATCGGAACCGGACGTATCCAATTTAAGCGACGGGAACATGCTGTTTGTCCCATGCGAGATTTTTGTATTTCACATGGACCGGTAACCCGGAGCGGAATTTCCGGGAAACTTGTTCAATTCCCGAAAATCATTACTGAAGATTCCGGGTTAATTCCAGGGCAGGAAAAATTATGAAAAATGCTTATTTCCGTGAAATGTGGTTCCAGATTTCTCTCAGGATACTTAATGAGGATTGTCGCGGGATGAGAAGGAACTGAAAAACTGGTAATAGTGCAATAGAATCCTGAAGTTTTTGCTCTGTTGAAATCCTCAAAACTTTCAGACGCTCCCCGGGGCTTCGCCCCTGCCGCTGTGCACCTCCAGGTGCGATAATACCGTGTTACCTGTATAGAAAAACCGCGGGAGATTATACATACACGTAATACCGGGGCATCGCAAGCGCCCCGGAAAATCATGTTATCTGAAAAAGCATTTCTCCAGAGCAGAAGTTTTTATTTTTAGAGAAACGGATAGGGAACCAGAATTTCCCTGAAAAACTAAAAACGCGATCCACCCCCTTCTATTTTGGCAAGTTCCTGGTTCATGCCGCTACCGTTTTGTCAGAGAGGAATTTTTCAGCCCGTCCTTCGAATTGCCGGAGGCCTCATTTGCCGGCTTTTATTTCAGATTTTTCGCCCCTGCCGACGTACAACCGGTTCCAGGTCCACCTTTTCGTTTTGTTACGTCAGCTCTTCTTCCTCAATACTGTCATCATCACTGAAAATGTCAACGATATCGGTGACTGCCTCCCGGGATACCTCGATCACCGGCATGGCGGATTTAGGTGATATCGGTTCATCTTGTGAAACAGGAGATTTTTGCGCATCAGGAATTGTCATCATGACAGGGGCCTGGACAGGGGACTCCTCCGTCACGTGAGGACAGCAGGGTTCCACTGCGAGTTTGTCCTGCTCTTTTTCCGGGGATACACCCGCTGGTTCTTCCCGGAAGGAAATTTTCTTCCGGACAACAGAATGTTCATCAGCCATCGAACACGGTTGCTGTTCCGGATGCCTCTTACTTACGGTTGCTTTGGGTTTGTCCCGGGCTTTTCCCTGCGGTACCGATACATTTTCATGGAGTAACCCCCGGGCGGGATCCCCGTCGATTGGGATGCGGATATCCTGCTCCGTTTCCTTTGCGATCACTGCCAATGTTCCGATGCTCTTATGACCTGACGGGAAAAGGCTTCGTCCCGTGCCATATACCATCTGGACCTTTTTCAATTCGTCTGAATACATACGCACCGGTTGATCCGATCGCGGCTTTTTCTGATTTGCCGGGCTGAGTTCAGTGATAAGTGCCTTGTTCTGGATTTCGAGGGAATTAAGATTTTTTCCCGGCAGTTTCACTGTTGCTGTTGTTTCGTCGGGATGGCGTTTCTGATTAATAAAAGCTGCCTTTTCAGGTTCCCGTTCTTCCTGTACCCGTATTCTGGCCTCTTCTTGTTCAGCAATAATTTCAGCGAGATTTTCCTTGAGCGATCGTGTAGCATTCTCTTCGTTCTCAAGCGCTGTACAGGTGATTCCCAGTTCCCTTCTCAGTTCCTCGATTTGATCTTTCAGCGCAGTCACTGAGGACCGAAGAAAAGATTCCGATTGTTCTTTATCCTGCCTGAGGGTTCCCAACTGGTTTTCAGCAGAGATCCTCCGGTCTGCTTCCCGTTCCAGCTCGGTCTTCAGCCTGTTAAAATTCTCAACCTCTTGATTCCTGGCCTCCCTGAAATCGTTAATGATAAGTGACAGTTCCTGTTCAGACTGCTTTTTTGCCTGTATTACTGCGTTAAGTTCCTGCTCCGCAGATGCTGCCCGGTTTCTCTCAATCTCGAGCGCCGAGGTGAGCTGTTCATGTTCTTCGGTTACCGGACGCAGAGTTTTTTCCAGGTACTCTTTTTGCTGGATAACCGCGTTAAGTTCCTGCTCCGCAGATGCTGCCCGGTTCCTCTCAATCTCGAACGCCGAGGTGAGCTGTTCATGTTCTTCGGTTACTGAACGCAGAGTTTTTTTCAGGTACTCTTTTTGCTGGATAACCGCGTTAAGTTCCTGCTCCGCAGATGCTGCCCGGTTCCTCTCAGTCTCGAACGCTGAGGTGAGCTGTTCATGTTCTTCGGTTACTGAACGCAGAGTTTTTTCCAGGTACTCTTTTTGCTGACCAAGCAGTTCAAGTGTGCATTCCAGGGAGGTATGATGAATTTTTTCTTCCTCAAGTTCCGCCTGAACGGTTTCAAGACTCGTTTTAGCAGCACTAAGATCATTTGATAGTTCAGATATCCTCTGCATGAGCGAGTTAATCTCAAAACCAGAAGAGGTCGGGAGGACGCGATTGTTATCATCACCGGTGACGATATGCGCCTTCCGGGTCTTTTGTGCAAGTAATTTTTCCTTTTCCCCGATTTCATGGGTCAGGGTCGAAATTGTTTGTTCTTTCTGACGAATGGTTGCTTTAATCGTATCGATAAGGCGGTTCTGGTCAGTTACCCGTTCCTCAAGATACATTACCGATTCAGAAAGTGTCTGAAGTTCTGTCTTTGTGTGCGACAACTCGGATGATTTATTGACCGCAATCTCAAATGAGGAGAGGAGCAGCTCCAGGAGTTTCCGCCGATTGGCAGCAACACGGTAGATCCGGTCATCCAGATTTATCTTATATTGTGTTTTTATCTGGTCAGGTTCCAGCCGTTCAACCGGCGTTGCAAGCATACTTTCAATGATCGAGAGACCGGCTGGAAGATCAAAAGGAAGCGGTAAAAAATTATCCGCGTTACAGTCCAGGACCTGTAAAATATCCGAAAGCGTGGATGCATTGGTCAGGATAAGAACCGGAATAACCCAGAGATCATCGTCTGATTTGATGTGATGGCAGACCTCGAACGCTTCCTTGTCCAGTGTCGTGGCGTCAGCGATAAGGAGATTCGGCTTTCCCGTTCTCAGTGTCTCAAGAAGAGATGTGCCATCGCTATAAGGAGTGATACGGTACCCCTTCATCTTCAGGTGCCCGGTAACCAGCGGCACACCGGTTTCTCTGGCAGTTAAAACAAAAATATCAGTGACTTTTTGGTTCATATCTGATTGCACGGTATTCATCGCAACCTCGTAATTTATTATCATAAACTTATACTATATATTTTTATTTATTTTAAAAAGAGTCAATTTTTTATATTTTGTCTTAAAAAAACCAAATATCTTTGTTTTTTTCTGGATCTGCGGTGCCGGCCAAATTAAAATGAGTGAACAGGTTGTTCCCGCCATTGACTTCTGAACAAAAGACCCTGGATTTTTCAGCTGGCTTTCAGGGATTCATTTCCGTTTTTTTCTGTTTCTGTTTCTCACGAAATGGCCTGATCGCTTCAATAAATGCAGGACCATATTTTTCCAGCTTATGCTCTCCTACTCCCGCGATGGTCCTGAAACTCCCGTAGTCCCCGGGTTTTACCCGGGCCATCTCCCGGAGACTGGTATCATGAAAGATGACATACGGGGGGACGTTTCCCTGGTCAGCAAGGGATTTCCGGAGATGTTTTAATGCTGAAAATAATTTCTCATCGAACGGTTGGGTCTTTTCATTGTTACGGGCCGGTGACTTTTTCGGGTCCTGTTCCGGGACCGGGAGCATGACCCGGGACTGCCCGTTCAGCACGGCCATGGACCGTGGAGAAAGACAGATAACGGGATATTTATCGCCCTCCCGCGAGAGGTAGCCCTGCCTGACCAGCTCATGTATCCAGATCCGTAACTGCTGTTTTGAGTACAGGGTACCGGCATTGAATGAAGAAAGCGTCTCGAACTGGTAACTCCGGATTTTTGCACTTTTTGCACCGGTCAGGACATCGGTGATCAGTTCAGTCCCGAAATGCGAGGGTAATTCGCGGATACACCCGATGATCGTCCGGGCAGGTTCGGTACCGTCCATCTGTTCCCGTGGGTTGTCGCAGTTATCGCACGAGCTGCAGTTCTCTTCCGGGTACTCCTCGCCAAAATAGCCAAGCAGGTATCTCCTCCGGCATGTGGTGGACTCACAGTAATCGGTCATATCCTGCAGCTTCCGGATGGCCACGGGGTTACGCCGTTCGTCGGATCCATCGCTTTCCAAAAGAGCGCGGACCCGGCTTACGTCCGCACGACTGTAAAACAGGATGCATTCTCCCGGTAGTCCATCCCGCCCGGCACGACCGGTCTCCTGATAGTAGGACTCGATGCTCTTGGGGAGGTCGTAATGAATGACATACCGGATGTCGGGCTTGTCGATACCCATCCCGAAGGCGACGGTTGCACAGATGACGTTCGCGTTGTCATGGATGAACGCATCCTGGACCTTCTCCCGGACGGGTTTTGAGAGGCCGGCATGGTAGGCGAGGGCATGATACCCCCGTTTGCGGAGGTCTTCTGCCAGCTCTTCGGTCTCTTTCTTGCTCAGGCAGTACACAATGCCCGAATCATTCCGGTGCTGGCCGACATAGCCGGCCAGGGCCACCCGGGAATTTTTCTTCGGGATGACCCGGTACTGGAGATTTTGCCGGTTGAAACTGCCGGTATATTCATGGGCGTCGGAGAGCCCCAGCTGCTGGCGGATATCCATCCTCACCTGGGGGATAGCGGTGGCGGTCAGCGCGATGAGGGGGATATCACCGAACTGTTTCTTCAGGACTGCCAGCTGGCGGTATTCAGGCCGAAAGTCGTGGCCCCATTCCGATATGCAGTGTGCTTCGTCGATGGCAACCAGGCGGACCCCGGCGCCGGCAAGGGAGTCCAGGAAATGCGGCTGCAGGCACCGTTCCGGTGAGACATACAGGAGCCGGAGATGGTTGTCCTTCAGCTGGGCTTCGATCGCTGCCCGTTCCCGGTACTGGAGGGAGCTGTTGTAGGCCGCAGCGGGAATACCCCGTGCGGTAAGATCATCCACCTGGTCCTTCATCAGGGAGATAAGAGGAGAGATCACCAGCGTCAGGCCGCCGAGACTGAGCGCCGGCAACTGGTAACAGAGCGATTTGCCCCCACCCGTTGCCATGACCGCGAGGACATCGTTTCCTTCAAGGACCGAATCGATGATCTCCCTCTGGTGGGGTAAAAAAGAGCGATAGCCCCAGTATTTTTTTAACAGGTCATCGATTGCATCCATTTAAAACTTCCGGGGGGTGAGGGTACACTGATGAGAACTATGGCATGAAATGCTACAAGAACCCTTGGGATGGAAGGTGGATGTGTCACCACCCGTTTTTTCGGGAGGACGGGGGTGAACGGGAGAGGTGGATCGACACCGGAAAATGAGGGATTTTTTCTGTCCGGTCCTGAAAGACCAGCACCGGGATTGTTTCAAAATGTGTTACAAAATCTGGTTTACGTAAAAAAATTTAATAAAATTTCCGGAATAATCCCTTCATGGATAAAGGGTAATCAGCTCATATACCACGGTTGTTTCCCTTTCCCTGGACAGATACCACGGAAAGGCGGGCTGTCTGAAGAAAAAGTAAGTCCGCCGTCAGTGGCGGGGTCTGTTTCGATACAACATTGAGAGGAAGATCATGGCACGATGGTACTACAAGTCAATCTTTGACGAGCTTGATGATATGAGAAACTACATGGACTCGTTATTCAGCCAGATGTATGAGACGAACCCGGTCGCATTGTTACCGGCTCCCGGCGGGACAGCACCAAAAATGCTGCCGGCACAACCCCTCAAGCTTGGGGTCGATGTGGTCCAGCATGACGATGAGGTTGTCGTTACTGCTGACCTTGCACCCGGCGTCACCAAAAAAGATATCGCACTCGACCTGATTACCCCCCAGGCACTTCAAATTTCCTGGGAGCGGCAGGAGGAGAAGAACGAGGAGAAGAAGGGATACTACCTCCGCGAACGCAGGTTTGGTTCCATGACAAGGGTCGTTCCCCTGCCCGTGCCGGTCACGGAGGACAATGCATCGGCAACGGTCAGGAACGGGGTGCTTGAAGTTAAACTGAAAAAGGCGGCAAAAGAAGCAAAAGGAAAAATTCCGATCGAGTAACATCCCTTGCAGGTTGACCGGGCGCAATGAATAACCGGGGAATAGTACCGTGGGTTATAATTTTGGGTAATGTTCCAGTTCCGCACTGATTTTTTCTCCTTCAACAGAGTATTTTTTTCGAAAATTTCGTAACCAACCTAATGAAAAAGTGACAATAATTCTCAAATATTCCTGGTCATTTAATGGACAGTGTTTCCAGGTATATCCTTGTAGGGATTGCCACAGCGGTAAGGGCGGAGGCTCTGCCGAAGCCCCCGGGAGCGTGATAATTATTTTTTTAGGCATTATTTATGGAAGATTTTTAAAGAGAGATCGGGAGTTAAAATAGTACTTTACCCTGATTTTTTCTCAAAAACCAAAGATCGGGTTTTCTCCCTTCTCCCGGAGACCGAAAAGGAAAAAGTTCCATTGAATAAACTCGGCCGGCAGAGTAATCGGATGCAATGAATAATCGGGTACAACTGTACCTGAGTTATGATTTTTTCCCGGATTCATAGAGTTTTACCTGGGTAACCTCACATCTCCAGGGAACGAAAGATGAAAATCCTGTATTGAGATAGTCTCCACAGATCCGGTGATTATTTTCTTCTGACCCGTTTCTGCAGAACCTGCATAAAATGGTGAGTGCCAGGTATTACCAAAATAACTCCTGCCGGGTTACCCGCAAGCCTGCGCATGCCCTTTCCGGGAGGTGTCACCAGATCACCGGCCGCTGCTGCGGGTCCGGTAAAATCTGTTTTCAGGATGTATCTCAGGAAATGCATGATAGAACTCCGGCATATTGAAGAGGGTCCCGTTCACCCGGAACCGGCCCGGGGCGTGTACGTCGGATAACACACTGTTCCGGAGGGCCTCGGTCCGGACACTCTCCCGCCATATACCGGCAAATCCCAGGAAAAATCTCCGGATGTCCTGCAGATCTTCCGTATTCCCGGGATCACTGCGGTTCCGTGCTGCCCGGTAGGCATAGTAAGCCACGGTTATCCCCCCGAAGTCTGCAATATTCTCCCCCAGTGTCAGGCGGCCGTTGACGTGCAGGCCGGGGATCGCTTCAAACGCATCATACTGGGCGACAAGGAGTTGCACGCGCCGGGTATATTCCACCGCTGATGTCTCTGTCCACCAGTCCCGCAGGTTCCCGTCTTTGTCATATTTACGACCCATATCGTCAAATCCATGGGTCATTTCATGGCCGATCACGGCACCGATGGCCCCATAGTTGGTCGCATCGTCACCAGAGGCGTTAAAAAACGGGGGCTGCAGGATTGCCGCTGGAAAGACAATCTCGTTCAGGGCCGGGTCGTAGTAGGCATTCACGGTCTGGGGTGTCATAAACCAGGCCTGCCGGTCGACCGGTTTTCCCGCTTTGTCGAGGCCGTGAGGTCCCGACCTGAAATCGTACCGGCCTGCACTGAGAATATTCCGGACATATCCTCCACCAGATACTATCAGGTCATGATAATCCTGCCATTTTTCCGGGTAACCGACTTTGAACTGCATGGCCCGGAGTTTTTCACGCGCCTCTCTTTTTGTGTCCCGGTCCATCCAGCCCAGCAGTTCAATTCGCCTGCCCAGGGTATCCTTCAGATCGCGGACGAGTACCTCGATCTTGTGCTTTGCAGCAGGGGGAAAATACTTTTTCACATAGAGTTTCCCGATCGCATCCCCGAGGGCATCATCCGTTGACGCAACAACCCTCTTCCAGCGGGGTTTCAGCTCCTGCCGGCCATTGAGCCGTTTACCGTAGAATGCAAATTTTTCCCCTTCGAACCGTGAGTCCAGGTAGGGAGATAATCCTGTGACCAGTTTCCAGCGAAGGAAAACCTGCCAGTCAGTCAGGGGAACCGATACCATCATCCGGTCCAGTTCCTGGAAAAAACGGGGCTGGTGGACGTTGACAGCGGAGAGGCCGGGATAGCCGATCGCGGAAAAGAAAGAACTCCAGGTAAATTCCGGGTATGTGTCCTCCAGCGACGACATGCTCATCTTGTGAAAGGTTAATTCGGGATCCCGGTTCTCTTCCGGAGAATAGGAAGCGTATGCCAGACGGGTCTCGATATTCATCGCGATACCTGCATTGCTGGAGGCATTGTCAGGGAAATCTCCCAGGAGGAGATACATGTTCCTGATATGATTCACGTAGTCCTTCCGTAGGTCAGCGGATACGGCATCGTCCCGGGCATAGTCACTCCTTGTTCGGGAGCCCGAGACCGCCCTGGGATAACCCGGCGATCATCATGGTGCTGTCCCGGGGATCTGTCTCGGCAAAAAGACCGAACAGGGGGTTGATCCCCCACGTCGCCAGGTAAGCGATGAGCTGCCGGAGACCTGATGTATCCGTGAGAGCGGCAATCCGATCGAATTCCCCCTTAAGAGGCGTTATACCCTGGTGTTCGATGGCGGCGAGATCCATCCCGGCCCGGTAAAAGTCGCCGATTTTCCGGATCTCCGGGTCCTGTGCTCCCGTACCGCCGGCCGCTGATTCGATGATGAGCTGGAGGTTCAGTTCCGCAGCGTCCTGCAGTTCGGTAAAAGCACCATAGGAGTCCCGGTCCTGCGGAACCGGATGGTCCCGGATCCATGCACCGTTCACCGCCAGATAGAAATCATCGTTGTTATTGACCTCTTCCATACTCTCCTTTCCTCCTGACACTTTAGGCGATCCCGGTTATTCTCCCGGTAGTAAACGGATTATATTTTCAGGGCTCTGTTCCAAGAAATTCCTTCAATGCTACAGCATTATTGTGTTCGGTGTCATGGGCGGCGAACAGGAATGTCACGGTTTCATGGGCATGGAGCGCGTCTTCCAGGGTCTTGATGACCCCGGGCCGACCCCGGATCTCCTCGAAATACCTCTGGCGGAACGTTTCCCACTTTGCCGGGTCATGGCCAAACCAGGTGCGGAGCCCGGGACTTGCGCCGGCCTCTTTAACCCACAGGTCCACCTGTGCACGCTCCTTTGACAGTCCCCGGGGCCAGAGTCTCTCAACGAGTACCCGGTACCCGTCTCCGGCGTCCGGAGATTCATACACCCGCTTCAGCCTGATTTCCATACGATCCCCCTTAACCAGGATTAATAATGAGGCAACCTATAAAAAATATTTTAAGAAGTGTGAAGAATTCTGAACAAATACTGAAACATACCGTTTCCCGCCGTCACCAGCGGAATAACCAGGGAATATTAAGGTTTTTTTATCCTCAGTTTTCATAACAACTTTTGAAAAATGACCACAGATATTAATAAAGTCAATGCATCCGGTAGTATGCCTCAGGAAGGACAATGCCGGAGTGCAGCGGGGATTGCCATCAGTTCCCGGGTTTACCCAAAGCCAGTGAACCCGGAAACGATAAAGAGATCGCATTCACCGGGCTGTATGGGAAATACGGGCACATCTGCCCTGGACCAGTAAGGTAGCAGACCTCAAACGGCATAAGATCTGCAATCGGAAAAGATACGAATCCGGGGTGCCGGTTCAGACGAGCCAGGTAACCGCCGATACCCGGGCAATTCAACGGGAACCCAAACGACAGGACCCGTGAATGACCAGGACGCCGGGCATCGGAGGCCGATGCATCCTGATGTGGTTCTTCCGGGGTAACCTTCTACACCAGTTTTTATTTTTCCTTTATGTATTATCCCGATGATTCGGGAAAACCTGATCCCTTCACCCGATCAGGGATGTAAACCGTTTTTTGTTTCAGTCGTCTTCCTGATTTCCGGCTTGCCCCCTCATGCTCCTGAACCCGTATTTAAGAAAGGTAAAGTATTATTTCAGCCCCGGATTTCCTCTAAAAATCTTCCGTAAACAATGCTCCGAAGATGGTTATCACGCTCATTGGGGGCCGGGGAACAAAAACGCTATATCCGGTATCCTGATTCCCTAGGCTCCGTGAGAGGAGCTCCGTTCTGCGTTCCCCCCGGTTCCTCCGGTTAACGTCCAGGAATACATTACCGGGAAGAACTGAATGCACACGGTTTACAATGAAAATTATGCGATCGTTCTTTCTCATTTTTTATTTACGGATCCTTCCACCTCAACCGGGTATTACCTGATAGTGAGGAGTTTTGCATTTATGGATACGATAACCGTACTTGCACTCATGAGCACTGCTCCTGCAGCCGGCGAGAGCAGAATGCCATACCCGGCCAAAACTCCTGCTGCAAGCGGGATGGCGAACGTATTGTATCCTGTTGCCCAGAGCAGGTTCTGGAACATCTTGGCATACGTCCTTTTCGAAAGCCCGATGATATCGGCAACGTCACGTGGATCGCTCCGGACCAGTACGATATCGGCGCTCTCCACCGCGACATCGGTACCGGCACCGATGGCGATACCGACATTGGCCTGTACGAGGGCCGGTGCATCGTTAATCCCGTCACCGACCATGGCAACGATGTATTGTTTCTGGACCTCTTTTATTTTGTCCGCTTTTTCATGGGGCAGCACCCCGGCAAAATATTCGTCAAGTCCGATCTCTCCGGCAACCCATTGTGCCACGTACTGGTTGTCCCCGGTCAGCATCATGCACCGGATGCCCATGGATTTCAGCCGGCTCACCGCCTCTTTTGACTCCTTCCTGATGATATCGGCGAGCGCGAGGACGCCCACGGGCTGGTCATTTTCGAGCAGGAAGACTACGGTCTTGCCCTGCCGGGTGATCTCTTCGATGCGGGGGTCTGAAAGTTCGATATGATTTTCCGCAAGATATCCCGGGCTGACGACCTTCAGGTTCCTCCCGTCGATGACCGCCTCAACACCTTTGCCGGGGATTGCATGGAAGTTCCCGGGCGGTAAGAGTTCAAGGCGCTTACCGCCGGCGCTTTTTACGATGCCCCGGGCAATCGAATGTTCCGAGTTGGTTTCCAGCGAGGCTGCCAGTTTCAGCACCTCATCCTCCGTAAGTGACCCCAGAGGAAGTATGTCGGTAACCCCGAATGTTCCTTCGGTGAGCGTACCGGTCTTGTCAAAGACGACCGCCTGGAGATCTTTTGCACGTTCGAAGGCCCGCCGGTCCCTGATGAGCAGTCCGGATTTTGCGGCAAGGGCAGTTGATACCGCGACAACGAGCGGGACGGCAAGACCGAGCGCGTGGGGACAGGTGATGACCATGACCGTTGCGGCCCGCTCTATGGAAAAACCGAGCTCCTGGCTGATCACCAGCCATGCACCAAAGGTGATCGCGCCGGCACTTAATGCAATAATGGTAAGAAGGAGTGCAGCCCGGTTGGCGAGATCCTGGGTGCGGGATTTGCTTTCCTGTGCCTGTTGCACAAGGGCAATCACCTGGTTCAGGTACGTCTCCTTCCCGGTTTTTTTCACCTCGGCGACAACCGATCCCTCGCCGTTTATCGCGCCGCCAATGACCGTGTCCCCCGTATGCTTTGAGACCGGTTTTGATTCTCCGGTCAGCATCGCCTCGTTCATGCTGCTTTTACCGTCGACAATGACACCGTCGACCGGTACCTTTTCGCCCGGTTTGATGAGGACCCGGTCGCCAGGCTGCAAATCCCCGGCCTTCACCGTAATGATTTCCTTATCCTTAACCAGGTGTGCATCCTGTGGCATGATCTTTACCAGCTCTTCGAGGGCGCGGGAGGCCCCAAGGACCGATCTCATCTCGATCCAGTGCCCGAGGAGCATGATATCGATCAGGGTTGCCAGCTCCCAGAAGAACCCCTCGCCCTGCAGCCCGAACACAACTCCCGCACTGTAAAAATAGGCGACGGTGATCGCCACGGCAATCAGGGTCATCATGCCCGGCAGGCGTGTATTCATCTCGGTGAAAAATCCTTTGAGGAAGGGGTACCCGCCGTAAAAGTACACGATGGTGGCAAGCGCGAGGAGGAGGTACTTTGAACCGGGAAAATCGAACCGGAACCCGAAAAACATCTGGATTGTCGCCGACAGGAACAGGACCGGGATGGTAAGGATGGTGGAGACGATAAAGCGTTTTTTGAAATCTTCGAGCATGTGGGTATGGGATCCCGATCCCATCTCATGAGTCCCGGGTTTTCGCCCGTGATGCATGGCTCCCGGGGGTTTGCTGCCGGAGAGAGCTGTTCCTTTCTCCTCTTCTTTTGCTGGGGAATGGTTCATATGCATAGGATCCATCGAAGGTGCACCTCGTGGGGATTTCCAATAATCAAAAATCCCGGTACAGCGGAGAAGTGATGCATTGAACAATAAATGTATCGACGCTGCGAACTATTGATCGCCCGATAAGCGAGAAGATTAATCATGTTTTCCGGGTCAGCCTTCCTGATCCCGTTCCTTTAAAGATTCGCGGGGACTGGCGGTTGACGGTCCTCAATGACCGTGATTGGGGGTAACTCTCAAGGATCATCCCTGATACATTCATGAGGGGGTATTCGTGCAACGAGTTCGATTGCCTGCCCGGTGCGAAATCTTTATAGAAAACCTGTGTCTATTCTCCCCCATGGGCGACATGATGGATTATATGTGGGGCGGGGACGGCAGGTACGGGTATGGCATGCCATTCTTCGGCTGGGGTACGATGCTGGTCTTCTGGCTGGTCGTCTTCCTGATTATTGCATACGTCGTCTACAAGGACGCAAACAAACGGGGGATGAACGGGCTGCTCTGGGGGATCCTCGTGATCATTCCTGTTGCGGGAATCCTGTTCCTGATCATCTATATCATCATCCGGGAGACCGGTGGACGGAAGGAAGTGCCCGGTGAAAAGGGAGCGGTGGATATCCTGAAAGAACGGTACGCCAAAGGAGAAATTACGAGCGAACAATTCCAGAAAATGAGCGATGACCTGAAAAAATAACCTTTATTCACACTGTTTTCTTCAGTTTACGGATTCTGAAATCCCCATGCCGATCGGGCAACCGGGCATATTCTCAGGGAGTATTTCCGAACCACACAGATGGGGTACCCGGGAGGCCAGGCATCTGCCGGGTTCGAAGGAAGGCAACGGGAGGATTCCGGCAGAGTTAAGAACTCCCGGGAATGTTCCGGGGCAGGAAAAAAAGGAATAATTCACCGGTATTTCAGGTACAGGGGTTTGGCAGGATCTCCGGTGTACTGAAGATAACTCCCGGGAAGTTTCAGTCGGGAAAAATGGAATAATTTTCTCTATCTTCCTGGGGGATGCAAGGTTCAGATCGGGCCCGTGAGAGTCGGCAGGAACCACCCGACAATGGAGGTCACGATCCAGACGATAACGGCAATTAACAGGGATTTGAGCCAGCCGATGGTATACAGTTTCTGCAATGCAAGCAGCCACACGATTCCCCCGATAACTGCCGCTATCAGCCCCTGGCCCAGGAAGTAATACACGATCGTATAAATTATCGTCCCGATAAGGGCAGCAAGAAATGCGGTTGTTATTCCTTCTGTTTCTCCCAATAACTTTGTAATGACATAAATGATGATCGTTGAAATGATCAACGCAACAACAAATGTCACCAGGGTCGCAACATACGTTACCATGATTGCATCCTCATCTCTTTATAGTATTAATAGTATCTGAGGATCGTTACCATAAACAACGATGGACCCGATAACCGAACCGGTAATCATAAAGCGATCTTTTCCGGGGGAGTTGCTTGTGGCAAATCCACTCTTTCCCAAACAAACAGGCACGTAAAAAAGGATCAGGATCTTTTCAGGCTCTTCTTCCCGGACTTCTTTTTTTCCACTCCGGTCTCTCCATCCTCCCGTTCCATTTTCGCCTTTGCCGCGAGCAGCGCCTCTTTCTGTTCCCGTGAGACGACGGGATACGCAAGCTTGAGGTTATCGAGGGTTTCGCAGACGGCTGAAACGACCGCAAGCCTGGTGAACCACTTGTGATCGGCAGGGATGATATACCACGGGGCATCGGCCGTGCTCGTGGCAGTGATCATCTCCTCGTATGCGTCCATGTATTCCTCCCAGTTGGCCCGTTCGAGGATATCCGCTGCAGAGAACTTCCAGTTCTTGTCCGGCTCCTCCACCCGTTTTAAGAACCGTCTTTTCTGCTCTTCTTTTGAGACATGCAGGAAGATTTTCAGGACGATGATGCCGTTATCGGTCAGGTAGCGTTCAAAGTTATTGATCTCGGTATACCGGCGTTTCCAGATATTTTTGTCCTTCAGGGAGGGGGGCAGGTGCTGGCGTTCAAGGTATTCCGGGTGTACCCGGACAACGAGGACCTCCTCGTACCAGGAGCGGTTGTGGATCCCGATATTTCCCCGGCGGGGGAGGGCCACGCAGTTCCGCCAGAGATAGTCATGGTCGAGTTCCTCGACGCTGGGCACCTTGAAACTGGTCACCTGCACACCCTGCGGGTTTACCCCGGACATGACATGCTTGATGGTACTGTCCTTCCCGGCCGCGTCCAGGGCCTGGAGGATGATCAGCAGGCCATAGGTATTCTGGGCATACAGCTTGTCCTGCTGTTGTGCGAGCAGCTGGATACTCGTTGCCGTGAGTTCCTCCGCATCCGCTTTTGCCATGAAATCATCGATATAGCCGGGGTCGTAGTCGTGCCGGAGATCGATCTTCTTACCCGGTGACACCCGGAGAGATTCGAGGAGCTTTTTCATCGTTTCTGTCAATCGTATTCCCTCACTGGTGATTATTTTCCCTGATGGTAACATCAACCTTTGTACACTGGCAGGGTTCGGGAACAGGCAAAAGTGCCAGGTACCTTCCCTTTGGAAAGATACCCTGCATCGCCAGGTTCGGGAACAGGTAATAGTACCGGGTTAATTCCCTCCGGGAGATGTCCCCCGGGGTTTATTGTGGCTCTTCACGGCAGGATCCGGGAGATAAGAATTTCCTGCATGACCATATTACTCAGAAAACGTTCTCCGCAACTCAATCAGCGTCTCCAGTGCCTCCCGGTATCCATGGCGTATTGCGCCATCTGATAACGCTTCAATCAGTTGATCGGTCAGGGGCAGATAAGCCGATAAGAAATTCTGGTCCCGGTCCCGTGCATCGACAAGATTGTCCATCCGGGAACACAGCTTGATGAGGATTGCCTGGGGAGGAGCCTGGTTGATTCGTTCCAGGGTGTCTGCCAGCCGGGCCGATTTTCCTTCTATTTCATCGTTCTTCGTGAGGGCCGAGATGATGGCAAAGATCTCGTCACGCTCCTGCCGGGGCAGGTCAAGCTCTCCCAATGTGTCGAGGACAATATTCTCGCCATCATTGCAGTCTTCCATCACATCGTGAAGCCATGCGGCAATGATGCCGATATGATCGCCGCCAAAGAACTCCACCCACTCGGCAACGTGCCGGGGATGAAGGATATACGGGGATTTCCCGTTTTTCCGGTAGTGCCCGTGATGTGCACGCGCAGCAGCATCGGCGGCAATTTTTATGGATCGTTCGTGGAGGGAGGTCCCGGATCCATTATCGGTCTGTTCGTGCATACCAGTACCACATGTATGAGTTTTTTCTTTTTTAATGCTCCAGTAGTTCCAATATACCATCATCGAATCTTAACACTCGATCGTTACCGGTTCGATATCACGAAGGGACTCACCGATCCTGGTTGCGGCATTGTCCAGGCTTTTCCCGGAAGCGCAGTTCGCTCCATCATTGTTAATTATTCATAACCGCTCGAACTCCTGTCAAAAAAATCACGACCAACTATGCCGGATGCCCATGAGAGGTGTCAACCGGTAAATGTCCGTACAGGACAGGCATTCCCCGGGAGAGGTATTCCCACCGCTAATCTCTTCCCGCCAGATGAAAGTGATGGAGTAAGCGGTGGAATACCGGAGTCATGAAGATCGCTACCGAGAGTATCAGGACAAAACCGCAGTTAAATGCATACAATCCCGCGAATAGCTTTCCTCCTGTGTGGAGAGCACTTTACCAGACCCATATCCCCATAAGCATCGCTTAATTCAGGAATGCGTCAACCGGTGCCATCCCCTCAAATCCCCTGCAGCCCGCTATCCCTCACCCCAGGGGAAAAAACGATAATCGTAAACGAGAGCAGGGTAAACTTCACAAGCCGGAGATAAAAATTCCCGTGGGCGGGAGGAATTCTCATCATTCCGCCCGGATTCCTTTAGCACCATGATAGCAGTCCCGGACATGAGTTGTTCTCAACAAATGTCTGCCGGTAAGATTTGCCGGTGTTTTTCCACCAGAATTATCCGGACGCTGCCGATCAGAGCCATTAAAAAGAACGGGTGTAACGGGCAGAAGGTATACGGTCCGGATCCTTATACAGAGATCTGCATCGTGGCTGATGAAGATTGTTCACCGGTGTGCAGAGTTCTGAAGGAAAAACAGGATTATCAATTCACCATGGTTTCCTTCATGAAATCACCCGGCTCGTTTTGCTGCTGATCCGGGTTATGAACCGGCATCCTGTTTTGTCCTCAGGTATCTCGCAAATGCCTTTTTCACGATCTCTGAGAAGGTCGGGTAGGGATATATTGTCCCGGCAATCTGTTTCAGGGGGATACGGTCCTGCATCGCCATGGTCAGGTTCTGGATGTATTCTCCGGAACCGGAGCCGATTGCATGGGCACCGACGATGGTGTCATCGCCGGTAAGAATAATTTTAAGAAAAACCTTCGTTGAATTTTCCGTCCTTAAACGGCCAAACACAGTGTCAAGGTGAATGACCTGAACATCCCCAAATTTCTCCCGTGCTTCCTCTTCGGTATACCCTACATGGGCAAGTTCAGGGGTGGTAAAGACAACCCAGGGCATAACACCATCGGCAATGGACTTCTTCTCGCTTTTTACAATGTTATGTACGGCAATACCGGCATAATAGGAGGCTGCCTGCGTGAAGAGGTATTTTCCGATGACATCACCGCACGCGTAAATATTGTCAGCGGTTGTTTTCAGCTCGTCATCGACAATGATCCCTTCTTTTCCCGATGCAACACCGGCATTTTCCAGGTTCAGGTCTTCGATATTAGGTTTCCTGCCGGTAGCTACCACGACAGCGTCCACGACCAGTTCCTGTTCTAATCCGCCCCTTTTATAGCGGGCAATGATGCGGGAATTCTCCTTTTTAAAACCCAGCACGGTGGTATTATCCAGGAATTTCACGCCGTCGGCTTCAAGGATTTTTTTCATTTCTCCTGCAATATAGGGATCTTCTTTTTGCAGTATCCTGCCTGACCGCATCGTAACATAGACTTCAGAGCCCAGTCTCTGGAGTGCCTGGCCGAGTTCGACTCCGATCGGGCCGGCACCAAGGATCAGGGTCCTTTTGGGGAGTGTCACCTGGTCCCAGAAATTTTTATTGGTGAGATACGGGATGTCTTTTAACCCATCCACGGGAGGGACCAGCGCAGAAGAGCCGGTACAGATGATGAAATACTTCGAAAACAGTTCATTGCCGTTTACGGACAGGATATTTTTTGATATAAAGTGACTTTTTCCCCTGTACACATCAATGCCCAGTTTCTGGTAGGCTTCCGCGTTCTGGTACTGAGTGATGGCATCAATAACCTTCCGTACGTGGTCCATCATCTTTCCAAGGTCAGGCTCGCCAGCCTGACAGACCGGCAGCCCGTACTGTCCGGCATGTTTCATCGTGTAAAACAGGTTTGCCGAATGGAGGAACGTCTTGCTCGGGATACATCCTGAATGGAGACATTCTCCGCCAATCCGGTCCCGTTCAATCAGCGCAGTCGTGGCCCCGGCACGGTTTGCCGCAGAAGCGGCGACAAGACCGGCTGAACCTGCACCGATGACACAGATATCATACTTCTTCATGGTTCATTCCTGCTGACGGGTATTCACCAGACATAATATCACTTGTCACGGATCCGGTCAAGGTCGCAAAACCGTACCGATGTGTACGTGAACCCATGGGCATCCACCAGAATGTCCTGCATATGAGTATCCCGGGGATGTGCATCAGCCCTGGCCACTCCATGGGTGTCATCGACTGGTGTGGTTTTCTGTGCTTTGGGCGTATCGGCCATTCTGAACAACTTCCTTTTGTGTATCGGAGCAGGTATAAAGAAGGAATCATTCAAAAATCTTTCCGGGTGATGCAAAAAATGAAACATCCGGGAATCTCTCTAACCGGTGCCGGAGCGATCAGGGAGGACTGAGCGTTTCAGGACGGGTCTTTGAGGATGCCTTTTTCCAGCGCCACTTTTCTGATATTTCCGATAATATTGGGACTGTTCTCCATGCGGTGCCACTCCTCGTTGCTCATCCCCATAAAAAAGCCGCATGACGAGCATTTGATCCAGGCCTCATAGTGGTCGGGGAATTCTGCACGCAGGGTTGCTTTTTTCGCACCGCGGGCAGGTCAGGGTCACCCGGTTGATCGATGTGGTAACCCTGCTCTCCCGGTCGTGGGGTTCGATCTTTCCCTCACCCGGACCGGCCCGGGCCCGATGGTTTTTGCACCCGCTGACTGGTGATGGGGTGCGACACTGCCATCACCGCGGGCCATCCGCTCCCTGACTTTTAATTTGTCGGTCATGTTGCTTTCAACTCCTTTCCTGGCCGGATCGTGATAAGCATTTCATGTACGATACCACCATGTCCTGCTGCACTCCGGGATGACCCTCATTGAACGTCGAAGTATATCCATCCTGCCGGGTGTTCCGGAATCTGCATCGTGGAACCTTTTCCGGCGTCCGCATGAACGGAGGGGGCCTCATCAACCGGTCCATGAATTTTTTGCGTGCCTTGATCTTTGGATCGATGGCAGCCGGAATAACCGCCCACGGGAAAAAATTTCAAAATATTTGTTACCTGGAGATGTCCGGTTTGTGCACACAACCCCCGGGACTGCCTGAGATTGCAAAGGACCGGAATGTTTGATAACACCCGGGGTGAGGGTTACATTTAATTCGTCTTAAATAAGTTAGTTGCATGGTGATAGGTTGAACAAGGTACTTGGTGCAGAAGATCTGAGGAAGTTCTCGGCTTCCTTCTCTGCGGACAAAAAGAACGTATTGGCAATGAACTCGGTGACCCGGAACGGTATAGCTGCGGCCTCGATTCGCCGGAGCGAAGTGGATCGGATGAACTTCACCTTCAGTGACCTGATCGATTCACCCGAAGCGACCAACCAGGAAAGCTCAGGGCGTTGCTGGCTCTTCTCGGGCCTGAGCCTCCTGGCCCTGGAAGCCATGAAAAACCTGAACCTCAAGACCTTCGAACTATCAGAGATATACCAGATGTTCTGGGACAAGCTGGAGAAGGCAAACTATTTTCTCGAGAACGTGATCGAGACCATGGATGAGCCTCTTGACGGCAGAGTGGTCAGCCTGCTCCTCGCCGACCCCCTGTCAGACGGGGGCCAGTGGAACATGTTCGTCAATCTTGTAAAAAAGTATGGTGTTTTGCCAAAGACGTACATGCCCGAAACGTATAACAACTCCAACTCGGAGGCGATGAACACGCTGCTCACCTCCAAGTTGAGGGAATATGCAAAGGATCTCAGAGAGATGAACGGCTCTCCTCCTGGTGATCTGAGAGAGAGGAAAGAAGCCTTCCTGGAGGAGTTCTTCAGGATGCTCTGCATCCACCTGGGGATCCCCATTCAGGAGTTCTACTGGGAATGGAGGGATAAGGATAACGAGTTCCACCGGCGCGGGAAGATGACTCCCCTGACCTTCTTTAACGAGTATATTGGTATGAACCTGGAAGATATGGTAAGCCTTATAAACGCCCCTACCGGTGACAAACCCTTCAACAGGACCTATACCGTACGGTTTCTGGGAAACGTGGTGGGCGACCAAGACGGCCGTTACCTGAACGTTGATATCCTTACCCTGAAGAAGGCAGTGATCGATATGATCAGGAACAAGCATGCGGTATGGTTCGGCTGCGATGTAGGGAAGATGCTGCAGACAGAATCAGGGGCTATGGACCTGAACATATATGACTATGAGTCTGTTTTCGAAACCAGGTTCCGGCTGGATAAGGCCGGCAGATTAGACTATGGTGACAGTGAGATGACTCACGCCATGGTAATAACCGGGGTCGACCTCGATGACCTGGGTATGCCAAGGAAGTGGCGGGTCGAGAACAGCTGGGGCTCTAAAATAGGCGACAAGGGCTACATGTACATGATGGACGAGTGGTTCGATCAGTATGTCTACGAAGTCGTTGTCAGGAAGGAATTCCTCGGGAAAGAGCTCCTCAGGGTGCTGGATAGCGAGCCGGTGGTGCTTCCGCCCTGGGATCCCATGGGGAAGTTAGCCAGATGAGCCGGAGTCGTTGAATTGGCGTCCTGATTGATCCACAATGCAGCTATTCGCGCACAGGGTCAGCATCAGCCCTGATTCGCTACTTCCCGCAGGGTCTTCTTCATAAACTCCGGATATCCGGCCCATCGAGCCGGATAGGTGCTCCTTTTGGAAATCCAGGGGTGAAGTATGCAGCTCCTCAGGACGCAGACCTTGCCAGTACGTCGCCATTCCCTCTCAGATATGCCGGACCCTTTTTACAAAAGCCGGCGGAGCGTATGCTGCGGGGAGGTTACCATCACTTCGTGGGCGACAACCGAAGCACGGAATAAAGCGTCACGCTATTGCACTGTGGGTTCCTGAGAACCGATGCCAGAACAGACAGATGGAGGAAAAGGGTCTAGACCGACTTCTCCCATCCCTGTCCCATGTCGATGAGCGGCCGGGTATCAGTGACCTGGAAGCTGACCATGGCTGAGACCATCTTTGCCGCCTCTTCCCCGGCAACCTTCGCCATCCGGGCTTTGAAATCCTCGAATGCCGGCCCTGATGTCGCGATGTTCTGTACCTTCACGTAGACCCGGATCCCCTTCCAGTCCATGATGGATGCTCCCGGCTCCACGATCAGGAACACGGCATGCGGGTTCTGCCGGAGGTTGGACAGCGTGCGGTTCTTCCCAAGCCCCATGACCACGGTCTTGTCGTCGGTCATGTGGGGCGAGCCGAAGATGGCGGAATCGACATTCCCCGCTTTGTCAGCGGTGCTGAGCGACCCGATCCTCGATGATTTGTTGAAAAACTCCATGAGTTTTGAAGGCATAGTGTAACACCTGTTTTTGTGTTGGATTCAGTGGGAACGGAAATAAATATTGCGGGGGGATCCGGGGGTTCGTTCCGGCCGACGGTACCCTGATCCCGTCCGGGCAGCTGCGCCAGCTGATGAACGGGCCCGTTAGATTAGGCGGCCATCCCTGTCATGCATCCCCCCCCAAAGTTTATAGTGGCGAAAAGCGCTCCGGGTGTGATCACCCATGGTTACGATGCCGGAGGAACTGATACACCTGCTCACGGAATGGCACACGGTTCCGGTTGAGGAGAGACACGGTTTCCCTGAATCCTTCAGCAGGCATACATGGGATGAAGGAAAGAAAATGTTCGTATTCCTGGAGGCATACGCTATGCGGGATGAGCGATTTGTTGCAGAACATCGTGGGGGACCGCTCACCAGAGACCATCATCGCCAGTTGATCCGGTGGGCACGTGAATGTTCAGAACACGTCATCTCACGTATGAGCGGGGATATCGACCAGCGGCTTGTGCATGCACTCTCTGTCGCCCGGGAATGGGAACAGGGAAAAACAGCAACCGGTGTCGCGATGAAAGCTTCACTGGGCGCACATGCAGTGGCACGGGAATCTTCAGACCCGGTTACAATAGCGGTAGCCCGTTCCATCGGGCACGCGGTTGCAACTGCCCATATGGCTGACCATTCGATGGGAGCGGCGTTGTATGCGTTGAAAGCCGTGAACAATGCCGGGAAATCAGTCGATACAGAAAGAGGATGGCAACAGGAACACCTGCCCCCGGAAATCAGGGAGCTTGTCATGACTGCAATGAACGAGAAGGAAAGACACTTTAAGATTTAAGGGAACTGGTGGGAACAGAGAACGACGTCGTTTGAAAAACTGTCTCCCAGCATTGTTCAGACCAGGTATACAGAAAGATGAATTTTTTTTACCAGGTTTCCTGGACTTTCAGGGTTTTGATATTCGTGTGCCATGAAGAGGGAGGGCCAGCCCACCAGGACCCTCGTCTTCCTGCTCTCATAAGCTAGCCCTTCCTGAAGACTATGGCCGATCCCGCGATGCACCTGGGGAAACACGAGGCGGAGAGGAGGCGGGGATTACTCGTGAGATGTTCATGTACCTGGTTACCGGCCAGAAGGATGCAGGGGCCCGGGGTTTTTTCCCTGCCATACTACGCATTCAGCGGGATATATGGGCTCTCGTGCCGGGATTTGTGTTACATGGACAGATTCTGAGTTACGGGTAGCGTGAGGTACGGGAGACCAGGGCGAATTCGTGAGCAAGGGGTGCGAAAGATATATCATATCAGGTAATAATGTTCCCCTCAATGCCCTGAAACAGTACCAGTGTTTTTGTGTTCCCCCGAAAGATCATTCGCGCAATTCAGGGCAACCGGGGCAGCTTAGGAATGTGAGGTGATGATATATGCTGTTCATTCTTTGGTACAAATTCGAACCGGATAATACGCACAAGGTGATCGAGCTCTGGAAGCACTTCAAGTTTCCATCAGAGGTGAAGCTCCTCCACCGGTATCTTGTTATCGGCATGCACATGTCGGTGGCCATATTCGAGGCCCAGGATGAGGAGGCAATGATCAAGATCGTCGGACCTTTCGCCGGTCTTGGGGTTGCCCACATCCATCCGATCATGAAGCTTGAAGATGCCCTCAAGGTTACCTGGTAACGCCCTTTTTTTCGATAGATCACTCATTTTTTCCCCTTCCGAACGGGACCTGTTCATGACGAGCTTATGGGACAGGTTTTTTTTCTCGTTCCCGCGTCCTTTAGTGCCCGAGCCAGCCGGGATCGGGTACTGTTCCGTCACGGAGTATCGTTGTTTTGTAGCGTTCGTCTTCCCCTGTTGTGCAGCCATGAACGTCTTTGCACGAAGCACAGCCGGCTCGTCTGCGTTCATGGGCCGGGGGGACCGTGATACCCGGTATGAAACCGATGGGCGACCAGTTCATCTGGAAAGCGGGGGTAAGAAAGTCCGGGGATATGACACTCCCCGAGGCAGAGGTGGTTACCTGAGACAGGATGCCTCGATCAGCAGGGAAAAAAGGTTCTGGCCGGTTCAGGCATTACTCTTCTGTATCTCTTGTATGAAGTGGATATGCGGCTTACCGATAACTCCGGCCTGATCCATGACCTTTTTCAAGTCCTCCGACATACCGAATTTTTTCGCATTCTCGAAGGTATCCCACT
Source organism: uncultured Methanoregulaceae archaeon (assembly GCA_963815065.1). GTDB lineage: Archaea > Halobacteriota > Methanomicrobia > Methanomicrobiales > Methanospirillaceae > Methanoregula. The sequence continues at coordinate 33,402 of CAWFFE010000005.1, read as the reverse complement.
CAAACAGTATTAACACGTCATTGGGATTTTCCGGGTCCTGGAAAACCTGTGAACCTTTTGATCCACTCTTCTTCCGCCTCGTTTCGTCACGGTCAAAGAATGGTTTCCACTTCGCAAAGTCACGTACCTGATGATGTACCAGCATGTTTGGCATATCATCCTGATTAACCCCCATAGTGATAATGGTTTTTGGCAATTCTGGATTGTGAAACCTGAAAAAACTGCATAATGATCAGAGACAGTTTCAAAAAACAGGAACGTGTTCCAACGGGAGGATGCAGTCTCCCCCCTTCGGCAATTATACGTCAGCCACTGGTCTTTCCTGAACAGCCCGGACCAAAGTCCACATCAAACCCATTGATACCGATGGAGAACGATCCCGTTTGTACACCCGCTGTTTCATTGCACCGCACGGTGAATGAATGCCTGCCGGGTGCCTGATGCCGGGCATGGTAGTTTTCAGGTATTTGAAATGTCGTCGTTTCGCTTCAGGTATCTGCGTACAAATACGATCAGCGCGATAATGGTCGTGATAATTATTACAATAATCAGGAGACCCAAAAAAGAACCGAGGTACTCATTAATGACGGGGATTCCCCCGAAAAAATACCCCAGCACCAGGATACTCACACCCCAGACAGCCGAACTGATAAGATTGAGTCCTGCAAACCTGCGGTGGTCCATCCTGTCTGCTCCCGCGAGGAATGATGGCAGATTCAGGACCGGCATTACCCGGGAAACGACCAGGGTGACCAGGCCAAAATCTTCCATCATGTCAAATACTCTTCGGATATTTTTTTGCTGGAGAGCTGCCTGGTATGCCCCTCGCAGGATGGTATTCTCGAAGAGTCTCCCCTGCCAGTAGTTAATCTCGTACCCTGCAAACCCGCCCACGGTACCTGTAAGAAGCAGCCACTCCATTGATAAGCCGCTGACCCGTGCAACTGCACCGCTCAGGAACAGGAATGTGTTGTTGGGAATCAGCCCGCCAACAACCGTGGCCCCGAGTATGACGATAACAAAGACCAGCAGGTACATCCATACGCCGTACTGCAGGAAGTCGTCCGAAACCGAAAGGAACGTAAACGACAACTGGGTTGCGATGACAGGGAGCATGGATACCAGCAATCTCCGTTCCTGCTATATGAAGCTCATCATAGGGGGGGTGCGGGATATAAAAATAATTTCTTCCGACGATATCGGGATAAAAAAAAGCCGGATAAGGAGGAAATATACGAAGGTCCGGGTGAGAGTAGAGCCGAATACGTAACCAGGAAGCCGAGCCCTGCGACTTCTGCTGTCCTCCGGCGTGAAGCGCCGGGGGAAGAGCTGGCAGTACCTGTTGTTCCGGCTTCATCCACACTATGAGGCACGGGGTTCCCCCGGTTGAACATACACACCTTTCACTAAAAGCCACAGGGTAAGGGAGACTTCAGCGATGAAACTGACCGCCAGGAACGGGTACGTTATTATTTCATAGCCCGGGAAGAGGAAATACTGGAAAAACCAGAGCAGGCAGCTGAAACAATCGATCATCAGCAGTATGCCCAGGATCCTGGGAAGAAAACCCGACTTGTATACCAGCCAGCCAAGAGGAAGGAGCCAGGCCCCGTAAAATATCTGTGCGGCCATAAATCCATCCTGGTGCAGGTCGATGAACACCATCGCAAGATCCTGCAACTGGCCTGGACTGAATCCGGATAAATAACCGGCTATTGCCGAGGAGCAGCTGAGCTACTACAAGGTTAAGAGCATTGACACACTGAATAACGACGCCGCCCAGGTTTAACAACAGGAATGCCAGGGCGAGATTGTTATGGACAGGTCTCAGTACTACGTACAGGGCCCAGGCCGCAAGAAGAAAAAGCAGGGCGGCGACGATATCGCTGATAAAACCAACGCGGAACAGCCATTCGTGGGCCATTATGGTACCGGCTGTTGCCGCAGCATCTCCCGGTACAATAAACTGCCGGCGAATAAATACATCACCGACGATCTGCGTTACCAGGTACATCAGGTACAGGAAGCCGGCGATTCCTGCAGTTTTCTGTAACGATTCATCGGTTGGATGGTCTGTCATTTCAATTCATCCCTGGGTTTTAGTCTTCCCGGTTCTTGTCACCCGGTATCCTCATGGTCCATGAGCTTTGGTGTTCAGCTCACGGGCAAACTCTTCCGCATGCCTGAGGTCTTCTGCATCCGGCCTCCCCTTGTTCAGCCCCCCGAAATAGTTCAGGAAACTGTTCGTGTTCCACCCCGCACAACCGAATTCGCCGATAACCTCATACCCTTTTGCCTGGAGTTTCTGCCGGATCTGCTGGTGGTTCTTCTCTATGAATTCCCTGTTGGCAACGAAAGCCGGGGCCCCGTAGGTCGAGAAGAGAAATGCCTTTTTCCCCGTGGCCTGCGGAAGCCTGTCGGCAAGGTCGAGGACCGATGGATCGAATGTTGCGCTGTAGATCCCTGAACCAAAGCCAACCAGATCGTACTCAGAAAGCTCTTCCGGCGTAATTTGCCGGGGTGTTTTTACCGGTGCACCGAGGACTTTTCCCATGACGTTTGCGATCTTTTCCGTGTTATGGTGATGATACGAAAAGACAACCACGAGAGATTTCATAGATACTGAACTCCTGGGATCATGTTCTTCTCTTCCATTTTTTCACCCGCTCTTTTATTATCTTATCCCACCATTATGACGACACTTCCTTTTTTGTGCCCTTTTTCGACATACCGGTGAGCCACGGCAATCTCTTCCAGCAGGCAGACCGGTCGATGACCGTAATCCTGCCACGTGGATTCCTGGAGAGCCACGGGCCCCACCTGCCGTCGGGGACTGATGCCCTTACCGCGTCCCGCTTGCGCTGGAAGTTGCCACACAGGGAAAAAATATTCTGAAATTAAAAGCCTGCTCCAATAATCGCCCCAACAATCTGCTGTGCGGTCACCGGGTCTACAACCCGGGCCATCACCAGCCCGGCCATGGCGATGAACACGGTCCAGAACACTTTTTTGACCTGCTCGTTCTTCCCGAACGCATCGATGACGACTTCAGGATCGGTCTTCATGCCCCGCTGGATCACCTTTGGCATGAACACAAAGAGGGGCAGGAACAGAACTGCACCCCCGATGAATGCCAGGGTTATCTCAGCTTTCCCGGCAAGGAAAATCCCGACCGGGACCGCGAAGGTGCCCGCCATGACAGCCGCCGTTCCCACCTCACCGAACCAGAAATAATGTTTTTTCCCGGCATAAGTCTCGATCTCTGCCGGGGTCAGGTCACCAGGGTCAAAGATGCCAAGCGTATTCAGCATCCCGTACCAGACCGCATGCGTCTCCTCCGGGTCCGCAACGATGCCCAGGAAGAGCACCGCGACCGGTACGATAAGGGTCAGAAGGGGGAGATGTCCAGACATGAAAATGAGCCCGAGCAGGACCCCGGTGCCGCATATCGCACACCGGGTCTGCAGCTCGTTCTCAAACATCGCCGCCCCCGGGGATCCTCGTACCGGAATGATCCGGATCCACAGCCGGTATATCATTCATGTGCACCTTCATCGCTGCCTCCTGCTGCATGACCGTACGTCATTCCCGTGCATCTTCATCCCCTCCGATCCAGAGCGGGAATACCGGGCTGGTATACCCGCCATTCTCCGGGCTGAAGTCGCGGGTTCTCCCCACCTGGGCAAACTTCCGCCGGCCGGTCCGGACCTGCACGGTGTGCATGCCCGGTGACCTCGGGTACACCAGCCGGCCATTGGTGTCATGCATCTCCCTGTACGGCGGGATGTTGAACCAGTCCGGCCAGAACCGGACACCCCGGGGGATATCCGTTCCCCGCCTCAGGTCCGGGAGCCGCAGGGCCGAGAGGCTGTCATAGATCACGTCGATGATCAGGTTCTCATTCGATGTGTCGCTGTTCAGGTCAAGGATATAGAAGATCGGGTTCCGGCGGACCTCTTCTGCCGTGAGCGGCGTGCCGGGACCGAGCGGTTCGAACCCGCCGGATTTCCCCCGGAATATGCCGATCACCTCAGCGACCGAACCGGACATACGTTCAGTTTCCATGCCAGCTCTCCCTGTGGGCGTCATGTTCTGCCCGCAGTTTTTTGAACTCCTCGACGATCTCATCATACCTGCCGATCTTCTGGTAGATGGCAAACAACAGGGGATAGATCGGGAGCACCGCTCCCAGTACAATTCCCAGTAATTCGGTTTCCATTCCGGTCCTCCGCTCCATGACGATGGGACCACAAAAGAGAGGGACCGGGAAGGTCTCCTCCCTTCCGGGTCGTTTCGCCAGGATACCTTATGCGAGGGCCGGGACGGTGTCCGCCCAGGTCTCGACCGCGGTCCGGATGGCCTCATCCGAGTAGGAGGTGAGGGTGACACGGTCACGGCTGAAGGTCACGTTGTACAGTTCACCGTTTGCATCATGGCACCGGAGGGTTGCGGTGAACGAATCGGTCCCTGCATCGTGGGTTGCGGTTCCGCCATGTGCCGTAGTGACTGCCGCAGCCGCCAGCAGTGCGGTCACCCCGGCGCTGAACCCTGCAAGGGTGTTGAAACTGTGGGAGGCGGTGCCGATCCTCTTTGCACCGGCGTCCTCGTACGCGATCCGTGCGGAGTAGGATTCCCGGGTCTTCTCGACCGGGGCATGGTTTGTCCCGGCGGTCATATACGATACACAGGCAAACGGGTTGTCGGCAATGACCGACTGGACGATCGTGTTGAAGGCCGCTACGTCTGCAATGGGGCTCGCGAGTACGCGAACCGCATTCTTGCTCTGAGAGTTCTGTACGAAATCTGCCATTGTTGATTTTCTCCTGTTTTTTTGTTTTTTCTTTGTCGCGGGGCCCTTTGACATACTCTTCTGGGATGGGGGAGAGTAAGGTCTTTTATTATGAATTGGTTTTTTCGGAAAAATACGGCTCCTGGTGAGAGTAATGGGAAAACGAAGCGCTATTTTGCGGGCGATGGAAGGAACAAAAATGTTCCTCCGGGGTGAGAGAACTGAGGGTCACCAGGCACCCGGGCGACTCTCTCCCGGCTGGAAAACCCATGGTCGGACATTTCGATGATACGATTGCAGAATTGATCACAGAGCACCAGCGATTGGAGTTCATAGCTGATCCTGATGATATTGACGCCACTGAAAAGACGGTGTCGTGGAACCGGGCAAAAAAGAACCCTGACCTTCCCTGACGTGATTCCCTGAAACTGGAAATCACTGGACGGGCACTGAAATTCCTCCTGAGCCTTCCTGGAAAAGACCGCCGGATTGTTGCAGAACATAGTGACCGGCTGCTGGCCATCCGCATGCACACGGCGATATACAACGGCTCAATACCCCAAAAGAACGATACCGGATGCATGCGTCCTACCGGTACACGGCGTTCTTTTATCCCGGTGATACGGTCATAATCATCAACGGGATGGTGACCACTGAGCAGCCTCATAAAAAACAGGAAAGGATCTAAAAAAAATCCGGTATAAGATTTCTCTTTGTAGTTTTTCTGAGCATCTCCGTCATCACAAACCAGGCCGGAATGTCTCTCCTGTTTCTATTTATTGATAGTCAGGATCATCAGCGCTTTCCAGCGGCACCGGTAATCCCGGCCTGGTCCGGCATGACCTTTTGAGCTCGCGTTTAATCGGCCGTGTCCGGATACTGATGGTGAAAAAATGGCTCCCCCTTTTTACCACCACCCGGTCCAGTGCATCACCGTGCGTTCCACGCCTCCCTGCTTTATGGGGGATGAGGAAGAGCGGAATGTCCCGTTCGATGATTGCCGGCCGCCGGGGCATTATGGACACTCCGGTTTTTTCGGGGAATTGTTGTGCCGGTTGTCGTTCTTTATTGTTCTTTCTCTCATCTGATCTGGTCTGACTCTGTTTTTCCCGTCTGCCTGTGGTATCATGATATTTCTCACTCCTGATGTTATCTTCCTGCGATTCTCCTCGAAACATGAGCATGCACTTGTTGAATATTGCCATTTACCGGTTCACGGCGGGCCGGGTAAAATCTGCGGGTGCGCCTGCCGGACATTCCTGCGCGGATTCGGCAGGTGACCTGGAGGACAATCGCCATGAAAGAAACCTGGTCGCCGGAGAACCGGCGCTTACTGACGATCACTAAAAAATGTGAAAAGCGAGAAGACAGGAGAATGGTCGCTTGTCAGCCGGTACCGCTTCCCCATATTCATTGCATTATTCGTTTCCGGTGAAAGGACGGGCAGCAGGAACTTCTCTACCGGGACCGCGGGGCTGAGCTCTGTGTACCAGGGAAACGAATTTTTCCTTGAGGGCTGTTGCTACCTCCTTTGCCCGCGTTAACAGTTTAATGAAGAATTCCCTGGCCATTGTTCTACAAAGATAACGGCCCGGGCTGCTTAAAAGATCACCTGATTCTCCGGGTTATATGACAGCCCGGCGTCATACGATTCCGGCGGAATGTGTGGGGTTTTTGTACATGAAGAAACGAAATATGCGGCTGAAAATTTTTGAAAAGAGAGCACATATGATGAACTTTGTGGCTGGAATTATCCGGGAGTGGGGAGGTGCCACACCATTTGCAGGTGTATTATTGAGCGGGTGATCGGGTTTGACGCTCATCGGGGCTTCGCCCCTCGCCCCGTGGGGCTGCGCCCGGGAAAATGACGGGAAAATGGAAGGCTCATTCTCTTCAGGGTACCGGCACTGCCTTTTATGAATGTCACTTCTTCCCGGGTATAAGCATAATACGAGTAGACGACGGTAATCACTGCCGTTGCCAGTACCGGGACCAGGATGAACCAGATGGCAAGATCCGGGAATACCAGCCCTGCAAAGCAGATAATCCCCGAAATCTTGAATAATTTCCCGCCGAGTTCGTGCGTTTTTTTCCAGACGGCCTTGCTGCTCAGTGTCCAGGGCGTACGGATCCCGACATACCAGTTCTGTTCCACGTGTTCCATAAAGAACCCGAGATAGATGAACAATATCCCGACGAGGGGAGGAAGGAGCAGGTTAGGGCTGATCCGGTACCCGGTGTTCCAGAGGATGACCATAAGCTGGATGGCCAGCATGAAAAGGACGAGCACGAGGACAAATCCCTCGTAATAGTTCCTGAACTTCTCATAACTTTTCCTGAGCGGATCGATCCGTGGAATGACGGCAAACAGGGCGACCAGGGCGGCCATGATAAGGGGGACGAGCGCAAGTCCCCAGAACTTTCCCATGTACCCGTTGGGCTGGCCCGCAGCGTTCCAGTGCGATACGACCTGGTCCGGAACAACGGGATACATGATGATGGTGATGAGGAAGGTAAGGATGAGACCTGCAATGATGGCGAGCCTGATGAGTTTCATGCCGGGAGTATGTGCTCGTGGTGAGTAATAGGGGTTTGGGTAGGAGAACGGGTTTTGAGGGTCCCTGCCGGGAGGTCGGGGTCATGAACCAGTTCTCCGGTATTCGGGTTTATTTTGTCAAACGGAGCCTTTTTGATTTTACTGTATCTGGTCAGGTCGCAGAAAATGACGAATTATGGGTCACTTTATTTGAAATATCGGATGATTGAGGTTTTCAGGAGAAAACCGGCTTATTTTTGAGCCCGGAAAAGTACCCTGACGGATCCTTCTGGCTGGCAGATCGCCGTTCATAGGGGCTGGAGCAGGGAAAAGGAAATATGTTCTCAGCTCACCGCTTTCTTCACGAGCGCGGCGATCCCTGCCTCTTCGGCGGCAGTCACCTTTTTCAGCGCAAACGCGGTCGGCCACATATTACCCTCGTCGAGGTTTGCCTCGTGCTGGAAGCCAAACGTCGCGTACCTTGTCTTGAATTTCTCCATGCTCTGGAAGAAGCAGACTACCTTGCCGTCCTTTGCATACGCGGGCATCCCGTACCAGAGTTTCGGCGTGAGGGCCGGTGCACTGGCCCTGATGATCTCATGGAGCCGCTCAGCTATGACGCGGTCCGGTTCCGGCATCGCAGCGATCGTCGCGAGCACGGCGCTTTCCCCGTCCGCCGGGTCCGCGTGCGGGCCGGGCTTTTGTTGACGGGGAGTTGTTGGTTGTGTTGTTTTTTTCATACGTTACCTCTTCAGAGTATTTTTCATTGTATATACGCTGAGAGAATATGTCTGATGATTCTTCCAAACGATAAAAAGGTAATGGTACTTCTCCTTTGTGCCGGTATACCGTATGTCGTCTGGACGTTACGTTCGGAGGATCTCCGACGGTGAGACCTCCTTTTTGGACCTGTGGACTACCCATGATCCAGATATTGCCCGGAATTGGGATATGGGCTCAAAATTGGCGTATTTTGTTTTGGCTCAGTCTTTCCTGACCGGCCTGAATGGGGCGTTTTTGATTATGTTTTTCCGGATTTGTGATTATTGGGCTTATAATCAGGAATGAACGGTTTTAAAGGCAGGAAAACCGGCCTGTTTAAACCTGTTTAAGTGGCGGATCGTTTTCCGGATGGGCTGTTAATGGACTGGGGGGTGAGGAAGGGAAAGAAGACCTTTTTTTGGGGGTGGTTTTTCGGGGAGGTGGAGAGGAGGTCTTACGCTCACCGGGGCTCTGCCCCACAGCCAGCGTGGGCTGGCCCCCGGAATCGATAGCATTCTTGAGGAGAATATCTTTCAACCGGGCCGTATCCGGCAATTGTTCCTGGAATTGCGGGGGAAGTGTGTGTCCGAGATGGTACGAGGATATGGCCATCGGCTTGGACATGTCCCGGAGAGCATATTCCGCGATGACCCGGTTCTTCTCCCGGCATAAGAGAATCCCGATAGTTGGTTGATCAATCGCGGGATCGCGGAGCAGGTCATCAGATGCTGACAGGTAGAAGTTCAGCTTGCCGGCAAACTCCGGTACAAATGCGCCGATCTTCAGCTCGATGATAATGTAGCAGTGCAGCCGGGTATGGTAGAACAACAGGTCGGGATAAAAATCCTGGTCCCCGATTTCCAGATGGTATTCGCTGCCGAGGAATGCGAAACCTATCCCGAGTTCAACGAGGAAATCCCGGAGCCTTTCCAGGAGTGACCGGTGGAGGTCCCGTTCAGATATTTCGGCACTTCGTCCCAGAAAATCAAAAATATATGGATCCCTGACAACCGCAAGAGCAAGATCTGATTGTGGGACAGGGAGCGTGGTTGAGAAGTTGGTGACCGATGTCCCGGCCCTGTTCACCAGTCCACTCTCAATCTGGTGAACAAGTACATTCCGGCTCCAGCCGTGCCGGATCGTTTCGCGGATATACCATTCCCGCTTTTCACGATCCTTCACTTTATCGAGAATAGCAATATGATGATACCAGGTAATTTGTGCAAGCAGCTCTTGCACAACTGATATATCACGCCAGGTCTCGGCAAATTTCCGCATATATTTCAGGTTCCTGACCGAGAAACCCCTCATTTCAGGAAATTCATGCACCAGGTCCGAAGACAAACGATCGATTACCTTTGCTCCCCAACCCTCCCGCTCCTGCCGGGTCAGGATATCGTTCCCGATCTGCCAGTAGAGGAGGACCAGTTCGCGATTTACAAGTAGTGCGGCTTTAACCTGTGCTGATCGGATCCGTTGTTTTAACGAGACGATAAATTCCGGGTAACCCTCAGGAAGATCCGGTGCTGGTGATGTGATTGCGGTTTTGCGTTTCATGAGTGGATTTTCGTTCCTGTATGGGGAAATTCGGGATTGAAGAGGATAAGGAACCGGGTTGGCGGCGTGAAAGTTAGATGCCCGAAGCTCGTGGTGGTGGAGGTGGGGTCTGACGCTCATCGGGCCCTGAAATACGGTCCGGAATCCATGGATGGTAACTTTCACGCAGAACGAAGGGCGAGCATTCTCACCCGCTTGACGGACCTGTCTTACCGACCGTAGCAAGATAGATCAGGAACTGGTCTGCGCCATCAATGCCGAGAATGTCGTGCATGATATCGTCATCGTATGCTCCGATTGCGCAGACCCCGCAACCGACCGCCAATGCTGCAAGGTACAGGTTCTGGCAGACATGCCCCGCGTCCTTGTGGAGTTCCCGGTAGCCCCGCTCACTGTACCGCCAGGTCATCCGGTAGGGTACGGCGACCCAGAGGAAGACCACCCCGCACCGCATGACAAATTGCTGTTCGAGACAGGCTTTGGCGATACGGATATGCAGCGTCGGGTCGCAGTCGAGCTGCTGGAGACGGTGGGTGAGCGCGAGATAACGGTAGAGTCCCGGCTCAAGACCTTCGATATCATTGATGAGCAGGTACGTTTCGAGTGCGTGACGGGCACCGGCTGAAGGGACCGTGCGGAAGGTTGCATAGGTGCCGGCAACTTTTTTCACACCCTGGGTGCACCAGAGTAAAAACCCCAGCTCCGGGATGGTCAGGGGTTCTTTTCCGTACACACGGACACTGTGCCGTTCTTCGATTGCTGTCCGGAGATCAAGAGGAGGGACATCGATCGTCTCCGGTTTCGGGAGGGCGAATACCGGTTTTTCCGGGTCGGGCGGGACCTCAAGGGGAGGCTGGGGCAGGTGCTTCTCCTGGTCCGAAGGTGTGAGGTACCGGTACTTTGTGTTCTCCATGAAGATCTGGCCGGTATCGGAAACGGGTGGCATGAAACATCGTTTTGTCCGGAGGGCTATAAAATTGTCTGGCAGAGGACTATCCCCGGGCAATCCGGATCAGCGATCCCGGGGGGGTAGCTCTCTTTTATGAGCTGGTGTGCCAGTCCCTGGACTTCTGGTTTTCAGATGCGACCTTCCCCTCACAGGTAATGAGCAGGATCCGGTGATACGGTACGGTTTCAGGTGGTAATAGAATTTCCCCCAAAACCCGATAAAAAATCTACACTTTTTCCTGAACTATTCTCCGTCCGAGACTATCTTCCCGGGAGGGGTTGCCAAACCCAAAAAAGCACAAATTTGTGAAAAACCGGCCCTTTTTGTTTTGGGATATTCCTGGTTTGTGGCCAGTTTGGCTGTCTGGGGCTGTTTTGGGGCGGGAAATTGTGTCGATGCGGAAGTCTGGTTAAATGGCGTTGTGGTATTCAGGGCGTGAAAATGCTACCAGGGAACAACACTTCCCGACCTTTTTATCAATTGGATATCTGTTTACCTGATGGTCAGACCCTGGCGGGTCACCGGCGCATGGCGATGTGAGGAGTAGAAAGATTTCTCAAAATTTGTAATTCGGGAGTAAAGATAAGTATTTAATGAGCAATACAAAGGCATCCCATTACCCCTGGTTGTGGGAAAAGGATGTGAGATATGCGTTTCATTGCACTCGTGAAATTCAAAAAAAAGCCCAGGGACTTTGTTCCTGAGAACATAAAAATGATTGAAGCGGAAACAAAAAAAGGAATTAAATGGCTGAGTATAGACTGGACGCTTGGCAGGTACGATGCTGTGGCGATCTTTGAAGCCCCGAATGAAAAAGAAGCACTGCAGATGGCTGTTCGCCGGGGAGACTTTCTGGATATAGAAACCATGATTGCCATCCCGGCGGAAGAAGCGAGAAAACTTATTTAGATATTCATGGTAATCCATTTTTCCCGGTGTTCCCTCAAGGAAACGATACCCTCAAACCACCGTGATGCACCACCTACCGCTTCCCTGATCGATCAACCGGAGACGCACCAGAACCGGTTGACCTGACCTGCCTGCTGATGGCAAGAGGTTTGGGAGAACGTGATTTTTTGGGATTGATGGCAGGGAAGGAAAAGAAGGGTAATCAACGTTATGGAAAAACCCCGTAGATCTCTCCACGGCTCTTCACCCGGTAGAATATGACCGTATTACCCGAGGTAATCTTACACCCGATCCGGTATTTTCCGATACGGATGCGATAATAATTCTCATATCCCCTCATTTTGTGGATATCAAAATCCCTGAACAGGTTATCTGATGCAGGGATCTGGTCAAAGACCAGTCGCTCAATCCGGGCACGATAGCGTTTTGGCAGTGCAGCAAGATCCTTAAGGAAGATCTTCTTATATCCGTACTCCGGCATTTCAACCTTTTTTCAATGACCGGTAGTGCTTTTTTGCTTCATGAACCGTGAGGGTCTCGTCCTCTTCTGCCTCTTCCATAAATTTTGCAAGTCCATTGTCTTCGATGATGGATTCCATACGATTGAAGGTTTCCAGGTCGACAATCACCGCCTGTTTCTGGTTTTTTGCATCAGTGATATATTTTCGGGGTATCGCGGTCATGCAATAATCATTCCATTGTATATGCGGGAGAGTATAAAGGAGCTCCGGGCAGACCTCCTGCGGCCTCCAATTCCCTGTTCCCGAAGACATTTCAGCATGACCCTGTTAAAAAACAGCAGTATTGTTTCGAGAGTAGTTCCCATTCTTAGCCAGGTCTGGCTATCCAGGACTTTTTCAAGTCTGAAAAATCTGACAAGGGTATAGTCCATCCCACGGCTTTCCCGTTTCGATTCGTTTCAGACCAGGTGGGACCACCACCAGGACGGCGTTCCCAAGGTTTGTCATGGCCGGTGCTCATCCTCTCCGTGATGTGATCACCCATGGTTACGATGCCCGAAGAACTGCTCCACCTGCTCACGGAATGGCATACGGTCCCTGGAGCAACCGTCGGCCCTGACGGGACGCCCAATGTTGCGCCCAAATCGGTCATGGTCATGAACCCTGAAACCATTGTCTGGGGCGAACTCTGGTTCGCAGACGTATGAAAATCTCAAACACAATTCCCGCGCATCAGTCTGTACCGGAAAAGGACTCCCCCGGTTGTATCGCATCGACGGTGGGATCTCACTTTTTGGACATGCCCTCTTCTCATGATCCAAATAATGCCCGGAATGACAATCAGGGCTCAAAATGGGCGTATTCGGTTTTCGGCAAGTTCTGGAAAACCGGTCTTAATAGGCACTTTTGACCCAATATTATCCGGATTATGGATATTCGGGCCTGGAATCCGAAATCGCCGATTTTACGGGGAGAGAAATCGGCCTTAATATTCCCTAATGGTTGGCGGATCGCGGTTTGTATAGGATGGAGTAGGCGAAACGAAAAAAGGCCTGTTTTTGGGGTGCCGGGTTGGGGAGTACCACCTGGACACCTCATGTAAAATACCCTGATTACTTTCTGGATTCTTCGCGGGCAAGGATTGAACGGATTTCTGTTTTCAGTACGGGAAGATTATGTACACTGTTGTCCCATAGGATCGTGGGTTTGACCCCGAAATATGCGTGAGTGAGGACATCACGGAACCCGGCGATCTTTTTCCAGTCGGTTTTCGGGTACCGTTCTTTGAGATCAGAAGGAAGATTCTTTATCGCTTCCCCAATCACCTCAAAATTACGGATGACCGCATCCTTTCTTCTCCGGTCCGCGACAAATTCTTCAAACGAAATCCCGGAAGTATCTTCTTCGATGTTATTGACAGCCTCAAGAATGTCATCAAGGTACTGGAGTACGGTTCTATGCATAGACGACCTCGCCAAGAATATATTCCCTGAGCCGGGGTTTTATCGCACCTTTCATGACAAGATCCACCTTTCTCCCGAAGAGATCTTCGAGATAAAACTTGCAGTCCATGTAATGGTCGAACGTCTCCTGGCCTTTCCTGAACGTAACGAGCACATCCACGTCGCTCTCCGGCCGCTCCTCTCCCCGGACAAACGAACCGAAAATGCCGATCTTTGCAACGCCGAACCGTTTTTTCAGGACGGGTTCGTGTTGTCGCAACAGTGTGAGTACATCCATTTCTCTTATTGTCGTATTGTCCTTCATACTCTTAACTTTGCGGTCATGCGAATGCCGGCAGGGCTGAAGTGAGGCGATAATGCCGGGAGTATTTGCAGGCGTAGTACCGATCCGGGAAAAAGCAGAAGCATGGTGTCAGGTATTCTCTTCAAACCTGGTCCGGTTTGTCCAGTACATTTCTATTACTGAACATGACCACGGCAGAAAGAGAAGTCCCCGTATTTCTCCGTCCGGGAATGTGTTTAATGCACTCCCGGGATAACACCAGTATACAGAAGGAGACCCTGGCATGACAAAAGCAGACGATGCAGCAGCACGGTTCAACGAAGGATTTTCCTGTTCCCAGGCAGTCGTATCCAGCTTCGCCGGCGACCTGGGGCTCGACAGCGATACCGCAAACAAAATCGCGTGCGGTTTTGGGGCAGGGATTGCGAGGACCGGGAACACCTGCGGGGCGGTGGCGGGAGCGGTCATGGTCATCGGCCTGAAGTACGGGAAGGCAGCGGTCGGGGATGATGCCGCAAAGGAGAGGACCTATGCCCTGGTGCAGGAGTTCATCACGGCATTCAGGGCAAAGAACGGATCGATCAACTGCACGGAACTCCTCGGGTATGACCTGCGGGATCCCATGCAGCGTACATCGGCTCATGCAAAAGGGGCGGTGGCGATGAAGTGCCCGGGGTTTACCCGGGATGCGGTGGAGATATTGGAAAGGATGATATAAGGCGATACGGTGTATCGTTCACGCTGGGATCTGTACCGTGGAGGTGCCCGGACACACATACGTTCAAGATTATTTTCATCTCCTGCTCTCTTGGATGATCATTGAGGCCGGGGAATTGCAACACTAAGAAAGCCAGGAGGAATCCATCAGGAATACAATGAAGACCCGGAGGGATCCGGGGCCGGGGTACATTTGCTCCATCAAAGCGGAAGATATGCATGGAGCCATCACATAGATTGAACAGGCATGTCAGATCTCACCGTTGAGAAAATTATCGAAATCCACGATGAGATCATCACACTTTATGATGGTGCAAGGGGTGTTCTTTCAGAAGCAACACTTCATTTCATGGTCTTTCGTGCCAACCGGATGGAGGACCCCTTTACCCGGGCAGCAACCATCCTTCATGCCATCGGTACCCAACACCCGTTTATGGATGGAAACAAGCGGACAGCGCTTATCGTGGCAGAAAATGTTCTCGGTCAGTCGGGTTTTTTTATTGCAGCTGATGATGATTCTCTGGTAAAATTCATGCTGGATGTTGCATCATACAGGTATGAGCCTGATGAGATCGAGCAGTGGCTGCGAGAGCATTCAGAAGCACAATAAAAAAGATCAGAGTTTGCTTAATTTTCTGAGCGCTTTGTCATGACGCTCTATGGATTTTATGAGGATGCTCCGCTCGGCCTGATTGAGTCCTTCCCCCCGTTTTGAGCGGTCCTTTTTTTCGATTGCTGCAGATGTATTTTTGGTTGCCATACTATTCCCCATGAATGCTATACTTACTATTTTCACGGCAGTGATGATTAGGTTTCTGTTGTTGCAACCGTTGACACCTCAAAGGTTGTCAGGATCCCCTTTTCTTTCTCGTCAGGGAAATTCTTCAGGGTAACGTTCAGTTGCCCCTAAAGGTTATTGACTGCTTCTTCAACGGTATTTCCCTGGCTGACTGTACCTGCCTCCGGGCATTCTGCCACGTGCATACCATACTCCCGGTGAGGCGTTTGGTTAAACGTTGATGTGAAATTCTCCCGAATCTTATAGGATTGCGAGGACCGGGAACACCTGCGGGGCGGTGGCAGGGGCGGTCATGGTCATCGGCCTGAAATACGGGAAGGCAGCGGTCGGGGATGATACCGCAAAGGAGAAGACCTATGCCCTGGTGCAGGAGTTCATCACGGCATTCAGGGCAAAGAACGGATCCATCAACTGCACGGAACTCCTTGGGTATGACCTGCGGGATCCCGGGCAGCGTGCATCGGCCCATGCATCACAGGCGGTGGCGATGAAGGCCTTGAAGCGGTAGCCCGGGAATATTACCACCTCGGCCTTGAACCGTTTGACGCCCTCCACCTTGCCTGTGCAGAATCCGTGGGTGCGGTTTTTCTGACAACTGATGACGCCCTGATAAAATCTATTAAGAGGCACGAAGACAAGATACATACCGGAGTACATAATCCCGTGCAGTGGCTGATGGAGGTGACGATGGATGGAAGCAAAGACGCTGAATGAGATCAGGATCAAGGGATTCCGGGTCCTCGTGAAGAATCTTGGGCCAGCCGATGCAATCCGGTTCATCCAGAGCCATACCCACGGCAGCGGGGACTATACCAAAGAGCGCAGGCTGTGGCTCGACAAGGATTTTGATACGCTCATGGCTGACATAAAAGAGCGCCGGAAAAAGAAAATCACGAAGTAGAAATCGCTCGTCTGGATACTTCTCCAGACCTCCGACGGTGGGATCCACTTTTTGGACATGCCCTCTCCTCATGTACCAAATAATGCCCGGAATGGCAATCGGGGCTCAAAATGGGAGTATTCGATTTTCGGCCGGTTTTAGGTAACCGGTCTTATTGGGGCACTTTTGACCCCATATTTTCTGATTACGGATATACGGGTCTGGAATCCGAAATCGCCGATTCTGCGGTGAGGAAAACCGGCCCTATTATTCCCTTTTGGCTGGCAAAACTCCTTTTTTATGGGCTGGAGTATCGAGAAATGGAAAGAAGGCCTGTTTTGGGGGTAGGGGTTTTTCAGGCCGGTAAAACAGCGGGGGTCTGACGCCCATCGGAGCTTTCGCCCCACAGCCAAGCGAGATACCGGGTCCGGGTGGTATCCATACCCTTTTTTATACCCATCGCCAAACAACTGGTATAGGGGAAATCATCCTGGCAACGCAGGTTATTGTGCAGCGGAAGAGGAAAAGTCCGGTATTCCGGAAATTACGGAATGCACTACCGGCGATCCGCACACGGTACGGTGTGAAACGGATAGGGATATTCGGATCTTTCGCCCGCAGCGAGCAGACGCGTTCCAGTGATGTGGATGTACTCGTTGAATTTGTCGACGGTCAGGCAACATTTGACAATTTCATGCATCTTGTATATTTCCTTGAAGACCTTTTTTGCAGGAAGGTGGATCTCCTGACGGTGAAGGGTATTGACAAATACATCCGTTCCCGGGTTGAACGTGAGGTGATCTGGGTTGAAGGATGACCGGGTTTATATCCAGCACATCCTTGATGAGATCGAATACCTGGCTTCTCTCCGGCCATCTCTGACATATGACGATTTCCTGAACAATAAAACCACAGAACACGCGGTGACCCGGGCACTGGAGATTATTGGAGAGGCTGCAAAGAACGTCCCGGATACCATAAAGAAGGAGCATCCGAAGATCCCGTGGAAGTTCATGGCCGGGCTTCGCGATAAGGTGATCCACGGATATTTTGCGATCAACTATGATATTGTCTGGGATGTCATCCAGCACAAACTTCCCGAGATTGAGCCGGAGATCCGGTCGCTGTATGATGCGATGGAACCGGATGACTGAGGGAACAGATGATTTGAGCGGGATCTCATTTTTACCCCGACTCATCCAAACTTTTTTTAGATTTGGTACTCATTATGGCTTTCGCCCAACAGCCTGAATGGGCTGGCCCCGGAACATTTTCCAATCCCGGATTTGATGCGTCAACCGGAAAACGAGAAGATTTGAATATTATGTTTTGTCACAAGGATACCATCATTTTATTGATGACAAGGATGAACAGTCAACAGTAATGGTACGGAGGAAAATCTACCTGGATGTCTGCTGCCTCTGCAGGCCGTTTGACGACCAGACCATCCACCGGATCCGAATGGAAACCGAAGCAGTCACGGAGATTCTCAAGCGGTGCATGTCGGACTGGGAACTGGTAGTGAGTGAGGCGATCGAATCAGAGATTTCCCGGATTTCCGATGAGGAGAGGATGGAGAACGTGGAGAGCCTGCTCCAGTTCGCAACGAGCCGGGTGGTGATCGATGAAGGCCTTGAAGCGGTGGCCCGGGAATATTACCACTTCGGCCTTGAACCGTTTGACGCCCTCCACCTTGCCTGTGCAGAATCCGTGGGTGCGGTTTTTCTGACAACCGATGACGCCCTGATAAAATCTATTAAGAGGCACGAAGACAAGATACCTACCGGAGTACATAATCCCGTGCAGTGGCTGATGGAGGTGACGATGGATGGAAGCAAAGACGCTGAATGAGATCAGGATCAAGGGGTTCCGGGTTCTCGTGAAGAATCTTGGGCCGGCCGATGCAATCCGGTTCATTCAGAGCTACACCCACGGCAGCGGGGATTATACCAAAGAGCGCAGGCAGTGGCTCGACAAGGATTTCGATACGGTAATGGCTGACATAAAAGAGCGCCGGAAAAAGAAAATCACGAAGTAAAAATCGCTCGTCTGAATACTCCTCCAGACCTCCGACGGTGTGATCCCCTTTTTGGACATGCCCTCTCCTCATGTACCGAATAATGTCCCGGAATGGCAAACGGGGCTCAATTATGGCATATTCGATTTTCGGCCAGTCCCTGGTAACCGGTCTTATTGGAGCACTTTTGACCCATATTTTTCGGATTACGGATATTTTGGCACGGAATCCGAAATCGCCGATTTTACGGGGAGGAAACCCGGCCTTATTATTCCCTATTGGCTGGCAAAACTCCCTTTTTACAGGCCGGAGTAAGCGAAATGGAAAGAAGGCCTGTTTTGAGGGTGATGGTTTTCGGGATAGGGTTTATGAATTATTGCCAGGGGTAATTCGAATGCATACAGATGATGGCTGATTCTTAAAGAGGATCGTTCGTAATAATGAACATATGTTCAAAAAACTGAACATTCTCATAACACCTTCATCTCACACACTGACGTTCCTGGGCCGCATTACCATGATAGTTATTATGTCAGAGAACTTGCAAAGACCTTTTCCATCGGTGTCGGATCCGCGAGTATCCAGCTCCGGGATCTGTGTGAATCAGGCCTCATCACCAGCGAGCGGAAGGGGAAGGCCCTTGCAGAACTTTGGGCAGCCGGGTGCTGCACAATCTCCAAACAGGGCCGTGTTTTCAAATGAGAACAGATCCCTGATATGGCAGGGTAATTTGTGCAAGAGGCACGTGCACAATTCAATAAGTCCACAAGCCAGGTAGGGATTGGACCTCACTTTCACAATTATCGATCGGATTATCCTGACTCCCTTTTGTCCGGCGTTATTCCTGACCACTCGATCAGCTTCCTCTTCAACTCTTCCTTCGAGGGCAGGTAGAGCTGGTACTGGGAAGCATAGACATTTGCGTTCTCTGGCAGGGTGAGCTGGACGAGGGCATCGTTCTTCGTCTTGCAGAGAATGATCCCGATTGTCGGGTTCTCATCGTCGAGTTTCACCTCGCGGTTGAAATAATTGACATACATCTGCATCTGGCCCAGATTCTCGTGGGTCGAGCTTCCCGATCTTGAGATCGATCAGGACGTAGCACCGGAGGATGCGGTTGTAGAAGACAAGATCGACATAGAAATTGTCTGAGTCATAGGTGAACCGCTTCTGCCGGGATTCGAAGAGGAATCCCTTACCGAGTTCCAGCAGGAATGATTCCAGCTTGTCGATGATTGCGGATTCGAGATCGCTCTCGGAGTAGCGTGTGTTCTCATCGAGCCCGAGAAATTCGAGGACGACGGGACTTTTGAGCATATCTTCGGGCTTTTCAATGATTTGACCTTTCTGTGCAAGTGCCCTGACTCCTTTTTTATCCCGGCTGAGCGCAAGCCGCTCGTAGATCCCGGAGTTGAACTGGCGTTTTAGGCTCGGAAAGCGACCATTGGTTCTGTCGCCGGATTCGATTTCATAAAACCGGCGTTCGTCCCGGTTGTCGATGTTCATCAGGAAGACGTAGTGCGACCAACTGAGGGTAAACCGGGGTCTGAATTGGTCAGACGGTGTCTGACCAATTAGTGCTTCCGTCAGTACATCGTCAGACAATGGTCCGGACATTGTCTGAATTGGTGTTCTCTTAGGGATGGATGTCTCAGATTGCCCAGACAGTGTCTGGGTAATTTGATGTACGGTTCATTATATTCGAGGTAAAAACGCCGCATATATTCTAAATTACTCTTCGAGAAACCACGCCCGAGCTCTTCGGTCAACCTGTGCGAGAGTTCCCGCATAATTCGTTCCCCGTATTCCGCCCGCCGGTTTCCCAACTGTTCAAACTCCACGATCCGGCGGCCAATCTCAAAGTTGGTGATGACCTGGAGGGTGTTGACCCTCTGGCTGGCAACCCTTCGGGCATATTGTACAAGGTCCCGGATCTCTTTGGCGAGTGAGATGAGGGGTTCTCCCGGGGTTTTGGTTATTTTGGGTTCAGGTTTCATTTCGTGGATCGCGCTCTTCGGTCATGCCACGATAGACTAGACGGAACTTGGGGGAGTTGCCAGTCATAGGGAAGCATTCAATTTGTGAGGGAGATCAAATTCGACAGGCAGAACTGCGTCAGGCTTCATAATGTGGGTCAAGGACTTCATTCCAATTTTCGACGTTGTCTCCACTGCACAAGGAGGGCTTTGCATTCATCCTTCGGGGGATATCGTGGTTTTTTCAGGATGATATTGTACGCAGTGATCGCTTCAGCATATGTGATGAGTCTCTCGTTAGCAAGATAATCGATCAGCCAGCAGGTCCCACGACATTGAACACTGTTATCCGCTGCAGCGTTCCGCAGGGCTTCATCGCCCGTTATAAGAATAGTATTTCTCGATCTCGCCAGAATTAAAACAGAAATATCATAATACGATGGTTTGGGATATCTCGCCATCATGACAGGAATCTCACCGACCTCTTCTGCTGTGAGATGCTTCACAACCAAGCCCATATCGGCCAGCGAGTCAAAAGGAGGATTGAGTAACTCTTCACGTAAAAAATCGGTTATTGAAAATGTTACAGGGTAACTGGAACACTTTATGAAGCAGTTTTCCAAAATACAAGTCGATTATGGTATTTGTATCAAGTACATAATAGTGCGGAGCATTCAATATCTGATTCTCCATCTATTGAACAAAAGGTATAGATGCTCTGGTTTAATAATTCAGCAGCCTTCGATGTGGAAATAATCCCCTCGGCATGGGCTCTCAGTACCCTGGCTTCCATCATGGCTGGCCTTTCTCCTTTTGCGGGATCATCGCCAGGCTCTTTCCGGTTCCAGCCCTTCTTTATGAAGAACTTCAGGATACCAAGATAATTTTCAGCCGTAATTATTTCAAGGTCCGTTGCCCTGTGCAACCACGCACCCATCGAGAGCCCATATTTCTCTTTGAGGATAAGCAGTTCCTTGATGGAAAGCTTATGCCGGGTCTCTTCCAGTTCAAAGAGAACCTTCTCCCGGGGAACAAGGAATGCGCCGGCAAACCGGTGCATTGCCTTCTCCTTATCGAGACTGCCGGCAACCTCAAGAAGGCAGTGCCCGAGTTCGTGAGCGATGGAGAACCGCTGCCGTGCACGCGGAAGATTTTCCTTCACGACAATTACCTTGTGACCGGCATATTCGGTAAACAAAGCATCGAACTGAGTAATTCCGCTGATGATCCCGATTTTGATACCTTTGTCTTCGAGCAGGTAGATCAGATTTTCAATCGGACCACTTCCGAGATCCCATACAGCCCGGAGGTCCTGTGCCGCCTCTTCTGCCTCTTCAAACGAGGCAACGGTTTTGGGGAATCCATCAGGTATATCGAACACATGGGGTCGCCCGGTTAGTTTTTCAATCTGGAGGTACCGCTCCAGCCATTCCTTTGTTTCGGCATTGATCTGCTTTTCGTCCCGTTTCAGCATCTTCCGGGTCCGGAATGCCATATGGTTCAGCTGGATCTGCTGGTTCTCCGGCCTGAGCAGGGATGCAATGGGAATCTGTAATATTTTGCTTAACTTGATAAGGGATTGGGAATCCGGAGCCTGCTTGTTTTTTTCATATCTGTCGACCGTAGTATGCGAAACACCCGATCTCTTCTGCTAGGTCTCTTAAAGATAGTTGGAGAATCTGTCTCCTCACTTAATGCTCTCTCCCAGGCTCATTCCTTTCACCAAAATCGGTTAGTTTACAAATCGACTG
Organism: uncultured Methanoregulaceae archaeon; assembly: GCA_963815065.1. Lineage (GTDB taxonomy): Archaea > Halobacteriota > Methanomicrobia > Methanomicrobiales > Methanospirillaceae > Methanoregula. The sequence goes on along the minus strand of CAWFFE010000005.1, from coordinate 11,553 downwards.
ACTACACTACTATTTGTAACATGATATTAATAATTATTGCATTTAGCCATCAGATACCCCCCTTTTTTGGACCTCCGACGAAGAGACCTCCTTAAGGGACCTGCGACCTCCCCATGATCCAAATATTGCCCGGAATGACAATCAGGGCTTAAAGTGGACGTATTTGGTTTTTGACTAGTTCTGGATAACCGGTCTTAATAGGCCATTTTGACCCCACATTTTTTGGATTGCGAATATTCGGGCTCGGAATCCGAAATCGCCGATTGTGCGGGGAGGAAAACCGGCCTTATTATTCCCTATTGGTTGGCGGATCTCATGGTTGACCAGACCTGCCCCCCCCCAAGCGAAAATCCAGAAAACATGACGTTTTAAGGGGATGCAGGATCGTCCGCATCCCTCCTTTCCCCGGCGGGCTGTTAATTTAATGCACTCCCACGATAACAATTGTACACAAATGGAGACCCTGGTATGACAAAAGCGGACGATGCAGCAGCACGGTTCAACGAAGGATTTTCCTGTTCCCAGGCAGTCGTATCCAGCTTTTCCGGCAACCTGGGGCTTGACAGCGATACCGCAAACAAAATCTCGTGCGGTTTTGGGGCAGGGATCGCGAGGACCGGGAACACCTGCGGGGCGGTGACTGGAGCGGTCATGGTCATCGGCCTGAAGTACGGGAAGGCAGCGGTCGGGGACGATGCCGCAAAGGAGAGGACCTACGCCCTGGTGCAGGAGTTCATCACGGCATTCCGGGCAAAGAACGGATCCATCAACTGCACGGAACTCCTTGGGTATGACCTACGGGATCCCGCACAGCGTGCATCGGCTCATGCAAAAGGGGCGGTGGCAATGAAGTGCCCGGGGTTTACCCGGGACGCGGTGGAGATATTGGAAAGGATGTTATGAGGCAAGAGGCGTATCCGCCGCTCACGGAGGCAAAGTACTAGGATATCCATAAAATATTTCCGGAAGGCACAAGTCACAGGGCTCCCGCTTGCCCGGAACGGGTTGCCGGGCTGACTGATAATGGCAACTTTGGGAGGCGGATCTTGTGTAAGATGGTCTGGTGAGTGTAGGAGGGGAAAGAAGGCCTTTTTTCGGAAATCAAAGAACAGATTCGAGATTTCGGCACATCGTCGTAATCGTCTTCACACTCATTCGTTCATCATAACGTTTACGCGCAGGATCGATTTCCAGTATCCGGAGAATAATTTCTTTAAGAAAGGCGAATTGTGAAATCCCGGTTCCGAGAATTTCCAAATCAATTTCCTGACCTCCGGCATCAGGGTCAATCAGAGCGAGAATATCTGCACAGTCTTTTACCATTTTCCCTATTTCCCATTGCTCATCAAATGAGGTTGCGTGATCTATTCTGTATCTGCGATCCCAGGCAGCTTTCAGTTTTAGCAGGAGAAGTGTTGCCCGGTTAGGAACTGTCATCGCGATACTTCCCCGGACAGGTTTCATAATTGTATTCCCATCAAGCACTTCAAGTGTGAACTGACGATCCGGATATCCTTCAAAGGGATAGGGCGATTCCCGCGTTACGAAATCAAGAATAATGGAGCCATAGGGTGGATATTCCCGGTAAACTGTCTTTCCGAAGGGAAACTGGTTATGATACTGGTATCCTTCATGGGTCTGGAGATGATACATCAAGCTGCTTTTTGTCCTGGTATTAGTAACAAGATCGATATCCACAGAACCTTAAGTACGGTTATATGCATCGACGGCCCATCCCCCAATCAGTACCGTTTTAGGTATGGACGGGTCTTCGTTACGATCATGCACCCATGCAACAATTTTCCGCAGTTCTGCAAAAGATGCCTCAATAATTGCCGGGCCGGGATCATAAGATCGGCATACTTCTCCGCCATTACCCTTGTCAGGTCCATGGCACTATACCCAAGTCCGGCGAGGTCGAGAAGCGTTTGCGCAGGGGAGGTTACGGTGACTGATTCCATTTCCCTGGAATCGGTGAAGACCTCACGATCCGGTATATAGAGATGTACCCGGACTCCGGATTTTATCCCGGTCCCGAATTGTTTTTTGAATTCGTTGATATTCTTTTTTTCAAGATACAGGTAGATCGCGTCCTGGCGGATTGCATATCCCGTATAGAGGCCTCCTGAAGTATAACTGGTAAATGCACACGGGATTTTTTGCTCTTTTAACAGGACAGATACTTGTTGTGCAGCTGCAAATGCTCCAGGGGACTGTATATATATTTCATCATCGACCTGTAAGTTCTTCAAGGGGCGTTCCCACGCGATTGCGTTCAGGAGATTTTTCAGATCATCGAAGTGAACATAGTTATTTTCTTTTTTTACAACGTCTTGTTCAAGCAGCATTCCTATGACTTTGTGTGCCCACCCGTACGAAACGTTCTCTTTTTGGGAAAGTTGCCGGATCGATGTGCTCTTTTCCTTGAGTAACCGGGTAACAATCTTCCAGGATTTTTCCGATGTTATCCGCATTCCGGAAGAGGGGTGATCCCTGTTACCTGAAACACTGAGTGTCAACGGTAGTCGGATTAACCTGATTCCCAGTTCTTTAGCGATACTCTCCTCGCGCTGGTAGAACCATTTCGCAGCGATTACCACAATAACCGGGTCCGTATTTCCTCTCTTTTGCCAGAGTTCCTTCAGCAGCCGCATCCGTGCGATAGTGTCTATGGTAACTGCAGACTTTTTTATCTGGATGAAGTAAAGGCTCCCCTCATGTTTAAGAACGATATCAGGTTGTATCGGTACTTCAATCGCGAATGCGTCATACAGGGTATCCATGGCTGTTTCTCCGGAGAGGAAGGAAGCCCAAGCTGGTTCAGGATGAATGTCGTTACTTCCGGGGGCTGTTTTTTGACATCCATGATTATCACTTATCCGTGAAATATATATAAAGTTATCACTGATATGTATCACAAAACAGTGATATGTATATATAATTATCAGTGATAACTCAACATCGTGTCTGAATCCTGTTTTGATGACCAGTACAGTGGCTGCGAGAGCATTCAGAAGCACAATAAAAAAGATCAGAGTTTGCTTAATTTTCTGAGCGCTTTGTCATGACGCTCTGTGGATTTTATGAGGATGCTCCGCTCGGCCTGATTGAGTCCTTCCCCCCGTGTTGAGCCGTCCTTTTTTCCGGTTGCTGCAGATGTATTTTTGGTTGCCATACTACTCCCCATGCATGCTATACGTACTATTTTCACGGCAGTGATGATTAGGTTTCTGTTGTTGCAACCATTGACACCTCAAAGGTTGTCAGGATCCCCTTTTCTTTCTCGTCAGGGAAAATTCTCAGGGTAACGTTCAGTTGCCCCTAAAGGTTATTGACTGCTTCTTCAACGGTATTTCCCTGGCTGGCAGTATCCACTTCCGGGCATTCTACCACGTGCATACCATACTCCCGGTGAGGCGTTTGGTTAAACGTTGATGTGAAATTCTCCCGAATCTTATAGGATCGCGAGGACCGGGAACACCTGCGGGGCGGTGGCAGGGGCGGTCATGGTCATCGGCCTGAAGTACGGGAAGGCAGCGGTCGGGGATGATACCGCAAAGGAGAAGACCTATGCCCTGGTGCAGGAGTTCATCACGGCATTCAGGGCAAAGAACGGATCGATCAACTGCACGGAACTCCTCGGGTATGACCTGCGGGATCCCAGGCAGCGTGCATCGGCTCATGCAAAAGGGGAGGTGGCGATGAAGTGCCCGGGGTTTACCCGGGATGCGGTTGTGATTTTGGAAAGGATCCTTTGAAGCACTACATAAATCCAGCTCACAAAAGTCAGGTAAGAGGGGACTCAAATACTCCGATAAATGAATAATGAGAAAAGTCCTGTTTTTGTGATCCCGGTTTTAGGACAAAGTTGGATTTTTTGAACATACTCGGGAGTTTTGCATCAGAAAATGAAATAACAATCTGAAATTCTAAAAATAATAAACACAATAAATATATACAGAAACAATACATTAACTATTTCTATGGGAATTGTGGGAAAAATCGGAGATGTTTTTCACAAAATTGATTATCGTACTTCTAATGCTCCAGAAATAAAGGGAAAAAGATTCGAAGATTACATCGAAAATCTATTCTCTAAACAATATTTCAAAATTATTGAAAAAACTCATTCATTCAAAACTAATTCTGACAGATATGTTGAAAGCAGCAAAAACCCGGACTTCATTTTTGAATATATCCCGACAAAAGAACAATTTGCCGTTGAATGTAAATTCCGGAACCGGTTTAATCAGCAAAATCAGTTGGAGTGGTCGTATCCTGCCCAACTGAAAAAGTAACAGAAGTTTGCATACGAGAGAAAAATGCCTGTCTTTATTGTCGTTGGACTTGAACTGACATTAATTGATGAAAATGATCCGGATTACGACAAAATTGAATCGCACATGTTTAACATTCCCTTGGAATCGGCAAAATATCCGGCATTATTTGAAAGTGTTTTTGCGAGATATGAACGAGATTACAATAAACCCTTTTTCTGGAAAAAGGGGATTCTCTATTAAAGAATTTACTGAAATTTTTGTGGTGTGATACATGGCAGAATGCATCCCTGATCGTCTTTCTGCAAAGGCAAGCCGGGGTGAGGAACGAACTTTCGCCCTTTTAAAAAAACTTCCTGATGACTATCTCATCTATTATGAACCCAATATCGATAACCGGCATCCGGATTTTATTGTCATCGCACCGGATCTTGGTGTCATCATTATTGAAGTGAAAGGCTGGTATCTTGACGATATCGTCAAAGGAAATCATTCAGAGATAACGGTCAATATCAATAATCGCGAGCGGCAGGAGATCCATCCCCTCGAACAGGCCCGGAATTATATGTGGAGACTGGCTGGGGCGTGTGAGAAAAGCCCGAACCGTTCCCTGCTTCTCCATACAGATGGTCCCCGGAAAAATAAGTTCTTCTTCCCGTTCTGTCATTTTGTGGTGTTGTCCAATATTTCCCGTGACAATATTTTACGGCGCAAGGATCAGAACGTTGCGGAAATTTTCAAGATGGATAATACCCTGTTCCGGGACGAACTGGTGGCACTTGAAAATGCATCTGCCGATGAGATACGAAATACCCTGATGCGGTTTTTTGATCCTTTCTGGGAGATCCCGCCCTTCACACCAGAACAGGTAGATGTTCTCCGGTCCATTATTCACCCGGAAATTATTCTCAGTTACCTGCCTTCAAAATCACTGACCGAAACAGAAGCGGAGGAATGTTTTGATCTTGTCGTGCTTGACCGCCGGCAGGAGAACAATGCCCGGAAAATCGGTGAAGGCCATCGGATTATTTATGGGGTTGCCGGATCCGGGAAAACTGTTCTCCTTATTGCACGGGCAAAATGGCTGCATGAACGGGATCCCGGGGCAAAAATCCTGCTGCTCTGTTACAATGTTGTCCTGAGCGTGTACCTGAAACATGTACTCGAGGATTATCCCCGGATCAATGTATTTCATTTCGACGGATGGGCAAAACATAACGGGATTCCTCCCCGAAAGGAAGATCCTTCGACCGGGCATCTTGAAGATGATGCGAGTCTTGGGAAACGGTTGCTCGAGCATCTCCAGCATCATGCCGGAGATTCCCGGAAGTACGATGCGATCCTTGTTGATGAGGCCCAGGACTTCCCGCCCATCTGGTTCTCGTGTATTCTGGAAGCACTCAGCGATCCCCTTGATGGTGATCTGCTGATAGTCTGTGATGGCAACCAGGGAATACGGCTTATCGATTCGGTGAGCTGGAAATCGCTGGGTATCAAAGCAGTAGGCAGGACTATCCACTCAGGCCTTTGATCTCGACCGGAATTACCGGAATACCCGGGAGATCCTCAGGCTTGCTGCGCATTTCACGGCGAAAAATGTAAAGAACAACGAGGATTCCATCTCGATTGTCCCGGTGGATCCGAGCCAGGCTATCCGGCGGGGACCAAAGCCGATCCTCATCAGATGCCAGGATCATGCCGATGAATGCAAACGGATTGTCAATATCGCAAAAGTGCTCCTTAACGGGAATGTACCTTTCAACGAGATCACAATAGACCTTGCAACCTCACGAGATGGGAATACTCTACATCAAAAACTGCACAAGGACATGAAGTCTTCAAAAATTTCCTCAAAGACCTTGGCACGCTCGCACCAGTTACATGGCTGAATGAGGATTACTATTCCCGGATGAAAGTTTTCGAACAGTCGATGAAAGTCCAGACCGTGGCTTCATCCAAGGGTCTCCAGTACCGGGTAGTTTTTGTGATGTGGGCTGATCTGTTTGAGCCGCATACCCGGGCGGATCTGGATTTGCAGCAGCGGTATCTTTATGTTGCCATGACCCGGGCGTCGGATGTGCTGATTGTGACGTATTCGAAGGAGAATGAGTTTATTGAGAAGATGGTGAAGAGCGGGGATGCGGTGGGGAAATGAGGGATGTGAATATTCGATGACGAGCAATCCTGCAGAAAACAACGGCGTTAAAAATTTTCTCGAAGATCACAAATTCGATATCCCGGATCTTTTCAGAACCTATCATTATGATGGGGATTTCTATGTTGACGGGTTTCCAAAACTGTTCGATATCGAACAGAACATAATCAAAGCTGCTAAACAGAATTCATTCGATTAAAAGAGTTTGATGATGATAGCCAATTGGGGTGATTTGCGAAATAAAAATCCGGTTAAACATATTACCGACGCAATTAAAATTACCCTCTATCACGACGGTTATCCGGAAAATTGGCTGAAGTCTGACCCAGAGAAAATTATTGGGATGTTGGAGGACATCCTGGTTTTGGCCCAACATTTTCCAGTATACTCCTTTTTGCTGTCCCTCAGATTTTCGGGATAATCGATACCTGGTGGTTCCGAACATTTGGCGAAGGAGATTCGGACCATCAACAATACAAATTCCTTGGCTTAAATGTCACAAACCCGAGTGGTGGATGGCGAATCCCTGAAACTAAAGTAATCTGGCCGACTGAATTTGGAAAGTGGATAAGGATTCTCAATTATATTGCCAATCGACTCAATGAAGAAAAGTAATCCTTTGCCCACATCCCTCAAATTTTCTCGAGCGGATCTCCGGAAATATGGAATCTGGTATCCTGCTGATGTCGAGACAGCCCTCTTTAGTTATGCCTACGAAGGGAGAGGAGTAAAAATAATACGTGCTCTTGGACATGACAATAAACCACCGGATCGAAGCAAACCAATCTAAATCCATTTCTGAAAAAAATGTGAGAACCATGAGAAAAATTGTAAAATCACAAAGCCAAAAAAAGAACTCGCAATCTTGACACCGCTAAACCTGTCCTCCACGGAGAACAGAATACTACAGAATCGCGCTCATTAGAAATAAAAAATAACAGACTTGCTACTGTGGTAATCGAGTCTTACTTTAAAGATCAGCGATCAAACAAACAACGCCTGAACTCCTTGAAAACTACCATACATTTCCTTTCTGATTACGGGTATCAAAATGGCATCATCATATTTCCTGCGGGGATGTTTTACACTAAAAAGATCCCCCTCCATCAATTTAATCAAAAATCGAAGGAGAAATTTCATCATTTCTCGTGTTGCATGGAAAAAACATTATCGTTGTTTTTGGAATTGATGGATTTGAGGATGTTGATGAATATGCTCGCGATCAGATCGCTGTTGCCTTATATCACACAGGAATCATCGCGCTCGGAAGAAAATTCTATCCCCAGAAAATGGAACGGGGTCATGTGAATCTCGCGAAGTCATACAATACCACAGAAAATGAGAAGCCACGAATTTTCAATTACTTTGATCAATCGTTCTATCTTGCAATGTGCTATGACAGGCTTCGGGATAAAGAATCAGAATATCAAAAATCCCGGCGTCACTGGACTTATAGAACTCGCCCATTGCTTTTACCCAAAAGGGCTTGGACCCTCTGGCGAACCATATTTTGCCCGACATGGATTTGCCGGAGCATCCCGTCAATGGAATTGCCCGGTATTCGGAACCGGAGTATTTTTTGATAGGGAAGTTCCAGAGCGGTGGCCAACCGGAGTGATGTGGAACCAGGGAAATATCAGCACGACGGATTCGGAAGTATTAGATGAATCCGGTCGTACCTGGGATGAGTTCTATCCTACCCAATTCCGGAAGGGAAAGCGGTTATCAGAATTTTCTCTTTGGGGACATGAGGGGGATGATTTATCTCGGTTTTTCTCGTTATTGCTATTGATGAAAGACTTATCATAAATTCTCTTAAGCGTAATAGTACCGAGTTATCTTTGAGAGGGTAGACTGCTTTTTCTCATCTAGGTCTTTTACGAGAATGGATTTTATCTGTTACCAACGGAAATTTACTCGAAAACTTCCGGCATCAAAACTATTATCAATCTCTATTTTTGAACGAAATTCACGATATTAAAGAGGTTTTATATACATGTTGGTGCCCTCATAGCCGCACATTGTTCGACGTAAAAAAGGATTGTGGCCAGGTGACACAATGATGAAATTTAAAGACATTAAAAAGCAGTTTCTTCCGAAATTCAAGAACACGAAAATTGATTTGCTGCAGTCTCCTGCATATTGTGTATGCCGGATTTGCACCCATAATCACGACAAACACTTATGTTCCGGAGAAATGCGAAGAGAACGGAGGAAGCAATTTTGACTGTAAAATTAGATTATGCAAAATTGGAAGAACGAATCCAGAAGAATGCGAAGAACAGATTTGCAAATTTAGGGAAGCCCCAATGTATCGTTTGGGGTGATAAAAATTTTTAATTTTTCTCTTACTTACCAAATTCTTATAAAACTTCATTAATCAGGAACATCAATCTGACATTATGTCGTCGAAGTATCTTTCCTCTCTTTTTCAAAAGATCAATATAAACAACTTATTGAGAAGTTATTAAAAATTCAGAATCATCGCTGTTTCATTTGCCAAAAATTGATTGATCCCATTCATGAAACAGACATTGATCACATCAATCCTGATGCCCTTCATCAAACGGGTAGATGGAGAACTCGCCGTCACGCATCAATCATGCAACAGGACCAGTTTGACTGAAACCTGAATACTGCCAGAATTCTTTACCGATTAAGGGAAATTCAGGAAACTACACTGAAAGAAGAGGGGAAAACAGCAACTTTGAAAAATGTTCTCGAAAAATTCAATGGTTCAAAATTTAATTTCCGCTCCAGAATTGAAGGAAATAACTTGTGTTATTCTTTCTCGGATATTGGAGATAATGCGATAGAGAAGAGTCCAATTTTTACAGATGGAATCTCAAAAGAAAAATCTGCATATATTGAAATACCCATTGAATACCTCTTCCACGATAAGACCTATCAATCCGCGGGGAATCAATGAAAATATACTGAAACTAATCAAGGAATTTGGAAAGGATAATCCTTCATTACATTCCGGGATTGCAAGAATCGACGACGAAAAAATCAAATTATTCGATGGCCAGCACAAAGCAGTTGCCCAAATTTTATCGGCCAGAAAAAAATACTTGTCCGCTTTTTCTGGATTCCGGATATCGACCGTCTGATTGAGACAAATACCAATGCCGGTAGTATATTACATCAGATCAGCTTTCGACAAATCAATCATGCGTCAACTTAATTATACGCTCTATTACGAGCGGATAAAAAAATATCAGGTAGATCACAACTTAATGCCTGAAGTTCTTTCCTTTTCAGAACAGAACCTAATTGAATATTTCCGTGGAGAAAACGTCAACATCAAGAAATATATTCACGATAGTGTAAAACATTCGATTACCTACTCAAAAGAGAATAAACTCAAGGACTTTATCGATTTGAAGGGAAGGCAAAGGAGAATGCCCATATCATATAGTGCCTATGACAAGGTTATTCTTTCAACATTCATTAATTCGAAAACCATTCATAAAACACCACTGAACACTTAACCGATGAAGGGCTTAATCCTCGCGAATTGGAGATCAAACAGGTAACACAGATTCTCAATATTATTGCAGAAGAGATCTATATAGGTAGGTTTTCTCCTGAAATTGGAGTTAGTGCCGCATAGAGAACAAAATCGTAAGCGGGAAAGATATTGATATTCCCGACAACCATCTCACCGCATATAGGATTTCCAAAGAGGAAGTCATGGCTGGTCGGTTGCCATACCTCCACCATGTTATTATGAATTATTTCAGTAACATCGTAAGATTTATGATTCATCTGTTCTTTCCTCCAGAACAAGTTTGATCCGCAACTCTGGTCAAATATTCGCAATTTTATGATTCATCTTCGGGAACTTCCCGCTCTGGAAGAGATCGCTCTATGGCCGGGACCATATTTTCAGGAAAAATCCGTATTATTACTGGGAAAAGATATTGAGGAAGGTACTGCGGTTGATGGTGCACAGGTGTTGGCGAATCCTCTGAATGTGAATGATATGATTCGGCCATATTTGAAACAAGGTTGATTTTTTTTATTCAACTACAGGTTTATAATGGATTTTATCGAGGATTCTCGTAAGTGGCCGAATCTTGGTAAGTATTCAACACCATAATCCATGTCATCTTTTCGAGAGGGTTATGTAAATAGGATCATACTCTCGTATTTCTGCTGGATTGTCGAATTGCCCGGAAATTATCTAAAGAAATCTGATGTTTATCCAGAATATTAAATGTAAAGCCACGGAATTTTGTCAGCATTTCAAAGTATGTGCTTTTATCAACTTCACTTAAATCTGGAAAGAATTTTATTACGGGATTCACCATCATACGGAACACAGATATCCGGAAGGAGGATACAATACAATTTCAAATAATCAACGGAGCTGTTTATTGGAAATTGCCATGTTTCTTCCCAATTCTGATTACTCCATTGGTTACATAGTAAACAGTGGTTGGTATCGGATGCTGCTTTGTATAAAATATCCAAACTATCCTGTAATTTTTTCATCGCATAATACGCTCCCTCTATCCGATCAGATAATGACGGAGTTGTTGAAGGGGGATTTTCGAATAAATTTATGAGAGTATCATGACTTTTCTCATTGACAAACATTCGTAGTTGTCCGGAAGGATATCAAAAAATGTCAATCCTTTTTTAATTTTCCAGTGGCCTGAACAATCGAAAAATTTACAGAGACAATCTTCGTTGCATTCGCAAGGAACATATTCCCAAATTTCTAGCAGGGATGCTTGTTCCTGGACAGGATATAAATTTTTATTTTTTTCCAATGCCATTCGATTTGATTCTTTAATTAATTCTTTTAATCTCGGAACTGTCAGATTATATCTTCCACACGTAATCCGCTCCAAAGTGGGAGCGGATATTATCGGGAATTTTTTTCATATTTGTTCTAAATTCAAATTATTTTTATATAATAAAAACAAGTCGTTTCTGGTGACGAGATGAATCAAGAAGCTTGAGAAAATAGAGATTAAGGATGAGAAAAAAGAATCCAGATTTTGACAGTCAGATAAATAAATTTTTGCAGGAGAACAAGGTAATTCTCGATATATCTACATTACCAAATTTGGAAAAAATTCTAACCTCTTCTCTACAAACTGAACAAAA
>CAWFFE010000004.1:0-128948 GCA_963815065.1 uncultured Methanoregulaceae archaeon | reverse complement strand
GGTTTATAGCCGGAGATCAAAAAAACTTAATGAAACAAAAAAATTACCTGCTGAATATTAAATATCATCCAACTTTTTTCCAGCATCATCTGTTGAAATGATTCCATTGGCTTCTGTTATATGTATAAAAGTTCGATCTTCACCGTGAATTAGTAGTTCAAATTGAACAAAAGGATGAATGATGTTTTTAATGCCGGGCTGGCCATCAATATATTATTTCTCTCGAATGAGTCGGCTGAAATATGGTGTTATTATCTTTTTTTTCATTATTTTAAAGGCCTAGAGTAATCCATCGCCTCCCATAAGAAAGGCGACTGGAGAATGACCCCTTATTTTCATTTTGATTGCTTTCCAGGAGATTTTTTGTGTATCCCTGGTTTAATCATTTGTAGTTTCCCCGATCCGGAACGAAAACAGCCTGCCGGAAACCCCGAAGTGTCAGAAAAATGTTTCCTGTTTTCTGAAAATGGCATCCGCAGACACTCATTGGTGTCGGCATGTAAACCATGAGTGGTGGAAGTTCTGCAGGATACGATCCTCCTGTTGTCTTCTGCGTGAAAAAAAAGATTTTTTGAATATTATAAGAATTATGAAATCTGTGTACAATGGAACAATAATTTATTCAAATTTTCTTATAATTTTTACTAATCGGCAACTCTGATTCAATCCTTTGCCAAATAAATCTGTTGATGGATCACGTATTATTTAAAAAAAAAGAAAATCGTTTTTTTCCCGATATCATTCTGTTGATGATGTTGTTATTCCCGAAATTACCGGAACAGAATATATGTAACTATAACCACTGGCTAATCCAGACTCCATGGCATCCGTAACTCGTTTACCGCTCGGCACATATGCAGTTACGATATCCTCCGCAATACTTCCAACCCTGCTATTGGATCTATCTTCGATATAGGAATATCCACACCGGACAATTGCGGACATTGAGAGATCTTCTGACGTGGGATTAATAAATTCCACATTTACAATAATGCGTGATCCCGCAGAATTATATCCGATTATTCGTGCAGTTGGGTTCGGGAACCCTACATCTGTTATTAACCGTTCCTCAAAGTTAACAAGGCGCTGTCTTGCGAATTGTATCGTAACATTCTCCTCTTCACATTTCACCCCGGTGCAGACCTTTACCGTATGGTTTCCTTCTTCAAGCATCAGGTCCAGGGGTTTATCTTTGGTAACGACGCTGCCGGTGCTTTTATTGTCTATGTAAACCGGAAGGGCTGCATCCCAGCCACCGATAGATACTCTCAGAGGCCCCTTCAATCCCGATGTTACGGTGATGTTGGATGCATTCGTTACATTAGTGAACGGTGTAAATGTGTTTGCAGGTGACACCGATACCGAAATGTTCACAGGCTCCTTTTTAGTCTGGGCTACACATCCTGCGGCTAAGATACATCCGATGGTGATAACCAGAGCGAGCAGCACGATAATCCTCATGGAAAATTCACCGTAATTTTTTCTGGGTTTTCTGAGATTCGAATCATTATATGCCCCATTCCAGATATACCATGTATATTTAAGAGTCTGCGTTTTTATTCTTTCGGCATCAACGAGCGATTCTGGAATTCCAATATAAATTTCGATATCATAATACTGAGTATTGTTGTAGGAGATATCTCATGAAAATTCTCTGTAGGTTTCTATTCAATAGTCAGATTGCATAATTTTTTGGACTTCGCCGTCAATTTTATGGAAACGGAGTTTGGGATTCGGAAAGTATTCTTAAAAAAAATTAAAAAGGGGTCTCTCCTATTGAATAATAAAAAGACTTTTCCTTGGAGCGATAAATTTGGAGATATCAAACACGCCGATATCGGCAATTCCCCTCCTTGGGTCATGGTCTGAAAACGCCTTAAACCGGTGCGCGTATGACGAAATCCCGGCATACTGGGGGGCATTTGACATTCTCACATTCCTCCTCGATCTCCGGATGCATGATTCCTTTCTTCCCATGATTCTTGACCGAAAGGAAAAAGTAACGGGTACAGGAATTTAAGACATCATATTTCAAAAGACGCTTCACCGTTTCCCGAAGTATTCTCAAGCATATCCTTCAGCCTATTCTGGGAGTTCAGGTACCCTCCGATGTCCTGCTGAATAAGGAAAATGGGAGCCGGATTGTGGTTCATGGCAGACCGGATATCTTCATTTCACTATCCTATTCGGGCACCTGCATCGCGGTTTCCGTGGCAAAAAGAAAAATGGGTAGTGATATCGAGATGGTGCGTCCCCTGGATATCAGGAAAGTCCGGTCCTGTTTCTTTTTTGAAGATTCATTATACAAGAATGAAAAAGAACGCAGATGCCATTTCCTGCAGGTATGGACGATGATGGAATCCTCTGCGAAGTTGTGCGATATTAGTCTTTATCCTCTTATTAACGAGAGATTTTTTTCAGTCGATACTCACTTTGTATCGTATTACATCAACCGGCAGGCAATCTTAACACTAGCCTATAAGGGAAGCCCCGTTAAAGAAATCCTGCTTTGGATCGATCCGGAACAATGGCGACACATTTCTTCTTCCGGGAAAAAAGTTGCCTGTCCACCAGCAATAACCGATGGAGATTCCTGTGCTCGTTCATGAATTTTTAGAAAAAACTGCTTCCGCATGCCCAGAGAAAACTGCGCTCATCTTCGGCGACCAGCGTATAAGTTATCAAAAACTCAATGACCTGGCAGGGCGGTTTGCCGCCGCTCTTGTAGAACATGGGATCAAAAAGGGAGACCGGGTTGTTATTGCTAATCCCAATTCGCCGGAGACAATCATCGCAATGTTCGGGATCCTTAAGGTCGGCGGGATATTTTTAATTGTTCACCATTCCATAAAAGAAAAGAAACTCTCTTATATCCTCAATGATTGTGGAGCCCGGGCAATTGTCCTGTTCCGAAACCAGTTCTCCGGCTATAGCAAAATACTTGAGAGCTCAGCAACGCTCCGGTGTATAATAGTGTGCGGTGAAGATGACGGCGGGTTGCCGGAATGCCCTGTTCCCAGGATCTCCTGGGTGTCAATCCTGAACACAAGCCCGCTTCTTACGCATCTGCCTCAAATATCAGAACATGACCTTGCATGCCTTGTATATACCTCAGGGAGCACAGGAGAGCCTAAAGGTGTCATGGAATCCCATGCAAATGTGGACTTTGTGACCGGATCAATTATCCAGTACCTGGAGAATTCTCCCGACGATATTGTTCTCAATAGTCTTCCCTTGTCTTTTGATTACGGCCTCTATCAGCCTCTGATGGTCTTCAAGTTTGGAGGAACACTGGTACTCGAGCGTTCGTTCATGTTTCCCGCGGCGATCTTGAAAAAGATGGAAAAGGAACGAGTTACCGGGTTTCCCGGTGTGCCCACGATTTTCGCACTCCTGCTCCAGATGAACCTGGATGCGCATGATCTTTCATCCCTCCGATATATAACAAATACCGCGGCTTCCCTTCCGGTTTCCCATATCGAACGCTTGTGCGCACAGTTACCTCATATCGATGTGTATTCAATGTACGGACAGACAGAATGTAAAAGAATATTATATCTCCCTCCTCATGAACTAAAAAAACGTCCTGGATCGGTCGGCGTTGCGATTCCCGGCACCGAAGTGTGGATTCAGGGCAGTAATGGAGAACGACTCCCGTACGGTAGCATTGGTGAGCTTGTAGTTCGCGGAAGACATGTCATGCAAGGATATTTTAATAAGCCTAAAGAGACTGTCTCTACGTTCAGGCAAGGGAGTTTTCCTGAAGAAAGGGTTTTAATCACCGGAGATCTTTTCAGGCAGGATGAGGATGGATTCTTCTATTTCATCTCCCGTATCGATGATATCATTAAGACCCGTGGAGAAAAAGTAGCCCCGAAGGAGATTGAAAATGTCCTCTATCTGCTGCCTTCAGTCATTGAAGCTGCAGTAGTCGGTGTTCCCGATGCGATCGAGGGAGAGGCAATCAAAGTCTATATTGTTTCAAGTGACCCTGAATTGTCAGCAAAAGATATCATAGGTCACTGCAAAAAACACCTGGAAATTTTTATGCTTCCAAAATTTGTCGAATTTCGCGATACATTGCCCAAGGGGACAACCGGAAAAATTGCGCGACGCGAATTGTCATGAGTTATTGAACATACTTCGGGGGGTCACTTTTAAAAACTGCACTCACAGAACTCTATCTCTTCCCAATTTTTGTTTTTCTGTCATAAAAAATATGAGGGGGGACAATTGAATGGGGATGATCGGTTGCATTGCCCCAAGAACCAATTTTTCTGCTCTGTAGAAAACCTCAATCAGCGAGAAATTGTAGGAACCTGTGGAGGTTACAGACAATCATTTTGTTGGCGATTTCCTTCATCTGAATCCTGAAAATTCTCGCTTTCAGATCGCCGCTGAACGTTCTTTTCATGACGGAGAATTTAGTTTCGACAAGTTGACGTCTTGGGTATCTGACGTCATCAAACTGAACCGCCATTTCCTGTCGGTAAGTACCTCCAGCATAATCAGCATTCCAGGATCGAAGAGGGATAATTGAGTCCGCATGGAGATCTTCCCGGATAAGCCGATGAATCGCTTCAGAATCGTACCCACGATCCAGACATAACAATCCGACTTTCGCGTTTTTGTGACATTGTCGGAGTAATTTCTGGGCATGCCGGGTATCGTGGACCCGGCTGTTCGAGGCAGCAAATCCCGTGATAACCTGTTGATCGGTATCAACAGAGATCGAAGTTTTCAGGAAATGCTTTCGGATTTTGCCGGTTCTGGCAGAATAATAATGGCTGGAATATCCGCTGGTGAATCCGGATGAATCGATCGCGGTTATGGGAATAATATCATTACCAGAGTAAAACAAGTTCAGCGTTTTTCCGAATGTTATCCGGAGATACAAGGATTTTATGTGGCGGAGAAATTTCTGGATAGTTGTGAAATGAGGGACAGTTGAAAGATCGAGTTCGCGTTGGATTTGTTCCATGTCTCCAACATCTTCAATGAAGTCCCGGTAGTTCTGGTTCCGATAATCTTTGAAGAGAATTAAGACGAGAAATTGATGTTGCGTGTAGATCTTCTTTGAATATTTGCAGGAATACGAAATGATCCGTGTTGACTTTATATCGGACAGAGCGGCTTGGATAAACCTAATATTCCGGCTTGCTGATTTCTTTATTGTCTCTTACTTTTTGATTTCACAATCAAGGAAAGGAAACGATGTACCTTAGATCTTTCGGTCGTCGGTACAATCTATTTTTGATCAGGATTTCTACAGAGCAAAAATCTAAGGAATAGACGCTGCTATATGATTGGTGGTTTCACTTCTCCGAAAGAATCCAAAGGATAAGCACATCCATCCATAATTTCTGGACAAAAAGGAACTAAGTAAATTAAAAAAAATTTGGAGGTTAATTAATTCCAGCGTCCAACAAGAGGTGTATACCCCGTTCCACCGAATCCGAACATCTTGTCAACTCCGCTGGTAAATAAGCCATCTCCATTGTAATCAAGGATCCACAGACCGTTCTGGTAAACACCGATCTTCGTTCGGCCATCTCCATTCCAGTCTCCAACTAATGGGGTAAAGCCGGGGCCGCCGAACCCGAACACTGGGTCGACTCCGCTGGTAAATACACCATCTCCATTGTAATCAAGGATCCACACTCCGTTCTGGAATACTCCAATTTCTGTCATGTTATCTCCGTTCCAGTCCCCGATTAGCGGAGTATAACCAGTTCCACCGAACCCGAACATTGTGTCGACACCGCCGGTAAAAGCACCGTCTCCGTTTTTATCTTGGATCCACAGACCATTCTGAAATAGTCCAATCTTCGTGTACATTGTGAGGGGTATTTGATTTGCTGGTGACCAGACTGGGAAAATATCCCACGCCGGATTTGTTGTGATACGGGTCTGCCCGGTTCCGTCTGCGTTCATAACATAAATCTCATAATTGCCGTCGCGATAAGATGTAAACGCAATCTTTGAACTATCTGGAGACCAGGTTGGGTTAAAATCGGATGTTGAAGTGGTAAGTCGGGTCTGTCCAGAACCATCCACATTCATGACATAGATCTCAAAATAGGAATTCTGAGTAGTAGTAAAAGCGATCTTCGCACCATTGGGTGACCATGCTGGATACGTGTCAATCGCCGTATTGGACGTGAGACGTGTTTGTCCTGATCCGTCAGAGTTCATCACATAAATCTCGGAATTGCCATCCCTGCCTGAGTCAAAGGCAATCTTTGCGCCATTGGGCGACCAAGATGGATAAGCATCAAATGCCGTATTGGAAGTGAGGCGTGTCTGACCTGATCCATCAGAGTTCATTACATAGATCTCGGCATTACCATCACGGTCTGAGGCAAAGGCAATCTTTGCACCATTGGGTGACCATGCTGGATATCCATCAAATGCGGTGTTGAAGGTGAGACGGGTCTGTCCCGTCCCGTCCACGTTCATAACATAGAGCTGATAATTACCAGAAAGATCGGAAGAAAAGACAATCTTCGAACCATCAGGTGACCAAGCGAGTCCCCCATCATCAAATGCAGTATTAAAAGTGAGACGGGTCTGCCCGGTTCCGTCTGGATTCATGACAAATATATTTGGATTGCCAGTGCGGTTGGATAAAAAAGCAATTTTTTCCCCATTTAATGCCGATACAGACAATAACGAACTTTCGGAAAACGATTTCCCAACTGCAACCTCCTGAGAATTGGTAACAAGGATTGTTCCATTTCCATTTTTTGCCGTATTTTTCAGAGATAGAACTCTAAGCGATTGTGACATAGATCCTTGTAATGTATTCGCCTCATTTACTGCAACTACAACCGGATTAATCCGAGAATCAGTTATATGGATTGTTCCATTTCCATTTTCTGACGCATTTTGTAGAGATTGAACTCCAAGGGACTGTGATATAGAACCTTGTAGATTATTCGACTCATTTGCCGCATTCACAATTGGAATTGTCAGTATGATCACAGCAATCAGAACTATTACAGAACGTATAATCAGTAAATTGTTTTTCATTATCACACCACCTTTTCACTCTCTTGGTCTATATCCACCATTTTTCAAAAAATTCCAGCATGCAATAGGGATTATTTTAAAATGTAGAATATAGATCAATTATAAATTCAATAATTCAAATGAATCAATATAAACATACCGAAATAAAATAGACAATTAAAAAAAACTAAAAATATTGCTCTGTAGAAAATAATTTAATAATTTTTACTTAAGAAAAATTCCAAACACTTTATATCGCATAATTTGTCTTAACTATATAATTACATCCATAACGATGTGGCTCACCATGAATGTGATAAGCAAGGATATTTTACAATTTCTGAAGTCACGGGGATTTCTCGAGGGAAAAATTTCTCTGGACGAGAATTCATCCTTGACAGAAACCGGTGTGATCGATTCGATCGGTTTGCTTCAGCTCGTCGATTATCTTGAGAGTAAGTATAAGATCGAAATTCCCATGGAAATAATTACTCCTGACAATTTCGATACGCTGGCCGGAATCAGCCGATCTGTAGAAAACCTGAACAAGTAAATGAGGCTATTGTGATGTCAATGGATACTTTTGTCTGTAAAATTTGCGCTCTTGATTCTGATATTCCCGGCATTACAGTTAATCCCGATACCGGATTGTGCCAGTTCTGTGAACACTATACACCTGTCCCCCCGCAGAAGAAAGAGGAGTTCAGGGTCCAGATGGATACCCTGTTTGCCTCCCCTTCAAAGCATGGAAAATATGACGCAATCATGGCTCTTTCTGGCGGGATTGATTCTTCGTACGCACTTTACCGGTTAAAGAAAGAATATCCCCACTTAAAGGTTCTCGCACTCCAGTTTGATAATGGTTTTATCTCTGACACTGCATTTGAAAATGCGCAGAAATTCTGTCAGCTCACAGAGAGCACCTATTTCCGCCTCGTTCTCGATAACAATCTTTTGCGGGATACGTTTAAAAAAGCCGCCCGGTCGAAGGATGCCTATCCGGGCTTCGCAAAATACCGGGCAAGTGACATGTGCAATACCTGTATGAGTATCATCAAGCAGAAAATTGTTGAAATGGCCATACTGACAAAAACACCGTATATTGTTTTCGCATTCTCGCCGGGCCAGACTGAGGTTCCCTTTGTAACTCTTACTAAACCTTTCATGACCTGGATTCGAAAACTCTTCGACGGCCAACTGAAGACAATGGGGGTAGAGGAAAGGAACTCGTACCTGATCGATCAGGATATTATTACCTCAAGCCCTCCTGATACTGAAGTAATGATTGTTCATCCTTTTCTTGTATGGGGATACAATAAACCGCAATTCAAACAGGAATGCATCAGGTTAGGCTGGTCAGAGCCGGATTTAAAGGATCCCAACTCATCCAACTGCCTGCTGAATGCATATGCGATCCAAAACCACCGAGATAAATACAATATTCATTCGTATGCCTTCGACCTTTCAGCCCTTGTCCGCCAGGGGAACATGAAAAAAGAGGAGGCAATGAAAACATTACATACCAGCTTTCCCTCATCTTCAATCGAAGAAGTCCACCGCAGATTGAACATTTCTGAAAAAACAACCTCTGAAAATATCTGAGAAAATCTCGCCGGCAATTTCCCCGGATGATTCTCCTTTTTATATCTTATGAAGCAGCACCTTCCCCGGACGCTGATATATCGAATAATGAACTATTCTCCCTCAAATAAGCGGGATAGATGTTTTTTCTTCCAAGTCATTATTTACAATTGATTGCGTGGATCAGAAACTGCACCCGATGTGAAGATTTCTCGCTGTTAAGATGAGGATTGGAAAAATCAAATCTCAAGATCCGGGTATATGGGTACCTTTTCATCGGGTGATCCAGTCTTCCGGTAGGGCAACATCGAGAAGACTGCTGTGACATCGTGGGATGAGGGGTTTATTGAACACTGGTCGAGGGTAACTACTTTGTCCGTCCCCTCGGCGAGAAATGCACCACAGAGGCTGCAAACCGGACAAGGGTTCATCGTGCAAAATTCTTCGGATTCACCGGTAATGGCCTTACAGCCATCAACGAATCGATAGCCCTGAAAAGTAATCGTCACCGTGTTATTGCGCCAGCTGCCGGAAACTCTGGAAGCGAATCCGAGAACCTCTCCGACTGTTTCATTGATGAGTGTGATTAACTCCCTCTCTTTTTCCGGAATCACTAGTGAATGTTTTTTCCGAAGTTCCTGGATCCATGGATCACAGCAGGGGGTAATTATAAGTCCGGCCGTCCCGGTCCTTATGATCGGTTCATTTGCTGACACACTGCTCCCGCTGTAAGTTAACGTCGGGTTAAACTGCATTACTCCTGCTTCTCCGGTGATACGTGAAGGGAGAAAATAGGCATTTCCGGTTATTCCAAGATCTGATTCTATCCGACAGATGTTTTTACACCACTGTGCAGAAAGCATGCCTACATAGCGCGGATCAATCATCATCCCTCTGGTGAAAGTCAGGACAAAAATTCCGGTCAGAGCACACGCCATACCGGATATTACAAAAACAGCAGTAACAAATTCCCCGAGGTTAGCAATAAGGCCGGTTGCAACGAGACCGACCGCGGCTGCCATGAGGAGAAGTGCAGCGGAAGCATAGTTATCCAGATTTTTTAACTTCATTATTCCCCCACGCGCCCGTGTTGAAATCCGGCATGTTCTTTCACAATAATTATCTCCGCTTTACTACTAAAGCTATAACCTATTCTTCAGTACATGATACATAAATCTGGTGTTTTTGCGACTTCAGCTCTGGCTACTATCAGAGGGGACGAGGGAGATGTCCATTGAATCTCCTCCTTTACAAAATAAAAAAATAGGAAGCGATAGAATTTTCTGCCGAATGTTTCCGTTTTATAAAATTTAATGACACTTAATCGATAACTGTGACAAGAAACCATTTTTTTCTCATTATCAGACTTGTTTTTTAATTTAAGATTGATCTCGACATATGCTTGATCATAAGGATAATCCGGGAATTGCATTCGGCATCTTTGTGCTATCTCATCATCAATGGGAGGGGTCTTTCAATATTCCAATAAGGAAATCCCAATCGGTTCGCCGGTATGGGATAATGTGCCGGATTTATTTCCGGGTACGAGACAGGAAAACTCCCTGCAGGGGTATCCCCTTTCACGAGAGACACCGGTATCTGAAAATATCCTGGAATATCAGGGAGCAGGTTTTACCAATAATTCCTTATAGTCTTCATCCAATTTCCTGCTACTGACTGGTTTCAGAATACACCCATTGCGGTAAACTGAACCTTCCGAAATGAGGTATTGTTTTTTTTATTCCAGGGATCATTCAGACCAGGGCACGAGAAAAAAATTTAATGGATTTCAGATATTGTATAGGTCTTCAAAGAATTATCGGAAGCATATTGCAGGATATTTTCCAGTCGACCATAGGATGTCTCGTATTGACCGGGATTGCTTGCAACCGGCTTATGACCGTAAAATATGAGAATCCTATTATCGGTTTTTGCCTTTGCCATCCCGTTGTAAATATCGGTCAAGGAATTGCCATAGGTATTATCATCAATTCCAATGCCCGAAATAAATGGGGTGTTTGAGCCATACTTATAATATATCGTATTATCCCAGTCGTAGTACGTATCCCGCATATGCAGGAAATATGATTCCAGTGCCACTGTTGCACTGGGATCATCACTCCCATAAGGATAAGCAAAGTCCACCGGGTTAAATCCCCAACTCTTCATGAGGTTAATGCCCCTTATTATTTCATTGTTCATATAATCATTGAGCGTATGAGTCTGCAGGTATTCGATCTGATCTTCATGGTTATAGCCATGGAATGCAATCTCATTTCCGTCTGCCTGCAATGCAAGGAGTTCATTAATATCCGTCTGATCAAAATTGGCTAAATTGGAGACAAAAAATGTCGCATGTGCACCATGACTTTGTAGTATAGGCCGGATTGCATACCACGCGTCTACGGAATCATCGTCAAAAGTCAGGGCAATTCCTGCAGAAGTTGTTCCCGATGGTGTAACAGTAATGTAATTTGTCTTTATCAGAGTGTTTGACCCGGCGCTGTTGGTAACTTTGAGTTTTACGGTATAGGTCCCGGCAGCCGGGTAAGTGAATACCGGGTTCTTCACCGTACTGTCAGTGACACCGTTATTATCAAAGTCCCAGGCATAGGTCAGCGGTGCAGTCCCGGTCGAGGTATCGGTAAACTGTACCGACAGCGGCGCAGAACCTGAAGTCACATTGGCCGAGAAACCGGCAACAGGTCGCAACCGGTGCAGTAGTGACGGTAATGTAATTTGTCTTTATCAGAGTGTTTGACCCGGCGCTGTTGGTAACTTTGAGTTTTACGGTATAGGTCCCGGCAGCCGGATAAGTGAATACCGGGTTCTTCACCGTACTGTCAGTGATCCCGTTATTATCAAAGTCCCAGGCATAGGTTAAGCGGTGCAGTCCCGGTCGATGTATCGGTGAACTGGACCGCCAGGGGCGCAGGTCCTGAAGTTATATTCGCCGAGAAACCGGCAACGGGGCCAACCGGTGCAGTGGTGACGGTAATATAATTTGTCCTTGTCAGTGTGTTTGACCCGGCGCTGTTGGTAACATTGAGTTTCACGGTATAAGTTCCGGCAGCCGGGTAAGTGAATACCGGGTTCTTCACCGAACTGTCAGTGATCCCGTTATTATCAAAGTCCCAGGCATAGGTCAAAGGTAAAGTCCCGGTCGATGTGTCGGTAAACTGGACCTGCAATGGCATTACCCCGGTTGTTACGTCACTGGTGAATGATGCCACCGGTGATCCAGCAGAAACAATGTAGGTAATCTCCAGGAAGGGAGCGGTGCCCTCACCAATATCTTCAAAGGTGAATCGTGAAGTTGCCCCGCTCGCCCATTTAACCAAAGCAGAATTATTATCAATATCCGGTTGATCTCTCACCATAACTCCTGTCCAACCGGTTTTAGAAATATTCGAAATAAAAAGAGCATTTCCCGTCCAGTTATTCCAACCGTTTGTTATCAGGTTTGCATAAGAAATATCCGAATCTGCCCACCGCTCATTATAGAACCTCTGATAATCTCCCATCACAAAAGTTCCGGCAGTATTCGTTGGGTTAAACCCGGTAACCCCATATGCAAATGATCCCAATCCATTGTTCTTCGAACTGCCCCTCACACCAAATTTTACCCCGGTAATAATGCAATCATCCGGCAATGTCGATGTATTAAACAGAACGACGGCCCGGTACATTTCATCATACTGATTTGATGTGGTAGTTGCTGTTAATCTGGCATAATTTGCATAGGTTGCAGTGCTCACCGCTTGTCCTGCATGATCCCGGATCGCAGCATATCCCGGCCCTGACCACGCGGCCACATAACCATCGTTTACTGCACCGGAACGCACCGTGAGTGTGGTGCCGCCAGTCACCTGAGTTACATTGATAAACGTGGTCTGTATGCTGATGGATCCCCCGGCGGAGTTGGATGCATTCAACTTTATTAACCAATTACCGGCACCGAACGTCCATGATGGGTTCTGACCGGTGCTGAACCATACCTGATTATTATTGCCGGTAACGTCCTGGAACGACCAGTTCCATGCTGTTGGTGAATTTGATGAAGTATCGGTGAACTGGACAGCCAGGGGAGCAGGTCCTGATGTGATGTTTGCCAGGAAACCGGCAACCGGAGCGGTTTGTGGATCGGAAACAACGATGTAATTAATTCTGGTCGATGTATTTGACCCGGCACTATTTGTGACATTTAGTTTTACTGTATAGATTCCCGCAGCAGCGTAGGTAACTTTCGGATTCTGTGATGTACTGTCAGTGACACCGTTATTATCAAAGTCCCAGGCATAGGTTAAAGGTGCAGTCCCGGTCGATGTGTCGGTGAACTGGACAGCCAGGGGAGCAGGTCCTGATGTGATGTTTGCCAGGAAACCGGCAACCGGAGCAGTTTGTGGATCGGAAACAACGATGTAATTAATTCTGGTCGATGTATTAGACCCGGCGCTGTTGGTGACATTTAGTTTTACGGTATAGATTCCCGCAGCAGCGTAGGTAACTTTCGGATTTTGTGACTGTACTGTCAGTGAGACCGTTATTATCAAAGTCCCATGCATAGGTTAAAGGTGCAGACCCGGTCGATGTGTCCGTAAACTGTACCGACAGTGGCGCAGAACCTGATGTGATGTTTGCCAGGAAACCGGCAACCGGAGCGTTTTGTGGATCGGAAACAACGATGTAACTAATTCTGGTCGATGTATTAGACCCGGCACTATTTGTGACATTTAGTTTTACTGTATAGATTCCCGCAGCAGCGTAGGTAACTTTCGGATTCTGTGATGTACTGTCAGTGACACCGTTATTATCAAAGTCCCAGGCATAGGTTAAAGGTGCAGACCCGGTCGATGTGTCTGTAAACTGTACCGACAGCGGCGCAGGTCCTGATGTGATGTTTGCCAGGAAACCGGCAACCGGAGCAGTTTGTGGATCAGAAACAACGATGTAATTAATTCTGGTCGATGTATTAGACCCGGCGCTGTTGGTGACATTCAGTTTCACGGTATAAGTTCCGGCAGCCGGGTAAGTGAATACCGGGTTTTTCACTGTACTGTCGGTGACACCGTTATTATCAAAGTCCCATGCATAGGTTAAAGGTGCAGATCCGGTCGATGTGTCGGTGAACTGGACAGCCAGGGGAGCAGGTCCTGATGTGATGTTTGCCAGGAAACCGGCAACCGGAGCAGTTTGTGGATCGGAAACAACGATGTAACTAATTCTGGTCGATGTATTAGACCCGGCGCTATTTGTGACATTCAGTTTCACGGTATAAGTTCCGGCAGCCGGGTAAGTGAATACCGGGTTTTTCACTGTACTGTCAGTGACACCGTTATTATCAAAGTCCCAGGCATAGGTTAAAGGTGCAGTTCCGGTCGATGTGTCGGTGAACTGGACAGCCAGTGGCGCAGAACCTGATGTGATGTTTGCCAGGAAACCGGCAACCGGAGCAGTTTGTGGATCGGAAACAACGATGTAACTAATTCTGGTCGATGTATTAGACCCGGCGCTGTTGGTGACATTCAGTTTCACGGTATAAGATTCCGGCAGCCGGGTAAGTGAATACCGGGTTTTTCACTGTACTGTCAGTGACACCGTTATTATCAAAGTCCCAGGCATAAGTCAGCGGTGCAGTCCCGGTCGAGGTATCGGTGAACTGTACCGACAGTGGCGCAGAACCTGATGTGATGTTTGCCAGGAAACCGGCAACGGGAGCGGTTTGTGGATCGGTAACAACGATGTAATTAATTCTTGGTCGATGTATTAGACCCGGCGCTGTTGGTGACATTCAGTTTCACGGTATAAGTTCCGGCAGCCGGGTAAGTGAATACCGGGTTTTTCACTGTACTGTCAGTGATCCCGTTATTATCAAAGTCCCAGGCATAGGTTAATGGTGCAGTCCCGGTCGAGGTATCGGTGAACTGGACAGCCAGGGGAGCAGGTCCTGATGTGATGTTTGCCAGGAAACCGGAACCGGAGCAGTTTGTGGATCGGAAACAACGATGTAATTAATTCTGGTCGATGTATTAGACCCGGCACTATTTGTAACATTTAGTTTTACTGTATAGATTCCCGCAGCAGCGTAGGTAACTTTCGGATTCTTGATGTACTGTCAGTGACACCGTTATTATCAAAGTCCCATGCATAGGTTAAAGGTGCAGATCCGGTCGATGTGTCGGTAAACTGGACCGACAGTGGCGCAGAACCTGATGTAATGTTTGCCAGGAAACCGGCAACCGGAGCAGTTTGTGGATCAGAAACAACGATGTAATTAATTCTGGTCGATGTATTAGACCCGGCGCTGTTGGTGACATTCAGTTTCACGGTATAAGATCCGGCAGCCGGGTAAGTGAATACCGGGTTTTTCACTGTACTGTCAGTGACACCGTTATTATCAAAGTCCCAGGCATAGGTTAAAGGTGCAGTCCCGGTCGAGGTATCGGTGAACTGGACCTTCAATGGCATTACTCCGGTTGTTACATTACTGGTGAATGATGCGACCGGGGATCCGGCAGAAAAAGTATAGGTAATCTCCAGAAAAGGAGCGGTGCCCTCACCAATATCTTCAAAGGTGAATCGTGAAGTTGCCCCGCTCGCCCATTTAACCAAAGCAGAATTATTATCAATATCCGGTTGATCTCTCACCATAACTCCTGTCCATCCTGTTTTGGAGATGTTTGATAGAAACAGAGAGTTACCCGTCCAGTTATTCCAACCGGTGGTTGATCAGGTTTGCATAAGGAATATCCGAATCTGCCCATCGTTCGTTATAGAACCTCTGATAATCTCCCATCACAAAAGTTCCGGCAGTATTCGTTGGGTTAAAACCCGTAATCCCATACGCAAATGACCCTAATCCGTTATTCTTCGAACTCCCCCGGACACCAAATTTTACACTGGTAATAATACAATCATCCGGCAATGAAGACGTGTTAAAAAGAACTACGGCCCGGTACATTTCGTCATACCGGTTTGACACGGTAGTTGCCGTTAATCTGGCATAATTTGCGTAGGTTCCAGAGTTTGCCGCTTGTCCCGCATGATTCCTGATCTGGGTATATGCGGGCCCAGACCATGCAGCCACATAACCATCGTTCACTACACCGGCAGAGAATTGTGTGGTTGTTGCAGCCACGATTCCCGTCATTGCATACGTGAGGGATATTATGATCAATATACAGAAATATCTCCTTTGCATCATGGATCCACCCTTCCGGACACCCGTTCCCGAAACCGGTGAATTTCTTTGTACTACTGAAATTTTTAAACACGGCAAAGTTCCGGACTTTTATGAGAACCTGTTGCCTCATGCAGAGTATCATGTTATATACTTTATAAATATTATGTAATCTATTCAGAATACATCCTCTGCATAGGCAGTGCAGGGAACGCGGAATATTCTCTTCTTCAGAAAATATAAACTCAAAACTGGAACTGATTATTTAATTCCGATGATTTGTTGTTTATGCAGAAACGTGGGGTGTTTTTTTACCTGTGAGATTTATATCTGGTACAGATATTTTTGCCTGTGCCCGCCAAGAAAAAAAACATTCAGACAAAAAGAATCTTCCTATTTTGAAAATCCCGGAAATCTTGTTTTTAAACTTGCGTAAAACAGCGAATACCTTTTTACAATCCGACAATAATTGATACATTCGCGAACCAAGCTGAGATTCATTGCGGGGGGTAAATCATTGGAGGGCAGATGTTCCCGTGATCCTCCCGGATCGAACTCATATCAGGAGAGCTGGAGAATTTCAGGTAGCGGTAATGGCGGGCAGCTCTTCGCAGAAGAAATGTACTCTTGAAATACATATTGGTGTTTGGGCTGTCTGCCCATACCACGAGCAATGCGGCATTGTTCTGTTTTCCGGTTTCAATGGCACAGGATGTTAAAGATGAGAGGACTTCGGGGTTGTCATCAACAATATGCATCTCCATAAGCTGCATGCTTCCTGGCTGGGAAGATGATCTCCGTTCTATATCAAACACCAGGTAACCTGCAAGGGTGTCATCACGGGAACGTCGGCACTGGATAACCACCCGCTTGAACCATCGCGCTGAAGAAAAATAAAGCCAGTTCAGGGTCTTTATATCATGAGATATCGTAACGTCGCAATGTTTTTCGGACGGTTCGCATATCGTGAGAAATGCATCATCACAAGACGTGCAAACTGAAGATGAGTAGATTTCACCGGTTCCTTCGCCCTGTCGTGATACAGATTTTTGCAGGACGTACCCGAAGATCAAAAAACCCAGCCGTTTAAATAATTCCGGGAGATCGGAAAATTTGGGTATTTGTTTTCTGAAAATGAATTTTTTAAATATAAAATGTATTCTCTTCTTATCAAGGATATAGATATATTCTTTCCGTGAAGCAGGAAGGATATATTCTTCAAATTTGTATCTGATTAAAAAATTCATGACATATTCCTCCTCAGCTTTAAACAAGAACAGCGATGCATGTTTTTGTTTCATAAATTCATTGAAGAGATGGACACTATAGATACCCCGAATCGCAGGATCCACAAACCAGCTGGAGGATGCAAATGCGATCTTCGGTGAACCCCGGATCAGAAAGGTTACGGGGATATTCCCGATAAAACCGACAAGTTTTTTATCATCTTCAAGAACCCAGCCCCTCGGGATCAGTGATGTCCATGCCGGATTTTCGGTCCACCACAGATCAAACCTGTGCAACCAGAATTCCCTGTCGGTATGAGCAAACCCTCTGGGCAGAAACTCTGCCAGACGAAAAATATCATGATCTTCCACTTCCCTTACGGATACCATACCTCTCCTTTCACGTTATTTTTCCTGCCAGGACCCCGGAAAAAGCAGAGTCGTTATTGCCGGTATACCGGAGGGGCCATCTGGAGCAGCTTTGATGCGGTCTTCATACTCTGAATATGTTTTTTTGCCCACTCGATCTGCTGTATTCCCAGTCCGGTATTTCTCTCAACAATCTCTTGAGAAAGAGAATGTTCTTCAGCGTACAGGATCTGGTCAAGAATTTCATATGGCATCCGAAGATAAAAATCTTCATCGGAAGTGAAATGGCTCCAGGTATCCGGGCTCGGTGCCCGTGAGATAATTTTTGCATCAATACCGAGCAGCTCTGCCAGCTTGTAAACCTGGAGTTTATACAGGTCTGCAATGGGTTCCAGGTCAACACCACCGTCCCCGAATTTCACGAAATATCCCGTGAGTAACTCAGATTTATTGGTGGTGCCGCTAACGACGTAATTCATTTTTTCTGCCTGCATATACAAAACAATCATCCGTGTTCTCTGTTTGACATTCTGCAGGCTCATGAGGGTCAGGTACTGCGGTGCTGACAGGCGTTTTGTTGTTATTGACCCGGTTTTGTCTGAAAGTCGTATGGATGGAACAGCGAGCAGTCTTTCGGAAGAAATTCCGGGGGGAAGAAATAAATTTGTCGTATGGATGCCGGGATTATATTGTGGGAAGAGTTCTTTCAGCAAGGCCTCTTTCCGGCTATAGATGCTGAATGTTTCCAGCATAGGGGTGATAGGGACTTCGGCAAAGGGAATCTTCAGCTTCCTGCACAGTTTTGTCGCAAGTTCCCTGCTTGAAGGAGAAGACTCCTTTTCCGGCAGGATAAGGCCGTATACATGGTCATGACCCAGCGCATTTACTGCAAGCGAAGCAATAAGTGCAGAATCCACTCCGCCGGAAACGCCAATAACAATGCCGTCTTTTCTGAACTGGTCAATCACCATGTCTTTCATAAAACCGGGGAGATTCTCTTTCAGTTCTTCAATATTGCCCAGCATCGCTTTTTTAATATCAAAACTATCATTAAATGTCCTGTTCGTCATATTGCATCATCATTTTTCTCTATCTCTTACTAGAAAAAATATTCTGACAGCCTATATTATATAATTGATTTAAAAATTTCCCGCGTCCGAAATGACGTGAACCTGTTCGAGTGATCGGCAAGACTATTAGGTATTTCCAAAATAATTGAGGATTTCCTGGGGAAAAAGTTCTCTCGGATGTCAAGGTATTCCGGATAAACAACAGGTCATGATAGAGGTATCATATGATCCCTATCGTCGGATTTTCGGGAGCTGCTTCGAGATCGAAAATCAGCAGGAAATTTTTCATACAATTTGGATCCTTCTGAAACTGCTCCTTAGCCACCTGAAAACGGGTAATTAATTTCCGATTAATTTCCGATTAATTTCCGATTAATTTCCGATAGGATATTTTTCAAAAAGGACGTGGTGCTTTGTTTTCCATTGATTTTCTGAGGGAGGCATAGAGTAAAAACCCCATGATCATCAGACAATCTTTGAAAATTTATCTGCATTTACTATCCGGCATCGGGGAAAAAATGATGGTAAATTATCAGAAATTTCCTGAAAATGCCCCAGAAGCCGCTGGCTTTAACCGCGAGTTCGTTGATATCATCTGTATCATTCACGCTCAGACGTTTTAAACGAAATATATCAGTATCAGCTGAATTATAGCCGGAATCAAGAGTAATAGCGCAACGGTAACCGGATTTTGCGCAGAGATCGATGTCCCTTTCTGAATAATCCCCGTTCGGGTAGGAAAATGCATAAATGTTCATGCCGAACTCTTCTTCAAGCAGGGATTTTGATCCGGAAATTTCTTTTTCTGCCTCTTCTGTTGTGCATCTGGGCAGGAACGGATGAAAAAGCGTATGTGACTGGAAACTTACCCACTGAGCCATCTCAACAATTTCTTTTTTGTTCAGTGCCTGTGCATCCTCATATTCCATTTCAGTAGTATATCCTGCATCTTTTAATGCCGTCAATCTATTCTGATTGGACATGCTCTTCAAATCGTAAAATGAATAATTCTGGTGTTTCACGGTAAACCAGAAATGTCTTTTTGTATTAATAATGCCGGCACACAAAAATATCGTAACAGGGATATTCAGTTTTCTGATAACCGTAAGGAGAGAGTAATTGCCCTTGTGACCATCATCAAAAGTAATAACTAATGGCTTTTTTGGCAATTTCCACTCTCCTGAATAATAAGTATTTAAAAAATACTGAAGGCTGATAATTGAATAATTTTTTTTCAGATAGCCAAACATTATTTCTGCATTCTCTGGAGAAATATCATGAAATAGCACGATAGTAACTTTTCCTCTCTGGCATATTTCCCGGAAACAAAATGGTAGGCCTGAATACCGGATCAGCGCAAAAAGTAATTTTTTCATGGAAGATTTCTCAATAAACTTACTTTATTGAAGCTTCAGTATCTTATGGTTTATGGAAAATGCTGCTTGCGACAGGTAAGACCTCCTTTGCGATAATCGTAGTAGTTTATATCGAAAATGCATCCAATAGTACCAGCAGGACAATGTCGCAAGATAATCCTTTTGAGTTGCTCAAGGAGTATGCCAGTACAATTACCTGTTAATTCTGAAAAAATGAAGAAAATAGCAATAGCGAAAATGACCTCGGCCATCACGAGCAATCAGATTCTCTGTATTTTCTCCCTTTGCCGGTATCGTGCATATTCAGGTGTTAAGGTACATTTCGAGGGAAATGGTGATCCCATTGATTGAAAAACCACAGATCTTCTTTAACTCAAAGAACAGGTCTGGACAGACGGCTCCTGAAGACCTGATACTCATGGCATTATGGCTTACAGCAGCTGTCGGAGGGATCTATCTCACGTTTCCGGCCCTGATCCCCCTTAGGGTGGCACTCGCCCTTCCGCTTTTACTCTTCATTCCGGGCTATTGTGTTATTGCGGTGCTCTTTCCAAAAAAAGAGGACCTGGATGGTATCGAGCGGGTCGTCCTGTCCTTTGGGCTTTCTATCGCTATTGTTCCTCTGATCGGTCTTATGCTGAATTTTACCCCCTGGGGTATCCGGCTTGAGCCCATTATCCTGTCAATATCTCTGTTTACCATGGTGATGATCTTCCTTGCCTGGTACGTCCGGGCAGCCCTCCTTCCTGAAGAGCGCTTAAGCATATCTTTTAAGGAATTTGCAGCAGCGGTCCATGACGGAGATGCCCTTTCACAAAAAAAACGTTTTGCAAGGCTTTCCGGCGCGATCCTTCTTCTTGCGATCCTCATCACCCTTTTGATAGCGATTTACGTGATCTCGGTCCCGCGGGAAGGAGAGCGGTTTACCGAATTTTATATTCTGGGAAATAATCGTACGGCAGACAACTACCCGGATCATATTGTAGCAGGGCAGACATACCCTATGTATGTCGGAGTGGGAAATCACGAATACCGGGATACCCGCTATTTGATCGAGATTTGGATGATGCATACGGAATTTGATAATGCGACCAACAGCTCCCGTATCCTATCCATGGATCCTGACAACCGTGTCCTTCTCACCCTTGCGAATAACCAGACTTCGATAATACCTTATAACTTTTCAGTGAACAGCACGGAGTATAATCGGGTAGAGTTCCTGTTATTTGATGAGAACGTCCCCGGAATGAATGTGACAGGAAGTGATCGGATCAACGCGAGCTACCGGTCTCTTCATCTGAAATTTACCTATCGGGAAGAATAGGAGAGGATCCGGCACCGGCATCATGATTACTTGTCGCGGATCCGTCCTTCAGAAACAAGGTAACTGGATACTTCCTGGAGCGTAATTTCGATCCCCTTTATCTACGGTGATAAGGACAGGATGAGAACTGCTCGTCGGCCATGAACCGGGTATAGTAACCCCAGAATAATCTCTTTCTAACATCGATGAATACGGAGAACATGGAGTGTTAATGGCTATCTGATCCTGTCCATGCTGGGGAGAAAATCTGGTGTATAAAACTCACTATTCGCCTCGATCATTTTACATCACTCTTCTGCACTCAAGCATATATCAGAAAAATACGATTTCATGAGATCACCCCTTGATTTTGGAGAGAACAGCCGTCGAACGGAGCAAAGTCCCTGGATCCAGACCTGCAGATCACCGGATCCTGAAACCGCGTCAAACCTTTTTTTCACGTGGATTGATATCTCTTCAAAGTGCGGAAAAAGGCTCGATTTTGCTCTCCAGCCCTACAATCTTCTTTCAGGAAGTTGTGTCACATCTTCTCCGAGAAACGAAGGATTAAAAAAAAGAGCAGGAAAAAGTCAAAATACAATCTCCAGTCCAAGCAATTCCAGGACTTTCTGGACGACGATCACGATAAATATCACGATCCCAACGACTATAAGGACTCTGACATAACCCACGTACCTGGGTTTAACATAGCGAGGTTCGATGAGCTCCACGATTATGAGAAAACCGATGAACCCCAAAACGAAGAAGAGGGCAAAATCGATTCGCTCTGAAAAGAGCATGAATATGATAATGATAGTAAACCAGAGGGCAAGGGCAACCGTGGCGATCTGTTTTTTTCTCATCGGAATTCTTTTCCTTCCCATACTATTCCCGCTCCCACAAAAAAAGGTCATCGATCCTGTTTATCAAACAAAGGACTATTTTTCAACATTTTCACACTTTATCAGAGTCTGGCGAATAATCCGCATTCTGAAAACCGCGGAAGAAACGGCCTGAAAAACAAGAACCCCGTACGATGTTTTTTAATACGGTAACAGACGAAGACTAATCAGAGGTGGCATTTCATTATGTTGTCACAACACCGTGATTTCACACTTGACAAATACCGGGAACTCTGCAAGGTCATCAGTGAGAAATTCCGGGTTTGTACCGTTTTTGAATATTTGTCAGAGAGGCCCGGGGGGAATATCGCCATTATCCGCCATGATGTTGACCGGAGAATAAATAATTCTCTTCGTATGGCAGAACTGGAACATGACCTCAATATTCGATCTTCGTATTATTTTCGATACCCTTCAACATTCAGACCGGATACCATTACAAAAATAAGAGATTACGGCCATGAAATCGGTTATCATTATGAAGTCCTGAGCAAAACACGCGGGGACTATGAAAAAGCCGTCACCCTTTTTACTTCAGAACTTAAGGAGTTCAGAAAGATTTGTCCCATCGATACTATCTGTATGCATGGGAGCCCACTTTCAAAATTCAATAATCGTGATCTGTGGGACAGGTATGATTACCATGCCCATGGTATCTCCGGGGAGGCTTTTTTATCCTTTGAGCAGCACCCTGAAGGGCTCAACTACCTGACTGATACCGGCAGGACCTGGAGCGGAAAACAATCGCTGAGAGATGTGATCAGGACACCGTCATGTAATAGTGACCTTCTGGCCCTTGACTCTACAGATGATCTTATTAACTGGGCAACCCTGGGGCCAGAAAAAAAAATTTACCTGACTATTCACCCGGAGCGATGGTCCTTAACACGAGGTGAATGGCTTGTCTGGTCGTTTCTGGATTTCGGGATGAATGCCGGAAAAAAAATCCTGCGTCTCAGGCGTTCCTGATATGAGGAGTACCTGTGCCATTGTAGATGTAATGAAACATGGCTTCGTCCCTCGTTTCGCCCGGAACAGTTATCCGAAATAATTATTGAAGGAAGATTGAGAACGCCCGAGGCCCGGCCGCGGGATCATTTATTATGGTTGATAAGTGAAAATATGTTATGCTGAGAACCCGTCCGTTTCCGGGCAGGGAAAACCTGCTATTTCCTTTCGGGAGACGGTCCCGCCCATGAGAGTTATTGTCGATATCAATCACCCGGCAGATGTCCATTTTTTCAAAAATTTCATCCGGGAAATGGAAAAACGGGGCCATGTAATCCTCATTACGGCTAGCCGGAAAGAAATTTCCTATAATCTATTGGATAACTACGGGTTTACCTATAAAAAGATGGGAAGTTACGGCACATCCCTTGCTAAGAAAATGTTCAATATCCCCTTACTGGACATCAGGATGTTCATGGCAGCAAAAAAATTCAAGCCTGACGTTTTTGTCGGTTTTGGCTCTATTCGGGCGGCTCATGCTGCAAGAATATCAGGTAAACCCTGTATCAATTTTGAAGATACCGACCACGCGAAATGGGAGCACCGGCTCTATGTCCCATTTGCCGACGTTATCCTTACGCCAGAGTGTTTTACTAAAGACTTTGGGAAAAAACAGGTAAAAATTGATACTTACAAGGAGTTATTTTACCTTCATCCCGATTATTTCAGGCCGGACAGTTCAGTTCTGGCTGAGGCAGGCATTTCCCCGGGTGAGAGATTTTTTATCATCCGGTTCGTCGCATGGGATGCGCAACATGATCTTGGACAGACAGGGTTGCACAACCGTGAAGAAATTGTGGAAAAACTGGAGAAATACGGGAAGGTCTTCATCACTTCTGAAGTAGATCTGCCGGATCACCTGAAGAAATACCAGATCACTATCCCTCTGGAAAAATTGCATGATTTACTGTATTTCGCAACCCTCTATTTTGGGGAAGGATCCACGACGGCTGCAGAAGCTGCGATGCTGGGGACTCCTGCAATTTATGTCTCTTCCCTGTCCGGTGGACTTGGCTATGTCAGTGATCTGGAACAAAAATACGGATTGCTCTACAACTTCAAAGACCAGGAACCGGCGTTAAAAAAAGTTGAAGAGTTACTCAAAAACCCGCATATCAAAGAAGAATGGGCTGCCCGGAGAGACCTTTTTTTAAAAGATAAACTCAATGCAACCCGGTTTCTGTTGTGGTTTGTCGAGAACTATCCTGAAAGTTTTCTTGTCACGAAGGAAAGATCTGCCGGACATGATCCCGTGAAAAAATGAAGGAACTAATGGAGTAATTCGATGGAAAAACCAGCGTTATTGATCATTACTCACATGTATGCGACATTTGTCAAGGATCAAATTAACGAGATAGCCCCACATTTTCGCTCCATTTTCGTCCTGGTCAGGACCAATCCTCTCGCAGAGATATCACGTTTCATCCAGGTCAGTTATTTAATACCCTTTTCTGTCGCCCAGAAAATCGATCTTCGCGATAAACCGGAAAATGTCCATGTTATTCAGACTCCTGTCCTTTACCTTCCGACACGATCCGGGTATGAAAAATTAGGCAGGAACCATTTGAAGTCAGTGGAACGCAGCATTAAAAAATATAACATTACTTTTGATTGCATCCATGCACATTTTACCTGGTCCGCAGGCTATGTAGGTTCGAAGCTGAAGGAAAGATATGCCGTTCCTTTCATTATCACCGCACACGGGATGGATATCTATGAGCTGCCATTCCGGAACCCATTTTATAGAGAGGCTATTACCGCTGTCCTGAATTCTGCAGATCACATTATTACTGTCAGCCGGAAAAATCTTGAATCCATCCGGCAACTGGAAAAGAAAAAACCCGTATCGGTGATCCTTAACGGGTATAATGCCGCTGTTTTCCATCCCCTCGACACTCAGGAATGCAGGCGCAGGCTTGGGTTACCCCGGAATAAAAAAATCCTGGTCAATGTCGCGAAACTCTATGATGTAATTAAAGGCCATGCAATTTTAATCCAGGCGATGCATGAAGTTGCGAAAAAAAGGGACGATGTCATCTGCTATATCGTCGGTGATGGTGAGTTGAAAGACTCTCTCGAAAAATTGATCTCTGACCTGAACCTGAAGGACAGGATAACCATTGTCGGAGCAAAACCCCATCATGAAATTCCTGTATGGATTAATGCTTGTGACGTGTTTGTTCTCCCCAGCTTGAATGAAGGGAACCCTACGGTTATGTTCGAATGCCTTGGATGCGGGAAACCTTTTATTGGTACCCGGGTTGGCGGAATCCCGGAAACGATCTCTTCGGAGAAGTACGGACTCCTGAGCGAGCCGGGCAATGTACAGGAACTGGCAGGAAATATCCTCAAATCGTTGAACCATAAATGGGACCATGAAGAAATTGTGGACTATTCAAAGCAGTTTACCTGGAATACTATCTCAAAAGAGATCCTGAATGTATATGCGCAGGTATGTAAAAAAATGGGAATTCCTTGAAGCTCACATAAAATATATTTTCCTGACGCATCCTTGGGAAATGTTTTTATGGTATCATATTTGCGGAAATTCCTCAATCATTACAGGACAAAATCAGACAATTATTGTCTGAAAAATATCAAGCTGGTTCAAAAGAACAGGGAGTTGATTTTTAATCGGGAATACCAGATGAAGATATTAATTCACTTCGTTATTATCTGATATCGCAAAGGATTTGTTACAACCACGCCCAAATTTTCTGAAACATTCTGGACAAAGGACAGTTTGTATTCAATTTGTTATCGGGAAAAACAGATACCGGACTTTTCAGCCATCTCGAAAATTACGGCAGATTATGCGGTATGATAAAGGATAAGCTGGTTCTGTTTGTGGCATACGGGTGGGTCAGAGTTAGATCTATCCGACTCGAGACAGAGAACGGCATTTGCTTTGAGAGAAATACAAGATTCCTGGATGGTTACATTTCGTAACCAATCAGGACATCATTTTGCAAAAATCTGATTTTAATCAGATTAAATTAAACACAGTTATATAAAATAAATATGTTTAATGTAGATCAAATGGAGCATTACTGATGGGCAAGAGCATTCTCATTGTTGAAGATGATAGAGTAATCCAGGAAATCATTGAATGGCGCCTTAACCAGCTAGGTTACACCATATGCGGTAAATCAGCGACAGCAGAGGGTGCGTATAATCTGGTCAAAGAAAAGAAACCAGATGCGGTCCTTATGGATATTACATTAGAAGGTTTCACCGATGGAATTGATGCAGCCATCGAAATTAAAAAAATGTATCCGGTGCCGATTATATTCCTGACATCTGATGCAAAAGATGAAGATCTTAACCGTGCAAAAATGGTACATCCGTCTGGCTTTATTGTTAAACCTTTTAATGATACAGATCTGCGGGTAGCTTTGGCGCTGGCTCTTCCGCAGGCGAAGTGATTTTTTTATTGGTAGTGTATTTTTTAAAAAACCGGGAATCGAAACATCAATGAACTGCAATTGAATCAATAAGAAATTTATCATAATTCTTTTAACTGATTATTTACCCGGCTGTTATAAAAATCCTCTACCGATCAAAATCGAACAAAAGAGCACAACGTATGGAGAGTGCGCCGACCGGGACTCGAACCCGGGTTTAGGCGTTGGCAACGCCTAGTGATAACCACTACACTATCGGCGCAGATGTGCTCTGAAATGTGAGCATTCATACAATTTAAGCATATCGAACAGGCGGGATAATCCGGCAAATATTTTTATCCCAGGTTTTATCCCCGGGGAAGAACACAGAATAATTAATGTTTTCCCCCCCACGGGACAGCTATAGTCTTACCGGTGTCTGCAACAATTCCAGCATCTTAATGTAACGCAATCGCTCTAACTAATATCAGATGATCCCTCTCTTCGTGGATTGTTCGGGCAAACATGTCGTTATATTCGGAGGAGGAGAGGTTGCGTCCCGGAAAGCTGCGTACTTTTCCCGCGAGGCAGGCGTACTTGTGGTCAGCCGATCGTTTTCAAAAAAAATCATCGCCCTTCCTGTCGAAAAAAAAGTTCTCGATGTGAATACCATCTCTGATGAGGAGATCGCGAGGCTGATAAACCGGGCCTTTCTCGTCATCGCGACCCTGCCAGATCCTGCCCTGAATAACCGGATTGGAAGGATTAGTAAAGATCAGCAGATCCTGTTCAATAATGCAGAGGGTGAACCAGGGGATGTAATCATTCCTTCAGTGACCGGGGGCAGCAACTTCATCCTGGCGGTAAGCACGAAAGGTAACAGCCCGGCAGTCTCCCGGTTCATCAGGGAACAGGTCGAGATGCATTACCCTGCGCTCGACGAGATGATAGCGCTGCAGCGTGACCTGCGGGAGCAGTTGAAACAGTACGAACCTTCCCCGGCACGGAGGAATGCAATCCTCCGGGGAGTATTAAACGACCGCACGATATGGGAGACCTTACAAAGAGATCCGGAACAGGTACGGGAGCAGCTGAAGATGAGGTACCTTCATGACTGAACCAGTTCCGGCTCCCATCGCCATAGCCGGGGTGAGCCATCATACGGCAGATGTCAGGGCCATTGAAGCGTTCCGGTTCCCTGACGAGCCTGAATTGCTCCACGCAGCAGGTCAGTGGTTCAGGGGCGTTCTTTTACTCCAGACCTGCAACCGTGTCGAATTAATTGTCGAAGGCGATGCTGCCGGTCTCCGGGATTTTCTTGCCGGTCAGGGACGCGGGGAGTTCTTCATACATGACGGGAAGGGAGCACTCAGTCATCTCTTCAGCCTCGCCTCGGGTATCGATTCAATGATCGTCGGCGAGGACCAGATCATCGGCCAGCTGAAAAAAACGCTGGCTGACGCCCAGGAGGCAGGAACTGCCAGCACATTCCTTGAATTTTGTGTCAACAAGGCGGTGCATGTCGGGATTGAAGTGCGCAAACGCACCCTGATAAACCGGGGTGCCGTTTCGGTAGGATCAGCCGCGGTCCTCCTCGCAGAATCCCAGATCGGGAGCCTTGAAGGGAAACATATCCTGGTCGTGGGCAGTGGTGAGATGGGGCTTCTTGTTGCCCAGGCACTCGCAGCCAGGCGCCTGACCGCGATGTACGTTGCGAACCGGACCTACGGTCGGGCGGTGATCCTGGCAAACAAGATCGGGGGCAAAGCTGTCCGCCTGTCGGAACTTTATCATTATATCACCCTTTCTGATGTTGTCATATCCTGCACATCCGCACCCCACCCGGTCATCCATAGGAAGGAGCTGGCAGAGGCGATGAAAGCACGCTGCTGGCCTGTGGAAGGTCACCCCCGGCCTCTGATTCTCATAGACATCGCACAGCCGCGGGACGTTGAAGAAGGCGCAGAGAACATCGACGGCGTGTGTCTTTTCTCTCTGGATAACCTCCGCATGATCAACGAGCAGACCATGAGCACCCGCAAGGCAGAAGCAGAACGCGCCCGTGAATTTGTTGAGGAGGAACTGGTGATCTTCATGCGATACCTTCACCGGAGAACTGCTGACGATATGCTTGCTGAACTGCATACGTGGGCTGATTCTGTCCGGATGCGCGAGAGAGACCGTGCCATAACCCGTATGGGAAACCCGGATCCAAAGACTGCCGGGATCATTGATGACCTGACCCGGGTTCTGGCAAAAAAACTTCTTACCGACGCAACCTTCTCCGTACGCGAAAGTGCAGAAGAAGGAGACCTTGCCGCAGCACGGGCACTGGTCGACGCGATCACGCTGGGAAACAGGCCCGGGACCGGGACGCGTAAGAAGGAATAAAACGCATGGATCCGGCAGACATGCAATGATTGCTACAATCCGAGGTTACCGGGATGAGGATTTTACCGCAGTCGTTGCCCTTGAAGAATCGGGACTTCACGAATCATACCGATCTGCGGTTTTTGTCCGGCAGATGGGGGAGGTGTGCCAGGAGACGTTTTTTGTTGCCGTGGCCGGTGAGGGAAAGCCGGTCGGGTATACTGTCGGAACACATGTTCAGCACAATATAGGGGAGGCCTGGATCCTGCGCCTGGGAGTAAGGGAAGACCATCGACGAAAAGGGATAGGGAGCGCCCTCGTAAGAATGGTAACCGGTGCACTGCAGGAACGAAATGCCTGCACGATCCGGCTTTCCGTATCTCCGGAAAATCAGGCTGCGATCAGGATTTATGAGAGAGAGGGGTTTTGTAAGGAGAAGATTGTTCCTGAGTATTTTGGACAGGGTAATGATCGGATTATCATGAAGAGAGAAACATTCAGGTAAAAAAATAATTTTCCGGGTATTCCGGAAGAGAAGTTGATCGTCTGTCCGCATGGATTCTTGTATGTCGGGCATGAATGGCCAGATGCATATTTCCTGTTTCTATGCAACGAGGGTGGTGTTATCCCGGGTCATAACCTCCATTTCCTTTGTTGAAGGCCGGCTCTCGTACCACGGTATGCCCATGAATATTTACCACGTCACGTCTATGGTAATGAAATCACAGGTCGCCATGGGAAGCCAGAAGAATACCCTCTTCATTCCCCTGACTACGGTGAATTTACCCATCCCCTTTGTTCCAGGTGAAATTTCCCCCGTAATAATTCGAAGGATTCACCAGCTCGCTCTGAAGGAGAGACCATGATAAAGGAAATCATGCTCAGGATGAAGAATGCCCACCCTTGATACCAGTTCGGTGACCGGCCTTACCGACCGCGAGGCAGACGAGAAACTCCGGCAGGAAGGGTATAATGAACTCCCCGCTGCTTCACGGCGGGGACTGATGAGGATTGTCGCAGAGGTAATCCACGAGCCGATGTTTCTCCTCCTCGTCGCAAGCGGGCTTCTCTATTTTATTCTCGGAGATATTTCCGAGGGCTTTATGATGATGAGCTTTGTCATGGTCATCATCGGCATTACTGTTTATCAGGAACGCAAGACCGAGCGGGCCCTTGAAGCACTCAGGAACCTCTCAAGCCCGAGAGCTCTGGTTATCCGGGGCGGAGTGCAACAGCGCATTCCCGGCCGGGAAGTTGTTACCGGCGATTCCGTGATCCTGTCGGAAGGCGATCGCGTTCCTGCAGACAGTATCCTGCTTGCTGCAAACAATGTATCGGTGGACGAGTCTCTCCTCACCGGGGAATCGGCCCCGGTCAGAAAAATTGCCTGGAAAAAAGGAGTGCAGAGAGAGCGGCCGGGTGGGGATGACCAGCCATCGATCTACTCCGGCACCCTCATTGTTCAGGGTCAGGGACTTGCCCGGGTCACGGCTACCGGTGCTGCAACCGAGATGGGGAAGATAGGTACGGTTCTCCGGACCGTTGAACGGGGAGAGACACGGCTGAAGCGGGAGATCGACCGGATTGTCAGGATCGTCGCCATGGTCGGGATCCTGCTCTGTGCTATCACGGTTATTGTATATGGTCTCACCAGATTCAACTGGATCGACGGATTCCTGGCCGGCATTACCCTCGCCATGGCGATCCTTCCCGAGGAATTTCCGGTCGTGCTTACGGTTTTTCTTGCGCTCGGTGCATGGAGGATCTCCCGGAGAAATGTCCTTACCCGCCAGATCCCTGCTATTGAAACCCTGGGTTCTGCTTCCGTGTTGTGCGTGGACAAGACCGGCACCCTGACCCAGAATCGCATGTCTGTTGCGAAGTTCTTTGCGCAGGGAACGATGTGCGACTATACCCCGTCCGGACGTGAAGCACTCACGGATATCTGCCATAAGGTTGCGGAGTATGCTATTCTTGCCTGCAAAAAAGATCCCTTCGACCCGATGGAGAAGGCATTGCTCAGGCTCAGGGACGGGGATTTCGGCAGGACAGAACATATCCATGCAAACTGGATTCTTGTGCAGGAATACCCCCTGTCCCCCGAACTCCTTGCCATGTCCAATGTCTGGAAATCTCCTGATGGCGACCGGTATATAATCGCAGCAAAAGGAGCGCCGGAAGCGATCGCTGATCTCTGTCATCTCGATGCGATTGCGGCGGAAGAACTTTCAGGATCCGTGGACCTTATGGCCGTTGAAGGGCTCCGCGTGCTTGGCGTTGCACGGGCATCGTTCTCGATCACCGGTCTTCCGGAGGAACAGCATGCATTCACGTTCGAATATCTGGGGCTTGTCGGTTTTGCTGATCCGGTCCGCCCGCAGGTCGCAGAGGCCATAAAGGAATGTACCGCGGCGGGTATCCGGGTCATTATGATCACCGGCGACTACCCGCTGACGGCACACAGCATCGCCCGGCAGATCGGGCTCGCAGATGGCAGTCGGTCCATCACCGGTCCCGAACTGGATGCAATGGACGACGATGAACTCAGGAAGCGGATCGATTCTGTGACCGTCTTTTCCCGGGTTGTCCCCGATCAGAAACTCCGGATTGTCGATGCGCTGAAGGCAAACGGGGAGGTCGTTGCCATGACGGGCGACGGGGTGAACGATGCGCCGGCACTGAAATCCGCGGATATTGGCATTGCCATGGGCGGCCGGGGAACCGATGTTGCCCGGGAGGCCTCTTCGCTCGTCCTTCTTGATGATAATTTTACCTCAATTGTATCGGCTGTCCGGCTGGGCTGGCGGATCTTTGACAACCTGAAAAAGGCGATGGCCTATATCTTCTCTGTTCATGTTCCCATCGCCGGCATGTCGCTTATCCCCGTCCTGTTTAACATGCCACTGGTCCTCCTGCCGGTCCATATTGTGTTCCTTGAACTAATCATCGATCCGGCATGCTCGGTTGTTTTTGAATCAGAGAAGGAGGAACACGACGTGATGAAACGGCCCCCCCGGAAAAAAGACGAGGGACTCTTCACCCGTCGCACGCTTGCGCTCAGCCTTCTTCAGGGCTGCGTCGTGCTGGGGGTTGTGCTCGCTGTCTACCTGTATGCTTTCTCACACGGTTTTGGGGCACCCGGGGTGCGGGCCCTGACGTTCATAACCGTGGTTATTGCCAACCTCTGCCTCATCCTCACCAACCGGTCATGGACAGAGACCATCCTGTCAACAATCCGTTCCCCAAACAAGGCGCTCCTGTGGGTCTCTGCGGGAACCCTTGTCAGCCTGTTCCTTGTGTTGTACGTGCCGGCGCTGCGGGAACTCTTCCGGTTCAGCCCTGTCGAGCCATCCGATCTTCTTCTCTGTGCAGGAGCCGGAGTGCTGAGTGTTGTCTGGTTTGAGATTTTTAAATACCATAACACACTCAGTGCAGCGTGATAATCCGGAATCCCCTTTCACCCTGTCTCCGTGAACCTGCCGGTAATGACCGGTTCCGGAGGATCGCCGGCAATATGTCAGCACAGCCCTTTTTTATTGCAATGGAATTTCTGAATATCGTCACAGAACACACCCGGTACAGGATTCTTTCGAACCAGATTCGTCTGAGTTATAGCAGCGTACCGGATGTGTGCTGCCGGAACCCTGTTGATGTTAATCTGCCGGTCATACATCCACACGGTACCTGATGGTACCGAACCCTTGGGCAGGATGCACATAAACAGTATGCAATCGAAACATGATAACCATAAATATGATGGATTTTAGAAAATGTAAACAACCGGATACCCGGAGATGATCCTACAGCATGTTTCCCCAGCGCCGGATGAGGCGGTCGCGGTCTCGGAATATCCAGCCGCTTCTCTGCGAATTCACCGTGTCGAAAAACGATCTTGTCGCCCCTCTTTTTGTCGATGAGAAGATCACCGCACCGCTCCCCATTGAATCCATGCCCGGCCAGTTCCGCTATCCGATCGGCGATATTGCCGCAGTCGCCGGGACACTGTGGAGAAAAGGGGTGCGGGCAGTCCTGATCTTCGGCATCCCAAACTATAAAGATCCCAGCGCCTGCAGCGCATGGTCTGCAGAAGGCGTGGTGCAGCAGGCTGTCCGCCTCATCAAGGCAGAAGTGACCGGGATGGTCGTCATCACTGACGTGTGCGCATGC
Source organism: uncultured Methanoregulaceae archaeon (assembly GCA_963815065.1). Lineage (GTDB taxonomy): Archaea > Halobacteriota > Methanomicrobia > Methanomicrobiales > Methanospirillaceae > Methanoregula. The sequence continues at coordinate 96,002 of CAWFFE010000004.1, read as the reverse complement.
GAGTACACAGATCATGGTCACTGCGGGATTACCGGGGATACCCGGTGCGGTCCCGACCTGCTCAACGATCCTTCCCTCGAACTAATGAATATGATCGCGCTCAGCCACGCGGAGAGCGGCGCCGACATCGTCGCCCCCTCGTGCATGCTGGATGGTATGGTTGGTTCTATCCGCACGGCACTGGATAAGGCCGGGTTTGAGGATGTCCTGATCATGTCGTATTCAACCAAGTTTGCATCCGCCCTCTATGGACCGTTCCGCGATGCGGCTGGTTCAGGGTTCACTTTCGGTGACCGCACCACGTACCAGCTCCATTGTGGCAACAGTCGTGAAGCGATCATGGAATCCCGGATGGATGCTGATGAAGGGGCCGATATCCTGATGGTAAAACCTGCAGGATTTTATCTCGATATCCTCGCAGAAGTCGCGAAACTCGGGCTTCCGGTCGCTGCGTTCCAGGTAAGCGGTGAATATGCCATGATCAAGGGAGCGGCGGAACGCGGATGGATCCAGGAGAAAGAAACGGTCCTGGAAAGTCTCATCTCGATTAAACGGGCTGGTGCCGAACTGATCATCACGTATTTTGCTGGCGATGTTGCCGGGTGGCTCGATGAAAAGCAGTGAATTGTTTGCGGCTGCAAAGAACCTGATGCCCGGCGGTGTCAGCAGCCCGGTCCGGGCGATCAAACCTTACCCGTTTTACACCATACGTGCAAGCGGTTCGCAGATTACCACGGTAGATGGTCCCTCTATGATTGACTGCTGCATGGCCTACGGCCCCCTCATTCTCGGTCATGCCCACCCTCAGATCCAAAGGGCAATCGAAGCCCAGCTGAAAAACGGCTGGCTCTATGGCACACCTTCACCACTCGAACCGGCATTTGCACGCATGATCACGGAAGATCATAAGGGTATGGAGATGGTCAGGTTCGTATCGAGCGGCTCTGAAGCCACCATGGCAGCGATCCGGCTCGCCCGTGGTTATACCGGTAAACAGGACATCGTAAAGATCGAAGGTGGGTTTCATGGTGCCCATGACGGTGTACTTGTCAGGGCCGGTTCCGGCGCCACAACGATGGGTGTTCCGGATTCTGCCGGAATACCTGCTGATATCGTGGCCCATACCCGTCAGGTACCTTACAATGATCCGGAGGCACTGGAATCGATGCTTGCGGGGCACGCCGACATTGCCGCACTCATCATCGAGCCGGTAATGGGAAATATCGGACCGGTTCTGCCGGCTGATCACTACCTGAAGGAGATCCGTGAGATCACGCGTGCGCATGAGGTTCTCCTCATCTTTGATGAAGTTATCACCGGCTACCGCATTGGCATTGGCGGTGCACAGGCATTGTATGGCGTCCAGCCGGATCTCACCACGCTCGGAAAAATCATCGGGGGCGGTTTGCCCATCGGCGCATTCGGCGGCCGTCGCGAAATTATGGAACTGGTGGCACCGCAGGGCCCTGTCTACCAGGCGGGCACATTTTCCGGCAACCCGCTCTCGCTCACCGCCGGGATCGCAACGATCGGGTGGCTGCATGCACACAGCACCCTCTACCATGACCTCGATGAAAAGACACGTGCTCTCGAAGAGACACTGAAAGGCACATCCGGGGGCACGTTCGTCAGGATTGGATCAATGTTCAAATGGTTCTTCCGCGGCGAACCCCCGAAAAATTATCGCGAGGTGAAGGAATGCGACACCGCAGCATTCGACCGGTTCTGGCGGCGGATGCTGGATGCAGGCATCTTCCTCCCTCCCTCCCAGTTCGAGACAAACTTCCTCTCAGCAGCGCACAGCGATCAGGATCTGACCACCATCTCACGGGCGTACACACGATGTCTATCAGAGTAGGTACACGGGGCAGCAAACTTGCGCTTGCACAGACCTCAATAGTCTGCAAACAGTTATCCGCGCAGGGTATCGAAACCGAACAGGTAATCATCACCACCCAGGGAGACACAACAACCGGTGTTCCTCTCCATGAGATCGGTGGACAGGGTGTCTTTGTACGTGCGCTCGATGATGCAATCATCAGCGGGAGTATCGACTGTGCAGTGCACAGCATGAAAGATATTCCCGCGTTCCGGCCGAGTGGTATCGTCACCGCAGCCGTGCTCAAACGCGACTCGCCTGCTGACTATCTCGCTCACCGGGGCTCATTGCATGCGGTGAAGGTGATAGGAACCTCCAGTACCCGGCGGCGCGCCCAGATACTTCGCCACGATCCGGATATTATTACCCGGGATCTCCGTGGCAATGTCGATACCCGGATCCGGAAGATGTCAGCAGGGGAATTTGATGCCATACTGGTGGCAGAAGCAGGGCTGAACCGGCTTGGCATACGGATCCCGGGTGAACGGTTATCACCGGAGACATTTGTCCCTGCGACCAACCAGGGCATAATCGCGGTTGTCAGCCGGGCCGACCCCTCGCTCATGGAGGAACTCTCCGCACTTGATCATGCCCGGACCCGGACTGATGCGGCGGTCGAGCGTGCAGTTATGGAACAGCTCGGTGGCGGATGCTATACCCCTCTCGGTATCTACTGTCAGGGAGGACAACTGATCGCAGAAGTGCTCTCGCTGGATGGGAAACGGACGGAGCGAATAGAGATTGATGTGAAGAGTATCGAACAGGCACGCGAACAGGGACGGCATCTTCATGCCCGGGCAAAGGACCTGATCGATGATGCATACCGGAGCCTCGGGATCACGAATGAACGGTAAAGTATACCTAGTGGGATCGGGTCCGGGCGGCGAAGAGCTCCTCACGATGAGAGCAAGAGCCATGATCGATGCCGCTGACGTCATACTCTACGATCAGCTGCCCGGTGAAGCAATCCTTGCGTCGCTACCGGTCCATGCTGAGAAGATTGACTGCGGGAAGTACGGCGGGAAGCACGTGATGGAGCAGGATGAAATCGAATCCCTGATTCTTGAACGGGCAAAAAGGGGATTGAAGGTGGTACGGCTCAAAGGCGGGGATCCCTTTCTCTTCGGGAGGGGGGGAGAGGAGCTCGAAACCGTCCGCCGTGCCGGGATTCCTGTCGAAATGGTACCGGGAGTAAGCAGTGCCCTCGCCGTTCCGGCATCGGTGGGAATTCCTCTCACCCACCGGCGATTTGCTTCACAGGTAACAATACTCACCGGCAACGAGGACCCGACCAAACCCGGGCCGGCCCTCGACTGGGCGCTGCTCGCAAAGAGCCGGGGGACTATCGTTATCCTGATGGGTGTCGCAAACCTTGGTAAAATTGCTGATGCACTGATAAAGAACGGTAAGGCGACGGACACGCCGGTGGCCATTATCGAACGGGGCATGCGTAAAGACCGGCGCGTCACGACCGGATCGCTGGCATCCATCGCCGGTACGGCCCGGGAGAGAGGCGTTAAACCACCTGCCGTGATCGTCATCGGCGATGTAGTTACCTTATATAATCCGGACAACCCAGATCTGATACCAGCCCACGGAGATCTATGATTGAAATCGTGAACAAATTCGAAAAGATTGTGTACGCGCTGCTCATGGCCTTTCTCATGTTTGTGCTGGCTGCATCACTCCTGGAGCTGGTCTGGTATATTTTTCAGTCACTCACGAATGAACCGCTCTATTTACTCGAATCACACGAACTGATAACCGTCCTCGGGGCTTTCCTGCTGGTCCTGATCGGTGTTGAATTGCTGGATACCATTAAGGCCTATTTTAGTGAAAACACCATCCATGTGGAAATCGTTGTACTGCTTGCCATTATCGCGATTGCGAGAAAAGTAATTCTTCTCGATCCTACAACAGCATCGGGCATCGATTTCGGGATTGAACTGGCAGGGATTGGGGTTATCGTACTTGGGCTTTCCGGCGGGTACTATCTCATCAAAAGAGCGGGTATTACCATCGGACCCGCTCAACCTGACCAGAAATGATCAGATAAATAGATCAATATCCCCATCTGCAAACTTTTTTAAAATCCGGGAATCGTTTTCCGGGATATTTTTCCTGGTTTATGGATTTCGCACAGGCATAATAACATTATGGCTGGTTAAGAACCGGTAAGAGATGGGTCTGTTCGACTAATGATGACCCCCGCTGCACCCGAAAGTACCCTCCCGCTCCGAATCGAGAACGAAAAAATCTTTAAAGAAACCTCTGCTCCGCCGTGTCGCGGAGGTGCTGATAAAGCCGGTGATCCCGGTACGAGTTACATTCCCCGGGTCGGAGCATTCCTTTGGTGTAGTATCTTATCCTGAGATTCTGATCCGGGAATGAGGCTCACATATTACGTATACGTTTACCGGCTCTCCCATCGTTTCCTGATGCTTGAAGCGGCAAGAAAACCTGTTGAAAATGCCGCCTGGATATTGTATCCACCGGTGTCGCCATCGATATCAAGCACTTCGCCACCGAAGTAGAGGTTCGGTACAATCCTCGATTCCATGGTCTTTGGATTCACGTGCTCTAATGCCACGCCGCCACGGGTCGCCATGGCAACCGTGAAATCTCCGGGTGCAAGGACGGTCAGGGGAAATCCGGTACAATTTTCAATCAGTTTCGAACGCTGTTCCGCGGAGAAGTGAGAACCTTTGAGATCGACGGGAATTCCGGACAATGCAAGTAACTTGCGGTTGAGGCGTTCGGGCAGAGGATAAGCAGCAAGAATGGTGCCGATCTGCCAGGTCCGGTTTTCTTCAACACGTCGTTTCAGATCTGTTGCAAATTCCCCGCTGCTCATTTCTCCTGCAAAGGAAAGTTTGATCACATCATCCGGTCGTATATGCCGCGAAGCATCCAGGATCCCCGGGCCCGACAGGCCAAGGTGGGTAAACAGAACGTCTCCCCGGTGATCAGCGATCTTTTTCCCCGCGCGCCAGACCGAGAAGTGCAGGCGCTCAAAAGAGATTCCGGACAACGCTGCAAACGGGAACGCCTTGATCCGGAGCGGGGTGAGTGCAGGGCCGATGTCCGTTACCGGCTGTCCCAGCGAAGCAGAAAACAGGAATCCGTCCCCGGTCGAGCCGGTCCCGGGATAGGAAGCCCCACCGGTCGTGATGACGAGCACCATAGAATGATACGTTGCTTTTTGCGTAGTTACCTCAAAACCTTCTGCAGTACGTGAAACCCGCGTTGCCGCTTCAGCACTATGAAGATCGACATTCCGCTTTTTACACGCCTGCAAGAGCAGGGCAAGCACATCTTCAGACCTTCCGGCTTTCCGGAAATATCTTGCCGTTCTCATCCTTGTCCGCCCTGAGCCCGTTTGCTGCAAAGAATGCGGCGAGTGCCCGGTTCGAACATGAAAAAAGTGAAGGTTTCAGGAATTTCCCCTGTTCACCATAGTGGGAAAGAAATTCCTGAACGGTCCCCGTATGAGTGAAATTGCACTGCCCCGAACCTGCCAGCAGAAGTTTGTTGCCGGGACGGGGATTTTTCTCCAGCAGGAGGATGCGATGCCCTGGCACTGCGGCATGGATCGCACAACATAATCCGGCAGGGCCTGCACCGATTACAATACATTCATACGGTTCCATCAGGAATCTCCCCGCAATACTGTTTGAACTCATAGAATCTGGTATTCAACAGCCTTAACCCCTGTCATCACCAACGCCAAAAATACCCATGTTCGACGAAAGCGGGAAGAAGAGTATTCTTCTTGTCGCCAGTCCCGGTCCATGGGCCTCATATGTCCGGGGCACCTTTCATAATCCCTTATCCTCGCAGGGCACCATCGACCTGCCCACGTGATATAAAAAGTGCCCCGATAATCACGCGTTATTTCCTTTGATCTTCTTTTTCAGAGCCTCGGTATAATGGTGCCGGAGTTCGTTGGTCTCTTCGGGCGTGAAGTCAGTTTTCTTTGTTGCATGGAGGTATTTTTCCATCTGTTTTACGATTTGTTCCGCTTCAGTGTAATCCTCAACTTCCAGGTACGCAGGTGCCCTGCTCACCTCGTGAGCATGTCCGCAGACCGGGCAGAGTTTCCAGCGCTGGAACCGGTCGACATAGGTAAATGTCCTGCATCCCGGGCACCGGATGATGAGGTACATAGTAGTTTGGTGATGAGCTGTATCCTGTTAAAAATATATCGACAGAATAGTAAAGAACGATATGAATTTTTCCCGGGGAAAACCGGGTAAATTATGTGAGAAATGAGGTAGCATTTTTTCATACTTTCCCCATCTCCTGACACCTCACCGGATTGAAAACCAGAAACGGAACAATGCCGGCGTTGATCCCTTCAAAGAGAGAGAAACGAAACTCCTTTATCATCAGATCGTCCCATAGAGATGTTACTATGGAGCAGATTCAGGTCATGGGGGTCGAGGGGCTGCCCATCATTCATGCGGGTGACAATATTGCGGCGTTAATAGGTGACCGGATATCAATGCAGGAAGGGGATATTCTCTGCATAGCCTCAACCATTTACTCAAAGGCAAAGGGATATACAAAACAACTTGCTTCCATCAGCCCCTCCTCCCGGGCGGAAAGGCTCGCAAAATTGAATGGCGAGGACCCACGGTTCGTACAGGCAGTACTCGATGCTTCCGCCGACATTATTATGGAGCACCCGTTCATCCTGTCTGAACTCTCCTTCGGTCATATTGGTGTACGGGCAGGCGTAGACCAGAGCAATATCGAGGATGGCATGGTAATCTTCCTGCCACCGGATCCGATGCGTGCTGCAGGTGAATTGCGTGAGGAGATTACATCTCTTACCGGCACCGTGGTCGGAGTCATCATTACCGACACCTGCGGCAGATCCTTTCGCCGGGGACAGACGGGGAATGCCATCGGCTGGAGCGGCTTTTCCGCGATTCGGGACTTCCGGGGCGATACCGATCTGTTCGGGCACGTGCTCAGGATAACCGAAGAGGCTGTTGTCGATGAGATCGCCGGTTTTGCAAATTTTGTCATGGGAGAGAGCAATAACGGCGTCCCCGCGGTCATCTTCCGCAACTGCCCCGCATGGACTGGTCACGATAACCTTTACTTCAGCAAAGATGAGGATATCACACGACGCGTGCTCAAAAAAGAATGGTGCCTTTAAAAATGGCAGGAACAACAGTTATAATACAGAATTATGCATGGAGTCCGTATACGATATTCAGGATTAAGACGATAATGCCAATCGCTGCTGCCACTGCCATAACCGCTACCGGACTGATATGAATGGCCCGCCTGTCCTCGCTCTCGTAATAATTAACGAGACCAGCTGATGATAGTAACCTTCCACCTTGTTTCTTTGCCATGCAAATATATTTCATTTTTCAATATATAAAGAAGAGTTACGGCGTATGAAAAACACACCGCTTGAGTTGTCCGGACACGCCTTCCTCGGTGAAGATTTCGATCTGCGGCCGGTTGATATCATTATCGAGAGCGGGATCATCACCGCGATTGAAGAGAACCCTGGGGCACCGGAAGTATGGATCTGCCCGGCATTGTTCAATGCTCATACCCATCTCGGCGATACGATCGCCATGGACTGCAGGCAGGACGGCGATCTCGCTGATCTCGTCACCCCGCCCTACGGGTTGAAACATCGCCTGCTTGCAAAAACTTCCCACCGGGATCTGGTGCGGGGAATGCGTGCGAGCATCGAGGGTATGATCACGGGAGGTACCGCCGGATGTGCGGATTTTCGCGAGGGAGGGACTGCCGGGGTCATGGCACTCCGGGAAGCGGCGGAAGGGCTTTCCTTCCTGCCCCTCATTTTCGGGCGCGACCGTGGCGAGGATATCGCTGAAGGTCTGGGGATCAGCAGCACCCGTGACGTAAAAGACGCGGGTGCCCTTGCTGCAGACGCCCGCTCTGCAGGAAAAAAGATCGCCGTTCACGCTGGTGAGCGGGATGGGGAAGATGTCGATGAAGCCCTTGCCCTTGACCCTGATATGCTGGTTCACTGCACCCATGCAACCAGAAAACAACTCCGCGAATGTGCAGACCGGCAGATCCCGATTGTTGTCTGTCTGCGGTCAAACTGGATTCTTGGCGTCACCTCATCAGTGCATCACCCCCCTCTGAAAGAGATGCTGGATCTGGGGTGCACGCTCCTCATCGGCACCGATAATGTAATGTTTGTGCCACCGGATATGTTCTCTGAAATGGCGTTTGTCTCCACGGTATACGGGATCGATCCTGGTGTCCTGCTGGGGGCGGCAGTCAGGGGTTCTGAAATCGGCGGATCATCATTTTTTATCCGGACCGGGGCGCGGGCAAACCTGTTCACGATCGATCCTGCACGATCTGCCCTTCATTTCAGCCATGATCCCATTACTTCCATCACAAAAAGGGCTTCCGGCAGCCAAATCGGCAATAGGGTTTTTAATTGGTAAATTAAATAAAAGAGGCATGTTTGTTTTGGGTGATGCCAGTGTTTACTAACATACTTATCGCATTGGACGGATCGGAGGCAAGTCAGCGCGCACTCTCCCGGGCGGTTGATGAAGCCAGGGTATGGAATGCAAAGCTCCGGGCAATATATGTAGTAGAAACCGGCCTGTTCTCTTCACTTCCCCCCGACAATACCGTGGAAATCATGTATCGCGTCCTCGAGAAGGAGGGAAAATCTGTACTGGACAAAGCAAAGAAATTCGGTGCCGAAAGCGGTGTTGCTATCACAACCCAGGTGAAACAGGGACATGCGGGGACCGAGATCACCGCGTTTGCGGAACAGGAAAAATCCGACCTCATAATCGTTGGTTCCCATGGCAAGAGCAATACCGATCGCCTGCTCATTGGCAGCGTCAGCACATTTGTGGTTACCCACAGCAAGGTAACAACCATGGTGGTGAGATCATAACAGACATGATTGTCAAGGACTACATGACATCTGACGTGGTTAACGTCGAAATCCCGGGAAACCGCGACGATGTCCTTAAGATACTCAAACGCACCGGCATCTCCGGCGTCCCGGTCCTGAAGAACAAGAAGATCGTTGGCATCATCACGCGAAAGGATCTGTTGAGAAAACCCGAAGAGATCCAGCTCGGGCTGCTCATGACCCCCAAACCCGTCACCATCGGGCCGGACATGGATCTCCGGGAAGCAGCCCGGCTCCTTGTCACCCGTCGTTTCCGCAGGCTCCCGGTTATCGAAGACGGCCAGCTGGTCGGTCTTCTCTCGGTAGCCGATCTTATGGCTGCACTTGCCAAGCTCAAAATCAAGGATGAGATCAAGGATACCTACACCAGCCTGACCTTTGCGCTCTGGGAAGAGACCCCGCTCCCGGTCGTCGGCAGGGTCATGGAGATCTCCGGCGTCGATGCAATTCCTATCCTCGATGCGGAGAACCGGCTCCAGGGTATCATCTCCGAACGGGATCTTATCCGGAGTTCAAGCATTGAAGACAGTGTAGGAGTGAGCGATTTCTCGAACGGCACTGATGATGATGAATGGACCTGGGAGAGCATACGGGACAACCATACGATCAGTTTTGGGATCTCCAGGGTCCAGCTCCCGAACCGCCCGGTCAAGCTTGCCATGGTCAAAAATGTCATTTCTGTTCCGGTAAATGCAGAAGTAAGTGAGTGTGCACTCAAAATGCGACGTGCACGCGTCGATCAGATTCCGGTTGTGAACGGGGACAAGCGTCTTGTTGCAATGCTCTATGACCGGGATCTTATCAAAGCCCTCTGTCGTGAACCGGCAGAATAAAAACCTTTAAATTTCCCTGTATCATTTAATACCATAAAGCGCTTTTAAAAAAAGGAATTTTAGCGTTTATTTGTTTTTGAGGTGCTAATATGCCTGAACAGTCCCAGGAGTCCATGAAAGGAACGACCACCATTGGTCTGGTTTTTTCGAATGGTGTAGTTCTCGCTACCGAAAAAAGGGCGACCATGGGGTACATGATCGCAAGTAAGAAAGCCAAAAAAGTGTACCAGGTTGCAGATCGTATCGGCATGACAACAGCCGGCGGTGTCGGCGATGCCCAGCAGCTGGCCCGTATCCTGACGGTGGAGTGCAACCTCTACCAGATCCGCAGATCACGCCCGATCACGGTCGGGGCTACTGCGACGCTCCTCTCGAATTATCTGAACCAGAACCGGTATTTCCCTTATTACGTCCAGCTCCTTGTCGGAGGGGTTGACGAGCATGGACCAAGCGTCTATTCGGTCGATGCCATGGGCGGCGCAACAAAAGAGGAGGAGATTGTAGCAACGGGCTCAGGATCTCCTATGGCATATGGTGTACTCGAGGACCGGTTTGTCCCCAATATGACGAGGGACGAAGCGATCGACATCGCGATCCGGGCACTGAAATCAGCGATGAAGCGCGACGCCGGATCCGGTGAAGGCATTCACATCGTGATTATCACAAAAGAGAAATATGAGGAGTTGAGCGAAGACCAGCTCAAGGTCTATCTTGGCAAAACTCCCGCATGATCTTTTTTTAGGACGACTTTTTTATGCAGATTGAAGAACGGCTCAAAGAGCTCAAGGATAAGATTAATGAGAAGGTGCCGAAAGGCATCACGGTTACGCAGGTTGAATTCGAAGGCCCCGAACTGGTCATCTATACCGACGATCCAAAACGGTTTGCCGATGAGGCAGACCTTATCAAGATCCTCGCCCGCGACCTGCGAAAACGGATCGTGGTCAGGCCTACCATTCTTGAGGATCCTGAAAAGGCACATACCGAGATAAAATCAGTCGTACCGGACACTGCCGGCATCACCGATATCTTCTTTGATGCAGATACCGGCGAAGTACTGATAGAGGCTGAAAAACCTGGCATAGTCATTGGGAAGAATGGGGCGACACTCCGGGAGATCACCAAACACATCGGGTGGACCCCCAAGGTTGTCCGAACCCCTCCCATCGAAAGCTCGACCGTGAAACAGGTCCGGCAGTACCTGCGCTCGGTCAACGAGGAACGCAAATCGTTCCTGCGCAGCATCGGCAGGCGCATCCACCGGGATATCCCGGGAAAAGATGACGCCGGCAAGGAAACAACAAAGAAGGACCAGTGGGCACGGGTGACGATGCTGGGGTGCTGCCGTGAAGTCGGGCGAGCGGCATTCCTGCTGACGACCCCTAACAGCCGGGTGCTTATTGACTGCGGGGAGAAACCGGATAACTCTAACGGGACCCCGTACCTCTATGTCCCGGAAATTCACCCGCTTGCCCAGCTCGATGCCGTTGTCCTCACTCATGCACATCTTGATCACTGTGCCCTCATACCTCTCCTTTACAAGTATGGCTACGAAGGCCCGGTCTATTCGACACCACCGACCCGCGACCTCTCGGCGATGCTCCAGCTCGATTACCTTGATGTGATCCACAAGGAAGACCGGAAAATCCCGTACTCCTCGAATGAGGTCAAGACCTATATACGCCATTCCATTACCCTCAACTATGGGAGCGTGACAGATATTGCACCGGATATCAAGCTCACCCTCCACAATGCCGGTCACATCCTGGGATCGGCGATCGCCCATTTCCATATCGGGGACGGGATGTATAATATCGCATTTACCGGTGACTTCAACTATAGCAAAAGCCGCCTTTTTAACCCGGCGATCAACCAGTTTCCCCGCCTTGAGGCGCTCGTTATGGAGAGCACGTACAGGGGGTCCGGTGATTTCCAGCCCGCCCGTTCCGATGCGGAGGCAAAACTCTACGAGACTATCAATACGGTCCTCTCCCGGAACGGCAAGGTCATTATCCCCGCATTTTCTGTCGGTCGTTCGCAGGAAGTGATGCTGGCGCTGGAAGAGGGGATGCGGCTTGACAAGATCCCGAAAGTGAAAATCTACCTTGACGGTATGATCCGCGAGGCAACCGCAATCCACACCACGTACCCGGAGTATCTCAATACCGAACTCCGGAACCTGATCTTCCGCGAAGGCATGAACCCGTTCCTTGCCGAATGTTTCCAGCAGGTGGACAGCCAGGAACTACGTGAAAAGGTGATTGCCGGAGACCCCTGCGTAATCGTCTCGACCAGCGGGATGCTGAACGGCGGGCCCGTGATGGAGTATCTTTTAAACCTCGCCCAGGATGAAAAGAACGCACTGGTCTTTGTCGGCTACCAGGCGGATGGCACATACGGGCGGCGCATACAGAAAGGGTGGCGCGAGGTCCCGATGGGGCGGAAAGGAACGATCACCATCAACCTCGAGATCGTAACCATCGACGGGTTCTCCGGTCATTCTGACCGCCGGGCAGCTGATGAACTACATCGGGCAGATCCAGCCCCGGCCCGAGAAGATCTTCTGTGTCCATGGCGACGAGAACAACACCATTGATCTCGCAAGTTCCATCTACAAGCGGTATCATATCGAGACACATTCGCCCATGAACCTGGAAACCTACCGTATGGTCTGATTATACCGATGAGGACACGCCTCTCCCTTTTTTTCGGGATCTTTGCTGTGATGGCACTTTCCAACGCCATAGTCCCCATTCTCCCTCACTATGCCGTTGAATCTGCCGTCCAGGGAGCTATCTATGCAGCATATTTTCTGGGCGCATTCGCTACGACATTGCTGGGAGGTGTCCTGTCAGACCGGTATGGCCGGGTCCCCCTCCTGCGTTCCGGGCTTGTCATAACCGTCGCGAGCGGGCTCCTCCTGCCCTTCCTGATAGCTCCAATTCCCGTGATTGCCCTTCGTCTTCTTGAGGGTGTGGGTGCAGGATTCTTCGTGGCAGCTTCGATGTCGTACGTGAATTCACTCCCGGACCACGAACGGATGAGCGGCTGGTTATTGGCTTTCCTCAACGCCGGGCTGGTCGGAGGGCTGGTCGTGGCCGGGTGGCTGGCAGCCGTTGTCGCCGACCCCGCAAGCGGCATACTTTTCTTTGCCGGACTTACCATGATCCCGGCGGCGGCAAGTTTTTTTATCTCCGAGCCGCCTGCCGTTCCTTCCCGTATGGAGTATGCGGCAGCCCTCGTGCAAATGGTAAAAGACTACCGCTGGTTATGGTACTCATCAGTCATCCTTGTTGGCAGTACCGGCGTGGTCACCTCGCTCTATCCCAAGTTTTCCGGCTACCCGCCGGACAGTGTCGGCGTCTGGATTTCCCTGATGAGTGTAGCAACTATTCTGGCGGTGCTGGGAGCCTCACGGGTCTCATTGCCTCCGGTACCTACTATCCGCTGGAGTGCCGCCCTGATGGTGTTCGCGGTCATGGCATCGTTTTTCACACCGCTGGGTTTTGTAATGATCGGGATACTTGCCGGTGCTGTCATGATCTCCCAGATGACGTATCTTTCAGGTATCAGGAACCGGCAGGGAACTGCCATGGGGCTGTTCTCAACGACCAGCTATCTGGGAATGGCCGTACTCCCCGTTGTAGCGGGGGTAATTGCAGATTCCACGGGTTTTTTTTATGCATTCTGTGCAACCGCGTTCTTTGCGATCACCGTTTTTTTCACGATTGGCCGCTGCGGGTGTAAAGCTGGTGCAGAGATGGGAAATTAAGGCTCATCTGTATCATGGCGGATTATCTCTGCCTCACGCTGCCTGTCTGTTCCGGATGCAATTCCTCGTTTTCATCCGGCTGCTTCCCGGAGCCTTCGGTTGACCCTCAGGTTATACAATTCCAACCTGAAAGTCATGGGACAAGGTAAAATCCTCCGTGGGGTTCACGGGCTGCTTCCGTAACTCTGCCCTGCGCTTGCAGTTGCCTGGCAAGCTTCCAGCAGGCCATTTTTAATGGTACGATCTCTCCAGGGTTTTTTAAGTCCCCACCCCGTCTTATTCCTTGATCTTCCCGTCTTCATTGCCTGACAACCATCTCATAAAAAACAATACATTCATCTGCAATCAGAAGGAATTTCGTCATGAGATTATGAAATCAAAGGTGCTATGTGTGGTTTTTCTCATTTCCATCCTGTTCGTAACAGCGGTGAATGCGGAAGATGCTCTTGACTGGTATACGCGGGGGCAGTATTCCCTGACAACCGGGAACTATGCCGATGCTCTCGCATATTTTGATAATGCGCTTGCCCTTAACAGCAAGTATGAATCCGCCCTGTCAGGAAGGGCAGTTGCACTGAATGGCCTGTCAAATTATGCGGACGCGATCGCTGCGGCTGATGAGGCGCTTGCGCTTAAACCCTCTGACCAGAATGCCCTGAACGCCAGGGCATATGGCTTGTTCCGACTCGGACGGTATGCAGAAGCAATTACCGCCTATGATGCGTTCTTCGCGGTCCAGGCCGGTCGTGCGGATGCCTACTGTAACCAGGGATATTCCTATACCATGCTGAACAACTCCGCTTCTGCCATTGTTTCGTATGATAAGTGTACCGCACTGGACCCCGGCAATGCTGATGCATGGAATAAGGAAGGCCTCGTGCTGATGGATCTGGGAAGGTACCAGGAGGCACTGGCGGCTTTCGATAAGGCGACCCAGATCACGGTTAAGAATGCCCAGGTCTGGAACAATAAAGGTCTGGCATTGGCAGCCCTCGGCAGATACCCCGATGCGCTCCAGAGTTTCAACAAGGCCCTGGGATTACAACCTGATTTTCCTGAAGCACTGAGGAACAAAGAGAGTGTTTATGGAAAACTTCAGGTGGTCAATGCGACCGGGACCGTTACCCCGGGAGTCACGGGCAGTATCGTGACTTCCTCCACAGTCGGGACGACTTCTCCTCTTCCTCCGGGGACAACCGGCATGCCCGTCACAGGAACAGCGACCCCGACAATTACGGCGGCCGCTGCCAGGACAACGTATGCGCCGCTCTCGCCATTCCTGTCCCTGGCTGCAGTAATGGTGGTATGCGGGTTCCTGCTCGTGGCAAAACGTGCCGGAAAATAATCGATCATTTTTTAGTACCGTTCCGGAGAACATTCCATGGTTTATCGAGGGTTGCCTGCCATCAGTGCCTCTTGAGGCAGAGCGGATACAAGGGTTTCAGCAATATTTTTCAGCCTGCCCAAAAGCAGTCAATCAAAGGAAAAAGGGTGCGACCGCACATCAGGAAAAGCGCCGGTATTTCATCCTTCTCACTCGGGAAGAATGACAGGGTTTGATCAAGAAGAACGGTATCCTGTCTGACCGCCATCCGATCCCGCTAACCGGGTGCGGGTCGGACATACGCGTTCATTATGCCTGAATAGACCTCTGAAGCCTTTTTCAGGCTCTCGATACTCACCCGCTCATTCACGGCATGGAGTGTCGGGATCATCCCGGGCCCGTATTCGATGACGCTGAACCCACAGAGTCTGAGGTGGCGGGCATCGCTCGCCGCCCACTGGACGATGGGAAACACCGGTCCGCCATTCACCCGTTCGACTTCACGGCAGGTAATGCCTACCAGCCTGCATGAAGGATCGGTGATGGAGGGATCATGGGCCGTCCAGGAGAGAATCCTTCCGTGCGGGGCGTGGGATTTGATCCCCGCGATAAGATCCGGGATCCGGCACCCCCAGGGCACACGGAGCTCGAGATCGAGGTCACAGTGCCGGGCAACAACATTGGCTTTCTCACCGCCTTTAATGACCCCGGGGTTGAACATCAGCCGGGTCAATACTTCACTGACATTATGGATCCGGAACTCCTGCTCCAGTACACCGGAGGATTGATCGATGATCTCTTTGAGCCTGGTGTCGACCGGGTATTCCTGGTCATGCAACCCCTTCACATACTGGAGCAGGGACACCGCTTCCATGACTGCACTTACCCCGACCGCCGGGTAGAGGGACCCGTGGGCGGGCGTCCCGCTGAATTTCATCTGGAGCCGGCAGAGTCCTTTCTGACCGATACTCGGGTGGCGGACAGGAGATGGTTCGGCAATAAGGCAATCCGTTGGCCGGATCATTTTTTTTGCAAGAAGATAGCGTATCCCTTTGTCACCCCCCGTTTCTTCATCGCAGACAAACACACAGGTTGGCGGTGCCTCCGTGCCCTGTTCCACAAGCCGGGTGAATGCGGCCAGAACTGAAGCACAGCCACCCTTCATGTCCGTAGCGCCCCGCCCCCAGACAAACCCCTTATCCTGGTACCCGGAAAAAGGCGGGTGAGTCCAGCCTTCCTCCAGGGCCGGTACGACATCAACATGCCCGCAGAAGATGATCCTGTTGTGCGTCCTTCGGGTAACGAGGTTGCAATGACCTGATGCATTTCCGGTGATCTTCGAAGCGATGCCAAGATCATCAAAAAATGTCCGGATATATTCGATAACGTCGGCAGTACCTCCGGGGGGGTTTTCGCTCCCGATAGCAATAAGTTCAGAACAAATCCTGCCGACTTCCATACCGGGACCTTTACTGGTTCTTTTACGGCTGTGAGATATAAGCCCTGAACAGGATCGCCAGCGAGGCGTCTTCATACAGGCTCTTGAGGAATTCCTTATCGAAGAATTCGTCGATGATCGCATAGAAGAAATCGGATGGGATGGGAGCCCTGCTGTCCGGGTCAAGGACGATCCGGAAACTCCGGTAACCCGCCGGATCCTCCGTATCATAGATCATCTGCCAGAATGATGGCAAGGTGGCAAACTTCACCGGGTGATGCTCTTTTAACCAGTTGACAAATCCGGGAAATTTCTCCCGCTCCCCTTTCTTCTCTTCGTCAATCCTCCAGCGCATGTATTCGCCTGCCATGATGTTTTTTGGTGAGAGGATATTGAAGGCGTAGATGCCGGCGGTGTAATCTATGTGGGCAAGGGAATCGATCAGGTAAAAATAGAGGACTTTATTGAACCGACCAGGGTCCTGAAGGATCAGGGTCTTTTCATACAGGTACGACAGGACAGTCAGGAACTCGTTCTCTTCCATAACATCCTGTTCGTGCCGTAGTCGTAAATAATTGCTGTCTCGTACGAAAAAACCCGGGATCGTATGTTTTCCTTACTCATTTTTTTTTAAGATCGAGGAATTTTCAGGTGAAAAGAATCAGAAAACGAGCCTGATGCTCATGAAAGCTCTGGCGTTCACATTCACCCATCCTGCTGCTCCCCGGTGCTACCCCGGCAGAATCTGCGAGAGCATCATGAGATGGTCACCGGCAAATCCGGTGATGTCCCGTGACTTTCGACCTTGAAGATATGGCTCGTGCATCTGGCATCGTTGAGGTTGACAGGAATTTTCCGGGCAGGGGATGGGCAGAGTCCGGGGGACAGAAGATAATTTCTTCCCCGGACCGCTGTTCGAAGGAAGCGCCGTCAGCAGGATCAGAACTAAACAAAAAAGGTGCGTAAGATTCGTTCCCCGGCCCTGTCCAGGGAGGCTCTGAACCGGGGAATTCCCGAAGGTATTCAGATGTCATGTCACGGCCGTGATTTTCCTGTCCATGGCCGTTTCTCGGGAGCCGGGTTCTTATTTATAATAAGGTTCCCGCAGTGCAACTGCTCTCAGGAATAACTCTTCGAGGTCCCCGCCTTTCTTTCCCCTGATATCGATGTGGTTGTCCGTGCGGAGGAGGCAGGGCTTGAGTTTTCCGTCGGAAGTGACCCTGAGACGGTTGCAGAATGCACAGAACTCCGTATTATGGAGCGGCCGGACAACTTCGACTTCGGCACCGTCAAGACAAAATTTTTTGCGGTGGTGCATCCTCCGTGTAATGATCTGTTTTGAGCGGGAGGCGAGAGCATCTTCAAGCCCCTGAAGGTCGCCGTGATAGTCACAGTCGTTGAACTGCATCAGCTCTATCAGCTGGAGGACCAGGTTCCGGTTCCCCCGCACATAAGCCAGAAAATCGTCAATCTCGGCATCATTCACGCCCCTGAGCACCACCATATTCAGTTTGACCGGTGTGAGCCCTGCATCAACGGCCGCGGTGATGCCTTCAAGGACATCGGCAAGCCGGTCTTTCCCGGTGATTTTCTTATAGGTCTCCGGGTTGAGGCTGTCGAGGCTGACATTAACCCTCCGGAGCCCGGCCTCTCTGAGCCCGGAGGCAAGGCCGGCAAGGAGGGTGCCGTTCGTCGTGAGCGAAGATTCCATACCATCCGGCACCGACCTGACGATCTCCAGGAGATCCGGGCGGAGCAGGGGCTCTCCACCGGTAAATTTTACGCTGCGGATCTCAAATGTTGCTGCTACCCGCAGGATCTCCGCGATCTCTTCGGCGGAGAGCTGAGCTTCTGGGGATCGTTCCCCTTCCTTGTGGCAGTAGACGCAGGAGAGGTTACATTTCGGCGTAAGACTTACCCGGAGGTTGCTTACCGGGCGGTTGTACGGGTCTCGAAGGATCACGATCGGTTCAGCCCACGAAATTTTTCGCAATAATGTAGAGCTCGGGTACTCCCCTTCCGCGTTGACCGGGTAATGCAGGTCTTCACTGAGTAGAAATGTTCTTTCGTCATCGCATAAAGTTCAGGGAAATCCGTCCCCTGGAATGATTTTACCACAAAATTTCCGCCCTGTTTCAGCACCCTGACGGCAAACATAAGGGCCTGTTCATTGAGTTCAATAATACGTGCCTGATCGTAGCTCTTATGGCCGGAAAGTTTCGGTGCAGCATCGCAGACCACCACGTTGACGACGCCGAGCATCGATCGTACCTTCTCCTGGACCTCGGGATCGTTGAGATCTCCCTCGATTGTCCCGACGCCATCGAGCGGTGCGACAGGATTGAGATCGATGCCAACGACTTTTGCCCGGGTGAGCGTACGTTCTACCTGAAGCCATGACCCGGGAGCCGCCCCAAGGTCAACAATATTGTCATCGGGACGGATGATGGCAAACTTATGCTGGATCTCAAGGAGCTTATACGCTGCCCGCGAGCGGTATCCCTCATGTTTTGCCCTGATGTGTGTCCGATCATATCCCCATTGTGATCCCATTATTCCGAACCGTTCCCCTGTCAGATCCGGGCTGCACCCCGGAACGCTGAATACTATTTGACGGTATATTGTATAAGAGATTGCATTAAGGAAATTCTGATTAAATCTGCGGAAGATTACAACAATTCGCCGTCATAGGACATCTCACCGGCATCCCCGTCGACCACAACATGGACACCATTCCGGAGCCGGTTCATAGGGATCTCAATATGGTCGATCATCGGGATGTTGCCAATGATCGCCCCGGTCGCGATGATTGGTTCTGCTTCGGAATTGACAATAGCTGCCGGTGCATGCCCGTTCCGGCTCAGGGCATACAGGACGTATGAGCCGACCGTGGAACCTTTACCATAGGGAAAAGCAAGCACCTTTCCTTCAATGCATTTACCCTGGAGCGGGTGTCCTTTCTCGACAATGATCCCGGATGCCGGATCTACGCCGGAAAGGAATGACAGGGGATCCGGGCTCACCAGCAGTGGACCATCTCCCCTCCCTTTTGCTATTGCTCTTCCCCTGATTAGCATAATCGTACCTAATAAATGTTTGAAGACACCAGATATAAGATTGATATGGAAGAGATCTCCGTCAATAATACTGCTCCTTCGACCGAGCTTAAATACCAGCTCCAGCTCAATGAGCTCGAGGCCAGCCTGCTCGAGATGAAGGTGAAAATTGACGAGCTGATAAAGGAAAATGCCCAGCTCAAAAGGGAGAACAACCAGCTCAAGCGCATGCCGCTGTTTGTAGCGGTGGTCGTGGATATCCTGGATAATGGTGAAATTTACCTCCGTCAGCAGGGAAATAACCAGGAGTACCTGACAACCGCGACCGAGGAACTCCGCCCGCAGCTGAAGCCGGGGGCGAAGGTCGCGGTCAATAACGCTCTTTCGATCGTCAAGGTAATCGGCAATATCTACGACTCGAGAATACGGGTAATGGAGCTCGAAGTCTCACCCGATATCAGTTACGCCCAGATCGGAGGGCTCGTTGATGTCATCAAGGAAGTGCGCGAGGCGGTGGAGTACCCGCTGACACGGCCTGAAATTTTCAGGCGCGTCGGTGTTGAACCTCCGAAAGGTATCCTTCTCTACGGCCCACCGGGCACGGGTAAAACACTGATCGCAAAAGCGGTCGCTCATGAGGCCCACGCAACATTCATTCGTATGTCAGGAAGCGAACTGGTCCATAAGTTCATCGGCGAGGGTGCCGGGCTCGTCCGGGAGCTCTTCATGCTCGCCCGTGAACGTGCACCGGCGATCGTTTTTATCGATGAGATCGATGCGGTTGGCAGCACCCGGACCAATGACGGTACCTCGGGAAGTGCCGAAGTCCAGCGCACGCTCATGCAGCTCCTCGCTGAGATGGACGGGTTTGACAACCGCGGGGATGTCCGGATCATGGCGGCAACCAACCGGGCAGACATGCTGGATCCGGCACTCCTGCGGCCCGGTCGCTTCGACCGGCTCATCGAAATTCCCCTGCCGGACAAGGATGCACGGCTCGAGATCCTGAAGATCCACTCCCGCAGGATGCACCTGGCCAGTGTGGATATGGACGAACTTGCGGGCATGACCGACAAGGCCACGGGTGCGGAACTGGAGGCGATCTGCCGCGAGGCGGGAATGATGGCCGTAAGAAGGGACGCTCCCTACATCGAGATGCAGGATTTCATCGATGCAGTCCGCAAAGTAAAAAACGAGATTGTTACCGACAACCGGATGTATACCTGAGCCGGTAACTCTTCTTCATCCATTTTTCTCGGAGATCCGATGAATATTCTTCTGGTCCAGCGGGAAGGAGTTGATCTCTACCATACTCTTTTTGCCTCGGAGACCAGCCGCCTTGCGCTGCGTTTTTATCACCCGAAGAAAAAACCCTGCGGGGTCTCGGTCACCCTCTCAACGCTTGGAAGCGCCCTGTCCCTTGTCTCTGAGCTGCGCTGGTATATCCGACGCTATGTCAGGGAAGTGCTCTTCGAAGCCTCCCCGGGAGTATTCTGCACCCACCTGCTTGCACAGGACGTATATTATGAACGGACATCTGTTCTCGAACCAGCATGGCCGTTTCGCCGGCTTTACGGGTTCCGTAAGGGAAATCTGGTTAGCAGGGTTCTGATGTCCCCGGGTTCCACCCTGGAAGAATATCACCAGGAATATATCGGTGTCGACCGATCGATCGAGGTCTGGTGCAGGGAAGATGAGATGGAAGAGGGTGAACCGGTGCCTGTTGAGGTGACCGGTGTAACTCCTGACGAGGAATAGCTAAGGTGATCTTCGAAATAAAAGACCGCATAATTCTATAAAGAATCATGAGGGTGACCCCCTCTCCCCCAGAGGGGGAGGCAACCCAAGGGGAGCTCCCCTTGACCTCCCTCAATTTTCCTGTTTGATAAGATAATTTCTTATTCAACCAATGCAGGCACTTGTCAGCCTTCCGATACCAGCTCAAAAAAATATTCTGCCCCGCCGTGCCTCGGAGAAGCCCGGAGGCGGGGAACCCTCGTGGTTTCGATAAATTTTTTACCAGAGGAAAATATTATCACCGGATCGGAATGTGAATCGCTTCCTCTATTTTTGTATTATAACTAAAAAAAAATAGAACAGAATTTTTTCAAAGTCGTATTTTAATTACAAATCGCTGCAGAAGAGCATTATATGGCAATCAGGGCATTGTGTATTGGAACGAACTCTTACTTTATCTCAAAATTTCATGAAACCTGATCATATTCAAAGATTTGTTAATAGGAATCTGGAAAAAAAGTTCAGATATACCGGGCCTTCCGGGAGAGTTTTTTCGGGGTATATAATGGCCTGAACGGCTTCCCCGCAGTCTCTTTGTGCACGGCATCGATAATTTCATCAGTCGATAGCTGTTCCTTGAAGGGTTTGTTCGGTTGCGATTTCCTGCGGATCGTGACCGTAAGTTTCCTGCTTGCGACCTCTTCGTCCCCGACGACGATGACATACGGTATCCAGTCCATGCCGGCTTCGCGGACTTTCTTGCCGACGCTCTCTTCCCGGTCGTCGACATCACACCGGACAGAGGCCTTGGTGATCATATCGCAGATCTCTGCAGCAAATGCACCGTGTCGTTCTGCAACCGGGATGACACGCACCTGCACCGGTGAGAGCCAGGTGGGGAGTGCGGGGACCTGCTGCGTGGAGATGTTTTCGAGTATGGCGCAGATCACCCGCTCGATACTGCCGGTAGGGGAGCAGTGGAGGATCGGGGGATGGACGACCGTGCCGTCTTCCTTGTGGTATTTGATATTGAACCGGAGAGAACTTTCCACATCGATCTGGACGGTGGGGTTTTCGATCGGGCGCATCTGGCCATCGATTGCCGCAAGGTCGATCTTTGCTACCCAGTAATGAACCCGGTCCGAAAGGATCTCGACCAGCATCGGACAGTCTGATTCTTTTACGATCTTCTTTACCCATGCTTCGTGATTCGCATAGAAATCCTTCGTACAGCGGAACGCAGCGACAAGTCTGGTCTCAAAGTCAAGACCGGTCTGCCAGCCCATCGCAAGCTGTTCCTCGAAACATTTCAGCGCTTCGGGCATGTCGGTGCAGAGCGAGTGCATATCGGGCATGGTGAATGCACGGAGACGTTTGAGCCCGATCACTTCTCCTTTTTGCTCATGACGGAACGAGTAGGTAGAGAGCTCGTACATCTTCATCGGGAGGTTGTTGGGCGAGATATGCATGTCCCGCATGATCGAAAACATCCCGAAGCATGCGGCAAAGCGCAGCATCATGTTGCGGTTATTCGATTTGAACCTGTACTGCCGTTCACCAAACTTTTCTGCGTGCTCAAAGATGGCACGGTCGCCCAGATCGTACATGACCGGGGTCTCGACAGGAGTGCCTCCATACTCAAGAACCAGGTGCAGCACGTAGTCGGCAAGGAGATCGCGGATCAGCTTTCCCTTCGGCATCCAGCGAAGGCACCCTACGTCGCTCGCCGGTTCGTAGTCCACCAGTTCCTTGGAACGCATCAGGTCGACATGGGCCGGTTCGCCACCGGTCGGGACGGCAACACCCAGTTCTTTTTTAACGAGACAACCGAACGGTGAATCGTCGAGATACTCGTGATAGTCGTGGGTTTTGCCGTCGGGAGTCAGCACGAACCAGTCATGCGTGACCTCTTTCTTCTCTTTCCTGACGCTCCCCTCTTCCCCGGGTAGTATCGTCTTTGAGAGCTCGGAGAGCGGGTGGCCTTTGCAGGAGATCTTAAAGGATTTATACCACCCGAACGGAGCCCTCTTGACACTGAAACCTTCCGATTCCAGGCCGGCCTTAAGTGCATCGAGCGTTGTGATTGCGGTCTCCGGTGAAGCAAGGTCGCTGGAGAGATGGGCGTAAGGATATACCATAATTTTGTCGACATGCACCTGCCCGGCAGTCTTTTTAACCTCCTCGATTGCCTGGAGGACGACTCCTTCAAGGTCGTCCTCATCTATCGATTCCACGGCACAGAAAACCGTGAGTGCTTCGGTCTCCCTGTCGGAGAGAACCGGGCACTCCTCTGCCATCTTTGTCCTCTTTTTGGCTTCGTATTCGATGTAATCTGAATGAATGAGAAGAAGTCGCATTAATTCATCTCCGATCCGGTGGGATCATCCGTATAAAATGAGAGTTGATCGTATATAGGGTTAATAGTATTTCGACAGAGACGGATTTTTTTGTCCGGCGATGCGGAACCGCATTGTTCAGATAGTGCCACCTCATGAGACCTGATCGCCAAAGTTAATTTATACCAGGAATGCTCTTCCAGCTGGAAGAATGAGCAGGGTACCTGTTCCGTTCATTTTCTTAAGAGCAAAAATTCTGGTCGACAAATGAATATCAGGAAAAAATATTTTTCCTGAAAAACGGGTATAAACGGGAATTAACTTAGACCATGAAAAATCTAAATATATACGAAAGTCCCCCGCCACAGGGCCTCTCCGACGCACGGCGGGGCAGGAAGGTTCACGCCTCTTTTTTTTTGAGTTCCTGATCGGCAGCGAGAGCAGACCGTTCGGGGGTGGCGGCGTTCATCGTAATTGGGACATGATGATTTCATCCATATAACTATATGAGATCACATGCAGTTTTCATGGATAATGGTAATAATGCTCCTTTCGGAACTGAGCCTTTCAGCTTCACTTCCCGTCGCTCGAAATCCTGATAAAACAGTCCTCTTCACGGTAATACACCCATCATCAGCAGGTTGCAGGGGCAGTCCGGGGTGGACAGGCACTCCCACTTCCGTCTCTATGTGTTCTGAAATTTGTCAAGAACCAGGGTTTTTCCCGGGCCAGTGTTATTTCCTGTTCGCATGATAGCGGGAGAGAGTGGCCTGCCGCTGGTCGAGATACTTTGCATCTCCTTTCCGGTAATACGGGTTCTCGGCCCGTTCGGTCGTGTAAAAGACCAGCTGACCGATCGGCATACCGGCATAAACTTTCACCGGTCGTGAGTTGACATTTGCCATTTCAAGTGTGATCGTGCCGCGGAAACCGGCATCGATCCAGCCACCGGTCTGGTGTAGGGTAACACCGAGCCGGGCGATGCTTGACTTGCCTTCAATCGTGGCAACGATATTATCGGGGAGTTCAATGCACTCCAGCGTTTCGGCAAGAACGAACTGGCCGGGATTGAGGAGGAAGGTATCTGCATGGATCTCTTCGACATCCGAGCACACGCTGTCCTGGTCATAGGGGTCGATAATCTCGCTGCTCCTGGTGTACCATACAAAATGGTTTCCCAGGCGGATATCAAGGGAGTTGGGTTGTACAAGCTTCGGGTCGTACGGATCGATTTTAATATGACCCCTCCCGATGCGGTCGAGGAGCTGCCAGTCAACGAGAATCATTGGCTGAACTATGGGTCGTAATCGGTCATAAGGGGTTCCAAAGACATGGAATACCGATCGGCAATTTTCGCGGTTTTTCCCCGGTCATTCTTCCCGGACTCGCGGAATTATGGTAAAAGTCAAAACGCTGGTTTTTTGGTGGGACTACGTTCCTGCAGAAAATTGCATGAATATGCACTTAAATCCCGGCGGGTTTTTTACTTTTTTCCCCTGTTCTCCCGGTTATGGCGGTCGAAGAGAGCCGGGTTGATATGCCATTCGCTCCGGCGTAATAACCCATGCATCGTACTCGCTTCGCGCACCGTGAGATTGGCCCGGCCAAGGATCCGCCGGATGAGGATCATCGTATTTTCGCGCTTGAACGCCGGATGACCGATAACATCAAGGAACCGGTCAATATGCTGGTACAGGTAGCCCATATCGACCGGTGATGCAAGAGGGTAGGAGGGCAGGGGGAGATCCGACAGTTCGTAGCAGATTACCCCAACGGCGTGGGAGAGGTTGAGGATAGGGTATTCTTCTGTGGTCGGGACGGTACAGATCATGTCGCTTTGTTTCACCTCTTCATTATTGAGCCCCCAGTTCTCGCGCCCGAACAGGATTGAGATTCGGCCGTCGATATCCTGTATGCGTTCTCGTAGTTCACGGGGGGAATAAAATGGCATCCGCATCGAATGACACACGGATTTGCTTACCGTCCCCGTTGTCGCGATGACAATGTTGCTCCGGGCAAAAACGTCCTCGATAGTACAGAGTTCCGCACCGTCAAGGATATCCCGGGCATGGGCAGCCCGCGCCTTCGCCTCGTTGCCAAGGGCACACGGGTCGATCAGGACAAGACGTGAGAAGCCGAAATTTTTCATCACCCGTGCGGCAAACCCCACGTTTCCTTCATAGAGGGGGGCCACGAGCACGATATCAATTTCGGGCATGCGAAAAAAAATTACTGGATGGCGTCAACGGTCGCCTTGAGGACAGCGGCACCCTGGTCATACACCGCATTGCCAACAACAATGGTATCGGCATACCGCGACATCTGCGCTGCTTTTTCTGCCGAGTTGATCCCCCCCCCATAATAGAGGATGGATTTATCGACAGCCTCCGAGGCAGCCTTCACGATCGCCGGATCGCCGAATGTCCCGCTGTATTCAATATACACGATCGGGAAATGGAAGTAGCGATCGGCGACGGTGGTATAGGCAGCGACCTCTTCGGGTTTCAGATCGCTGAAGGATCGTGTCAGTTTCCCGACAGAGGATTCCGGGTTGAGGACGATATATGCTTCGGGCACGATGCAGTCCCAGGGGATGTTCCCCTTCTGCAGCTGGACCCAGGCCCGATGCTTGCCCACAACCCATTGTACATCTGCGGAGTTGATCACGCTGGGAACAAAAATAAAGTCCACTCCATGGGTAAGGACCGCATCGGGTCCTGCCGGTTCCATAACGAGCGGGAGGTCATAGGCCTTCACCTGCTTCTGGAGTGCAGAGAGATTCTCCCGGGTTACATTGAGCGTCCCCGAAAGCATCAGCGCATCGGTGCCGCTTGCCGCGATGGCATCGATATCTCCCGGCCTTAGCTGTTTGTCAGGATCGAGTTTGGTCACATGCACCCAGTCTTTCCATTTCATCAGTATCACCAGTACTTGTTTTTTCTTCCCCTTAAATCGATGACATGGGAAGGCGCACGAACGGCTGACAGGTTATATCCTGATTAAGAGAAGAAAAGGGTGAAATTTTTGCTCTGTTGAAATCCTCAAAACTTTCGGACGCTCCCGGGGGCTTCGCCCCTGCCGCTGTGGCACCCCCGGTGCGATGATTCCATATTACCTGTACACAAAACCGCGGGTGATTATACATACAGGTAATACCGGGCATCGCAAGCGCCCCCGCGCCCTGGGGGGGCAGGGCTGGCGCAGGGGGGTGATCATGGTATCTGAAAAAGCATTTCTCAAGAGCAAAAATTTTCAGTCCGGCATTTTTTTATTTCTTTTACCCATCCCGGAGATCGGCGGCAGTATCAGAATTTTCCGGGCTCGTGGGAAATCTGCAGGGAATCCCGGGGTTCATCCTGATACATGCTGAAATGTATGAGAGGTGACCCCCTCTCTCCCCCGGAGAGGGGGCAGCCTGAAGGGAGCATCCCCTTGGCCCCGCTCTGCGTTTCCCTTTTTAAAAAGAATTTCTTGTCCACCCCAGTGAATGGCTATCGCATATTTGGTTATTTCAGGACAGATGCCGGATCAGGAATTGTCGCAGTCCCGGGGAGCAGATTTTTCGTTACTAATCTGCCGCGGGGAAGCGTCCCTTGGGGGGGGCAGCGGCGTTCATCGCAAGGCGAACATCAATGAGCCAGACCTTGATCTTTTCGTTCACCTGATTTTCTCTGATTCATCTGTTGCCAGGCTGTTTTCATGCATGCTGTTATGTTCTTTTCTATCGGGTAAACTGATACCTGAATATCCTGTCCAAAAAAATAATCAGAGCTGGATGACGGCAGTATCGCGTCTCTTCTGGATAGCTTCCTGGTATTCCCTGATCTTATGAGCCGGAATTCCTGTTTCCGCAGCAATTTTGTCTGCGTCCGCTTCAAGGAGAGCAGAGGTATTGATGATCCCGGACCGGGAGAGTTTTTCTATAACTGGTGCATCAATTCCCCTGATCTTCATAAGCTCCTTTCTTCCCCGTTCAACCTGGGTTTTTGAGTATTTTTTCGGCACCGGTTTTTTCAGGTAGGTACAGACCAGGTCCACATGCCGCTGGACGGTACCTGGCGACATCCCGGTGCGTTTACTCAGTACATCCACCGGGTGCGTGCAAAACGATTCCGGGCTCGTAAAACCTGCGGCCACGTATTTTTTCAGGCTGACTGCAGGGATCCCGATTTCTTTGAGCACCTGCCCATAGTACACGATCTTTGCCTGGGTGAGGATCTCCTCAGATTCGGCATCGCTGATTCCGGCCTCTTTCAATCGTGCCGCGTCAGCGCTGGCGAGCCCGGAGAGCTCGGTAATCCCGGCGGATTTGAGGGATGTCAGGATTTTTGCATAGCTGCGTCCTTTCCGGGGGACCAGGTGGTCACGCATGAACTTCCGGCATTCAGACCGCCGGCGGAGTTTTTCAAGGACCCTGCCGGCATCGGTGATCAGGGTCTGTGCCTCCGGGGCCGGTATCCCGAGTCGTTTTGCCAGGTTTTCAGGAGCGCTGTGCGCCAGTTCCGCGACAGTATAGATATGGCATGCCAGCAGTTTTTGCATGAGATGTTCGTCCAGCGACGGGATCTCGGAAACGGACTCCTTGTTTGAATTGATATGATGACAGAGCGGGCAGCCGATATCCCAGGGGCGGGCACCTTTCCTGACCAGGCGGACAAAATTAAGGTGATGCCGGTCACAGACCTCATCGGTGCGCACGGCAAACCCCCATTGCGCCATAGGCAGGCCGATGTTAAAGGTACATTCCGGGTACCGGGAGCAGCCGATGAACTGGGTATTGCCCCGCAGGTGTTTGATTGCAAGCGTCCCCCCGCAGACCGGGCATGCCCCAAGGTTCATCTCCTCGGCAGTCCTGCCCCGTATGTCATCGCCTATCACCGCCTCGTTTGCCTCGAGCTGGTCAAACGCACGGTGGAGCATCTGCCGGGATTCCCGGATCACGTCTTCCCGCGTCCGTCTGCTCTCCTTGATCTGCTGCATATGATCTTCGATCGTCTGGGTCATATCGGGACGGGTTATCATGTCGGCGTGCTGTTCGAGCGATTCGGTGACCACCCGGCCAACCAGGGTCGGCCGGAGGGGGGTTCCCTCGACATATTTACGGGACACGAGTTTCGCGATCACCTCATGACGGGTGCTCTTCGTGCCCAGGCCCAGCTCCTCCATCCGCTGGATCAGCTTGCTCTGGGTGTACCGTGCAGGAGGCTGGGTCTCTTTTTCATCGAGTGCCACCTTTAACACCGGAAGGTGCTCACCTGTTTCAAACGGGGGGAGGATCGTCTCCTGCGCCTCGCTGTAGGGATAGACGGTATGCCAGCCCGGGTCGATGAGCTGTCCTCCCGTTGCCGTGTATTCCTCCCCGCCGGCATCGAAAAGAACCTTCAGGGTCTTCCATTTCGCGTCCGGGGAGAGGGTCGCGAGGAACCTCCGCAGCACCAGTTCATATACCCTGAAGGCATCGTCACCCAGGGTCTCCCGTGCTGCAGGGCCGGTCGGGTGGATCGGCGGGTGATCGGTGGAAGATTTTTTACCCCGCGTCGGGACCGCCCGGCGGTTCGCCATCACCCATTCCACGTCTTTTCTGAACGGGGAGGCATGAATGGTCTTCAGGATTCCCCCGAGATCGAGGGATGGCGGGTAAACGGTATTG
This sequence comes from uncultured Methanoregulaceae archaeon, assembly GCA_963815065.1. Classification (GTDB taxonomy): domain Archaea; phylum Halobacteriota; class Methanomicrobia; order Methanomicrobiales; family Methanospirillaceae; genus Methanoregula. Next base: position 67,034 of record CAWFFE010000004.1, on the reverse strand, counting down.
TCAGTTCTCGGGTACGAGATGAAACCATTCATGTAGAGGTCTTCGGCAATTCTCATCGCATTTGCCGCCGAGAGCCCGAGCCGTGCGGCAGCGACGATGTAGGTGGTCGTGTCGAATGGCGAGGGGGCCCGGTCCTGTTTTTCCCCGAATTTTACGTCGGTCACGACAAGCGGGGCCCGGGTGCGGTCACGGGCGAGTTCTGCAGCAGACTTTTCATGAAACCTTCCGTGGGTGTGCCGTGCCTCGATCGGTTCCCCGTTCTTTTCCGTGTCCAGCGAGAGCTGCCAGTATTTTTCCGGGACAAAGGCCTCGATCTCCTTTTCCCGGTCCACGATCATTCCCAGCGTCGGGCTTTGCACCCTGCCGACCGAAAGGATGTTCTGGCCCCCCCTCCGGGCTGCAAGAGAGATGAACCGGGTGAGGGAGGCGCCCCACATCAGGTCGATGGACTGGCGAGCCTCCCCGGCTGCTGCCAGGGCAAAATCGAGTTCCGTGGTATGCGAGAAGGCATGGTGGATTTCCTGGGGGGTGATCGCGGAGAAACGGGCACGGTCGATGACGACATTGCCGTTCACGGCCCTTATCAGCTCGTATGCTTCCTTACCGATGAGTTCTCCTTCGGTATCAAAATCCGTGGCGATGGTTACCCGGTCGGCTCGTCGTGCCAGTTTCTGGAGGAGCGCGACAATCTTTCGCTCGGTAGGGATTTTGATGGTCTTTGCATCTATCAGGCTTCGCGGGGTAGCCTCCACACTTCGCCAGTTTTTGTACCCGGGCTCGAAGTCGATCTCCACGACATGACCACGCAGCCCGACGGTGGTGGTGTCACCGAAGCTGTAGGTGGATACGCCGGTATCCTTATGCTCGGTGATCTTTTTTCCCTCGCTCAGGATCTCGGCAATGCGGCGTGCCGATATATTTTTCTCCGCGACGATCAGGTGCACGGTCACGTCTCCTTCTTATGCAGTTCTTCAAGAAGCAGCCTGTTCAACTCGGAGGGATCCGCACAACCCCGGGTCTTTTTCATGACCTGGCCGACAAGGTAATTGAATGCCCCTTTCCTGCCCTTCCGGTAATCATCGACGGCTTTTGGCTGTTCTGCGAGGACCCCGGCAATTGCGGTCATTACCGGGTTACCTGCTCCGGAAGTCATGGTATTCCGGTAAGTATCTGATCCGACTTTTCTCAGGTTCAGCCGTTCTGTAATCTGCAGGGGGGGTTCGTACGGCTGTCCTTGTTTCACCGTATCAAGCATGACCCTGAGCACCTCAATACCGCTTTTATCGGTAATAATTCCCTCGTTTACCAGCCCGAGAAGCCCGGTAAAACCCGCGGGGTTCAGGGTATCAATGCTCATGTCCCGGTAGTTCAGCTCGCCGAGCAGGGTGTCTGAAATCCAGGTGTCGGCGAGCGCCGAAAGCCTCTCCGGGTCCGGCCTGACAACCTCCTCGTAGAAGTTTGCCAGCCGCAGGTCCCCGGTGAGCGTCCGGGCATGGCTGGGCGAACACCCGTACTGGTTGATAAAACGCTCCCGCCGGGCATCCGGGAGCTCGGGGAGGACGATTCCCGCCAGCCATGACTGCACATGGAGCGGGCGGAGGTCGGGTTCGGGGAAATACCGGTAGTCATGCTCCTGCTCTTTTGAACGGGAGGACTGGGTGACCCCCCGCCCCTCGAGGAAGTGCCGCGTCTCCCGTTCGACCTTCTGCCCGCGGCGGAGCAGGTTCTTCTGGCGGGTGATCTCGAAGTTGAGGGCCTTTTCCACGCCCTTGTAGGAGGTGATATTCTTGACCTCCACGCGTTCGCTTCCCTGGATCGAGATGTTGGCATCAACCCGCAGCGATCCCTCCTTTTCAGAGTCAAAGACGCTCAGGTACTCAAGCGTCGCACGGAGTTTGTTTAAAAATCTCCTCGCCTCTTTGGGAGAACGCATATCCGGCTCGCTCACGATCTCGATGAGCGGGATACCGGAACGGTTGTAATCGACCAGCGAGTATTTCCCCCGCTCCACATTACCCATGTGCACGAGCCGGCCCGGGTCCTCCTCGACATGGACTCGGGTGATCCGGACCCGTTTCTCCCCGCCTTCATCGCTCTCGATTTCAAGATAACCGCCTTCTGCAAGCGGTTTGTCATACTGGGTGATCTGGTATGCCTTGTCAAGGTCGGGATAGAAGTAGTTCTTCCGCGAGAACTCCGATTCCTCGAGCACGGAACAGTTCAGTGCCTTTGCCACCCGCATCGCGTACTCAATCGACCGCCTGTTGAGCACCGGCATCGCGCCGGGAAGACCGAGGCAGACCGGGCAGACGTGGGTGTTGGGACCATCCGCACGGTAATCGGTCGAGCAGCCGCAGAAGAGTTTGCTCTTCGTGTCGAGCTGGCAGTGTACTTCCAGGCCGACGATGACCTGTCCTTCCGCCATTACCTGCACCCCTGTTCGAATGCATAGGCGACATCGATGACGCGTTCGTCTTCCCACGGCCTGCCCATGACCTGGAGCCCGACCGGCATTCCCTCGCACGTCCCGCAGGGGACGGATATGGCGGGGATACCGGCAAGGTTGACCGGGACGGTGAGGATATCTGTCAGGTACATGGCGAGCGGGTCGCTCTTCTCCCCCAGCCGGAACGCGGTCGTGGGCATGGTGGGCCCTGCGATCACATCCACGTCGGCAAAGATGCGGGCAAAGTCCTTTTTCACGTTCTCGCGGGCGACCTGCGCCTTGGCATAGTACCTGCCATAGTACCCTGACGAGAGGGCAAATGTCCCGAGCATGATGCGGCGGCGCACTTCTATCCCGAAATTGGCCCTGCGCACCTCCCGGTAGGCTTCGTGCCAGGACTTGTTCGTGCCGGCCGCAGGACCGTACCGCACCCCGTCGAACCGGGCAAGGTTGGAGCTTGCCTCGCAGGTGCAGATCACGTAGTATGCAGCAAGGGCGTACTCCATGGACGGGATACTGCACGGAACGGTGGTGGCCCCGAGTTCTTCGAGTCCCCCGATTGCCTTATTCACGACGGCAGCTACACCCGGGTCGACACCGGCACCGAAATATTCCTGCGGGATGCCGATCTTCAGGCCGCTGATATCGGCACAGGGAATATGGGCATAGGGTTTATCGCAGGATGTCGAGTCGCGGCGGTCATACCCGGCAATGACACCGAACAGTGTCGAGACATCATCGACCGTCCGCCCCATGGGCCCGATCTGTTCCAGCGAGTTGGCATACGCGATCAGCCCGTAGCGCGAGACCCGCCCGTAGGTCGGTTTCAACCCGACGATGCCGCAGAACGATGCGGGGCAGCGGATCGACCCGCCGGTATCGGTCCCGAGGGCCATCCGCACCATACCGCCCGCGATTGCAGCAGCACTCCCCCCCGACGACCCGCCCGGTACCCGCCCGGTATCGCAGGGGTTGAGGGTGGGGCCGAACGCGGAGTTCTCGGTCGTGGTCCCCATACCGAACTCGTCCATGTTCGTCTTTCCGACGATCGCCGCTCCCGATCCTTTCAGGAGCTCCACGACATGCGCATCGTAGGGGGGGATGTAGCCTTTGAGGATCCTTGAGGCGCAGGTGGTCCCGATACCCTTTGTCGAGATATTGTCTTTCACGGCAACGGCAACACCCTCGAGCGTCCCCTTCCCGTGCGGGGCGTTCCGGCAGGTGGTGAGGAAGGCATTGAACCGGTCGTCCGGCTCAAAACAGATCCCGTGCTCCACTACATCACCCGTGGCGCTTTGATAAAACCGTCTTCCTGTGCCGGGGCGTTCCGGAGCACGTCTTCGCGGGGGAGGGAGGGTTCTGTCTCGTCCTCCCGCATCACGTCGCAGAGATCGCGGGTGACCGCGGCATCTCCCGTGACCCGGTCGAGCACGTCGAAGTATTCCAGAATTGCATTGAACTGGTGAGTAAAGGAGCCAAGTTCATCTCCATCGATACCGATGTCGGCGAGGTCTGCTATATGTTTCACTTCTTGTTCAGTGACCATGTTCAACCCTGATAATGTGATCTATGTAATCTTGCAGGGACGTTTTATAACCGTTTTTACGGGCAAGCTTCTGCAGCACCTTCCAGACACCGCTCCCGTACTGCATCGCCTTTTTTTCATACCACGCGAATTCTGCGGGGATATGGCGTTCTGCGACCTGCCTGAGCGGGATCTTCCGGTGCCCGTCCCTGACCTTCTCGGCAGCGGGGATCTTCCGTGCAGCGCGCACTACCCGCACGTCCAGGTAGGGCATCGAAAGCCATGTACCGTGGAGTGCCGCGATCGCCTGGTCGCGGTCCGCCTGCTGTTCAAGCCCGGCAAAGTCGCGTTCGAGGTCCTCCGCGAGGGTTGTCGTCTCCAGGTACCGTGTGTAACCGCCAAAGAGTTCGTCTGCCCCCTGCCCGGTGATGACGCGCCGGTGGCCGTGCTGTCCTGCCCAGCGGGCAATAAAGAACTGGGTCAGGGCGATGCTGGTATTGACCGGATCTTTTTTCGGGATCAGTCCAATAACCGTGGGAAGAGCCGTTTCAATCTCCTTATGCGTAATTGGTACGGATGTCAGGGAAAGGCCGAGCATATCTGCGGCATGGCGTGCCTGCCGGAGGTCGTGGGAGTCTTCGAGTCCCACAACCACGCACTCGCGCCCGGCAAGACGGGCGACAAGCGTCGAGTCCACTCCTCCCGAGAGTGCCGTCACCCCTTCGTCGCTGCGCAGCCGCACGGCGGTAATGATCGCCTCTTCCAGCGGCATATCCGGAACAACAGGATCGATCGCCCCCTTCACCACCCCGTCACAGATCAACGTCCCTTTCGGGCAGTTGCCCGGCATGATCCCGAAGTGGTCCCGTGCCCGGCACCCGCTCCCGGCAAAGAAGAACTCTCCCCCGAACCGGAGGATCTCCTCCGGCCGGTCCTTCAGGATCGAAGCGACCTCCTGCAGCGGGAGTCGCCGTCCGTCAATCTCCACCCACCCGGAAAGTTTCAGCGCACTCATGGATAACTCAACATTCTTTGATTGTCCTTCTTCAATAGTGCTGCGATTGCACTGGGTCTCTGTAGAACACTCACCTGAACGGGTCGTGCCAGGCGTCTCCCTTGCGATATGCAATTACAAAATATGTTACCCGCTGATCGTTGAAGATAAGTGTTTCCTGGTCCGATCCGGGGATTTTATCATTTTCCGAGATTTGCACCGGGCCTTGAACTTCCACGGTAGGAAGTCAACTTTCCAGTAACTCAAAATCCTGAAACTTCCCTGACCTGCCGTGCCTCGGAGAGGCCTTCCGAAGGGATAACCTCGCAGCTGTGATTCTACAGTGAAACACAGGGAAGCAATCCTGACAGGTAACCCCATGGTGTGAATTGAGATATTTTTTTCAAACCTGGAAAGATAGCAACATCGGGTCACGAACCACCATGAAGAAAATCCGGAAATGAGAAAATAAAAAAAAGTGCCCGGTTATCTCCCGGTTCTCCGGATCGCATGTACCATCACAGCCATTGCCGACAGTGAGATAACCGGGAACAAGACAGACGGGAATTCCGGCGTGGGTATCGCACGCTCGACCCATTCCACGGTAACCGGGTTCGAGCTCGGATCATCCATCCCCAAGGGAGGAACGAAACTTGCCACAATAGTATCCTTCCCGAGCTTGGAACTTGTGTAGGTAAATTCCGCCCTGCCGTTCTGATCGGTTTTCACGGTAACAAAGAGTCCGGCGTTTGGACCGGTGATGACACTGAAGAGCACATCTATTCCGTCGAGAGGTTCAGGGTTTTCGCCCGTTGTCATCAGCCTCACCACAAGAGTATGAGGAGTCCCCAGAGTCTCCGTTCCCGTATCCTGGGTAAGCGTGATCTTGGGGCTGGCATCGGCCACCGGATCGACGACCTCGAACGGCCTCATCATGTCATGTTCTTCATGCTCGAGAATGTGGCAGTGCCAGACATACTTGTCCTTGATATCGAACTTCGCGATCACCCGGGTCACGTAGCCCGGGGGCATCTGGGCGGTATCCTTCCACCCGGCTTCCTCAGGCAACGGCGGAACCGCAGAACCGGTGTACACGGGGTCATCGCCGGGGTTCCATATATCTGCATTGAAGGGACGCCTGTCGATGATCTGGAATGCAACAAGATGGAGGTGGATCGGGTGGGTATCCATGGTCGGGTTTATGACAGTCCATACTTCTGTAGATCCAAGGACCGGTTTTTCCGTGATCGGGTCCATCCATTCCAGTCCTCCTGCCACGGTGTTGGGACCGAGTTTTTGCTGGAGACGCCCGTACGGATCGAAGGTCTCGTTGAGCTGCAGGACCCTCTCCGGCACATCAGGATCAGGTACCAGCGCGGGTACTGAGTCGAAGACTTGAGGGCATCTCGTTATTGTCCGTGTCCGTGACCGTGCTGCCGACCCGGAACCGCATGACATGTCCGGTCGTTTCCGGGTCGACCGGATCTCCGGACGGATACGGTCCGTTGGCATCGTTCGTCACCGTCACATTGTGACCCGCAAGTCCGGAGAAGTCGATAACAACATCATAGCGTTCCCCGGGTGCGATCAGGAGATAATCCAGCGGCACCGGAGCTGACAGGAGTCCCTGCTCGTCGCCGATGACATTTATCTTCGGAATAAATCCCGGGTCCCCCGTCAGGGCGAGGTTGTAGAACCGGGCGGTCGAGCCGTCAAGGATCCGGAAACGGTACTTCCTGGGTTCAACATCGAGTAGCGGCCAGATCTTCCCGTTGACAACGATATGATCTCCGAAGAACTCCGGCACAATCGATATAGCGGGGATCGGGTCATGAGGTTCAGGGCCGACCTCGGCGTCGTATACAGACGGGTAGAGAAGAGAGCCGTCATCATTGAAACTCCTGTCCTGGATGGCAAGCCCGATATCGTAGTTCCCGGCTGGCAGGTTCAGATCGTCTTCGGCAGGGTCGGTCAGGATATAGAATGCTGCAAGACCGGCATACACATTAAGCCTTGTCGTTCCGAGCGCATGATCGTGGTACCAGAGGATCGCGGCGTTCTGGTCGTTCTGGTACATATAGGTCTGGCTGTTCCCGTCAGCGGCATAGGGGTTCGGTCCACCGGCAAGCATCGGGTTATCGTTCTGGACCCCTGTCGATGTAAACCACCATTCCGGCCAGCCGTCGTTTGCCTGGGTGGTGTGCGCCCCGTGGAGGTGTACGACTGTCTTGACATCCGGGGTCCCGCCGGCACCCATCACGGTATGGTCGACCGGGAGGAGGTGCGTGGTCGGCAGGTTGTTGATATATTTGACGGTAATGGGGTGATCTTTCACTGCCACGATTGTCTCCCCTGGCCAGGCACCGTTATACCCCCAGACCGTTGTCATAAGCGGATCTCCGGTAACCGGGTCTTTCAGGCCGGCATCCTGGCTGACCTGGTCCATCGTCACTTCGTAATAGTCCGGTGAAGTCGGGGCGAGCACCGCCGGGATGGGGAGAGGTTCATTAAACTGGGGCTGCGTATGCGGGTCGAGCGGCGCAACAGCAGACACCGGGGAACTCAACAGCATGCATACTATAACCAGCAACAGAAATATGGGTAAACGTTCCTTCATGTTTCACGTCCTTATCGCGGCGGAATCGCAGAGTGCTTCGTGACTCCGGATTCGGCTCATGCCTTTCATCCGCACACCGGTTAATAAAATATCGCTTTGTTGCATTCTGTGTCGACGTTTCAGAAAAATACCCCAAAAACCGTTTGACAGGATAAACGGTTTCAGTATATCACCCAATTCGCGGATCTCTTTTCCCCTGACATTTCAATGACTCCGCCGGATTGCCTTCCGGGATATGGTCAATTCCCCGGGCACATGAATACACCTTTATAGATCTATTAATCAAAAAATGCGCTTTTGGTTTTCTTCTTCTTTCTCCTGCCGGCATTCTCCGTCACTGCAATTGCAGGAATCCTGTCCGGTAATCATCCCGGCCAACCCTTTCCTGATGTCCATAGTCTTCCGTTCTTTTTTTTTAGTTGCACGGTCAATAATTCAGAGCGCCAGTATGCTCAGTCCGGTCGATACGGGCGGGCTGAAGGTACCTGAACGCGATCCCGGCAACAACACGATGTGCGAGGGTAGGAAAGCCCGGCCAACTCCGATGGACTTAAGATCCATTCCTGCAGAGGTTCATGCGTTCGAATCGCATCCCTCGCATTGTTATAATTTTCTCATTTTCAAGATTTCTGAAAATTTTTTTTGGAAATTGGAACCATACAATCCTCTCCACCATTCATCTTCCTGTTAAAATTTTCAAAAGAGGCAATTAATTTTCAATTAGCTTGAGGATAAGTCGAACCATTTAATTCAATCAGTTAATCAACAGGTTATGCAAATATATTCCGGGGACTATTATAATTTATAAGATTACAGTCCGATGCCAATTGAATGCACTAAAAACTGCATTTCAGAATTAGATTTATATAAGTGAATGAATATTCACTATGTAGAAAAAGGGGGATCTGGTATGAACAAGTTATTGATTGTGGGAATAGTTGTTTTGGGGCTTCTCGTTAGTGTAGGAGCAGTATCGGCAAATCTTGTAACGAACGGGGGATTTGAGTCGCCAACTGTAGCAAACCCCCCGGGATGGAATATATTCCCCGATGGCACATCCGGTCTTGACTGGCAAGTAGTTTGGGCAAACGACCCGCTTACGTATCTGGGTAATCCACGACCGGATGTTGCAAATGCAGAGTTGCAGAGGCCGCCATTGCTTGGTTTCGATGCGTATGAAGGGAGCCAGTATGCAGAACTGGATACGGACTGGGACGGCCCGGTAAACACAATCTCCGGTGAACCGGCAAATGTGACCATGTCACAAACATTTGCTACCAGCCCGGGCGCGACATACCATATAACGTACGCCCAGCACTGCCGCAGTGATGATACCCATGTACCCTGTCACCTCCAGTTTGACTGGACGGGTTCAAGTTCTGCAATAACAGACGGATCAGTCAGCGAATGGCAGGTAAAGTCCTTCGATCGCACCGCAACCGGAACCATGACGACTATTTCATTCACCGGTGTAGAAGAAGCTGATTCCTTTGGCGCCCTGATTGATGCAATTGATGTGGAAGAGACCAGCAGGCCCCCGGCAGTTCCGGAGTTCCCCAGCATGGCCCTTCCGGCATCGTTCATTGTCGGACTTATCGGTGCGGTCCTTTTCATCAAAAGGACGAAAGAAAACTAACTCTCTTTTTCTTGGTTCAGAAACACATTCGATCATCACTGCCCGGATGTCTTTTGCTGGTCCTGAGATGGTCTGGTCTGTCCGCAATTGCCAATTCCAGACAATATCTTCGATGAATTACAATGCTGCCTTGCATTAATTTATTATATCTCCGGGATTATTTCAATTCGAATAGAGGAGAATCAGGCAATATGAAAAAAGCATGGATGATTCTGGCGTTTATTGCGATACTGGCACTCGTTGGTACGGTGTCGGCATTCGGGGATATTGTATTCCCCTATGATGGAAACCTGGCAGTGACCTATGTATCGGAAGATGCGTCGTACAACGATTACTTCGGGATTTTATCACCGGAATTACACCCCCTCGGTCATATCCATGGGGTGACACCCTCGTTGCCAGGAAGCATGTATACCGATATCGGCCGTTGTTCGGCGGACACGAATGTCGTGGTATACATCAGAACTCCGCTTATTGTGAGTCCACTCGTTAATAGTAATCGCCTCTACCGTTCGGACGAGGTCAATCCAAATGATCTCCTTGACCACGCGCTGGTAACAAAAGAAGGAGATGGATCGTACACGGTGGCCTTTGAGGATAGTTTCAGGGATAATATCGACGATGATGTCAATGATGTTGTTCTGAATGTTGCCTGTGTTCGGGATACCCCGGTTCCGACCCCTGAGTTTCCGACAATGGCACTCCCCGCCGCGATGATCGTGGGGATGCTCGGTGCCGTATTCTTCATCCAGAGAACCAAAGAGAACTAAACTAAACAATTTTTTTAAACCTTTTTTTTAAATAATTTAGTAAACCCGTCAATATTCAGAGGAAAAATAGGGATTCTGTGGACCAATAAAATTTTTTTCTACCGGTATTACACATTCTGTTGCGGAATTGCGATTATCCTTGATTTTCGGCGACATCCAACAATTTATTCATTGAAATCAAACCTGAGAGACGTTAGTCCTACTGAAGGGGAATATGCGGGACCGGCAAACATATGACCGGGAATACACAGATGAAAAAAGAAAAGGAAGGTCCGGGATCTTGATTTCATTCCGGTCCCTTCCCAGGCTCCGATTGGTGTCTGACATGCTAAAGGGAGCCCTATACGTGCCCCGTTTTGCAATACCCTCAAATCGGGCTTATTTTGCCAAACGGACGATTTTATAGTACCCCAAAAGTTGGGTGAGATTTCCGTTTACCGGAAGGGTCGGGTTGAAGATAGATGCAGATCAGGATCTGCTGCTGTAACCCTTTTAAGTGGCTTTTACCCACGTGTCGAATAAAAATGTTGCGTGGCCGGATTGGTAAACGGGGAGTGACAGGGGCGGGAATTACCGACGGAGAATGGAGTTATCGACGGACGGGGGCTATTGACGTCTGGCAAGGAGGTGATAAATTTTACCCGGGAAATCCAAAGACAGTATCATCGCGGGGCAACCGATGTCACGCGGGGCCCGTCATCAGTCACCGGGATCCATTTCCGGGCTGGACGGTATGCGCACTACCTGATTTAATTTACTTCATTTTAACGATAAGGGTTTTTTTCAAAAAAAATCGCTGTGATTAGTATCGATGCTTTGCAAGAATTTATTTATAGAGAAACGATACAAACAACAGATAGATTTCACGGAGTTTGAATAACATGAGAAAAGTTTGGATGATTCTGGCGTTCCTGGCATTATTTATGCTTATAAGTACTGCATCGGCAGTTTCCTTTACCAGTTGTGATAATGGAAATCAGATTGTCATAACGTATGTAAATTCGAGTGCTGATTACAATGATATCTTTGGTTTTGCGGACCCGGTGAATGGCGACACCGACCTGGGCATGATACATTCGGTCACTCCTCCTCATGAATACTATCCGATCGGTGCCTATGAACCGGGATCTTACGTCAGTGTTTATGTCAAAGATCCTTACAACCACATCTACCGCCCATGGACCCCGTCAGGCGATGGTGTGCTGGAACCATATCACACAAAAGCACTTCAACAGCCGGACGGGTCATGGACCATAGGTTTTGAAGATGTGTGGGGTGGCGGAGACCTGGATTATAACGATGTGTTCCTCAATGTTGCGTGTAAAGCAGTTCCCACTCAACCACAGGATCCAACCCCGACCTTAACGCAGGATCCAACCCCAACCTTACCACAGGATCCAACCCCGACTCCTGAGTTCCCGACGCTAGCCCTTCCGGCGGCATTTATCACCGGACTCCTCGGGGTAGTTCTCTTTATCAAGAGAACCAAAGAGGAATAATTTTTAAGGAATACCTTTTTTCCACGATATATCTCCCCCTAAAATTATCCCCGGGAACCGGAGAACTTTTCGTTTATGGAATTTATCGGGTTTTAATTACATGGATATTCTTCGTTTTTATCCCTGTCTGCCTCCTTTTCATCCAGGCACCAAGTCAGGGGAACCAATGCTCTTTCGGGTCTCGCGGTATCGGCCCAGCATCGGTATTTCCTGAACGATAATGGTGAATAAAAAATCTGATCATACTTAAAAAAACAGGATTTCACCTTTTTATTCCGGATTTTGTAATGGATGACACCAATGCCTTGCATAAAATTATTATTTATAAAACACGATTGAATTTTTGTTCCCAACTTAAAAAGGAGTGGATCGTCTCATGAGATTAACCAGAGTAACATTATTGTTGTTTATTCTTCTGCTTGCAACCGTTGGATTTGTGCAGGCTGCCCCAGGTGTTACCTTCACCAGCAAGGATACTGCTGTCTGCCAGCGAGGCTGCTGGAATCCCCAGGTTTCTGCCGTCGTTTCAGGATTGGATCCGGATCAAAAGGTAAACCTGCAGCTCACCTATTACATCGTTAACCCTGCTTTCCTGAAGACCGACACCACATACAGTGGATATGATAACGTCGGAAACGGAGAATATCCCATTACCCCGCAACTCTTTGGGGTAACCTGTCTCTGGCCCGGTATCCCCTCTGTCTGGGTACCCCCGAATACCCCGGATGACCAGAAAATTGTAGAAATCCATTTCGGGGCAAATCTGCTTGATCCTGACGGTGGAAACCCCATTCCTGGCACTACCGCGAGTCTGGATTACTACTGGTACACCTGGTTCTGCAACCAGGTTCCCGAGTTCCCGACCGTTGCCCTGCCGGTTACGTTGATCGTCGGATTCCTGGGAGCAGTGCTGTTTATCCAGAGGACCAGGAACAAATAAATTTTTAATTTCATCAGTCAGCTCTTTTCCAGGATTCCCATGGATATCCTCCGTTGACAACGAGAATCATATCCATTAAAATGTCATCATTCATGCCTGATGATAAGAAATTGATCCACCGTACCTGATATTGATAAAAACGATCGGTCAATACCGTTCCGTGCGAACATGTCAGATAACTCAACAGTATTGTGTCAAATCATCCCGTTCGAGTCCAATGTTTCCACGGACTACTTTTCCGGATGTGGTCCCTGTCGTTTTGATCAAGCCACCGGATGAATTTTTTTCACTGCCAGCTATCGTTTGTTCCCTTTTTCCTGGCTCACGAACCGGATAAACCGGGAACCTGACGGCAGGGCCCGAAATCCGGCATCCGCAAAGAAGGAGATATTCGATACCATTTCAGTAAGTGCACCCTTCGTTGTGACGCTTTTTTGTAATCCCTATCCGGAATCCTTGTTCCTTTGACGAAGTTGTATTCTGATAACACATCCGGCGTTGAATGGCAATGCAGCGTTCCGGATATATCCGATTCATCGCATGCCGGGAAAATACTTGGATAGAAACTGCGGAATATCCCAAACGACCCGGGTAGCGAACTGAGGGACCGTGGGTTCAGTATCCCATCATGCGGGTGAGGATCGCAAAGATACTCCCGGCTACGACACAATACGCGGCAAAATAATATAAACGGTTTTTCTCAAAGACTTTCATGAACAGACCGATACTTGCGTAACCGGCGATAAATGCCGCGATGACGGCAACAACAAGCGGGAGTAATCCCGCGCCGGAAACCGGTGCTTCCATGAAGGTCAGTCCCGATGCGATAATCATGGCGGGTATTCCGATCAGGAAAGAGAATTCGGCAGCATCCTTCGGTTTAACCCCCATAAGAAGCGCAGTCCCGATGGTTGACCCTGAACGCGAAATACCCGGCGCGACGGCAATGCCCTGTGCGATACCGATGAGGAGAGCGCTGGTGGTATTCACTTCTCCCATGGTGTCTTTTTTCCTCGAGGCAATGAAGAGAAACAGGCCAGTAACGATGATAAGAAGGCTGACAATAAACGGCTGGCCGAACAACGATTTAAAAAAAATCTTAAAGTCCAACCCGATAATTGCAGTGGGGAACCCGGAAAGCACGATCAATGCAACGTACTTAAGGGCAGACCGGTCACCCGCCAGAACCCCCGTGGCCAGGGAATATATTTTCCTGCGGAAGTACAGGATCAGCGCCGCGACGGTTCCTGCCATGATGACGATATCGAAATCCGGGGGGACCGAGATCCCGAAAAGGGACTGGAAGATAACAAGGTGCCCTGAACTTGATATGGGCAGCCATTCGGTAAATCCCTGGAGCCCCCCTAAAAAAAGCGCTTCCAGAATTGTTATCTCGTGTACCATCCGGTTAATCATGAAATCTGACAATATTTATGCTGATTGAATGGACACCTTGCAGGTGCGAAAAGACCGGTAAATGTCGATCCGGGAGGACTGCAGATGATGTTTTCTTGCACGATAAATACCGGATCCATTAAATCCTGACCAGCATTCCCAAAATACCCGGTATCGTCAGCTGGTAACCAGATCTCAGTATCCCGCCAGATGGGTGAGGATCGCAAAGACGCTCCCGGCAACGACACAATACACGGCAAAATAATATAACCGTTTTGTCTCAAGCACCTTCATGAACAGTCCGATGCTGGCGTACCCGGCTCCAAACGCTGCGACAATGGCAACCACCAGCGGCAGCAGACCGGTCCCGGAGACCGGTTCTTCCATAACCGTCAGAGCCGAGGCAATGATCATGGCAGGTATGCCAATCAGGAAAGAGAATTCTGCAGCATCCTTCGGTTTAATTCCCAACAGGAGCGCGGTCCCGATCGAGGCCCCTGACCGGGAAATACCCGGAGCTACCGCGATCCCCTGCGCGATTCCGATAACAATGGCACGTTTTGCATCGACTACTGCATGAAGGTCTTTTTGCCGGGTGGCGATATAGAGGAAGATGCCGGTGATGATGATAAGGATACTTACGATAAATGGCTCACCAAAGAGACTTTTGAAGAAATGTTTCCCCGCAAATCCGATAATGCCGGTCGGAATCCCGGAAAGTACCATAAGAGCGACATACACGAGCGCTGCTCTTTTACCTGCTACGATCCCGGTAACAAGAAAGATAATTTTTTCCCGGAAATAAAGGACCAGCGCCGCGATGGTTCCAGCCATAATGACGATATCGAAATCCGGGGGGACCGAGATCCCAAGAAGGGACTGGAAGATAACAAGGTGTCCTGAACTTGATATGGGCAGCCATTCGGTAAATCCCTGGAGCAGTCCCAAAAAAAGTGCTTCGGTGAGCGTTACCTGATGCAGCATCGAATAATCATGAAATCGGACAATATATATGCTGATTGGATTGCAGATTAAAATAATTCATAAACGAGGGGGGTTTTTCGGGAATTCTATTCCTCGGTTTCCGGACTTCACCCGGGAAAAAACTCTGCCCTCCTCAGGAAAGCCCCCCTCGTTCCATCGATTCGGATGTTTTGATCTGACAACCGATGAGAATACCAGCACTCTGCCAATGTACCCCCTCATTACGAATATTCCTCGTAATCCTGGGAGATGATGACCAGGGCAGAATTCGAGAAACCTTTTGGCGGTAATAATCACGAAAGCATACCGATGATACAAAGCCGGACTGAATGGAGATAGTAATACCGGAAGATCCCGGGGATGAGCGGGATAGTATCTCTTCCGGAAATTACTTTGAAAGGTATTTTATATACTCTCCCTGAAACCGGAAGTTCACCGGCCGGAACTCTCTCTTCTCTGCGATTATGGTTATAGAATCCCGAAACGAGGGAAACACCGTGCATACGGCTCCATATAACAATTTCATGGCAGAGGAACGGATACCGGTTGCCATGAGAGAATACCTCGAGCTAATCGGGCTGAATCCTGATGTTTCCAGGAGCTGTATCAACTCCCTCAGTGTATACTCGCGCCAGTGAATGCCGCAGATTGTATTCCTGACCGGATCCAGTTGGGTCACTGAGTCATAAATGGAGTTCCGGATAGAATGTCCGGTAAGTATCTTAATCCTGTGAACAAGGTTCACCTGGTTTGGCGTGGTGATATACACAATCCCTCCCCGCTTTAAAATACGGTTAATTTCCTGGAGCATGGGCAAAGGATTGAAATTTATATGCTCCAGCACCTCCGACAAAATTACCGCGTCAAAAAAGTTATCCGGGTATGGCAATCCGGTCTTTTCGATATCTTTCACAAGGCCGGATGAAGGTGAGACGTGATATTCAGAATATAATGTACGCAGTTTCTTATTGTCCTGAAATTCAGGTGTATCATAGGTATATACTTCAAAACCGATCGTTGAGAGGGCAATATCGACAACCCCGAGAAATGAACTTATCTCCAGAACGCGGGGAGGAGTGGTGGCAGGATAAAATATCCTGTTAAAATCCAGAAGAATAGTTTCATACTGGGAGTGAAGGCGATCAATATAGTTCCGTTCACCTTCTGCATCCCAGAGATCCAGTAAAATAACGGGGTTCCTGGCATACACATTGAAGATAATATCGTTAAGAATTTTTTTAATCTGAACTTCCGGATAGTTCATACGGTAATTATTGAATTATCCGGTATTTCTCTATTCGTAATGTCGGTAGTGGTGCATTATGGTACTCCGGCAGTTCGTGAAAGGAAAATGGTCAGTTCCCGGAAGTCCGGGTTCAACGGTGCAGAGAGGTGCAAAATGCAGGATTTGATCTGATATCTGCATCCCTGCTGGTTTATGCCGGGGCCCGACAGTATTCAGCGATAGAGGGTTTGCTGGCAGAGTCCGGAAGCGTGAGCCGGCGTCATGGGTATCCTTGCACAATTCTCCCGGTGGAACGATCTATCGGCGGATTTCTCGTCGGCTCTTTTCCGGAAAATATCCCCCCTTACATAAAGAGCCAGCGGGGAATGTCTTCAAGCACGGGGTAATGAAAACACCTGCCTGCATTAATGGTATTGCAACCAGCAGGCAATTATTTTTCGTGATCACAAAATGATGGTATGCGTGTTTTAAAAATATTCTGCGCAAGTATTCTGCGCAAAAACTCCATTAAGGCAATTTATCACTTTTTAATTAAAAAAGTTTTAAATAGTGCTGTTAAATCATTTAAAAACAGAAAACTGAAAAAAAAGTACCTGCCTTGCAATGCAACTAATATTTATATAGGTTAATGAAAAAATACATTCCATAGTATTAAGGGGAGTTTTTATGACCACCGACAACAGTGATCTTTCGCAAATGAGAACCCACCCCTATGACAAGGAACTCTCGAAGATCAAAAATTTTCTCCGGGGTACTCCAAGGGGTACACGGTCACTGAAATTTCCCGTGCTATCGATATAAACCGCAACTCGGTGGCAAAATACCTTGATGTATTGTGCATCTCAGGGGCTGTGGAGCTCAAAGTCTTTGGATCAGCAAAGATATACTCCCTCACAAAAAGGATCCCGGTATCATCGATCCTCAGCCTCTCTTCGGATTATATCTTTGTTCTGGATGATGATCTGGTCATTCATTATGTCAATGAAAAGGTATTGAATCTTGAAAAAAAATCCTCTGAAGAAATTGTTGGTAAACCCGTAAGCAGGTCAGGCCTGCAGTCTGCTGTCCCTGCCGGATATCAACAGGATATTACTTGAATGCAGCCAGGGAAAGGATATCCTCAAGGATATCGAAGTGCCCATTGATGGCAAACCGGGATATTTCCGTGCAAAGTTTGTCCCCAGCATCCTTGAAAACGGGAAACGGGGAATCCTGATCATCCTCGAAGATATTACCGAGGTAAAACAATACCAGATCGACCTGGAAAAGACCGTCCAGGATCGCACAAAAGAACTGACAAAGACCTCGAAAAACCTGAAAATTGAGATCCGGAACCATCGTGAGGTGAAGGATGCCTTTGAAGACAGTGAACGACGCTACCAGACTCTGATCGAGCTTGCCGAGGAAGGCATCTGGACATTTGACCCGGAAGGCGACACCACGTTTGTAAACCGGAAGATGTCCGAGATCCTTGGCTACCCTGCCGAAGAGATGCTGGGACGATCCCTCTTTTCCTGTGTCAGCATCCGTGACAAGGGATTTCTCGAAGAAAAATTTTCCCGGATAAAAAAAGGGCACAACGAGCACTTTGAACTGGTATTCCTGAAGAAAGACCAGACGCCTGCTTATACCCGGTTGTCGGCATCCCCCCGCATGGACGAGCACGGTACATTCGTGTACGGGCTTTTTGTCGTCTCGGATGTCACAGCACTGAAAAAAGCCGATGTTGCACTCCAGGAGAGCGAGCTGCACTACCGTACCATCATTGAAACATCCCCCAACGGCATCCTTGTACTGGATCTCGATGGTATTGTCAAACTGGGAAACATCCAGGCCGCAACGATGCTGGGGTATACGACCAAAGAAGAACTGACCGGGAGAAATTTCTTCGATTACGTTACCCCCAATGATCTGGAGAACAGCCGGGAATACCTGAAAAAGACCCTGGAAAAAGGATTTTCCCGGTACCTGGAGTGCCGGTTGATAGCAAAGGACAGTACCGCCTTCTGTGCTGAAGTAAGCGTAGCAACGGTACCGGATGCGGCAGGCCGGCCAAGCGGTTTTGTCGTGATCCTTTCTGATGTAACCGAACGGCGGAAGGCAGAGTACCTGGTCCGGAAGTCCGAGGAGAAACACCGTTCGCTGGTCGAAGGCATCAGTCACATTATCTTCACCACCGACACCAGCGGGCGCTTCACCTATGTAAGTCCGGTTATCCGGGAGATCCTGGGATACAACGCAGCAGACCTGATCGGCAGGTATTTTTATACGCTGGTCCCGTCGGAACAACGGCACATCCTCGGAGAAAAACTGAAAGAAGCCCAGGGAGGAAGACTCAGCCCGGGTGACTTTAAGATGATAGACACCTCCGGTACCCTTCACTGGGGCCGGATTATCGCCCAGCCGCTCCTGGAGGGAACGAAGATAACGGGGATCACCGGGCTTATCGAGGATATCACGGATCTCCGGCGCGGTGAAGAGGCGCTGCGGGAGAGCGAGGAGAAACTCAACCTTGCGATCGAAGGGTCCGGTGCGGGTCTCTGGGACTGGAGAGTCCGGAGCGGCGAGATGGTGATAAACGACCGGTGGGCTGATATCCTTGGCTATACGCCGGAGGAGATCCAGCCGCTCACCTTTGACCGGGTATCAACGCTGATTCATCCTGATGACCTGCAGAGATACCGGGAGTTGCTTGACCGGCATTTCGCGGGAGAAGATATCGGGTATGAGTGCGAGATCCGGGTGCTGCACAAAGACGGGCACTGGGTCTGGGTGCAGGAACGCGGGAAGGTTACGGAACGAAACCCGGACGGAGAACCCGTGCGTATGACCGGGACCCGCATCGATATCTCCGAACGGAAAGCGGCAGAAGAAGCCCTCCGGCAGGTGAACCGGAAGCTGAACCTTATATCAAGCCTGACCCGGCACGATATCCTCAACAGGGTGTCGGTACCTTCTCGGGTACCTCGACCGGGCCAAATCCATGACGCAGGATGCCGCATTGCTGGGCCACCTTGACCGTCTGGAAGGCTCGACCCGGGCTATCGGGAAGCTGGTCCAGTTTACCCGTGATTTCAAGGATCTCGGCATGCACCCGCCCCGGTGGTTCGGCATTGAAGATTGCATCCGGGATAGTACCCGGGGTCTTGAACCGTCCGGGATAACGATCTCGTTTGATGGTGGTCCGTGGGAGATCTATGCGGATCCCCAGATTACCCGGGCCTTCAGCAATATTGTCGAGAACACCCGCATCCATGGAAAGAATGCCACGGCGATCCGCATGGACTGTGGTCCCCGGGGCCGCGAACTTTCGCTGGTTATCGAAGACAACGGGGCCGGTATCCCGGGGGAGATGAAAAAAGAGATCTTTGAACCCGGTATGATCCGCAACCGCGGATTTGGCCTCTTCCTCGCGAGGGAAATTCTCTCCATCACCGGCCTGACCATCGAGGAAAATGGCACCGCCGGTAAAGGGGCACGGTTCGAGATCCGTATCCCGCCGGAAAGTTTCAGGATGCCAAAGGTTACAGCGGGCGCAAAGAGCCACTCCCTGCCGGAGGTTGAACCATGATCCCCATCCTCCTTGTCGATGACGATCCTGATATGCTCGACCTCATGGAGCTCGCCTTTCTCGACACCGGAACTTTTGATGTGACCGCCTGCCTCGATGCCCGTGATGCCGTGGAGGTATTAAAAAAACGACCCATCGACGTGGTGATCTCCGACTACCGGATGCCGGTGATGAATGGCGGGGTGTTTGTCCGGGCCGCGAGGGATACCGGGTACGAGGGTCTCTTCATCATTTACTCCGGGAGGGGGAAAGACCCCCTGATCGACCAGGCCCGCCGCGATGGTGCGGATGCCTATATTCCGAGATCCGGCGATTTTAAAAAAGAGCTGGCATCGATAAAATCGATCATCTATAATCGTACCGAGCGAAGTCCCCGGATAACCGGAAAAAACCGGCTTAAACTGTTTTTTATTATCGAACGGCTGAAAGAATTGGGGGTCAACGTTCGGATCAAATCGTTTTTTGACGGGAGCCGGAGGCGGGTCAGGAAAGTCCGCCCGGAATTGCTCTTTCCTCTCAATTCTTAATGGCAGGATACGGTCATTGACCTGCACCGGAAGGATCTTTTAAAAGATGAAAAAATTATTCGTCCCGGGAATATTTGATGTAGCATACGGCCCCGAGAATGCCGACTATTAACGCGACAGGAAGGGCCAGGACCGGGAATTCGGGGATGGGCGGGGACTTCCGGATATCACTGCGCCCGTTCAGGGTCAGGATATCCCCTCCGCCGGAAAGCCTGAAATTCACGTCAATGCGGATTTCGTTCCAGCCCGTTGCCGATTCGGGTCCTGCAGCAAATCCCTCGACGAACGGCCCCCATACCCCACCCGTTCCTGGCAGGTGTATGCGTGGTCCCGCGAGATCATGCCCGATACTGGCGCGGGTGGAACCATCGGAAACAGTCGTAACCTGAAGTTCCGTTATACCATCGCCGTCCACTGGTATTCCTTCAGGTGGCGGGGTAGCATTGACAGTTACCCCGTTTGGCACGTTGAGGGCCCCGTCAGTCCCGCTGGCAGAAAAAGAACTTCTCACGACATTCGGACCGGTAATTACCGGCGTGACATGACTGGTAAAATTAAAGTGGAAGTTTTTCGCTGTGCCGGTGTTCTTGATGGACATGCCATAATCAACAAACGGATCCGCTTTGGTCACGACAGTAAGAGATAAAATCTCTACGCCTTCCTCCAGTTCTTCCGGTTGGGTAAGTTCATACGTGGTAACCTCGTCAGCTCCGGAACCCGTGGTGGTTATTCTGATGTTATCCAGCTGCGCCAGATTATCATTGTTTAATTCAACAATCGTTGAGGACGCGATGGCCAACGCCGGAGCCACCATTACCAGGAGTGCCATAGCAGTTATTCCCAGCATAAGAAATCTTTTCATACTATTTATCCCCCCAAAATTCACTGGATGCAGCCTGATCAGCTCATCCAGTGTCATAATGAACTTTAGTTGTTTTAATAGTTTATATATTTTTCTCTATTAAACAAAAAGTATATTGATGTTTTTTTTAAAAAAAATCACAAATTTTGTCTGTTTTTGCTTTTCCTCAAAATAACGATTGAAATTTTTTTATCCTGCGGCGATCCCTTATCAATCGTGAACCCGGTCATGATTAAAAAGAGAGTTTTTCTCTCTTTCCTCAATCACCGATATCGGAAACGATCAGCTTCCTATGGCGAGCTGAATCTGTTCCGGCCGGCATAATGTCGCTGACCGGCAGATTGAAGGTGATTTGCCGGATTTTCTGCAAAAACAGGGCCGGATGATTTTTCGCTCTTCCGGGGACTGCAGTTTTTATGATTCCGGATTCTTTTTCCGGAACAATTTCTTATAAAGGATCTCCGGCATATAGAACCTGATCCACGATGAGGACCCTTCGTAATAGGTCCGGATAAGGAATGCGACGAGCACTGTCACCAGGCCGATGATCAGCACCTCCGTATTCGCAATCCCGAAAAAATCCCTGATATAATTGACCTCGTCCATCGCGCTGGGAAATAATCCGATCCCCAGGATTTTCGATGAGAGTGGCCAGAGAAACATGTAACCCGATTCGTAGACCAGGGCATCTTCAACCAGGTGTGCCCCGAAACCGATGATGGCGAAAAATAATGCATCGAAGAATTTTATGCCGAGCGGGTGGAGCAGGAATGCCACCACGACTCCAAAAACAATCATGACCCCGATATTATGGAATGTCCCGTGGTAGATCGAGGTTCCTTCAAAGAGTACCCTGAACCCGAGGCTGCGCAGGACAGGATTTGCAATCACATCGAGATCCGGAGCCCAGGCACTCACGATGATTATCCAGGAAGGATCCCTGCCGGTATAATGGTAAAAAACCATGCCCGCCAGGATGGCAAGCGCAGCGGAGTAGATGATATGTTCAGCGAGCATGATATACGGGAGACTTCAGGATTAAAATTCGCCGCTGGGATTTTTATGCATTTGTATGTTCTATTCATACCAGGAACGTTTCCTCCTTTGCCTTCAATCTGTGGGTTCAGGCTTCCGATAATCCGTTTATCCCGGGCAGCCTTACGCAGGGATAGCTGCCGGATAATTTCAAAAAAAAGGAGAGTGTGTATTGGGAGATTACTGGTACCAGACAATGCCGGCATTGGTGGGAAAGAGCGTTCCCATCCAGTAGTTACCGGTGCAGAACAGGTTCTGGTTGCTGTTGGTTTCATAGACCGGTAACCCCCCGGGGACACCGGTATCGGTGGCACGGGCATTGATCACGTTATGGTCAACATACACTCCGATCGTCGGCCTGGCCCGGATGTGAACGGTAGCGACGATACCTGTATCGACGGTATTGTGGTGGATCAGGTATTTCGAGCCGGCAGCGCCGGTCCCGGTCTCTTCGTCCTGGTGGACATCGAAGTGCGCCGCACCGATTGCATTGCCGTGGCCGAGAATATGATTATACCGGGCTTCATACTGCTCCCCGGCCATCCCGGCGCCGGTCACGTCATGCCGGTTATAGTCAAACAGGTTGGCTTCGATAAGGGCATTTCCCCCGTAGAGGTTTATCCCGTACCCCTCGCCCCGGGCCTGGTTGTTATGGATAGAGTTGTGGTGGATATACGGGATGGGAGCAGCAGAATTCTGCCGTAACGATAGTGAGGACCATGCCCAGCCATACATTTCATTATTGTCCACTTCAAGCCCTTTCCGGTTCTCGGCAAAGATGCCGACCAGATAATACCGTTCGTTTATTGAACCGGGATAGACCTCGTTATTGCCGTAATCCTGGGGGAACATCTCGCCTTCCAGCCGTAGCCCGGTGATGCGGACATTGTCCCCGCCGACGATGAGCATGGGTTCTTCCCAGCCGCCGTTCAGGTTCTTTGTCCGCTTCAGGAGTCCTCCTGCAGAACCGGCAAGACCGCGATCGCTTGCAAGGGTTACTCCTGCCGGGATCGTGGTATCTGGGGTTCCGGTCATATCAATAACTGCGTTTCCTCTGACAAACACCGTTTCGCCGGCCTTTGCGCTCTTCAAGGCAGCGAGCAATTCCGTTTTGGTGGATACAACATATTTCACACTGGCTTCTGTTCCGGTAATGATCCGGGTATAGCCGGCACCGCCGCCGATGGGATTACCGGTCGGATTACAGTCTGCTCCATAACATACTCCCTGCTGAACTATGGGAGTCGGGAACGGAGTCGGGACCTGAGTCGGGACTGGTGTTGGAACGGGAGTTGGTATTGGTGTTGGAACAGGTGTAGGAACAGGTGTAATTACCGGGGTTGGAACCGGCGTTGGTGTCGGGACGGCTTTTGTTACCGTGATATAGTCTGTTCTGATCTCGCTGTCGGTCCCGGCCGAATTCGTTACCGAAAGTGCAACCGTGTAGTTGCCCGGTGTCTGGTAGGTGTAGGCCGGGTTTTTTGTCGTGGATTCCACGACACCGTCATTGTCAAGATCCCACTTATAGGAGGAAGTGCCCGGGGAAACCGAGGAGTCGGTGAACTGGACAGCCAGGGGGGATGGTCCCTGCGTGACGCTGGCAGTGAACTGGGCTGCCGGCAGGGCAGGTGCTGACGGTGATGATACTACATGGATATACCCGGTTTTGACCTCACTGTCGCTGCCGGAGGCATTGGTCACGGTGAGTTTTACCGTGTGGTTTCCTGCGGTCGAATAGGTGAAGGCCGGGTTTTTGACGGTACTGTCGGTTGACCCGTCACCGGTGAAGTCCCATGCGTACCGAGCTGGTACCCGCAACTGCCGACTGGTCGGTAAACTGTACAGTCAGCGGTGCATTCCCGGTGGTAACATCCGAAGTGAACGCCGCGACCGGAGGAGTGGTTACCGCGGGAGTACCAAAGGTGATGTAATTTTCTTTGACAATGGTATCAGAACCATAGGCATTTGACACCGTCAGGGTCACCGTATAGGATGTCCCGGCATCTTCCCAGAACCGCCAGACGGGGTTTTGCTGAAAGTTCTCCGGAAGCTGCCCTTCCCCGTCGGAAAAGTCCCAGTGCCAGGTCAGCGGCCGGGTACCGGAAGACTGGTCCGTGAACTGCACGATCAGGGGGGACGACGTTCCCCCGGTGGCGTTCGAAATAAACTGTGCCTTCGGGGGCGTTCCGGTGGCGGCGGCAGATGATACAGTGATCACGCCGCTCCTGATCTCGGTGTCGCTGCCCGATGCATTGGTCACGGTAAGCTTAACTGTATAGGCCCCGGCTGTCGTATAGGTGTGCGACGGATTTTTTGTCGTGTAATCGACTATGCCGTCATTGTTGACATCCCATGCATATTTTACCGTGCCGGTGGCTGCCGACTTGTCGGCAAACTGCACAACGAGGGGGGACGGTCCCTGCGCAGGACTGGCGCTGAACTGGGCGGAGGGCAACCCGCTCCCGGTTCCTGACGCCGGTTTCACCACGAAAACGTTCTGGAACGCCCGCGATCCGAACCACGAGTGGTCCCTGATCATCTGGTATTTTGGTGCCAGTGAACCGGTCGTCGAAGGTGCGGTCATGGTAAACGAAAATGTGAACCGGGCACCGGGAAGGACCCTGGTCCCCGCCGGGATTTTTATCCGGGAAGGTCCGAATTTAATGGCATCTCCCGAACTATCCCCTACGGTGCCGAGACGGATCAAATCCGCCTCGCTCCAGGCATGGCTGCCGGTGTTTTTCATGGTCACCGAGACAGTGTAGCTCTGGCCGGCATTCATGACCGCCGGGATAGTATCCGAGATGAACTGTGCATTCCAGGAAGAGGTGGCCGATGCGGCGGCCGCCGTTCCCGGCAGAACAATCGCGAGGACAAAGAGCCCGAGGATCAGGCAGATGGTCCGCGATTTGGCAAATACTTGCATGGTTTCATGGGTTTGTAAGCACCCTTTATAAATTGGCAAACCAGTCCGGATGCAGGGTTCAAACCCCAAGGCAGAAAAAATCACCCCGGAGGTTGGTTGATGTACCTCAGGAAATCAAAAAGTATTTGTATGGACCCGGTTCGATGCCGGAAAGGTTTTAAGGAGCCGGAAGAAGCAGAAAAAATCAGATGATCAGGATATTTCCAGGATCATGAGAAAAAAGTCAGTCTTTACTATTTCGGGATGGATTCCGTGAAATTATATGTGGATATTAATAATGGACAGTATCTGTTTTGCAATCTTTTTGAGGAATGCTGTTATAGTATCTCCAGAATCCGTTTCTGAAGAACCCTGGGATATAGCGGTATTTTGCTGATCCCTGACAGCAGTGCTGCTCTGGATCCTTGCAGGATCAATCCGGACATTGAACAGTTCGCCCGTGAGATCCAGGTCCCCCTGGATCCGGTAATCAACGGTAGCCCCGTCTTTTTTCACCGTGATATAATCTGCTTTTTTTGATGTATTGATCCATGGGGTATCCTGAAACCTCAGGTATGATCCGTCTAGTAAAGTAACCTCGGTGATCCCTGCCTCCTGGCGAACGAAGGCAACGTTTGCATCCGTAGAATACTGATCGAATGCAGAAGTCCCTGATCCCGCATAGATAATATCATCGTACCCTGTTGCATGAATTTTCAAGGCATTGCCGGAGCCCTGAACGGTAACCGTTTCACTGGTCTTTGCCTCTTCATCCTCATAATTGGATAACAGGGCAGTTATCCGGTACAGATCCTGTGAAGCAAGAGGTATGATCGATACGACCGGGGAAAAGACTTCCGACGGATCGTCATAACCGGCAATTCTTCCCACAAGTTTTGTGACTTTAATATTCGAACTGGGTTCCGTTACGATATTGAGACTAACGGATTTTCCGTACGGGTTCACTGTTGTCCATTTTATGGTATTTGTACTTATTCCGGTATCGGTTTCTGTTTTATACGGGAGAGCCTGCCATTCAAAAAATGTTGAATCGATTGTGAGATTTCCGTTCACATGGCCGACTTCTGATACACTATATTTACCGTCTTTATTAACATCTTTTGTCGGTGTGATCACCAGACTGGTCGGCCTGAAAATATTTCGGTAAATCCATGGCTGAGTCCCTTCAAACCGGTCGATTATGATGAAATAATCAGATACGGGAAATAACACTGCCCTGTTATAGAAAACCGGCGAAGAAAGTGCCTGGCTGTTGCCAAAGCCGCTACCGATTACCTTGCTGATTTCTGCGTTGACATCAATGAATTCAATCCAGGGGGATTGCAGGGCAGATTGCACTTGCACCGGGGTAACCTGTCCCTGGATGGTATCTCCTTTATACATTCCCCGGGCACTGCTGTTTGACCAGGTGGCAATAGTGAATGGGTTCCGCGGATCTTCTATGGCGATGGTGTTGTGATGGGTTTCATACTTCCCATAATACCGGTTAAGAATGTCTTTATCCTCTCCGGCATCGGCAAGGAGAAGATCCCCCCGGCTATAGTATTCGATGGATGCCTGATCATGATGAGCCATATCCCTGTTGCTGTTTGATACGTAATTCCACGTTATTATGGACAGCCAGTCGGCGTCCTGTTTCCAGCCCCCGCGAAATACCTGGTAAATGGCATTGATATCCAGGTGACTGGTTGTTTTCGGGAATGATCGCGGGATAGATGAATAATTTTCATACACGCAATACAGGATGGTGGAAGAGGCCCCCGCCAAAGTGCGTGAATAAGGAAGGATCGTAGCTTTATCCAGCATTTCATCGAAATTTATCGCATTTGACCTTTCTTGTTCATTCAGGAGATTCAAAAATCCCCGGTGATATGCCCATTTTGTGTTACCAAGAGTTACATAATTATTACTGTATCCATTAGGGAGTGATTCCCACAGTTCTGAGGTGAATGCCCGTTTTGCAGCGGGAAATTTTTCAAAGGGATTTTCGTGATAAAAATGATTGTATACCTGAAGCCATAGCATATAATCACCTAAAACGTATGATTTATATGCTCCGTTCAGATGTTTTCCTGAAGCCTCGTCAAACCCGAAACTAAAGAGTGATCGTCCGTAAGAATGGAGTTTGTCATCAACAAAGAGATAATCTGTTCCCACTTTATGCCAGTCCTCCGGTGTTGAAGATAGCGGGAGATTATTTGGATTGGTATAATCTGACAGGGCTGCCCCGGCTACACCTATATTCGGGTACGCCTGACCATGATAATCAGCAAACGAGACATAGTTCTTATTTGTCCCGTTGTCATTGAGATCACAGTATGCTGAATCAGCTAATGTGGCTAATTTATCCCGGATTATGGAATCCGATTCAGGATCCAACGTTGGCTGGATGAAGTCATAAGCAAGTGAATAACTGGCAACTGCCCCGGATTTGTCTGATTTATAGGAAATCTTTCCCTTGTCGATGTTTATCAAAGCTTCTTCTGCTTTTTCTGCATATTTGGCGTTTTTAGTGATTTGATAGGCAAATCCGAGATCCCGGGCAAAGGAGCCCCGGTACATAATACGATCATAGTTTCCAAGAGACCCTGAAAAATTGTATCCCATCTCATTACCAGCACTGCGTAAAATCTCGTTCTGGTAACTTTTCCAGGGATTCGTAGTGTTATACTGGTAACCGGGGGTGTCCTGAATAGAATCAAATAATAGAGCCGGATGGACAATTGATCCTGCTGAAACGATTACGGGCACCAGAATAATCAGGGAGAGAAAAGTTCCTAAAAGAATGCAAATTTTCATGTAAGCGGTCTCTTCTTATTTTTATGATATCATCGGGATGATCACAACTAGTATCGGGTTTCTGATAATTGATTCTTTCCTTCAACGTGAATAACCACGAATTGTATCCTCAAAGAAAGGATTTAACAATTCATCTCGAAATAACTATTATACGATACATTCAGAGTAAGGTTCACAAATAATGCAATCGCCGGATATCTTTAAAAAAATCCAAGTATCTATTGAGAATTTTCAGTCCAGATATAAATTGAGCAGATTTTTTGTTCTGTTGTGCATTTTTTTCTCAGTCGTTATTGTAGTATCTTTTGTTATCCCTCTAATTGATTATGGACGTTATGTAGGAACTGACGATTATACGCATTTGATTTATACCCAGGAGATGGATTCATCAAAAGGAATCTTTGATTTCTATTCCCAGATGGGACAAAGAGCAAGTGATCCGGAAAATCCCGAGAATTTCTATAATTATCCTTTTGGTTTGTGGCTGTTTGGCTCACTCGTCGCAAAAGTTACCGGCCTTACGGCGTTTACCGGCAATTTCATTGTTTTGTTTCTCTACCTTATCGTAATTATCGGGACATTTTATCTCTATTCCAGTGTGTTTCTGGAAACAAGGGAACAAAAAATCATTGCCTTGTTATTTATGGTATCAATGCCCAACGTGGCGCTTGTTCTCCTTAATTATCGGCCATCGGTATTTATATTACCTTTTTTGTTGGTGATATTTTATATTGCTCTCCAGGATTCGATCAAATGGAAACTATTACCGGTTCTATGGCTATCCATTTTCATCATTACTATAAGTCATACGGGGACATTTATGTTTCTCATAAGTGCTTCCCTTGGGTTTTTCCTCTTATACAGTTTCGTCTGGGGGAAATTTTCGCAGAATATCTACATTACTATCGTTTCGACGTTTCTCATTTATCTTATAACTCTCAACTGGTTTCCGGAAATTTCAAACCAGTACGCGGTAAAATCAACGTTGTTTTTATCGCCGGGAAACTTTCTGGCAAATAAATTTAATTTCGTTCTGGTCAAGGATTTCGCAAGAATTTTTTACCAGAATTTTTTTGTCGGGCAGCAACTAGTGTATGTCATACTCTTGGCAGCGGCTCTTTATGGTCTGGCCCGGGTATTGATCTCGATTCATCACTATGTCTCGGGTTACCTGTCCCAAAAAAACATTTTTCCAGCATTTGTTTTACCAATCCAGAACATATCTCATTCTGCTGCAGCAAGCCCAATCTGGCTCGGCCCGTTACATGTTGTGTTGTCTATCGCCGGATATTTCCGTATTGATTCGAAAGGAAAATGTCTGTTTATCACGACTATTTTTACAACACTCCTCCCGGATATCCTTCACACCTCTGAAGGTATCGAGGTCGCAACAGGTGCACTCAGGGAAATTAGCTACCTTATCATAATTATCCCTATCACGGCCTCTCTTGGGCTGTTATGGATCCTTTCCTACGTGAATAAAATGAAGGATCCTAAAAAAACCCGAATCACCTTTATAATCTGGTTTGTTGTCTTAACTTCGGTCATACTTACCCCGGCAGTGGGTACAACCTATTATCTTCCTAAAATTGCCGGCGAAGACTATTCTGTCATGGGCATGCAATGGCTTGGTGAACATGGTCAGGTGCAGGAAAAAGTTGTAGGTTACGGAATTCGAACGGTTCCCATCTTTACCAACATGTCAGGACCTTCTGTAGCGGACGGCTCCGAGACACGTTTGTTCAAACAATTATTGCAGGACATTCATTTCTCACCTCTGGATCAGGAACAAAGCACTGATACTCTTCGCCAGCTTTTCGATGTAAAATATATCCTTTCTTCCAATAAAATACTGGCAAACCTCGGTAGGACACCTGCAGGGTTGACGATAGATTCAGACAAAGAGTTGGATAAAATTTATTCCAGCCGGGATTTCGGGATTTATGAGGCTACATCGTCCATAGCTAACTCCATCCCGGCGTATAACATCGGGGAGGACACAACAATCACAAAGATGGGATCCGCAATTCAGGTCGAGTCCAATTATTATACCGCAATATTAGATGAGAATACTCCAATATTATCTCGTTTTGGGACAAAACAAAAAAATCTTCTTGGGCCGGGATTTTTATCGGAAAATTTCGTAATTTCAGGAAAACTTTTTACTTTGAGTAATCTTCAATTTTCAAGCGAGATAAATAACAACCAAATTTTATATAAAACAATATTGAAGGTAAATGAGACACCTTACTCATCAATGCAGGTCCGTTATTCCTTTTATCCAAAAGTAATTAAAAGAGAGTATATTCTATCAAATGACTGGCTAGGCGGGAATAAGAGTTCAACGATTACTCCAAAGTTTTCTTCCCTGCTTTTCTCTCCGCTGTCTAATTATATCATCACAAATAACAGAGAACAACAAATCAGAACAATCTTTGAATCCCAGGATACTATTGAAAAGACGATAAAAGTTGAAGATATCTATATGTATAATACCGATACCCAGGGAAATAACATGAAACAGGGAATCCGGATAAAAAATATCCCCACATCTCCCTTCCCGCTTACGGTATACTACAAGGGATCGACACTTTACGATATGAGCAGTATTACCACTTCCCAGATATATTCCGTAAAATCAGGAAACACCCTCCATATAACTCAATACCTTTCAACGGGTGATGAGTACGGAACAGAAAATAATATCGCAAGTCAGAACGGGATCCAGTTAGACGATTATCCGGAGGGGATAAAACCAATCGTTGTATTCGGATCCGGCTCATCTTTTTCAGATACCGGGTACGCAATCCTGAAAAGCAATAGTATTCCTTATTCTCAGGTTATCCGTTCGACATCTGCTCTGGTGAGCGAAATCGAGACTCCTCCGGAACCAGAGACTAGTGCTGATACCATCGATGCGGACACTGCTAATACCGATACCCCTCTGGAAATTGACCTCCCCCCCGTCCAATCTGTCCAGATGATTGATATCAGACACCTGGCACAGCAGGGAGTCGGGATCATCGGTTCTGCAGCCATGTTGCATCGTACGTATGATAATATCACAACACAGGAAAAAACCATTACCTCTCTCGTAGATTATACACAAAACCAGAGTGTTTCGCTGGATGGATTTCTGCCGGTTTCATTTCGTTACAACCTTGATACCATCAAAATATTACAAAATAACCATATCTCATTCATGTTGTCCAAGCCGGTAAACCGTCCAGTTCAGGGCATTTATGATGAAGGGTATCGTAATCCCCAAATGGCATATTACAACGATGAACCAACCGATGTAGTTATGCTACCGGTTTCCTATCCGGCCAGTTCATCCTTGTACGCCCAGGAAGATCCCGGAGTAGTTTTTTCCCAATGGCGAGGGGTTCTTAATGAAATTGCCGATAATAATGAAATAGTAGTATTTTTATTTAACTCGGACGACATAGGAGATCCCGCATATTCCGATGACTTTAGCCAATTATTTTCCTACGCAAAGGAGAAGGGATATACTTTCACTTCCCCCGATGTTATTGCCGATCATTTCCGACAACTGCAGAATATCGAGTATTCCGGCTATACTGATGTGGATATGGCCTCAATAAATGTTACCAATAATAACGATGAGATGGTTCAGAGGGTCACTTTCAGCGTCGAACTGGATGAGCTGGCGTCTGGCAATTATATTACGAGCGAAGGAAAGATTGTGAAAACCGAGATTAATAATGGTACCGTATCTGTCTATGTCAGCACCGATATCCCGGCACATACTTCCCAAAAGCTGGTAATTACGCCAGATTCCCCGAGGAAATCCCTAGATATCCAATTTCCCCGATTTATATCGGAAGGGTTGATCACAATTAGTGTTAAGGATGCAGAAGGTAAACCGGTTAAAGATGCCGAAGTTATTTTCGATACAAATTTCTATCGGTACTGCAAAAGATGGAACGGTTACTGTGAATGCCCACCGCGGTATTTACACAATTATTATCCAGAGCCCTGGCTATGAAAAATATATCCGTCCCATTGAGGTGAAAGGCCAGATAGCAAATATCCTTCAATATTTCAAGTTGAACTAATGAAGTCCTGAGTGAATCTGATAATTGATGAACATCAGCAGATGAAATTCACCATTTAATAATTTGACTTCGCGGGTAAATTACTGATGAGATTTTTCATCGATGTGAAATATTTGAAATGCATTTATGTATTTTTATCTTCGAAACAACTGGAATAATTTCTCACCAAACTCATAAATGACAGACGAATATTTAGATGCTGCATACCAGATGACCAGTTCCGGGTTATATTTCGATTTGAAATACCGTAAACGGGGGTCATCTCCTGAATCCATCTCTTCATAATAGGTTAGTCCGTTTTTCTCTGCCCACCTGATTGCTTCCCACTGGATCAGGTCATTTGGCGAGATCCCTACCAGATCCGTTTTGGGAATTCCAACCCATAAATACATCCCATTTTTAAAAACAAGATTAATTGTCCCCCCAATTTTTTTACCATTAAATTCCGCCACAAAAATTTTCATATTATCGGGGTAAAATTGTTCGTAGAGATGCTGTAAAAATTTTTTATAGTTAACTGCCGGCAGGCCCTGTTTTTCATACCGTAAATACAGAGAATCATGAATAAATTCAAGATCATTCCTGTCGCCCGTTCGTACAGTTATCCCTTCCCGTTGGGCTTTATGAATCTCAACCCGAAGTTTTCTGTCGAATTGTTCCCATACCCTGTCGATACCCTGAGTTAAATTAATCCGGTAGGTGTACAGGGGCTCAACAGCATATCCGGACCATCGCAATGGCCGTGAATCATACAATCCCGGAGAAGACCTGATTCTTGCGTACCCGCATCCTTCTGTTTTAAAAATATAGTTATCCATCTCCTGTTGGATCCGGATGTAGGTGCTCTCTTTCTTATCCTGTTTCATGGATTCATAATCCGCTATCACGGGTCCAAGATATAACATATAAGATCGTGACGGGGGCGACAGAGCAACATTGACCATTCCCATTTTTTGTATAAACAACGGATAAATTGCCACAAGCTGGGTTCCCTTGTATAACATCAAAGGATGGAGCTCGGCTTTTGTGTGTTTCTGAACGATCCTGAGCCATCCGACAGTATGAAAAAGTGTCCCGACGGTGGAAGAGAATACCAAATCATCCCATGCTTTTTCCCGAGAACTGTCGAGTAAAACAATAGTTAATGCCATCCGTACCTCATGTCCTGCGTTAAATATTTTTTATGACGGTAAAAATGTGACAGCATATTGATCTACAAATCTCTTTTTTAATGTCTTGTTTCTGCTGATATATGATATAATGGGATGGAAAAATCTTGAAACGAACCGGTTTGTATTTCGATACTTTTTTTATCCGATTCCAGCAGAACCATTAATTGCCTTAAAAAAAAACTTACCTGTACATATTATGAACTTCAGAACAGATATTATCGCTTATGCTGCCGTTATTGCAATAGTTCTGGGCATATTAACGTCCTATTTTTTTATTTTTGTAGATAAAGAATCATATTCCGCATTGTATATCACCCCGGGTTCAACCGTCTATGATTCAAATAGCCAGACGGTCTTTTTTGGCTACGGAGTTAGATCATTTGAAACTGGAAGAACTGATTACGAACTGGATATATATTCTGCTGATGTTCAGGTAAATAATAAAAAATTTTCACTAAATCCGGGGGAGATTTTAGAAGAACAGGTGAAAATTACCCTCCCGGAAGATACACAATTACCTGATAAAATTTCGCTAAAATTAAATACGGGAAAAAGTGCAGAAGAAGTTCATTTCTGGTTAAAGGAGAAATAGGATATTTTTTATATATTTTATCTGTTTCTCTGCTATCTCTGATGGGGAATGTTGTCAACTATGAATCCTGTTTCTTTGCGTCTTCTTTGCTGATTTACATCATGAGCGAACTTGATAGGGTAAATAAGTAACCTTTTTGATTTCATCTACGCAATAACTATCCTGCCTTATCATCGCTGGCATTAGGAATCACCAATGATCTTTTCGAAATCCCGGGACGCGTATCGATATACAAAAATCTGGACTTTTTTTTGTTTTTTATTGCTCGGGGGGTTTATTCTTACCCAAAAAAACAGCTACATGGAATTTGATGCATTAGGTATCTGGGTACTGACATGTCTGATTATGTTATACCTGTCAAGGAAAAAAACCGGGGAATTTTCTGAAAAACAAATACAAATAATCGTCATCATCGGACTTCTGATGTGCATTTTCAGTTTTATCAGTATTCCTCTGGGTATCACCAATCCGCCCTATTCAATTGGTGAACTCTCATTTTTGCTGGCCGGTATCGGCGTTATTGCATTTAGCCGGCTTAATTTTAGATCACTCGTGTTGCCGGTGTCGATACCTTTTATCGCAGTAATGGGGTATGCAATATACGAATTGTTTATACGAAATGAGGAGTGGATTACTGCCCCCGTTATACCCTATATTGTAACCCTCACAATCAATTTATTAAATCTCTTTGGTATCAGATCTGTTTCTGATGGCAATGTCATTTCATTTATTTCAGTGACGGGCAGCCCAGTCTACCTTTCAATTGTGTCAGACTGTACGGGGATCTGGTCACTCGGTACATTTACCGTCACGGTAATCATTGTGCTTTCCAGTTTTCCCAAGAGTATATCGAAAAAAAGTGTCTTATTAATAGGAATTGGATACCTTGGAACCTTTTGTGCAAATATTATCAGAATACTGGTAATATCCTTGAGCGGGTATTATTTTGGTCCGCAGGGAATGATTGAACAGGTTCATGTCCACATCGGATGGATTGTTTTTTCCATCTGGCTGATAATTTTCTGGTACTATTATTTCACCCGCCAGATAGGAGTCTCTTTTTTTAAAAAAAAGAATGATAAGAAGACAGGAAATGCTCAATAGATTAAAACGATAAAAAAATATAATTCAGCATTTTCCTCTTCAATTTCAGAAACCAAGCGGGTCTGAATAATCCATTATTTTCTGGACTGATCTTAAAACAGATTTAGCCTGGGATGATCCAGGATCAGGTCCATTATATGCTGGAGTGATTGAACCGGAATTACTATCCGGGTATAATCCAAAATCGGATCCATTTATAATTGCGTCGATGAACCATCATTCGTAAGCTTCCCGGAGTTGTTGTTCATGAAGTGATAGAGAAGTAATTATTGCTTGAGTCCTTAACTGACGGTTTGCTGACACTCTGAACGCTGACTTTGTAATCGCTGCCGACCCCACCGGACCCGGATAAAGCAATGGGCCATGAGTAGGAACCTTTTCCGCTACTGCCGATGGGACAGCTGGCGGTAATCGTACCAACGTCCGTGCTTCCCTTCAAGAGCACAATCTTCACGGTTGAACCTGGACTGCCGGTATAGTCCCAGGTAATTGTCTGGACAGTGCCGCGTTTCACCGTCTCTCCGCCATCGGGCGAAGTAACGGTGATTGCAGGAGTTGCTGTTCCTGAAGTGATAGAGAAGTAATTATTGCTTGAGTCCTTAAC
Organism: uncultured Methanoregulaceae archaeon; assembly: GCA_963815065.1. Classification (GTDB taxonomy): domain Archaea; phylum Halobacteriota; class Methanomicrobia; order Methanomicrobiales; family Methanospirillaceae; genus Methanoregula. The sequence goes on along the minus strand of CAWFFE010000004.1, from coordinate 31,711 downwards.
TGACGGTTTGCTGACACTCTGAACGCTGACTTTGTAATCGCTGCCGATCCCACCGGACCCGGATAAAGCAATGGGCCATGAGTAGGAACCTTTTCCGTTGCTGCCGATGGGACAGCTGGCGGTAATCGTACCAACGTCCGTGCTTCCCTTCAAGAGCACAATCTTCACGGTTGAACCTGGACTGCCGGTATAGTCCCAGGTAATTGTCTGGACAGTGCCGCGTTTCACCGTCTCTCCGCCATCGGGCGAAGTAACGGTGATTGCAGGAGTTGCTGTTCCTGAAGTGATAGAGAAGTAATTATTGCTTGAGTCCTTAACTGACGGTTTGCTGACCCTCTGAACGCTGACTTTGTAATCGCTGCCGACCCCACCGGACCCGGATAAAGCAATGGGCCATGAGTAGGAACCTTTTCCGTTGCTGCCGATGGGACAGCTGGCGGTAATCGTACCAACGTCCGTGCTTCCCTTCAAGAGCACAATCTTCACGGTTGAACCTGGACTCCCGGTATAGTCCCAGGTAATTGTCTGGACAGTGCCGCGTTTCACCGTCTCTCCGCCATCGGGCGAAGTAACCGAAATTGTAGAAGTGGTATCCCCGGTGGACGAAATGTTGATATAATGTGACTTAACTTCAGTCTTACTCCAGGATTTATTCGAAATAGTAAGTCCTACAGTATAATCCTGTGCAACTGCACTCGAGTAAGTGTGAATGGGATTTTTATCTACAGCGTATTCCCCATCACCAAATGACCAATTCCATGAGGTGGGAGATCCAATTGAAGTATCGGTGAATTTTACCGTGAGCGGAGATTTCCCTGAGGTTACATTAGAGGCGAATCCTGCAGCAGGCATCCCGGAAATTCCCGTCGTGGAACTTCCTGTCGTGGAAATTTCAAATTCGTGTTCGTTAAGATCAGTCGAAATTTTCAGTACGGTGTTGTTGTTCTGCATCACCCAGTTTGAGTAGAGCAGACCATCCCGTTTGATCGAGACAGGATGAATATTCTGAAGGTTGATGTCGGCTGAATTGATTCCATTAATTTTAAATTTTATTGTTTTCGCATCCTGTTGTAAGGTGAAATAGGCCACTTTTTCTGTCAGGGTAACCAAATTTGTCCCTCCCTGTTTCAGGAATGTTCCATTGAGCAGGGTATACTCTGAAGTCTGTCCGGAGGTTCTGATAAACGTCGTATCTGCGTCAGTATTATAGATCGCAAACGATGAGATGCCTTTTCCGGTATAGATATAATCATCCGACACCGACGAATGCACCTTCATCGCGTGCCCCGTTCCCGTCACAGCAATTTCATTCGCTGTTTTTGCCTCCTCTCCATTATAACTGGAAAGCAGGGCAGTAACCCGGTATTCAGCAGTAGCCTGGGGGGTTCTGAACCAAACAATCGGAGAAAAGACTTCAGATGGGGCGTCATATCCACCAATCCTTCCTACATTCTTTTCAATAAGGATCTCTGATGAAGGGGATGAGTACAGATTCAGACCGGACATCATTTCCGTACGGATTTTTTGTAGTCCAGGTGAGTGAATTTGTTGTGATGCCGGTTTTAGTCTCTACCTTATAGGGAAGTGCCTGCCAATCGTAGGTTTTTGAACCAATAGTCAATGCACCATTGACATGCCCGACTTCTGATGCTGAATATTTCCCATCCTTATTTGAGTCAACGGTTGGAGTGATCATCAGACTTGTCGGTCTGAAGATATTACGGAAAATCCATGGTTCGGTCCCCTCCATTCGGTCAATGATAATGAAATAATCGGACTCAGGGTACAAAATTGTCCGTTCATAGTGAATAGGACTCGAAAGAGAGCGGAGGTATTGAGAGGAAATACCATTGACGACTTTCGCAATCGAAGTATCTGTTTGCACAAGGTCGATCCAAGAAGTCTGAATAAGAGTATCAACGGAGGCTGGTGCTTGAAGTTTTATTGTATTACCTTTATAGATTCCCTGTGATGCACTTCCTGACCAGGGTGAAACGGGGAATGGAGTTCTTGGATCTTCAATGGCTACGGTATTATGATCGATATCTTTATCTCCATAATATTTGTCGATGACTTTTTTATTTTCTCCGCCATCCGCAAGAAGAAGATCTCCACGGCTGTAATATTCGACGGAGAGCTGATCATGATGGTTCATATCCCTGTTGCTGTCCGACACAACATTCCATGTTACCAGAGAAAGCCAGTCGGAATCCTGATTTGCATTTCCTCTGAATACCTGAAATATACCCTTTTTCTCCAATAGACCCTGGGTGTCTGGTGAGGATCGGGGGAGATTCGCATAGTCACCAAAAACACAATACAAAAGACCCTCAGGACCTTCAGAACTTGATACCCGTGAGTAGGGTAAAATACGAGATTTCTCAAGATTTTCATCAAAATTGAGGAGATTTGACTTTGTCTGGTCGTCAAAAAGATTCATAAAACTGGTATGATACATCCATTTCGTATTACCTAGAGTGACATAATTACTGCTGTATCCGTTGGGAAGAGAATCCCACAATTCAGCCGAAAAAGCTTTTTTTGCCGCAGGAAACGCATCGAAGGGGTTCTGCTGGTAAGTATAGTTGTATATCTGCAGCCACCATTCAAAATCCCCGAGTACGTAGTTTTTATATGCCCCGTTCAGGTATTTTCCGGACGCCTCATCAAATCCAAAACTAAAAAGGGATCGACCGAAGGAATGAAGTTTATCATCAACGAAGAGGTAATCGGTTCCCACCTTATGCCAATCCTCCGGCGTCGAGGATAACGGTAGATGGTTTGGGTTTGAATAATCGGAGAGGGCTGCTCCCGCTATCCCAACATTCGGGTATGCTTGTCCATGATAATCAGCGAATGACACGTCAGAACGGCTCGCTCCGTTTTCATTGAGATCCTTATAAACGGTATCAGCCAGAATCGCTAATTTATCCCTGATTACTTTATCTGTGGCAGAATCCAGGGTGGGTTGAATAAAGTCATATGCGAGTGAATATGCCCCTAACGCATTCGCTCTGTCAACTTTTGCTGAAACGGTCCCGACATCTAGATTCATAAGAGCTTCCTTTGCTTTCACAGCGTATTGCGATTTTTTTGTGATCTGGTATGCAAGACCAAGATCCCGGGCAAAAATCCCCCTGTACGAAATACGATCGTAGCTACCGAGATTGGATAAAAAATTTCGGGACAATGATCCATCTGCAGCGGAGATGACACCTGCTTCCCATCCTTTCCATGGGTCAACCGTTCTGAACTCATATCCAGGAGTTTCGCTGATATCGTGGAATAACAAATATGGATGCCCCGTCTGTATCGCTGCTGCAGCAACCGATTGCACAGTCACGGATACAAGAAGGAGGGCTAATAGTAACAAAAGATTTCGTGGTTTTATGTTAAAATGCATTGACTGAATAGATTGTATACCTTCCATAATAAATTCCCAAACCAAACAGAGTTTGTTCAGCTAACCTGTAAGGTACAGGATTACACTTAACGGTTTTGAATTAATGAAACCGAATGGATGAACAGTTTTCAAAAAATGTATACAGGAGGGAAAAACCTTGTCACTGTCAGGGATTGCATAAGAGTCTCGTGAACAGATGTAAATTTCCCTGTACTTCTTAGTTAAAAATTATGATGTCAAAAGGGAATTTACAGGATTTAACAAACAAATTTTTTTTGGATTTTGACGCATTGGGCTATTAATCACCAGACAAATGATGCTTGACCACTCCCTTCAGGGGCTTTGTAATATTCGTATATCCTTTTTCCAATATTCCTGTCAGCGAGGAATGCTTTTTCAAGGAAAAATGAGGTTTGAGTTCGGGATCAAATTTTGATGCATAATAGGAATGCAGTCGTTTATCACCAGCAGCATTCATGGTTACGTAATACCTTAATCCCTGTTCAAAGGCATAACGAACAGATTCCCATATGATAAGATCATTCGGTGAGGGGGAGATGCGGTTTTTTGGTTTGGGATTTCCAATCCAACTGAAATGTGTATTCCTGTACTGGAAATCGATAGATCCCGTCACAATCTTACCATCGACTTTTGCGATAAAAATTTTCAGGTTATCCTTATATTCATCATAGAGATCCAAAAAATACTCCCTTGATATGGTAATATTTTTTCCCTGTTGGGCATACCGAATCTCCATCAGGTCAAGAATCTTTTCGTATTCTTTTTTCCCCCCGATTCTACAATAATCCCTCTTTTTCTTGCAGGGTCAGGTTCTGGCGCTCCCTTTTTATCAAGTGTCTGAAGGAGGGAATCCAGCCCGATGCTGAGATCGATCACATAATCGTAATGAGGTTCAAAACTATACCCAGACCATATAAAAGGACGAGGATCCTGAAGAGAGGGGGATAATGAAATACTGATATATTGTGCTTTTAATTCACTGGTAATAAAATGTTCAACTGCATTCTGGAAGCCAATATAATTTATTTCCCGTTTTTCCTGCTTTAAAGTATCATATCCTACCAGTACTGGCCCAAGATAGAAAAGAACTGCATGAGGCGGGGGGGAAAAGACCATACGGATGGGTCCTTTTTTCTGGAAAAACAGGGGAAATACACCCATGGGAGTGTTGCCTTTCATCCCGATCAACGGATACAATGTTGTCTGTGTATGCTTTTCGGTGATCTTCAGCCATTTCCATTGGTGAAAAATGGTACCTTGAGGGGATTTGGCAATAATGTCATCCCATTCCTTTTCTTCGTCAGGTTGTGCTATCCGGATTTCAATGGTCATACAAAGACAGTATTAATCGTGTTATTTATCGAACAGAACCTAAATGTTTATTTAACATTCACTATTTTCATGACGTTTGTATTATTCACATGTGATAGACTCCTAGAGAATTTACTCAATCATTTACTCTTGTGTATTTTTATTCATCAGCCATGAGATGTTTTATCCTTCCTCGCAAAGGTTTGAGGAAATCCCGATATCCCTGTTCAGAAATTCTTGCAAGAAATGATTTTTTTGATGCAACATAACGAATTCTAAGTTCCGGATTGAATTTTGCTGCATAATATTCATGCAACCGTTTATTACCTGCCGCACTCATGGTGATATAATTTTTTAATCCATTTTCGGATGCATACCGTATTGTTTCCCAAAAGAGGAGATGATTGGGTGAGGGAGAGATGCGGTTTTTTGGTTTGGGGTTTCCAACCCAACCATAGAGTGAATCTCTGTATTGGATTCGGATACCTCCTGTCATTACCTCTTCTTCCATTTTTACGATAAAAATTTTCAGATTATTTTTATATATTTCATAAATATCGGAAAAATAGTCTCTCGATGCGGTTACAATTTTTCCCTGTTGTGCATATCGAATATCCATTAGATCTAGAATTTTCTCATATTCTTTTTTTTGGCCATTTCAACTACCATTCCCATTTCCTTGTGCCCTTTTTAAATCTGCCCGTTGTCGGTTGTTCAGGCTGCTGTATAAACTATTGATTCCTTGTGTGAGATCAACTTTATAATCAAAATTTGGTTCTATTGTATATCCTAACCAACTAAATGGACGTGGATCCTGCAAATTCGGAGAAAGCGAAATACTAACATAATTTGCATTTAAATCATTTATAATAAAATTTTCAACAGACTTTTGAAAATCAATATATATATTTTCCCATTTTTCCTGTCTTAACGTCTCATAACATACAAACACAGGTCCCAGATAGAAAAGAGCAGCATGTGGTGGTGGGGAAAATACCATTCTGGCAGGTCCTTTTTTCTGGAAAAACAAGGGAAACACACCAATAGTAACCCCATTTTTTATACCGATAAGAGGAAATAACTTTGTCTTTGAATGCTTTTCAGTGATTTTAAGCCATTCCCATTGATGAAACAAGAGTGCCATGCGAAGACGATGCAATAATTTTATTCCATTCCTCTGAGTCATCATTTTGAGCTAAACGAAGTTCAACCGTCATGCAATTCCAATGATAATTTCATTATTCTTTTGGAGATTTTGTGTTTTAATATATACACAATTTCCCTCTTTTCGGATAATTTTTGCATTTCCCGAATGGATATTACACTGATATTGGGATGGAAGGTTTAGAGTAAAAAAATGATCCTGTTCCGGATAATTTGGAACGATTGTGCAGGTTTTTGAAGACATATCATAATCGCACGAAAATGTATGCCAGTTTCGTGTGGATATCCACTCATAAATATCCCTTGCCCGTGCTATCCAGGCCCCTTTTTTCTGGCAGTGCTGGTTAATTTTAATATAAATTTCCCGGGATTCCGGGTATTCCAGTGTGTTGAATATCGGAGGATGCCACAGGAGAGTGAGAACACCCTGATATCGTTCAACTTCATCTGCGATCAAAAGGCAATCGGCAATTTTATTCTTACTGGATTCAAGGCAGATATCCATGATAATGAGGGGAATCTCAAGGATGGATAAAGGTTCTTTTTGGGTATTGGGAAAAAAGGAAATGAGGTTCCCCATCGGAATCCAATGGTATCTTTGAAACCCAGCGAAGTGTCATAGCTGAGCCCGGCATGAATCTGGTGTCCCCATGTTGCCGGAATCAGAGATTGAGGTTATGCTGACGTGTACCCAGTACTTTTTCATTGATTAATTGTTCAAGTTCCTGTTTCTCTTCATTGAGCAGCGCGGGATTTTTGTAGGAAAAATAAGACCCGTGGATTGCCACCTCGTCGTTATTTGACTTTAAACGCTGGATAAGTGCCCGCATTTCAGGACTCTGCAAACTGCGGTTTCTTCCGTACAGGTACCAGGTTTTTTTGGAAAAAAGACTCGCATTCCCACTTTCTTTGAGAATAAAATATGTGGATTTCACTCCAAGATCGTGTTCTATCCTGATGATATCGTCATAGGTGTCATATGGTTCCTTTCCCCTGATTTTTTGCATGAATGCAGAAAACTGACCTTTCAATCCGGAAAAATTTCTTCGGGCAAGAAACTTCGCGGGATGGCTGATCCATTGGTAGGTCTTTTTTATTTCATCGACATCGTGGGTTAAGCAAACGGCAAATTTTTTTCCTTCTGGCCAGTAGGATTTCTGGACGAGCGGGATGTTTTGTTCGTGACAACCAATGAGAATTGCGTTGAACAATAAAGTTTCAAGAAAATCGACAACGGGTTTTGATGCCAGTTCCTTTTTCGTGGAACTATCAAGAGATTGCCGGATAGTATCGAGATGACCGGATAACAGGTAACCGGTCTCCCTGAAGATATCAATACCAATAGTAATAACCCGCTCCTTTCTGGTGACGCAGGGATATCGGGTAGTCGCATTTTCAAAGTATGCAATCACCTCTCCGAATCCTGTATCACGGGGAATTTCGCATAAGGGAATTTTTTCAGAGTGAGTTGAGATTTTTCCACATACAGTATTTTCTATCTCATTTTTTTCAAGAGAAATGAGAAAATCCCCGCTCACGTTACAACCATAATCAATAACAACCCCGGATTGTGATGGCTTATTGATCTCAACCGGAATTCCAAATTTTTCGATGAAATGATTGATACCATAACGGCTGAACGGGTCCTCTGAATGGTAATATAAGGATATCATTTCGATGTCCGGTTTCCTTTTTTATATTTGGTAAAACTCTCGGGATATCGTTTGATAAAATCCGTCAGCCATGAAGTGACATCGATTATCTCTGACCAGAGTCTTTTTTGTTTTTCCTGCCATTCTTTCTTCGAGTGGGGATTCTCTAAAATCTCTAACGCTTTTTGAAACGCCATTTCCTCGGTCGGGTAAAAAAATATCAGTCCGTATTTATCACGCAATTCAAGAAAATTCCACAGGTTTCTCCTGTTGCTTGGCCAATGGAGTCAGATTCGATATGAATTGCCGGTGTTCCCAAAATGCCGGCTTCGACTGCCATAGTCCCTCCCTCACCGATATACAACTGGGCAAATGAGAGAAGAGAATGGATTTTCTCGGGGGCACTGCAAGCCGGTATTGTTCCAGATCCCCATCCAGCGGTTTTTCAGAAGTAATAAAGATTTTTCCATACCGAGATAATTTCCAGATCAGTTCTTTTTCAGTACCTTTGTTTATCCCGGAGATCGGTATCATGGGATGCCCCCCATGAGATAAATCTCATGATAATAAATTTTTCATCGGGGAGAAGCCCGAGTTCCTCGACCACCTTTGGATCCGGTGAGAAATAATTCGGGTGGAGATAGGCAATTTCCTTCATTCCTTTGATTTGAACATGTTTTTTGGGATCGATTGTATCCTGGAAATAGGTGGGGGTCATGATAGTCTGCGCAAAGGGAAAGGTGAGAAGGCTGGCAACCTTTACGTTTTCCGTATCGGTAAAGATGATAACCGGTTTTCTCAGGATCGCACCGACATGGGCTACATAGGGATTATGCACACCGATAAGGAGATCCGGTTTAAATTTTTTTGCGATCTGCAATAATTTCAAATCAATTTTGATCATGCCCAATGCTTTGTTGAGCATTCCCGTGTAAATCTCTCCACGGTTCTCGTAGTCAAGGTCATACGCCTTTAAGAGGGCGAGGGTGACTTCCTTGTTACGGGCAGTAATTTTAACCTCATGCCCATCCCGTTTCAGATTATTGATGGTATTTTTGAAAAAGTGAACATGGGCCGGGTGTCCCATGTCAAATAATACTCGCATCCGAAGTTCTCCTTAGTGCATTACCCACTTGATCACTTCAAACGCTTCTGCATAGGTCTCTTCTATCTGGGTCCCCCGGGTAAGAGCCAGTCCCCGTATAAAATCAGGATTTAAATACGCCCGGTCTTTCTGGGTCTCGTAACAGGCCAGGGCATCGATTTTTTTCTGGATATGAATTTCCCGCAGAGGAATGAATGCATGGGTATCGAACGTGATATTATTCCAAGGCTGTTCATAGCCAAGGATGGTACATTTCTTGAATGCCCGCATGGTTTCTTCAACGGTGGTTTTATGGTCCTGGTGGGTGTCAGAGCGGGAGGGGGTGAACACGATGTCCGGCTGGATTTTATTTTTTAGACGGATGAGGGTATCGAGAATTTCCTGACGGAATTTCGGGAACTCCCTGACGTCAAAACCGAATAAGATCGGGCTTGGTATTCCAAGGATCTTGGTAGCTGCCTTTACTTCGCGGGAAAGAATGTCTGAAGGATATTCCGGGGGAATCGATTTTTCACAACATGAAAGGGCGACATACTGGACGTCATTTCCTTCTTCAATGAATTTTGCTATACTCCCCCCGCACCCCAGTTCGCCGTCATCGGTGTGCGGGCTGATGATCAAGATCTTTTTTGACATTCTTCAACCTTTAATTCACGAATTATCTGGTAAATCCGGGGTATTTCTTCGGTATCGATATCATTAATCAGGTCGTTATGATATTTAACATCCGCTTTGATTATGTTCAAACCATCAGTATTTGACAAATCAGCATTATCAAGCGCTCTTGTCCATAAATCAGATATTGACGCGAAATTCTGATTCACAAAAATATCTAATCCTGACGGGGTACTGGAAAAAATATTACGGGCAATAACAGGCCAGTTCTTCGAAGCATTATGCAACCCGACTAGAGTATTGATTATCTGATGATCATCTTCGGTCCTTTGAGCATTCCTGAGATTTTGTGATGCGATCTGGATACGCTGACAAATTATTTCATTTAATGAGGGTTTGAATAAATCTTGGACCGGAAGTGAAAAGGTCTTCATAAGGTTTTTGAGTGCCAGAGCATGGGTCATCCCCAAGTAGAAATCTTTTGATTTCCATGCGATTGAAATCGGACGATGAAACCCGAGATCCCGTGAAATCTGGTCGGCAATCAAACCATAGTGTAATGATCCCCCGACACCGGATAAAAAGAGTGAATCCCCGAGTCCTTCTGCCATTACAACATTTCTTGAAACCGCATTGAAATCCATATGATCAAAAAACTCATGGAGATTGTTAAAATCGGTCTCAAAGACAAGATGATATTCTTTTTTACAGAGAGGACACACACCACTGCAGGAAAAGGAACCCTCTAAGAAAAGGTTTATTTTTCCTCCACATTCGCATTGATACCAGAAAGGCATATGGTGGTCAGCAACCGGAGGAATGCCCAATCCTTTCTCTTTTATCACCCTGTTATAAATCTGGTTATACGAATGAGTATTTTGAAGTATTTTTCTCGACTCATCAATGAACAATTTCTCCTTTCGCATATCAGAATAGAAAAAGAACATCAGATCGATATTCAGGATTTCATGACAGATTTTTGCAAATGTATATCCATTGAGTTCGGCGAAATTTTCAGAAAGATCATAACTTTTCCACAGTATTTCCACGATCTGATTCAACTGGATTTTTGGTATGTTTTCGTTAGGAAGGAACTTATTTGAAATATCAGCATAAAATTTTTCGATCCTTATTATTTCCTGCTGCCATGATTCAGCTGATGGTTTTGGTACAGTAGAGAATGCTTTCAATCGGTCAGAATCCTTAACTCTGAAACCGATCGCCTCGACCCCTTTTTTGTTGAGAGCTGGAATTTGATTCCGTGATAAAAGTCGTGCAGTTGAGAGATTTTGGTCGGGGAATCCAAAAAACGCAACTGCCAAATTCCCACCTGATAATAATCTTTTCTGGAGATTCGCAAGAAGAAATGCCTTTTTCCAGGTACCAGCGTGGGGAATGAAATTCGGCTGGTGGCCGGATTCAAGAATAATTGTCTTGTTGGATTCAATCCGGATGTCATCAATTTTTATTGATGCTTTTCTGTGGAATTTTTTGGAAATTTCTAATAATCTGGAGGAATTTTCCAGCTGGTACGGACTGAGGATGTGATAATTCTGGAACTCTGAAATCAATCCCTCTATCATAACCGTATACCTAGCACTTTATCGTTAAATGTCCAATAATTTTTCCCTCATTTGTTCAACTACCATTAAAACGGGAATACAAAAAAATTAGTCAAGTTTTTCTGACTTTAACTGATCCATAGAAATTTTCATCTCTTTCCATGTTTGTTTATTAGCCAGAATTAAGAAAAAGATTAAAATTCAAATGAAGAATATGCTACGCGAGCTGGTCGGAGGCATCAGAAAACAAATAAACTCATCAGATTCAGTAATAGTTTAATGGATATCAGGTATCGCTTTCTCAATCCAAATTCCGAATCTGATATAGAGCAATGGTTAGATTTGCATTCTGTCTGCTTTCAATATACAATCTCACGAGCTCTCTGGGAACATATTTACCTGGCGAATCCTTTCTATCGTAAAATAAAACCCCTGATTTTGATTGCTGAAGTAAATGGAAACGTTGTGGGATCACTTTCCCTTCTTCCATCACCGATTCAGGAAGATCGAAATGATCGCACAATTGCCTATCGCTCCTTACTTATCACTAAAGGAATGGTGCACCCAGACTTCCAGAAAAAGGGGATATTTAACCATCTATATAAAAATTCTATGGACGTAGCTAAGTCAGAGGGATTCGATTCAGTTCTTGGATTTTCGAATAGCCTTTATTCTTATCATAGTTTGACCAAAAACGGATTTTATGATATTGCAGCGATGAGATGGTCGAAGACATATTTATCGATGGAAACCACTGTCTCGAAACATGTTGATACAGTCCGACTCCCCAAAATTGCAAAAAAAATCATTATATCGGTATTTTCTCGCTCATATTCACTTTTGACTCCTTCCATAAAGCATTCTTACCAGGTAAAATATGGCGACATCTGTGATTTTATTGAACAAATAATAGAATTCAATAATTCAACAAACTCAAAAGGCGGAATATTTGGTAGACGGACGCACAATTTTATCCTGTGGAGGTTCTTTCAGGATGATTCATGTTTTAAATGCCTGACTCTCATGGATGATGGAAGGATGCTCGGTTATTTGATCATTCAACATAAAGAAGGGAGCAAAGATGCCTTTATTGTTGATATGTGTTTATCCGATAATGACAATTCTCTGATTTCAATATTGATTTGTGAAACCCGACAATATCTGAAAAAGAATAATTTCCAGAAGTTATGGGTATACCTTGTGGAAAATGATTCAAATCTCTCTAATTTTTTCTCTCGCCGAAATGGATTTTTTGTTCGATCGTCAAAAGTGGGAAAACTCAATAAATCGAGATTTTTACTATATGTTTTTAATAAAAATCTGGCAGTTGCTTCTTATTTGGATAAAAAAAATTGGAACATCCAGTCGTGTGATACAAGTTGGTTTATGACATAAATGTATTAAAATTTACGAATGACAATGGTTTTTTTTTAGCGGGAGAAAATATAGCAATTAACCAGTTTAGAATTTTTTTCGGAATTTATTGATTTTTCTATCAAGTGTATCAAATAAAACTGAAAAAAAAGGTTTCATGTCATAAACATCGAAAATAAAGTATGCATCGTCCTGATAAAATTTTAAAAATTCCAGAATTGAGGCAATTTTGAATCCAGCGGTGTGGGATCCCATAATAATTCCACGAAGACGTTGGTATTCATAAGGAATGACATTTCGTGTTTTAATTCCTTTTTTATAATCAAGTTTTTTTTCTATATCCCCCTCCTTTACCATCTGATACAATAAACTGGGAAAGTCAACGCCGGCGCTTATTGCTCCCTGAAGAGATCCCCAGAACCTGGGGTTAATTTCCATTAATTTTGGTTCATTGGTTCTCGTGTCGATTACAAATTCAATCTCTGCAATGCCGGAATAACCAATTGATTGTAAGAGCATTTTTCCCATTTCAACCAATTGCGGCTTATTGACCGTTTCTACAAACGATGCCGGGCCGTTGGAAATTGGATGAAACCGTTTAGCCCGTAATACACAGCATCTTTTCATAATCTGTTCATTATTCATAAGAATTGCAACTGAGTAACGTTCTTCGTACGGAATTTTTTCCTGGATCAGGAGTGGTCCAAATTTTTTAAGAGAATCGTAATATATTTCTGTAAAATGGGAACGAGAATCGATAAATGAAATACCGGTTCCCCCCTTGTTGCGAATAGGCTTTATTACCAAGGGGAATTTCAGTTGTCCGGATATTTTTTTAAATGTGCTATCATCTTCGATGAAAAGCGTTTCCGGACAGGGAATATTGAATTCGATGGCCCGGTCGATTAATTTTTTTTTATTAAACGCTAATTCAAGAACCGAATATTCCTGAAAAGCAGGAGTAAATTCATATTTATTCAGATTTTTCGATAATTCAATTATCAAATCTTCGCATATAGGCATGATTATTTCATTTTTTGAAAATTTTGAAAACAGAGTTATTGGATCATCAATATGTATTTTTTCATGGCAATATTTTGAGAAAAAAGACATTGCATATTTATTTTTGGATACGACAATTGTTTTGATATTTTTTTTCCCGAGTGAGCGAGCTACTGCCAGTGACACAAAATGCTCACCCAATGGAATAACTGCCTGATCCATTTGAGTGAAATATTCTTATTTAATAGTATTTCTTAATTTCCTGAGCAATCCGGGTTTTTCCATATTTTTCAGGGAAGATAAATTTTTAAAATGATATTTTAAAGTAAGCCTGATCATGCTCTGTTCCCTAGATGCAAACAAGTGGTTGCAAAAATTTGGAGTTATTCTGTAACTCAAAATGGAACTCCTATTCCATGAATTCCCATCAATCTTTCTCCCAGCAACTATGATCATCGGATTCCTTGGCGCAATTATTTTTATTAAGAGACCTGGGGAAACGAAGTTTTTCCAAAACTGATATTTGCATTCTGCTGTTTTTTATTTTTCAGGTAACATCAGCTTGCAATAAGGACAATATTTTTTTCTGAAATTTTCTTTTTGTGTCTTTTTCAAGAAAAAAGGATGCACGACAGTCAAACTTGGCTTAGACAATTTCTTTTTTTAATTTCCGCAAAAAATCTGCCAAATTTTGCCATCAATTTTTTTGTGTTCTTTAAAGCCTTGTAATTTTCTTTAAAAAATAAATAATATGGCACCGGAAAGTAAGTAATACTTTGAAATACTAAGAATGTGTTGCAGTATCTTTTTGTTATATTAAAATATCAAAGGAATCGACATGACCGGATTCATTACAAAGATAAAAAGTTCTGAATTTGGTATGAGAATAAAAGAAAAGCTCTACCCAAGATATATTTTAGGTCCTACGGTCGGTTCCAGATTGGTGATCGAAAGAGCGTTAAAACGTTTCAAGGAATGTGAATCAAAAAAAAGTCCATCCCAAATCAGGGCGGAAATTCAATCATACAAAAAATTCTGGAAATGCTACCCGTATGATTATTTTGTAAGTAATCTCTACCGAAAAGATACGGAAATAACAAGGAACGAAATAATCAATTATATTCCCAGTTTTTTCTGGTTTTTTTTGTTTCTCCCCCATCATACCTCCTATAAATTCAGTGTGATTACGAGTAACAAAATTGCTGCTGAACAATTTTTCCAGAGTCTAGACATTACCCAGCCAAAAACCCTCTGCAAAATAATCAATGGTAACTTGTATTCCCCCCGGATGCAGCGATGCACCTTCAATCAGATACAGCATGAATTAAACGATAATCGCTACGAAAAACTATTCATAAAACCCGCATTGGGTGGTGGGAGTAAAGGGATTTACGTTTTCCATAAAAATGAATCGGGTGTCTATACAACCCGTCAGAATTTGATTTTCAATGAAGATTTCTTGTCGGGAATCAGCAGATCCAAAGATTATATCCTGCAACCCGGTGTTGCGCAGGACGAAAGGATTTCAAAAGTATATCCGGGATCGGTGAATACCTGCAGAATCCTCACGGAAAATCTTGAAGGAGAGTCCCGGGCAGTTTGTGGAGTATTGCGAATCGGAAGGGGGTGGAATGATGTTGACAATGTCAGCGCCGGAGGATTATTTGTAAACATTGATATTCGTACCGGGCAGATAGGTGATCAGGCAATGTCCTATGAATATGAGTCATTTTTAAAGCATCCGGATACGGAGTTTATTTTTCAAAATTTCAAAATCCCCTGTTGGAATGATATCCTGAAATTTACAGAAGAATCTGCTGACAAACTTCCATTTTTCGGCCATCTTGGATGGGATATCGCCTTAACCAACAACGGACCTATGGCGATCGAGACAAATCTTAATCCGGCAATAGAAGTATTTCAGATTTTAGACAAAGGAAAGAGAGAACAATTTGCGATAACCGATCCCGATTATTACTGGGAAAATCCAGGAAAACGAATTTAGAATTTCGAGTATCACATCAGGAGTTAATCGGTATAATAGTATGCACAATCGAGGTTCAATATCGATGCGAATTGATATGTTTAAATTTATAAAAAAATTGAGAACTTCAGCATTAGCTATGAGATTACAGGAGAAATTTTTCCTGAATAAAAGGTATGCTCCGGCAACTAGCGCCCATTTCGTCCAGGCAATGAAACGTTTTAAAGAATGCAAGAATCTAAAAAATAAATCTCAAATGAAAAGGGAAATCCAGATTTGCAGGAATTACTGGAAATGCTACCCCTATCATTATTTTATCTACAATCTATTCAGTGCTGATAACGATATTCCTGAAGCAGAGCTGATTAATTATATACCGCAATTTTATTGGTTTAAGTTGTTCCTTCAGCATTATTCGTCATCCAATTTCTCTCTCATTGGAGAGAATAAAATCATCATTGGACAGTTTTTCAAAGCAGTAACAATCTCCCAACCAAACATTTTGTGCATACTTTTTAATCAATACTTATTTTCACCCAGTATGGAGCAATTAACCTATGATCAGGTCTGGGATGAAATAAAATCGCAGGATAATAAAAAATTATTTGTTAAACCCTCGGATGGATCTGGGGGTAAGGGGATATATATTTTCCATAAAAATAATGTGGATCATTATGTAAGCAATGAGAATATTGAATTCGATGAGAATTTTCTGGTAGCAATAGGAAAAAATAACAATTACATTATTCAGGCGGGAATCATCCAGGATCCTGAGATCTCGAAAATTTATCCGGATTCAGTGAATACGTGCAGGATTATCACGGAAAATAAAAATGGTGTGTCACGCGTAGTATGCGCAATGTTACGTATCGGCAAAGGTCAAAAAGAGGTGGACAATATTTCCTCAGGAGGAATTTGTGTAAATATTGACATTAACAGTGGAAAATTTGGAAATTTTGCAATGTCATACGATGGTAAGAAATTCGCACAACATCCTGACACTAATTTTATATTTCTTAATGAGAAAATTTCACGATGGGATGAAATTAGAAATTTTACAACCGAATCCGCGTCCAAATTGCCATTTTTTACCTATTTGGGCTGGGATATTGCCTTAACAATGAATGGTCCGGTTGCTATTGAGATAAATACTTCTCCTGCAATAGACATCATGGAAATGACTTCAAGGGGTTTACGAGAGGCATTCGGTATAAATGATCCTGATTATTTCTGGAAAAACTCCGGGAAAAAGGCAGAGTGATTCATAAAATAAGACTATTTTTGGTATACAAAACTTCTGAAAACATTACTTTTATTCATGCATCCAATGGATACTAACTGAATCTGCAATAAAAATTCTGACCAAATAATTTTAATACTGAGATATTTTAGTCGGGTATCGATGAGTGATAAATAATAAGCAAATAGTGAGTACCCTATTTGAATGTCAAAGTTCATTTCAAATGTTGTTAAATTATTTTCTGCTACTTTGGCAGGACAAATACTGGGAATAATAGTTACCCCCGCTCTCACCCGGTTATATTTACCTGCAGATTTTGGTATCAGCCAGTTGTTTCTTTCGATTGTCACTATTATTGCAGTAATTTCCTGTTTTTCTTATAACTCCGCAATCCAGTTGCCAAAAAAGGATGAGGATGCCGCAAATATTGTTGGTTTATGTGCTTTCCTCATGGTGGCAACCTCGGTTCTGACCACGGTTTTCTTCTTCATGTTTTCCGGCTATTTTGAGCAGGTTCTCAATGCTCCCGGTCTCTCGCATTATATTTACCTGCTCCCTCTGGCGATAATGAGCAACAGTGTGGCATTCGTACTCGCCGCATGGCTTTCACGGAGAGACGAATTCGGGACAATAGCAAAGGCAAATTTTTACAGCTCGGTTACCGGCAAAGGCGTTTCTGTCGGGATTGGAGCAATTTCGCCATCGCCCTTTGGCCTGATCTTTGGCACGATAATAAATGATGCAACAATAGCGGCTGTTTCATTGAGAAAAACGGTTTCCGAGCTCCATTTTTTCCAGAACCTTTCATTCGAGAAAATGAAGCAACTGGCAATACGGTACAAGCAATTCCCGCAATATAATGCAGGAGCGAATCTGGCATCTGTGGCATCGTTCCAATCCACGCCTTTTTTGCTCGCCTTCTACTTCTCACCGGTTGTCGTCGGGTACTACGCGATTGCGTACATGATTATACGATTGCCGTCAAAACTGATGGGAAATGCACTGAATACCGTTTTTTTCCAGAAGGCCTGCAAGGAAAAAAATGTTACCGGTTCCATTAGTAATGTTGTTAAGGCGGTCCATACCCGTCTCATCTCCCTAGGGATATTTTCCTGCCTGATCATCGTGATTATCGGGCCCGAGTTGTTCTCTTTTGCTCTAGGGGCCCCGTGGGCAAACGCCGGTGTTTATGCCCAAATTATTACTCCCTGGATGTTTGTCGCGTTTATTTCAACTCCATTGATGTCAGTTTTTAATGTCATGGAAATGCAGGGAGCCAATTTCTGGTTTAATATCCTGCTCCTCATCACGAGGGTGGTTGTGCTCGTTGTTGCCGGCGTTTTGGGCGATCCTGTCATCGGGCTGGTATTATTATCCGCGACCGGGGTCATTTTCTGGGGCTGGATGAACATGTACACCTTAAAAATCGCCGGGGTTCCTATACGGAATGAAGCATACGAAATTATCCGGTATTTAGTGTTCGGTACCCTGGTTTGTCTGCCGTTGATAATTGCCAAATATTATTCGGTATCAACGATATTTTTAATCGTTATCGCTCTTGTACTTGCAGCAATCTATTACGCGATAGTAATTTCCCGGGATATCCGAGTTAAAACAGGGACTCTTTGGATCGCTCAAAAAAATCTCCCAAAAAAAGGATTAATTTCCCAGCACGGCACGAGAGATTTTTTCAGGTTCCGGCAATTTCTTAGAACTCACTCTGGTGCAGGGATTTCAGGATCTTTTTCCTGACAAGGTGCCGGAATGGCATGAGATCGTCACGGCGAAACACATAATAGCCATCTGCCGGATGAAAAGTTAAAAATTCCATGATTGCATCAACCTTGAATGCCAGTGAATACCGGCCTTTTATTATTCCTCTCAGACGCAGGATGTCATCAAATACGAGGTGACGGCATCGCACACCCGCCGTGTAATCCAGCGATTTTGCTACATCTCCATCTTTCATCATTTCATATAATAAATACGGGAAATCAACGCCGGCATCTATCGCAACCTGCACAGAACCCCAGAACCGCGGGTTGATCTCCATGAGTGTCGGCTTGCCGGTCCGGGCATCCACGAGATAATCAATATCGGCAATCCCAAAATAATGTAGCGATTTCATTAACCTGATACTCAACTCCAGGAGTTCAGGGTGATCAACCGTTTCAGCGTAACAGGCCGGGCCGGTATCCACGGGATAGTTACGCAGCTCTTTTATGACGCATGCCCTCCTGACCTCAGAATCGGCGTTGCAAAGAACGCCGACAGTGTATTTATGGGTAAACGGAATTTTTTCCTGAACGATAAAAGGGCCGTAAGATTCAAAAAATTCGTTTGCCAGTGCATGAAATTCCTTCTGTGATCCGACGAAGGTCACACCCTTTCCCCCGCTGCCGATGCCAGGTTTCAGTACCGACCGGGAACATGGGAAGTGAAATATCCTGTATATCCTCAGTTATATCGATAAAAACGGTTTCTGGACAGGGGATTCCCTGTTCGATCGCGTGCCGGACCAGCCGGGATTTATTCATCACCGTTTCAAGAGTCCGGTGTTCTGAAAAAGCCAGAAGACAGCGCAATCTGTCTTTGTTTTTAGAGAGTTCGAGCATACTCGTTTCATCCAAGGGAAATACTACATCCTTCCGGGATAATGTTGAAAAAAAACCAAGATTGTCAGGAGAAACGATCGAATTTTTACAATATTTCGAATAGGTGGCGAGGGTTTTTTCCTGGGTTGAAAAAACCGTAACGTCAATATTTTTTTTCCCTAAGGATCGTGCTACTGCCAGGCTGACAATATCATACGGGGAACTTCTGAGGATAACGTTCAAATTTACTCATATGATTAAGAGTATTTCGTTTAATAAGCATTATGCCCGGCGAACCTGCTCTGATTTCTGCCCATTACCGGGTCGATGACACCATAATACCATCAAAACCCTGATGAAAACAAAACTGATGATTCCATGAGTGGTTGCCGTTCCTCAGAACCCGCCATCATCCTGCAAATCCCAAACGGAGCCCCGGTTTCAGCGGATACTGATAATGCAATGCACCGATGCCTCGCAACATTATATTATACGACAAAGGTTACCTTTCTGTAATCAGGCAGGAACATGAATCTTAAACGCATCCGCGTGAAAAAAATGGTGATCCCGCTCCTCTTGCTGTTGGTCGTGTGCGTAGGTCTTTCTTTTACCCGGGGTGAGACCGCCTGCCCGGTCGATCAGGGCAACCAGATCGATCAACCCACCCACGTCTTCACGGGCACGGGGGGCGATCAAGGTGGCCCGGGCGGGAATGGGGATCCGGGTAGCCAGGGAGGTCAGGGGACCGGTACTGACCCCGGCACAAATACCGATCCGAATAATCAGTCAGGTCCGGGTGACCAGTCAGGTCCCGAAACCCCGGCAGGTCCCGGTGAGCAGACGGTTCCGGGTGACCAGTCAGGTCCCGAAACCCCGGCAGGTCCCGTTAACCAGACAGTTCCGATCGAACAACCAGGTCCCATTGACCAGATCGTTCCCGATAACCCGGCGGTTCCCGGAACCAATGACGTAACCCCGGCCATACCGACACCTGAATTCCCGTCTCCCTTCCTGCCGGCGACATTCATTCTCGGGTGTCTTGGGGCTGTGCTCTTTATCAGGAAAAACGAAGAATAACAATCTTTTTTGAGATCTTCCAATTCAGGGTCTCTCATAGTCGGCATCTATTGATCTGAATACTCATCACTATTTTTCCTCGACGATAATGATCGGGGATCCAAAAGCTGTGCCCGGAATTACGAGCACTGGAAAAAATAAAAGGTAAATTGACATCCCTCCACGTGGTCATATACCTGATTCTTTGTCAAATGTTCATACACTATTTATCACATTCCAGATCTCCCCCTTTTCAGGGAATTCCCGAATATCATTCCTCCAATGTCACCCTCCCTGTTTACCCCCTCAGAAAGATAGGCCTGTCAGAACCTCGCTGTTTTGACAGGTATTTTGTCTGTTAAAACGTCCTGAGTTAAAAATTACTCAATTTTAACAGCATTTTCCACAGGTGTTGACGCACTTCCGGTGGAACCCGGAAACGGGATCGTCAGATGGGGACTCGGAGCCCGGAGTGAGCCCGGAAAAGATCATCTTTCGGAATATGCTTAAAGATCCCACGGGTTCATCATTGTCAGATGTTCACCCGGCTCAGCCTGGTGATTGAGGGAGTCCCGGAACATTCGATCTACCCGTGAAATTAACGGATCAAAAAGATCCCTTTCCGGCTGCATATCAGCCCCGGATTGCCCTGTGGGCAATCAGAAAAATACCGGGAAAGCCCAGACAGGGGCTCCGATTTTCGCCCCATCAGAAATGTCATAATATGAGCCCTATTTTTCAAAAATAATGAAATATAGGGATTTCTATTTCCTATATAATAGTCTTCCATGGCACGATCGCGGCTGTCTGCGATGGGCAGGACGGTCATTTCGCACCGGAGCCCACTATAGTGCAGTGAGGGGCATAGTAAAAACAAGGGCAGATAAGAGTGGTTCCTGAGGCAAAAACCCGGGTATCCTGTCGATTTCAACGCCGTTATCCGCTTACTCGTACAGCCAGTCGTCGTCCCTGAGTTCCCTGATGGACTCCTTTATCTTATCCACCCCGGCTTTTTCGGGGATCTTAACCTCTGCAATCATATGGTTGTCGGAGGTGCGGAAATTTTCCGGGGTTACATGGTGGACATGGAGATCCCGCACGATATCGGCGAGGAGTTTCCTCCGATCGCTCTCGGTCGGCTGCGCAGGGATCCGGGGTTCGGGACGCGGTGCGGCTGCAGTAGCGGTGGAGGCCGGGAACCGTCGGGGTCGTTCGAGGACGATCTCGAAGTCATCCTTGAGCTTCTGGGTGTCCTCCATATGGGAAGAGA
The DNA here is from genome assembly GCA_963815065.1 of uncultured Methanoregulaceae archaeon. Taxonomy (GTDB): domain Archaea; phylum Halobacteriota; class Methanomicrobia; order Methanomicrobiales; family Methanospirillaceae; genus Methanoregula. The sequence continues at coordinate 10,358 of CAWFFE010000004.1, read as the reverse complement.
TGCGGGAACCGCTCCTGATCGAGGCGGCGATCTCATCGAGTTTTGTTATGACCCGGTCCACCATCTGGCGGAGCGTATCCTCGGGGTAAAGGATGGGGAAGAGGTGGAAATCGTGGCTGTAGACCCACTGGATCTCGGCGGTATCGGTCTTTTCATAGATTCTTCCGGCAATCTTCAGGGCCCTTTGTTGTTTCCGGCTCCCTGTGACGGCAGGTTTGTTCGTGACCCGGACCGGAAAGATGTTGATATCGTCAACGAGTGACTGGCCCTCCTCCCTGAACTCGCGGACGACCAGTTCGAAATACCGGGTCCCCGGATAGGGTGGCGGCAGCAGGGAGGCCTCGGAGATCTTCCATTTGTTCTCATCCACCTGGTGAATATCCAGCTCCTCGCTGACATCGATAAGGTAGGAATGATCGACATGGTTCCTGCCGGAGGGTATGTTCTCGTGCCAGACTACCCTGGTCATCGCGGTCCCGGTAGTCCGGTCCCGGCGGGAATTTATGAGCCGGGAGAAATACCTCTGGAGCGTCAGGTAACGCCCGGCGACTTTCCTGTGCACGCGTGCCGGGAGGCTGCTGCTCAGGTACCAGATCTCGCAGAGCCAGATGAGGAGCATGGAAGCAGAAAAGAGACCGAGGACGAAGTCTGATGTTCCGGGGTGTCGTATCTATCCCGAGCACAACATCCATGAAAAGGACAAGGGATATTACCGTGCTGATACTCAGGACCGTGGAGTAAGCCAGCCGCTGGACAACCCCCATATCAGTAAACCGGGGAAAGAGGACCAGCGAGAGGACAAAACCCGGGACAAAGAGCAGGTTGAGAAAACCCAGGGCTACTCTCAATCCTTCTCCAACAAGCGTTATGGTGTCCATTCGCTGAAATCTCCCGGTACAGTACGATTTAGTGGTTCATCCCGGCACATAAAAACCTAGTACACAGAATACGGCAGTCAGGCCGTACATCGCGCCGGCTGCCTGCCGCTCGTTTATACGGAAATAGTAGGGAAGCACCCATTTCAGGGTCAGCGGGTTGGGGACCTCAAGCGTTCCATCATCACGCACCTTCCCGAATTTCTCGAGCGGGTACCTCTTCCGGTTCAGCCGCCAGTAGACGTACATGAGGAAATTCACGGTATGGGGGATCAGCATGATGAAGCCGCTGATGATAAATCCCTGGGTGACGATCAGCGCACCAATGGCAGAACCAACCGAGAGCGCACCGATATTTCCCCAGAAGATCCGGGCCGGGTAGTTCTCAAAGAAGAAATATGCGAGGAGGGCGCCGGTCAGGCAGACGAAAAAAAGTGCGTTGAAGATATTGCCGAAAAAAATTGTTTTGAGGAGCAGCGTAACCAGGAGGATAAGGGAGAGGCCGGGTGCCATGCCATTGAAGCCCGAGTGCATGTTCACGAGGTTTGCCACCACCGGTACATACGTGGGGATGATGATCTGGAGATAAAAGATCGAGAGGTCCACCTCCCCGAAAAAAGGAGAGACGAGCAGGGTGGTCGTGATGAACGGTATCAGCGGGTAGGCACAATAATAGAGCAGGATCAGTTTTGCCGGCCTGCCGATGTTGACCATGTCGTCCAGCAGGCCATAGAGGGCAAAGAGCACCACCACGACGATGATCGTGAAGTTGATCGGGGTGATGACTTTTCCATAGAACAAGGTGAGGACGGATAAGGAGAAGATCGAGAAGAGGAGGAGGATCAGGCCACCGTTGACCGGGACCTCGGTTAAGGTTTTCTTATACATGTCCCGGACAAAATGTCCCTTCTCCTTCAGCTTGGGGATGATGTAGGGCATCGCCATCATCATGAATATAAAAGGCACGAGAAAAAAAACGATAATCATGACAAGAAGGTAATCTTCAGGAGTCGGGGGTAAAGAAAAAACCATTCTGAACCTGGTGCTATTTCTTTAAATAACAGATATATATTACTATTTTAAGTATAGACAATAAATTCTTTGTCGTAGTAAAACGGTGGTACGTATGGGACGGCACATCCAGAAAAAAGCGGTGCATGCACTGCCGGCCGGATATTCTGCTGACAGACTGTCTTCTCCTCCTCATGGTTCTCTCCGGTATCCTTCTGCTGGTGCCCGTCGTACAGGCTCTGGAACCGGCCTGGAATTATTCCTCACCGACCGGGGAAATTGGTGGCGTGGCAGTCTCCCCGAAGGGTGACCTGATCGTCACGGGGGATGGAAAAGTCCTCTTCTTTTCAAGGGGCGGGACCCTGCTGGCAAAAGAACCCTTCGGCAGTGATGTCATGATGACGCCGGATGGGAAATATACCGCTTCGGCATACGCCTCAAGCGTGTATCTCTTTAAAAATCCGCTCCCGGGAGGGTCAACCGGCCAGCAGGAGGTCACGAAACTGGGAGATTTCGGGTTATCAGAACAGGTATACTCATTCGACGTCAGTCGTGACGGGAACCTGATCGCCGGCCAGACCCAGGGAAGAAGCCTGTTTACCGTTAATACCAAAACCGGGGTTATCAGCGGAAATACCAAACGGGTCGATGCGGTTATCAGAATTTCTCCTTCCGGGGGAAGGATCATCGGTATCTCGCAGGACTCGCTCCATTCCTACACCATTACCGGTGCGTTATCCCGCACCGTTACCCTGGAAACAAATTCTGAACCCGATACGATGCTCCTGTCATCAAACGGGAATACGGTTGTTTTTAATGACGGGCAGAAGATCCGTTCGGTAAGTACCGGTAACGGAAGTGAACGCTGGAACAGGCCGGTAACCGGATTCGTGACATCGTTGTCGATGACGCCGACCGGCTCCGTTATTATTGCCGGGACAGCGTCGGGAAACATCGCCAGCCTCGATACGAACGGGAATATTTCGTGGACCTATGCTTCCAACCCGCAGAACCGGCAGAGTGCCGGCATAACCTGCAGCGCAGTATCGGACAAAGGGACGATCATATCCGCCGGAACCGCCGACGGGAAGGTCCTGTTCCTGAACTCGCGGGGAGAACTGACCGCATCCTCAAGCCAGCGTGAATACATCCGCCACATCGCCATGAGCACCGACGGTTCGGTGGTTGTCGTTGCCAGTGACAGCCATGTGTACACCTTCTTCCCGGGTTCATCCCCCGTGATACCGGTTCTGCCTTCCCCGTCTGCCAGCGGAATGGTGCTCAACGGTTCCCCGGCACCCACCTCCCTGCCCGTGCAGCCCACCCTCACAGGAACCGTTACCCCGGTCCCCACCACGTATTCGGTCATCCGGACCGCGACCCGGAGCCCTCCGGCGTTCATGACACTCCTCGTCTCCCTGGCAGCGGCCATCGTGCTCTTCGGCAGGAGACGATGAGGGATATTTTTTCTGCGGTTCATTAAAAAAGAGGATCTGAACAGGCCCCCCGGTTGATCCGCTGTTTCAGAGCCGGGAAACTTCTGCAGGGGCAGGCACGGATCGGTCAGGGGCGGCCGTTATCTTCCGTCACCGCGGCATCGATTATCGCGGCCACTCTCCCGACAAGCCCCCCCTTCAGGCGCACTTTTATACCATGGGGGTGAAAGGACGAGCTGGTCAGGATCTCTGCGACAATGCCCCGGGTCTTTTTCCCGCTTCTCTGGTCTTCTTTTTTAATGATATCGACGGTCATGCCGACCCGGACCGACCCTCTCTGCTGTCCGTTTCTTCCTGGTTCCATCGTCTGCTCCGGATCGTCCAGCCCGTTCTCACATTAAGGGATACCTGTAAGAATATCCGGCCGGGTTTTCCGGCACATCGTACATCCCGATATGGTCGGTGAGCGTTCCGGTCATGGTTGCCCATCCCTGGTGAGGCCCGCTCATCTGCAGGCTTACCGCGGTATCGTACTCGTTTGACCCCGGCCCGAATATGTGCCAGGTATTCCTGCCGACGAGGGTTGCACTGATGTTCACCGATGCACCCGGCGGTGCCTCGTAATCGGCATACAGCGACGTCGTGTAGTGATGACATACCGGGCTACCCGCGGTTACGGAGCCGGGAGCACAGGAGGCCGGTCCCACTTCGCCGACCGGGCGGAACATGGCGCTGGTATTGATGGGATCCCGGGTGTCAATCGCGGCAGGCGATTGCAGGTCTGCCGCTGCCATCCTGAATACCGAAGGTCCGGTTCCTTCCGTATGCATGATCGCCGGGACGGTGATCTTCACCAGCGTTGCCTTGCCGGTATCATAGAGCGTAACGTCCCAGCCTGCCGGGACGCCCCCGATCTCACCGGCGCTGAACCCTGCCACGACCGGTGAATTGCCGGCCGGATTTGCCGGGACCGGGATAAAGAGCGTGACGTTGGTGAGCGGGGAATCGGTGGTGATGGTGCAGCTGTAGGAATAGGTGCCGGAGAGCGATGTCACGTACGCCCGTTCAACGTAGACCTGGTACGAAACCAGGGATAAGAACGCGATGAGGATGACCAGCAGCACGCCGAGGGTGAACCTGATAATTTTATCCATGACTTTCAACTCCTTTTTGAAAAAGAGGTGCCGGTTATCCTGCAGGACCGGACCCCTCAGTATCAAGGGACTATTGAGCTGAGGGGTTGAATACCTGTCGATGGTTCACCAGCCCTGCAACGGATCACCATGCCTTTTATGGCTGGAGGGAAAAATCAGGTACTATGGAAACCCTGCCGTCCCTCGTGCTCGGGAACGTCACCCTGCCGTCAGGGCGCGTGGCGGATATTACCCTTGAGAACGGCATGGTGGCACATGTGGGCGCACGTCCAGGGGGTACCGGTATCCTTGACTGCAGGGGACTGCTCGTATTGCCTGCGGCCATCGACATGCACGTCCACATGCGGGGAGGCGTCCAGTCGGCCAAGGAGGACTGGAAGAGCGGCAGCATGAGCGCCCTTGCCGGCGGGGTGACGGTGGTGGTCGACCAGCCCAACACCATCCCGCCGATTACCACCCCGGAATCCCTGCAGGCCCGCGTCCGGGATGCCCGGAAAAACGCATATTGCAGTTTTGCGATCAACAGCGGCGTAAATCCGGATACTCCCCTGGAGAGCATGTGGCAGGCAGGTGCCATGGCCTTTGGCGAGACCTTCTGTGCCCCTTCCAGTTACGGGGAAGCGGTCAGCGGGACGGTGCTGCGCCGGGCGCTGGAACGTATCCATGCCCTTGGTGCCCTCGCCACCATCCATGCAGAGACGGTCGATCCCGGTGAGGACACCGACCTGGTCTCCCACGATCGGGTCCGCTCGCCGGAAGGCGAACTGCTGGCGGTAGAGGCAGCCGGCCAGGCAAATACCACCGGCTGCCGCCTGCACTTCTGCCATCTCAGCACCCGGCGATCGATCGACGCGGCACCGGGTTCTGTTGAGGTAACTCCCCATCACCTCTTCCTGTCCCGGGAAGACTTCGAGGCCAGCGATCCCTTCGGGAAGGTCAACCCGCCCCTCCGATCCGAAAAGGAGAGAAAACACCTCTGGGGAGCATGGAACCGGATCGATGTCATCGCCTCCGACCATGCCCCCCACACCCGGGAGGAGAAGGCACAGCCCTTTCCCGTGGCCCCCTCCGGCATCTGCGGGGTTGAAACGATGGTTCCGCTCCTCCTGCCGCTGGTCATCGACGGGAAGATCTCCCTGCAGTCGGTGATCCGGAAGACCTCCTCCCGGCCGGCAGAGATCCTGGGGCTTCCCCCTGCAGGGTTCCGGCCGGGTGACCGTGCCGATTTTGCCCTGTACGGGAAAATCCGCGTCCCGGTCCAGGCGGAGATGCTGCACAGCAGGTGTGGCTGGACCCCGTTCGAGGGGCACATGGCAATCTTCCCGGCAACGGTCATCCGGGGAGGCAGGGTTGTGTACCGGGAAGGAGAATTTGTACGGGAAGAGCCGGCCTGGTTCCCGGGCCGGGGTTTCCGGGGAACGCACTAGCCAACGAAGAGGTATTTCCGGGATGATGTTGCCCGGGAACCCGGCAAAGGGGCGGGAGGTGTATCCCGAACGATGGTTCCGGAGTACCCGCTCAGGGTTTTTGGGGTTCCCGGGCCGGGTTTCCGGAGTACACGGAAATGATTCGGGAGAGTTTCCCGGTACGATGGTCCGGAGAAAACGGTAATGATTCGGGAGTGTTTCTGGTACGATGGTTCCGGAGTACCCGGCACGTTGCCGGAGAGAGGAGGGCCGGCCCCTTCCCCGTTGCCAACTGCTATAAGGAAAAAAAACAAACAGGTATTGCCGATACAGCGCATCCATAGGTCCCCGGGTGATCGAGTGACAAGTGTCTGGATGTGATCCACGGGACAACCCGGATGCGCGACAGGCATGCCCGGCAGGGTTTAAACACAGGTGAAGGACGGCAGCATGCCACTGGTGATCCATGTGCGTTAATGCCGGGCTACATTTCTTTACACGGGATTCCTATGCCTGATATCGCCGATGCCCTCATGGAAGACCGGCATGGCACTCTTATTTCCCTCGAGGTTACCGCCGGTGCAAAGACCAGCGCCTTTCCTGCCGGTTACAACGAATGGCGGAAGGCCATCGGGTGCCGGGTCACCGCTCCTGCCGTGGACGGGAAGGCAAACCGGGCGGTCATTACCCTTATCGCGGAAAGATTTGATGTTTCGCCGGCCCGGGTACACATCCGGTCCGGGGCAGCATCCAGCCAGAAACGGGTACTGGTGGAAGGTATGGGAAGGAACGAACTCCTCGGGTTCCTCGACGTCCGGTGAAAAGAAGCCGGGCCAGCCGGAAACGGGTACTGGTGGAAGGTATGGGCAGGAACGAACTTCCCGGGTTCCTCGACGTCCGGTGAAAAGAGCCAGCCGCCGGAAACGGGTACTGGTGGAAGGTATGGGCAGGAACGAACTTCCCGGGTTCCTCGACGTCCGGTGAAAAGAAGCCGGCCGGCCGGAAACGGGTACTGGTGGAAGGTATAGGCAGGAACGAACTTCCCGGGTCCTGAACGATTTGGACGAGGTCGCTCCGCCGGCCGGAAACGGGTACTGGCGGGAACAGGAACACTTTCCTCATGGCTGCCTGCGGGAAGGTCAGTCGCGGATGCACGTTTTTTGAGAGAAAACCCGGTGAGTACGGGGCTTACCGCTTAACAATATTTTAAGTAATTATGCATAAAATATATAAGTTATACCTATGATCAGGCATTCCATCAGTTGTATGATTCATGGGGGTGCGTTTACGTGTATTCACCAGATACTACCAGGTACCTTGTTCATATCAGCCTCACCGCAGAGGGGGTGGTCGAGAAACCTGACGTAGTCGGAGCCATATTCGGGCAGACGGAAGGGTTACTCGGCGAAGATTTGGACCTGCGGGATCTCCAGAGAACAGGACGTGTCGGGCGTATCGACGTCCAGATCACCAGCAAGAAGGGCGAAACAAAAGGGGAGATCCTCATCTCCACCTCCCTTGACCGGGCAGAGACGGCCATCCTTGCCGCCTCGCTCGAGACCATCGACCGTGTCGGGCCCTGTGTCGCCCGTGTCGCGGTGGAATCGGTCGAGGACATCCGGGTCGTCAAGCGGAAAAAGATCGTTGAACGGGCAAAGGAGATCCTCCTGGACAGGTTCGAGGACGGGACCATCGACAGCGACGAGCTGCTGGACGATGTCCGTCAGAGCATCCGGGTCGAAAAGATCGGGTCTCTCGGGGAAGAACGGGTCCCTGCCGGCCCCAATGTGCTGGACTCGGACGCCGTCATCATCGTCGAGGGGCGGGCCGATGTCCTGAACCTCCTCCGGTACGGGATCAAAAATGCGGTGGCCGTGGAAGGGACCCATATCCCGAAGATTGTCGAGGAGCTCTGCGAGAAGAAGACCGCGACTGCCTTCTTTGACGGGGACCGCGGCGGCGAGCTGATCCTGCGGGAACTCCTGCAGGTCGCCGACATCGACTTTGTTGCCTTCTCGCCTAAAGGAAAAAGCGTCGAGGACATGTCCCGCAAGGAGGTCATCAAGACCCTGCGCAACAAGGTGCCGGTCGAATATGTCCGCGACCAGTATTCCGAGGATTCCGCCGAACTCATCCAGGACCAGAAAAAGGTGCGAACTCCACCTGAGGATCGCGGGACCGGCGAGACACGGGCAAAGCACACCGGGCCGGTAAAAAAGCCGGCGGAAGCAAACAAGGGCCCCCGGACGCTGCGGGACCATATCGATGATGTGAAAGGCAACCAGCTTGCACGTTTCCTCACCGATGACCTGACCGTGGTAAGGGAGATGCGATCCGATGATGTGGAAACCGGGGTGGATTCGGTGGACAGCTCCGTGACCGGGCTGGTCGTGGACCGGGCCGTCGACCAGAAACTCCTTGACCGGCTGGTGGGCAAAGGGCTTGCCTACGTGGCGGCAAAGGATTTCAAGGGGATCATCAAACGCCCGCTCTCGATCCGCCTCATGAAAATGGGGTCATAATACCGTCGGGGCATAGGTATTTATGCTGCGTAAAACTACGTTATTGCCGGAGTAACAGCATGCACAAAGAGGAACTGATTAACCTTCACCAGATGCTCTATGATGTCAAGGTCTACTTCGAAACGTTAAATCCGGAACTCAAATTTGCCCAGTACAATGCCCTGAAGATCACGCCCTCCCAGCAGCACAAGAGCAAGATGGAGCACAAGTACGCGATCTTCGTGCTGGGCACCGAGATCGCCAACGCGATGAAGGAAGTGGACTACTCATCATCGAGCAGGATATCGGCACGCATGAAGGAGCTTGCCGAGAAGACGCTCAAAGAGATCGATAATTCATAACCTGTCCCGGGTTCAACGGGCGGATCATCCTTTTTTAACCGGCACGTATTCCCGCGTGTTTTTACGTTTTAACCGGTGCTGGTCTTCCGTGATAGTCCCGGTTTGCCGAGCGGTTGTTTTTTACGGGAGAAGGGAAGGGGAAAGAACATTATCTGCCTTATACCGCGTGCTGCTTTCCCGGATAATCCCGTTTTTTTTTGAAGGTTGTTTTTTTTACCAAGAGAAATTCCGGTGACGGGAAAGCATATTATCCGGCCTGATAGAGGACTTATCATGCGATATCTGATTCTCTTCACAGGATTGATTTTTGCGATATCCGCCATGGGGTGCCTCGCACCACCCTCATCTCCTCCTGTCACGTCATCCCCCCAGACGGTTACGGTGACGGCAACCGTGACGGTTCCCGTTCCGGTATCAACGCTCCGGACACCCCTGCCCCCTTCCCCGGCCATCACGGAATTCAGCGGTAGTGGCAACGGCATAAGGACACTGACCACGACAGACTATGAGATGTGGGTTTTTTCCATGAACAATGCCGGTAACAGCAATTTCGTCGTCCGGTTGAAAGACAATAACGGCGACCTGATCTATCTCCTGGCAGATGAGATCGGACCCTGGGGCGGGAGTATTTCCAAATCCCTGGACCCGGGGACCTATACCATTGATGTGAAGGCGACCGGTTCCTGGGCAATTGAGATACAACCTCAACCGTAAGCGTCTTTTTTTCTTTTTAGTCTTTTCTCACCTTACCCTTCAGTCCCCAGCCGGCCCTCTTCCGCCATGCAGTATCGAAAAATACCAGATACGCTGATAACGTGCCGGGAAACACGAGTCTGAAGGTCCGAAAAGAGTTAATCTCTATCAGCAGATGCCGCATCAAAGCCTGGAGGATCCAAAAAAGGTCTACGTCCAGTGCTTCCGGCTCATGACGATACCCCCGCACAGGGCAAGCACCCCGGCGAACACCGTTGGCACCATATCATACCGCGGGGCAATCAGCGAGGCAGGGGAACCGGTGAATCCCGTAATGACCAGGTTCAATCCTATGACGATAAACATCGCAGCAGAATATAGTCTCACCCCGGTTTTCAGGAGATCCGACCGCCCGGTGAGAGAGATTGCCGGCAGGTAATGAAACGTCCGTGCAAGGATCACGACCGACCCGATCATAAACAGCCATTCGGAGGGATTGGTGATCTCAAACCAGAAAAAGGTCCCGATATAATCGGGGATCATATGTCCCTGGAAGGGACCCAGGAGGGGATAGAACCAGTTTGCCGGAAGATTCCACATCTCATCGAGCACCTGGTGCAGCAGGACCCCGCCTGCCACCCCGGCACCAAGCCACCGGGATCGGACAAATACAAGCGTACAGAGCAGGATGATGGCAACAATGATGAGAGCGTGGAAAACGGTCCTCCCCCCGCCGAGAACCGAAGGAAACAGCAGCCCGAGGGGTTTGTCGATGAGGTCCGGGAGGATCGAGCCCAAAATACACAAGGGAACAGCCCGCCGGTCATTCGCCAGGTGCCAGAACAGGAGACCAAGGAGAGCACCGGCGAAGATGTGGGCAAAGATAAACATCCGGTCAGCGTTGATTCTTGCGGTATATA
>CAWFFE010000003.1:0-385775 GCA_963815065.1 uncultured Methanoregulaceae archaeon | reverse complement strand
AGGGAAAATCAATTGCAATTTTTGCACCAAACGGTTGCGGGAAAAGTGGGTATGCCGATGCCATTGAATACCTTTTTTCTGTTGATGGCTCTGTCTGATCATCTCGGCAAAGGAGATGAAAATAGTGAACGTGGAGGAAAACACGCACTCCCCCATGTCCTTGCAGATGAGTCTGTGATATATCCCACCAACCATTTCTGTTTCATTAAAGAATAACGAGTTGGGAACAGAGATTTCAGTTACTAGGTCGGTCAAAACCGGACGTAATGACGATATTCCCTCTGAACTCGTTGAAGTGATCTCAAAATCACCGGCCCATTGTGTTCTACGGCAACACGATTTACGGAGGTTCGTCGTGGATATGAACCCGCGGGATAAATATTCAGAAATTTCCAGATGGCTAGGTCTTGAACATCTTGAGCGGGTTCTTGCTGATCTTACAACAACTGAAAATGATTTGGAAAACGCAAACCCGGATCGGGAGATCACGGAACAGATTGCGAGACATCCGGGAAATAGATAAGGCAAAATTACAGATAGAGATCAAAAAACGGTTCTGGATTGGTGCTCACATCAGGTTGAGAAATATCTTGAAAGTTCACAACCTCTTGGTTTTATTGAGGATTTGAGAGATTCTATCAAGAAAATCGAGGACGTAAACACTGAATTGGTAGGCAGGATTAAGACAGCCTCTGGAATTATTGAAGCAAAGAAAAATTTAGAGTATTCTCGAACCACGATTTTAGCTGAAGAAACGGGACTTTTAACCGTATGTCGGCAAAATTTGCTTCAATTGAAATCTACAAGTGAAGAAATTCAATCACTCCGAAAATCGACAAAAGAAGCGGTCTTCCAGGATGTGTGGACATCAAGTAAACAATTACTTGATGCTGAACCTGTGACAAAATGTCCGATTTGTTTGACCCCATGGAATGATACCTCTGTCGGATCACAGAAAAAAGCATGTATCCATTTATCAAACAGTCTAAGTTCGTTATCTGCTTATCGTGAGTCTCAAGCAAATTATGAAAAATTTCGGTCTCGAGTACAGCGAAAATGTAAGAAAAATAGTGAGTGCCCTTCGAAAGGCTCATCCTGAAGCAAATACACTTTCATTGGAAAAAATTGCAAATGAAATCTCCCAATTAGAGAATGCGGCCGAAGAATTATCCTTAGAAGATGATGTTCTCTCAAAATCGGATCAATATATTTCATATTTTCAACAATGTCAGGATCTATTTTCTGTAAAATTGCTGAAGGAACTTAGGGAAAATCAACGTCGAAGATATTCCTGACGAATCTTATAAGATTCAAAATTTAATAGATCGCTTAAAAAAATTGGAAGTCGCACTCATCAGACTTGATCAATTGGATGAAGAAACGCGAAAACCTACATTCAGGTGACTAATGATTTCAACACAATTGCGGACGTAATACGAGCCTGAGCGGGAGAATTGGTTGACTCAATATTACAATCTCTGAAGACTGACGTAACCCGAATTTACAAAAAAATTCAGGATACAGATGCAATTCCCGATATAATCATAGATCAAAACAGCACGGATAAGAGTATTTTGTTAAGGGTAAAATTCTATTCAGATGAACGAAGGGTTCCCCCAGCAGGTACCCTAAGCGAATTTCACCTCAACACTCTTGGTTTAGCAATATTCCTTTGTGCTGTAAAAAAGTTCAACCACGATTTTCCCTTTATTGTTCTCGACGATGTCGTCTCCTCATATGATGCTGATCATCGTGCAAGAATTGTTGATGTAATCGCTGAAGATATGTCCGATTTCCAGGTATTTCTCACAACTCATGATGAACGATTTTACAACACTCTAAAAATGCGATTAACAGAGAAAGGATGGCAATTCGATAGAATCACCGGTTGGGAAATTAATTCGGGTCCGAGGAAGCAGTCGGACTTAATGAATGATGAACATATCCAGAGTCTGATTGATGAAGGAGATCCAAAAATAGCCGGGAATGCTCTGCGCCAATACATCGAAGAATGGTTAGATAAAAAATGTGCTGACTATGAGTACACACTGTTCACAAACGGCCAATAAAAGAATTTGATCGGACTATTTACGATTTCTGGGATCCGTTTTTAGGAAAAATAAGAGGAATGAAAGAGGGATTTTTTGAAAATCAGGTAAAAAAAGAACCCTGTTTTGAACGATTTAAAAGTCATTCAATGCTGAATTTCTACAGTCATAATCAAGGAAATCCTTATGCATGGGGTGGAATGGGGGATGTTGATTATGTTTTTAAAGAATTCAAAGAATTCCAAAAATTATTCAACTGCTTTTCGTGCAAAAATCCTCTGAAATACGATCACGATGCGAATAAACTATATTGTACATGCGGACAGCAATTTTTCAAAAATATCATAGCAAAAAAATAGTTAGACCGCGAGCTCCCCCGACAAACGCTCTCGCCATCAGCCCCTCAAACAACCCCTCGATTTGCCTGCCCGATGCCACTTGTTGATCGCGAATCCGCTCCACACTCTCAACGATATGGGCGAACTGCTGCTGGAGTGCGAGCGGGGGACGGGGATTTCCGACTTGGCGAATTGCACCGATATTCAAATGTTGCTGACGAATTCAGTATTTGCTGCAAGAGGTGGAGCTTTCATATTCAGAATTTAAAAATCTACTCAAATAATTACAATTAATAATCTGTTTTTTGGGCGGAGTATTATCAGATCAATACAATTTGCACCATCAAATTCGGGGGAAGTACGACACATGCCGTTCCCGGATATCCGGTTCGAACAACTAAAACATCTCCGCTTCGAACCTTTGATTTTGATAGAATCGTATCATTATCCAAGGAATTGATGTAAACAAAATTTTCAAGATTCAGTTTATCAAGATCGAATATTCAATGAACGAAAAGTTGGGACCCCGCTTTCAACATAATATGAGGCCGGCCTTACAACAATCCCAACGGTTATCTCATCGCAAATTTCCTCAATTCTTGCGATGTCCCATCCTCTCTCATTCCTTACCGGATCCCCGAACATTTCATAGAATACGCTTTGCAACAGCGCTCCCGTCAATGCGTCCGCCTCATGCCTTTGTCGCTTCACCGCCTCCGCTTGTTCGAGAACGGCAACGATCTGGCGCTGGACAGGGAGCGGGGGAAGGGGGATTTGGAAATCTTCAACATCACTTTTTCTGATTGATGGGACACTCGTTGTATGACATATTTCACATAAATCAATTTTCAAAAAATGATAATACAAGAATAAATTATCAATAACATCACGATTAGGTGTGAGTCCCATCACATTATTATCAAATAGAGCATCCTGCGAAAGAATCGCTCTGCGATTTAATAGAAGAGCTGCGCCTATTTTTGCAAAAACAATTGTTCCTTCCTTGAAGGGGTTTGCATTAATTTTCTCACAATTTTTTTTAGAGATGTAGAAACCAGATTTTTGTAAATATTTCTCACCTCTCAAAAAAGTTTTTGAAATATCCATTACCTTGTAGACTGGAATTTCTCCATTCGATTCTTCCTGATATTCTAAAGGAAAACCCACACCGGAATGAATTTCTGCAATGTCCCCTAGCCTCTTCCACACCCACCCCTCCGGCAGCTCCCTCTCCCCCATTTAAGCCACCCCGGCAGAAAGTTCCCGCTCAACCCGCGAACAAATCCTTTCAAATGTCTTGAGTTCATCCGTAGAGAACATCGGCTCCGCATTCCCGAGCGTGATGAACGGAGGCTCCCAGAAGTCGGCGTACGTGATGTGCTTCTTTTGGGAAAAGACCGACTCGACCATGCGGATAAAGTTGAGCTGGTCAGCCGAATAGTGCTTGTTATTCTCCATCATGTACGTCCGGAACGCATCCTTTATCCGGTCTGCCGGATTTGCCTCTCCGTACATCCCGAGCACCCGCTTGATGAATGAGACGATGATGCTCTCGGTGCTCGTCACAGCCTTGCCGAGTTCCGCGTTGTTCTTCGCGAGATCGGGACCGAAGATAGTGGCTTCGAGTTGCTGAAGATCGGCTTCTGAGAGCACTTCATCGCGGGCGATCTTCTGGATCACGGGGTTGTCTGCGGCGAGTTTTTTGATCCGTTCCTCAACATGCTTCCGGATTTTTTGTGATATAGGTCTGCTCCTTTTCTCCCAGCATCTGGATGAGTTCCCGCATCTCGATGTTATCGCCCATGTTGATGACGATCGTCTTCTGGGGTTCTTTCGTCATGTAGTGCATCAGTGGTGCAAGCTCGGTAAGCATCCGCTCCGCTGCCTCGTAAGATACGGACTGCCAGAAGGACTTGGAAAGCACTTCGTGGATGATCTCCTCGCGTTCCTTTACCTTGTTGATCGTGAGTGGCAGGCACTCTGCCATCTGGGCTATCATTTTCTTCTGCCGCTCGATCTCACCGGAATCGTTGCGGAGGATTGCGTGTTTGAGTCTGCTCGCATCGTAGTGTGAAGATCGTAGTGTTCAGGTTTACGTCCTTCTGGTACCGCATCAGGGGCATGATCTTCTGTGTCAGGAACTGGAGCGGATCGATTGCCACGTTGTCCCAGAGGTGCGGGGAGAGGGCTTTCTCAATTGCGGGTTTATTGTCACGGATGCTCACTGACTCCTGAGGCAGCGAGCGGATATCGGCGAGGATCTGATCCTTCACCTGCCCCGCCCTTGTCTTGTCGCCGTGGTCCCGGAGGAACGCGAGCTGCTTTATCCGCGAGAGGAAGATCCGGTTCGTGATCGCGTCAGGAGATTCGTTCTTCACCCCATTCGGGTTCATCTGCCAGTATTCGAAGTTGTTCCAGAAATCAAAGACCTGGAAATACTCTTTCTTCCCCTCGGCTAACCATTCAAAATGTTCACAGGCGCTGTTGGCCCGGGTCCCTCTCCCAAGCATCTGCCAGAACTTGATCTTTGAGAAGACCGGCTTGGCAAAGACAAGGTTGCAGACCTCCGGCACATCGATCCCCGTATCCAGCATGTCAACTGATATTGCGACCCGGGGCATGGACTCCTTCTCGAATGCCTTGATTAGTGCATCAGCCCGGGAATCCTCCGATACAATTGTCCGGGCAAGTGTGCCTTTGTACTCGGGATAGAGCTTGTCAAACGCTTCCTGCAACCGGTACGCGTGCTTTTTCGAGATCGCAAAAATGATGGATTTCGCCGGTAACGTCCCGGTCTGGTCCATAAGAGCATTCTCCATAAACTCACGGACAATCGCTTCAGATGTCCCCTTCACCGCTACCTTTTTCTCCAGTTCCGTTCCCTCGAAATCGATATCGTCCGGATCGATCCCCAGTTCCAGCAGTCGTGCTCGCTCACCTTCGGTCAAATCCTGCCGCTTCACCCCGGGATCTGGAAATGAGTTTGGGCTCCAAGGATGCTCTTCCGGAAATCAACCAATACCCCATCCCTCACCGCATCATCATAGGTATATAACGCGGTAGGTGACCCATCCTGACACTCAAAGAACCGGAGCGTGTCCCGATCAAGGATCTCTGATGGTGTCGCTGTCAAACCAATCTGTATCGCATCGAAGTACGTAAATACGTCTTTCCACTTGTTGTAGATCGAACGGTGAGCCTCATCGGAGATGACCAGGTCGAACTCCCCCGGTGAGAGCTTGAACTGTCCGTTTGTATCCTTGTCAAGATAAATCTCCTGAAACGTCTGGATCGTGGAAACGTACAGCCGCTTGCTCGTGTCATACTTCCCGGCGAAGATCGTGTCTTTCCCCTCTTCCGGGAAAAATAATTTGTACCCTTTGTTCATCGCCTGGTCCCGCAGTGCCCGGTGATCGGTAAGGAAGAGCACTTTCTGCACGAGACCTTTCTCCATCAGGATCTTGATGATAGCCATTGCCACCCGGGTCTTCCCGGTACCAGTAGCCATGACAATGAGTCCTTTCCGGTGCCCCCGCTGGAGATGCTCCACCATACGCTTGACGCACTCGATCCCTTTTGACCGGTCAACAATGGCAGTATCGACTTCAACCGGCGATGATGCATCCTGCGTCTTCTGGAACCGGAGCCGCTCCAGATCCCCCTGCGCATAGAACCCTTTCACATCGCGTGGGCTGTACCGCTCCCGGTCCCAGAAAATAATCTGGTACCCGTTGGAAAGAAAAATGAATACATCCCTACCGGTCTGGCGCTTGATATCGTCAGCATACATCGAGGCCTGTTGTTGCCCGAGATGGGGATCCTTGGATGTACGCTTTGCTTCCACAATAGCAAGTGGTGCATCAAAACTGTCGAGCAGCAGGTAATCGACGTACTTGCTCTCCATATCATTTTTCAGGGTATCAGAAACGGTCTTGTAACTTTTCGCAACAAAATCAGACTGCTTGGTATCGACTTCAGCAAGAACCCGGGATCGATCAGATACAACCCAGCCTTGTTCTTTCAGCAGGAGATCGATCATCTCAAGCCGTGTCTGGAATTCATTGCGATCCAAGATTGTTCCCCGGGAAATATCAGTAATAATACTCTTCGGGACAATGCAAGATGAAGGTTGCGTGGTGTGAATAGTTTTCAATTTTTTATTGAATAAATCTCGATATCTCGCTCACTCTCCAGAAAGATCCGGTAAGAACATATCCGAAGGGTTTATCCGATGTAGTGAAGGACTCGAATTAACGCAGGTTGACGACGGGTCTAGGAGCCTGGATCAGCCCGCAGTATCGAAGTGAGATTCAAATCTTATCTTTAAATCATCTTTTTCCAGCGGAGAATTCCCGCTCCAAATCGCTAAATGCTCTAGTAAAAGACACCTCCCATTGACTGAACACCTTCACGCATTCCTGCATTTTCCTTACCTTTAATTCCGATTCCAGCCGGAAAAAAGGTAGTGGTGTCTCAAGTTTCGGAATTTTTTTCCAAATAAACAATCCATAACCTTCGGACATAGAGGAACGATACTCATTACCGAGCCAGTCTATCTCGGAATATATCTCATCAAACTTTTTTTGCAATGCTTTTTCTTTTCAGTAATGTTGCATCAGTTTTAAAAATTCGATAATAGTGATCAACCTTTTTCCTGTATGTTTCATCACGGATGATTTTCTGATAAAATTCCCTGAACTGGATGAGCAGGGGAGCTGCCAGATTTTTTAACTGGCGCTTATGATGATAGGCAGCGGAAGTCTCTTCGAGATATTTCTGGTAATTTCCCTTCAGGACCTCCCTGACCCAGACCGCCAGCGGGATTTCCGGGTTATTGGTCGTGAACAGCGTCTGGTTCTTTGCATTCAACCCGACACTCCGGATGCCCTTTGAGATGAAAATATGATTTTCAGGCCCTGTATCAAATATCGAATCGTCGATATAGGGGATTGTTTCCCCAAGCCGATCGTCTTCTTCGTAAAGATGAGAGTGATACCAGGATGCAAAATCCTTTGATCTCTCTAAAAAGTTATCAAGTAACCAGTACCGATTCGATACCTTCGTTCCGGTATTTCTTGTCTCTCTCCTCCAGGACACTCGGAGAAATGGTACTTATTTGTATTTCAAAAACAATTTTCCTGCCATCTTTGACTGCGTATACATCCGAGATCCATGTCCGGTCCGGTGCCGGAAATTCAACGTATGTCTCCCATTGTTCGGATTTACAGGTCAGGTATATCTGGTATTTGATTTCCAGGTGCTCTCTGGACTCCTCCTCATAATTACACCCGGTATCAACCGCGTGATAGAAGTGCCGGGTCCCGGTTTTTGATACCCTCATATGTCCCGGCGCCCCGCAACAACCCATTGTGATGGGGAGTCCCTTTTTATGCCGGGATTTCAATGTTGCCCATTCTTCTTCGGAAAGGTCCGGGCCGATAATAGTTTCTCCATCGACAATTGCCTTGAGTGGCACATTGATCCCATTTGTTTTCTTTATCGATTAAATCCTGCCCGGAAATTTTCAAATCCGAAAAGTCACCCGGTATGGCCGAATCGCCGGACACAAAATCCCTCCGACGGTAGGTAATCCCTGTCAGATCCACCTCCCATTTCATCATCCAAGCGAGCAGCATTTTTATTCAGTATCTCGTTAAAAGCCCGTTACCAGTCGTCCGGCAGCACATAAAACCTGCATAATCCAACATATCGAATCCCTCCGGATCCGCTGAATTCAACCCGTCTTTCGGGGTACTATAAAATTGGCCGTTTGGCAAAATAAGCCAGATTTGAGGACTTCATAAATCGGGGCGTAAATTGGGCTCCGTTATCCTGTGCCGGACATCATCGGAGCCCGAATTGAACCCGGAATGACATCAGGTTTTTTTCAGGTACCTGTCAGTCCGCCAGTAATAAACCGTGTTCTGTGAATGTCAACCGTTATTGAGGTTTAAGATCTGCAGCAGACCCGGATAATGCCATAGGCCGCAGGGATTAAGCCATTCCAGTTACTGACCATACTCTTATTGTATTGGAATCGCCAAACTCCCTAGTAAGGAAGCGATCGCATGCCCGAACTCGTTACGCCGCACCGGCGCAAAAGCCGCCTGCTGAAAAAACTGGAAGCAGAGGCTCCGGCCATTCGATCGCAGTTCGGCGTGAAGAAGATCGGCATCTTCGGTTCGTTCGCCCGCGGTGAGGAGACAAAAAAGAGCGATGTGGATGTGCTTGTGGATTTCGCAGAGGGATATGCGACACTCAGGAACTTTGTCGGGCTTGCCGAGCGTCTCGAAGAACTCTTCCGTCGGAACGTCGATCTCATAACGGTCGAAGGGATCGACAAGGTACATCCGCCCGCGGGTTGAGGCCGAGGTGATCTGGGTTGAAGGATAATACGGTCTATCTCCGTCACATCCTTGACGAGATCGCGTTCCTGAAAAAGATATCACACGGACGAACGCTGGAAGATCTTATCAATGATGATTATTTTGCCCACGCGGTACGGAGTGCAATCGAAGTGATCGGGGAAGCCGCAAATAATGTACCGGATCGGATCAAATCGGAGGAGCCCGATATTCCCTGGAAGGATATGGCCGCCCTCCGTAACAGGATCATTCACGGTTATTTCAGGATTGATTACTCCATTGTCTGGAATGTAATAGTGACGGATCTTCCGGACGTGGAACCAAAAATTTCTGCACTCCTCCGGAAACTGGACAGCCATTAAAGTATCAGTATTTTGTCTGCACAAAGACTTGAAAAAATCCCGTCACGTCTATAAATACCGGAACAGCCCGCCCACCTATACCCCTCCCGAACCCTTATCATACACACTTTTCCAACCCCCAATCCGGCCACACTCCAGCCCCCGTTTCCCCTCGATTCCCAAAAAAAGTCCGAAATGAGCCCGGAACGGGATCCGACAACCCCCTGTTTGATCGAAAACTCCTGGATATATTGTATGAAGAGGGGCACGGAAGAGTGGCTTAGACATGAATCACAATGTATCGACGTTGAAACCATTGATCAGGTTTAGGTTTTTCACCGACGGAAAAATACCCCCCCTCAACATAAAAGCGATCCTGAAAAGTGGGGTTCCTTTCACGTTCATTTACCATAGCTCGTTTTTCCTGAGATCTGCCAGCCAAAGAGCAATAAAAGGGAACATTTTAGAGCCCGTAAAACCAGATTTATGCCAATCAGAACGCAGAAACTGGTTTTCCTGCAAATATGTGCAGGAATTCCCAAAAATATAGACTGCCCATATTCCCCGGATCCCATCGTCCCCAACTGGTTCAAACCGAAATCCCTTGGACTTTTCCCAGGAAAGGTTCGATGAAAGCGATTAAAAGATCGGTCTGAGTAATGACAGCCGCATGCGATGTTGCCGGCATTACAGCAAGACGCGAATCCGGCAATGGCTTGCCCATATCACCAATACTACCCACCACCCAGCAACCGGAACATAGCTATCGTATGTTCGAGCGTTGCACCGTCTGCATCACCGGCAATGATCAGCACCGGGGTTTTCAGTTTTTTAACATCTTCTTCCCACGCCATCGGCTCCTGCTGGAGAGCTATCACCTTCTCCACAAGTGCGGGAAAACCATCGGGATCAGGGGCAAGCTTACGATAGTCTTCAGCGAATGGCATATTGACAAACATCTCAACGGTCATTTGCGGAATAGCTGCCTGAACTCCGGTCTGCCAACCTTCAAAATCGTAGGCGACTCCGGCTGCGACAAGTCTGCTCACCTTCTCCGGGTAGCGGATGGCGAGTTGCAATCCGGCCTCAGCACCCATGGAATAACCGAATATATCAGCTTTCTTAAGACCTGCCGTGTCCATAAAAGCCGCCACATCGTCTGCCAGGTTCGGATAGGTGATGGGGCGGTCAATGTCTGCGGTCCGACCATGGCCCTGGAGTTCGAGCGCATAGACCGTGTGGGTCCTGGCGAGCCGGGGAATTATTTCCCCCATTGACAGTATATTCATATAAGCACCGTGCAATACGATGAGTGGATCACCTTTGCCGGAGACTTCATAATACATATTCAGACCATTTATTGGAGCATAACTGCCTTTTTCCGGGGTATTTGTCCTTTTTTCTGACGTAGAAAATTCCTCCATTATAGTTCCTTTTTCCCCATACCTTATCGGGACCTTATAAGAATTGTCAGCGCTGTTTTCCATACCGGAAGTTGCTTAATGTCTTTGGTCCCCATAAAAATACCACTATCAATGCAGTCATAGCAATGAGCCCATAGCCGATAGCCCCGTCATACAGTTCAAAAGCTGAACGACTACCGGGAAATATGCTCCTTCCCGTATTGGTCACGGCATGGAAGACGATGACTGCAAAGACGCTCATTCCCGTGTTGTTATAGAGCCAGACGCTCAGGATCCGGAAACTGATGGCAAGGATAACTCCTCCCCATATAAACAATCCCAGGGTCTGGCCAATGGAAATCTCCGAGGGGAAATGCCATACCGCGTGGATAAACCCGATGATGAGGCTGGCTGTCAGCGAGGTGTACCGGGCCTGCATGGGATCGGTTGCATATCCCGTATAGCCAAGCTCTTCACCGGCAGCGGCAAAAAAGAACGCGATAAAGAGGAGCGGCGCCAGAAGGGACGGGCTCCAGGCAGTCGGGACCGGCAGCCCGATGAGACGCATTATCACGTAGGTCAGCACGAAGATAAACGGCGTCAGGAACATGATGGGAATATACCAGGCTTTTTTTGTGATCCTCCTGTAATCGAATGCCCTTTTCAACAGGTTCTTTACCCCCGGAAGTTTCTCTTCCCGATATACAAGGATGGATGCCGCTGCCATGGGGGTAAACGTGGCCACAATATCTGTCAAAGGAAGATTATCCACGGGAAGCTTTACCGGGTACATGATATTGAGCACCCAGAGCGGGATAGAAAGAGCGTACACCAATACAAAGAACAGCCAGGGTGATCTTTTTGTTGTGCTGCTGTCCAGGCTCTCCATCCTCCTCGGGAGTTGGAATAGTTCTGATTGTATAAGAAAGTTCCTTCACCTCCTTCGCTTGTCTTTTCCCGACCATCATGCCAGAATATGCAGACCGGGACTCGTCAGACCGGACGTTAGGTAAAAATACAACTCATTGCCCGACATGATAATGATCCAAATGAATCCCCTTTAGCATTGTTCTGTTGATGGTGACCGTGCTACCCCCCTTGCCCTCTCCGGTTCCGCCTTCCGGTTGATGCTAATTAGTGCCATTTTCAGCTCCGATTCACGCCCGGATAATAAAACCGGACCTGCTATGAGATTATCCGGAAAAAGGAGTGCTCTTTTTTTCGCGAATGAGTGCCTATGTGAGGGTCTGTAGTTGCATATCCGTTGAAGTCTCCGACGGAGATGTTACTGGAAGTAACGTGTATCTTTTTCGGGGTATTTTTTGATGGAAATCCAATCCCGTACCATGTCATCCTCAGGATCTTGCCGGATTTTATCGGTATCATTCCGTGAGACTGACCATGCCTCGTGCGATAAGAATGGCATCGCACATCGCAACACTGAAATCCTCCCGGCAACGACGTATACAAAACCCGGATCAGATCCATGAATTCCCTCATTATCGCCATACTCGCCATCACTGCCTTCCTGTACTTTTTCGTGTCACCGGACATCCTGAAGAACCGGCATCTCGCAATGAGAGTGGCTCTCGCGGTCTCGGCAGCAGCGATCACCTTCATCTTCATGTACTTCTCGCTGTACCCGATGACAGGGTTCAACCTGCTCCTCTGGGTCGCGATCAACAGCATGGTTGCACTCGCGGTGAACAGCGGGATTTCCGGGAGCGTGAAGGGGCAGACCCTGGCAGTTTTCCTCGTGGCCGCGATCCTGGTGTGCTGGATCGCGGGAATCACCCTGCTCAGCGTTGTCACCGCGTCCCAGCTTGCGGCGGCCCCTGCCGTCACCACCGTCCACGGGCCATCCGCGGTCATCAACAGCAGCCACATCCGTCTCGTCAGTTTTGAGACGGCGCAATGGCGGTCGGACAAGGTGATCGGATCGCTCGGGTACAAATCCGAGATCGGGGACCCGGATATCCAGACGCTGAACGGTACCCTGGTCTGGATCACGCCCCTGGACTTTGCGGGACCGATCAAGGCATGGTCCTATTCCGGCGAAGGCACGGGCGGGTATGTCATCGTGAACGCCGAGGACCCGAAGGCCGAAGCCCAGCTGATCACCCTCCCGCACATGATCTATACCCGGAACGCCCTGTTCGGAAACGACGTCAACCGGCGCGTCTGGGAGGAACACCCCGAGTGGATGCAGATGGAGACGACATTCCAGCTCGATGATACCTACCAGCCACAGTACATCACCCAGCTGGCAGAACCCCTGCTGTTCGGCTGCATCGGCGAGCGACCGGTGGGTATCGCGACGGTCAACCCGGTGAGCGGCGATGTCAGGTTCTATCCGATCGGCCAGGAGCCCGGGTGGGTCCAGCGGGTATGGAGCGAGGTCACCACGGAGGAATGGATCGGCTGGTGGGGGCGGTACCAGCTCGGCTGGCTCAACTCGGTCCTGGAGCAGCGCGATGTTAAAAAACTGAGCGGTGACGATGTGTTCCTGGTGAACGGGAACGATGGCAACCTGTACTGGTTCGGCACCATCTCCAACCCCGGGAAGGACTCTTCCATGGTCGGGTACATGCTGACGAATGTCAAGACCGGCCAGTTCACGTTCCATGAGACGCCGGGATATTACAACGATTATGGCGCACAGAACAATGTCCACCAGAACCCCGAGGTCGCAAAAGCCCCGGAACTCGAAGTGGTCCAGCCGATCATGTACGTCATTGACGGGCAGGAGATCTGGATCATCCCGGTCATCACCCCAAGCGGTGAGCAGGCCCTGGTCGGGCTGGTCGAGGCACGGACCGGCACCACGTATATCGGGCCGACCCTTGCAAACGTGCTGGCACAGTGGAGGGGTGATACCGCCACAGCCGAAGGCGCTACCGGAATATCCCCCACCGTGAAAGAAAAGATTGCCCAGATCAGGGAGCTCCTGGACGAGATCGAGGCGGAGACCGGGAACACCTCATAAGCAGGGAATAGCTGCCAGATATTCACTGAATGCATCTGATTAAATTCCGGTCAATGGTTGGATCCGCCTCTTACGGGATACAGGGGTGGAAACCCCATGAAGGTCAGTCGAGGCTGTCCTGAACTTCGGTTTATCTGACCTCAACCATGGTACCCACCATCATTCAGGGAAAATAATCAGCTATCAGACTGGACCGAAACGTTCGAAGCTGCATTCAGCGGATGAATATTTTTCACCGGGTCTGAGATTGAGAAGGAGGTCGTATGCATGGTCCTGGCAGACGTAAACACAGCGGCACCCGAATGACTGGACCCCAATTGCGTCCTTCCCGCACTGTGCACACACGGGTTTTTCTGCCATGGTTATTCTCTCCGTTCTGGTCTTTATCATAAAAACATTTTTTGTATCAGTGAGATTGTCCGGAACTCCCGGAGATGCGGTGCCAATGCCGACTTTGCTGACGCACAGGTGTATCGATCCTGAGAGGTGTATATCTATCTGGCAATCTGATATCCGTGATACAATCTGGCCTTGAAAATGTATATCCTAATCTCATATTTTTTTGGTGTAACAGATAACCCAAATCCGGGGCTGCAGAGGCCAGATTAATTAATGAAAGACATGCTCCTCAGTGACAGATTATAGAATGTGAATGTGTGCCGTCAGTGTCTCTCCGGTTGCTCATTAGTCTCCCTGCTCATTGCCAATAGCCGTTTCATGGTATTGAAATTTCGCATGGTTGCTGAAACCCCGAGCCTCTTTTCCAGAAAACTACCGGAGAGCGTTCCCCTGCCATACGCGCCGGGAATGTACATATACGCGGTATTTTTTCTGAATACCAGTTTTTCCGGAGAGAAATCCTGGGACTGGAGATCCCTGACCCTCTCTGCCGGAGGTGTGGATGCAAACAAGACAAAAAACACCCGGGAGATGTCATAGCCTTCGGTAAACGGGTTCGCCCCCAGTGCTTCCTCCAGCTGTGTTCCGGTTCTTGCCAGCACGACAAGATCAGGGCCGATCTGGTTCCTGATTAGATCCCGGACGCTCTGTTCAACGGCATGAGCCGGAAGGTCCGTATCGACGAGTGCGTTGCCGCTCTGGATGTACGTGCGTACATGTGCGAAGCCGGCCTTTTCGAGAGCTTCGCGAAACCGGGCCATGGGTAGTTTATTCCTGCCCGAAGGAGTAACACCGCGTACCAGGATGATATAGGTTACCATCGTTCCGTTTGAATATATTGGCTCCGGAAGGTTTATAGACAATCATCCCACCGGACCTGTGATGTTTTTCAGGGTTTATCGGAATAATGGGACGCCGGGAAAATGGGGATGTATCTCCGAAAATATCTGACACAGAAATCTGATCGAAAGGGGAGCTCCATAATGCTCATGCTAATATCCCTTCGATGAAAAAAATTATTTTTCACAACAAATCTCCGGAGCCAGAAGAGTAATTTTTTATTCCGGAGTGACCGGCACACCGGATTCTTTCGTAGAATGGATAATGATTATACTGATACCCATACCCAGCGAGACTGCAATGATCATCGGGGGAATAGTGGCGAGCACGATAGTAACTGCATCGACGAAAGGCTGGACAATCAACAATACCAACCCTGCATGGAGTAATTCAATGGCGAAGGCAAATGCCATTGCCGGCAGGATACCCGGTAATTTTTCTTTATTTAAACGGAAAATGACCCCGGCAAATAATCCTGCCAGAACCGTTGCCAGTGCACAGGGAATACCGGTCGGACCCCCAAGAAATAAGCGATGAACCCCGCCGATCAATCCTACTGCCAGACCCACATAGGGACCCGCAACAAGCCCGGCCACCATCGGTGCGAGGTCCCTGATATTACTGATGGCGCCGGAACTGTCCGGTATTCCTATGTAGGTACCGAATATGGAAAATAAGCCAAAAATCAGGGTAAAGACAACATAATCACGGAACGTTGCCTTCCTGAATATCACCCGCTGAATGGACTCAATTCTGGTGACAATCTCCATAAAAACAAAAATGAAAATTTCTGTATGTGCGAAAAGTTCCAGATATTGACCAAAAATACTGTTCTCTGCTGCAGCCATATGGTACCTCAATCGAATAGTAATAGTACCGTACATTTCCGCCGTAATAAGCCAACTGAAATTAAATTCAGTCTTGGACAGATGTGAAGACAATCCAGTCGTCTGGTCGGGTTTGCGTCCTCGTGGGCAGTGATTGCCGTTCAGCGTATCAAGGTAAGTTCCATTTTTCTGAAATCTTACGAATTGTATTTTTCCGTAACCTTCATTACTTCCCGTTCCTCATGTGAGAATATGCAGGATATTCTGAGCAGTAAGAGAATGGAAAACGGCATTGTAGTTTTCTGGGAGGAAAAGGGTGAGAAGAAAAGCGAGTCATTCAATTATTCCGAACTCGTCGATATGAAGATCAATGCGCTCGACCTCCTCGATCGCCCGAAGTCCTATAAGGTCGACGACGTGGCCCATCTTCTCGTCTCCCAGAAAATACCAAAAAAACCCTGAACATTATTTATGGAGAAAACCCAGTAAATGCGCATTGTCTGTTAGAGAAGACACTATTTTTCAAAGTCAAAAACTCCTTTCGTCCGTTTGTCAAAAAGAGTAGTCTATGGGATTATTTGAGGTTGGTCAATCCATCGTCCCCTAGTACATCAAGAAGAAAAGGGAATATAGGTCAGGTAATCCCAATTATTATGAATTAATCAAAGGTGAAGTCCCGTTCGGAGAGGGGTATCGGCATGGATCTCGCGGTATTTTTAAAAGAGCACGGAATTGATGTCTTCTCCGAAGTCAGCCTTGATAACCTGTCTGATGAGGACAGATCTTCAGTTGTGCAATTTTTCCCTGCCGCCCGGTCCGTGATCGTTTTCGGGAAGGAAGTTCCGGTCACGGTGTACCGCTCGCAGCCAAAGGAAAAGACCCGGGAGATGATCCGGATTGCGGAGGCATTGGACACTACTGCCGTCAAACTCGCAAGTCGCCTGAAAGAGGAGCAGGTCCCGGCCAAACCCGTTCCGTTATACCTGCCTGTCAGAATTGCTGATGGGAAAGTACAGGGTGTAGTCCGGCTGAAGCAGGTCGCGGCAGCCGGGGGGCTCGGTTCGATCGGAAGGAATGCCGTTCTCCTCTCTCCCCGGTTCGGGCCGCGGCTGCTGCTGAGCGGAGTCGTGACCGGGCGTCTTGCTCCGGCACGCTGAACGTTCTTCTGAAAGAACAGGAGCCCCGGCCTGTAAAGACTGCGGACGCTGCGTCAGCGTATGCCCCGGGGGAGCACTCGGGCCGGATGGTGTCGATGCGTTCCGGTGCAGGACGGTCAGTGCCTGGGTTCCGCCCGTACTGGTCCCGGCGGTGAAGTGGATGCTGGGCCGTTCCCTGCTTCTGAAATGCCTGGCACCACTAGCACCATTGATAGCCCGGACGGCAACGATCCGGTGCAGCCTCTGTGTAACAGCGTGCCCGAATTTTTCCGGAGAGGGATCCACGGCATGATTACCATCTTTTTTGACGGATTATGCAGACCCAAAAATCCCGGTGGGGTAGCAACGTACGGATACGTGATTTACAAAGATGAAGAAAAAGTGAAAAGCGGATGCGGGGTAGTTGGCTCTGGTGCCGGGATGACGAACAACGTTGCGGAATATTCTGCATTGAAACGTGCGGCGGAATGGGTAAGCCAGAATGGTAGTGATGATGAGATCGTAATCAAAGGCGATTCCCAGCTTGTTATACATCAGATGAGCGGTACCTGGCAGATAAAATCAGAAACCTCAAAAAAGTTTGTCCCGGAAATCCGCAGGTTGCTGGAAGGCAGGAAAACGAGATTTATCTGGATACCACGAGAACAGAATGCGGAGTCCGACCAGCTCTCGAACGTTGCATATAGTCAGCAAGGCAAAGAACCAACAGATAGCGCGATCGAGTTTTCTTAGTACCTTTGTAGTTGAATACTCACCGGCCTTTTTATTTTCACGCCCTGCTCCACACCTCTATCTCCCCCACATCCAATTCCCTGATCAGAATGACCCTCACCGATCTCCTCATCCCGGCTATCGCCTTCCTCCTCGGCATCATCGCCGCGTACCTCTTCTTCCGCCAGCAGATCAGCGCAATCGAAGGGCGGGCTCGAAACGATCTCGAACGCTGGAAACTCGAATGCACCAACGATATCCGGAAGGATTCCGTCAACCGCTCGCGTTCAACGCTGAAGGGCAGGATCTCCGAGCAGATGGCCCCGCTTTTACCGGAGTTTCCGTTTGCTTCTGCCGATGCCCGGTTCATCGGGAACCCGATTGACTTTGTTGTTTTTGACGGGTACACCCAGGTGAAAGATGAGAAGGGAGATTCGATCAGTGTCGTGCTGGTGGAAGTCAAGAAGGGGAAGGGGAGGCTCACGCGGGAAGAGGGGCTGATCAAGAAGGCGGTTGAGGAGGGACGGGTATCATGGCGGACAATATTTCTGAAAGATGAGGACGAATGTGGTCCCATTTGACGTATCCTGTTTTTTACGAGAGCGGTAAAGAGAGAATTGTCAGATCCAACTAATACAGCATTATCGCGACTGGGGCGCCCCAGCGGCGGGGCGAAGCCCCTGGAGTATCATCAGGAAAGAGGATTTCAACAAAGCCGAAAAATACTCAACTTAGGCTGCTTGAATATTTCGTGCCGGAAGTTACCGCCAGAACAGCAGCTAATTTGCTTGATATTCACCCCAATACGGCAGCTCTTTTCTCTAAAAAGATAAGGCAAATTATCTCCTATCATCCGGCGTTTCAGGCCAGTGAAGTTTTTGATGGTTGTATTGAACTTGATGAGAGCTATTTTGGCGGTGTGCGCAAAGGTAAAAGAGGAAGAGTGCGGCTGGGAAAGAAGCTGTATCTGGTATCTTAAAGCGAGGTGGCAGAGTGTATACTGTCGTTGTTGAAGACACTAAAAGCTCAACGCTTATGCCGGTGATTACTCGCAAAATAGCGCCCGACAGCATTGTCTATAAGATACATTTAAGAGGTACAATGCACTGGATGTCGGTAGTTTTCACCATCAGCGGATTAATCATTTAACACACCTTGCCACGGGTAAGAATCATATCAATGGTATTGAAAATTTTTGGAATCAGGTCAAAAGAGTGCTGAGGAAATATAATGGAATCCCCACGGATTCTTTCCCACTGTTTTAAAAAAGAGTGCGAGTTCAGGTTTAATTACGGAACACCAAAGCAACAACCCGAAACGTTGAGGCTGTCGTGTGATATTTAAAACCCTTTATCCACTACAGTCACTAAGGGTATATTCCAGTTATTACCCAACTTAGTAAAAGGAGTGTGTGCATTGGACATCCCACGTATCTTCACCATTACCGAAAGTGCTCACCGCATCCATAACCCGTTCACACCAGAAAATCTCGCCACTCTCGGCGCAGCGTTGCGCCTGGAACCGGGGACTCGTGTGCTCGACCTCGGCAGCGGTTCGGGCGAGATGCTGTGCACCTGGGCACGCGATTACGGAATCATCGGCGTCGGCATCGACATGAGCCAGTTGTTCACCGGGCAGGCGAAACTCCGCGCTGAAGAACTCGGAGTCGCCGATCGTGTCGAGTTCATCCACGGCGACGCTGTCGGCTATGTCGCCGACGAAAAGGTCGGTGTGGCAGCCTGTCTCGGTGCCACGTGGATCGGTGGGGGAGTCGCCGGCACCATCGAGCTTCTGGCGAAGAGTCTCCGTTCCGAAGGAATCATCCTCATCGGCGAGCCCTGCTGGCGGCAGTTACCACCTACAGAAGACGTTGCCAGGGGATGCTCTGCCCATTCTATCTCCGACTTTCTCATGCTTCCAGAACTTCTCGCGTCTTTCGGCGACCTCGGCTACGACGTTGTGGAAATGGTTCTGGCTGACCAGGAAGGCTGGGACAGGTACGAAGCGGCCAGGTGGCTCACCATGCGCCGATGGCTCGAAGCGAATCCCGACGACGACTTCGCGAAAGATGTCAGAGCCAACCTGACTTCGGAACCAAAACGCTACGCCGCGTACACGCGTGAATACCTTGGATGGGGTGTGTTCGCGCTGATGGCGCGGTGATGCGAGGCAGCTGGGATATCCGGCGGATGGTCAACGGCCGGGGCGGCTGAGCTGCACCCGGTGGCTCGTCGAAGTGTGAGTTCAGGTTTAATTACGGAAACACCAAAGCAACAACTCGAAACGTTGAGGCTGTGGGGGATATATTAAACTCTAATCTGGGACAGCCCCAGTTTTAACCAATTTTATATTCGAATGACAGGCACTTCGTAACGCCAGGAAGGGAAAGCGAAAGATATTTCTAACACTACAAAGACTTTTGATTGCCCATTAAGGTGATGAAAGGTGGTAATAAGATGAAAAAAACAACATTATTTCTTGTTTTGCTGGTAATCTTTTCGACACTATTGATTGCCGGATGTACAACGCAACAACCTGTTCCAACATCTACGCCAACACCGGTTTCAACGGAGACAGCAGTAACAACAGCTGCACCAACAACAGCGGAAATAACTGTCGCACCAACGACAACGGTAATAACAGCTGCACCGACGACAACGGTAACAACAGTCGCACCTGCGCAGGCTGCCGGGATGAACATCGTCGAAACTCTTACAGCAGATGGCCGGTTCACCACCTTGCTAACGCTCTTGAATGCATCGCAGTTGGATGGTAACCTTACTGGTCCTGGTCCGTTCACCGTCTTTGCCCCTACGGATGAGGCTTTCAAGAAGCTTCCGGATGGAACGGTCGATTCGCTTCTCAAGAACCCCCAGGGATATTATCTGGATAAGATGCTGCTCTACCATGTCGTGAAGGGAAAATTGATGGCCTCGGATCTCATGAGAACCGGATCATTAAATACCCTCGCAGGACAATCCATCATGATCGACACCTCCAACGGTGATGATTTTTGTGAATGGGAATGCAAAAGTTATTTCAGGCGATATCATGTGCAGCAATGGAGTAATCCACGTCATAGATACCGTCCTGAACCCCCCACAGGGATCCTGAAGACATTTCATCTCATCAAAGATCCAAAATCCTCTTTTTTTCCATGATGCAATGTCTATCGTAAAAAACCAATGTCAGTTCACGTATGTTATTGAGCGAAAGTCAATTTTTTTAACTCCGTATCCCGGTATTTCGTGGACCTTGTTCAACCACGTATTCATGGCAAGGGTTAAATTTTTGGAGTTTTGATACAGGAAGTGCAGGATAATGTTTCTTCGAGGATTAAGAATAAAACAAAACAGGGAATTATACACCCATGATGCCGTCCGTTGCTTCCAAAAGAAAATTTATGAATAACCCGGCATTACACTCCATACCAAAATAACCGGTCAACGTGAGATGTGAAACCATGAAGGAAACTGAAATACTGGGAATATTCGCATTGCTCCTCATAGCGATGGCGATGATCGCGGCATGCACGCAGGTCCAGGAACCCGACAACACCAATGCCATGATCACTTACAAATTCTACGGCGGATTTGTTGCACCGGCGTACGCCGTACAGGAGCTGGTCGTAACGAAGGACAAAGCAACCTTTACCATCACTGCCGCTGACGGCAACATTACGGAGCGGTTCGAAAAGAACCTGACCCGCGAACAGTATGACGCGATTGTGAAGGTGTTCCTCGACAACAACTTCGCCTCCTTCGGAGATCGGTATGATGAGGGCCAGAACTACGTCACCGATGTTGGTTTTACGGATATTACGTTCGCAGCCAACGGCCAGAGCAAGACCGTCACGACCTACAACGTCAACGACTACATCCCATCCGGTCTTATCAGGATCCGCGAAAAGCTCCAGGAGACCGTCCAGTTCACCAGGACCCTTGACGAGAGCCAGGTCAAGGCGCTTGCAGTGTCCTGGATACAGCGAGCACCGACCTACGCGTACGATGGCTCAGATCTCATGTTCGTCAGCTATGTCCAGCAGGAGTCCTTCCCTGTCAGGCACGTCCTCACCTACAATTTCACGAGCAGCCACGCCGGCTATGGCAACCGGTCCGGCCAGGTAACCGCCCAGGTGATCACGGGGCATACGATACAGGTCGTCATAATCGACGGCACCGTAGACACAGCAGTGATCGATGGGAAATGGGACGAGACAGGCCAGTTCCTGATCGGCTCTGAACTGACCCTCTCGTACCAGCCAAAGATGTGCGAGAAGACACCCTGGCAGGTCTGGGAAGAGAACTCCGGAAGGGTGTACATACGGGCGCCGACCGATGAGGAGATAATCAGGAATTATTATCAGTCCACCTACAGCATCGAGGTACGGGACGTGAAGAAGGTCCAGCTCGGCGGGGTGGCATGCCAGGCTTGTTACGTTTGTTCGGAGACGTACCGGTTTGAGCTTACGGTTAATGCGAATGAGATGCAGGTTTTGACCCGTGAGGGATGGGTGAGGATTTAGTTGAGGGTTCGATTTTTTGCAAATATTGCAGTCAGGAAGTTGTCATAAATCTACTCTCGCGGAAGGTTCATCCCGCTGACCTTGTCAGGATGATTGGAGGTTGCGAATCCGGGATGGGCGTCAAAGATATTAAGGTGCATTTTCGTTGATTTTATTTTTGGGGTAATCCGTATCGTAACGGAGCACCTCGCGAACCTCACTTCGATACCTTCATATCAGGTGCCCTATTCAACCTGATCTATGGAACAGCAGCGCTCCTTTCGCTGGGGTGTCCTTCTCATCGTCAGTCTGGCCGTATTCGTCCTGGTCATCGACACCACCACCATGGAAGTCTCCATCAATACCCTGGTGCATGACCTGAACACCAGTGCCTCGACCATCCAGACCATCATCGCCACCTTTACCCTGGTGAAGGCCGCCTTCATGCTGATCGGGGCAAAGCTCCAGGACCTCATCGGGAGGAAGAGGACGTTTTTGGCCGGTGCTGCGATGTATGGCGTCGGGACTTCCCTCGCCGCAACCAGCCAGAACGCTGCCATGCTCATCGTAGGCTGGTCGATACTTGAAGGGATCGGCACGGTGCTGATGCTCCCGGCAACGGTAACGTTCATCACCGGGACCTACGAGGGGAAGGAACGGGCATTTGCCTTCGGTGTCTGGGGCGGGATCGCCGCGGCGGCCAGCATCTTTGGCCTTGTTTTCGGCGGATACCTGGCCACCTTCTACTCCTGGCGGTGGGCTTTTGCCTTCGAACTGGTCATCCTTCTCATCATCTTTGCTCTCCATCGGATGCTGAAGGAGACCTCCCGCGACAGCATCCTGGAAGAGCTTTGATCTTGGAGGGGCGCTCCTGTCGGTTTCCGGCATCGTTGCACTGGTTTTGGGGATCCTCATGATCAAAGAGCCGGAAGAATGGGCTATGGTCCCCTTTCTCATCACCGGAGGGATCATTCTTCTCTTCGGGTTTTACTTCTGGGAGCGCCGGCAGATCAGGATGGGCAACGGCTTCCTGGCAGATGTGACCATCCTCTCGGAATATTCCTTTTCTGCCGGAAATGTTGTCGCCATCGGCCAGAAATTTATTGGTGCCGGTTTTATCTTCATCTTCCCCCTGTTCTACGAGATAGTCATGGGCGCAAGTGCGTATGAAACCGGCATCGCCCTTCTGCCCTTTTCCCTTGCGATCGTCGTGTTCTCTATCCTCGGCGCCCGGCTCGCATCGGTGTTCGAACCAAAATACGTTCTTCTCGCAGGCATTGCCCTCACCGGAGCAGGACTGGCAGCCCTCAGGGATGTCTTTTCCCTCACAACCACCGCGTATGACATCATCCCCGGAAGTCTCCTGTTCGGTACCGGGCTGGGCATCGTCCTTTCCCAGGTGACAAACCTCACCATCTCCTCCATCCGGAGCGAACGCCAGACCGATGCTTCAGGTATCTATAACACTACCCGGCAGCTGGGAAGCTCTGTCGGAACGGCAATTATCGGGATCGTGCTGGCCCTTGGCTTTGTCCATGGGCTGTTTTCCGGCCAGCCATCATCCCTTCCTCACGGCCAGCCCCTGTTGTCAATGGGGATCAGCGAGGCAGCGGTCAACCAGGGGATGGAATGGGCATTCGTGGCGATGATCCTGGTGGTCATCGGCATGTTTATTGCAGGCCTGTTCATCCGGAAGACCGGGAAGAATGTGTAAGGGGGTAAAGGGAGAAGATAACAAAAACTCAGGGAATAGGGGGGCCCAGGATTGTTCTCGGCTGGCTGAATTAAAAGATATAGGACGGGTTTACCGGTCAGAGCCGGAATTGGATTCAGGAATATATCTGCTTTGCCGCGACCATCATTCCATCTTCAGGTGTAACGGCATTGGACCAAATACCCGGCAGCCTCTATGTCAGCGGCGTGAGCTGTATCTGTTTTGAAAGGTTATAGGCGGTCGTCAGGTCGTTATCATTATACACGAGCACCCTTCCGATGACGAGCACCTGGTTGTCCGCAATGGCTATCTGCCTCATTCCCGGGGGCAGGTTCCCCTTCCAGCCCGGGTCCGCTGATGAGATAGTCACCCGCATGAGTACCGGTGGTGCGTGTGCCGACATAGGATGCGTCACCCCAGGGGTCGACGAACTCGATGCTGTAGTATCGTCCATCCATGTCCGGCACATGCAGAACCTGCGGTCCTTTGCCCAGGTTAAGCACGCCCAGGGTGTAGAGCGTGTCGTGGTTTGCGCCTGCCAGATTGTTGTGGGTAGACGGGGAAGCGAGGTTTGTCACCGTGTAGAGTGTATTGACGGGAATGCCGGAGGAATCCGGTGTTGCCCCATCGCCGTTCGTGACGATCGCAGTATCCCACGCATTGTAGATCAGGTGCGGGTAGTAGTAGATGTATGTGGGGGTGCCTATTCCCAATACTATGAGCACGGTCAGGGCGAAGATGCGCAGTTGCCTGTGGTTACTCTCCGGCATCAGCTCACCTCCACTACCGGCGGCACCCGGTACGAACCGTTCAGGACTGCCGGGCCGGGCAGGTAGGCACGCAGCCACAGCTTGAACTTGCCTGTCGGTGCTGGCAGCCAGTTGGATTCATGACCTGCCGGAGCGGCGTTCTGGATGTAAATGTCAACGGAACCGTCGGCATTCGGCACAAGGTTCGAATAGGTACCGACGTTATAGCGGTTGATCGAGTTGTTCACCATGTAAGCCTGCAGGTTGGTCATGGTCAACGACCAGAAGGCACTGTTGGGAGGTAGCCCTCCGGCGGGGAAGTGCAGTATATAGTCATGGGTTCCGTTCAGCTTCGCACCCGTGCTGTCCACGGTTGCCGTCCAGTATACTGCCTCTGCTGGCACGTTCGCTGCGGGGAGGATCTGGGCAAAGGCTGCCCGTTCGAGAATGTTATTGCCCCATTCACCGTAATTCAGGGTGGTGCTCCAGCCATTGACCGTCGTTTCCATGGTTTGTGCCTCGATGTAAATGAGAGTACCTCCAATGCCGAATGATGCCAGCACCGCCCCCACGATAATTCCGAGCGCAATTACAGCGATGATTCTTGTTTTACTCATTGGTTTGGGTGGCTGCACGATTGTGGGTGGTTTCGTGGTTTTTCCCAAAATGAAGTATCCGATCACAACACCAGTAACGAGCAGGATTAGAGTTATTATCACCATCAACGGCGTATGAGCTGCAGGTGTCGGACCATACTCTGCCCGTAAAAGCAGTAAACCAAGTATACCTATGATAAAGCCCGTTACACCACCTGTGATTGCACCGTGTAGCTTATTCATGTCTTAACCTCCGTTTCATCGATTCCCGGCACTGCCCCCACACTAATTCCAGGTACTTTCTCAGCGATGATTGTCATTTTACCCATTGACTTTACCACCGTACCTGGGCGCCTGCACGTTGATACATGGGAACAAATAACGCGACGAATAATACCATCGCCACAATCTCAATAATGCTTACGCCTGGAACAGCGCCCATTGAATTTTTTTCATGTACATAAAACACGACGAAATTGTTCACGAACACGACAATTGTGACAAAAATAAACATTCTTTTCGGGAATGTCAGCGGCAGGTATCTGCCAATTTCATCTTTTTGTGCATCCATCATACATCGTCACCGTTGTTGCAATGTCCATGAAGTCCTGATCAGGAATACCTGCTTTTTTGTCTCCTCCGCCACCGGCCGTTCCAGTACCCGCTACCGGATAGGTCTAGCCTCGTGCAGTCTCTTTTACGTTTTCGCGAATAGTTCGTCGGCCATTTTCATTGCTGTACCGGCTGTAGTTTCAGGCCCTCCTTTTCACGACAAAATAGGCAACAGCGCCAGTCACCCAGGCGATTAACAAGCCGATTCCCACGCCGCGGAAATATTCGTTCCCTGAAATATACCCGAGCGAAATAAGAATCACGCTGAGGACAAGCTCGAGCCCTACGAGCTTGAGGTGCATCGAGAGCCATTTGTCCATGCCTTCACCTGTACCTATTTTTCTGTCATATGCTTGTTTTGCATCCATTGTAAATCCTCACGATGTTGTAATTCCTATTAAACCTTGTTCAAAAACAATCTGCAATCTCCGCCCCGCTGGCACGTTAGCGGCGGGAAGGAGCCGGGCAAAGGCTGCCCGTTCGAGAATGTTGTTACCTCATTGACCGTAATTCAGGGTGGTACTCCATCCATTGACTGTTGTTTCCATGGTGTGCGCCCCGATATAAATGAGAGTACCTCCAAAGCCGGATGATGCCAGCACCGCGCCCACGATAATTCCCGGCACTATCACACCGGTGATTCTCATTTTGGTCATTTTAGGTTGCACTGCGTTTATGGGCGTTTTATGGTCTCCTTTTTCCCCGGCGCTTATCGGAGGGACAGCGTTCCTTGGGAACAAGACCTCGTCCCCGGTCCATGCCAACGGGGGCTCGACGATGGCGGCTGGGATGGGCACCTGGCCTGATCATGCTCTTCAAAGGACCGGTTCAACGATTCGGGAACATTTTTCAGGTTCGTGCAGAGGTATTCCTGTATAGGGTAATTTATCCATATCCCGGTCATAATCCCATTCTCCGTGTATAATCCCTGCTCAGTTTGTCCCCCATTCATCATTTCAGCCCCGCAGCGTTTTTATTCAGCACGTCGGTAAAAACCCCTTAACATTGCTTAAGCAGTACATCCAGGCTTCATGACATTTCTGGCCGAGATCCTTCCGGTAAACAGAAATTCAACCCGGCTTTGGGGTATCTGTAAAATCGGCCGTTTGGCAAAATACGCCCAGATCAAGGACTTCGAGAATCAGAGCACGTACAGGGCTCCTTTTCGATTGACAGGTACCAATCGGAGCCCATAGAGAGCCCGGAATGACGTCAGGTGTTTTCGTGGTGATGGAGAAACAATTACCCGTGGTATTACCGGATAGTATCGCCATGATCAGGAATGGCTGATTTTAAAGCAACGTGAATATCCTTTTCCCTGAAAGGCTTACCTATAAAACCGTCAGCAGGTATTTTTTTTGCACGTTCAAGATCTTCTGCCTTTGTAGAAGATGTCAGAAAAACTATCGGGATTTGACATACCTTTTTAATTGCAATAGCTGTATCGATCCCATCAGTATGACCGTCAAGGGTGATATCCATAAGGACTGCATCCGGTTTCTTTTCCCTGATGAAATCAATGGCAGATTCTCCGGTCGCTACTATACCACATACTGAATATCCCAGAGAAATAAGACAAATTTCGATGACCTGCTGGATGATGATATTATCTTCAACAATAAGGATTTCGAGGATTTCATTAATCATTAAAAAAAATCTCCAGAGGGTCTCCTTTTTTATATTAAATAAGGGTGCATAAAATATTTTTTATTTTATTTTTTTTCGTTCGGTGGAGTGTTAAAATACCATTTTTGTTACACGTGTCGGGTAATTATCAGTCAGGAGCGATGAAGACAACACACTGTAAAAAGAGCAATCTCCACTGGAAATAAAGGGGTTTATATAATTTACATGATGGTCAGCCTTTGCAGGTATCAGGCACTCAGATATTCAGCGATAAGAATTCAATGTGTGAAACATTCTTTCCATACCTCACTGTCATGCGGAGAATGCCGGAATTGAGAGAGCATGATTCCTACGAATAAAAGACCGGTGAAAAAACAGAACGATCAAATCGGGACCGGGGCAGAAGAGTGTTCTGGGAATGCAGGAAACGTTAACGGGTGGAAAGTTCCCCCACGAGTAGATTTCATCCTCGTGAAGGAGAGTGCAATAAAGAATGCAACAGAACCATTAAATGGACAGGGTGCGTTCAAACACCGATTATGAGAAAAGTAAATTGGGATATGCTTATTGGTTTTTGGTTAGGTATAGCGGTATTGACTCTTGTCAGTATTGCGAGAACCGCTCTTCACCAGACGCTCTACCAGTATGACTGGTACATATTAACCCTGACAATAATCGTGTTAATTCTCGTCGTAATTCTGAGAAAACGTTCGACAAACCACTAATTTTTTTTCACTTAACCGACTTTGAAAAACCACGTTTGAACTAAAAATGTCTGTTTTTTTAAAATGAACGTGATGTCACCTTACACCTCTCATATCTATCTCCATTTCGTGAGTATCTCTTCCCGTCGGAACGTGGACGTACTCAGGTAAAAGAGCCCGATATCGGCGACCAGAATAATTCCCGCAAGCATGAGAAGGTACGGCACGGTGAGGGGGAATGCATGTATTTCGCCCAGCACATAGATGATGGCAAAGGGAATCGCGATCAGGGATCCGAGTTGCTGTGCGCTCCGGACATCGCTAACCCTGGCTGAAATGATTACGTTCAGCTCTACCGCGGCAATGGCCGACAGTGGTACCAGAAGCAGCATGATGACTGCCATGACCCGGCTGGGATAATAGAGATAGCCCAGTAAACCGACGGTGAAGATATCGATCAGGCCCATGAAGATTACCGCCCCCAGCCAGATGGCGAGAAGGGGAGGAAGGAGTGAACCGATGCTCTTACCCAGCAGGATTTCGCCGTCGGTGGTGGGTGTGGCGAGCAGTGGCTCCAGGCTCTGTTCCTGCTTTTCGCCGACAATGCTGTACGCTGCGATCGCGGTGGGAAGGCTGGCCGCACCGATAATGAAGAAAAATGCAAACGCGTCCACCACGATGAGCAAACCCGACAGGGTATCAGCGGAAATACTTCCGGATTGCACCAGAATATAATGGATCAACAGGGGCAGGCCGATGGAAACAAAAAGGGGGAAGAGGATCACGCTGTAGAGCACACTCTTCCTTCTCCAGAAAATGCTCAGCTCCTTCGAGGCGATGATCCAGGCGATTGAAAGTCTCATGCGGTCTCCCTCACGATCTTCAGGTAGACATCTTCCAGGGTTGGGCTGAGGCCCTCCACAAACTGGATGTGCCCCCCGGCAGCAACGATTGCCTCCACCAGGCCCGGGTTCTCTTTCTGCGCATCCATAACGTCGATTACCAGCCGGTGGTCCTCGACGACCACCTTCCCCGGGCTATGATTCTTTACCGCCGTAACGATGGAGTCGTTCATTTCTCCCAGCCGGATGATGGTTTTACTTCCCCAGAGCGACTCCTTCAACTCTTCCGGTGTGCCTATCCGGAGCAGATGCGTTTTCAGAATACCGATACGGTCACAGAGTTTCTGCGCTTCATCGAGATTGTGCGTGTTGAGGAAGATGGTCTTCTTCTCCTTTTTCAACGCGAGAATAAAATCACGTACCGTCTTTGCGGCTTCCGGGTCCAGGTTGGCAGTAGGTTCATCAAGGAAAAGGATCTCCGGATCGTGCACGAGCGCCCTTGCGATGGCGACTTTCTGTTTCATACCCTTGGACAGGGTTCCGGCCGGCCGGTCTCTGTCTTCCCATAGCCCTAACATTCTGAGCAGTCGCCCGATGCTTTCCCTCCTCTGTTGTTCAGTGCGCTCGTATAACCGGGCATAGAAATCGAGGTTCCGGTAGACGCTCAATCCACCATAGAGCCCGACATTCTCGGGGATCAGGCCAATCATCTGACGGATCTTCAGGGAGTCGGCCGGATCGCTGGTATCGTACCCGGCTATTCTCCCTTCTCCACTGGTCTTTGCGATGAGGCAGCTGAGCATCCTCACCGTGGTGGTCTTCCCGGCTCCGTTCGGTCCCAGGAGGCCGAAGACCTCGCCTTCTCCGATATGGAATGTCAGGCTGTCGACAGCGGTTACGTCATCGAATTTGCGGGTGAGATTCTCGGTATCTATCATAATAACAGCCTTATTCCGGATTCAGAATACCTGCCAGAGATGCTGGATTTTCTTTATTTCTGATCTAATGGTGGTACTATTTCTTATCTCGTATCCGGGGCAGGTGCCGGTTTTCACGGCATCCTTCTCCATGAACCCATCACACAGGCAGGTACATGAAACGGGGAAATAGAGAGAAAACGGTAAAGCGTATTGTTTGAGAAGGGCTTCAAAATAGATCGTGATTCTCAGCACAATAATCTGGTTTTCGGTCTGCATTTTTTATTTCAATCGTCGATAATTTTACAATTCGGACATTTTTTAGTTCAACAAAGTCAAAAAACGTCATAAAAATCGTTTGATTAAAATAAATACTATTATATACTAAAATTGTACATCATGTAATCGATGGGCACTGGACTATTCCTCTGACCATGTTATCTGGAGTTGAGTCTATGAGCTACGGACATACCAATGAGGAGGGGTTCACCGGTCTTGAGGCAGCAATTGTGCTTATCGCATTTATTGTTGTGGCGGCAGTGTTCTCCTATGTTGTTCTTGCATCCGGGTTCTTCACAACCCAAAAGGCCCAGGAGACAATATACCGGGGTGTTGAACAGTCAACGACGAACATTCAGCTGGTAGGCAATGTATACGGATTATCTGCTGACCCCGCAGCGGGAATTGATCAGATCAGGTTCACGATCGGTCTGGTCCCGGGAACGCAATATATCGATCTGGAAAAAATGAATATCGTCGTCTCCACGCCAGCAGCTGCTCCAAAAATACTGGTATGGACCAATGATAGCATTTCGACCAGAGACGCGACGTTCATTGCATTAAAAAATGGTATAGGTAACTCCCAGTCAGCTATGTCATCGAGTGACCAGGTGGAAATACAACTGAATATGACTGCCGTGCCGAGGGATACCAAAATAAATTTTGAGATACGACCGGGTATCGGTGCTTCCTATCCATTCTCGAAGACAACTCCCTCGATTATTACTGCGAATAATCTCATATACTGATTTTTTTTGAGAGATAGAAGGGTGATAAAATATGACAATTGAGATTAAAAAAGAAATAAAGATTTTGCGCGAAACCTGGGACTACCCAAAGGCAAGATTCTGGTTCTGGCCGGTAGTAGGTGTGGTTACCATCTTTTTTGGGGTTATAGCCGGTATTAATGGTGTATTTGTTGGTTTCTTCTATGGTGTAATTGCCGGTTTGTTTCTCATTCATGAAAGTTTACCGTCAGGGAAAAAAAGGAGATGAACCACTCTTACGTGATCTCCCCGGCAGGGTCATGGCCGGCAGTGAACAACTTTTATCGACCCTCCCTTATCACCCGGCAGGCACAAACCGTGACAGCTCAGGCACCGGTTGGACCAAGCCCGGCCTTCCGCACTTACCCGCTTAACAAAGGGACTCCCCGGTACCCACAATATTCCCGGTGGCATTATTGGTGGTATCGAGGAGCGAATGGGAAAGCAGGTACAGGTTGTGGTATCCCATGATAACTGACACATTGTTCAGGGCATCAAAAGCCGTGTAGGCAACAATGCACCCCAGCAGCAGCACCGAGAGAAGACCCGGCCTCTCGTTCTGCCGGAGGATATACGGTATGGCAACCATGAGAGGGAGCAGGACAAGTATTCCCAGGAGCATGCAGGGCACCATGCCGATGCCGGCAAAACATGCGGCGGCAACGGAGTTACATTCCATGAAATGTTCCCGGACCGATGCCAGATAGAGCGTTGAGGCTGACGAGACCGCAGCAAAAAACATTGCGGTGGCAATGAACATCCAGTAACGTCTGTCGAATTTCACGTATCACCTGATTTTGTTTTAATCCATATCAGATACAGGAAGCTGTCCATGGGTATTACAGTTCGTCAAATTCCCGCTGGATCCGGTAAAAGTAATCGTCCCTGAGCTTATCCTCCATCCCGTATTTCCGGTACACCCGGTCGGCATAATGGTAGTTCATCCGGTCAATCAGCACATAGTCGATCTTTCCTCTCAGGAGCGCTGCAAGCCCTTCCGCCCCCGGGAGCACCGGGGCGATCATGGCATAGGTCCGGATACCGGCATTGTGCAGCTCCTCCAGCGCCCGAATCCGGTCGGGTATAGGAGGTGCATCCGGTTCGAACAATTCCCGGATTGTGTCGTCTGCGGTGGTGACAGAGAGCCCGACCTCAACGTCCCGGGCATCCCGGAGAATGTCCAGGTCACGCAGGACCAGCGGGGAACGTGTCTGGATGATGACCGGCCAGGTGTTCTCTGTCAGTATCTCCAGGCACTGCCGGGTCAGCCGGGTACTGTGCCTCGAGAGGCTGGTACGGGTCGCATACGCCGCTGAGCCAGACGCGTCCTTTCTTTTTCTTTTTGATCTCCGCCCGGAGCAGATCCGGGGCATTAATCTTGACATCAACGAATTCTCCCCAGGGCTCCTTGTGCCCGGTCACCCGTTTCATGAAGCGGGCATAGCAGTACGTACAGCCATGCTGGCAGCCGGTGTACGGGTTGATGACCCAGGGATAGATCTTTGAGGGTGAGAGGATGCTTTTTGCGCAGACCTCCTTTACGATCATCATATCATGGAACTATGTTCATGGATTACAAGACCTGTCTACTATCTCCGTGCGCAGAAGTGACCGATGATAAGGCTGTGGCTGGTAAAGAGCTCGCAGGCCGGGCAGTAACAGCCCACCTCCTGCTTTGACGGGACCGGTGATGTCCCTCGTGAGCAGAAGAGTATGTCGGGCTGCGATGCTTCAAGGGTGTTGCGCCGGTAGGTCGGACACACTCCGCAGTACTTCAAACAGACCTGCCGGTTCTCCCCGGTATCCTCTACTTCTGCCGTGCTGCTTTTCATGAAGAGGGGATTGTGTCATTGGCATTAAAATGCTTCGCGTGGATACTGGTGGTCCTTCCGGGCTACAGGTTTAAATACGGACGGGATAACCCGACACTCTGGATCCCGGATGCATCCCTCCCACACCAATGAACATTTTCCTGTCATATCCGGGATTCGGTAAAAAAGTGCAGGAAAAAATCCCTGACCCCCCTCATATGTTCAGCTTTCCGGGCAGTTTCCGTGCCCACGAGGCGATGGCTGACCAGTCGCGGAAATCCCCGACCGGGGACT
Source organism: uncultured Methanoregulaceae archaeon (assembly GCA_963815065.1). Classification (GTDB taxonomy): domain Archaea; phylum Halobacteriota; class Methanomicrobia; order Methanomicrobiales; family Methanospirillaceae; genus Methanoregula. The sequence continues at coordinate 352,945 of CAWFFE010000003.1, read as the reverse complement.
TCACCTTCCTGGTGATCCACCGCTGGAACCAGGAAAGCTTTTCCGGGTCCAGTTTACCGGCAAAGATTGTTTCTTCCACCGGTTTGAGCGGGGCGAGGGCGGCATGGAGCGCCTTTTCTGCCCGCGCCATCCCCTCCTTGTCTTTCGAGGCCGCCGCCAGGCAGACAACGAACCCGGCAACCGGCACCCGGGCAAGATCCGGGTAGTGGCGTTTCACGAATTTTCCGATACTGCCATCCATCCGTCCCATGTACACCGGCCCGCCGATCACGACCGCGTCGTACCCATGCGGTGATGCCCCCTCGGAGATCTCAACAGCATCAGCAGTATGGCCGGCGGTCTGCAATTCCTTTCCTATTGCCTGGGCAATTTCCGCAGTCGATCCCTTCTTCGATGCATATACAACCAGAATACGTGCCATGGCTTTTCACTGAAACGGAGATTATATTCCCGTGGCTATAAAACCCGTGGACGGGCAGATGGCCGACATAACCTGCCAGGCCGCGTGCCTCATCTCCACGGTCCTTTTGGGCATTCACCGGCACAAACCTTTTTTCCTCAACTGGCGATCCTCTACTATTCATGAGGTGTGACCCGTCATCATGAAAAAACGGGTCCGACAGGCAGTCCGAGGCAGATCAGGCTTCAGGAATAATCAAAAAAAGGAGTACCTGAGAACGATGTTGGAGAAACGGATAACTGATGTTGCAACCGAAGACCGTTTTGCAGCCCTTGAAAAGAGGATGAATGATACGGAGGCGCAGGTAAAGGGACTTACCCGGGAACTTGTCGACCTCAAATCTCTCGCGATGAAGATGTCCCGGGCAGCTCGATGAGCACACCCGGCAGGAAATCAGGGGTGGCCAGACGGCCCATGGGCAGCCGGCACCGGCCTCCGTGCCCGGAGGCAGGGTATTCCCTGCAAGCTCAAGCACGGTCATGATGCGAAAAGAAGCCAGAAAGCCTGAAACTCCTGCCGGACCGGTCATGGATAATATCCTGCAGCCCGACGGGACCATAGAGAAGGAGCCCCGGCGGGGGGACAAAAAGGCAATCGTCGCTACGCCGGAATACGGGCGAAACAAGAAGGGGAGCCCTGCAAGGGCCGGGCAAAGTGACCTTATCATTGCCGTTGAAAAAGACAAAGACGATCCTGCAAAGAAGCATTAAAGCCGGATTTTTAATGGATCAGCCAAGCCCGGTGGCCGGTGGGAGTCCGTGATGCAAAAAGAATGGCGAACAGGTAAGTCTTACAGGGTATTCAGTATCTGATTTTCCCGGCGGTATAACCAGCCCGGTGATCCCGGGGAATGCATTACCTGTCGTTTTTTTACACGTTACTGCATAAAAATTTTTATGATCTGGTGATCCAATGAAGGTTCGTGATGGTCTGATGCCAGCGATCGTTCATTTTGATGTTCCCACCGAAGACGTTGAGAGAGCAAAGAAATTCTATTCGGCGCTGTTCGGATGGAAATTCGAAACCGTCCCCGGGATGGAGTATAACCTCTTTACCACAACGAACCTGGACGGGACTCCGGGAGTCAGGGGCGGCATGGGAAAGCGGATGGATCCATCGCAGCGTATGCTGAATTATTTCGGGGTGCCTTCCCTTGACACTGCCATGAAGGAGGTAAAAATCCTTGGAGGGAAGGTCATTACGGAAAAGATGGCAGTGCCCGGGATGGGTTTCCTCGCTTCCTGCACCGATACCGAGGGAAACACATTCGGGCTCTGGGAAGAAAATGCCCAGGCCAGGTAAGAGAGGTTGTATTCCTGAAGCTGCACATGAGAGAGACAGAAAGTCCTGATTACGTTCTTATCCGGCCGCCTCCTCTTTTGTTGCCACCAGCACCCTGAACCATGCAAATCCTTTCACCGGGCTGACCTCTACATTCTTAAACCCGGCATTCCTGCACAGTTCTTCCCATTGATCAAATCCGATGCAGTATTCACCATCGTTCAGGATATGCTTTTTTCCATTGTCATACATCCGTTCAAATGCCGGTATGCCCCCGTCTTCCATGGCAAGCACAAATTCCCGGGTAAGAAAATGTAAAATTCTCAATAATCGCTGAGGGTCGTCCGGTTTTCCTGTTGTATCAATATCCATTTCTCCGATAACGAATCTCCCGCCATCTTTCAGGTATTCATAAATTTTTTTAATAACCGGTTCCTTAAATTTCACATGATGCAGGGCCACCGTCGAAGCTATGATGTTAAACTGTTGAGATCCGAAGTCCATATCCTCCGCCGGTTTTTGTTCACAGTGAATGTTCCTGGTAAGACCGGACTTCTCAATCTTTTCCTGGAATATCCTGAGCATCTGCTCTGAGCTGTCAATTGCTGTGATGGTGCAATCTGCCGTATCAAGAAATTTCAGTGACAGCAGTCCTGTTCCGCAACCGATATCAAGAACATGGTCATTTCTTTTTACTCCCGATAGCTTAACCGCCAGGTCAAGCAGTTTATGATGTCTCTTTACCTTTCCAAGAGTAGTGTCGTATTCGTTCGCCCACTCCTGGAACCATTCATGATTATCCCCGGTGACCTGTTTCATCGTCTTTCACTTCACGTATCGATACATAATAGTAACGGTGAGGATCGTACCAGGCTTTGAACTGTTCTCCCTCTCCCTCGCTTCAAAACCCGGGATGAAAAATTCTTAAAATAAAAATGAGCGTGGATTATTCCGCCCTCAGTCTCAAAACGTATGCGGGTTCATCACCGCATCACCCGCATTCTCCTGCCGTTTCAGCCAGTTGATGATGATCCCTTCGGCTTCCTCGTCAATTTTTGCATCGGGGGCATTATATCGCAGACCAACGTTCTGTGCGTTGAGCTGTTCAACGGGTGTTTCCTCATGCTTGAGAACATGATTGGCATTTTCCGGGTAAGAAAAGAATACGGTGGGTTTTTGGGCGGTTGCATGTTCCAGGGTCATTCCATCGGTTTTCCAGTCGGTCTGGATGTCTTTTTTACCGATGACCACCAGCAACGGCTCATTAATTTTAATGATGTAGTCTGCGAGACGGTAAGCCCATAGTTCCCGGGCAAACGGCAGGTTAACGGGACTTTCCAGGCTGAGTACCAGCTGTCGTATGCCTTCGGGAAGCGATGGATCGATGACCACCGGTATACCGGCCGCAAACTCTGCGATGGCCTTATCGTACAGTTTCATGAGGATGTCTGCATTCGGCAATGACCTGATCTGGCGGGAGATCTGGCTGCGGGCGATCTCCCCGATGGATCTTCCCGGTGCCCCGGTCAGTACCAGTCCTTTGAACCGGTTGTTCTTTGCCCGCAGCTGGTAATTCACGGCATGAACAGCGCCTTCACTGCTGGTCAGCACAAAAAGATTGTCCCGGTTCACGTTTTTTTCTGAGAGGAGTGTCGCAACTGCACCTGCGAGTTCGTCGACATGGGTCTGCATGCTCAGCCTGCCGGCAAACCTGGATGCGTTCTCCCGTGCGTGCGGCCCGGAGGCAACTTTGTCATAGCGGAGGGTAACAAAACCCTGGCGTGCGAGAGATTCTGCCAATAGTCTGCCGCTGCCGTTTGTTCCCGGTAAGAGCGGCGAGCACCAGTCCCGGTCGGTCGGGCCGCTGCCTGCAACAAAGACAACCGCGGAATGAACCTCGTTATCTTTCGGGGCCGTTATTGTACCATGCACGGGAATATCAAGAACGCTCCACGTCATTTCCCTGTTTTTAATATCCGTATCTTCCATTTTACGACCTTTTCTCTGTGTGTCATGGTATCCTCGAATAGTGTTATATTTTTGTTAACCTGCAATGCTCAGATTTTGCCGGCCTGACCAGCCCGGTTTCCCCTTTTCTGGTATACCGGGTTTATTTGTTCCAATAAAAAGGAGGGACCCGTGATAACTTCTCCCGTCTGGACTCTATGAGGATAGTTCACGAGGAACCGGCAACCTTTACTCCCATCAGTTATCTCTGGGATAGCGGCGATAGGGATTGTCGATAGAAGCGCCGTAACCGGAAGACCCGTGGTGCGGGAGAATGTCGCATTCCCCGGAGATCTCCGGTCGGATCTCGGTTTCACCCAGGCATCCCGCCTGCCGGTCATCGCTTCTACCCGATCAGTGGAACCGGGTCATGGATAAGGAAATTTTTTCTGATTATTAAAAGACCTGCAACAATCTTACCGGCAGAGTCGATGGAGTGAGGCTTAAACAATACCTCATCAGAACCTGAGGGATTACTCCCAAGGTTTTCCTGCGTCAGAATCCCGGGAGCGGGAACTTTTTTATCGCAAATCCTTTATCTTCACAATTGTAATCTAGGGAGAATCATGAAATATCCCCCATGCGAGATTGACCTGCTTACGCGTGTGCGATTGAGTGACTATTGGCCGAAGTGCCGCGATGTCCGGCTGGCAAGAGATAACCTGAATAACCTTCCCTGGAGAATCCCTGCTAACCGGAGATCCCCGGGGAAAAAACAAGATACCGCCGGAATAATGACGAAAAAGGCGGGCTTCGCGGGTTCCCTCGGGAACTTTCTGATTGAATCCAACCTTTTCGATGGATTACCGGAAACGGATTTCCATCAGTTCTGTATCAGTGCACTCTGGTTTGAGGGATACAGTATACTGGAATGGCATAATGAAACAATTCCACCAATAACTGAAGGAAATGATTAATGACAGATGAATCTTCTCCCACGAAGGAATCATTTATGAACAAATGGGGACTGATTATCAGGGCAGCATATATTACCGGCGCCCTGTTGGTAGTGCGGCTGGTTTTTGATTACATGAAATTTGACATACTCAGTGTGACCAACCTCATAACCGCATTCATCGGGGGGGCAATTTTTACTATTGCAATTATTTTTGCCGGGGTATTAACCGATTACAAGGAAAGTGAAAAGATCCCAAGTGAGATAGCAACATCAATCCGGTCGTTCTATAGTGACCTTGATCTCATTCGTGTCCCGGATCAGGCACTTGTTCCCCATATGAAAGAAAATACTGCTATTCTGATGCGTTGTATCGTCACGAATTTTCGGAACAATGTGTGGAGCCTGGAGGAAATGGATAAGGCTATTGATACTATCAATTCAGATATTGCCCGGCTTGTTGACCTGAATGTCCCTCCGAATTTTGTTATCAAACTGAAAACTGAAATGACAAACATCGATCGGATTTCACACCGGATCAAGACCATTGCAGAAACATCATTCATTCCGGCAGCGTATGCCATTTCAGAGCTCGCGGCTGCTGGCGTTATTATCCTGTTATTCTTTGTCAGACTCGACCCCTATTATGAAGGTCTTGTCCTCTTCACGGTTCTCTGCATGTTGTTAACCGCCCTCCTGCTGTTGATCAGGGACATGGACAACCCGTTTGAGGTCGGTAAGAAAACCTATGCTGATGTTGACCTGTTCCTCCTCTGGGATCTTGAGAGAAAACTTGATGAGAATACGGGATACGAAAAAAAATAATCTCTCTCTCAAATGGCACTCACTTTTCAGAAGCTATACGCCAGAATATATCCTGGCCATTCTGCGATTTCTCGCATTCTCCATGCACCTGTCCGAAGGGGATACTGTCCCCACCTTCCTCATGCATCGTGCAAACGAGTTACCGGACTTTCTCTGATTTGATTGACAGATGCCGGCGGTCTGAAGCGTTGAAAAATTATTCCGGAAAAAAATTGATTTACGCAGGGTCATAGCACCCGTAAAACCACGGGATCTTCAGAAACGGCAGCACAGCAGCAGAGCATCTGAACGGCGATGACTGCCACTATGGCGAAATTGAGCGGGTGCCCTATGGCGACTGCGCTCAGCGGATAGCGAGAATGATGATGAGACATGGATAAATTATGCCGCACAGAGTCCCGGCCTGGAACCTGATGAACCTGCCGAACCTGCCCGAGAAGTTGATCCTTTCACGGTAGTGCGGGTCCCGCAGGTCACAACGCGGAACTTACCGATAAAAAATCTGAAAAAAAAGAAAATCAGGATCTCTTTGGCGGAATTGCCAGCAGGTCATCCGGTTCCTTCGCTTCCTTCTTCTGCATTGACTTTCCTATGAAAATTACCCCAAGAACGGTGATCATAATTCCCCCCTGCAGGATGGTTTTGGTGAGGGAGTCTGGCAACGTGAAGGAGAGGATAAGGAATATCGGAAGCAGTCCGATCGCAATTATTTTCATGTGTATTTCCTGAATTTTCATGCTGACTCCAGGGTACTCATTCCCGTGAATAATGGTAGTTTATTCGTCGCAGGACCTCATATGCGTTTCGAGCACGACTCATAATTCATCGGAAAATACCGATGTGAAATACCGGAAAAACACCCGGCGGCGATCGGCATCTCAGGGTGCTGACCCGTTAATCCTATATCGCCAGGTAGCAAAGTTGTCAGGTGATGGTAGTGACGGTAATGAGCCCGGGAATACCCGTTTCGTTTCCTTCGTCAGCCGAGGCGATCCTGTTCAGTGTGGTGTTTTTCGGGTGGCTTGCCAGCGAAGTTGTCGTGTCCATGATCCTTCCCCGCCTCCGCCAGTACCGGGGCGGCGTGAAACCGGTGAAAAGGGACCGGGGGTCAGGGCTGGTAATAATCGCCGGTATCCTGCTGGCAATTATCGTAGCATTCACCTTTTCCCAGCAGAAAATCGCCCTCCTGCCGGAATGGACATTTTATCCCGGCATAGCACTCATGATCGGAGGTGTCTTCGTGAGGCTGTGGTCCATCGCGATCCTCGGCAGGTTCTTCTCGATGCTGGTAAGTGTCCAGGAGGGACAGCCGATAATCAGGGAGGGACCCTACCGGTACATCAGGCACCCCTCCTACACCGGGGCAATCCTGGTCCTGATGGGGTTAGGACTTGCCATCCAGTCATGGGGAGCTGTGTTAATCCTTGTGTTGATGTCCGGAATTGTCTATGGTTACCGGATCCGTGTCGAAGAAAAAGCCCTGGTAGAGAATAGGGGAAAAGAGTATATCGCCTACATGAAGGATACAAAAATGCTTATCCCCTTTCTCTTTTAAAAAGAGGCCTCGTTACCATACTTCGGTAACCCTTTTTTACGGGGACACGGAATCGTTATTTTCGGATTGCCAGAAGATCTTCTGCTGCATCTTTCATGTACTGACAGGAATCCTCAACACCCTGGTTGTAAATTTCCGGTGCGATTTTTTCGAGGATGAAATCCAGCATAAGACCCGCCGCCAGATTGCCGATTTCTCCCTCCCTCTCGTTTAAAAAGTAATTCTTAATCTCAGAGACGATCTCTTCCTTCCTCTCTTTTGTTAATCTGATAGCATGTTCATTCCTCATGGAATTCATCCTTTCTGGTATCATATATGTTTTAACAACATCCTTTTTCTAGAGAGCAGGCCGCGTCAGTCAACCCGGCGGTTCAGCTCCGAAACCGACATCATCTTCCTGAATCCTTGTCGGCGAAGGAATGGTCTCCGTGGTGCGATCTATTACCGGATTTCTCCGTTCACCGACCTGCTGGCGCCACATGGCGTAATACAAACCCTTCTGGTCAAGAAGGCTTGCGTGAGAACCGGTCTCAATAATCTTCCCCTGTTCCAGCACGTAGATCACGTCAGCATGCATGATCGTCGACAGCCGGTGGGCGATCAGCAGGGAGATCTGGTCCCTGCTTTGGGAAATTTCCCGGATCGTATTCGTTATTTCCTTCTCGGTTAACGAGTCGAGCGCGGAGGTCGCCTCATCAAAGATTAACAGGCGGGGATGACGCAGCAAAGCCCTCGCAATGGAAATGCGCTGCTTTTCCCCGCCGGACAAATTCATGCCGCTCTCCCCGATGATAGTATCGATACCATGAGGAGAATTACTCACCAGGTTATCGCAGGCAGCCTTGTGCAGGGCATCCATGATCTGCTCGTCGGTCGCATCGGGCTGGACAAACAGGAGGTTTTCCTTGATTGTTCCTGCAAACAACTGGGCGTCCTGCGAGACAAACCCAATCTGTCTCCGTAACGGGTTATACCGGATCTGTGAGGACGGGTGGCCATTGAAATAAATCTCTCCGCTCACCGGACTGTATAATCCCAGCAGCAGCTTTACCAGCGTTGACTTGCCTGCACCGGAAGGCCCGACAAACGCGATCGTCTCACCGGTCTTCACGTGAAAAGAAATCCCGTCGACGGCATCATACTGGGCAGTTTTGTGACGGAACACGACATTCTCAAAACGGATATCGTTCAGCTCGTCGACCTCAATCGGATTTTCCACATTCTGTTCAACGGGCTTCTGCAACAGGAGATCGAATTTACTGACCGAAGCCTGAACTTCATGATAACTGATGATGATACCGCCGAGATCCTGCAAAGGTCCGAAAATGATCGTGGAGATGAACTGCATCGAGATCAATTCTCCGGTGGTAAGGAGGTTTCGGAAGATTAACCAGAGGAGGATGAACAATATGGACTGCTTGAGGATGCTGAGCGTTGTTCCCTGCAGGAATGTCAACAGGCGGATCCTTTTTACCTTCGTCATCTCAAGATTGAAGATCTTCAGGTTCTGGTCCTGTAACCTTCGTATCTCGGGAAAGGTAAGTCCAAGACTTTTCACGAGTTCGATGTTCCGGAGGGATTCGGTAATCACTCCCGCTATTTTGTAGGTTTCGCGGTTGATCGAGCGTTGCGTTACCTTGATCTGCCTGCTCAACAACCCGGTGAGAGAGCCGAGCACGACAATACCGATCAGAAAAACCGGTATCAGCAGCAGGTTCTTGGTAATCGAATACCCTATGAGAAAGGCGATGCCGACGACAGAAGAGAAGACAACATTGATGAACGAATTGATGAATACCTGGGTATCCTCCTTTACCCTCTGCAATACCGATAACGTCTCGCCGCTCCGTTGTTCTTCGAACTCGTCATAGGACAAACGAAGCGTCTGCTGCAGTCCGTCGTTGAAGATCTGCATGCCAAACTGTTTTACTGCCAGCCGGGTGAAATAATCCTGGAACGCCTTGGTAACCTGGGCAATCACGGCGACGGAGATCGCAACGCCAAGCCAGAACAGCACTCCCCTGATCAACACCGCTTCCGGGCTGTGCGAAGGATTTAAGGCGTAATCGTCAATAATCTTCCCGAAGATAAGCGGATCGACAAGGTTCAGCAGCTGACTGACACCCGCCAGGATGAGAGCGACGGCGATAAGCCCTCGCTGTGGTTTTAAATATCTCCAGAGAACACTCATTTTTGTCGGATACTAACGTTAATCGTCGTGCTGCCACCGTAATAATCGGGAGACTCATTCCTGGTTTTCCCTCATAATGTTACGAAGCCGGATAGCTGCGAACGGGATATAGGGAGAAAAACAGGATAAAGGTATTTGTTTTGACGGGGAATATCCTGATCAGCCGATTACCGCCCCGGCAAATTCCAGCCGGACGCTGGAGATACGGGTCCATGTGCAAAGACGCCGGAGTCAACGGAGAGCTGCACAATGAGTATTTCATGGTGCATGCATCCCACCCTGCAGGATTGAATATTCGCATTTATCAAATGAGCGGGGGGGTGAAAAAAACTGGTGAGAAGCGATAATCATACGGATATGCACTACTACTTACCGGACGGATAGTTGTACTATGAGCGGCACCCTCGTCATCTCCATCTCCGCGACCAGACCAACACGCCAAATCTCTCGTTTTCGGGACCTGTTATCCCGATGTAACGGCAACCGGTCCCTGGACCTTTGAGATATCCCCGGGATAAATCCTTCCGGTAGTGCGGATTAGGGAACATCGGGTGGAGGTACCGGTGACCAACCGGACCAGCCGTCGCCCGCGATGAATCGGGCAGGAAGACGGTCATGAATACCGATGAATTCCGGTAAAATCTTCATCTTTCCGGTAGCGTTGACCATGAAGAAAAACGATGCATAACCCTGGACAATACCAGCGGGGATTCATCCCTGACGGCATTATCAGCGACCCGGAAATGGCAGGAAGGATTTCTGACAGTGTGGAGGTTACGGGATAAAAGTGAGGACAGGAAAAAGCCGTCCTGGAGATGCTGCTTCCCTGTATGCGAACGATAAACCGGGAAGTTCCGGCAAAAGCGAGCTAAATGGATCTGAAGCGTCCGGGCGATTCCGGGTCTGTCTGCCAGAAATCGGTTAATTACCCGGTTGCATTATACCGATTGCACTATCCTGCCGAAAATTGACTGACCTGTTTTGACAAAGCTGGTCCGGGATCCTTTTCTCAGGAGAGTGACTTCAGGATCTTTTTCAGTATCACTTCTTCCTGCATGAGTCCATCTCTGAAGTCTTTATCGTCAGTGTCGGCAATCTCCATCCTCAGATCCGAAATGTAGTCTGTCCAGCGCCTTTCTTAACGTCGATGCTTCTGATTCTGTAAGATTTAACTGTGTCATTGTCATTTTGTGACCTGCCCTGCCTGCTGATTCCCGTGATACCCGTATTCACATGAAACCTTATTAAATTAATGAAATTGCAATTCGCATTCCTGTCCGATCGGTTTGTCCGGACTCGTCAATGCCGGGTTGTTCCGGTCAACGGGCGTCCGGGTCAGGATCGTGGCGATCTTCCGTTCTATTCCGATGAGTCGGAGCTCGTTGTTGAGCGACTGCTGCAGCATGTGCCCGATCGTTCGTGAAAACTACTTATCTTTGATTAGTTGAATCCCGGAATTTATTATATCAATACCCCTTCAGCTTCCCTGAATTTTCCATAATGCCTCGGCTGCTTTCCCCCGCGTTACTTCATCTTCATCGTTTAACGCCTGCCTGAGCGCTTCAATTGCTTTTTCTGATTTTATCTCACCAAGGGCCCACGCAGCCCCATGCCTGACATAGACATGCGTATCTTTCAAAGCCCTGATGAGTGGTTCGACAGCTTTTTCTGATTTGATATGCCCAAGTGCACCAGCAGCGGATGAACGAACAATTTCGTCGTTACTATCCTTCAGTTCCTGAATTAATTGTTCAACAGATTTTTCTGACGAAATATCTGATGTATTGGCTGTGTGCATGTGAAGGGTCTTAACCTCATTGTGGACAGGAACATTTGACTTCTTTTTGCTTTTTGATACCATTGATGCTTCAACTCCTCGCTGAGATGACGGAAAAATAATGATCGCCTTCATCGCCAATGTGTGTTGTATTGTAAAAAAAGTTTAAAAGATCTTTCCTGAAAATCAGGGTATAAAACAATTTTTGAAACGATAAGAATGGAAAATTCAGATCCGAAGAGATCAGAATTTTTCCGTGGAAAAGTTTCTGCAACTTGTCAATCAATTCGTGACCGGACGTCTGCACCAGGCACTCCGGTTGTTACCATAGCATTTTCTCCAGAGCCCATTTCTCTAATTTTCCAACGCAGGATAATCCGTGTATCGATTTTCTTCACCGGTATAAAACATCGCAATATCTTTATTTATGATATCCCGGAAGAAAAGAAATATCCCATTTAACATTCATCGGGTATTTCAAAAGCCGATTTCCTGGATGATCGGCAGTTCGCAGATATTTTCAATTGCTTCGGAAATCATCGTTTCAGGGCCTTTTCTACTTTGAGCACCCCGAGTGTCGTCTTCATGACTGAGTCCGGGTTGAGGGATATTGTGTCTATGCCCTCACGCGTCAGGAATTCGGCAAACTCCGGATAATCACCTGGTGCCTGGCCACAGAGTCCGCTGTGACGGTTATTTTTCTTTGCTCCCTGAATTGCCATTGAGATAATCTTCATCACCATAAGGCGTTCAGGCGCAGGAAGTCCTTCATCGCCGCTCAGGGGGATCGCATCCTCCCGGCAGAGCTTGATCCCGTTCATCTCACCGGGGAGGTGCGAAGCAGTTATCATTGCTCCACCGTCAGATTTTTCCCGGATAATTGCCCAGTACAGCATCGGCGTGCTTATCATCCCGAGATCGGTGACCCTGCTCCCCCCTGCAACGCACCCTTCGATGAAGGCATCGCTCAGGGACGAAGAAGAGAGTCGCATATCGTGACCGACGATGATAGTACCGGCTCCGCGAAGCCGGGAAAATGCCGTTCCTATCGTACTCGCCGTTGATTCATCGAGTTCTTCCGGGTACCTGCCCCGGATATCATACGCTTTGAAGATTCCTGTCACGATCCCGGCCCCGTCATCCGGTCACTCCGGTCCAACCCGGAGAGATGCCTGTCTTCGGGTATGTTCAGTTGCTTTCCTTATCTCTTCATCACTTCCCAGGAAATAATGCCGGGCCGGGCTGAAATCGTCACTGAGCTCGTAGACAAGGGGGAACCCGGTCGGAATATCGAGAGCCGGTATATCTTCATCGGGAATGGAATCGAGATGTTTTACGATTGCGCGGATGCTGTTTCCATGGGCTGATACAAGGACACATTCCTGCCGGCGGAGTTCCGCGATAATGGTTTCATTCCAGTAAGGGAGCACCCGTGCAAGGGTATCCCTGAGCGATTCTGTTGCCGGCAGTTCATCGGCCTTCAGGGTTATATACCGGGGATCAAACCGGGGGTGACGGGGATCATCCGGTGACAGGGCCGGGGGACGTACATCATATCCTCTCCTCCAGGCAGTGACCTGGGCCTCACCGTACCTCCGGGCAGTCTCCCGCTTGTCAAGCCCCTGGAGAGCGCCGTAATGGCGTTCGTTCAGTCTCCACGACTTTCGTACCGGGGTATACATGAGGTCCATGTCGTCCAGCACAATCCACAGGGTCCTGATCGACCTCCTGAGAACAGAAGTGAACGCGATCCCGAACGAAAGACGACTCTCCCCGAGCAGTCTCGCGGCGCGGTGGGCTTCGCCGATGCCTTCCGGTGAAAGGTCTATATCCGTCCAACCGGTAAAGCGGTTTTCCTTGTTCCAGATGCTCTCTCCATGGCGCAGGAGAATAAGCGTGTACATTGATCCCCCCGCCACCCGTCAACCGATCCTTCTTACCACAAGAGATTTTCCTGCAGGAGTGCCGCACACCATGCATGTTCACCGTCTGCTCTCAAGCGCAGTCCGGTAGAACGATTGGACATACTCCTTTGCCATCCTCCGGGTACTGAATTGTGCTGTCGTGCTCTTCATCGCCTCTTTCATGAGTTTCACCCAGCCACGGGGAATCCCTTTGTCGTCAACCGCATAGTACAGGGGGATGATCTCCCGCTCGAGCAGAGAGTAGATTTCATTCGCATCTCTCCGGTCCCTGTCTTGTTCGTCCCCATCGCCGAATTCCCAGCCATTCCGTCCATTATACCCTTCGAGCCACCATCCGTCACGGATGCTGAGGTGAGGGACACCGTTTAAGGAGGCTTTCATCCCGCTCGTTCCGCACGCCTCAAGCGGGGGAAGGGGATTGTTCAGCCATACATCAACCCCGTGTACCATGTATTGCGCCAGCTGCTCATCGTAGTTTTCTACAAATGCGACTCTTCCCCCGAGATCCGGGCGGTTCGCGAAGTTGAATACACGCTGAAGGATGCGCTTCCCCTCGTCGTCTTCAGGATGGGCTTTTCCGGCGAAGATGATCTGGATTGGTTTCCACGGGTCATTGATCAGTCTGCTAATCCTTGCAAAATCGGTGAAGATGAGATCGGCACGCTTATACGAAGTGAACCGGCGGGAGAAGCCAATGGTGAGGACCGTGGGGTTCAGCAGGGTACCTTCCGCGAGGATCACCGCGGGGCTGGCGTCCCTGTTCACCCAGGATCGCCGGGCGCGTTCGCGGATCGAATTGATCAGCTTCATCTTCAGCCAGAAATGGGTCTGCCATACATCCTTTTCCGGGATATTCTCAACCAGTTCCATAAAGTCCGGTTCATCATGCCGTGCAATCCAGTCAGCGCCAAGGTACGTATCGAACAGGCGTTCCATTCGTGGTTCGATCCAGGTAGGGACATGGACCCCGTTGGTGATGTAACGAATCGGTACTTTGTCTTCGGGCAGATCCGGCCACAGGGATCTCCACAGGTGTCTTGAAACCTCCCCATGCCTCCGGCTGACCGCGTTGTGATAGGAGGACAACCGCAGTGCGAGTGCAGTCATGTTGAACCCGTCACCTGGATTTTCCGGATGAATACCGAGGCTGAGAAACGTATCACGGGAGAGGCCGAGGATGGGGAAATAGCTGGTAAAATATTTTTCCATCAACGGGAACGAAAAGACATCATGACCCGCAGGAACCGGGGTATGGGTTGTAAAGACCGTGGTGGCTTTCACCGCTGCGGCGGCGTCCTCATAGGACATTCCACCCTGAACCCTTTCCCGGATCCGTTCCAGCAGGGCAAACGCCGCATGCCCTTCGTTCAGGTGGGCAATGGAATGATGGATACCGAGCCTGTTCAGGACTTCGGATCCCCCTATGCCAAGGACAATTTCCTGGCGAAGCCGCTGCTCGCGATCGCCTCCGTAGAGACGAGCAGATATCGCCCGGTTCCAGGGGTCGTTCTGGTCGATGTCCGTATCCATGAGTAACAAAGGGATCCGGCCCACCATGGCTTTCCAGACCGCAACATGAATTGCAGGCTGAATGAACGGCACCTCGACAACGAGCTGTCCTCCTTTGTCATCAGGGACACGGGTGATGGGTGCGCTGTCCCGGTCGAGCGTGTCGTCAATACTGAGCTGCCAGCCGTCATCCCGGATTCGCTGGCGGGTATATCCTTCGGGATACATAAATCCGACGGCTACAAGAGGGATCCCAAGATCACTGCATTCCTTGAGATAATCGCCAGCAAGGAAGCCCAGCCCCCCGGCAAAGAACGGGAGGGAGTGGTGCAACCCGTACTCAGCAGAAAAATATACTATGGGTTCATCTGATGGATCGATCACCTGCTGTGAAAACCACGTGCTCTTTTTCTGCATGTCGTCAGAAAATTTTTGCATGACCGTGTCATACTTGCGGAGGTAAAGAGGATCCCGGGAAGCATTCTGCAATACCTGAGGGGGGATCTCCTGCAGGGTCTTGACCGGATTATGGACGCTCTCCTTCCATAGAGGCCGGTCGAGCATCTTAAAGAGCATCCTGGCCGCGGGGTGCCAGCTCCACCAGAGGTTATAGGCAAGATCCCCAAGACCGGCGATTCGTTCCGGCAGTTCCGGTATCCGGAATTCCGGTCGTCGTATCCCTCAACCATCCCGGGTCATACCCCCATTACAAGAACAGTCCCTGCGGGAATTACAGATATCCGTGAAGCACTGCAGCGGTACTTCGCCAGTCATGAGGAGAGGAGGGAAACTATAGTATTTATATGATTGCCCGTGGGAAGTGAGCATTGGCCCGGGGATATCCGGCCCGGATAGTTCCAGAGTCAGGATCTTTCAGGAAATATTCAAATATCACGGCGAGGGAAGAACAAACTATGAAAAAAACCGTGCGGGATGCCGATGTCTCCGGCAAACGCGTACTTGTCAGGGTCGACTTCAATGTGCCACTGGACAAGAACGGTGCAATTGAGGATGACACCCGTATCCGGGCATGTCTCCCTACTATACGCTATCTTATCGAACATCATGCCCGGGTCATACTCTGCTCTCATCTTGACAGGCCGGACGGCAGAGTGGTAGAAGGGCTCAGGCTGGCTCCTGTAGCAGTAAGGTTATCAACATTCATCAGTCGATCAGTTCTGGCGATGAAGGAATGCACCGGCCCGGATGTGGAAACGGCGGTCTCATCACTTGGAGATGGCGACGTCATGCTTCTTGAAAACATCCGCTTTTACCCGGAGGAGGAAAGGAACGATCCTGAATTTTCAAAGGCCCTTGCCCGGCTCGCCGATATCTACGTAAACGATGCGTTCGGGGCAAGCCACCGGCGGCATGCTTCCGTTGTCGGCATCACAAATTATCTTCCTTCCTTCGCCGGACTACTGATGGAGCGCGAGCTTGCTGTGCTCGGTGGACTTCTTGAGAATCCCCGGCACCCGTTTGCAGCAATTGTTGGCGGTTCCAAGGTGAGCGGAAAACTGGGGATCCTTGAGAACATTATGAAGAAAGTCGATACCCTTATTATCGGCGGCGGTATAGCAGCAACGTTTCTTGCCGCCGGGGGATATAATGTCGGGACATCGCCGGTTGAACGGGAGAGGCTGGATTATGTGGCGGGTCTTTCCGGGAAGGCAGAATCCGCCGGTATCAGGATTCTGCTGCCCTGTGATGTCGTTGTGGCGGAGAGAGCTGACGGGAACGCAGGAATGCGGACGGTACCGGTTACTGACATACGGGAATACGAGTCAATCGTGGATATCGGCCCGGAGACGATCGAACTCTTCGCACGGGAACTCAGGAACTGCCGGACAGTGATATGGAATGGGCCGATGGGGGTCTTCGAGATTCCGGCGTACTCTTCAGGCACCCGTGCGATTGCCTCTGCTCTTGCTGAACTGGATGCGGTCACGGTTGTTGGCGGAGGTTCGACTGCTGAGATCGTTACGGCGATGGGGCTTGCAGACCGGATATCCCACGTGTCTACCGGGGGAGGTGCGTCGTTGCAGTTCCTTGCCGGGGAGATTCTCCCGGGAGTTGCCGCACTGCCTGACCGATGATCTGGTCAGCTCTTGTGCAGATGCGATCATCATGATCGGGATGTCATCGATGATCGCCAGGACTACAATCATAACTGCTGAAAATTGAGCAGCAGGATACAGAGTGCAGGAAGAATCAGGTTCTGACCGCCTCCGCCATACGGTAAACCGCGTGGTTCTCCATTCCCGGGAAAATTTTCCGGCCCTCATCAACTGCAATAACCGGGTGCCCGTGTCTGGTGAATTCAAATATCCTGTCCTTTCACAAAAACTGCCCTTATGCCTGATGCTGGCCGGTTGCCGGAAATGTGCCCAAAAAAAAGGGGATTCAAAACGGTGAAGGCTAATCCTTTGATCAGTGGAAATTAACCTGCCGGTGGAGAGTTTGTGACCGTGGTACCTAGTATGGTTTGTAGAACCTGAACAGGTGAACCTTGATAAGATCCGTGATAAAGAATGCCGCGAGTGCATATCCCCAGACGATAAGTGCGAGCGTCCAGCCGATAGGCGTCATAAGAATTCCATATACGGTCATCAGCGTTGCCACAACCTTGGTGCTTTCCGTCACCCAGAAAAATGAGGCAGATGGCAGCGGCGGTTCCCAGAAATGGAACTGTCCCGTGCGCGAGAGATAGATGGTCAGATGTCCCGCGACGGCAAGTTTCAGGAAGACAAGCGTCTGGACGACGCCCGGCGGAAGATGGTAGACTTCCCGTGCCAGCCACAGGAGCATAAAGCTCGAAACCACTCCGAGGATCCCGAGGAGGCTGGAGATGAGAAGGATCCGGTGCATATGCCAGCGGACCGGGTCTGGTGCAATGATCGCCCGGTCATACGCGATCATCATGATGGGGAGGTCGTTAAGGATGGCGAGCACGACAAGCATGAGTGCAGTCACCGGGTAAAAATCCAGGAGCACAATACAGAGGCTGAGGAAGATCAGCACCCGGACGGTCTCGGCGATCCGGTAGACCCCGTAATTTTCCATGCGCCGGAATATTTCCCGGCTTCTCTGGATCGCATCGATGATTACCGAAAGCCCGGGTTTTGTGAGAACTATATCGGCAGCAGATTTTGCAGCATCGGTTGCACCGGCGACCGCGATGCCGGCATCCGCTTCCCGGAGCGCCGGTGCATCATTTACGCCGTCCCCGGTCATGCCGATGATATGATCGCCCTCCTGCAGGATTTTCACAATCCGGAACTTGTCCTCGGGAAGGACCTGGGCAAACCCATCTGCAGACTCCAGCTGTTTCCGGAACTCCTCTCCATCGCCGGCAAGCAACGCATCACGGGAAAGGATGTTCTGGCCAAGACCCACCTGCGCAGAAATATCCTTTGCAATGGCGATGTGGTCGCCGGTAACCATCTTCACGTTCACGCCGAGCTTCTTTGCTTCCTGTATCGTGGCCGCGGCATCCTCCCGGGGTGGATCAAAGAGCCCGATAAGGCCGAGGTACTGCCATGCACCGTCCGGTCCTGTACGCCCGACGCCAAGCGCACGGTACCCCTTTTCTGCAAACTGGTTTATCCATCCGTCAAGTGTTGAGGCGGAAATCCCGTCTGCTCCGACAAGGCTGGCGATTACCTGGGGGGCGCCCTTCGCCATTTCCTGGAGAGCCCCGCCGGCATTCCTGACCTTTGCCTTCGCATACTTCGAGATCGGGTCAAACGGCACAAAATCAACGACCTCGTACCCCCGGGTGCCGGCCGCCTCCCCGGTAATGGCCGCCGCTTTTTTGAGGATCGCCATGTCGATGGGATCATTGCTCTCTTCTTTTGAGGTCAGGGCTGCTGCGATGATGACATCCTGTTCGGAAAACCCGGGAAAGGTCCTGATATCCCCGATACTGATGGAATTCTGGGTAATTGTCCCGGTCTTATCGGAGCAGAGGATGTCCATGCCGGCCATCTCTTCTATGGAAGTAAGCCGGCTGACAATCGCCTCTTTTTTTGCAAGGGCCACGGCACCGACGGCAAGAGTTACCGTCATGACCGCGGGAAGTGCTGCCGGAATTGCCGCAACAATAAGGATAAGGGTAAACTGGAGGGTGTTCAGGATGGATTCGGACCGCAGGAGTGCTACAATAAAAATGATACTGACCAGTACGACAGCGAGGATGATCAGGTAGTTGCCGATCCGCTCAATAGCTGCCTGAAAATGGCTTCGCGGAGATTTTACCTGGACCAGCCGGGCGGTCCTGCCAAAGAACGTATTCAAGCCGGTCGAGGTGACAACCGCATCCATCTCTCCCTGGCGGGCAATGGATCCGGAGTACACCGTGTCGCCCGTTTTCTTCTCGACCGGAAGGGATTCGCCGGTAAGTGCCGCTTCATCGAGGTTGAGATAGTTCCCCTTCCCCAGGAGGGCGTCTGCCGGTACGATATCCCCCAGCCGGATATGGATGAGATCGCCGGGCACGAGTTCGCGGGCCGGGACCTCCTGCCACGTCCCGTCACGGAGCACCCGGGCATTGGGTGCGAGCTGCTTTTTCAGGAGTTCGATTGCGTTCTCCGCTTTCCTCTCCTGGAAAAACCCAACAACCGCATTGGTCATAAGCAGGAGGAAGATCACAACAAAATCTTCCCAGTGTGAAATCACTGCCGAGAGGATTGCAGCGATCTCGATCATCCAGGGAATAGGGCCCCAGAAATAACCGAGGAACTTGAGGAGGGGGTGTTTCTTTTCCACGGGAATATCATTGTATCCGTGTTCCTGCAACCGGCTGTGGACCTCGGCACCGGAGAGGCCATTTTTACCCGTTTCAGGTACCTTTGCTATTTCTTCCCGGGAAAGGGACGGAACCGGTTGTGACGTCTTACTCTGTTGAAGCCTGTTATTTTCTTCGTTTTTTCCCGGGTCGGTCATATATTGTCCGTGTTATTTCATTTCTGTTACGGGATGCGAGGGACAACGAGAACCATGAACAGGTTGCTTTTTTTCCTGTATGGCACCACTCCAGCCACCCACCCGTTTGGATTATACTTCCATCCCCGTTTATACGGTTACGCGGTAATAATTGTTCCTGCTTTTCCTGCCAGTGCGTCTCCCGCGAGAAGTTGCGAGGTGATAATAGCGACTTTTCCGCCGGACTCGATGAAATGGATAGCAGATTCTATTTTCGGCAGCATACTTCCTTTCATGAAGTGTCCCGCTGCAAGATACTTTTTTGCCTCGTTTAGAGAGATTCGGGATAGCGCTTTCTGGTCGGGCCGTTCATAGTTCAGGTACGCATTGTCCACATCGGTCAGGATCAAGAATATCTCTGCACCGATCATCCCGGCAAGCACCGCGGCTGAACGGTCCTTGTCGATCACCGCTTCCACTCCCCGGATAGTGTCGTCGCTACCTTCTTTTATTACCGGGACGCCACCTCCCCCGGAAGCAACGACGAGAAACCCTTCATCATACAATGTCCTGATCATCTCCCCTTCGATGATCTTCACGGGCCTGGGAGATGGCACGACCCGCCGGTATCCCCTTCCCGCGTCATTGACGAGCGTCCAGCCCCGTTCATCTTTGAGTTTTGATGCTTCCATTGCGGTATAGAACGGTCCGATCGGTTTGTTCGGACTCGTAAATGCCGGGTCGTTCCCGTCAACGAGCGTCTGGGTCAGGATCGTGGCGATCTTCCGTTCTGTTCCGATGAGTCGGAGCTCGTTGTTGAGCGACTGCTGCAGCATGTACCCGATCATCCCCTGGCTCTCCGCCCCGCAGATATCGAGAGGCATGGGAGGGAGGGTCTTTTTTGCCATCTCATTCTTTAACAGGATATCCCCGACCTGGGGCCCGTTCCCGTGGGTGATCGCCACATGGTACCCGGACTGCACCAGGCTGGCGATGAGATGGCAGACCCGGCGGATGTTACGAATCTGTTCTTCGGCAGTTCCTGACTCTTTGTGCTTCAGGATAGCATTGCCCCCGAGCGCGATAAGAACCCTTGTTCCCTGTTTTCCTGCTTTTTCACTCATCCTGATTTCTCCTTACGTATGTTCCGCTGCCCGGGGCCTGCTCCACTCCGGCCAGTACAGGGACTGGTGAAGAGCATAATACATTCCGGCAAGAGTGTCCCGCCCTGAGGTGCTGCCGATACAGAGCAGCGCTTCTGCCACATCCGGAGGACATGTACCTGCTGCAAGATGATTCATCAGTGCAAGGAGCGGCTCGGCAAAGCAGCCCGCACAGGCATCCTCAAGAATGGTCCGTGAAAATGGGTTTTCGTAGTCCTGGATTATGGTGAGCAGATCCGGAGAGATCCCTGCCCTGAAGGCTGAGCACCGCCAGGATACCAAGGATGAAATCATCCCCGGAGGGCGTCAGCCCGTATCCGATTCCCTTCACATCCCGGATGAGGTCCTGAAGAGATGCACTCTCCCGGAGCACACGTACCTGCCTCTTCATAAAATCCTTTTCGAGCCCGCTACTGCTGACTTCATCATTATACAGGTGGATGAGCATCGCCTTTGCTATGCTGTGATCATAGGGACGGATCCACGGGCGCAAATAACTGGCAGCGAGATGGTTACTGAAACCTTCTCTCCTCTCAAAATGCAGGTCTTCTGGAGATCCGGTCATCACTTCGAACGTGTCGGTTCTCATGATATCTCCCTCAAAATATGCCTCCGTTACTTCCGGCAGGTCGGGCAGATCCACCAGGATCGACGAGGGGGAGAGAACACCGCCCCCTGTCTGCAGCGTCACCACCTTTCTCCCGAACTGCAGGTTTATTGCCCTTCTGCTCACGTGGAGAGGGATACCGGTGCCCGTTGCGAAGGCACGGTTACCGCACCGGGTCGCCGTCAGGAGGGGAATGTGCTGAATAACCGTCATCCGCCTTATCGGATCCCGTATTTTTTCGAAAATGCTCTCAATGCGTCCTGGAAAGCCGACAGGGGTGCCCGTGAGACACCGGCACCGATCTGGCCGATGCCGGCCGTCTTGTGGGCGATGCCGGTGTTGGACTTGGGAACAAGGCCGGTCTCGTTGACTTTAATAATATCGATCCCGGTCGGGACCCCCCTGAAGTCCATCTGGGGGATAACGAAGTCCCTGCTGGTGCCGGCACAGACACGGTATCCATCCTCGGTCATTTTCAGGGCATCATGGGGTGTCCCGCCGACGAACCTGACAACCGCCGGCGCGGCTGCCGAGGCATATCCGCCGAGCCCGAGCGTCTCCATGATGGCACTGTCGCCAAAGTCCCCGGATGCATCGGCCTGGGTATACCCGGGGAAGTATAATCCCTGGGGCACCTCGGCCGGCCCTACGAACCACTCGCCTTTGAGACCGGAAACACCGATCCCGTACCCGACCCCGTTCCGGGTGAGCCGCGTGACAATGGTCGAGTATTCAATGCCGTCGGCGGGATCTGCAAGCGCCTTCATCGCCGGCATGGAAAAGTTCAGGAAAAACTGCTCCCGTTCGGCAATGAACCGGACGCACTCGCGGCCCCCGTCCAGGTCGAGCAGGTTCTCCATTATTTCACGGAGGAAAAGCAGGCTGGATGCATTGAACCGCTGGTGGAACTCATCTCCCATCAGGAGGCCCTTGCTGGTGATAACCTTGAGGTCAACAGGAGATTTTTTCACCGCCTTTTTCAGGTTCGGGCCGAGGATATCGTTCATCCAGCGAAGGCGTCTGAGCACCTCATCGCCAAAACCACCGAAACGCAGGATCTTCCCCCTGCCTTCGTGCAGGTTGCAGAACGATTTGTTGCCAGACTCCGCATTTTCGACAACGGCGACATACATCGTGGGGGAGGTTATGCCGGCCATCGGACAAACGGTGGACATCTCATGGCAGGGCTTAAACTCTATCTCTCCACCTGCTGCAAGACGATCTGCATCCTTCAGGTCCTTTGCCCTGCCTTCAAAGATGAGGGCCCCCTGGATCGCGACTTTCATCGGGTCGATCATGTCCTTGTACGCGATGGGCGGGCCTGCATGCAGGATCATATGTTCTTTGAACCCCGGGATTACCTTACGTGCCTCGTCAAAATCGACCAGTTCTGCCTTTCCCTTGTTCATGATATCGACGGCCTTCCTGTTTGCCAGATCGATCTTTTCCGTCATGTCAGATGTTGTTTTTTTCTCGGGCATATCATTCACCTCCCCAGCGACTTCAGGATACCGGCAATGTCATCCGGAACCTCGATGGGCGGGGTCCAGTCAACGGGCATTACGTCGATCTCCTGTGCCTTCATCTCCTCGTAAAACCAGTCAGCACCCACGTTGAATACCTTGAGCCTGCCGATCATTGCTTCACTCCCTTCATCACCTGGGCAGCATACCACGCAGCCTGTCCCGCGGAGACCATTACCCTGACCCCGAGGGAATCCAGTTCTTTCCTGATCCTGTCGTATCCCTGTTTGTCGTCCGGTGTACCGCAGATCGAGGTGACCAGGACGGGGCCCTTCCGGATGCCGGAGAGCCCTTCAAGCGGGTTCATGGCGCTCCCGTACCCCAGCAGGACATCAAACAGGAGGACGGCCACATCAGGACGGGAACTCTCCTGAACCAGGATGGCATTTCTTGCCTTTGGATCGATCATGGGATGTGGTCGTCCCTTCACGTACTCCTCGGCGCCGGTATCCACACAGACGTTCATCATTTCCCAGTTCCCCGGCAACACGTGAGCCCCGTCGAGGGGTGCATTGGAGTAAACCCCGGTACCTTCTGCTTTCAGGATTGCCTCGGCCTGGTAGCAGAGGCTCCCGCCAACAAAAAAACCACGGAGCCATTTTCTCGTTCCGGGAGCAATCCTTTCGGGCACTGCCGGTTTCTCAAGCTCTTTTTTCCCGGCGTCCCTGAGCACCCGGTTGACAGCATCGTCAATAGAGCCGGTGTGATACGTCTGCCCGATGGTTTCATCCACGTTGTCCCCCAGGGAAACAAACACGGAGGGCCGGGACTTAATCCGGTCGATCACGGTCCGCCTCGCCCCGGGGTCCGGTTTCTTGGCGATGACCAGGATGGTCTTCATGTCTTCCAGCAATGCAAGGGCCTGAAGGGTCGACAATGCACCGACCTCCTCTTTCATATCATTACTGCCGACACCAAGTGCCGAGGAGACACCGAGTCCGGCGTTGTGGAGCAGCACCGAGAGCTCCTGGATACCGGTGCCCGAGGATCCCACGATCCCGATATCCCCAAACCGGATCTTGTTGGAAAATCCAAGGCCTTTTCCGTGGATGATCGTTGTCCCCGCATCCGGGCCCATAACAAGGAGACCTTTCTGATTGGCTTTCTGTTTGAGCGTTTTTTCTATGGTCACCGGCACATTGCTGCTGAATATGTGGAGGTTTATACCCTGATCAAGAGCACGGCCGGCGATTTCTTCCACATACTCTTCCGGAGTAGAGATGAAAAGAACCGGGAAATCCCCCTTCCGGTACTGATCGTGGAGGGAATCCAGCAGCACGCTCTCCTGCTTTTTTACGGTTGTCTGGTCCTTGTCTATCTCATCGAGTGCAAAATTGATCGCGTCTTCTGCGGTCTTATCATCTTCCGCTTCAACAGCGATCCAGATCGATGAACTTTTGGACGCTGAAGGAGGTTCAAACCCGATATCATGAAACGTCTCCAGGTTCTCCTTTGTCATCACCATGACACCGGCTTTTTTTACCCCCTGCCGGTTTTCCAGGTCCCTGCTGATCGACATCAGGATGATTGAGTCAAGATACCTTCCTTTTACTTCGTGGTACCTGACTACCACGGTTTACGCCCCCGTCCCCTTCTCCCCGGGAGTATCCACCTCAACGGGGAATGTCAGGTAGACCTGCAGGTATCCCCAGATGGGGCCGAGGAAATTACAGGCAATGCCACTGAGGAACGCCGCGTAGATGAAATTTGCCTGAAAGCCAAATCCCCCGAAATAGGTCGCAAAGAACGTGGCGAAACCAAAGAACGAGGCAGGTGCGGTTGCAAAGATATTCGTGAGCTTCGCACCCCAGAGAATCGGCTGGTTGACAAGGAAGATAATGACTCCGTCGAGCAGGAGCGTTTCTCCCAGGCCGTTTACCATAGGATTCAGATACATGAATCCCAGCCCGGCGACCAGCCCCCAGAAAGCGCCCCAGACAATACAGGGGTACATTTTCTTGTAAACATCGAGAGATTTTCCCGGTCCGCCACCACCAAGCGCAAAATAGCCCGCCCACGTGATGAATACCGCCCATGCAGGGAAGTTGATCTCGTAGGGCATGGGCACGATGCCCGGGAGTGCCATCAGTACGGTAAGCCCCGCGAGGAACGCACCGGTATATGCGGACGGGATCCGTTCTTTCATCGTTTTTGCCATGATACACCCGTTAATTCCATGCCTTTAGTTCCGGCTGCTCTGACCGGTAAATCACGCGACCTCTTTTGACGATGTACCTGCGGATCGGCAGTTCGATGAAGATTTCAGAGAGTTTCCTGATGCCGAGCACGACAAAATCCGCATTCTTGCCTTCCTCGAGCCCGTACGACTTTTCGAGATGGAGCGTCTTTGCTGCATTCTTTGTTATCATATCAAGCAGCATCTTCTGGTCATCGATCGTGCCAAGCTGGGCGACATGTTCATAGATCGCACCAATCAACAGGAGGTCTCCCTTGGCAAACGGGGTAAATCCGTTCTGGATGTTGTTGGTCGAGAAGGTGTGGTTTACTCCTCCCTTGATAAATTTCGTCGGGAAGAGTACTCCTCTCCGGGGCTTGAACGGGTCACCCCTCCCGCTCAGGAACAGGTCAGTCGCAGGAAGTGAGATCAGGTTGATCTTCGCATCGGCCATTCTCTTTATCGTGTCGTCCAGGACTTTTGGCTCGACGCTGGAGAGCGAGGTCATGTGGCCAACGGAAACCCTCCCCTGGTATCCCTCTTTGACCGTTTTCTCGATGATATAGTCGATGGACCGGTATCTCATATCGGTGATATCGTCGCCGAAGTCTGCATGGAAATCGACGTCCACATTGTACTGCTTGGCGAGTTTGAAGATGAGATCTATCTGCTTCTTGGTATCCTCATACGTGTTTTCGTTGTACGGGCACCCCCCGACAAGATCGGCGCCCATCTTGAGCGCCTCATCCAGGATCTCATACGCTCCCGGGGATTTTATGAGCCCTTCCTGGGCAAAGGCACAGATCCTCAGGTCGACAAAGTCCTTGTACTCCTCTTTGAGCCTGAGCATCGCCTTGAAGCCGACCAGTCGCCCGAGCGGGTCGGTATCCGGGAAACACTGGATGATGGTCGTCCCGTGCCGGAGGACCATGTCAAGGACGACCTTTGACCTTGCATAGACCTCCTCATCCTGGAATCCTTTTTTCAGTTCCCCGGTGGTTTTAATAGCACCGGCGAGTGTCCCTTCCCGGTTGGGCTTTACGCGTTCGAGAAGTGCCTTGTCAAGGTGTATGTGCGTTTCGATAAATGTCGGGACAACAGCATCCCCGTTGACGTCGATTACGTGATCTCCCTCGAGTTTGGGACCGATTTTGGTAATTTTCCCTTTGTCGATCCCGATATCCACGAGTGGTTTTCCGTCTGCTACCAGAGCATTCTTAATGACGAGACTGTGTGGCATAATTCGAACATGAAGAAATCTGGCTAGATAAGAGTTATCCCATTTTTCAGATTATGTTTCAAAAAAAATAATGAAAAATCCAAGGTAACACGACAGAATGTGTAAAGGCTGTCAATTGGATCATCATTAAAGGATTGAATGTATGAAATACGATGCAAGTGAAGCGTGAAGATGCGTGCGATGCGGATGATGGTATATAAAAAATGAAAAATTAGGCTCTGTAGAAATCCCTTTTAAAAAAAGGAAGCCCCCCTTGCGCCGGCCCTACCCCCTTGGGGGTGGGGGCGCCTGCGATTCCTCTGTATTACCGGAAATCCTTATCCAGGTAATACAACACAATCGAAACTGGGGCGCCACAGCGGCGGGGCGAAGCCCCTGGAGCGTTATCAGAAAAGAGGTTTTCTCCTGAGCCAAAAATTAATAGAACACATTAACATTTTGTATTGTTTCAGGCGAGGTTTTTGAGATGGGGAATGATACCCCTCCGGATGGTTGCAAATTAATGTATATTTTGGAATTCACTTTTAAGGGATCTATCCTGAACGTGATTGTAACTTGGTCGTCAGGATTTATTGATGTGACTACATTGGAGCCTGATTTAGTGTTAAATGTTGTAGTGGAAGCAGTATTGTCCCACGTTAAAACCCTTGCCAGACTTCCCGCGATAGTGGAGGACGAGGAGTAAAGAATTTTCATTTTTGACAAATCAATCGATTGTGCTCCCGGTATAAGACTAATTGTGAATGAGATCGTATCAATCCCTGCTGCCGTATCGGACGAAAGACCGTAGACGTTACCTATCATCTGGATTTGGGGGTTAAATGATTCTGAATAAGGTATCTGTTGTGTCTTTTCTATAACCGGAACGGTAACCGGGGGTGTAACCGGCACGGTCACAGTTACGTACACAATCTGTGGTGTTGGTGTCGGGGTAACGGTTACATACACGATCTGGGGGGTTGGCGTTGCAGCCGGTGATTGATTAATGACGCAACCAGATGAAATTATGATCGCCGGAAGGAGGATAAAACAGAGGAATATTACATTTTTTTGCATGATTGAACACAATATCTTTTGGAACAATTAATGTTTTCATGCGGCCGTAACATAATCAGTTAAAAGATTAGGGGCAGCCCGTGCCTCGGAGAGGCCCTGAGGCGGGGAGCCCTCATAAAATTACCCGGTTTAATGATTTTCATGGTTCGGGTGCGAACGCCCGCTCATGTGCGTTTCTACAGAGCAATAAAAAATGTATGCCGTCGAACAATCTTCCAGAATCTGATAGGATATGATAAGGTCTGAACTTTTTTCACTCGCACCCGAACCCTCATAAGAGAATCAGGCCGCGAAACAAATGCGGGCATGTCCCATACCGTCAAATCGAATCCTGATTGAAGCATCACGGGCGATTACATACTCTTATTACCGATTCCCGTATACAAAAGTGGTATGAAGTTGATCCGGCCTGCCCTCCTGATCATTGACATGCAGAATGATGTTGTCCTCGACAATGGACCGCTCAGGGTTGCCCAGGCACGCACCATCGTCCCGAATATCCTTTCCCTCCTCAACGAGTTCCGTGCAGGAAAACTCCCGATCTTCCACCTGCTTCGTGTTCACCGGGCGGATGGTTCCGATGTTGAAATGTTCCGGCAGGAGTTGTTCAGGAAAAGGCCTTTTGTCGTAGAAGGCACCCGGGGGGCCGCGGTCATCGATGAACTCTCACCCGTCAAAGGAGAATATGTAATCCCGAGAGTCCGGATGAGTGGATTCATCGGAACCGATCTCGATCTTCGCCTCAGGAGCATCGGCATCCGGGATCTCGTGTTGACCGGCGTCCAGACTCCCAACTGTATCCGGACTACTGCCTGCGATGGCATGGCTTACAACTACCCGGTGACCGTGGTAAAAGATTCGGTAGGTGCACAGAGTGATGAGATCCATGAAAGCAATCTTCGCGATATGGCAAATTTCGGCGTACGCATCACCACGGCTGATGACCTCATCGCTGCGTTGGCGCAGAGCACCGGCGAGTCCTGAAATGACGGAAGTGACGTGATCAGATGGTTTTCATGATTTCCGGGCTTGAGATCGCTCTCATCGGGGTTGCTGCAGTTCTCGCCGGCCTCGTCAATGCCCTTGCCGGTGGGGGCTCCCTTATTGTATTTCCCGCCCTGATCGCGGTTGGCATCCCATCCATTGCTGCAAACGTGACACACACCGTTGCCCTGACCCCGGGGTATCTGGGAGGGGCACTCGGCCAGCGGGAAGATCTTCGGGGGCAGGGGAAACGCCTCTGGATTTTTATCCCGGTCGGAGCCCTTGGAGGACTTCTGGGTGGCTTCCTCCTTTTGTGGATTGGAGAAGGGATTTTCCATATCCTTGTCCCGTTCCTCATCCTTTTTGCATCCGGGCTTCTGGCGGTGCAGGACCGTGTCAAGGGCTGGATTGCAGAGAGAGCAAAGCGTGCGGGAACCGGGCCGGGAAAAGAGACAAAGGCAATCTTTCCTCTTGGGCTTGCTTCGGTTTATGGCGGTTTTTTTGGCGCCGGGGTGAGCGTTATCATCCTTGCAGTACTCGCACTGGTCATCGACGATACGATAACCCGACTCAATGCGCTTAAACAGGGTATCTCATTCGGGGTAAGTACTGCCGCAGCGGTCTTTTTCCTTTTCTCCGGCATGATTGTCTGGTCCGTTGTACCGGTTATGGTGGTGGGCTCTGTCGCCGGAGGAGTGCTGGGGGGAAAAATGGCATCAAAAATCAATCCGATCACCTTAAAATGGATTGTCGTCGTTGCCGGGTTTATCATTGGCATGATCTTCCTGGTCCAGTTGATTGTACCTTTCGTCATTTGATGGTAGGGGAGGATACCTTCAGGAACTTCGTTTTATCCTTCCCGAATGTCTCTTTTTGTTTCTCAGTTCCGGGACCCCGTGACCGGCAATTCTCTGCGTTCCCCGTTGAAGCCATGATAATAGACTGGACCCGGAGGATGTCCACCAGACATGAACGATGAATCAAACCTGAATATCCGAATCCGGTTGATAATCTCAGCAGGGGCGGAATTTTATACTGAAAAAAAGCAGGATCACACGATCTGCCAGCGAAAATAGTTCGGGGATAATTTCCCGGCCGGTTCTTACCGCATTTTACCGGTAAAAGTAATCAGCTGGTATTCTGATCGATCGATACCAGCTGGACGGTGAATACAAGGTCCTGCCCTGCCAGAGGACCGTTCGCATCGATGGTCACGGTGTCCTGGGTGAAATTCAGGATCCGGACCGCGTTCACCGTATTGGTTGAAGGGTCACGGTAGGTGAGGGTCCCCCCCTCGGTAAGGTTCATCGTGGCAAGGGTGCCGGTCCTGTTCAGGACGTAAATATTTTCCGGGTTGTAGGGTCCGTAAGCCTGGTCAACGGGAATATTCACGGTCTTTGTCTGACCGGCCTTCATGCCGACAAATGCATTCTCAAAGCCCGGGATGACCTGGTGGGATCCGATGGTAAAGGTAATCGGGGTCCCGTTCACATTTGTATCAAAAACCGTCCCGTTGGTAAACATACCGGTATAATACGCGGAGACCGAATCCCCGATCACGGCGGCCGGACCGGTGCCCGCACCCTGCCCAAGAATCACATACGCGGCAACTGCGACAATTGCCAGAATGGCAATTACCCCGATAATAAGGGGAAGCGTCTTCTTTCCGGTCGTCGTACCCTTTTTGTCCGTGCCGGATTTTTCTTTGGCCTTTTTTGGTTTACTCATGATCCATTTCCTTCTCTCTCTTTTATCCATGGAGTGCGATTCGGGATAATTCTGATCACTGTACCAAACAGGACACCCGGCGTACCGCCACTCATTGGCCTTCCGGTGCAGGAACTTCCGGGATGCGCCGTATCGTGCCAAATCCCTGCGATGCGGACCGGCCTATGCCGAAATAATCCGGAATTATGAGATTTGTTCGGAACCGGCCCAGGAAGACGATGATATTTTCACGATCGATCCGGTCTATCCGGAACCTGATCGTTGCTTCACCGATAATCGGCCCGGGCATGGTATAGTCCAGGGATTTTGCCAGCTTTTCGAGATCCCCCATCAGGATCCTGTGCATAAATGCATCCCGGTCCGCCTTGCCCTGCAGGGTATAGAACTTCTTTGCATTCTGCTGGTTGAGGGCAAGATACGGTGTCAGGAACTCATAGGTGTGCGGGATGCCGATCCCAAACTCTTCACACCGGATGGCAGTATCCCGCTCAGGGATCGTGCACGCGGAGCTGCCCGTTGAAATCTCCTCAAGCCCGGTCGTGAGCCCGGCAAGGAAATCAGCACCCTGGCTGATACCAAGGGCAATGATTACATTCCTGATCTGCTTGCATTGCACGACCGGATAGCGATAAACGAATCCCGAGGACTGTTCCTTGTGAAGCGTGGTGTATTCACCCAGTTTTGCCGCGAGATACAACCGGAGTTCGCTGAGGGAAAATTGAGCCGGGTGCACGGGTTCAAGGGTGAGGGTGAATATTTTCAGGATCATGGAGGTACTTCCCGTACTTTTTTAATGGCTATCTTCATGGAGTTATCTCTGAGCGATGTGTCTTATGCTGGGCCCCTGAGAACGGGACAGATTACTTTACCCTTGATCGCTCCCGGCCAGCGAATTCCATGAGTACATTGCCCGAAAGATATCGTTCTGTCAAACTCCACGGAAATCAATTCTCTCTGGTGTTCAGGTGCTTATGAACCCGACCGTGAAAAAAAGTTTTACCGGTTCCCGGTACTCACGCCCGTTTACCTGAACGCTCGTCTCACGACAGGTATGAAAACAGCCATCTTCCGTCCCGATCTTTCCGGAGGCCCGGGTGTCGTACCGGGCAGCTGGAAATCGGATAGTCCACGGGAAGGCAGCCCGCAGAAATATCGATATTTCTTTATACCGGGGGTCACAGTGTTTCTGTCAGGTGACTGAAAGGACCGCAGGGTCCGAGAGAGGGAATCATGAAAGATGCAGGATACATTATCGCGGTAATGTTCATCGTGACGGGTTTTATTATCGCGGCCGGGTGCTCCACAACGGCACCGTCACCACAAACCCCGACAAACGGGACGCCGGTCGTCGCGGCCACAGATGCCGGGCTCAGGATTATCACCGAGGACTCGCCCCCCTTCAATTTTGCGGGTGCTGACGGGAAGGCAGCGGGAGAGGCAACGGATGTGGTTAACGGGATTCTCGCCCGGTTGAACCAGACCGCTGCAATTAAGGTCCTGCCGTGGACCGAGGGGTACGCGCTTGCTCTTGCCGGGCCCCGTGTGGCGCTGTATTCGACCGCACGCACCGGCGAGCGCGAGAACCTCTTCAAATGGGTGGGACCTGTCGCATCGAATGACTTTACGTTCTATGAAAAGAATGGGACCGGCCTGTATATCAACAGCCTCGAGGCGGCAAAAAAGGCCGGCCGTATCGGTGTGGTGAAAGATGATGTCCGGTACCAGTTCCTGCAGGAAAACCGTTTTACCAATATCACCACCTGCGGGAGCGATGCCGGATGCCTCCTTGACCTGATGGCGGGCAGAACGGACCTCTGGCTCGGGAGCAGCATGAATGCGGCCGACATCGCCCGGAGTAACGGTATCGATCCATCGGCCATCACCGCGCTGTATGAGGTCAGGACGATCCCGTTGTACCTCGCATTCAGTCCGGACACCCCCGATCCGGTCATCACCCGGTGGCAGGACGCGCTAGACACCATGAAACGGGACGGGACATTTGATGCCATACAGGAAAAATACGGGATGGCTCCCGCTCCCGTAACCGTCATGACGGATTCTGCCGGGACCCTTGCAGACCTTGTCCTGGATACCCTGATTGCGGAAACGGATGGAAAACTGAAATCGGTTCTCCGGCCGTATCAGGTACTGTCAAATACAGTTGAGGTTCAATCCGGGGACTGGCAGAAGATTCGTCCGCTTCTGGCCACGCTGGAGAGTAAAGAGCCGGATGTCCTGACCTGGTACGCACTTCCGGATGGCTCCTATTATACCGTTGCGGATGGCCTTACCAGCGCCAGCCTGAAAAACCGGCCGTATTTCCCGGCCGTCCTTTCCGGGAATGAAGCGGTCGGCCCGGTCGTTGTGAGCTACGCGACCGGCCGGAATGCCGGGATCGTGGCCGTTCCGGTAAAGAACCAGGGGGCTGTCACCGGTGTTCTGGGAGCTTCGGTATACCTTGATACGCTGACTGGTACCCTCCGGGACGAGATACCGGCTCCTTTCGTTTTCTACACAATCGGTACCGAAGGTGCATTTGCTCTCCATTCGGACAAGGCTCAGATATCGCGGAATGTTACCCTGATCGGGACAGATACGTCCTTCGGGCGGGCATTGAGCCGGATCCGTGCACAGGACGCCGGCTCGGCTGAATATGTTGACGGTGGATTCTCCTATGCCGCCAGATTCCGTTCATCCCCCCTCACGGGATGGCGGTTCGTGGCAGCATGGCCGCAGTCCACCGGCAGCACCGGGACAGCATGAGTCCCGGTGCATGAACTTTTTTCCTGTTTCCTCTCCGGCATCCTGCTAAAGGGCCAGGATCATGGTATCTTTCTCCCACGAGATGAACGCTGCAGGAAATCCTTGGACATAATTGTGTTCTCTGCGGTTCCCAAGGCACGGGCTCTCTTCGGCCACGATCGGGTTGGTTACCCGGTTATGATCGCGGGCCCCGCTGCACCTGCCCACCCGCAGCCCGTATTGCGGTTTCAATGGTGGTGAGCAGATCTTCATCGCACAGGGCAAAATCGAGAAGCTCAAAGCGGTTCACCAGCACAATTGGCTTGAGGACGACCAGTGGTTTCTTTCCCCCGGTTTCACCACAATAATCTCCGGGCACCACCGTCATGGTCTGGTCTTCCCAGATGGCAACATTCCCCCGTCCTGCCTCATCCCAGAGTTTCCTGACAATATCCTGTGTTATCATGTGCTGGTGCTCCTGTAGTGATGATACAGAGACAGGTTCGTCAGCATATATAATTGCATGGTTACCGAAAGGGAGCACTTCAATTATCCTTACCCTGTATGTGTTCAGTTCAGCCGGTAATGGACTGTCCACTGGGTCTTCCGGATGAGCCCGATATGTCGCAGGAGCCTGAGCCGGCCCAGTTTCTTCTCATCGGCATCAAAATAACTCCATTCGTCGAGGAACTGTATCCCGCTGTGCCATTGTTCCATCTCCCTCCCGTCACGGATACCGGACCGGAACGTGGCATCTTTTCCCATGTGCACCTCCCGCTGCAGCTTGTTGTCCAGCATCTTTTTGAGCGGGGATTTGAGCCAGAATGAATTCACCATTTCACAGACCAGCTCGGAACCCGGGAATGTTTCCTGCATCTTCACGACGAGCGATCGGACATCATACCCGTCAAGGTACATGAACACCCCTTCGGCCATGAAGAGGAACGGTCCTTTGTGCCGGCGGACTGCAGTCATCCAGCCGTAATCAAGGACAGACGAGGCGATCAGGTGATACCGCTCCGTCTCTTCGAAAAATGTTTTTTTAATACCGATTATCTCTGGCAGGTCGAGGTCGTAAAAGATCGCCAGCCCGTTATCAACCCTCATGAACCGGGAATCGAGCCCGCAGCCGATATTGACAATGACCCCGCCCGGGAATCTCTCCAGGAAATCCCGTGCATATTCGTCATATTTTTTCGCACGGATCGCAATATGGACAACGAGCCTCCTGTCGAGGGTGCCCGCAGCAAGGGTTTTGTCCAGGGTATTTTCTGACCGGGAGAGCGTCTTATTCAGTTCGGTCATGATCTCAACTGATTTGGGATCAGAGAGCAGGGGATTGTCTGAAAGGGTCTCAAGAGCGTGGCAGTAAAGAGTGATAAATGACGTCGATGCAATATCGCCAATTCCTGTCAGCATGGTTCCACTCCCGAAATCCGGTACCGGAATTATGAGATAATATCCCAGATCAGGTAAATGTTTTTATCGAATAGTTCAGGATTACTCCCGGGCTGGGATCTGAAATCACCCGCGTTCACCATACCGGGGCTTGTCCTTATCGTTGCTGGTGCCAGGACGGTTCGGAAATCCTCGTGGATGTTATCTGGTTTGAGCCTTTGGCACTCCCCGCCTGTTTCATCAGTTTCTGGTATCATCTCAGGAGGATCCCGGGATATCCTGAAGGTCATTGCAGGCAGGTAAACGTACTATTAAGTATTTTTATAACGGAACAGAAATTCCGGTACCATGACAGAAACTTACCCTCGTTATCCTGATATCCCGATTTCACTCCAATGGAGTGGATAATATCGACCCGCGCTCACTCCCGCGTATCCTGCGGATAGAGGGGCTCATACCTTTTACCCTGTGTGCTATCCTGCTGGGCTTTGTCGTAACACTGTGGGATGCCGGATTTCCCGGCGCTGACTGGACCCTGTTTATCATTGCGGGCGCGGCAGCGGTTCTCATCCATATCGACGGCCACATCAGGAATGACATCATGGACCTTGAGATCGACCGTCGCGAGAAGAGCAAAGAGACCCGGCGGGACACTCGATTATCTCCTCTCACGGCAGGGAAAGGGCGGGCCGAGGCTGCAGGACAGGTGGAGGTTTTTCCTGAATGCCCGTCGTTCCGGCATCGGGCTCCCGGTGCTTGAGGCTTTCCGCCGGATAGGAACGCTTTCCCAATGGGTGGAAGGACCGGA
Organism: uncultured Methanoregulaceae archaeon; assembly: GCA_963815065.1. GTDB lineage: Archaea > Halobacteriota > Methanomicrobia > Methanomicrobiales > Methanospirillaceae > Methanoregula. Next base: position 318,172 of record CAWFFE010000003.1, on the reverse strand, counting down.
CCGGGAAGCTGACGGCTCACTATCCTCCCTGTTCAGCTCGCCCCCGGGGCACATTTCACCGAATGTTCCGGGAAGGAGCCGGTACGCGAACCACAGAAGTGTTTTCCGGCTGCCGGTCTTTTTGAAGAGCGAACGGCTTTCCACGACCATCATGAACAGGATTCAAGGACTGGCTGAATAATACACAGTCGAAACTGAATGGTTCGTATATTCGGATTTATTGCCATTGTGCTGAAATAAGGTGATGCAGCGTCCCCGGAATCCAGGTAATATGGCACCGGGAAATCTCCCGGCGGTGGGGAGTGCGGGTATGATGAATCCCTTCCGTTCGTTTCCTGGCCGCAACCCTCCAGGTTATGGGGCATTTCAGCATGAGGGATCACCACGGGATGTTCGCATTCCGGTTCGCATGCTGCGGAACCTTCGGGCCACTACTATTATCAGCATTACCGTCAATAGCATCTTTCGTGAGGACAAGCATATGGACCCGCTGAAGATCCCCCGGATGACGAAAGCAGAGTACGATGCGCTGATCGAACGCCAGTATGTTTCCCGTATTGCGTTTATTGGCTACGGATACCCCTACATCGCACCGTTCATGTATGTTTTTGACAAAAAATACCTCTACTTTCTTTCTTCAAGATACGGCAGGAAGATGGAGTATTTTGCCGCAAACCCGCAGGTATCGGTCGAGATCGAAGAGTATACGCCGGACCTCTCTTCATTCACCTTTGTGAGCCTGCAGGGAATGCTCCGGGAGGTACAGGATCCGGTACAGAAAATGAATGTACGCGAACAGTTCGCGGCCATGATCAAAAAACGGCATTTGTCGTCAAATGTACTCTCGGCTTTCGGTTATTCTCGGCAAGACCCGGTAGAGGTGATCGTCCGCGAGGAACGTTCCGCGGTCTGGAAACTGGTCGGTGTCAAGGATATTGTTGCCCTGAGAAACGGGTAACCTCACTCTTTTTTCCTGCTGCTTCATGACAGCCCGCGAAGCCTGCGGTTCCCGGGATCCGTCTCGGTCAGGCAGGGCCGGATCTTCCGAAAGAGCGGACGAGGATAATTGCACTGGCGGCAAGGGCGAGCAGGGGGCCGATGAGGAGCCCCGCCCACAGCAGCAATCCCAAGATCCCGATAACCGCCATCCAGGCACCGCTCACCAGGGAATGGCCTGGCCCGGGTGACCGGATTCCCGCCCTTATTGCCACAATGCCGAGGATAAGCGGTCCTGCCATCAGGAGGAGAGTCAGCACGACTCCTGACGAATATCCCGTGAGCAGGACCGTATGTACCATTTGCAGGCCGGTCATGGCAGCACCCCCCAGGTACAGGAGGCCGGACAGCAGGATCAGCCAGCTGACCGGGTCCCGCATCATGCCCTTCTTCTTCCCGTACAGCACGGCAAGCACCAATCCGCCAACCACCACGATAATCCCCGGTGCAACTACCGCTGCCGGTGCCTGGCCCTCCCAGAGGTGTATGGAAATCACCGAGATGGGTATCATCAGCCATTCCGCAGCCGTGAACTCTTCCCTGAACCCGGGAGCAAGACTGTATTTCGCACCGCCGTCACCAACGACGGCAATGTAATAATCGCTATCCTGGGGAACAGTGATATTGAAACGTGCCACTTCGTAGATCGGCTGGGGTGAAAACGGCTCGTAGGAAGGTTTTCCCGTGGTATTCCCTGCACCAGCATCGCAGCGGACCCGGCAGGCACTTCAAGGATGGACGGGATATTACCGGTGGGATGAATGCCGGGCCCGATGATCACGAGGTCCGGTACCGCAGAATCCGGGCCGGGGACCTGCAGGGAACCGTACAGGACCTGCCCCTGCTGCATGGGGAACCGGTAGGTACCGGGCCTCCCCGTTCTCATCGAGCACGGTGTAGAGGACGAAGGATTTTTCAGGATTGCTGATCAGGGTTGACGCGGCGATGCCTTCATGGGAACCCACACTAAGTGGTGCATGCGCCGAACCGATACCGGTTCCGGCAGTGAACAGAATGGCAAGCAGAAGGAACAGGAGCACCGGCCTGTGTAAAGACCTGTACCCGGATGACATGTGCAACGATCGACCGCGGATTATTTGGATGTTTCGGCAGGGAAGAGTAACCGGAAGCATGTGATAGGGGTTGATTACCGGGCGGTTCACCAGCCCCCTGCCGAAGGCTTCACTAGCCGAAGAACAGGCGGGTAAAGGCAGTGAATTTTCTGGCAGGGAAATGCCAGTAAATGATGCTGTCAGAACTTTTTACTACCCCCGTTCAGGCTTCTTTTCCTTCAGATTCCAATGCAGGAGGTAATCAGTATACCCTTTCTCCTCCCCGGTGTAAAAGGTCATGATGTCCTCATGATTCAGCGGGGCATTCCCGGCGAAACGACGCGGGAGATCCGGATTGGCAAGGAACAATACACCGTAGGAAACAAGGTCGGCGAGGCCACTCTCAACGGCCTCGTTCCCGCCAACGGCATCATAGCCCCCGTTCAGGATAAGCGCCCCGTTGAATTTCATCCGGATACGCGGGGCAATGCGATCATCTTCAGCGGCCACGCCAAGCCTTCCGCCAACAGGCTCGATAAGATGGATATACCCGATACTCAGCCGGTCCAGTTCCTGTGCAAAAATGGTGAATGTCCCGACCGGATCGCTGTCAGACATGCCATGGACCAGGAAATGGGGTGACAGACGATAGCCGACCCTTCCCGGTCCCCAGACCTCTGCAACAGCCTGGGTAACTTCGAGCGGGAATCTCATGCGGTTAGCGAGGCTGCCCCCGTAGGAATCCGTGCGCCGGTTGGAACTGTCCCGCAGGAACTGGTCCAGAAGGTAGCCGTTCGCGCCGTGGATCTCCACGCCATCGAACCCGGCGTCCCGGGCATGTATCGCCGCCTGCCGGAACTGCTCCACGATTCCCGGGATCTCATCGGACCTGAGGGCGCGGGGACCGGGATCTCCGCTTTACCCGTCGGCGTATGGATCTCTTCGGGCACGCGGATTGCTGATGGTGCGACCGGCATCGCGCCGCCAAGATAATCCGGGTGTGACATCCGTCCGACATGCCAGAGCTGGAGGAACAGGGTCCCTCCCTGCCGGTGTACAGCGTCGGTAACCTTTTTCCAGCCGGCGACCTGTTCCGGGGAATATATGCCCGGGGTGCGGTTGAAGCCAACACCCATCGGGCTCACCTGGGATCCTTCCGTGATGATCAGGCCTGCAGATGCTCTCTGGGAATAATAGGTCGCGGCCAGCGGTCCGGGGACATTGCCTCCTGCAGCACGGCATCGGGTCATCGGGGCCATTACCATCCTGTTCCGGAGGATCAGGTCCCCCAGTTTGTAGGGAGTTAAAAGACTCATCATGCTCATTACCTCAACCGGGGACAAGTTTCCAGATCTCCCCGCTCTTTACCGACGGGTCCGGTCCCGCATTCCTGCTGGTCAGGACATAGATCTCGCGGTTCTCGTCCTCCCCGAACCCGCGTACATAGGCATTCACTCTCCCGTTGGTGCTGGTGGTGATGCTGAGTTCCTGCGTGGTCCACATCTGGTTATCCTCCGGGGTAATTGCGGCGAGTTCGTCCGGGTAACTGCTGATACTATAGCCGGCGGGCGGGGTCGAGACCATGAGGGAACCATCACCGCTGCCGCCGAATGACTTTGACCAGTCGCCGAAGATATACGAGCCGTTGAATGCAGGGAGGGCAGTGCCACGGTACATGGCTCCGCCGATGATGGTAGCGCCCACATCATGCCCGAGTTCAACAACGGGCCCGATCAGGGGTTCACCACGGGATCCTGTGATAGGGCACGGACGGGGAAGGGGCACCGCATCATTCGCCGGATCGAAACAATGCGTTCCCTCCCGGACGTGCCACCCGTAATTACCTCCGCGGGTTACGATGAAGACCGATTCAAAGAGGTTCTGCCCGGCCACCCCGGTTGTCAGGTGATGGCCGGGACCGGCATCAAAGGACATATACGCCGGGTTCCGGAACCCCGATGCATAAATCTCCGGGAGGATACCGGACACGCCGACAAACGGGTTATCCGGCGGGATCGAGTACAACGTTCCCATGGCAGGCCGGTCGACATCGATCCGCAGGATCTTGCCCAGCATTGTTGTCAGATCCTGCCCGTTCCCGGTACCCGGTGTATGACCGGTGCCGGTATCGTCAGCCCCGCCTCCGTCACCCAGCGCGAGATAGAGGTACCCGTCATCCGGCCCAAATAAGATCGGTCCGCCGTTATGGTTCGATGCCGGCTTGTCGACCGTGAGCAGGATCTTCTCCGATCCCGGGTCAGCGGTTCCGGGGTTGCCGGGCGTTACCCTGAATTCCGACAGGCGGTTGGTGCAGCTCCAGCCGAAGGGGCCTCCCGCTCTCAGCGGAGCGGAGTAATAGACGAAGACACGGCTGTTGTTCCGGAAGTCAGGGTGGAATGCAATCGAGAGGAGTCCCCGCTCATCGTACCCTGTGTTGAGGCTGACCATGCGATCCCGCAGGTCAAGGAAGGGGGTATCGGAAAGGGCACCGTCAGCGGTGATGATCCTCACAATGCCTATCTGGTCGACCACGAACATCCGCCCGCTCCCGTCTCCCGGAACTGCGATCATTACGGGCGAGGAAAGGTCGCCGGCGATCTTTTCCAGGCCGATACCCGGCTGGCCCGGCTCAAACGTGGTGTACGATGCACCGTTGCGGAACACCGCTGCCTCAGGGGAGTTCTGGTTGGTCAGGTCTGCCGGGTTGCCGGCATAGGTATTGGTAGTGATACCGGTTCCCGCCGGGAGTGTTCCGGCCGGAAGGCCGGTGTCCGTTTTACTGGTACAGCCGGCACTCAACACCAGGATGATGATGGCAGCGGAAAGAATCACAGCCCTTGACGGGAAGGTCATGAAGAGCACATACGTACAGGAATATGATAATTATTTGCCTGCGGGATCTGTCCCGCTTTGCCGGCCCTATTACTGATATCAGTCCTCCCTTCCGGCCCGTTTTTTCAGCCGGAGGAGATTGCCGGTATGACCAGTGCTAAAACACCGAACGGCTCCGGCAGTCTGCTTCTTTTGGTCTGCATTCGATGTAAAGAGGCATCCCCGGGACCTACCGTCTTTGGATACCTTCGGTTGAACAACCGACACGTATATCGGCATGCACAACACCCGTCCATGTATCCGGGTGAGATCGCACCTGGGCGACAGTTACCGGCGATCGTTTTCCGCGCACCGTATCATCCCGCTCCCGGACAAGGTCATGACCTCCGGAGCGAAATCCACTTTTAAAAATGGTGTGCTCGATATACATTTTAAGAGGGCACAACCGGATAAAGGGTGATCCGGGATCCCGGCAAACTTTTTTTTATACCGCATCGCGGGACAAGGGGCAGGTCATACAATGCCCGCCACCCCGCCCGTGGCTCAGTTCTGACCCTTCGAATTCCAGTACGTCGATACCTGCCTTGCGGAAATTCCGGTTGGTCGAGGTGTTGCGGTCGGTCCCGATGACAAGACCCGGCCGGAGTGCAAGGATATTATTCCCGTCATCCCACTGTTCGCGGGCCGCCTCATAGGTGTCGCCCCCCGTGGGGATGACTTCCAGGGGGCCGGTGTCCAGGGCGTCGGCAACCGCACCAAGGAAATTATCCTCCCTGGTGACCGAGAACATCGCCCTCCCGTCACCGGGGCGGATACTATATGCCTGCATCCGGTTCACGACCTCCGGGTACACGGTGACCTTGTTGACATCGAGCATGGTAAAAACCGTGTCAAGGTGCATATGTGCCCGGTCCGGGCTCATCCGGGCAACGATGATCCGGTCCGCTGCCTTTCCGGCGAACAGGGAATGTGCAAGCAATTCGATCATCTGGCTCCGGGTCCGCTCGCCCATCCCGATAAGGATTGTCCGGTTGCCGATGGTCATGACATCGCCGCCCTCCAGCGATGAACGGGCATAGTCCGTGTTGCGGCCCTGTTTTCCATTCTCTGCCGGCGGGAACCAGACAGTGAAGTCCGCCTCCCGGAACGCCGGGTGATGGTGATAGATGGTTGCAACATTCAGCGCCTCTGGCCGGCGGACCGGCCAGTACATCGGGTTGATGGAGACACCGTTACCGATCCAGCTCGAGGAATCCCGGGTGAAGAGGGTGTTGGGGAGCGGCGGAAGGATAAAGGCATCCGGTCCGGCAACTGCAGCGGTGAGCGAGGAGCGGGCCAGGCCTTTCATGGATATGCATTCGAGCTCACCGACTGTGAGTCCCCCGATCAGGTGCCGGGCGAGATCGACAGCCTCCATCTCCATCAGGCATGCCAGCACCGCGTCAGAAGCGGAGATCCCAACGGACATCGCGGCCGAAACCTGCCCTGTCACCTCCCGCCGGGCTTCGTCCGCGCCGGATAGTGCCTCGGCAAGGAGTTCCTGCAGGTACAAGACCTTCACCCCGGCATCGCGGATGAGACGCACGAACGCTGAATGCTCCGCCATAGCCCGGTCAACCCAGAGGACATCATCAAAAAGGTAACTGTCATGGTTTGACGGCGTGAGCCTCCGGAGACTGAGGTCCGGCTGGTGCACCATTACAGTCCGAAGCCTTCCTACTTCTGAATAAACCCCAAATCCTGTCATTTCCCTCACCTTCCGGGTGTACGGTCGTCCCTGCATCGCCGGCAGCGATTGCTTCGATCCCGGCCAGGGCACCGATTGCGGCTGTCTTTTCGGATTCGCTGGCGGTCTGCGGTCATCGGCTCGCCCGGTTCCAGGAGCGCATTTTCCCCGGGCTCGACTACGATCCTCATCTACTCTCCCTCAGGTTCCGGAAGTATTTAATCGGATCTTCCGGAGACGGAAGGCAGGAGGAGGTTCATCCGATCAATCACCCGGTTCACCGGCCGGGAAAGGAACTACCAAAAACCATGTCAGCAGGTGAATACCCGGCGTCACCGCTTTACGCCGGCTCTGATTATCAACTGGTGATTTACCACGGTCATTTACCAGGACAGAGGGAATCTTAATTCCTGTGGTGGCACTTGGCGTGCCCTGGTGAGGCAGTGCGACAAAGGCAAAATAAAATCGCTACGGTACGATGCTCATAACCCGCTTCATACGATCCGGATAACTCCCCGTTTCCGGTATTTCTTCTTTATTTTCCGGTCCTGACCGAAAACCCTTTTTCTCCTGAAATCTTTCTGGATAACGTGACGCTCTGTTTCTCTGCACGGTCAGATGCGGGTCTGCGCGAGATCAACGAGGATAACTCCTGTGCCGAACAGATCGGCGGTTACTACGTCTTTGGCGTGGCCGATGGTCTTGGCGGGTACGCGGCAGGGGAGGTAGCGAGCTCAATAGCCATCGAATGCCTGAGGAACGCATTTAAACTCGATGGCGGCGATCCGAAAGAGACATTAATGAATGCCGTAATCGACGCTGATCGGCGAATTCTCCTCCACGGAGAACAATTCCCGGATTCACACGGGATGGCAACGACCCTGATCGCTGCGGTGGTTGACGATGATCTCAACTGCACGGTCATCAATGTAGGCGATTCCCGGGCCCATTTCATTACCGCTGATGACATAGCAATAACAAAAGACCATTCCTACGTGAATGAACTGGTGGCAAACGGTGAACTGGACCCGGAGGAAACCTGGAAACATCCCCTGTCAAACGTAGTGTGCCAGGCGATCGGGGATCCGGAAAATGTGATAAAGCCCGACTTTTATGAAGTGAACCTCAGGGATACCTTCCTGCTCCTGTCGTCCGATGGTCTCCACGATTTTGTCAGGAGAGAAACGATCCGTGAAGTTGTACTGGCGAACCGCGACCAGCTGGAAAAATCATGCGATGATCTGGTAAGCATGGCACTTGAGGCCGGTTCTGATGATAATATTACCATAGTACTGGTAAACGGGCGATAAAATACCCGTTTCGCATCAACGGAATACCTACATCAGGTTTGCCGGCAAATAAGGTCCTGAGGATACTGGTGAGACGGAACAAGGTTTTTTTTCAGGACAATCGGATCCTTATCATCAACGATAGTGTACTTACAACCCGGAGAATCAAGGCCGGCTCGGTCGATCTCGTGGTCACCTCGCCACCCTATAATGTGGATATCCAATACAACTCTCACGACGATAGGGTGAGCTACGAAGAGTACAAAGAGTTCAGTGAAGCGTGGATGAGCCGGTGTTACGACTGGCTCCGGGATGACGGAAGGTTCTGCCTGAACATCCCTCTTGATAAAAACAAGGGCGGCCAGCAGAGCGTCGGGGCCGATCTCACGACCATCGCAAAAAAGATCGGGTTCCGGTATCATGCGACGATCATCTGGAACGAGGGGAATATTTCCCGGAGGACCGCATGGGGTTCATGGCTGAGCGCATCGGCACCCTACGTTATCGCACCGGTCGAACTGATCGTTGTCTTCTCTAAGAATACCTGGAAAAAGACGAGCGGCTCCCGTGAGTCTGATATCTCGCGGCAGGAATTCATGGAATGGACCAACGGGCTCTGGTCATTCAGAGGGGAGAGTAAAAAGAAGATCGGGCACCCGGCCCCCTTCCCCGTTGAACTGCCCCGGCGCTGCATGAAACTTTTCAGCTTCACCGGCGATACCATCCTTGACCCGTTCCTCGGAAGCGGCTCAACCCTGGTCGCCTCATACCTCAACGACCGCCGCGGTATCGGGATCGATATCGACCCGCATTATTGCCGGATCGCCCTCGACCGGATTATAAAAGAAGGCGGAATGGAACAGACCGGATGATAATAGTCCGAAAAATCCGGATTAAGATCCGCAATCGGACTCAAATTATTTCGCATCAGCAATCAGAACAGTAAGGAGTGAATTCCCGACCGAAAAATTACCGGATTTATTCCACGAGGTTGCCGGTCTGCACGGTGCACCGGGGGAGCAGGCAATGACCCGCTATATGATTGACATCCGCCTGATGGGTTCGGTGAAGCACCAAATCCAGACACTGAGCAACCAGTTGCGGGAGAAATTCAGTCTCGGGGAGAAACTGGTTGTACCGCATATCACGCTGGCCGGGCCTTTTTCGACAACCGATGAAAAAAAACTCGTCGAAGATTTTACCCTGATATGTACGGAACAGAAAGAGATTCCCCGGTATGAAGTGGGAGGTTTCGGGTTTTTTGACGACACGCGGGTTGTTTTTGTCACGATCACGCCGGACGGGAACCTGAAACAATTCCGCTACCAGCTCTCCCGGGCACTCTTCCCGTATTGCTCGTTGCGGGACTATGACCAGGATCCTGCCGACACCTTCCGGTTCCATGCGACACTTGCCATGAAACTTGACTGGCTCACCTTCCAGAGAATAAAATGGTATTTCCGGAGGCAGGAACAGGTCGTCTGCCATCACCACCCGATCCGGGCAACGCTGCTCCGGAACTCCCGTATTCTCTGCGAATATGATTTTATCCAGAACAGGATACTGAGCCGGGCACAGGCAATGAGCAAAGCGACGATGATGCGTGATTTCGATATTCTCAAGGCATGGGGAAGCGGGAAATGAGTTTAACCGGGATTGTCCGTGATTAATTTTAAGGATAAATTACTATTTCAGCCCCTGACTCTCTCTAAAAAATCTTCCAGGTAAATGATACTCCAGAGAATAGTTATCACGCTCCCGGGGGCTTTTGCAAAGCCTCCGCCCCCGCCGCTGTGGCGACCCCCATAACAGGATAAACCTGTAAACACTGTCCATTATACAACAGGGAACACGTGGGAATAATTGTCATTTTTTTTTCATTTTAGTTTTTAGTTACGAAAATTTTCGAAAAATAACGTCTTGAGAGTGGAAAAATTCAGGTGCGGAATTGGAACATTACCCATTTTAATTGCATTTGCGCTGAATTTCCCCGGTCCGGAATAATCCTGCTCAAACAGTCAGGCTGGCACCTTCCACAAAAATAGGGTATCCGGTATTCTCAGACAGGAGTAGTACCCGATTCCGGAATTACCTGTACCCTCACTTCCTCCCCATTCGTGAGCTGGAAAAGGACTCGATCCGCCATTCCATGATTACATCGGCACTACAAATTCCGGAATTCAAATCGCGGTGCGGAGTGATCACCCGGAATTTTGATCCAAACCATTAACCATTCAGCGATCTTGTAAGAGAGTGGCGATATCTCTGGAACGACAGCCCGTTAAGTCTGCTATTCTTCGCTCTGTTGGATATGACGAGAGCGCAAAAATCCTTGAGATAGAATTTCATACCGGACTTGTATACCAGTATTCCGGGGTCCCTGAAAAGGTCTACGCGGACCTTATGCACTCGGGCGAGACAGGGAAATACTTCTCCGAAAAGATCAGGCCCCGTTTCCGTACAAAACAGGTTATCGTATAACTCTCACCGCGAATTCCCCTAAGAGGGTACCCTTCTTTTTATCGTCGTTGCTCGAGCAGGGTCCGTATCTTTTTAAGAGACCGGAAGTGAGACCGGCGGAGAATGTTGTATTCCCGGCAGGAGAGAAAGCTGTATGCCCTCTTACCGGTCTTTGCGTCCCGAAAGAAAAAAATTACTGGTAAAAGGAGGGCCGGTCAGTTTCTTTGCCGGGAGCGCTGCCGATGTCCCTGCCGGAGTAATACCGGAAGGACATGACCATATTTTCATAGGTTGCCTGGTTCAGCGGGTCGACAGAGGTGATCGTGTAAAACAGCACCGGGAGAAAACCTTTTTCGTTTGCCGATGCCTTGTCACCAACAAAAACAACGGTCTCGCCAGGCATTCCGTCATAAGGATTGGCACTGGCATCGAACCGGGTATAGGTGATCCCGTTATACGTGACGGTGGATTCATTGAACGCCGCACCGGAATTGCGGATGAGGTTCCGGATATTCTGGTCCACGCTCAGCGATGACGAGTACCAGAAGATGGTCACTGAGCCGGCAAGTATGGTATAGTTGCCGCTGTTGTCGTTTATGGTCCTGTTGGCCCCGCCCAGAGCCGGGTTGTAGATAGTCGTTTTATAGGCGGTGCTGTAATCGGACGTCGGTATCCGGATGGTTGTGCCCGTGTACCCTTCGGGTGCAGAGATGGTAAAGAGGAGCGGGGTGTCCCTGATAGTCACCGGGAGTGGAATGGCGGGCGGGTTAGTAGTTGTTACGGGAACCGTAGTATACGTCGGGACAGCTGTCTGGGTAGTTGTTGGAAAGGTCGTCGGAAGTGGCGTCGGGGTCGGGGTGGGCTGGACGGCCTGCTGGGTACATCCGGCGGTCATCAGCAGGATGGCTGTCATACAGATAAAGGTAATAATCAACCAGGTTTTCATACGATGAAATACCCGTCCCGGTTATTATAAATTCCGCCGCTTTGGGACAGGGAACGAACATTCAACCGACAGTATTTAATCCGGAATCATGAGGTTCGAATAATCCTGTGCTTCCTTTAATAACCTTACCGATACCAGTGGCCTCATTACGCACGGGAAACCTGGTTCCCCAGCATTTGCAGCAACAATGCCTGGGTTACGATCATCCGTTCCAGTTCGCCAAGATCGACACTCTCGTTCGTCCCGTGGATCCGCGACTGCTCGTTGTCCTCGCATCCCCAGAGAATGAACTCTGCACCTGGTACGATCCGTTTCAGTTCGTTCAGGAGCGGGATCGAACCACCGGCCCCGGTCTCGCTGACCGGATGGCGATAGACCGCTTCCATCACCTTCTTTGCGGCTTCAAAGCCTTTTCCTCCGGTGGGGCAGATGAAACCGCTTGAAGCGTGGAACCCACCGATCTCCACCTGCACGTGCCATGGCGTATGGGCACGGAGATGGTCTGCAAGCAGCTGAAGTTCGTGGTGCGGGTCTGATCCGGGAGCAACACGCATGCTGATCCGGGCACGGGCCCGGGGGATGAGGATGTTGGAAGCGTCCTTAACTGCCGGGGCATCGATACCGATGACCGTGACGGAAGGCCGGGACCAGAGCCGGGAGCTGATGGTGCCGGAACCGATCGTGTCGACCCCATCGATGAGACCGGAGAGCCTCCGGTACAGGTCTTCGGTGAACTCCGATCCAGGCCAGGGAAAGGAATGGAGACCAGGGACGGCAACATCGCCATGCTCGTCATGGAGGGTCGCAAGCATCCTGATGAGTGCGACCAGGGCATCGGGTGCCGGGCCTCCGAATTCGCCCGAATGGACTGCATGGTCAAGTGTGTTCACGGTAACGACACAGGAGACCTCGCCCCGCAGTGTCGTATTCAGGACCGGTTCGCCCAAAACGATCTTGCCCATGTCGGTGATGATGAACAGGTCGCAGCGGAAGAGTTCCGGGTGGGAATCGGCAAATGCTTCGAGGTGGCTTGCCGTTTCCTCTTCGCCCTCGATGATTACTTTGATACCAACCGGGTACCTGCCGGCAAGCGCCCGGATGGTTCCAGCGATGGTGGCAATTCCTGACTTGTTGTCTGCAGCACCCCGGCCAAAGAGCCGCCTCTCTTTGACGACCGGTGTCCACGGGTCGGTCTCCCAGCCGTCCTCTTTTCGCGCCGGCTGGACATCGTAATGGGCATACAGGAGTACCGTTGGTGCTCCCGGCGGGGCCGGGATATCGCCGGTCACGGCAGGGTAGCCCCCGGGAATTTCGAGCAGACGGGCATTTGTCAGCCCGTAGCGTCGCAGGAGGTCTGCAGTCGCTGCTGCCATCCGCAGGACCGGTTCCGGAGGATATCCCGGAAAAGCCACGGACGGCACCGCGATCAGGTCTTTGAGATCCGCGATTACCCCGGGCAGGAAGGTACGGACATTGCTCTCCATGTCCTCAACGAGAGCGGGATCAGGTTTGCTGCGTTCCATGATTGATCCTGATATATGTTTTCCGGGCTGATGAACCCTTTTCAGCCAATCCCTGACCCTGAAAGACTACCCTTCGGTGCCGGGTCAGGAGTGAAACGGCTCTGCCCGGCAGGAAGTAAAAAGGTCTCTCCGTATCAGGACCCCTGCTCAGCTAACTTGTATCCTGGACAAATTCACGCCGGATTGGTCAGCTGCGGTTGTTTCCTGAGTCGATCAGAGCGGCCACCGGCACGGGCGGTCGATCTTTTTAAGAGCCTGGCACCGGTTGAAGTACGTCTCGCCCCAGACCCACGGCTGGTAGGGTACAGCACATCTCGGGTTTTACGGAATGGATCCCGCAGAGGTACCGGGTTTTTGTTACCCGGCGCAGGAATGGGCAGACGGTGACATATTCCCCGGTCTCAGGATTGATCATCTCGACAAGTACGACATTCCCGAGATCTTCAGCCCGGAGCCCGGTCCCGTTGACGGACCTGCCGTTCTCCAGGGACGCGACAAACCATCGGAGGATATCGGTCCTGCCCTGATCTATCCAGATGTACAGGTTCGATAGGGTCGGCGTAATGCCCGGGCCGAAGATCCGGCAGCAGAGTCCACACTGCTCACAGGGATCATCATCAGGCGGATGTTCTTCCATGGATCTCCATCATCTGTTCATCCGGAATCGGGATAAGGGTTCCGCGAAGATATCCAGAGAACCCTGCCCGTCAGGAGGCAGGATGCAGCTGACCAGAAACCGGAGGTTGCCGCCCCGGTATGGATCCTTTCAGCAGCAGATCGCGTACCGGTCAGGCAGATTGGCGTGATTTGATATCCAGGAAAAATAAGAACTGTTTCTGCCTGCCCTCTGCCTGGAATCGGCGATGAACATTGTCCGGATCGACTTTTGCGTATTTGCCTGAAGAGATGACCGGCTTCCGGTTGAATGCGTTTATGTGAGAGGCCGGAGAAATATATTCATCAGGAGCAGATTCTGCCGTGTATACTACTTCCGGGTCTTTCCCATGAGCCGCCCTGGCACCCTGCTGGAATGGATCGGCATACTCGTCCTCTTCCTTGTTGTCGGACTTCTGGTCTTCTGGTTTATCTGGGGTGCAGGTACCCGCCAGCCTTCCGGGTTGCCTGACGGGAACGGGGGATTTTACCAGAGCCCGCTATCACCACCGCAGCAGTTCACCAGGAACGTTGGTGAATGGAGGTTCACCTTTCCCGCATCGTATTCCTACACGCTCGCCGGCAAAGTTATCGGGAGGCACGAGTACCCTCCTGCGATGCCGGATGGCATCATCCCGCTCGATCTCGCGATAGCCAACGGCGACCTGCTGAAGCCGGGTATCCTCTCGTTTTTCACGATCTCGATGGGGGACCATACCCTCGAATACAGTTATGATGTGCCGACCTATACCGGCCTTACGGAGGTGTATATCGACGAACATATCAGCAACAACCATCTGGTCTTTTTGGATCCCGCTCTCGAATCCGAGGCAATGAAGGCGCAGGTCGGGAGCTGCCTCGTCATCACGGGGGACCTGGTGGATATCCGCGGGTCATCCCCTGGCAGGTTATACCTTGCCAACACCAGCACGGTAAGAAACGATTCGTATCCTGCGGGTTGCGAGATCATCCTTGTCGCCTCCTGCACACCGGTCAGCTGCGGGAGCTAGAACAAACGGGGTACACCCAAAACGGAATAATTACCCGGGTTTTCGGTTTACGGCAGGGAAGGTACCAGCGACGAGGATCCAATAATCTTTCGCGAGCAGGTAAAGGAGAAACCTGTTATTTTTTTAAGGGAATTGCTGATTTTCTCGTGCGCAAAAAAGGGCGGAGTTTCGATAGTTATTACACGTCAGAATGGATTTTTCTTACCAAAATATCGACAAGAAGGGATCCGGGTTGTTGGTTGCATGACTGATCCGGATTCAGATTTTCCGGGAAGATGACCTCATTCAGTACCAGGCCGATCGGTTTCATCAGAGAGCAATGCCGGTCTGTTTTCGGGAGGCTGGATAACTCTAAATATCCTCGCGGGTATTTTGTTGTATTCCTCTCAGGTGAATATTTGATGAAAACCTTGTTAGTCCCCGCCATGTTATGCATGGCAGTTCTCGCATTCCTGGTTGCCGGCTGCACATCTTTCCCGCAGGGAGGGCCCGTCCCTCCGGTATCTACGGTCACAACCACGCCCGTGGCATCGTCCACCTGCGGGTTCACCAATTGCCATGGACTTGACATCGCATGCGGTCCGAATCCTCCGCAGATCTGTCCCCTGTACTACCAGCTCGGGGATAAATGCCGCCAATATGCCTTCTGCAGTGATACCGGCGGTGCCTGCCGGCTGGTGACGAACCAGCAGTTCGACACCTGTAAAAGCTGCGTAGAGAAATGCGGCGGTGCTGATCAGACAGAGATATTCCTGTGCGAAGAGAAGTGCTGAATGAACCGGTTAACCGACACAACCCGGTTTGCCAGGACAGCGTTTTCGGTATCGGAGACATGGTATCGATCTTTCTGCCCGTTCCCTTATTCCGGTATTCCGCAACCGGCATCGGGATCCTGTCGTGAGAGAATTTCACCCTCTGCCGGTTTCTTCAGTTACCCTTAGATAAACCCATAAATATCATCACGGGGATCTGTTCTTGTGAGCAAAGGTGAAACACCGATGAAGATCTCCCTGATGATTTCAGCGATATGCATGGTCGTTCTCACCCTCCTCGCAGCAGGCTGCACATCCACTCCTCCCGAAGGGGCGGTCCCCTCAGTATCACCCAACGGTGAAACTCCTGTGGTTGAAACGACCCCGGCACCGACACTCTCGCCCATCTGTGAGTTCACCAGTTGCCATGGCCTCGACCTTACCTGCGGGCCAAATCCTCCCGAGGTCTGCACCGGTGAAGACCAGCTCGGGGACAAGTGCCGGCAATATGCGTTCTGCAGTAAGACTGATGACGCCTGCCGGCTGGTGACGAACCAGCAGTTCGACACCTGTAAAAGCTGCATAGAGAAATGCACCGGTGCTGATCCGGCCGAGATGCTCTCGTGCGAAGAGTTGTGTTGAAAAACAGTTTGGCTGGTTGGTGATCTCTCTATGGCAGATCCTCCGCATTCTCTGCGGAGCTGCCAATCCTTACTTTCTCGGTCTTTCGCGATCCGGCCCGCCGCCCGGAAACGATTTTTTTGGGCCCCCGCACGTTACTCAGGGTTCTGTCTGGTTCCGTGCCATTCTCTCCCCCGTCATTCCCGGTAACCGGTTCCTGCCGCCCTTTCCTATCACGGACCCGATGATGCAGGCAGGGACTGCGGTTTTTGAAGATCGTTCTTTATCATGGCGGGATGATTGTTAAACCCCCGGGCCTGCCACCCCATTTTTGGTCGAAATTGAACATAAACTTCGAAAACATCACACGATGACGAAAAGGCAGTTGAAAGAAAGCAGTTGTAACTTCACTGATTTCACCCGTGAAGCAGCCATATCGGCGAGATAAATAGTGTAACGGCTTTCAGATTTCAGAAACGATCCCGATATCCTGAACTGACCTACCGGATCTCATCGACGAACATACTGCCCGTTACAGATCTATTCGAAGCATAGACCGGACGATGGATGAGGATCGTTCCGCGGCGTCAACCGTACCTGACATTTATCGTTTCATATAACCCACATTGTTCAGACAATAATACACCGCACATTATACAGGAATTACTCCTGAAATGCTGATATCATGAACACCATCATCCAAATCCAGGACCTTACCCGGTCGTTTGGCAACACCTGCGCAATCAACGGCATCAGTTTTACCGTTGAGGAAGGGGAAGTCTTCGGGCTTCTCGGGCCGAATGGTTCCGGGAAGACCACGCTCGTCCGGCTCCTGAACGGAGTGCTTGCCCCGACATCGGGAAAGGTAACCCTTTTTGGCAGGGATGTAACGGTTGACGGGGCGTATGTCCGTGCCCGGACCGGGTATCACGGAAACACCGTCCCTGTATGAACGCTTCACGGCAAAGAAGAACCTCATGTTCTTCGGCAGGTTCTACGGTATACCAGATGCCGACCTGAGCCTGCGGGTTAACCGGATCCTTGCGCTCCTGAACCTTGCCGACCGTGCTGATGAACCGGTCGGGGGATTTTCCCGTGGTATGAAGCAGCGGCTCGCCATCGCGCGTGCCCTGCTCCACGACCCTCAGGTCGTCTTTCTCGATGAACCTACCTCGGGACTCGACCCGGAAGCCTCACGTCAGGTGGACGGGATCATCCGCGAACTGGCAGCGGATAAGGGAAAGACGATCTTCTTATGTACCCATAACCTCAACGAGGCCCAGCACCTCTGTTCCCGGGTTGCCATGATAAACAAAGGAAAGATCCTCGCACTCGGCAGCATCCATGAACTTACGGAGCGTCTCTGGAAGGCGCTGCCGCTCGAGATGGAATTTCTCACCGCTCCTTCCGAACCGGTCAGACGGAGTATCGAAACGATTGACGGTGTCAGCATCGAAAGTATGCACGGGACAACCCTCACGCTCCGGGTCTCGCAAAAACACCTTATCCCGTCGGTGATCGGGGCCGCAATCCGGGAAGGTGGAGAGATCTTCCGGGTCACTCCGCGGGATTATTCACTCGAAGAGATCTATTTCACCGTGCAGGAACAGGGAGGGATAACCTCATGAACCGGCAAATTATCCAGGCCATTGCTGAAAAAGACCTTGCCGAGGTGATGAAGAACCGGATCGCCGTCAGCGGAGCGATCGTGTTATCCATTGTTTTTGCTGTTATTTTCCCCCTGCTTATCACCCAGCTGAATTCACTCTCAAACGGGGGTGGCGACCAGCAATCATTTGATACCGTTATAAAGAACATCTCCCCGGAATTCCAGGTCCAGCTGGCGACGCTCTCTCCGGAGCAGGCACCCATCGTCTTGATTCTGGGCTATCTTATCGCCCCGCTCTTTTTGGTGCTGCCGTTGATGTTATCCTCCATCATCGCTGCAGAAGCGTTTGTCGGGGAAAAGGAACGAAAAACCCTCGAGGCTCTCCTCTACACCCCGGCAACTGATGGCGAACTCTTCTTAGGAAAAGCGCTTGCTGCCCTCGTACCCGGGATCATTTTCACCTGGGTAAATTTTGTCATATTTGCCCTGGTGACAAACATTGCGGGGTTCCCGGTCATGGGGCGGATCTGGTTCCCGACCTCCAGCTGGTGGGCATTGATGATATTCGTCGTGCCGGCCGTCGCCCTGCTCGGCGTATCTGCGACCGTCATCATCTCCACCCGGGTGAAGACCTTCATGGAGGCTTACCAGGCCTCCGGGGCGCTTGTTCTCGTGATTATCCTGCTCATGGTAGCCCAGGTGACCGGTCTTCTGTTCCTTTCCCCGCTGGTGGCAGTACTCGTAGGGCTGGTATTTTTTGCAATCGATGCATTGCTGATCGGGATCGGCATCAGGATCTTTTCCCGGAGCGAGTTGATCTCAGGGATATGAGAGCAAGGGGATCTGATTTCCCCCGGTATAAGAAAAGATATTCCCCGGGGATCCATTACTCTTTTTCGGATCTTTCAGAAAAAAAACTGGCATTTTTCCTGCCAAACTCACATTCAGTTCTGAAAATCCTGCAGTGTCTTTGAAAAGCCTCGAAACGGGCAGCGGGTGAAGTTGTTGATAAAAAAAGGCATTTTTTGATCAGATAACCACGGATGGTCCGGTCATTACCTCCGGGGGCACATCGCACCCAAAGAAGGTTGCCGGGAATGGAGGAGCGTGAATGGAGAGGCAGAGCTCTTCACACCGGTCACAAAGTCGCCGGCAAATATCTTCGAAGTTGCCTTATTATCGGAGTAATTTCAGTTTCCGGAATTTACGATCCGGCAGGAAAAGGGTGTCGGATAGTTCCGGAACTGCTGGAATTTCAGGGTACTGTTTTTTCCGGGATATGCATAGACCGGAGAAGATCTCAGCATATGGTTTACCGACGGGGTTACTATTGTCAGCCGGCTCCTGCACTGTTTGCAGGAAGCGAGGTGTGTTTCCTTGAAATGATCCTTTGCGGTCTTGTTGATAATGACGTTCTCTCCGGCACAACCGGGACAGGTGAACCGGATCACATATCCGGCCCTCGTTCCATTAATCTCGGGTTTTAAAGGGTTTCTTGTCATAGTACAGGTTATCGTGTTTTTTTTCATAATCGGTGCAGGCACGCAGACAGCATGGTCCGGGCATTGGTGCAAAAAAGGTTTCGAGACCGGGTAAGAACCGCGCTTCATGCGGTGATCCCGGCGGGAGCGAATCGGGTGTCAAAACCGTTTGAGGTATATACCTGTATGTCGTCTCTGCGTATAGAATGATATGTCCGGGCAGGAGTGGCAGGGCCTGATCCTGTCCCGTGATCCCCGAATGACGGAACAGGGATCATGGATCACCCGTGGACATCACAATCCCCCGCTTCCGGTTATCTCGCCACCAGCCGGAATTCCGGAAATGTGATGCCTGATATCTTCTGATTGAAGAATGATACGCAACTATATCGTCCCATGCAGCAATGGTGGTAAAAGAAAGAAGATGAGAAACTATGGGCCAGATTCGCATGGATTCCAAAAAACGATATGATTGCGCATCCCTCATATGCGATTATTTTCTCAGGAAAAATATCAGGCATGCTGAAGTCACAGCGCGGGATATCGCACAATACCATCACCTCAATGGTGAATCCTGCCGATCGATCAGTGCATTTTTGAATTATTTGTATAGCAATCGCATCAGAAAAGCGGGTTTTGGATTCTATATTCTGGGGACACTGGCATTTTCCAAAAATGACTATCCTCACCGGTTTACTATCGAGCTGATCGATGGAGCCCGGGGTTTACTCTGATCCGGTGATTCCGGAGTACGTGAACACAGGAGGGCATGCAGAGTTATATCGATCCAGGTGACCCTTACCTAAAAAAACTGCTCATGCGCATACAAGTCTATCCTCGGCACAACCGGGACCGGCGTAATGGTCAGCCATTTCTCACCGTTAATTCCGGGCTTTAAGGACTGTTGTGTTGCTGTTGTCCTGTGTTCCGGGATTTAGTCTGCACGCAGCCTTCATTCATTATAGGGAGTATCCCTTTCGGTAAAAAAAAGTGACGATGAAGCCTGGGGATGAAAAGTGAAGATCCGAGGAAAGTATTCCTCTGGAATCGTCGTCAACAGTTTTTTCAGAACTTTACGCTTACCCGAAAGGCGCAATCGTCTCGCCATAGATGTCATTCAGTACCGGGGCAAGGGCAGTATAAATTGCGGCGAGGCCACTGATGATCCCGATATAACCGGCAAGAATCGTAAACATACCGGTGCCGGTTCCTGCCCCGGCAGCCTCGAGGAAAAACACGAGGGCGAGTGTCCCGAGGACGAACTGGAGTGCACGGGACATCTTAAGGGATCCAATAAAGAGGATGAACGTGAAGAGGCCCCAGAGAGCGAGGTAAGCAGCCATTGCTCCGGCACCACCCGTGTCTTTTGCCAGCCCGAGCACCGGGAGGATGAGGAGCGCTGCAAAGGAGAACCAGAACAACCCGTACGATCCATACGCTGCCATGCCATAGGTGTTCCCCTTCTTCCACTCCATCAGGCCGGCCGTGAACATGGCAAATCCTCCCATGAAGATCGCCATACCGAGGATCGCGGACCCTGTCTGGATTATTCCTGCATTTGCAAGGCTCAGAAGGACACCGGGCATTCCGTATCCCAGAAGCCCAAGTGCCCCTGCTCCTGCTGTGATGTCCTTGATCTCAACAATTGATCTTTTGGTCATATCTGTTTCGGTCATCAGCAATCAAACCTGGTGAATACTGACTGACTCTTTTTTCACTATTATGTAGCGAAGATCATTTCCACCTGCTATAAACACTGATATATATTTAGCCCTCATGTACCCGGTCTCCCGCCCGCTCTTATTCTCTCCGGGACAAAAAACGGTTCCGTTCAGCCTTGACTTTCGACCGGACCCTTGGTATTACCGGAGCACGGGAGATCCGCTCTGAGGTCACCTCCGGAATGGTTCAGTCCCCATAAATTCCCTGACCTTTGCTGAAGCACCGTATCTGAGCGGCACCCCGTGTCCCGGGAGCAGCAGATCAAAATCAAGGGCAGCGATCTTCTGGCGGGATTCGTTCTCTGTGGTCAAATCCATCGTGAACTGCGGCGGGCCTCCGGTTACGGCAGAACCGTCAGACCGGAAGATATCCCCGCAAAAAAAGGACTTTGACGTTTCATCAAGCAGGCCAATGCTGCCCGGCGTGTGACCGGGAATGGAAAGACAGAGAAGTCCCTCGATCCTGTCCCCGTCTTTAAGGAGGATATCAGGTGAAAAATGCTGGGGTCGCATGATGAAGGAACCAAAGCGCATCAGAAGCCCGGTCATCCCCGGATGGACGGGCAGGGAGAGCGTTCCGTCCACGTACCCCTCATCTCCGGTGCCGATGGCCACCCTGCAACCCGGCGCGGCATCCTTCAGCGTCGCCACCCCGCCAATATGGTCCATGTGAAAATGGGTAATGATGATTGTCCTGATCTCCGCCGGTTCGCGATGCAGCCGGTCGGTGATGTAAGCAAGGATTTTTTTTCCGTTGCCCGGCAGCCCGGTATCGATAACCAGCAGGCTGCTTTCCCGGACGAGAAGGTAACTGTTACCATTGACCCCGTCAACCTGGTGAATTCCCGGTACGATCTCCATATACTATCAGGAGAAGAATACGGTCGCGCCGGCATATCAGTCTTACCGGTGAATGCCCGGACGGAGGTAACCGTTCATGAAGACCAACGGACAGCGGTTGATTCCGTTCATGCAGTTGAAGATCATAAAATAATGAAAAAAATTTCTCATCAAAAAAAGCCAGGATAAAAGAGACGACCAATCCATCATCCTGGTTAGAGCCGGAACCCCGGAATCTTATCGAACAGTTTCTGGTAGAGGTCGGTAAAAAGGGCGAGATATTCACCCGCTCGTCCGGTAGCAAGGTACCGGGTCTTCTCACCCTCGGGGATCCTGGACAGGAATCCCTTTGCACAGAGAAACTCGATATATTCCTGCCCCGTTTTTGAATTGAGATCGCACCGGTTGATGATGGCGGTGAATGTCTTTGCCGTTTTACAAAATACCAGGATCTCCCAGTAAATCTCGTACGGGTACGCCTCTCTGCCATAGTCAGTGCTGCCCCATTACCTGTTCCAGGGAACCTTCCGAGCGGGATGCCTCCTCGATCCGGCTGTCCCATGCTGTCATATACCTCCGGAACCAGGTTGAGAAGAACAGGCTCGCGATACCGATGGTGAGGTTAATACCTGCAGCAAAGAATGTCATGACCTGGAACCATACCCGGGGACCCGATGCAAGGCCGAACGAGAATCCCTGGACGAGATTTATGACACCGATCGCAATAAAAACACATCCCCCAAGCGCACAGATGAGCGTCATATACCTGATAGATTTCCTGTTCTCCCGGTAGTGGGCCATGAGCCTTACAATCCAGCCGGTCAGGATCTCTCCGGAGACCGGTTCACTCTGGTTTTTGAATTCCCTGCGGAGTTCCGTCACTCCTTTCAGGATCTTTGCACTGGAAAATACCCAGGTAAACCCGAGACCGAAGCAGATCAGGGCGACGATGCCGGTAAGGATCAGGACCGCGGTAGCGGCAAGCCCCCCCGGCATTCCGAGCACCGAGGTGATAAGGATCTGCAAACCGAACGCCATGGTCAATGCACCGAATACCATATTCAGGAGGACCAGCGCAAAGAAGTCTGTTGAGCTCGTTCTTAAACTGTGAAACTGTTTCTTGGTTCATGCTGATTTCACCGGTCTATACGTTTATTGACGGCTGCTGATTAATCGGCATGAATCTAAGATACGTACTTCCTGTCCCGGTCACATGTGGCCTGACCTGGAAAAATAAAAAGAAATTATGCCACGCCGGCGCTGTCATAGATGAGAGTGATGTACCGTGAAGCGAACAGGATGATGAAGGGCAGAACAATGAGCAACAGGATAAAACCGATGAACGGGATTGCCGTCAGGACTATTTCAACAATTCCGACAATGATGGCCATGATAACCAAAGCGATGATGTAGTTGATCCATCCTATCCTGCCGATATGTTCGATGATTGCCCCGAAGTTGAACGCTTCACCAAAACTACCGGTACGGGCAAAACGCACGTACGCCATCGTCGAGAACAAACCGATGATGATCGCGACAACCAGCAGAATCAGCACCCCAACAATGACTGCGCCTAACAGTCCCATGAACGCGCCGGGATTCGTGGAGGGATTTGCGGCTCCGGAGAACAGGGCCAGCCCGGCACTCCCGATGATAACAATTTCAAGGATAATCACCGGCAGGGCATAGATGATACCGACGATAAGGAGCTTGATACCATCGATGAACATGGTCCCCCAGTCATCAGGCTCCGGCGAGGGAGTTGCACCGCGGTAAATCCGCATCATGTATCCCATAATCAGGGGAAAGATGATACAGCTGATCAGGAGAAGTAACCATTTCGACCATTTTCCTATGAGACCTTCTTTTGCGTACTCAAAGGAATTTTCAACCAACTTACCAAAATCCATAGCGTTCACATTTCCTCAAAGAAAAATTATTATCCATTATTTAAAACTACTACGCTAATAAAACAGAAGGGTATAAAACCCGGTTTCCCTTTTTTACTCTCCGTAAGTTCCGGAATTCATTTTCTGACCTCACTTTCAATACCATCACCGAAATTCTCTTTTTTCTCGTATCAAAATCGCTGGCATCCGGGTATCTGCGATCCTGATCCACCGATATTGCTCTATCGGGGAATCTGATGAACAGCACTATGCTTCTCACGCGTACGCTGGATTGGGCCGGGAAGCAGGGCCGGGCAATGTCTGATAAACGCCCCGCAGATGTTGCTGTCTCTAACCGTGACAGATCCTGATCGAAGGGAAGCTGCCCGTCCCGCCGGGAAATGTCCGTTTGAATTAATGTGCGCAGGTGTTGCAAAAAACAATCACGCATTGAATCTTTTGTAGAGCCGGTCAGCCATAACCTGGAAGACCAGGATGAAGACGCAGAGCATTGCGACATCGATCAGCGGGTTGAAGTGCGAGCTTCCCTGGTACGCGGACTGGATAAGATCATTTCCATACGTAAGCGGCGAGAAGTACACGGCGACTTTGCCAATTGAAGGGATCGCATCGATAGGGATAAAGACCCCGGATATGAAGATGAGTGGGAGCCGGACCATGTTCAGCATGGACATGATATCGCCGGGGCTTTCGGTCGGGTACGAGGCAAATAGAGTACCCATCGTCGCAAAACAGAATGCAGTGAGGACGATCCCGATAACGAGAGGAAGAAAATTCAGGACCGGTGTCCCGAAGATGAGCAGGCCGGCGATAAACGGCACGAGCGCGATGCCGCTGCTGTAGAGGAACCCGCTCAGGCTCTCGCCAAGCACAACCGCGTTCAGGGAGATCGGTGCTGAGACGAGCCGGTCAAATGTCTTCATCCGCCGCTCGATGGGGATGGACACGGGTTCTATGGATGAAGCGGAGAAGAGAATCGTGATGGCGATGAGTCCGGGGATCATGACCGAGGGCCCGGCGGGTCTTCCCACGGCAAATGCCAGGAACATGAAAAGGGGGAACAGGGCACCGGAGACGATGATGTTCGGCTTGAGATAGTAGATCGCGATATCTTTTTTTGCGATTGCCCACGCCGCGTTCAGTTCGGCATAGATCTGGGAGTGCACCCGCATTGATTCAGTCAACGGTACTCACCCCCTTTGTCCGGATCTCCAGTCCGGTCAGCTTGATGAAGACATCCTCGAGACTGGGACCGAAGGTGGATACGCTGAGCACCCGTGCATTGCGGGACTTCGAATACTCCATGATTGCTGCGATCGCCGATGATGGATCTTCGGTGAAGAGCCGGAATTTGTCCCCTTCTTTCCTGACCTCGCTTACCTTCGGGATCAGTTTTAACTCTTCAAGCCGTCCCGGGACAGCCGTATCGAACGCGACCTCGATCGACTGGACGCTCTGGATGGTTTTTTTCAGCCGTTCCGGAGAGTCGATGGCAGCAATGCGCCCCCTGTTAATGATCGCCACGCGGTCACAGGTGAGATTTGCCTCTTCGATATTATGGGTCGTCAGGAATACCGTGACTCCCTGAGAATTAAGATCGCGGATGACATCCCGGATGATGAGGTTGCTCTGCACGTCCAGTCCTGAGGTGGGCTCATCGAGAAACAGGAGCCGGGGCTTGTTGATAAGCCCCATCGCGAGGGTGAGACGCCGCTTCATGCCCTTGGAAAAATCGTGGACCCGGTTGTTCTTCCGCCCTGAGAGTCCGAAGAGTTCGAGGAGGTCCTGTCCCCGCTCTTCACGCTCGCGTTTCCCAACGGTATATAATTCAGCGGTAAACATCAGGTTCTGCCATGCGGTGAGATCGTCATAGATGTTCGAGGTTTCATGGACAATCCCCAGCTCCTTCCGGGTGGCGATGGTCTCGCGGATTATGTCCTTCCCAAAGATGGTGGCGGACCCCCCGGTCGGGGCACTGATACCGGTCAGAATCCGTATAGTCGTCGTCTTTCCGGCACCGTTAGGTCCGAGAAAACCGAATGTCTCTCCTTCATCCACGGAGAAACTGACATCATCCAGTGCGGTCAGGGTACCAAAGCGCTTGGAAAGATGCGAGACCTCGATCGCATGCATAGTATCATAGTTCCGGGGGATTGGATTTATAACGATCCCAACGAGAACCTGGATACCGTTTTCCGGTGCAAAATCCACTTCACGGTACGATTTCGCCTCTGCGAAAACAGCATAAACCGAAACTTGTTCCTGTATCATAAAAATCTGAATTGTGCGAGGATTCCGCGCATCAGGTTTTCTCCTAAATAATGGAAAGGCATGAAAATTCTCCGGTAAATTCTTTATTTACTGGATCGACCCGGGATTACACCATTATAATCCCATGAGCCGGATGATGGATTTTCCCGGGATCGGATGAGATGGAAAGATGGTAATAGAGAAGGGGATTACGTGCAGACCTCCATCCCGGAGGTTGTCACCGGGTTTTCCGGCCCGCGGTACTCCAGAGGCCGGTATGGACGCCCCGCCTGTGTATAATCTATTCATAGATGGAGAACCAACCTGTAGGAAGCGATCTCGTATGGCTCCTGAAACAATGCCGGAAACCATGGACCCGGGATACAAGTGGGAGGCAATGGCGATAGCTGCTCTTGGTACCCTGGTTGGTATCCTGAACGCGAGCACGCTCATCATCGCGCTCCCCACAATGATGGTGAATCTCAGGACCGATCTTGTCGGTGTCACCTGGGTGCTCATCAGTTATATGCTGCTTATCACCATCCTGGCACCGGCCTGCGGCCGTCTCGCCGATATGTATGGGCGACGGAATATCTACATCATCGGTCTGGCCATCTTTACTATCGGCTCGCTCTTCTGCGGATTTTCTGCCGATATCGGCCAGCTCATCGGTTTTCGCGTCATCCAGGCGATCGGTGGTGCGATCATTGTCGCCAATGGGGTCATCATCGTGGTCGATGCCTTCCCCAGGAACGAGCTCGGCAAAGCAATGGGTATCCTCTCGATGATCATGGCAGGGACGTTTGTTGTCGGCCCGATCCTGGGGGGCTTCCTGACGACTATCGACTGGCGGCTGAATTTCTTCCTGAATGTGCCGATAGGAATAGCGGCAACGATCTTTGCCTGGTACCGGCTCCGCGAGGTTGGGGTGTTCTTTGCGGATGAATCATTTGATCTCATCGGCATGATCCTGTTTGCAATCGCATTTATCGCGCTCACCGTGTATGGCAGTGCCGGATTCCTCTTCGGGCTCTTCTCGGTACCGATGCTCCTGACCCTCGGGGCCGGCCTCGTCTCCCTCTTTATCTTTATCCGGCATGAAAAGACTACGCCCCATCCCGTTATCGACCTCTCGCTCTTCTCGATACGGGCATTCAGTTACGGGCAGTCGAGTGCCTTCATTAATGCCATCGCCCGGGGGGCGGTGATGATGCTCCTGATCCTCTTCTTCCAGGGCCTGAAGGGATATGACCCCCTGACAGCAAGCATCCTTATCGCCCCGCTCGCCATCGGGCTGGTGATTACCGGACCCCTTGGCGGTATTCTTTCCGACAGGTACGGCACCCGCCTGATCAGCACGGCAGGACTCATCATCTCCCTTGTCGGGCTTGCCGGGCTTGCCCTCATGCAGTACGATACTCCTTACGAGGTGATTGCCCTCTGGATGTTTGTGAACGGATTTGGATCAGGCCTGTTCCAGCCGCCCAACACGAGTACCATCATGGCCTCGGTCCCGGTCGACCGTCGGGGGACTGCATCGGCGCTACGGGCTTTTTTCAACAATACCGGGATGGTTATCTCCATGACGCTTGCCCTCCCCCTCCTGATCAGCACCATCCCCCTTGACCAGATCATGAACATTTTTGTTGTCGGCGGGATGAATATGCCCGTGGCAACCCAGATCGCATTTACCCGGGGAATCACCGCGGTCTTTGTCCTGTCCTGTATCCTCACGGTCCCCGCAATCATCGTGTCTGCACTGAGAGGGTCCGGATAACGACTCCGGATCATTCCTGACCCGGGCTCTCATATCCTTGAACCGGACTTAGGAGAAAAGGCGAAGGAGGAATACCCGGCAGCCCGACTTCCTGTTCTTCCCGGACAAAAAAATTGTGGATTATTCCCTGAGTCCCGTGACGGGGAAATGCCACCTGGGCCCGCCGGACAACAAATGATGCGTCCAGGTTCTCTGCCATCGTTTCTGCCATGCCGGCCGGGATACCCATTGCCATCATATCGGCAGGGAGGTTCCTGTTCTGCGTCGGGTCCTGGGGGCCCATGAATGCGGAATTTTCCGGTGCCTTTTCAGCCATACCCGCCGGGTAGGTGATAAATGTTGAGCATGAAGGCCCCCACGGGACGATAACCGGTGAGAACGGCTCATCACGGTCGAAATGGACGAGTGCTGCCATGTTCCGGACCTGCTCGGCCGTGCCGAAGCAGCAGATCGACCGGATACCAGGATTTTTTTCAGGAAGGGTATCACAGGCCTGGACGATGAGATATTTTCCCGGAGGAGTGACCTTCCCGAGGGCCTTAAAACAACGTTCCACCAGTTCAGGACTTGCCTTCAGGTATTCTGCAGCCCCGCCCCTGACGTCCTTTTTCCCGGTGGATACGAAATACCGGATATCATCCGGTACCGGCTGGAAACCTGTATGGGCGAGACCCCCGGGACAGCAGCCTTCCTTCGAATCCACGCTGACATAGATTGCCGTGATCCCATGTTCTGTAGCCATACGGTAGAGTGAAACGGCAAAGCACCGGTTTACGTCAGGAAGGTGGAGTGCACCTTTCGGCAGTGTCTCTGATCCGTACACTGCAAGTGGCCGGGTTGACAACCTGAACGCAGTTGCCAGTCTCTTCCCGATCTCCCTGAAATTTCCTTTGGTCTTGATCATCATCCTGCGCTCCTTCATCGCTAATCTTTACCGGATCGGGCTCCCGGTGTATAAACCCTGCTCCTTCACGGTCAGATACACCACTCCTTCATATGCCGTCGGATTCTCAATGACAGATTGAAAGATGCCCGGAACAGAGAGCAGATTCATTGCATTGACCCGTTCCCACGGGGTTATAATTTCTTCCCAGATAAATCAGGACAGGGAATGCAGGAGATAAAAAGAGCGGTTCTGGTTAAGATCTGATTTTTGAAACATTGAAATACCTTTATTGCCATCTCTGTGCACATATCGCCCATGACCCGGACGGGTGATGGTAAGCTCATGAATCAGTCAGATTTGTCAGGAAAAGTCGCGATTGTGACAGGTGCTTCCTCAGGAATAGGACGGGCGACGGCACAGATCCTTGCGGCGAAGAATGTGAAGGTTGCACTGGTTTCACGGTCACCTGAGAAACTGGAGGAACTTTCGGAAGGACTCCCCGGTTCCCGGGCATTTCCCGCCGATATGACAAAGATCCCCGAGATCGGGCGCATGGTGAAGGCCATACGGGAACACTTCGGCAGGATCGATATACTTGTCAATAATGCAGGACAGGGGTATGATGCCCCCCTCGAACTGATAGACGTCAGCATATTCCGTTATATCTATGACCTGCATGTCATCGGCCCGGTTGTCGCCATGCAGCAGGTTATTCCTGTTATGAGAGGACGGGGCGGGGGGACGATCATGAACATCAGTTCAGGTACCGCCCTGATGCACCTCCCCGGGATGAGCCCGTACGCGTCGTCCAAACGGGCATTGGCCGGTATCAGCCTGGCTGCCCGTAAGGAACTTGAGAAGGATCGGATCGTTGTCTCTGTTGTGTATCCCTACATCACACTCACCGAATTCGAGAAAAACACAATCCGGGCTGTCCCGGTCCCCGAAGATGAGATAGAACCGACCGGCCCATACCCTGCGGATTCTGCAGAATTTGTTGCAGAGAAGATCGTCGGGGGTATACTCAGCGGCGAGGCGGAGATCTTCTCCCATGACTGGATGAAGGAACAACGGATCTGAATGGTATGGTGTAGGGCAGAACCGGAGTACTGGACCATAGAACTGGATTTTATTGGGGACACGTATGAACCGGAGCCAGTGAAACGTATCTTCTTCCGGGAGTATGGAATGCAGGTAAAACCGGCGCTCCGTGATTGCCGGGAGGTACACTTCAGGCTGGATGATCCCCCGGAGATTGTATAGGTCATGCTTCAATGATATATGCACACGATCCCCGGCCGGTTCGGCCGGGATAGCGGGCCCGGCACCTCCTGGTATTCAGATCCCTCTGATGATATAGTCACCCGGCTGATGACCCGACATGCCTGAACCCAACCAGGCATCTTGCTGCCCTTCAATCGCCGACATAAAAGGCCATGCCGAAGACGGGCGGCACAACCGCAACATTAATAATTAGGTAAACCCTAACTAATGGGAAGGATCAGTATGCAGGAGAAGAACGAGCATTTGTTGATGGTCTTTGAAAACCTGATCCGGATCAAGGACGAATGCTCAGGAGAGATCTTCTCCGAGTGCGGGTTATCAGATCTTACCGTAAAGCAGGTCAGATACCTGAAGACCATCGATGAAAATGGCGAGGTCACCTTCAGCAGGCTTGCCGAGATCACCAGGAACTCAAAACCCACGATCACCGAAATGATCAACAAATTTGTCCGGAAAGAGTGTGTATACCGTCAACGCTGCCCCGATGACGGAAGGATCCTGTATATCCACCTGACCGAGAAAGGAAAGAAAATCGCACAGGCCGAAGAATATGCCCTGCAACGGGTGATTGAACGAATGGTGAATTCGCTGGATGAACACGAGCTGGATCTCCTGATCGGGATCCTGCAGAAGGTCAGGTAATTTTTTTGTCCTGCACTTTAGTTAGGTAAAATCAAACTAAATTATTGAGGAAATCATGCAATCAGCATACACTGACGAAACCACAGAAAAACTGGTCATACCGCTCTTCGAGATCGTCCTCTACCCGGGTAGTCTCACGAAATTCCGGGTAGAGAAGGCCCTCGGGGAGAAACTCGTGCACGAGATGAACAATTCAGAGGCTGCGTATGCAGTCGGGCTTACCGTAAAGAGCGGAACGGAACCTTCGGAGGTAACAGAAGCTTCGTTCTACACCACCGGTAACCTCCTCAGGATCATGTGCGTACAGCCCAACGATGACGGGTATCTTGTTGCCGCAAAGTCAGTCCACCGGGTAAGGGCTCTCTCCCTGCACCCGAAGGACGGGGCATTTTATACCGCCAGCGAGGCGGTGCTGGACCTGCCGGATCTTGCCGAGGATATCCAGGCCGGGATGCTTGCCGAGATCAAAAAGATCGTCCACGAGATCAGCGGTCATTTCCAGGGTTCCGAGCAGTTTACACGCCCGATCGACAAGATGGATTCCATTGACCAGATACTGGGATTCATCCTGCCCTTCATGCCGATTGATCTTTCGGCAAAACAGGACCTGCTGGAGATCGTGTCCCTGGAGAGGCGGCATCTTGCATTCCTCGAGATCCTGATGACACTCAAGGAAAACATCAACATCCGGATCGAAATGGCCAAAAAGGTTTCCGATAAGGTGCACAAGTCGAACCGCGAGGCGATGCTCCGCGAACAACTCAAGGTAATCCAGGAAGAGCTCAACGAGGGTGACGGTGCCGGTTCCGGAGACGGAGGATACCGGGAGAAAATTGAGCAGTCGAAGATGCCCGACGAGGTGAGGAAAAAGGCGTTATCGGAGCTGAAGAAACTTGAGACGGGAGGCAGCCAGAACCACGAGAGTCCCGTGATCAGGAACTACCTGGATCTCCTGCTCGAACTTCCCTGGGTTACCGAGGAAAAGAAGAACATCGATATTGCCCATGCCAAAAGCGTCCTCGACAGCAATCATAACGGGCTGGAAAAAGTCAAGGAGCGAATCGTCCAGCACCTGGCGGTCATGAAATTAAAACAGGAGAAACAGGGTTCGATCCTCCTCCTCTCCGGCCCGCCCGGTACCGGCAAGACCAGCCTTGGGAAGAGTATCGCCGAGGCCCTTGGCAGGCAGTATGTCCGCATCAGCCTTGGCGGGGTCCGCGATGAGGCTGAGATCCGGGGCCACCGGAGGACCTATGTCGGGGCCCTGCCGGGAAGGATCATCAATGGCATAAAGAGGGCAGGGACAAAAAACCCCGTCTTTATCCTTGACGAAGTCGACAAGCTCGCCTCCTCCTACCAGGGAGATCCGGCAAGCGCCCTCCTTGAAGTCCTTGATCCCGAACAGAACAGTTCATTCTCGGATCACTACCTGGAAGTCCCCTATGACCTGTCCGATGTATTGTTCATCGCCACAGCCAATACCCTGGCCACGATCCCTCCACCGCTCCTCGACCGGATGGAGCATATCGAGATCTCGGGCTACACGAAGAACGAGAAGTTTGCCATCGCAAAAGACCACCTGCTTCCAAAGACCCTTGAGGAGCATGGTCTCGATGCGGACCGGTTGAAGATTGAAGATGATGCATTAAAAGTCATCATCGAAAAATACACCCGCGAGGCCGGTGTCCGCTGGCTGAAGAAACAGCTTGACAAGACTGCGCGGTATGTATCTGAGAAGATCGTCTCCGGCAAGACTGACCTGCCCTTCATCGTGAAACCGGACATGCTGGATGCCATCCTCGGCAAAGAGGTTATCCGTCAGGATGAGGCACGCAAAGAGCAGGTACCGGGAGTCGTGACCGGGCTTGCGTGGACGCCTTTTGGCGGGGATATCCTCTTCATCGAAGGAACGTTCATGCCCGGGAAGGGCCATCTCACGCTTACCGGCCAGCTCGGCGATGTGATGAAAGAATCTGCGACGATATCGCTGAGCCTTATAAGGTCACGGCTTGCCCTGACGGGAAACAGCTTCGACTTTATCAAGAGCGACATCCATATCCATGTACCATCAGGTGCCACCCCCAAGGACGGACCATCAGCCGGGGTGACGCTCTTTACCGCGCTCGCATCCCTGATCACCGGCAGGACCGTTGACCCGAAGATTGCCATGACCGGCGAGATCACGCTGAGCGGTGCGGTCCTGCCGGTTGGCGGCATCAAGGAAAAGATGCTGGCGGCACACCGGGCGGGGATAAAAAAGGTAATCCTCCCGAAAAAGAATGAACGGGACCTTGAGGATGTGCCGGCGGATGTCAGGGGCGAGATGACCTTTGTCACGGTAGAGACGGTTGATGAAGTCCTGAAAATGGCACTCGATATCGACCTGCCCGGACCGGTTGCATCCTTCGCCGGAAACGGGCTGACACCGGTGCAGTCTGCCCCGTAACCGTTGAGGCAGGGATCGCAAAACAGGGATAACCGGAGGCAATATCTCTCCGGGAAACTCCATCTCCTTTTTTTACCGGAATCCTGCATGTTCTGCTGTGGCCATCGGAAAGTCCACCCGGTCAGCGGAAGTTTCCCGTCTTGGCCGGTCCCGGATGTCGGGATACCGAAAGATGCGACCGGCAGCGTTCAATCCGTATCAAACCGCTCGAAGTAACATTCCCCCGAGACCAGTTTTTCTCCGGGTTTGAGGGCAAGGATGAAGGGATCGGCATGATCGAGACATACGTATGCTGCACAGCAGGCAAATCCCTGGTATCCGATCGCCTCCTTTTCACAGGTACTCACATTTCTTTTTTTCTGCCATGGTACTCTTTTCTGGTCTTCATTTCATAGATACATTTTTCTGTTCGCCGTTAACCTGCGTTATGCCAAAAGACGGCCCCCGATAACGATGCCCCCCCTCCTTTGCCTACGGACATTTGCAGGATACAAAGGAACGGCCCGCCCTGAAATATGGAATAGTACATCAGGTCAGTACCTTCCCCCGATAAAGACCTGGTACGTATAATTATACTGGCAATCGAGATCGGCGAATTCAGCGATGGAGACCTGCACCGTTTTCTTCATCAGGGGAAAGAACGTCGGGATAGTGAATGTTTTTGTTTCGCCGTGACAATACGCGGCTGTTGGCATCAGCGTGATCTCAACATCAGCATTTTCAAATGTACTGTTAGTCGGATTGGTGATCAGGAAACTCAGGGTATAGACATCAAAATTCCCTACCGTGTCCAGGGGGATCTCCCCCAAATCGAGGCTTTCGACCCTGATATCCCGTGTCCCGCTCCGGGAGACACACGCGGTACACACCAATACCAGGAATACCAGCGATATCATCCTCCAGATACCCTTCATAAGTTCAAATCAACCTTCGTCGCCGTTATGGTATAAACCTGCCTGACCGGGAATACCCGTTTTCCGATGAGGATTTTTTAGTTACCGTGCGGATCACAAAGAAAATAACCCTGAGGAGGTATCATTATTCACGGAGTGAGAGTCATGGTACCGGAACAGAACTGTCTTCAGTGTGGCCGGTGTTGCGAGAAGTGGGGATGGGGCCAGAAGGGGATCATTGAAGATATCATCCCGTGGATCCGGGAGGGGCGACAGGATATCCTGCAGCACGTTTCCCTGACGCTGAAGGGAGGAAAAAGGTGCAGCGGGGGAGATATCTCGCTCAGCGATGTTCACGCTATTACTCTTATTCAGTTCTGGACCGGACGTAACGGCAGGGCGTTATCCTTCTGCCCGTTTTACCGGCGAGCCGATGACGGAAAGGTCTACTGCCGGATTCATGACGCAAAGCCAAAGATCTGTACGGGTTTTACTCCCTGGAATGAAGGAATCCGGGATTACGCGCTGAACTGCCCTGCCTGTCGGAATTCTGCCCCATAACAGGAGTGACGGAAGGTTTCCTGTCCGGACGGCCGGATTTTTTGCGAAGAGGGGCGAGCAACGCGCCCCGCTCTATCGACTTCTGCTTTTTTTTCGGGCACCGCAGGAAATTCCGGTTTTCTGTATCAGCGGGACACAGGTCCCTCTGGCGATCTCCGTCCCTCAGGATTCCCTTCCCGGCAGGCGTATTGTTCCGACCTCTGGAATATTCCCCCAAAAGACCTGGGATTGCCTTCATTTTTTCCCGTTCAACCGGCAAATATCGGGGGTTTGCTGATATGAAGGAAAATTCCAAAAAAGATTACTGGTTTATATGAACGACCTTTGCGGGCGGGAACCCGTTGAACCAGGTGGACGAAGCGATCGAATAGGCACCGATATTCTCTGAATATACCAGATCATCAACCTCAAGCTCGGGCAGGTCTGCGCTGAGCGTGATGGTGTCGAATGCATCGCAGGTAGGGCCGAAGACCGCAGATATCCGGGTCTCCTCATCCTTGAACGAAAGGACCGGGTAGGTACAGTGGTCGAAGACCTGGCCCGAATAGGTGTGATATACGCCATCGTTGATGTAATAGGAGGGTTTCCCGTCGCGGTAGGCTTTACCTATCACTTTTGCCACCAGCGTGCAGGAGTTTGCAACAAGGAATCTTCCCGGCTCCGCAAGGATCTGCATATCTTCCGGGAACAGGCGTTTGATCTCGATCGCCAGTTTTTTTGCAAGAGGAGTGAGGGTTTTAATGCCGGGATGATACTTTACCGGGAAACCCCCGCCAATATCCAGAATCCTGATCTTCCGCCCGGTTCGTTCCTCAATCTCTTTAATGATATTTGCCGACAGCTGCAGGGCCTGGATGTAATTCTCAAAGTTGGTGCACTGGCTGCCCACGTGGAAACTCAGGCCTTCCACGACAAGGTCGAGAGAGAATGCCCGGGCAATCAGAT
Source organism: uncultured Methanoregulaceae archaeon (assembly GCA_963815065.1). Taxonomy (GTDB): domain Archaea; phylum Halobacteriota; class Methanomicrobia; order Methanomicrobiales; family Methanospirillaceae; genus Methanoregula. The sequence goes on along the minus strand of CAWFFE010000003.1, from coordinate 283,066 downwards.
CGACTGCTTCACCCGGATCCGCACCAAACTTTGAAGACAATTCTACCATGGAACCGGTATTGGGAACCCGCAACCGCAGGACCAGGCCGGCATGCGGTGCATGCTTTTTGATCTTTTTCAGTTCCTCGCGATTGTCAAAGGTTACCAGCGGCTTGTAAACATCGAGGGCTTCCAGAGTTTCTATCGGTTTGATCGTATTTGCATAGATGATGTTATCCCAAATCCAGTCCTGCCGCTCTTTTTTTGGCATGCCCTTGATATTTTCGTAGACGATCATGAATTCTGGCATGGAAGCGACATCAAAACTGCATCCCATGTCAAAGAGCGTCTTTACGATTTCAGGGTTTGAATTTGCCTTCACCGCATAGTAAACCTGGACAAAGGGCAGGTGTGCCTTGAACTCCCGGTAATTTTTCCGGATCTTTTCATGGTCGATTACAAAAACAGGGGTTCCCTGCTCCCGTGCCAGTTTTTGCAGGAGCGCCTTGCGGGCCTTGCTGATGTGAGGAACGCCATCGATATTCCTCTCCCTGGTATTACACGTCTTCACGTTCTCTCCCACCTTTTTCTGTACATGAGTGATTCATCGCACAAATAAGAAGTTTTTGAATTGCCAGACATCTTCGCGGTCATAATTATTTGCCGGGTTCTCTTTGAAATACACCGCCCGGTTTTTCAGCGGTGTCCAGTCGGAAGGTCCGGACCAGAACGTGCCTAAGTATGGCTTTGCGATGTCAAGGACAAATTCATGGGGCAGATCATCAGGGAGACAGAACCCTTTCTTTGGATTCTCTATCATCCACATCACCGCAGTAACAACGCCGAGTGCGACCTGTACAGTTGTTGCATTCTGCCCGGGGGCAAGCGTTTTTGCATCCTCAATAGTAAGGATGCTTCCGGTCCACCATGAGTTGTAGGGATGACCCATCAGGAGTGCTCCGAGAATGTCCGAGCCGGATATAATCTCCTGGTCATTCATAATCCGGAGCTTGGGTTGCAGATTATAATTCCTGCCTCTCAACTCGTGGAGAGAAGCTATTGTCGCATCACAGGGCATATACGCGTAATGCACGGTCGGACGATAGATTGCCCTGCCATCATTCCAGACAGTCCAGCGGTCAGAAATGCCGAATGCTTCACCGTGCCGGATGACCATGCCGACAATCTCCTGATTCGGGATCCAGGACCTGACCCAGGTATTGATCCCCATCTGGGCAAGGAAAATTTCATTTTTTGGTCCTTCCGGGGGGACAAGCGCCAGGGGGGAAGCTCCTTTTCGTGAGTACCCCACCCTATCTCTGCCGGGGCTGTTCCCTCTTCTTTGAGACCTTCAATACACCAGGTGCCCACGAACTCGTCGACCCTTTTTGGATACCGGGTAATCTGGGTATCCCGTTCAGAGCAGTGGATAACTTTTACCCCGGTGGCCATCGCCAGCTCTGCAAACCGGTAATCCCGGATCAGCATCTCCATTTCCCCGGGGTCGGGTGCGATATCATCTTCGATCATCCGGTGCGCGATATCAAAAAGTCCCTGCCGGGCGAAGTGCGAGATGAGTCCCGGGTTTGCACCGTGATCAACCACAGCGGTGGCCGCGTTATCAAAGTCTTTTGTCAGCTCGTGAAGCTTCATCTGGCGATAGTACAGGGTCTTTTCGTACGGGCTGGCCGTGAATATTTCTGCATCGGGATCCCAGGCTTCCACCGAAGCGTTCACGTACATGACGTCATTGTCATGACACCACCGAACAATCTCGCTGCAGTCAATATTCCATGCAAGATCGATCAACAACCCTCCCGCAGACAGGTATTCGGAGAGGACCGGTGCGAGATTATCAAGCGTGATCTTCCTCTTGAAAAAGCGGAGACCCATCGCAGTCCACGCTTTCAGATCCTGGGACTTATCCTTGAAATCAAGAATAGTGATATTTTCAAGCGGTATGGTTACATGCCAGAGCAGGATGGGGAGCGTGCACTTGGACACCGCACCATATCCGATAATCAGAACTTTATTTCTGAATTCCATTACCGGCCTCCAGGATACCGATAGTTACCTGATGATTGTGTCTTCAATGGTGTTCACACTACATTATCCCTTATAAGAAATATCTGTTCGCTTGATTACGAGTTTTTATCCTCGGATTTTATCGTTTTTTTCCGGCCGTGAAAGGGACCGTTTCCGGCATTTTTTGATCGGCAACTTCCGGGACAGGTACACAGTAATGCAGGTTTTCCTGTGGTATGTAAACAATCCGGTGATGCAGGGAAAATATCAAAAAAAAGCAGTGATTTATTCTTCATGGTTCACTACTAGTATTGGTGAATCTTTGTCAAAAAGGGCTGTCGATATCGTATTTCAGGCGATGTATTCGCTCACGGATATCAGGGTGATTCTTCGGGAGTCCGCACCCTCCCATGAACTTGACACCGGCCAGAGAGCCCAGGCGGTACGCCTCCTGGAGAATCTCGAACGGCAGGTAGCGTCCTTAAAACAGGAGATGCTCAGATGAGGTGCGCGAATGGTCTGGAGGCACGTCAGGTAAATGAACTCTTCATCAACATCGACCCCATCCAGGCCGGGGGACGGCTTACTGCCGATGCGATGAAGGCCGTCATTGCGTACGGCGACGGGTATTCGGTCTGTGATAACTGCCGCAAACCCAATCGTCTGGACTATATCAGCAACCCCCCGATCGCTGAATTCCACAGGGACATGGCCGCATGGCTCAATATGGATACGGTCAGAACGGTCCCGGGGGCACGACGGGGTTTCCAGGCAGTCGCCCACACGTATGTCCGGAAAGGGGATCCGGTCCTCCTGACCTCGCTCTCCCATTACACGGAATTCCTTGCCGTTGAAGAGGCCGGGGGCGTCCCCCGGGAAATTCCGGCGGATGAAGATCACCGGATTACTGCCGATGCGGCAGCGATGAAGATCGAGGAGGTGAAAAAGGAATCCGGCAGAGTACCGGTCCTTGCCCTGATCGATCATGTCGATTACCAGTATGGAAACATGCATGACGTCAGGGCGATTGCCCGGGTAACCCGCCAGTATGATATCCCCCTCCTTTACAATGGCGCATACACGGTCGGTGTCCTTCCGGTTGATGGAAAAGATCTCGGTGTTGATTTCGTGGTCGGTTCCGGGCACAAGAGCATGGCCGCTCCGGCACCGTCAGGGATCCTTGCAACGACCACGGAACGGGCAAAAGAAGTCTTTCGCACGACGTCGATTGTCGGCGACGTAACCCGGAGAACATTCGGGATTAAGGAACCGGAGATGATGGGCTGCACCCTGATGGGAGCCACCCTTATGGGCCTGATGGCCTCATTCCCTCACGTGAAGGCGAGGGTGAAACAGTTCGACCGGGAACTGGCAAACAACCGGATAGTCGTGGACGCGTTGCTCTCCATTGAAGGCACGAAAATTCTTTCGGAATACCCCCGCAGGCACCCCCTTACACGGGTCGACACGATCGCCTCCTACGATACTGTGGCGGAATCCCATAAAAAACGGGGATTTTTCCTGTCTGGTGCGCTTGAAGAGCGGGGAATCACCGGGGTTATCCCCGGTGCAACAAAGATCTGGAAATTCAATACCTATGGAATGACCGGAAAACAGGCCCGGCATTGTGCCGACGCTTTCGTCGCGATTGCACGCGAGAATGGGCTTACCGTGAAGGAATGATGTCAATGAAGATCGGTTTTGATACATCGCCGGGTTACCTTTTGATTGAGTGAGAGTGTAACCCCCACTCTCTCAAGAGGGGGAAGCAGCCCAGGGGGTGGCCCCCCCCTGATCCCCACCAGCCACAATTTCCTCTCTCTAAAAACTTTCTCGATAAGGGTATTTCAGGGTTATCGCAGTCCGGGAATTCCAGGTAATGGGACAGAGACATGCCCATATTCCTGACTGCGATAACGTTTCTGATTCCCGGCAGATCAGACAGATCGACTCCTGATACTTTTTGCCCCGCCGTGCCCCGGAGAGGCCCCGGGGAGGAGAGCCCTCAAACTCATTCAGATTTTCATGGTTAAGACCGGGTTTTAGGTCTCCCCTGATTTCTGTGAGTCAAAAAAGGCGGAAATTCGATGGTATCTTTTCTGTCTGCCAGAAAATTCGCAGAATTCTTCGATGGGAGAGACGGGCAGATGCAATTTTTTACTTTCACCATAATCGACCTGCTATCCCGTTCTCAAAAAAATACCTGAAATTGGGATACCCGAATATTTCAGAATCCCGGGGTTCTCTTCAAAAAATGCAGCGGTTTTCTGATACCATCACCGGCAGGACTCTCCATGCTGGGAGAGATCCAGCCCTACATACTCTTCTTCTTCACTTACGCGAAGTCCCATGGTCCGGTCAATGGCGAGTGCAATAATATACGTGACAACAAATGCGTAGACCGTAACGACAACTGCGCCGATCACATTTGCCAAAAACTGGTGGACATTTCCTTCCAGGAGACCGGAATAGCTGGACACGGCGGTTGTGGCAAAAATTCCTGCGCAGATCGTCCCAAAGAAGCCTCCGACGCCATGAACTGCCCATGCATCGAGGCTCTCATCCATGCCGCTCCTGATCCTCCAGAGCATCGCTTTATAGCAGATAATACCCGCAGCAGCACCGATGAAGATGGCGGTCAATGGAGTGACAAAACCGGCTGCCGGGGTAATGGTTCCGAGACCTGCGACGGCACCGGTTACCATGCCGAGAGAACTGGGTTTTCCATTTACCCAGCTAACAGCCAGCCAGGAAAGCGCCCCGGCTGCTGCCGCAGTATTCGTAACGACGATTGCATTTACCGCGATGCCATCTGCGGCAAGAGCGCTGCCCCCGTTGAAACCAAACCAGCCGAACCAGAGAAGGGCTGCACCCAGCAGCGTCATGGGTATGTTGTGCGGTTCCATGGAATAATGCCCGTATCCGGCACGTTTACCGATAACAAGAGCGATGGCAAGGGCGGCGAATCCTGCGCTGATATGGACAACCATGCCCCCGGCAAAATCGATGGCGCCAATTGCCGCGAGCCATCCCCCGCCCCAGACCCAGTGCGCAATGGGATCATATACCAGCGTTGTCCAGAGAAGCGAAAAGAGGATGAACGAACTGAGTTTCACCCGCTCTGCAAGACCGGAGGTAACGATCGCAACGGTAACTGCTGCAAATGTCATCTGGAAGATCATGAAGAGGAGCGGCGGATAACCCCCGGCACCGGTATCCATCCCAACGCCGTTTAGTCCGAGAAAACCGAGGTCCCCGGTGATTCCCACGATATCATTCCCGAACGCAAACGAGTACCCGATCAGCACCCACTGGATGCTGACCAGGGCAAAGGCGATGAAGGACAGGGAGATCATCGAGATGAAATTCTTTTTTCGGACAAGCCCGCCGTAGAAAAACCCTACGCCCGGGGTCATGAGCATCACAAGCGCCGTGGCGGTGATGAGCCATGCAATCGTAGAACTGCTGTCTGCAACCATGCTGTTTTCTCCCGTTTCAAACGGTGGTCTTCCTTCCAGATTTCCGAAACTGCCGGAGGGCAATAATGGTTATATGGTCGGGAATATCTGATAAGATGATGATATATTAATATATAAAATGGAAAGAAAACGTATTCCATCGTATTTCAGTCTATCTCATTCATTCAATTTTTTCATGAGTTTTTCCCTGAACCGGATTCTTTATTGTCTCCCCCTTCCTGCAATTTAGTTGCCAGAACAAAAAACAAGGAGATTTTCTTTCGGGGACTACGGTTATATGAAACTTTTCCCGCATACTGCATTTTTACGAGGTAACGGTCACTGTATCCAATTCGCGGTCCTTTGCTGCCTTCAAAATAAGCTCAACGGGAATACTTTTGATCCTTTCTTTCATGAGGTGATGAGAACCCCGGCTGGTAGTCCCCACAAGTTGTGCCACCTCAGGTTTCCCTGAGAAAAGGATTATCCCGATAAGAGACAGCCTGCCTTTCCCTCTCCTGCCTGACCCGGCTCCCTGCAGGGTAGTCACGGCATGCTCTATTCCCTGCTTCTTTTTGGATTTTTACGAGGCTGCATTGCATCGGTGCTTTGCACCAATTTATAACCTGACGATAGTAATATTGCATCCATACTTCAACCCGATAAATCTGCCGGCAGAGGAAAGACCTATGTATAAAATATTATATGTTGACGATGAACCGGTGCTTCTTGAAATAGCAAAGATCTTTCTTGAAAAATCCAAGGAATTCACTCTGGATATCACTACTTCTGCCCATGAAATTCTGAAATCAGACAAAATCAGGAATTATGATGCCATTATATCCGATTACCAGATGCCGGGAATGGATGGCATCACCTTTCTCAAACATGTCCACACGGAATACGGTGATATTCCCTTTATCATGTTTACCGGGAAAGGGAGGGAAGATGTTGTCATCGCAGCTCTGAATAATGGCGCTGATTATTATCTCAATAAAACCATCGATCCCCGTTCCCAGTTCGATGAACTTGCGCAGAACATGAAACGGGTGATCAAACGGCGGCAGGCCCGTGAAGCCATTAAAAACTCCGAGAGGCGTTTATCCAGTCTCATAAATTACCTTCCTGACCCAACCTTTGCCATTGACCTCGAAGGAAAGGTGATTGCCTGGAACAAAGCGATGGAAAACCTGACCGGGGTACAGAAGGCTACCATAATCGGGGAGTCAGATTATATCTATGCTCTCCCGTTCTTCGACAAAAGGCAGCCAATGCTCCTGGATCTCATACTTCATGAAGATAAGGAGATCGAGAAAGAGTATCAGCTCATCCGGCACCAGGATGATAAACTCATTGCCGAAATGCATTTACCGTTATTTTATGAAGGCAAGGGTGCTGAACTCTGGTTCATTGCATCGCCGCTCTATGATATGAACGGAAATATTGCCGGTGCGATAGAGGTCATACGGGATATCAGCGAGAACAGAAAGACCGAGTGTGCCCTTCGGGAAAGCGAAGAACAGTATCGTTCTCTTTTTGAAGGCGCTCCTGATGCAATTCTCCTCCTTAAAGATACCATGGTCACCGGTTGTAATACGAGTGCAACCGTTGTGTTCGGATGTTCTGAAAAAGAGGAGATTTTAGAACGGTCAATCATAGACTTTTCCCCGGTGCTGCAGCCGGATCGATCCAGCTCGGAGTCAAAAGGGCTGGAAAAAATTACTGCTGCCAAAAACGGGGTCCAGCAAACGTTCGAATGGTACTTTACCCGCCAGGACGGCACTCCTTTTTTTGCCGAAGTCATCCTCAGCCAGATAACCCTCGGGGGAAAGGAACTGCTCCAGGCGGTCGTACGGGATATCAGCAAACGCAGGGAGTCAGAAGAAATGCTCCGGAACAGCGAACGGACATACCGGGACGTTGTCGAGAACGAGACGGAGTTAATTGTACGTTTCCTTCCGGATGGAACACACATTTTTGTCAATGATGCATATTGCCGGTACTTCAACAAGTCCCGCCAGGACATCATCGGTAAGAAACTTTTCCCCCGGGTACCCCGGGAGGACCACCAGCAAATCCGGGACCACCTGGCCTCACTGTCCAAAGAAAATCCGTCTGCCTCCAACACCCACCGCATTATTATGCCTGATGGATCGATCCGGTGGCAGCGCTGGTCTGACCGGGCAATCTTCAGTAAAAACGGTATAATTATCGAGTATCAGTCCGTTGGTCGGGATATTACCGAAAGTAAACAGATGGACGAGGCGCTTGCCCTTGCCTGCCAGAAGATGAACCTCCTTGCAAGTATTACCCGGCACGATATCCTCAACCAGCTGACCGTTCTTTCCGGGTATCTGGCATTATCGGAAGAATTTACTTCGGATGAAAAACTTCTTGGTTTTATTAAAAAAGAAGAAATTGCAACGGAAAGGATCAACCAGCAGATCGCCTTCACGAAAGAATATCAGGATATCGGCGTTCACCGGCCCCAATGGCAAAATGTTCACGATGTGATTGAAAAAGCCGCAAACCTCCTCGACCCGAGCCGGATATCTCCTGAAATACACTTTACCGATATCGAAATATGTGCAGACCCTCTGCTCGGCAAAGTATTTTATAATCTTTTGGAAAATGCCGCGAGACACGGGGAAAAGGCTACTACGATCCAGTTTTCATGCTATCAGTCCGGGACGAAACTGACCATCGTCTGCGAAGATAACGGGGTTGGCATTGACAGCGAGAGCAGGAAACACCTGTTTGAACGGGGATACGGAAAAAACCAGGGATACGGGTTATTCCTGATCCGTGAGATCCTTGCAATTACCCGGATTACCATTGATGAATGTGGAGAACGCGGAAAAGGCGCCCGGTTTGAGATCACGATACCTAAAGACCTGTACCGGTGTAAGGAAAATAAGAGCGCCAGACCAGAAAATACATGAACCTGAATTAAAGGACTGGAGAATCCCGTCGCCAGCTCGTGTTAATAATAATCGTGCAGTCCATAGGGTATTTTTTTAGGGTAAAGTCACATTCCAGCGACTAAAATTCTCATATCTGGTGAATAAGACCTGCTCACTATTACGCTCCGGGATTCGCCCTTGGCACGTCCCTTCCGCTGTGGCGTCCCCAAATTGCGATAGAACGGATTTTAGTAAACAATCTCTGTCTTCACATAAGGATAAATCAATGACTCACTTTTTTCGAAATTGTTTTAGTAATCTGATTATCTGATTTTTCCCATCGTATATTTTGAAAACGCTGGTGGTTAAAATGACACTATACCCTTTTTTATAACCGGAATAACGAACGGAGTCCAGAACGGATAAGTGAGGGTGCACACCGGAGCAGGGCCGGCTTCATAAGGAGTTTTTTGACCAGCACTCCCGGACGGTCCATGTCGCCAAAATCAACGATCGTCCTGATGATATCAGGATCATTAAGTGCAAGAATTAACCTGTCCATATCCGGGGCAGATATTTTCTGGCGAAGCTGAAACATATGGAACCCGAGATCAAGGTCCCGCCCGATATCTTCCTGCCACCTTCGTTCATATTCCGAAAGCATGGTATCCGTGAACAGGTCAGATTCGCAACAGGTACAGGCAACCGAAGCCGCATGCCGCGCTGAACGGATTCCGGTATACACCCCCCCTCCGGAAGTAGGTTTTGCAAACCCGGCGGCATCACCAATAAACAGGGTCCGGTGACCATACGTTTTTTGCATAAGACCAAGAGGAAGTGTGCCGGTAACGAGATGAACAGATTTCTCACCGAATTTGTCCCGGAATTTCGTGAACAATTCCGGCACCCCCATCTGGCTGCACAGGCCGATACGTGCACGTCCTTTACCTGCAGGAATCATCCACCCAAAAAAGTCCGGCGATGCATCAGGATAGATCTCTACAAACCGTGAATCGCATTCATGGACCAGGTCTGCCTGGATCCCGGCAAGAAATAGTCTGGCCCGGCTCATCCTTAAGATGCGGGCGATGCTGCTCCGGGGGCCATCCGCAGCGATGAGAAGCCTGAAGGGGATCTCCCGGTGTCCGTTTACCCCCCGGGTGATGAGGGTTGTTCCCCGGACATCACAGGCTGCAGTCTTTAAGGAGAATTCGGCCCCGGCATCAGCTGCACGTTCCGCCATCTCACGATCCAGCGACCCCCGGTCGACAACAACTGCTTTTCTGGTTTTTGCGTCGATAAGGATCTCGTTGCCAGAACCGGAGATGATACGGGCGCCATAAATCCGGTTGAGGACCGGCCGCTCAGATACCCGGCATTCCGCAAATGCTGCATCAGAAAGAAGCCCGGCACATTGCACCGGCCAGCCGATTGTCCCGTGCTCTTCGATACAGAGGGTTTTGAGGCCGTTTCGGGCACATTCGGCTGCTGCAGCAGTTCCGGCCGGTCCTGCACCAACAACAATAACATCGTAGGTCATGAAAAACTCAGATACAGGGAAACAGGAGATGGAATGAGGGTTCTTATTTTTTTCTTTCAACTCTAGGTAATTCACAGGTCTTGTCCTTTGTTGTCCAGGCGCCCTCATGGTGTTCTTCTTTTTCGGGCATTTCTTTCTGAAAGATTCCCATCAGGATGGATACCAGGCCGAACACAAACGCAAAGGTGCCAAGGATAATGATAAGGAGATGATCGTAGAGGCCGGGGATAAACCAGAGCAGAGCGACCAGGAGGATTGCACCGGCAATGAACATCCCGGGGATAAGGAAATATTTGGTTTTGGGGCGCGTGAGCGCAAGGGTGATATCGGTAAAACCATTGTAAAACGCGATCCCGGCAAAGATTAACAGGAAAATAATCTCCACGATCACCTGTACCAGGAGGGAAAGCAGGACGATAACGAGCAGCCCGGCGGCAAGCACAAACCAGAACAGGGATTCATCGCCACGGGAAGTAATGGCAAGAATAAGAAATACCGCGATCGCCAGACCGGCTAAAATGAGGAACAATCCGTAAAAAGTTACGAGAAGGGGTCCAGGTACCAACAGTGCCAGAATCCCGAAAATAACACCGATAGTCCCCCTGATTAGGCACGACAATCTTGTGTCCATAACAATATCACCGCATACGATTAAGGAAATTTACCTGTATCTATCACTCCATATGCCGCACAACTACAAAATTCATCCTATCAGTTTTATTAATTTCCCCTCCAATGAAGGTACCGTATATCAAGTAACTATCAATAGTGACCATCATCATCCCCGATGGCCTGTGAAGACTAGTTATCTTTAAGGGATTTTTGCATGTCTGCTCCACCTGACTCTGACAAGAACCCTTCCGGTCAGCCCCTTGATCGAATTCTCTTTTATGAACTGACGACCATCCGGAAAAAACGAATCGGGCTGGAGTTACGGAAAAAGCCCGGGGTCCTTCATTATTCTATCCTTTCTTCCTGTATTTTTGTCAATTTCATCTTCGTGATAACCCTGACCGATTACCCGGCCCTGTTTATTGCAGCCAGTTTCTACCTCAATATGTTCTATTTTATCAGCCTGCTCATTCCTACAAACTTCAGCCGGACAGGCCTTTCGAGAGATGAGATCATCCGCTTCCCTGCATGGCTCCGGGATGTTGGTATCAAATCAGGGACATCGAGGTTTTCCCGGTTGTTCATCAATTCCTTTTTTATGAACAGCTGGGCATTATCTCCGGGGATAGGCCTGCTGTTTACCGTTGATATCTTTTTTTCACTGTGTTCGTATGCCTTCATGAATCTCCCACGGATCACGACCATCATCGTCATTTCCCAATGCATCATCATTATCCTCTTCTATCTCGCTGCCTGGAAAATTGAGCCGTCCTCCTCAGAATTTGAGAGAAATGTCGAACTGGTCAGGAAAAGACTTTCCCGGGAGTACATCCCGCCGTGGATAGTTTCTGCGATCATCATGACGGGAGTGCTGTTTGCCGCTTTTATATTCCTGACCGCAATCATCCTCCTGCCCGGGATGACGGTAACCGCTTTCATGAGCCAGTCCGGACTCAATGAACTGGGCTACCTTATCCTGTTCATTACGATCCTCGCTGTCAGCCAGTATTTTCTCATCAGGCATATTCACGGGATAACCAGCCGCGAGATGGCTGCACGCATCCTGGATTTCCAGGAAGATTCAATCGGGGATCTTATCCGGATGCATACCGGCGGATGGAGTGGGACATATGATGACCACAAGGATCGGATGAGAAGAGTTGCCGTCCTTCTCGAGTCAAGGATCTATACAATAAAAGAACATTCCCTGGGGGGATTATTTCCTGTGTATACTGTCGACATTGACTTTTCGGCACTTATGGACACTGTGACCCTTTCTGCGATTACCGGAATTGCCGGGAGGAAAGAGGCCGAAGATCAGGTCACGGGGTGAGAAATTTCCCAAAAAGAGGATCAACGGCCGCAGGTCACGAGGCCCATTTTCCGGAAATTCCCGATGAAAATATGGGATTATGAATCAGACACTATTCTGTTATGCGTGATGAAACATCATTACCGGTCACTCGCGGCGGAAACCGAAAAATTCGATGTGAAATGTCTTTTCAATGAGGTAAAGGATCGCAAAGAAGAACACTGCATACAGGATGAAATTTATCAGGAAATTTGCCCAGCCGGTGATCCCGGTGGCTGAAACAATCACGTTTGAGAGTGCATCCGCGAGGATAATTGCGCAGAGGATACCAATAAAAAATATCGCCCATTTTTTAACGGTTGCATAATCCATGCATAGTGGTAGAATCCTGAACTATAAAAACCCGGATACGGGAAATGCACCCCCTCATTCTCATGTTCCTGAAAAATAACCTGCAGTCCCGGGGGTATGAAATTATTGACCCGGGACGGGCACATTGTATGGTGCCGTAAGGATCCTGCCCGCCGGTTTGTTCAAAACTCTTATTGGTTCCCCGCCGGATTAAGATTATGAACGATGATCTGCAGAAGGACATAACCGACAAGGAGGATGCAGAGGAGGATCATACGTCCGAAAGCAAGCCCCAGCCGTTTGGTATAAGCTTTTTATTTTGCCCTTGCCATGGTCGGCCTTCTGGTTCTGCTGATCATCTTTGTGAACATCCCGGGCATCAGGTCATCTGCCGGTGTCAGCATAACCCGGACAGACTGGACATTACAGTCCTATGGAACTATGACTGAAAATCTCACTCCGGTGAAATCCGGAACCGTAGTAACTGCCGTTTTTGACCGCAACGGCACGGCCACCGGCTCTTCCGGTTGTAACCATTATCATGCAAATTATACCGTCAGCGATTTCGCGATAACCCTCTCCCCGCCGCTATCCACAAAGATCTTCTGCAGTGAATCCGGTGTTATGCAGCAGGAATCTGATTACCTCAACGATCTTCAAAAAGCGGTAGAACTACGTATCAGCGAATCGGCCCTCATATTGTATGATAAATATGGAAAACCCGTGCTTGTCTTCAGCAAAGAATAAGAAAAAAATAAGAAAAAAACCGAGAGCAAATGATAAACAAGGAAATTTTGCTCCCACGACGAAAGACGGGGAATTCCGGAAAACTCATTTCAGCCTCTGTCCCTCAAAAAAGTCCCGGTCCATGGCCCTCATATGCAGGATAATATCCGGGGAAATCCGGGTCGGAATTCCCGAGTGGTGATGCGGAGCAATGGTCAGCCACTCGCCGGGACTTCCGGGATATCAACGCTCAATAAGATGGATATGTTCGTCGGTCTTCTTTGCCAGCCCGGCACGACCCTGCAGGCGGGCGACATCAGATATTGCTTCGAGAACATGGACAGATTCTTCCAGGAATGAGAGAACATCTGCGGGAAATATCTCAATTCCATATTCATCAAGCATAAACACTGCTATCTGCCGGTGATCAAGACCGTTCTCACGCAGTTCGATCACTTTCTTTGCAAATTTTTTCTCCGGGCAGCCGCATAGAGGCGATTCCTTACAGTCACAGCGGAGAAAATCATTAAAAAAAGCGAGGACCTCTTCCCTCACGGTAAAATCAAGTGCATCATAATCGAGGCGCGAGGAGAGGGTCTCGAGCATGGTTCCTGAAAAGGCCAGTTCGGGAAGGCGAAAGCCCGCCAGCCGTTCCAACTTTTTTGCATGGCGGAACCGGGCCCTGTTCGCGATCAATCCTCGTCCCCAGCTCCTTCATCAAAGTTTTTCAGCGAGACCATCGCCTCGCCCATCCGTTCGCATTCGATCAGCCACTCATCAAAAAGTGTGGTCGGTTCGATATCGTCCTTTAAGTATTTTCCACAGCAGGATGCTCCGTCAATAACACTGGCACCGATATTTGATGCCGCCTCAAGCGCCTCTTCCATATCTTTATCGATAGCAGCCCGGCCTTTCTTGACAAGCGCTTTTACGTCCTTCTCAAAACCACCGGCAAGATACAGCCGGCATGATGCGAAAAGCACCAGTTTGGGGAGCTGGAGTATCTCGATGATCTCTCCGAGGTCTCCTTCGGGTGCCGCGGACATCACGATCGTCTCAACTTCAGAAAGCTTATCGACCGCTTCTTCAAACGTGTAACGCTTGTTCTGGTAGAGCTTGATGATCTTCAGCACGGACACTGTAATGTCAACCGAGAAATTATCCAGCACCCGGAAACCTTCGGGAAGCTCGTCGTTCCTGGGATCTGCCTCAAAACTGGATTCGCTGAGAGTTTTCAGCCAGTTGTCCCAGCGTTCCTGGTTATAAAAAATATAAAACAGCTTGAGCGGTTCCTCTTCAGTTTTTTTACCTGCTTTCTTTACCATTTCAGTACACTATTCGTTTGCGAAATTAAAGGGTTTCGTTGTCGATGTGCGCCAGAGCGGATTTTCCTTTGGAATACCTCAGGGTTGCAGATCCACCCGGTCCCTGAGCCGCTGTCACCACCAACGGTTATCAGTATTGACCTTCCATATTTCTGACAGAAATATGGGTGATAATGTGGACACACCGGAAAAACTCGTAATGGCCAGGTACGGTGAGTTATTTTTAAAGAGTGAACCGGTGAAGCACCATTTTATCAGCAGGCTCCTGCGAAATATGGGAAAAGCCCTGTCTGCTTCTTCCCTCCACTATCATTTCGAAACCCCCCGCGGGCGCATACTGATCCATGGCGAGAATCCTGAGGAGATCGCACGTGTCGTCTCCCGGATTTTTGGCATCGTCGATGTCAGTATCTGTTCGCGGACAGGCACCCGGATTGAAGATATCTGTTGCGAGGCGGTCTCCCTGGCATCGTCAAACCTTCACGCAGGAATGAGTTTTGCGGTCCGGGCAAAACGGCAGCATAAGGCCGGCCTTGACAGCCAGGAACTTGGCACCCTGATAGGTTCGGCAGTTTTTGATCATATCCCGGGACTCCGGGTCGACCTTGACACCCCGGACTATGAACTCTTTGTTGAGGTAAGGGACTTTGGCGGACTGGTATACGATTCCCGTATAGAGGCGCCGGGAGGTCTGCCATGGGGGACCCAGGGCCGGGCGCTTGCATTACTTTCATCGGGAATAGATTCGCCGGTTGCAACCTGGCTGATGATGAAACGCGGGTGCGAGATCACTAACCTGTATCTCGATGCCGGGCGATGGGCCGGGAAGGATGTCACCCCGGCAGCGATCGAAAATCACCGGAGGCTTTCCCTCTGGTGCCCGGGAAATCCCCTCTCACTGGTAATTGCGGACAGTGAACCATTATATAACCGCATGGAACAGCTCCGTATCCCGCCACGGTACCGCTGCATCATCTGCAAACGTTTCATGCAGCATATTGCCGGCTGCCTAATGGAAGGGGAGGGGGCACTTGCCGTCATTACCGGTGAGAATCTCGGCCAGGTTGCTTCCCAGACACTGGCAAACCTTTCGGTCATCTCAGAAGCGGTAACGGTGCCCGTGCTCCGGCCCCTCATCACCTATGACAAGGAAGAGACGATCACCCTTGCCCGAATGATAGGTACCTTTGATTCTCATCCGGGAGATCTGAAATGCCGTGCAGTACCGTCCATGCCGGCTACAGCGGCTGTATTAGGGGAAGTAAAAGAGTGCGAGGAGAAGATGGATATCGACGAGATCTCCGCGGGGACGCTGTCCCGCTTACGGTTCGTGACCGCTTTGAACGGAGAGATTGTGAAGGAAAATGATTGAGGACAGGAATCCTGAGGTTAAAACGGTATCACCCCCCGCTTCTTTGGACCGAATGGTACATATGGATTCAGGAAATATGATGCATGGATATTAAATAACAATATTTTTTAACCAAAGAGTGCTACAAATCTTAAGAAACGTAATATTGTGGTGACTTCATGCATATTCCTGATGCATTCATTCCAATCTGGCAGGGCGCTATCTACTGGATTATCGCCCTGGTATTCGTTGCCCTGGCTCTCCGCTGGGCAAAGAACGAGATGAGCGAGGAGAAGATCCCGATAGTCGCAGTCCTTGCAGCAGGAATATTTGCCCTGCAGTCATTCAACCTGCCGGTCTCAATGGGAACCAGCGGGCACCTGGTTGGAGGGGCTCTTGCCGCTATCATTCTCGGTTCACCGTTTGCGGCGGTCTTCATCCTGACGCTGGTACTGATCGTGCAGGGGGTCCTGTTCGGTGACGGAGGTATCACTACTATGGGTGCCAACATCATCAACATGGGCGTTATCGGGGGATTTGTCGGGTTCTATTCCTTTAAAGGGCTGATGGGGATGACCAGGAGTATGCCCTTATCTGCGTTCCTCGCAGCGTGGCTTGCCTGCCTTATCCCCGCACTCGCCGCAGCGGTTGAGATGTTTGTCGCCGGTACATTCCCGCTCGAAGCAGGACTGGTGGCAATGGGGATCTACCACGCGATCATCGGTGTTGTCGAAGGCGTCGTTACCGTCGGGGTCATCTACCTGATCATGAATGTCAGGCCGGATCTTGTTGACACGGGTGTGAAATCCCCTGCGGGGGCCTGATCATCATGATAGACAATAAAACATTCATCATCGGGGGAATCCTCGTTGCTCTCCTGATTGGCGTGATTGCGGTCTTCATGGCATCTGCAGATCCGGATGGTCTTGAGAGCACCGCCCTGGTAGTGCAGGGACAAAAGGAACTCACCGGAGCAGCACCAGATAATGCTGAGATACAGGAAGATCTGAATGGAAAATTCTCCTACACTTCCCCGATGCCTGATTATTCGCTGGGTGAGTCCATGGGACCGCTTGGCGGTCTTATTGCGATCATCGCAGGTATTATCCTCGCGTTTTTTGTCGTGATCGGATTAATCTATGGTATAAAATTTGCCGGGAAGCCGACAAAATAAAACCAGCAGATCTTTTAATTTTTTCCACCAAGTTGTTGAGAACCTATGCACCTCATCGAAACAAGAGACCTCTGTTATTCGTATTCCGGCAGCTCGCGGGCGCTGGACGGAATCAATTTCATCGCACCCCGGAACGCACGGATTGCGGTTCTCGGTTCGAATGGTGCCGGGAAGAGCACCCTGTTCAAGCACTTCAACGGCATCTTCAGGCCCACTTCAGGGTCCATCCTTGTTCGCGGTGAGCCGATCACCCGCGAAAACATCCGTGAGGTGCGCAAGTTTATCGGCATTGTTTTCCAGAATGCAGATGACCAGATCTTTGCACCCACCGTCGAACTGGATGTGGCGTTCGGGCCGACCAATCTCGGTCTCGATGAGGAGACGATTCACCACCGGGTGCACGAAGCCCTTCATATCATGGGGATAGAGGACCTGGCCGGGCGCGTTCCCCACCACCTGAGCGGCGGCGAGAAGAAAAGGGTCGCTATTGCCGGGGCCATTGCCATGGAACCCGAGGTGCTGGTTCTCGACGAGCCGACCGCGGGGCTTGACCCGAAGGGTATCCACGATCTTCTCGGGTTCATCAGTGACCTGAAGAAGAGTTCCGGGATGACCGTCATCTTTTCCACCCATGATGTCAGCCTTGTGCCCGAGATCGCCGATTATATTTATGTCATGAGCAGGGGCAGGATTGTTGCCCAGGGAACCGTGGCGGAAGTCTTCATCCAGACAGAACTCCTGAAATCAGTGCGCCTCGATGTTCCGCTCTACCCGAAACTTATCGCATCCCTCCGGGAAAAGGGTGTTCCGGTTTCAATGGCATTTACATTCGAGGAGGCTGAGAAGGCGTTCCTGGAAGCCTTCAAAGGGCGATCATGATTGAAGAGCTCTTCCAAATTGAAAAGCATGCTTACAAGGACAGCTATATTCACCGGCTTGACGCCCGCGTCAAGATCCTCCTCGCATTTGCCGTGATCATCGCCATTGTTTCGGTTCCGTACACGACCATGGTCTATACGGTCGGGACTATCTTTTTCCTGTTTTTTCTTGTCCTCTGGGCCCTGACCCGGTTGCCACTCCGTTTCTACCTGCAACGGCTCATTGAGATCGTCCCCCTCTGGGGCATTGTTATTTTCTTCCAGATCTTTTTAAAAAACAAATACTATACGGATTACCACGCGATCCTTGCGCTCCCGTTGGGAATTTTTGTGTATAGTGAATCTGTTGAGTTTGCTTTCATCCTTCTCGTGAAATTTATTGTATCCATATCATTCATCATCCTGCTTTCGTCCACCACCAAAGTCCAGGATATGCTCGAAGGCGGGACACGGATGGGACTGCCCGGCAGATTTTGCCCTGGTGCTCGGCATGATGCTCCGGTACCTGTTCGTGTTCGGGTATATCTACCGCAAAGTCACCGATGCACTCGTCACCCGGTGTTTTAATGCCTTTGACCGGAAACTGCCGTACCGGTACCGGCTCCGGCAGATGGGATATATCCTCGGGACGCTGTTTATCCGTGCCTATGAGCAGGGAGAGCGGGTCTATACAAGCATGCTCTGCAGGGGCTATGGCAGGCATAGTTTCCTCTATGTAAAGAAAAAACCCCTTAACCGGGGAGATATTGCTTTTCTTTTCCTGTCAATAGCATTTATCATCGCAATCCCGGTCTCGGTCTGGCTGACCATGTTCCATATTTTCTAAAAAAATTCCCTGTCCGGAAGGATGGCGGCAGGCCCGGGGTGATCGATCCGTACTTTTTTACATTCCTGCTGCCATCATCTTTTCATGGCAAACCCGTTTGGTCACGGATTTATCACCAGTATCATGCTGATAACGAAACATTTCGCCCTGCCCCCGGAACAGGCATGGCCCGGTGCAGGGGATCACGTCGAGGGTATGGTGCTCCCCGAAAAATTCCGGGGGACCGAAGTGGATGAACTGACGACGCTGCTCAGAAAAAAAGTTATATGGCACCAGCCG
This sequence comes from uncultured Methanoregulaceae archaeon, assembly GCA_963815065.1. Lineage (GTDB taxonomy): Archaea > Halobacteriota > Methanomicrobia > Methanomicrobiales > Methanospirillaceae > Methanoregula. The sequence goes on along the minus strand of CAWFFE010000003.1, from coordinate 264,327 downwards.
GGCATGATGGACCGGGAAGATGCCCGGGATGTGAAGGCCACCCTGAACCGGCTCGTGGTAGCAATTGACCGTGAACTCGGTATTGCCGATGCGGAGACCGGGGAGTTCCTGTAGGATTAAATCCTTTTTATACTTCATGGCAGTTTTACGCCTGTACTCGTGACGGTACTCTTATAACATCTGAACACCAATAATTACTATGATTATTCTGCGCAATCATTTTCGATTTTTAAAGGAGGTTTTACTTGACTGAAACGTACGATGCATCCCATATAACCGTTCTCGAAGGACTTACTCCGGTCCGCGAGCGCCCGGCAATGTATATCGGCAGCACCGACACCCGGGGGCTGCACCACCTGGTCTACGAAGTCGTAGACAACTCGATCGACGAAGCCCTTGCCGGTTACTGCAATCTCATAACGGTCATGATCAATAAGGATGGTTCTGTGGCAGTCGTCGATAACGGACGTGGTATTCCGGTCGATACGATGGAGAAGAACCACAAGAGTGCTCTTGAGGTTGTCCTCACGGTCCTGCATGCCGGGGGAAAATTTGATAAGGAGAGCTACCAGGTCTCCGGGGGACTTCACGGTGTCGGCGTTTCGGTGGTCAATGCACTCTCCAACTGGCTTTCCGCACGGGTGTACCGCGACGGCAATGTCTATGAGATGCGGTTCAGCCAGGGCAAACCCACCAGTCCGCTTTCTGTACACAAAGAGACCCTCGCTGAGCTGCTTCAGCGCTACCAGCTCTGGTATTGTGAACCGGCGCCATTCACTCCGGCTGTGCATCCGGCGCAGCCTACTGGTCAGGCCGACACCAACAGACAAGCAGCAAATCCTGCAGAAATTGAAAACGAGCAGAGAACAGAATTTCTGACAAAGTTCGGATCGAAGGTAACCGGAACCCGTATCCATTTCGTACCTGATGCCACTATCTTCGAGACAACAACCTTTGATTACGATGTGCTCGCCCATCGCCTCCGCGAACTTGCGTTTCTCAATGCCGGAGTACGGATCAAAATTTCCGATGACCGGACCGGTGACGGAGCAGATTACTGTTATGCCGGTGGACTTGTCGAATTCGTGAAATATTTAAACGAGGGGGCAGAGTGTCTTCATCCCGTCCCTATAGATATCTCGCGGAAGGATATCGAGAATAAGCTTGAACTCGAGGTCGCCATGCAGTACACGACTGCCTATGACGAGAAACTCTTCGCCTACGTCAACTCAGTCAATACCCGCGAGGGCGGAACGCACCTGGAAGGATTCCGGAGTGCGATCACCCGCGCCATTAACACCATGGCGAAACGGAACGGACTGATCAAGGAGAATTCCCCGTTAACCCTCCGCGGTGAAGACGTCCGCGAAGGGCTTACCTCCGTTATCTCCGTAAAAATGGCAAATCCCCAGTTTGAGGGTCAGACCAAGATGCGGCTTGGCAACAGCAGCGTCAAGGGCATAGTAGACTCGCTTGTCTACGCTGCACTCTCCGAGTATTTTGATGAGAATCCAAAGGTGCTCCAGACAATTATTGAAAAGGCGCTCTCTGCCGCAAAAGCCCGGGAGGCAGCAAGGAACGCCCGTGATCTTGCCCGCCGGAAGAGTTCGCTGGAAAGCAGCGGTCTTCCCGGCAAACTGGCGGACTGTTCGGAACGGGACCCGGCAAAAAGCGAGATCTATATCGTGGAAGGTGACTCTGCAGGCGGTTCTGCCAAAGGGGGCCGGGACCGGAAGTTCCAGGCCATCCTCCCGTTGCGGGGCAAGATCCTCAACGTGGAAAAGGCAGGTGAACACCAGATCTTAAAAAACGCCGAGATTCAGACACTTATCTCGGCCATAGGTACTGGTATTGGTGAAAAGTTTGATGCAGAACGGGCCCGCTACCACCATATCGTGATCATGACCGATGCCGATGTGGACGGTGCACATATCCGGACGCTCCTCCTCACGTTCTTCTACCGGTACATGCTGAAACTCATCGAGGCCGGATACGTTTATATTGCCCAGCCCCCCCTCTTCCGCGTGGCGAAAGGAAAAGAGGAGAGATACGTCTATACTGAGGACGAGATGCAGACAGTCTCTGCAGCCATGGGTGAGAAGGGTGTATCAGTCCAGCGGTATAAGGGTCTTGGTGAGATGAACGCCCACCAGCTCTGGGACACCACCATGAACCCCGAACACCGGATCTTCAAGCAGGTCAATATCGAGGATGCCATGGAAGCCAACGAGATCTTCAAGACTCTGATGGGCAAGGATGTCGAGACACGGAAAAATTTCATCATCCGTCATGCCAGGGAGGTGACAAACCTTGACATCTGATAACGCTCCACCTGCAAGTGGTCCTCTGACCCACCGTGTCGAGCCGATCAGCATCGAGCACGAGATGAAGACCTCGTATATCAACTATGCCATGAGCGTTATCATCGGCCGTGCCATTCCCGATGTCCGCGACGGGCTGAAACCGGTCCACCGCCGATCCCTCTATGCCATGTGGGAGATGGGCAACACAAGCGACAAACCCACCAAGAAGAGCGCGAGGGTGGTCGGTGACGTAATGGGTAAGTACCATCCTCACGGGGATGCTTCCATCTACGATACGATCGTCAAGATGGCCCAGCCCTTCTCCTATCGGTATATGCTGGTACAGGGGCAGGGTAACTTCGGTTCGGTTGACGGCGATGCTGCTGCCGCAAGTCGTTACACCGAAGTCAGGCTCGAAAAGTACGCAGAAGCGCTGCTGGAAGACCTCGATAAAGAGACAGTAAAATTCATTCCCAACTACGATGAGTCCCTCCAGGAACCAACCGTCCTCCCGGCAAAGATCCCCAACCTGATCGTGAACGGCACTGACGGTATCGCGGTCGGTATGGCAACCAAGATGCCCCCGCATAACCTGCGGGAAGTCTGTTCGGCAGTCAACCACTACCTCGACAACCCGGAGATCACCGTAGAAGACCTTATGCGTATCATGCCGGGCCCCGACTTCCCCACGGGTGGGATCCTGATGGGAGTCGAGGGCGTCCGGAATGTCTACGCCACCGGACAGGGTCGACTGATTGTACGCGGGGTAGCCAACATAGAAGAGTCAGAAGGCGGCAACCGTGGTGACCGTATCATCGTGACCGAACTTCCCTACCAGGTAAACAAGGCCCAGTGGATCACCGGCATCGCAGATATGGTCAAGGATAAACGCATTGACGGGCTCTCGGACATTCGCGATGAATCGGATAAGGACGGTATCCGCGTAGTGTTCGAGCTCCGTAAAGGCACCATATCGGCAGTCGTCCTCAACCAGCTCTACAAGCTGACCGCTCTCGAGTCCAGTTTCTGGGTGAGCAACCTTGCCATTGTCGATAACCAGCCGAAGATACTCAACCTCCACGGGCTTCTGGAAAATTTCGTTCATCATCGCATTGAGGTTATCCGGCTCCGTTCCGAGTTCGATTTAAGAAAAGCAAAAGAAAAAGTCCACATCCTCGAAGGGTTGCTCATCGCCCTGTCACAGATCGATGCGGTCATTGCGACGATCCGGGGTTCCGACACGGTCGAGAACGCCCGCCTTGCCCTCATCGCAAAATTCAGTCTTGATGAAGTTCAGGCAAATGCAATCCTCCAGATGCAGCTCCGCCGTCTCGCTGCGCTTGAGCAGCAGAAGATCATGGACGAAAAGAAAGGGCTCGGGGCGGAGATTACCCGGCTTGAGACCATTCTTTCCAGCGAAGAGAACATAAAAGTCGAGATCCGGCGCGAGACTGCCGAGGTATCCACGAAATTCGGGGATGCACGCAGGACAGAGATCGCCCTTGACACCAGCAATCTCTCCAACGAAGACCTTATTGAAGACAAGACCGTGCTCGTCTCGATCACGACAGCAAACTACATCAAGCGCATCGATCTTGACACCTACCGTAAACAGCGGCGCGGCGGTCATGGCATCACCGGTATGGCCACCAAGGATGAGGACTTTGTCGAATCGGTGTTTGTCGCCGGCATGAAAGACTACCTCCTCTGCTTCACCAATCTTGGCAGGGTATACTGGCTCAAGGTCTACCAGATCCCGGAGACTTCCCGTGCAGCAAAAGGCAAACCGATTGTTAATCTCCTGAACCTGAAAGACGAGATCGTGACCACCGTCCTTCCGATCCGGGAATTCAGGGAGGACCGGTTCTTGTTGTTCGCAACAAGATTCGGGCAGGTCATCAAGATACGGCTGAATGAATTTTCCAATCCCCGATCGGTCGGGACAAATGCCATCAGGATCCGGGAGAACGACCAGCTCGTTGATGTCATCCTGACCGATGGAACAAAGGAGATCATTCTGACCAGCCGTTTCGGCCAGAGCCTTCGGTTCCACGAAGAGACCGTCCGGACGGTCGGGAGAGGTGCCCAGGGAGTACGCGGGATGAAGATGAGAGGCGAGGATACCGTGGTGGCGGTCACGCTCCTGGAAAAAGATCACCTGCTTACCATCTCCGATGTAGGGTTTGGCAAGAGATCCGAGTTTGATGAGTTCCGCGGGCATGGCAGGGGGACCATGGGGGTCAGGAACATGCAGCTTGAGCGTGATGCGGTCATCATCGAATCGCGTGCGGTATCGGATACCGATGAGATCGTTGTCATGACCGCCGAAGGAATTGTCATGAGGACACCGGTCAGCGAGATCCGGATCATCGGCCGGGGAACCAAAGGGGTCAGGACCATCCGTCTCGATGACAAGGACCGGGTGGTGGGTGTGGCAATCGTCCAGCCTGAACCCGATGCAGTCCAGGAAGCTGATGGTCCAGAACCGGATGTCACAGATCCTGCAGAAGATGCGGGCGTCTGAGAGAGACCCCCGGTTCTTTTTCCGATTCATTTTTTGGAATGGTCAATCCCGTTCGTGATTTCTGACGCTTTTTTATTTTCAAAACCCCTGAAAGTTATGGCGATCAGATAACACAAGAGTGTTCCTTCTTTTGATGAAACGATGAACAATGCCGCCCCGCGGGGTCGCCACAGGGCGGATCCGGAACCAAAAAAGCCTGGGTAATGTTCCAATGCTGCCCATAAATTTTCTTCACCAGGACGTTATTTTTCGAAAATTTTCGTAACTAAAACTAAAATGAAAAAAAGTGACAATAATCCTCAGGTATCACTCTGTCGTATGATGAACAGTGTTTACCGTTTTATCCTGGTATGGGGGTCGCTACAACGACGATGGCGGGGGCTTTGCCGAAGCCCCCGGGAGCGCGATAACTATTCTTTGGAGTAGTATTTACAGAAGATTTTATGAAAAAAACCGGGGCTGAAATAGTACTTTACCAAAAATTTTAGTCTCGTCATCTTCCTGCCCCGCCATGCCCCGGAAAGGCCCTGAACGGGGTAACCTCATAGGTACCAGGATTTTTATGAAACACCGACTGGTCATGGGGAGAAATGATTTTTACTGGGGCATAAGACACAACTATACGGTGCATCGATGTTCCGGAAAAGTATCATGATCACATCAACAACCGAGGGCGATATCGTCAACATAACCCCCGGGTACAGGAAGCGATCCAGGAAAGCAGGATAAAGGATGGACTCGTCCATCTCTTTGTGCAGCATTCGACTGCCGCTCTGACTACGATAGAATATGAGACCGGGGTTCTCTCTGATCTCAGGCGGTCCCTGGCCGTCCTCGCCCCGGATGATGTTACGTATGCCCATAACGCCCGCTGGGGCGATGGCAACGGGCGTTCGCATGTAAAGGCGGCACTGGTCGGGCCTTCGATCACGATACCCCTGAAAAATGGCGCCCTGATGTGCGGGACATGGCAGCAGATTGTCCTGCTTGAACTCGATGTTAATGCGGGACGGCAACGAACGATTATCTGTTCGATACTGGAAGGATAATATGCTCTGATTTTTTTCGTTTTTTTCTTCGCATTTTTCCCGGGTTTTATCCGTGGGAAAGTATCTTTTTTGGTTTTCCGGCCATTTGGTGAAAGCAGGAAGCAAATGGCCGGTTGTTGTTCATCCGGTCGCCGGAAAGTCGCGATCTGCACCAGGAATGCCATCAATTCCTTTTATCGCTGGGCCCATCAAAACTAGCACTATGAGCCGGGAATTGAAGATAACGATCAAAAGGAGATGTGAGGAACTGGATATCCCTCTCGCAGGTTTCGCACCGGCAGACCGATGGGACAATCCTCCGTTTGAACCCTGGGTCCCCGAAGAGTTCAGGCCGCGGGCAATTTTCCCTGAAGCAAAGACGGTCATCGTCATCGGCCTGCCGGTCAATCTCCCCATCATCGAAACTGCCCCCTCCATCTGGTATTATGAACTGTACCGGACGGTTAATACCCTGCTTGACATAGACGGCTATCGTATCGCGTCGTTCCTCAATAACGAAGGTTTTCCCTCGGTCGGCGTACCCCGGGACGGATACGGATCGATTACCCAGCTGAAAGAACGGCCGCTCGCTTTCTTCTCACACCGGCATGCTGCGTATCTTGCGGGCCTGGGAAATTTTGGCATCAACAATACCCTGCTGACAAAAAAGTATGGGCCACGGGTGCGGTTCACCTCCATTTTCACCGCAGCAGATATTCCTCCCGATCCCATCATGGAAGATTCGTTATGCACGCGCTGCATGCGATGTGTAAATGCCTGCCCGGTAAAAGCCATCGGCGCTGAGGGATATCCCACCGGATTGATCGACAAGAAGGCCTGCGCAACACGATCGGAAGCACTCTCCAAGCGCTATATCTCGCCGTGCGGCCTGTGCATCAAAGTATGCCCGGTGGGAGAGGACAGGACGCTCTACCAGCGGGAAGACCTGGAAATATATGATGAGAAAGCAGAGTGGTTCGATCGTTACCATGCAGCATGGAGACACGTCAGGAAGCACTGATGATCCTCCAAGCCTGCGGCTGACTCATGAACATCGAGTCTGACGAAATGATACCGGTTGATCCTTAGATTTTTTCCGGGTATAATTATGATTACCCTGGTGGTGCAGGACGAAATCTCAGAAACCCTCCTGCCCTGCCGTGCCTCAGAGAGGCATGAAGCGGGGAACTCACACAAATATCAGGATGTTTTTGCTGAAGGCATGAATAAGGGTCACTCCGCTTTGGGTTGTAACCTCTGACATCCGGGGAACAACAAGGAATTATTGTCTCTAAATCGGGTAAGAAGCAGTAACCGGTTCAGGGAATCAGCGACAAAAATTCCCAATATTCCCCTGCCCTCACCTGTCCCGTAAAAGCCCTGGCGGGGAAAATTATCATGCATATGATACCACCCAAAAAAACTTCATTTTTCCTGGCTGGTCCCCTTAAAAAAAAAGAATAAAATTATGATTTTCCTGTCTCTCGTGCAAGAACCAGGACAATGAGACCGGCAATGAGACCGACCACCGGGAACGGAGATTGGGTGACCGGAGGCTGGGCCGGAGTGGCAGTAGCCGGTGTGGCGTTGAATTGAAGAGGAGCAGTTGTAGTGAGAAGCGGTGACGTTGCAACGGCAGTAACCTTCCGTTCGGTTAAGGTAAATGTCGTTGATGCAATCACGTCCCGGGTTACTCCCGAAACCCTCACGAGATACTCATCTGCCCGGAATGCAGAAGTATCGATGTAAAAAGACCAGGTATTATACCCGTTTGTTCCGGGGACGACGGTAACTGTACCGGTCGATCCGGAAAATTCTCCCGACTGCACCTTTCGTGTCGGGCCAAACGACGACGAGTAGATCTCAATCAGGAGTTCATCACCCACCGCCAGGTTGGTCGAGCCGGTTATGGCGAACACATCGCCGACATAATGGGCGCCGATCGGATTGATCAGGGAAACGGGAGCATTCACAAAAAAAGGGACCGTCGTAAAAGTATCATCGATATTCTGGCTGCTGATGGCCTGCATAAGGGCATAGCCGGCATCCGGGCGCTGGAGACTCCCCGGCCCGGTGAGCTGAAAAATTGCTGTACCGGAGTCCAGCTGGCGATTGATAACTTCACCGGTGACGGGATCGTATACGATGTCAAACTCCCCGTTCATCATCGGGTGCTGGATGATGACCAGGTACTCACCGGGGGCGAGGTCCCGGGTATCGGATGATGTCAGTTCATAGGAATAGGTATTATCTGCGTTGACCTGCACGTTGGATATTTTCACATAATTTTTACCGATCACCCATACCTGAAGCCCGTTCTGGGGATGGCCGGTTGCGATGCCGTGAATAGCGATCGGGTCGCCATTAGCAATGCTCGTTATTGACGTGCTTCCCGGTATAAGGGTAACTGCCGCCGAAGGCAACACGAGCATCGTGGGGAAGAGCAGAAAAAGTATACACGCGATGATCTTCCGATTTCCAGAGTAAGGTATCATGATGATTCTCAGAGATCATAAGAGAGGAGAACCTGATAAAATCGATGAATGAACCGCAATGAAGTGAACTTCCGGTCCCTGAATAAATGCCATAAATGATTCTCATAGATCATAACAGAGAATTTATTCAATCGACGAATGAACTCCAGAAGAAGTGAGTGGGAGGAGTAAGCCTCCTTCTGTTTCAGCGGCATTCAGCTGAGGCGTCATACCCGGACAGATACCGGGCTATCCAAAGGTCCTGTTCTGACTTGCACCCGCAGGGTTTTGCCGTTTCACCGATTCCTGTTTGTTAACGCTCAGCGGGACTCACCTGAGTGAAACTCGATGGCTGGACCATCTCAACCGCTTCATGACTGAAAACAGGCCGTGTCGTTTCTGTGCCATTGCCGTGACTCTCGCCACCCGTACTTGCGTACGGCTGCGTGCCCGGTGGGTGGGGGACTTTCCTCAGCAGCCGTAAAGGCCACCGTCGGCCGCTCTCTCCCTCTCCTGTAGTACTTGGAGTTTTTGGAAGATAAGCACAGCGATGCAGGGACTGCCCGTCACCGGGATGTTCCCTGTTCGAAAGATTGTTAAATAAGATGCACTATAGACAGTCACAGAGTCAAAAAGGAGATCTGACATATGCTGCTCACTACGGATGAAGGCAGGATGGCATTGGAGTGGGACGCGGTGCGATCGAATATGCCATTGGTAAAAAACAGAAACCGGCGCTGTGTCTCACTCCCGTGTTTCAGGACAAGCGCGGAGTTTTTGTCACCCTCACCAAAGCAGGACAGCTCCGGGGATGCATCGGATTTCCGTACCCGGTGATGGCGCTGGGGGAGGCAATCGACGATGCAGCGGTCGCCGCCGCTACCGGAGATCCCCGTTTCCCCCCTGTCCGGAAGGAAGAACTTTCATCTGTCAGGGTAGAGATTACTGTCCTGACCGTTCCTGTCCCGCTTGATACCGAGCCGTGCAACCGGCCTCAGATGATTGAGGTGGGAAAGCACGGCCTGATCGTCCGGGGACGGGGGAGAAGCGGCCTCCTGCTCCCCCAGGTAGCAACCGAATACTGCTGGGACAGCACGACGTTTCTCGATCATACCTGTATCAAGGCCGGCCTCCCCGAGGACTGCTGGATGAACCCGAATATCGAGATCCTTACCTTTGAAGGACAGATCTTTACCGAGCATTGCTGATGGCAACCGTTTAACCCGAATACCGCATATATAAGAGGACAAACGGTACCCATGGGAATTGCTTTCGAGAGTCTATACAGTGACATTGCAGGACGCACCGGTAAACTTACCGTAGGTAAAAAAACCCTGAAAACTCCCGCACTTCTCCCGGTCATCAATCCCCATCTCCAGATTGTCACCCCGAAGGAGATACAGGCGATGGGAGTAGAGGCATTGATCACCAATGCCTACATCTTTTCACAGAGCCGGGCAGTACAGGCAGCGTGCACTCGATGAAGGGCTGCACAAGGTGCTGGATTTTGATGGCGTGATCATGACAGATTCCGGTTCGTTCCAGCTCTCGGTGTATGGACAGGTCTCGGTCACCAATACAGAAACGCTCTCGTTCCAGCGCGATATCGGGAGCGACATCTGGGTGCCCCTGGATATCCCGACCTCCCCCGCATCCGATCATGATACCGCTGAAAAGGAACTTTTCGTAACCATGCAGCGTCTTGCAGAGGCCCGGGAGGTTTTTGGGAAAGATGCACCTGTTGCCGGTCCGGTCCAGGGAGGCATCTTCACGGATCTCCGGGAACGGGCGGGACAGGGGGTAACGGATCTCGGTTTTTCGTTCTGCCCCATTGGAGCAGTCGTCCCCCTCATGGAATCATATCGCTACCGGGACCTGGTGAGCGTGGTCATGGCCGCAAAACAGTCCCTTTCCCCGGCAGCATGTGTCCACCTGTTCGGGGCTGGTCACCCGTCCATGTTTGCACTGGCTGCCGCTATGGGCTGCGATCTTTTCGATTCCGCGGCGTATGCACTCTCGGCTAAGGAAGGACGGTACCTGACCACTCACGGAAGCTTCAGAATCGACGAACTCAGCGACCTTCCCTGTGCATGCAATGTCTGCCGTACCCATACTGCAGAGGAACTGCGGAGTGCCGTTGACCGGGAGCGTCTGCTCGCACTCCACAACCTCTTTGTAACGGTCGCCGAGATCTCCCGGGTCCGCCAGGCAATCTTTGACGGGACGCTCTGGGAACTGGTTGATGAACGATGCCGGGGCCACCCCCAGCTCCTTGCGGGCTACCGGGCGCTTCTGGACAGGACAGCATGTCTGGAAAAATCCGACCGCGTCTCGAAACGACGGTTCTTTTACCGGGGGAGCGAGAGCTGCTCGCGGACGGAGATCCTCCGGTACCACCAGATGCTTTCCCGGCTCCGGCTCGGGAGCAGGGTTCTTGTAGCATTTGATGGCGGCATCCGTGACGAGTTTGATGATACGCTCTTTTTCAAACCCCCGTTTGGCCCGTATCCCCGGGAGCTTAAAGAGACATTTCCGATCGGCCAGAGTGAAATTCCGGAATGGGATGAGGTCATGGTAAAGACCGGGTGCAGAGGGATCCGGTTCCTCATCGACAGTCATCCTGACAGCAGGTTTGTGGTTTCCTGCCATTCCCGCTGGGAACCTGTTGTCCGCCAGGAGCTGGGTTCTATCGAGGTATGCAATGACGAAGTTTGATATCAGGAAACGGGACGGTCTTGCCCGTACCGGTGTTTTCCGGAACGGGGGCATTTCCCTCAGGCTCCCGATGGCACTTGAAGCAGAATCCCTTTTCTCTGACCTTGATCGGCGGGAAGAAACCAACCTGCCGCTCTGCGCTCCCGGAACGCTCGCGGAACAATACCGGCCCCCGGACAAGGAACAACCGATCACCATCCACCCGGCCCTCGAGAATCATGTGCAGAGCGGGGACTGTGTGATGGCCGCAAACTGGCATACTGCTCTCGCAAATCCCCGGAATTATGTAGACTGGCTTGTCGGGCTCAAAGAAAAGATACCGGTCGATACGGTATGGTACGCCCCGGCATCAGCATTGCCTTCAAATGTTCATATTCTTTGTTACACGGGATTCGATCTCTTTGATTTCCGGGCTGTCGATCTCATGACCGCCCGGGGACGGTTCTGTACTCCTGAAGGAGATTTTCCAGAAGAAGCACTTGAACGGGGAACCTGCACATGTTCCGGGTGCCGGCAGAAAGATCTGAACCTGCATAACCGGCAGGCACTCCTCAAAGAGATTGCTCTGGTTACGTTGTTCATCGAAGGATCGCAGCTCAGGGACCTGGTCGAGTCCCGCTGCAGGCTCGATGCCGCCCAGGTAGCGATCATGCGGCATCTCGACAACCGGCATGCCTTCATGGAACGATGTATTCCTGTTGCCCGCAGCGGTATTATGCGGGCAAATTCGGGCGAAACCCTTCAGCGTGTGGAGGTACGGCGCTTTGCTGAACGGGTGATCACCCGGTATCTTTCACCACCGGCAGACGTGGCTGTTCTCCTCCCTTGCTCGGCAAGGAAACCTTATTCCCTTTCGCAGAGTCACCGAAGGTTCCAGCAGGCAATAGGGGGGCGTGCCCATGAACTTATTGTCACGTCTCCGCTGGGGCTTGTACCACGGGAACTGGAGTGCGTATACCCGGCTGGCCACTACGACGTACCGGTGACCGGTTACTGGGACGCCGAGGAATGTGCGGTAATCGCCGGCATCCTTGCCCGCTATTTCGATCGCCACCGGTACCGCCGGATCATTGCCCACCTTGACGGCGGTGCGCTGAAAGTGGCCCGGATGGCCGCCGACATAAGCGGGTTTTCTCTCGAGTATTCATGCAAGGAGCATCCGGCCCGTGACACCGCACTCAATGAACTGGATGCCACCCTGGCAGGAGAACGGCGGCTGAAAGATGACCGTCTTCATGGCATGGTATCCTGGCAGTTCAATATCGATCTTACTACGAAGGGCATCACGCTCCGGGGTCACTTCCCGGAACTGTTTTACAGCAGGAAAAACGTGCAGCTTTTCTCGATAGATACCGGAACCGGCCTGATCCGGCCGACGTTTGATGGCTGGGACCTTATCCCGGAAGGATACCGTGTTTATATTGATGATTTCGTCCCTGAAGGGGACATACTTGTTCCCGGTGTTGTTTCGGCAGATGCTGAGATCCGCGAGGGGGACGAGGTGCTGGTCATCGGATCCCGGGCGCTCGCCACCGGCCGGGCCGCACTCCCGGCTGATGATATGATGCGCTCGGAACGGGGGGTTGCAGTACGTGTGCGCAAAATAAAGAAACGATAAATTCGTACGATCCGGTATTTCCCTTTCTGAAATTGCCATTCGAAGCATTAATGCTATAATGGCGGGGAAAAACCAAACGTGGCCGAAATCCTTAACATTTCATAAAATATCACGTGAGGGTCAACCGGTATCTGCAAATTGCCGTATTTTTTGCTGATAAAAAGTCGGGGAATTCAGATAGTTTATTTCCGGCCCGATCAGGAATATTGTTTGCCGAAAGTTAATCGATATTTTCACCACCCACCCTCCCATTCATTGATGCTGATACTCTTCACCGAAAATTATTTTTTTTGCTCTGTTGAAATGCTTTTTCAGATAACATGATCACCCTCCTGCGCCAGCCCTGCCCCCCAAGGGGGCGGGGGCGCTTGCGATGCCCCGGTATTACCTGTATGTATAATCTCTCCTGCGGTTTTGTGAACAGGTAATACGAAATCATCGCAACTGGGGGATGCCACAGCGGCAGGGGCGAAGCCCCTGAGAGCGTCCGAAAGTTTTGAAGATTTCAACAGAGCAATTTTTTTTATTGACATTCGGCTGCAAAAGAGATCGATTGCCCGTTCAATATAGAATTCGGCTCCCTTATCATTTCCTGTCTCCTTCAAACTCGTATCTTTGATAAACCAGGCTTCTGCATGGAAAGGATCGATCTGAATGGCTTTTTCATAGTACAGAATTGTTTTATCGGGCTGGTTGAGGTACTCGTGACAGTTACCGATCTTCGATAAGGGAATGAATGTTACAGGGAGCCGGGGTTACAGCCCGGTGGAGAATGTGTATCGCCTTCTGGTTCTTCCCGTCGTTCACGCTTTCGCGTGCTCTCCACTAGAAGTATTCCGCCTCGATCACTATAGCCCTGAGATCCACCGCTTTCATTTTTTCCAGCCAGCTCGATGACCTTTTGTCTCGTCAAAGGTTGAATATATATTTATATTATGATTTTTATAAGTATTTGGAGTATATGATTGCCTGGTGAAATGCCATGCAAATTTTTTAATATATGTGCCTGAAATATAAAACGACGTACATTTATGCCGGTCCTTGATCAGAATATTGTTGATTCAATCAAACGACATCTCCGATCCCACAAACGTGGGATGACCATCTCTGATCTCTCTTCGAAAATAAAATTGAACCGGAATCTGATGGCAAAATATCTTGATATGCTTCTTATCTCCGGACAGGTGGAGGTGCAGGTCATGGGGGCTGCAAAAGTATATTTCCTCTCCCACCGGGTCCCGATTTCCGCAATGCTTGAATTTTCTTCTGATTATGTGATCATTCTTGACGCAGAACAAAAAATTATTCAGGTCAATGAACCGGTTCTTACCCTCCTTTTCAAACGGAGGGAAGAGGTGGTCGGGAAAAAGATCGATGATGAGGAGAATCCTTTCTTCAACAACCTGTTGAAATGTACGTGTCCCAAAAGCCTTCAGAATCCAGAGGATGCAATAACCGAAATGAGTTGTGTTCTCCAGGGGAAACTATTCCATTTCAGGGTAAAGCAGGTGCCGACCGCATTTGAAGACGGGAGCCAGGGACGGACCCTGATTATTGAGGATATCACTGCCAAAAAAACCTATGAAGAAACCCTGCAGATGAACGAAGCGCGATACCGGGGCATTGTTGAGGACCAGACTGACTTCATAACGCGATTCCTTCCCGATGGAACTCTCGTCTTTTTAAACCATTCCTATGCCCGGTACCTGGGGAAAAATCCATCAGAGACAACCGGCAGGTATTTTCTGCCCGGCATACATTCTGAAGACCGGCATGCCGTAGACCAGGCCGTCAGCTCCCTGGATGAAGAACGTCCTCTCGTCTCCGTAGAGTGTCGCATTGCCGATTCATCCGGCCAGCTGTGCTGGAATGTCTGGACCATTCGTGGATTTTTCAATGAAGACGGGACACTTCATGAGTGTCAGGGAGTCGGCCGTGATACAACCGATAAAAAAGAAGCGGCGACAAGAATAAACCAGTACATCGCCCAGATGGATTTCTTCTCCCGGAAGCTGCAGGAGTTCATCGAATTATCCCCTGAGGTTGACATTTATCATGCAATTGGTACGGGCCTGAAAGAAATAGTTCCTGATGCTGCCATAGCGGTACTTGCCTATGATTCCGGATCAGGAGGGCTGAGGTTAAAAGGAATCTTTGGTGAGAAAGAGCGGAATTGTGCTATGACACATTTTGGGGATGATTTTTTTACTATTTCTGTCCCTGTCAATACAATGATCCCGGAAAAAACGCTATCCGGAAAAGTGTACCCGGTTAATAAAAAGCTGTATGATTTATTGTATCCGCATGTTTCTGAGGAAACCTGCGAAAGATTTACCGAGATTCTCAACCTAGGAAATCTCTATTCTGTTGGCCTGGTCTGGCGGGACATGCTCCTGGGAGACATGACATTTGCCCTGCGGAAAGAAATCTTCCTGAAAGATGCTTCACTCATTGAAACCTACGCACGTGCCGCATCAATCGCCCTCCAGCGCCAGATTGCTGATGATGCATTCAAGGAAAGCGAGAGAAAACGGGCAGAGGAGGCGTTGAAGAGCAGTGAGAATTACCTGCTGACAATCTTTAATGCAACCCAGTCAGGACTTGTGGTTATAGATCCGGAAACCCGTTTGATATATGACGCAAATTCAACCGCTGTCGCACTTATCGGAACAGAGAAAGATGCCCTCATCGGCTCGTCCTGTAAAGGATATCTCTGCCCGGTGGGGGAAACGGCATGTCCTATAATGGATCTCGGGCAGGAAATTATCCGTTCGGAGGGTGTTCTTTGCAATATAATGAAGGAAGAACGACCAATAATCAGAACAGTGGTTCCGGTTCAGCTCGGTGGCCGTTCGTATCTCCTTGAAAGTTTCATAGACATATCAGAACGCAAACGTGCTGAAGAGGCGCTTTTGGCGAGTGAGAAACGATTCCATGACCTGGCAGAGATGCTGCCCCAGAATATCTGGGAATGCGATACCGGAGGAAATGTTACTTTTGTCAACCACCGGAGTCTTGAGATGTACGGGTATACCAAAGAGGACGTCGAGAAGGGAGTAACCATCTGGCAGATGATTCACCCCGATGATCGGGACCGGGTTCTCGGTGATTTTATCCTCGCCTTAACCCGGGAACCTCTTACCTTCCCGGCATCACACGAATTCATGGCAATCCGCAAAGACGGGAGCACATTCCCGTTATTAACGTATCATGTCCCCATTGTCCAGGGAAATACCATTACGGGCATGAGAGGGATTGGCATCGATATGTCCGAACGCAAACGAACTGAAGAAGCGTTAAAGGAGAGCGAGGAACGATTCAGGTTTCTCGTGGAGAGTGCCCCGTTCGGTATCGCTTTTGTTACCAGCAGCGGAACGATCGAATACGCTAATCCGGCATTTGAAAGGAAATGCGGGTATACCCGGCAGGAGATACCGGATCTCACCTTGTGGGGCGAAAAGGTTTTTCCTGATCCCGAATACCGGGAAAAGATCTTTGGCGCCTGGCTTACGTACCTCCGGACGCTCATCGGGACAAATCACCATGCGGATAAAATACTACGTGTCCATTGCAGGGACGGAAGCGATAAGGATTTGCGGTTCAGGGCAGTCTTTTTCACAAATGGGAAAGCGCTGGTGACGATAGAAGACATTACTTAACAACTGCACCGGAATGAGAGTCCGGGGAAATGGCATCCTGTTGAACCCGTCTTTTATAATCTGCTGCAATAAACCGGAGTCTGATCAGGTGCCGGGGATGCTGCGCAGATCATGGTTTTTTGTATCATCAGTGACGCAGCAGTCCATCTGTTGACGGTACCGCAGACGCTCAAAATAAAAAGGATGCGGGGCAAACTACTAGGATACATATCGATTATCAGCCATGGAGTGACAGGGATGTTTCGCACAGAGAGAACCGGACAACTTGCGGATACGATTTTTCAGAGAAATATAACGGCACCCGGAATCGTCCGCAACACACCGACCGGGAAGTTTACTGGTGTAAGAAAAACCGAGCGGAGGGGGTTCATTCCCTATACTATCACCGCCATAAGAAAAGAGGGACATCGGGACGCACTGAAAGCGCCCGGAAAGACCGGTACCCTGGTGAGAGATGCAACCTGTATGATAGCCGGCAGAAGGTGTGAATTATGAGTGCCCCTGTTCCTCCTGAGGGAATGAAAAGTATCCCCGACGCTTCAATGCCCCTGAAATCCCTTCCTGTTGTTGTTGCCGTTCCACGGGAGCAGACACCAGAAGAACACAGGGTTGCGATGGTACCCGAGATAGCACGGAAACTGACCCAGTCGGGATTCGAAGTTCGTATCGAGCACGGCGCGGGAGAGGGAGCGTTCTATCCTGACGATCTCTTCGTCGCTGCCGGTGCGAAGATCGCATCGGGCCGGACCGAGCTGCTGGATGGAGCCCGGATCGTGCTCTGCGTCCAGCCACCGACCGTAGCCGAAGTCGATCAGTTTGCCGGGGGTACGATTGTCATCGGATTCATGTACCCGGCGCGTAACGCCGGGACAGTTGCCAGGATGCGTGACCGGAAGATCACCGCCTTTGCCCTTGAGCTCGTACCACGGATCTCCCGGGCCCAGAGTATGGATGCACTGAGTTCCCAGGCAACAGCCGGCGGGTACGAGGCGGCTATTCTTGGCGCCGGTCATTGCCCGAAGTTCCTGCCCATGCTGACAACAGCCGCGGGAACCATACGACCGGCAACGGTGCTCATCCTCGGTGCCGGCGTTGCCGGCCTCATGGCAATCGCGACGGCAAAGCGCCTCGGGGCCATCGTTGAGGCGTACGATGTGCGACGCGCCGCCGGAGAACAGGTTCGCAGCCTCGGCGCCCGGTTCCTCGAACTGGAAATCAATGCCGAAGGACAGGGAGGCTACGCCCGGGAGCTCACCCCCGAAGAGAAGGCAATGGAACAACAGATGGTTTCCACCGCCGTCGCCCGGGCCGATATTGTCATCACGACCGCAAACATCCCCGGTCGAACGGCCCCCAGGCTCATTACCAAAGAGACCGTCTCAATGATGCGGCCGGGTGCGGTTATCGTCGACCTGGCCGCCGAATCAGGTGGTAACTGCGAACTGACCCGTCCCGGCATGACAATAAGGGAGCATGGCGTCACCATCCTTGGGCCCCGGAACCTCCCGGCCATGGTGCCGTTCCACTCGAGCCAGATGTATGCAAAGAACCTCCAGTCCTTCCTTTCCCTACTGGTCGATAAAGAGGGGAGGCTTGTCCAGGATTTCACCGATGAGATCCTGACCGCGAGCCTCCTGGTCCGGGAAGGCGAGGTGTGCCACGCACCGACACGTGATATGCTGAGCGGAGGAAAACCATGACCGATGTGACCTCACTCTGGATCGCTGTCTATATCGCAATGCTGGCCGCGTTTACCGGCTATGTTGTCATCAGCAGGGTCCCGGTGATCCTCCACACGCCGCTGATGAGCGGCTCGAACTTTATTCATGGTATCGTGCTGGTCGGCGCGATGGTTGCACTCGGCCTTGCCACGACACCGCTTGAACAGGCTCTCGGGTTTATTGCCGTGGTCCTCGGGGCGGCGAACGTTACCGGTGGTTACGTGGTTACCGAAAGGATCCTCCAGATGTTTGACCGCAGCGGGAAAAGGCCGGGAAAGGAGGGCTGAGATGATCGACCTCTCCTTTGCAATCGAGCCGGTTTATATCGCGACCATCTTTTTCTTCATTATCGGCATGCAGCGGATGAGCCACCCCCTCACCGCCCGGAGCGGGATTGTCTGGGCCGGAGCCGCGATGCTGATCGCGACCCTCGCCACATTCTTTACCCCGGACCTCTCCAACTTCGCCCTGATGACGATCGCCATCGTCATTGGCGGGGGCTTTGGCTATATCGCAGCAAAGCGCGTCGCGATGACCGACATGCCCCAGATGATCGCGCTCTACAACGGCATGGGCGGCGGTGCAGCGGCCGCGATTTCAGCGATTGCCCTTCTCGGTGCTACCACCACAGCAACCGCCGGTTCACTCGCGGTCGTGGGGGGGCTCATCGGGGCCGTATCATTCTCAGGGAGCATCATCGCATTCCTGAAGCTCCAGGGCTGGATGCGACCCAGGCCGATCACCTTCCCGGGCCAGAAGCCCCTCAACATGCTGGTTCTTCTCTTTGCGATCATGTCCGGCGTGCTCGTCCTCCTTCAGCCATCCTGGATCCCGGTTTCCGTTGCCCTGTACCTCCCGCTGTTCTTTATCCTCTCGCTCGGGTTCGGGCTTCTTATGACCCTCCCCATCGGCGGGGCTGACATGCCGGTTGTCATCTCGATGTACAACGCCTTCACCGGACTTGCTGTCGCGCTCGACGGGTTTTCGTTTGCGACCCCCAACTATGCCATGATCATTGCGGGTGTCATTGTCGGTGCCGCTGGTTCGCTGCTCACCCTCAACATGGCCCGGGCAATGAACCGCTCACTTTCGAATGTCTTCTTTGGTGCATTCGGCGCAGCCGAGGAGACCGGATCAGAGATCCAGGGCAGCCTTAAGCCCATCGAGGTCGACGATGTGGCGATCATGCTCGCCTATGCAAACAAGGTCATCATCGCTCCCGGCTATGGTATGGCCGTAGCCCAGGCCCAGCAGAAGGTCAAGGAACTGACCGACCTGCTCGAGAGCAAAAATATCCAGGTAAAGTTTGCGATCCACCCGGTAGCGGGCCGGATGCCGGGGCACATGAACGTCCTGCTCGCAGAGGCCGGGGTCTCCTACGACCGTCTCTTTGACCGGGACGAGGTGAACCCCGAGTTTCCGGGAACGGATGTTGTCCTCGTCATCGGTGCCAATGATGTTGTGAACCCGGCGGCCCACCGGCAGGGCAGCCCGCTCTATGGTATGCCAATCCTTGATGTCGATCAGGCAAAGAATGTCATCGTCCTCAAGCGCGGTCAGGGGAAGGGTTTCGCCGGAATCGAGAATGACCTGTTCTACCGGGACAATACCCGGATGCTCTACGGCGATGCCCAGGAGTCCATCGGGAAGCTCGTGCAGGCCCTCAAGAAGCTCTGAAGATTGCGGCAGGAAGCGGGTAGTCCGTGGAATCCACATCAATAATCTTTTTCCGGCAGGATTCGTGTTCTGACGGTGTTTCACTAATTCAATGCCTTTAAATTTATTGTTGTCTATGAGCTCTGCAGAAAACCTCTTTTCTGATGACGCTCCAGGGGCTTTGCCCTGCCGCTGTGGCGCCCCGGTTGCGATTGTGCTGTATTACCTGGATAAGGATTTCCGGTAATGCAGGAATCGCATGCGCCCCCACCCTCCAACGGGGGTAGGGCTGGCGCAAGGGGGCTTCCTTTTTTAAAAGGGATTTCTACAGAGTCTCTCTATCCAATCTTTAAGGAGCAACACCGCCACCTCCGCGGGGCGCCCCCGTGGCGGACCGGTGACTAAGTATTCTCAATCTCAAAATGACTTGCTGCCCGCTGTGCCGACTGAGAGGTCTGAGGCGCGCGAAACTCCTGAAATTTTATGATTTTTCTCTCCACTCTTACTTAAAACTGAATCCGCGCCAGAATAGTGATATTGTGGAAAATTTGTATTCTCCCGCATCCCATCTGGATACCTCCCGAAGCGTGGAAGCGATAGCACCGTGGCGGATCAGGTACGAGAAATTCAAAACAACCTCAATGCCCCGTCGTGCGTCGGAGAGGCCCTGAAGCGGGTGACCCCCCCGGATACAATAGTTTTTAAGAAAATCAATATCTTCAATCGTTTTGTTTTACCTATGATTCTGATTGCGCTCATGACCGATGGTGCACCTTGACAGGCGATTGATTGCAAATCCAGTGTTGAGGGAGAATAAACGATCCTATGTCAGATGATCTCACTGAGGTGCAGCCCTGATCCTCTCAACAGTTCTTAGCCATTTCCAGCACCAGTTTTTTGCCGAAAATTTTCAGGAATGCCTTTTTCTCGGCCTCGACACCCCAGATCTCCAGCTGGCAGTCACCACGGGTAATTACCTCAAGGATGACCGAATTGTTTTCTATTCGGGAAAAACGTACGTGTTGCACCAGTGCTGTATGGCTCCGGTCCAGGCTTTCTCCCAGGCGGATAAATATGGTGAGTACTCCGAGTGTATCCCGTTCGTGCGAATCGAGATCGAGGATCTCGGGATCTTTTTTTCTTGGTGTTTTCTTCCGGTGGAACCGTGCGATATTGGCCATGAAATTTACCTCTTTCTGGTCAAATCCCAGAAGTTCAGAATTTTTTATAATATAATATGAATGCGCATGATGGTTAGTGTAGGAGATGAAAGATCCGATATCATGAAGAAATGTCGCATATTCAAGCAGTTCGCGTTCACGATCACCATAGGGATGAAGCCGTAATTCTTTTGCCGAGTCGAATAATTCCAGCACAAGACTTGTCACGGTCCGGGCATGGGCTTCATTGATCCCGCAGGATCTTCCCAGTTGCAGGACACTGCGCTGCCGTGTTGAGAGCTCGCCGAGGAGGGTAAATGTATCCATTCTTGAGCAGTAATCAACCAGGAGTCCGTCCTGCAGGCCGCGACCGGTGACGGTAACTGCCTCCAGGGACAATTCTCTCATGAAGGTGTCGAGAATGGCAGCCCCGGGTATGATAATGTCTGCACGTTCCGGGTTCATGCCGGGTATTTTCCTGCGCTGCTCGAGAGGGAGGGAACAAATCAGATCGATAACTTTCCGTAAATCTTTGTAGCTCAGGACGCCTTCGACAGAATTTCCCGTCTGGTGAATGGCTTTTTGGGCAATTTCATACAGGTTCATGATCGTTCCTGAACTGCCGATGGCAAGCACGGGTTTTCGTTCCTGGATCTTTCGGGCCGACTGGATTATTGCATCTCTGATATGCCGCTGGACTTTCTTGTACCGGCTTTGAGATACCGCCCGGTTGACATTATCAGACATGTAGAGGTTTGAGAGCCGGATTGCCCCCAGTCTGAAACTTTCAAGATACTGGTAGTCCTGTTCCCCGCCAATGGCGATTTCTGTGCTCCCGCCCCCGATATCGATAAAAAAAGCCAGCCGGTCGCCGAGGTGAATTCCCCGTGAGACTCCAAGGTAAATAAGACGTGCCTCTTCCAGACCGGAGATTACCCGCACATCCAGCCGGGCCTCCTGTCGTAAAAGACGCAGGATCTCCTGCTGGTTTGCCGCCTCCCGCATGGCAGATGTGGCTACGGCAACAAATTCGTCAGTCTTAAATGTCCGTGCAAGCTCGGTCAGCTGCTTACAGACAATCACCAGCCGTTCAATGGCCTCCGGGAGGATCTCCTCTTCTATGAACTCTCCTTCCCCAAGGCGCACCTGCTGTTTCTGCCGCGAAAGGATGCTGAACGAGTGATTGGGGTTGAGCCTTACCACGAGAAGACGTACCGAGTTGGTCCCGATATCGATGAACGACACAACCCGTCCATCCGGACCGATCGTGCCGGTTTTCACCGTATCACCAGGGTCCGTTCAAAAACCTGCGTGAACAGGTCCCCCTTCTCATAAGCCCGTCTGATTTCCGCGGTTGCTTCCCGTATCGCGGTCGTTTCAATAATCACCTCTTGGGGGCCGGCAGAACAATGAACGGAGGTAATCGATCCAAGACGGAGCCCGTCCAGACCATCGGCTATCCGTAACAATGAGGCCAGCATCCGGACATCCTTCTGCCGTTCCAGGGACAGGAGGGAGAAAAATCCATCTGATTCGGGGAAGGCTCTGCCAGAATGTGCCCGGGAGATCAGTCCAATCATTCCCCGGTCGATAATACCTACCGCAAGTGTGTCGTCGGACAGGATCATTTCCTCGCTGTGCTCTGCATGCCCTTTCTTCCCCCGGTTAGTCCGATATCATGAAGAGAAGCGGCGCATTCGAGTAAAAATCGTTCGTGTGCATGCATCCGGTGAAGAGATGCAAGGTCGTCGAAGATCCGGCTTGCAAGGGTTGTCACCGTCAGGTTGTGCGATGTCCCGTCTGAGAACCGGGAAGAAAGGGCGAACGCCGATGAACGGATATCCTCAAGGCGGGGATTTTCGTGGAGCCTGAATTTCTCCTTTCTTCCCTCGATAAGGGTTACCCTGAGCTCATCCCAGAGACGATCGCGCCCGACCGATTGCCAACAGGTTACAAATTTCCGGAAAATCTGTTTTCGCTCCTTTCTCCGTTCGGACAGGAAGCGACGGTAGGAGGTTTCCCTGCTCTCCTGCGCAGGAGTGTGCCTGATACCTGACCGGGATGACAGGCGTTCATCGGGAAGCATCGCCGTCACAGTATCAATCCAGACATCACAGTCATGGAGATCCCCGAGGATTTCCTGGATTTTTTTAACTCTCACCAGGTATTTTTTGAGATTCCGCCGATAGACGGGGGCATAGACCTCCATGGTATACCTGAGTTTCTTTGCCGCAATTCTCATCGCATGGTGTTCTGCAATGGCATCCGGATCATGGACCCATTGTTCAAATTCCAGCAGGGCATTGAGACGCCGTGAAATCCGAAAGGCCGCAACCGGGGGGATTCCCTGCAGGGTTTGTTGTATCCGGGCGCCATGGCCCCCGGTTACCAGATCGGTACATCCGGCCCTGATATCATCGGGTATTTTGCTCTTCTCCAGATCGTCCAGGGCAGAAAGGACGGCATTCTGGTATTTCCGGCGTTTTTTCTGCAGGTGCCTGAGCAGGATGATCTCCACGACATCCGATTGTGCCGGCGGTTGGGCACCGGAAGGGGCCATGCTGGTTTTTTGTGCTCCTCTCTTTTTCAGACGTTCTAAAAACGCTATCTGGACATCAGCATCCCGGGCATCGCCAAGAGCCCGGGTAACCTTTTGCAGTTCCCGAACCCACACCCGGAATTTTCCCGGAGGAAAACAGGACTTAAAAAGGGGAAGGGCTGCCCGGAGCCGGCGGGATGCGACCCGCATCCGGTGGATATGTTCGATATCCTCTCCCGACCTGACACCCTCGATCTCACGGAGAAATGCATCGAGGAGCGGGAGAACCCGCTGCACGCCAAAAATACAGGCCCCCGGTATCGTTTCCTGCGCCTTAACTGAGGTCATGATTATACCAGATCCCCCGGTGGTCAACAAGCCAGTTTTGTGCATTCAGCGGAGGCGTATCCTTGTCCGGTGCCCGTCGTTTGTACGTTCCGTCCCCGTTCAGGATGCGTGTTTTGATCGTATCGGCAAACTGTACGGGAAGAATACCGTTGATGATGGAATTCCGCAAATCCGGATCCTCCACGGGGAACAGGACCTCGACACGCCGGTCGAGGTTCCGGGGCATAAGATCTGCACTCCCCAGAAAGACCTCTTCATCACCGCCGTTATGGAAATAGTAGATACGGGCATGTTCAAGGAACCTCCCGACAATCGCACTTACCGTGATGGTATCACTTACCCCGGCTATCCCCGGCCGGAGGCAACAGATGCCCCGGACCTGCAGTTCAATCTTTACCCCGGCCTGTGATGCCCGGTACAATGCCGCTATGCAGGCAGGATCGACCAGGGCATTCATCTTGAATATCAGGTGCCCGTCGCCCTTCCCGCGGTGCCGGGAAATTTCCCGGTCAATCCGATCGACAATGCCCTTGCGGAGGGTTACCGGTGCAACCAGAAGTTTCTGATAATGTTCTATCCGTGCATACCCGGTAAGGAAATTGAAAAGGTTTGCCGCGTCCTCCCCGGTTTCCCTCTCACCGGTAAAGAGGCTGAAATCCGTATAAATACGGCTCGTGATGGCGTTATAATTGCCGGTGCCGAGGTGCACATAACGGCGAATCCCGTCCCTTTCCCGCCGGACGACCATGCAGAGCTTTGCATGGACCTTCAGGCCGACAACACCGTATACAACATGAACCCCCTCATGTTCAAGGGCCCGGGCCCACCCGATGTTGTTCTCCTCGTCGAAGCGGGCCTTGAGTTCGATCAGTGCGGCAACTGCCTTGCCGTTCTCTCTTGCCTCCATGAGAGCATTGACAATGGGGGAATTCGTACCCACGCGGTACAGGGTGATCTTGATGGCAAGTACGTCAGGGTCGTGAGCCGCCTGGCGGATGAAGTTTACCACCGGCGAGAAGCTGTTGTACGGGTGATAGAGAAGGATGGGGTGATGGCGGATGGCAGAAAAAATATCCTTTCCTTCGGCGAGATCATACGGGACTGACGGGAGAAAAGGGGTATCTTTCAGGTCAGGACGATCGAGCGACATGAGTTCCATCAGATCTGCCATGCCGACCGGGTGACCGACACGGTAAAGCATGGGGGGGGTAACCCCCAGTTTCTTTTCGAGCATGGTGCAGATGCCTTCATGCATGGAGCAGTCCACCTCGATTCTCACCGGTTTTCCATGTGCCCGCTGCTCCATGATCTCCTCGACTGTGGTCAGGAGATCCGAAGCTTCGTCCACCTCAATTTCCAGGTCTGCATCGCGGGTAACCCGGAAGGGAAACGCTGCAATCACATCCAGGCCGGGAAACAACATCTCAAGGTTTGCAGCGATAATCTCCTCGAGGTATACGAAATGCATCCCGGAAGCATCACCACCGGAACCTTCTTCAACCGAAGGAATCCTGACAAAACGAGAGAAAAGGTTGGTCGGGACCTTCACCCGTGCAAAGAAATCCTTTTTATTCTGGTCCCGAACGATAATCGCAAGATTCAGGGACAGATTTGAGATGAAGGGGAACGGGTGGGCGCTGTCGAACGCAAGCGGGGTCAGAGTCGGAAAGATTTCCTCGATAAAGAACCTGCGCATTGCCGCTTTTTGCCGGGGAGTCAGATCTTCATGCATATGGATGAATATCCCGTTTGCCGCAAGCTGCGGGAGGATCTTCCGGTGCCAGGCATCCGACTGGTCATTGAGTTCCGGAAGGAGCATCTGGCGGATTGCCTCCAGCTGCTGGCCCGGCGTCATGCCGTCCGGGGGGGATTTCAGCACTCCCTTGGCAAACTGACGCTGGAGGCCGGAGACACGAACCATAAAAAATTCATCGAGGTTGTTTGCAAAGATTGCAAGGAACTTCACCCGCTCCAGCAGGGGCTGGGTTTCATCCAGTGCCTCTTCCAGCACATGCCGGTTGAAGCGAATCCAGCTCAGTTCACGGTTGATGTAGAGTGAAGGGTTATCGACTGAAAGTTGCGGTTCATCCATGGTCAGCGCCCCGTAAACCTTGAAACGGTCAGGCCGGTACTCCCGGGTGTCTTTAACTGGAGTGAACGATGTATGATAAAATATATCCTTTGGGGGCAACCCCGACGCCGCATCCGTAAAAATGGAGGATGTCAGAAATGGTACGGGATGTTGCCTTCAGGTTCTCCTGTCAGCCGTTGAAATTATGGAATTTGTGGCAGTGTTCGATGAACTCCTGCTTCCGGTGCTCACTCGGGTTCAGGGGAGGCTTCAGGTACCCGATCTCCGGGGTCTGAAGGGCAGGACAGAACGGGCACAAGGCCGCATTCACCCCGTCAGATTTCTCCCTGACCGGACAATAATAAACACCGCCGATACATTCCAACATATCACCTCCGGGAAACGGTGTCCCGACCGCATGTCCCGGTTCGCCGAGCACGAACATCCTAAAGCCCGCAAGAAGGAATTTCAGGAACCGGAGCCTCGCCTGGCCGCCCTTTTCTTCCGATCCGCAGTGTTCATTCACCATGTTCCAGAAGCCTTTCTGCCGATCGGTAAGCGGTTCATGCATGGTCCCAAAGACACCCTGCTGTTTCATCAGGTGTATCTTCTGCCAGGTTCCGGTCAGGTGTTCATCGATCTTCGTCTCCAGCCGATCGCGGTAACCAGGGGGAATATCCCGGATCCTCATGCCGAAATTTCGTTTCATCTGCAGAAGATCTTTGGGAGAATAGCGGAGCATGATCTGAGAGATGGTCTCTCCAGCTCTCCCCGGGTTGTAATCCCGCTCAGGAGGGTGCACTCGGTCTGGATCTCTTCGGATATGGTATCGATAGTATGGGTAGTATCTGGAAGATTTTTTTTGAAGATCATGATACCTTCCCGGGAAACCGGATATTCTTGTTCCTGTATCAGTGGTCTGGCAAATGATTGATAATTCTCATGGTTTTTCCTGATGCATAATAATTATCTCCTGACCTTGATGGAGCTCGTGATCGATCCAGGCTGACTCCGGGAACAGGGTGTCGTCGTCTCCATTTTTCAAAAGAGATATATTTTTCAGGAGATTTCCCTGCATCAGGGCCTCTCCGGGGCACGGCGGGGCAATGAGGTTAATTTCACACGGTTATCTCACGGTAAAGTAAAATCAGCGAGAATTTTTTTGGTCACTGATCTGCCACTGGGGGGCGCCCCGCGTGGCGGCGTTACTCCCTTTGAAAATTTTGTTCCCATGAACCGGGAGTAAGAGAAGAATTGTCCGATATGAGATCTCCTCATAAGGATATTCCCTATGCCCTGCTCCGATCCATCCATATTTCGAAGATTCGGAAATATTTTTCAAGAAATCCCAAAAAAACTGCCGGACATTTTTTATATTCTTCTTTCCAACTCACTATCATGGTGATTTGCCATGAGTGAGTGCTTTATTTGTTAAAAACCTGCGTTTTTTAGATACTACGTTACGGGACGGGGAACAGACCCCGGGTGTTTCGTTGAACCCGGACCAGAAGCTGGAGATTGCCACCCGGCTTGCCGATATCGGCGTCGATGTGATCGAGGTTGGCTCCGCTGCCGCTTCTGAAGGTGAGCGTAATGCAATACGGGTCATATCTGAGGCGGGGCTCCCGGCAGAGATCTGCACCTATGTGCGTGCAGTGCGTGAGGATATCGATTTTGCTGCCGATTTTGGTGCTGATTCGGTCCACCTGGTGATCCCGGTCAGCGACCTGCACATCGCCAAAAAGATGCGGAAGACCCGTGAACAGGTCGCCGGGATGGCGTATGACGCGATCGAATATGCAAAGAACCGGGGGCTCATCGTTGAGCTCTCCGGAGAGGATGCTTCACGGGCTGACCAGGACTTCCTCCGGCAGATCTTTGCCGAAGGCGTGGTACGGAAGGCAGACCGGCTCTGTTTCTGCGATACGGTAGGTGTCCTGACCCCGGAGAAGGTAGCGGAGTTTATCCCCCCGCTCGCTTCCATCGCCCCCCTCTCCATCCATTGCCATGATGATCTCGGGTTTGCCCTTACCAACACGATGGCGGCGTTGAAGTGCGGAGCATCCTGCGCCCACGTTACTGTCAACGGTCTCGGGGAACGTGCGGGCAACACACCGCTGGAAGAAGTTGTCATGGCGCTCGAGATTCTTTATGAATACCGGACACGGATACGGAAGGAGGAGATTTATTCTCTGTCTACGCTTGTCTCACGCCTGACCGGTGTCCCGCTGCCGGTTAACAAGTCTATCGTCGGTGAGATGGCATTTACCCACGAGAGCGGTATCCATGCCCACGGGGTGATCCGTGAACCCTCCACTTACGAATCGATAACCCCTGAAATGATTGGGCGGAAGCGGCGGATAGTACTGGGCAAGCATTCCGGTTCTGCATCGGTGGAGGCGGCACTCCACGAAATGAGTTACAAGGCTGACGAGCCCCAGGTCAGGGAGATCGTGAAAAGGATAAAACAGCTGGGCGACGAAGGAAAACGCGTGACCGATACCGACCTCATGGCCGTGGCCGATGCGGTGCTCTCGATTGAATGCAAACCCATCATCAGGATGCGGCAGTTCACGGCGGTATCGGGCAGCAATATGATCCCGACTGCATCGGTAACCCTGTTCGTGAACGGCCAGGAGATGACCGGGGCGGCAACCGGTGCAGGTCCTGTGGATGCTGCAATGGAGGTCCTGCGTAAGTGTGTTGCTGACGTGGCCGATATCCGGCTGGAAGAGTACCATGTCGACGCGATCCGGGGTGGGACCGATGCACTGGTCGACGTAACAGTAAGATTAAGTAAAGACGGGAAGATAATTACTTCACGCGGCGCCCGCACCGACATCATTATGGCGAGTGTCGAGGCGATGATCGCCGGCATGAACAGACTACTGAGGGAAGAACATGAAAACCGGGGCAAAAATCCTCGTTGAATCACTCCAGCGCGAAGGAGTCAAAACTATCTTTGGCTACCCGGGCGGTGTGGTGCTGCCGATCTATGACGAACTCTATGATTCATCACTGCAGCACATCCTTGTACGGCACGAACAGGCTGCAGCGCATGCCGCGGACGGGTATGCACGTGCGAGCGGTCGTGTAGGAGTCTGCCTCGCGACATCCGGCCCCGGTGCATGCAACCTCGTAACCGGTATCGCCACTGCCTATATGGATTCGGTGCCGATGGTCGCCCTGACCGGGCAGGTTCCGACCAGCCTGCTGGGCAACGATGCCTTCCAGGAATCTGATATCACCGGCATCACGATGCCGATCACCAAACACAACTATCTTGTCAAGGACACCGCGGATCTTGGCCGGGTTGTACAGGAGGCGTTCTATATTGCCGGGACCGGCCGCGGCCCGGTGCTCATCGATATTCCCAAAGATGTGAGTACGAATGTGATCAGGGAACCCCCGGTCCCCGAAAAGGTGATCCTGCGAGGCTATAACCCGACCTACCATGGCCACAAGCGCCAGATCGAAAAAGCCCTCCATACGCTGGCTGCTGCCGAGCGCCCGGTCATCTACGCAGGTGGCGGAGTTATCATCTCCGATGCATCTGCTGAACTCGTCGAGCTCGCAACACAACTGGGTATCCCGATTGCGACCACCCTTATGGGGATCGGGTGCATCCCCTGCGACCACCCGCTCAACCTGGGGATGCTCGGCATGCATGGAACGGAATATGCCAATTTTGCCATCACGGAATGCGACTGCCTGTTCTCTATCGGGGTGAGGTTCGATGACCGGGTAACCGGTAAAACGGAAACGTTTGCAGCCCACGCAAAGATCATCCATATCGATATCGACCCTGCTGAAATCGGCAAGAACAAGCGTGTCGATGTGCCGATCGTGGGCGATGTAAAGACCGTTCTGCGGGATATGCTCACCATGCTCAAAAAGAACGGGCACAAGGATGCCTGGCTGAAGAAAGTCATGCACTGGAAACAGCACCATCCCCTGAAATGCCCGTCTGACGGCGGACTTCACCCACAGTATATCATACGGCAGATGAGTGAACTCCTGCACGGAGATGCGATCATCGTCTCAGAGGTCGGGCAGAACCAGATGTGGGCAGCCCAGCATTTTTGTTTCCGGCACCCCCGTACATGGATAACCTCGGGAGGTCTGGGAACAATGGGATATGGTTTTCCTGCGGCGATCGGGGCACATTTTGCGCGACCGGACCTGCCGGTCTTTGATGTGGCAGGAGACGGGAGCATCCAGATGAATATCCAGGAGATGGGCACGGTAGCTCACTATAAGATCCCGGTAAAAATTGCGATCCTGAACAACATGTTCCTCGGCATGGTGAGGCAGTGGCAGGAGCTATTTTACGACCGGCGGTATTCCTTTACCGAGCTGCCACCCGTGGAATTTGTTAAGATTGCCAATGCCTATGGCATCGAGGGAGTCAAGGTGGAATGCCCGGAAGATGTCATGCCTGCCCTGAAGGCTTCACTTGAATGTGACGGCCCCTTTGTCATGGACTTCAGGATCGAACGCGAGGAGAATGTCTTCCCCATGGTCCCGGCCGGCGCTGCCATAAACGAGATGATCGGGGGGCACCCGCGATGAAGCCCCATACCCTCTCCATCCTTGTCGAGAACAGGGCCGGTGTCCTGTCACGGGTAACCGGGCTTTTCTCGCGCCGGGGATTTAATATCGAGAGCCTTGCCGTTGGCCCCTGCGAGGAGCCCGGCATGAGCCGTATCACGATTGTCGTTATTGGCGATGACGAGAAAGTCGAACAGGTTATGAAGCAGCTTAACAAACTTATCGACATCATCAAGGTCTCTGATCTGTCAGAAAACGAACGGGTTGAGCGCGAACTCGCGCTCATCAAGGTCACGGCAGAACAGGGCACATCGCGTGCCGAGATCATGCAGATTGCCTCCATCTTCCGTGCCCAGATCGTCGATGTGGGGGCAAAGTCGCTCATCCTCCAGGTCATCGGGGATACGGAGAAAATCGATGCCATTGAAAAACTGCTCCGGCAGTACGGGGTTAAGGAATTTGTCCGGACCGGTACCATCGGGATCCTTCGCGGTTCTAAGACGGTCACGAGCCTGAAATAATTTTTTTCAGAATTTCCTGCCTTTTTTCCCCTCATTTTAAGAGAGAACAATTCTTAGTTACCAGATCACTGAATCAGACTTTTCATTATTACCGGGAGTCCGGGCAGTCCATGCAGATTTCATGACTACCGTCACAGCTTCTAACGGGGCCTTTGTCGTGTCATTCCTCCTTCGATGGACAGACTTTTTTGTCGGTTCCCCGGAAGTCCTTTCGATGATCCATACCCGGACACAAAAAATCCGGAATTACGAGAGTTCCCCGCCTCAGGGCCTCTCCGGGGCCATGAGGCGGGTAACTCTCCTGCTGCAATAATTAGAAACGGCACTGAAGCGGCATAACCCGCCCTTCTGTTGAAGTTCCCCCAACGGATTATTTATATGTCTGTCCGGATATTGGTTGGTATCCGAACCCGGGTTCCCGGGTCCAGGGCACAACGAGGTTACTTATGAGCAGGATTGCAGGTACCTGTTGACTGATATGTTCCAGGATGTGGAATATGAGAAACCGGCAGCGGCGTTCCGCAAGGCAGGTCACGAGCTGACCCATGTTGGACTGGTGGCGGGAGTGCCGGTTACCGGAGAACATGGCATGACCGTCGGGATCGACCGGGCGGTTCATGATGTCCGCGTCAGTGACTTTGACGCCCTCTTTATCCCCGGGGGTTACTCTCCCGATAAACTCCGTGCCGATGACGGTGCGGTCCATTTTGCGAAGGAGTTTGTTGAAAGCGGGAAGCCGGTCTTTGGGATCTGTCATGCCCCGCAACTCCTCATCACCGCCCAGGTGCTGAAGGGACGGAGAGCGACCGGCTGGAAATCAATTATCCAGGATATCAAAAATGCCGGGGCCGAATATGTGGAAGCAGAGGTCGTTGTGGACAGGAACCTCGTCACCAGCCGGAAACCCGACGATATTCCGGCCTTTTCAAAAGCGGCGCTGGACATGCTGAAGGGCAGGAAATGAGCAGTTCCTGATCGTTCCTGGCTGACAACTCCGGCATTATCCTTTTTAAAAACCCTGTTTCGTTCCAGTCCATTGTTATCCATTCTCTTCCACGCCAATTCCCGGATTGCAGCCCGAACCGGAAAAGAGACTGATATCCTCATGGGTACCTCTGCATGATACAATCAAAATCCTCTAATGCTAAAACGATGAGAGTACAAGAAAATCCGACCGGCGGTATTCACCCCTTTATGGCAGAACACAAAAAAACCGCTCCGTGCGCAAAACCATTCCTGAAATGGGCCGGCGGCAAGACCCAGTTGCTGGACGAATTCAGCAGACGTCTGCCGGCAGGTATACAAGACGGGGCCATGACGAACTATGTCGAACCGTTCATAGGTGGCGGGGCATTTTTCTTCTATCTTAACAAGCGATTTTCATTTAAACAATGTACCATCTGTGATGCCAATGAGGAACTTATTCTCGCGTACCGGGTGGTCCGGAGATCCATAAAAAAACTGATTGCCGAGCTGGGAAATCTCGAATCAGAATACTTTGCACGAAATGAGACCGGGAGAGAACTATTTTATTATGAGGTCCGGGATTCGTTCAATGCAGAACAGCGGGAAATCAATTTTCATACCTATGATCCGGCATGGGTGAGGCGGGCTGCCATGATTATTTTTCTCAACCGGACCTGTTATAACGGGCTCTTCCGTATGAACCGGAACGGTGAATTCAATGTCCCGTTCGGGAAGTATAAAAATCCGGATATTCTCAATATGGACAACCTCATGGACGTTTCACTGCTCCTGAAAAATACGGACACGAAAATCCTGTCCGGAGATTTCACTGCTTGCAGGCCATTTGTCGATGATCATACATTCGTATACTTCGATCCCCCCTACCGCCCGCTCAATCAGACCTCCTCGTTTACCTCCTATTCAAAAAACGGCTTTTCCGAGAGGGACCAGATACGGCTGGCAGAATTTTTTAAGGAACTCGATGCACGAGGGGCATCGATCATGCTCAGCAATTCTGATCCTCGGAACCAGGATTCCTGCGATACCTTCTTTGACGATCTTTTTGAGGGTTATACGATCGACAGAATCCCCGCACGGCGTTTGATCAACAGCAACGGATTCCGGCGTGGGAATATCGACGAACTAATCATTACGAATTATTAAAAAAGTCTTGGTCAATAAATACGTGACCGGAATAGTTATTTTGCAAAAAACATAATCATGTGAAAACAGGGGGGATAATTTTTGACCTTTGAAGATATGATCTTCGGGATCCCGGTTGTATCTCCTACGTTTGCGGCACCAGGACGGTGTCAATGACATGAATTACCCCGTTGCTGCACACGATATCAGGAGTGGTAACGTGCGCATCATTCACTCTGATCACCCCGTTGGAGACACCGATCAGGAGGGATTGTCCCTGGAGTGTATTGATTGATCCGAATCTCATGACATCCGCGGCCATCAATTCTCTGTTCACTATCTGGTAGAGCAGCATCTGCTTCAGCAGACCCTGGGGGTTTTTAAGAAGGGAATCGACTGTTCCCGCCGGGAACTTCTTGAAAGCATCATCCGTGGGAGCAAAGACCGTGAATGGACCGGGATCACTCAGGTTTCCATCCAGGTGTGTCGCTTTCCATGCAGCGACCAGGGTGGTGAACCGGCCATCTGCTTCAGCAGTTTCAACGATATTCTTCATGGTCGTCTGTGAAGCGGTGGGTTCGACGGTAATCATCGTTGTTACCGGTACCGTCGCCATTTCGGTTGTCATCGGAGTGACTATTATTTCCGTTGTCGTTTGGGCAGCCGTTATTTCTGTTGTCACCGGGGTTGGTGTAACTGGTGCCGGGCTCTGGGTAGTGCATCCCGCCGACAGTATGGTCACCATAATCAAAACGGTTAAAATAAGAATACTATGTTTTCTCTCCATGTCTGGATTCTCCCTGCGCCTGCTGTTACAGGAACGTTGTAATCTTGATAAGAGGATCATAAAGAATTTTCTGTGGTTGTTCATAATCCGGTAATAATATTATCACTCATTTTAGCACTCTGATCCAGTTCGCACTGTTATCCGGCGATAAAAAATAATAGTGAAAGATTACCTCCAGGAACAACAGAGGAACAGACACCGTACCTCCCGGCCCCGTTTCATGATCCTGGAAATGCGGGTGCCGGATAGCGGTTAAGGGTACAGTCACATTCGAGCGACAAAAATTCTCATGTCCGGTGAATAAGACCTGCTCACTATTACGCTCCCGGGGGCTTTTGGCAAAAGCCTCCGTCCCCCCCCCGCTGTGGCGTCCCCGGATTGCGACAGAACGGAATTTTGGAATCATTCTCTGTATTCACATCAGGATACATCAATGATTCACAAAAACACTGGTGGTTAAAATGACACTATACCCCGGTTAAATAACCGGCAGATTACAACAAAGGTGCATATTCGTCGACAATTTCATGCGTACGATTGCCGAGAAGATCGACAAGGACCTGTTTCATTATCAGGGAGAACGGTGTGACGAGGGTATATTCACGACCCGGGGTTATGACAGACAGCTGGTAATCAACGTTATACCGGGAACCTGCGGGTTCGAGAGAATACAGTGCGAAGAGGATCGACAGCCATCGGGAAGAACGTGAATCGGTGCGTACTCTTCTGATGATTACCTCCGTGATGTCTCCCAGCAGGATCGAACGGGCATCTTTTTCTTCAGCAAGGATCTCAATCGCCTCCCTGTCCAGGTAACTGTCAGATCGAGAGCTGAGGTATTCCAGCCGTGACGATTCATGGTAATGGAGAGGTCCGGACGCCCGTTGCATTACCGGTTTTACCTCAGGAGGAGTTCCTCTTCCTGCCGGAATATCCGGATAATCCCGGGCTCCAGGGATCGTGGTGATAATCATCCGGTCCCGGGTGATGAGCAGCATGCCATAGCTGGCTGCGTTGAACGCCTCTTTTTTTTCGTAGCAGGGTGCGGCAAAGATGATACGCTCCCGATTTTCCCTTTGAGGCATTGGAATTTCTTCGTTATTCATGACGGGTATCAGCTCAGGTTTGCAAAACTTCCGGTATAAAAAATACCGGTATACCATTCTCATCGGCCAGGGTTAAAAAAATATTTTCTCATTTCGGGTTTCTCAAAAGACCCGTACAGAACAGATGACGATTTTCCCGCAAAACAATTTTAGAAGGTGGTTATTATCTCTCTCTATTTTATATTTCGGGCATTTTTTTGGCGTTGTTTCGATTATGTTATATGTTAGCATACCACAAACTTATTGGATAACATGTTTGGACTACCTGATATCACCGTTATCGCTGTTGGTGGCGTGGTACTTGTCATCATCATCGCTCTCCTGTACTGGGGACTGACCTTCCGGGGGCATGACTAAATGGCCGATATATTCACCGTCGTTCTCGTGACACTCTATTTTTTTGCGATGCTCGGGATCGGCATCTGGGCATCAAAAAAGATCAAGACCACCGAGGATTATCTCGTTGCCGGTCGCTCACTCGGGTTCTGGGTCTTTATCCTCCTGATGATCGGAACAGTCGCTTCGGGAATGTCGCTCCTCGGTGTATCCGGGCTTGGCTATAAAGCCGGCTGGCCGACAATCTGGGAGCAGATCTTTGTCCCGTTGTCAATCGGTATCTGTATCATTTTTTTCGGTGTCAAACTCCATAATATTGCCAAAAAAAGCGGGTATGTGACCGTTCAGGATTACCTCGCCCACCGGTATGAAAGCCCGACCGCACTCAGGTCGCTGAGTGCCACTGCCGGTATCATTGTCTCCCTGATTTATCTTGTCGGGCAGTACACTGCAATCTCAATCGTCCTGATGTGGCTCTTCCAGATCCCGCTCTGGCTTGCGCTCCTCATCGCTACCATCGTAACAATGGTTTATACGGCGATTGGCGGTCTCTATGCAGTCGCGTGGGCATCGCTTATCCAGTCGGTAATCCTGATCTTCGGCGTCATCATTATGGCGCCGATAATCATCTGGTACGCCGGGGGATTTACTCATGTCAATTCCTTCATCGCAACCATCAGCCCGAACCTGGTAATGCCGTGGAACCCGAGCGGAGCGTTTGCGCCCCCTTACGTAGTCTCGTTTGCGCTCCTTCTCGGACTGGGACTTGCCTGTGCACCCCATGTGATAAATAACGTCCTTGCTGCCAAGGATGTGAAATACTTCAAATGGGCACCCCTGATAGCCTTTGTCATCTATGGCGCCGTAATCTTCCTGTTGAAGTTTGCAGGATTCGCCGGGCTTGCGATGGTCAAGGAAGGCGTTTTTACCCTGCCGAACGTTTCCAATGCCCAGGATTTTGTCATCCTCTACGGCATCCAGGCCGCAATGCCGGTTCTCGCACTGTATGCAGTCTTTGCAGTCATCGTCCTTGCGGCGGTAATGTCAACGACCGATCGTCTTATGCTTACCATCGGTGCGATGTTCTCGTGGGATATCTATAAAAAAGTACCTGAAGCCGGATGCAGACGACAAGACCGTCCTGCTTCTCTCCAAAGTTGTGGTTGTCCTCTCCGCGTTCGTGACGATGCTGGTCGCTATTAATCCGCCGGAAATGCTTGCCATCCTCATATGGATGGGCATCGGTGTCATGCTCGCGACCTTTGCGGTCCCTCTCCTTGCCGGACTCTACTGGCGGGGAGCGACCCGGCAGGGTGCCCTGGTAAGCATGTCTCTCGGGCTTGTTTCAGCCCTGCTCTTTGGCTTCCTCAATTATTTCAAGGTCAACGCAGGGGGGATTGATTTTGCCACTATTCCCCTGCATTTCTCGGCATATGCATTCTTCATCTCGGTCATTGCGATGATAGTCGTCAGCCTTCTCACGAAAAAGACAACGCAAAAAACCCTTGATGAGACCCAGACCGGCTGGTATTTCTCAAAATAATCTCACGTCTTTTTTTTCACATGTTATAATCATCCATATAAATCCTGCACGCAAACCTACTCAGTAGTGAAGACTGCGATTCTGGGAGGCGGGCTTTCCGGGCTTACGCTTGCCCGTCTCCTCCATGAGAAAGGCGAGGATGTCATAGTTCTCGAAGCAGAGCCGGAGTACGGCGGTCTCTGCCGGTCAAAAACTGAGCGGGGCTTTACCTTTGACACCGGGGGTTCGCACATCATTTTTTCCCGTGATACCGAAGTCCTCGCTTTCATGCGTCGGGCGATTGCAGATAACGAACAGCGGAATAATAGGAATACCAAAATTTTTTATAAAGACCGGTTCGTCAAGTACCCGTTCGAGAACGGGCTTGCCGATTTACCGCCAGAGGACAGGTTTACGTGTATCAACGAATTTGTAAAGACCCTCATTGCGGTTGAAAAAGGTGCGGTCTCTCCGCCACAGAATTTCCGTGAATGGATCTATTACACGTTTGGCAAAGGCATTGCCGAATGCTACATGATCCCCTATAACGAGAAGATATGGAAATACCCGACCGATCACATGTCCCTGCACTGGGTAAAAGGACGGATCCCCCGTCCCCCGGTTGAGGATGTCATACGGTCAGCCATCGGCATCGAAACTGAAGGGTATACCCACCAGTCGGTCTTTTCTTACCCGCTCAAGGGGGGTATCGAAGCACTCATCCATGCCATCGCCATCCCGATCAGGAAATTCATCAGGACCGGATTCAGGGTCGTGTCCATCACCCGATCCGGAACCATCTGGAGGATCAGTGATGGCAAGGAAGTAATCGAGGCTGACCGCTGTATCTGCACGATGCCCGTGCAGCACCTGCTGGCATGTCTTGAGGCGGTCCCCCCCAGGTGACTGCTGCAGCAGCGGCACTGAAGTATAATTCGCTGGTCTGCGTCACCGTCGGGATCACCGGTGCAGTACCGGACCTCTCGTGGCTTTATGTACCGGATCCTGCCGTGGGAAAAGCGAACAGGATCTCGTTTCCTTCCCACTACAGCCGTGAGGTCGCCCCCCCGGGCTGCAGTTCTGTCCTTGCCGAGATCACCCACCAGCCGGGCGATGAAGTGGCTTCGATGACGGATGCTGAACTGATCCGGGAAGTCACTGACATGCTCGGTTCGATGCGGCTTGTCGACAAAGACCTGGTTGTCTATTCATCGGTTGAACGGCAGCCTTTTGCCTACGTTGTCTATGACCTCGAATACCAGAAAAATATCTCCCTTGTTAAAAAATACTGCACGGATACCGGCATTCCCCTGGTTGGCAGATTTGCCCAGTTTGAATACTTGAATATGGACGCCTGCATCCGGAGCGTCATGGATTTTGTGGCGTCCGGTACATGACCGGCAGGCAATCCGGGAAAGGGATTTTCACACCTTGGCATGGCACCTTATCCTCCCGGTGAAGATACCAGCGCCATGCCCGGCTCAACAGATGAAAAGCATGGCATCATGGTATGTGGCCCGTCCGGGTCATCTCCCTCATTAAAGAAAAAACGGGGACCGGTCCGTTTTTTCATCTTTCACCGGCTCATATCAGATAAACTATCGTGCTTTTCTGTCATCCTACACATATAAAAAGAGGGAAAAAAGAATGTATATTGATTAAAAAAACACTAAAATTCAGTGATACAACAGATAGTGCAAAATGTTTTACATCTCATGCTTATTATCAAAAAACCCATAACAAACGGTGCAGGAGTTTTTATCCCCATGATTTCGGTTATTATTCCGACATTTAACGAAGAGGAAAATATCGCCCAGTGCCTGGTATCCCTCACCCACCAGACCGTCCCCCGCTCCGGGTACGAGATTATTGTTGTAGATGGCGGTTCAAAAGATGCGACCTGTGAGATCGCACGGAAATATGCCGATACCGTTTTTACCCAGACAAGCAGGAAGGTGGGGGGTGCGCGAAATGATGGGATTACGGCGGCAAAAGGTGAAATTGTGGCCACAACCGATGCCGATTGTATTCTTCCTCCGGACTGGATCCGGATAATCAGGGAGGATTTTAACGACCCTCACCTGGCCCAGTTGTACGGGCCGGTTTACCCGATTGAGGAGGGAATCGGCAATAAATTTTCCCTGATGCTCGCGAACACCTTCTCGCGGATTGGCTACTACAGCCAGACATTTTATTATACTCTCGGGTGTAACACGGCATTCCGGAAAGATGCATTTCTGAAGGCCGGGATGTACCGCTGTATCGATGCCGGGGACGACCTTGAGATTGCGCTCCGCATGAAAGACCAGGGAAAGGTGGTTTTCGACGGCAGGCTGAAGGTCGGGTTCTCAATGCGAAGGTACAAGCAGTACGGGACGTTACAGTCGCTCTATGAATGGGTATACATCGTTTCCCATGGTGGCGAGACAGAGAAATACGCTTACACGCAGAAAAAATACAAATGACCCTCATACTATCCTGTTATTTTCCCGGATGGAGAGATGCATGCAAAACCCCCAGAACGATCCCGCAGAACTGATCGCTGCCGAACGGGTTTCTGCCTTCAACCGGAGTGAATTTGCACAACTCCTGGGAATGGAGATTACTGAGGCGTCTGACGGGTATGCCCGTGTTGTCATGGATTGCCACGGGAAGAAAAATCCGCATGACGTTGCTCACGGCGGGGCAATTTTTGCACTGGCCGACCAGGCATTCGGGATAGCAGCAAACTGCGCCGGGATTGACCGGGTTGCCGTTTCTGTGCATATCCAGTACATTTCACCGGCGACCGGCCCGCTTGTGGCAATTGCCCGCCGTGTGGCCGACAATGGCAGGTATTCCACATTCCGTATCATGGTCTGCGAGGGCGAACGGATCATTGCTGAATTTGACGGGGTTGCGATACAGGTGAGTCCCTCACCAGGTGGATCGGGATAGGTTTTACGGGATCACGAATTCGTACGAATCTCGCCCGTTTTTATTCAAGGGTTCCTCAGGATGGTTCATCCGCGACCGGCAGACAGCAGGGATTCAGCGGGTAATTTCGTGTTCCTGGATTATCACGGTCTCATGCGGTTCTGTGTTTTGGAAATCCGGTGCAAAAAAGGACACCATCTGGCCCGGGATCCGATTCAGGACGTCGAATTCCGCCCTGGGTTCAAAGGAAAGGAACCGCTCATCCCTCCTTTTTCTCTGAATACAATCACAAAGACTAAAAACATGAAAATCTATCATTGCTGGTTATGGAACAGCGCGAGGGTGAAGAAGGCTCCAAGATACCCGGTTGGGTGTGGTTGCTGGCTGGGATTATCATTTTGTTTTTGCTCCTGATGATCGTCTATTCCTTTGCCGGCGACAGAATAGTCCAGGCTATTCCCAACCAGACGTGAAACAGAGAATTATCCGGTTACTATTTTTTCATGGATTATCTGTAGTATGTGCAGCGCCTTAGACAGCTGCCCGGTACCTGAGCATGCCCGGAAGGGAGGGCAAGGTCACGTATGCGATTCCCTCTTCGCGACAGGGGAAAGACATATTCTTTGATCGCCCCTAACTGGAGATGATATCAATGCCTACCATGAAAATCCGCGGGGGAGATCTCGATCTTGTCGAGTATGAATTCAATGCCTTTCCCCCGGGGCAAAACCTGAAGACGCTCGGAATGGAAGAGGAGACCTACCGGTTGGAACCGGTAAAGGGAACGATCACGGTGAAAGCCCCGGCCCGGATACATCTCACCGTGCTGGACATGAACCGGTTCGCCCGGATCACCCGGGCGGCGGAGGGATCGGGTTTGCCATCCAGTGCTACTGCACCGCGGAAGTTGAATGCACAAAAAGAGGTCTTGCCATCGATTACAGTCGTGCGTCGATCATCAGGAACTTTGTTGCCGTGTTCAACAAAGTAACCGGATACACCGGCGGTTTTGCCATTAAAGCAACGGACCACCAGCACCAGCACGTGGGACTCGGTTCCACCAGCACCATCATGATAGCGGTGGCAACTGCCATGAATGAAGCGGTCGGGAAACCGCTGTCTAACGATCAGCTGCGAAAACTGATCGGCCAGAATTATGTCGAGGAGACCGCTGACGGCAACGTTGCCTTTGGTTTTGAGACCGGCGTCGGTCCGGCAGTGAGCACGTACGGGGGCATGGCGGTAATGGGAGATGAGCTGACGCTGGTCTACCACCACCCGTTCGCTGTCGGGAAAAAAGTCTATATTATCATACCGCCGACCGACATCTCCTCGGCCGGCACCCAGGAATTTGACCTCCTTATGAACAAGGCGAGGACACTCGACTACCGGGACCGGGAACTCAAGGCCTATCTCTTCTTAATGGACCTTATCCCGGCCCTCGAGCGGGATGACCTGAGAAAAGCGGGGGAGGTCATCTGGGAGATAGAATTCCGGGGTTCGAAACGGGCAGAAGTTGAGCATCATAGTTTTGCGATCTATCACTACATGAGCCAGCTCCGCGATGCCCGCCTTGAATTCGTGGGAATGAGCTCGGTCGGACCCTCAATTGCGGTGGTCACGGCACTTGACCGGAATGCATTGGAAACGATCCTTAAACCCCTCGGGCTTACCATCGCGATTGCCACAAAAGTTGATAACGAAGGCCTGACGATCATCCGCACCCCCTGATTTTTATTTTTCCCGGCCGGTGAGAGATTATTTTCAGGTTTCGGGGGGCGGTACGGGCACTATTCCCGGAGTCTTTACTATCAGTCGATTCGAACCGGTAATTTTTTCCGCACCAGACTTCGGTGAGCGAAAGAAGGGGAATTAAAAAATCTCACCCCGGTTCCCCAGGAGTACCGGGAAAAAATCCATGAACAGTAGAATTATTTACCTTTTCCCGCATGAATCGTCTTTCTCTTTTCGAGATGCGCAGATATAATTCCCGCAGCAACGAGCACTACGGTGCCTACGGTGACCAGGATGACCAGGAGGATCAGGAGGCTCATATTTTCCTGGACAACCGGGAGGGTTCCGAGGAAATAACCCCCCAGTACGACGACCAATGTCCAGGCGCAGCCCCCCAGCACATTGTAGATGATGAACCGGCGATAATTCATCGTCCCGATACCCGCAAGAAACGGTGCAAACGTCCGTACGACCGGGACAAAACGGGCAACAAAAATTGCCGCACCGCCATATTTTTCATAAAACCCGTAGGTGCGATCGATATATTCCTTCTTCACCAGCGAGGGGAATCGTTCCTGGAAGACATGGATCCCGAGATAATTGCCGATCCAGTAATTCACAGTATCACCGATCACGGCACCCGCAATGATTGCGGGAATGAGCCATTGCAGCTCCATTATCCCGCTTGCCGCCGCCGCACCGCAGACAAAGAGGAGCGAGTCGCCGGGAAGGAAGGGCAGGATAACGAAACCGGTTTCAAAAAAAATGATTAAAAGGATGATTAAATAGGTCCATAACCCGTATTGACTGACGACACTGGATAAATTCTGGTCAAGATTGAGAAATATGGTGATAAGAGAATTTATCATGCCGGTAAAATTATGCGTTCGATCTCAATAAGATTGTTGAATCCTTTTTTTGCGGAGAGGTGTTGGTCCGAATCGGGGAAACTGCCGGGTCAAAGGGGGGTCAACTTTTAAGGAAATGTAAAGAATCCTGATTTTCTATCAGGTTTCAGAAACAGCCCGGTTTCCTGTCAGTAAATGAACTCCTGTTTCCGGGTAAAGACCGCAGTTATCTCGGATCGCACCAGATTACATCCCCGGACCCGCATCGGCCACTGGTGGGTATTCATCGAAACAGGAGCCAGCGGAGAGAAGAGGTCATGAACCTCCTCTTCCGAGAAGTAATGCGTGATGATATCGTTTCCCCGCTTGAAGGTCGCTTCTTCCGTCTCATACCCTTTCCCGAACCGGAAATCACTGGTAGAGAATTCGCAGAAAAATACCATCCCCCCCGGGCTGAGCACCCGGATTATTTCACCGGCGATTGATCGCCGGTCGGGTGCCGGCATATGACCGAGTATATGCGTGGCGAATACCGCATCAAATGCAGCGTTCTTAAAGGGAGACCATCGGGCGTCGGCAACCATCACCGGGCTCTGCAGAAAATCCGGGATTACCTGCCTGCATAACGTAACCGCTGTCGGGGAAAAATCAATCGCGGTCACATCCCAGCCCCGCTGGATCATCGCCATGACCGCTTTTCCGTTACCACACCCGAGTTCAAGGATACGCGATCCCTCCGGCAGGTCTGGCAGTGCCGGAATTGCCCCGCCCCAGAGCCTCCCCCTGCGGGCATAATCCTCTTCCCATGCCGCCGGACCCGGTTTCATTGCGATTTCACGTTCCTCATCATGTTTTGGTTTGGTATTTTTCCCTGGTACTATAGTCAGATTCCGAAGCAGAAAAATCCATGATACCCCGGTTGTTCCGGTGACTGCCTTGCAGCATGATCAGGCATGGATTGAACTATTTGCCATCATTTACGGTGAAATTTTGGCTGGTAAAACAGGGAACGAGTTTCTGGTCCTGTACCCGCTTCACACACCTTTACCAGTCCGGGCTGACAAAAAAGTTTTTTACGGGATTTCCGTCGCCAGGAGAGAATGCCTTTCCCGAGGGTTGAGATCCCTTACTGATTTTCAGATTTCCAACTTTTTTTACAACCCTTTTAAGTTTACTTTTTCATTCTACGTAATCCCATATTTTTTTTGCACATCGAAATGATCCGGGAGAGAAAACCGAGAAGGGCGGAAAACGACCGGATGAAGTGTGCCACGAGTCTTCAGGGACGTTCTCGGGATGAGCCGGGAAAATATTCTTTTTTACCCGGGATGTAGATTGCCGCTGAATATTCCTCGATGAAATCGGTATCGGTGAGGAGATCGATGTATGCCATCTTTCCTGCCACCGATTCTGCTTCCCTTCGTTTTGTCCTCGACCGGAGAGCGGCGCAGGCTCCGGAAAGCGAGCCGTTGCCAATGGGGTGAAAGGCTGCATTAAAAAACCTGGGGATAATACCGAATGCAACGACATTCTCTGTATCAGCATAAGCCCCAAACGCTCCGGCGAGGAAGACATGCCGGACATCTGCGACAGCGATCCGGTATTTTTTCATAAGGACTCCGATCGCCCCGCAAACCGCCGCCTTCGAGTCCATCAGGTACGCCATATCCCGGCAGGTGATAACGATATCCCGCCCGGTTGCCGTATGTTCTTTCCCTGCAAGAACAAATTCGGGTCCGTACGGTCCCTCCCGCACCCCCGTTTTTCCTTCCACAAGATGCCCGGTAAAATCAAGAATTCCCGATCTGACCATTTCGGCGGCCGCATCGATGATCCCGGAACCACAGATCCCCCGGGGTCTTTCGTCCCCCACGGTAGTCCAGGAAACATGGCCGGACTCCGGATCGATGGTCACGTGATCAATGGCGCCCCGCATGGCACGCATACCGGAACTGATTCCTGCACCTTCAAATGCCGGACCTGATGCACAGGAAGCTGACGCCAGCCATTCTTTGTTTCCAAAGACCAGCTCGCCATTCGTACCAAGGTCGATGAGTAACGAGAGGTCCCCGGAAAGGTGCATGCCTGACGCTATGATATCCCCCACGGCATCCCCCCCGATAAAACGGCTCACGTTGGGCAGGCAGTACAGGTAGGCAGCGGGGTTTACCGACAGGCCAAGATCTCCTGCCCTGACAACAATCGGCTCGCGGGGGACGGCTGCATTCGCCAGCTCGAGTACAGAAGGATCCTTTCCGGTCAGGAGATACATCATGACGGTGTTTCCGGCGACACAGACATCCTGGATGGCAGGCGCCGTTACCCGGGTTTCTGTCATCATGCGATCGATCACCGCATTCATGCTCCCGACTGCCGCCTTCTGCAACCGCTCTTTTCCACCCTCATCTTTCACGGCCGACATCCGGGTGACGAGTTCTTCTCCAAACGTAATCTGGCAGTTCAGGGCCGAAGCCGATGCACATACGTTGCCGGTGGCAAGA
This sequence comes from uncultured Methanoregulaceae archaeon, assembly GCA_963815065.1. Lineage (GTDB taxonomy): Archaea > Halobacteriota > Methanomicrobia > Methanomicrobiales > Methanospirillaceae > Methanoregula. Next base: position 219,580 of record CAWFFE010000003.1, on the reverse strand, counting down.
TCGACCAGCATACCGACAACCGTCGTTGTCCCCAGATCAAGGGCGATCCCAAAATTTATCCCGGTCGTATCACCGTCTTCGATATCGATCACTTCAGGATACCCCGACGTCTGACCTATTGTTACCGTGAACGGGCCTGGACTGCTGACCAGCCTGTTATACTGCTGTTTTGAGAGACGGGGCCGCTCGCCGTTATATCCCGAAAAACGTATCGAGCGAAGATAAAAGGGCTTATCGGTCCCTTCGCTTGCTGTCATATACTTCTTTACCGAGGGTTCCGGGTCTGCTTCATGACCGTATAACGTGGAGAGGATCCGGGGTTTATCGATCCTGCTCTCCACCGGGATCGTAAACTCGCAGTTGCCGGTGAGATACGTCGTACAGGCAAAACAGTAGTTTCCGGCAATTTCTTCTGCCGAGAGCCCATCGTTACTCTCCGGAGAGGTGCGTGTGCAGGAACCACGGACATAGATCACCTTGCATTTTCTGCATTCTCCCTTCCCGCCGCAGATGCTCTCGAACTGGATACCGGCCAGTCGTATTGCATCCAGAACCGTGGATCCCCTTGCCAGGGTGACAACTTTGTTCAGGGGATGGAATACCACGCTGACGGTCTCATCCATGGATAATCCCGCCCTGCTGATCACCACACGGGACCACGATTATGCCGGAGAATCGCACACCATGTGTACTGGGGTTCATGCATATTCCTCCGTTTCATACCTCCGGCGGCCAGTGATCCCGGATATATTTTGAGAGCCCCGATGAATCCTTGGGACCGACCCTGACCTGCCAGCCGGTCGTCTCCTCGGTTTCTCCGCTGATGCGGGCAGCGAGCCCGGGGATGATCAGCGTGGTGTGATCGACAAGATTCCTGACCTGGTATTCCTGCAGAGCAGAGGCAATGGATCCCGCTGTCAGGATCCTCCCGGCGACGGCACTCTCGACACTGAGTCCCCCGGTATCGACAACGACCAGGTAGCAGTTGATGTTTGCCGCCTTGATGTCCGATTCAACGGTGAAGTACGTTAACGCGTAATTGGTGGTCACGAGGACCGGGGAGGTCCGGTCAGGGTTCCCGAGGACCTTGACCCCGCTTTCGACCGAAACGGGTTTTCTCGGGTCGGTATAGAGGTTGAAACGCCAGATCAGCTGGGGGAGCAGCACCCAGCCGTCAAGGCTGTGCATGATCAGGAGATCCGCGTACCGGGTTAGGAGCATCGAGGCGGTAACCGCCTCCTTCCATCTTAAGACGTCTTCCGAGATCTCTTCGCCAGCCCAGATGGCTGCCGGTGAACCAAGGAGCGGGAAACCGAAGAGTTCATCGTGGAACCTGCACGCCCCGGTCCGGATCAGGGTAAGGTTTTCCACCATATCCGGAAGGTTGTTGCCGGTAAAGGTACCGGGATCCAGAACGAGATCCGAAACACCGGCTGCGAGCAGGGTTTTTGTCAGCATACGCAGTAATGAAAGATCGCCCGGCGCAGAGACGGTAAGGGGAGCATGATAGTTCAGGGAGAGGTCTGCCATGGATCGCCAGTTCTCCTGTGTCGCTGCGTACATGAGCGGGTTACGCGAGGGGATTTCAGCGAGTCCGGCCTCCATTACCGCAGGATCCATTGAACAGAGAACGAGCGGGAATCTGCACATGCCGGCGACCTTTTTTACCGCCTGGCAAAAAGTGTCCGGGTCACGGGAGGTGGACCGGATCGCAATGGCATCCGGGGCAAGTGTTCTCCCGATGTAGTTATAGGAAAACCGTTCGATCTGCTGCACCCGTTCCCGCAATTCGTTTTCCGGCATGAGATCATGGACATCAATGGCGATGGGAGAGGGATTGTGATACGTGAACTCGTGGCGCTGGAGGACGTATTTCCCCCCTATGGCGACCCGGTGCTCCCCCTCGCCAAAGGTGACGACCCGGACCGGCGGTGCAAGAAGGACCTTCAGCTCTGCATACATCCCCCTGAACTCATCCGTAAGGAGCGGCGGGCAGGCCTCGATCATCAACTCGCCATTGACCACCCGGGTTGCAAATGCCATACAGTTCGATTCACGGCAGGCACCGCAATTGGTCTTAGGGAGATACTTGTAGACATCGATCGGGCTGATCTCCCGGATATTCTTCTTTCTCCTCTTCTCCTGCTGGCCTGTCCCGTTCATAGCCGCACATTCACCCAGTCGTTTGTCTTGTTTAAGGTTCCCTGACCGCGAGTTCCCAGCCGGTGAATGACATCCCTGACCGTGAGTACTGCGGCCGGGTGCATCATCATGAAAAGGTCGACACCCGCGAGGAGCAGGGTGACGGCATTGATCGTCTCCCAGATCGGACCCCGGAGTTCCCGGGGGCCGTACTCCGGTGCCATCTGCATCCATGCCTCACGGGCCGCCCAGGCATTTGCTGATGCCGATATTACCGGATGAGCAAGTTCCCCGTCCCCCATGAGGGCCGCATACCGTGCACGTTCGTGGATGGAGAAGGAGTATTCGAGCCCGTACCCGAGTGCGACGGTAGTGAGGTCCATAACGATCTGTTCCGGGGGGATGTACTCGTAGAGACGGCGGTTCAGCTCCTTTGCATTATTCAGTTCAAGTCCGGTGAACGCAAGGAGCAGGTGGCCGTGGTCCCGTGCGGCGGTTGCTACCGGTTCAAGTGTTTTTGCCTCTGCCATATCGAGTGTAACAGAGTTAAGCAGGAGTCGCTCGCCCTCCGCCATAGCGGCAACTTCACGGAAGACCTCTGCATCTTTCTTCGGGTCGCCGCAACCCCCGATGATAAGGGGCACGTCGACTGCCTGAAGGATCTCATCAACGGTCTTTGCCGCCTGTACAGGTGAGGTATTGTGTATCAGGGGGTCGGTGCTCATGAGGTGAATGGTGACGAGGTCAGCCCCGAATTTCTTCACATTCATCCTCGCCCATTCAGCCGGATCGGCGATGACGTCCCCGACATGTTCCTTGAGGACTTTCGGGAGGCTGATTGGCATGTCAAAGACGTCGAGGGCGATCGCGGGCGGGTGATCCGGGGGACGGGAGAAGTCGGCATAGGCCGGCTCTGCCGATCCGCCGATGGTAACTGTCTTTCCCCGGCTGCCCCCGCTGCCTTTTGTTGCCCCGAGGATAACTTCACGTATTCTGCCCGGATAACTCACACGATGGGGAACCCATTGATCCGCGATAAGATCGGTGATCCTGGCCGGTACCTGAGCTGGGATGACCCCTTCCCGCATAGTTGTACCGCACCCGGTCGGAATGAAAAGTTCAAGGTTCCCAATCTCCATCGCAACGTTTTCCAGTTCGACCTGTTGCACCCCTTTTAAGAGTTCGAGGATCTGGGGGGCAAGGCTCAGGATCTGATTACCGGTCAACTGATTTCCGGGATCTTTGTCTTCCGCCATGGTTTCACCCTTCCCTGCGCTGCTGCGGTTTCACCGGCTGGATAATAATTTTTTCCGCGGTGATCCGGGCATTTTTCAGGATAATACGGAAACCTCCCGCGGAAATCGGGATATCTCCCCCGGAAAAAAACGGTATCTGGTGAGCGGTTACCGTACCTGGCGGTTCAGGTGCCTCCCACCGGCTGACAACAGGGTGCTGCCGGGCAACCAGGAACTCTTTTAATCCGGGGATGGTACTGACATCCTTCTCCGTCGCAATCTTTTCGTACACCTCGTCGGGGATGAAGGAGCGGATCTTCTCTTTTATCTCAAGCGGCATCCAGACGATACGATCGTAGCCCCCGTCGGCATGCATGAACTTCTTCGACCGCATGTACTCGATCGAAATACCATGAAACCCTTCAACCTGCCTTCCTCCCGCGGTGGAATCGGCCATCGTTGAAAACCCAAGTCCGTTTACCGTTTTATCACGGAAACCACGGATAACAATCCCGAAGCCTTCCACTTCAGGAATATAAAACGCAATACCTTCAAAACAACCGCAGGAAGTATGCGGATAGCCGAACCCGGTGTAGAGCTGGACCCGGCTCACCTCCCCCATCGACCGGACGTTTGCGCTCTCGTTTACGCCGGCGTATTCTCCCTTTTCTGCATCAAGACATTCACCTTTGCTGATGGCATATATCGGACCTTTCGGGTCTATCCCGGCCGCTGCCCGCCCGTCAAACCAGCTGATGGCACCACAGTTCGCGTATCGCTGGGGAGTGATGACACACACATGGGTGGGGGCAAAAGACTGGCAGAGAGCACACCCGTAGAACGTATCCACATCCTCATCGGCAAGCCCGCGTGCCCGTGCGTCCCGTTCATCATAGGTGACGAGCGCTTCGGTATAAAGCGGGTGAATCTTTTCCGGGTCCGTGATGAACGTGATCTGAACCTTCTCGATGAACGGGAGCTCGTTTTTGAACAGTTGGTACATCACCCCGCCGATCTGCCGGAAGGAATTCAACCCTTTTTTAAACGATTTCTTTGAGAGCCGGATCCAGATATCATAGCGCTGGTTCAGGTGCATGAATCCTTCAATATAGTTGGAGTACTCGTGGATCCGGCGCTCGATAACCCCCTCCAGGTCTTTTTCCAGCCGGGGACCGGAAATTTCAACGATAATACCTAACGGATAACTTCCTTCCGCTTCGAGATCACTGATATCAGGTCCGATAACCGTTATTGCACCATCGGTGACCTCATCGTCCGGGCGGACCCGTACAATCTCAAATTTTTCACTGACGGAAGGGCCGCCGAGTTCGATATGCATATCGTTCTTCCGTATGCGTTCGCCCTCATGAACCAGCCCTACCTCCACCGGAATGTTCTCAAACATGGTGCACCTGTCAATCCCCGAGATTCTCGACAATGCCCCGGATATTTGCCGCCCAGTCTTTTATCGTGCTGTTCGGGAACGACCAGCTGGCATTGGGCTGGTAGACACAGTCCAGGGTCATCGTTTTCAGTGACGGCGCGAAATGTTTGAGACCGGAAAGAATTGTCCATTCCATATAATACGGGAGACCCACAAAGATCGCCAGGTCATAGGGATCTTTTCCGTCCAGCCCTTTCCAGGAGGAGTCCGTGAGCCGGTTCCCGATATCCACCGCAGGCATCAGGGCAGCGGGAGTAAATCCCCGGTTCCGGAACTCCCGTGCCGTACTGGCGGTCACGACCACGGGGATCTTTCCCTTGTTCGCCAGCTCGATCAGGCATTCTATCAGTTTTATGCCTTCAACTTCGTACTCGACCGCCCCATAGCCCACCACCATAACCGGGCGTTTTGCGCGTCGTATAATCGCATCAGCGATATCCGGTTTGATGATGAGGGAGGCCTTCTTCGGCCCCGGGATCTCGGCGGTCTGCCACGATTCGGCAAGGGGCATGTCAGGCCTCCTTTGGTGTGCGGATCATGCGGGGAAGGAGGGTCGGGTCAGGTATCTCGTGCTCTGTCCAGTTCACCTGCTGCAGGATCTCCTCGATATCCCCTTTCATCGTCAGCGGTATGTCAGTCTTTTTCCGGACCAGGAGGTGCATATCGGGGGGCATACCGCCTATCAGCCGCCGGTGCAGGTCGATATAATTGGTGAGTTTGATGGCTCGTCCCTTGCTGGTATCGTTCGGGCGCATGGTGAGCTTGGCGATCATCACCATCGCCTCTTCTTTGGTTTCGGCTGCAAAAAAGAGATGTTCCGGTACCGGTCCACCATACACTTTTTCGCCGGTCCGGGTATCGTACACATACCAGTCTTCTTCTTTATCCGATCTTCCCAGCAGCATCCGGCGGTACTTCGTGCCATGGGGCCCGACAACAACCGGAATACCGAGCCGCCAGAACCCTGCGGCGATGGATGCGGCCTTCTGGGACATCGCACCCCATGCGACCCCAACCGCCCCGACCCGGTTGTAGACATAATCGGCGATCTCCTCGTAATTGCCCCGCAGGGGCCTGCGGGCAAATATGCTTGCGATCTTGATGGCTGCGCCGGATATGTGTGCATTCGAGACACAGGACCCCACGTTGACGATCCCCCCCGCTTCGAAAGCCCCGGAATACATCTCGTACGCGGTTTTTCCCTCCTCGTTCCGATACATCCCGGCAGACATCGCCGCACAACCGGAGGTGCAGACAATATACCGCCGCTTTGCAAATTCCATGCACATTTCGGCGACCTCACGGGACCCCTTCGGGAAATTCGCACACCCGACAAAGGCAACGATGCCCGGAATTTCCCCGAGAACGATCGGGCCGCCGACCTTGCGAATCTCAACGTCCTGGATGGCACCCCTTCCGGCCCTGATACAGAAGTTCTCTTCCCGGGTCCTTTTCTCTGCAGCCGTAACGATGAGGCTGTGCACGGGAATTTTCTGGGGGCATGCAGACTCGCACCGCCCGCATCCGATACAGTCGTCATAGAGCTCGTTCAGCCCGTTGAGATTTCCCTGTGCCGCGGCCCTGACGGCGTAGGAGACCGGGAGATCATTGGGACACGCCCGGCGGCATTGCGTACAGAGCGTGCATTTTTTTGCGATCCGGATCAGCTCTTCAACGGAGGGGAGTACCCGTTGTTTCTTCCGCAGGGGGGCAACCGCGATTGCAGTCCGGGCCGCCACCTCGCCTGCCTTCACGGGATCGAAGATCAGTGCACCGGAACTTTTCCCGCTCACCAGGTCGGCGACAATCTGGTCCGGATCATCGTGCGTCCGGTCGGCCAGCCCGCAACAGTTTTTCTCGCTGGTGGCGATCACCGGCGCCCTGATCTGCATGGCTTCCTGCAGGGTATCGGCACGGATGCATTGCTCATCGATGACGATGACATCGGGGACCCCGCTCCGGATATAACGGAGCTGCCATGAAATGGGACCGACAATTTTTGCCTTTGAGGAATACCGGGTCATATCAAGGGCGGTACAACAGATACCGGTCACCTCGGCCTCGGTCATGAGATCCTGTTCCCGGAGATAATTGATGATCTCCGCTGCCGGCGGCACATTATGACCGATAACGAGGATAACCGGTTTACTGACATTTACGGAACCGAGCCCCAGATCAATAAGGTCAGTCTCCGGTTCGGCCTTGGGAAAATTGAGCGAGGAGATCTGGGCAAGATCGGCGATCTCCATTCCCACGTGATCGATCATGCCTGCATGAAACACCTTTGACTCAAAGTCCAGGTTATTTCCTTCCTGCCCGGTATGCGTGACGGAGAGGAGCTGGGTGATCTGCTTTTCGCAGTAATCAAGAGCATCTTCGAGGTCGCCCAGTGTCTCGGGTTTCATGCCGCAGACAAGCTGCATGTGGGGGGCCTTGACCTCGACGTTCAATCCACCAACGTCGAGCGGGAAGTCCCGGCCGGAACGACCGATCAGGTGGGTGACGAGTTCGCGGGCATGGGCGACATGGGTTGAGGCCCCGATGCTTGCGGCGAGAAGCACCGTCCTCGACTGCTGGGCGGCGATGCCGATGCCACAGGCGCCCTTTTTGTTACCGGTCAGATCACATTTCCCGTAGGTACACAGGCAGCAGAGGTCGCAGAAAGGAAGATAAAAGGGTTTGTACCGCTCGAGAAGTTTCCGGTCCCAGGAACGCAGGGTGGTCAGTGAGGGGAAAGGAGTCGGTCCCATGGGTTCAGCCCAGGTTTCCCGGGTAATCGCACCGATGGTGATACTCAGATCCCGGAAATGTGCGATATCAGACGTTATTTCACTGATGTTAAGGTTGAGACCCTCCTTTCTCAATGCTACCCCATCCGGTCAATGAACAATACATTACCAGAAGCAACCATAAGCTTATCGAAGGTGCCCTACGCGTACCACCGATCATTGTTTTCATTCGAGCACGGCGGCAAGGATAGCGGTGATCGAACGGTAGGCCGGTGATGATGCCGGGATATCGAGGAGCGAGCTGCCGGCAAGGACCGAGGATGCAACGAGGGAATCCTCGGAAATCTTTCCCGGGCAGGGCAGGCCCGTCTCCGTTGCCGCCTGTGCAGGGAGGTCTTCTGAACATGCATACCCGCAGATGACGAAGAATTTGTTGAAGCTGATACCGGTTTCATGGATGACCCGGTAGGCCCGTTTTACATGCTGGAATGATTTGTGGGAGGGCCCCATCACGTCGAATATCACGTCAACATTGCGGGCAATTTTCCGGTTCAGGTGTTCGAGCCCCCCGGGGGAATCAATGAGGATATAACGGTAATTTTTTGTGATCGCCGCAAGAGCGTTCTTCAGGGCAGCATCCGGCAGGCAGTAGCACCCCTCAACCCATTTCGTGCCAACGGACAGGAGATCGAACTGTTCTCCTTCATACAGGCCTTGTTCCCAGATCCGGCTCTCGATCCGGCTTGAAGGGGCGATCCCGACCGTTGTGCCCCCTCGTGCTATGAAGGTGTCAGAGAGCAGTTCGGCGATCGTTTTTTTGCCCGCTGCCTCCAGGTCAACCCCCAGCATCTCTGCAAGGTTCTGGTCGGGATCGGCATCCACCAGGAGAAGCGGTGTTGCCTTTTTTTCGATCAGGTACTTTGCCATAAGGGCAACAAAACTTGTTTTTCCGGTGCCCCCGCGTCCCATCGTTACTATCGTCTTTGCCATTCACTCATCACTCTCCGGAGGATTCCGGCACGGGCAGTGCACCACCGGTCTTCACCAGCCGGTCTGCCAGGCGCCGGAGGGCCGCAAGAGCCGGGGAAGTTTGGCCGTCAACTGCCGAACCGGTGATGCCGGCATCGGACACCTGCCGATCAAAAGGGATGAAGGCAAGAAGGGTGAGCCGATTCTTCTCCGCGAACTGCCGGATTACCTCTTCCTGGTCCGGGCCGGTTATCCGGTTTCCCACCAGGCCGATGTTCGCGATAGCGGATTTCGCTGCAATACCGCATATTCTTCCGGCTATGTCAAGGGATGTGCGGTTTGCGTCCGTTACCACCATCAGGAGGTCGACATGTTCTGCAGTCCCCCGCCCCAGGTGCTCCATGCCAGCCTCCATGTCGAGGATAACCAGTTCGTCACTCTCGACAACCAGATGGCGCAGCAGGGCTCTGAGCAGGGAGTTTGCCGCACACATGCATCCCGCGCCCATCGAGCGGACCGTGCCCATTACGACCAGGTTCACCCCAGTGGGGGTCGGGATCGCACCGGAGCTGATAATATCATCGACCGTACATGTCAGCCGGAACACGCCGGGAAATTCCGTGCCGGTCTTTCTCCGGATCAACTGTTCATTCTCCGCAACCGGAACAATTGCGGCGGCATCTTGTGGGGAAAGCCCGAGGGTCACCGCGAGGTTCGGTGATGAATCTGCATCAAGGGCAATAACCTTCTTTCCGGCCTTCACGAACATCGCTGCCAGGGTGCCGGCGATAAATGTCTTGCCCGTCCCTCCTTTTCCCGAGACGGCGATCTTCATGAGGACCCGCTCCTGAGCATAAAACAACCATAGTATTGCGGCCGGAACGATTATTCTTTCTGGCAGATCTTTCCGTCACCAGGAGGGTAATGGCGATGAGATGGTACGTGCAGCGCCGTTTTCAGGCCCGTCACCGGTTCCGGAGAAGTCCCTGTTGCCGTTGTATTTCCCCCGGGGGGATCCGGGAAATACCCTCATTTCTGCCGGACTTTTTTTTTATGGCAGCGTATCCGGAGGATACAAAATAAAAGTGAGCTCATCCCGTAAAATAGTGGATAAGTCTCTTCCTCACCAGTTCGGCAAGCTGATCTGCCGAGGCTGCCTGATTGATGTCGTCTGCGGTGATGATCTGCCGGATGGACGTTCCGGACTGAACAAAAACCGCAGGAAGCGCGATATCCGGTATCCCGAACTCCTGCTGGAATTCGTCCCGGTGCAGGAAACGGGAAGGCAGCGCAAGATCACCGAGGAAACGTTTCCATCCTTTCTTCATCCCGACCGGGGTGATGATCAGGGAGTACAGGTGACATTTCCGGTTTTTTCCCGGCGCTGCATCGCGATGGTAGTCCGTAACGGCAGACAGGCTGCTCCTCCCTATGTCATAGACAAACAGCAGAACCAGATTGGGTTGCATCTTACATCCCCATTTCTTTCCGAGAATTTAAGGATTGGCCTGGGTTGAAACGGTGCCCCCGGCCGAATCAGCGCCGTTCTTCATGATCCGCTGCCAAGGGACACCGGGGCCCGTTAAGGACAGGCCACCGGAAATTCACAAAAAACCTCGTGCATCCAGGCGTATTGTCCTGTACCAGGAATATGCAGTTTTAAAAAAAACATGAAACCAGGGGTCCGTTTTTCCCGGGGGACCAATTCCTCCATCATCTGCACTCCCCGGCATTTTTCTCCCGCCGGAACACGGGCGAAGGCGATAAATTATGATGTATATCTATGCAATAGTATACAGAAACAGGTTGCAGGGGAGATTATATCCATGCTTGATATCAGGTTCATCCGGTCCAGCCCGGATACGATAAAGGCAGATTTGAAAAAACGCGGGGATACCGGAAAGATTGCGTGGGTCGACGACCTCCTTTGTCAGGACGTCAGGGCACGCGAACTCAAGGTTGAAACCGATGCCCTCCGTCAGCGCCGCAATACGATCGCCCGCGAGATCAATTCGGCACGAAAGGCGGGGCAGGATGCAACAACGCTCCTCGCCGAGGCTGCGGGGCTTCCCGGCAGGATCCGTGATAACGAAGCGGAACAGGAGCGGATAGCAGAGGCGGTTCATGCCTACCAGATGCGACTGCCCAACATCCTTCATGAGAGTGTTCCCGTCGGGAAAGACGACTCGGAAAATGTCGAAATCCGGCGTGAAGGCAGGGCGAGGACATTTGATTTCGACCTGAAAAACCACGGCCAGCTGGCCGCCGAACAGGGATGGGCCGATTTTGAACGGGCCACCAAGATTTCCGGCGCCGGGTTCTATTTCCTGAAAGGCAGCCTCGCCCTGCTGGACATGGCACTCCAGCGGTTTGCGATTGACCTGCTGGCAAAGAAGGGCTATACACCGGTTATCCCTCCCTATATGATCAACAGGTCTTCGTATGAAGGGGTGACCGATCTCGGCGACTTTGAAAAGGTCATGTACAAAATTGATGGCGATGACGCGTACCTCATCGCCACCAGCGAGCACCCGATCGGGGCGATGTACAAAGATGAGATCTTCGAGACAAAAGACCTCCCTCTCCGTCTCGCGGGTATCTCGCCCTGTTTCCGGCGCGAGATCGGCGCTCACGGCCTGGATACCAAGGGGCTGTTCCGGGTCCACCAGTTCACGAAGGTTGAACAGTTCGTATTCTGCAGACCCGAGGACTCATGGCAGATCCACGAGGAGCTGCTGGCAAATGCCGAGGAGATCTTCCGGGAGCTGGAGATCCCCTACCGGGTCGTAAATATCTGTACAGGAGATATCGGGACCGTGGCCGCGAAGAAATACGATATCGAGGCATGGATGCCCCGCGAGAACAGTTACCGGGAGGTTGTATCCTGCTCGAACTGCACCTCCTACCAGGCGGTCCGGCTCAACATCAAGGTCAGGGACGAGCACGAATTTGAATCAAAACAGTATATCCATACCCTGAATTCAACCGCCATTGCGACCTCCCGGGTCATGCGTGCCATCCTAGAAAATTTCCAGGATAACGAAGGGCGGGTGGAGATCCCCGGCATTCTCCGGCCGTACATGAATGACCGGGAATATCTCTGATTATCTGCCCGAAAGTGAATCGTATACCCAATAAATACTTATTTTTATTGCCAGTGCAATTATAGTTGAGATGTGGTGCTATGGGCTATCCAGAACTGGACCGTGATGAGTCCATAATCCTTGAAGCAAAAAATGTAAAATTTAAGTCCATCTCGTTTGATGCACGGCTTACGAACAGGCGGATTATCCTTATCGACAGCAGGAAAAATATTATCCCGCCCCAGGAAATCCTCCTCGCGACGATCTGGCAGGTGGATGCGGGAGAAAATGCCATTCGTGACCACCTTTTGTCGATCACCATCCTGAACAATGCCGGTGAAAAGGACCAGATAGTCCTGACCTTCCCCCGGCTCGCCGGTGCGGAACGGAAACGGGAATGCAATGACTGGGCAAAGAAGTTGCAAAGTCTTATTCACCCGTCGACTGCACCATCTGAACCTGCCCCCGTCAGGACTGAACAAATATCCCGGGAAAAGCGCGAAGCCCCTTCTCAGGCCAGAGGTGAGCTGGCAGCCGGGCGTCCCGTGAAGAAGAAGATCGAGATCGCCCGTCCCATGAATAAGATCGTCGAAGCAGGCCCGGCGGCGCCGGTAGAGACCTCATCCCTGCCATCCGGCGTATTCTGTTCGCGCTGCGGGAGCCGCGTTCCCCGGGAATCAACGTTCTGTAACCATTGCGGGGCGTCGATGAAACCAGCTTCTGAAGAGGTGCCGGTGGTGCGTCCTGAGCCTCCCCGGGTACAGGTGCCTCCTGAAGAATCCCAGGTGCGGGTTCCTGTACCGCCCCAGGCCGGTTCTGCTGCGGGAAATCAGGACCGGCCGATCGAACAGATCATCCATTCGATAGAACCTCTGATCGAGGACTCCGTGCCCCGCACCCAGCCAAGGCCGCTGATGAAAAAGCGCAGCCCCCAGATAATTTCCGAACAGGTCATCCCTGAATCCCCGGTTGAGACCGCCCCGGCCGAATCACCTGCTCCGGCTGAGCCTGTTCCCGCGGCCAGACCTGCCGTTACTCCTCCTGTGGTAATATGGCCGGTACTGCCATCAACGAATTTAGCTGACAGTACCTGGCGAAAGCCCTGTTCCTGATCAGATCCCGCCTTCAGCGCCGCCTGTCCCGCCTCCCCCGTCATCAAAACTGCCGGGTAACCTCTCGATCGTGCTGCTGGTGATTGTCATTCTTGCATTTATCGCCGGGCTGATAATAGCAGCGAACCTGACGCCCGGAGAGGCCGTTCCCGGGGCAAATGTAACGCCGGTGAAGACGAGCCTGGTGACTACACTCTCTACACCAAAACCAACGACATTGCCGACGGTTGTGACGACCACACCCCTGCCCACGGGGCCGACTCCGGTTCCCATCCCGGTCAACGGTGTATGGGTGAGGGTAATCTATGCCGGCGAATTTACCGGCATGGTCGGCACCCCGGGGAACCAGTTCACCGTGACCGATACCGGGGATCAGCTCTATCCGATATCGACCACCGACGGGATCGTTGCGGTCTACATCCAGAAAAAAGATGGTACGTCGGATAAACTCACCGCTGAGGTGTATAAGAACGGCGTACTGGTTAAAAGCAGTTCGACAACTGCCCCAAAGGGGACCGTGGAGATCCAGTTCAACCTGAAATCTCTCCAGGCCGGTAATACCAGTCCCCCGGCAACGGCTTAACCGCACCGGGGAACCAGATAACCCGCCCCCTTTTTATCTCTCTTTCTGCCCGTGCTGCGAGACTCAGGTACCTTGTAAGGAACAGGGGCTTATTATTTCGCGTAGGCCTCGACAAGGTCCCGTGCCGTAATAATCCCCGCGATCTGTTTCTTTTTCATCAGGGGGAGCCTCCTGACATGCAGGGCCGTCATCATCTTTGCGGCCTCGTGGATACTGATACCCAGGGAAGCGGTCTTCAGCGGGGACGAGACGCCCAGGCTCACCGGGGCATCCAGCTCCGCTCCCATCATCAGGAACTTCGAAAGAAGGTCCCGTTCGGTAAATATCCCGGATGGTTTTCCTTTCCGGGTCACGATCACGCTCCCGATCCGTTTTGAACCCATGATGCAGGCGACTGAAGCAACCGTTTCGTAGGCATCGACGGTAACGACATCGCTTGTCATGAATTCATCGACCGTGAGCGAGGTCTCCGGGGCGTCAGGCATCTCGCGTATCAGGTCGGAGGCGGTGATTACCCCTGCCAGCTTCCCGCATGCGAAGACCGCAAGCCTTCCTTTTTTGTGGATCATGGTCCGGGCGGCCTCCCGGATCTCACTATCCGGGCAGACCTTGATGAGCGGCCAGGACATCACCTGTTCAACCGGGGTTGACACCAGGTCAAGACCATCGGCCAGCACCCTCGAAAGCAGGTCCCGCTCGGTCACGATGGCAATGGGTGTCCCATACTTCATCACGATGAGGCTTCCGATGTGTCGTTCCCCCATAGCCCTGGCAGCGTCTGCCATTGAGGTGCCAACGGTCGTGGTGACAACATCACGGCTCATGATGTCCTCTACCCTGAGGTGGCGCTTATAATCCTTGTAGGCCCGGTCGAGCACGCTCGGGAACTCGATGCCGGGTTTTTCTGGTGCTGGCATAAAGAATCACTCCACAGAGAGTTGGGTTCCTATTATTAAAAGTATCGGTGGCCGGTCATCACTGACCGGTCCTGAACTGGTTTTCTGAGCGATGGCCCGGAAATCTCTTTGACCTGAGAGGCCCCTGCAGAAAAACCAGCATTACCGATGTCAAAGAGTTATCCTGCGGCTTACCCGTCGTGCCAAGCCTGCGGTGCAACAAGTACCGGGACCCGGTATTAATTCGGAAAATGGCAGGATAGTTCGCCTGCTTACCGACAGACCCGGGCTGTTTTGAGCGGCGGTCAGGCAACCTGATAAAAAACTGGTGCGGGGTAAGAGTCCGCTACAGGAAGGAGAAATGAGGATTTTATCGGCGTTCATTCCCTATCAGGACCACAAAAATGCATACTGCATACGAAGAAGGAGGATGCATGGCACCGGTGCCTTGCCAGTCTATATTAATTCCCCATGATAAGACATTGAGTCACCAGAAGTGAAGATCCCTCATGATAAAACTGTTGACCCTGATTATGATCCTGATGGCCGGACTGTTCGCATATGTCATGTTCTTTACCCGCGATACCGTGCAGTTATCCGGCCTGCTCTCATCCCTTATTTTCCCACCCGTGCTGGTCTACCTGTTTTTTGGCATAATCCTCTTCTTCATCGTGAAGAAAGGATACGATTTCATGCTGTTCAGGTGAAATCAGAGGAAGAGGAGGGAAAGAGAGAGAGCGTGTGAGAAACAGATCGAAGACCTGCCATGATCCGTGTATGCGAAAAAGTTTCCGGCATGGAATGGCAGCGTATAAAAATTACAATACTTGCATCAAAAAATGATAAACCATGTGCTGCCTTCGATACCAGCACAAGTCCCGGTCATTCAGGAACCATGCTACTTCCATTCCCAGAGCTTCACGTGAGTATTTTCATTCTCATCAATCTCGTACTCATACACAACCGCAACCCCGTTGAGGGAAGACCACTTCGGAGTCTGGCTCTGGAAATAGAGCACCCCCCGCCAGACCGGCATCGCAGGTCCCAGCATCTTTGAGGTCCCGGTGGCACGGTACATCGCCATCTCACCTGCCTTGGACATGATTGCTCCCTGACCTTCACCATAGAGTACATTGGGTCCGGCCACGATCGACCAGTAGGTCGCATGGTCAATTCCCTCGATCCCGAGGAGTTTTCCCATCTGCTTAAATGACACTTCCGACTTCGGTCCGTTCACGAGGATATCGGTCACCCGGTATCCGGTGATCTTCCCTTTGAATTCTCCAATGAGTTCTCCTGACATAATTAATCTCCTTGTTTGGTGCCTGGTACACCACAACCCGACCGGGCTTCCTATGCAACGGACAATCCGGGAAAACCGGAAAACTTCCTGTCGATCCCATTCCCGTCCGTGAATCCCCCTGTAGTTTTCCGATATAAATATTTTTCACCCAAATTCATTTTTTGCCTCATATTTTTGTACTAAAAGCCGGATTCCAGATCGACCAGCCCCGGGATATTCCTGGAGAAGATGCGTTTCACGAAAGCCTTGTCCCAAAGGGCATTTACCGAATTTGTAACCGGGTATGTCATCCCATTATCCTGAACCGAACAGCAAGGACAGGAACGCGGTCAGGCACCGCTCGTGATATTCTGGTGTTCACAAGATAATCTCTCCGGCAGAAATGCCGTCGGTTCTCTCCCGGGTACGCACACGATGACGACACCTGTGTCACCGGGGTTATAAGTATCATCCGCATCAGGTGGTGTACCTGCTTACGTCGTGACTTTATCCTGCTGATTATGCCCGTTTGACCGGTCTGTCCGGTTCATCAGTACGGTACTTTGGTTACCGGGCGACTTCACCCCCGGGCAGGTAAAGTAAGCCCAAATAAGGCTCCGAATTCCATGTCAGAAATCTTGTGAACAAACTGTCCCTGATCACATGTTCGCTAGCAAGGAAAATCCCTGAGTTATCGTTAGAATGGGCAAAATAAACGTTTTCCGGCCCGGGATATTTCCTCTTTAGCGGTGTTCCCTCAGGGCACTTTTCAGGTGCCTTGTACCCTTGACTGAACTGGAGATCCTCCATCCGGGCGATGTTACTTACCTTTTTTCTTCGACGGAACCTGAAGAAAACGGGTGGACATCAGGGCCCCTGACCACTCTTTATTCCTGGCAGCTGTCCGATCCAGGTATCATAGGAGAATCTGTCCTGACTCATCCCCGGAGGTACATTTTTGTTCCCTCCATCAACCCTGGAATTTCTCTTCATTTGCGCAATGTCGCTCAATTGTGCCTTATTTTCTCCTCTTTTTAATTTCTTGATAAAAGCATATAGAGAGGACGAATCTATAAGATAATTGCCACACGGCCCGGCACAGGCCCCGACCGGAACCGGCGACAAACTTCTCCTCTGGTGTATCAGCGGATAGCGTACGCTCTGGTTCCCGCTCAGCAACCTATCACGGGTACGCGGCAGGAAGAAAACCATGAATCACGACACACACGAAGCATTAAACCGCGGGATGAACGGGAGCAGGAACACTGGATCTGACCTGCCCGTCGTTCATCCCGCCGGTACAAGGAACGGCCATGGAGTGCAGCTGATAACCCCGCGCCGAACGGCCGTCGAACAGATTGTTGAATACATATCCGGCTCCCGGAATATACGGCCCCGGATCCCGGGAGGAATCGCCGTCAGGAGTGATACCCGATGACCCGGGGGCTCAGGCCGTTTGTGGCAATTGCGGAAGCACAGCGGAGAGCGGCTTCGTGGGGGTTTGTTGTTTCCGGGCTGGTCATGAATCCCGGTTCCCGGTTCGATTTCACCTTTCATGACCGGGGAAGGATCAGCCTCGTGCGGGTCCGGCGGATGAAGTATCCCTTGTATGGAACGGAGAGCATCGAGCGAAATTGTGCACACCAGATCAAGGAATTCCGGGAGCAGGTGGTACCGGAAGGGGTCTGTCGGGAACTGTGGGTGAGGGGACCGGAACGGTCCTGGCACCGCTACCGGATACTCTCGGAGACGATTGAAGAGGTGGAGGATTTTCCGGCTCGGGAATTTATAAGGACCGCCCGTGACCCATTGGTCCCGATACCGGAATTATCCGTCTCAACTCCGGAATCGTCCCTGACACCCTCTGAATTATCCATCGTATCACCGGAATCATCGATCTCAACGCCGGAAGCATCAATCCCGGTTACGGAAGTTCCGATCACATCTTCCGGATCTTCAATCACACTACCTGAACCATCAATCGTAATTCCGGAATCGTTGATCGAGCCACAGGACCTCAGTGACCGGCGTTCCGGGGACTGATGAAGAACCGGAACTCGCTGATCAGGAACGATCCGGATAACCAATTTTTTTCTGTTCCGGTTGGGGGAACCAGAAAAAAGGCCGTTCAGATCTTGTTCCTTAACGGCGGAAAAAAGGCACATCGCATGAACTGAATTCGTTTGTTTTGGTCCCGGTGCACCGGGTATTTCCTTAAAAAAATGTTCGACTGAAAAAAAAGATTGGTGGTACTGGTACCGTTGAAGTATAATATCAAAAACTATGGGTGACCTGCGGGATCTGTTCCTGGTCAATGAATGTCTGCACGTACCCCTCCGGGAATACGACCCGGATGATATCCGGTGAGAAATCCGGGTTCACAAATGAGTCAAACCGGTACTGCTTCTGGATCTCCCCTGCCTCCCGGAAGGACAGCGCCGGAGTCGTAAGGGTACCGGTGCCATCCCGGACCTCGTCCAAGGCAAATCCCTGCACAAAAAAACGGGATCTGTGACTGTCCGCTTCCAGTACCCGGACCGGTTTATTGAAATTGCTTTCGAGAGTTTTTTTTCAGTTCGGTACCGGGATTGGCGATGTTGAAGAAGACGGAGATGGTCTCCATTCCAGGAAAGTTCGTAGTCGAAGGAGATGGGGGCATCAGAATTGTTCCGCACTTCGATGTTAAGACTCTTTGACGTGAATGCATGTACCGGACAGGAAGGATGAGGACAACTGCCAGCAGTCTCACCAGAAGAACCTTCATGCTGTTTCATTTTTTTACCCGGTTGATACACTCTGTTCTTTCCGGGGATAAGGATCTCCCCGGACCTTCCGTTGCACAATGAAGGGGGACGGGAAGGGTCATCACCGGCCGTTATGAACGTAGTACGAATCCCTTGATGATTGGATTGGGGCGCTGGTTGTAGTGCCGGTATGAGTTTTCCAGGTTATAAAAAAAAAGTTACTCTGATTTTCTCCGGTACATCTCAACAATCAGCCCGCCGATGACCAGCGCACACCCGGTGATTTCCACCGGAACCGGGGTTTTCGGGGTTGATGAAGGGGTCGCCGGGGGTGCTGTTGTGGGTTCTGTGCTGGGGGCTGTCAGCTGGAAGGTGAGTTTGGTATAC
Source organism: uncultured Methanoregulaceae archaeon (assembly GCA_963815065.1). GTDB lineage: Archaea > Halobacteriota > Methanomicrobia > Methanomicrobiales > Methanospirillaceae > Methanoregula. Next base: position 200,974 of record CAWFFE010000003.1, on the reverse strand, counting down.
ACATCATCAACCTCTGGATCACTGAAAGCTTCAGCGAGTGCCTTTGAGGCATTCGCATTCTGCAGACTCCCAAGGCCGGTAAGGTTGAAGATCAGGGAATTGGTCGCGGTGTTGACCACCTGGCCGGAAAAGATGCCTGCCTCAGGAAGATCGATGTTGAAATCCCCGTTGGGGCCCGGGGCCTCGACAAAGACGTAATAGGTGGCAGGGGGGAGTGCTACGGTGGAATAGGTCTCTGAGAAACCCCCGGCCGCATCGAGCGGAACGTTCGAGACATTGACATAGTTGCCGGCAAATACCCAGATCTGGACCATGGTCGGCCGGATATCACCGGCCGCCGTGCCGTAGATGGTGACCGGGTCACCGGCAACCGGAGTCCCGTTGGTGACCGATGCCGTTACATAGTACGACGGGGTGCCGGCACTGATTGCGACAACTTCGGCGGTGCCATTGGTATCCGGTGAAGGGGATTGGGTGGCGATCGAAACCATACCGGATACCGGCAGCACCATGATTGCCAGGAACGCCAGGGCAACGACCGTTGTTTTCAGAGAAGACAGCGATTTTTTCATACGGGAGGCTTATAGCAGTGATTCCTAATATAGTTGAGGATGAGGAGATACCTGTCGCTTACCATAAAAGGAAATTGCCGGCAGACGTTCCTGGTATAATCGGTTTTGGCCGTCAATCAACGGTAGATACATTTCCTGGTAAAACAAAAATCGAAATTAATTCTAAAAACAATTTTATATTCATGAATGAATTGTTTCACAGGGAAGAGTCTTAAACATCAAGGCAGAGTGCGCCGACCGGGAAACAACGAATCAAAGTGTTCTGCGTTTTAGACTTGTAAGGGGTACGCCCCGGCAGAAACGTGACAGAATTCTCTGTTTGAAAATGATTCATACGTGAAAAGTGAAGCGCTCCGGCAGGGACTTGAACGGTTAAGCATTAAAAAACAGGAATTAGACCATCAGTGAAAAATGCTGCTATGGGGATTCGAACCCCAGTCGCGGGCGTGAAAGGCCCGCATGATTGGCCGGACTACACTATAGCAGCGCGTTGCTCTATCTAATTTCCCGGCTCCTCATAAATAAGTTATGGAATAGGCGATAACCGTCACGGTGACGGACTGTTTTCCCGCGTGCCGGAGATGCGGTTACAGATAAAATATTATTTTCTTTTGATGGGGTGTCCTTCGGTCTCGGTCACGGTCTTGAACGCGGCCATCAGCTGCCGGGTGACCGGCCCGGGCTTGCCGGTCCCGATCGTCCGCCCGTCAACCCAGGTGATCGGGGCGACCTCTGCGGCGGTGCCGGTACAGATCAGCTCGTCCGCGGAATAGAGATCGAAATAGCCGAGGTTCTGTTCCTTCAGGGTGATACCCAGGGATTTTGCGATCTCGAGGAGGACCATCCGGGTGATTCCCCTCAGGTTGTTGAGGGTTGGCGGGGTGATGATCTCGCCGTTCTTCACCACATAGAGGTTATCTCCTGATCCTTCCGAAATGTAACCATTGGTGTCAAAGAAGATCGCCTCGTCACCTCCCTTGTAGTTTGCTTCGATCTTGGCAAGGATGTTGTTCAGGTAGTTCAGGCTTTTTACATTCGGCGGGAGGGCATCGGCCGGGTTCCGCCTGACCGATACGGTGATCGCCCGCAGGCCCTTGTCATACAGGTCCCCGTACATCGCGCCCCAGCTGGTGGCAATCACGACAACGGAAGGCTTCGGACATTTACGCGGGTCGAGCCCGAGGTCCCCCACACCGCGGCTGATAATCGGGCGGATATACGCGTCGGTCAGCTTGTTCCTGCTCAACACCTCGCAGATGATCTCGGCCATCTCCTCTTTGGAGAGCGGAGGCTTCAGGTCAATGGTCTTTGCCGAATCGTAGAGCCGGTCAAGGTGTTCTTTCAGCCGGAAAACTTTCCCGTTATAGGCACGGATACCTTCAAACACGCCATCACCGTAAAGAAAACCGTGATCGAAGACCGAGACCTTTGCCTGGTCCTCCGGAACATACTTCCCGTCAAGGTAAATGATCATAGTTTTTCATGGGGTGTATGGGGTTTTGTAGTTTTTTCTTTTATCCGGAAGGATGTGCCGGCAGCCTGCCGGAAGAAACGGCACCTTATCGCTTTTTCCGGCACAGCCCGACAAAATGCCGGAACATTCCTTCACTTGCCACCGGGTGGAGGTGGGTATAACTGCCCAGGGTATTATGAATGACGGCACCATCAAGGGTGTCAAGAATGCCCACCCCCCGGGAAAGCTGATAGGCAAAGCGGGTGGCCTTGTCAAGCACCACTTCAGAATAGTGAAATTCATGGCCGCGAAAGTGAGCCGCACCAAGCGGAGAATCGGTCGCACTTGTGCCCTCGACATAGCTGACCACGCGACGGGATGGCATACGGGTCTCTCCCGAAAACACCCCGCACATATCATACGTCTGCTCCTCCGGTGCATGGTGCCAGCCTTTGGCCAGGGTCATGTGATCGGTCAGGTACATAAGTCCGCCGCACTCCCCGTAGACCGGCGAACCGTTCCGGGAAACCTCCCTGAGGGCCTCCCGCATCCGGTCATTGGTCTCCAGTTCCTTAACAAAAAGTTCCGGATAGCCGCCGCCTATGATGAAACCATCCGCATCCGGGAGGCGGTCATGCACAGGACTGAACGGGATGTAGTCTGCACCTGCGGTGTGAAGAATATCGAAAAGGTCGGCATAATAAAAATTGAAAGCTTCATCGAGGGCGACCCCGATCCTTACATCCCGGTCGGCAGGGCGGTCAAACAGCGTTGCCGGGGAGGGAGACGGGGGAACATCCTTCATGAACGATCTGAACCGGTCGAGATCGACAAACTTCCCGATCATCTCCGTGATCGTTGCGATGCGTGCATCAAAGTCACCCTGCCCGGAACCTTCCCGGTAAGGTACAAGCCCGAGGTGTCGCATCGCAAGCTGCATCTCATCCATGCGGGGTATCGCCCCGATGACCGGGACACCGCAGTAGTGTTCGATGGCCGTGACCGCCTTTTCCCGGTGAGACCCGCCTTTCACGTTGTTAAGGATGACCGCGGCGATATACACGTCCCGGTCAAACGCCTGGAACCCCTTCACCAGCGCAGCCGCACTCCGGGTGATACTCTGGGCTGAAACAACCAGGACGACCGGAAGATCAAGAATTTTTGCAACCGATGCCGTGCTCCCGACATCGGTGAGGGCTTCTGCCCCTTCATAGAGCCCGCGTACCCCTTCGACCAGCGCGATGTCGGCATCGCGGCAGCCGAAATGGAAAATGTCCCGGATCTGGTTTTCGGAGAGGGTGAAGGTGTCGAGGTTCCTGCAGGGACGCCCGGATACGGCGGAGAGGTAGGAGGGATCGATATAGTCCATCCCGACCTTGAAGGTCTGGACCCGGTGGTCCTTTGAAAGGAGTGCGGCCAGGGCGAGCGAGATGCTCGTCTTTCCGCTCCCGGACCGGTCACCCGTGATGAGGATCTGTTTCATTCAAAACACCAGAGGCTGTCCGGAGGTTATGTTTCCGTGATGCGTCATTCAGAGGCTCCGCATTACGGCTCCGAACTCACTCCCCACGATATCCCGCACACCGAGCGTCTTTGGGTGGAGGTCGATCTCGACGATCACATGCTGGTGCCCGATGAGGCGGAGCGGCCCCACCTGGCGGGGGCCGTTGGTGACCGAGAAACATTCGATCCCCTGCGTGTATTCCGGGGGAATTGCGTGCGGGACACCACAGATCAGGGCAAATGCAGGTTTTAGTTCAACCAGCTTCCGGCCGAGCAGGTCGCCATTTGCCCCGTACTCGTCAAGCGCCCCGATCACCTCGACCTCCAGGCCCCGGCCCCGCATCTCCGCCAAAATCCGTTCTGCGTCCAGCCGGGTCTTGGGAAGTCCCCTCTGGTCGAGGTTGGCGATATAGGTGATATCGGCTTTGGGGCAGGTATCATGGAGGGCGACCAGTTCATCGGCAAACATATAGGCCGTCTCCTTCTTTGCATTCAGGATCGCGACCCCGATCTTCCCGCTCCGGGCAAGTTCAAGAAGACGGCAGGCAGCGACATGCTTCAGATCCCCCCGGGAGGGCTCGATGTAGGGCTGGCTTGCCGCTCCTCTCAGCCGCTCCACCTCATTGGCCTTTGCCATCAGGAACTGCTGTCGGGCGAGTTCGTCCGGGGAGATCCAGCCGGCCCCGCATGCTGCCTCAAGCGTTGAAAGCACTCCCGCAATGTTTTCCAGGTACCCGGCATGGATATCGACCGCAATGGTGGGGGTCACGATGCCGGCACCGTCAATCGCTGACTGGAGATCTTCACCGATGATCATCGCCACACAGGTCCCGATGACTGCCATCCGTCCGGGTTTAAAATGGTCCTCGGCATACCGCAGGACATCCTCGAGCGGTTTCTGGCCGCCAAAGATAAATTCATTATCGGCAAGTGAGGTCGTGAGGACCCGCATCCCGTCCTCTTCCAGCAGGCGTGCATGTTTAAACGAACAGCCCGAAGGACCGTGGAGTATGGCAACATCTACCTTGAGATCGCGTGCCGTGTAGAGGGCAGCAACGATAGAACTGGGACGTGGGTGCATGTATTTCATGGTGATCGGTTATCTCCAGGTTTTTACGGCGAGGACAATGGATCCGTGTCGGGTCATACGTACCGCTGTGGCACGGGCTTCTTCAAGGGTTCCCGCTACTGCTGGTGTCCCGCCGGGGCAACCCGCAGTTCCGGGCAGGGGGGGTGTACCGACCCATACTATCCGGGCGGGCCTGACCTGGCGAATGGCCTCGCGCAGGCCGTCGGGTGGGAATCCTTCGCAGACTGCTCCATCGCCAGCAGCCTGCCCGATAACAAGGGTGATCTCTTCCTCTCCGGACAGATCTCGGGCATACCGGGCAGCCTCGATCGTGGTCGCAGGATTGGTACCGCTGTTTGCATTATCCACGATGAGAAGTCCATGTTCATAGGATACGGATAACCTGCCCGGGAGGGCACCAAACGAGGACAATGGTCCCGGATCCTGGCCGAGAATCATCGCCGCGGCCGCGGCAAGCATCAGAGGGGTATGATAGCCGGTGACGGCAAGGAGAGGATTTGAGAACCGGCTCGTTTTACCCATGAATGTTATTATGCATTCCATCCCATCCGATACCGCAATGTCTTCGATATGCGTAACCTGTCCTTGACAGCCTGCGGGAATATTTTCTGCCAGGAGGAGGTGCCGGGCATGTTTTGCCGAGGCCACTTTTACTGCCAGCGCTGATTTTTTTCCGGACGCAATGGGATAATCGCGTGGCGAAGTGAGAATCGAAAGATCCCCGATACCGGTTACTCCCAGGGATTCCTCAACAATGAGCCATCCCAGGATTGCCTGCGCTGACGCCGCTGCCGCGAGCACCGATGCGGGGGTTATGCCGGACCGCGAGATGACCTTCTTTTCCGGGAACATGTATGTCCCGGTCGAGGTATGCAGGATGCCGGGTCCCGGCATCAGGGAGGCGAGTGCATGTGCCGTTGTTGTCTTTCCCTGCGCACCGGTGATCTCAATCATCGGGTGAGGGATTTTCTTACCCAGCAACAGTCGCACAGCATCGTGGTGGGAGATGACCGGTGCGGATGAGAAGCAAAGAAGCGGATGATCGGGATCAAGGTGCACCGGGGCGACTATCATGTCATAGGTACCCTGAAGAGCCGTGGGTACATCAACAGCACTTTCTCCCCGGTACACGTCTACGCAGTCAACACGATCTCCCCGAGCAGAAAACGCCTCCCCTAGTGCATTCCCGCCATGAATCGTGTCCAGCACCAGGATCTGCATAAAAAAGTCAGAGAAGGGTGAGCGCTTTTGTCGCGTTCTTCACCATCAGGTCAGCAAGAAGGGGATCGCTCCCGATTGGATCTGCGTAGAGCAGCGGAATGGACCGGCCGTTTAAGGTAAACAGGCCTTTCTTCATGCCTTCCGGAAGCCCGATCTCCCCGGGGATATCTTTCTCGATGTGTACACCCTTTGCCAGAAACAACGGGACCACGACAAGCGCATCGATTGGCTCACTCCGGAAATCTTCGAGCGATTCCCTGATGGTCGGCGTATTCATATTCATAAACCCGCATTTTACGATAAAATCCGTGTTTTTTGATTTGATCAGAGAAGCTGTCTTCTCGACAAGCTCTTTGTTGTAGGGCATCGTGCTCCCGTGCCCGACAAGTAACATACCCGTCTTACCCATATAACAGATAGATTGACCGGGAATCTTAAAAATTCTTACCAAATGGTTTTTTTTAAAGCCGCATGCAAAGTAATTTGTTCCATCAGTCTCAACAGATATGAATCTATGATGGATGCCTTCGAGCGCTTCGGCTTGCTCATCAACGACCGTATTGTCAGGACCCCCATCGCGATCGCATCGATGGCAGGAATCGTCGACGCTGAATACGTCCTCAGACGTGCAGATCATATCGGTATGGCATTTATTGGCGGATATTCCATTGACCCGGCTACCATGGAAGCGGCAAGGGCCATAACCGCAGAGGGTAACCGCAGGGAATTTTTATACGACGACCCTGTCACCGAACTCAAAAAACAGGCAGCACTCCTGGAAACGAGCCCGGTGGTGCCGGGTTTCAATCTTCGCGGCAGTACTCCGGCAGCATATGCCGCCATCGCAGAATCTCTTGGAGACAAGGTCATCTACGAGGTCGATGCCCATTGCCGCCAGCCGGCGATGGTTGCTGCAGGCTGCGGGGAGCACTACCTGAAAAAACCTGCCGATCTTATGGCCGTGGTAAAGGCGCTCAAATCCGAACGGGTAACCGTATCGGTGAAGATCCGTGCCGGCATAGCTCCTGACGATCGCCAGCTTGCCCGGAAACTCTGGGAAGCGGGAGCAGATATCCTCCATATCGATCTCATGGACTTTGGTTCCCCTAAGATCCGGCAGATACGGAACAGCTGCCCGCTTATCCTGATCGCCAACAATTCGATCAATACCTTTGAAAGGATGCGGGAGATGCTCTCTCATGGCGCCGATATGATCTCGGTGGCCCGCAAATCGGATGAACGGACACTGTCAGGGCTGGATGCGGCAATTTCCCGGTACGCCGCGGAGGAGGGATGGTACAACTCGCCCAAACAGCTCTGCCGGGGCGGAGATATCCGGGCACTCACCTTCTGCTGCATGCCGGTCAAGGAATGCCCGCTCATTCCCACACTCTCCCGGATCGGGTTACCGAAAGAAGAGTATATCCGGATGAAACTGGATACGGTAAAAGGTACACCACTCGAAGAAGGGAAGCAGACCTGTTTTGGCAGCCTTGCCTGGTGCTGCAAAACATCCTCACCCTGCATGTTTCGTGACATGACCCTGAAGCAGCAGAATATTTCAAAGAAAGACTATATGCGCATGAAACGAGAGCTCTCAGATACAATCATGAGCCGTGTGTTCCATGACATGCCTTCTGGTGAGAGCAGCTGAACGGGCGCAACTTGCGATGATGCTGGAGGTCTGCGCCTACCCGAAGCCGGGCAACGTCGACCGATGTCACGATTATATTGATACCCGGCTGGAACATTTCCTGGCATCAACCATTTTTGCCCGAACGGCACTTGACGAGGCTGAAGAGGGTACCGGCCGGATAGGCGAGATCATCAAACATGCGGTCCGGGACACCAACTGTCATACCGGGGGCAATACCCATTTTGGCGCATTCATCCTGCTTATCCCCCTTATCTACGGCAAAGGCATACCCGGTGCTCTGGCCGCGATCCAGAAAACTGACGTATCAGACGCTGTCGCATTCTACAAGGCCTTTGCCATGACCTCGGTGAAGATGAACGCAACTGACGAACTTGACGTCAGGGACCCCCATACGCTGACGATAATCCGCGAACAGGACATGACCCTCCTCAATATCATGCAGCATTCGGCGGCAAATGACATGGTGGCACGGGAGTGGGTCACCGGGTTTCCCCTTACCCGGAGGGGGGCCGATCTTCTTATCCAGTCAGGCCCGGGCAGGCAGGCGATCGTGACCACGTTCCTCACTCTTCTCGCCTCAGAGCCGGACACGTTCATCATTAAAAAACACGGGATGGAGGTTGCCTGTGAGATCATGGCCACTGCACGGGAGGTCATCGATGGCAGGCATTCGTTGGAGGCTTTTGATGCAGATTGTATCGCACGGGACATCAACCCTGGCTCAACTGCCGATATTGTCATTGCCTCAATCTTCATTGCTCTCGGGGAGGGCTGGTCATGGGACTCCTGAGGACCGGCATCAACGAGGTGATCGCCACGACCTCATTCAACGCAGCCCCGATGGGGATCCACTACCGCAAAGGGGAGGCCGGCATGATACTCTTCCCGGGAAGTCATACGGCCCTGAATATTGAACGCGACGGCTGGGTCGTTGCAAACTTTACCCATGATCCCGTTCTCTACGTAAAAACCGCCTTTGAAGATCTCCCCCCGGGTTTTTTTCAGAAGAGACGGTCAACCGGAGAACGATGCACCGGCTTTCCGTAACTGATGCATGGACCGCATTCTCGGCAACCATTGAACGTAAGAACGACCATGTGATGATGGTCAGCCTCAAACCTGAAAAAGAGATTATCGAAGAAGTAGCTCTTCACACGGTAAACCGGGGGTTTAACAGCATCATCGATGCCACCGTCCATGCAACGCGGTATAAGGAAAACCAGGATCCAGGACTCAGAAAACTGATCGATTACCATGCCGGCATCGTAAGGAAGTGTGGCGGGAAACGGGAACTTGAGGCACTCGCGATTCTCATGGAGTATATCGGGTAATAAAAATTATCAGATTCCTGTTTTTGAATTCGTGGATAAAAAAACCTGTAAAATTACAAATTGCGATGAACGCCCGCCAACCCAGCGGGGGCGCCCCCGTGGCGGATCAGGAACCAGAATCACCGGCTGAAAAGATTCTGACAACCATTCAATAAGGAATCTTACCACGGGGAGAGTACATCTGAAGGGTGACACGCAAAAACCTCCCCGCCCCGCAGTGTCCCGAGCGACCCTGAGGCGGGGACCCCCCCTGAAATATCCGGATTTCAGGGAAGAGCACCGGATCCGGCGACACCCGGGCAAATTATGCTTCAATGGGTGCCAAATCAACGAATCCCGGATAGAAAAGGTAGATTTGAGGATGCCGGATCAGCACACCCGGGGGACAGGGTCACCCATCGGCGGTTCGATGAACCGTTCGCCACCGATTGTTGTTTCCATAATCACATGAGAACCCTTCGTGACTACACCAATAACCGCGGCATCCTTCCCATACCGGTGACCGTGAAGTGCCGATAGGATCGAATCGACGCTTGACGGCGGAACACCCATAACGACCTTCCCCTCATTTGCCACTTCGAGCGGATCAATGCCCAGCATGGCTGCAGCGCTCGATACGCTTTTCCGGACCGGGATGCACTCTTCCCGGATCCGGACACTTACCCCGCTCTTCCGGGCCATCTCGTTGATGGCGCTGGCAAATCCACCACGGGTCGGGTCTTTCATCGCATGGACCGGACCGGCATCGAGCACCTGTTCCACCAGACCCCAGAGCGGTGCAACATCAGAATGAATCTGCTCGCCTAGATCGAATCCCTCACGATGCGCCATGATCGCTATCCCGTGGTCGCCGAGGGTACCGGAGACGATGATAACGTCGCCGGGTTTAAGCCCGTTGTCCCGCACGATGTGCCGTGCAATACCAATCCCTGCGGTATTGATCACGATCCCGTCAAGTGCTCCCCGTTCCATCACCTTGGTATCGCCTGTCACCAGACTGGCACCAGCCTCACCGAGCGCCTCGTCCATGGAATCGACTATCCGTGCAAGGTCGTCTATCTCAAATCCTTCCTCGATGATCATGCCGCAGGAAAGTGCGATTGGCCTTCCACCCATCATGGCAAGGTCATTGATTGTTCCGCAGACGGCTATCCGGCCGATATCGCCACCCGGGAAAAAGACGGGCCGGACTACATGGGAATCCGTGGTAAACACCAGATTCGTGCCGTTCACCGGAATCACTGCGCCATCATCCAGAGCTTCAAGCCCGATACCGCCGGCGTTATTGTGCTTGAATTTTGTCAGCGTCTGCAGGAGTTCTCCCATCACTTCCCCGCCGGCACCGTGCATCATTGAGACCTTCATTTAATCGTCCACCTCAAGCTCTACACTGGTGACCATAATCTCCCGGCCTTTGACCATCTCGGGTAACGCACCGCACTGAGGGCAGACAAAAATCTCTTCGCCGGCATATCCACAGGAACACCGGGTCTGCGGCGGCATCTCGTTGCATTCGAGCAGGGTTGTCCCGAACAGGGGATCGTCTTCCTTAATCGTGTCGAAGAGAAAAATCACCTGTTCAGGGTTTACCATCGCCATTTTGCCGACCTCCACGCAGACCCTTTTCACCATGCGGGCATGATGTTCAATCGCGGTCTTACGGCTGGTTGCATACAGGTCATACGCAATGGCGTACTCGTGCATTATTCCTCCATCGCCGCATAAACCTGTTTGAACAGTTCCCGGGTCTCAAGTCCGTCTTCACGGGAGAGTCTCTGGATCGCAAAACCGACATGAACAAGGACAAACTCACCTATTTTTACGTCTACGAGGTCCAGCCGGACTTCCTGTCGGAGATCGCCGTAGTCGACCACTCCCACATTTCCCTCTTTTATTTCAAGCACTTCAGCAGGAACAGCAACGCACATCGAAGATTCACTCTCTTTCCTGAACAATACAGTTGGCATCCGGAACACATAAAATCAGTGTTAGAACTACACAGGGCGCAAGAAAAAAAGAGACGCCGGGGAAGAGATTTGAACTCTTGAGGTGCAGGGCACCAGTAGCTTTCAAGGCTACCGCCTTCCCGGACTAGACTACCCCGGCAGTGCTCCATATGTAGGGTGCCAGATATAAAAAAGGCTTCTTTATCAGAAGGAAGGCGACAAGGATTTTTTTATTCAGTGCTTATTCTTTCCTGCAATTATCAGGATCGCCATTCCCACGGCAGCAATGCCGAGAAGAGGAGGAACCGGAGATTCTGTCGTCGTTGCCGTGGTGGCAGCCTCTGCAGCAAACGGTGCTGGTATGGTCGGGCTGATCACAATTGATGTAGCATTCTCTGCGTATACAAAAACTTCGCTGGAAACCGTTGTCTTAAGAGGGTAGACCTTGATATAGATCGGTTTTCCTTTTGCCGGCACCTGGACCTGTTCGGGATTTTGCTCTCCCTGCTGGTTTACTACGTGGATAACTCCTTTGTCATCAGCGTACTCGATAATCCAGTCGATTAATGAGGAGGTATGGATGGTGACGATGCCGGTGCCGCCGTTTATCGTGAAATAAGCAGGATTGTCCCGCGAGGATTTCGTATGTGCCGAAACTACCACTGATTTCGTAACGACAGGGGTAGTGCCAAACGTCAAAGACTGCTGGGCGGCAACTGTGACAATCCGATCCCCGACATAACCCCTTGCATCAGTGAAGATCACTTCATAATCACCGGGTTCATTTATCGGTACATCGACAGAAAAACCCCCCTGATAATTGGTATTTATGTAAAACGGGCCGAATACAACGAGGTCGTCCGGCCCGATTACTTCGACCTGCACGCCGGAATTTTCGTCTCCCCGGATGGTTCCGGCAACGGACATCTTCCCGCTGAATATCTGGTATGTCGGAGAATTCAGACTGGATGTCTTCCGAGCGATCGATCAGGTTCACGACCCTCGTCGTAATAGAATCTCCCATACCGCTGGTCGGCACCTCGACCTTGTACATGCCGGTTTTCAGACCGGTTGTATCAAAGACCGCCCGGAACGTATAATCTGACTGGACATAGACGATCTTACGCTTGATCTCAGTCGTCGTTGTCAGCTGGTAATAGAGCACAACATCGATGGGCGTGCCGATACCAAACGTGGTCGTCCCATTCACGATGAGCGGTTTCCCAACCGCCAGGGAATCCGGTGCATCGATATTAACCTGATACGCCGAGGCAACTCCCGTAAGAAAGAGAAGTCCCATTACGACAAGGACGATCTTTTTCATCTATATACGTTCAACTAGTATGATGTTAATGATTTCTGAACTTCCCGAGAAACCGCTCGCCAGCTGGCAGGGACAGGAACGCTATGGCAATGCATTGCTCGATTGTCTTACCGTCATTTTTAAAAGCGGAGGCTGTACCTGGTCGAAATGCAGGATGTGCAGTTACCGGCACGAACGGTATCCGGGTAACCAGAGCCCTGAAACTATCCTGCAGCATCTCCGTGCCCAGCTCGCATGGGTAACAAACCAGTACAAATCCGAAGACTACCAGATGGTAAAGATCTTTACCTCCGGAAGTTTTTTTGATCCGGCAGAAGTTCCCCCTGAATTTCTCAGTGAGGTTGCCTTAGGGTTCCGCGGGAAACTGGTCATCGCAGAAACACGCCCGGAATTTGTTGATCCGGATGTCCTGTCCTCATTTATCAGGATTCTTGACGACGGGACCTATACAACGCCACTCTACTGCGCCATGGGGCTTGAGACGAGCAGCGACACGATTCGGGAAAAATCTATCAACAAAGGTTTCTCTTTTCAGGAATTCAAACGAGCCTGTGACACGACCCATGACGCCGGTGCCGGGGTGAAAACGTATCTGCTGTTTAAACCGCTGTTCCTGACTGAGGGAGAAGCGGTTTCCGACATGAAAAGATCTATCAGGGATATTACCGCCTGCTCCGATATGATTTCCATGAACCCCTGCACGGTCCAGCGCAATACCGAGCTGGAGTATTACTGGAAGAGAGGTGCATACCGGCCGCCCTATCTCTGGAGCGTTCTTTCTCTCCTTGCCGATGCACCGGTTCATATCACCTGCGATCCGCTGGGCGGGGGACAGAAGCGGGGGCCCCATAACTGCGGAACATGCGATTATGAGATTGTAAGGGGTATCCGGGATTATTCGCTCAACGCTGACCGGGATCTGGTCTGTGCCCTTCTTGAAACTACATGCGACTGTAAACAGGAATGGGAATATGTCCTGGTATCGGAAAAATCGTACTGCATGCCATTGACCAGGTAAAAAAATGTTACTTTTTTACACAACAACTCTGCAGTTCAAGTTGTCTTGCAAGGAGCGGAAGAAATGTCCCTGCATCTGAAACTACGCCGATAGCCTGGGTGGTTCCGCGATCCATCAGCTTCGTTACTGACGTCGGGTTAATATCCACGCAGACCGTTTTCACATTCGAAGGCAGGCAGTTGCCTACGGCAATGGAATGGAGGAGCGTTGCGATCATCAGGACCATACTGCATCCTTTGATCCGGATCCGCATTTCATCCTGGGCTTTCATCACATCGGTGATTACATCCGGGAGAGGACCGTCATCGCGGATCGAACCGGCAAGGACGAAAGGGACGTTGTTGGTAATGCATTCATACATGATCCCGCCGGTTATCACCCCTTTTTCAACGGCGTTGCGGATGGAACCGGCCCGCATAATCTCACTGATCGCGTAGAGATGGTGTTTATGGCCGCCGAGCACGGGTTTCCCCGTCGAAATATCCATTCCCAGCGAGGTGCCGAAGAGATTATACTCGATATCATGGGTGGCCAGGGCGTTTCCGGCAAAGAGCACGTCCACATAGCCTCTGCGGATCATCTCAGCAAGCGCAGCATCTGCTCCTGTATGGATGATAGCCGGACCGCCGACGACCGCGATTCTGCCGCCGTGCCGGCGTACATCGAGAATTTCATGTGCAATCTGTGCAATGAGTGTTTCGCTCGGGCGTTCAGGTGAGACCGTACCATGCATGAACTCAAAGGTGCTGCTTTCCCGAGGACGTTCCGGGTAACTGACACTCACACCCTGTTCTCCTACGACGACAAGATCCCCCTTGCATATTTTTCCCAGCGGCACCGCCACCGCACATTTCTTCTCCGGATTTACCACGATGAGGAAGTCCATCTCGATGGACTCAACAGGAATCCATTCACCACAGTATTTCACCTGTGTCGGGTGATTGCTGGTGGTATAGAATCCCTTGGGCACGATATGATTGGATTCTGCCGGGACAAGGTGGACGTCTTTCACCGCGAGCGGGCGGGCGCCAAGACGATGAAGTTCAGACAGGATTGACTGTAGTTTTTTCTTGTCAGAAGCCGCAATCCGCAGGCGGGCATAACTGGGGTCCGTCTTTTTTTTTCCGACGTCAAAAACCAGGATCTCAAAATTGCCCCCCATGTCCATGACTCTGTCGAAGAGCTGGGTCATGACGCCCGAATCAATAATATGACCAGCGAGTTCGATCTCCTGCGACTCGACCATAGTATAAAGATCTTGGTCGGTGCCCTTAATATGCATTCCTGCCAAATGTGACAAAAAATGCGCTTATTTCGAGTGCTGGGGCACAGATTGGGTTGTTTGGAGGTATTCGTTGCTCACGACGGGTTTTCCTGCAGGGAGCGATGTGCGAGAAAATATTCCGCACGTGCACGATCGGTACGCGTGTTCACGTTCAGGGCAAGCCCCGGTTCGTTGATGACGATCTGCAGTTCGTCCTGGGGCCGGTCGATCAGATCTCCCCGGAGAATATTGATTCCGGCCGGGCATGCATCGATGCCATTAATTTTTTCATGGTACGGCATCCCTCCCCGGCAGGTGTTTGCCAGCCCCGCCGGGACCCAGGCCGAACAGCCATCTTTCCCTGATGAATGGTACGCGTCAGCGATCGACAGTATAATTTCCGGTGTAATGCCAGGGATATCAGACACGCAAATAAAAAGCGGGAGCAGTTCATCCATCATTCTTACCGCACTAATCATGTCCTCCACATACCCGCGTCCCCCGGTTATGCAGACCGCAATATGATGCGCCCGGCACCAGTTCATGGTCATGGGATACCCGGGGAAACCGCGACGACCGGCTCAATCCCAGCTGACAAAAATGCATCGGTAATATAGGAGATCATCGGCCTGCCTCCGAGCAGGATCAGGGCTTTTTCGCCAAGGTTAAGCCGGTCTGCCTGAACCTCCCGCCATGATCAGGGCGTGCATGCAGCAAGCGCCTCCAGGAGGATCCTGTTTTCGTCCCGGGTCCTCACCGCAACCCGGATACAGGTCGGCAAACCGAAGGATGTACAGTCACGGACCAGGATATTCCGCCGGGCAAGGCAGCGGCATAACGAAGAGATATCCCGATCGCATTCAACAAGAAGATAATTGGCGGCGGATGGGGCGGGCCTCATGCCAAGGTTACCTATTGCCGAGGTAAGATAGTCCCGCTCAATCGCAAGCGCTGCGCGCGACCCGGCGAGCTCATCCCAGTGCCGGAACGCCTGCATTGCATAAGCTTCAGCAAAGGCATTCACACTCCAGGGAGGGCGGGCGATCTCGAGCTTCTCGATCAGAGCCGGATCTCCAAAGCCGTACCCGAAACGAATCCCGGGCACAGAAAAACTTTTGGTCAGTGAATGGAGCACAAAGAGTCCCGGGTCGCATATATCCACCATACTCTGGGCGGGATCAGACAGTTCTATGAAGGCTTCGTCACAGAAAAGAAGGCTTCCATGGGATGTGCAATCCTCGAGATACCGGACCATCCGATCTTTTTTCCGGAGAACACCCGTGGGATTATTGGGATTGCAGATAAACGAAACATCAGATTCACGGGATTTACCGGTTTTATGAGCCCCGGCAAGACGGGCAGATAACGCATATTCCCCGAAGGTGTGAGGTTCCGTGAAAAATTTTTTATCGCCTCTCAACATGACCGAACAGAAGACCCTGATCAGCTCAATCGATCCGTTCCCGACACAAATTTCGTCGGGAGAGCGGTGAAAGGTACGGGAAATCTGTTTCTTAAGTTCACCATAACTGTCATCAGGATAGTATCCAAGAGATGACAGGTCAGGGTGCCAGGAAAAACGGGGCGGGAAGGGATTGATGCTCGCGCTGAAATCAAGGAAATTTTCTTTGGTTTTTTCGCGTATGAGCTTTCCGGTACCACCATGTACCTCACGTTTGGGAAAGTCAATCACGATAAAAACCTTTTTTTTTCTCAAATACTTGGATTGGCTGTCTTAAAAGTGTTTTGAGAGAGAGGCACATGCAAAGAAGAAGGTTTTTATACCTTAATGTTTTATTTTGATGCATCTGGTTAAGTCAGACACAAAGGTTCTCTTTGTCTGACATATGAATGACAAAAAGCAGACATATGTCAGCAAAAGGAGATACAACGATGATGCAGAGAATCACGCTCCGGTTACCCGAACAGCAGATAAGTCTGCTCCAGCAGATGGTGGATCTGGGGGAATTCCCGAATGTTTCAGAAGCTGTACGGGCCGCGGTCCGTGAACTCGTGGAAAAGCGTGCAAGTCGTGTCCTGAAAGATAGCGACCAGGTTTCATTCAAGGTTTGAGAGGGTAAATATGCAGAGTATTATTAACGATGCGTTAAAAAACGCAGAACTTGAAAAAGAGCTGAATAAGCCAAATTCAGCCAATGCAATGGATGATGACTTTGTAGGCCAGCCAAGAATCGTAATTGTCGGTTGCGGCGGTGCCGGGAACAACACGGTGAACCGTATCCACCATATGGGCGTCTCCGGCGCAGAAACCATCGCGATCAATACGGACAAACAGCACCTGGATATGATTCAGGCCGACAAGAGGATCCTCATCGGCAAGTCTCTGACCAAGGGACTCGGCGCCGGCGGATATCCCGATGTCGGTAAACGTGCAGCCGAGATGGCACGACCAACGCTGGAGGCAGTCCTCGAATCTGCCGATCTGGTCTTTATTACTGCAGGTATGGGCGGGGGTACCGGTACCGGTTCCGCACCGGTTGTCGCATCCATTGCAAAAGAACAGGGTGCAATCGTTGTCGGCATGGTCAGCTACCCGTTCCAGGTTGAAAAAGCCCGCCTTATCCGTGCCGAAGAAGGTCTTGAAGCACTTGCTTCAGCCTCAGATTCGGTTATTGTGCTCGATAACAACCGGCTGAAAAATTTTGTCCCCAACCTGCCACTTGGACAGGCATTTTCGGTCATGGACCAGCTCATTGGCGAAACAGTAAAAGGAATTTCCGAAACGATCACTGAACCGTCCCTCATCAACATCGACTATGCCGATGTCCGGGCGATCATGTCCAAAGGCGGGGTGGCAGTTATGCTCGTTGGTGAAAGTAAACAGCAGAACAAGGCAGAAAGCGTAGTCCGCGAATGCCTGAGCAATCCGATGCTGGACATAGACTATCGCGGTGCAACCGGCAGCCTGATTCACATTACGGGAGGAACTGACCTTACGCTCCAGGATGCAGAAGAGGTCGCAACCTCGCTCACCTATGAGCTTGATCCTCATGCCGATGTGATCTGGGGAGCCCGTGTACGGGGAGATATGGAAGGAAAGATCCGGGTCCTCGCTATTATGACCGGTGTCAAGAGCGCGCAGATCCTCGGTACACGCCAGTCGTACAAGACCATGATCGCTGACATCGAAAGCAAGCGGTCAAACCCCAAGGCAGTTGAGATGCCCCAGAGGAAGAGAGGAGGCAGGGACCAGCCCAGTGGCGGCGGCGTTCTTGAATGGGTCGGTTAAACATACCAGAATTTGCAAAAACTCTGAAACAATCCAAAAGACCTCGTCATGAGGTAGTCCTGGTCGATCCGACCAGAGCCGGCATTGGACGGTTAAACCGGATCACCAAAGGAGTTACGCATACTCCTTAAGATAAACCCCTTTTTGCCGGGTCAAACCACGGATCCGTTATTCTGTCAATATATCCGCCTCATTCAGCGGTCATTTTCTCCGGAACAACGGCGAAACGCTTAATAATCCTCCACACCTTTAAAATATAGTACATTCGACCAATCCTTCACTGGGAGGATGTGGGGCGATGACCATGTGATCTGGTGCGCCCCGGTATCGGGAGTTGAACATCATGAACAGAGTGTTGAACAAAGACTTCGGGCCGGAGTCTTATCTGAATTCTGCGCTGCTATCCTTTTCTGATGTTTTCCACCCTGCATCCTTGTATGCAGAGTTGTCATGTGAGAGAATCAAAAGGGTCATGGTATCACTCTTTTGCCCTGTTCTTCTCCCCCATACTATGTCTGCCTCCCGTGCAAGGGAATCGATGAGGAGTGGTAACGCATGTTGAATGACCTGATGGAAAAAAGAAAGAAAATTCTTGCCGAGTCTGAAGAGCACAAAAACCGCCGGAATGAACTGAATGCCGCCGCCAGCAAGTTCGCCCGGGAACGCAATACCCTTAACAACCAGACTCGCGAGTTTGTGGAAGAAGCGCAGAAGAATAAAGATCTCCGGGATAAATCCAACCAGGATGTCCTTGACCTGAAGGCGCAGCGGAACGATTTCAATGACAAGGCTAATGTCCTGTTTGAAGAGATTGAGGTGTTCAAAAAAGATCACGGCACCCTGAAGAACCGGGGAATCAAGGAACTCCAGAAACAGATCGAATATATGGAGTACCGGCAGCAGACCGAGGTCTTCACTACAGATAAAGAGCGGGAACTGATCGAAAAGATCAAACAGATGATGGCCCAGGTCCGGGAGCAGGAAGCAGAGCTCGAACAGAACAAGGAGATGCGCACGAAGATTACCGAAGCCCGCGATTTTCGGAAACTTGCTTCCGATCTTCATGCTAAAGTGACCGAGTTTGCCGAGCTTGCCCAGAAACACCACGACCTCATGGTCGAATTCTACCGGAAGGCCGATAAGTCCCGTGAAGCTGCAGATGCCGCACACAAGAGTTTTGTTGAAGCACAGGAATCAGCGGATGCCGAGCATAAATTCTTCATTACCTGCCAGAAGGAACTTCGCGACTATGATAAGGTAATCTCCGGACTGCGGAAGAAGACAAAGAAAGTCAAGGTGACAAAAGAGCAAAAAGCGGTACGGAAAGAAGCAGAGAGTCTCTTCAAGAACTTCCGGGCAGGGGAGAAACTCACCACCGACGACATCCTGCTCCTCCAACGCTCAAAACTCATCTGATCCTCTTTCAATACTTTTTTTTTACCGTCAGGAATTATTTAATAGATTTACCGCAACTTTATACTAATAATGACCACGGGTCGTACATTAGTCCTGAGTGTTGACCGGGACGATGATATCGGATGGAAGGCTAATATTGAAAGTCCTGCCATAGGCCGGGCAGCGTGTCTCAAGGCTGCAAACACGTTAGCCCTTGCCGACCCGGAAGATTCAGATATTAATGCCATATTTTCGGCAATCAAGATCTACGATGAACTGACTGAAAAAGGAGAGGAGACCGCGATCGCGGTTGTTGCCGGCAATCACCTCCATATGATAGAGGGAGACCGGAGGATCGCCACATCCCTTGAAAAGGTCATTCAGGAGACACAGTCGTCCAACTGCATCCTGGTCACCGACGGGGCGGAAGATGAATATGTCATTCCGATTATTCAGTCCAAAATCCCGGTTTCAAGTATCCGTCGGGTTATAGTAAACCAGATGCCCAATCTTGAAGGGACATATTACATCCTGAAAAAATTTCTCGATGACCCAAAGATCTCCCGGATGATTTTTATTCCCCTGGGACTTGCTATGATCCTCTATGCCACCGCGTACCTGCTCGATTACCCGGGGGTTGCGACGATTATTGTGGTCGGGGTGATTGGAGGATACCTGCTCTACAAGGGATTCGGATTTGATGAGATTGTTCACAGTATCATGGATGCACTCCGCATATCGCTCACCCGGGGACGATTTTCTTTTGTCACCTATACAACCACGATTCTGCTCATCGTCATTGGATTCACCGTGGGTTTTATCAATGTCCTGAAGTTCTACTCCACCGATGGCAGTTTAGGGCTGCTCCTGTACCTGATGACATTTATTTATGGCTCGGTTGAATGGCTTATCATTGCAGGTCTGATAACGTCGGTCGGTGTGATAATCGATGTGTATGCAAACGAACGGGAGGCGCTCGGAAAAGTGATTGTTTTCCCCTTCTTCGTCGTTGCGCTGGGTTTCATATTCTATGGCGCCAGCGTCTTCATCATTTCAGTAAGCGGTGTCCCTGACTTTCCCCTTTCCGGGGATGTAGCATCACAGACTATTCTTTATTCCACAGTCATTGGGATCATATCTGCTGTTGTCGGTGTCATTACCCAGTATGCTGTCAACCGTAAGATGATCGAACTCCGCCGACAGGAAATCATAGAAGTCATGTGATATCCGGATGGTGTTTCTGCTCATCCGATGCCCGACGGTAATAACAAAAAATAAGGAGAGATCTCCCCGGAGAACCCATAACTCTTTTCGAAGACCAGGCTGCTCCGATACCAATATGCACTACAGGAGTATGTTACCGGGATATCCTTTCAGGAGTTCCGGCAATTTTTATCTCGTTCGGGTACTGCTCTGGTTTCTGTAGCAAAATATCCCATACCGCTGGGAAATACCCGGGTCATCGTGAAATTCCGGGTTGCCTGAGGAGAACTGACGGAAAGGAGGGGGATGGCAATATTGAATTCATGGGTGGGATACCAGTATATCCCGGTCCCATACGACAATGCGGCATTCTCCACGGTAAAATCGGCACTGGAGAGATCGATTCGTGTTATCCTTGCATCGTCATAATTGAGTATCTTCATCAGTCTTGTTTTTCAGATCCTGTTTCCCGAGAAGAAAAAAGATAAACCGCGTACCCTCGTCCACTTTATAATTCACATGGATGACTGCACTTTCATTATCGAGCCTGATCTGGACATCCTGTATCGTAATATAGCTGTAACGCTCCTCATTCGCAGCCAGGACCGGAACTGCGAGGCCGATAACCAGAAGGATCGCCAGCACGAAAGCATAGGCTCGCATAGCATAGTACTATCATGAATGACCGTTTAAATGGTTTTGGGTTTTACCGGAAATTCCGTTGGATCCATTCAGATGATAGACGGATGTACAATAAATTTTCCGACGGAAAATTACTTTATTCTTATAATCCCGGTGTTCGTGTTAAAGGGCTATTTTTTCATTGCCCCGTGGGGGAGACGGTTTAGAGAATCCTGGAGGAATCGGGTGAGTCCCCATGCCTTTTTGCGGAACCTGCGATTTCTTTGAAGTTCTCTCCAGCCTTTTTTGATCACCACCTGCTTTGTAATCTGGTAGTAACAACTCCAACTCCGGATACCACGTCTTTGTAAGTCCACTAACATCAGAAAGTAAATGGTTAAAAGGGCACCGAAATTCCGGTTTTTTGCTCATTGAATTAACAAAAAGGTCGCTCTCAATCATATCACCTCAGAAGTACAAAGATCCGGGTCAGGAATTTCTCCTGCAAATCCACCCGGTGAGCATCTCTTTTGAGGGCGAGATTGCATTGAGAGAAGATAATGAACGATATCTGATCAAATTTCCCCTCTGGATCACGGGATATTTATGATTCGGCATCGATCTCAAATACGGGTAAGGCAATTCTCCGGAGAAATGGGAAAATAAAAAGTTGTCACCTTAAATCCATAGTGAGAACATAAACAGGAATCGAATGGGGGAGGCGAAAAAGAGACTCTTTAAAAAAATTTATTTCATTCACCGGTTATTGGCAAGAACAATTTCAATGGAAGAGACATTGGTCTTACCTGAATCTGTATCTATGATTTCTGTTGAAGTGATGATCTCTTTTTTTGAGACTCCTTCAAGAAACCGGTTAAGGGCAATCTCTGCAGTATCAACCGCTCGGGAGATCGCCTTACCTCTCGCTTTGATCGCTACCTCTTCTGCTCCGTTGTTAAACTGAGTGATTACCGCAAGGACATAATTCATAACGGGTTTATTGCCGACGAATACTGTGTTCTCTTTCTGCTGCTGCATGATAGTTCTCCATTCAGAGGTATTTCTTCTTGGTAATCAATTCTGCATTCAGTACGCTCGCTCCGGCTGCACCCCGGATAGTGTTGTGCCCCATCGCAACAAAACGGACTCCTTCCCGAAGCCTGCCAACCGATACGGTCATCCCGTTACCCCTCATACGGTCAAGCCGTGGTTGCGGGCGGTCTTTCTCTTCTTCAAAGAAATGGATAGACTCCTTTGGCTGGGTCGGAAGACCTTTGATCGGGGGTTTGTAATCCCGGAAAGCAGTCTTCAGATTCTCCAGGGGGTCCTTGATGTCGATCCAGACTGACATAGTATGGCCATCTATGACCGGAACGCGATGACAACTGGCACTTACACGGAAATTTGCATTTTTTATCCGGTTATCTTTCAGCGTTCCCATGATCTTGAGAGTCTCGGTCTCCATCTTCTCTTCTTCCTGGCCGATATACGGGATAACATTGTCATAGATCGCCATTGCTGCCACGCCGGCAAAACCGGCACCTGAGATAGCCTGCATGGTCGCAACTCTGACATCAGTAAATTTGAATTTCCTGAGAGGAGCGAGGGCAGTAACCATCATGATGGTGGAGCAATTCGGATTGGTGACAATAAACCCGTCCCTGCCGGAATCCCGCTGGACATCGATGAGTCCAAGGTGTTCCGGATTGACCTCGGGTATAACCAGCGGTATCGAGGGTTCCATGCGGTGGGAACTCGCATTGCTGCAGACAGCAATTCCCGCATCCGCAAATTCATTCTCCACGCCGGTTGCGATATCTGCAGGAAGAGCGGAGAAGACCAGATCGACATCCTTCATCGCCTTTGGGGAAGTGGATGTCACCCTGATTTTGCCGATCTTCTCCGGAAAAGGCGTATCCAGACGCCAGTTCACGATCTTCCCATAAGGCTGTCCCGCACTTCGTTCCGAGGCGGCGAGGGTCGAAAGATTAAACCACGGGTGATCCGCTAATAGTTCAACAAATCGCTGGCCAACCGCGCCCGTAACTCCGAGCACTCCAACATTAATCATGTGTGTCAGGTCCTGTTCGTTGTTTTTCCCGTTGAAATATGGCGGGTTGTAAACATCCCATTTTACCTGTGATAATAAAAACGTTGTTTTTTAGATTTTTATTCTATAGGCGAAATTTTCTGATATTCCGCAGTTCCGCAGGATAATGCAGTGGATTTTCTTTTATCCGGTAGGGTAATTATTTCCCGGGAGGATCCGGATATCTGGAGGTAGGCCGGGGGTTCAGGTAAGCTCAGGGAAGATCTGAAAAAAATACTGAAGACCAGAATACATTTCAGAGTCTATTCCATGCTGATGGCCTCTGAGGGGCAGACATCAACACAGGTTTCGCAATCCACACACATATCCGGATCGACACATGCTTTTTCATTTTCCATCGATATCGCGGATGCCGGGCATTCGCTCACGCAGGTCTCGCATCCGGTGCATTTCTCTTTATTTACGACGGCGGGCAAACCTCTTCACTCCACAACAATAGCTTCCGATGGACAAACGTCGACGCAGGTCTGGCAGTCGACGCACATCTCCTTGTCGACTTTCGCTTTTTCATTTTCTATCGCGATCGCCGATGCAGGGCATTCATGTACACATGTCTCGCATCCGGTGCATTTTACGGTGTCAACGATTGCAACCAACTCATTCACTCCATCGTATATGTTGGACTAAAGATGAAAAATAGATTTCGCTATATGCCCCCGGAAACCTGCATTTTCTCTGCTTTTTTTTCCAAAAAAAAAGATTTTACTGCTAACCGTAACCGGTCCGGAGAGAATCAGCCCTGATTAGCAGGGGTGGTAAAAAGACGGGGACACGACCATTGTCGTCAAATTACCCTATGAAAAAATCAGGTAATGTTCCAATTCCACCCTTTTTTTTAAAGACGTTATTTTTCGAAAATTTTCGTAACTAAAACTAAATGAAAAAAGTGACAATAATCCCAGGTATCACTTTGTCGTATGATGGACAGTGTTTAGAGGTGTATCCTGTTATGGGGGTCACCACAGCGGCGGGGGCGGAGGCTTTTACCGAAGCCTCCAGGAGCGTGGTAACTATTCTTTGGAGTATTATTTACGGAAGATTTTATGAAAAAATCAGGGGCTAAAATAGTACTTTACATAATAAAATTATTTTCCAAGGTTAAGCACATCATTCATGCCATAAATTCCCGGCGTTTTACCGACAACCCAGCGGACGGCCTGCAGTGCACCGGATGCAAAGACCGAACGGTCATATGCCCGGTGCGAGATTTCGATGGTTTCGAAATTTTTTGAGAACATAACTTTATGATCACCGACAATATCGCCGCCCCGTATGACATGAACGCCGATTTCATCGCCGCGTTCCGTCATACCTTCGCGACCGTAGATCTTTTTCCGGGGACCCGCTTCCTCGTCAAGTATCTGCAGGATTGTTTTTGCCGTCCCGCTCGGGGCGTCTTTCTTATTCCGGTGGTGTGCCTCGATCACTTCAATATCATAGTCTTTCAGGTGTTTTCCTGCTTCCCTCAGGAGCTGCCAGAAGATATTTACTCCCATAGAAAAATTGCTGGAGATAACCGCAGGGACATTGCCCCGGATCGCCTGTTCCATCTCGCTCCTCTGCTCATGCGAAAAACCGGTAGTCCCTACAACAAGTGCAACCTTATTGCGTGCGGCCATTTTTATGTTTCCGACCGCGGCATTCGCCACCGTAAAATCGATGAGAACATCCGGCCGGGTGCTCTGGATGAGAATTTCTGCATCCTTTGATGCGACGATAGGACTGCCAAAAAATGAACCGGGTTTGAGATTTATGCCACCGGCCAGCTCAAGATCTGGAGACTCACTGACCATCCGCCCGATCGTCTGGCCCATCCGTCCGGAAGCGCCGCAAACAACCACCTTTATCATGATTCAATTCACCGCACCGATCTCTTCGCAGGAGATTTTTTCTTTCCCACGACAGCTTTTTGGGGTCTTTTGGACAGTGCAGGGTTTTTCACCGTCATTTTTTCCGGTATCGTGGCAAGGATTTTCTTCAGCAGTTCTGTCTTCTTTTCATCGAGCTCATCGAGCGGAAGCCGGACTGGTCCCCCGGCCATTCCCCGGAGTTCGACTGCCTTTTTCACGGGAATCGGATTGGTATCAATAAACATTGATCGGAGCAGAGGTGCCAGCGCGTAGTGGAGAACGAGTGCTTTCTGGTAGTCACCTTCTTTCATGGCCTCGTACATCGCGACCATGCGTTTCGGGTCAACATTCGCGGCAACCGAGATCACGCCCGCCCCGCCCAGAGCCAGGATCGGGAGGGTGATGTTGTCATCCCCGGAGATCACGGCAAATTCGTCGTCCTGGGTTTCTTCAATGATACGGGATATCTGCCCGATATTGCCACTGGCTTCCTTGATAGCTACGATATTGGGGTGCCGGGCAAGTTCCGCGACCAGATCGGGTTCAAGGTTCTGGCCGGTCCGACCGGGAACATTATACATGACGACAGGGATATCGAGATCGGCAAGCTTCGTGTAATGTTTGATGAGTCCCGAACGGTTTGGCTTGTTATAGTAAGGACTTATGATAAGAACACCGTCTGCCCCGATGTCCTTTGCGGCTTTGGTCAGGCGTATCGCTTCAGCGGTATTGTTGGAACCTGTGCCGGCGAGCACAGGAACTTTGCCGTTCACCGTATTGACAGCGATCTCAATGACTTTTTCGTGTTCTTCGAATGTCAGTGTTGCAGATTCACCGGTAGATCCGCAGGGTACAATCCCGTGTACTCCCCGGGAAACGAGAAAACTGATGTTACGCTCCAGACCCTGGATATCAAGGTCCATTGCAGAATTCCTTTTAAAAGGGGTTATGATAGCCGGAAGGACACCTTCAAACATACGTAAGGTTATGAGTGTCTTTTGGTATTTATTTTTCTCGTGATATAACCGGCGACGCGGTTCCGGACACGCTTGCTTTCAATTACCGTTGATTTTCCCAGCTGCTGTTTGTTTTCATCGAAACTGGTTGAAAAATAGCCCCGCTGGCTGGCCAGAAGTTCGGTACCGAGAGATTTAATGTATGACGGTTTAATTCCCATGTGATTTCCTCAAAGTTCTATACTTATAATGCGGTTCGATATCATAATAATATTGTTCGTCACGTCGATTGGATCTTCCCCAAAAAGAAGGACGAGAGGTTCGTTTCCTTTTCCGGCATAGGGATAACAAACATCGGGTACACCCTCCTTGCAGCACGACGCGACACTCCAGTCCATCGTACTTAACCCTGCGGGTCCGCGATCCGCTTTTATCGGCGTACATTCAAGGAAGAGACTTTCCATGCTCCTGAGCAGGTTCCGGGAACAACGCAGGGTCGCCGCACTTCGGATACCGGGATCGAATTTCATCACGGTCAGAATGATCCGCGCAATATCATCATCCACGCCAAAATCGCACGGGCCGGCACCGCGTGGTTTTTCATTTTCCGTAATAATTCCTCCCTTCACGGCAGCGATACTATTTTTGTCCCGCGCCCCTCTGATAGCATACCCGAGCATGAGCCCGGTGAGGGGAATAAGCCGGGCATCAAGAGATCGTGTCAGAAGGTCAGTTGCCCCGGCCAGTATTTCAAGCGTTTCTCTGCGTTCCCGTGCTGGATCCTTCATCAGACTTAACTAAATAAGCCGGATTATAATAAACATGTCCATGCGGAGAAAAGCAGGAAGTGACTATGCGGATATACATATATTCTCCTGAAACGAAGTTTGTGTGATGGACGCACGACTCCTTGATGTGGTCATTGGCCTGGCAGCCTTTTTCATCCTGGTTACGATGCTTGCTGTATTACCTATGATTATGGTCGCCGGGATAGCCTATCTCGTGGCAGTTGTTATCTTTATCATATTCCTGTCAGGTGCCGGTTACCTGGTCAATGAAAAAATAACCTGATAATGCTGTGACCGTTCCGGTTTTACCCTGTTTTTTTTACGGTTTTTTCAGGGCTCTTCCTTGACGGGTCGTTCTTCTTGATTTTATAATAACTGAGGGGGTGGGCAATTTTTTCACACAACAGGTCCTTGTTAATGCAGAGACCGGTTGTCTTCATTGCCGCACATGCCGGAGCGGTATATTCTGTGCCGGCCCCCCCCCGCCCCGTGATATGCTCGACCTGGTACATCGTTTTCTCAGGATCATAATCCGGCGACCTCGCATAGAGCTGGGCAATTCCCATAATGTCCATTCCGATGGTATGAATAAATGTGGTAAGCGCGAAGCGTCCCGCATGGGTGAGGTTCGCGCCGGAGGTCAGTGCCAGGATCAATGCCTGCATACAAGGAGGAAACGAGCTTTCCTCTATGGTACCAAACTGCTGGAGCATCTTCTCCTGGTAGACCTTTTTTATCGGCTCCGACACCGGAGCCAGCTGTTCGCACAGGGATTTTGGAATTTTATAGGGAAGGTCACGGCGGAGGATTACCCGGATCCGTTCGCGGAGCAGTTCATACCGTTCTTCTTTTTTTATCTCTACAAATCCACGGTGTACCCGCCGGTTCACGAGTTTAAACCGATCATCGTGCAGAGGAGCCGCAATCTCCACGTAATCGACAAGCGGCATACGGGATTCCGTAATATTTATCCGGAATTCCGCGGCAAGATATTTTGTTATCGGGCTGTAACCGTCCTCATCAAGCAGGATATTTTCATTCCAGCCTTTTTCGCCCTCTTCTGTTCCGAGTTCCGATATGAGGAAATAATAGGCACGTTCCGCCTCATAACGCGACAGCCGTTCAAAAAGTTGTTTATCCTGGATGCAGGATGCGATAATACGGGATAAAACATAGCCCGCAATTTCATCTTCATCACGTTGTTGAAAGTGAGCGATAAAGGTCCGCTTTGCAGATAACGCCTGGTTGATACGTTTTATGGCGAGATCGATGATTATTTTCCCCCGCTCCTCTCTGAGCAACACATCAAGGGGGGGGAAAACATCTTTGATACGGTCCTGGGCTTTTTTTAAAAAGGGAAAATGGGAGAGTTCCTTTGCAGATGGCCGATAATCCATCAGTCAGCCTCTATACGGGGTGCGAGCAGGTACTCGACATGCCCGTTGCCTCCGGCGATGACAAAGGAAAACCTGACAGGATGATCGATACCCAGAAAAATTTCGATCTCGGCGGCCTTGCTCATGACCTTCCCCATATCTTTTAAGTAGTCCAGTGAGAAGAGCGATCGTGCCTCAGCGGGGGTAATTGATTTGAGTTCATCTTTGCTGAACTCACGTCGGATATTATCAGTGTCACCTTCAGCGATAAGATAAAAAGTCTGTTCCTTCGGGTTGATTCCGAGTGCAATCTTATCCGATATCACTGCGGCGGCTTTCATCGCATTGTTGAAGTCATCACCGGTAATTACGATTTTACCCGGAAGATTGATGGTCGGGGGATTGGGATCCTTCCTTATGGTGTTTGTATCCAGAAGGGTAATGGAGTAATGGTATCCGTGAGCTGAGACGGACATCTTCTGCGCATTATCAGCGAGTTCAAGACTTATGAGGTCGCCCTTGCCGGCCATACCGAAAATATTTTTCATTTTGGATATATCTATACCCAACTGGCTTTTTGTTGCCTTATAGGAATCAAACGCCTCTTTTTTCAGCTCGACTCCAATCATCGCTACGTTGGCCGTGTCGACAGCTCGCGTAGAGATCCCATTCTCATCGACGTGTAACCTGCACTCAGGGACGAGTGCCGAGATCGCATCGATAAATTCTCTGAAGATATCTGCATCAATCGTTGCTTTTAACATCGCTTGTCTCACTTCTCCTTTACAGAATTAGGGTAAAAAGCTGCTTTTCATCAAAGACCGCTACTCTTTTCCAGCAGGGCACTATTACTGGTCATTTTGACCTGTGCGTTAATCGCTCTACGTTACGTTATGTATTACACCATAATAATTTAACCATAATCATTTCTGTCGTACAGGGATCTCGCGGTAAAACGCGGGCCTGGTTCGCAAGGTGTTCGGGTTTCCGGCAAGGACCCGTATTCATGTACCGTTGCCGTTTATGCCAGAAAAATCCAGCCCAGTCCGACAATACTGATTACGGAACAGCCGGTAATCACCGCACCATTCAGGAAACGATCATGCCGGGTCATTTTCGATGAGGCACCCCCCTGCCAGCCCGACAAAAAACCGATGATAAGACCGAAACCTGTTCCCGTCATGGAACCGAAGGCAATCACCATAAGGACAGAAAAAACATCCATGTTCATCGTTTTCTCACAGCAGGGTTTTTTGGTCAGACGTTAATTTATTTCAGATAATCATATATCTCCGGATTTCAAGCATAAAAGACAATAGGTTTATCCGGTAATGTGAGGAAGCAGATCCGTGCAGATGTCCATGCCCGGACAAATCCCTTAATTCAAATGGGTAAAGTATTATTTTAACCCCGGATTTTTCTCTAAAAATCTTCCGTAAATACTACTCCAAAGAATAGTTATCACGCTCCCGGGGACTTCGGCAAAGCCTCCGCCCCCGCCGCTGTGGCGACCCCGAAAACAAGATAAAATTTTAAACACTGTCCATTGTACGACAAGGGATACCTGAGAATTATTGTAACTTTTTTCATTTTAGTTTTAGTTACGAAAATTTTCGACAAATAACATCTTTAAAAAAGGGGCGGAATTGGAACATTACCCTGCTAATAACCTATGAACATTCGGGGAGAATATCAGCTTCCATGTGTTTCTGGCAGAACCGTTAAGTGTTTGATGGGGACAAGATGTTCCGGGATCTGCCGGGTGTGAAGGTTTGATGGTCCGGGCGACATGACCCGGGCGTTGCCGCAACGACCGTGGGAGTGCGGGAGAACCGGGGGAAATTCCCGGTTCTCCGTCATTTCTCGAATACCGGCGGAAATGGCTTACCCTCGTTTCCGCTTTCCTGCCTACCCTTTTAAGGAATTGGGAACACAGCCATTTATTCCCGGTAAATTATCCATTTCCGCTATTTTTGTCCTATTGTTATGCATTCTCCCGGCTGCATCACCTCAACATGGATGTCGGTCGTCCGTTCAATCGCTTTTTTGAATGCCATGGGATCTGCCCTGATCTTATCCCAGGTATTGTAATGAATCGGAATCACCATTTTTGCACCAATGAAACTGGCTGCCATCATCGCTTCAGCGGTGCCCATAGTATATCGTCCGCCGATCGGGAGCAGGGCAACATCCGGGTGGTAGAGTTCTCCGATGAGTTTCATATCGGTAAAAAGCCCCGTGTCCCCGGCATGGTATACTTTCAGACCATCCATGCCGATGATAAAACCTGCTGCCAATCCCCCGGCGTAGCTAAGGCCCGCTTCCTCAATCGCGCTGGAGTGGTTTGCGGGAGTCATGGTAAACGAGACCCCATCCGCCATCAGAGTCCCGCCGATATTCATGCCTTCGGCTACGAGCCCTTTTGCGTTAAGATATCGGGCAATTTCTGAAATTGCTATGGTTTTTTTCCCAAGTGCGATCGTTTCTCCGATATGATCTGCGTGTCCATGAGTGACAACTACAAGATCGGGTCGTGTCCAGAGAACACTGCCGCCTTCAATAAAAGGATCAATCAGGATCTTCTTTGAACCGTTAAGAAGAACACATGCGTGGCCGAGCCAGGTGAGCTGCATATATGCTGATCTGATTATACCTGCATGAAATTTGCCATCCATGCACGAAAATATCATGGAGTAAATGTTTCCTTAATCAGGAGAGTGACCTGCCTCAGGGCACCTCCGGGGGTCCGGCGGGGCAGAGAGAATTTCTGAACGACGACGCCCCCGACGGGGTACCCTGCACACGGTGTATCACGAAAAAAAATTGATGACGGGGAGGGCTGGATTAACCCTTACGTGACATCAATCATTTCTGCTTCGGTAATATCGATGGAATCCCCAAGATTATCCGCAGTTGCGCTTCTGGTCATCTGTTCGGAGAGATCCCGGTCTTCCATGACATCCCTGACCCTGTCGATATAAGGGTCGATAGTGGGATCTTCCTGTTCCTCAATTACGTGCCGGTACTCACGAAGTGTCGAAGGGCTTACGCCAAGCTCTTCAGAAACCTCTTTCATGGTTTTGCCGGACTCGATCAGTTTTTCCATCCTTATCTTATCAAAAGGCATCTTAAAATCAAGTTCCCGGAAAAGCTTGAGTCTCACCCGTGCACGTGCAACAGTCTTGCTGAGTTTTTCATCCCCCAGCTGGCGAGCAATTTCTGTGTCATTTTTACCGGCGTAAAACAGGGTGACAAGTTTTGCAAGCTGGATCGGTCTTAAGGAGGTTTTGAAGATTCCCTGTTCCGTGATCTCTCTCATCACGAGAGCAACCTCACGTTCAATCGCATCGCTGTCTCTCAAAGTACCATGGATATTCTTCATGGGCTCGACAATTTTTGTCTTCCCGGACATGGTACTGAAGAGTTTTAGAAGCTGTACCTTGCGTTTATCTTCAGTCATTGCGTACCCCGTTATGGGATTAGGATATACAATACTTCGCCTCCTATTTAATGTTATCTTTACATCGTGTCAGACCGAAAACCTATTAAGAAAATCGCTCTGTCGTGAAATAATTGATAAACAAATGGAGAAATTATTACCACTCTGATCTAAGGTCCCGTCAGGAAATAATTTTTTTAAGAAAATGAAAGATTGATAATATATCATTCCCGTGACAGGAGAAAAGAGTCCAGTAAAACAGGAGTTCAGGGATTGCTGAACCGGTTCGGCATCGACTCGTTGAGATACTCGATCTCGTTCCTCGCTATGAACTCATTCAATATAGTACCGATCGGACAAAAGGGACTCTTTTCATATGAAGTGAAACTGATTATGGAATAATTATCGTCAGCCGGATCGGGCTCTTCCCGGTATTCCTTCACGCTATAGGAGGGGTTCACACGGAGGACCGAGTACAATAAACGGGATTTCACGGCAACGTCATTTTTCACCCGGATTACTGAATAGCTCATAGATATGTTCCCTTGTAGTATTCTTACAGGCTTATTATCATTATTTTTTTATCTCCGCGATGTCCTCCGGATACGAATTTTTTACCGGAATGTCAGATCATCTTCCGTTAAAAGGCTGATGTAATTGTATATATTGATATTCTCATGGGCAGCAGGTTTGTACAGCATGTGGCATCAAATCTCTCGGTTAATATTCCCATAGTCGTTAAGGAAATGATAGTCACGCTTTTTTTGGCTTTTATATGCATTTTCCCGGCCTGCAGGATGAACGATCCGACATCGCAACGTGAGCACCTGACTGCGGTGCAGAGAGGTAGTTCTGACGGAGATAACCGGTAACGCTTTTTCATCTCTCCGTGACGAGAACTATAATATCAGCGGCGTAATAATTGAATGAGACAACTTACCATGAAAACCAGAGAAGTGATGGATATTGAACCAGTGCACTGAAGATGTTTTTGAAAACGTAATGGAACTTGCCAAACGTCGCGGGTTTATCTGGCCGACATCCGAATGCTACGGTGCAGTAGCAGGATTCATCGACTACGGCCCCCTTGGCGCGATGATGAAACGGCGCGTGGAAAATATCTGGCGGGATTTTTACATCGTACAGGAAGGATACTACGAGATTGAATGCCCGACTATTGCCCAGGAAGCTGTTTTTATTGCATCCGGGCATGTTAAGGGTTTTTCTGATAAGATGTGCCAGTGCCCCCACTGCCGGGAATACCTGCGTGCCGACCATGTTGCAGAAGGGGGGAACATTCGCAATGCCTCGATCATGAGCAACGAGGATCTCTCCTGTGCGATTATCTCCTGTAAATGCCCTGCATGCGAGGAAGTTCTCGGCACCGTTGAAGTGTTCAATTTCAATCTCATGTTTTCGACGACCATTGGCCCCGGCTCACAGCGGACAGGATACCTGCGACCCGAAACTGCACAGGGTATGTTTGTCGATTTCTCCCGCCTCCTCCGGTTTTATCGTGACAAGCTTCCGTTTGGGGCGGTGCAGATCGGAAAGTCCTACCGGAATGAGATTTCACCCCGTCAGGGTATGATCCGTCTCCGGGAGTTTACTCAGGCAGAAGCAGAAATTTTTGTCCATCCGGCAGAGAAGAACCACCATCCCTCGTTCTGGAGGTACGGGGAATACAGGATGCCATTGCTTTCCTACATCCGGCAGCAGAACGGTGAAGAGCCGGTAGAAATGTCGATGAGGGAAGCGGTCGACACCGGCATCATCGCCAATGAATATGTTGCTTATTATGTTGCCCTGACCCATGAACTCCTGGTGAAAATCGGTATCCGGCGGGAACGGCTCCGGTTCCGCCAGCACCTGCCGGATGAACGGGCGCATTATGCCACAGATTGCTGGGATGCGGAAGTTTTCTCCCGGCGTTTTGGCTGGGTGGAAACCGTAGGAATAGCCGACAGAACCGATTATGACCTGCATGCCCATGCTAAACAGAGTGGTACCCCGATGACCGTTTTCATCCAGTACGATGTGCCAAAGAAGACGGAGCGACGCAGGATCATACCCAATATGAGTGTTCTGGGCAAACAGTACCGCACGAAAGCAAAAGCGATTTTTACCGCCCTTGAAACAGCAATTCCCACGCCGGAGGGTGCCGATATCGAGATCGGGGATGAAAAAATTCATATTCCTGCCGGTTTATTCGAGATCCGGGATGAGGTGATCGAGATACGGGGAGAGGAAATCACTCCCCATGTGATTGAACCTTCGTATGGCATCGACCGGATGTGCTATGCGGTCCTCGAACAGGCATATGATGAGGATGTCGTCGATGGAGAAAAACGTACGGTATTGCGGCTCTCACCCAATGTCGCACCCGTTCAGGTTGCCGTGTTCCCGCTCATGTCCCGTGATGGTCTTGACAGTATCGCTGATGACATTACCCGCATGTTCCATAAAAAAGGGATACTCGCTGAATATGATGACGGCGGTGCCATCGGTCGGAGATATCGACGGCAGGATGAAATTGGAACACCCTTTGCCGTCACGGTCGATTATGAAACGAAGGATAATAATTCTGTTACTCTCCGCGACCGGGATACCTTGTCACAAGTACGCATTCCGATCTCACGGTTGACCGAGACGGTCGGAGATCTTATCGGGGGAAGGATCATGTTCACGTCCCTTCTCCCTTGACGAACCTATGAAATTCATCAGCCATCCCTTTATTAAACCTGACAGTATCGAATCGCGGGAGTACCAGCTTTCTCTAGCGATGCAGGCACTCGATGCAAATACGATGGTGATCCTGCCAACGGGTCTGGGGAAGACCGCTGTCGCCCTTCTCGTTGCTGCATCCCGTCTGTATAATGAAGGTGGCAGAGTGCTTGTGCTTGCACCGACAAAACCCCTGGTGGAACAGCATCTTCGTTTTTTTGAACGGTACCTTCTTGCAAAGAGTCCCCCGGGATCGGAAAAATCCACCTTTGTCATGTTCACCGGTGAAGCCCCGCCCTCTGAACGAACTGAAGAATGGAACAATGCAACGGTAATTCTTGCAACACCCCAGGTAATTAAAAACGACCTTATTGCCGGTCGCTATTCCCTGAAAGATGTAACACTCCTTATTGTTGACGAATGCCATCGGGCGACAGGAAATTATGCATATGTATTTCTTGCACAGCGCTACCTTGCAACTGCGGATAAGCCGTTACTCCTCGCGATGACGGCTTCCCCGGGGGGCATCCAGAAGAAGGTGCAGGAGGTCTGCATGAACCTTGGCATCTCCCGCGTTGAAAACCGGACCGAGAATGATCCTGATGTCCGACCCTATGTTTTCGAACGGGATATTGAGTTCCTCAGCATCGATCTTCCTCCCGGGCTCAAAAGAGCTATCGCAATCATTAACGATCTTATTGAAGAACGTCTCGCGCTTCTTGCTTCGCTTAGTTTCACCGTGCCAAAACGCGAGAAACTGACCATGAAGACGCTGAATGAGATCAATGCCCAGATCCAGCAGCGTATTGCAAATCGCGACCCTGCTGCGTATTCTGCAGCTTCCGTGTATGCCGCATGCATGAAGCTGCGGCACGCGGTCACTCTCGCAGAATCCCAGGGAAGCGAGGTGTTGAAAGGGTATCTTGCAAAACTTGTTGCGGAGGGAACGGGTTCCGGAGGCAGCAAAGCAAGTCAGGGCCTGGTAAAGGATCACTCCTTCCGCGAACTCTTCGAACAATCCCTTGCATGGACACAGGAACTCCACCCGAAACCAGAGATTACCCTGAACCTGGTCCGGGAACAGCTGGAGAATCACCCGGACAGCCGGATCATCATCTTTGCCACGTACCGCGATACCGTGCAGATTCTGGTGGATTACCTGGGGAAAAACGGCATAACCGGAGAGCGGTTTGTGGGTCAGGCATCAAAGGATGCCGAGAAGGGGCTTTCGCAGAAAAAACAGATCGCAGCGCTTACCAGATTCCGCGATGGTGAGTTCAAAGTACCTTATCGCAACGTCTGTAGGGGAGGAAGGTCTCGATGTTCCTTCCACCGATCTGGTGATCTTTTACGAGGCGGTCCCCTCTGAGATTCGATCGATCCAGCGGAAGGGAAGAACCGGGAGATCCCGGGCTGGCAGGGTTATCGTTCTCGTGACGAAAGGAACCTCTGATGAAGTATTCCGCCATGTCAGCCAGGCCAAGGAGACGATGATGCATAAGAGCATGAGAGCAATGGGAAGTAATCAAACTCCTATGCAAAAACCGGTCGTGGCCGACCAGGCAAGTATCGAGGAATTCACGGTGCAGGGGCCGCAAATCACGGTTGATGACCGGGAGACTTCATCAAAAGTTGTTGAAGTCCTTTCCGAAATGGGTGCTGCAATTCGTCTTGAAAGGCTTCCGCTGGGGGATTATGCAATCGGGGACAGGATTCTTATCGAGCGTAAAACCGCCCGCGATTTTGTTGATACGCTGATCGACCGTGACCTTCTCGGCCAGATCAAGCTGATGGCCGAGGCCGTACCGCGCCCGGTGATCATCATCGAAGGGGGTGATCTTTATACCCAGCGTGACATCCACCCGAATGCCATCAGGGGGGTGCTCGCTGCACTTGCCCTGGACTTAGGCGTCTCGCTGCTCTATACCCGGGACGACCAGGATACTGCACGGATGCTCTTTGTTCTTGCAAAGCGCGAGGAAAGCGCACGGGGTGAGCGCAAGATGCACCCCCATAAGGCCCACCGTTCTCTCCGGGAAGAGCAGGAATATATCATCTCCGCATTCCCTGAAATCGGGTTGAAGAACGCCCGGCTCCTCCTCTCCTATTTCGGCTCGGTGCAGGCAATCGTCAATGCCACACTGGCAGAATTACTCGCGGTAAAAGGAATAGGAGAAAAGACCTCACAAAAGATTTTTGACCTCTGTCGGCGCCCTTATAACTGACAGAGGATGTGGAGTGATTCAGCTCCGGTCTTCACCGCGCTCATCAGTGTCAGAACATGGTTCGGGTCCTTTTCGAGCCGGATTCGTTCGCAGAGCGAAAGGATCGTGTTCGCAAGATCATCCGCGAGCATCAGACATTCCCCCGAAGGTTCTCCCGGTGAACAGGTGCATTCATGTTCGTGGGGGATCGCGGAATCATTCTCCGCGACCGTGCGATCCTTATCGGCTGCGGGCGGCTGGTTTTCTTCGCAAACGACACAATACGTTCTGCCCTTGACTTCAAATAGCGGGCATCCGCAGGTTTTACAGGACTTTTCGAGCATTTTTCCTCCTTTGAGGAGGTGCTCTGCCATAATTTCATCTTCCTTTCGCGGCATGCATTCACCGTTGACTCTATATTTAACTTATATATGTCGGTTCTACGTATTAACTACAGGTACACAGGCAGGTGATACCATGATCAACCCTGAAAAAACAATGGAAAACTGTATCCTGATGTTGCAGCGCATTCAGGAGGACAGTTCAATACCCAGAAACATCCGGCGCGTGGCTGACGAGACCCGGACGCTGCTTACCAACAGTTCAAAGGCAATGGGACTGCGCGCCGCAGAAGCCATTTCCAAAATAGATGAAATCTCTAATGATCCCAACATGCCGATTCATGCCCGGACCAGGATCTGGGAGCTCGTGTCGCAGCTGGAGACTATCCCGCTGGATTGATATTCGCGGAACTGAATAAATTTTACCAGGCATCATCCATGAATCAGAACTAATGTTTTTTTGATTCTTTTCCGGCAGGATCTCTGGAGAAATTTCCGGGTATATTCACTTTCCCGTGGAGGATTGCCAGGATATCGGAAAAGACGAGAAATCGACTGTTTTTTATTATCTTCTCAAGACGTCTGGGTCCGGTTTTGAATCATTACTGTGGCCTCTTTTTTTTGAGAAACGGTACACACCCCTTGGTACCCACATCTCAAAACAGGCACCATGCTGGAATTCCCCGGTTTCTTTTATGGCGATATTGGTAATGGAGAGGATCTCACGGGAGAGGAAGAGACCGAGACCGGTATTTTTCCCATATCCTCTCTGGAAAATTGTTTCCTTTTCATGAGGAGGAATTCCAATGCCATCGTCTTCGATCCGGATAACGAGGCAGTCAGGAAGTTCAGTTGCTGCGAGGCGGATGAACGATACCTCGTTGCCATGTTCGACCGCATTTGCAACAATATTGTAAAAAACCCGTTCCAGCAAATTGTCTGCAAAGACCTCCAGTCCCCCGGTATCTGACTGGAATCGTATTTTTTTGATATCTACATGGGTACAGGCTCTGAAGAAGGTATCATCAACGTTCTGCCAGACCGGAGCAACAACGCCGAGATCCTGGTATAATTTGGTAAACTCAATATTCGCCTCGATCATTTTTACGGCACTCTTCAGCTTGGCGAGATACATTGAGTGCTGAGGTTCAGGAGGGTGATCCGTAAACAGTTCGAGATATCCGCTCAGCATAGTCAGTTTATTCCTGATATCGTGCCGCGTGATCTCTGCAAGGAGGTTCAGTTTTTTATTGGCGAGCTGGAGGGCATTATGGGCTTTTTTAATATCAGATATATCATGAAAGATACCCATCATGCAACGCCTGCCACTCAGATCGAGGACGGTAGTGCTGACGATTACCGGAATATGGGTTCCCCGGTGATCAACGATGAGCTCCTCCTGGAGACCTGTTCCTTCGCGGGCGTGTTTCTTAAAATATTCCCGGTATTTTTCCTCTTCCCCCCTGGGGTGGAGATCACTCTCATGCATTGTCTGGATTTCTGGAAGGGTTCTCCCGATTAACTCCTGTGTTTTTTTATTTGCATCAAGGAGCATCCCGGTTTCTGCGTCTGCGATAAAAATGGCATCATTTGCATGGTCCATGAGACCCTGGTTCTTTTCGTATGCAGACTTCAGTTCATCATCGGCTTTCTTCCTGTCGGTATTATCCCGTATAAAAGCAAAAACGTATGACCGCGGTCCGAATTCACTATAATTAAGAGAAATTTCCACCGGGATCAGTGACCCGTCTTTTTTACGGTTCATATCCTGGACGGTAAGAATTTTTCTTTGTTTTGTCTGGAACCATTCGGTATCCAGGTGATTCTCAATAAACTTCGGGCTGATGTCACTGATCGTCAACCGGGCAAATTCCTGCCGGGTGTATCCGAGCATTTCACATACGGTATCATTAAAAAAAGTGATCCCGCCATCTTCGTTAATCCAGAGAATCCCCTCAGGAGCATTACTCACCGTGGAGTGCATCATGCGAAGCTCTTCCTCAGCCTTTTTCCTCCGGATCGCCTGACGTATTTTATGACTCAGTTCACCGAACTGGGCACGGGGATCACCTCCTTTCTGGAGATAAAAGTCAGCACCATTGTCGAAGGCTTCGATGGCAACTTCCTCACGTCCCTTACCGGTGAAGAGGATAAACGGGATATCTTTGAATTTCATCCTCACCAGTTTGAGGAATTCAATGCCATCCATGGCCGGCATCTGATAGTCAGAAATAATTGCATCTATGGCCCCCCCGTTCAGGACCTCAATACCCTTTTGGGCAGAAGTGACGGTGACGACAGAGAATTCCCTTTCCCGCTCAAGAAAAAGCTTGCAGAGATCGAGCAGATCCGGCTCATCATCTACATAGAGAAGGGAAATCATTATTTTTTATTTTGGTTTTGGAGGGATTTAGTTTTTGTTGGGGGAGTCATTTCTATCAGCACATAATCGACAAAACAGGGAGGATCAAAAACAACAGCCCCGGTTGCTGTTTACGGATGCAGAGGAATAACCGGGGAAACGAACATCTTCATTCTCTTTTGTTTCAGGATACGGGTGAACCTGTCCGAAATTTATCTCCAGGAATGGCAATCTCAAACCGGCTTCCTTTCTTATATTCCCCGCATTCCCTGATCGTTAAACCAGTAATTTCGAGGATTTTTTGTGCAAGAAAAAGTCCGATGGTCTTTTCATTACCGCTATTCCGGACAAAGAGACGGCCTTTATCCTCCGGTGATATTCCATTTCCATTGTCAGTAATTGTCAGAATAAGACCCGTCGTGGTATACTGGTAAGAGACTTCGAAACGGGTAATTTTTTCACCGTACTTATAAGAATAACTGAACACGTGAAAAAAGACCTTTTCCAGTAACGGATCTGCAAAAATATCAATAGCATCGTCCGGCAGGCCGAGGGTAACTGCGTCTGCCTGGAGTTCAAAGAATGCCCGATGAACAACCTCAGATACAGACTGCCATGCCGGAGCCGACGCACCAAGATTTTCATATTCCCGGGAGAAGGTAGTTTGCCGCTGAATATTTTTTGCAGCGGTCTGAGCACGATTCAGATGTTGCAGCAAATCAGGATCCTGCAATCCATACGAAGCAAGTTCGAGAGAGCCGCTCACCACCATCAGTTGATTAAGGATGTCATGTCGCGTTATGCTCGAAAACATATTAAGATTTTTACGGGCAAGAATTCTTGCATCCTCGATCTGCTTACGGCCGGAGATGTCATATACGGAGCACTGGATAACCTGCTCGCCATTGAATGAATACTCCTCCCCTACAAATTCCACGTCAATGATTCTGCCATCCTTTGTTTCCAGAGGGATGTCTTTATATCGGATATAACCTGTTTTTCCCAGCTCCGCAAAGAATTGTCCCGCAACCAGATTATCCGGGAAAAACCCGGTTTCCTCAAGGTTTCGTCCGAGCAGGGTTTCGCGCGAATACCCGGTAAGTTTAATGATAAAGGAATTCGCGTCGATAATTTTGCGGGTATCGGACCGGACGACAAATATGCCGTGATCGGCCGTATCAAACAGCCGGTGAAATTTTTCATCTTTTTCGCAAGGTTCCGCTATAGCATGGAGGGATTCAATGGCACCGGCGTACTGTCCCTTCCGGTCAAACAAAGGCGAAGCAATTACCTCCAGAGTTGAGGGTCTTCCATTCAGACGGGAGATTTGTATCGTTGCCCTGATATATTTAGGACTCCGCTGAACGATGAAATAATGATGGTTTTCAAGTTCTTTGTCAGATGCAAATACCAGATCAAGAAGCCCCGGAACACGTTCCCCCGTCATAAGGAAAGAATGTTCATAGTTCCCTTGTCCAATTATTTGCCCGGGACTGATTCCCGTGAATTTTTCGATTGCGGTATTCCAAAAGATCACCGTCCCATTTGCATCAACAGCAAATGTTGGTTCCTGGAGAAAATCGATAATTTCTGTCAATCGATGCTCAGCCCGCTGAAGTTCTTCCTGAGCATTTTTCCGCGCGTATCCCAGTTCCATTGTTTCAAGGGCACAGGAAATATTTTCGGAAAGGCCGTTGAGTAACCGGATTTCAGAATCCGTAAAGAAATCTTTTTCCGAGGAATAGAAGGTGATTGCACCCTGTATCGCTTTATCTACGCTTATCGGGAACGCGCCTCCTGAATTGTATCCGGTCTTCAGGGCATGTTCCGCCCAGTCCTGAAAGAGAGATTCTGCGCGGATGTCATTGCAGATACTATATTTTTTCTTTCGCAGAGCAGTGACCGTCAGCCCCTGGCCACGGGTAGTATCATCAGATGACATCCGGTCATAAACAAAAAAATCATTTACCGCCCCACTGGCTACAGCGCTTTTAATCCGACTGGTTTTGGGATCCTCAAAACCAATCCACGCCATCGCATACCCCCCTTCCTGGACGGCAATTTTGCATATTTCCTGCATGAGCTGCATCCGGTCATGGAAATGTACGACAGCCTCATTGACCCGGGTAAGGACCGAATATACCCTGTTGAGACGAAGGATTTTTCGTTCATTTTCCCGGAACTTAACCACCTGACGGATAATATGGGAAAGTTCCTTGAACTGGGACGCGGGATCGCCCTTTATCTTTAAATAATGGTCCGCACCGCTCTTAACAGCCTCATTAAAGTTATCGTTTGAGCTCCTGTCGGTAAATATGATGCCGGCATGTTTCTGGAATTTTTCACGGACGAATCTCATGAGCTGAATGCCGTCACTTTCCCGCATCCGGTAATCAGCAATGACAGCGTCAAAGGAACCTCTTTCCAGTAACGGGAGGGCTTCATGCAGGGAAAGGGCTGCATCTACCCTGATATCCTCGTCGCGTTCCAGTAAGCGTTTGCCGAAATCCAGATAAATCTGGTCGTTGTCAATAAACAGGACCGAGATCAATGTAACCTACTTCAGCTGATTTTAGAGTCAGGTATATTTACATTCTGCGGTCTACTAATCGTGGCCGGAATTCAACCATTCCTGATACCACTTTTCTCCCTGGGTTAACTGAATAATGAGATATCTCCAGAACGGGTTCTGTCGCCCGACGACTCTGCCCTGATGATCATCGATTGGTGAATCCACAGGATTTGTACCCGTTCCCGCATTCCTGCCAAAGGCAAACCTGCGGATATGATCCTCATGAAATCGTAAAAAGGCGGGTTAATAGTATATGGCGGTCCCTGCAGAATCGGGTTATTCCGGGTTGGGAGGGTGAAGACAGGAGTGTTCTCTTTAGTCCGGATCAGGAATCCAGCCGCGAACAACAATAACCGGACACTATCGTGAACAGATATCCGGGTGTAAAAATTAACGATAAAAATTACCGACGCTGGATTATCCTGAGGGAGGAAGGAATCAGGTCCGGTATGTTCCTGATTTTTCACCAGACCACTAAACATCATTCCCATGATTTTCCAGCTATCGTCATATGAAAGGCAAATGATGGGGGAACAGTTAGATTCTGCGAAGTTCTGAAGGAGAAAGGGTTCAGGACACATTTATTGCAGAGCTCAATCCAATATTTTTCTTACGATATGGATCTTTTTTCAATTGCTGTCATTATTACCGGTCTTATATTGTTCGAGACGATCACCAGCATAGACAATGCCATAATTAATGCCGAAGTCCTCTCAACGATGAGCTTGCGGGCAAAACGCTGGTTCCTCCTATGGGGGCTGGTGTTTGCCGTCTTTGCAATCCGGGGTCTGCTTCCCTGGCTTATCGTGTGGTTATCTACGCCAGCTCTTGGTCCCATCGGTGCCTTTACCGCGACTTTCTCCAGTGATCCCGTGGTTCTCGCGGCAATTGAACAGTCGGCCCCGATTCTTCTCGTAGGGGGAGGAACATTCCTGATCTTCCTTTTTTTTCACTGGCTCTTCCTGGAAGGGAAAAATTTCGGTCTCCGGGGGGAGCGTTATATTGCGACAAAAGGAGTCTGGTTCTTTGCCATCGTCTCTGTTCTGCTCGCGGGGATTGTGTGGTTTGCACTGGGCAGGAACCCGCTCATGGCATTTGGTGCGGTTATCGGTTCTACCGCCTTTTTCATTGTGCATGGATTCCGGCAGAATGCAGAACAGGCTGAAGAAAAGATGCTGCATTCATCCGGCATGTCGGATATCAGTAAGATCTTTTACCTTGAGGTCATCGATGCCACGTTCTCTATCGACGGGGTTATCGGGGCATTTGCATTTACCCTGGCAGTTCCGCTGATCCTTATCGGTAACGGTATCGGGGCGTTTATCGTCCGTGAACTGACCTTGCGAAATATTGACAATATCAGGAAATACCGGTACCTTAAGAACGGGGCGATGTATTCCATCTTCTTCCTCGGAATTATCATGATCACCGATAGTTTTGGTATAACTGTCCCCTTCTGGATTTCACCCATCATGACGTTTGGCATTGTGGGATTCTTTCTGATCAAGTCGATACGTGAAATTTCACCGACTCACTGAGCAAGAAACAATACATCCCCTGCACCTTTTACCGGCCAATTCGTAAAATCGCATTCCGACAACAGACTCCGAGAGGAATCCAATAGATTATGGGGGAGTTTTACGTCGTGCAAACCTGCGCCTGATCCGCCCCCAGTGATTCATACACCACAATCCACCCCTTAAGACCGGAACGACTACTCCCATCATACCTTCCATATCATCTGACACTTCCCTGAGCCGTTCAGGAATGGGAATGTGCTGCGGGCAGAGCGTACTACATTTTCCGCATGCCCTGCATAAACCTGCGTAAGAAACATCGGAGAGTAATCCACCATGACGCCCGATATAGTGGAATTTCGAACTCCGGTCTTTGGGAAAAAGATGACGGGCATTATACAGGGAGAAACACCCGGGAATATCTACTCCCGCCGGACAGGGCATGCAATAGCCACAGCCGGTGCAGGTAACCTTCATTAACCGGCGATAGGTATCACGAACTCTTGCAATGATCGAAAGTTCATCAGGAGTAAGCGAATCCGGGAGAGCCTCGTTTGCCACCCGGAGATTTTCTTCAATATGCTGTTCATCGTTCATCCCGGAGAGGACGACCGTAACTTCAGGATGGTTCCAGACCCATCTCAGAGCCCATTCTGCAGGGGATCGTTTGACCCGTGCTTCCTCCCATATTTTTTTTATCTCTTCCGGAACCTCCCCGGCAAGATTTCCGCCACGGATTGGTTCCATAACCATAACCGC
Organism: uncultured Methanoregulaceae archaeon; assembly: GCA_963815065.1. Taxonomy (GTDB): domain Archaea; phylum Halobacteriota; class Methanomicrobia; order Methanomicrobiales; family Methanospirillaceae; genus Methanoregula. The sequence goes on along the minus strand of CAWFFE010000003.1, from coordinate 157,128 downwards.
GAGGTGTTTTCCCGCGGCATATTCAAGTCCTTCAGTCCCGGCCTGTGTGCGCTCGTCAAGATAATTATACTGGATCTGGCAGAATTCCCAGTTATATGCATCTATGATTCCTTTGAATGATGCAATATCACCGTGAAAGGAGAAGCCGGCATTTTTTATTCTCCCGTCATCCTTGGCTGAGTCAAGGAATTCCCGGACGCCGAGATTCTTCATCTTCTCCCAATTCGCACCGGATAAACTATGAAGCAGGTAGTAATCGATATGGGGAGTGTTGAGGGTAACGAGTTGGGAATCGAGAATATGGTCCATGTCTTCCCGTGACTGGACCGACCAGGGTGGAAGTTTTGTTGCTATCCGGACTTTTTCGCGGTAGCCGTCAGCAAGTGCACGGGCAAGAACACGTTCGCTTCCCCCAAAGTGATATGCCGGGGCGGTATCAAGATAATTGACACCCTGATCGATGGCAAACCGCAGTTGCCGGATAGCCCGGTCTTCATCGATACCCCCGCCTTTTTTCATGGGCAGCCGCATTAAACCAAACCCGAGGATGGAGAGTTTATCTCCGGTTTTTGGAACTTTCCGGTAGAGCATGAGAACACCAGGAGTTAATTACCACCCGAGAAACAGGGTCTTTGTCTGTGAGTAACCGTCCAGCGCATGCTGCCCGTTTTCGCGTCCGGTTCCGCTGTCATTTATACCCCCGAAGGGCACTTCCGGAGGCACGGAAAGATGGCGGTTCACCCAGATTATACCTGCCTTGACTTCACCGAAGACCTTTTTTATTGTGGAAAGGTCTTTTGTCCAGACCGACGCCCCAAGCCCGAAACGGGTGTTGTTCGCCTCGCGGATTGCAGAGTCAAGATCCGAAACCGCCATAACCGGAAGGACCGGTCCAAAAACTTCCTCGGTAAGGAGCCCGGATCCGGGCGCGATTCCGGTAACCAGTGTCGGGCGATAAAAGTATCCCTTTTCAAATACCGTCCCTTTCAGCGAATGCCCCCCGGTAAGGATAGTACCTTCCTTGTTATTTCGTGTTTCTTCGATTCTTGATGAGATTTTCTCCCGCTGCTCTGCACTGTTCATCGGACCGATATCCACTCGTGAACCCAGCCCGTTTCCTACGGTCAGGCCTTCAATTCGTTCCTGTAATTTCCTGGTAAATGCGACAGCGATCTTCTCGTGAACGTAGAGCCGTTTTACCGCTGTGCAGGTCTGACCGGCATTATAAAATCTGCCCCGGACAGCACCGTCTACTGCCCGGTCGATGTCAGCATCCTGCATGACGATCATAGGATCGGATCCCCCAAGTTCAAGGGTGATATCTTTGAGGGACGCGCCGGCGAGCTTCCTGATCTTACAGCCCGTTTCGTAGTCCCCGGTAAATGACAGTTTCCGGATAGCGGCATTCTTCACCATTGCAGCTCCGGCTGATTCGCCCCTCCCGGTTACAATATTCAGCACCCCGGGTGGGAGGCCTGATTCTTCAAGAACCCGTCCCAGCCGCAGGTTGGTAAGTGGTGTTGACGATGCGGGTTTCAGCACCATACTATTCCCGGCAAGCAGTGCTGGGCCAATTTTCCAGCCCATGATGAGGACCGGCATATTCCAGGGTATAATCGCCCCGCATACACCAAGCGGCTGCCGGATAACCATGCAGTCGCCGGCAGTCCCGAGCTGGATCGCTTCGCCGTTCTGGCAGGCGGAAATCCCCGCATAAAATTCAAGTATGTTTGCAAAACCCCGGACTTCATCCATCGATTCTTTCAGGGGTTTGCCCTGTTCAAGCGTAAGAAGCCGTGCGAGATCCTTGTACTGGTCCCGTACGTTGCGGGACGCCTCGAACAGAATTTTCCCACGGTCACGCATGGTCTTTTTTGCCCATGCACCGAACACTGCTTCGGCCGCTTCTGTCGCAAGAGTGACCTCTTCTTGTGATCCAGCCGGCACACGATCAATGATCTCCCCGGTGGCCGGGTTTTTTACCTCAATCCATGTTCCATCGATCCCTTCGACGTCTTTGCCACCGATCCGCATCAGCATCCCGTATCACTTCCTTGTGTTATTGATGATCGTGATTGCATTCCTTCTGCAATAAATAGGCAGGATGAGCGGTCATGAAAATTCTGGTCATCCCGGGTCCCATTCATGATACCTGGCCGCCATCGATCGGCTGGTATATACCGCTGTTGTCTCATGCGTCATGTTCTGGGTTTTCATCGGAATATAATCCGGGGTAAATGACATTTTAACGCCAGAGAAAGGGAGAAGGTTGCGAATAACAATAGATTTCATGTTCCGGTCCCTCGGTTAATGAAAAATAAGGTAAAGAATTCCAGCCGGCCATACGGTAATGGATTATTATTCCAGTTTTTCGGAGTGCCATCATCGGTCTCTCGTTTTTAAAAACAGGACAAACTATATTTCTCGCATCTTCTATATGTCTGTGAGGGGCAGCATGGTTGACGATAAAAAAGATATCCTGATATCCAGCGTGCAGCCGGGTTTGCCGGCCCCGGCAAAACAGGAAACCGCACCGCCGGCGCCGCAGCCGGTTCAGGACCTGCTCATTGAGGTGAATGATGTCACATGGGAACGGTCGGTTGAAAAGAGCCCGAAACCGGTAGCGGTGATGTTTTATTCGCCTTCCTGTGCGTTCTGTCACCAGATGGAACCCTATTTCCGGACATATGCAGTGGAATACCAGAAGGAGGTCACCTTTGCCCGGGTCAACATCATGAAAAATCTGTGGACAGCCGAGCGTTATGGCGTCCGGAGCACGCCAACATTCAAATTCTTCTGCGACGGAAAACCGATCCGGGAGATGGTGGGGGCCATGTATCCGGCATTATTGAAGAAGATGGTGGATGAAGTCCTTATTCATGGAAAAGAATGTGCCAGAAATTCAACTGCTATCGATTATGAAATAACGGGATACGGATGATTCTCCGGTATATTTTATCGACCGGTCATGAGAAGAATAACAACTGATCATCGGATTACCTCATGATCCTGACGCCGGGATACCTTGTTGCCGGAAGATAAGCGTTGCAGGTTATCCCGGTGGATCCCGACTTAGTCTTCAAAGGTGACATCTGTCAGATCACCTCTGCGCGTATCATACGGGCATATTTTTTTATATCCTTCTGCTGCACCCGCAGGCTTCTGCAGCCCGTGCAACTGCGGCTGCCACCGCCTTAGTGACCTCTTTATCAAGGATATTTGGGAGGATATGGTCCTTCTGGGGTTTCTGGACACAATCAGCTATTGCGTGTGCCGCAGCAACCTTCATTTCATCAGTTATCCTCGTGGCACGGGCGTCCAGTGCCCCCCGGAATATGCCGGGAAATGCAAGTACGTTGTTGATCTGGTTAGCGAAATCACTTCGTCCTGTCCCCACCACTGCTGCACCACCATTTTTTGCCCGGTCCGGCATGATCTCCGGTACCGGGTTTGCCATAGCAAAGACAATCGCGTCGCTGCTCATCAACCGGACCATCTCCTCAGTAACAATACCGGGTGCCGAGACACCAACAAAAACATCGGCGCCTCGCATCGCATCCGCAAGTGTTCCGGCAAGAACACGGTGATTTGTCTCCTCTGCAAGGATGAACTTATACTTGTTTTTATACAGGCCTTCCCGACCCCGGTAAATAGTTCCCCGGGTATCACAGACGATAATGTCATGAACGGTCGAACAGACATCAGGGTCGTATCCGATACACTTAAGGAGGCGGGCGATCGCGTAACCGGCGGCACCGGCCCCGGATATTACGATATTCAAATCTTCAAATTTTTTACCCGTTACTTTACACGCATTCATGATTGCCGCGAGAACAACTACGGCCGTGCCGTGCTGATCGTCATGCATTACCGGAATACCAATCTCCTGCAGGGCATCTTCAACTTCAAAGCATTTGGGTGCTGCAATATCCTCGAGATTGATTCCGCCAAAGACGGGGGCAATATTCTTGATCTGGTCGGTGAAATCCGTTTCATAATTTTTAAAACAGATCGGAAACGCATCGATACCGGCAAACTCTTTGAAAAGTATTGCTTTTCCTTCCATAACCGGTATAGCAGCATCCCCTCCGATATTGCCAAGCCCCAGCACTGCAGAGCCATCAGAAACGATCGCAATAGTATTCGCTTTCAGGGTATAGCGATATGCAAGATTTTTATCTCGTGCAATTTCCCGGCATACTTCCGCTACTCCCGGCGTATAGGCAAGAGAAAGATCATGCTTATTCCTGAGGGGGACCTTTGATCGTATCTCCAGTTTTCCCTTGTGTTTCGCGTGCAGTTCCAGTGATTCTCGGTAAATATCATCGTTTCCGGGAGAGAACAACATTCCGGATCAATCCTCATACGAGTGAGTGTTTATCATGGCAATGAATGTTACGGGAGGTGGGAGGTAACGACTGCCATCCCGACAAATAACGGTGAAAGGAAAGAATATTCAGCCCGGAAATTGACCCTGAATCTCCTGAAAAGCACAGCTTTTTTCGAAAGTTACATTTTAATACGTTGATGAACAAAAATATACATTCAGGTTTAAGTTAATCACGGTTATCTGAACAAGCCTTGTTACCGTTGAATTACATGACACTGAGGACATACTTATGAAGTCAAAAGATATTGCAATTGTCGGAATTCTTCTTGCTGTCGGCGCGATCCTGCGTTTCTTCCTTGCGATGCTCCATACGCCGCTGACACCGAATATGATCATCGCTTTTTACTGTCTCGCGATCATTCTTATCCAGCCACGGGTCTACGAAGCACTGGGCATCGGGATCGTTGCCGGGATCCTGTCAATGATGATCTCAAGTTCCCTGTTTCCTCCGGCAAACCTTGTCAGTGAACCTGTCGGAGCACTGGTCTGTTTCGGGCTTTATGCGGTCATGAAGAACCGTACAAAACTGGCTCCGACGATCACGACATTTCTCACGACCCTTGCAAGCGGCTTTACTTTTGCAGCCATCGCGATTGTGTTTGTCAGTGCGACAATTCTGAGTAACCCGAAATATCACGGAAATATGATGGAATTCGTGATTGCATTCGTACCGATCGTGGTTATTACGGCAGTTTTCAATGCTGTCATCGTCCAGATCCTCTACATCCCCTCGAGCAGGGTGCTGGTCAGAGGACAGGAATGATCGAACTCTCTGACGTCAGTTATACCTATCCTCATACGGTGCAGCCGGCTCTGCACCAGCTTTCCCTTTCTGTCAGGAAAGGCAGGTGCGTGATGATTACCGGCCCATCCGGGTCAGGTAAAACTACCCTGTGCCTTGCAGCGGCAGGAATACTTCACCATGAATACGGGGGAGAAAAAGGAGGTCGCATCACCATCGGAGGACGGGATGTCGCTGCCTACGCTTCCCTGTCCGAACTCGCAAAGACCATCGGGATTGTCTTTGATGATGCCGAATCTCAGATGATCTTCACTACGGTGGAAGAAGAAATTCTCTCCTCGCTCGAATACCGGGGGCTTGACGCCGCCGTAATTGAAGAACGTCTTGCATCAATCATGGCAAAAACCTTCCTCGTCGATCTCAGAAATCGTTCTCCCCACCATCTTTCCGGGGGACAGAAACAACGTGTCGCCTTAGCCGCGACACTTGCGCTGGGGAATGATCTCCTCATACTGGACGAGCCAACTTCAGAACTCGATGAACATGCGACCCGGAGGATTGTTGATATCCTGAGCGCCCTGAAACAGGAGGGAAAAACAATCCTCCTTGTCGAGCACAAGTACACACACTTCCGCGAAATGATTGATACCCTTGTTGTCATTGAATCGGGGACTATCAGCGCAATAGGGTCTCCTGAAGATGTTCTTGAAGACGGACGGATGAGAAAGATCGTGCTGCCGGATTTTTCCGGGATACGCGGTATAAGGTCAGCATGCCGTCTGAAAAGAGTTGAAACTCCTTTCCCGGTAATCGCTCTCCATCACCTTTCGTATGCCTATGGTGATGTCCTGGCGTTGATCGATATCAGTCTCGATATCCATGCCGCTGAATTTGTAGCAATCGTCGGAGAGAATGGATCCGGAAAAACAACTCTCGTGAAACATTTTAACCGGCTCCTTTTTCCGACAAGCGGAGATGTGTTTATCCTGGGGAAAGATAACCGGACCCGGACTATTGCAGATCTCGCTCGTGATGTCGGGCTAGTTTTCCAGAATCCGGATCATATGTTCTTTGCCGACACAGTCAGAGATGAAGTTAAATTCGGTCTGAAAAACCTGAACATTCCCGATGACGACAAAGTAATTGACGAAGCGCTGGACGAGGTCGGGCTCCTGCATACCAAAAATCTGTATCCCCGTTGGCTTTCGCGAGGGGAGAGGCAACGACTTGCCATTGCCTGTATCATTGCCATGTCTCCTTCGATTATCGTTCTGGACGAACCGACAACCGGCCTCGATGGCAATGAAGCCTGCCTGGTCATGAAAATATTAAAAGACCTTCAGAACAAGGGACACACCATCATTGTAATCACCCATAACAGGGAGATTGCAGAGCAATGTGCTGATCGTATCATATCCATGGAAAAAGGTAAAATTATTTCTGACTTACCGGTGGCGGGGATCTGATGGCTGAAATACTACAGTACGTTCACAAGAACGGTTTCTTTCACCGGCTGACCCCGGTTTCCAAAATCTTTTTTATCCTTGTCATCAGCCTGATGTGCATCATCTCGATAAATCTGATTTTTCTTGCCGGTCTCATCCTTAGCCTTATCGTCATTGCCTATATGAGCGGCCTTTATCGTGAGGTAATGCAGCAGTCAAAACTTATCATCGTTATGAGTGTTGTATTTATTATCATTACACTCATTACCATGCCAAACGGTGCGGTACTGGGGAGTATCGTTCCCCCCGGGGTCCCCTTTATCGGGGGAAGCTTCCCCGTTACTCAGGGGGCCCTCGAGATCGGACTGATCCTGACCTTCAGGTTTATTATCCTGATATCTGCGTTTCAACTGTTCCTGATTTCAACCCAGCCCCGCGATCTGGTGCACACCCTGGAAAAGATGAAAATGCCCATAGATTATATCCTCATGTTCGTCATCGCACTCAGGTTCATCCCCACTCTCCAGATAGAGGGGATCCGCATCCATGAGGCACAGCTTGCTCGAGGGTATAATCCCGGACCGGTTTTCTGGGAAAGATACGCAGCGTGGCTCCCATTGTCGTTCCCCTCGTATCAAATGCTCTCCTGCGGTCCAATGTTCTTGGACTAACGATCGATATGCGGGGCTACCGGACCGAAAAAAGGACCCATGTACGGGAATCAATCCTCCAGGTGCGGGATTACGGTATGTTACTCGCGATGGGAATGATCTCGGCCGGGTACCTGTTCCTGGTCATGAACCAAATCGTATGAGGAATGAAAAACCGCTGATGGAACCATACATTGGAAATAGTAAAAGGGTAATGGTTCCAGTTCCGCCCCTGATTTTTTTCTTTCCAAGGCGTGCTCCGAATACCAGATTATATTAACATATTTTTTAATATGAATAACTATGAAAAATGGAATATTACTCGTATTTTGTTTTTTTATTCTGACAATCGCTACCATGGGCTGTGTCAGTCAAAATTCTAATCCTCCTGCAAGTATCGCCCCAACACCGACAATCGACACTGATCCCCAGGAAGCACTTCAAAATGCAAATGAAGTGTTATTATCAATAGAAAATATTACCAATACCCTTGTTCAGAATGATATTCCATTGAATTCTCATATACATGAATTAACTTCACAAACTGCCACAAATCAATATAATTTTCTTCTTTTACAGAATAGTTTTCAAACAGATCTTAATAATGTCGATAATCTTCAGCCTCTTCTTAATGATCTCAATAGTACTATAATAAAATTTTCTGGAGATACTATCAGATGGCATGGTGATACCAGGACTTATGCGGAGCAGGCATCGCGTCAGATGCAGGTGATTTATTACGATATTAACAACCAGACATTAACTGAACGGGAATTAATTACTGATATTATGTCATACGTCAATTCCACCCGGTTAGGAAGACCTAATGAAAATTATTATAAAATGAAAGAGTCCTCAGAAAAAATGAATAATTACCGGATTCAGATAAATAAAGACCGGGAACTACTCATGGCCACCCTGAAAAAAATTGAACAATTGCAAAATCAGTGATTTTCTGATTTTCTTTTCCGGTGAAACGTTTTTCTGGTCGGTATTATTGATTATTGCTGATTGTTCTTGCCACATATACCGATTTTTTTATTTTTATTCAATTGTCCGAAGTTAAAAAAATTATTAGTAATTAACTGATATAAAAATATGAAAAAATCCAGGTAAACCTGTAATTAAATCTTAAAAAAAATAAAAATCCGACTGAAATTCTACCATAATAATGCATTTCAGAAAAGATTTTACCTTCAAACGCGGAGCGCCTCGGCCGGGATTTGAACCCGGGTCAAAAGCTCCGGAGGCTTCTAGGATGTCCACTACCCTACCGAGGCAGAATTTTACCTTACTTAGTCTCTCTCCCACCCATATAAATGCAAAGGATGAGGGAGAGGGTCAATCAGTGGTTTTTCGTATGATACGTATGCCAGATCCTGCAGGCACCCTCATGGCTGACCATGCAGGGTCCGACCGGAGACCGGGGAGTGCAGGTTTTTGCAAAAAGCCTGCAGTCGGAAGGCTGGGCAATGCCACGGAGAACCTTGTCACAGATACAGGCAGAATGTTTGCTGATATGCCGGAAGACAATATTGAATTTTTTCTGTGCATCATAACGCTCAAACTCCGGCTTAAGCCTCAGGCCGGATCCCGGAATCACCGGAAAACCACGCCATTCGACATCAAATGGTTCAAACACCTCATACATCACTTTTTTGGCTTTTGGATTGCCTTCGCGGCAGACCGCACGCGGGTATGCATTTTCAACCCGGTGCATCCCCTCACGCACCTGCCGCACCAGCATCAGGAGGCCCAGGAGGATATCTTCTGCCTCGAACCCGGCAACCACCTGAGGCACGGGAAACTGTTCGTATTCTTCGTATCCCATCACTGTGCAGACATGCCCCGGCAGCATGAACCCGTCAAGTTTTGCTTCACCCTGTTCAAGCAGCCATTTCATCGCCGGAGGTACGACACGGTGGCAGGATAACAGGGAGAAATTTTCAGGAGGTTCTGCGAGGATGGTTGCGGCGACTGTGGGGGCTGTGGTCTCAAATCCGACTGATACGAACACGACTTCTTTTTCGGTTTTCCTGGCGATTTCTACGGCCTTGTGAATGCCCTGGACTACCCGCACGTCACCGCCGCAGGATTCCAGTGATCCCTTGGATCCCGGGACGCGGAGAAGGTCGCCATAGGTAGCAAGAATACAATCCATTTCGACAAGATCCAGCGCGGCATCGATCTCTCCCTGGGGGGTTATACAGACCGGACAGCCGGGACCCATGACAATTTTCAGCGGTTCCGGAAGCAGGCTGCGTAAACCGGCCCGGGCTATTGCTGCTTCATGGGTGCCACAAATATGCATGAATGTAAAATTCCGGTCAACCAGTTCATGAAGTTTATCTGAAATTTCTTTTCCCGTCGCCATGTAATCTCAAAACTATTTACTGGGAAATGACATAAGAGTACGTATAATGATGGTGGTATTTTGGATTTGAACATTGTTTACGCAGCAGTCACGATAATTTTCGGGGTGTTGCTGGCCCTCGTTGCGCGGATGATTGTTCGCTGGCTCGAAGCTGAAAGCCTCAGCGACGGATACCCGATGGGATGACATCATTGTTGCTGCAATCGGCACCCCGGTCCAGGTTGCGGTGGTCGCAATTTCCGTGTATATCGCCTTCAGATATTTTGGTATCCTTCCGGCTAATTTACAGTGGCTCCTTGGCCCCCGGTATGTTACTGCCTTTTATATCTTGATCGGAGCCTGGATTTTATCGTCATTCCTCCATGACATCATTCATATATATGGTCACGAGATTGCCGAGCGGTCAGATGGAGACTGGGACGACCGGTTGATGGAGTTGCTTGAGCTGGTTATCAGGTATGTGGTCTGGTTCGTTGCACTGATGATAATACTCTCAACGTTTGAAGTGGATATCACCCCTTTCCTTGCAGGTGCCGGAATCGCCGGGCTTGCCGTCGCCCTGGCGGCCCAGGATATCATCTCCAATTTCTTCGGTGGTGCTCTTATCACGGTAGATAAACCCTTTAAAGTCGGTGACCGGATCCGGGTAGACAATTTTTACGGTGACGTTACCCATATCGGTCCCCGCAGCACCCGCTTAAGAACCCTTGAATACCAGATAGTCACGATTCCCAATAACAAAATCACCACAAATATTGTGGTAAATTATTCCATGCCCGATCCAAAATTGAAAATGACCATCCCGGTATCAGTCGCGTACGGCTCTGATATCGATAAGGTAACCCGGATTCTTCTTGAAGTTGTCAATGATGCCATAAAAGATACCGACTTCCTGTTGTCCGACCCGGCACCGGGTATTTTTTTTGTTGAATTTGGTGCATCGGAGCTGAAATTCATTGTAAGGGTCTGGTCCAAAGCCTACAATACGCCGGATGAAGTGAAAGATGCCATAAACCGTCGCGTCAATGCACGATTCGAGAAGGAGGGAATTGAAATTCCCTTCCAGCAGATTGATATCCACATGCGGACCTGACAAAATTTTTACCATCCCTTTTTGACCATCCCATAAAAGGAACCTTTATTTTAGTTTGATATCTATTTCAGGACAATGTTCGGCATCTCCACATTCTGTCTCCATGATATACCTCTCACGGATGCTCTTGACCGGATCAGTTCCGTTACCGGTTTTATTGAAATTATGGATGAGAGTATGCATTACCTTGGATCAGCCGAACCCCTGTTGAGTTACTCTGCGAAATATTCCATTCATGCTCCCTGCAGAGGGACCAATATTGCGAGTCTTCTCGAACCGATACGGAGAGCCAGTGTTGAAGTGATAACAGAGTGTTTTGCCATTGCGGCTGAAGTGAATGCCGGTGTTGTCGTTCATCCGGGATATTTTGCCTGGGCAGAGGAGCGGGCAAAGGCCGAACAGCAGCTCGGGAGATCGTTGTCGGATCTTTCCCGTATCAGTGAGGAGCATTCGGTACGCTTCTTTATCGAGAATATGGGGAACTGGGGGTATTTCTTTTTAAAGACCCCGGATGAGTTTCCCCTGATCGGCACTACCCCTTTCGCATTGGACGTGGGTCATGCATATCTGAATCATTGTCTTATGGAATTCCTGCAGTTTCCCGCCTCTCATTTTCATCTTCATGACAATGAAGGCAGGGAAGATTCCCATCTCGCCGTGGGGGAGGGTACGATAGATTTTGGCCCGGTGATGAAAGCTGTACTGGAGAGTAATACCATACCTGTCATTGAAGTTGCAACATTCGAAGGTGTGATCAAAAGCATCCACTATCTCAAGGATTTTTAAACCGTAAGCTCTAAAATCATTGTTTTAACAGCATTTTTTCAAAATCTGTTGCTGAACCGGACTAATTCCTAAAGTTCCGCAATGTTTTATAGGGAGTACTCACAACGTAGTTAGGCAATCTGCCTCAGTAACAAAGGTATAGCGGGTCCTTCTCGGGCAACGTGCTCCCTCTCACCATATATCCTGTAGCAGTTAAAGCCAAACCAGTGCCTGTGTGACACAGCCCGGCAGTGTGCCTCCTTGGTAAGGAGGAAGTCGCGAGTTCAAATCTCGCCACAGGCTTGAATTATAAGTTTCATATCCTCAGGTGTGAAATTGTTTTGGGCAAATCGGCAAAACACCGGCCATTTCGCAAATGAATATCCCAAAAAAATCTTTGTGACCCAAGAGTTATCGTTGGAATATCATAGAGATAACTGGAACCACCAGCTGAATTGAGATTCAGTGTTTTCATTTCTCGATCACAAGCGTTCAGGGTTTCGTAGAGGTGCCCCCCTACGATACCTCCAACCAGATGGTAATTTCCCGCTTCGATGTAAATATATCCGCAACCGACATCTGCTGACATAGTAATTGGCTGCGTTGCGGGGTTGACGAGTTCCACTTTAATGGTAATATGATCAGCGCTCGGATAATATTCGAGTATTCGAGCAGTGGGTTTTGATGATCCTAAATCTTTTTTTCAACGGTTCTGAAAAATCAATGCTCCGGGGTTTTCCGAATTTAATTGTCACATTCTCGTATTCACATATTTTTCCACAGCATACTTTCGCGATATGGCCCCCCGCATTTTCGATGAGTTTTACCGGTTTTTTACCGGTTTTTTAGTTGATACAAAACCTCGAGGCAAATTGTCAAAATAGACAGGATATTCACGAATAAAAGCATCTTCAGGAGAAAAAATAAATGGAGGGCAGGATTCTGGAAAAGATGGGGCGTAGCAGGTAATTCTCAATTTTTCGTGGATTGCTCTCCCCGGTTTCTCTGCATTTTCCCTCCCTTTCCATCGCAATAGAGGTACCTTCATCCTTGCGATCGCGTGTTGAAACGATACATGACACAAGGGGAAGGTTCCGGTGCCTGAAATCTTCAGGTCAGATTTTCGCCGGGTTCATTTATTGATTATTTTTCCGCACCTGTGGGGATCCGCATGCAATTTCTGCTCTCATAACTGCTTCATTCGGAAGAATATTCAACCTGTTGACATTTCCCCCCGGTATCTCCCAGGCGGCACCAGAAGCCGGGTAAAAATTGCTGCTTTATCGTTGATCGGCGTGGCGATTACCGGTATCAATGAGAAACAACTAACAATCTCTGAAAGGAGAAATTGCTATTTTCTTCGTATTCTCGAAAAAGAATTCCCGAGGAGATGAAAATGAAATGTATAAAAATAGTATTGATAAATACTGTTTGCCTATATATGTACCAGAAAAGGTATATGCCGCCTTATTAAACGGTACACTTAAACGGTCAGTGCAAAAAATATCGGAATAACTAACTGTGAGGTAAAAAGTCCATGAATAAGAGTGATGCTGAGGCATTGTTGCGACAGGGCATCGAGCTCTACGATCTTGGCAGGTATCAGGAAGCCATCGTCATGTTTGATCGTGCGCTTGCCCTCTTTCCCAATCTTTCAAAAGCCTATTATTTTAAAGGCATTGCCCTGTATGATCTGGGCCGATATGAGGATGCTGTCGAAGCTTATGATCGGGCAGTTGTTATCGAACCCAACGATACGAATGCCTTGTATAATAAAGCAGCAACCCTTGCCCAGATGGGGAGCAATGAGGAAGTTCTGGAAGCATGCGATCGGCTTCTTGCAATAAAGTGGGACAATGCAGAGGCGTGGATCCTTAAAGGTATTGCATTCTATGAACTGGGGCGTTTTATAGATGCAATCAGTGCATATGATCACGCACTCACCGTCGATCCCCGGCATGCCAAAGTCTATTATAATAAGGGAATTGCACTTGCAGATCTTAACCGGCATACTGAAGCAATCCAGGCGTATGATAAGGCGATCGAGATCGTGCCCAACTATGGGAAGGCATTCTACAACAAAGGGATTTCACTCTATGACCTCGGAAAATATGATGATGCTCTGGCCGCATTCGATAAAGCATTCGAGATAGATTCCACGGACATATGGATTTGGTATTACCGCTGTTTTATTCATGCAAAACAGGAACGGTTTGATGAAGCTATCGCAGCAGCGGATAAATTCCTTGAACAGGAACCGGGCCATTCCGATATATGGGCTATAAAAGGAATTTCGCTCTTCAGAGCTGGCAGATATGACGAAGCAGTTGCAACACTCGAGCGGTCACTTGAGATAAACCCCCGGGTGGCAGACGCATGGCTGTATAAAGGACTTGCGCTTAACAAGATGGATAAATACGGCGAAGCCGTCGTTGCATTTGATAAAGTCACGGATCTCAGCCCGGGAAATATTCCTGCGTATTTCAATCGGGGCATCGCATACACTCATATGCATAAATACCGGGATGCGGTCCTGGATTTTGATCATACTCTCGCATCCGAGCCGGAAAATTCCGAGGCATTATACTGGAAAGGGGTTGTGTGCATCAGTCTGAGCCGTTACGATGAAGCACTGGCCTCATTTAACCAGAACCTGATCAAAAAACCGGAACATCCAGCCTCATATTATTACCGGGGCATTGCTCTCACCAAACTTGGTCGGCATAAAGAAGCGATTGAATCGTTCGAACAGGCAATTCGCCTGGATCAGGGGTGTTCCCGGGCGGCATTCCAGGAGGGAATAGCATATGCCAGTCTTGGCAGATATGCCGAGGCCGTTTCAGCCTATGAGAGAGCATTAAAAATCGATCCACAGTTCGCTGACGCATACTTTCATAAGGGATTCGCCCTCGCGAAACTGGGAAATCTCGATGAAGCTATACAGGAATTTGACAGGACCATTAAGCAGGACCGTAAAAATGCACAGGCATATCATCAGAAAGGATTTCTGCTCGCAAAACTCGGAAAATATTCCGATGCAATTGAATCTTACGATAAAAGCTTAGAAATTAAACCCGGCTATGCCCAGGCATTTTACGACAAAGGGCTCGCTCTGTCAAGACTCGGAAAGTTCGAAATGGCAATTGATGCTTACGAACATGCTATTGCCGTTAACCCCAACTATGTCAATGCCTATTATAACCTGGGACTTGCACTCAATCAGCTGGGAAGAACTGAAGATGCTGTTTATGCCTACGATCAGGCACTTGAAATTGATCCGTCTAATACCCTGGTCCTCTATCAAAGGGGAACTGCTTTCCTGCATACCGGTCAGTACGCAGAATCCATTGTAGATTTCGACACGGTCATTGAACAGGTCCCTCAGAATACCGGTGCATGGTACAGCAAGGGATTGGCCTTCTTTCAGCTTTCAAGGTTCCAGGAGGCACTGGTCGCATTTAATGAAGCTCTCGAACAGAATCCAGCTCTGGTCGAGGGCTGGCTCTATAAGGGTATGACCCTCACCAGCCTCCTTTTACCTGACGATGCGATTGCGGCATTCGACAAAGTGCTTATACTCAACCCCAGGCATGCAGAGGCAGCGGTCCATAAAGGCACCGTACTCATCACGCTCTGTCGGTATGATGATGCCATATCGATTCTCAATCGGGCACTGGAAGCCGACCCGGGCAATGAACGGGCATTATGCTATAAGGGTATTGCCCTCTCCGGGGCTGAACGTTTCGAAGAAGCAGTTCGCTCATTTGACAAGGCACTGGAGATCGATCCACAGTGCACGCGTGCGATCTACGAGAAAGCCAATGCCTTTTCCAGCCTTGGAAAACTGTCAGAAGCGGTAATTCTCTATGATTATGCATTAGAGATCGATCCCGAGAATCCGAAGATCATCTATCTGAAAGGCGTTGCCCTCTTTAACCTGGAACGGTATGATGATGCGATAGACTCCTTTGAACATGCACTGGCACATGAACCGGAAAATGCCTCAGGTTATTATTATCTCGGAGTAGCGTACGCCGGATCTGAGCGCTACTACGAGTCAGTAGCTGCTCTTGATCACTCTCTTGCACTGGATCAATCGAATTCACTCGTACATCATTTCAAAGGTATTGCACTTATCGAATTGGCACACTATGATGAGGCCCTTGCAGAATTCAATCGGGCAACTGAGCTTGATCCAGCCTTCGTATCTTCATATTATTATTCAGGAATAGTACACCTTAGATTAAAACAATATGAAGAAGCACTTGCGGCATTTGATCGAACTCTTGATCTGGATCCGAAAGGGAGAGAAGCTTCCATTCAGAAAGGGATTGCCCTGGTCAAACTGGGAAGGAATGACGAAGCGGTCAACGTTTTCAGCAGTTCCCTTGAAGAATGTCCCCGGGATGCCCTTCTCTGGTGTTACCAGGGGATTGCTCTTGCATCTCTCGGTCATCACGAAAAAGCACTGGAATCATTTGATAAGACCGTTGAGATCAATAACCGCTGCACCCCCGCATTTTATCGGAAGGGAACTGTTCTGTCCAGTCTGGGCAGGCACCATGAAGCTGTTGAAGCCTTCGATCGGGCTCTTGAGTTACAGCCTGACGATCCAAAAATCAGTTATGAGAAAGGGTTTTCTCTCGTTCAGTTGAAACAATATGACGAAGCAATAACGTTATTTGAAAATACGCTTGCACTTCAACCGGATTTTATTGATGCTTATTATGCTATAAGCATCGCTCTGATTCAACAAAAAAAATATACCGATGCACTGACCGTTCTGGATCATGCACTTGAAATTGAACCGGAATACCCCCCGGTAATTTTTCTCAAAGGAAAAGCGCTCCTGCACCTCAAACAGTATTCCGATGCGGTCGACGCATTCAACCATGTCCTCGATTTATCACCCGGGGATCCTGAAGCATTATATGAAAAAGGCAGGGTATTTTTATATCTTTTCCGGTTTCAGGAAGCTCTCGATTCTTTTGATGCGGCCCTCGAACTTATCCCTTCAAATCCCGGATTATGGCTCAATAAAGGAAAAGCCCTGAGTTTTCTCGACTTGCAGAACGATGCAATTACTGCTTTTGATCAGGCACTCTCGGTAAATCCAAAATACACCGAAGCATCGGTACGAAAAAGTATCGAGCTGATCAAACTACGGCATTACCAGGATGCTGTTCATATTCTCACAGAAGCGGTTGAAGAAGATCCCCGTAATATCTGGTCGTGGTGTTACCTCGGTATAGGCCTGTCAGCTCTGGAACGATTTGAAGAAGCTGTAGGTGCATTTGATAAGACCCTCGAAATAAACAGGCGATGTACCCGTGCATTTTTTGAGAAAGGAAATGCCCTTATGAATCTGGGCAAGCTGTTGGAAGCGATCGTATCCTACGATCAGGCACTTGAACTATCTCCCAAGGACCCGAAAATATTATACCAGAAAGGGATCGCTCTTACCCAGCGTGAAAAATATGATGATGCTATCAAGACCTTTGAAAAGTCCCTTCAGATTGATCCGGAAAATCCGGTAGGTTTTTATTTCCTGGGTATCGCTTTTACCGGAAGAGAGCGATACGGCGATGCAATAAAGGCCTTTAATAAAGCCATTCAGCTTAATCCATCCCTTGCATCGGCGCATCACTTCAAGGGAGTCGCCCTTATCCAGCGAGAACGATACAGCGATGCAGTAAAATCCTTTGAGACAGCTCGTTCCCTGGACGAATCGGATGCATCAAATTATTATTATCTGGGACTCTCGTATCTCCATCTGAAAAGATTTGAAGACGCTATCACTGCAAGCAAAAAAGCTACCGAGCTTGATCCAACCCTTACAGAAAGTTACATGTACCAGGGTATCGCTAATGCCCGGTTGTCCCGGTTTGAAGAAGCTATTCCTCTGCTTGACCAGAGCTTGTTGGCAAACCCATCACTTATTGAAGCACTTATCTGTCGCGCAAAGTCCCTGCTAAAACTTGGCCGTTATTCTGAAGCGATTGATACCCATGAAAGGATTCTGTCGCTCAACCCGACAATCATCGAGATCTGGATGCAGAAGGGAGACGCACTCCTTTCTCTTCAGAAGAAGCAGGAGGCCATCCTTGCTTATTCGAAAGCGCTGGAGATCAACGTAAATTTCACGGAAGGCTGGGTAAAAAAAGGCGATGCACTCTATGATATTCATAAAATCCCGGACGCAATAGTCGCTTACACCCGTGCCCTTGAAATCAATCCTTCTCTCCGCGACATCTGGATGAAAAAAGGTGATGCCCAAAATGAACTTGGGAAAACCGAAGAGGCCGTCGCTTCATATACCAAATCCTTAAAAATTGATCCCGATCAGGTCGGGGGATGGGTTAAAAATGGAAAAGGTCTCTTTGACCTTGGCAAATATCAGGACGCAATTGATGCCTTTGACAATGCTATAGCCTTAAACCAGCGATGCACGGACGCATTCTACTATAAGGGACTTGCACTGGAGAAAGTGGACAGGTTTGACGAATCAATACATGCTTTTGAGATACTCCTTGAAATTGAGCCAGGGAATCATAATGCACAGTATCATAAGGGGCTTGTGCTGGCCAAGAGTGGGGATCACCGCGATGCTATCACCGCATTTGAAAAGACTCTCGAGATTCTGCCAACCTTTGCACCAGCATGGTACAACAAAGGGAGATCACTGAACCAGAGCGGCAAGTATTCCGATGCATTTTCTTCATTTAACCGGGCACTGGAAATTGATCCTTCGTTCAATGAAGCGTATCATCAGCGGGGTTACGCGCTCCTGAAGCTGGAAAGATATGATGAGTCCATCGAATCTTTCGATAAGAATCTGGAGAAGGACCCTGGCAATGCACCGGGACACTTTAACCGTGGCCTGGCCCTCTCCCGGCTGGGAAGATTCGAAGAGGCCCTTGAAGCTTTCGATACCGCACTTATTTATGATCCTGATAATGCCCTTGCTTTTTACCACAAGGGAAGGGTATACATGGATCTGAACCGCTATAGCGAGGCAATCTTTGCATTCGAAAAGACCCTTCAGTTAAAGCCGGGTTATACCGAAGCACGGATGCGGAAAGGTATCGCCCTGTTTAATCTCAAAAAATTCAAGGAAGCCATAAAAGATTTTAACAAGATCCTTACCGATAATCCCAAAAATTATCATGCATATTACCAGAAAGGAAGGGCTCTTTTCGATTCGGGAAATACCTCTGAGGCAATTTATGCCTATGACAGAGCGCTTGAGCAGGAGCCGGATTTCGCTGACGCTCATTTCCATAAGGGTTTCGCCTTGATGGAATTATCCCGTTACGAAGAGGCAATCGCTGAATTCGATCGATCTCTGGAGATAGATCCCCGGCTTGGAGCCGGACAGTATAACCGGGGTGTTGCCTTAATAAAACTGGACAGGTTCAGCGAGGCAATTACCGCATTTGACAAAACACTTTCCCTTCTCCCGGCCTATGCTCCGGGATTTTTCCAGAAAGGGCTGGCTTTATACCGGTTAGGTTTATACCAGGATGCAATCGATGCATTTGACCGGACGCTGGAACTGGATCCGGGTTCTGCCGAAGGGGCACTCAGAAAAGGTATCGCACTTCACGATCTCGGTCGCCATGAAGAATCACTCGCGGCCTGCGAGAAAGCACTGGAACTTAAACCGGACTATCCTGAAGCACTGTACCAAAAGGGAAAAGCCCTTGCCGAGCTTGGACGTTATGACGCAGCAGTTGCTGCCTTCGGGCAGACTATCGACCTCGATCCAGGTAACGCCCAGGCATATTATGACCGGGGTCTGGCATTGATGAATATTGACCGGCATCCTGAAGCAGTTGCTTCGTTTGATCGTCTGCTGGAGTTGATCCCCAACTTCGCACCAGCATTCTTCCATAAGGGAATAGCTCTTGCAGGTATCGGTATGTATGACGAAGCGGTATTGTCTTTCAATATTGCTTTGGAAATTACCCCGGACGATCCGCAGGCACTTTTCCAGAAGGGAATGGCATTTGCCCACCTTGAAGAAAATGAACAGGCTGTCACAGCCTTTACTGCGGCTATGATCGTCGATCCGGTAAATGCAGATATATTTTACCAGTATGGTTTATCCCAGGCCGCCCTTTTGCATCATGACGAAGCAGCACGTGCATTTACCCGTGTCCTCGAGATAGACCCTGGTTACAGGGATGCAGTGTACCACAGAGGACTCTCTCTTGCCGAAATGGGTGAATTTAACAATGCAATTAATGATCTGTCCCGGGCGCTTGAAATTAAACCCGGGATTGCCCATGCCTGGCTGATTAAAGGATTCTGTCTTTCGGCCATCGATCGGTTTCCTGAAGCCATCCTTGCCTATTCCACCTCATTGGAAATTGATCCTGACAACCCCCATACCTGGTTCTACAAAGGCAGGGCACACCTCAGTCTTGATAATTTCGACGATGCTATAAGTGCATTTGAACAGGCCCTTGTCCTGCAACCGGGATTCGGAGAGGCATTTTATTATAAGGGAATTGCGCTTGTCAAAGTTCAACGAATACCCGAGGCTGTTATAGATTTCGAACAGGCAAACCATCTGATGCCTGAATTTGCCGATGCCTATCTCCAGAAAGGGAGAGCGCTTGCAACACTTGACCGAAATTCTGAAGCAGCCGATGCATTCAGAAATGTACTCGTCACAAATCCCGATGATCTCACCGCCCTCTATGGACTTGCCCGGGCAATGGACCGACAAGGATTGAACGAGGAAGCAATTTCTGAATACTCACGGATTAACCGCTTGGATCCGGTATGCGAACGGGTTTTCTGCTTCAAGGGGGTTGCTCTGATGCGTATACATCAGTATGCCGAGGCGATCGAAGCATTCAGCCATGCCCTTTCCCTTAACCCTTCCCGTATAGAAGCGTGGAAAGAGATGGGGAGGGCATTCTTCATCCTCAAAAAATATGATCAGGCGATAGAAGCCTTTGATGCCCTTCTTATGCTAAAACCTGACTCGGGAGAGATCCTTTTTGAAAAGGGACTTTCTTATTCCCGTCTCGAGAAACCAGAATCAGCTCTGGATGCATTTAATGCCTGTATTGAGATTGGTCTTGACAACTCCCGAATTCATGCCGAAAAAGGCCTTGCACTCCAGCAGCTCGACAGGTTTGAGGATGCGATTGTATCGTTTGATCGTGCTCTCGAACGTGATCCAACCGATGTACTGTCACATCTTGTCAAGGGTGAGATCCTCGAAAAGATCAACCGTCATGAAGAAGCAATCACGGTATTTGATGCCACCCTCCTCCTCGATCCGGAAAATGCACGGGCAAATAGAGGAAGAAGTATTGCCCTGGTTAAGCTTCACCGTTACGAAGACGCAATGGTTGCCCTGGACCGGGCACTGGAAAATGATACTGCAAACCCTGAACTTCTGGCCTGCAAGGGATATTCGCTTTATAAACTTGATCGGAATAAAGAAGCGGTCGAATCTTTCGGGAAATCAATAAAGCGAAAACCCCAGAACATTTTCGCTCTGGTTTATCGGGGCAAAGCCCTGTTGTATCTCAAGCGATGGGAAGAGGCGGTATCAATGTTTGACAAGGTGATTGCTCTTGACAAACAAAATCCTGCTGCATGGTATTACCGGGGGATTGGATATGCACAGATGTCGCTTTATGCAGATTCACTTGAAGCGTTCGGGAAAGTGTTATCTCTCGACGATTCTTGTGCGGTCGCCTGGTACCACAAAGCAGATATCCTCGGTAAACTTCAACGATTCGATGAGTCGTTGCCTGCGTTTGACCGTGCTCTTGCACTCAATCCCGCCATGCAGGATGCGGCGTATAAAAAAGGAGTCGCACTCGAAACCCTTGGACGATATGAGGAGGCAATTGCTGCATTCGATCTCACGCTCACTCTCGGACCTGAAAACGGAGCCATTCATTATCACCGGGGGAACACTCTCCTGGCGGCCGGGCTTGATAAAGAGGCCCTGATTTCCCTGAACCGTTCAATCGAAATTTCTCCGGAAGATGCTGCCACCTGGCTGGCAAAAGGACAGGCACTTCTTAAGCTTGATTACTTCCATGATGCCATTCTGGCTTTTGAAAAAACACTCGAATTACATCCCGGTAATACCGATGCAGCATATGGCCGGGGTCTGGCGCTTTCTGCACTGGGCAACGACGATGAGGCGATCGTTGCATATGACAGAGTACTGAGTCTGGATGCTGCGTATTTCGATGCGGCATATAATAAGGGTCGGGCACTTTTCCACAAAGGGAGATACCGGGATGCAATTGCATCCTTTGATTATATCCTTGAGAATGTTCCGGATCACGCTCTCGCACATTATCAGAAAGGACTCGTCCTGAAAGCAATGGCGAAATATGATAAGGCAATCCGGTCATTCAGTCAGGCAATCACCTTCGACAGGTCCCTGACTGATGCGATATACCAGACCGGGCTTTCGTTTGTCAGCCTTGGAAAGAATGAAAAGGCTCTTGAAGCTTTCGATGCTCTGCTCGAAAAAGAGCCCGATAACGCTCCGGCACACTATCAACGGGCATCCGTCCTGGTAAAACTTCTCAGGTTTGAGGAGGCACTTTCAGCCCTTGAATCCTCCCTGAACCTTGATAGTACTGACAGCTGATGTCTGGCTGCTGAAGGGAAGTGCGCTCTTTGAAACCGGGCAGTTCAGCGAAGCGTTCGACGCATTTGAACGGACTATCGCTCTTGCACCGGACAACAATACTGCATGGTACCGGAAAGGCAAGACCTGTCTCGAACTCGGAAAACCGGACGATGCCATCACCTGCTTTGAACAGGTGATCACCAATGACCCGGCATGTGCTCCTGCATGGCTGAAAAAAGGAAGTACCCTGCTCTCGCTCAGCCGCTATGAACCGGCACTGGAAGCACTCACCCGCGCCCTGGAGATCAAACCCGGGTCTGCTTACGGATGGTATGATCGGGCCATTGCACTCCTGGAACTCGGCAGGTATGATGAGGCCGTCCTGTCGTATGACAGCGTCCTTGCCATTAACCCGAGATATGCAAACGCGTGGTATGACAAGGGCGTTGCACTCGCAAAACTCGGGAAAGATGTTCCGGCTGTTGAAGCGTTCGAACAGGCAACGACTATCGACCCCAAGTTTGTCAATGCGTTCTATGACAAGGGTCTTGCTTTCGCCCGGCTGTCCAGAGACGAGGATGCAATTGCATCATTCGACCGCGTCATCTCCCTTGACCCGGCACATGCACCGGCATATTATCACAAAGGCCTCTCCCTCAAAAACCTTAACCGGTCCGATGAAGCGCTCCAGGCGTTTGACGCAGCACTCGACATCGACAGCAGTAGTTACGATACCTGGTTTAACAAGGGGATTATCCTTGTCAGGCTCAGGAGATTCAATGAAGCACTTTCAGCCCTTGAATCCTCCCTGAACCTTGATAGTACTACAGCTGATGTCTGGCTGCTGAAGGGAAGTGCGCTCTTTGAAACCGGGCAGTTCAGCGAAGCGTTCGACGCATTTGAACGGACTATCGCTCTTGCACCGGACAACAATACTGCATGGTACCGGAAAGGCAAGACCTGTCTCGAACTCGGAAAACCGGACGATGCCATCACCTGCTTTGAACAGGTGATCACCAATGACCCGGCATGTGCTCCTGCATGGCTGAAAAAAGGAAGTACCCTGCTCTCGCTCAGCCGCTATGAACCGGCACTGGAAGCACTCACCCGTGCCCTGGAGATCAAACCCGGGTCTGCTTACGGATGGTATGATCGGGCCATTGCACTCCTGGAACTCGGCAGGTATGATGAGGCCGTCCTGTCGTATGACAGCGTCCTTGCCATTAACCCGAGATATGCAAACGCGTGGTATGACAAGGGCGTTGCACTCGCAAAACTCGGGAAAGATGTTCCGGCTGTTGAAGCGTTCGAACAGGCAACGACTATCGACCCCAAGTTTGTCAATGCGTTCTATGACAAGGGTCTTGCTTTCGCCCGGCTGTCCAGAGACGAGGATGCAATTGCATCATTCGACCGCGTCATCTCCCTTGACCCGGCACATGCACCGGCATATTATCACAAAGGCCTCTCCCTCAAAAACCTTAACCGGTCCGATGAAGCGCTCCAGGCGTTTGACGCAGCACTCGACATCGACAGCAGTAGTTACGATACCTGGTTTAACAAGGGGATTATCCTTGTCAGGCTCAGGAGATTCAATGAAGCACTTTCAGCCCTTGAATCCTCCCTGAACCTTGATAGTACTACAGCTGATGTCTGGCTGCTGAAGGGAAGTGCGCTCTTTGAAACCGGGCAGTTCAGCGAAGCGTTCGACGCATTTGAACGGACTATCGCTCTTGCACCGGACAACAATACTGCATGGTACCGGAAAGGCAAGACCTGTCTCGAACTCGGAAAACCGGACGATGCCATCACCTGCTTTGAACAGGTGATCACCAATGACCCGGCATGTGCTCCTGCATGGCTGAAAAAAGGAAGTACCCTGCTCTCGCTCAGCCGCTATGAACCGGCACTGGAAGCACTCACCCGTGCCCTGGAGATCAAACCCGGGTCTGCTTACGGATGGTATGATCGGGGTCTGGCGCTTTCTGCACTGGGCAACGACGATGAGGCGATCGTTGCATATGACAGAGTACTGAGTCTGGATGCTGCGTATTTCGATGCGGCATATAATAAGGGTCGGGCACTTTTCCACAAAGGGAGATACCGGGATGCAATTGCATCCTTTGATTATATCCTTGAGAATGTTCCGGATCACGCTCTCGCACATTATCAGAAAGGACTCGTCCTGAAAGCAATGGCGAAATATGATAAGGCAATCCGGTCATTCAGTCAGGCAATCACCTTCGACAGGTCCCTGACTGATGCGATATACCAGACCGGGCTTTCGTTTGTCAGCCTTGGAAAGAATGAAAAGGCTCTTGAAGCTTTCGATGCTCTGCTCGAAAAAGAGCCCGATAACGCTCCGGCACACTATCAACGGGCATCCGTCCTGGTAAAACTTCTCAGGTTTGAGGAGGCACTTTCAGCCCTTGAATCCTCCCTGAACCTTGATAGTACTATCAGCTGATGTCTGGCTGCTGAAGGGAAGTGCGCTCTTTGAAACCGGGCAGTTCAGCGAAGCGTTCGACGCATTTGAACGGACTATCGCTCTTGCACCGGACAACAATACTGCATGGTACCGGAAAGGCAAGACCTGTCTCGAACTCGGAAAACCGGACGATGCCATCACCTGCTTTGAACAGGTGATCACCAATGACCCGGCATGTGCTCCTGCATGGCTGAAAAAAGGAAGTACCCTGCTCTCGCTCAGCCGCTATGAACCGGCACTGGAAGCACTCACCCGTGCCCTGGAGATCAAACCCGGGTCTGCTTACGGATGGTATGATCGGGCCATTGCACTCCTGGAACTCGGCAGGTATGATGAGGCCGTCCTGTCGTATGACAGCGTCCTTGCCATTAACCCGAGATATGCAAACGCGTGGTATGACAAGGGCGTTGCACTCGCAAAACTCGGGAAAGATGTTCCGGCTGTTGAAGCGTTCGAACAGGCAACGACTATCGACCCCAAGTTTGTCAATGCGTTCTATGACAAGGGTCTTGCTTTCGCCCGGCTGTCCAGAGACGAGGATGCAATTGCATCATTCGACCGCGTCATCTCCCTTGACCCGGCACATGCACCGGCATATTATCACAAAGGCCTCTCCCTCAAAAACCTTAACCGGTCCGATGAAGCGCTCCAGGCGTTTGACGCAGCACTCGACATCGACAGCAGTAGTTACGATACCTGGTTTAACAAGGGGGAAATCCTGTTGATTCTCCTCAGATTTGAAGAGGCAGTGATTGCATTTGAACGGGCAACATCTCTCGATAATGGTGCATTTTCTGCGCATTATAACAAAGGAATTGCACTTTTAAACCTGAAACGGTACGAAGAGGCGATCGCGGCATTCTCACAGGCACTTGTGATAGATGATCAGAGCAGGAGCGGGCATTTTGAACAGGGCCTTGCCTATGAAAACCTCGGCAGACACGAGGAAGCAGAATCTTCTTTTTCAAGAACGCTTGCACTTGATCCTGATTTTATTGAAGGTTATTTCCACCGGGGACTAGCTCTTGAAAATCTTGGGAGATACCAGGACGCAATCGGGGCATTCGATGCGATGCTTAACCGTGGTGTCAGTTATCCTGCAGCCTGGTACCATAAAGGTATTGCCTTTGAACGCCTGAGCAGGGATGAAGAAGCGGTACAGGCATTTGAAAATGCACGTCAGGATGATCCGCAGAATATTGTCCTGCTCTTATCAGAAGGCCGGGTACTTTTCCGACTCGCACACTACAAGGAAGCAGAACAGATTTTTGATCTGGCTCTGAGTCTGGATCCCGATAACGGGAACATCCTTACTGAAAAAGGGCGGGTTCTTGCGATCACGGGAAGGCATGAAGATGCTCAGGAGACCTTTGAACGCGCCTCAGCTCGACTCCCGGACCAGTACGAACCTCATTATTTACGCGGATTATCCCTGACCATCCTGGAGCGATATGGGGAGGCGGACAAGGCGTTCGATGAAGCACTTGGACTCAGGGCAAAGGATCCGGAATTATGGTATGAGAAGGGCGTGGTTCTAGAATCCCTCGGTCAGGCTGAGGAGGCAGTTACCGCATTTGACAACAGTATACAATACAAGCCGGTTAATCCCCGGGCATTTCTGGAGCGGGGTAAAGCTCTTTCAAGTCTCGGTAAATTTCAGGATGCCATCGATTCCTTTGACCGTGTCCTCGGAGAGGAACCTGAAAATGCCAGTGCCCTGAGTTCCAAGGGGATCGCATTGTTTCATTTCGATAAATGGGAAGATGCAGCCACCGTTTTGGAAAAAGCACTCGCCATTGAACCTGATAACACAGACGCTCTTTTCTTCTCTGCGTCAGCGTTTGCCAGACTGGAAAACTATGCAGGAGCCGCAGAAGTATTCGGACGACTGCTCTCCATTGTCCCTGACGATGCACAGATCTGGTTTGACCAGGGCAGTGTCCTTGCAAAACTCGAAAAGCACGAAGAGGCAATTGCTTCATTTGAAAACGCCATCAGGATAAAACCGGATTATTTCGAAGCATACTATAGCAAGGCACAGTCGCTGGAAATTCTCGGGAATACTGATGACGCAATTATTGTTTACGAC
Source organism: uncultured Methanoregulaceae archaeon (assembly GCA_963815065.1). Taxonomy (GTDB): domain Archaea; phylum Halobacteriota; class Methanomicrobia; order Methanomicrobiales; family Methanospirillaceae; genus Methanoregula. Next base: position 130,474 of record CAWFFE010000003.1, on the reverse strand, counting down.
CAGGCACTCACTATCGATCCAAGACATTCACATGCTCTGTTCAATAAAGGAGTTGCCCTTGCCCGGATCGGGCGGTTCGATGAAGCGGTAAAGGCGTTCGACCGGGCACTCGAAAACAATAGTACCTTTAGCGAGGCGTGGTTCCACAAGGGGAAAGCTCACGCGTCTCTGAAAATGTACCGCGAAGCAGTCAAAGCTTTTGATAAGGCACTCGGTATTGAGAGAGATTACGCCGATGTCTACTTCCATAAAGGCTGTGCACTTGCAAATCTGGGCCGACATGAAGATGCCATAATAGTATTCAATAAAAACATCGATCTTGACTCAGGAAATGTGCAGGCATATTATCAAAAGGGATTGTCCCTTGTGGCTACCGGGCGGCAAAAGGATGCAATCGAAGCATTTGACAGGGTTTTACAGATTAATCCCCGATTGGTTGAGGTATGGCTGCATCGCGGCATAGCACTGGCCGATCTCGGCAGATATAACGATGCGATCGAGGCATACATGAAAATCCTTGAGATCGATCCCATCAATGCCGATGCCTGGTACCTGAAAGGCACCGCTCTCTTTGCTTTGGCCGGTTTCAGAGATGCAATTGATGCGCTCGGCAGGGCACTGGAACTTCGCAATGAGTTCACATCAGCATTCTATTTCAAAGGGCGTGCACTCTTTGAACTCGGAATGGATGATGAAGCGATACTATCCTACGATAGTGCCCTTGCAAATGAACCAAAACATTTCGAAGCGCTCTATCATAAAGGAGTTGCCCTTACACGACTTGCCCGGTTTGAATCTGCGATAACATCATTCGATCTGGCGTTGCGACTTCGTCCTACCGCCGCATTTGTCTGGACAGGAAAGGGGGTTGCCCTGTCGGCCCTTGGGAGGGAAGAGGATGCCATCAGTTGTTATAACAAGGCACTGGGTATCGACCCAAAAGATGCACGGGCGTATTATTATTCAGGGCTTTCATTCTACCGTCTTGGCAGATATCATGAAGCGATGAGAAACTTCGAAGCTGCGCTGGTTCGCAGCCCGAAATGCGCCCCGGCATTCTATCAGAAAGGCAGGGCGCTTATGAACCTCTCGATGTATCATGAAGCAATAAACGCATTCGATCGGGCTATTGGCGAAAATAATGTATTTTCTGATGCATGGCTCAGTAAAGGTATTGCAGAAGCAAATCTGGGTAATTATGAGATGGCTCTTGAGTGCTACGATCACGCAATTTCCTCTGATACCTCGTCATCCATGGTTTTCCTGAACAGGGGAATCGCATTAATTCACCTTAAGCGGTACGATGAGGCGGACAAGGCGCTCGGTCGGGCAATCGCCCTCAGAAATGATTATCCTGAAGCTTTCTATTATCAGGGAATCGCTAACATCCAGCGCGATCGAAATTCTGAGGCAATAACAGCATTCAATCAGGCACTTTCTCTTAATAACCGGTATGCTGAAGCATATCACTACAAGGGAGTTGCGCTGACCCGCATGAACGAATATGACGAGTCCGTGGTTGCTTTTGATTCAGCGCTCCTTATCAACCCGGAATACCAGGAAGCTCTCTACGAACGGGGGAGAGCACTTATGCGTGGGGGTAAGAATGAGGAAGCAGTCGAATCATTCGATCGTGCACTCTCTAACAATCCCGGATTTGCAAATGCAGTCTACGAGAAAGGCAGGGCTTTTTTTATCCTGGGGGATTTTGATGCTGCCATCTCTGCATTTGAACGGGCAAGGGAGATAAACCCCTCCTGTCACCAGGCATTCTTCTGGAAGGGAAGAGCTTATGTTGAGCTGGGGAATTTTGATGCCGCGATTACGACTTTCGAGAGTGCCCTTGAGAACAACTATCGGACTGCTGGCCTGTATTACTACCTGGGCATGGCTTACGCTGCCCTTGACCAGCATCAGGATGCAATTCGGTCATACGATCGTTCCCTTGAGATCACGCATAGCGCAGCAACATTATCCCACAAAGGCATTTCTCTTGCAGAACTTGGAATGTCACGGGATGCCCTGGAAACGTTCGATAAAGCCCTGGAACAGGATGCAGATCTGGCAGAGGCATGGATGGGAAAAGGTAATGTGCTCTATGATATGGGAAAACACCAGGAAGCTCTTGCTGCGTATGAGAGGAGTCTTGATCTGGATCCCCGGAATCCCATTGCCTGGACACGTCACGGAATGGCGCTGGCAGCTCAATTCCAGAGTGAAGCTGCAATTGAATCGTATAATCAGGCAATAGCAGTTGACTCTTCCTTTTCCATAGCGTACTTCACCAAAGGAAGTGCCCAGATCGCACTCGGACGATACAAGGAAGCGGTCGAATCATTCAGCGCCATGATTAGCATCCAGCCTGATTTTGTCGATGCCTGGATATACCGGGGCCGGGCATTACAGGAACTGGGAAAATATCAGGATGCTCTTACATCTTTCAAACATGCGCTTGAACTCGATCCCGGACGAAAAGAGATCTGGGAAGATATTGGAGGAGTTCTCGATACCCTTGGAAAACATGAAGAGGCAAAAATATGCTACCGAAAAGCGGGATAAATTTCCCCTTTTTTAGCGTCCGGGGTTTCTTATAACGAGGAGAGTTTGCGTTGCAGGTCAGGAATCCATCTCAACGGCACGAATTCCTTTAACGATCAATCCCTGTGAGGTCATCCCCATTCAGCGACACAATACCCTCTTCGGTTATGACAGAATCCAGGGGAACGTCATGCTCTTCAGCCGGAAGATTTTCGTATTCCTGACAGGCAAATGCGATTCCAATCTTTCGTAAGTTCCGGTTTTGTGCAAGGAACCGATCATAATATCCCGCTCCATACCCGATTCTCCGCCCGCTCCGGTCAAACCCAAGCATGGGAAGGATTATGGTGTCTACATCTTCTAAGGTCGCAGGGATTTCATTTCCGAGAGGTTCCGGGACACCGAACGTGCTCGGTACGAGGCAAGAGAGAGATCTCAGGTAGGAAAGACGCAGGCTTGTATCCTCTTTCACGATGACGGGCACGACAACGGGATTTCCGCGTTCAATGAGGAGAGTAATGAGGTGTGTTGTATTTACCTCGTTTTCTTTTGAAGTATATACCATCACGGTTTCACCCTCCCTGATCTGTTTCATCAGATGACTGCAGATCAGTTCGCTTTTTTCCCGCCGGTCTTCAGGTTTCATACAATCCTTTCGATTGCGGAGGATCTGCCGTATCCGGTTTTTCAGCTCTTTCATGGTGCATAATTCCGTGGCATTGATCACATTGTAATTTTCAGATGATCCTGCCCGTCATTTAACGCCGCCGGGAGGTCGTATATTACCTGTGAGGCTAATACTTTTTTCGTACTGCGATATACCAGATAACTATACCGCCGAAAATGATAATGGTAATCGCAACAGCCGGGGCATAACGAAGATAGATGGGGGTGGCTGAATCACGGTTCTGTTCTGCGATCCGCCTGTTTGCCGCAAGATTGGGATATGCGGGATCCAGAGCCTGAACTCGATCGAATGCCGCGATCGCTTCATCATATCTCTTCATGCCGGCGAGTGAATATCCGATGTTGAACCAGGCGTCAGGGCTGGATGGATCAATACCGGCCGCTGTCTGGTAGGCTTTCAGTTCCTCTTCGTATCTGCCGAGATTGTAGAGAATGAAACCCCGGTTTATCCAGCCTTTGACATAATCCGGCTTGAGCAAAATTACCTGCCCGGATGCGGCCAGGGCCTCGCTGTAGTTCCCTTCTCTGTTGAGGGCATCCGCCTTTGCATTCCATGCTTCGAAATACTCCGGATCGAGCGTGATCGCATGCTCATACGAAAGGACAGCCTGAGAATAATTTTTCGCTTCAAGGTTCATATTTCCCTGATCATACCAGTGGATTGCGTCACTGGAATATGCTAATGCCGGTATGCTTAAACAGCATAGCAGGATCAACATTAGTAGTGCCCGCTGGTCCATCCTTACAGGTTTCATAGCTATCCGGAATATATCTGGTACGGAACCCACATAAAGAATTCTTCAGGTGCAGGCCAGTACAAGGATACGACGGGTCAGGCTTTTATGGACCCGCTGCTCATGCCGCTGGAGAATGGTCATATATTGTCCCGCGATGCCGGATATGTCCCGGTGCGTGACCACAACTGCTCTGTGTCCATTTTTAAGCACCCGCCGAATCTCTTTCAGTGCATCGGCATAAAGGTTGTCCAAGGTGTCTGTTTTTTTGATGCAGACCGACTGGCCATAAGGAAAATCCGTCACTACTGCATCGAGCGTCCGACTGCTAAACGGAAGAGAAGTGGCATCAGCAAGAAAAAGATCTGAACAAGTCACGTTCCGTACGCTGCCACTAGTCATCATCGGGTCAAAATCACTTCCCAAGGACCTTATACCAAGTATCTCTGCTTCTATCAGGATACCACCGGTCCCACAGAAGGGATCGAGCATAATATCCCCGGCACGCATGCAGGTTAAATTGATAAGTACCCGGGCCATTCTTGGCATCATCACTCCGGGATGGAAAAAGTCCCGTTTTCCTGGATTCCGGGCATCAAAGGCTCCGCGATTGACAGTAAAGAGCTTTTTGCCAAAATAGCAGCGGTCTTCTGAAAGTATCGCACGGTATTCGACCTCAGGGTTCCCGAGAGATACGGGACCGGATATCATAGTACCGATAAGCCTCTCGAACTCGCTCTGCGAACAGGGATTTCTCTCAAGGCAGCCACCATGAACCTTTTTGACGCGCCCGGCGAATGTTTGTCCCGTTTCCAGAGAAAGGTCTTTGAGCAATTTTGTAAAGGAGGGAATGTCAGGCTCACACTCCCCGAGATATTCTGACACTACATGCGTCATGGCAAGACGGGCTGCCAAAGCCGGATCCGGAGACTCGACAATCGCTACCTGAAGACGGTGATCGAGGACGTTACCGATACAGTCAAGTTCAGCTAAGGGAAGTGTCGGATTTTCACCGGAGAGCTCAAAGAGCAGCCTCATCCTGATCTCATTGGTTTTCGGCATTCAAATAGGTGTGGACGCGAAGACCGGAACAAAAGAAGTGATTATTCCTCCATTGTCCCGAAGGAACGATTGATTTTTTGTGCCGACCTGAAATCCTGTGTTGACATTTCAAGCGGTAAAAAAAGGTGCGGTTTCTGTTGTTATTTTTGCGATCTTCTTCCCTCGCTCAACAAGACACAATTGTATGAAAGGACAATTGAACATACGACGAAAAAAAGTGATCAGAATAGTCCGGTTATTTTTTACCTTTCTTCTTGCCACCCATTATCCCGGAGAAGAATCCACCGGCACCACTGCTTTTTCCTTCGATCTCGGCCAGCTTCTGGTAGAGTTCCTTTTGCTCACCGGAAAGAGATTTCGGAGTGATAATTTTTACTCTGACCAGCAGATCCCCGGGTTTCCCCCGGCGCTTCACCCCTTCGGCGGGGATCTTCAGGGCGGTGTTGAACTGGATTCCCGGGGGGATTTTCAGATCAATCCTTCGTTTGTCTATCGTTTCTACTTCGACGGCCGTTCCAAGAACTGCCTGAACGGGGCTGATCTCGATGATTGTCTCGAGATTATCTCCGTTCCGGATAAACCGTTCATGGGGCTGGACATAGACCTCGATGAACAGATCCCCGTTCGGCGCTCCGAAATCTCCTGCCTCACCATATCCCTCCATACGGAGACGCATCCCGTTATCGATCCCCGCCGGGATATGGATGGAAACTTTCCGTTTCACCCGTGAATGACCGGAACCTTTGCACACTCTACAAAGTTTTTCAGGAATTTTTCCTTTCCCGTTACAGAGGTTGCAGGTCATCATCCGGACGAACTGCCCAAACGCTGAGTGAGCGGCCTGCCTCATCTGACCGGTTCCTCCGCAGCGTGGACAGATATTCAGTTTTTTTGTCTCGCTACCGGACCCGTCACACGCAGAACAGGGTTCCGTGTGCATTATTTCGATATCATGATCAACGCCGGCTACTGCATCTTCCAACCGGATCTGGATACGCATCAGCAGATCGGCGCCGGGCTGCGGACCTGAACGCCGCTGCCCCCCGCCAAAAAAATCAAATATATCGCCAAAGCCGGAGAAGTCAGCGCTGAAACCACCGCCCCCGAATCCACCACCCCCGGTGGTACGAGCCTTTTGACGCGTTGGTATAGGTTTCATGGCCCATATTATCGTATTGTGCTTTCTTCTGGTCATCCGAAAGCACGCTATACGCCTCGTTGATCTCCTTGAATTTCTCTTCTGCTCCCGAATCCTTACATACATCAGGATGGAATTTCCGTGCAAGGCTGCGATATGCCTTTTTAATCTCTTTATCGTCAGCACTACGGGGTATACCAAGAATCTCGTAGTAATCCGGAATAATCTACTCCCCCACTATTTTCACTTTTTTTTCAATATACCGGGCATCATGGGAAAGGAGATCATAATAATCGCCCGGACCCATCTGTACTCACTCTTCTTTAACATTATAGTCGGCATTAACAACATTGTCGTCGGGTTGTTTTCCCTGCTCAGGTGAAGCACCTGCTCCCGCCTGCTGTTGTGTGGCCTGTTCAGCCTGCATTTTCTGATAGAGTTTTGTGGTGGCGGCGTAGACTGATTCCGTCAGTTCTTCCATCGCCTTCTTTATCGACTCAAGGTTATCTTCTGCCAAAGCCTTCTTTACTGATTCAATACCTTCCTCTACCTTAAGCTTATCAGCAGATTCGAGCTTGTCACCGCTTTCTTTCAGCATCTTTTCAGCAGTAAAAACAGCAGTATCAGCCTGGTTGTGCAGTTCGATCTCGTCCCGTTTTTTCTTGTCGTCGGCCTCGAACTGTTTGGCTGCATCCATCATCTTTTTTATATCTTCTTCGGAGAGTTTCTTATCTCCCTTGATCGAGATCGCCTGCTGGTTCCCTGATCCCAGATCCTTTGCCGATACGTGAATAATCCCGTTCGAATCGATATCGAAGGTAACTTCAATCTGAGGTATACCCCGGGGTGCAGGAGGAATACCGGTCAGCTGGAACTTGCCGAGGGTGAAGTTATCTTTTGCGAGGGCTCGTTCACCCTGGACAACATGAATCTCGACACTTGTCTGGCCATCGGCTGCTGTCGAAAATATCTGGCTTTTGCGGGTCGGAATCGTGGTATTTCGTTCGATTAATTTGGTCGCAATGCCACCCAGCGTCTCTATACCAAGTGTAAGAGGGGTTACATCGAGCAGTACAATATCCTTTGTTTCGCCCGTGAGGACTGCCCCCTGGATTCCCGCCCCGAGGGCCACGCATTCGTCAGGATTAATGCCCTTGTCAGGTTCCTTCCCGAGAATCTTTTTTACCGTATCCTGCACGAGAGGGACCCGGGTGGAGCCTCCGACGAGAAGGACATGATCGATATCTTTTGGCCCGAGCTTCGCGTCGCTCAGTGCCTGTTTTACCGGACCAACGGTCGATTCAACAAGGTCCCCGATGAGTTGCTCGAGTTTTGAGCGGGTGAGATCGATGTTGAGAAATTTCGGGCCGTTTGAATCGGTTGTGATGTAAGGAAGATTGATATTGGTGGACTGGCGTTGAGAAAGCTCGATCTTTGCATTTTCTGATGCATCCCGGAGTCTCTGCATTGCATACGGGTCGTTGCGAAGGTCGACTCCCTCTTTTTTCCTGAACTCCTCGACAAGATAGTCGGTAATACGTTTGTCAAAGTCATCGCCGCCAAGGTGGTTATTGCCGGCAGTCGATTTCACCTCAAAGACACCGTCACCAAGGGTCAGAATTGAGACATCGAATGTACCACCGCCGAGGTCATAGACAAGCACAGTTGCATCCTGTTCTTTGTCAATACCATACGCAAGGGCACTTGCAGTCGGTTCATTGATGATGCGCAAAACTTCAAGTCCGGCGATCTTTCCCGCATCCTTGGTTGCCTGACGCTGTGCGTCATTAAAGTACGCCGGCACCGTGATGACCGCTTTGGTAATTTTTTCACCAAGATACGCTTCGGCGTCGATCTTCAGTTTCTGAAGGATCATCGCCGAGATCTCCTGAGGGGAGTAGTCCCTGTCGTCGATCTTAATCTTTTCCGTTGTCCCCATTTTCCGTTTGATCGACTGGATTGTTCGCTGGGGATTGGTGACAGCCTGTCGTTTGGCAAGACTTCCGACAAGACGTTCTCCTTCTTTGGTGAAAGCAACAATAGATGCGGTCGTTCTTCCTCCTTCTGCGTTGGGAATCACGATTGGCTTTCCTGCTTCCATAATCGACATGCAGGAAAAGGTTGTTCCCAGATCAATTCCCAAAACTTTCTCTGTTACCATTTTTATGCCTCCTGTTCTTTCTGATTTCCTTTTGATACTGCCACTTTTGCATATCTGATTACCTTATCGTTCAGACGATACCCCTTGGCAATGACATCTACTATCACGCCTGCTGGTTCGGCCGATGGGATATACGAGATTGCCTCATGTTCCGCAGGATTAAATTGTTTTTTATACGCGTTGAGAGGAGTTACACCGTTGCGCAGTAACCGGGCATCAAGAAGTTGCTGGATTTGAGAGACTCCTTCACGGAGATGAGCATCGTCAGATTTTAATGCCCTTTCAAAGTTATCCAGTACTTCAAGAATGTCAAGGGCAAATCGTTCATTTGCCGATGAAACGCAAATCCCCATCTCGCGAGCAGCCCGTTTCTTAAAATTTTCAAAATCTGCCGCAAGACGGAGGTACTGATCGTTCAATTCCGCATTCACTTTTTTTTGTCGCTCCAGTTCAGTGACACGCGATGGACATTCCGTCTGACAAGGTTCCAGTTCGTTCTGACAGGATGTGTCGTCCTGTTCTGTACGGCTTTCTGCGTCGTCCATAGTACATTCCCGTTTGATGTTCCATTATCTATTGTATTGTGGTTCTATATAAAATTTTATGTATTGGCAGTTCAAATACCTGTAGATTACACTCTTTTTCGAGAATTGGTCGCAATTTTCCGTTAAAATCGATTTCTGGTAGAAATTTTTAATTCTTGATCTTCGTATTGCCGTCGCGAATAAAAGACGGATCCTTCGGTGTCCCCCTTTTCAGGTTTGATACTGCATAAACGTAGCTGTTCCTGACAAAAGGGTGTAGTGGAACAGAGATTAAGCAATTTTCAACCCGACGAATTCATTGTTTTTTCGGGGTCGCATTAAACCAGGATATCGGCAGGAAAAGACCCTGGGGGACAATAATTTGTTGCATTCGGGACTAAGAGTAGTTACTAAATGGATTTCCTTAATCTGAATTTAACGGATCCTGATAATTCTTAACTGTGGAAATTTATTTCATTCTGACCTGCTGGTCTGAAAGGATGAGGAGTTATAATGCAACCGTCCACCCTCCACTATAGAGTATTACCGTCAGAAAAACGGGTGATCGGATACCTCCATACATTTTTCTCTCGGGTAGTCCATACTCTTCTCCATGAAGTGGGCACTTCTCTCGGTTTGGGATAAGACCGGTATTGTCGAGCTCGCACGGGAACTCACGCGACAAAAATACAGTATCATGAGTTCAGGTGGAACCGGAAAGGCGCTTGGAGAAGCCGGAATAACCTATACCGAGGTTTCGAGTTATACGGGTTTTCCCGAAATGATGGATGGACGGGTAAAAACTCTGCATCCCAAGGTGCACGGAGGGCTTCTCGGGAGAAGACAAATCGATGATCTTGTCATGGCAAAACAGGGTATTAACCGAATCGATATCCTTGTGGTAAATCTTTACCCGTTTGAAAAAATGGCAGGACAGTGTAAGGATCTCGAGTCGCTGGTAGAATTTATCGATGTCGGTGGACCGGCCATGATCAGGGCCGCGGCAAAAAATTTCAAGGATGTAACGGTCGTCGTTGATCCTGTGGATTATCCGGAGTTGATCACCGCAATACAGAACGACGAAATTTCCTCCGATCAGCGCTTCACTTTTGCAAAAAAAGCCTTTGCCAGGACAGACTGCATATGATGCTGCAATCAGCAACTACCTTTTTTCCCTCGATAATTCATTTCCGGTAACGCTGACGGTTCAGTTCGATAATGGCAGGAAGCTGCGTTATGGCGAAAATCCTCACCAGGAGGCTGCAATATACGGAAAAACCGGAATCGCGGGTGCAAAGCCCCTGCAGGGCAGGCAGATGTCCTATAACAACTATCTTGATTTAAATGCTGGCGTCGCACTTCTTCGCGAGTTCGAGGATCCCGCCGCGGTGATTATCAAGCATAATAATCCCTGTGGTGTCGCTGTGGGCTCCACAATATCCGAAGCCTATATCACTGCCCGGGAAGTTGATCCTGTTTCTGCCTATGGATCGGTTGTCTGCCTCAACAGGGAAGTTGACAAAGGTGTGGCAGAGGAGATAACGGGAACATTTGTGGAAGTCCTTGCAGCACCGTCATTTTCGAAAGATGCTCATGATGCGGTTACAAAAAAAGAGAACCTGCGTGTGCTGGCAATTCCTGAAAAATCAGAAAGCGCAGAAATTCGTTCGATCGATGGCGGAGTACTGGTCCAGAAAACACCACCTTATCAGGAACACTGGGTAGTGATCACCGATCGCGATCCCACACCTGATGAATTGCGTTCAATGCAGCTTGCCTGGAAGGTTTGCAAACATGCAAAGAGTAATACAATCGTCTTTGCCGACCAGAAACATACGCTCGGGATCGGTGCCGGCCAGATGAGCAGGGTTGATGCAGCGAAAATTGCGGTCCAGAAATCCCGGTCATCCTTGAAAGGATCGGTGGTCGCATCTGATGCATTCCTGCCATTTGCAGATACTCTTGAAGTTGCAGCGGAAGCAGGAGCTACAGCACTTATTCAGCCCGGTGGATCGATCCGTGACAAAGAAGTAATTGACACGGCAAACCGGCTCCATATGGCAATGATTTTTACCGGCATACGATATTTCAGACACTAATGAACTTAAAATTTTTTAATACCGGCTCAACATTCCCCAGGCAGTTTTTTTGGCGCCCCCATCCATTCACGAGACTCATACTCTTATGGTAACGGTGATGAAACCTGTTGAAAAAAATTGAGGGAACCTGATGGATACATCGCTGAGGTCTAAGGTATAGTGACCTTGTCAAGGCGTTTTGACCGATACCGGTTTTTTATCTTATCGGTAAAAAATGTCCCGGTTGAGGGCGCAGTTAAAAGACTGTTAAAGACATGTGAAGGAACATTCTGATATTGATAAATCAACCCGGAATGAAACTCAATCTCCATATTCTTAAGATTATTATCGTAACCGACACTTTTGAGGTTACAGGATTGAACGGGTAGTCTTTCCATACTGTATCACCATAACTAAGAGGTGTTGTGAACTGATAATGGTTGGTAGTAATATAATTCTATTAATTATTTAACGCCCGTTCGGGAGGGCCGGTTCTGCTTTACGGGCGTTTAATGCGTGACCCGGTGATGAAAATCCATGGGAAAAAGGGAAATTGTGGTTGAATTTTTCCATTGAAGCAACAAGAATTCAATTAATTCCATCATTTGCAAATAGTTATTTCAACGATGAAACGCGTATTTTTTGCGATCGTGAGAAAAGGATATCACGAGATAACCGATGTCAATAGTTTTCCGAAAAGTGAATCAGACGTGTTTTTTCGCAACCCCTGTCCAACCTCATGGCATGGATAAAGGTAGATTAATTTTAAATATTTCATACACTAACATTAAGTGAATATGGATGACGCGGCAGAGATTTCCCGGCTGCTCGATATCCTCGGGAACAGGAACCGAAGAAGGATCATCGAACTCTTACGGCAGAAACCCTGTTTTGTCACCGAGATCTCTGATACACTGATGATCTCGCCAAAGGCGGTCATTGATCATCTTCAGATGATGGAACGCGAAGCTATTCTTTCCTGCCATACAGATGACCGGCGCCGGAAATATTATTATCTCGACAATGACATTCTGGTTGATATCAGTCTCCGGCAGACGCGGGTGCTCGCTTCCGAAGCAGATCACGAGAATGAAACCGAAAGTATCCAGAGCGTAGTCAGAATGTTCGGCCAGATGATTAAAGCCCATGACGTTATCCTTTCCAGTCTCGAGCAGATCAACCACGATATTGAAATGAAAATCAATGACCTTGCCCAAAACCATAAGGATTTATTCACCGGGGAACGAGAGATTACTATTATAATCGCACTTTCCCATGATTCACTTAACCTCGATGAACTGGAACAAGTCACGGGTATATCCAAAAAGGATCTTGGGGGAATACTGAAACGATTCGGGCGTAAAGGTATAGTCGAAAGAACAAAAGACCTGTATACACTCCGAGGCATACATGCAGAATAATCCCAACAACCCTTATGACGACGTTTTTAACAACCTTGCAAAGATTGTTGAAGACATCGTGAGAAACATGCCGGACAATCATAATGCACGAATAATCGGATACACAATAATTACCAGAAATCCTTCAAACGGAGACCCGGGTATCTTTCGACCGGGCGAAGCCAATGATGATGGGGAAACCCCGTATGAAGTTGTCGAATCTGATGACATGATCTACATTACCATTCCGATGCCGGTCGATTCAAGAAATGCACCGCTGGTCGATATCCAGGAAGAACGGGTCCAGGTAGAGGTTGATAACCGGAATATATCCATCATGCTCGATCACCCTGTTGACCGGATTCACAGTTACTATCGCATTCACCGGGGTATAATGGATATTACCTTGAAAAAAGTGAAGGATGAATGAAGTTTTTTTTCAGACCAGTTTCCTGTTTTTATTTAATCGAAACCCGACGGACTGCACGCGCGTGAATGACGGTCTCGGTGCTTCCCCCCCGAAAAATCCAGATGTATTTTAATCACGTGTTGTCCCGTCGCATAATCTTTCATGGCGGGGATTTTTCAGTTTTTATTGGATCATTCAGGCCATGGTTTTCTGGGAGAGACTTTCCTCATCGTAAACAGCGATGAGGTATATTTCAAACCTCATCATCTCATGAAACCCTTTTTTTCAGGGAGAAATACCGCGTCAGCAGAAATGCTTCTGCTCCCGGCCCATACATCCTCCCGAAAAGGATATCCCCGATAAATTAGGCGTCGATAACCCAACCAGATCCTGAAATCGCTTAATTTTCCTACGCGCTGCCATCTCAAAACAGCCGCCCCTCAAGGAGAAGACTGACTGGCTCTCCCATCCTTGCACCTGCCGGTACTGACCGGCAAGGCAGCCTGCCCCTTGGCATATCGGAAACCCTCTGAAGGAATCGCGGCAAAATTCATCAACCCTGTTACACCGTAACAGAGAAATCTGAAGGGATGGAGGGAAGAATTTTTTCCCTGGACAAACGCATCTCGTGGAACTGCCGAAGCGAGACGGTAATATCCCGGGTGAAGGCAAAATACCCGATCTGGGTATTCCGGCAGAGTTTCATCGCCATATCCATGAGTCCACGAGGGTCCGGGCGTGCTTCCCCCAGCCAGATATGAAAGATATTCCCTCCATCAACAATGGGGAAGAATACATGCTCAATCTCCATGCGTTTGGTGAGGGGGATATCAGCGCCCGGCGCCACATGGGTGCCGTTCGTATAATACACGGGAAGATCGCGGCTCTTGCCAAGCAATTCAAGACCTTCTTCAATATCGCCCTTAATAACCTTTATCGCGAAATTGTGATAACGACGATCGAGCAGATCAGCAACCGCAAACCGTTGTCCGGTGGTCTCTGCTGGAGTACGGGCAAGGGCAATGGTCATGTTGTTCTTTGCAGAAAGTTCGCGGCCGTACAGCTCCATCTCGGTCATCGCCCGAATGGCGAGTCTGAATGCGTCTTTCGATTCGTGCAGCTGTTTGCCGGTATGATGCTGCACCATCTCATTAACACCGACGACACCGACGGTATATACCAGTCCTTCCAGATCGACGGCAAGCGCACCACGCTCACCCGTATTGGGATCCTTCGGACGCTGCATCGCAAATGGCATCCGGCTGTTCGCCCGGATCAGGTCCATCCAGCGGCGCTTGATCTTGAAGATATCCACGGCGACATCCATGAGGGCCTTGAGCTCAGCAAAAAGACGGGTATCATCTCCCTCTGCATTGTATGCTGCACGAGGGCAATTCACGGATACGACCTGCCAGGACCCCATCGAGAAATGCCTGCCATCTTCAAAGTACATCTTCTTATCAAAATCAGAATCCTTGTCTGCTATCGTGGAAAACTGGTACGCGCAGCACTGGTAACAGGAGATCCCTTTGCCTGCTCCCCGATATGCCGGAAGCTGATTATCGTAATAGGGCGTTCCGAACTTCGAAGCCAGTTCGAAGGTCATAAGGTATAATTCCTGGAAGGTAGGAATGTCGGGGTTCTTCCGGTTGAACTCCTCCCGTTCATTCATAAAGTCGGGTTCGATGGAGATCTCGGGCTTGGGGAAGTTGAAGGGTTTACCCCAGTAGTCTCCCTCGAGCATCACCTCCATAAGGGCCTTGAAGAGTAACCGCACCTCCCGCTCGAACTCACCATAAGTACGAAGTGGTACTGATTTTCCATCCCAGACTTTCCCCTTATAAACACAGGGTTTGTCCTGCCAGAGGGCCGGTACACCCGGGGAGAGTTGGATCGAAGAGAAGACAAGCTGCCCACCCCTGGCCACCATCATCTGTGTCATCTCATAGACAAACATCTGCATGTTCTGTTTAATCTCATTATACCCCATTCCCTCCATATACGGCGCAAGGAAAGTAAGGAAATTATAATAACCCTGCCCCCCGGCAAAATTTGTCTGTGCAGATCCGAGCGCTTTCACAGCGTGGAGGATTGCGACTTCAGGACGTTTCGCAGGCCCCGCAACCGAAGCCTTGGTACCATTACCGTCAGGCATCAGGCCATAATAGAAGAAATAACGCAGATCCCAGTCCTGGCAGAACGGGCGCGTACCGAAATATTCAAGATCATGGATATGCATCTCACCGGACAGGTGGTGATCGGCAAGATCGGGAGGGAGCTGAAGCAGGTACTGTTCCTTTGAGATCTTGTCTGCCTTCTTCTTGTGTGAAGTCTCCGCATTTTCCTGGAGGTTTGCATTATCATGAGCCTCAAATCCTCTGCCGACATCGATCTGGTGCGCATCAAAGACCGGAGTTCCTACCCGGGTAGAGACGTTGCGGTACTGAACCATGCCCCGCTCAAGCAGGGTGATATTGACAATCTCCCGGATGAGCGGGCCGGAGAGGGATTTCAGGCTCATGTTCTTTATTCGATTTTCAACTTCGAACGCAATATCCTGTGCCGTTGCCTCGTCTGCCCCCACGTAGCCATAAAAAGTCTCGACCAGCTTCGTCTCTTCAACAATCTGGCGGACGATACGATCCCGGTTCCATTCAACGATATGCCCATCAGAGGTGCGGACGAAGGGAAGGACGGGGATGGTCATTCCATCAAACGTTAGTTGCTTCGTCTCACGGTGCGCCATCATTCACCCGATATGAGCATCGACAGATGTTCTCCATCCAGTTTGCCGGAGGGAAAAATATCTGCTGAAGTGTAAAAATCTGAGTTTTTCTGCAGGACCGGGGCTTCATTCACAAAGACCCCGTTCATTCGCAGCTCCGTAAGCGATTCTGCGGTCGAGAGATCCTGTTCGGTGAAACGATAGCCGCCCTTTTCCAGGAAGGTTTTCAGAATCTCACAATTCGGGCAATGTTCCAGCGTGTACACGATCAACTGCGATTTTTCCGGCACAAAAACACCTCAGTCTTGTCATCTATGAATTGGGAATTGCCCATAAAAAATCTTGTTTTATGCACCTGACCCCCAGGTACTCCGGCAATCGATTACCATTTGTAGTGGTATGAAATAATAGTACCGTAATGGTAAGAGCATTTATTGCACTGGAGCTTTCGGATGAGATCAAAAAAGAGTTAACCCTGGCTCAACAGGTGCTCCGCGAATGCCATTCCCGTCTCACATTTGTGGAGCCAGAGAATATTCATATAACCGTGAAATTTCTTGGTGAAGTCAATGAGCGGGATCTACCTGGGGTTATGTCAGCCCTTAAAAATATTACCTTCATTCCTTTTCAGATTTCCGCGGGGAAGATAACGGTAAACAATCCCCGGCGACCGCATACAGTCTGGAGTACCATCAATGATTCTGGTGAGAGTGAAAAGGTATTCAGGGCGATCGAGGATACACTCGCACCCCTTGGGTTTTCCCGGGAGACGCGGCCCTTCACTCCCCATGCAACAATAGCCCGGGTCAAATCATCCGACCCATCACTCTTCTCTGCGCTCACGATCCTTGAAGGGAGAAATTATGGCAGCTGCACGATTCGTGGTTTGACACTCAAGAAGAGTACGCTGATGCCTGCCGGCCCGGTGTATGAAGACCTGCAGGTGCTGGAATGGTAAACCGGTTACCACTTGAAGAGACGGTTCTTTCGGACATCCGCCCGACGAAAGAGGAACAGGAACATATCCTGGGTCTTTCAAAACGGCTCCTGGCAGCGATTGCCCGAAGTGGAAAGGCCGAGGGAATGGTGGTCGGTTCTATTGCCCGTCGTACCTGGGTGAAAGGGGATCGCGACCTGGATATTTTTCTGCTTTTCGATCCACAGATCTCCCGCGAACAACTGGAAGAAGAAGGACTTGCTCTTGCACGGAATATTGCAGGATCGTTTTCGGACAGGTTCCATGAAAAGTATGCAGAGCACCCGTATATCAACGCAACTATCGATGACGTGGATGTAGATCTCGTCCCCTGTTATCACGTGGATAGCGCCACCTCTATCCAGAGCGCTGTGGATCGCACACCGTTCCATACCCGGTATATCACCGATCGGATCGCCGGGTTGATCGACGATGTGCTCCTGCTCAAGCAATTTACCAAAGCAGGGGGTATCTATGGTTCAGACCAGATGACAGAAGGTTTTTCAGGTTACCTTTGCGAGCTGCTCATATTATATTACGGAGGATTTACTGCACTTATCAGGACTGCAGCGACATGGCGACCCGGGCTTGTCATTGATATTGAAAAACATGCTGCAAAAAAATTTGATGAGCCCCTGGTCGTAATCGATCCGGTCGATCCGAAACGCAATGTTGCAGCGGCAGTATCTCTTGATCGCATGGCAGGATTTGTCGAACTTGCCCGGGGATATAATGAAAATCCAGTCTACGAATTCTTTGCTCATCCGCAGAAGAGGTGCATCCTGAAGAAAGAACTGGCTGCTGTCATTTCGCAACGCATGACATTTGTCTATGCCATTACCTTTGCGACACCCCCGTATATCCCGGAGATAGTTGTACCGCAGCTCAAGCGCAGTGTCATTGCACTCCGGGAGTTTATGGAGCGTAACGGCTTTCTGGTCCATCATGTTTCCTATGATATGCAGGAAGATCGGTGCATGTTCCTCATTGAGTTGCTTGTCGGAGAACTCCCGGCCATACGACTGCATCACGGCCCTCCGCTCTGGAACCATGAAAATGCGGACAAGTTCCTCAGAAAACATCTTACTGAACACATGTCCGGACCATTCATTGAAGACGGGCGGTACGAAATGGAAGTACACAGGGAGCACCGGACAGCAAAAGACCTGCTGACTACGAATGAACTCTTAAAAGTGAGCCTGGGAAAACATATCCGCCAGTCTCTCGAGCTCGGATGGACAGTATATGAAGGTGAAGAATGCTGGCAGGAAGAATTTGCTGCGTTCATTGCAGAATTTTTCGACCGGTGTTCGCCGCTCATTCGGATCCTCCGGAAAAGATAAAACCAGAGTCTCCAAAGACCTGGAAAACAAACAAAAAATGAAGGATAAAACTTAAAAGAACGAAGTACTATCCAGACTGATGTCCTTCCCTCATTTTTGGGTATTGCTGATATTCGGGCTCTGTAGAAATCCCTTTTAAAAAAAGGAAGCCCCCCTTGCGCCAGCCCTACCCCCGTTGGGGGTGGGGGCGCCTGCGATTCCTCTGTATTACCGGAAATCCTTATCCAGGTAATACAACACAATCGCAAACGGGGCGCCACAGCGGCGGGGCGAAGCCCCTGGAGCGTTATCAGAAAAGAGGTTTTCTACAAAGCCAGAATTCCGATATCGTTTCGGGGACGGCAGCGATCATCTCTCCAAGAGATATTATTCCTGAGTAATCTGAAATATGATATTTTCTGCTCTGTAGAAATGCTTTTTCAGATACCATGATCGCCCCCCTGCGCCAGCCCTGCCCCCCCGGGGGCGGGGGCGCTTACGATGCCCCGGTATTACCTGTACGTATAATCTCCCGCGGTTTCTATACAGGTAATACGGAATTATCGCAACTGGGGGGTGCCACAGCGGCAGGGGGGCGAAGCCCCCGAGAGCGTCTGAAAGTTTTGAGGATTTCAACAGAGCAGATATTCGATTAATCCATAAAGGGATCCTGGCAGCTCGTCATTTTCACGTTCTCATATCAATGAAAAAAAAACCATACGAACAAAGTAATTGACCCGAACATGAAAATTTGAAGGGTGAGAAAATGGTAAAGAGAGTTACGTCGCTATTCAATTCGGATGAACGCCCCCCCACTGACGGGCGGCCTCCGGCAGAGATTAGGAAAAAAAAGAACTCAACGCCTGCCAGGTTTCAGAGAGGCCCTGAGTGAGCCTACCCCTCATAAAAAATGTCCATCGATTAATTTGTCTGAATGAAAATGGAACGATAGACCCTCAAAAACCTGTGTTTTTTTTCAAAGGATAGAGTAAGATAAATGGGGGGGGACATCCCCGATGAAACAGTCGCTGGGATGCGGGATGATCATAAAAAAATTCATTTTCTGGAATTTTTCTTTATCTTTGCGGCCGCCAGTTTTTCGATTGCAGCTGACATCAACCCCCGGGCTGACCTCAAGCTTTCGGTTTCTCAGGGCGCTGTCGATAAAACCTTTTCCGATATTAGTCCGGACAATCAGTGTGGTTGAGCCGGCAGGACTGCCAACCGCACCGGCGGAAATATCTGAATATACCGCGGTCAGATCAGTACAGATGCGACAGCCTTTTCTTACGCAGGTTTCCAGTTCCGCAAGCGGCACGATGATTATACTGCCGTCATGTTTTACGACTTCAAGCTTCCCCTTCACATCAAGTTTTTTTATCTCATGAGGTTCGAGGTTATAGTGACTGCGAAGTTTACCCTGGATAAGCAGGGTATAGTCAAAAGACTCCGTGCAGAACAGACCTATGGCAAGCCGGATTGCTTTTCCGTACGGTTTAAGCAGATCATTTTCACTTTCACGAATGCGGGCAACTGCCTGTATCGCGCAGGGAACACCAACAACAGCAATTCTCTTGAACTTGCGTTCGACAACCGCATTTTTTAGTGCAGCCATGAGGGGTACCCACCAGCTGTACCTGCTGCCTGCCTGCTGCATGAGCACGTCAGATTTCGTGATCACCACCGAAGAAGGCTTCAGGGTCCAGCGATCCTCACTTACCGTGACAACTGCATCGATCAGACCTTCATCGAGCGCATTGGCAAGAATTGCGGTGACCGCGCCACCACTTTGCCGGTGAGGGACGTCAAACGCAGCTCTGGCCGCGAAAAGTTCCCGGTACTTCCCGAGAGTTTCTGCCGGCTGGTTAACAGTACGCGGACAGCTTCCGTAACATGCCCCGCAAGCCACGTCATCGACCGCCTGTTTGCAATACCCTGTGCTCTTTGGGCTTATCGCCATTTCTCCCGAATCAAAGATAAGTGCGTCTGCAGGGCAAACGGCAATACATGCACCGCAGCCCGAACATCTGCCGGTATCCCAGACTTCACTTTTTAAATCGATATAACTTTTTGCCGCCATCGTCCTCACTCCCAGGTATATTTGTTCGCAAAAGGCCGTGCGCTTGCCGGTGCAATCCGGGTAAATTCCGAGGTAAGCAGCGAGGCAGGAGGGATATTGAATACCTGCGCAAAATCCTCGAGAACGGGTTTAATGTTCAGTACCCTGATCTCTGGTGGCGGGAGTCTGTTTTGCACCGACACCGAGATAGTATTCGTCCACCGTTCCCCGTACAAAGATCTCTCCACCATGGATACCGCTTCCGACTCCCCGTTCGGCAATGGGGGGGATGCCGGTCAGACCGAGCACGATCAGGAGACCGCCAGCCATGTACTCCCCGAGGAAGGCCCGCGCCGCTCCACCGACGACAAGGATCGGGCGTTTCTCCCGGTACTGCTTCATATGAATGCCGCCGCGATAGCCGATGTTATCCCGGACATAGACCCGTCCTCCCCGCATACTGTGCGACACCGCATCTCCGGCACTACCATGGATGAAGATCCTGCCATTGTCCATCGTGTTTCCGGGAGCATGGTCAGCATTACCATGAACAATAATAGTCGGTCCGCTCATAAACATGGCAAGGTCACCGCCCGGAACACCATTGATGGTGATCGTAACATCATCTCCCCGGATCCCATCTCCAATAAACCGCTGCCCGAGAACATTGTCAACGGTGATCTCTTTTGCTCCGTCTGCGATCGCTGCACGAATCATCTTGTTCAGCTGCGTATAGTGGAGATCTCCCGCGTTAATCCTGACCGGGGTCATCATCAGGCACCTATTGTTTTCACGTCCAATACTTTCAGGAGTCCTTCATCCAGCATATAGCCGCGGAGCCGGTCACGATTGCCCCGCAGACTCTCGATACTATTGATGCCGGCGGCCCCCATCAGCTCGGCCAGTTCAAGTGTCCAGCCATGGATCAGGTTCTCGACATGCACAGATTCTATTTCAGGGTCAAGCCTTTGAGTGAGTTCCGGTTTCTGGGTAGCAATTCCCCATGCACACTGCCCGCGGTAACAGGTACCGCAGACACGGCAACCCATCGCAACGAGGGCGGAAGTCCCGATATATACAGCATCAGCACCGAGACAGATGATCTTTGCCACATCCGCACTTTCACGGATCCCGCCGCTCGCGATGATTGAGACCTTGTTCCTTATACCCTGTTGCCGGAGTTTGGCATCAACACTCGCGACGGCTGCCTCGACAGGAATACCAACATGATCCCGGAACACCCGGGGAGCGGCACCTGTACCACCACGGAAACCATCGATCACCACAGCATCTGCCGATGAACGGGCGATCCCGGCGGCAATTGCAGCAGAATTATGTACAGCCGCTATCTTCACAAAGACCGGCTTCTTCCACTCAGTTGCTTCCTTTAAGCTTCGTACGAGTTGCTTAAGATCCTCGATACTATAGATATCGTGGTGCGGGGCCGGGCTGATGGCATCGCTACCCTCCGGAATCATCCGGGTGCATGAGACATCAGCACAGACTTTCTCCCCGGGAAGGTGCCCCCCGATTCCGGGCTTCGCACCCTGCCCGATTTTGATCTCAATTGCTGCTCCACGCTCGAGATAATTAATATCTACCCCGAATCGCCCGCTCGCAACCTGTACTATTATATTATTCTGGTAAGGGTACAGTGACTCATGAAGCCCGCCTTCACCGGTCCCCATGAAGGTGCCTATCCGGCTTACCGCTTTTGCAATCGCCGTCTGGGCGTTCAGGCTGATTGCCCCGTAACTCATGTGCCCGACCATAATCGGTGTCTCGATCTGGAGATTTGGCGAGAGTTTTGTCAGGAGTTCAACAGTTCCATCTGCTGACTCTTTCAGCGATAGTGAGGAGGGTTTTTTGCCGATATATGTTCTTAACTCCATTGGTTCACGCAGCGGATCGATGCTGGGATTGGTAACCTGGCAGGCATCTAAAACAAGGCGGTCGAAAATAATAGGGTAGGGAAGGGCATTTCCCATGCCGGCCAGGATAATTTTCCCGCTTTTTGCCTGGTTGAAGACAGCTTCACGGACCTCACGTGTCCATACCGGGTGACTCCGGTAATCTGTGGGTTTCTCATAGATGCTTATGGCATCTCTCGGACAAAAAGCTGAACAACGATGACAGGCAACGCAATTCCGGGAGTTCACCCGTATTTTATCTCCCTCGATGCGAAAGACACCGTATGAACAATTTTCGACGCACCGCCCGCAGAGCATGCACTGGTCAGGATCGATCTCCACTTTGAACCTGAGCGGGACACTTCCTATGGTCATGCAATAACCCTCCCGATAATGGGCTCGCCCGCTTTTGGCATAGTAATATTATCAACATCCGGTTCAATCCTGCGAATTGCTGCTTCCTCGCTGGAGATGAAAAGCCGATCACCCAGTTCACCGGTTACAAGCGGCCGCAGTTTGATCCTGTCAGTAAATCCGACAAGAGCGTTTTCATTGGCAACGCAGATGGCAAATGGGCCATTCATGAGAGCAGCCCCGTACGCCAGACGGATCGCACGATTAAGTTCCTGTTCCTTTGGAGGCATCCGATCAATATCTTCCCAGAACGGGGGGGCCAGTGCCCTTACAGCCATCTTCTCGGAGAGCCCGTGTTTACGAACCAGCAGGTCTACGAGATATGCAACCACCTCGGTGTCCGTAAACATAGTGCACTTGTACCCGTAACTCTCGATATAGCGACGGTTTGTCCCATACGAAGTGATCTCCCCGTTATGGACAACACTCCAGTTCAGGAGATTGAAGGGATGGGCACCGCCCCACCACCCGGGCGTATTCGTGGGATATCGGTTATGCGCGAGCCAGAGATATCCTTTATAATCCTGGATGCGATAAAAATCAGCAACATCCTCAGGCCAGCCGGCTGCCTTGAAAACACCAAGATTTTTTCCTGAGGAAAAGATGAGGGCCCCGTTCTTTTCGGCGTTGACTTTCATGACAAGGTAGGTAACAATATCCTCATCCGGAGTGAGACTTTTCGGCATCAGGCTTCGGTCAGGACGGAAAAAATATCTCCAGGGTGTGTGGACCTTCCGGATATTGGGCTGTTCGAACGTCTTGATCTGTTCATCGTGAACAATTGTACCCCACTTCTCCAGCAGGGTATCGAGCGCAGTCTTGTTTTCACGGATATTGTCAAAAAAAACATGAAGTGCAAAGTATTCCCGGTATTCAGGATAAATCCCATACGCCACATAACCGGCTCCTTCCCCGCTCCCCCGCTCATTCATCATAGAGAGTGCTTCTTTAATTTTCGCACCGTCCACGCACTGCCGGTTCTTATCAATTACACCTATAATACCACACATATTATCACAAAGAACGTTGATCTATAATACTAAGGCATTTCCTGAAGTTGAATATGAGCATTCGCTCACAAGAGTTAGTTAAATAAATATAAATATGATTGGGTGGAACCTTTCTTCCATTATGTCAGCAGATACAACGAAGATGCTCAACAAAATTGAGGCAGACGGTGTAAAATTTATCCGGCTGATGTTCACCGATGTTGTGGGCATGCCAAAAAATGCCGCAATCCCGGTCGCGCAGGCCGAGAAATGCCTGACTGAAGGTACATGGTTTGATGGTTCATCGATCGAAGGCTTTACCCGCATCGAAGAGTCCGATATGTTGTTGAAAGCGGACCCTGCATCCTACGCAGTTATGCCGTGGCGCCCTGATGAGGGAAAAGTGGCCAGGTTCGTCTGTGATGTCTATACGTATGGTGACAAACCTTTTGAAGGCGACCCGCGGTACGCCTTAAAAAAGACGATGGCGGCAGCAGCAAAAATGGGATACACCTTCAATACCGGTCCCGAACTTGAATTTTTCCTCTTCAACCTGGTTGATGGAAAACCGACAACGCAGTTCTCGGACCCCGGTTCCTACTTCGATCTTGCACCCAATGACAAGGGAGAGGATGTACGGCGTGATATTGTCCTTTCGCTGACCAAGATGGGATTTGAGATCGAGATGTCCCACCATGAAGTCGCTCAAAGCCAGCACGAGATCAACTTCAAATACACGGATGCCGTCACAACCGCCGACAGGGTCGTAACCCAGAAATACGCAACAAAGGCAATTGCCCTCAAGTACGGCCTTCATGCCTCGTTCATGGCAAAACCTATCGGAGGAATTAACGGCAGCGGTATGCATACCCACGGCTCACTTTCAAAGGGAGGAAAAAATTCATTCTATGATCCCAATGCACCGGACGGGATTTCCGATATCGCTCTTTACTATATCGGAGGAATTCTCAAGCATGCAAAAGCCATTACCCGGGTTGCAAACCCCACGATCAACTCATACCGGCGCCTCGTACCCGGCTATGAAGCTCCCTGTTATATTTCGTGGAGTACAACCAACCGTTCTGCCCTGATCCGGGTGCCCGCTGCCCGGGGCAATGGTACTCGTGCGGAGTTCCGGAGCCCGGATCCGATGTGCAACCCGTATCTCACGTTTACCTGCATGCTTGCTGCTGGTCTCGATGGAATCAAAAACAAGATTATGCCTCCCGAAGCTACCAATACCAACATCTACCACCTGAGTCCCAAAGACCGCAAGCGAATGAAGATCGATATGCTTCCCGCGAGCCTTGCAGAATCTCACCAGTATCTGCTTAAGGACCAGGTGCTCTGCGATGCGCTCGGTGATCATATTGTTGAGAATCTTACCCGTATCGCGGAAGCGGAAACAGAGGCTTTCCGGCTTACCGTTCATCCGTGGGAACTCGACAGATACCTGGCAACATATTAATTTTTTTTTCAATAGTATAGCGTTAAATTTAAATAGCATGGAATGAAACTTCCTTCTATATAAATCAAAAGACTTCAGGAAATGAATCGGACTTCTTATCCGATAGACATGACGTTCAAAATGCTTCCAACTCTTGAAGTCTTTCGTAAAGCGTTCAATGGAATGACTTAAGTGAAGGATGGGGAACAATAGAAAACTGATTTACTCAAGGTGAAATGAATGGCAATTGATTCCGGAGCAACAGCATGGATCCTCGCTTCAACGGCACTCGTTATGATCATGACGCCGGGGGTTGGATTATTCTATGGCGGGCTCGTACGAAGGAAAAATTTTATCAATATGATTACCCTTTCATTTGTCGCGTTCGCACTGGTAAGTATCCAGTGGGTTCTCATCGGGTATTCACTGGCATTCGGTCCGGATATCGGGGGATTTATAGGCAACCTCCAGCATCTGGGACTCGAAGGTGTGGGGATGGACCCCGGACCATACAGTCCGGCAATTCCCGGACTGTTGTATATGGTGTTCCAGCTCGTTTTTGCAACAGTGGCGATGGCAATCGTTACATCGGGCTTTGCCGAGCGTATCAAGTTCAGTGCGTATCTTGTCTTCGCTCTCCTCTGGACAACGATCGTCTATGATCCTCTTGCCCACTGGGTATGGGGCGGGGGCTGGGCTTCACAGTTTGGCGCAATAGACTTTGCAGGAGGCACGGTTGTCCATATCAGTTCTGGATTTGCTGCCCTCGCAATATCCCTCGTAATCGGGAACCGCGTCGGCTTTGGCAAGCATGCACTTGAGCCAGCCAATATACCCTGGTCAATTCTCGGTGCAGCCCTTCTCTGGTTTGGCTGGTTTGGATTTAACTCGGGAAGTGCAATAGCAGCAAACGGGCTTGCGGCAAGTGCATTTGTCACAACAAATACGGCGGCAGCTGCAGGAGCCATAGCATGGATGCTTGTAAGCTGGGCTCACGGGGGCAAACCGAGTTCCCTCGGGTTTGTCAGCGGGGGGATCGTCGGTCTCGTAGCAATTACCCCGGCAGCCGGATACGTGACTCCGATGGCATCGATCGTTATTGGTGCCGTTGCTGGTGTCGTCTGTTACGGTGCGATGCTGTTCCGGCAGAAGAACAGTTTTGACGAAAGCCTCGACGCATGGGCATGTCACGGAGTCGGGGGCCTATGGGGGGCACTCGCAACGGGTATCTTTGCTACAGCCGCGGTCAATGGAGCATCAGGGCTTATCGAGGGCAACGTGCAACAGTTCATAGCGAATGCAACAGGAGCGTTCGCTGCACTCATCTATGCGTTTGTTGTAACCTATATCCTCGCAGTAGTCATTGACAAAACTATCGGACTTCGTGTCACGGAAGAAGAAGAGTATGTCGGCCTCGATATTTCACAACATGGGGAACGGGCCTGATTTGGGATGAGTACCATGAAACTGGTAAAAGCTATCATTAAACCGGAAAGATTTGAATTCGTAAAAAAGGCGCTCGAAGAAAAAGGATTCATCAGCATGACCATCACCGAGGTCAAAGGCAGGGGAGAACAGAAAGGGATTACCCTCCAGTACCGGGGTGGCCTGATGACAGTCGATCTCCTGCCGAAGATCCAGCTTGAAATTGTGGTTAAGAATAAGGATCTCGATAATTTGCTCGCTGCTATCATGGAATCAGCCCATACCGGCAAGATTGGTGATGGAAAGATCTTTGTCATGCCGGTGGAGAGATCCATAAGAATACGAACCGGGGAGATGGAAGAGACAGAAACCTGAAGAAACCAAATTTTTTATAGAAGGTTATATTCCCGTCTCAGGTTAAATTATTTTAAACGGGAACGATATATTTCCTGAAAGCGATATAAACCTCGTTTATCATCATTTCCTGGATACGGGCAGTTCTGAAAATCTCCCAAAAGAAAGTTGTCGATTATTAATTGTCTGATTCTTTCAAAAAATATTAGTTGTTATCGATCAGTGTGTGAAGTTTCATCTCGATTTGCTGCGAGATAAAGAAGTGATCAGATAAGACAGTCAGAGCGGTCCCCTGCTGTACCGCTTGATCGATATCTTCCTCAGATATCCCGTACTTCTGGTGATCCATTACTTCATGAAAGAAGACTTTTCCTCCACCATACATAATTCTGCAGAGTGAGGTCCAGTCATCGCTTTTCCTGATATAAAAATAGGACGCACCAACCTGAGATCTTCCCTGATTATGAAGCTCCTCGAGAATGAGTTCATAGTTTGGCGTGGACTGGTCAGGCATAATGTACCGCGGTACCGGTTCCACACAGGTTCCCTTTGCTTTTGCCATTTTTTTCAACCCCCCAATCCCTGAGCAGAAAAAGTTCCCGGATTGTGCTCAGGTACGAAAGCAATATCTTTCCTAGATATTTATATTTTTCTACAAGATGACTGCTGCACCAGAACAGACGGTTAATTACATTGATGGAAGAAGATCTATACTGCATCATGATCCCGTGGCTCATAACAAATTTTAAACATTTTAAACCAGATGCGGCAATCGCGCTGAACGCCACGCGGCATATGAATAAAATTGAACGGAGAAAACTTTTTTCTCCGGATATTGAACCCATGCGAACAGCAGAGGGCAGGTGGTTCGAAGCTATTGTCTACGAAATGTTTCTGGAGATCTCCAAAAAATCCGGCCAGATCAAATATCTTGCACGGAAAGGTGCAGATGCCCCGGCAAAACGGGAGGATGTAAAATTAGGCCAGAACGGCCTGTTTTATTCAAGATATGGGGATATTACGATCCGCGGCAATGGTCAGGATCTTGCGGAATTTGATATGCTTCTTGTCGATTCTGATAATCACATCGCTTTTGCCGAAGTAGTGACGTCACCTTCAGATTTAAAGGAATTTGAGCAGGAAATTGCTTTCAAGAAAAAACTTCTCGGATATCTCTTTGATCAGCCGGTTACTCCGTTTCTCCTGGTTTCGTCCTTTGACCTTTCCAATTATTCAGTCGTAAAACGACTTGCCCGGGATAAGACGAATGCGATTATTCATACCACTTCCTGTGAAGAGATCAAATCTGTACTTAAACATTATCGTCCCCGGATTCTGTATAACAACCCGGAGAATCACCCTAAACTTATCCCGGCAACCGATTTCAGATTGAAACGCCCCTTTGATTACAAGAGATATCACGACGAGGTACGGACCCAGATTTTTGCCGAGATATCCAAAGGGGGCGGAAGAAAGCATCCTGTGATCAGTACGCAGACCGGACAGCTGGTGAAAAAAGTACTCTATGGCGGATTGTTCCCCCAATCAGTTAAATTACTGTGCGATTCATATGGGTTGTCCGTAAAGAGCAAAAATATTGAATTTGAGGATTTTCCGAAGTATTATTCAAAGGCGATCATAGCAACCGATCTCCCGGGTTTTGAACTGATCATTTACCTTCGTTCACGGCAGAAGAAAGAGTACCACAAGATGATCCAGGCAAAAGATGGTCACTTCAAATTTGAACGTCCGACTCCGCCGAAAGTAGGTTTTTTTCTCTGGCTTGAAGGCATCCAGCCTACTCTTGGGACACGAATCACCCACCAGCTGCTGGAGTCGTTTACCGTCACGGGGGAGAAGAGGAGATAGCGCCGGACTTTTCCATGCGATATAAGAATCCATAATCTGGTCTGCACTGATATTTTTATCACCAACAGGTGGGATATTTCCCCCGGTTTGAGGATTTTCCTGGTTTTCCGGCATCGTTACTTCCGGACCTGCTTGATCCACAACTGAATAAAGAAGAACCGCGGAACATCTTTTCTTACTACCAGGATGTCCAAAAAATTCTCATCGATAATAAAAAAGACCGGGGATGATTCCCGGCAGACATTCAATCCTGACAACACAATTCAGTCAAGCAGGGCGCCCATGGCCTCATCATACCGGGCACTCATAACATAGTCGATACCCGAAACTTCTGCAGCCTCCGGGGTGAGCGCCATCAGGTCATCCCGCGACATGGTCGAGAGACGGAAATTCCTGCTGCCTGCCATAATCTGCTGGAGACCGATCCTGAACTTCTGCGCATAGGTGTAGATACCGACGGCACCCATGGGAATCTCACTCATGCGGGGACCAAATTTCTCCTTGAGCTCCTCGTAGCACACGAATATTTCTTCAATCGTGTTACCGTACTTGGACACAGACTTGGGAAGATCTCCTTCCTTCAGCCATTTCTCGATATTTTTACCCACCATACCGGGGATCATAAGCCCCCGGCCCATGCAGACTGCCTTGAAATAGGGGTTTCCCATGGCAAGAGCTTTGAATGTGCCAGGTTCGTCGGAAAAACCACCTGCTATCGCAAGATCGGGGATACGGTAACCTTTCTTTTCAAGTTTGCAGGCAAATTCATACGCAAGGGATTGCAGGTAGAAGGTGGGAATACCCCATTCGTTCATCATTGGCCACGGGCTCATACCGGTCCCTCCAGGCGCTCCATCGATGGTGAGGAGATCGATCCTGGCTTCGGAACTGTAGCGGATTGCCATGGCAAGTTCGACCATGGAATATGCACCGGTCTTTAAAGTGACCCGCTTGAAACCAATATCACGGAGACGATCTACCTCTTCCAGAAATCCCTCCTTGGTAACAAAACCGAGCCGGGAGTGCCGTTCGAACTCTTTTATTGCACCTGCTTTATAGGCAACCTGGTTTTCGTGGGCTGTCGGATCCGGCAGGACAATATAGCCCCGCTTTTTAAGCTCCATTGCCCGCTCGAGAGACTTAACCTTGATTTCGCCACCGATGCATTTGGCACCCTGGCCCCATTTGAGTTCGATAGTGTCCAGGTTATGTTTGCTGGCGACGTACTCCGCGGTTCCAAGCCGGGTGTCTTCAACATTCATCTGGATGAGCATTTCTCCGTAGCCATCGTAGAACTTCTTGTAAATATTGATGCGCCGGTCCATCTCGGGAGACTCTATAACTTTACCTTTGGCATCCCGCTTCAGGCCCGGATCAATACCGCAGACGTTCTCACCACAGACACAGGTGATACCGGATATGGCCGCACCGATGGCAAAATGTTCCCAGTTTACCCGTGCAATCTCTGTCGATCCGAGAGCACCGGTAAAGATCGGCAGGCGCATTCTGACTTTCTTATCCCACCCGTACTCGGTCTCGGTATCCACGGTTGAGAAGACCGCTGTATCCGGACCGGCTTCAACGCCCTCGGGTAAACCCCAAGCACCAACCGCGTATCCCTGTATATTGAGATGGGAATAGTCAATTGGGTAGTTCTTGTCGGCACCTGCTGTCATCTCGCCAAACGGTCCGGGATACAAAACCTCCCGACCCCGGAACGTAGCTAGCCAGATCTCACAGCTGCCTTTGCATCCATCAAGACAGCGGGTACAGATGCCGGAACAAGGAGCAACATTCCTTGAACGGTTCACCGTGCCCGTTGCCTCGTTAGCATTAGGCTGTCTAAGATTCATGTATACACTCCATTAAAACAACTGGATATTCTTCGATTGAACGAAGATGTCTGAGCGATTGATCTCAAACAAAATGATTTAAAACTCGTTTATTAATAAGCGCTTGCTTTCCACCTTTTCTTAAGCTTTACGGTTTAAACTTAAGATAGCAATGAGTTTCCACCTCATTTTCATTAAAAATGATAGCTAAAATTGAAAAAAATTACTTTTTTTCATAAATCTATCAGATTATAGTTCCGGGAACCCAGTCCCAGTTCTTCGGCATACTCCAGCTGACGCTCACCGTCGGTCTGCGGATGAACTCCCCGGAACTTGTCCCCGCCTTCCTGATGATGAGTGGCGAGCAGTGAATTGGCAAAACCCTGCTGCCGGTTCACCAGATCGAAACCTGCAGCATCAATCGCCACCGGATCCCGCGACGCGAGAATACCGATATCCGGTACAATCGGAGCGTCGCTGAACGGGAAACAGTCACAATCCGGGGTGATTCGGATGAGAAAATTCATGTATCCGGCCTTTCCTCTTTTGGTTTTCACCACGCCCAGCGCATACTCGACCATCCGTTCCATAAAATCAGGAATTTCTGTCTCCCAGTCGATATCGATCGCATGAGACGGGCAGGCATGCATACAGTCAAAACATCCTGAACAGAGATTTCGGTCGATGACTGATTTTTTCCTTCTTAATGAGATGGCGGATCTCGGGCAGACCTTAAGGCACCTGCTGCACCCGATACAGTTCTCGCCAATAACAAACGGCAGGGCTTTATGCTGTTCCCGTTTTCCCGCCGGGGACGCGCAACCCATTGCAAGATTCTTGATCGCACCCCCGAAACCCGAAACGATGTGGCCTTTGAAATGGGTGAGGACTATCATGCTGTCGGCGAGCGCAATATCCCCTGCGATCGACACCGTTCTGAAATGCTTCCCGTCGATCCGCACTTTCCTCACATTTCCACCGAAGAGCCCGTCAGCGATGATAACCGGTGCGCCGGTTACCGCATAGTCAAATCCATGAAGAACGGCTGTCGTAATATGATCCACTGCATTCGAACGACTACCGGCGTAAAGGGTGTTGGTATCGGTAAGGAACGGGAAAGCACCACATGCTTTTACCTTATCAACAATCTGCCTGACATGAACAGGACTGATAAATCCGTCATTTCCCCGTTCGCCGAAATGCAATTTCAGGGCAGTTCTGTCGTGTTGTGCAATAATATCCGGAAAACCGGCACGGTCGAAAAGCCGCTGCACCTTTATCATCGTACTTTCCTGATCCGAATGTGCCCGCAAACCTGCAAAATAGACCGGACTGTTCATGGTTATCCTGTTGAAAAGAGAGTTGTTATCGGTATGTATGTAAAATTTCCTGTTGACCTGATCATACCTGAAGATCCAGGGGGCGGGTCTTCTTTTTATTCTTTCCGTGTTTGATCAGAAGCCTGGCCTTTTCATAATACTGGCGCGATAAATGCTCCTTCCCGAGTTCCTTTGATAGCACCCCGAGACTGTTCCAGGCCTCTGCCTGGTTCGGGTTCATATCTACCACGCGGTTCAGGACCTGGACCGCCGATTCTATGAGATCCCGTCTCTGGCGCAGAATCCCAATCTTTTTCAGCATCTCTCCGCGTGAGAATAAAAATTCTTCATCATCCTGTGCAAGTTCCACTGCCTTGTCAAAATTCCGCAGTGCCTCGGAATCTCTCCCGAGCTCCCTATAACAGACCCCCCGGTCATGCCAGACATACGCAAGCGTGGGATCGATCTCGATCGACTGATCGAAAAATGGGATCGCCTCCGCATATTTCCCTTCCCGGAAGGAGAGCCGTAGTCCCTCCTTATCAGCTCCCCTTTGCTTTTCCCAGTATCTTGTCAAACATTCCTTTCGGGGCTGAAAGTGCAGGTTCCGCTGGTGATGATACCATTGTCTGGGGTTTTTTCAGGAGTTCAGAACCCATTTCCTCGGTAATATCGCGGATTTTACCCATTACTCCTATGAACATCCCCTTGCTGTCATAGAGTGCTGTGGACTTCATCCATAAGATGTTCTGGCGTCCTTCTTCGGGGATCGCCTTTATCCATGCCGTAATTGTTCCTTTCTCTTTCTCGATCACCGTATAGTTATTTTCCGCGATGGTGGCATCATCCTGGAAGATCAGATCGCTGAGCATCGGCACCCGGTGGCCAAAGAACGGTATCGAATAATCCCAGTCTCCTTTTCCCAGGATATCTTCTTCAGCAACACCGGTCATTTTCTCCATACCCTTATTCCATACCATCACTTTGCCTTCACGATCGATGACATAGGCAGCCTGGTGGAAGAAGTTGAGCGCGTCGGAAAGTATCTTCTGAGTAGTGCCAGGTCCCCTCCCGAGATTTCTCCGGTCGACAGACTGCCGGATCATATGCACCATCTCAAGGAGCTGGGACTGGGCATCATCGCCTTTCTTCAGGAAAAAGTCTGCGCCGTTATTGAGCGCCTGGATTGCGGCATACTCCCTGCCAACACCGGTGAAAATAATGACCGGGGTCGTATCTCCCCGGGCACGGAGCATCTTTAAAAAATCGATGCCGTTGATCTCCGGCAGGTCGTAGTCGACGACCATCGCATCGAACGAGCTGCTCGTCAGGAGTTCAAGTGCTTCCTTGGCGGAAAGGGCTGTCTTCACGTTCATGTTTCCGAAACGTTCAAGAAAAAGGCGAATGACTTCAAGCATTGGTTTCTGGTCATCAATAACAAGGACAGACAGCATAGGGTAACCTTACGGAAAGAATGATGCAAAAAAATAAAAAGATTTTGGGATTTATTCCCGTTTTGCCAGTTTGTGGTCAAGACAAAAGAGGTGCCCGGGATGGTCACCGACGCAGGTAATTTCAGCAAGAATATCGCTTGCGTTCTTCTCTTCCTCGACCTGTTCTTTGACAAACCACTGCAGCATTTCAAAAGATGCGTGATCCTTTTCCTTTACCGCGAGATCGACAAGTCCGTTAATCATTGCCGTGACCTTCTGCTCATGAGCATAAACTTCCTCAAATACGTTACCGGCAGAGGACCATTTGGCTTTTGGCGCTTCGATATCCAGGAGCGTCACCCCGCCGTTCCTGGCGATTATATAGTCATAAATCTTTAATGCGTGGTTCTGTTCTTCCTTTGCCTGCACCCTCATCCAGTGGGCGAATCCTTTCAGGGTGGTATTCTCGAAGTATGCGGACATCGACAGGTACAGATATGCTGAATAGAACTCCCGGTTCACCTGCTTGTTCAGGGCTCGTTCCATAGTTTTGGAAATCATGGTAATAACACTCCTTGTATTCGTGTTGATTGGCGTTTTGTTTAATAATGCTTTCGTCTGTTCCCCGGAAAAGTTAAAAAAATCAGGACATGCCCTTTTACAGAGTTCATACACCACATCGATGAAATCGATCGGGGCCCTGGCTGGGAGTGAAACTTTTTTTTGTGATCTTTTTTTTGCGGGGTTAACGTGGCCGTCCGCGACGGTGACCCCCGCAGATTCCAAAAAATTCCCTGACCCGCTTACCTCAATGAGGCCGTTGGGGTTTGTGACTCTCAATACAGGGATTTTGTATCACATGAGGGGATCCTGCCGCTTTTTATTGAGAGTTCGAATTGACCAAAAGAGAGTGATTCTACTCTTCTGCAAGGGACGGCCCCCTCACGGGGGCATCCCCCTGACCCCTCATTGTCGCTTCTGAATTCCGGAGGATTTCTGGTGAATTTCAGAGAGGCTGTCGCATTCTGGGGGATACCGTGGATGGAGGGGGCAGTCAGGGAAAAGCATGGGTCGTGTTTCCATCATTTCCCCTGGATCCAAAAAAAAATTATTTTTTCTTGCGGGGGCGAATAAACGAATGAAACAATCCGGTAATGGTATTGGGTTTTTTGGGGCGGAAGACCCCCTGGTTCACGTAACGCACGTCCTCGATAGAAAAGAATGCCCGGGGATTTGTTGACCGGATATGTTCAGTAATCCGGGTACATCAACCCGGTTGACAAGGGAGAGAATTATTTTGACATTCCCCCGCGACCCGGTGGCGTCAAGGGAAGTGATGCCATAATTTTCCGAACGCATGAACGAGATGATCTCTTCGTTGGATTCTTCCGTTGTGATAATACGAAGAATCACCATGCCAATCGAGAGTTTTTCTTCTATAACAAGTCCGATATAAGTACCCGTTGCAAACCCGAAGGCAAATGCAAAAAAATTTGCGATATTTGATAAATCCTTCATCACAACTTCCATGGCAAGAAGCCAGATGACAATTTCAAAAAACGCGATAATCGGTGCGAGATACTTGATCCCCTTCGAGATGTAGATCACCCGGATAGTTTCCATGCTGACATCGCAGATACGGGCGATGAAGATCATGAGCGGGAGGAAAACCCATGCATAAATTTCAGGACTGGTGATGAAAAACAACAAATAAAACGCCCCCGGCCAGCGGTATTGATCCTGTTCGGACTGCCTTATCAGAGTGGTGATCTGTTCCTATATCAGGATTATCCAGAAAAATCAAAAAATAAGAGAAGTTTGAGAGGGAATCCCGGATCGCGCGGATGATCTTGCCCGGTTCAATTAAACGTATTTCTGAGGATCGGTATCAAATTTCTTTTTGCAGCCCGGGGCGCAGAAATAGTATTTCTTCCCTTTATATTCGCTGGTGAACTTTGCCGTCTTTTCATCGACAGTCATCTTGCAGATCGGATCGATTGCCATTTTTTTACCTCAGCTATCTCCCTTTCTTTGCTTGTGGTATATATGTTTTGAGCAGCAGGGACAGGCTGACTACGGTCACTGAACTGAGGGCCATTGCCAGTGCTGCAAACTCCGGCCTGAAGGTAAAGCCAAAGAAAGGATACAGCAACCCTGCCCCAACCGGAATAAGAGCGGTATTGTAGGCAAATGCCCAGAAGATATTGCCCTTGATCCTGCCCATCACTTTTTTCGAGAGCTGGATCGCAGCGACCGAGTCAAGGAGGTCATCCTTGATCAGGACTATGTCCCCGCTCTCGATCGCTACGTCCGTGCCGCTGCCAATGGCAATCCCTACATCCGCCTGGGCAAGTGCGGGAGCATCGTTGATCCCATCGCCGACAAACGCAACGATCTCCCCTTTTTCCTGGAGATCTTTAACCTCAATCGCCTTGTCCTGCGGGAGTACTTCGGCGACTACCCGCTCAATCCCGATCTGACGGGCAATTGCATCAGCAGTGCGTTTATTGTCACCGGTAATCATGACAACATGAATTCCCATCGTACCGAGCTGCCGTACTGACTCGGCGGAGGTTTCCTTGAGAGTATCTGCAATCGCGATCACCCCGGCCATCTGGCTCCCGGCGGCGATAAGAATGGCAGTTTTACCGTCCTGCTCAAATGCCGTGATCGCTGCTTCGATCTCACTGGAGATCAGGACTCCCCTTTCCTGAAAAAGGGTGCGGTTACCTGCCAGGATGGATTCGCCAAGCACCACCGCACTGACTCCCTTACCGCTATAGGTGTCGAAGTGATCGGCCTGTTCGATGGTTATCTCCATTCCCTGTGCTTTCCGCACCACTGCCAGAGCGAGGGGGTGCTGGGAGTTCTTCTCAACCGCAGCAGCGAATCCCAAAAGGGTCTCCTGGGAAATGCCAACCGGGACAACATCAGTCACTTCCGGCTTTCCTTTGGTCAGTGTTCCGGTCTTATCAAAAACAACGGTTGTGATCTTCTCGGCAATTTCGAGTGCTTCGCCATTTTTTATCAGGATGCCCAGCTCGGCTCCCCGGCCCACCCCGACCGTCACAGCAGTAGGAGTGGCGAGCCCGAGAGCACAGGGACATGCGACAACGAGTACGGAGATCAACGCGGTCAGCGCAAAAAGCAGGGTGGCGTGGAGTACGAAGAACCACACGAGGAAGGCAGTCGTTGCGATGGCAAGTACTGCCGGAATAAAGTATGTCACTGCTGTATCGGCAATACGCTGGACCGGCGGTTTTGAGCCTTGCGCATCTTCCACGAGCTGGATGATCTGGGCAAGTACTGTCTCCCTGCCAACTTTTGTGGCCTTCACCGACAGGACACTGTTCGTGTTGAGCGTGCCACCGACCACCCGGCTGCCCTTTGTCTTGAGGGGGGGAATCGGCTCGCCGGTGATCATCGACTCGTCCACATAACTTTCTCCGGCAACCACATCACCATCAACCGGGATTTTACCACCAGGCTTCACGATGACGACATCTCCCATAACCACATCTTCGATCTGGATCTCCTCTTCCGTCCCATCTCGGAGTACAGATAGCAGTCTTTGCCCGGAGACCGGCAAGTTTCCTGATCGCGTCTGATGTTCTCCCTTTTGCCCGGGCTTCAAGGTAGCGCCCAAGCATAAGGAATGCTGCAAGCATGATCGCAGTATCGTAGAACATGAATTCGAGTGTAAGGATAATACCAAACGTACCCATCACGCTCGAAACAAACGCAACGCCGGTACCCATGGCATACATGACGTCCATGTTGAGAGAACGGTTGCGCAGCGCCATGGATGCGGCGCGAAAGATGGGATATGCAACATAGAAAAAAACCGGTGTTGAGATGACCAGCATCGCGTAGGCAAGGGTTTGCATAGGCACGCCAAGAGGCAGCCACATGGCAAGAATGAGCGGGATACTCACGGCAAAACCAAGAGTAAATCGCAGAAACTTATCGTGAAGATCTTTTTCCCGGGCCGCCTTCTCGGCTTCTTCGCTCACTTCACCCGAGATTCCAAGGTACTGGTACCCGGCATCTTCGATTGCTTTTTTCATATCCGGAACCGCTGTTACCGAAGGGTTGTAGATGACATACGCCTTTTCAGTGCCGAGGTTTACGTTTGCCGAGAGGATGCCGGGAAGCGCCCGCAGGGCTGCCTCGATGGTCTGGACACAGGTAGCGCAGACCATCCCTCCGATCTTGAGGGTAACTTCACGGTTCACGACTTCATATCCCGCGGTCTTCACGGCTTTCTCCAGTTCAGCCAGTGAGACCTTCGTGGGATCAAACTCGACGTGGGCGGTGTCGGTACCAAAATTTACCTGTGCCTTCGAAACATCCTTGATTTGAGACAGGGACTCCTCGATATTGACGGCGCACGTCGCGCAGTGCATGCCCGAAATTTTCAGTTCAGCCTTCTTTTTCTCCGGTTCTGCCATGTGATTCTCCGTAAGGCATGGATCAGAGGAGTTTTGTCTCTTCGGAGGGTTTGGGGACCTTCACGACCAGCACGCGGAAGACCGAAATACTTTCGTTGCTCCAGCGGTGCGGGATACCGGCCGGACTCTCCACGAGCATATCTTTTCCCACCGTCTCCTTCTCGCGGCCAATCTCGATAACACCGGATCCTTCAAGGACATAGAAAAATACATCGACCGGAGTGATATGTTTCTTGAGCGCTTCACCAGGCCGGAGGGTAATCACCACGGCGACCGCATGTTGGGATTCGTAAATTTTACGTGCGTCTACATGGTGAGGATTCGGACCTGATGTAACAGATGCAACTTCGGTTATTTTCATGAAACATTCCTTCCAACTCTATGCTGGAACGTGTGAGCAGGATGGATAAAAGGATATCAATGTCGGCACGCCAGTCATGGAACGCTGTATTTGCGTCATAATTTTCACCATAAGAGGCGTTAAGGACCTCTGTTTAATCTTCGACTTTTAAGACACGTGCGTGCTTTTTTCCCATTAGTCCTTAAGGACCGTTCTTTTTTGTATTCCCCGAGAAGTGCAATCGCGTACAGATCGTTTTTTTTTGTCGGGACGTGCCCCTCCGCAAATCCTGCCGTTGAACCACAATTAAAACGGGAAGATGGACAACCACGCCCAGTAAATGGCAAGCTGCAGTATGGTCAGCGGAACTCCGATTTTTGCAAAATCGAGGAAAGTGAGTGTTTCACCCTGCCTCTCGGCACTCTGGATGATGATCACATTGCTGGCGGCACCAAGGATCGTCAGGTTACCTGCGATCGTGCTCCCCGCTGCAAGTGCCATGAGCTGGGAAGAGGTGCCTCCCGCTCCGAGGATCATCGGCTGGAACAGGGCGACAAACGGCACGTTGGAGATGAACTGGCTGATAACCGAACTGGTTATGAGAATCATTGGCAGGGACGAGACAAAACCCTGGTCAACTACTTCCTGGAAGAAGCCGGTCTGCCAGACACTCTCCATCAGCACAAACATGGCGGCAAAGAAGACAAGGGTGGGCCAGTCGACATTTTTCAGCAGTCTCACCCGATCTTTACCCAACAGCAGAACGGGAACTGCGGCACCAGCGGCAATTAACGGAAGGGGAACGGGAATCTTCCCTCCCAAAAATGACGCGACAATGTTTGCAGCCGCAAGGATCAGGATGACCGCAAGAGAGCATTTTACCGGAAAAACGGTGGCAGTTTCAACGACGGGAATTGGACCCTGATCGGGAATACGGCACGGAAAATCTGTCCGGAACCATAACCGGAGAACGATGAAGGCAAGGCCAAGACTGATAAGTGTCGGGACGAGGAGATACG
The DNA here is from genome assembly GCA_963815065.1 of uncultured Methanoregulaceae archaeon. Lineage (GTDB taxonomy): Archaea > Halobacteriota > Methanomicrobia > Methanomicrobiales > Methanospirillaceae > Methanoregula. The sequence continues at coordinate 91,859 of CAWFFE010000003.1, read as the reverse complement.
TCCCAAAGGTGACAAACGGAGTCTCAATCCCACTGTTCACAGCGATAAGCAGGTTTTGCGGATTCCCCATGGGGCTCATGACACTGCCCGTGGTAATCGCAATTGCAAGAGAGAGGAGCATCAACTTTGGTGAGAGGCGGAATTTTGTCGCAAGGGAGAGCACCAGGGGCGTACCAATCACAGCGACGGTATCATTCATCAGGATTGCAGAGAGAAGACCCATCCCAAAAATTACCAAAAAGACGAACTGCCCCGGCGTCCGGGCACGAGAAAGGAAGCGGGATGAAAGTTCAGACAGGTAGCCGCTTTCCACAAGTGCCTCACCCACAATAAACATACCGAGTAAAAAAAGCATGACATCGACATTGATCGCACCCAGTGCATCCGGAACTGAGATCTGCCCGCTGATGAGAACTGCAATGGCTCCGCCAAGCATGACCTGCCAGATCCTGAAACTGAACCTCCCCACCTGGCGCACTGCAATCAGCAGAAAAACGGCAGCAAGAACAATGATCGGTACTGTACGTAGGGTAGTTTTTTTATTCCGGAACGATGAGTTTTGTCATTCTCATCCAATAAAAAAATTTACTCTTATTAATAAACTCTGATTGAATGCAGGATAACCTTCACCGGATTCCCCCATTATTTCTCAGGGTCAGGCTCCACTACCTTCCAGTGCAGGAGGACACCGTCCCCAATCCTGGATGTTTCCAGGAGCGACAAACGGGGGAATTCAGATTCACTTATGAACCCTTCCCCTTCGGTCCATGTCGGCGCATCTTTACCACCGATGATAATGTTTCCGATAAACGTATAGATTTCATTTACGAGGTCTGCTTTGATCAACCCGGCGATAAGGGTCCCGCCCCCCTCCACCATGATACGACGAATCCCCCTCGTTCCAAGTTCATCCATGAGTGCCTCGAGGTCAACGTCATTTTCGCCGGTCACAATTACCGTAGCGTGCCTCTCAAGCTCGGCAATTTTTGCTCTGTCTGCTCTTCCCGATACAGCAACGACTCTCTGACCCTCTCCCTTGTGCAGCACGGATGCTTCGGGGGAAATACGTGCAGAACTGTCAACAACGATACGAACGGGGTGATCCTCCCGCCCCTGTCTCCTTCGATAGGAACGGCATTCTTCCGATTTCACGGTAAGTGAAGGGTCATCGGCAAGCACGGTACCTATACCGACCATAACAGCGTCACACCCGGCTTTGAGGCGATCGACACGGGAAAAGTCCTGCTGACCCGATATTCGGACCTGCCTTCGTTCACGGGTCGAGATTTTACCATCAGCACTCATTGCGACATTTACAATGACATTCGGGCGCATAGCGTATGGTTTTAGCCCTCCCGGTTATTTGAACTCATTGATCTTAGTTGAAAAGAACCGGGAAAAAAACGGGTTTAATGTATATTTCTTCACAGCTGCAGGATTTCGCAGAGGGTTAACAACAAAAAAATTTTGGAGAGGACTCGTGCATCTTAAAATAACAAGAGGTTCAAATTTCGTAAAGAGAATGTCAGGTAAGAGCCGAATTTTTGAAGGGTGGTTCCGTGCGATGTTTGAGAATTCACCTCACGGGATCATTCTTTTGGACAAAGTGAATTTTACTATCCTCGAGAGCAACGCTGCGTTCTTAAAACTCCTCCATTACAATCCAGAAGACCTTACAGGAAGAGTTTTTACCTCGCTTCTTCTGGATGACGAGGAGAAGCGAAGATTTTTAACTCAGGTTGTACAGACCCCGGTGATCACAGGTTTTGAAGCACAGCTCACAACAAAAGAAGGAAACGAATGCAGCGTGGATCTTACCTGGAACCCCGTTGATGATACGACATTTTGTTGCACGGTAATTATACCTGGTATTGCTGAAAAATCAAAAAATCTGGTCAGCATGGATCTCAACCGCTGTCGCGGGTTTGCTGAAACCCTGCCGACAGGTATATTGATCGTGAGAGATGGAAGAATGCTGTATGCGAATCCGGCATTTCTTACATTTTCAGGCTTCCTGCCGGATGAAATTCAGGGAAAAGATCTTTTTTCTCTGATTGATGATCCGGACCGGGATAATTTAAAAAAATGTATGGACCACGGAGGGGGTGGGGTGAAGAAAGCAGACAAAACCGAGTCTCGTCTCATAACAAAATCCGGGAATAAACTGATGTCGTTACTTTTTACCCTGCCAGTCACGTATTCCTGCGCCCCTGCATTCCTGATCAATATTGTCGATATCTCAGACAAACAGCTTCTTGAAGACACCATTCAGCTCGATAACGAAAGGCGCAGAGGAATCATCGTTACCGTAGCGCATGAACTACGGACACCTCTCCAGCCGATCCTCGGTTATCTCAACTTACTCATCCAGGACCCCGAAGAATTCGGCATCCCCGATGAGACAAAAAAGATTCTCGAACGCTGCCTTGCAAGCGTCGACCGGGAACGCCAGATCATCAATCAGATGCTGGAGCTCTCTGTCCTCGACAGCGGGAAACTTCACCTGTCCTTCTCAAAATTTTTATTGACAACACTTATCGACAGCATTCTGGATTCAGGGGGCTACGGCACAAAAGCTGAAATCACGGTCGAGATTCCGCACGACCTGGTGATCACCGCCGACATGGACCGGCTCTTTGGGGTGGTTGATTCCCTTCTCTCAAATGCGGTAAACTTCTCCCGGCCGCCCAGGAAGATTACCATCTATTACTGCTCAGGAGGCGATGACAACTTTCATCATATTTCTGTCAGGGATAACGGGACAGGGATCTCCAAAGATGCATTATTTTCGATCTTTGAGCCATTCCAGCTTGCAGATGCGGCAAAACTATCCCGACGGTTTGATCGAATCGGACTCTCTTTGTCCGTGGCAAAGAAGATCATGCAGATGCATGGCGGAGATATCACTGTAGAGAGCGTCCTCGAAACAGGCAGTACATTTACTCTTCATCTGCCAAAATCCGGGCAACACGATAGCTGATGAAAAAAGTCCGACCAGGTCCCATTTTTATGAGGCGTTTGCTGTCACCGGGTATGAGGAGAGAACGCTTTTTTGCGGGGATAATCGTGCGGGACACCATAAGTGTGCCAGGGTAATATGATAAAAAATGATGTCCTTGCCTCTTTTTCATCGGGGCCCCGGGAGCCGATGCAGATTTGTCAGGGTGCCACATTTGAAATACCGCTGAAAAACAATCATAGCCTGAAGGATGGTCAGTTCTTATGACGCAAAATACCCCCAACCGCGATGATACCGGTCACTTATTGAAGATACTCCTTGCATCTGAACATGCACGGGCGGATGCCTTGTTTCGCAAGGACCGCCGTGCACTGGAATCTCTCCTTGCACCGGATTTTGTTGAAGCTGACATGTTCGGACATTTCAGCAGGGAAGAGTTCCTGACCCGGCTGCTCCCGTTTTTCACCCTCCATTCCCTGAGTATCGATGATCCCCACGTTCAGAGAACCGGTAACGATACCGCGGAGATCGCCTACCGCTGCACGCAAGATGCCACCCTGGGAAAGAACAAGAAAAGCGGTTCCTTTGGGGTGATCGCCCGTTACCGGTTGATCGGAAATCTGTGGAAGGTCACCCGGTGGGAGATTATTGCCGGAACATCGACATGAGAATGGACGGTGTTCACCGGTCAGATATCCAGGGGTGTCGTGGATCAAACCAGATATTCTCTCCCGATTCGGGATTATCTTTAATAATGCTCCATGCTAACGATTAGCATATAAAGCAGCTCGGACATCTCATGCTCACACTCAGGGGTTTAACCAAACAGATTGGCGGCCTGCGGGCGGTGAACAGCGTGGATCTCTCTTTAAAAGAAAACGAAATCGTCGGGCTTGTGGGCCCGAACGGTGCGGGAAAGACCACTCTGCTCAATATGATCTCCGGGATCAGTTCACCGACAGCAGGCACGATCACGTTCCGCAGCGAAGATATTACCGGGCTTAAAGCAGACCGGATCTGTAAGAAAGGGATAACAAAAACATTTCAGATTGCTGAGTCCTTTCCCGGACTTACCGCACGCGAATGTACGATGATCGGTGCATTATTCGGCAACCACCGGAAGATCAGCATGGCGGATGCGGGAGAAGAGGCTACACAGATCCTCGATTTTGTAGGATTTCCCGCGGAAAAAAGAGAGACTACTATCAGAAACCTGAACGTGGTTGAACTAAAAAGGGTGCAGCTTGCGCGGGCCCTGGCTTCAAAACCAAAACTACTCCTCCTCGACGAGCTTACGACCGGCCTCAATCCAAAAGAAAGCAACGAGGCGGTCGGGCTCATCCGGAATATCCGGGACCGGGGGATTTCTATCCTCATCATCGAACATGTAATGAGTGTAATCATGGGGGTGTCTGACCGGATCGTGGTCCTCGACCATGGCGAGAAGATCGCGGACGGCAGGCCATACGAGGTTGTGAACAACCCGCGTGTCATCGACACCTATCTCGGCGACATCGACGCATTCTGAAAGGGGGAATACCGTTCGTGCTTACCGTTTCCGGCCTCAATATCTTTCACGGGAACCTGCAGGTCGTCTGGGACCTTTCATTCCGCGTTGGCAAGGGAGAGCTCGTTACCGTGATCGGCCCGAATGGTGCCGGCAAAACAACCACGGTAGAGACTATCATAGGTCTTAACCGGAAGGCGTCCGGTTCGATCCTGTTTAACGGAGAAGATATTCTCGGCAGCCACCCGTACGATCTTTTTTTGAAAGGGCTCGCCCTGGTTCCGGAGAAGCGGGAGATCTTTCCGGCTATGCCCGTGATCGAGAACCTTCTTCTTGGTGCAGGCAATAATAAGGACCCGGAAAAGGCGCTTGACCGGATCTTCCGTCTCTTCCCGGTCCTTCAGGAACGGACGCGTCAGATGGCCGGAACCCTCTCCGGAGGTGAGCAGCAGATGCTTGCCATCGGCCGTGCCCTCATGTCAGAACCACGTCTTCTCATCCTTGATGAACCATCGACCGGGCTCTCCCCCATTCTAACCGGCCAGGTCTTTCGTTCACTCGAGCAGCTCGGCAGGGAAGGCATGACGATCCTCCTCCTTGAACAGAATGTCCGGAATGCACTTGCCATGTGCGACCGCGGGTACGTGCTGGAAAATGGCAGGATTGTGCAGGAAGGCCGTTCAAAGGATCTGATGCACGATCCCCGCATCCAGAAGGCATATCTCGGGTTCTGACAGGTGATGAATATGACGGGATTGTTTCGATTCCCGGAATTCCTTGCCCGAAAGAAACGGTCAGGAAGGACAAAAGAGGTGCCGGTGACTCCTGAGCATGTACAAAAAAATCAGATTGCAAAATTCCTCTGTCTCATGGCATTTACGGGGACGGCAGGCGTTGATCTTTCCGGAAGATTAATAAATTTTTATTGACCAGGGAACGGGTTCATCAGGACAATCCTCCATAAAATAATTAAAAAACAAAAAAAAGCCGGGTGGGCGATCCGGTAAGGACAGACTCCTTCCCAACGGTCAGTCTGTTGATAAAATCAACAATTTTCTCAGGTTTATGGAAATAACTGCTTCATCTTTTTTTTGATTAGCATAAAAAAAACGACGATGATATATCAGGAAAATTATGTCCTTAGTTCCCCGCTGATTCCGGCGCCGGCCTTTTCTTTCTCCTTCTCTTCAGCCACTCCTGGACCTGTTCAGGCAGGCTCACCAGCCCCCGGGGCAGGAAGATGATCGTGAGAATAAGCATGACCCCGATGATGACATACCTGCCGAAGGTAAGCCCGGTCGCTTTGAGCCCCTCCCAGATGATGGTAAGAACGACCGTCCCGACCACCGGTCCTGCGAGCGTTCCCAGCCCTCCAAGAATGACGTAGGTCACCGGCCAGAACGAGTTGTCGACCCCGTAAATCTCCGGCGTCAGGTAACCGATATGGTGGATTTCAAGCGCCCCGGCTACACCCGCGAGATAAGCGGAGAGCGCAAAAGCGAGGAGCCGGTAACGGACCGGATCGATACCGGCAGCCCGGGCTTCCAGTTCGTTCTCGCGAATTGCGAGGAAAGCGAGGCCGATCCGCGACTTCATGATATACCATATCCCGGCGATGGAAGCGACAGTAATGATAAGGACGGCGTAATATTCGATCAACTGGTAGCCGGGGATAGAAGGACTCAGGAGCCGGACTGAGGCGATTCCGTCCCAGCCCCCGGTAACCGGAGCAAGGACGCTGACCGTCAGCGTCTGCACAATGATGGCAAAACCAAAGGTGACCATTGCAAGGAACCATTCCTTGAGCCTGACGCAGGTAAGCCCGATAAGGATCCCGATGAATGCAGCCACTGCCGCACCGAGAAAGATGGTGATGAACGGTGACATCCCGCTCTTTGCAGCGATGAGCGTTGATGCGTATGCCCCGATGCCGAAAAACGCTGCGTGACCAAGCGATCCCTGCCCGGAATACGCGAGAAGGTTCCAGGCCGAAGCAAAGATGATGAAAATAAGCATGAGGACGAGGAGGTTGAGGATAAACATGCTGTCGCTGAGAAAAGGTATGGCCGTTGCCACGGCAAGCGCAGCAATGACCCCATATTTTTCTATCTCACTTTTGCTGAAATGCATCCCCCTTATTCCCCCTTCTCCCCGAACAACCCGGTCGGCCTCACTACGAGCACGATAATAAGGATAACAAACGAGATAGCGTCTTTCCATATACCGCCGAGAAGAAATGCAGCGCCGTTCTCAGCCAGCCCCATCAACAATCCTCCGATGATGGCGCCCGGGATGCTGCCCAGGCCACCCAGAATGATGATCGCAAACGCCTTGATCGCCGGGATCGACCCCATGTACGGGTTGAAGACCTGCCCACTCACGATCCAGAGTGTCCCCGCGGCTGCAGCAAGGGCACACCCCAGACCGAAACTGATGACGTCGATTCGTTCGACGTTGATGCCTACAAGCATCGCTCCCTTCCGGTTCTGGCTCGTTGCCCGCATCTGCATCCCGATCGTTGTCTTTTTTAAGAACAGGTACAGCCCGCAGATGATGGCAACGGTGAAAACTATGATAAGAATATAATCGAGCGGGACAGAGAGCGACCCGACTGGTACTGTGATGCCGTCATAGGGGCTTTTAACGCTTTGCCAGCTGTCACCCCATATCATGGCGGCCCCGTTCTGGAAGACATAGATGAGGCCGATCGAGAGGAAGATTTCGTTAAGCTTGCCCGTACCGAGGATCGGGCGGAAGCAGATCCGTTCAACAACTGCACCTATTCCGATAAGCGCAAGCATGGACAGGAGAATGATAAGATAGGGATTGATACCGGTGAGAAAAAATATAGTTGCGGTAATATAGGCACCGATCATCAGGAACTCGCCATGGGCAAAGTTTACGATCTTCATGACGCCGAAGATCAGGTTCAGCCCGGTAGCAAGCAGGATATAGATACAGCCGGCATACAGTCCCCAGAAGATGATCTGCAGGAACACCCCAAGATTGTCCATGATCTGATCAGCCCCCTCCCGGTTATTATGCACTTATCAGACCGCAAGTGATAAAAAAGAGAGGTAAATGGTTACGAACTGCTGCCTGGCACGTACCATGACGGAAGTGCAAAATTCGATGTCTTCAGGTTATCGGGCCAGACAATTACCGGACGGGTCTCGCCTATCGAGGCATTGTATACCAGCTGTTCCATCCAGAGGTCGAATGTTGACTCCCTGAAGTCGGGTGAGAACGAGATGGTCTGGTCCTTCATTGCCTCGATGACCTGAGGCATCTTTAAGGCAACAAGCGCCTGTCTGACCGCAGCCTTGTCCGTGGTCCCTGCATTTCCGATCGCCCGTGCCGCAATGAAGATTCCTTCATCCGTAGAAGCACCCATCATGTCCGGGTATGTTCCGTATCTCGCGAAGTAACTTTGTTTAAAGGCAGTCTGGGCATCTGCAACAGCTCCACCTGGTGCGATATATGGCGAATACCGGCTCTCGATAACGGCCCCTTCGCCGTACTGACCGACATCCTTATAGAACTGGGCGTTATCATTGTTCTCGGCGTTGAGGAAAATCGTGTTGAAGCCGATATCCCGTCTGGCCTGGGTTATGATAGGAGCTCCTTCGTTCGGGAATGCACCGAGGTAAACCGCATCTGGGTTTGTTGCCTTGATTGCGGTTAGCGGAGTCCTGAAATCACTCTCTCCCATTCTAAAACTCTGCTGGGCAACGAGCTGGATGTTGAGCTTGTTCCTGGTAATCGTGTCGTTAACCGCTGTCTGTATCCCCTTGCCGAATGCAGTGTCCTGGTAGAGAAGGGCAAGCCGGAACGGGCGGTCAGCCGACGCACCGAGTTTGTTATTGACGGCGGGTCGGACCACCTGGTCGATGAACATCGTGGTATACTGTCCGTAGGTATCCGTCGTCGGGCAGTGATGGAATATGTAGCTGGTGTCGATGTCCGTCCGGTGGGTGATGATCGGGCTCGACGCACCTGTCACGATGTAAGGAACCTTGTACTCCGCGATTGTCTGCTCGTATGCGGAAGTGACTGCGCTGGAGTACCCGCCGACAAGAATGTCAACCTTGTCATCAGTAATCAGCTTGGTTGCGGCTTTCTGGCCTCCCTGCTGGGTTGATTCGTCGTCACCAACGATAAGTTTCAGCTGGGCTTTCGATCCATCTTTGAGAGTGACGCCACCACCGGCATTGATCTTGTCAGCGGCAACCTGTGCGGACTGCCACATGTTGGTGCCGACATTGCTCGCGGGGCCGGTCAGCGAGGCGATAACACCGATCTTAACGGCTCCCTGTGGTGTTGTGGTCGATGGTTGTTGCGTTGCGGCCTGCTGGGTACAGCCGGCGATGAGTGCAGCTGCAATAAGCACACTCACAATGAAAAGGACAGAGTATTTCATACCATATACCCGCTATGCTATGTTATAGCATATCAACATATAATACACCACATCAGATTAAAAAGAATAGCGATTTGAGAATATAAGCAATCTGCGGTTTTTCTGACTGCCGTTTTCTCTTCCTTACAAGTGTAATCCCCTGACGGCTCTCGTTCGTAACCAGTGTTATGGTGCAAAAGTCGGTTTTTATGGTGCACCCGGTGATTCAGGATAACTGATTCCCAGCAGATCTGCAACCACCAGATAATACGCCGCAAACCCTTTCCAGCTCCCCCATCGAACGGCAAAATTCCGGGCTTCGGTTGATGAGATCGTGGTATCATGCAGGTAAAACTGTGCAATCAGACGACGTACGCCGATATCGTCGGCCGGAAATGCATCAGGACGATGGAGCCCCCGCAGGATCGCAAGCTCCGCGGTCCACTGCCCGACACCGCGAATCTTCATGAGTTCATTGATGATCGCCCCGGTATCCGAATACTTCCGGAAGCCCTCCAGATCCAGTGTCCCGGAGAGGATATCCTGCGAGATACCACGGATGTATTCACCTTTCCTGCGCGTCAGGCCACAGGCGCGGAACGTTGAATCCGTTGTTTCTGCCAGGATGACAGGAACCGGGTAACTATAGTACACCAGATCATGAACGGCAAGGGTACTCCCAACCGCCCGGATGAGCCGTCTTTCAATGCTGTGCGCGGCTTTCAGAGAGATCTGCTGTTCAATAACTGAATCTATCAGGGCCTCAAAAACGGTCGGCGTGGTCGGACTTCTCACCCCACGCAACTGACGGATAAGGGAAGACATGATCGGATCCTGTTGCATGGCAAGGCAGAACGGGGCCATATCCTCGTTGATGTTGAACATTGAAGCAATGAGATCAGCTGCTTTAGTCCTCGTTCGCTTTGAAAGAGCATCGCGGGAGTGGATGGTCAGACAGAGTTCCGGTGCGTCCACCGTCCCACGGGAGGATACTTCTGCAAGTACCCGTGTTCCCGCAATATCCAGCACCTGGCGGAAAATTCCCTTGTTATAGATTCGTATCTGCGGATCCCCCCCCGAGAAGATCATCGCACTGCGATGAAAGTCATAGGGTATCGTGGGAGTGAGGAGGGTGACTGCCATGGTAAGGCCCTGAGGTAGTTTTTCTTTTCCGGGCTATTTTATCATCGGTGGATTTTTCATGATAACAGGTCGAGAATTATTCCGTCACTCACCGTTTCGGGTAACCCATCTCCCGCAGGGTGATTGCGATCTCATCAAGGACAGCAGGATCATCGATCGTAGCCGGGACCTGGCAGGAGATGCCGTCTGCGATCTTTTTTATCGTGCCCCTAAGGATTTTACCCGAACGTGTTTTTGGAAGCCTTTTTACGACCGCTGCAGCCTTGAAAGACGCGATCGGGCCGATCTTCTGCCGTACCAGCAGGATGAGCTCGGCCGCGACGAGAGCGGCCTCCTTTGTCACCCCGGCTTTCAGGACCACAAATCCCACGGGAACCTCTCCTTTCACCGGGTCGTGAACCCCGGTCACAGCACATTCCGCCACATCCGGATGCGATGCCAGCACCTCTTCCATTGCTCCCGTTGAGAGCCGGTGCCCCGCGACATTAATGATATCATCCGTCCTGCCCATTATCCAGAGATAGCCGTCAGTATCGATAAATCCGGCATCGGAGGTCAGGTAATACCCGGGATAGGCAGAAAAATACGTCTTGACAAAATCGCTGTCATTCTGCCAGAGGGTGGTAAAACATCCGGGAGGCAGCGGGAGCCGGATAACGATATTACCGGTTTCTCCCGGAGGTACCGGAGCCCCCTGAGCGTCAAGTACCCGGACATCATAGCCAGGAACCGGTTTCGTGCACGAACCGGGCTTCACCGGCAGGAGCTCGAGTCCGGCACAGTTTGCTCCGATCGCCCAGCCGGTCTCAGTCTGCCACCAGTGGTCAATAACCGGCACCCTGAGGTGCTGCTGTGCCCATACAAGAGTGTCGGGATCGCATCGTTCACCCGCAAGAAACAGAGCCCGTAAGGAAGACAGGTCATAGTTCTTTATACAGTCCCCGGCCGGGTCTTCCTTGCGGATAGCCCTGAATGCGGTCGGAGCACAGAATAACACTGAAACGCCGTGCTCCTCAATAACCCGCCAGAATCCGCCGGCATCCGGGGTGCCCACGGATTTCCCTTCATACAGGATAGTGGTGCACCCGTAAAACAGCGGACCGTACACGATATACGAATGGCCGACCACCCAGCCAATATCCGAAGCGGCCCAGTAGACTTCACCAGGCTGCATGTCATAAATATTCTTCATGGTCCAGGTCAGCGCGACAATATGCCCCCCGTTATCCCGCAGCACACCCTTAGGTTTACCGGTCGTGCCGGAGGTATAGAGCAGGTAAAGAGTATCCGTTGCAAGGACCGGGACACATGCAACCGGGCCGGCTTCAAGGAGCACGGTCCAGTCAACATCCCGTCCTTTTTTAAGCATTGACGGAGCCTCTGGCCGCTGCACGATCACACAGGATCCCGGCCGATGGCTGCACAGGTCGAGAGCAGCATCCAGGAGCGGCTGGTAAGGTATGATGCGGTTGACCTCAATCCCGCAAGACGCAGAAATTATTGCCCGGGGTCGTGCATCCTCGATGCGGGCAGCAAGTTCCCGTGCGGCAAAACCGCCGAAGACAACGGAATGGATCGCCCCGATGCGTGCGCATGCAAGCATCGCGATCACCGCTTCGGGGATCATCGGCATGTAGATGACGACGCGGTCACCTTTCCCGACCCCCAGTTGCTGTAAACCCCCGGCACATCGCGCGACAAGATCAAGCAGTTCGCCGTAGGTATACCTCCTGACCGTTTTTGTGACCGGGCTGTCATAGATCAACGCAATCCGGTCCTTCAACCCGTTCTCTACATGATAGTCAAGCGCGTTATAGCAGGAATTCACAATCCCTCCTTCGAACCAGCGGTAAAACGGGGGATTCCTGCCGTTGAGTACCTGTTCAGGTTTTTTGTACCAGTGAACTTTTTCTGCTGCTGCTCCCCAGAAACGATCCGGATCCGTGACCGATTCCCGGAATGCCCTTTCATACTCCCCAGTCATGCACCACTTCTTCCCGTCGAATATAATAGGAAATTGTAAGGGTACCTCTTATTACTTTCCTGAAAATCGCACCACAACCCGCATCATGTGGTGCATGAATGCTAACCAAATGGTGCAAACTGGTGAGATCAGAAAGAATGAACCAGTCAGAGAAAAAACAAAAAGAGTGCCCCAGGCCTGATTTGAACAGGCGACAACTAGATCTTCAGTCTAGCGCTCTCCCAAGCTGAGCTACTAGGGCAGGATACAAATGTTGTCGCTTGGAACTAATAAATGATCTGCTCCGGACCGTGCCGGAGCATCAGGCGACCGTTCATTTTTATACCCCAGAGATGGCAGTATTAACAGATGCCCCAGGCAGGTAAAAGTGCGGATACGTTGGATGGAGGTCTTGCAGCCGCGATTAAAAGCCGCTCGGCAAAAGTGGTCCATCTGACGCACAACGATCTTGATGCAGTAGGAGCCGATGCGATTCACCGGATGAAATACGGGAATGACAATGTGTTTACCATCTGGAGTTCAGTAGGAAAATTTTCAGCGCTCTTCACCCTGGTGGCTTCCTGCGAAGGGAAGGGGAACCTGCTCTCCATCTCGGATCTCGGTTATCACCGGGACGCTGAAACGATCGCACGTTCTGCCCGGACACATGGCTGGAAGGTGGAATGGCGGGACCATCACCGCTGGCGCGAGGATGAGATGAGAAAAGTCGCACAGGAAGTTGAGCTCCTCCGCATTGACACCTCGGTCTGCGCATGCGGGATTGTCGCCCGCGATCTTGCCCCGGAGAACTCTGTCGCAGAAGAGATCGCACGGGTGGTATGCGATTACGATCTCTGGAAGCATACGGATCCTCGTTCTGCTGTACTTGGGCAGGTGCTCCAGCGCAAAAAAAACCGGGAACACGTACGGGACTGCCTCATTGCCGGTGTCTTCAGCGACCCCCTCATAGTCCGCGAGTATGCCGAGATCCGGGCCGAGATGAATACCATGATGCATCACAGCCTGAACCATGCAACCATCATTGGTGCGAAGTACAGGATCGCATTTGCCCCACTCTACGGTTATCCCAGCGAGACGGCACATTTCATCCGTACCGAGAGGAAGACTGATATCGAGGTAATCATCAGTAAAGATGGGAAGTTTTCCCTGCGATCTGTGCCACCGGTAAGTCACCTGATTGCCCGGGAATTTGGAGGGGGCGGACACCCGAATGCTGCCGGGGGTTCATTCAACTTCAGCATCATTGAGAGGTTTACCTGGTGGCTCTTAAAAAAGAGCCGGCATTTCTCCGATTTTGTCAGAGTTGCCGAACTCTATTAGAAGGGACTTTCTTTGACATCTCTTTTCATTTCGCACAATATCCCCGGCACATCAGGGTCGTTATCAGCAGAGGAGCCGGCAAAATAAGCCGGGTAGGATCTAACCTCTGGTATCCATGATTTATTTATACCCCTGAAGCGTACCTGCACCCGATGACTTTGAAGAAATTATACCTTCTCATCGGGGGTCTCTGTCTCCTCGCCTTTGCAGTCATGCCTGTCCAGGCATTCACGGTCAAGTCCCTGACCATGACCATTGCACCGGATGGCGATGCGCAGGTCGATATCCATTACGACCTCACCCTTTTTGAAGAAGGCGCAATATTCTTCCGGATCGCCGATCCTGCTGCCGAACTCAAGAAGGCATTTGATACAAATTCCAGGAAGCCGGTAACCGTTACTCAGGCGACCGGTACATCGGCACGGGTAATAATTCCCTCGTTTGCATCGGTGAAAACCGATCAAGGCAGTACTCTCATGGTAACCCCCTCGGTCTCCTTTGAACGGGCACAGAAAGTGCTGGACCAGTACTGGTTTGCTCCGCTGATCTCACCGGATTTCTCACCTGAAGTGACAACGATCATCTTCCCGGATGGGTACCAGGCGAGCTTCGAGAATCTTCTCGTTATTCCCTCCGTCCCTCATCAGCTGAGGATGAACTGATTCAAAGACCATGTACCGGATTTCCCTGGAACAGGTCCGGCATGAAACAGTGATTTATGTGTTATAATCTGTGAAAAACTGAATTTTCGGCTTTGTAGAAAACCTCTTTTCTGATAACGCTCCAGGGGCTTCGCCCCGCCGCTGTGGCGCCCCGTTTGCGATTGTGTTGTATTACCTGGATAAGGATTTCCGGTAATACAGAGGAATCGCAGGCGCCCCCACCCCCAACGGGGGTAGGGCTGGCGCAAGGGGGGCTTCCTTTTTTTAAAAGGGATTTCTACAGAGCCAAATTTTCAACAATTTTAAATGCATTATCTGTTTTTACCCCTCGTACGTAGCAGAACTGACCAGATTTTTCCAGTACTCCCCGCATGATCCTTTGCAATACCCGCCGGCGATGAGCTGGTCCGGGTCAACGCAGGAGAGGGCACGAGTGATGGAAGAAGCATCCGGATCGACGATAATGATCTTCCGGAGATCATACTCCCCCGTGAGATCAAGAAGGATGTCGAGCTGATCCCTGCTGACAGCAACCTGCCGCTGGTGTTCCAGCAGGCATAAAAGATCATCGCGGTCAGGATCTACCGGGTAGAAAAAGATATTCTGCCGTACTAGTGAAGCGATCTCCGGTTCCTGCATTGTCTCACAGATTAGCACATGGCCCCCGATCCCGATATCCCGCATCGACCGCATCAGGTTCCGGTACACGCCGGCGAGGGCATCGTTCCACTCCTCTTCATCGTCATAAAACGCATCTGTTATGCCAAGCAGGTGAGGGGCCGGCAGGGCACACCATGCATTCTTTTTCTGCGAGACTATCGACCGGGCATCCTGTTCGATTTCAACGGGGTCAAGACTGATCTCACCGGTTGCCTCTCCCTCACCAACCCCGGACAGGGATGCCAGGATTCGGTCACGATAGAACCTGCCCCCGGCACAGGGTAACAGGACACCCGCGGGGAGCTGCGGTGACAAAGACTGGTCGAGCTGGTACGTGATGATATCGGCCGCTGTGCCCCGGTGGCCCGATATCCAGGCAGCCAGTGCAGGAACATCCGGTATGCCGGGTTCCGCACCCAGCCCCCGCGTCGCCAGTTTCAGCCGTTTAGCCATATACAGATCTTATTACTCATAAGCATCTAAAAAGTACCTGATGAATCCCCCACCGCTGCTGGTCACCTGCGGGCTGCCGTATACCAACGGCCCCTGCCATCTCGGGCATCTGCGAACGTACGTGCCTGCTGACGCCTACGTCCGCTACATGCGGCGGGCAGGTGAAGAGGTCGTCTTCGTCTGCGGTTCGGATAACCATGGGACCCCCATCGTAGTCTCAGCGGAAGAGGCCGGTACCTCCCCGCGGGCACTTTCCGAGCGTTACCACCGTCATTTCGAGGAGACGTTCCGGAGGATGGGCGTAAAATTCGACCGCTTCGGTATGACTGACGATCCGGCAACCCACCGCCGAGCCCGGATAATTGTGTCGGAGTTGATTAAGAACGGCTACGTCTATAAACAGATCGTGCACCAGGCATACTGCACAAAGTGCCGGCGGTTTCTCCCGGACCGGTACGTCGAAGGAATCTGCCCCCATTGCGGGACAGCGGCACGGGGCGATGAATGTGACCAGGGGTGCGGCAAGCACCTGGAACCAGGCGAGATCAAGGATCCCGTCTGCAAGGTCTGTGGAACAAGAGCGGAGTTCCGGGACCAGGAACATTACTTCTTCAGGCTTTCCGGGTTCCGTGAATTCCTTCTCACATTCCTCGATAACGTCCGGGGGACGACCAACGCAAAGAACTACGCGATCGGATGGATAAAAGAGGAGCTGCATGACTGGTGTATCACCCGCACCCTTGACTGGGGCGTGAAGTTCCCGGGCCGTGATGACCTGGTTGTCTACGTGTGGGTCGACGCTCCCATCGGTTATATTGCCTTTACCGAGGAATGGGCAGAAAAGGCAGGCAGGGACTGGAAGCGTTACTGGTGCGGGGAAAACCGGGTTACGCATTTCATAGGCGGCGACATCATCTACCACCACTGCATTTTCTGGCCGGCGCTCCTGAAGGGTGCCGGTTATGGTGTCCCGCATGCGATCGTCGCAAGCGGAATGGTTAAAGTCGATGACCATAAATTTTCAAAATCAAGGGGCTACGTGGTATGGACCAATGATGACTACCTCGACAAAGGTCTTCCCGCAGATTACCTCCGGTATTACCTGCTTGCCTATACCAGCCACACCAAGGAACTGAATTTTTCGTGGAAAATCTTTGGCGAACGGATCAATAACGAAGTGGTCAATATCTTTGGCAACTTTGTCTACCGCACACTCTTCTTCGCCCACAAGGAATTTGGTGGCATACCGCCCTGCCCTGTCGCACCGGAAATTATTGCAGAGATAGAAAAAAGCCGTCTCAACGTGGACTGCCTGATGAGGGATTACGAGTTCAAAGGAGCGGTTGATGCAATCATGGCGCTTGCGGCATTCGGCAATACGTACATCCAGACCAATGCGCCGTGGAAGCTGGTTAAGACCGACCGGGAAGCAGCGGCACAGGTGATTACCAACTGCATCCAGGTCGTTAAGGCAGTCGCTCTGCTCATCGAGCCGGTGATGCCGGAAAAAGCCCAGGAATGCTGGACCATGCTCGGGCACGGCGACCAGATAGCGAACCATCCTCTTTCCGAGGCAACAGAGCCGGTAGTGCAGACCTGCATCCTGCCCCCGTCCCCGCTCTTTACCCGGATAGAAGAGCCCCGGATCGCCGAGCTTGAAACACTTCTGCAAAAACGGGTTATGGAGGCAGACAGGAAGAAGGAGAAGATCCCCGTCCTTTCCTTTGAGGAGTTCCAGAAACTGGACCTCCGGACCGGAAGGGTGCTTGCCGCAGAACCGGTGAAAAAATCAAACAAACTCCTGAAGCTCCAGGTAGATATTGGTGGCGAGATCCGCCAGATCGTGGCCGGCGTGCAGCAGTTCTACCATGCTGACGAACTTGTCGGCCGGGATGTGGTGGTCGTTACGAACCTCGCACCGGCAATGATCTTTGGCGTAGAGTCCAACGGCATGATCCTTGCTGCCGGGGATGCCGCATCCCTTCTCACCCCTTTGAAACCTGTCGAGCCGGGAACGAAGATCCGCTGATGAACGGTGTTTTAACTTCCCCTGTTTTTTTCTCCTGAAGGTTCAGTTGCGGATTTCGCCCTGATAATAATGCTGAGTCTGGTCTTTTCCTTCCGGGTTCCTGTTTCCTGATTAACGGTATACTTATCGGGAAAACCGGGGAATGCATTCTGTCCGACCGGTCCGGATATACGGTGAAAAGAATCGAAGAATACATTACATGCAGGAGAAAACTATTAGTCAGCACGTTCCGGGGGTTTTCTGCACGAGTTTCCTCTACCTTGACCAGACAACGAGAAACCCTCGCCTGATCCAGATTCTGATCGTGGTCAGCGCCGCTGCATCACTTCTCCTGAACGGGTACGGGCTTTCCCTCGGCATTACCAATGTTCTGCCCCATCTCCTGTACATCCCTATAATTCTTGCCGCCTATTATTATCCCCATCGCGGGATCCTTTTTGCGGCAATTCTCTCCGCCATGTACGGTATGCTTGTTTTTGGTGTCGGATCACCATCTCCCGAGGTCATCGTCGCAGCCCTCGCACGGGTGGTGGTGTTCATCGTGATCAGTGCCGTGGTATCCATCATCAGCGGAAGGATGCATCAGGATGCCGGGAGGTGCCTGCGGTTTGTATCCATGATTGAATCATCAAATGATGCTGTTGTCGGTAAGACCCTGGACGGAATCATCACGGACTGGAACTCCGGCGCTGAACGACTCTACGGGTACGCGGCGAGTGAGGTTATGGGAAAACCAGTCAGCCTGCTCACGCCGCCTGATCGTCACGACGAGGTTCCCCTGCTCATCGGGAGGATACGGAGCGGTGAACGTATCGGGCGATACGAGACGGATCGGATCACGAAAGACGGGAGGCGCATCCAGGTTTCCCTCTCCCTGTCACCTATCAGGGACACTGAGGGGACCATCATCGGCATTTCAACAACCGCACACGATATCACGGAAAGGAAACTGTTGCAGGATGAGATACTGCGGGCGAAGAGCGAATGGGAGCGGACCTTTGACGCAGTTCCCGACCTGATCGCTATCATCGACCAGGAGCAACGGATCGTGCGGGTGAACAGGGCAATGGCCGACCGGCTTGGCATACTCCCCGGGGATGCCATAGGACATCCCTGTTACGAGATCGTGCACCATAGCACGCTGCCACCCAACTCATGCCCCCACCAGATTCTCATGATTGACGGAAAGGAACATATGCAGGAGATTCACGAGGACAGCCTGAACGGGGACTTTCAGGTTACTGCCTCCCCTCTCAGGGATGCATCCGGCAGATTAACCGGCTGCGTCCACGTCCTTCATGACATTACCGGCCCCAAACGGGCAGAAAAATCCCTCCAGACAGCGCTGAAAAAACTCAACATGCTCTCCTCGATTACCCGGCACGATATCCTGAACCAGCTCATGGTGCTGGGTGGCTACCTGGTGATCTCAAAAGAGAGTGTAACGGATCCTGAACTATCAGGGTTTATAAAAAAAGAGGAGGACGCCGTAGCATCCATCCGCCGCCAGATCGAATTTACCCGCTACTATGAAGACATCGGACTGAAGGCCCCACAATGGCAGGAGGTTACTGCAATGATCCGTTCATCCGCCTCCCAGCTTCCCCTCGAAGGGATCCCGCTTGAGGTCACGTTTTCCGGTGTGGAAGTCTTTGCAGATCCTCTCATCGGTAAGGTATTCTATAACCTCATGGAGAACTCGATACGGCACGGGGACCATGTCACCCGGATCGGGTTTAGGTTTGCCGAGTCCGGTGCAGGCGGGGTGATCACCTACGAAGACGACGGTACAGGGATTCCTGCTGAAGATAAGGAACACATCTTCCGCAGGGGATTTGGAAAACATACCGGTCTTGGCCTGTTCTTATCCCGCGAGATCCTCGCGATTACCGGCATCACCATCAGCGAAAATGGCGAACCAGGAAAGGGTGTGAGGTTCGAGATCCTGGTGCCACGGGGCATGTACAGGGTTGTGTCATGACCGCGCCGCAGGCCGATCCAGGACTGACGGCAGTCCTGCTTGGCCTCCAGCGGGGTGAGATCACCGAGCACCATATCTACAAAAAAATTGCAGCCGTGCAGAAGGACTCCCGCAACCGTGATGTGCTGGAGCGGATCGCCCAGCAGGAGATCGGGCACTATGCGATCTGGAAACAGCATACCCGGCAGGATGTTGCACCGGCCACACTCCGCATCTGGTTTTATTACCTGATCGCACGGGTGCTGGGCATGACGTTTGCCATCAAACTCATGGAAGGCATAGAAAAACGTGCTCAGGTTTTTGATCGGGGGCTTGTGAACCAGGTTCCCGAAGCACAGGAGATTCTTGAACATGAGGAAAACCATGAGCGTGACCTTATTGCACTCATCGATGAAGACCGGCTGAAATACGTCGGCTCTGTCGTGCTCGGGCTCAACGATGCTCTTGTAGAATTTACCGGAACTCTTGCCGGGCTGACCTTTGCGATCCAGAACACCCAGATCATCGCAATTGCAGGGCTGATCATGGGCGTTGCCGCATCGCTTTCCATGGGCGCATCAGAGTACCTGTCCCAGCAGTCCGACGGGGGATCCACCAATCCGTTCAGGGCGTCGGTATATACCGGGGCCACGTATATCGTAACCGTCGCACTGCTGATACTGCCGTTCCTTATCCTTGCAAGCCCGTACCACGCCCTCGTGTTCACCCTGGCGGGAGCCATTCTTGTTATATTCCTGTTCACGTTCTACATATCCGTGGCCAAAGATCTTCCCTTCTGGAGAAGATTTGGCGAGATGCTCCTGATCAGTCTCGGTATCGCAGCGATCTCCTTTGTGATAGGAGTCCTGATCCGTACGGTGCTGAACGTCAGCATTTAGGGAACGGGAGTGAGGAAATTATTTGTTTGTTTTGCCGGATTGCAAAAATATTTTCTCCAGCGCTGATGGTCAGAAATATTTAACCAGAGTAATTTTCAATAATTCCCGCAGGAGTATGGCTTCTTTCTGGCATTTCTGCCCAGCGAACAGGCACTCTTCTTCGTTGTAAGAAGAAAAGATTACTATCCTGACTTCTTAACCGGACATACGATCTGCAGATATTCCCCATACATGCCAGAACTTTTTACCCCTGCCCCGCTAACTATCCACTATGCAGGAGTTGACACGAAAACTCATCCATATCATCTTCGGCATTGGTATTGCGGGGATGGTCCTTGGCCTGGATCATAACACCGCAACTGCGATTCTTGCAATCGGTCTTTTTTCTGGCATCATCCTTGTGGATCTTATCCTCAGGGGTTACACGCTCCCGGTCTTTTCGGCTCTCGTGAATTATGTCGATCGGTGTGATCCATTGCCAGGAAAAGGTGCATTCTATTTTGCGGTGAGTGCACTTGTGTGCGTTATTCTCTTCCCGGCCGCGATAGTCGTACCGGCACTGGTGTCCCTGGCGGTCCTGGACGGAGCCGCAACTCTTGCAGGGTCCAGGTTTGGCAGGACCAGGATCTATAACGGAAAATCCGGGGAGGGAACAATTACGGGAATATTTGTCACCTTCCTTATCCTGCTCCTGTTCATTCCGATTTTCGGGGCCCTCGTCATTGCCGTTGTCGCAGGTATCATCGAACTGTTCTCCCCGGTTGATGACAACCTTACTATTCCGGTCGGCATCTGTATCCTTTTAACCGCCCTTCCTGTACTGCTGTGAGTGTTGAACCTGACAGATATGCAGTTCCTGAGAGTGTCCATACTTTCAACGAAGATTTCAGGGTCAAATGGCCTCATTTAAGTCAGTTTTCTTTTTAGTTCGGGAACTTTTTGTTGGTGAAACCATCCGTATGCGAGAATGATAAGCAACAGCCACAGGACCCCGATTACGTAGCCTCCCAAAACATCACTTGCCCAGTGTGCCCCGACGTATATACGTGAAGGGCCGATGAGCAGGATCAGGGCACCACACGTCGCAACCACAAGTACCCGTACATAACCGACCAGGTGAAGCCATGCAAGATAAGCAATGAAACCAAAAAAGACGCTAAAAAAAACAACATGTCCGCTGGGAAAGCTATACTGGTTGATTGGCTGGAAGATGTCCGCCGGATTTACTGAAAAATAAGGAGGACGCGGGCGGGCGACCACCAGCTTGACAAATGAAGTAAGCACGAAATTGCTCAGGGTCAGGAGGATAAAACCCGCTTCAGGCAACCGGCGCCTGACTACGAAGAAAGCTGCAACTACCCCGGCCATAGCAAATCCCGTCTCCGTATCCCCGATCGCACTCGCACCCTCCATTACAAAAACGAATGCCGGGTTTCTCTCTTCCTGCAACACATGAGTTATCTTCAGATCAAAGGGAAAAACTGCAAAAAAGTGCGCAGCAAGCGAAAGTACAACTGCGCTTACCAGCAGAAGGAAAACCAGGATTTTGATTCTTTGATCCATCGCGCTCCGGACATATACCACTTATATTTAATAAAACACATGGTTTCTCCCTGGTGAAGGGCTGCAGAATCGCCGTATTCAGCCTTGCCGGTATACGGGGTCGTTCGATATTCGCCGGGAAACGGTAAACGCAGGAAATTTTTTCTAAAAAACTATCAGAGCTGATCACAGCCCATGAACAAAAGGACAATACGATGATCAAAGCATTTAATTTCCCAAACTGCAACTCCCGGTTATTCTTAACGGGAAATTTTCCATGAAGACCATTATCTATTATTTTACCGGTACCGGAAATTCGCTGGCTGCTGCACGGACCATCTGCCGCCATCTTGGCGACTGCGAACTGGTATCGATTGCATCGCTTGACAGGGATCGGGGGGAGATTATTCCTCCCGCCGATCGCGTGGGCATCGTCTGCCCGGTCTATGATTTGGGCCTGCCGTCGATTGTAGCCGGATTTGTGCAGCGGCTTGACCTTTCCCGGGCCGGCTATTGTTTCACGGTCCTTACTATGGGGGGATTTGGGGCTTCCGCCCTTCACCAGCTTGACGGCCTTGTCTTTGCCCGTTCCCGGCGCCATCTCGATGCGGCATTTACGGTGAAGATGGTCGGCAACTTTGTGCCGCTCTACGAACCGGCGAAAGGAAAGAAAAGAGAGAAACTCCTGGCAGACGCTGAGCAACGTCTTGCCGGGATCGCGGAAAAGATAGACATGGGTCTTATAGTGAAGCCTGATGTGGGATTCGTGACCGGTCTCCTGAAACGATTCATGTACGACGGGTTTATCCGCCAGATCCATGATGCGGACAAGAACTTCTTTGCAGATGAAAAATGCACATCCTGCGGCACCTGTGCAGACGTCTGCCCGGTTCACAACATCGACATGGTTGAAGGGAAACCGGTCTGGAAGCACCACTGCGAACTCTGCTGTGCCTGCATCCACCTCTGCCCGGTCGAAGCGATCCAGTACGGGCAGAAGACAAAGACCCGGGGACGGTACCGTCATCCTGACCTGAAGATTACGGATATGAAGGCGCAACGGGGCGAATGAACCCTGATTAATTACCTCATACATTTTCCGTTTTACAAGATTCCAAAAATTGGAAAATCTTCCCTGATTCCGGCTCACAAATGTCCTATCCTCCTCGCAAATTTATCTGAATCTTCACAAAAAATGGGCCCTGTAGAAATCCTTTTAAAAAAAGGAAGCCCTCCTTGCGCCAGCCCTACCCCGTTGGAGGTGAGGGCGCATGCGATTTCTCTGTATTACCGGAACTCCTTATCTGGGTAATACAGCACAATCGCAACTGGGGCGCCATAGCGGCGGGGCAAAGCCCCTGGAGCGTCATCTGAAAAGCAGGTTTACTACAGAGCCAAAAAATGAATTATTTTTCTATTTTTGCAAGCTCTTCACTGAGATCCTGAGAGAGATCGACTCCCGTAAATGCACCACTTGTCGGCAGTACCATGTCGAATTCCGGGGTTATGTCATACTCAACGGTCGTATTCACCGGGATGGTAAAATCAAGGATATGGCCACCGGTCTGACGGTCGTCACTGATGAAATGGAGGTGGTATCCCGCAACATTGAGCCCTTCAAAAAAAACCGGGGTATAAAATCCGACAACGGAGCCGGTTACATTCGCGTAGGAATAGACCGACTGATTCTTTGCCGCTTCCGTGAGTGTAGGGTAAGGTCTGTGCTGCGCAGGAATGGCCCGGACCTTCATAGAGGGGAAGGTCCCATGTATCTGTACTGCATAGACCATATTACGGGACGGGAGCAGATCAGCCATCACCGACGTGAAGATCGTAAGATTCATCGGGTTTTTTGTTGTATCAGTTCGGTCCCTTTCGAAATACGTCACCGTTGCAAATGGGGTCGTAAGGCTGTCTGGCACCGGGTACACCTGGCCATCAGCCTTTGCCTGATAAACAACGCCATCCAGTACGATCATTTCACCATCCAGGGCTTCGAACGTGCCGATCCCGAAATCGCCGTGTTTCCTCAGTTCTCCTACCGGCCGGATTCCATCGAAGACCCCCTGCACCAGGGCATCGATGGTCGAGACCTGGTAAAGTGTGTCCCTCTCCGGGGGGACTGGGGCACTTTTTGTAAACTGAACGTACACCGATGCCGCAAAGAACACCAGTACCGATTGCAAGCCCTATGCCCAGGAAAAATTTCAGCATGTCCATGGTACCAACGAATTACCTCCGGAAATAAAAAAAGGTGTGATTTATTTACCGGTTATCCTGATCCCTGTGATGAAACTCTTCAGTCGCCTCCTTATTCCCGCCTTCGTACTGCCGGCGCTCCTTGTTGCCGGTTGCACGAATACAGGCGCACTTTCAAAAAAACAATCGGGAATGACTCTGACAACCACTCCGGTCACTGAAGTTGTTCGGTGATCGGTCAAAAAAGGTGAAAAACAATGGAAAACATTGAAACCATGAGCGGATTTCCAAAGGCGAAAAGGATAACAGGAAGTTTGTTGACCACCATGAAGGAACGTGAGCTGCCGGGAATGATTCATACCGGTTCATCAACAGGCAGTTCCCAATGGTTATCGTACGGGGTGCAATGCAATGGATGAATTTATGCAGGCTGCTCTGGAAGAGGCAAGAACAGGGATGGCAGAAGGGGGTATCCCTATCGGCTCGGTACTGGTAATTGATGACAAAATCATAGGACGGGGCCATAACCGACGGGTTCAGAAGGACAGTGCTATTTTACATGCCGAAATGGATTGCCTTGAAAATGCGGGCCGGCTCACATCCAGTGAATACCGTCGGTCAATATTGTATTCAACCCTCTCTCCCTGCGAGATGTGCAGCGGTACCGTCCTGCTGTACAAAATTCCCAAAGTGGTGATTGGTGAAAATCACACGTTCCAGGGACCGGAGGACTATCTTCGATCGCGGGGAGTGGATCTGGTCATACTGAATAATGAGGAATGCATCCGGATGATGCACCATTTCATCGAAACAAGACCGGAGTTGTGGAACGAAGATATCGGGGAGTAACAGGGATTATGGATTGCATGTGATGGATTGAACGATAATAATAGGGAATAAAAATAACAATGTAATATTCTCGCGCGCCTGCCATGAAAGGCCCGCAGTCTCGGGCAAAAGTTCCCTGATTTTTTGATTCATTTTTAATGCTTTGTTTTTAATTCTGAACGGTCAGGAACGATTTCCGGTACGTTGGAAGCAAGGTGAACCGTATAATTTTTCAGAAACTTTCGTACCCCTTATTTCGGGCCGGGTCCAACAAAAATTACCGGCAAGTTCCGGATTGGTGATAACGTTTATGTTAAAACTCCATCGTCTATCAGGAATAATCCTGCTGGCACTGATTTTCACCGTCGGAATCGTGTGTGCAGCAGAAACAGATGTCAATCTCAGTCTCACGAAAGTTGTGAGCTCAACAGCGCCCTACGAAACAGGTCAACCCATATCGTGGTTTATTACACTCACGAACAACGGACCTGCTGCGGCAACAAACATCTCAGTGGCTGAAAACCTTTCAGGTTTCTCCGGACCGGTGGATACGAGTGGCACAGCTGATGTTGGAATTTATAATAATGCTTCAGGGATCTGGAATATCAGCGAGCTTGCGAATGCAACATCCGCCCACCTTACCATAGTTACCTTATTAACTGCAGCAGGACAGCAGACAAACGAGGTGGATATCAGGGGTCTTGACCAGACAAATCAGGGAGACACCCATGCACTGGCAGTGATACCTGTTATTAATAACGCGGGCACGGTCATACCCCATCAGCCATTAACGGTAAACCTTGCTATCAGACCGAATACCCTGAACCTCGGGAGCAGGGGCGTTTTTACCGTCTTTGTTACCCTGAATAGTGAGGACTCCCTGTTACCGACCGGGAGGGACAGCAAACCCCGTATTGATTTTGGCAACAGCTCCCTTTCCTGTGGCGGCGCTGAAATGGTCAGTGCCGGAGTTTCGAATAAGGATGGGGGAACCCTTATTGCAAAATTCCACCGGCAGGACCTCGAGAATGTTACCGGCGGCCCCGGCATACAGATTAACTGTTCCGGGACTTTTTCTGTCAATGGCAAAACGGTCGATATTGAAGGCAGTGACACTATAAGAGTGATCGGGGAAAAGAAGGGACTGGATAAATTCATTTCAGGACTCATGCGATACCTTGGCCTCGAAAGGGATGATGTTATGGTCAACGAAACCGAAGACGGGAATGTTACCGTTTCGTTCACCCTGAACCCCGACAGCCTTAAAAATAACGGCCAGGTAAAGAAGGCACTCAGGACTCAGGATCCTGCCTCTTCAGATACCGGAAATGTCCGGAATGTCGCCGATAACAAGAGTGGTCCACAAAAAAATACCCCAAAAAACAACGGGAACGATAAAAACAATAACGGTAAGGACACCAGCATCCAGGGCAACAATGCCGGTACGAATCCGGACAACGGCAACAGGAATGCCGATAAGGACAATGACGCATCGAATGGAAAGTCAAACGGGAAAAAGAACAAGTGAACAGACTTGTCACCTTTTTTTCCCGGGAGTATAACCACCTTTATGTGCCAGAAGACCCACAGTTCAACCGGAGAACCTCCCGGTAACGAGAATCCATGAACACACGGCAGAGCATCCTTACGGGAATTGTGATCATTGCATTGCTTTCATCTACGGGAACCTTCGGAGCATCCGGAGCCAGTCCTGTCGCCGCACCAGAACCCGACCCCCTCACGGTCGGGCCGGGAAATCCCTTGTTCGGACTGCAGGTCGCGATGGAAAACCTTGATGAGACGTTTACGGTCAATGATACCCGGAGGGTAGAAAAACAGTTGGACCATGCCCGGGCAAGGATTGATGAAGTGCAACAGGAACTGCAACTCAACGAGACGGGCTACGCGGATCAGGCTCTGGAACTGTACCGGGAGAAACTGAACCAGACAGAAGCTGTTTTACCTCGTTTTCCGGTCAATGCATCCGGACTCCTTAAAGCCCAGGAGACGATAGCCCGGCACCAGGTGGTGCTCTACGATCTCCTGTCCCGGTACCCTGACAACCCGACCCTGGCCCGTGCCTACAACAACAGCCAGGTGCTCGAGCAGAAGTTCGGAGAGAAGACCCGGGTAAGGTTTGACCGTGTCGCCGGAAAGAATAATATAACTGCCCTCAAAGCGGTGAAACTGGAAACCGGGAAACAGAACAATACCGGAGACTCCTCCGGCGGGAACCCGGGGCAGGGCGGGAATGATGCCCGGGACCGGGTGAAGGATAAAAAGACGGAAATTCCTGCTCCCCCGGTCGTCACAGCGGTGCTCACGATACCGGATGATGACAAGGGATCTCCCAAAGATCAGGGAAAAAAGGGAAGTAAATAACGAAGTGGAGGTATCCGGACCCCTGCCGGATCTTTACCTTTTTTTTGCTCTGTAGAAATGCTTTTTCAGATAACATGATGACCCCCCTGCGCCAGCCCTGCCCCCCAGGGCGGGGACGCTTGCGATAACCCGGTATTACCTTTATGTATAATCTCCCGCGGTTTTGCGTACAGGTAATACGAAATCATCGCAACCGGGGGATGCCACAGCGGCGGGGGCGAAGCCTCCGAGAGCGTTCGAAAGTTTTGAGGATTTCAACAGAGCACTTTTTTTTATAAAATCCGGGAAAATAGTCTCATGTCAACAATATTTTTAAAAGATCTTTCCTGTCCGGTCTGGTTGATACGTCCTTCAGCCGTCTTTTCCCGGGATTTTGTCTATCTTCACGGCAACGGAAAATTGCCGGGAACAAGGATTGATGGAGTTAAGGGGATAGCAAAAAAAGAAAGCGATTATTCTATCGGTGCCTGCGGGATTACCGATGGCTCGCCCTGATCGTAAACCAGGGTGAAATACCGGGCGGTAAAGATCGTGAAAAACGGGCCAATGATGAGGACGGGTATCCAGCCGATAAACGGGATTACAGACAGGGCAGCGGTAATTACTGCATAGACTATCCCGGCAACAGCAACCACGATGAGGGCAAGGATATACGACAGCCATCCCATGGTCCGGATCGTCGCGAGGATTCCTGAAAACCTTATACCTTCGCGGATACTTCCTGTCCGGGCGAACCGGACTGCACCGAGGATCCCGAAGAGCAGGACGATTATTACGAGGAAAAACTCCAGGAGAACAAGGAGGAGCACGAAGAGCAGGATGGCGATATTCGGTGCGGGCGCCGCCGGGGAAGAAACGAAGATTACAAATGCAAAGGCGGCCCCCGCGACCAGTACCAATGAAGACAGGAAGGAGCCAGAGGAGCCACACGATTGCGAGCTTAATACCATCGACAAAAAGACCTCCCCAGCCGTTGAAGTCGGGAGCCGGTTTTGCTCCCCGGTAAATCCGGACCATATAACCCGAGATGAAGAAGGAGAGGAGGACGCCAATGCCGGCGAGGATTGCGATCCGGCCCCACGGGATTGCACCCCAGTTAACCGATGTACCCCTGGTGATTGTCGTCGGATCGAAGACAAACCGGATGAGCGAGAACGGGAGGGCAAGAACGATAAAGATCATCCATCGTGCCCATCTTCCTACCAGTGCTTCCCGGGCATAGGCAAATGAGTCTGAAAGTAGTGCTGCTATATCCATACCATGATCTCGTGAGATTATCGTATATTAACCATGGTAATCCGGGTTCCTCAGATAGAGTGAACATGGTCCGACACCCGCATATGGTCTGGTGTCCGGTTCACCCCGGGGAATCGATTATTCCTCATGACGTTTCAGTCAACCTTTTCTTTCAGTTTGCAAAACAAGGGAGCGGCTCCGGGCTAACGAGAGCCATCATGGTAATTTTTAAACAGGTACTAAAAGAATCAACTAAGGAAACAGGGTGTGCCAACATGTCAAGACCAGCATTACTCATCACAAGCTTGTGTATCTCTCTCGTATTGGTTTCACTGCTCGTGGTTGCGGGTTGTACCACAACTCCCTCCGGGCCAGGCGGGACCACCCCGGTAACTACGTTACCTGCCACGACAGCGTCTCTGGAACCAACGGTAAATCCTGAACAATCCCCATACATCCAGTTGAAAGGTAATGTCTATGGGTTGTCATCAAATCCGCTTACGGGAATTGACACCATCATGTTTACCATCGGTTCCAACTCGCAGGCACCGGTGATCGATCTGACCGGAATGGAAATTATCTTTTCAACGCCGGGTACCGAGCCGGTAACCCTCACCCGGAGTACGAGCGATACTCTCAGAACATTTACCACAACCCTGGGGAACAACCCCGTCAATTCCCTTCGTCCCGGTGATCAGGTCGAGATCGATTTCCGGGTAAAGGTGGTTCCCGGGGGTACCAAGGTGAATATTGAGTTGAGACCACCTGTTGGCGCGGCATTACCGATCTCAAGGATAGTGCCTGAAGTGATTTCGTCAACGACTGTCCTCAATTAATCTTTTTTTCTTAATTATGAAGATCGCGGATAAAAAAGGATGAAGGAACGGGGATGACGGGTCGTTTATCGCTCACGAAAAGTCCCGGACGGTAACGATAATCAAATGGTCAGGACCCGGATATCTCTATATCGGAATTGATTCGGAATGAAAAGTTTTAACCTGAAAACGTCCGAAGCGGAAGGGATTCTTTTTGGCCTCATCGTCGTGTTCGTGCTGCTCGTGTCCCCTACCCCACCGGGTTTTGCCCTGGGTGTGGGCATAATTTTTGGGATCATGGCATTTTTTGTATCAGAGGGACGCGAAACGGAGCATTAATTTTTTTTTACGTCTCTTTCGATGAGGCCGGTTTTATTGGACGGGTCAGGCATCCGGAATCAGGAGCGGTAAAAATCCGGGCACGGAATTTCCGCTGATTCACGGACATGTGCAGTCCGCCTTTTTATTGAAGACCTGAAATCCGTTATTCTGGCAGATGATTGTTGTATTATGGGATTTCCGGTATATCGAAAGAGGAGCCGTTTTGGGTTTTAATGGCATCTTTTGTAAATCGGTCGGCATTTTAAAGGATTGCGCATTTCAATCATTATTCCTGAAAGGATTTGTCCTTGTCCTGATACTGACATAATGCTTGGAAATAAGTGATGGTTGATAGGGATTCTGTGCGCCAAAACAGCGTTGCGACCAAAATATTTATTAATTTAGAGATTAATGAATTTTATAACCCTTTCCGGTAGGAGGTGGAAAACACATGGCAGCAGCAAAAAAAGCAGCGGCAAAGAAGCCGGAAGCGAAAAAGCCAGTCAAAAAGGCGGCAGCAAAGAAGAAATAATCTTCATACAACACCAACACTTTTTTTTAGACTGTATTGCACCAGGATTTTTCAAGAGGACCCTCACTGCTGACACTATTCAGATTTCCGGGTTCCGGATCCTGCAGGGTATCTTGTCTCGAAGGTGATGAAGCCGCGGATGCGGCAATCCTGACCATTGATGGCAACGATCCTGTAACACGGCGAAAACGTTTGCATCTCATGGTGCACAGGTCACCCTCACACATCTGTTTGCCGGGAGCGTACCGGGTCCGCCCTTTCCCTCAGCTTATGAGGGGATCATGACAGGCTATCGCAAATAATTTAATCCTGCCCGAATCATCTAATTCAATGCATATCACCCTGGTAATCAATTATTCGGACAAACGAATATCCGGTGGACCGCAGGGTGTGGCATACGATACGGTCGAAGGGCTGAAAAAGAACTATGGGAGGCTCGAAAAAGAAGACATTCATATTCATGTCATGTCATCGCTCGGAACTCAATATCATCCAGAGTTCAGGTCCGAGGAAAACCGACCGAACATCACGTATGAGTATTTCAGGAAAATTGTACCCACCGCATTATTTTCCGACCTCAATTATTACCTGCATATCAGAAAACATAAGAAAAAGACAGATCTCCTTCATTCTCACCCGATCTCAGGAGCAACCGCAGGTTCTATTCTCAACATCCCTACCCTGTTTACGCTCCATGGGATGTACTGGAAAGAGATGCAGTATGATCCCGGTCTCTACTCGAAAATTGCGTACGGGGAACTCAACGTGAGGAGATTCAGGTACGTCTCCCGGCATGTAAAAAAATTAATCGCCATTTCGCCTTACGTGATCACCGAAGTAGACCGGTTTTTAAAAACCGGGATCCCGCCGAGTGAAGTTATTGAAAATCCCATCTCCGATAAGTTCTTTGACCAGGGAAAAAGTGAAAACGAAGGACTGGTTCTCTACCCCGCGAGTATCAGTCCTTTAAAAAACCAATATGCCCTTGTAGAGGCATTGTACCTGCTGAAAAAAGAACACGCTGGTTTTCATTGTGTCCTGCCGGGATCTACGGTGAACGTGAAATATGTACAGGCATTACAAAAACTGATAACAGCCTGTGATCTTAAAAAAGATATCACAATTCCCGGTCCAGCTTCCCTGGACCAGATGCTTTACCTGTATTCACAGGCAAGTGTCCTTGCCGTAACTTCGCTCCAGGAAACGGCACCTATGATAATTTCTGAAGCAATGGCAAACAGCACACCGGTGGTTGCATCCCGAATATCGGGTATTCCCTCCATGGTTTCTGAAGGAAATTCCGGCTTTTGCATAAATCCATCCCATCCACAGGAAATCGCTGACAGGTTGCGTATACTGCTCGATGACCGTCCGCTACGGAAAAAAATGGGAGAGAGAGCCCGGCAAATCACTCTTGACCGCTGGCAGAGCGATGTGATTGTAAACAAGCAGCCTGGATCTGTATTCTGAATTAATCACCTGAAAGAAAAAATCAGGGACAAGTATCCCCCGAGATAAAAAACTGGCCATTATGGATGACCCAGAATTTTTTTTTCGATAAATACCTTTAATTTTGCAATTTTTATTTTCCAGTCCAGGTTCTCGCGGGCATATTTCCGCATGGCTGCTGCAGGATCCGTTCCATTGAAAACTGTCTGGGCAAACGTGACAACTTTTTTTATATCAACAGGACTTTCATCTGCCGCCAAGCGAAAAATCCAGGGGAAATCATCGGGAAAATCTGCATCGCCGCAGGCAATGATGTACGGGATGCCGCGTGCACAGTATTCACGGGCTTTTAACTCTGACGTCTGCCCCAGTCCCTTCCGGTGAATTCCCAGGCTTCCCACAGCGATATGGCACATGTCAAACATGGCATCGAGATCCTGCCCGGTCATAAAGCCATGAAAATGAATGTCTGAAGAGGGAGCAACCGAATTTTTCAGTTGTTTGAGGCTATCCAGTTCATCACCATCGCCAACTACATGAAAGTGCAGGTGGACGAGCCCCTTGTATCCGGCGATACCCTCAATCATCCTGTCCAGACCGTGCCAGCGGCTCACGTTTCCCACAAACAGGATATGCAGGTTCCGGGATCAAACAAAGGGGTCTTCCGGAGCGTGACCGAATCCACCATGATGCCGTTCGGGATCGTTCAATCCGGGATAGTACCGATAAAATAATCTTTTTATCCAGTAACGGGTAATTTCCTCAGTTACGCCGATTATTCCATCGGACTGTCCGATGATCAGGTTACCCAAGATAAAGTTGCGGATTGCCGCGGTATATTCTCCATCCAGTAAGAGCTCCCTTACCTCAATGGTATTATGCTCTGATATTATTTTACAGCGGTGAAACGGCCAAAAAAAAGTGAGCGGGTAGTACAACAGCATCATGGATCCGAAAGCCCGGTAATAGATAATATCCTCGGGACCAGAAGATGCAAGCAGTGTATGTATGATATTCCTTATCTTTTTTGTACAGTCCCAGTCGATCAAAAACCGTAGGTTTCTCTAACTTGTCATAATAAAAAAAATGTATATTGCCGGTATCGTGTTCTTTCCTGTCCACTTGTGTTATAATATTCGGTCCTGAAGGAATCCCAGCTCGTTTAACGTGTCAACCTGGTACCTCACTTTTTTCAATACCCCGCTGTACGGATTGTTATTGGTGATAATAACGTATTTCAGCATCTCAGATTACCTATGCAAGGTATACCCATAAAAAAATACCTTATTTAGATGGCGATTGCCATTTTGCAGATTTTTTCCTGCTCTAGTTCAGGGAAGGGAGATGATTTTCAGACTGACCGGATGTAATCGACATCCGGGAATTAAAACGAATTTTTTTTTATGAGTATACAGGAGGGCGGGTAGAAGGAGTTTTGCCCCGGGATTGGCGAAAGGGAAATAATGGGATCAGGTAGATAAAATGGTGACTTTCTGGTTATCGTAAATCTTCTTTGAAATATACGACATATCCGAAAAATTTGCGAGGACACCGGGTGTAGGCTTCAGGGTATCAGCATAATCAAGACCCCTTGGTTCAAACGCCGGCTGATGTTCTTCCAGTTCCTGGTTCCTGAGAATAAAGAACCCATCTTCAAATGCAAATGCTGCAGGTGATTCAGGAGTGCCTTCGGCAAAATAGAGCCGGCTGGAGGGGTTATACGAGGGCAGATTAAGGGCTGTTGTCTCACTGAAATACCTTCTCTCGAACATTCGGCTGGCAATCGTATCCGATGAAATACTTGAATTGTACGGGACGTACCCGGGAGATGAAATCAAAGGTATTCATTTCCGATTTGGTGAAATAATGCCGGATCTGATCGGAGGACACATCGGGGGAATCGGACGCGTTATCTATCGTTAATGCGGAAAAACAAAGGTATGCAAAAATAATTATGCCAAAAAAAATCGCGATTTTTCTGGGAAATCGGTTCCTGACAAGGATAACCATCCCGAACAGTAATCCGGTTGCGAGTACGAATGCAAAAAATGGTGATAGAAGCAGGCTGAACCGGTCTATCCTGAAGGTTACCATTGCCATTGCTGAGGCAGTTATCGGGCTGGGAAAATAGAGAGGGCTCATAATCAATGCAAAAAGCCCTATAACCGCGGGATATTTAGATCTGTGTGCCCAGAACAGGTACACGATACCTAAGAGCACAAAGAAAATAATCATGGTCGTGGTTACATTGTCCCCTAAAAAAATAATGACATTTGCCGGGTCAATATGAGATTGTGTTTGAGACAGGTTGGTGATAGTGGCAGAATCCGCGGTCTGGAGGATATAGCTGGAAAAGAAAAAGGAAGTAAACAGCCAGTACGTGGAGGATGTAACGATTATCAACGCGATAATATTAGTTTTAATTGCAAAATAATCATTTATCAGCAGTTCTATTAAAATAAATACAAAAAGCAGGAATAAAATCTGGATGATCGAAACCTGATGCACGAGAATCAGATAAAGTGAGAACATTATGGTTAATGCCGAGAACGATCGCCAGTTTGAAGTCTGGATCTCCCGGTGTGCAAGGTATAAGAAAAAGACGAATCCTATAAAAGCCATTACCCGTGTTACCACATAGGTAGAGTATTCAATTACTACCGGCGTCGTAGAAAAGACCAGGCACATGAGCAGAGATATCTGGATGTTTTTGGTTATGTGCCGGAATAACAGGAAAAGTACCCAGACCAGTGAAATAAAACAGAGCGAGGTGAGAAGGATCAATACGTATTTTATCTCTATGCCCAAAAGATTCGTTCCCTCCGCTACGAAGATATGATACAGCGGGAACCAGGCATAGGTAGGGTCAAGATCCAGGGGTATGGTATGACCTGATAAAAATATTATTGTTGAATAATACAAATGCGGGATTATGTCAGTTGCGCCAAAAAAAAACGGATATTTCAATTGTAACCCGAAAATAATGTTTCCCGTAACAAGGCTCATCTCAAACAGGACAAGAGAGGGTTTCAGCGTATCGCTGAATATTTGTAAAAAAACCAGACAATAGAGTGCTGTAATCAACACAAAATAATACCATGGCCGGTACGGCGAAAAATACAGTGCAAGCAGGGAGATGCTGTAGAGAAATACAAAAAGGATCGGGAATAAATTCCCGTGGGTTTTTACTAGGAGCAGACTATCCGGTAATTTCTCACCTTTACGGTAAAAAATCCACAAAATGACCATAATAAGAATGCCAGGAATGATGTAAATGAGACCCCGGACTGCATAATCAAGCCTGCCAATACTATAGGTAAAAATAACACCGGTGATGATTCCAATGAGGATCAGGTAATGAAATTTAGTTGCAAGGATCTGCATTAAAAAAGAACGGAAATCCGATAACACCTTGAATACATCCATAATTCAATCCGTCAGAATTTTTTGTCTTATAAAAAACCCGGGGTCATGTACAAATTCGTATATCAGACACAGGTGCAACGGCCGAATATTCTTTAAGAGTATGAACCCTCATAATGTCAGAGTTTCCCTCGGCAAATTTCAATATCACTATAATATAAACCGGCCAATCGTATAAACTAGTGAGTTTCTCATGAAACAAAACCCCAATCATCCAGAAAAATTCATTCATAGAATCAAAAGATATATCAATACAATATGTATCAGAATTATCTCACTGATCTCATCGGATCCTCTTTTAAAAGGAATAATAATACTGGGAAGCGGGACGGCAATATCACAAGTGCTTGCCGTTCTTTTTGTCCCGATACTGACCAGGATCTATCCTCCCGCTGTATATGGAACACTGGCGGTTTTTTCCTCATTACTCACGATACTGCTCGTCGGAGGCTCGTTTAAATATGAATTGACGATCCCCATAGCCGAAAATGATGAGGATGCTGAATATCTCCTGATCTTATCATTGCTGATTGCAAGTATACTATCCATTCTTCTTTTTGTTGTCCTGAGTATCTGGGGAAATTTTCTGGCCGGTCTATTTCATTTCGAATTTATGATGCCATTTTACTGGGTATTCTGTGTGGGTTTTTTTGGAATTGCCCTGTACCAGATATTAACCTACTGGACACTCCGGACAAAAGATTACACCCGGATATCCAAGACCCGGGTCGCCCAGAGTATCAGCGGCTCGGTCAGTAAGATTATCCTTGGATTGCTGTCTTTTGGTTCTTTTGGCCTGATTTTTGGAGAGATCATTGGCAGGCTGGTAGGTATCAGTACACTGGGAAAAACGATCTTACCAAAGATATGGCAATCCCTGCGGACTATTAATTTTCCAGCCATACGATCTCTTGCAGTAAAGTACAGACGATTTCCGACCTATTCCCTGCCAGCCGGCTTCATCAGTGAGATTATTTTACAGGTCCCGACCCTTTTTTTATCCAACGTCTTCGGTTTCCAGGTCGTAGGATTGTATATTTTAAGCTACTCGATGCTGGAGTTACCGGTTTCACTCATCTCAAATTCAATTGTGCAGGCATTTTTTGGCGAAAGTTCAGAATTATTGAGGGAAAAATCAGATAAACTGCTATCTCTCTACCTGGAGACCACAAAAAAATTATTCCTGTTTGGTGCACCGATAATTTTTCTTGGAGCCGTTATTTCTCCTGTGGCATTTCCTATCGTCTTTGGAAGCGCCTGGAATGATGCAGGTATGTTCAGTCTTCCCCTCAGTATCATGGTCATAGCCCAGTTTGTTATAGCTTCTACTGACCGTCTTGAAATGTACGGGTTCAATCACTGGGAATTACTATGGAATATCTGCCGGACAATTTTAGTCCTTCTTGGACTGTACCTTGCTTTACTCTTCAGCTTATCACCCGTGAATACAATCCTCCTCTATTCCCTGATCATGACATTCATGTACGCAATTTGTTATATTCTTAATATTGCGGCGATTAAACAGGTAATGAAAAGAAATGACAGATCCCCGACAGAGGATATAATATTCTAAAAATTATGGATAGAAAAAGGCAGGGCCTGCAGAGAAGAGCCCCTGTACCAGTCAATGGTAAAAACTATTAAATGGTCTTTTTTAGAACTGGTAATAGATAAATTCCGGACTTGCACTGGGGGTGAAGCAGAGAAGGATGAACCCCATGACAATGAGATATAAAATCCAGTACTTACTCTGTACCGATGAAAAGAACTTTGTCCAGTCGGTTGTCAGGAGGCCGGAAACTTTTTCCGTCCAGTAATTACTGTGCATCAGTATGACAAGACCAATAATGATTGCCCCCAATACGACGCCTTTTATCACCGGAGCAAGGTTCAGACCAGCTCCCAGCAGGGAATCATATACCTTTATCCCGATAGTCTGTTGCGAAAAATTACCATCTATGAGGACAAATTTTTTCATGCAATATATCATGTCAGAAAAATTTCCTACCCGGAACATGATCCAGCCAAGGAATATGAAATACTGGGTGATGAGGATTTTTACCAGTATCTGGAGATTTCCCTTCAGGTAAGGAAACGCGCCGGGAAAAAACCCGTTTTTTTTCCTATGATTTTATACAGCAACTGCAGGAGGCCATGATACCCCCCCCACAGGACAAAATTCCATGAAGCTCCGTGCCACAGGCCGCACACAAGCATGGAAAATTCCACGTTGAAATATGCCCGTATCGTTCCTTTCCTGTTCCCGCCCAGCGGGATGTAAATATAATCCCTGATAAAGCTGGACAGGGTGATGTTCCACCGTCGCCAGAACATCGTGGGGTTCTGAGAGAGATACGGGCGAATAAAATTCTGCGGTAGGTGCAGTCCAACTAATTCTGCTGCCCCCAGTGCAATATCAACATACCCCGAAAAATCACAGTAGATCTGGACCCCAAAAAAAATTGTGCCGATAATAATATACAGGGAATTAAACGTTGTCGGATGGGAAAAAATTGCTGTAGCCACAGGAGCACAGTTGTCAGCAATGACAAATTTTTTCACAAATCCCCATACCATAATAGTCGTGCCGGTTTTCAGGTTTGTCTGGTTCAGGGAAACGCTGTTTTTCAATTGAGGCAGGAACTGCCCTGCTCTGACAATAGGTCCAGATAGGAGATGAGGGAAATAAGAGATAAAAAGGGCATACCGGTAAAATTTCTTTTCAGGCTGGATCGTTCCTCGATAAATATCAAAGATATAGCTGATTGCCGAAAACGTGAAAAATGAAATTCCGATTGGTAAAATAAGCTCAAGAATGGGTAAATTCAGGTAATAATTCAGCGGATAATAATTTAATGGTAATGGGGTTTGATTAAGGATTTCAATACCGAAATTGTAATATTTGAAAAAACCCAGCGGAATGAGCAGAAATACCAGCGCAACTGCCAGCGTGACTTTTTTCCGGCCCGGGCTCGTTGCAGAATAAATGGATTCTCCGGCCTGGAATGAAATTGCCGTGATGAAAAGCAACAGGAGAAAAAAATAATTGCTGGTCGACCAGTAGAACAGGTAACTTGCAGCCACCAGGATTGCCTGCTGGTAGTCAGATTTTTTTATGCAATTGATCAGGATAAGTACAGAAACCAGAAAAATAAAAAATTCTATACTGTTAAACTGCATTTATGCACCTTTTTTTACATTATCGGCAATTACTGCAACGAGTTTTTCAGAAAAATCTTTCCTGCCTTCGGAATTCATATGATCTACATCAACAAAATACTCCGGGGGATATTCACGCTGGAAATCGTACCATTGAGCACCGGTCCCGTTTAAGAAAGCAGTGAAGTTCTGTCGGGATGATTCCGATATCCTCTCTGAGTAATACGAAACCATTGGCATGCTGATGATAATTACCCTGATGTTATTCTGGCGAAGCCGGTTGATTGTATATAAAAGTGCAAGTTTCTGCGGGTTTGAGTTTGTGTCTATCTGGTCCCGGACTACTTCCTCACGTGCTTTCTGCGTCTTTACCTCATTCGTGAGATTTGTTGTCAACACCCATGGGTCCTTGAAGTTTGTTTCATAGAGTGCTTCCCGGCTCGATATTGGCTCTCTGAGAATGCCATTTGTGATGAGGTGGGCGATTGATCCACCGATAAATTTACGTTTGTACAGCAGGT
This sequence comes from uncultured Methanoregulaceae archaeon, assembly GCA_963815065.1. Taxonomy (GTDB): domain Archaea; phylum Halobacteriota; class Methanomicrobia; order Methanomicrobiales; family Methanospirillaceae; genus Methanoregula. The sequence continues at coordinate 53,477 of CAWFFE010000003.1, read as the reverse complement.
TTTCTAATGGAGACTGGGTAAGAAGTTGTAACCGGGTATCATTTAATAAAGGCCGGTATTTCTCATCAAGATGCACTCTTTGGGAGATCAGGGCAAAGCGATCATCATAAATATCCGTGCGGTTCGCCAGGTCCCGATAACCCAACCCGATTATCACTATCCCCGGTTTCGATGCAATGAGATTTTCCAGTTCGGGGAGTCTGCTCAGGGGGGTTTCAGCCTGTATTCCAAGGTTATATACTGATCGGTTGATTCCTCTTTCCCGCAGTGATTTCTCGACAAGATTTCCATCAACACCCTCAGTCACGAAACTGCTGCCCAGGATAAAAATATCATTGGTATGGGGTTGCTGGTAAAAATCAAGAAGAGCAATTTCCCGGTGACTGGTGTGCAGATCGGTATCAACCACAAAATGAATGAGCAGAAAATAGGCAAATAAAGCGATGGAAAAAGAAACCAGTAGGGAAACAAGCACCGGGAAAATTGAATTGTTGTTCATTCTGATAACGGTAGTTTTATTTATTGCACCTGTTCCCATTTGTATTCTTCGTTTATTAATACGACAAGCATTATTACGACATAAAATCCCGGGAATAATGGAAATTTAATCAACATCCAATAAAGGAAATTACCCTGCAAGGGTAAATGAATCAATGAAAAAAAATGATTCCAATGTCTGATAATCACGTGTCTTTGGGATTTTGATGAAATATTTCGTATTCATGATCTGATGCAACATAAAATATGACAGAATTATCGTTATAATCAGTCGTCCAGGGGATTATCTCATTGGTCTGGAGATCTTTAATTATCAGACCGGATACGGCGGAAATATTCACATTCACCAGCCCCCGTTCTCCATTGGTTTTTACACGGAATCTTAACGTATGGTTTTGAATTGATATATTCGTTATAACCATGTCATAGGTATTGGCATTTATACGCCACCACTCATAAAACGGGATTATTGATATGGCATTGTCGTGATAATTATCAATCCATTTTTTAAAATTCGAATAACTGATGGAATATCTAATAGCCGGGTCCCTGTCCGTCTGATGGATAAATACAGGATATATTATTCCTGCCATTGAAGCCAGATTCCACCATTCCCATGATGCATCGTCCAGGCCCCCAACATTTTGTTCAGCATGAACTCCGGTATCCCCGTTTCTCCACACCATGTTAAAGGTATCATACACATAATTGGCAAAACGTACATTATCCCCGTTCCTGAGCGAACACCATGATTTTGGGAGTGTATTCAATTGTGAGGATATGGAATAATATTCATCAGAAAGTAACTGGAAAGCTTCAGAAGAGGATACGGTTTTCAGAGATTTACTGTAATGAATTCCCGTTTCCCAGGATTCATTCTGAAGGTAAGATTCGAGAAACGCAATGTACTCTTTATCTTTTAGGTATAAGATATCAAACCAGATGGTGCCACGGTACCCGAATTTTTTCATATACGCAAGACCGTTCTTTATGGTTTTGAACTCATGGGGGCCGTCAAATCCACAAGGCTCGCTGTTTTTTTCACCCAATGGAGTGATCAATTTTCTCGGTGCTGACTGTGATATTGAATACAGCAGGACGGTCGAAGTTCCCTGGTCCGGTAATGCAATCGTGGAAATTTTGATATAACTGCTGGAAAATGAAGGATACTTCAACTGCGATCTGCCCGGACTATAAAAAGGAGTGCAAATCGGATCTTGACCATTACCGGAAATTGTATTGGTTCTGGTAATTCCGTCAAAAAGAATTGTTAAAGAGAGTTTTCCGTTTTTTGTGGGGACGATCATTCGTTCAGATGCAGTTTTTTCTGAAATATCCTTAAAATAACTGTCAATACGATATTCTCCGGTGCTTTTTCTCTCGATAACAACTTTTCCGCCCGGCGTCTGGATAATTACAAATCCCTTTTTATCGGGTTTTTCCAGTTCAACCGTGTATTCACAGGTTGTCATGGGGACAAGACCCACAATAAACAGTGATTCTTTTTTTGGATTATCACTTAGAAAAAAGAATTTGAACTTATTTTTAATAATATCGGCCTGTACGAAACCAAATAAAAAAAACCCATGCATAGTCCGCAACCAGGGAAAGGATTGAACACGTCGTGTGGTAAAAACAAGCCCTTTTTCTTTATCATGAGCAAGTAGAGATCTTTGTTCCCCCAAAAAAAAACTATAGACTCTCCCAAGCCCGCCAAATGCAGTTGGCGGACCTGAAAAAACATTCCGGGGTACCTGATCAATATCAGTAAAATTTTGGTGGAATAGTAATATCTTTCCCTGATTGGGATTTTCTGGTAAAATTGTATTCCCTTCTAATGAAAATGTACTCATCCTATGATTAATTCCATTAAAAACATATAAATTGTAATCGTAAAAAAGCGTTGAAAAATGGAGACGCTCTTATGTAACATTCTTTAGTCTTAACGATGAGTATAGCATTTTTTAAGAATAGCAATAGTCAGATTGAATAAAAAAATTGAAGGAACTATTTCTGTTGATGTTGCTGATCGTTCTTCTGGCTCTGGAGAGATCATTTGAATTCTTACACGTCCAGGGGCTTTGCGCCAGCTGCTGGAATATCCCCTTTGCGATGACGATGATTAATTGCTACCAAATCGTGCCATCGCTCTCGCGCCCGGTCTTCCATCCGAGAAACGGTAGTGAAAAGTGCATTATTTCATAAAAAAAAGGGTTTCTACGAGCAGTTTTTTTATGGTAGTCAGTTTTTACCGTATTCCCGATCATGAAAAATACTGATGGAAATCCTGCACTTACACGAACCCTGAAAATAATTTTTTAGCTGCGGATTTTTGCAGATTTTTTTCTGCATAGTACAATTCGGTACCTCTGACGAGCAGCCCTTCCGATCCTTTATCACTGATTTTTTTTGCCGGTATCCCGCCAATAGAAATCCCCGGCTCTGAAAAGGATTTGTTCACCACTGCATTTGCGCCGATCGCTATACCGTCGGCGATGGTAATATCACCAAATATTTTTGCACCCGGCCCGATATACACATTGTTCCCGATCTTCGGGGCCAAACCCGCTCCCCCCGCTTTTTCACCGATATTTACACCCGGTGATATCCTGCAGTCTGCCCCGATTTTTGCATATCCATTAATGCCAATCTGAAGGAAGTGCAGCGATAACCCCGGACCGCAAACATTTGGCTCAACATGATACCCCAGTTGTAATGAAAGTTTATGAAATTTCCATTTTAACAAAAAAAGATATATTTTCACAAATAAGCCTTTTTTGCAGTTTTTATAATATTCGATCTTTCGTAACTGGCGTTGAAATTTCCAGGTCTCCATTCCAAGGATGGGAGGATGTTTCTCTTTTATTTCCAACGATAGCTTGTCGGATTCAAGGTAAAAATTATAATCTTCTTTTGACCGGATCATAAAAAACACATTTGCGAATTATGAATAAATACCTTATTGGGTTTTAAAGAAAGGTTATTTTGGCTCTGTAGAAATCCCTTTTAAAAAAAGGAAGCCCCCCTTGCGCGGCTCTACCCCCGTTGGGTGGGGGCGCCTGCGATTCCTCTGTATTACCGGAAATCCTTATCCAGGTAATACAACACAATCGCAACTGGGGCGCCACAGCGGCAGGGCGAAGCCGCCGGAGTGTTATCAGAAAAGAGGTTTTCTACAGAGCCGTTATTTTCCCGATAACTATTATTTTTAAGATAGATAAGCAAACACCCATGATCTTTTTACGATCCCTGCCTCAGTTCTCACTTTGTTTTCCGGTCGGAGAACCAGCGGATCGTCTCCGCAAGTCCCTTCTCCAGTGAATAGCCTGCATTATATCCCAGTGCCTTTTTCACCATGGAGATATCTGATACCGAATCCCGGATATCTCCCGCCCTCGGCTTCTCATAGACGGGAGACAGGTTGACGTTCAGGATCCCTCCAATACTTTTTGAAAGCATATTGAGATCGATCTTCTGCCCGCTCCCGATATTGAAGGTGCCGGTGACCGGGCTCTGCATCGCAAGGAGGTTTGCCATGACGACATCCTTGACGTACACGAAATCCCGTGTCTGCTTCCCGTCTCCAAAGATCAATGGAGGCTGGTTGTCCAGGAGGCGTGTAATAAATTTCGGGATCACGGCCGCATATTCTGCATGGGGGTCCTGCCGGGGACCAAATACATTGAAATACCGCAGGGCTATGGTCTTCAGGCTGAACAGGGCCGAGAATACGTCGCAATAGTACTCACCCGCAAGTTTTGACACCGCATAGGGAGAGAGCGGGGCCGGCCCATATCCTCACGTTTCGGGAGGGTCGGCTCATCGCCGTAGACTGCGGAGGATGAAGAGAAAACCACCTTCTTTACCCCGCAGTCACGTGCAGCCAGAAGAACATTCAGCGTTCCGGTCAGGTTGGTCTCGTGGGTTGTAGCAGGATCATCTACTGATCGCGCAACAGAAGCGATGGCTGCCAGATGGAAGACCCCGTCCGCATGCCGGAATGCATCGTGAAGTAACGGGAGATCGGTGATACTTCCCGGATTACCCGGATGTTGCCGTGAAGGTGACTCAGGTTATCCGGTTTTCCTGATAAAAAGTTATCAATAACGACAACCTCATGTGTCCCCGCCAGCGCTTCCACAATATGCGAGCCGATAAACCCTGCTCCCCCGGTGACGATGTACTTCATGGCAACTCCGGATCAACCTCTGACAGTTCACAATAACGTGGAAATTACTATATGTTTAATATGCAGGTATCGATCTGAAATTATTGATCTCAACCGGGTTGAGGTATTAAGTCCAGGGGATTATTCAGATCTCTTGAGGACCTGGATTTCCCATGAATGACACTCCTCTCCAATCCTGTCCACGCCTCAGCAAATTTTTCGAGAGAGAGAAAAGTTGCTGAAGCTGCGGGAGTTGGTTAAATCCGGGACCCTCTCATTCCATAGTTGGTTTCGGAGGAAAGTCGCGGATCGTAACCACTATGCACGTTTCATCATAGATTCATAAAAATCCAGCGCGCTTTATGACAAAATTTCATCAGATTTTTTAATTGGTTACCGTATTTCGATCAGGCGATTGATGCAAATAGCAGAGGGATTAGTATAGCCAACTGGATCTATGATCAAACCTGCAGGGTTTTGTGAATTTATAACCCCTGCCAATGACTTTTGGGATTGATGACGATGAATGCCAAATCCCGATTTTTTCTCTCATTGGCAGGAATATTTATCCTGATCCTGATGGGACCTGGTTTCGTCTGCGCACAATCCATGTCGCTCCCGACGGCCCAGTTCGCCGGGAGTGTCACGCAGGGGCAGGCACCGTTGGTGGTAAAGTTCACCGACACCTCAATATCCTCGGGTACTACTTCTTACAAATGGGAATTTATTAACGAAGCAGGAAGGGTAACCAGTACCAGTGCGCTAAAAAACCCGACTGTCACGTATACGACTCTTGGTACCAAAACGGTAAAACTCACCGTTACCAATGCTTCGGGAAGTAACACTGATGTCAAAACGAATTATATTAACGTCTTGCCTGTATCAGAATCAACAATTTCAGGATCAACACCATCTTCAATTACTGTCACCTCACCGAATGGCGGGGAGACGCTGAAACAAAGTCCTTCACCACAAATTACCTGGGATTATACCGGTAGCCCCGGTTCGACCGTGAAGATTGAGTTGCTGAAGGGAGGCAGTGTGAGCCAGACTCTGTCTGCTTCCACCCCAAACGATGGTACCTTCACCAGCTGGACCATTCCCTCAACTCTAGTAGCGGGGACTGATTATCGCATTCGGATTACCAGTACAACCAATTCCGCAATCACCGACTCGAGCAACAATTACTTTACCATCTCTTCAGGAACAACATCCAATACCGGCACAACACCGATATCAGAATCAACCCCCTCTTCAATTACCGTGACAGCCCCCAATGGTGCCGATACTTGGATGCGAGGCACTACAAAAACGGTTACCTGGGACTATACGGGCAATCCCGGTTCGACTATGAAGATTGTGCTCATGAAAGGAACCACGGAAGTAGGTACCATTAAGGACAGCACATCAATCGGTAGCGGTGGCAAAGGTTCCTATACCTGGCCGATTTCAGCATCCGGGACCACGGGCAGTGATTACAAGGTTAGTGTTCAGAGCATAAGCCAGCCCACAATAAAAGATACAAGCGATAATTATTTTGCCATCTCTTCAGGGACTTCTTCTACTCCTTCTCCTACTCCTTCTCCTTCTTCTTCTCCTTCTTCTTCAATTACCGTCACCTCACCGGATCGTGGGGAGACGCTGAAAAAAGGTACTTCACCACAAATTACCTGGGAATATACCGGTAGTCCCGGTTCAGCTGTGAAGATCGAGCTGCTGAAGGGAAGCAGTGTGAGCCAGACGCTGTCTGCCTCCACCTCCAACGACGGTACCTTCACCAGCTGGACCATCCCCTCTACTTTTGCATCGGGGACGGATTATCGTATTCGGATTACCAGTACGACCAATACCGCAATCACTGACACGAGCAATAATTACTTTACCATCACTTCAGGGACTTCTTCTACTCCTTCTCCTACTCCTACTCCTTCTCCTTCTTCTTCAATTACCGTCACCTCACCGGATCGTGGGGAGACGCTGAAAAAAGGTACTTCACCACAAATTACCTGGGAATATACCGGTAGTCCCGGTTCAGCTGTGAAGATCGAGCCTGCTGAAGGGAAGCAGTGTGAGCCAGACGCTGTCTGCCTCCACCTCCAACGACGGCACCTTCACCAGCTGGACCATTCCCTCCACTTTAGCATCGGGGACGGATTATCGTATTCGGATTACCAGTACGACCAATACCGCAATCACTGACACGAGCAATAATTACTTTACCATCTCTTCAGGAGCCCAGTTGACTCCGGTCCCGACCCCGACATCAACACCCGTTCCGGCCCAGACACCCGTAGTACAATCAGGGGAATGTTACGGTGCAGCCTGTAACCCGACCGGCAATCCCGTTGGTGGCGGGACAGGATACAACAGGATCATTGCCGGTACAGAAACCAGCGTGAAATATATCGTTTCCACAAAGGCAGAGTTGCTCTCTGCACTGAAGAGCGCGAAGGCCGGTGAAATCGTATTTGTCAAAGGCACTGCCCTCATTGACATGACCGGAACACCCAGTGTCACGATCCCTGCCGGTGTTACGCTGGCTGGTGACCGCGGACTTGGAGGATCGACCGGAGGGTTGCTGACACGCACAAAGAATCTTAATGGCGGCTGGGAAGAGCCCATGCTGGTGGCGGGCGGGAATAATGTCCGGGTTACCGGCCTGCGTCTCCAGGGCGAGATGTACCCCCAGGACTACGGCAATAACGAGGTATATCCCGGTTCAATAGGGGAACGGTATTATCTGGTCGGCATTTATGCCGAGAACAGGAAGGGATTCGAGGTCGATAACTGTGAAATATACGGCTGGGCGTGGTCGGGAATATCATTACGGGAGAACGTCAATGACCCCATACCGTATATCCACCACAATTATATCCACAACAACGAGGCCCGCGGGGAGGGTTACGGGGTAAACCTGTATGGCGGAAATGCCCTGATCGAGGCCAACCTTTTCGACTATAACCGTCATGACGTGACCGGCGCCGGAATGGCCGGGGAGCAGTACGAGGCCCGGTATAACAGGATTCTCGGCCACGGGAATGCAATCGGGGCGGTGCACTTCGATGTCCACCAGGACGAGGAGACCGGGACTGGAGTTGCAGGTGCGAAATACCTGATTCACCACAATACCATCGATTCGGGAACGGTAGCAACCGTCCACATCCGGGCCATGCCAACACAGGGGGTTTATGTTGACCACAACATCATCAATGCCCGCGCAACCGACTCCGGGGTACCCAAAGGGTTGCCCGTCTACCAAACCAACAGTAACAAGAACATGTTCTGTACCAGCAACTACTGGGTAGGCACCCTGTACCCGGGCAACTCCGGTGTTATCTGGTACCAGTGAATTCTGCAAATTTTTTTCTTTTTTTTATAACAGAGTGATTTTTTAAACGGGTGTAAAACACCTGATACCTCATGGCTGAGGTATCATTATTTCCCCGGTTCCTGATACCGCCAGACCGGGTTCCTTTCACCGGTTCACCAGATAAGGTTTATCTGAAATACGATGAATATCCAACTATATTACACATGAAACTGAATGTTACCTATACCGGCCCTTGTTGCCGGACTCGTCGTGGTAGCAGTTTTAATTCTCATCGTTGTTTTTTCAGAAACATTCGGGGCCGAACCTAACGCAGCAGGCAATCCCATTGGCGGCGGGACTGGATACAACAGGATCATTCCCGGTACAGAAACCAGCGTGAAATATGTCGTATCTACAAAGGAAGATCTGCTCGCTGCCCTGAAGGGTGTAAAGGCCGGTGAAACCGTGTTTGTCAAAGGCACCGCCGTTATCGACCTGACCGGAACACCCGGTCTTACGATCCCTGCCGGTGTTACGCTGGCTGGTGACCGCGGACTTGGAGGATCGGCCGGCGGGTTGCTGACACGCACAAAGAATCTTAATGGCGGCTGGGAAGAGCCCATGCTGGTGGCGGGCGGGAATAATGTCCGGGTTACCGGCCTGCGTCTCCAGGGCGAGATGTACCCCCAGGACTACGGCAATAACGAGGTATATCCCGGTTCAATAGGGGAACGGTATTATCTGGTCGGCATTTATGCCGAGAACAGGAAGGGATTCGAGGTCGATAACTGTGAAATATACGGCTGGGCATGGTCGGGAATATCACTGCGGGAGAACGCCAATGACCCCATACCGTATATACACCACAATTATATCCACAACAACGAGGCCCGTGATGAGGGTTATGGGATAAACCTGTATGGGGGAAACGCCTGATCGAAGCCAACCTTTTCGACTATAACCGTCATGACGTGACCGGCGCAGCAAATGGCCGGGGAGCAGTACGAGGCCCGGTATAACAGGATTCTCGGCCACGGGAATGCAATCGGGGCGGTGCACTTCGATGTCCACCAGGACGAGGAGACCGGAGACTGGAGCTGCGGGTGCGAAATACCTGATTCACCACAATACTATCGATTCGGGAACGGTAGCAACCGTCCACATCCGGGCCATGCCAACACAGGGGGTTTATGTTGACCACAACATCATCAATGCCCGTGCAACTGACACCGGGGTGCCCAAAGGACTGCCCGTCTACCAAACCAACAGTAACAAGAACATGTTCTGTACCAACAATTACTGGATGGGTCCTGTACCGGGCAATCAGGGCATAGTCTGGTACCAGTAATCTTTTGCCTTTTGGGATTAGCAATCGGAGATATGATAAAGAAGATGAATTTTTATCATCGCAGGCAGGACCGTGATCGGCGAGGCAATCAGCATCATCAGCACCCCGATAATTACCCGGCTGTATATCCGGAAATTCCCGGGAAATAAAAGACCTCTATATTTCCACTACCGCAGATTGCTCCTCATCGGGATTCCCCTCATCATTATTCCCTGTCTGCCTGCACACCGTTTTTCTTCCCTCTGATCTTCGGAGAGATCTGGCGGGACGACGGATTTTACTGCCTGCCGCTTGCCATCCCGGCACTCGCCCAGTTTTGTGGTATCCCCTTATCGATGATGAGGGGTATGGGTTTAATCACCATACATTGATCTGTGACAGTTCCCGTACATTCCTGGTCCTGCTCAGTTTCTGCCTGCTTCAAGTCCTTTCGTTTCCCATATTGATGGCGTTGCTTGAATCCACGCCACCGTAATAGCGTTCATGTACGTTGCCAATTACCTGATGAATATTTGTGCTATTATCATATTCCTGAAAACATGTGTGTGCGTTTTGCGGGACCTGACGGCATTGCCGGTACAGTGTCAGGCCCATACGCCACCGGGGAAAGCACCGGATCGTCAGGATTGCGACATAGTGGATAGGGTTATAATACGCGGTAAAACTTCTTCGGGACATGGATCTCGAAACATGCTCCTTTTCCCGGCACACCGGTTTCCCGCAGAGCGATACCGGTAATGGCAAGGATTTCACGGGCCATATACAGTCCATACCCGGTAGTTCCCCCGTACCCCCGTTCAAAGATCTTCTCTTTTTCTGCAGCCGGAATGCCGATACCATCATCCCGGAACAGAAGATCCAGTCCCGAATCCGTTTCCCGAAAAGAAACGATGATTTTCGTTATTTTCTGCCCGTGATGCAGGGAATTGTCGATCAGGTTGAAGAAGGCTTTTTTCAGCCATGGATCAGCAAAGATCTTCAGGTTTCCGGTGTTCGTTTCGAGGGATACCCCCCCGAAGTCAAGATTATCCAGCGACTGTCTCAATACATCGCTGACGTTCTGCCATCCGGCCTTCTCTGAACCCATATTCTTGTAATCACCGGTGAATTCGATCTGGCGTTTGATGGCGAGCGCTGCTTCGTCTGCCTTTTTCAGATATTCCCGAATATCGGCATCCGTGGTTCCTTCCCGCAAAAGAGACAGGATCCCGTAGATGACGGTCAGACTGTTGAGGATGTCGTGCCGTGCGATACTGCTCACGAGGTTCAGTTTTGCATTTACCTGCAGGAGAGCATTTTCCATATTCCGCCGTTCGGTGATGTCCAGTCCCACAGCGAGAAATTCAGAGAGTTCTCCCTGTGCGTCAAAAACCACCCTGATGGTCCAGGCAACATGCACCAACTCCCCGTTTTTCCGGAGGCATTCGATCTCATGCCAGGCCAGGGAATCTTCGGGTTCCAGAAACCTCCGGACAACATCGGACACGGTGACACCCGGAAGATCCGGGCCGGAAAGCAGCGAACCGACAATATTTTTTCCCTGGATTTCCTCTTCGGAGAATCCGAAAAAGGTGACCGCAAACTCATTGAAAAACAGGATGTTTCCCGCTTTGTCGATCCGGAGGATGATGCTGTTTGCGTTTTCCACCAGATCCCGGTATTTTTTCTCATTTTGTTCAAGTATGATCCGGGATTTCCGGTGCTCACGCATTTCTTCCTTAAGTTTTTCATTGGTTACGTTTAGTTCAGCGGTCCGCCCGGCAACCAGCTTCTCCAGGTGCTCCTGGTAGTTTTTGAGCTCGGTGATATCTTCAAGAATCACTGCAAGTCCCTGACCACCCTGGTCGAAAACAAGGGGTATCATCTTTATCTTAAAATAATATCCTTTTCCCCCGATCTCAAGGTGTTCTGTCCGGGTCTGTTCCGTTCCCTGTGCAGCTTCTGCGATGAGAGAGAGCAGCGTTTCAGAGACAAAGGATGCAAAAGGGGATCGGATGACCAGCATCCCGACCAGGGTATCATGGGTGAAACCGAACAACCGGAGAAACGGCTCATTGACCTGGCTGATGATCAGGTCTTTGTCAAGAACAAGGAGGAGATCCGAGGAAAGATTCAGCATCTGGGATACCGGGACACGCCTCGAGAGGGTGAAGACCTTGGCACGGCCGAACGATCGCATCTCTGCCTGTCCGGATATCAGGAGCGTGTTGAGATACTTGGCCGTGGAGGTCCTGTTCAGGGGTAATTTTTTTGCGATATCCTCTATGGTCAACCCTTTTGGATTGTCTGTCAGGATCTTCCGGATACGTTCCAGCTCATCCCCCTGATCTTCCGTATCTTCTCACCTTCATCAAATGATATGAGCGTTATTATACATTATTATTATGTAATCAGGTATTGCAAACCATTGATGTAAGGTGTTAAATAATCCAACATATAAAATATACCTGATCAATTGCTTACAACCTCTGATAAGCAGTTGGTTCGAGCGTATAACCTGAAGGATGGTATGAATATAATATTACCTGGAGTGAAAAAGAAAAATTATGACTGATAATCCGTGTGATGCCTGCAGGGAAGATTGTCTGGGGGGTATCATTTATGGCAACTGCGAACATTTTCGTACCTGGTGCAAAGACCATCATTACTCCGTCGTCGATAACTGGTTTAACTCCCGGCTTTCTGCACAACAGAGTGCCATGTGCCAGTCCCGGGGAAAGTAATCGTTCACTAGTGCTCCTGTCTTCCTTTGCCGGGATGTAAAAAAAGAAAATTCAATACGTCCCGTTTTTTTCTTTCCTGTCCCCTGTTAAAGAGAATGAACATCGGGCCGATGAACAGAAGAATCACGCCGGCTTCCCCGTTGCTCCTGTCTCCTTTTGCCAGGAAAAAAATTCAATACGTCCCGATATTTCTTTCCTGTCCCCAGTTAAAGAGAATGAACATCGGGCCGATGAACAGAAGAATCACGCCGGCTTCCCCCATTGCTCCTGTCTTCTTTTGCCAGGAAAAAAATTCAATACATCCCGATATTTCTTTCCTGTTCCATGTCGAAGAGCATGGCAAAAAGAACAAACATCGAGCCGATGAACAGGAGAATCAGCGCGAGGGTAGCGCGGATAAATAACGGCTCCATCATGAAGATCTTCCCGTATAGCGTATAAGCTCCCAGAAAGAGACTGCTCAGTATGCAGAGTGTTCCCAGGAAGTAGAAAAATACCAGAGGATGGAAATTCAGGATAAGGTATTTTTCTTTCATCCGCCAGAAAAAATCCCTGAACAAAAGCCGGGAGAGCCGGAAGATATAGGTTCGGTACTTGATCCCGGAGATCTCCCCGATATTATAGCGGGAAGGATGGTTGACATTTACGGCCTTGAAACTGTACGTATTCAGTCGTACCAGAATATCGTTGCAATATCCGTACCGCGGATAGATGTTATTGGGATCGATCTGTTCAAGGGCTCTGCGTGAAATCGCCGTATAGCCATTCTGCGGGTCCATCAACTGCCAGTAACCACCCGCGATCTTGGTCAGGAGAGTCAGGAGGGCGTTTCCGAAAAATCTCCATGCGGGCATCCCTTTCCGGTATTCAGGGCCCTGAAGACGATTCCCCACGGCATAATCGGCCTTTTTGTTGATTAACGGATCGAGAAAAGCCGGGCAGGTATGCGGGATCCATCTGGTTGTCCCCGGCCATTACCACGACGATGTCCATGCCCTCGTTAAGTGCTTCACGATACCCGGAGGTAATCGATCCGCCCACACCCCGGTTTATCTCATGCCGGATAGGGAGGATCCGGGAATCTTTTTCTGCCCGTTCCCGGATAATCTCCGGCGTCCGGTCGTGGGATGCATCGTCGACAGCATAGATCCTGAAGATATAATCGGGGATCGAGTCCAGTGTCTTTCCGATGAGTTTTTCCTCATTGAATGCCGGAACCACCACGCAGATATTGTGTTCACGGTATACCTCTTCCGTCCGTTGCTTCCGGGCGGCCTCATGGATAATCTTTCTCAGTTTCGCAAACTGGAAACGTGGGTTGGCACTCTTCTGCAGGTAAAAAGCTGCACCGGAGCTCATTGCCTCTGCGGCAACCTCATCTCCCCCCTGGCCGGTAAAAATAATGAGCGGGGTATCGATTCCCTGAAATCTCAGGGTTTTCAACAACTGGATCCCGTTTATTTCCGGCATCATGTAGTCGGAAACAATCACATTATAGATTTTATGGTTAAGTTTCCGGAGGGCTTCTTTCACCGAGAGGCATGCATCAACGCTGAGTTCAGTATCCCTTTCGAGAAAAAGCCTCGTGAGTTCCAGCACTTCTGGTTCGTCTTCTACAAGTAATACCGAGATCATGGATATTTCCCGCAAAATATATTTTCTCTCTCAATTTTAGGTGACTACCAAATTATAACCTTTCTATGCTATCTTCATATAATTACTCTGTTACGGGTAATCAGGAAAATGAGTGTCTGCATCGTTGAAAAATACGCACACATACGGGTGAAGGGGGAGGCAGAATGGGAGAGAGCCTGACCATGTCCCCGGTAAAATTGCCCAGCCGGATATCGGATATACGACGGTGAGTGTTTCCGATCAGCAGGTTTGCGGCCGGTATCCGGAATACTCAAAGGTACCTGACGTAACCACATAGAAAATTATATGGATTGACAATGAAGAAACCATAGATAATGTGCGCCAGTTTTTTTTCCCGCTTTATAAAACCAAAACCCCATATTGTCGAGAGTCCTCCTCCCCCCCAGATTGGTCACGGCCCCGGAATGCAGGTCCCTGAATATAAAAACAAACCCTATTTTATCGTTGCCTCCGTTGAAATGGGAAATACGACAACCAAATGTATCCTGACCGGAGTGAACCTTGAAACCGGCATGTCATACGTCATCAACAAGACCGTAAAGATGAGCCGTGACATCCGCCCCCCAAAACCCGGAGAGACGATTTTTGGCGCGACGCTCGACGGCACCGAACTCACCCGTGAATCCGTTACCGAACTTGTCCGGGATACCCTTATCCAGTGCCATAAGGATGCGCATCTCGGGGTAACCACCGACCTTGATTTTGTGGTCCGCAGCACAGGTGTCGTTGCCGAGATGGAATCACCCGACCAGATCGGAGATTTCGTCATCGCCCTTGCAAACGGATGCCTGATCGCCGGTGTCCCGCCCCGCAAGATGACGCCCCCCATGTCAAAGGAAAACCAGTCGCAGAAAATCCAGCCGTTCAGTTTCGCCGACAAGGTGGTATTTGTCGGGGCAGTCGCCGGCGTGATCCCCCCGGTCGGCTCGACCGGGGTTGAGATGGTCGCAAACGAGATGGAAGGGGAACTTGCGATGGCAGGGATCAAGGAGGGAGCGAAATGGACACCAGTCGATTTCCGAAACCCGTGTGTTTCGATTGACTTCGGGACCACCCTGGACGGGCGCATAACCAGTGACGTCCCGCCGGACAGTCCGAACCCGTTTGCAAAGACCGTCGGCAATTTCTGCGGGCTTGCCGGTGCGATCCCGGATGCACTGGTCCGGGGGACCGGGCTGGTGCATGAACGGACAGGGACCGCCCTGGATATCTTTGGCGAACACAGCGTGGCCGCCGGATTATTCAGCGGGGGGAACCGTAAGGTCGTCGACGAATATGTCGACCGGTGTCACCAGCACATCGATATCCGCATTGTGCCGCCGGAACGCGACAGGTTTGGCCGGGTCCCGGTCAACGCCCGGCTCGCCAAGGAATCCGGTATTGCCATGATCGGGTGTGACTGCGGCGTGAATGGCAGTGAGCTGAATGAACTGATTGCGACAGGATCTGAGATCTATAAAAAATATAATCTTGCAACCCTCAACGAGATCGTCGATCGTGTCTGCGCAAAGATGGCACTGCGGCTGATCGATGTTGCTGTTGAGGAGCACCTTGTACTGAAAAATTCATCGATTGGGTTTACCGGCAGGGCAGCCATCTCGGGCAGGAAACCCGAGTATATCCTTGACGGGATCATCGAGCGCAATCTTTTTGATGACCCGAACGACCACCTTGTTTTTGTCGATGACGGACTCGCCCGTGGTGCCGCCCTGATGGGCCGGTGCATGAACTCCCTGGGGAAGCCGAAAAACCCCATCGGGGGCGTCCGCGGGGGCCCATGTATTATGAGCCGGCGCATCAAGATAGGTAAATGAGAAAGGAGAATAAGCATGGCACAGGAAGAACCGTTGTTTGATATCATTATCCCTCCGGGAGTGCCCCGGAAGATCATCATAGATATCCAGGAAAAATTTGATGTGACTGTTGTGGAACGAAAGGAAAGACTCAGGTTTGCAAACATGGAAGGAGATGAGCGTGAGCTTCTTGCTTTCCGGGGTAAAAAAGAGGTTCTTCAACAGGTTGAGAAGTACATGAAGGAGCAACTGCAGGCGTACGTGCAGGAAAAATAATTTTTTTTTTTGGTATAGTCACATTCTCGCGACTAAAATTCTCATGTCTGGTGAATAAGACCTGCTCACTTTTACGCTACCAAGGGCTCGCCTTTGGCTCATCCCCGCCGCTGTGGCGTCCCCGGATTGCGATAGAACGGATTCGGCAAACAATCCCTGTATTCATATTCAGGATGACATCAATGCTCACGTTATTCGAAATTGTTTTGGTAATCTGATTATCTGAGTTTTCACACGCATATTTTGAAAACGTTGGGGGTTAAGATGATATTATACCCATTTTTTTTACAATCTGCAACTTTTTTTTTATCCGTATTCATTTCTTATGGACTTTCCCGTCCCGACAGAGTTCGCAACAGAATCAGGGGATGTTGTTGTATTATTATCCCGGAGTCACGCCTTTGGTATGAAATTTTCCGGATATAAAAATAATTGATTAGCGAGGCTTCCCCGCCCCAGGGCCTCTCCGGGGCATTGGCGGGGCAGGGAACGTTTCTGAGAATTTTTCCCCGGTAATCATCTGAAAGTTTCTTTCTTCTCCTCAAAGGCCAGCCTTTGTAACGCCGGTAAACTCCCGGAACGGTAATACCCGCATCATCGCAAAGTGCAGGGGGTGGTTTGGGGGACGGGCACTGTCCCTTCCGTTACCAGTTAATCAAAAAATGGGGAATCTTCCGGCACAATCGCGACGATTCCGTCATAACGCGAATATACCCTGATCTTCCGGGGGGTTACTTCAGCAACCTGACCAGCAGCGCTTTCTGTGCATGGAGCCGGTTCTCTGCCTCGTCCCAGACAAGGCTTTGCCCGCCCTCCATCACCTCATCGGCGATCTCCTGGCCACGGTGCGCCGGGAGACAATGGAGCACCCGTGCGTCGGGAGAGGCGTTTTTCATGAGCGCCGCATCCACCGTGTAGCCGCGGAATACCTTCAGGCGCTCATCGCGTTCAGCATCATCCCCCATGGATATCCAGGTGTCGGTGATGATCACATCCGCGCCCTCTACCGCTTTCTCCGGTTTCCGGACGAGCGTTACCTTCCCACCCCGTTTCCGGGCGGTCCTGACGATATCATCAGCCGGCTCATACCCTTCCGGCGTGGCGACCACGACATTCATACCGGTGAGCACGGTCGAGAGGATCAGCGAGTTGCAGACATTGTTCCCGTCACCAACCCAGGCGACACGGAGATCGCTGGTCGGGCCGAAATGCTCCCGGATGGTCATGATGTCGGCCAGCAGCTGGCAGGGGTGTTCGAGATCGGAGAGGCCGTTGATTACCGGGATGGTCGCATGTCGTGCGAACTCCACGATGGTACTGTGTTTATACGCACGGATCATCAGGCCTGAGACATACCGGGACGCTGCCCGGGCGGTATCCCGGATCTCTTCCCCCCTCCAGATCTGCATATCCCGGGCGTTGAGGAAGAGGGCGTGTCCCCCCAGTTCATTCATGCCGACCTCAAACGAGATATGAGTCCGGGTGGAGGACTTCTCAAAGATCATGGCGAGGTTTTTGCTCCGGAGGCGCTCGTGAACGGTGCCCTCTTTCCTAGACTTTTTCAGGTGCGCCGCTTCATCGAGAATCTGCCCGAGCTCTGGTTTGCTGATATCAAGAATCGACAGAAAATCCTTCTTCATCGTAACTCCTTCATATGGCTGGTGCGCCGTTCAAGCAATGCACGGGTACCGATATCCCGGCGGTAGCGTACGTTTCCGGTGACACCGGATGCCGCAGCTTCCGCGCTGCGTTCTGCCTCTTCGAGGGTAGGGCCAATGCCCACGAATGCGAGGGTCCGTGATGTCAGGGTGGAGAGCTGGCCCTGGTGCTCCCGGACATTTGCGTAGTACACGAGTGCGTTTTCCGGGGTTTTGATTGAGATGGGATCGCCCGGGTGGGGGGAGTCCGGGTAGCCTGACGGCACGATATATTTGCACACGGTCGCACTCTCTGCAAATGTCACGTTTGTCAGGGACAGCGATCCTTCGCAGATCCTGGCAACGATATCGGACAGGTCTGAGTTCAGGAGCGAGAGGACGTTCATCGCCTCCGGATCGCCAAACCGGGCATTGAACTCGATGACTTTTGGCCCCGCGGCCGTATTCATGAACTGGCCGTACAGTATTCCCTTGTAGGTCTGACCGGTCCTTTCGAGAGCAGCCACCGTTGTCTTTATGATGGCGAGCGCTTTTTTATAGTCTGCAGCGGAGACGAACGGCAGCATCAGGTCCGGCATCGAGTAGGAACCCATCCCCCCGGTGTTCGGCCCGAGATCGCCCTCAAAGGCACGCTTATGATCCTGTACAAGCGGCATGGGAATGAGATGGGACCCGTCAACAAATGCCTGGAGCGTGAACTCTTCGCCAACGAGGCGCTCCTCGAGCACGACTCCCCCCGCAAGGGATTTCACGTAGGCGACCGCTCCTGCCCGGTCAACCTGTTCTCCCATGATCCGGACGCCTTTTCCCCCGGTCAGCCCGATAGGTTTTATGGCGAGATCGCCTTCGTGATCGTTGATAAACGAGATCGCGTCCGTCCGGTTATGAAAGACACGGTATTTCGGGCACCCGTCAATGTTGTGCAGTTCCATCATGTCGCGGCAGAATGCTTTGTCCGTCTCGATCCGGGCTGCTGCCTGGGTGGGCCCGACGCACTGGATACCTGCTGCCTCCAGCTGGTCTACGATCCCCGCTTCCAGGGGTGCTTCAGGTCCGATGAACGCGTAGCCGGCCCCGGTCTCCTGTGCGTAGGCAACGATGCGGGGGATATCGGTCTCCCGGCACAGCTTTACGCCCCGCGCAAGAGCCGAGATCCCGGGGTTCCGGCCTGCCATGACCGAATAAATTTCCGTATCACTGTTGAGGGCCAGGGCCCGGACGATGGCGTGTTCCCTCCCCCCTCCGCCCACAACAAGAATCTTCATAGCCATATACTCTTGCCCTGTCAATAAAAATGGTTTACCCTTTCAGGATCTCGCTGACGCTGACAAGGGGGAGAAGAGAGATTCCTTCCTGCCCGAGCATCTCGCGGGCACCCTGCTCGCGGTCTACGACGGTGACAACCCGGTCTGCCCGGGCACCGGCGTCACGAAGGACACCGATTCCATAAAGGGCGGATCCTCCTGAGGTCGTGACATCCTCGACCAGCAGCACATCCCGGTCCCTTACCCGGCCGATGATAATGTCTTTCTTCCCGTGGCTTTTCTCTGCGGCCCGTATGATTGCATAGGGTTTTTTTGCCACGAGCGCCGTTGCTACGGCAAGAGGGACGCCCCCGACCGCAACACCTGCCACCACGTCAAACCTGTACGTCTCTGCGATGGCAGTGGCGATCGCCGAGAGGAGTGCCGGGTTGGTTGCCGCAGATTTCACATCGATGTAGTACGGGCTCTTTTTGCCGGAGGCGAGCGTAAAGTCGCCAAACTCGATTGCCTTATTCCTGATAAGCAGATCTGCCAGAATGTTCACCATGGGACCTCCTTTACCCCCAGGTAATACCCCACGATATTCACGGTCCGGTGCAGGACCGGCGTGAGAATCAGGATGATAATGAATACGGGGAGGGTCATATTCACCAGGATCCACGAGGGATCGACCAGAAGAGTCAGCAATAACGCTCCCGCGACAAGATCGTACTGATCGGCGACCGGCCATTTGGCTCCCCTTCCTTTCCCTAATCTTCGCTTGAAGAAGCTCTTGCAGAGATCGCCGAGGAGAGCTCCGGTCGCCAGCAGCGTGACCGACAGCAAGGTATGAAGAGGGAGGTAATCCAGCCCATACGTACCGGAGAGCCGGATCTGGAGAAGACCCAAACCGATACCGGCCAAAATACCAAGGAAAAGGCCACGGAACGTTTTACCGTCGCCAAATATGCGCCTGCCGTCACGAAAATTTCTCCCACCGTCTATAGGAGCGCCTCCCCCGAGGAGAGCGGCAACGGGATTCGGCAGGTACGCAGGAAGCATGATCCAGACTGCAGAAAGCAACGGTAACAGGATGAAATTACTACTAATAGCGGAGCACTCCAATACCTGTAATAAAGAGCAGGCACAAACATTAAGGTTACTCAAACAAGATAACCCTGAACAACTGAGCTACGGGTGGATACACTGATGCTGATAAAAACGACACGAACTCTTTGTCCTGTATGTCGTACTGCCATCGATGCAGAGATCGTGGATGAAGAGGGAAAGATCTGGCTGAACAGTACGTGCCCGCAGCACGGAAATTTCCATAATCTTTACTGGTCGGATTCGGGTCTCTATCACCGGTTCGAACGCTACGATGCGGTGGGATCCGGCATCGCAAATCCCCAGAATTCTGCACCACCCGAAGATTGTCCCTCTTCCTGCGGGTTATGTAATAACCATCATTCCCAGACCCTGCTCGCGAATATCGATCTCACGAACCGCTGCAACCTTGACTGCGATTTCTGTTTTGCCAATGCCCGTGCCTGCGGGTTTATCTACGAACCGGAGTTCGATGTAGTAGTCGGGATGTTAAAACTCCTCCGTGACCAGAAACCTGTTCCGGTCCCGGCTGTGCAGTTCTCCGGTGGGGAACCCACCATGCGCAAGGACCTGCCGGAGATCATCAGAACGGCAAAAGAGATGGGGTTCCCCCAGGTCCAGATCGCATCCAATGGTGTCCGGATCGCCAATGAGCCCGGTTTTGCCCAGACACTCAAGGATGCCGGGCTCAGTACCGTCTATCTCCATTTTGATGGCGTTACTCCTGCAACCAACCCTTTTTTAACGATCCATGAGAGAGCGATCGAGAACCTTAAAAACGTCCGTCTTGGCGTTGTTCTCGTCCCGACGATAATCCATGGAAAGAACGATCAGGAGGTGGGCGATATCATCCGGTTTGCGGTAAAAAATATTGCCGTGATCCGGGGGGTAAATTTCCAGCCCATCGCGTTTACCGGTGCAGCGAATGACGATGATGTCAGAAAATTGCGTGTCACGATACCTGATCTCCTGGACAATATAGAAAAACAACTGGACGGGGTCCTGAAAAAGGATGACTTCTACCCGGTTCCCTGTGTCCTCCCCTTCTCCGATCTCGTCGAGGCGTATACCGGGAAACCCCAGGTGAGGTTCACCGCCCACCAGCACTGCGGGGCAGCTACCTATGTATTTGTCCAGAATGATGGCACCTTCATCCCGGTGAACAGGATGCTGGACGTGGACAGCTTCTTTGAATCGATCGAACACATGGCAGAGAAACTCAAAAAAGGCGGGACCATCAACAAGTACACCGCGCTGCTCGAAGGGGTCAAAAACATGCACGATTCGGTGAAAAAAGGCGAGCAGGCGAAGACCGGGGAGTTCTGGAAGATCATCGGCAAGACCCTGATCGGCCAGAACTTTGAGGCACTCAGGGAATTTCACTGGAATGCGCTCTTCATCGGTACCATGCATTTCATGGACCGGTATAACTATGACCTGGGACGTGTCCAGCGCTGCTGTATCCATTACGCAACACCCGACGGAAAACTGATACCCTTCTGTACCTACAACAGCGGACCCGTCTACCGCGAACAGGTCTGGAAGAAATACGCTAAGCCGAAAGAATAACAATCGTAGTTATTTTACTCTCCCTGCTTAATCCGGGGGTGAGTTTTTTTTGGGCCCCGTTGAAATCCTTTTGAAAAAAAAGGAAGCCCCCCTTGCGCCAGCCCTATCCCGTTGGGGGTGGGATCGCATGCGATTTCTCTGTATTACCGGAAATCCTTATCCAGGTAATACACTATTATCGCGACCGGGGCACCATAGCGGCGGGGCAAGGCCCCCGGAGCGTCATCACAAAAGCAGGTTTTCTCCAGAGCCGTTTTTTGATTCTTGAAGCAACACGGTACTATTTACGAGGGCTCCCCGCCTCAGGGCCTCTCCGGGGCAGGGAGTTTATAGTATTTTGCCACCCGCCAGGGTCCTGGATACGGTAGTCCCTCAGAAGGCCGGGGCAGTTTCCGGCCCTGTATCAACAGGTATCGGAAATGACGTGATACGTTTTGGGAGAATGATTCTCGTCGCTCTGTTCGTAGCGGGGTGGATCATTACAAAGATAATTTACCGGTTGTCTGAGAAACCGGGATACCATGATTATTATATCTGATTTTTCCGAAAATACCCGGCAATCACAGGAAACTATTTTCCTGCCTTTTATGATTTATCTGTTTTTTGCCATTCCCCTCATAATGATCATGTATGATTTCATGAGATCCCGCTGAAAAAAAATATTCTTTACTGCGTTATGACCAGCCGCGTGATCCGTTAACCAGCCGTTAACGTATCCGGGCCGAAAGAAGAGTGGTTTTGGAAATGCGGGAAACGTTACCAATGTTCCCTCGTGAATGGATTCCATCCTTATTGAAAGGCCAGGAAGATCCATTATCCCTGCCAGGGTCAGACGTGCAATTCTCCGGATCTTCCTGCAACATCCGTAACCCCATAAGGATAACAGGGTTCTCTCAAAAAACAAATTTTGAAACAATACCTCCCCTGGTCCTGATACGTCCGGTTTTCACGTGCCGGAATACAAATGGAACCCGTCTAATATTGCAGCCAGTTCAAGTAAGAAAACAATAATTGCTACAAAAATCCCCCAATATCCGATGAATATTTGTGAAAAATGTCCTATAATCCACGCAATGGTTATCATCAGTGCGATTGCAGGAACAACGAAAAAATCTTTCAGTTCTGGTTTTGATGTGACATATAACAATGTGGCTAAGGCAATTAAGACGCCGGTATATACCCCCCATACGCCGAAGGCAGTCTTAAAATAATATCCAGTTAACCAGGCAACAGCAAGACCAATGATCAAGATAACGAGCGTAATTATTGCTTTACTCGACGTCATGAAATCCCTCGCGGGTAGGTAAAGCTCATTCAGTATAAAAAGTCTTTGATACCATATTCGTCACCATAAGCCCAGGATAAACTATGCTCATTTCCCGTGATTTTTAAGGGTCAAAAGGGGAGATCCTCATCTCCGCCATCGTCATGTCGCGCCTGACTGCGGGGGAGCAGTCCGGCATGATTGTCGGGATGCCTTCATTGAGGAAATCCACCTGTTTCACCGTGCATGAGACGATCACGTTACCCTGCATCCAGGGAAGAGAGATGGTCACCCTCCGTATGTCCAAATTATCAGAAAATTTGCTCTGTAGAAATGCTTTTTCAGATACCATGATCGCCCCCCCCTGCGCCAGCCCTGCCCCCCCGTGGGGCGGGGGCGCTTACGATGCCCCGGTATTACCTGTACGTATAATCTCCCGCGGTTTCTGTACTGGTAATACGGAATTATCGCAACTGGGGCGCCACAGCGGCGGGGCAAAGCCCCTGAGAGCGTCTGAAAGTTTTGAGGATTTCAACAGAGCAAGAAAATTGATAATCCGGGATAATTTCTCTCTATCCCTGTTCTTTACGGAAACGGAAGGTCAATCGTCTTCCCGTGGTCCATGGCGATGCGGGCAATGGCAAGGTCCTGGATGGCAAGTCCCGTGGAATCAAAGATGGTAATAGTATCGGGGCCGGCCCGCTTCTTCTTCCCGATCACGACCTCCCCCAGGGTACCGGCAATATCTTCAGCCCGGTAGACACCGCTGGTTATCGGAACATTTACCTCACCGGAATGGACTGCCTGTGCGGGATCATCCACAAAGACCTGGGCCCGCCTGAGCAGCGCGGGATCCAGCTCCTCCTTCCCCGGCGCATCCGCCCCGATGGCATTGATGTGCGTTCCCTCGTGGATCCATTCACTCCGGATAATCGGGCTCCGTGAGGGCGTGGTGGTCACGAGGAGGTCGCAGTCGCAGGCATTTTCGAGCGTTGAGGCAAGGCAGTGAAATTCCATGAACCGGTCGGCAAATTTCCTGACATGTACCGGGTCCCGGCTCCAGATCTTCAGCTGCCGGATCTTCAGTTCCCGGGAGATTGCCGTGACCTGTGCCTGTGCCTGCCTGCCGGTCCCGATCACTCCCAGCACAATCTCTTTTTTGGCTGACAGGTATTTCGCGGCGACCGCCCCGGCGGCACCGGTCCGCATATCGGTAAGCCGGGTCGCGTTGATCACGGCAACAGGCCGGCCGGTCGCGATATCGAGGATGACGGTCAGCGCCATCACGGTGGGGAGGCCTTGTGCAGGGTTCCCCGGATGCACATTCACGATCTTGACCCCGGCGATGGACAGTGACGGGAGATACGCCGGCATCGTCCGGAAGTCCCCGTCCGGCAGCGTGATATAGACCTTGGGGGGCATCTGGACAAGGCCCCTCCCGTGATCGGCAAACGCCGATTCCACGGCAAGGTTTACCTGCCCGATATCGAGCCCCATATCCGTATCGGTAAAATACTGCATGAGCGATCATCGATCCTGATCGGATTTTAACGTATCTTCCGGGGGCAGAAAAATGAGCCACCTTTACCGTATAAACCGCATACAAGCAAACCTTATCATCGGGAAAGCGTAATCGTACCACCGGGTTATACCAATGATACGGCATACAGTTCTCGTGGGGAGTCTGCTCGTAATCGCCCTGGTACTGATCTGCCCGGTCCAGGCATTTACCGCAAAGAGTCTTATTATTGACGTGAAAGATAATTCGGATGCCATCATCACCTTTGACTACCAGCTTTCATGGTTCGAGAGCGTAGCAGTTTTTGTACGGATTACCGATCCCGGTACCGAGCTGAAAAAGGCCCTCGAAAGTAATTTCCAGAAACCCGTCCAGGTGATGGAAGCGGACGCGGGCAGGTCGCAGTTTTATGTGCAGGGGTTTGCTTCAGAAGAGACGCACAATGGCACCATCACCCTGACGACACCGGCGCTGTCCTTCCGGGAAGCGGAAAAGGTCCTGAAGCAGTACTGGTTTGCTCCTCTCATCAACCCCGATTTCTCACCGGATGTTACCCGGGTCGTGTTCCCGGACGGGTACGAGCAGTCATTCTATAACCAGGACCAGATTCCGGGTGTCAGCCATAACGTGTGAGAATGTACTGTTAGAAAATTCAATCAAGGAATGCTCAGGGGATCTGATAATCACGATTAGTGTATTGGATCATTGCCTTTTCCGGCAAACCTTGAATAATGCACCGAGAACACAAGGAAGAGATTTTGATTTATAGCAGTCATGATAAACAATTTACAACGTATGGCGAGGTTGATACAGTGTTGGTAAAAAAGGTGCATCATTCCTTAGCCTGACGATAAAGATTCGAGCGTTCCATCGATTTCAACAACACGTCTCCTGACATAGACACGAGGACACGAGGGCAACAAAATAATTGAGGGTGTTCAATCATAATCCCGCATACAGGCGACAAATTGAGAGACAAGAACCAGAATCCAGCAGGAACATGAATGATGATTATACCCAATGATCTGGAAGCTTTTGCGTTTTGGCCGTGCTGGCACCAGATTTTTTCCGGAAACGGTGATTCATTTGCCTGATGAACCACTCACAGGTAAGATCTATTCAGCATTCTTCGAACAAAAATTCCCTACTGACCTTACCATCGCCTTGCTATGGCTAGCGGCAAACATATTAGCAATCTATCTCCCTATCCTGAATGAATCGCCATTTAGGATTATTCTAACTCTACCAGGATTACTCTTTATTCCCGGCTATTGTCTGATTGCTGTACTCTTCCCAAAGAAAGGAGATATCGGACTTCTGGAGAGAGTCATGCTATCCATTGGGCTATCTATCGCGATTGTGCCCCTGATTGGTCTTGGGTTGAACTTCACTCCTTGGGGAATCCGACTTGAGCCAGTCTTAATATCAATAACCCTTTTCACTCTAGCGATGATCGTTGTGGCACAATTCCGAAGGCAATCCTCCCATCTGAAGAAAGGTTCAAGGTGCCATTTTCCGAGATTCCTGGATCCACCGGGAGATTATTACCTCCGGGGGAAAGCAGGATCGATCGGCTCCTCAGCATCATTCTCATCCTTGTCATCATCGTTGTAATTATAACAACAATCTATGTGATCGTCTCGCCCAAAGAAGGGGAGCGGTTTTCTGAGTTTTATATTCTGGGGGAAAAGGGAATGGCAGAATTATCCTAGCATTATCGTTACCGGATTACCCTACCCGATGTTCATCGGCGTGGGAAACCAGGAGCACAGGAATGTTAGCGTATACCATCGAGACCTGGAGCACATTCACGGAGTTCAATAACGTGACCAACAGCACACGTACCTGGCAATGGACCCCCTTTGGCATCACTCGCTCACTGTCCCATAATGAGACGAGAATTATTCCCTATAACCCTTTCCCTGAATAAAACCGGCTACAATCGTGTGGTGTTCCTGTTATTCAACGAGACCGTCCCGGGTCAAGAAGTGACCGGCGATGATCGCATCAACGCGAGCTACCGGGACCTTCACTTATGGTTACTGTCCGGCAGGGGAACAATGGAGAAGACGGCCGTAACATCCTCTGATGATGGACTCACCGCACATCGATCGAGCGCGACGATCCGTTCACTCCCCTCGGCAATCAGGGCCCCGCAGAGACTGCAGGGCGGACACGGGCTCATGACGCAACAGTCCGGAGATTCCTGGGCAATTTTTTTACACCCGTAAATGAAGGGATACTGGTGAAACGTGATGGTTACCTTGCTGTCCCCCCACGTGACGGAAATCCGCTGGGCAAACTTAAAAACATCCTCGCAGGCCTCACGAAGCAGCGTTGATAGATCTTCCTCTCGTTCCGGAATTATCAGCGCATTTCTCTGGCGGAGATCCCGTATCAGCTGGTCGCATGACGGCTGGGTAACAAGGCCGGCGGATCGGGGTTTTTGAACAGATCCTGCCGCAGTCCTCTTTTTCCCGGTAAGTACCTCGAACCCTTCCCGTGTCGTGGTCGGATTATACTGCATGACCCGGGGTTCCCCGGTATACTGCGGGGGGAGGAAAAATGCATTTCCCTGTACCCCGAGATTATGGGTCAAGGCGCAGAAATTTATACAACCCTGGGCTGGAAGGATCCCCACAAAATCCGGGTCAACCGGCGCCGTCCCGGAAAATGCCCAGGTAAAGATCCCCACCATCGCGAGGACCATCCCCGGCCATAACAAGGGCCGCGGTGGTTAAAGCCCCAAGGTTCAAGAGAAGGGCGATGGCAATAAAAAGTGCACTCACGGCCAGGAGAGAAAGTGCTGCGGCGTTATACTTGTCTGATATATTGAGCATCATTTTCCCCGGTGACGACTGATTTTGTTCTCTGAATAATTTCTTTTAAATTCATTGCAACCGGGTATTACAAAAATCTATGCGCATATTTTTTGATTTACACTCCTGATTTTTCATTCGGAGATATTTTATTCACGAGGAAAAGAATTCCGAGACCGCATGCAAAATGGAATAATTATACGGAATTCAGTGGATTTTCATGAGCCAATTATATCCATTACTTTCAGCACGACAATCGCACCGAATATCGCAATCCCTGCAGCCAGTATATACCAGATATACCGCAGAGAACGGGGCTGGACATATTTTGGCCCTATGAGCTCCACGATGATAAGAAAACCAATAAGGGAGAGGACAAAGAATATCTCGATACCGACATTCTGAGCAAGGATCATGAAGACAGCAATTAATGTAAGCCATACAGCAAGGGCAATAATGGCAATCTGTTCTTTTCTCATCAGGATTCCTGCTCAGGAAACATTGTCATCTCTTATGGATGTATGTTCCTGCTTTCCTTTGCTCATAATTTCAAATATAATTAAAGAGGAAGCACCCTAAAGGAATAATAATAATGAAAACATCGGAATTTGTTAATAAAAGATAAAAAAATTATTCCCGATTCCCGGATAGTTACATGATTCTCATCGTCATCGGCACACGCCCGGAAATTATCAAAATGTCTCCGATTATCCGTGAATGTGCCCGTAAGGGTCTTGATTTCTCGGTGCTCCATACCGGACAGCATTATTCCTATGCAATGGACAAAATTTTCTTTGAACAACTCGACCTTCCCCCCCAACCTATAACCTGGATGTCGGATCCGGCACGCAGGCGACCCAGACAGCCGCCATTCTTACCGGCATCGAGAACGTTCTTTATCAGCATCCCCCGGGAATTGTCCTTGTGCAGGGTGACACGAACACGGTCCTTGCCGGAGCCCTCGCTGCAGTAAAACTGCATATTCCGGTCGGTCATGTGGAGGCAGGGTTACGAAGTTTCGACCGGAGCATGCCGGAAGAGATCAACCGTATTGTTGCGGATCATATTTCCGACCAGCTATATGCTCCTACGGAAAATTCTCGTCAGAACCTGCTGCATGAAGGAATACCTGCAGAGAAGATCACGGTAACCGGCAATACCATTGTCGATGCAGTGGAGCAGAATATCAGGATAGCACAACAAAAAGTGCATCCCCTTGAGGATCTGGGACTTGAACCCGGGAACTATTTACTCGCCACCGCTCACCGGGCAGAAAATGTCGATGAACCCTTACGCCTTGCTGATATTCTGACCGGTCTTAAGAAGATCTCTTCCTTCTTCGAGGTTCCCGTTGTCTTCCCCATGCATCCCCGGACACAGAAGATGGTACGTAAATTCAACCTTTCAACCGAAGGAATCCAGGTTGTCGATCCCGTCGGATATCTTGAATTCCTCATCCTGGAGTCAATGGCATCGCTCCTCCTGACTGATTCCGGGGGAGTCCAGGAAGAAGGCTGCATCTTACAGGTACCATGCGTGACTCTCCGTGAGAATACCGAGCGGCCAGAAACCATCGAAGCCGGTGCCAATCTTCTCGCAGGTACAAATCCGGAGAAGATGCTTGCCGCTGCAGTCCAGATGAAGGATATTATTCCCCGGACCTGGAATAACCCATTCGGGGAGGGCGATGCGGCACAACGCATTATTGATGCATGCAGAAAAATGGGAACGCAATAACAATCAGATCAATCTTTTTTTAGATTAATTTAGAAAGAAAACCAGTTGTTGATTTTCCCAAACAAGTTTAAATTGACTTGGAATTTCTTATAGTGAAGGATTAAGTCAATACCAGGAGAAACGGTTGAAGGTTTTAAAGTTTTAGGATGCAAGGCACCTCAGCATTGCATCACGATATATACAAATAATTATAATTTATCATAGTTTAACATAAAGCCCTCAAATAATTGCAGAATTATCACTAGGTCATACTTCATGAACTCATCTCCACCGGTAAAAGTCCAACTTATTCATGTTGATGATAATGATGTCAGTCTTCCCGGCAGAGGTATTTTTGCGGTTCTTCCTGCATATAATGAGGAGCTGGTCATAGGCTCTATTGTACTCCGGACAAAGCAGTATGCCGACCATGTTATTGTGGTGGATGACGGATCTTCTGATCGAACTGCAGAGGTGGCAAAATTAGCCGGAGCTGAGGTAATCCAGCTGGAACACAATACGGGAAAAGCATATGCAATCCTCTTAGGATTACGCCGTGCCCGTGAGACAAGGTGCACCGCTGCGGTAATGCTCGATGCAGATGGCCAGCATGATCCTAAAGAGATACAGAGAGTTGCAGGGATGGTCAGTGCAGGAAAGGCAGATCTTGTTATCGGATCACGTTTTCTTGAGAGAAATGGAGAAATTCCGGCGTACCGACAGGTTGGCCAGAAAATACTTGACCTTTTCACCAATATGGGAGCGAAGACCAGGGTCACCGACTCACAGTCTGGATTCCGGGCGCTCTCCTGCCAGGCACTTGATAACCTGGACTTCAGGTCGGATGGATACAATATTGAATCGGACATGATTGCCCATTTCTCTGCAATTGGGCTCTCCATCATGGAAGTACCCATTTCGGTGAACTATGATGTGCCCAATAAACACAAAAAACACCCGGTTACTCACGGCGTAGGTGTTCTCAATCGACTCGTAAACCTGATTGGCTACCGGCGGCCGTTGCTGGCTTTCGGGATTCCGGGACTCCTTCTCATTATTGGAGGAATGATTGCTGAGATTCTGGGTATTAAAAGAACTGGTTAATAATGATGTTTTCCATTACGTGCTTGCCATCGGGAGTGCATTTGTTTTGATCACGGGAATGCTGCTGGTGATTGCCGGATTGATCCTGAATACGCTGGTGCTGATGATGAAAGAAACCCGGCGGTAATGTAAACAGATTTGAGGGATGGCAATATGAAAGAAATTGAAAATGTTATTTTTCGGGCAATAGATGAATGGATATTAACCTATAAACAATCTAAAAAAAGTAATCTATCAGGAAGCTTCTCATGAAATCAAAAAATATTCTGGTAACCGGCGGAGCAGGTTTTATTGGTACCAACCTTGTTAATGAATTGCGCGAACGAGGTCATGATGTCATTGCTGCAGATCTTTTCAATACAGAACGTGACAGTTACATCAGAGCTGATGTCAGGAATTACCGGCAACTTGAACGGGTTTTCGAAAAAAATACGTTTGATTATGTTTACCACCTTGCTGCCGAATACGGCCGTTGGAATGGTGAAGATTATTATGAGAATCTCTGGCAGACCAACTGTATCGGAACGAAAAACCTGATCCGGCTCCAGGAGAAACTGAAATTCCGGATGATCTTTTTTTCCAGTGCTGAAGTGTACGGGGATTTTGAAGGGAAAATGTCAGAGGATGTGATGGTCAACAATCCGATTAAAGATACCTACCAGATGAATGATTATGCCATCACAAAATGGGCGGGTGAACTGATGTGCATGAATTCAGCGACGATGTTTGGGACCGAAACGGTTCGGGTGAGACCGGTTAACTGTTATGGTCCACATGAGGATTATACTCCCTACCGTGGCTTCATCCCAAAATTCATCTATCAGGCACTGTTCAATAAGCCATATACCGTTTTCAAAGGTCACAAACGTATCATCGATTATGTTGAGGATTCCTGCAGGACATGGGCAAATATTGTAGACAAATTCATTCCTGGAGAGGTCTACAACGTCGGCGGAAAACCGGAATGGGAGATGGAGATCAAGGATTATTCAGATCTCATCCTAAGTGCTGTCGGAAGGGATGATTCCCTTGTGCATTATGAAAAGGCAGAACCGTTTACGACAAAAGTTAAACACATGGACTTTTCAAAAGCGATCAGGGATCTCAAGCATAACCCGAAAGTCACTCCAAAAGAGGGAATAAGAAGAACTGTTGCCTGGATGAAACAGAATTATCGGGTCGGTGAATGATATGGAAGACCATTCAGAATTTTATCAGGATTCGACAATTCTTGTAACAGGCGGGGCAGGCGCAATCGGGGGAAATCTCTGCAGAAAACTTTCCTCAATGGGGGCAAAAAAAGTTATTATCCTCGATAATCTCTCATCCTCATACACCTGGAACATTCCTCAGGCTGATAATGTCATATTCGTTCAAGGGGATATTCTTGATGATGCCATCCTGAAGCGGGTCTTTAAGGAAAAACCTGAATATATTTTCCATCTTGCGGCTCATTTTGCCAACCAGAATTCTGTGGATAATCCGGAAAAAGATCTCATGATCAACGGACTGGGGATTTTAAAAGTGCTTCAATATGCACAGCTTTCGGATGTCAAGAGATTTGTCTATTCGTCATCTGGATGTGGGGTCTACGGGTTAGAGTCAAAAATGCCATTCGAGGAGCACGATGTTTCAATACATCTTCACACTCCCTATCAGGTAACTAAACTTCTCGGGGAGCTCTATACCAATTATTTCCATAACCTCTATTCGCTCCCGATTGTTAATGCTCGTTTTTTCAACTCCTATGGACCCGGTGAAGTGCCAGGAAAATATCGGAATGTGATCCCTAACTTTTTTTACTGGGCTATGAGGGGTCAGCCTCTTCCCATCACCGGTGAAGGAACGGAAACCCGGGACTGGACCTACATCGGGGATATCGTCAACGGGCTACTTGCCATGGGAGTAAAGGAGAAAGCAATTGGGGAGGCGTTCAATCTCGGCGCAAGTAAGGAGCAACGGGTCATTGATATGGCGAAATCAGTGAATCGTTTAACTGGTAACGACGGGGGAATCCAATATAAGGAACGTCGTGACTGGGATGTTAAAAACCGTTGCTTTCCTGCATTACGAAAGCTGAAAAAGTACTGGGATACAAACCAAAGATGAAATTTGAAAACGGGTTGAAAGAGACGCACCAGTGGTTTGTCAAGAATTGGGATATGATACAGAAGAGTGCAGAATTTTAATTATTTTTCTTATGAATATTCTCATTGTCCAGGAATCTAACTGGCTTACTCGCAATCCCCATCAACAGCATCATCTCATGGAGCGTCTGGCTGCACGGGGTCACTCAGTAAGAGTCATCGATAATGACATTGAATGGAAAAAAGATAACGACAGGGGACTTTCGAATCCGCGATCCGTTTTCGAGAATGTCCATAAGATCCTCCCGAATGTCTCAATCCATGTAATCCGCCCTCGTTCCATCCGGGTTCCGATTGTAGAATATCCTGTCTCCTGATCACGCACCGTCGGGAAATCTTACGGCAGATAGATGAGTTTAAGCCAGATGTAATTATTGGTTTTGGGATCCTGAATACCTGGATAGCCGCCAGTTGCACGACGTCATGCAATTCCTTTCATTTACTATTGGATAGATGCATTAGACACCCTGATTCCTGAAAAACTCTTCCAGAAGCTGGGGCGTATTCTCGAAAAACAGACACTCCGGAAATCCACTAAGGTAATTACCATCAACAAAAAACTTCGGGAATATGTCATCGATCTTGGGGCAAATCCAGAAAATACCACGGTCATCGGTGCCGGTATCGATCTTGAAAAGTTCAATCCGTCTATCGATGGATCCGTAATCAGATCAGCGTATTGTATCAGGGACGATGATATTGTTCTTTTCTTCATGGGCTGGCTTTATCAATTTTCAGGATTAAAGAGGTCGCCCTTGAACTCGCCCGCTCAAAGGATCATTATCCCAATCTTAAAATTCTTATTGTGGGAGATGGGGATGCATTGGGTGATCTCCAGCGAATACGGGATGAATTCCACTTCGTGACAATCTTATCCTTGCTGGCAAACAGACCTATGAAAAAATCCCTGGATATATCGCCGCTAGTGATATTTGCATGTTACCAGCAGATCCCCAGGAAAGAATCATGCAGGATATTGTTCCTATAAAAATGTATGAATATATGGCGGTGGGAAAACCTGTCATATGTACCAAATTACCCGGAATAATGAGAGAATTTGAGGAGGGAAATGGGGTTCTCTATGTTGAGTCTCCCGCGAAAGTCCCCGAAATGGCATATACGATTGTTTCTAATGGATCAATAAAAAATCATGGCAATTCTTCTAGAAGTTTTGTTCAGAATCTCGATTGGAATTCTATTACAAATAGATTTGAAGAGTTTATATTTAATTTAAAGGTGAATTATGAAAATAAAAATTGACATTATTTCACCACAAATGAAAATTCATTCAATTATTAATGAAACCCTTATTTCATCAAGAGGATATAGTATTTTTAAAAGTGAAGATTTTGGTAGATCTTGGATTTTTACTGGGACATTACCACTTTCAACGATAAAAAAAATTTTATCAAAATCCCGAATAATTTCTCGTGCTTTAAGAATAGGCATACATCAAGTTAAACAAATTCATAACGGAAAAATATTGATATGTTGTGATAAAAGTGTTTTTCTTTCGGATTCTTCTCTTGCAAGTTTTAAGCGAATTAATCTGAACTCACGATTTTTTCAGTTATTAGATAATAACATATGTATTGCCCCAGAATTTACCTATTTTGGCGAATATATACCTAATATTAAAAAAAATGAAGTAAATATTTTTCGAACCAAAGATGGTGAAAATTGGGACTTAATTTATTCTTTTCCTAAAAAAAGTATAAAACATGTCCACCTATTACAGTATGATTCCTATTCACAGAAGATCTGGTTTTCAACAGGTGATTCAGATTCTGAATGCCTATTGGGTTATGGAAATGATGATTTTTCAGAAGTCAAGATCATAGGTGGAAAAAATCAAGATTGGAGATGTCTTGAACTATTATTCACTCCTGAAAAAATTTTTTGGGGTACAGATAATCCAAATGGCCAGAACTGGTTAATTTCATTTGATTGAAATTCTCAGACAACTCAAAAAATCACTCAATTCAATGGTCCGATATATAATTTAAAGCGTTTTTCTGCGGGTTATTTGATATTGACTGCAACGGAAGGGGGTATTGGTGAATGGGATAATCGGGTGCACATTTGGTATTGCTCTGATATCGAAAAATC
The DNA here is from genome assembly GCA_963815065.1 of uncultured Methanoregulaceae archaeon. Lineage (GTDB taxonomy): Archaea > Halobacteriota > Methanomicrobia > Methanomicrobiales > Methanospirillaceae > Methanoregula. The sequence goes on along the minus strand of CAWFFE010000003.1, from coordinate 19,449 downwards.
AGTATGGAAAGAATGCGTGGGTTATGAAAAGGATTGGATGCCATTCATATTTGGGTTTGGTCGCCTAGTATTTGGAGTAATTTCGAAAACTCGATTTACTTGAGTGGATTCGCTTTAAAAAACCTTGATGAGGTTTCTCTAAAAATATCCTTTGAAAAAATAGTGAAAAAAGAACATACGTATGACTATTAAAGAAGAATGATATCAAAAATCCTGACAATATTATTTTTGAGTGAGAGTGAATTCATTAGAAATAAATTATATTCAAAAATGCGTAATCTGCAAAAAACATATAATTGTTTATTTAATCCTAGAAGAGCATAAAAATTAAAAAAATTTGGTGGAACACTCCTTTCTTTTTCATAAATATTTGATATCATAAAATTACTCCATTTGCTGGATTGATTAAGATACGTGTTTTTTAGTTTACACAAAAAAAATATACATTGAGTTCCATATAATCAGAAACGTAAAAAAAAGAAAATTCGCGTTTAAAATTATCTTGAGACGGAAACAATCTATGCACATAGTTTACTTACATCCCCACTTTACCTATCCCGGAGGTGGAGTACTGTTGTTCTTGAAACCGCAAAACGTTTGGTAAAAATGGGAGTTAAGGTTTCAATTATCACCCAATCGGGAAATTCAAAAAGATTAAAAGAATATCCCGGAATTCATTTTAAATTTGTTGGAGGACCGCTTCCAAATTCTTTTTCCTATTGGATACAATACTATGCAATTTATAAAAAGGTGGAAAAAATTCTTGATGAAATCCGTCCAGATATTATTTTTCCCCAGGTTTTCCCAGCAAATTACTGGGGTTTTTTATATAAAAAACACCGCCCAAATATACCCTGCGTCTGGTTTTGTCATGAACCCAGTGCATTTGTTCATGATTTCCGGGTTATTAATGGATTGCCAGTCCCTATGCGTTTTTTTGCAAAACTATCAAACCCAATTATGAAATTTATAGATAAAAAAATGGTTTCATATGCAGATTATATTGTTGTAAATAGTAATTTTACTGCAACTCGATGCAAAAAGATATATGGTATTTCAAAAACTGAAACTGTTTATCCTGGAGTGGATATTGACGAGTTTCCAAATTCTCCTATTAAAAAAGAGGGATTCATTCTCTGTGTTTCACGATTAGATAGGTTTAAAAATATCGATTTGGTCATAAAATCAATTGTTCTCATGAAACAGAAAGGGGAATCTCCAAAATTAATAATAATCGGAGATGGATCTGAAAGAGAAAATCTCATATCACAAAGTGAAAAATTAGGTTTAACAGAAAATATTTTTTTTAAGGGAAAAATTGACCGAAAAATTTTAATTTCATATTTCGCAAGAGCAATGTTTAGTTTTCCCAAGTATTGATGAACCCTTTGGTATCGTTCCTATTGAATCTCAAGCCGCATGGACCCCAGTTATCGCAACAAGAAGTGGTGGACCGATGGAGAGCATTATTAATGGAGAATCCGGATTTCTGATTAAGCCCGGTTCAGTAAATGAATTGGTCGAAAAACTCATCTATTTTTCACGAAACCCACATACGGCAGAATCTATGGGCATTTCTGCTCGAAAAACTATATCCGACAAATTTAATTGGGAAAATACAAGTGAAAAACTATTGGAAATCTTCACCAGATATGCCCATTAATTTTCTTAATTATTATGCAAATATATAAATGATATATATATCACCGGAATGCTCAAGGTTATTAAGGATTTGCAGTTTGTAGAATGTGTCTATTGTTCGAATAAAAATATAAAGGAAATTATCGTTAAAATTATTCATTAAAGGAAAGGAGAATGCATGTCAAATCATAGAATTGGAATAATCACCATGCCGATTTTTAAGGCCGGGGTAACACCATTATCTAATCTAATAACAATCATTTGTTCGCTATCAAAAAATATTTTTCTTTTAACTGGAGATGAGGGTTTTAATTTTTTCAGGAATGATAAGAGATTGAAAACATTTAATATTTCACATAATACTAGTAGATTTATTATTAAAAGAATTTTAAATTACCTGTCTTTTCAATTAAAAATATCCTTCTTAATTTTTAAAACGAGGAAACAAATAGACATATTTATTTTTTTTATGGGAGGAGAAATACTCTTATTGCCAATTTTAACTGCCCATCTTTTCAGAAAGAAAGTGACTATTAATGTTTGCATCCTCATCAGTAAAAATACAAGCTTCCAGAATGATCCTTTGGTTCGTGTATTAAAAATTTCTCAATTTATTTCCTGCACATTTGCAGATGTACTAATCGTCTATGCAGATTGCGTCATTAGAGATTATTCTCTTGAAAGATGGAATAAAAAAATTGTCATTGGACGCGATCATTATATGGATTTTGACAGGTTCAAAATAAATAAAGAATATCTTTCAAGAGAGAACATTATCGGCTATATAGGTCGCCTGAGTGCGGAAAAAGGTATTCAGAACTTTGTTCAGGCCCTCCCAGCCATCATTAATGACCGAAAAAACCTACATATACTCATTGGAGGGGACGGCCAATTAAAGAACAGTATTAAGGCGATCCTGCAGAAAGAAAACCTTATAGAATATGTTGATCTCCCTGGTTGGGTGTCCAACGAAGATTATCCTGCATATCTTAATCAACTCAAATTACTCGTTCTCTCTTCATATACCGAGGGACTTCCCTACACAATGCTAGAAGCCATGGCCTGCGGGACACCGGTGCTGGCACTCCTGTGGGGCAATACCAGAAATAATAATCGATGGAAAAACGGGATTTATTATGGAGGATAACTCGCCGGATTGTATCGCAGAAAATTTGAATCGAGCATTGAGTTCTCGGATTTGGTGAAAATAGCTGATAATTCAAGGCGATTTGTGGAGGATAATTTCACATTTGAAAAGACTTTGGAGATTTGGAAGAGAATTCTTCAGTAATGAATTTTTATATGCAAAAAATAGCATCAATAAAAAAACTCCAAAGTTGCATTCTATTTCGACCAAGAAAAAATTTGGCCCAAAAATCCGTGCGGCGCTTAGAGAACGTTAATATTCCTCGAAGAAGGAAAATATTAATAGATTTTGCGAAAATAACTGCTGGAGTAAATTTTGAACTGGAAAGGACGCAAGGTGCTGGTATCTGGTGCAGGAGGTTTCATTGGCAGCCACCTTGTCGATGAATTACTTATCAGAGACGCAGAAGTCACTGCATTCGTTCATTATAATGCAAGGAATGATTGGGGAATGCTCGAAGGGAGATATAACGATATGTCTCTTCTGAATGTCATTGCCGGTGGATTACTGATTCCCATTTGTGAAAACGGCTGTCAAGGATAATACCGTCGTATTCCACCTTGCAGCCCTTATCGGTATACCGTATTCCTATGTTGCTCCCGAAATCCTACATTAATACCAATGTAAAGGGCACCCTGAATATTATGAAGGCATGCCTGGATGAGAAGTGGAAAGGGTAGTCACACCCCGACAAGTGAAGTTTATGGGAATGCTGAATACACTCCAATAGATGAGAAGCATCCCCTAAAAGGGCAATCACCTTATTAGCAAGTAAATCGGTGGAGATAAGATTGCAGAATCATTTCATTGTTCATTTGGGTTGCCGGTCACGACTATACGCCCTTTTAATCCTTCGGACCTCGTCAGTCAACTCGGGCGGTCATTCCGACGATCATTACACAGGCCCTTACATCCAATATTGTTAAACTAGGTCTTGTCCCGGCCCAGATCTCAGTACGTAGCAACACTGTTAATGGATTTATCAAATTTGCCGAAAGCAAAAAAACGATCGGGAAAACAATCAAAACCGGTTGTCATAGTGTGACTATCGGGGGATTTGCTGATCTTATCATCGAGTGAGTAACTCGAAAGCAGTTATTGTCTGCGAAAAAAAGCGGGTTCGCCCTGAAAAAAGTGAGGTCATGCAACTTCTCTGTGACAACCAGCGTGCAAAAGACCTAGCAGGCTGGGAACCAAAGTATACTCTTGAAGATGGGATTTCTCTCACGATTAACTGGATGAAAGAAAATATTGGGTCCTATAAAACGGGACTCTACACTATATAGGAGATATTATGCAGGCAATAATTCTTGCTGGGGGAAAGGGACGAAGGCTCATGCCCTATACCACAGTTCTGCCAAAACCGCTGATGCCAATTGGTGAATATCCCATTATCGAAGTTATCCTACGTCAGTTGAAACATTTTGGATTTGGGAAAGTAACCATATGCACCGGTTACCTTCATGAGCTTATCCATGCTTTTCTTGACAGCAACCATACACTTGGACTTGACATTACTTATACTCATGAGGATACCCCATTGGGCACTATCGGACCTCTTCACCTAGTGAAAAATCTTGATGACATATTTCTTGTGATGAACGGGGATATTCTTACCGACATCAATTTCCAGGATCTTATCGATACTCACCGGAAACGTGGAGCACTGGCCACTATTGCCACCTACCAGAGGGATGTCCCAATTGATTTCGGGGTTCTCGAGAAAAATGAGGACATAATATAATCATATTCCGGGAAAAACCCACATACCATTTCGATGTAAGTATGGGGATCTATGTTTTTTCAAAACAGGTCCTCAAATATGTTCCCATTGATACCCCATTCGGATTGATCAGCTGATGCACACCTTGATAGAAAATAATGAGGCAGTGTATAGTTATCCCCATGCCGGCTACTGGCTGGATATCGGGAGACCGGATGACTATGAGCGCTCAATTATAGATTTCGAAAAGAATAAGGATCTCTTCCTGTCATGAATGTCCTTGTCACCGGTGCTTCTGGATTCACCGGCCACTACATGATCAAATATCTTCTATCTTCGTATGAGAGAGCACTACACATATGGGGGATTAGTCGTTCCCCTCCGCAGGTTTCTCATTCTGGATGCACCTATATCAAAGTAGATCTCAACCAAAGTGAACAGGTCGATGCTGTCATCAAACAGGTCTCTCCGGACGTTATCATCCATCTCGCAGGCATGAACCGAGGCACCCTCATAGAACTCCTTTGTGCAAATGTGATCAATACGGAGAACCTTCTGAGAGCGGTGAGAAAGGACCGACCGGATGCACGAGTCCTTGTAGTTGGTTCATCTGCCGAATATGGTACGCCGGGAATAAACCGATAACTGAGGATAACCCAATGCGACCAATCAGCCCATACGGGATCAGTAAGGTTGCAGAAGAACTCCTGGCTCTCCAATATAATATTGCTCATAGTCTAGGCATAACAATCGTCCGCCCTTTCAATCTGATCGGCCCAAGACAAGCAGATTCATATATTTGCGGCAAACTCATACGTCAAGCGGGAGAAATAATGGATGGTAAGCGGGAGGCATTCGACTCGACGGAGGTGATGCACGCCGAGACTATATCGATGTTCGAGATGCAGTAGATGCTTACTGGAGGCTTCTATCTCTTGAAAACTTTGAAAGAGGGTGGCAGGACGTGCATTTAATGTTGGGTCAGGAAAGTGTTATTCGGTCTCAGAAGTGATTCAAGGTATTTCGAGGATTACTGGAAGAACGTACAAATCAAATATCTCTGCGTTACCCATGCGAGAACTAGTGCCAGTGCAGATCGCCAACATTACCAGGATAGAAAATGAGACCGGATGGAGACCATCTATTAAACTCAAAGGTTCTCTCAAAGATATGATTGAGGAGCTCCACGTTTAGATAATGCCCAACTCCCAAAACCCGCCATTTGGAGCAACGATGACCTCCAGAAAATACTGGACATTGTCAAGTTTCTCGCTTTTTCTTACTCGTTGATTCCCTGATATTTAGCGCTTGAGTCTATAACCATTGTTGGCACCCATATCCAGTATATTTTGTTTGGTTTGAAGGTCAGTTTTACCAAAATGTTAGCAATTTTTCAAAGAATGATACTAGATATGTTATATGACAAACAAAAAAGGGAAAACTTTTCAAGTGATTGGAAATATAATGCCGAGCGAACATGGTAAGTGCAGATACTTTAGAAAATTTGATTATTGAGGGCAAATCCGGCTGTCGTCGGCGAGAAAAAGATTGTTGTTTGTATCTCGACTCGTTGTATTCATTCCATTATACGGTAAAAAGGATTGATTTTTTTTGAAATGCCATTTAACAAGGAATAAAATAATAACATACTTATTGTCTGTTCTTTCAAAATTACTTGGAGGCGAATGAAATAGCAAAATTCGGCCGTGTGGAATTCATTAGGTAGAGGCAATACAATTAACAAGGAAGGTTAATTAATAGTTTTTTCGAAAATTTTGATGAATAATGCGGAATTCTAGATTTTTTGATCGATAGGGATTTCGAAAAAACCCGAAATATGATATTTCAAATCTATTACAAATGTGATTAAAGGCGAGTGTTTTGGAAAATAATCCTATAATCGTATAAAATAAACTTTATGAATGGAAGAAAGAGTGTCGAGGTATTGTCGAATAAGGATGATACAGAATGGCTCCAATAAATCATTGGTATGATAGATTTTTTAAAATTATCTCCATTATTGGTTTCTTTTTAATACTCTTCGTATTGATAATTATTTTACATGTCAAACCAGTGGCATCTTATGAATTTTCAATGTATGATGCATATCCCTGGTATTTTTGGATATTACTTTTATCAAGTGTGATGTGCGGGATTGGAGTTATTATTGGATCGATAATCACCCATTCCAAGAAAAATACATGGGTTTTTGGGATGTGTGCAATTCTGATATCAAACGCAATATTACTCTATATGCCGGTAATCAAGGATATTATATTTATGGCAGTGGATTGCTTACCCATATCGGTTATATGAATGATATACTTCAAACATCAAGTATCCTGAGCAATCCTTATCCTGTCGATCACATTCTTGGAGTTATAATCCATTTATTTTGTGGATTCGCTTATAAAGTCGCTTTTTTTATTCCTCCATTTTTTTCATTCTTTTATATTTTTTCAATGTATTTAGTGGGGAAAACAATCTTCCAAAATAAAATGGAACTGATAATCTTCGTTACCCTATCATCAATATTAATATTCGGAAATTTGGAATTAGCATTTACTCCTAATTCTCAAGCGTTTTTATTAACATCTCTGATATTATATTTGACTTTTAAGATTTATTATGATACAAATAATAAAAAATATCATATTTTACTAATTCTGCTATGTTTTCTCATTGTATTTTATCATCCTCTCGTTACACTGATGATTATTTTAATATTATGTCTAATGCATATCACACAATATATATTAGAAAAATATAATAAAAAGATTTTCAAAAAAGTTAATTTTACCTATACTATTTTTTTTACTGGTATTAGCATTCTCATTATGGTCGGCATATCTCAGTATGATAATTGGGGTTGTGAAACCAATTATTGTCGGAATATTTGGAGGCCAACAAATCGAATCGGAGCTTCAAAAAAATGCTAACCCTATGTGCACAAGTGAATTTCGATCCAATTTATATATTAAAATTAATTTTGAATCTTTATGGTCAATGGATTCTATTAGGAATTTTATCGCTTCTTTGTGTAGGATTAATATTCAAATCTTTAAAAAAAAATAAGACAAAATTGACTTTTCATATGGGAATCTCGGTGATGGGATTTTTGGTATTTTTTTTGTTATCAATCATTATGCTGATTTCCAATGGTAGCTTCGGTTTTGGAAGGATATACTCTTTCGCAACCATTTTTTCTTTACTATTAATTCCGACTGGAGTCTATCTTTTTTTAAATAATAATCCAAATGGAAAAAAACATTCCGGGTAAGACAATAATTAAACTGTTTGGGGTTTGCTTTATCTTTTTTTGCATATTATATTTTTCCACATTCAATCTCTACTTTTCATCAATTATTAAGAAACCTAATCTACAAGTTTCAAAAAGTGATTATATAGGAATGATTGTACCTTTTTCACTAATGAGGGACTAATCTCTCCCCATTTTGGAATTGAATATAGTTCCATTCCGTTTTTATGACGCAATATATGGTGTATCTGCTGAAAGATTGAATATTGATTATGAAGATAAAAATATGATACCACCTGATCATTTTTGGATATCAAAATGAAACGATATCACGTAATTTTTATAATATTCCAAAAATATTTAATTTTAAATGATGTTGGAAGGGATTTTTACTGGATTTATCCTTAGTTTAAAAATAAATGGCGTTTTCTCAATAAAGATTTTGAACGAGTAAACTTCGACAACAAAATTCAAAAGTTATACTCAAATAGAAATCTTGAGATATTTAAAATCTCACAATAAATTAGGAATACTTAAATTGAGAAATGTGCTAATTATTTCCTTTTTATTTAATCAAAGGGAAAATATCGGTGCCGTAAGGATGCGAGGGTTGGCAAAAAATCTTCCCGAATTCGGATGAAATCCAATTGTTTTAACGGTAAAAACTTGGACGATCAGTATAAACAGTCTATGATTTTCGAAACACAATATGAAGATACACTTGATTTATGGAAAAAATATATTGGTATTCCATTAGATAAAACGTTTAAAGAACAGTATAATTTCTCCACCAATAAACAAAAAAAGACGCTCATCGATAAATTGATAGATCTTTGGTATGAAATTTTTACCTATCCGGATCCTACCATCGACTGGTCAACATCAGCTGATCGAAAAAGGTTATGAAATACTACAAGAACATCATATCGATGCCATAATAAGTTCGATGACACCTGTTACATCACACATCATTGCAAACGAATTAATAAAAAGGAAAAAAATCCCTTGGATTGCGGATTTCCGAGATTTATGGACACAAAATCATTATTATGAACATTCAAGAATCAGGCGGTTTTTTGAAAGGAAACTTGAACTTACCACATTATTTTCTGCGACCGCATTAACCACTATCTCTCACCCTTTATCAGAAAAATTGCAAGAATTGTATAAAAATAAAAAAGTATATGCCATTGCAAACGGTCATGATCCAGAACAAATAAATCCGGCAAATCCCCTTAACAAAAAAATTTACTATTACATACACCGGAGAGTTTATTTGGGACGCCGAGATCCGGAGCCGCTTTTTAAAACATTAAAAGTCTTGATTGATGAAAACATGATTGACCCTTCAGAAATCGAAGTTCATTTTTTTGGTTATGATGAGGGCTCGGTTAATAAATGATATTAAAAAATACGACCCAGAAAACAATATAAAAATTCATGGAAAAATATCTCGGGAAGAATCAATTCAAAAACAACGCGAATCGCATATTCTTCTTCTCTTAACCATGATTGCAATGAACGGAGTGTATACTGGAAAAATTTTTGATTATCTCGCAGCAAGAAGACCGATCTTGGCATTAGGACTTAATGGGAGTGTTATTACTGATTTGCTCAACCAGACACAAGCCGGCGAAATGCATCATCAGATACAGAAATAAAAGACCATATCTTAAAATTATATCGCGAATATAAGGGAAGCGGATATGTCAAATATTCTGGAATTCCATCTAAATAGACAAGTACAGTCACCGAGAAATGACAAAAAAATTTGTGGGAGTCCTTGAAGAAATCTGTGGATAAAGTGAAATCTCAACTCATGATCAAATCTCCATTCTCCAGCAACATCCTTACTCTTGTCGCGGGAACAACTTTCGCACAGATCATAACTATCCTCGCATCCCCAATCATCACCCGGCTCGATGGTCCCGGAGCTTTCGGTCTGGTCGCACTTTTCACATCGATAGCAAGTATTCTTAATGTTGTCGCATGCCTTCGTTACGAGTTCGCCATTGTTCTCTCAAAATCTGATAAGGAAGGAAACCGTAACCACTGGGTTATGCCTACTCATCGTTATTTTTTTCAGTTTGGCAACAATTCCCCTTTTCTTGTATTGCAGCAACCTCTTACTCATTGGGAAAGCTCCTAACTTGGTCCGTTTTTGTGGTTATTCTTGCCATGCTATGAGAAAGTGGCATCTTCCTTGCATTGAATTACTGGAATACACGGACAAAACAATACTATCGTTTATCGATTGCGCGAGTTACAAGTGCGGTTACAACTACAGGAACACAACTGAGTGTTGGGTTTCTTGGTTATACGTCCGTAGGGTTCCTATAAGTGCAAGTATTCTCGGACAAATAGTAGCGACATTTACCCTAGGGATACAAATCTTGAGAAATTACCTATCCTTTTTCAAACAGAATATTACAAAGAAAGAAATGATTGAAGCCCTAAAACGGTATAGTAATTTTCCAAAATTTGACATATTTTCTTCACTATTAAATACAATTTCATGGCAGATCCCGATATTTTTATTGGCCTATTTCTTTTCGACAACTACTGTTGTGTTATTACTCCCTTGGCATGGTTGCAATATAATTGCCTATGAGTCAGTTTGGTGGTGCAATTGCACAAGTCCTTTTCCAACAAGTCTACCGAAGCAAAATTAGGTGGGACCTTACAACCACTCTTAGAAAATGTTTTCAAATCACTTGTAAAAATTGGATTATTTCCGATGGTTATTCTTTTATTTATCGGAAAAGATTTGTTTATTGTTTTTTTTGGAAGTCAGTGGGCTGAAACAGGCTTATTTGTTCAAATTTTGAGTATCTGGGCCTTCGTATGGTTTATCACATCTCCTTTAACAGTTATGGTTGCAATTTTTGAAAAACAATTGTGGGGTTTAAAAATCAATCTTATTATTTTTTCCACACGTCTCATATCACTAGTTATTGGAGGTTTACTGGGAACGGATTCATCGCATTAATATTATTTTCAATTTCTGGATTTATCGTAGACGGATATCTTTGTTTAAAAATATTAGAATTTTCAAATGTGTCAAAGAGGTTCATCATTAAGGCGATTTCTTCAGATTTAATTCGCACAATTCCCGTGGGAGTATTTTTTCTCTTATTGGGACTATTTAAATCAGTTCATTGATTATTTTTTTCTTTTCAATCATTATTGGTTTGATTTATTACATTTATCTCTTTAAAAATGAGCCACAAATTAGTAGAGTTATTAAACAATACTTTATAAAATAAAATAAATAGAATATTTTTGTTTGTGATAGAAACAGGTGTGCTCTGTGGGAAAAACTACATCATGACCATTTCAATATGCTCATCATTTTGCATAATCACCGGCATCATTTGTGATGGAGGATAACTGAATTCACGGGAAGCCTAGATTTCGATATTCTCGAATCTCTGGAACTCGGTCTTGAGAAATTGACTCAAAAGGCTAGAATTGGTATTGGTATCAGAGTTTTTGGTTGGCGGGATTGGTGAAATGTTCAAGTTATACTAGGCAAATATTGATATTTTGGCTCTATAGAATTCCTCAGCGATAGTTCCGAATAAAGATCGCGAGAATAATTTCAGAGATGTTATAGAGGATCAATTTGATTTTGAGATCTTTGATCTGCGATTGGAATTTTTGTGTTTTCATGGATTCCCCGAACTTTCTTTTAAGGATTGATAATAGGTTTCAACCAGGTTTTCTTTGATGGTTTAAAATCAGGTCAAATGCTCTTGAGAGTTCATGGCAATAGTGACCAGAGATTCGTTTTCGTTTTCTGGTTCTGACCAGGATGAGAGAATACGAGTTCACATACCGGATCAGTCGGTGAATATCTTCAGAATTATATCCTTTATCAAGGACATAAGTATCAGACTTTCTCGTTCGGTGACATTGAATGAGGATCTTTTCCGCATGTGGGATATCATGACACGGTAGTTGGGCGATTCCGAATCCGGTAATAAATCCGGTTTTTAATAAGCCGATTCAACAATGCGCCGGCACGAGAACAGATGAGTTAATTCTTTGATAGAATTTATGGATTGTAGTGAGATGAGGTACATTTATTGAGACTTCTCTTTTCTAAGATAGAGTTCATTATCTGTGTGAGTTCAACATTATTTCGGTAATTTTCGGTAAAGTACTCTTTGAGGAGAAGAAGGTGAGTAATAGGTGTTGGTATAGATCTTTTTGGAAAATTTTGATGAATTAAGTGGAATTCTGGAATTCTGATCAATACGAAAGGATATTTCAATAATTTTATGCACCGGTTCGTTTATTTTTTTAACTATCTTCTTACAGGCTATGAGTATAACAAAGTAAGGAGGTCCTATACATAATCAATCAGACAGTATTTCCCTAATTCAAAATTGGGAGTCTTATATCACTGAAATTTAGAATTCGCACCTAATTCGTGGGTAATAAAAAACTCATGGTATTGAATACCTATTCAAAAAATCAGCATTGCTTTATTATATTACATTGTTGTAATGTATTTATGTATATTATTAAGTATTTTAGAACTGAAGAATTTTAGAAGATTTATTGGAATAACAATACCTAGTAAGTTCAATGTTTCAACTTTTCTGGGCATGTAAATTTATTTGTGGGGGGGGCCGGAGATTATATGAAATTGATGAAAAAAATGAAAATGGTAATATTGATTTTTACGATTTTTCTATCTACAGTTCCAGCTGTTCACGCAAGCGCTTCATTAACCGGTTTTCAAATTTACCCAAAAGACTACATCTGGAATGTTCCCGTTGATACGCTTCCTGTAGATCCGATGTCAGACATTTATATAAATTCTTCTCGTCCCACATATTTTATATATATTGGTAAAGTATTTCCGGTGAATGTTGTTGACAACACGCAAGCAAGACAAAACCTGACATCTATCACGTATATGGAATTAAGTGATAATATTCCATATCCTATACCTGATAATCCGGAAATTGAAGATTCCGGGGGAGACCATCATTTACTGATCTATAATAAGGATACGAATACCGATTACGAATTGTATCAGCCAGTCCGGGCTGAAAATGGAACTTGGTCAGCACGTGCTGCTGTTAAGTTTGACTTGTCAAATTACACCCTTAGAAACTGACAAATATCCAACGACAGACGCTGCAGGACTCGCGATCCTTCCCGGGCTCATCAGGTATGAGGAGGTAGAGGCTGGAGAGATCAACCATGCGATGCGTGTTGCCCTGTATACCTCCGGAAATAATCACGTCTGGCCAGCACGTGCCAATGGGAATGAGAACGATCCCGCATACCCTCCATTTGGACAGAGATTCCGCCTGAAAGCTTCGTTCAATATATCAGGATATTCTCTTCATGCAAAAACTATCCTTGAAGCTTGGAAAAAATATGGTTTTATGCTTGTCGATAATAGTAAAGATCCAAATGCCTGGCTGATTAGCGCTGACACGGACCCAAGGTGGGAAGATGGGGGTGCGCTTTTTAATGAAATGATGACGGTTCATGGGTCTGACTTTGAAGCTGTAGATGTTTCCTCCCTGATGATAAACATAAATTCAGGACAAGCCCGGATGAACCCCGTCGCTACCCCAACTCCGACACCGACCCCACCATCAGCACAATTCACCGCCAATATCACCCAGGGTAAAGCCCCATTAACCGTGCAATTCACCGACCAGTCGGTTTCCACCGGGACAACCACCTATAAATGGAACATGAACAATGACGGCAATGTAGATTCCACTACGCCGAACCCTGCCTATACCTATCGTTCTGCAGGAGTCTATACGGTCAACCTTACGGTAACCAATAGTGCGGGAAGTGACTCCGAAGTAAAAACCAGGTATATCACGGTGACCGCTGCCCCGGAAGTAAATGCGACGGCGGGTAAGATAGGCATTTACAAAGACGGAAGTTGGTATCTGGACTTCAACGGGGACGGAGTGTATACTGCAGGGATTGACAAAGCCTATGGATTCGGCGGAGCCGGGTATACCCCCGTAGTCGGTGACTGGAATGGTGATAAACGAACCAGGATTGGAGTATTCCAGAATGGTCTGTGGATCCTCGATAACAATGGGGATGGTCTATTCACTACCGGAGTCGACAAGATCTATGGATTCGGCGGAGCCGGGTATACCCCGGTAGTCGGAGACTGGAACGGAACCAACACAACGAAGATTGGTGTCTACCAGAACGGCCAATGGATCCTCGATTATAACGGTGATGGCGTATTCACTGCGGGGGTTGATAAGATTTATGGAATCGGCGGAGCCGGGTATACCCCGGTAGTCGGTGACTGGAACGGTGATAAACGAACCAAGATTGGAGTATTCCAGAATGGTCTGTGGATCCTCGATAACAATGGGGATGGTCTATTCACTGCCGGAGTCGACACGATATTCGGCTTCGGCGGTCCAGGGTACATGCCGATAGTTGGAGACTGGAACGGAGACGGCCGAACGAAGATTGGTGTCTACCAGAACGGCCAATGGATCCTCGACTATAACGGTGATGGTTTATTCACCAGTGGAGTCGACAAGATCTATGGATTCGGCGGAACCGGGTATACCCCTGTTGTCGGAGACTGGAACGGAGATGGAAAGTCTGAGATAGGCGTTTACAAAGACGGAAGTTGGTTCCTGGACTTCAACTGGGACGGGATATGGGACGGTCCGACCGTAGACAGACTATGTATGTTCGGATCACCCGGAGTTCAGGCAGTGACCGGCAACTGGAACTGAGATACCAGAGCCGAAACTGGAGTCTATTGACCCGGAGCCGGATCCTGTCTCAGGATGGACAATCAGGTTCTTGATACCTGTATCGATATGCTGCATCAAGGTTGCCCGTAGATTTGTTTCAATGCTTTCTGTCTGTTCGGGCAGCGGGAGGGTGAAAGTTCCTTCCAAAGCAGCTATCTGATTACTCATCCACCATAACGGTCGATCCCTTTCCATGTGTACGGATATGTGTCCGGTTTTTTTTAGAAACGAATGCGGCACCTCCCATCTCCCATTCACCTTTTCCCACAAGATCTCCCCGAAAATCCGGATTTGGATCCGGTTCAGTGCCGCGTTTCAGTACTCATGATAACACAATAAAGATCCAACCCCATCCCGCACGGCATTTGTCGAAAAACGTCAGACAATTGGTTAATTGAACCGGAGATGATGTGTATATTTAAATGCCGATCCGTTCATGGTTGTGTATAACAATGATCGGTAATTTCTGCAGGAAGACAGCGAGGGGGATCCGGCGGCTCGGGTATGCACCGGAGTGTGCGACACGCTATGCCGGGTTCTTCTTTGTTTCAATGCTGTCTGTCTGGACGGCAGCGGGAGGAGTGAACGTCCCTTCCGAAACGGCGAAGGGATGGATCACCGGTTCCGGGAAATCTTCTGCGGGCGCCCGGGCCGGTATGTGGTCGCCCGATTTTTTTCGTAAACGTCGTTGGTAACCGCTGATCCGGCGGGCTGAATTCCTGGCGGGTAATCGGCTACCGTGCGGTTACCTGGCACCGGGATGGAGTCACTGCAAACGTGGTGACGATGACTGAAGTGTATTGCGAGAATGAACCTGGAGAGCGTACGCTCTCAATATCGGATAATTGTACCATGAAAAATGCGGATGTGAATGTGGATGATATCAGATCAACAGGAAAATAAAAAACCAGAAAACGGCCAGGGGCACGCTTCCGGACGAGGAGTTATCGAACTCCCGGGCATTCCGGAGGAAGAAAGTAACATACAAGCAACCAAAACAGGAACGACCGGATTCATGGACATTCCGGAGAAGGAACTAACCGGACAACCTCCCCGGACTTTGCCGGATACGACGCCCGGAGCGGATACGGTTGGGCCGGATGTGAGGGAAACACCCGGGAAACCGGGAAAAAAGAAAATATCGAAGAAAAAACCACCCATCGCTCGTCCGGTTACTGAGGTCTATAGGAAAACTGAGATGCCGGGGATGTCGGCGAAATCATTTGCCGAGGATCCTGCCCAGATCCGGCGGCGGACAGAACGGGATCTCAGGAATCCTGAATTCGCGATTCCGTATACTGCGACAGAAAAGGCCGTTCGGGACCTCGTCTGTTCCCTGATGGAACGGGAGGACCGGATACATGAGGGCATCCTTCTCGATATCAACTGCGTGCAGCAGGATATCGGGATGCTCAAGGACCAGGTGTATACGATGAAAACCGTGAAAAGTGGTCCGACGGCGGGAGAGAAGAAGTGACTGCGTCCTTGGCAGCAGGTGCTCACCACAGCGGGAGGGATGGCGGTTTCATCATCTTCCCGTACCCGGTCCCTTTGACAGGATCCCGGCGTGGTTCCGGAAAGCGATCGAAGACCTGGATTGCCGGCTCATGATGCCCGGAAAGAAGGAAGAGAATCAGATGTCCCGGCTGCCGGAAACTATGCAAGCCGAAGTTCGACTACCCGGTGTCATCGGACGGTACTCGCTGTTTTCCCGCCGGTCATGTCGGGACATCCCCCTCTCGCCTACCTTGCATTTTGCGATGCATGGTGCCCGTACGGTTGGCGGGGGATCCGAGCGGGATGCCGTGCCCGGGACCCGCAGCCATTTCTCCACTTCCCGTATCAGGACGCGGCCGGTCAGGCGGGAATTTAAGAAACGGCAACCTTCCCGCGGTGCACCGGGACCACGACAACCCGGAAAGGGAGGTGAAGTGGAATGAGCCGGGGACGACCTCCCCGGCTGGCATGCAGGGAGGCGTGTACCTGTGCTGCACGACGGGGAGTGGTGCTGGATGCACCCGGTATCGTGAAGTCACGTATCGATTTTATCCTGTTCGACCGGCAGCGGGTTATCTTTGTCCGGGTAAAGCGGAGCCGTTCGCGTATCCTCACACCAGGAGAGCTCGCTATCCGGTTCCGTGGCGATATATCCGAGATCCGGAAGGTCCCGCTGACGCCGGTTGTTTCCCGTGAACTCTGGATCTTCCTCCCCTGGAGTACATGGCAGTACTTTTGTATCGGCGAGGATACCATCACTGAGGTCTTTGATGATACCGGGAAGTTTGCCGGGAAATACCCGGTTTCTGCGGGAGTGCAGGTCCCCCGTGATCCCCTTTCACCCGGTGACGGTGCCGGAGAAGCCGGCTCTCCCGGACCATAATTCATATGCCTGATGTATACCAGGTATTGCGAAATACGATCCATTTTTCGGACATTACCTCCTCCGTTTTTCAAATATGCCCGGAATGGCAATCGGGGTTCAATTCGGGTATATCAATGGTTGGGGAGGCTCCCGGTGACCGGTCTTATTAGGGTATTTTCGAATCCCTTTTTCCGGATTATTGAGTATCTTGTCCCAAACCGGGAACAGGGGATAGTGCAGAGAGAATAACCGGCTCAAATATTCCCTATTGATGGGGAGATCGTTTCCCGGATGGCCTACAATCCGCAGGGAGTGAGATCAGGAAAACAACCCTGTCGTCTCTCTACCATTTCTCCCTCTGAAAACTCCCGGTGAAGAGCGTGTTTCAGCCCCTCATCCTCCTGTCAGACGTAGAGATATGAATTGTATTTCCCTGTTTTCCACGCAAAGTGATTTTTTTTATAAAAAGATAATGAGAGCCATTCAGGTCTGGACTGCAACAAAGGATGCAGAAGAATGAGATTTTGGAACCGGGAGTCCGTCTTCAAGAAGGCCACGTATATGCATTTCAATCGCTTCATGCATCCGTTCTTCAGCTTCTTCCCGGGTTTTTCCTGTTGCGATGCATCCCGGCAGATCCGGAGAATATGCCGAATAGTTTCTTCCGGCTTTTTCGATTACAACGAGGAACCTGTGCATAGGTATCATCCCTTTATTTTTGCTTGTTTGAAAATACTGTTCAGAGTACCAGGTGCAAGATCGTCAGCCGGGTGCCCGGCAATAGTGATCCTGCCGGGTTTTACCGGATTTTATACTGGCGATGACTCCCTTTTGTTGTTACGAGGTACCATCCGTCGGCTTCAATACTTTTCATGACGTCACGGACTTTCAGGATGATACCCCCGATACTGCATAATTTTATTGGGCGTATCGGCATTTCAGGTTTCTCTCTCTCCTCCACATTTTCCGTAATCCTCCACACACAAGGCACTTTTTTTGTTCAGCGTTAACCTGAGTATGTACACCTGAATAATAGTCCTGGTAGCAGAACTGAGGTGGAGACCCACAGCAGGCACATGTGCTATTGAATATCTGGTCGTTCGTAGTTCCTCGCCGGGGAGGATCACCATATGATACCATCAGGGTCGGGCAGGGAATGGTACCGGGAAATTTCAGACAGCATAGTAAATGAGAATAAATATACAATACTACTGATAATTATTCTTAAATCCGATTATTGGACGGCGACTGGTGTACCCGGAAGGACCGGACCCGGTGAAACCTGATGGATAGTTATGAAACGCATCATACTCTTCGGTCTTCTCGTTTTTATCGGGGCTATGCTCTTTGCAGGATATGACAGCGGCAAGTTCCAGTTTGGTGTCAATAGTACAATCTGGTCCACTCCCTGAAGGAACACAGGCAACAGGAACTCCTCTGGTACCCTCACCGGCTCCGGTGCTCCCCTCCGGGGAAGTCCTTCAGGGACATCTGGAAATATCCATCGGGAATTATCGTGCGACCCTGCCGGTTTTTGTTGACAATGTCACCGTTGGAAACGTATCGTCCGGTGCACCACTGGACGTCAGCGTTGGAGAGGGGGTCCACGGAGTGAAGGTCTGTGATGGCGGCGCATGTTCGCAGGCTGATGTCCGGATCACCTCCGGGATAAAGACCGCTGTTGACTTCAGTGAACTGCTGGCAAAAAATCTGCCGGAAGATCCGCTGATCGTGTCCATAGGCAATTACATTTCTGGCAGTCTTCCGGTCTTCATTGACAACACCACCCCAGGCGAGGTATCCTCAGGCAGACCTCTGAACCTGACGGTGAATGAAGGACTCCATACCGTCAGGGTCTGTGCGGGCAGGATATGTGAAAACGAGACGGTCGATGTACAATCCTCACACATCTCCTCTGTCGACTTTGGGGACCGGTTGGAACGGGATGTCCCGAAGGGTACGCTGAGTGTTTCCATAGGGGGGTATAATGCTCACGGACTTCCGGTCTTCATCGACGCCGTTGCCGTTGGTAATGTATCCCTTGGCAAAGTCCTGACCCTGATGGTGGGTGAAGGCCCTCACACGGTCAGCGTGTGTGCAGGCGTAGTCTGTGAAAATGGGAGTGTTGAGATACAATTCGGTCATGTCTCGTCGGTCGATTTCGGAGAACGATTAAAACAGGATGCAGAATTCCCGGTGCCGACAGTGCAGATTGTCAGTTCTCAGTTAAGCGGTTCTACCTATGCTGTGAATGTGGAATTCATTAATCCGGATGTAACGGATCATACCATGACCGTAACCATCGGCAGCGGCTACACCTATATCGATTCACAAAGCGAACCACGGAAAAGTGATTTTGCGAAGACAACGGTCAGCCAGTTCATAAAGGGCGGCGGTCGCCAGACGCAACAGGTTACCTTGTATTTAAACAAGGGGTCGTATCCCATTGCGTCTGACCCAACGGTCACTGATGTAACAATAACATAAATTTTCCCGATTCCTGTACTCTATTTCCGGAGCGAACCGTGAGAAGCCCCTCATTTC
>CAWFFE010000002.1:0-1587370 GCA_963815065.1 uncultured Methanoregulaceae archaeon | reverse complement strand
ATATCGCGGTCGACCAGTGCGACCGGGATTGACCGTTTCTCCGCCTCTTCAATTGCAATCTTCATCTCGGCGCCGGGTTCAACACCCACGTCAATACCGATCTTGCGCTGGAGATAGGCAAGCAGCCACTGGACCAGCAGTGAATTGAAGTTCCTGACTTCAAGCACATCGCTGACGGAAGGATCTTTGCCCTGCTTCTTGATTGCTGCAAATCGTGCAGGATCGAGTACGATCGCCACGATATCCGGCTTAAAATCCTCAATTGCTCCCTTAACTTCGTCGACACTCTGCTGCGAGACATGTGCCGTCCCGACTATTTTGATCTCTGCCATTGAACTCCGGTATTCCACACTATTCGTGCTTCATCCACATTAAGAATGAGGTGGACACAACCCTGCCTTGGGTGGACATGACCTGAAGATGGAATTTTGATACCTATGTCCAACCATCTGGGAGAAGTCGTCTCTCGTTCGTTTGGTTATTCCCCACTCTTCTCGCGATGACCAATGATAGCCGGAAACGACCGCGTCGCCAATCCCGTAGGATCATGAACAAGAGAATCCCGGAATACCATTGTCAACCTTGTGCTGGAACCATGAGGCGTATGATTGCGCACATTTCATAAATTTTTTTCAGGGGAGATATAGGGGGAGAGGCACTAAAAAAAGAACGCAGGACATTCGTAGTATGCAATGAACGATGCTGCCCCGCAAAACCGCCTTCAGCGGATCATATTGATAGAAAAATCCCGGAAAACCTAGTCGCCCCACTGTACCCTGGAAATACCTGAAGCAGATAACTCCCACAAATTTGAAAGATTTTTTCCGGAGAGATTGAAGAACCACTCCTCATCTTTGAAAAAAAATGCTCTGTTGAAATCCTCAAAACTTTCAGACGCTCTCGGGGGCTTCGCCCCTGCCGCTGTGGCATCCCCCCGTTACGATGATACCGTATTACTGTACACAAAACCGCGGGAGATTATACAAACAGGTAATATCGGGGCATCGCAAGAGCCCCCGCATCCCCAGCCGGGGGCAGGGCTGGCGCAGGGGGGGCGAGCATGTTATCTGAAAAGGCATTTCTACAGAGCAAAAAAAATCAAATAACATCATTTTTGATCCTGACTGCCCATGCCCCTGCCCAAGCTGCACGGGAAATTCGTTGTCCGGCGGTCAAAGATTTTGCAGCAATTCCTGATGCAAGGCAGAGTCTTCGTTGGCCTAATACTGGTCGTGGTGATCGTACACGAGGGGGGCGGGCTTCTGCTGGGTAATATCCTCTTCAATCCCCTTGATTAAGCCCATTGCAATGATAATCACCGGGACGATCTCGAGTCTTCCCAGCCACATCAGCAGGATAAAGATCCATTTGATCGAGAGCGGGCTTGCCGCCGAGATGAACCCTACCGTGAGCCCCACGTTACTCAGTGCAGAGACCAATTCGAAGATCACCTCGTCAAGCCCGAATGAGGTGATATACAGGTGCAGGGAGACAATGGTTGCAATAACGATAGTCAGAACATAAACCACGATGACGAGAAGGTTCCGGGAAATCGCTATCTCTGAGATCTCCTTGGAAAGAATCCGTCTGCCAAACCGGAGGGGCACGAGTACATGGCTGCTTACAAAGAAACGCCGGAACCACCATCTTACCCCTTCATACGCGAGCATCACCCGGTTAACCTTGACTCCCCCTGCCGCACTCCCCATCGCCCCTCCGATGAACATCATCATCCCGACCACGGCAATCGGGATTGCCACCCAGGTATGCGGGTCCGAGTTCTGCAGGCCACAGGTGCAGAGCCCCGAAACGGCCGTGAAAACGCCCTGGCGGAATGCGGTGCTGATTGGCAGGTTGCCAAAGATAAAGATATCCCAGGAAGTGACAAATGAGCCGACGATTGCGATCAACAGCAGCATCTTTACGGTCTGGTCGCGGAACATTTCCCGGATGTTCCCGTTATAGAGGAAAAAGAAGAGCTTAAACGGGATCGCCCCTGCTAGCATCACCGGTATCAGCAGGGTTTCCAGCAACGGGTTATTGTAGTAGGCAAGCCCACCGGTATGAATCGTGAAACCCCCCGTGGCAAGGGCAACCATTACAAGGTTCAGCGAATCCCACAGGGATATCCCGGCGATCATGATCATCCCGGTAAATGCAAAGGTCAGCACAAGATAGATCATCCACATCCTCCGGCTGGTTGTCATGGTTGTGGAGACCAGTTCTTCTTCCCGCCCCTCCGCACGGTACAGCCGGAAAAGCGAGACACGGGTCTTCCGGCGGAGGGAAATGCCGAACGCGATGATGCCGATCCCACCGATCCATTGGGAGAACGAGCGCCAGAAGAGGAGAGTTTTTGGCGTGGAATCCAGGGAGGTTATCATCGTAAAGCCGGTGCCGGTCCAGCCTGACATCGCCTCAAAAACACCATCCGTAAACGACATGTGCAGACCAAGGATAAAGGGGAGTGCCCCGATAAGCGCGATAGCAAACCACGAGAACGCAACCGCAATCAGGGTACCGGAGAAAGAGGGTTCCAGGTCCTCATAGGAGATGCGGGAGAGGACGGCACCCAGGGCAAGGAAGATAAGCGGGGCTGAGGCGACCGGGAGGATCATATCCCATTCGCGGAAGATGACGAGGACAAGAAACGGCAGCAATGAAGCGATGCCAAGGAATTCAAAGATGAGACCCATGTCGTGCGCGATCATGGCGATATGCTCGATGCGCTTCATCTGGTAACCAAGAGGATTGGTCTTTTAATATTGTTATGGGTATCGCTTGGCCGTTTCAGAGGATTAACCTCGTATAATCCATTGCAATCTGGGAGCCGTTCTGAACGCTTGCCCTGGTGGATTGTTATTTCGGCGAAATATCGGTAACCAGCTGATATTTACCTTAAAAATTATCGTATTCGCGAAGGTTCCCTGTTTCAGGACTCCTCGAGGTACTGCGGAGCATGAAAGTTCCTCTGACAATTTCCAGCTTACCAATGGGGGAGGGAACCCTCCCAAAATATGATAACCCGAAAAAGGCAGATAAGAGATTCCACTCTTAGGAACGGTGGAAACTGAAAAGATTACAGAGAGGAAACGCGAGGTAGTCAAAGGATGCCTTCCACTTTGTTCGGCCTTTCCCCCCCCCACTCCGGCGGAGAAGAGAGGGTAGTCCCAGGACAATTGAATCGAAGAATACCGTCATGGATGAAAAAGAGGGGTCAGGAGCCCTGATGTTCACCCGTTTTCTTCACCCTCTCTCTAAAAAAAAGGTAAGTAACATCGCCCGGTTGGATGATCTCCCTTTCCGTCGACGGTACCAGGCACTAAAAAAGTGCTTTGAGGGAACACCGCTAAAGAGGAAATATCTCATGTCGGAAAAAGTGTATTTTGGTCATTCTGACAATCATTCAGGGATTCTCTTCCCTGGTGGGGATGCGATACTTACAAGGTCGTTCACCCGATTTCAACTGCATAAATCGGAGCCACATTTGGGGATATTTTACTTCCAAAAAGGGTGGAGTCGCCCGGTGAACAGAATATCGTACCGATGAACCGAACAGATTGGTCAAACAGGAAATACCCAGCAGGATAAACTCACGACATAAGCAGTACACCACCTGTTGCTGATGATACGTATAACCCCGGTCGTATATCTGATGTCAGCGTGCATACCTGGGAGAGAATTGACGGCATTTCGCACTCAAAGCCTATCTTGGCAGTAAAAAAACGTGGACGGCCTCAGGATTTCACCGGCGCCGGCATATCTATTAATTTCCGACCGGCACAATAGGTATTCTACGATGACTCAGCGCCGTACCGATCTTTTTTTGTTCGTGCTGATACTCGGTCTTTCCCTGCTGGCATTCCTGGTGTTTCTATCGATCATCGATATGGTGCTTATCGGTGCGTCCGTTGCCGTAGTACTCATGCCCCTGCATCACCGGATTATGAAGTATACGAAAGCAGGCATATCCGCTGCGGTCGTGACGACAGGTGTCTTCGTTTCGGTAGGCATGGTTGTCCTGGCCTCTTATTTCATCTTTGCGTCCAACGTCCAGGGGCTTCTTGGAATGCTCGATACGATCGGTACCTGGCTGAACAATCCTACGACCAATCCCCTCGACTTCGGTATTCCGGTGACCAAGGTAACGCTCACGGGAATTCTCGAAGAAGGGAGCGCACTCTTTGTGAATTACCGGCAGACCCTCCTTGATAATCTCACCCTGATTGCGTTCAAAATATTCGTGTTATTCTTCTCCCTCTTCTCCCTGCTGCTGTGGGGAGAGGAACTCGGCCACAAACTCACCCTTCACATGCCGAAGATGTTCGATGAATACATAACGACACTATCCGGCGTGACCGCAGATACGTTGTATGCAATTTATATCGTCCAGATTGCAATCGCGGCCCTCACCTTCTTCATTTCATTACCGGTCTTCTACCTGCTGGGATATGGGAATATTATCTTCTATTCGTTCCTTGCCGCATTCTGCGAACTGATCCCCATCCTCGGTTCATCGGTCGCATTCCTCCTCATCGGGACGTATGCATTCGCCCTGGGAGACACACGGGGGGTGTTAATCCTCTTCTTCCTGGGGTATGGCGTCGTTTCGTGCCTTCCGGAGATTTATATCCGCCCGGTGCTGGTGGGAAGACGGGTGAAGATCCATGCGGTGATCATGTTCGTCGGTATCTTTGGTGGTATCCTGACGATGGGGCTCGCGGGGTTTGTCCTTGGTCCGCTTATAATCGTCCTGCTCATCACCAGCTACCGGCTCTACGTCAAAGAGAGAACGGACCGGGCAGAGCCGTTACTACCCCCATCCTGAAATTACCACCCGTTTTTTCAGGTAAAAGAGAAAGGATTATACCTTATTTATTCCGACTGGTATTGAAGAAATGCTTAAAAATTATTTCGCGTTACCAGGCATTGTAAAATCGATGGGACTGGTTTTTGGTGATATCGGGACGAGCCCTATCTACACCCTGACCGCGATCTTTCTTCTTATCCCTCCAACCCCGGAGAATATCCTGGGCATTCTCTCGCTCATCATCTGGACCCTCACTATCCTGGTTACGGTGCAGTATACATTCCTTGCTATGCACCTTGGTAAGAAAGGTGAAGGCGGAACAATTGTTCTGAAAGAGATCCTTCTTCCCCTCTTAAAATCCGGCAATCAGGTTGCGTTCGTGTCCCTGCTCGCAATTGTCGGGATCTCCCTGTTCATCGGGGACGGCGTTATCACGCCGGCTATCAGCATTCTTTCTGCGGTTGAAGGTATCCTGCTCATCCCCGGTTTTGCACTGACGACGCAGTCTACACTTATGATCCTCGCCGGCCTGATCGCTGTCGTGCTCTTCTCCATCCAGGTGCGGGGAACAGAGAAGGTTGCATGGGCATTTGGACCGGTCATGGTCATCTGGTTTCTGGCACTCGCCGGCGCCGGACTCGTTGCACTCGTTGCTTCACCAGGAGTTCTCTTCGCTATCTCCCCCTTGTACGGAATAAATTACCTCCTCGGCAACGGGCTGCCAGGTTTTCTCATCCTCTCATCGGTGATACTCTGTGCTACCGGCGGCGAAGCCCTCTATGCGGATATGGGACACCTGGGCAGGGAGCCCATTGTCCGTGCGTGGTACCTTGTTTTTACCGCACTCGCGATAAATTATCTCGGCCAGGGAGCCTTCCTGATGACCCACCCGGGGGCAAAGAATGTTCTCTTCGAGATGATCTTTTCCGAGATGCAGATGTTGTATATCCCATTCCTTCTGCTGAGCATCGCAGCGACAATCATCGCTTCCCAGGCGATGATCTCCGGGATCTTCTCCATCGTCTACCAGGGCATCACCACCCGCATCATGCCTCTGATGCACATTGAATATACCTCGCCTCAGCTCCGGTCCCAGATTTATATCGATGTGGTAAACTGGCTCCTGCTCATTGCCGTTCTGCTGATCATTGTAATCTTCAGGGGGTCCAATAACCTGACACATGCCTACGGACTTGCCGTCAGCGGAACTATGGCGATTACCGGGATCATGATAATCTGGATCCTGATCCTTCGCGGCGAGCTGGTAAAGACCGTAATCGCCATTTGTGTGTTCTTTGTCACCTGCCTGTTCCTGGTCTCTAATTTCAACAAGATCCCGTACGGAGGGTACTGGTCCCTCATCATCGCGTTCATACCCTTATGCGTCATCCTGATCTACGTCTACGGCCAGAAAAAACTCACCGCTGCCCTCCTGCCGGTCCCCCTCGATTCCTTCCTCAAAGAGTTCAACGAAGCCTATCCGACCCTCAACAGAATTTCCGGGTCCGCCCTCTTCTTTGCACGCGACTTCCGCCGACTTCCCCGGTATATCCCCCGCATCATGTTCACCAACAACATCATCTACGATGACAATATCATCGTTTCGATCATACGGACCGAACAGCCGTTCGGGGTGACATGGGGTGTCACCCGCGAGATCGCCCCGGGACTCTCCATCTTTGAGATCTATCTGGGATACATGGAGATCGTCGATATCGGGGCGATCCTGAAGGAAGCGGAGATCGATGAGAAGACAATATTCTATGGCATGGAAGATATCGTGACCAGGCACCCGGTCTGGCGCATCTTTGCCGTGATTAAGCGTCTCACACCCTCGATGGTCCAGTTCTATAAGCTGCCGTCAGATAAGATCCACGGTGTTGTGACCCGGGTAGAGTTGTAATCCGGGTGCAGGAATCAGTGGGTCCCTTTCAGTTTTCCGATCTTCTTTCCTGTGGAGATTCTGTGCACAACAGAATCTTACCAGGGGCAAAACAAAAAGGCAAGGCATCTCAAAAAAAACCGGGTCGCCAGAATTTCCTTCAGGGAATATGAATCAGAAAATTCATCCGGATTGGTAAAGGGTCCCGCGTCAGGGCATCTCTTGAGAGACACCGCATTTTATGAAAATTTTGATCAGCTATGCTCATATTTTCACCGCACCTATATACAGCCACAGGGAGTTTGCGACCCGGACATGGCAATGCCGGATGTCCGATCAGATCCGGCACAGTTCGCAGAGCGAGGGTATTTAAATCCGGGTTATTGGGGCAGGTTTAAGTCACCGGTGAAACGTCACGCAAAACCCTGTTTAAACACACAACAATCGTGCGAGGATCGCCGAGCCAGGTCAAAGGCGATGGATTTAGGGTCCATTCCCGCAGGGGTTCGCCGGTTCGAATCCGGCTCCTCGCATTCGTCTCCGGGGTTATAGTAATCTTGCATTATGCAATTCATCAGATGTGATATCACTTTTCATAACCCCGTACAGGTTCTTCCTTCATTACCAGGAGGCCGGGTATGTGCCGGTTGCGGCCTGTACCAAAGGTCAACTGTCTGCGAAAAACACAAAAACTTTATTTAAAAAAAATGAGGATCGTAAAGATGATTTTCAACAATTAAACATCCCTTTTTGGTTTGATAGGAGTATGCTGGTCCTGTTGATGAATGCTCCTCACGCGATTAAAGTAAAATTTGGATTCCTCAATCTGTCCCATCTCTTTATAGCAGACGCCGATATGATTCCATGCATCAGCATTGTTTGGCATCTGTTTTGTCACCATTTTGAAGGTCTGGATTGCAGAATCCAGATATTTGTAACTCATGTTGAGCATTCCGATTATTTCAAGAGTCTCCCCAAGATTGAAGAGAAGTTCCGGGTTCTCCGGTGCCAGTTCAACTGCCCGGAGGAATGATTTCATGGCACTTTTATAATCGCCCATTTCACGGTAACAGAGGCCGCGATCATTCCATGCCTGGGGAAATTTTTCATCAATTTCCAGGGCCTTTTCGAAAGCAACAAGTGCCTCAGCATATTTTTTTTCCCCTTTATACAGGTTAACCCCTTCCTTATAACAGGAGACGGCTTTGCCTGAGGCTGCAGTGAGAATTTTATTCAATATTCTTGTTGGTTTTGACGTCAGCCGGGATTCGGTCCCTGTCTTATGTTCAACGTCATCCTGGATGCCTTCATAGATGCTGCCATCCCCGAATGTGGCCGTCATATCACGCAAAATTCCAACAGCCGCTATGAAATTCCCCTGCATGTCATACACCGGCATCGCTTTTGACCAGAGTGTCCATTCACTCCCATCCTTCTTCAACCCGTTGGTCACCGCGATAACCGGACCTTTTGGGATTCTGCTCACTATGGAATACCCTTGGCGTTTAATCACTTCGTCCGTTTCAAATACGAGGTTTATCAGCATTTTTTTCCTGGTCCCAAAAAAAGGTATCGTGTAAATATTATCGTTCTTTCCGATTACTTCAATCGCCGGCGTATCAGTCAACTGCGCAATCGAATCGTTCCAGGCCATAACTTTCCCCTCGTGGTCGATGGCAAGAGTAGGCTCCAGAGAAAAATTGATCAAATCCAATATAATTTTCCTGCTGGATGTTCCAATTTTCTTCCCGGTATATCTGCTTTCTACGGCATTTTTGATCATGTCGCACAGTTCAGGAAACAACGTATGCGGGTTCTCGTCTTTTTTTAAGAAAAAATTTGCCCCATAATTTAATGCATCAATCGCTGTGCGCTCATTTCCGGCGCCGGTAAAAATAATTACCGGTGTCGTATCCCCTTTCGAGCGGAGAATTTTTAAAAACTCGATGCCGTTGATCTCCGGCATATAATAATCCACAACTATGGCATCAAATGATTTTTCCGTCAGAATGTTAAGTGCTTCCGCCGCAGATTGCGCTGAATGAACGCTTATTTCAGCGGAACGTTCAACAAATGGTTTAAGGACTTCCAGCAAAGCAGGTTCATCATCAACCAACAGAACGGATAACAACAGGACACCTTATTTAAGAATTTAATATTTCTATATGAAATAATTATAGTAAAAATATTAACAACACATTGCACTTATCATGTATCCGGATCGCGGTGCGGACCTGCTGCCGGTAATTTTTAGACCAAAACAGAATTTAGTCATTCTTTGTAACCGGGTTTATCATTGCCGAAAAGCTCTGTTTATACTATCTGCGTTGCGCTGGTGCGTTGCAACCATTTATCAGGAATGATGCAAGAGCCGTACCAGGTATGAGTGCTGTTGTTATGCACGATAAACTTCATGCTGTGTATGCCGTTATAAAAAAATATCATCGCCATGCACTCTGGTTAATTCTGGGATTATTATTTGGCCTGGATATTATCACCACAAGTTTTAGCCTGGATCTGGGGAATTCTGAACAAAACCCCTTCATGATACCCTTTGTTAGTAACCCGCTTCTTCACGGGATAATAAAAATTCTTGCCTATGTTATTCTTTTTACCATCATTGAAAAAGCGGTAATATTCATTCAGGAAAAAAGACCGGAAAATTTGCCATTTCCGACCCGGCTGAATTTCCAGATTTTATATGGAATAATTATCTTCATTCTGGTTTATTTAATCTGGTTATACTTCCACGTTGTTGTAAGCAATATACGATTAATATCCTGAGATATTTTTTTTGCCAAGGAAATTTGTCAGTTCCCTTAAGCCTTTGAAACTCCCTACGGTTTGAGTGAAAAAGCCAGGCCAGGATTTGATCCTTATCACGGTTTCATATGATTAAATTTTAATAAGGCAAAAAAAGTGACATTTTTCGAAGATTATAGCCTGCAAAGTTGCCGAAGTCTGAGTCTCACAGAAATGAGCAGTCCAGGATGATGTATTTTTTTTGCAGTCACCATCTATGATGTGAATCATCCATTTCATCTCAGTGAAGATTATTACACCAGTGGAAACGACACGCTTGCCAGCGACCGGGCAGATTTGATCTCTTTTCGGTGTGTGCTCTTTCCTGACAACCCGGATCTTCCGGGACGGCTCCAGCAGAAAGCACCCTTGACGAACGCAGATGTGTCGCATCTGTTCCCGAAGAGAAGAAGGGTATACAGTTTACACCCTTTGGTCAGGCAGGGAAAGAAGGACGACCAGGGTAAAAAAAACAGCTCGCCAACGCTACAATATCCTTGGAGATCCCTTTAAAAACCGGTGATTCCCTGATTTTTTTCCGGGATATTCACGTGCGTGAGAGGGAGATTCATCTCTCCCGGTGAAGAAGTGAAAATTTACAGGACTCGCAGAAATTTTAAAAAATTTTCGGGATCCTGAATTGCGCTCCCCAAAATCCATGATGATTTAACAATCCAGGACACTGTCCCGGTCGGGCTGTTTTACAGGAACCCGTTATTCGTGAATCATCGTCAGCATCATCTTGAATCGCTGCTGAGCGGAGAGGGCATGGGGCTTGTTTGCCGGCATGATGATCATCTGGCCTTCTCTGAGGACAAACAGGTTCTTCCCGATGGATACTTCGGCTTCACCATCGAGGATCGATGCGATAGCGTCGAATGGTGCCGTGTGTTCCGATAACCCTTCACCAGCATCAAAGGCGAAGAGCGTGATAGTCCCGCTCTTCTTATGTACGATCATCCGGCTTACAACCGAGCCATCCTGGTAGGCAATGAGGTCTTTTGGATCAAGTATCTTTTCCGCGAGGCTTTCTGATATTTTCTCCGTCATGGCAAGACCTTTCAATGATGATTGTTTCAGGACATTTAAAACAATATCTTTTTCCTGTCCGCCCGATGGTACCCGGTTCCGCATCTCAATCACGGTAGTTTTTAATCCACTTGCGATTTTTGAAGACAGGATCTCCTTCATTCCTCAGATATTCCGGTGCAATAACGTCATGGCGGCCATGCGAAAGGAATGATTTTCTTCTCTTTCATGCCCGTGTCTGAAGTCCCCGGGGAGAGACAGGAACGCCGGTTACCGGTGAAATCCGATGACCGGAAAGAATCGATTACCGGTGATTTTTCCTCATAGAATAAATCAAAAAATTATGTATAGGAAACTTTGGTTATTGTTGGTATGTCATAATTATAACTATAGCCACTTATCAATTTCAGATTCAGCACACTTGTTTTACGCTCGCCGGCTTTCAGCGTCGAAAACACCTGACCCTGTGCAAAATTTCCTACCCTGGTGTTACTTCTCTCTTCAATATATGAATATCCACAGATGATCTCTGCCGACATTGCATAAGTCTGCGTCGTTGGGTTTATGAATTCGACATTTACTGTCATCTCATCACCGTTCAGATAATATCCGATTATTCGAGCGGTGGGTTCTAAAAATTCGCAGTTCTTTTTCATCTGCTCCGAAAAATCAATGTTTCTTTGTTCACCGAATTTAATGGTAACATTCTGTTGTTCACATATTGCACCGCAACACACTTTAAGGGAATGATTCCCCTCTTCCAGCATCAGGGATACTGGTCTTTGGGTTGTCACTGCGCCTCTATTCACGTTGTCTATGAAGACAGGGAATTCCCCGATCCAGCCATTCACCGATATTTTCAGCAGTCCCTTCAGTCGCGAGGGCAGCGTAGTGTTGGGGGTAATTGATATTGTCGGAGGGGCGAGGTGCAGTGGTCACGTTGGAAAACGGAGTGAACGTATTTGATGGCGTAACCGCCGGAACATTCTCGGCTGCGGGTTTCACCGGACTTACACATCCTGCGGCGAGACACCCGGCAAAGATAAGGATAATAAGGACATAAATTTTCATGAGATCTTCACGTTCTGCTCCAATGAGAAATTCGGGACAAAGTCATCGTATTCCCGTAAACAGAAAATCTGTCCCGAAAAATATATCGATTCGTTATTATTGTATTTCTCTTCGAATAATAATAAAGTCTGGCAAGGCGCTCCTGCATTGCATTAATTTATCAGGAGTGTTAAACATCAGGCCGTGAAATGAATCCATTGCCTGCCGATACGGGTTCTCTCCCGGAATCATATTTCTCCGATAAAATAAAAAAATTTCCCTTACTGCATATAAAAAAGATTTAAAAAAAACTCCATAAAATGCAAGAAAATAAGGAAAAGGGGAAAACCAGGAAATATAAAGATATTTTGGAGGACGTAGAGATCCAGGGGAATTCATCTCCTAAAAGGTCAAAGATAAGATAATGCTGAAAGGTAAGGTGAACAATCTGCACACTTCAGGATATGAATTAAAGCAATTATTGCTGAAGATCTTCTCATTTTTTCCAGGTAATCATGCATGACAAAGATTTATGATAGTCTGATGAAGTCGGTATCACCCATCATAATCAAGGTATCCTCTGATCTCCGATATTCAGGCCCCCGTTTTTCATGGTCCCGGAGGTTTTCCGGCACTCATTCATGAAAACCATGGCAGGGCGGGAGCAGGTATTATCTCAGGTAACCTTCCCACCCCGCCTTGCCTCGGAAATCAACTTCAGCATTAAAATTACCTGCAGCAGGCACGCTTTTTTTCCTGCCCATGGCCGGCCGTGAGCTGATTCTGATTTCATAGATTCACCAGGATTAGGTTTGGCGGAGCTGGTGAGGACGTAATGTTACCAGTTTTGTCCAAAAAAACTGTTGTCGCTATTCACGGAATGCAAGAGCCTCAATCAACAGGCGAGTCAGAATTTACTTCTCGGTTTCCAGCGCCTTTGCCCACGTCTCTATTGCCCAGCGGGCAAGGTCCTCGGGTATAGCATGGTCTTCCATCAGTTGTTTTCGCAGCCGGGCGGAGGTGTTGATCCAGTGAAATCCCTTATGCAGTTTCAGTAATTCCTGCGGGATATTGTCCTTCAGGGCAAGGATCAGAATTTTGCGTTCATTTTTGTAGTCACCGCTGGAGAATTCTTCGAGGAGGGCGGATACCTTCTCCCGGTCATCGAGGATAGGAAGGCCGTATTCATTCATCACCCGGCATAAGTTCGCCAGGGTATGTAACCGACTTTCTTCGGGAACTGTCCCATAGTGAAGTTTCTCTTCTGATTTCTCTTCCACAATTACCTGCGGAGTTCTCTTGTGGCTGGATTTTTTCCCGAACAGGTTCTGGGGTTTCATGTACCAGAGCACGACACCGGCGATGATGATCGCGGTGAGGATGAGCATTCCGAGGGCTGCCGGGTTCAACCCCTTCTCTTTGGCAAGGGCAATTTCCCGGTCTTCCTGTGCAGTGGTGTGATTCGGCTGGAAGGAGAGCACCTTATCATACGAGACGATGGCCTCTTCATAACGCCCGAGATAATCCAGCGCGACGCCCCGGTTGAGCCATGCTTCGGTATAGTCAGGCCTGATGGCTATCGCTTTATCATAGGAGGCGACTGCATCTGCATACCTGCCGAGTTTCCGTAACGCGATGCCGCGGTTGTTCCATGCCTCTGCATCTGCGGGACGGAGGGAGAGCACATTGTCATATGATGCAACTGCCTCAGAAAACCGGCCGAGATTTTCCAGCACGACGCCGCGATTGAGCCATGCGTCGGCATAACCAGGACGGATAAACACCGCCTTGTCATACGCCGCGAGGGCATCGGTATAATCTCCGTGGATACTGAAGTTGATCCCATCACCATAGTACTGATCCGCAAGATCAGCCGCTGCAACGGGAATACACAAAAGCAGTGCGGCGAGAAAAATTCCACCGGTTATGATGAACTTATGCAAAATCCTCCACAAGTACAATGTCGACCGGCCGGTTAATCATGATTTTGATTTATCGCTGGAAAGGGGGTTCAGGGCTGTAGATCAGGCACGATGTCAATAACGGGAAAAAACGGGAGATGTCAACCTTAACCAGCGATACCGTTCCTCACGGGATGTCCCGTGCAGGGTCGAGCAGAATGTCGTGGGGGAGACCGGCAAGGGCAACTGCTCCCAGCGCCCCGATCACCCCATTTCCCCCGTGCAGCGTAATACCGAAACGTTCCGCGGTCGCTTCTGCAACCGCCCGGCTGATCACCTGGTTCCTGACCTGCCTCCCGTACTCCCGCAGCCCTTCCGGAACGGTAAGCCCGGACCGGATAGCCACTCCCCATTCCCGGGACAATGACTCCCCGGCCACAAACCGCAGGGTCTTCTCTTCGAGATCCGCGTAACTTTCCGGGGCGACGGCGACCTCGATGTAACTGGAGGAGTTCCCGGCGGTCTTGGTAAATACATCCGGATAGAGCATAGCCACATGGTGGCTTATCGGCAGCACACCCTTGATCCGGGTGACGTGCGACAGGAGTGCCAGTGCAAGGGCAAAGGTTGCTCCCCCTTCTTTTGAATCAGTATCATCGATGCCAATGATTACGTGCACCAGTGCCCGGGTCCGCACATCGCCCTCCGCGATCGGGCCGGCATGCCTGGTCCTGACCTGCACCACCCCTTCCGCACGTGCCATCATGTCGGATAATGAGTAGGCCGGGCCACCGATGCAGCGGATATGCTGGACAACCGTATCCCCTTCATGTATGATGCCCGTAACCCCGACCGCCGGGAGCGGTGAGAGCCCGACCGGGACCGGTCGGCTGCCGATCCGGGCACATTCCCGGAGCAGCGTCCCGTCACGCTGCACGCTCTCCAGCACTCCTCCTGCCAGGGCATGGTGGTAGCCGCAGAAAGCGGCGCAGGCCCCGCTCATACAGTCGTGGTAAATTTCGACGTTATCCCCGTCGATGGTCGTGAATATCCGCCGGCAGGCACTTGACGGCATGGCACTCATCGCGACGTAGTGTGCCGGACTTCGCCCCCGTTTCGGGTCGCGGAGAATGACGCACCCTTCTCCGAGGAGCCGGTTTACCCAGTCCTGGGCGGTACTCCGCGGGAGGTCGGTCGCCTTTTTGATGTCGGTAACCGTAAAGAAACCATTGTCAAGTGTGAACTGCCGCATCAGGCGCAGGTACTCGCGCCGCCGTTCAAGTACGCCCGGCATAACGATCCTGGATGAACAGCAGGTCGCCAATAATGGCGCTTGCGGTCTCGGTAGACCCGGCTCCCCGGCCGATAAGGGTGATCTCCTTTGCCAAATCCGTCTCAAGGGTGAGGGCGTTGAGTGTCCCGTCAACAACCAGCGGGTGGTTTTTACTGAGAATGCGGGGCGAAACGCGGAGGATATGCTTCCGGGGGATCGCTTCGGCGATCAGACGGATAGTGGATCCTTCATCCTCGGCCAGCCGTAACGCGTCTGCGGTCAGGAGATCGATACCCGTCCGGTCGACGTCATTCAGATGGACTCCGTTCCCCCAGATAGTGTTTGCCAGGATTACGAGCTTAATCGCCGCATCGATACCTTGGACGTCATAGGTGGGATCTGCTTCGGCGTACCCCATCTCGCGGGCTTCCATCAGGGCCTGTTCATAGGTGAGCCCTTCATCCGCCATCCGGGTCAGGATATAGTTGCAGGTCCCGTTCAGCACCCCGTATAGGGCGAGAATCTCGTTGCCCGCAAGCCCGTGTTCAAGGGTATGCATAATGGGGATTGCACCTGCCACGGTCGCTTCGTACCGTAGCGAGACCCGGTTCTTCTGCGCCAGCGCATGGAGTTCCTTATAAGCAAGGGCTATCGGTCCCTTGTTGGAAGTGACCACGTGTTTTTTCCGCAACAGGGCCGCCTTAATATGCCCGATGCCAGGTTCCCCGGTAAGGGCATTGGTAGGGGTTACTTCGATGAGGGCATCGTAATCTGCTTTCTTTACCACATCGGCAGCAGAGATCTCCCGGTCCCCGCACAAGCCGCTCCTGCTCTTGTTAAGGAGGAGATTTGCAATATCGAGCCCGTCAGTATCCATGCAGCCGCTCTTCGAATCCGCAATCCCGGTGATGGTGATCCCGAGGTCTTTTCGTGCAATAACCCCGGCAACTCCCCTGCCTACCGATCCAAGGCCCAGTAACGCGACCTTCATCATACGATCTCCTCGAGAGGTTCGATCAGGAGCAGGGATTTCTGGACCGAA
This sequence comes from uncultured Methanoregulaceae archaeon, assembly GCA_963815065.1. GTDB lineage: Archaea > Halobacteriota > Methanomicrobia > Methanomicrobiales > Methanospirillaceae > Methanoregula. Next base: position 1,571,581 of record CAWFFE010000002.1, on the reverse strand, counting down.
ACACGGCGAAGGATCGCGAGTGCTGCTTCCATGTCATTCCTGCTGACCGCCTTGATGGTAATCCGTGAGGATGAGCGCTCCCGGACGGCTGGCATGCTCATCGCAAGTTCGCAGACTTCGGCAAAGCCGGTAGAGTCGATCTGGTCGACAGTATCGGAGAGACCGGTATGCATGAGATGTCCTATCAGTATGACCGTCCGTTTATAGAGGAGCCGTTCCTCGCCAATCCGCTGGATATGGACCCCCTGTTCTTTGAGGAGGGTGACGAGTCGTTCCATCCGACCCGCCGGCAACTCAAGGACGATCTGTACGTTCAGGATATCATCGTCCAGGTCAGGGTCACGCTGGTGAATGACCGCGATAATATTTCCCCCTACTTCAGACATGGGTTTGAGGGCAGCTACCAGCTGACCCGGAGAATCCTTCATCTCAAGTTTCATGGAAACCCGCACGAGACCACCTGTTCCAGTAGTAGATCGGCTTTCAAGATAAGTCTTTTATTTTGAAGATCCGGTTAATCATCCGGTTCTCTATGTTAAATCATTGGATCTGGAGGGCTCGTGAAGGGAAGATCCCGCCGAACGGCATCTTTTTGTCCGGCAATATTCTGGTCTTTCTCAAGATTGGTTGTATCAAGAAAGGCTTGGTTAAGAGGTTTTGGAATGCAAAAAATCCATGGAGCGTTCACGCAATCTTAAACATCAAAAAATATGAAAGGTTTTCCCTTCATGCCATTCCAAGGCTCGGAAAGGCTCAGTGGAGTAAAAAAGTGTTTAGAGAATATTTTTTCTTTCATGATCAGTTACTGGCATTCTCAAAGGCAATGGAGTTTAACGATCAAAAATATTAAATAAGTCAGATCTTCTTCTCAAAAAACGCACTTTTTAGCAGCTCAGGGATGTTCCGGCCTCAGTGTCTCTCCGGGGATTGACAGGTCAGGGATAATATTTTCAGATATTTTTCCGATTGTGATCCGCTGCGGGGGCGCCACACGGGAGCCCGGTACATAGGACGCAGGAAAAATCGATAACCCTATTTCCGGATAAAACCGTTCCGCATGAATCATAAAAATGAGAGTCTGGAAAGACTCTCAGTAAACATAAATATTTCTTGAGAGGATCAGAGTTTCCGGAGTTTTCTATCCACTTTCTCAAAGAAATTTCTCCGGACATCGACAAAGAGAGCAGGGTATTCAGCCCGTTGCACCTTTATGGTCATCGAGGATCCCACGCTGATCGTCTTCTGGCCGTCGATGACGAGATGTGCAGGTTTTGCGCTGTCGAGATGGATCTCAAGGAAACGATCACTGCTCAGCAGGTGGGGGCGGGACGAGAGCATATAAGGGGCAAGCGGGACCAGCAGGAATCCCTGGATCCTCGGGTCGACTATAGGTCCTCCTGCACTCATGGCGTAGGCAGTAGAGCCGGTTGGTGTACTGATCAGCAGGCCGTCAGCACGGAACTGCTCGGCCGGGATGCCATCAACGATAACGGAGAATTTCAGCATCTTTGCCGGGCGGGAAGTTACCAGCAATGCCTCGTTCAGGGCGGTTCCCAGGCAGGTGCCATCATGGGTAAGAGTAACTCTCATCCGTTCTTCGACGGAGAAACCTGAAGGAAGACCCTTGATAAATTCCAGGGCCCCCTCAGGTTCAAGATCTGCAAGGAAACCGACCTCTCCCCAGTTGACGCCAAGGATCGGGACAGGCCGGTCCATCTGCTGGATTGTGCGGAGGATAGTACCGTCTCCACCGACAGCAATCACCACCACGGGATTCGCCTCCGAAAACGAATAGCCGGTCGTTCCGAGCGCCGCTGCGGTATCGCGGTCATACATTACATCGGATCCCTCCTGTTCAAGAACCGTCCTGACCTTCTCGGTGAAAGCACGTGCATCCCGGCTGTCGATCCGTGAAACAAGCAGTATCCTCATCCTCATCACCGCAGGTATTCGATCACTTTGGAGTGGAGAACCCCGTTTGTCGCGACAAGGCACCGGCCGATCGTCACTTCGTTGGGAAACCGTATCCTCTTGCCTTCGAGATCGGATACTTTTCCGCCGGCTTCTGTGCAGACAAGCATTCCGGCCGCCGCATCAGTGACTCTCAGCGTTCCCCGCAGATCGACAAATCCGTCAATCCTCCCGCACCCGATATAACAGAGTTCCAGCGCAGAGGCCCCCAGCAGACGCCACCGCCGTATCTTCTGGCCCAGCTGCATCATGCGGGTGGGATCAAATTTCCGACCGTAGACGCTCATTGCAGATTCATCCAGCTGTGAGACTGCCGATACCTGGATAGGTTTGCCGTCGCACCGCGCGTATTTGCCTTTTACGGCCGTAAATGTCTCACCGCTCGCCAGGTTGCGGACGAATGCCTGCTGCACAACCCCATGCTCTGCATAGGCAAGGGAGAGAGCATAGAAGGGAATACCCGCGAGGGCATTGAACGTCCCGTCAACGGGATCGAGAAAGATAGTGCCGCCGTTGCCGGGGAATTCCACTTTTCCAGCTTCTTCACTCACCAGGAGCGAGCAGAGCGGATCTTCCTGCAAAAAAGCAATGACACAATCCTCGGCTACCTGGTCGATCTTTTTTGTCGGGGTAAGATCGGCACCCATCTTTACCGTTTCCGCGCCTTCAGGAGTTCCCGCAAGATCGCAGATACTTTCTTTGACCAGTTCCGCCATCTGATCGCATGCCAGAAGAAATTCCATGCCCCGGACTTCCTTTATCTACGCTGTATTTATGTAATGCAATGGAGATAAATTACTACCGCGTTTACGATATGTGGTTATTTTAGGTGTGAATGAAATGAAAGAGCAGACCGAAATAGGGAAGATAAAAGAAGGGCGCTATATTGTCATCGAAGACGAGCCGTGCAGGGTGCTCGGCATTGCCACATCAAAACCCGGGAAACATGGTGCTGCAAAAGCACGGATAGATGCGGTAGGGATATTCGACGGCGTGAAACGGTCGATTGTCCAGCCGGTATCGGCAAAGGCATATATCCCTATTGTCGAGCGGAAGAGCGGCCAGGTTATCTCGATCGCCGGCAATACGGCCCAGTTGATGGACATGAAAGACTTTTCAAACTTTGAAATTCCGATACCCGAAGACAAAAAAGGCCATGTCGAAGTAGGTAAAGAGATCGTGTATATCGAATCCATGGGAAAGAGAAAGATCGATTAAGTATCCGGATTAACCCCAGAAAACCTTTTTTCACTCTTTTTTTCGCCGACCTTTTCAAAGTGGCGTATCATGGGGAATGTGCCGGTGGAGGGGGCAGCAAAGGATTAATTTTGCTCAATATTCATGGCATGATCCGGGGGTCCAACAGAGAGGGGAAAGCCGGATCTTATTTTTACAAGATTTCCCGCTTTTCTTTTGGCACAGTGTCAGTGATCTATTGGATTTATGAAAAAGTGATACTTTGATTTTGGGGAATCCCTTGCACAACTACCCGTTCAGTACCTGCCAATGTATTGGGTCGGGACCCGGATATCAATAGTATACGAGTTGAGCAATGTCGATTTGATGATAAAATAATAGCTTCTTTGACCCTCGTAGAATTTTTCGGTCCACGGGCGTGGATCGCTTGTCGCAGTCCACAGTTCCTGGTTGATACCTCCGGGAGGGCTGAAGGTCCGCACGATTCGGTTAGGATCTGCAGCGTCCACTACCTGCACTGAAAATTGCGGGATCACCCCAGAATAAGAGCCCTGTACGCCACTATAGGATATCCCCGTTCCACTGGTCGAAACAACCTGAACTGAGCCGGGTTCCGATGCCGGCACGGGATCGACCGTATAGACCAGGTCCCAGTAAGGGAAAGGAATAGTAATGATCTGGGTGGTCCCGCTGTATTTTCCGGCAATTTTTGCATAGGAAGTCATGCTGGTATTCGCGCCGGTTGTGTTAAACCGGGTCCCGTTCGGGAGGGGGACATCCAGTGAGATGCCGTACGAGGACGGATTGACAAATCCTATCGACGTGACATTTTGATTCCATGTGGGAACTGCAGTCGACGGGTAGTGGGTCGGCGACCCCTAGGGGATCGTCGCCGGGGGCACCGTGATTACCGGTGTCGGGGATACCGGGAAGGGTGGCTTGCAGTCGTTGCTAGGGGAATGCCGGTATTGAGGGGCTGGCCGGTTACCAGGGGTTTTACCACAAGGGCAAGGACAAGAATAATGACCAGTGCGCCCGCCGCATACATGACAGACTTTTTATCCATGGCCGGAGTTCTTGAGAAAAGAGTAGGGGTTCTTACCATAAATACCCGCATATTCCGGAGCTAACATACCGGAAAAAAATTCATCCCTGAACACGCAAAAGTACACGTGGCAGGGAAATATTTGGTCGGCTCTTATCTCATAATTCGGGAAATTTTCTTCAAAAAAACCTCAAAATTCAGATCAAAACAAGACTTGTAAGAAGAAAGTATTTGTATTATAAAATCATTTTAAGAAATAGGGACGCTGGTTACCCAGTGTCCGTAGTGTACGAAGGTTAACCTATGAAATTCATGAAGCATAATGATGAAGGGTTCACCGGTCTTGAGGCGGCAATTGTGCTTATCGCATTCGTTGTCGTTGCAGCGGTGTTCTCATATGTCGTACTCGGCGCCGGGTTCTTTACAACCCAGAAGGCCCAGGAGACCGTGTACAAGGGTGTTGAACAGTCGACGGCAAACATCCAGATGATAGGTAATGTCTATGGGCTGTCCACCGATAACACCTCTATCACCAGTCTTACATTCGTGATTGGTCTTGCACCAGGTGCGTCGGCTATTGATTTAACAAAAATGAAGATTGTCTTCTCCACCCCGACGACAAGCCCGACAATCTTGTCACAGGGTACAACTGCCATCTACCGACGGTTTTTACCACAAAGATTGGTTCCGGTGCCGTCACTTCAATGAATCCCAACGACCAGGTAGAGATTGCGTTTAATGTAACCGGGGTACCAGCAAATACAAAGATGACCATGGAATTGAGGCCATCAGTTGGTGCTGCATTCCGTTCTCAAAGACCGCACCCGCAACGATCACAGCATACAAATGTTCTCTACTAATCTCTCCTTTTTTTAACACCACCATTCGCTGATGTTCCCGGTTTACTCGTGAAAACACGGAAAATCTTAACTCAGGCAATTCTGATTTGATTGATTAACCGTCAATATATTACCCTGATTCGCAGGGATACGAGTCCGGTTTAGCTGCATCTGCAATACACATGCCTTATGTAATTTCACATTGAAAATAAGTGATTCAGGAGATTTCATATCAATGGTAAAAAATTCCGATGCATTCACTGGTCTTGAGGCCGCAATTGTCCTGATAGCCTTCGTTGTCGTAGCAGCTGTGTTTGCTTATGTGATACTCGGGGCCGGGTTCTTTACCACACAGAAAGCCCAGGAAACCATTCAAAAAAGTGTTGAACAGTCAACATCAAATCTCCTGCTGATTGGAAACGTGTACGGGCTCGCCTCAGATCCATCTTCGGGAATCGATGAGATCAAATTCTCCATCGGCCTTGCGCCGGGTGCCCCGCCGGTCGATCTGACGAAGCTGAACATCGCCTTCTCCACCCCGGCGACCCCACTGATCATTCTCCCGCTTGGCGGTAACGCCACACTAACAACATTCACGGCAAGGGAAGCAGGGACAGGACCTGTTCTCGACTCGATGACTCAAAACCAGCAGGTCGAGATTGATTTTATGGTTGCCCCGGTCCCTAAAAATACCGTGGTAACTATTGAGATTCGACCACCGGTCGGTGCTGCGTTACCCTTCTCAAAGACCACCGCAGCAACGATCACCAATACTACGATTCTCTCGTAATTTTTTTGAGTATATTACCAGTTAAACCACCAAAACTATCATTGATTCAGGACGTGAACGAAGATAAAAAATACGTTACTGAATTCAAGATAGAAAAAGTGCTTAAGTTTTTAACAACGGTATTTTTGGATTTTATTACTATTATCGGTTCTATCGCATCCCGGGGGTCGCCGCAGCGGCGGGGGCGGAGGTATATACCGATGTCCCCTGGAGCGTCTTCAATGAGGATTTTTGATCGATCGTACTGAAAAGTTAGTGGCTGGACGGGGTCTATACCCATTTTTTAAGCACGGCTCATTCTAACTTTGGCAGGGGTTCGAAATTCTCCGCAGGACGGGTCCTGAGATAGATCGTATCAACTTTCCTTATCTTCGCAATCTCTGCGATGACCAGGTACATATGGATGATGGCGAGCTCCACATCCTCTTTCGACACATTATCCCGCAGCCCTTTGGCCCTTTCATGGCCATGCTCAGATTTTGCAAACAGGTATGCCATCTCTGACTCGATCATGGAAACTGCCGGATCATTTTTGGAATTCTGCTCGATGAAGGAAAAAATCCGGTTCAGGTACTGGTCCGGTTCGATGCTCCGTTCGCGGCCTTTCCGGTCCAGGTAGACTTTTTCACGCGCCGGGACAATGGTATCTGCCACTGTAATCAGGATCTTCTGCACCGCAGCGAGGGCCTGTGAAAATGATTCCGGATCATAATATTTCATCCTCTCGTTTATCTCGAGGAGCTGCTCTCCCGCACGGGGGCAGTTTTCACGGATAAATTTGTCCGCTGCAAAACGTGTATCTTCAAAGATATCTTCGGCAAAATCTCCGACCGAGAGCGAGATATTGACTTCAGTTATGTAATTATGGATTGTGGTTTTGAGGCGCTCAAAGTCATTCACCAGCTCATGGTGCTTGTTCAGGATCTGTATCTTCTGGCTCTCGTTGGCGCCTATCTTTGTAACCGAATCGATCTTCGTGGAATTAATGTACGATTCCAGGTGGGGAAGACCGATAGAATGAGGACGCCGGGTCTTTTCGTCCCGTATGACCGGGCGGTCACCCACATAGTATTTCTTGCAGGAACCAAGTTCATCCGGATCAAAAACCACCGGGTAACCCATAATTTCATAGTCCAGCCATCGCTGGGCATCAGAGTCGTGCAGCATCCGTGCCAGCCGTTTGGCTTTCATCAGGATCTGCGATATGGGCAGCTGGTTGATCTCCAGATCGCCGAGGATGACATTGGACAATTCTTTTGCTATCCGCAGGTTGGAATTCTGTTCCTCATCCATGACCATTGTTGGCAGATCTCCTCAAACACCACTGAACATTCATTGATTGTTTTAAATAGGTTTCTCTTTATCGGCACTATAATACTATGGTTTTCTCTTTCATAAAAAAGGATGATTATTTTCCTTCAGGAATACTAACCTGCTCAACACTCAAACCGGAATAGCGCTGGCGCGACCCGCACGAGGTGTTATCGCCTCATGGTCCCGGTTCAGGGTAAAATTTTTTTTGCATTTCCGTTATAATCATCAATTATTGCTATTTACCTAACAAAATGTTTAATAGTCAGCAATATAATATAAAAGCAGATACACCATGGCAGTAAACCAGTCTCAGGTCGACCATATCATCACTGCGGCATCAGAAGATGATCCGGAAGTGAAACTCCAGAACCTGGAGCGGGAAGTTGACCTTATCAAAACTTCTATCAAGCGTCTCCTGATCGATATCCGGGAACGGATGAATGAACTGGAAAACCCATTTACCCTGGTCACTGCCGGAACCACGGGAGCCCCTTTCGCACCCCCGGCACCTGCTGATGAGGCAAAAAAGTCTGCCCTGGAAGCACGGGAGGCAGCCCTCGATACCCGGGAAGCCATGATAAATGCCTCCCAGGAGAAGAAGGAGACCGCGACCGCCCGTGAGGCCCCGCAGGCTCAACCGGAACCGATAACCTCTCCACCACACGACGGAAGAAAAATACCGGGTGGACTGCCGGCCGCTGCCATGATATCGCCGGTGGAACTGCCCGGTCACGAAGTTTTTATCCCCCGGGCTCTCCCGGAGACAGCGGACGGGAAACTCCGGTTGCAGAAAGTCTATAAGCTCTTCAAGTGGACCCGCCAGGCGGTGAAGAAGGTCGGCCATGACCGGCTGGAGATCATTTTGGAATCCTACCGGGCGATGGGATTCATCTCCCGGGAATCCTGCGATGAGATCCGTGAGATTTCGCGTCTTATGCCGGCAAATCTGGGTGAAGAGCATGAGGTAGGCCCGGACGAGTTTATCACCGAACTCTATGCACTAAACAGGATTCTTGCACCCAACGATACATCGATGGACCGGGATATGATAGAAGTACTGATGGAACAACGCCAGGAAGAGCCGGGCTCCCGGGAGAAAAGCAGCGAAGGGACCATCGATCTCCCCCGTATTTCCCTTGGAGAGAAGAAATCCCGGATGCAGAAAGAGAAAGATGAAGAATGGATGAATCTGCCCGACAGGATCTAACGGATGTCTGCCGAGACGATTACCACAGCATTGTTCCTGATCACCGCGGTGGTCGCATCAGCCGTCCTGATAAATGCCGTGTATCCGGTCATATCCACCATGGCAGGAACATTCTCTTCCACCACCCATGAATCTGATGCGCGGATCCGGACGGACTTTAAAATTATTGCTACCTATGCATCCGAATCATCCGGGACCGGCCAGATATGGATGAAAAATATCGGGAGCGAGCAGATATCGCTCCTCGATATCCAGCGGGCCGATGTCTTTGGTGGCGCATCCGGCAGTTTCGATCATCTTGCGCATGCAACCGGTACCCCTGGTGATAACCAGTGGACCGAGACGTTCACCAACCCTGAGTACGATCTCAATGGCAATAAGTACTGGGATGCAGGAGAGACCGTGAAAGTAACGTTCAAAACAACCATACCTTCTCTCGGGAACAAGGTGTACTTCCAGTTTGCCCTGCCGGACGGCATCTGGAGGTCCACCGAATTTACGGTGAGCTGATCGGTATGGCCGTTGCTGAAATTATCGGAGCTGCAATCGGAATAGTACTCCTCGTCATTGTTGCGTACGTGATCGTAGGAGGCACACTCTCTGCGGGTGAAACAATCGCCAATGCACAAAAAGATCTCTCACAGCTCACCGAGGCACGGATGAGAACCAGCATCTCCCTGAACAAGTCCGAGACCCGTCTTGCCGGTCAGGGCCTGAATTTCAGCGTGACGAATACCGGCAACGAAATAATAGGTGATTTTGCCCACATGGACGTACTCATCCGGTACTGGCACAGAATCCGGAGGATACCAGTACCTTACCTATAATGGTAATACATGCGGGATTGAGAGGACATGGTGCATTTATGGTGACATCGTGCCCGACACTATTCATCCCCGGCAGCTGGACCCTGGGGAGAAGATGTGGATATGGGCGACATTTACCAGTGGGAGCCCCGTGTGGTTCCAGGTGACGACAGGCAATGGGATTAATGCGCAGACAACCTATCCCTGAATAACAAGGAGGAAGACTGATGGCAAACATTTCCGATCTGATGGGAGGCGAGGACCGGCGGATTATCTCGACCGGCAACTCCGAACTGGATAAAAAAATAGCCGACGGCCTGCCCCTTGAGTCCCTCACCCTCATCGAGGGTGAAAATGATACCGGGAAAAGCGTCCTCACCCAGCAGATCATCTGGGGGGCGATGAAACAGGGGATGTCAGTCGACCTCTTCACCACCGAGAACACCAGCAAGAGTTTTATCAAGCAGATGGAATCCATGAGCCTGGATATCTCTGACTATTTTGCCTGGGGATATTTCAAAATCTTTCCGCTCCATGTTGTGGGATTTGAGTGGAAAAAAGAGGAGATGGCAGGCATCCTCGCCCGGCTTGTGAAACATATCCAGCAGAGCACCGCCCAGGTGGTAATTGTTGATTCTCTTACCCTGTTTACCGAATATGCAGAGACCGATCATATCCTGACCTTCTTCACGAACTGCAAATCCCTTGTCGATGGCGGCAAGACTATCCTGGTCACCCTGCATACCTATGCATTTGAAGAAGATACCCTCGTCAGGATACGCTCAATCTGCGACGCCCACCTGAATATGAAAAAAGCGCTCGTGGGAAGCAAGTATGTCATGGTCATGGAAGTCATCAAGGTCCGCGGGGCACACAAGACGACAGGAAATGTGGTCAGTTTCGAGGTTCATCCCGGGTACGGTATGAAAGTCATACCGATGAGTTTCGCGAAGGTCTGATATGAGTAATCTAACGGTTGCCGTCAATCTGCCCTTCAAACAGGAAGTCTTTGATTCGACGGTTGATTTTTATCATGATATCGAGTCGAGTCCGCTCTATAAGATGTTACCGGCAAATGCCAAGGAGTACGTGAAATCCAGCCCCCACCTCCTTGAATACCTCCACACCTTCCCGGTAAACACCTACGGGATTCCCCTCTTCCTCTCGGAGCTGAAAAAAGAACTCCGCAGCATGGAAAGCCCGAATATTATTTATCCGGTCAATGATACCACCTTTATCCATATCCTCCCGGACCCGGACGACGTGAGGAATTTTTACATCCCCATCGAACCTTCGTTTCTCCACAGCGTGAACCAGCTTCTCCCGGAGATTGAGACGAAACTTATCAACCTGATCGACGCGCTTGAAGATGACCCGGTTACCGATAAGGAACGGACGGAAGTAATAAAAAAAATGCTGGCTTCTGTGGCGGTTATACTCCCAAAAGGGACTGATATCGCGCAGTTTACCGGGAACGCAGCCAGCCAGCAGGACATGAAATCCAGGATCACGACGTTTCTCAATACTGACTTCACCGCACAGAAAAAGATGAAGGACACAAAAAAGAAGCACCAGGTCCCCCTCACTCCTGAAGGCAAGGTTATCCTTACCAATGAAGAATACCGGGCTATCGAGTATCTCCTGATCCGGGACAAGATCGATATGGGCCCCCTGAAGCCTTTTCTCTCGGATCCCTACATAGAAGACATATCCTGTGATGGGGTTGGCCCCATCTTCATCGAACATAAGATCTTTAAAGGGCTCAAATCGGTTATTGAGTTCAGGGTTTCCAGTGAGCTGGACGAGTTCGTCGTGAAGGTGGCAGAACGAATCAAGCGTCCCATAACTTACCGGAGCCCCATCGTTGATGCCACCCTGCCCGATGGTTCCCGTATTAACATAGTTTACGGAACTGCCATCAGCCGGCACGGGAGTAACTTCAGTATCCGTAAGGTAAACGAAGTGCCATTGAGCATCCTCAATATTATCGACAGCAATGGTCTCGATTATCTTGCCGCCGCGTATATCTGGATATGCGTGGAGTACGGTATGTCGCTCTTTGTCTCGGGTGAAACTGCAAGCGGGAAGACCACGCTCCTGAATGCCATTACCGGGTTTATCCCCCCGGAGAACAAGATCGTGACCATAGAGGATACCCCGGAACTGAATGTACCTCACCGGAACTGGATACGGGAAGTGGCACTGGCAAAAGGAAAAGGAGAGGGAACGGGAGGTTCAGCTGCGGGAGGCGAGGTGACCATGTTCGATCTGCTCAAGGCTGCCCTGCGTCAGCGCCCCAACCAGATCCTCGTCGGGGAGATCCGGGGAGTGGAGGGAAGCGTAGCATTCGGGGCGATGCAGACCGGTCACCCGGTCATGAGCACCTTCCACGCAGCATCGGTGGAAAAGCTTATCCAGCGTCTCTGCGGGGATCCTATCAACATTCCCAAGACCTATGTCGATAATCTCAATCTGGTGATCATCCAGAGTGCGGTGAAACGACCTGACGGTCAGCTGGTGCGGCGGATGATCAGTTGCAATGAACTGGTAGGTTTCAACGCGGAGACTCAGGGATTCACCTTCGTCGAGATGTTTACCTGGGAACCAATCACTGATACATTTATCTGGTCCGGGAAAGGCAGTTCGTACCTTCTTGAAAATAAAATTGCCACCATGCTTGGTATGCCGGACAGCAAGAAGTCAGAGATCTATCTCGAAGTAGAAAAACGTGCTAAAATTCTTGAGCGTCTCCACAAAGCAGGATATACCAAGTTCTGGGACTTATTCAATATGATGACGAAGATCAAGAAGCAGGGGCTCTTAAAGATTGGTTCCTGATATGGCTGAAAACACATCGGATCAGGCAAAAAAACGAGATATCAGTACCCTGCCTTTTGCCTCTCACCTGAAAGCATTAAAAGACAAGATCGCCCAGCTCACCGAAAACCGGAGAATGGGCGCAGACCTCCTTTTTTTAAATACCTATATGGCATCACTCGCCATTGCCAACGCTTCGCGCCCGGAGATTTTCGCCTACGCGTCCAACCGGAAAGAGTACATTTCCGCCAAATATATTACCAAAGTTGACATGTTTGTAAAAAAATGGAATTACAGTTATTCCGAAGCTTTGGGAATAGTTGCGGAAAGGACGAATAATACCATTCTTAAAAGCATGCTGAACCGGTATGCAAATGCAATAGATTCGGGTGTCCCTGACGATGATTTTTTAAAGAATGAACTATCGACGGTAAGAAGCGTATACCGCAGCCAGATTGAACAGGGCCTCGAGATGACCACAAAATGGGGGGATGCCTATATCGCCATGCTGCTTTCCGGCACGGTAATCGCCGTTACCATCATGATCTCTGTCGCCATCTATTCACCCCAGGGTCTCGAAGGTACTCTGAACATGGCATACGCGATTGTCCTTGTGATCTGCCTTGGGGGTAATGTGCTCATGTATACATCTGTTTCCGATGACCCGAAATCCCACGGGCTCACGGTCAGAGCCTCCCGGGAACAGCAGACAATTCACGCCATGGAACGTATCATTGTACCGCTTACACTGGGGGCAATAATTCTCCTCGCCCTGCTCGGGGTCAATGCCGGATTTATTTTTCTGCTGGTGGGGATCCTCCTTGCCCCCCTTGGCATCATCGGGTTTATTGATGACAGCAACATCACTCTTCGTGATAACGATTTTTCAACCTTCATACGAAGTCTTGGGGCGATCATGGGAGGTCAGGGCACCACAGCAGTGCACGCTCTTGGTACAATTGATAAAAAATCACTTTCTGCCCTTGAGCCACTCGTGAATTCGGTCTATTCCCAGATGAACCTCGGCCTTGATAATAAACAGATCTGGGACAAATTCATCGGGGATTCGGGTAGCAATCTCATTTACAAATATCTCAATATTTATCTTGACACGGTGATTATGGGGGGTCCGCCAGAACCGATCGGGACGGTTGTGGGATCTTCAGTGCTCGAACAGACCCTCCTGAGGGAAAAAAAGGATATGCATGCCCGTAGTTTTATTGTGCTGCTTGCACCCATGCATATGGCAATGGTAGGAATCCTTGTTGTCCTTTACCGCATAATGCTGACACTGACCGGTTCCGTCTCGACAATGATGAACAAATTCGCAGCAACCGCTGCGGTATCCGGAGGCGCGAGCTCCGCCGGAGGAGTTTCTGCGAGCAGTGCGCTTGGGGGGATGTCGATGTTTACCAATTTTCCCGAAAAGGAGATGGGTAATTTTGTGGTACTGATCCTGGCTATTATCACGATTTCGAATATGTTTGCGGCACGGATCGTCGGGGGAGGGGATAGGTACATGTTTTATTTCTACGGAGCCCTGTTCTGTTTACTGACCGGACTTATCCTCCTGATAGCGCCCCTCGGGGTGAACCTGTTCTTCAGTCCTGAAGGACTGTCGAATATGGGAAGTACGGGCGCCGGGGCGCTGGGAATGTATCTCATATGAAAGAAAGCCTGCGCAGGATTATCCTTTTTACCGTGATCGTGGCGACCGGTTCGGTCATGATCCTGATCGATGTACCCCTGACGGTGCTGGTTCCCCTGATCCTCGCAGTAGGATGTATCATACTGGTGCTCCTTGGAGCGGTTACTCCTGCTGATATCAGATCTGTGTTCAAACGGCCAAAATTTCAAAATCTTAAAAAAATTTCATTCCTGAAACGGCTGGACGAGATGAAATTTTTTGAGAAAAATCCGCACCCGCCGAATAAAAATCCCCCTTCCCCGAAGAAGGAAGCACCCGCAGCAAAGGAAACCAGAAAGGCGGCCCCTGTGTCCCCGCTGCGATCTTTTCTGTCGTCGCTTGGCTCCCTGGGAACCGTCTTGAGAGCGCGCAGACGGCAGAAGAAGAAAGTAGAGCACATCGACGAGTCTGCTCGACAAAACGGTGAGTGAGAAGGTCAAGAGTTCGGCGCTCGCAAACGCCGGTGTCGGTCCGGGTACGAAACCGTTGGAAGTAAGCGGGGGGAAAAGCGCACCCGGAAGACAGGTACAGGAACAGGATCCTTTCATGTCATTATCCGGAGATGAATTTGATGTAAGCCTTTTGGACGGGCTTGAGGATACCGAAGTCTCGCAACCACCGTCATCTCCCTCTCGAGGTCTAACTTCTGCGGAAAGTGAGCCGGGACGGATACTCCCCGAGCCCGATATCACTATACCGTCGCTGGATATCAGCGCGGAAGCAGGAGATATTCTCAAAGACCATGAAGGAGGTCTGGAGGAATTCAGCGGCCTTGATGGAGGGGAATCCCTCGACCAGGACTTCAAGGATCTCGATAACCTGAATCTTGATGATGTCGATCTTGATATCGATCTGGAAGAAGGGACTCCAGAAGCCACGGGGAATGTTCCCGGGGATACTGCCGGAAGTGTTTCTCCTCCGGCAGAGGCACCGTCCGTGAAAACAGCCTGGATACCCTCCGATGCCCCGGAAGGAGCAGATATCGCCGGGAGCCCGATATCCAACCAGGCCGATATAGCCTCATTCTCCAGAGGAGCATCCGCCAGCGATGAAGACATGTTAAGTTCCCTCGCATCGGATGTCAAACAGGTAAAAAAAGAGAGAAATCTCAGCCTCCTCCGGGATTTAAAAGATTTCAGAGCTCCGGCAGCAGAGATTGAAGCCGAACTAGATGAAACCAGTGAATGGCTGAAGAACTCACAGAGCCGGAAAGTAAAGAGCATTCCGCCAGCCAAAGGAATGAAATAACGGTATACACACATAATTATTCGAAGAAAAAAAACGCCAGGGAGAGTTTGATCGACCCGTGAGTAGTATGAAAGAAGTACCTGTAAAAATTCAGTTCAACAACGAATGGATTGTTGTCAAAATGGGTGTCGGAGAAGACCGGATTGTCCTTCCCCCTCCCATCAGCAAAGAAATTCTCTTCAGGACTATTGACGATATCGCCGAGAAGAAAAATATCCTGATCCTCACGGTAAAGACCGATACTGAAACCGTTTACAGGATCCTGACCGTTGAAAAAGTCCTGCAGATACTAAAGAGGTTCATCCTTGCATCCTGCAATGCTTACCGGCTCATGGCCTACTTTATGTCTCCGGCGATACGTGGAGGGGTGATGATCAAGGATGCCCAGTGGGATAAAGGGAGTGTCGTCGTGGTCCGTTCGGGGATATGGTTCGTCTCTGCAACAAAACAGATCTGTGTCCCGGTAAACGACGTTGCCGAGATCGAACTCACCAAACGAGATGTCCAGGGCAAACCCACCGATGTCATAAAAATCGATCATCTTGATGCGGGAGAGGTCACTTCAAGCTTTGTTCTCTGCCCGCTTTCCACCCTGCAGGTACTATATAATTTTCTCAGGGATACGACGAAGAGCATGGATATGAAAGGCACCGAGCTGGATGGTATTGACCAGCAGGTTGCCATGCTCGTATATTCCGGGATGGACTCGCATGCGATCGAGAATATGCTCAATATTCCTCACAAACAACTCGATGCAGTTTATGATAAGATCCTGAAACTCGGCCTCGGGGAAGTAGTCACGATACGCCGGGAGATCCAGCTCACTACCAAGGGTGTCCGGTATATTTCCGATGCCACGAAATCGCAGACCAATTAACATCCCCTTCCGGATTTTTCCCATACTTCTTTAAGGGATAATCTACCATCCTTTTAATGATTGTCAATGGGAAAAGTTCTGATCGTGGATGACACTCTTTTCATGAGAACTCTCCTGAAAAATATTCTGTTCAATGGTGGACATGTCATTGCCGGAGAGGCAGGAGACGGCGAAGAAGGTGTTGCGAAATATAAAGACCTGAAACCGGATTTCGTTACTATGGATATTGTTATGCCAAAGCTGAACGGAATCGAGGCATTGAAGAAAATAAAGGAGTTTGATCCCGCGGCGAGGGTAATTATGTGCACCGCTGTCGGTCAGGAGCAGATGGTGAAACTCGCAATCAAGTCGGGTGCAAAAGGATATATTATCAAACCGTTCCAGGCCCCGAAAGTGTTAGATGAAGTCAAGAGTGTCCTGGCATCCTGATCTATGATAAAAGTCCTCATTATTGATGATTCCGTGCTGATGCGTACGGTCATCAGGGATATGCTGACCAAAGACTCATCTATCGAAATAGTGGGAACTGCATCTAACGGTGTTGATGCACTTGAAAAGATCAATGCGCTTAATCCTGATGTCATTACTCTTGATATTGAGATGCCAAAAATGAATGGCCTCGATGTTCTCAGGGAGCTCCAGAAGATGAGGAAGCGCCCGGGAATTCTGATGCTGAGTTCCCTCACGTCAAAAGGCGCAGAGATGACTCATGAGGCGATTGTTCTCGGTGCAAATGATTTCATGCTGAAACCCGGCGATCATGCACACGTACGGGAGATCGGCCTGGAATTGATTTCCAAGATTAAACATCTGTCCACTCTGCCTTCGTTGGCATATCCCCGCCAGTCTCCTTCTCCTTGTGCCATTCCTGCTGATCGAGTGGTACTTATCGGATCATCGGCCGGGGGACCTCCGCAGATAGATACCCTTCTTTCTCTCATGTCCCCTGATCTTCCCGCAGCCGTTATCATCACCCAGCATATGCCGGTCGGTTTCACAGCAGCCCTCGCTGAACGTTTCAACAGGATAGCGTCAATGCCGGTCAAGGAGACCCGGAACGGAGACCGGCTGCAAACCGGTGAAATTCTGCTATCAATGGCAGGTGTCCATACCGTTGTATCTGGAATGATGGGAAAAAACGGCAGGACAACTGGACGTATTATCCACTCGACATCACCCCCTGTCCACGGTGTCAGGCCGGCAGTTGATAAGACTTTTGAATCCGCAGCTCAGGTATACGGAAAGAATACCGTTTCGATCATTTTAAGTGGTATGGGAAATGACGCCGGTGCTGGAGCGTCCGCAATAAAACAGGCCGGGGGAGTAAGCCTTGTCTGTGATGAGAAGGACTGTCTTGTGTATGGCATGGCACGATCAGCGATCAAGATGAATGCCGTCGATGAAATCCTTCCTTTGAAAAAACTCGCAGAATCAATCGAGCACCACGTGCTCAGGATGGTGGACTCCGGTGTCTGAATTTGAAGCGTATCGCGGGCTGTTTGTTGCAGAATCCCGGGAGAACCATGAGAATCTGGTTATAAATCTTTTAAACCTTGAAAAGGGCTCAGATCAGGGCGCAATAGATGAGATCTTTCGCTCTGTCCATACACTCAAGGGTGCATCGGCATCCATGGGTTTTTCCCGTATGGAGCATCTCTGTCATGCGATGGAAGATGTATTTTCCCTGATCCGGAACGGAACCGCATCGATTACCCCTGAACTCGGAAATCTCCTTCTGGCATGTTCCGATCTCATCGAACAGATGCTGGATGATATCGAATCAGGAGGGGACTCTTCCTCCAAAAATCCTGATAACCTGGTCGATGCCCTGAGGCGATGGATTGAACAGTCAACCGGCAAACCCGCACAGGAAAAAGAGAAGTCTGTCATCTCCTCACACCACCGTAGAATCTGCGGAATCTCCCCCATTGGTCGACTCAGGGAACCGATCAGAATACGAGATACAAATCACGGTCGCCGATGATTGCGCAATGAAAGATGTCCGTGCGATGCTTGCCCTCAATAACTTAAAAACCCTGGGAATTATCCTTTCTGTTCAGCCGTCCGTTGAGGCAATTGATGCGGGGGAGTTTGAGGGTACGCTCCAGCTTATGATCGCAAGTGATTCAGGTGAGGATGCATTAAAAACTGCTGCCTCAGGAACTGAGATAACGCATGTAGAGATACGTCCGGCGCAGAAACCGGTTCCGTCCCCGAACAGGCAGGAGGTTATCCCCAGCCACCCGATTGAAATTGATGCTGTTCCGGAGACGATACAAACACCTGCCGGGGAAACCATAACCTCCGGAGAGGAGACCCGTACCGCGGAAAAGCAGAAGATCCCGACCCCGGAGGAGACAACCGGTGAGATGAAAAAAGCAGATGAGGATAAAAAGCAGTTCTCATCAGCTGATAAAACACGGGAGATCAAAAACCTCCGGGTCGATATTCATCAGCTCGACCATATAATGAACCTGATCGAAGATCTGGTGATCAACCGTGGACGGCTCAAGCAGATTGCTTCACAACATAAGATAAAAGAGATGGACGAAGCAATCGGGATGGTTGACCGGTCGGTCTCAGAACTCCAGAGCCTGATGATGAATATCAGGATGATTCCTTTAAACCATATTTTCAACCGCCTGCCAAGGGTTGTACGAGATGTCGCCCAGTATGATGGCAAAGAAGTTGACTTTTCGATCATCGGCGGGGAAACAGAACTGGATCGGAGCGTAATGGATGGGCTCAACGACCCGCTTCTTCACCTGATCAGGAATGCCGTAAACCATGGGATTGAATCTCCCGAAACCCGCATAAAAGCCGGAAAGCCGCAGAAAGGGTTTGTCAGCCTCTCTGCCCACCGCGACCAGGATAATGTGATCATTGAGCTCGTCGATGATGGTGCGGGGATCAATGTTGAAAAGGTCAAGGCAAAAGCCATCGAGAAGGGTTTAATCTCTGCAGAAGCGGCCGGAACATTCACGACCGACCAGGCCGTTGAGCTGCTGTTCTTGCCCGGTTTCTCTACAGCCGACAAAATATCAGACATCAGCGGCCGGGGAGTCGGCCTCGACGTGGTGAGGAGGTCTATCGAAGCCCTCAATGGTACCATACGGGTGGAAACGACGCAGGGAAAGGGCAGTCGCTTTGAACTATTGCTCCCGCCAACCATGGCAATTGTTGACGTGATGATTGTCAGAATCAACGGGAAACGCCTTGGCATCCCTATAAGCAGTATTGTCGAAGTTGCAAATTTCCGTCGGGATGCCATTCACCATGTCGGAAAAGGCGAAGCGATCCTCCTCCGGAACGAAGTGCTCCAGATCCTCCGGCTGGATGAGATGGCAGGGGTTTCAGCGTCATGCGAGATCCTCATTGTTGTCCAGTACCAGAAACGCAAATGCTGTATTCCGGTGAATCTGGTTGAAGGCAAGCAGGAAGTAGTGGTAAAACCTCTAAGCAGTTTCATCGGAGTTACCCGGGGGGTAAGCGGAGTCACCATTCTCGGTGATGGCACCATCATACCGGTAATTGATGTAAATACCATGGTATAGGAGACTTTTATGAGATTATCTGAGGTTCAGGCAGACGCAATTCAGGAACTTGGAAATATTGGGGCAGCACATGCGGCCACCACACTCTCCCAGATGCTGGGGAGTACGATTGAGATGAGTGTTCCCGCCATCAGAGTTGTGGATCTTTCCCAGTTGGGAGACTATATGGGGGAAGAATCGGCAGCAATGGTAGTTTTTGAGCTTCAGGGTGATATTCCACATGGAGGCTATATCCTGTTTTACATCACCCGGGAATCGGCGGTCCGCCTCACCAACACGATGCTCGGTTCGACCGAGATGAATCGCCCTTTCACTGAGATGGATGAAAGTGCCCTCCTCGAAGTGGGTAATATCATGGTCTCGGCCTTTCTTGATGCCACCGCTGAACTGCTCGGCTTTGTAATGCTCCCCTCCCCCCCCTCACTCACTATAGATATGGCCCATGCTGCTATGCAGTCTCTCATCGCCCAGATGCAGGAAGAGACTAATGAGGTATTGCTTTTCTCCACCGAGCTTGTCTGCGAAGAGTACAGGATAGACAGTGATATCATCATGATGCCGGAGATCAGCACTCTCGTGAAAATGGTCGAACTTCTTGAAAACATGATGAAGGGGTAATCTCCGGAGTATTTCGCCATGCCAGAACCCGCTCCGATCCGGAACGAACAGGCATCGATGATTGGCATAGGGGAATACCGGGTCGGTTCTCTCCCGATGATGACCATCGGGCTCGGTTCCTGTATCGGGCTCACCCTGTACGATCCCAATCTCAAACTCGGTGCGATGGTCCATATTATGCTGCCTGAGAGCGGGGGGAGATCTGATCGACCGGGGAAATACGCCGATACCGCAGTTCCACTCCTAATCAAAGAGCTTGCTGCATTAGGCAGTAAAAGCAGGTCTATAATCGCTAAGATAGCGGGAGGTGCGTCTATGTTTGAATATTTCGGCACAAGTCTCAATATCGGTGAAAGGAATGCCGTAAAGATCAGGCTTCTTCTGGCTGAATATCATATTCAGCTGGCTGCAGAGGAGGTCGGCGGTAAAGTCGGGAGGTCGATCACGTTCCTCCCATCAGAAGGCGGACGGGTGATAATCCGCAGGGCAGACGGGACATCGAACACTCTGTGATCCCAAAGAGTCTTCTGAATGTAAAGAGTATTGTTTGGATCCGGAGGGATCGCCGGGCCTCTGCGACACGATTGCTTTTCCTGTTCGCGATTTGCGATAGTATTTAAGGTGCTGAAGGGATCTGTTGCAGCGAATTTTTTATGTTACCGATATAAGAAGGGTGAGATCCCACTCTCCCTCACAGGTGGAGCGACCCCTGGGTTAGGAGCTCCCTGACCCGCGTTCTACAGACTCCCGTTTCCAAAGAGATTTTTTGTCCGGCAACCTGAGGGGCCATCACAATCCGGGGATGTTCAGGTATTGTGCAAATATAGGTAACAATTGCCGGAATCCAGGGGACAATTTTCCGACAATTTTCCCTAAAAATCACGAATGTCCGATGCTGATTAAAGGGAGCCGAAACCTTTTGTCTCCGATTGCGATCACTCCGTCGGACCTCCCATGATCCGACGGGTCCGGTAAGGCTCTGAGGCGGGGGACCTCCTCCGGATTCAAACGTCTTGTTCATCCAGGACCTTCCATGGATTTCGAAAGGGTTGTGGGTCGTCAGAAAAAGGACGATTTGCTAAAAAGAGGGATGACATCGATAAAGGTATCTGTTTGGGATATGAAAAAACCGGTCTGCACTTACCTGCTTGTCTCCGACATAGGACTTGTTTTTTTGAGCTCTTCAAGGCAGGACCTGGTCAACGGAGTCGAGGAACGCTTTTTTGGCCTTCTTGACCTGCAACTCATCGGGTGAGAAGAAGTCATCGGAGAGGTACCTGAGAAGGGTGATGTAATAATGCAGATGGGGAGACTCCTTCTCAAACTCCGTGATACAGGTGAGGGCATTTGTTCTTTCCCGGTTGAGAAGATCGAAAGCAACGTCAAAGAGATAGACAATAGGGGCCGGCATGCCCTTTGAGTTTGCCAGCTTCCTGAAACTGTGGTAGGTGATCTTCTTTTTTGTCAGGAGGGAGAACTTGAGGCCGAGGTAGATGGGTTCGAGATCATCAGGGTACTGCCGGATAAGGTGGTTCGATACCCCGGCAGCACCACCGGCATCCCGGCTGTCAAGGTAATAATAAAACATAACACGGAGGAAATGAATATCATTGTAAAACCGCTCTGAACTGATATCCAGTAACCGCTTCCTCATCTCGGTATTATGCGTAAGTGCCGCGTTCTCAAGGCCAGCCTCGATAAACCATCGCTCGCTCGGAAACCATTCGAGGCCTAAAAATATCATCTGCCAGAAGATCCTCTCCAGAAATGACGGGTCTTCCAGTTCCAGTTGTTTCAATTGGTTTATGGGGGCAGGGAAGTGGGCGAGAGCGAGCATAGTCTCCCGGGCAAGAAGTTCCATCTCGCCGGGACGCTGGCTTTCTAATGATGACCCGGTCTTCCTGAAATCCAGCAGGGAAAGGGCATAATAGCAGTACGCGAGCGCAGTACCTATCTTTGCATCAAGCGTGCGGTATTTTTTCAGGAAATCGATCGCGTGCGCGTAATCGCCAGTTTTTACCAGTTTCAGGCCAACCACAATATTGATCCCGGTCTCAGCATCTTTTCTCTTCTTATACCGGAGGGCGTTCTGGATAACCCGGGTAATATAGGTAAAATCACCGCTGTTCCTGCTCGCATTCAACACTTCAAATGTGATGAGATCGATAAATTCATCGTAGGATTCATCAAGAAGATCAGGAAAAGAATTCTCGAGTGCGGAGATCACATGACCGTAAAAAACCGGGAGATTTGCGTCTACTTTCTCAGTGTTGTGCTCAATGTACCCAACAAAATCTTTTTTCAACAGGTTCAGCTTGTCATAGACTATGGCGTCAGAAAGCTTCTCTCCCCGCATACAGGGAATTGGCATCTTTAAATATAAAAGTATGACAGGCAGGTCCTGTGATGCCGGAGACCGCCAGCCGGAAACCTTTGCCAGAGTAGCGGTTTCGGACATTTCTTCAGCACGTTTTTAGTAAAATACCTTCAGGCAGGATGATATGCTTCATAATAATTCCGCGGGGTTTCGAGACGTAAATAAAACCTGTCGATACTCTCGGTGCTGATGATCATATATACCGGGGTATTGGAGGTCTGGATGATCCGGTAGGACTTACCCTGATTCAGGATCTCTTCTCCGTCAATGATCCCTCCGCTGTCGGCATAACAGAGTACCATGCGGAATATCCCGTACTGGGGGTGAGTTCCGGGCAATAACTGTACTGTTTATTACCCAGACCGGGTAGGGAACTGAAAAAACCTCGGTGAGACCTCCCCGGCTACCTTCTACAAAGGCAAACGGAACCCATTCCTGTGTCTTTGGGAGTATTTCCGAGGCCCCGAAGGTCTCCATGTGGTCGGGGATCCTGTAGGACGGATAGGTATAGGGTTTATCAGTATAGGAGATACGATGCAGAAGGTCTTGAGATTCTGCAATATCAGGCAATATGACCGTGATCGGATCAGAAAGCAGGGGTGTGGTCGCGTCAGGAGCCGGACTCCGGGGTACTTCTCCTGTTGGCACAGCCACCGGAACATGGTGCTGCAATGCGGTCAGGTACCCGCTGTTTACCATTACGGCAACGAAGATTACTATAATTATGCCTGCGATAATGGCGATACTGTCACGAGAATCCACATAGATACGTTGATACAGATGCTATAAAAACCTGCACGGGACCGGATTTGCCGTAAAAATCAAGTATCCTCCGGTGTTTGGAAAGGCTGAGAACATGTATCAAATCAGTAATGGCTTCCGGATTTCATTGATAAGCCTGAAAAATTTTTAGATTTTAAAAAAAAGCCGAACCACAGTTCGTGGTGAAGCGAAAAGTATTTTATGATGTATTTATAAATAAAAAAAATGAACCAGGTGGTACTATTACAATCATTACCTTTTCTCATCATAAAGGAGGGACAGGCAAGACTACATCCTGCCTGAATATTGCTGGTTTTTGTCAACAGATGGGACGAAAGGTGCTGGTTGTTGATTGCGATCCTCAGGCGAATGCAACCGCCGGGCTCGGTATCGACCCCAGTGCTTCCGGCACAAATATGTATGATGTATTTATGAGTGGGATCGACGGTTTCCCCAAATCCGAAATGGCGGATATCATCAAACGAACTGCTTCCGGTATTGATCTGGCACCTTCACACCTTGATCTGGTCGGGGCCGAGCCCTACCTTTACCATGCAGATTTTCCGACCGGCGTTCTGGATCAAGCTCTCACCGGTGTGAAAAACCGGTATTCGTTTATATTCATCGATACCCCCCCAAGTCTTGGACAGTTTGTTATCAACGGGCTATACGCCGCCGATCATGTAATTGTCACCCTTGATTCAGGATCGTTTGCCCTCAATGGCATCACAACACTTTCGACCATTTTTGCCGATATTAAAACCGATCTTGGCAAAGAGATCCGTCCTGATATGGCCATTATCAGCCGGTGGAATGAAGGTTCCTGCCAGGAGTGTAAGACCGAAGAAAGAGACGATCTTTTTACCCGCCTCCGGAATATCTTTTACCGGCCCCCTGAACCATCGCTTAAAGACCTGAAGGCCCTGGAGGAGCAGAAAAATGAACAGGTGCGGCTGCAGGCAATTCTGGATGAAATAAGGAAGAAATTTCCCAGCGTATATACCGTTCCTTATTCCCCGGCAGTCTTTGAAGCCCAGCAGCGGGGCATGCCGATTTCACACTTTGCTCCGGAAAGCAGCGCCGGAGTTGTGTACAAAGCTATTGCAGATGAGGTTATGAAATGGAGATAAAAGAAATTGAAAATATCTTAAAAAAGACAAGCGTTGGCGATTTCAACGTCAGGATTGATGAGAATGCGGTGGAGGCAGCGTTAAAACCTGTTGCACAAATGCTGAACCGGACCCTTGAAAAGGCTGCAGCAGCAAAGGAACTGAAGCACCGGGCCGATGTAATGATCCAATACAATCCCATGGCAATTGCTATTCTGGGAAGGGACAAGAACGGAATTCATATCAACAAAGCCTATGAAACGGTCTGGCGTGGCAGTCGTGAAGAACTATTGAAAAAAAGTCTCAGGGATTTTGATATTACTATCCTTTCCGGAGAACCCGTCTATGCATGCTTTCAGACAAAGAAACTGGCAATTTCCGAGTGCCTTGTCAAATTTCCCGATGGCATCGAAAAATATCTGACGCTCAACGCCATCCCTATTCTTGATAAAAAAGGTGAGGTGGACGGGGCATTCTACGTCTGGATAGATCATTCCGAGCTCCAGAACAAGATGGCTGCAGTGAAAAAGGTTGAACAACGGGTCGACAGGATCATCCAGGAAAACCCGTTTCCGCTTTTCACCATCGATCTGGATCTCAATGTGAGAATTTCCAACCAGGCATTCTTAAAGCTCACGGGGTTTAGCACGGAAAAGGCGTCATCCCTGTCAATGAAGGATTTCAAATACCTCAAAAACAGAGGCGAAACGGTCGAAGGGACAATAAAATCGAAGAAACGGAGCCAGGGCGAATCGACAATTGAATTCCCCGCCGGCACCTATGTGCTTGAATGGTATTACATCCCGCTGATCGATGCCGACAATAATGTTGAAAGCCTGCTCGTAGTGCTCAACGACATCACCGACCGGCGCAAGAAAGAGAAAGAAGTCCGGCAGCTTGTGGAAGACTCCCAGAAGAAAGCTGAAGCGCTTTCAGCAAGTGCTGCCGTGCTTGAAGGCGGCCTTGAACGGATCTCAAAAGGAGATCTTACGTTCCATGCACCGATCCTCGAAGGGGATCCGTTAGTCAAATTGAAAAAGGATTATAACGTTTCCGTAGACTCGGTCAGGAAAGTTGTCGAAGAACTGGAGAAATCGGTGCGTCAGATAGAAGTTACCACCCGGGAAACGAGCCGCGGAACAACGGAAATATCCAAATCAACAGAACAGGTTGCGATCGGTACCCAGAGGTCTGCAGACGGAGCAAAACAACAGCTTGACGAGATAGAAAAGGTCGGGAAAGAAGTCTCGGACCTCTCCGCTTCGATCGAGGAGATTGCAAGCACGTCGCAGGAACTTATGGATCACGCCAAAAAAGCCGCGGCAGAAGGGAGCAATGCCTCCGAACTGGGCAGGATCGCCACGGACAAGATGACCACTGTGGAGAAAATTGCTGCCGCGAGCGTGACCGAAATTACCGCGCTGAACGAGCAGATGAAAGAGATATCGAGCATCGTGAAGATGATCGCTGATATCTCGAGCCAGACTAATCTCCTTGCACTCAACGCTGCAATTGAAGCTGCACGGGCTGGCGAGCACGGGCGTGGATTTGCCGTCGTGGCAAGTGAGGTCCGTAACCTCGCCGGAGAGTCCAAGACCGCAACCAATGAGATAGAGAACCTTATCAGCTCGATCCAGGACAACAGCGACAAAACTGCAAACGCAATAAAAAGTTCATATAACGAGATTCAGGCCGGGATCGGAAGCGTGAACAAAACTATCGAGGCCTTAAACCGGATTATTGCTGAGTCGAATGTAGTTGCGCAGGGAGTTAGCGAGATCACCAGAGCAACCGGAGACCAGGCAGAAGCAACAACGCGGGTGGTTCACGGCATGGAACGATCCAATGCCATCACCCGCGAAAACCAGGGACGGATGGAGGACATGGCGGCTCTTGCCGAAGAAACCAGTGCATCAACAGAAGAGATTGCCAGTGCGTCCGCTGAACTTGCTGAGCTCGCAAACCGGTTAAAGACGATGATGGAAAAATTCAGGGTGCGGTAAAGAATGGATTCCACGGCAGAAATTGTAGAATTTGTCCTGGGAGGTGAGAGGTACGCTCTTGATATTCAGCTCGCCCGGGAGATTGTCGAGATGATACCGATAACACCGATCCCACGGTCCCCTCCTTACATCTCCGGAGTAATCAACCTCCGGGGGGAGATTACCAATATCATGAACCTCAATACCCTGCTCGGATTACCTGGTCAGGATATTCGGACCAACCAGAAGATTATCGTGCTTGTGCCCGAAGCAGCTTCCGGCAGTAATGTAGGGATTATTGTGGATGATGTCCTGGGGGTATTGCAGGTTGCTCAGGCGGATATCGAACATCTTGGTGAAGGACTCGCATCTGAAGTCTCCGGTTTTGTGAAAGGTATCATCAAACAGAAAGGCGAGACCGCGGAAAAAACAAGCACCGGTTTGATCATCTGGATCGATATGCAGAAGATGTTAGAAAATGTCTCAAAAAAATAAAAACGCAGGAAATCCAATGGAAAAAATTACCTATCCAGGAAAAGTATCCGGGGAAATGACATGACAGAACGACCAGGGAGAAAAGCATTATTTACCGGGGCTGTTGCACCCCAACCATCCGCAAGCACTACAGAGGAGCCGGCGGAGGTCAGGAAATATGAAGAAACTATTGCAGAACTCAGAAAACGCCTTGATGTAATGCTCGGCAGTAATCCCGTCCCGATGCTTCTTACCACGTCGGCGTTCATGATAATCGAGGCAAACGACGCATATACCCAGATGAGTGGCATCAGCAAGAACGATCTCCTGAAGACCAGCCTTAAAAATTTCAGGATTGTCAGCCAGAAAGGTGAAGGAGCAAAAACTGCATTGCAGGAGAAAAGACGCTCTTTTGGGGAAGTAACGGTTGAGCTGCCTTCCGGCACTCACACTCTTGAACAATACTGCATCCCGTTATTAGACGATGACCGGTCGGTCACGACCCTCCTCTTTGTGTATAATGATACCACGTCACAAAAGAAAAAGAGCGACGAGATCGAGCAACTCCGCCACCGTTCGGAAACCATCGTCCAGCAGAACCCGATGCCGATTATCCTGGTGGATATGAATTTCCATATCCGGGTAGTGAACGAGGCGTATGCCCGTTTGAGCGGTATCGGGAGCAGCGATCTCCTGAAGATGACCCTCCGCGATTTCAGGATACTTGACCAGAGCGGGGAAGGCCTCAGGCAGGTTATTCAGGAGAAGAGGCGGACGTCGGGCGAAGTGCTTGTGGAGTTTTCCACGGGCATAAAGCGACTCCAGCAGTATGGTATTCCCATTCTTGACAACAGCGGTAACGTGACCAGTATTTTAGTGGTATACAATGATGTTACCGAGGACCGGCGGAAGATGGATGAGATCACCGGACTGCACCGGACTGCCGATACGATCTGTACAACAGAACCCGATTCCCATGCTGATGACTGATCCTGGTTTCAAAATCGTTGAGGCAAATGAAGCCTATGCAAAGATGAGCGGTATTCCCCGCGACCGCGTTATTGGCATGAGCCTTCGTGAGGTAAAGATTCTCGAACAAAAAGGAGAAGGCGCACGGATCGCACTGGAAAAGAAACACCGTGCATTTGGCGAGGTTACGGTAGAACTCCCCAGCGGTACCCATATCCTTGAACAGTATGTCATGCCGGTGCTCAACACGAAAAATGAGATCGACAACCTCCTTTTTGTCTACAACGAGGTCACGGAGCAACGGAGGAGTCAGCAGGAACTGCAAAAAAAGATGGACGAAGTTGCTCTCCTCAAACTGCGATCGGATATCATCGTCAACCAGAACCCGATGCCTATCATGCTGATGAATACCGGGTTCAAAATCATCATGGTAAACGATGCCTACATTTCCCTTACCGGCCTCGCCCGGGAGCGGCTCACTGGCATGAGTGCGAAAGATTTTAAGATCCTGAAACAGGAGGGTGAAGGGCTCAAAAAAGTACTCCAGGAACAAAAAAGGAGTTTTGGAGAGATAACCATTGAATTCCCTAATGGCACCCATATCATCCAACAATATGGTATCCCTATAGTTGATACAAAGGGAGATCTCCAGACCATCGTCTGCGTGTATAATGATATAACGAAACAGAGAGAACAGGAGGGAAAGATCAAAGGAATGATGGAGGATGCACGATCAAGTGCTGAACTTCTTTCTGCAAGTGCCTCTGAACTCCAGACCGGTCTTGCAAAAATCGCAGGCGGAGATCTTACCTACCGGGTGAGCGTGGATGAGGCAGATCCTCTCGTCAGGCTTAAAACGGATTACAACGTGGCCGTCGATGCAATCGTTGCCGTTCTATCCGATCTGACGCAGGCAATGGTCAAACTTGACTCCACCATCAACGATACCATCAGAAGCACTGAAGAGATTGCAAAAGCGACCGAGCAGGTCGCTATTTCGTCCCAGAAGGCGGCGGATAATTCGAAGCTGCAGATCACAAACGTTGAGAAGATTTCAAAAGAGATCTCAGATATATCCGCGTCAATTCAGGAGATTGCATCCACGTCTCACGAAGTGATGACCCATGCAGAAAAAGCATCCCGTGAAGGTGGCCAGGCCGCGGAGATCGGCAGGCTCGCGACCGATAAGATGCAGAACGTGGAGAAAATCTCCAAGCAAAGCATGGATGATATCACTGCCCTGAACGAACAGATGCGGGCAATCTCAAAGATTGTGAACCTCATCACTGACATCGCCAACCAGACAAATCTTCTGGCACTCAATGCCGCGATCGAAGCTGCCCGGGCCGGGGAACACGGTAGGGGCTTTGCAGTCGTCGCAGGTGAGGTCAAAAATCTTGCCGGGGAATCCAAAAAGGCGAGCAGCCAGATCGAGAGCCTCATCAAAGGAATCCAGGCAAAGAGTGAACAGACCGCGGGTTCGATGAAAAACTCGTTTGCCGAGATCAAAACAGGCATCGACAGTGTCAATAAAACCGTCGAGTCGCTCAACCTCATCATTGCGGAGGCAAATATTGTATCGCAGGGAGTGAACGAGATCACCCGGGCCACGGAAGACCAGGCAAAGGCTACTACCATGCTCATGAGCGGAATTGAATCTGTTGCCACCCTGACCAATGACAACCAGGGAAGGATGGAGGACATGGCCGCACTCGCTGAGGAGACCAGTGCATCAACAGAAGAGATAGCCAGTGCCTCTTCAGAACTTGCAGAGATGGCCGGGCGGAGCTGTAAGATGATCGGGAAGTTCAACCTGAATTGATCAGGCGGCCTTCCCTTTTGTTTCGATATCCCCGTCATGAAGGAAAGCGACGGCTGACGTACACCATGACAATATCATACCCGGAGAGGCTATGGACGATTTTTCATTGCTAAAACAATTCATTGAAAAGACGCTGGGCATACGATGTTCAAACTACAAAGAGGATTATATCCGTCGACGGCTTCTCTCACGAATGCATTCATGTGGAAATGAAACTCATGAAGGTTACCTCAGGTATTTGAAAGAAAACCCCGCAGAACTGGAGAAATTGCGAAACGCACTTACTATCAACGTCACTGAATTCTTCCGTGATCATGAGGTATACGATTTCATAAAAAAGGATATCCTCCCGACATTATTCAGGCAGAGAAAGAAGTCTGCGTATATGGTGTGCCGGTTGTTCAACCGGAGAAGAACCGTATTCCCTCGCTATGCTGCTCTCTGAATTTATGGCACAGAACCCCGGGATCTCTTCCCATATTTATGCTACTGACATTGACAAGGTTGCGCTCGCAAAAGCAATGGAAGGTATCTTTACAGAAAAGTCAATGGCTAAACTGTCTGAAGCGCAGATCCACCGCCATTTCACCCGGCTTCCTGACGGAAATTTCCAGGTAAAGCCTTATTTAAAGGACCTTATACGTTTCCAGCCGCACGACCTGATGAGCGGTCAGCCGATCTCACGGTGGCTTGACATGGTGATCTGCCGGAACGTCACTATCTATTTTACTGATAAGCAGAAGGACGAACTTGCAAAATTATTTCATGATGCTCTCGTATCCGATGGATTCTACATTATGGGAAAGACCGAATATCTCGGGCGGGCGGCAGACAACTTGTTTTCCCCTCACGATTCCCTCCAGAAAATCTTCATGAAGAAAAACTGAATAATTATCGGGTCTGACGGTTGTCCTCTTCTTTTTGGCCCCGTTCGAAGCCCTGCACCAGGTTTCGCAGCATCTCTTTGCGTGAAGCACGCAGTTTCATCTGGTTGTAAACAGTGAAAAAATTGATCCCAACGATCACGATGATTAAAAAAAGGCTCACCCAGAGCATTACTCCCTGGACGGAAAGAAAAGCCGCCCAGAGAAGCCCTACGAACGAGATCAGGTAGAACATGATCCAGGTCCGGAGTTCGGGAATCTCCATGTGGATCCATATTAATTGACTGCCTTATAAAATATCCGGCGGAATCCATCTCGAAAAAACGTCAGGAGTTGAACCGTTGACGGCTGTCAGGCCGTACGCCGGAAGTTCCATAAGAAAGTCTATCTCTGTTCCCTGCAGAGTTCCGGATCCAAACACCGAGAATCCTGACCTCTTAAGCAGATCTTCTTTTCTCCATCTCTATATCCTGGATAATTTCAAGTTCAAGGGATTTAGCGTAAGCCTCCTGGGCTTCGCCGATCCTTCCCAGTTCATCAAGACATATTCCCTTGATATACCACGCTGCAGCATCATTTCCCTTCAGGGCAAGGGCTCTGTTACAGGCAAATAATGCCTCTTCAAACCGTCCGAGATTGTAGAGTGCATGTCCTTTTTTGGACCATGCATCAGCATAGTTCTGGTTGAGCGCAAGAGCATGCTCGAGGTCCTCAAGTGCTTCGACGTTTTTTCCGGTTTCAATAAACACCGACGCCCGAAGATACCAGGATTCAGGATTCCCCGGATCGAGCGACAGCGCCTTATCATAATACAAGGTTGCCTCCCGGTATTTTGTCCGGATTGCATATCCGCGGCCCTTCCTCAACAGCCCTTCAACTTCCTTCAAATTCACAGATACCACCTTCCTGGAAACCCGATGCATCGGTTATTCATAATCTTCCTGCTTCCCCCTGAAACGATGATTTCTCAATCAGATCGCCAAAAATCCTTTTCAATGCTGAAAATTCATATTCAGCCTTTTTTTCCCGAGCTTCCTGCAGATGTTTCGGAGGTTCCCAGACAAACCAGCCTTTCATTGACATATAAGAGATAAAATGGTTGGTCATATTCACGCCAATCTGGTAGATTTCGTAGAAATGATCCAGGCTGGGGTCTGCATTCCAGTCAATTTTCTGCAGGTACTTCTCCATGATCCCAAGCATGGTATCACCAAAGATCTTTGATTGATACCAGGAGGTATGTGTCCAGCGCGTGGTAAGCATCTCTTTTACTTCGAGATGATCAAATTTTTTCATCTGCGGGATATTGATGACCGGCATCAGTTCATCAGCCGGTAGGATCTTTGCGAGGAACTGGTCGCGGGCATAAAACATGGATTTATTGAGGACAAAATAACGTCTGGGGATAACTGATTCATACTCCATCATGTCATCCATGTCCTTCTTCCCCTCTTTCATGAGATAATAGAGCTGGGTCTTTCTTATCTGGGGCATCTGGTGATAGACGAGGGCATTGGTGATGGGGTTCCAGGGGAGCTCGTTGATATCCTCATTAAAGTTGGTATAGAGAATGCCGAGCATCTGGATGAGTTTTATGACCGGGAGTTTCTTCTCTTTTTTTGCCTCATCCTTGAGAGCATCGAGATAGATCTGGTGTATTCCCTGGTACATTGAATCTCCGGTGAAGGAGCAGACAAGGTAACGGGATTTTTTTGCGGCCGCTCCTCTGATGAGGAGGTTCGTACAATGACGCGCGATGATAAAGTCTTTTAAAAGACCCGTATAATGGGGAGGGAGGAGGATGATATTTCTCTCGACATTAAAGGTATAGATATCTACGAGCGTCCCGGCCGGGTCTGCCTCAGGATTCCGCAGAAGAGAGATTTCCGTATCCAGCAACGTTTCTGTCTGGCTGACAAGAAGCCTTATGGATTTAGACAAGGGCATTTCAGTTTTCATAAACGATTACCGGAGAATTCGTTACACGTTGGTAAGCGGACAGGATCAGGTTTTAGTTCAATGTGAGGGATGAAACTTAATATATCTGATGAAAAGGAGGTACCATTCCAATGTGTGTGGGAAGACTGACAGCAGGTCTGATCTTCATGCGCCAGCCATGTATCCCTGCCGGAACTTCAATTGCGAACGATAGACTTTCGAAAGTGATTTATAATCTTCACAACAAAAAAGGGAGGAGAACAGCGAGAACCAATCATATAAACGCCAGCCGCTGGTACAGTTCCAACCGCAAAGATTCAGAAATAATTCTTCCCACGATCTCTATCCAAAGCTAAAATTTATTCAATATATTTATCTGGTTGACATCGTAACAGGAAAAGAGATACGTAATGGCTGACATGTTCACAGATCTGTTAATATACATTGGTATTGGAATTCTGATGTTTGGCATCGGTGTAATTCTTGGATTCCAGCTCCTGACCATGTATTATGGACGACGATTCATGGTAATCGCCCGCCAGTGTTCAGATGACGATTCGATAATCCCTATCATTGATGAACTTACCCGGGAGACCTGAAAAACGGACGTGAAATATGGTTGATATCGTAAGTTACACATTAATCAGTATTACCTGCCTTTGCTTTGGTCTGATTGTCAGCTTCCAGATTGCCCATATTCACTACTGCCGCAAACTCGCGGTTCTTGTACGACGATCCATAGGTACGAAAACAATCGCTCCGGTCCTTGTCGAATACGAAAAAGGGATCGCGAAGAAATAATTTTTTTCCCTGCAGATTTTTTTCATTATCGTTCCTGAGAGATTTTGTCGTTATCTGTTTTTGTTACTATTTATCGATTAGAGAGCCTCCCTTCCCGGTCGTTATGGTTCCAGCAGTTTCACGTACAGAGTCATCAGATGGGTTGTGAACCCTTTGGTCTTCCCGGAAGAGGAGGCAGCTCGGTGCAATTCTTTGGCTCTCATTTTGCTTTTCTGCCGTTTCTCTGGGAATTTACTTAAATACCCCGAAGGTGCATTTTTGAGGAATGCACCCAGGACAGAAAGACTCACGTTCAGGTTATAAATTTTTAAAACTGATTACAACCTCACAGCGCGTTTCGATCTGAAAATATTGCTCTGTTGAAATCCTCAAAACGTTCAGACGCTCTCGGGGGGTTCGCCCCCGCCGCCGTGGCACCCCCC
Organism: uncultured Methanoregulaceae archaeon; assembly: GCA_963815065.1. Classification (GTDB taxonomy): domain Archaea; phylum Halobacteriota; class Methanomicrobia; order Methanomicrobiales; family Methanospirillaceae; genus Methanoregula. The sequence goes on along the minus strand of CAWFFE010000002.1, from coordinate 1,538,071 downwards.
CTGTTGCGATAATTCCGTATTACCTGTATAGAAACCGCGGGGAGATTATACGTACAGGTAATACCGGGGCATCGTAAGCGCCCCCGCCCCCCGGGGGGCAGGGCTGGCGCAGGTGGGTGATCAGGGTATCTGAAAAAGCATTTCTACAGAGCAGAAAATATCATATTTCAGATTACTCAGGAATAATATCTCTTGGAGAGATGATCGCTGCCGTCCCCGAAACGATATCGGAATTCTGGCTTTGTAGAAAACCTCTTTTCTGATAACGCTCCAGGGGCTTCGCCCCGCCGCTGTGGCGCCCCGTTTGCGATTGTGTTGTATTACCTGGATAAGGATTTCCGGTAATACAGAGGAATCGCAGGCGCCCCCACCCCCAACGGGGGTAGGGCTGGCGCAAGGGGGGCTTCCTTTTTTTAAAAGGGATTTCTACAGAGCCGGAATTCTAATAAAACCTTCCCTTTCCCCCCGCCGCGCCTCGAAACGGTTAAAGCGGGTGACTCTCATTCGGGTGGTATGAACATGGAGGACAAAAGTGAGAGGGGAAAAAATTTTTAATTTTTATGGGGAAAAGGAGATCCCCGGCTGATGCATTCTAATCATCAGCCGAGTAGTAATAGAACTCCCCGCGTCCTTTTTGTTCCCGGTCGAGGAACGATTCGGGTTTATTAATCCGGGGTCTCCCGCTCTGGTCCCGGCGGAAGGTGACTTCAAGCGCCCTGAGGAACCGGTTCATCCCTTCCCGCATCCTGAAGGGCCCGGCCGCAGTGCCCTGACGGCCTGGCACCCCTTCAAAGACGAGTATCCGCTCACTGATCATATCGATGAGGTATATATCATGGTCTATCACCATGATACCAACTGCCTTACCCTCGGCATGGTGCTTGATCATCCTTGTCACCTTGACACGCTGCTCAACATCAAGGTGGGCGCTGGGTTCATCCAGGATGTAGAGATCGGCGTCCCGGGAAAGGCAACCGGCAATTGCCACCCGCTGGAGCTCCCCGCCGCTCAGGGAATCCACGGGAGACTGGAGGATGACCCCGAGCGAGAGTGACTCAAGGATCTCGTGCTGATACAACGAAGAATCAAATTTTGTCGTCTGCCGGCGGAGATACGACTCAACAGTATCAGATGTATCTGCCTTGACGTACTGGGGTTTATACGAGATCCGCAGGGAAGTCCCGATTGTCCCGGTCGAAGGCTTTTCTACACCGGCGAGAAGTTTTGCAAACGTACTCTTACCCATTCCATTGGCACCTACAACCCCCAGCACCTCGCCGCTCCTGATAGTCCCTCCGGAAACGTTCAGCTGGAAGGTCTCATACTCCTTGGTCATTGCCGGGATCTCAAAGAGAGGCTCCCGTTCCGAACCTTTGTCGTGAGCCCGTTTCTCAAAGACCACCTGAGTATCCCGGAAACGGACATTCTCTTCAACAAGGTACCCGTCCAGGTACTGGTTGATACCTACCCGGACTCCCTTCGGTCGCGTGATGATACCAAAGACTGCCGGCTTCCCGTACCCTATATGTACCGTATCGGCAAGCATGTCAAGGATCGCCAGATCGTGTTCAACGATCACCACCGGGCGTTCAGCGGCCAGGTCACGGATCAGTTTCGCGGCCGCAATCCGCTGGTAGATATCCAGGAACGGCGTTATTTCATCAAAAAAATAAAGGCTGGCATCCCGTGCAAGGCAGGCAGCAATCGCCACCCTTTGCAACTCCCCCCCGCTTAACGTGGTTATATCGTGATCGAGGACCGCATCGAGCTTCAGCACCGGAAGGATTCCGGAGAGTTTCTTCCGCTCATCGGTCGTCGTTAAGAGTTTCCTGACCGTACCGGAGAAGACACTGGGAATGTAATCGATGTACTGGGGTTTTGATGCGATCTTTATGCTCTTTTTTGAGACCGTCTGGAGATAGTCGAACAGCTCGGTACCAGCGTAGCGCTTTAAGATCTCTTCCCATGCGACTTCACTGTCGAAGTTCCCCAGGTTGGGACGGAGCTGCCCCGAAAGGATCTTGACTGCCGTACTTTTACCAATACCATTTGCTCCGAGGATCCCGGTCACCTTCCCTTCGATTGGTATCGGAAGGCCATAGAGGGCAAACCCGTTCTTCCCGTACCGGTGAGTCGGGTGCTCGAGTTCTTCCGGGAGACTTACGATATCTATAGCGTCAAAGGGACACTTCTTTATACAGATACCGCATCCGACACAGAGCTCTTCGGAGATGAGTGCCTTGCCATCCTCGCCGATGATAATGGTTTCATCACCGGTACGGACCCGGGGGCAGTAGAGTATGCACTCGGTGCCGCACTTCTTTGCATGGCATCGGTCCTTGTGAACAATCGCGATTCTCATTCTGATCCCAAAAGAGAATGACTTATGATACTACCGTGGTTAGGGAGGTTAACAGAATTGTCCATGTCATGAACCAGAAGGCAAACGTCATGAATCCCTGGTAGAACCAGTCTTTTGTTTTCAGTTTCGAGGTATCCATGCCCATGAAGAGGAAGATGTGCTTCTGGACCACGACACCGGCAAGCATGATCATAAGTGCGAGCACGCCATTTGGCTGAATACCGGTTGCATCGGGAACCCCTCCGGACCAATACGAAAGAATGCCGGTAATGATCCCGATAACCGATGCTACAAGAGTCCGTTTGATACGGGCTACATGTTCTGCTTGTTTTTCTGCCCGTGTCTTCTCTTTTTTTGTAAGGGCAGGTCTCTCTTCAACTGCAACTTCGCTCATCCCGTTTACACCAGTAGTCTTATTTTTTAGTGCGCAAGCCATATGTAATTTGGTCTTAAAATTGGTCGGGCTCCTGAAATAATATACGTTGTCTTTTTCAAAAATCCTTGGCGATTCAACTATTCAGGCTGTACCCAGGGTTTTTTTACTATAAAAGGAGGATTTTCTGGTGCTGTGCAGCCCCCCTGCGCTTTATTTGGATAGAGTTTGGAGCTGGTAACAGAAAAGTCATTGAAAAAAGAGATATCCATAATTTTTTCCTGAAGCAAAAAAAACCTGTTTAAGTATTATGTTTTCTGATCTCATGTCAGAAAAAGAATCTGAAACGGTCCCTTTTAAAAAACCGTCCAAATAAATAAAGGTTTAATGGATTTCTGATATGGTATATGTTTTCATGTCATTTTCAGAAGCATATTGCAATATTTGTTCTATCCTTTCATATGACGTCTGGTACACATCAGTAACGTTTAATACAGTCTCATGACCATAAAAAATGAGAATTCTTTCGTCAGTTTTTGCCTTCGAAATACCGTTATAAATGGTATTTATATCACGTGTATTATTATAAGTTATATCATCAATTCCTATGCCGGAGATAAATGCCTGGTTTGAACCATACTGATGATATATCGAAGAATCCTCCCAATCATACGAAGTATCCCGCATATGCGTGAAATTTTCTTCCAGCACCCGCGTTGCGTTGGGATCATCATGTCCGTAAGGATAAGCAAAATCCACCGGTTTTAAACCCCAACTCGCCATAAGGTCGATACCCCTGTATATTTCATTGTTCATATATTCATCAAGGGTATGGTTCTGCAGGTATTCCACTTCATCCTCGTGATTGTATCCATGGAATGCAATCTCGTTTCCGTCCGCCTGGAGTTGCCTAAGCTTGTCCATCCCGTTATGGTCGATGTTGCCCAGGTTTGAGACAAAAAATGTAACGTGGGCACCGTGTCTTTGTAATATATCCCGAATTCCATACCATGCATCTATTGAATTGTCGTCGAATGTAAGAGCGATTCCAGCGTTTGATTCATCATGTGATGTTACGACGATATATTCGGTCTTCTGCTCATAATCGCTTCCAGCCGCATTAGTTACCGACAGGGTTATGGTATAGGTGCCCGGGTTGTCAAAGATATGGGAGGGGTTCTGTCGGGTCGATGTTCCTCCGTCATCAAAGTTCCAGACATATGAGAGCGGTCCAGTCCCCGTTGAAGTATCCTTAAACTTCACGGTAAGTGGAGAGTCTCCTGAGGTCATATCCGCTGAGAAGGAGGCAACGGGAGCTGCCGGTGCAGCGGTAACGGTAATAAATCCAGTCTTGACGTTAGTTCCACTGCCTTCGGCATTAGCTGTGGTCAATGTAACGGCATAGGTGCCTACTGACGAATATTGATGTGACGGGTTCGGTAAATTGGATGTTCCGCCATCGCCAAAATTCCAGACCCACGATGTCGGAGAATTGATCGAACTGTCAGTGAATGCCACGGTAAGCGGGACTACTCCTGATGATGGTGCTCCCGTGAAGATGGTGACTGGTGGCGACGAAAGGGTTGCTCCAGGAGGATTTGGGCTCCAGAATCCAGGAACACTTTTGTCGCCGGCCTGGCCGAAATACCCGATATGTTGCGCATCTGTTGCATCCCACGCGTAATCTCCATTCCAGTCAAGATACCAGACTCCGTTCCGGAATATCCCCATCTTGCCTGTCCCGTTCCCGTTCCAGTCACCAACTACCGGGATGTCGCCGGCCTGGCCGAAATACCCGATATGTTGCGCATCTGCTGCATCCCACGCGTAATCTCCATTCCAGTCAAGATACCAGACTCCGTTCCGGAATATCCCTATCTTGCCTGTCCCGTTCCCGTTCCAGTCACCAACTACCGGGATATCGCCAGCCTGGCCGAAATACCCGATATGTTGCGCATCTGTTGCATCCCACGCGTAATCTCCGTTCCAGTCAAGATACCAGACTCCGTTCCGGAATATCCCTATCTTGCCTGTCCCGTTCCCGTTCCAGTCACCAACTACCGGGATATCGCCGGCCTGGCCGAAATACCCGATATGTTGCGCATCTGTTGCATCCCACGCGTAATCTCCGTTCCAGTCAAGATACCAGACTCCGTTCCGGAATATCCCTATCTTGCCTGTCCCGTTCCCGTTCCAGTCACCAACTACCGGGATATCGCCGGCCTGGCCGAAATACCCGATATGCTGCCCATCAACTGCATCCCACGCGTAATCTCCATTCCAGTCAAGATACCAGACTCCGTTCCGGAATATCCCCATATTGTCGGTCGCATTGCTGACAGAGATGTAGTCAACCCATGTCTTTGTATCGCTTCCTCCGGAATTCGCCACAGTGAGTGAAACGGTGTAGTTGCCGGCTTTAAGGTATGTGTGCACTGGATTCTGCACGGTTGCACCCGTGCCATTTTCGTCACCGAACGCCCAGGAGGTTGCATCCGAAGAACCGCTCGCTTTGTCCGTGAACATAACAGTTAAAGGAGGATTACCGAACACCGGATAAACGGTGAAATCTGAAGTTGGGGGGAGGGGAGGGGTAGGAATAAGAGTGATAGAAATTTCACTGGTCACATCATTATTTACACTTACATTTTGGGCCCAATCCTGGTATCCTGTCAGATTTAATAAAATAAGGTGTGATCCACGACTGACATTCTCCAGAGATACCGGGGTAGTCTCACCGATGTTGACACCATCGAGAACCACCGTTGCCCCGGATGGAACCGAACTAATTGATATAATACCTGAAGCAGAACATGTACAGTCAAAAATTAAAAAAAATAATAATATTATTGTGAGAGATAAATTTAATTTTTTTGCCATAATGTTACCAAATGTCCCGGGATTACGGTAAATCGACTTCATTTCCTCATATTCATCCAGAATTGATACTTTCCAACGGTTACGCGAATATTTTTTCCGGCTGATATGTATATATAAAAATTCTTCCCGGGAGATTAAGGTTGGCACGGCACCATTGCTTTGCATGCGTTTATTTGATCGGACCAGGATGGGACAAAATCAATAATTTTTTGTACTCATGCAGGATTTCGTTTTTTTTCCCGTATTGACTTTCCAGAGAATTGAATTCAAGGCAGACGTGAATATCATGGGGAATCAGGTTATTGCAGATAACTTACATATTTCGTGTAAACACATCTAATACATCATGGCATCCGAACAGGGTATGAGCGGGATCGACGTCCGGGTAATAACGTCGGAATTGAGCGAAAAGCAGCCGCTCTGGATCGACAAAGTGTATCAGTTCGATTCCCGTACTCTGGGCATTCGGCTCAACGGGGAGAACAAGGCCCGTTACCAGATGATCGTTGAATCGGGGAGAAGAGCTCACCTGGTAAAGGATATGCCTGAACCCCCGAAAAATCCCCCCCAGTTTGCAATGTTCTTAAGGAAATACATCTCCGGTGGGAAAGTGCTCGCCATCCGGCAGCATGGACTGGAACGGATTCTTATCTTCGATATCGGGAAAGGTCAGTTGGTATACCGCCTCATCTTTGAACTCTTCGATGAGGGAAATGTTATACTGACTGATGAACAGTATACCATTATCAAACCGTTGCGGCATCACCGCTTCCGGGAACGGGAGATTGTTCCCCGTGCCACCTATACTCTGGGGATTACCGATCCCACAGCTTCGGAAGATGCAATGGCTGCCCTTATCAAAAACGACGATCGCGACCTGGTGCGTTTCCTTGCCATCGGCTGTATGCTGGGGGGCACCTATGCGGAATATATTTCCCGGAGGACGGGTCTTGACAAAAACCTTACTGCCAGTTCGGCAGATCCAAAGACAATCTTTGCTGCGGTTCAGGAACTGTTATATCAGGTGGTGCATGCAACGGAGCCGGTCATTGCAAAAAAACACTGTGAACCCATTGACCTCTGGGGCGGAGAAGACACGCTCCATTTCAGGACTTTCTCCGAAGCGCTTGAAGCTTACTATCCGTTGACGAAAGCCGAAAGAAAGACGGCTGAGGCACGACCAAAACTCAACAGGGAAGAGCGGATCCTGAAATACCAGAGATCGGCAATAAAGAAATTTGAGGAGAAGATCGAAAAGACAGAATCCATTGTTGCGGCCCTGTATGAAAATTATGCGTTTGTGTCCACGTTGATTGGGGTCCTCGACGCTGCAAGTAAAAACCACTCCTGGCAGGAGATTGAAAAAATTATCCATGAGAAGAATTCGGGTGAGGCAAAAAAGATCGTTGCCTTCCACCCGGAAGAGGCAGCAGTGGAGATCGATATCGGGAAGCGGGTGAAGATCTACGTTCATGAAGGGATCGAACAGAACGCCGGACGTTATTACGATATCATAAAAAAATTTCGAAGGAAAAAGGAGGGTGCGCTCAGGGCGATGAACACCGCCCTGCCGAAGAAAAAAGTGCAGAAACGGGATTTCATCCCGATGAAGAAGTTATGGTACCACCGTTTTCGCTGGTTTATCACCAGTGATGACGTCGTCGTGCTTGGCGGGAGGGATGCGTCCCAGAATGAGGAGCTGGTCAAAAAATACATGGGCGGGCAGGACCTTTTCGTGCATGCCGACGTGCATGGGGCAAGTGTCGTGATCGTCAAGGGCAAAACCGGGCGGATGGATGAGGTGGCACAGTTTGCCGCTTCATACTCAGGTGCGTGGCGGAGCGGGCACTTCTCTGCAGACGTCTATAGTGCCCTTCCCTCCCAGGTCAGCAAAACTCCTGAGGCCGGTGAATTCATCTCCCGTGGCTCTTTTATTGTCCGGGGTGAACGAACCTATTACCGGAACGTGCCGCTATCAGTTGCAATCGGGCTTATGCTCGAACCCCATGCAGCCGTGATTGGCGGTCCGCCTTCAGCAGTCCTGAGGAAAACGACAGCCTGGGTCGGACTGAAGCCCGGGCAGTTCGAACCCAACGACGTGGCAAAGAAAGTATTGCGCCTGCTTAAACAGAAGGTTTCCGAGGAAGAAGAGAAGGTACTCAAAGGCATCCTGAACACGGATCATGTCGCCGCGTTCGTCCCCCCTGGCGGTTCAGATATTACAGGATCTCCATGAAGGCAGAGTACGGAGAATTAAAAGACCGATTTGGCGAGATCCGGTTATTCCCGGAGAGCATTGACGATCTCTGGCATCTCCGGCACCTGATCAATCCGGGTGATCTCGTTTTCGCATCAACATTCCGGAGTGTCGATACCGCTTCTGATAAAATCCGGCCGGAGAAGGTGGAGAAGAGACTTGTCCGGCTCGGTATCCGGGTTGAGCGCGTAGAATTTTCAGAACACGGCATCCGGCTCCGGCTGAGCGGTCTTATTGAACAAGGAGCAGATACCGGCGCGTATCATACACTTAATGTTGAGACCGGTTTTGAAATTGCCGTGATTAAGACGTGGCGCCCAATCGATCTCGAACGGATAGACCGTGCAGTAAAAGCATCTGTTTACGGCGTCATTCATATTCTTACCCTTGAGGAGGGAGAGGCAGAACTCTTCCGGTTGCGGCAGTACGGCCCGGAGAGTGTCGTCACCGTCACCGCCGGGAGCGGCAAGGGTGGAGAATCCGATAACCGGACAGGTTTTTTTGAACAGGTCCTCTTCTCGTTAGTTAACCTTTCCGGTCCGCTGATCATCGCCGGCCCTGGTTTCATCAAAGATGATTTCATAAAATTTGCGAGAACCAGATCCTCTCCGACGGTAGACCGGGCAGTCGTCGTCGAGACGCGGCGAATCGGGAAAGGTGCTGTGCAGGAAGTGATCGGGAAGGGTGCCCTCGAAACCCTGATGAACGATCTTCAGCTCTCCCGCGAAGTCAGAATGATGGACGAGGTGCTCCTCCGTATCTCCCGTGACGGAGCCGTTGCGTACGGCCTTCGGGAGGTACATGATGCAGTTGAATCGGGTGCAGTTGACCAGGTTCTTGTAGCCGATACCCTCCTGCGCAACAAAGAGATCGTCGATCTGATCCAGAAAGCCGAATCCATGCGGTCGACTATTGTGGTGCTCTCTTCGGAATTTGAACCGGGGGAACGATTGATCGCACTCGGTGGCATTGCAGCGCTGCTGCGCTATCGACTTGCCGGGCTTTGAAATACGAGATGAAGGATCTCAAATGGGTAAAATTCTTATCTTAACCTGCCGGGAAGCCGGTCTGAAAAAAGTGAATGTGTCAGTCCTGTTCGGTTCACCCGTTGATAATAAACGCGTTCTCCAAAGTCCCTGTTGTTCCATCAGTATTTGTCAGGACCAGATTCCAGGTTCCCTGGGGATTATAGCTTCCCTGTGAGGAGGCCGCAGGAATAGGAAAAATACATTTCAATACCGTTGTATCCTGCTGGTTGTATACCGTTGATGCACTAATATCCGAACTCCCGCTCTTTGTGAGTTTCGCTGTAATGCCAAGTTGGAAATTAGATCCATAGACCATGACGGTGATGGGCCCGGTATTATGAGTGAACGTTGGATCGATACTGGTGATACCAATCCCTCCTGTCGAAGTAACGGTAGCGGTAGGATTAGCCGTATTATGAATACTGAAGAGATTTGTGTAGACGCCATACTGACCGTCCGGGTTGGTCACAACAACATCCCATGAACCGGCAATCGCATCGGACGGAGGTGACAGGATACAGGTGATCAGGGTTGAAGACTGCACATTGACATCTGTTGCAGTAATATTCGGGCTGCCGCTCTTCACCAGCGCCACAGTTGCCCCGCTCTGGAAGTTGGTGCCGGTGAGTTCTGTAACAGATATCGCTGTGCCGGCATTGCCCTCGTCGGGAACAATATTCTTGATGGAGGGGCGGGCTCCCGTGGGAAGAGAGGTGCTTGTCACCGTGTACGTCGCGGTGGGTGAGACTGTACTGGTTGTTGCCTGAGTTGTCTGGGTCAGGACAGGTATTGATGACGGGACTTTATTGGTGATCTTTTCGGTATAGTCTCTATCAATTACCGTCCTGCTGGATTTTACTGTATTGGTATTCAGACGATAGCCCCAGCTCCCGTCCGCATTTGGATAGATTAGCGCCCGTTCATACGTATCGGTTGATGCATCGTAACTGATAATCAACCAGGCAGTCTGTGCCGTAGATGTTGGAATTTTTACAATATCTCCGGCAACGTATGCGGGACCCGATCCTGGAACTGTCGTTCCGGTCGCTTGTGTTGTCGTGTTTGAAGAAGCCGGGGTACTTGCACAACCGGCAAAAAAGGTAAACAAGACAAGGAACAGGAAAACCAGTGAAAATTTTTTTACGGTTTCGTTCATATACATACATATATCAAGACACTATAAATCGTTTTATCCATCTTTATGATCTCCGTAAAACATGCAAATTCACGTCGTAGTTATGGAACGCCGTTTGCATTCCGGGGAAGTGCGTTCTAAAAAAAATATTAGAGTTGGATGATCACCGGTTTGCGGGTCTTTTCAAAGCACAGCGGAGCCCGGAACTTTTCTGAGAATTTTTTGCCGGGTTAACGAAGATTTTTATTATGACCCTTCGGGGTGTCTGCCTTTTCAAACCCGGGTCTCATTGAAAATGTTGCATACCCATCATTCTAAGCGCAGGATCGGTCCGGGGAAACGCGCCTGCCCTCCCGTAGACAATGATGTTCAAAAAATTGTTAAAACCCTGGTTTTCTCCGGGAACTGATTTTTGGTCACTTCCTCTTCGCCGATTTTTCATTCCATCAGAGAAGGGGAAACTCTGTCGGTGCTGGCAGTGATTATCGCCAATAAATCGGGGGACAGGAGGAGTTCCCGTGTTCATCAACAGGATATAACCACCGATTTTCCCAGGACCGGAATTTCTTAAAAAAATGAGAGATCGATTTGTTGTTATATTCAAAAAAGATAATACCGATGATAGTTACTCTTCTTTCTTCTCAGGCCGTTTGAAAGTCTCTATCATCGTGATTTCTGTTATGTCCTTGATCAGCTCAAATCCTTCATGAATGATCCTGCCGCGCCAGAGAAGCCAGCGTCGGTCATAATTGATCCCGGGGGGAAGGATGATTGTCGTCTTACCATCTTCGATCGCGATCTCCATCTCCCTGCCGGCGTACAGCCGTACAAGACCTTTGATCTCTTCGAGCGGATCCGTAATGATCTCTTCAATTTTATAATGGTAGGAGAGCGTCTGCCCGGCAAGAGGCGGGTTGAAATCCACGATTACCTTCGCACCGATCACATCTACAACAGTTCCTTCTCCCATCTCTTCCATCTTCACCGGCATGCCGCGGACGGGTTTCTCCTTGAACTGGTTCTTCGGGAATGACTTGACACGTTTGGGATCGTGCTCCCCAAATGCCTTCTCCGGTGTAACGACCACATCACCTTCTGCACCTGCTTCCTTACCGACAAGCTCCTCGTCGAGGCCGAGGATGACATGTTTTTGCCCGACACAGATAGTGACCGGGCCGTAGATCGCGTTCGGAGTGTGGATACCTGCGGATTTTGCTTCTTCAGCATCCGTGGTATCAAAAATATTTCCATTTACATTCCCTGAATAGCTCAGCCTGATAAAATCTCCTTCTTGAATCGCCATGGGTCACCTGACTATATTAAATTGCAACGAAAACAGATAAACGTGTGGCACAGTCATGCTTGAAATTGAAATGAAAGTCAGGGTTTCGTCGCTGGATCCGGTCCGGCGGCAGTTGATCGGGCACCATGCCCGGTTTATCGCAAGGATACACGAGCATGACATTTACTACAATGCACCTCACCGGGATTTCAGAGTAACCGATGAGGCAGTCCGGGTCAGGTACACCGGCGATCACGCAGTAATCACCTATAAAGGAGCAAAGATTGCAGCATCAGGTCTCAAGGCCCGCGAAGAACTCAATACAGCGGTTGAATCCGGTGAAGTTTTTGAGGCGATCCTGGAGCGGCTTGGATTTACCCGGACCGCAGAGGTCAATAAATGGCGTGAAAATTACCAGCTCGGCAACACCGCCGTCTCTCTCGATTCTGTCGATGACCTGGGAACATTTGTCGAGATAGAAGTGATGACAGACGGGGATGAGAAGGCCGCTTCTGGACAGATAACCATCATTGCAAAAGAGATTGGTATACAGGGCGAGCCGATCCTCGCCTCCTACCTTGAACTTCTCCTCGCTAAACGGTCAGGAGTTCGATTTTAATATCCCGTGCTTCTGACCCGAAGTGGAGCATCGCACAGTACCCATCCATGGCAGCACCGGGATTAACAATCTTGATCCCATCAACTTCCATAACGCCCCGCTGTTCGTGAATATGAGCACAGCAGACAAGATCAAAGGACTTCATATGCCGGCGGATGCTCTGGCTCCCTACATGTTCGCCGTTGATCTTATCGAGGGTCTCAAAGGGCGGGGCATGGGACAGAAGGACATTATGCACGGTCTTTTCCATCTTTTTTATCGCACCATGCAATACGTCATCAATCTGCTTGTCAGTCATCTCAAACGGCGTGCTGAAGGGCGTCGGATTTGATCCACCGATACCAGCAATCGTTATCCTTCCCAGGTTAATGTGGGAGCCATGGAGACATACTGCGTCTGAGTGTTCGAGCGTTTCGAGGATCTCACGCGGGTCGCAGTTGCCGGGCACTGCAAAACACGGCACATCGATACGTGATAGCACGTCGTCGACCGTGTCAACCGGACCCATATTGGTGATATCGCCTGCAATAAATACCGCTTCCGGACTCAAATCCAGAAATGAATCAATTTTACCGAATTGACCATGGAGATCTGCTATCAATAGCACATCTTTCATGGTATAACATTTGAAGGGTGTCTAAAAAACCTTATCTCAGGATCGTTCCAGGACCCGGTCAATTTACCCGAATACGCAAGCTTTCCGCAGATCTTTTCCGTTTCCGGCAGGAGTGATCGCGCGGTGGTACCGGCAAGCCGGGTTCCGGGCAGGGGAAGGAACCGGTGGACATGCACCTTTCCGAACCGGGTTACCCACTGCAGGAGGTTAAGCGTCTTTTCCTGGTCTTCATCGGTTTCGAATGGAAGCCCCACGATAAAATCCACGACAGGAGTAATTGAAAATTCGTTGCACAGTTCCACGGCCTGGATCACATCGTCGACCGTGTGCCCCCGGCCAAGTCTTTCCAGCACAGTATCACTCCCCGACTGTGCCCCGAAATGGAGTTTCGTGTTGGAGCAGTACGCAGCAAGGAGAGTAAGAGATTCCTCACATATGAATTCCGGGCGCACTTCGCTCGGGAATGTGCCGAAATAAATTCGATGCTCCAGTTTTCTGAAAAGACGTTCAATTTTTTCCCAGCGTGGATGGATACCGTCAGAACCGTAAGCAAACGCATTCGGTGAGATGAATCTTGCATGCTCATACCGGTTTGCGTACCTGGCAATCTCATCAACAGAACGGTGCCGCATACAATGCCCGAAGATGTTCGGCGTCTGACAATAACTGCAGGAAAACGGGCAGCCCCGGCTGATCTCGACATATCCCTGTCGCAGCGAGAATGCCGGGTAAGCGTCGAGCCTGACACAGGTATCTGCCGGTTCGTACCGAGGCCCTTGTCGCAACGCCGGGTATCTTCCCGTCGTTCCCATCTTCAATCTCTGCAAGAAGACGGGGAAGCGTAAATTCCCCTTCGCCAACAACAACAAAGTCGGCATACTCTGCGGTCTCATGCGGGCATGCCGTAGCATGCGGACCGCCAACAATGGTGATGCAGTTGGCAGTGGCGATCTCCTCCCGGTACCGGTCAGCATTGATCGAATTAAGGCTGTAGCAGGTCACGTCATGTGCCGGACGGTCTGCCGGTCGGAGGAGATATCCGTCTTTCTCGCAGGCTGCAGAAAGTGCTGCAAACGAGTTCTGTGCGGCGGTAATCAGCCGCCAGTTGACCTTCATAAGTCAGGAGTTTTATGTACCCACGGGAACGATAAAAATGGGTTGTTATCGGCAGAGCCGTAATTATCTGGTTCGGTACTGCCTGAGATCATCATTTGTTTTATAGGTCTGGCCATTATCCATGGAAACCCAGACCTCAATACGGTCAATCGGGCCTGTCAGGGATCCTTCGCCTCTGGTTCCATCAAGATCGACCTCATCTCCCTTATTGGATCCCAGCGTGGCAGTCTGGATTGTTCCGTCAGCTCTCGTGAGCTTCACATCAATCCGTTTCACGTGTATCTGTCCCAGACCTCCCTGGAAGATGACGGGGATTTTCCCGAGGTAGTCCTTTTCCCCGACATCTATTATTACCATGTTGTAACTGGGAATCATGCTAGTGGTTTCAGTCGTAAGAACTCCTCCTGATGATGCCGGACCCGTCGTGGTTCCTGGTCCCGTCCCCGGCCCTGACGTCGGTGATACGGGAGGTATATTGCCCGTACATCCAGCAAAAGCAATAGCGCTGCAAAGGAGAACGAGAAAGGTTATAGAGATTTTATGGTGCATGCTAAAAAATGCGAGCCTGTGTTATATGATGCTTGCGTTCTCACAAGGAGTTTTTTGAAGGGTATGCAGCCGATCATATTTGTATGAGTCCCGGAGAAATGCCGGCGATTACCCTATGAATCGGCGGTTCGTCTCATGACCGTCCTTATTCATATCAGATCTGACCAACAACAATGTCTATAATCCTGCCAGATTAACCATGAAAGGCAAATCTGTATTCAACCATTCCCAATGATAATCGGTGTTTCATGAAAAAAATACTCCTGCTCCTTCTTGGTTCACTCCTTATCTGCACGATCATTCTCACCCATGGATCTGCAGCGCCCATGATAGAACCAGGGTCCGGGTTCATCGTGGTAGCTTCTGCTCCGACCGCGGACTTTTACGCGACCATACGATCGGGTAGTGCACCTTTACGGGTAACTTTTTTTGATCGTTCGGACGGTACACCTCCCCTGCAGTATCTCTGGGAATTCGGGGACGGAACAACATCAGCGATAAAAGATCCGACCCACACCTTCGCCTCGAACGGGAACTATTCGGTAAGCCTAACGGTTACCAACTCGTACGGAAAAGAAACGAAGACCCGGCCGGGGTATGTTTCGATAGGTGATCCACCGAAGGTGAACTTTTCTGTTTCAGCAATGACCGGAATCATGCCCCTGACGGTGACCTTCACGGACAATACCGTAGGTCCCATAAGTTCGTGGAGGTGGGATTTCGGGGACGGCACAAATTCGACTGAACAGAACCCTACCCACACCTATACAAAACCGGGTACCTATACGGTCACCCTATCTTTAGCCAACGAATTCGGGACCGGGCAGATCACCAAATCCAGACTTATTACGACGGGTATTGTTCCCGGCGCTGAATTTGCTGTCGAACCACGGGAGGGTGATCCCCCACTCACGGTACATTTCCATGATTTCTCCAGTGGCACCCCCCTTGTATGGCTTTGGGAGCTTGGAGACGGCTCCACCAGTACCCGTAAAGGACCCGGTGCATACCTATACGGTCGCGGGAAGTTATTCGATCATCCTGCATGTCGCCAATGCTTTCGGCAGCGACGCACTCACGCGGCATGATCTTGTCCGCGTCGGAGAATCCGGACCTGCTGTAACTCCGATACAAACGCTGACTGAAACGCCACCCCGTGTGGAGAGTCAACCGACGGGAATCGTCGGTATGATCCGGCAGGCACGCGGATCGATGGAGAAGAACCTCCCGACCAGCGGTCTGATCCCTCCGCAGTTCCTGGCGCTCGCTGCGGTCCTGACCAGCTTCTTTTTTCTCCTGGTCAATCTCCTCGTCAGCAACATCGGTGCACTCTCCCAGATTGGGTCGAAAATTGTACGATTTTTTATGGATCTTGCGGGGGGTCACGCGGTAGAGAAACTGAGCGATGCCGAAATCGAACGGCGCGGGATTGCTGTACAACAGAGAGCACCTCATTTCCTGGGACTTTCGGCTGCAGAAGTCATTATCATCGAAGCAGCAGTGATCATGGTGGCCCTTGCCTTTATCCTTGCCGATCGCGTCGAGCTCACCCTGACTAATATCCTGATTTACCTTGTCGTGGGAGCGATATCGGTCGTCCTGCACGATTTCGCACACCGCTACTTTGCTACAAAACACGGACATGATGCCGATACCCAGTTCTGGGGGCTGGGAACGTTCATCATGTTCGTTACCGCATGGCTCTACGGCAATGCGTTCGCCCAGTCATATCGTAACCTGGTGAAGAGGAAAGGAGAGGATAATACCCGTGAGATGGGAATTGAAATGGTTGCCGGTCCCGTTACCAGTATTATCCTGATGATCCTCTTCCTCGCGCTTACCAGTCTTGGCGGCCTCTATGCAGTTGCCGGAGGGGTTGGTTTTACTATCAACCTTATTACGGCAGTCTACAGCCTGATGCCCATCAGGACGATGGATGGCGGACCGATCTGGAGATGGAACCGTTTTGTGTACCTGGTGCTTTTCGTGCCGATGATCGTATTTTACTTCTTCACTTTTATGATCGCATAAACAGTGATGAAAAACGATTTGATGAAACTCATGTATGGGAGGATAATAGAAAACATGCATAATCCGGGAGGAAGGTCTCCTTTAGGAAATTAAAAGAATTAATTTATACTTCACCACATCCAAAATAAGGGGAAATGGTTCTTTTGTACACTCTTTTCGACCTCATTCTCCACTTCGACAAATACCTCCCGGGAATTATTCAGCAGTACGGGATCTGGACCTACCTGATCCTCTTTGCGATTATCTTCTGCGAGACCGGTCTGGTACTCCTGCCATACCTTCCCGGTGATTCCCTCATCTTTATCGCCGGTGCTCTTGCAGGAGCGGGTTTCCTGAATATAGAGATTCTTATCCTTGTCCTTATCTCCGCTGCGGTTCTGGGCGACACGGTGAACTACTGGATAGGACACACGATCGGGACAAAGGTGTTGGAGAGGAAATTTAGTGTTGTGAAACCGGAACACCTGAAGAAAACTGAGGACTACTTCACACGGTATGGCGGTAAAACCATCGTTATCGCACGCTTTATTCCCTTTATTCGCACTTTTGCCCCGTTCCTTGCCGGAGTCGGAAAGATGAGTTACCGCTGGTTCATCGTCTATAATCTGATTGGGGGGATTCTGTGGGTCCTTGGTTTCGTCCTTGCAGGATTTTTCTTTGGTCGCCTCCCTCTCGTCCAGGAGAATTTCAATCTTATCGTTTACGCAATCATCGCGATCTCTCTTCTTGCAGTTGGATCTATTATTATCGGGATATTCCGTTCCGTAAGCCCGGGCACTTCCAGTGTTGAACATGACCACGAGAGAAAGGAATGACCGCGAACCTCCGGGCAAAAACGTACCCATCATCACGGTTCTCCTGGAAAGGTTCCGGGAGGACAGGAAACGCTCGTTTATCTTCCTTTTTCATTTTTTTTTGATCCAAGAATATATTGCAGGCGCATGCAAAGTACATCTGCGATTTAAGAACCAGTGCATCATCGCAGGATCTTTTACCTGATGCTTCCGTTTGACTCCCTCCTTGAACAGGCCGGGAATGCCGGGCTCCGGACATCCCAAGTAGACGAATTCCGCCGGAAATTCGGTGCCAATACCATGACCCCCCCGGCCCGGGAGTCAATCTGGAAACAATACCTGAAAAATTTTGACGATCCCATAATCAGGATCCTTCTCTTTGCGGTGGTCGTATCCACGATCGTCTCGCTCATCAGGGGCAGCGGTTTTTTAGATATCCTCGGGATCCTGATTGCAATCCTCCTCTCAACGGGAATTGCATTCTTCAACGAGTACCGGAGCAGCCGGGAGTTTGACATTTTAAACGCAACCCGGGATGATATGGCAGTAAAGGTAATCCGGGATGGTCGCCCATCCTCGATCCCTTCCCGCGAAATCGTTGTCGGGGATCTTATCATTCTTGAGGCAGGGGACGCCATACCTGCTGACAGCTGGGTGTATACTGCTGATGATATTTTCAGCGACGAATCTGCATTCAGTGGTGAGAGTGAGCCGGTCCCGAAAAAATCAAGAGATCGCGTCCTGAAAGGGGCATTTATCACTGCAGGGAAAGGACTGGTGATTGCCGGGGCTGTAGGAGACTCTGCGGAGATGGGTGTGATAGCCTCGTCTCTGGGTATCGATCATACGAGCCAGACACCCCTTGAACAGAAACTGGAAGCTCTCGCCCGCGTTATCAGCAGATTTGGGTATGCGATCGCAGTGCTCATCTCCGTCAGCCTGTTGATACGGGGGGTTCTGACCGGAGAAATAACCGGCCTGAACATCGAAACGGCAAATCACCTTCTTCACTATCTCCTGCTTGCGGTCGTTGTTGTCGTCGCAGCCGTTCCTGAAGGACTTCCGATGAGCGTCGCACTCTCACTCTCGCTTGCCATGCGCAAGATGACGCGGGCAAACTGCCTTGTCCGCCGTCTCATAGCCTGTGAAACGATCGGTTCTGCCACGACCATATGTACGGATAAGACCGGGACTCTCACCAGGAACCAGATGGAAGTGGTAGATTCATCGACCGGTAACCCGGAGTTACCGGGAGATCTACCACAAACATCATCTGCATGGATAACCCTGAATGCCGCCGTAAATGGTACCGCTCACCTCGAAGAACGAGAGGGCAGGGTACTGGTGATCGGCAACTCAACCGAAGGCGCACTCCTCCGGTGGCTCCGTCATCATTCCATCGATTATGTGAAGATCCGGGCTGAAACACGGGTAACAAAACAGTACCTCTTCGACGGTAACCGGAAGCGGATGTCTACCGTCGTCCACATCAGTGGCAGACCATATCTTCTGGTTAAAGGTGCACCGGAGATCCTCGCGTCACTCTGCACGGGTAAACCCGATCTCAGCGGGATCAGCGCTCTTGCATCCCGGGCGATGCGGACACTTGCCTTCGCCCATAAAGAGATCCGGGAGGGAGATGAAAGTGAGAATGCCCTGGTGTGGGACGGATTTGTGGGCATACGCGATCCCCTTCGGGATAACATTGCAGAATCTGTTGCAACCTGCCAGAGAGCCGGGATCCGGGTCCGAATGGTGACCGGTGATAACCCGGAGACTGCCCGGGCCATCGGACTGGAAGCGGGGATTCTCAAAAGCGGCTCGGTCCTGATGGGATCGGTGTTCCGTTCCCTTACGCCCGAAGGACAAGTGGATGCTGCACAGGAACTGGACATTATGGCACGTGCTGAACCCATGGACAAACTCCTCCTGGTAGAAGCACTCCAGAAAAGCGGTGAGGTTGTTGCCGTAACCGGCGACGGTACAAATGATGCACCAGCCCTCAAACATGCAGATGTCGGACTTGCGATGGGAATTGCAGGAACCGAAGTGGCACGGGAGGCAAGCGATATTATTCTGCTCGACGATTCGTTTTCATCGATAACCAATGCCGTCCTGTGGGGCAGATCCCTCTATGAGAACATCCAGCGGTTCATCCTCTTCCAGATCACGATCAATTTCAGCGCGTGTATCCTGATATTTGTCGCGCCCCTACTGGGCTATCCGGAACCCTTCAGCATCATCCAGATTCTCTGGATCAACATTATCATGGACACTCTGGCTGCTTTTGCCCTCTGTTCAGAAGCTCCCCATTCCGGGCTTATGAACCGCCAACCGGTCTCTCATGATGCCAGGATAATCACCCCGTTCATGTTATTATCAATCATCGTCACGGGAATATTTATCGTCACAATGGGCATCCTCCAGATTGCTACCGGATTTCTTGGCGGCACTACACCTGCCGAAGTAGGCACGGTATTTTTTGCTGCATTTATCATGATCGCGATCTGGAACGGGATCAACTGCAGGGCTCTTGACGGGAAGATGCCCCCGTTCTTTAAGGGCAACCCGACTTTTTTTGCGGTGATGGGAGTTATTATTCTCATCCAGATTCTCATCGTACAGTATGGCGGGGCGGTATTCGGAACCGTGCCCCTTTCACTCAATCAGTGGGCATTAATCATCCTGATTACGGCGTCTGTCCTTATTGTCGGGTTTGTCCTCCGCATCTCGTTCCGGTTCCTGCGCACCGGGAGAGAAGAGATCACGGGACAATAAAAATCCGTATGATTCAAGAATTTTTTATTGTAAAACACTATTCCGGGAAAAAATCCGTACCTTCTTTTCATGCGATCCGGCAACTATGAACAATTCAATCAGCATATATATTGTTTGATTTCATGATCTTACGATGCTGCACCAGATAACGATACTCGAAGCACTTTTCTTGGGACTGGTCCAGGGATTCACAGAATGGATGCCGGTTTCAAGTTCCGGGCATATTGTTATCTTCCAGACTCTCATGAATATTTCCGTCCCTTCAGATTTCGATATTGTAATTATGGCAGGCACTATCGCTGCATTAATCCTGTATTTTCGGAAGAAAATCCTCCTGATATTCAACGGTATAATTTCTGGCGAACGCACCGCAATTAACTATGCTCTCATGATTCTGTTATCCGGAATTCCTACAGGGATAATCGGTTTTGCGGGAAGACAATTTTTTAAGTCGTTATTTGGTCAACCGGTTGTCGTCAGTTTACTTATTGTCGTAACGGGCATTTTTCTCTTTATTGCATCATGGCCATGGCATAAAGAACAGACCGATCAGATAACCACGAAAAGTGCTCTCCTTATTGGAATTGCCCAGGGGATTGCCGTTGCACCTGGCATTTCCCGTTCAGGAGCAACAATCGGGACTGCGGTCATTCTGGGGATAAAACCCCATTATGCCGCGGAGTTCTCCTTCCTCATCGGGATCCCGGCGATGAGTGTGGCTGCTGTTTTGACCTTCCTGGACGAGCCGGCTTCCGGAGTGGAGATCGCACCACTTTTCATCGCAATTATCGCTGCATTTATCGCCGGATATGCAAGTATTGGTATTCTGATGAAGATTTTTGAAGAAAATCGTTTATACTATTTTGCACCGTATTGTATCCTGGCAGGGACGACCTTTGCCGTTCTTGCCCATGTTGCAGGATACTGAACCCTGTTCACTTTGTTGCCTGAATGGCCAGCCAGGGCCAGGAGGGGCAGCGTCAGAATATTTTTTTCTTCCACATCAAAAGTCCCATCGCCAGCGAGATGATCACTGATATTCCAAAAATGGTCTCAAAGGCAAATGGCTGCCGGGATAAAGGAAGATCGAGAACGTTCATACCGTAAAAACTCGCGATCATCGTCGGCACGGCGATAATGATCGTCACCGATGCCAGAAATTTCATTACAACATTGAGATTGTTCGAGATGATGGTCGCAAATGCCTGGGTCATTCCGTTCAGGATATGCAGGTATATCTGGGACATCTCCATTGCCTGCTTGTTTTCAATAATGACGTCTTCTAAAAATTCAGCATCTTCCTCGTACATTTTCAACGGTTTTGAGCGCAGGATGCGCTCAAGAACGGCTTCATTACTCTTGAGCGATGTGGAGAAATAGATGAGGCTTTTTTCCAGTTCCATCATCTGGAAGAGTTCTTCATTCTTCAGCGACCGGTGAAGCTCTACTTCAATCCGGGAAATGGACCTCTCCATCTGGCGCAGATGGCTGAGATAATAAGACGCATTCCGATAAAAGATCTGGAACATGAACCGTGTTCTTTTCACCGTGGTAAAATGCCTCACCTTCCCGGCAACAAAATCATCAAGTACCGGGGATCGGCGGCTGCAAACCGTAACCACATAGTCTTTGGTGATGACAATTCCCAAGGGATGCGTCGTCAGGGTCGTTATCCCTTCGAATTCCGTTGTCACCGGGATATCCATAACAATTAATACAACATCATCTTCCGCATCAATACGGGGACGTTCCTCTTCATCGAGGGCTGCTTTTAAAAATTCCGGGGGTATGTTGCAGGTACCTGATACAGCCGCCAGTTCGGCCTCCGAAGGTTCGTAGAGACGAACCCACACCCCTTCCGTGATCGTATCAACAGGTTCGGTGACAGCAGGTTCCAGCTCTTTTTTTGTCTTAAGGATCTGCATCAAGGGTCAAATCTCTCCTGAGGGGTTTATGTCTGAAAGGGAATTTTATCCCCCACGGCTTAAGAACATGCATTCCTGGCGGTTACTCCAGACTTCAGAAGAATAGTTATCTTCCGGGTTATTTATGCGGTACTGTTGACCCGGATCATCAAATATGATACTATTGTTTTTTTGTCAAAACAATGGACGAGTCGTCATAAATCCGGGTGATAAAACGGGATTATTCTTCCGGTCCCCTTCAGGAATCCTTCTTATCATAAAATGTGCAGAACGATCCGCAACGGTTACATGCACCTTCGGTACAGGGCTCGGTATGAATAGTAATGACCGCACGCGGAAATTCGACGTTCAGGTCTGATTCAAGATGATCCGAGAGATCATGAGACTGCAGAACGGTTGCGGTGCCGGACATGACCAGGTGGAACTCGATAAAAATATCCGGACCCGAGCGCCGGGTCCTCAGGTCATGGAACCCGGCATATTCGCCTGAGTGTTCACAGATGATTGCCTTTATCCTCTCCTCATCCACGGGAGGAATACTGTGATCGATAAGATCCGAGAATGACCTGCGGGTAAGATCGTACGCGGCCTTCATGATCACCACTGCCACCCCGATGGCAAAAAGCGGGTCGAGGAGAGCAATACCCGTGAGTCGTATCAGGATAAGACCCAAAAATACTCCGATCGAGGTGTAAACATCGGTCCGGAGATGCCAGGCATCACTTTCAAGTGCGATGGATTCTGACTGTTTTGCCACTTTCATGAGCCGCTGGGAGACCAGCCAGTTCACCAGCGCGGATATTCCCATAACGGCAATACCAAAAATGAGCAGCTCGGAAGGGAATTGAACGGTTGGCTCGCCAAGCAGTTTCAGCAGCGCTTCCCGGATGATCAGGATAGCAGCAACAAAAATAAGCAGCGCCTCAATCAACCCGGAGATATCCTCAAATTTACCATGTCCGAACTCATGATGGGCATCGGGGGGTTCCGCTGATTTCCGGACCGAGAAGAATGCGATCACCGCGGCGATGAGATCCATCGATGAATGAATCGCTTCAGAAATAATACTGACAGAACCAATGGAAAACCCGATCACAAATTTCATCAGGACAAGCCCGGAATTGGAGATGACTGACAGGCGGGCAGTCTTTTCCTTAAGATGATCCAGGGTTGCTTTGTCCATGGCAGGATACGTCATGAAATGCTGTATATCATATCAGCACCGGCTCACTTCAAGGTATAGGCTATCCCCTTAAACGGAATTGAAAATTAATCATCTCTTTGAAAAATCAACGTTAAAGAAAAGACATGGACCCGGCACACTTACCTGAAAGATGCGAGGGATGGGATTCGAACCCAAGAACTCCTACGAGACTAGGCCCTCAACCTAGCGCCTTTGACCTGGCTTGGCTACCCTCGCTTTTGGTGCCATAACAAAGAGGTCGTCTATCTAATAAAATCTTATGCAAGATGTTTTTCCTGTTCGGTTCAGAAAAACTACATCCTCCTGCTGAAGATAATAGCTTATGGATTATGGAGTCCGATGAATCCAGCCGGTCAAGGGGATAGATGATAATTATCATCCCCTGATGATTTCGATGCAGCATAGATGTATATTTATATACGTCATGCCCAGTGGTGAGTATGTGGTCAGACATTATCCAGGAATTCTCCGACTCGCCCTCTCAAAGCCGGGTGGTGAGGTTCCTGCTCGAGAACGGTTTTGGTGTGACCGAAGACGGACGGATCAGTTGTAACGGCATAGAAGTACCGGCCACCGGCGTTGCCAAGGCAATTGGATCGGATCGCCGGGTTGTAGACTCTACCGCTCACAGCATACTCAGGCGCCCGGTTCTCCGGGATATTTTTCTGAATATGCGTGCAACACCCGATCTCTCCAAAGTTGCGGAATCCCTGGGTTTTTCCGTCATCACTGTGCTGCCGAAAAATGCGAGCGAGCGGGGGATTGTCGGGGCGGTCGTCCAGGTCCTTACCCGCCATGATGTCTCCATACGGCAGATCTTCGTCACCGATCCTGAATTTTCCGAAGAGCCAAGACTTGTGATCATCATTGAAAAATCTATGCCGGTAGGAGTTATTGAACAGATCCGTGCACTCCCCCAGGTAAAACAAGTCATCATCTAAGTGGGATAATCCAAAGAGGTCAAAAAATCGACAGATATTCCTTTTTTAATTGATTTTCTGGTAATTTCTTGAGAGGAGGAGGCCTCACTGGGAGTACCTGTTCTTCAGGTTTTTCTTAAAATTTTTTTGAGAGGGCCGGGAAATACCATACCTGAACCAGTGCCCCGGACTCAACCCTTCCGTGGTTCTGAAGTGCGAAGAGTTTTCTGAGAATTTTCGAGTCTCTGATCAGTTGGAGGGCTCTCACTCAGGAAAAATTGCGGGTTCATTGTAAAACGGGAAATACTAATTCCTCGTTAATCTGAACCTTATGATTTTCTCTACAAAGAAGAAGTAACCGATGAATAATAGTCGGGGACTTCCGGCAATAAGACCTTTCAAGTAACCGGCGATATGCCCCCTATGAAATTTTAACAGGTTATTGCAACGCACGAGGAAATTAGTGAATTCTTTGAGTAATGCACAGAACTTCAAACACCAAACCAGGAGAAAGAACAATTTTCTGGCACTCACCGCACAGAGGTGACGATCAAAAAAGCCTAAAAAATCTGATAATATTTAACTACAGAGCAACTCAACATCCCGGGCGAGACGATACATCCGCCGTCTTACCTTACGGGACAGGTGAATGGCCGAAGCGATACTTTCCTCTATGATTACCCTCCGTCTTCCTTCGATGAGGTTATCCGCGTGAGTAACGATCTTCTCTTCCGTGGAACGGGGCATGCAGTCACGGGGAATCAGCCCGAGGAGGGTACATTCGTCGAGCTGTGAGCCCTGCACCAGTATGGCATTCGACAATCCGGGCGACCTCCTCGCTGATCCCGTGAGAACGAAGGTAGTCTGCTCCCTGCTGAGCATGCATGATAGTATGGGTCGTGCCCCTGCCAATGTCGTGGAGCATCGATCCTTCAGATACCAGATCAACTTGTACCAGGGCATCGAGTGCAGCGTACTCGAGCGCTACGTCATGAACGGCGCGGCAATGAGCAATCACTTTCTCATCGCACCCCGCTTTGCGAAGCAGGTTCTCACAGGATTTATCCGCTCGTAGCCGCATGACCCAGGGATTTTCTGATATCGCCAATCCTTTGTTTAAGCGATCGAAGGAGCATCTCATTGTCAAAGTGGGTTACTGCTTTTCCACAGCCCGGACAATTGAAATCGCAGCCCATGGCCTGCGGGAAGGTGAAGAGGATCTGGCAATCCTTGCAGATGAAGAAATCATTCTCTTCCTCATACCTCTCCCGCCGTTCAAGTTTCTCCAGGACCAAAGCCATCTCTTCGCGTATCGCGTCATAGATATGATCGATGCGAAGCTGCCAGAGATACGTCAACCAGCCGGTCTCGTTATTTTTGATCCGGTGATACTCTGCAAGTCGTTTTTCATAGAGGGTATAGAGGGTATGCCTCACGGAATTCAGGTTAATGCCGGTCTTCGCCGCCAGATCTTCATCGCTGTGCTCACCCTCGCGCGGGAACCGTTCGATAAGGTTAAGTCCTTCATCCTTCACCAGGCGGTGGAGGTATGCGCGGATTGCGGGATCTTTCAGCAGGTCATCTATGGGGTCCATCACCGTATGTATTGTCGGACGGTGCTAATATGCTTATCCAGAAGAGAGACTGCATCTTCCCGTGCCTTCCCCCAACCGAATACACTAATCAGTGCTTGATCTGCTTCAAAAAACGTTCCTGGCCAAGGGATATCTGCCACGTATGATGCAAGGTGCCTGAGATCGGCAGTAATAGTCAAATCCCGGTCTGCAAAGAGGATGCTTCGTATAGCCACCTGCCGGGAGGGCAGCGGGCCAGGAGGAAATATTCCCCTGCAGGCATCGACGTGATACTGGAACAGGTTACATCCATACGCCATCTCGACTGTATCGATCGTCCCCTGGAACCGGGGATTTACCTCAATTGCGGTGGCTGTATCGCGGCCAAGAACAAAATCGATTCCGATGGTTCCGGTGCACCCGCTTGCAGCAGCGATCCGTTCGGCCAGGGCAATCATGGATTCACGGAGTGGATGATCAAGGGGTGTCACCGAACCGCAGAACCCGAACCGGGATGCTCCATTCCCCTGCAGGAGCTGCTCATTTGCTGCAACCGCCCTTGATCGGACACCATCAGTAACACAACAGACACTTGCCGGAATCCCTTCGACGATCTCCTGGCTGATATATGGAATATCGGCATACATCTTCTCCCATGCAGCGAGCCCGGCGGCATCCTGCACAATTGTGTTCCGCCAACCTCCTGCACCCCGCCGTGGTTTGACCATAACAGGATATTTTCCGTGTGGCACGAGGCGGGGGACAGGAACACCGAGTTCCTCAAAAAAGTGCTGGGTGTCCAGTTTATCCAGAAAACGCTGAATGCAGCCGCGGGGGGTACCGCAGAGCGGGAGGGGGATTGAGAGATCCTCTGCCCCCGATGTGGCTATGAAGAGATCAAAACGGTGGCGCCTGCATAATCTCTCTATTGCGTCAGGAAGATCAACGAGATCCTCGAATTTTTCCCGGTCTGAGGTATACCAGGAGAGATCCTGGTCGCAAAAATGATCGACAGCGCATACTTCATAACCTGCACGAGCCGCCGAGCTGGCCACGTGGCGGGTGGAAAATCCGGCGACCAGCACTCTCCCTTTCACATCTCCTCCGTCTGTTTCCCCGCTTTGGAAGGTATGATACGTATCCGGGCGCTTGGGAATTCGATCCCGAATTCCTTCCCGGAAAAAAGATGATCGAGGAAAAGGGCAAGACTCGATATCTCGGAATGGGGCTGGGCGGTGACCGCAACGTTATAATCCGCAAGTCCGTAAATCTCCCCGGGTACTTTCTCTGCCCCAACAATAACAAGAATTTTCTCCTTACCAGATTTTACCTCATCGATCACATCGGGAAGATTAAGGCCGTACATAGTAAGGTGGACAACGATTCCTCCCTGGGCCTTCCAGTCGCGGATGCAGGAGCGCCATTTCACGTTGTCCTCGCAGAAAAATGTGCCTCCCCAGCGATCAGCTACGTCCCGAATACTCTGGACTACTCCTTTGTCTGAAGCAGCGAGGTACATACCCTGAGCACCCAGCGCACGGGCTGTCAGTCCCACATGGGTTGTTACCCGTTGATCGCGTTCGGGGCGGTGACCGATCCGGAGGATAACCACTTCATTTCCCGGCATGCTATGTTCTTCTCTCCCTGATTACACCATTTTCGATACAGTACAGGGAGATCCTTTGAGTTCTTTATCTGGCAAAGCAGGAGCGCCTCTCCTACGGTGAGCGCACGTGCCGAGCCGTCTCTCTGCTCTATTAGCAGGTTTCGTTCGAGGCGTTCGAGCGATTTTTTGACCTCATGCAGGTCAAGTCCGCACACCAGGACGAGTTCATCTGCTGTCGAAGAAGGCTGCTGCGCTATAACGTGGTATATCAGCCAGTCCACATCTTCATCTTTCATCTTTATGCATTCCTCATGGTGGCGAATAAGGGTTATTGTCTTAATCCTGGCAGGATCATACCGGTTCACCATCCTTTTATGTCTCTCCGGCCAATGAAATGGCGATGAGCCCCGACCATGCCCCGCTTCCCTATCAGAAACTCGCAGACATTGCCGATCATCTCTTTGATGCATGTGAGGATGATGTCAAATGCCTTTCCCGTGAAATTGAAGTACTCGATCCAGAAGTACGAAATGAACTTCTTGTCTCTGATCTGCTCAATGCATGGCAGGTTTTCTATTATTTCTTTCGCCTGCAGCCGGATGAACTGATGCGGGAACGGCTTGAACTGGAGCCCGCCTCATCACTGGTCCGTGGCATCATGATCGACGATATCGACCCCCTCGTTCTGATCTTTTCCGTAACGAACATGGAGCCGGTGATAATTAT
Source organism: uncultured Methanoregulaceae archaeon (assembly GCA_963815065.1). Classification (GTDB taxonomy): domain Archaea; phylum Halobacteriota; class Methanomicrobia; order Methanomicrobiales; family Methanospirillaceae; genus Methanoregula. The sequence goes on along the minus strand of CAWFFE010000002.1, from coordinate 1,510,296 downwards.
ATCGGATGGCGAGCACACGCTCGCTACCTACAAGGGAAAGACAGCATATGCACAAGGGTTGAAGTTCATGGAAAATCCCCCTTACTGATATATTACGATCAGTAATTCATTCGGAGAATCATAGTAGTTATCAGGGACCTGCCACACAGACAAATCAGGACCCAACGGTTTTAAATTTTTGAAAATTTATCTCTCTGATGAGGCAGTCCCGAAAGGGCTCGCATCCGGACCGGGAAAATCTGAATATTTTCGAGAGTCCCTCCTTACCGCCACTACGAAATACGTCCGGACAAGGAGTTCTTAAACAATTTGATTATATGTATTCAGAAAAATTTTTCCTACTCTCTCCGGGGGTCAATCATTTTTTATTCCGGCTTGCCGTTCCTGCACCCTAAAAGCGATAATCTGCTGAAAAGTAATAAATACATCATCGCAAAGCATCAGGAGGTTCAGGGAACTGGGACTGCCCTCCGTTTACCTTTTTCTCAAGAACCGGAGGACCCAGAGTTTTCACCAACACAGAATTTTAACAAAGAATATTTGCGAAATATCAGCCATTGTGCAAGAAACAAGAACTGGGATACCTGAAACATTATGACTATCCACGATCTCCCGCACTGATCAACTCCTCGTCAACGACGGCAGGAACAACGGGCGGAAGAACTCCCCATTTCACCAGTATCTCGCCCATGATAACCAAAACACCTGAAATCTGTTCGGGATCGATTCGGTCGAGCACGGTCGGGTCTTCCGGGCGGATCCGGTTGCATATCGAAGTTGCCCATGCATCGGCCAACGCGACCTCCGGGGAGAAGACGGTGACCGCATCTGCAATGCCAAAAGAGACGGAAGGCCCCACAGTGGCCGATGAGGTGCAGATCCCCAGTATATTCTTTTGAGGGGGGACAACGAAAGCGATCCTGTCAGAGAGACGCGCTTCACCGGCGTGGACACCCAACCCGGATCGGGCGGTCGCTGGTGAGGGCAATATCCCCACCGTTATCGATCACCCCGAATACTGCGCCGGCATCTGCCATTGCTTCAATACCAGCCCATGCAATCGCCCCCGCTACTGCTGCCATCGGCCCGACACCTGCCTTACCAGTTGCTTCTGCCATCCGTCTGATTATGATCTCGTCAGAATCTGGCAGGTACGGATCAAAGGTGACCTGAAAAAAGGGATCGCGGGCTATATATGCTTCGAGGACCTGCCTGGCCTCGAGCATGCCCTCTTTTGCCGCGGCGATGTGCTCCGGTTCATCGGCAAGGATCGTGGCAAAGGTCTCCCGGAAATGGAACGGTTCACGAATCATAGCGGAAGCGTAAGAGCCTGGTGCGGGCACGCGTCAATGCATTTGCCGCAGAGAATGCATTTCTTCTCTTCCAGCTGCAGCCGGAAGTCCTTGTCCAGGGAGAAGACTTCGCGGGGGCAGATGCTGATGCATGCCCCGCAGTCCACGCATTCACTCTCATTCACGCTGATCCCGCGTTCAAGGGTATGAACTGTCGCACCGAGGCGGATCATCGTATCGCTGACCAGCTTACATTGTTCGTCCGGAACATCGATGAGCGCCTCTCCTTCCGAGGAATCGATCACCGCCCGTTCCACATTGATGAGGACTCCGGTGTCACGCACTGCCTGAGCGATAATCGGTTTTCTCCCCTTCTTGCGCGAAAAGGTAACCAGAAGTTTCATTTCAGCCACCTCCCGCCGAATAGTTTTCCGAGATTCATCGCCGTGAGCATGGCAATCACCCGGTGCCCTCCATCAACGACCGGCAGGGCACTGATATTATTCTGCTCGAGTTTCTGCACGGCGATGTCTACTGCTTCATCCTGCGTTGTTGTGATCACTCTCCTCTTCATGATATCCTTTACGAAATATGCCTTGCCGGGATTTGCAACAGCCTTGGAAATATCAAAGGTCGTTACGATGCCCACGAGTACTCCGCTGCCATCGATCACGGGCAGGTGGTTGGTCTCGCCTTTGAGAAGTTTCTTTGCTGCAGTGGTGATCTCCTCGTCCTGGCTGATACTGACAACCTGCCGATCCATGATGTCGAGCACCCGCGGGCCCTTGATGCTCTGGTACATTGGTTTAGCCATCTTTTTTGCATCGATTGGCCGGGTGGGGAGGGCGAGTTGCATGCTCCCGCGTTCGACCCAGTGCTTTACTTCTTCAGCTACCTGGCGCGCCTTCCGGAAGCTGGAGAGTGACGATGTCCGTATTTCTTCCCCCCCTATATCAACCGTACCGCTCCGCAACTCAGCATAAGTCACTTTCCTGAGCGCAGGGCGGCTCCGGCTTGGCACCCCGTAATCGAGGAGGTCAACAGTGATATCCTCGTCGCGGACGGCGGTTGCCCTGACAACGTCAACATCGAGCACCGGGAGAGGAATTCCGAGCCCGACATAGAGCGTGACGCCGTAACCTGTCATGGTCGCGGCCCTTAGAAAGTCCTGAGACATCTCTTTTAAGTTCCCTGTCACCATGAGGGTCCCGTACCCCCCTGCAGGTGAATGCTGGGTCCCCTCACCGATAACCATCCCCTGCGCCCCACACAAGAAGATGGGGATGCCGCTCCCGATCAAACGGAATGTGGGATCATTGGAGAGCGGGTTGAGCAGACCTGCACCGGAGAAAGAGATATTGGCATAGTTCGGCAGCAGGGTCCCCATGTACGTATGTAATACCCGGTCTGTGGAGTTTGTTGCGGCATTGTATCTCTGGTAGGCATTCCGCGGATTACACATAATTGCCTGGTTCAAATTTTCCAGCAGGAGATCGGTCGTTATTGTCCTGCGCGGGTAACAGTCAGTCCCCCGTGAACTCGCCCGCAGCTCGACGGATTTTCCTGCCACAAGATCCTCGATCACATGCGCCCCCCCATACTCTTCTTCACGGGTATCCGACTGCTGGGTAGCACCGATATAGGTGTCAACGGCCGCGAGTCCGCCATACGCTTCCACATTGTTCAGCCAGATCCGTTCCATCCGGATAGGAGGTTCCGCATGACCGAAGTTGATAAATGCACCAGAAGAACACATGGCCCCGAATGTTCCGGTCGTGACCACATCCACTTCTTTGAGCGCACCTTCCTCGCCAAGCTCGGCAACGATCATGGGCATCTCCTCAGCAGTGACAACGCGGGCTGTACCGTCACGGATCCGCTCATTGATCAGATCGATGGTCTTGTGCATAACCAGAAATACGCTTTTATGAATATTTAAATTAATTGTTATTACTGTTGGTAATATATGATATTTAAATTCCGGTGACTATTCTATCCTATGCATGTGCGTGCCTTCATTGAAGAGATGGAAAAGCTCGCTCCGCCAGGACTTGCTGAGGATTTTGATACAGGTAAGATTGGACTCGTTATCGAAGGAAGACCGGACGTCGTTCGGGTGTGCTGTGCACTGGATGCGACAAAGTCTGTCGTACAACGGGCAATATCGGCATCGGCCGATATGCTGGTAGTGCATCACACTCCGCTGTGGACGCCGCTCACTACCATGACCGGGCGGATTGCAGAACTGATGCGTGCTGTGCTCTCTGCTGAGATGAATCTCTACGTTATGCACACGAATTTCGACCGGGCAGAAGAAGGTGTCAATAATGCCCTTGCAGAACTCCTTTCGCTTACCGGGATCGAACCACTATCGCTTGGATGTATCGGTACCTGCGCCCTGACACCCGCTGAAATCTCGCGGCGTATCGGTGGCAATGTCCGCTTATGGGGAGAACTGAAAGTATGCAAACGTCTTGCACTGGCAGCCGGCAGCGGTTTTGACCCCATACTTCTCGATGAGGCACACAGGAAAGGCGCCGATGCCTTCCTGTCAGCCGAAATGAAACACTCGGTTGCCCGGTCGTCTCCGCTTCCCTGTATTGAGGCATCTCATTACTCCCTCGAAGCACCTGCCATGGAGCGCCTTGCTGGCCGGAGAGGCTGGCAATATATTGATGACCCACCCCTCCTGCAGATCATCCCATGAGCGATCTCTGGCAGCGTCTTGGTGAATGCAAGGCGCTCAATGCTGCTCTTCGTGGTGAGATTGAAAAGACATTTGGCAACCGGGGGAAAAAAGCACTCGCGGCTCTTGACAACGGAAAGATTAAAAAATACCTGGACTTTTTTGTTGTCGCCGGCAGGACTTCCGAATATGTAGTCGATGAAGATTTCTGCACCTGTGGGGATTTTATGTTCCGAAACAGGACCTGCTGGCATCTGCTGGCAGTCAGGATAGCACAGGAGACTAAATTGTATGAAAGAATAGACAGCTGGTACCAGGACCGGTGGAATGACTAAGCGGTAAACCATACAATAATTACCGTTCGTAATCAAAACGTACTGACGATTACGTGATTCCGCATGCTTGAAGAAGAATACCAGCTCGAATATTTTAAGACGCAGGGGCTGACACGCAAGGTCTGTAAAAAGTGTGGTTCCGCATTCTGGACGCGGGACAGCTCCCGTGAAATCTGCGGGGATGCGCCATGCGAACCCTATAACTTTATCGGTAAACCGATATTCAGGACCCATTCACTCGACAACATGCGTGAGGCGTACCTCTCTTTTTTTGAAGCCCATGGCCATACCCGGGTAGGACGTTATCCGGTAGTCGCACGCTGGAGAGACGATATTTACCTTACTATCGCATCTATCGCCGATTTCCAGCCCTTTGTCACCGGGGGGATCGTTCCGCCCCCGGCGAACCCGCTCACCATATCCCAGCCCTGTATCCGGCTCAACGATCTTGACTCGGTCGGCAGGTCAGGACGGCATCTCACTACCTTCGAGATGATGGCCCACCATGCCTTCAACACTCCGTCTGAAGAGATCTACTGGAAAGACCGGACAGTCGAACTCTGCGACCAGTTCATCGCATCCATCGGAGGAAATATCAACGACGTTACCTACAAGGAACACCCGTGGATTGGCGGCGGCAATGCAGGCCCCAGCGTTGAAGTTCTCATCGGTGGACTTGAGATCGCGACTCTTGTTTTCATGAGCCTCGGACGGCAGAAGACCCAGGGGCCGGGATACGAACTGAACGGAGAGATGTATTATCCCATGGATCTCCGCATCGTCGATACAGGGTATGGTTTGGAAAGACTTGTGTGGGCTTCAAAGGGCTCGCCCACCATCTACGATGCCGTATTTCCCGAGATGGTCAGCAGGGTGATGGGGTCCGCCGGGCTCCTGCACCTCCTGGACAACAAGGATTATACAAAGATCCTTGCACTGAACGCAAAATTCGCCGGGCTTATGGACATCTCCGGTACGAACCTCTTCCAACTGCGCAAGAAAGTGGCAGCGGCGATCGATGTTTCACCGGAAAAACTTGATAAGATGATCACGCCGATCGAGAAGATCTACGCCGTTGTCGATCATACCCGCTGCCTTGCTTATATGCTTGGTGACTGTATCGTCCCCTCCAATGTCCGTGAAGGCTACCTCGCACGTCTCGTCATACGGAGAACGCTGCGGATGATGAACGAGCTGAATATCGAGGAACCTCTCGCCGATCTCATTGAATCGCAGACAAAAATTATTGGTATGCATTCTTTTGAACAGGATATTAACGTAGTCCGCGAGATCGTTGATCGCGAAACAGTGAAGTTCGCATCGACTCTTGAACGGGGGACGCGGATCGTTCAGAAGCTGGCAAAGTCCTACAAAGCTAAGAGCCAGCGAGTCCCCCTCGCCGAGATCATCACCCTCTACGATTCCCACGGCATCCAGCCGGAGATGGTCAGGGATATTGCATCGAAGGAAGGTGCCGTCATAGACCTGCCAGATAATTTTTATTCAATGGTTGCTGATATGCATTCCGAATCGAAAAAAGAGCCGGCTGAGGATAAAACGACGGACTATTCCGGGCGGATTTCAGGACTCCCCCCGACCCGGAAACTTTACTACGAACAATCGTCCGACATTGAATTTGAGGCCGTCGGTACTGGATTTCTTTGATGGTTACGTCGTAACTGACCAGACACTTTTTTACCCGGATGGCGGCGGTCAGCCTTCAGACACCGGTACCCTGGTCAGTGCCGACAGCATGGTCAGGGTTGATGGCGTCATGAAGATCGGCGAAGTGATCCTGCACCATATCACCGGAGGAATCCTCCATCGTGGTGAAAGGGTGAAAGGGATGGTGGATGAAGAGAGGCGATGGTCCCTGATGCGCCACCATACGGCGACACACATTCTCCTTCACGCTGCTAAGGATGTTCTGGGGGCACACATTCACCAGGCCGGTGCCCAGAAAGGAAGTGAAAGTTCACGGATTGATCTCCGGCATTTCAAGCATATCACCCCCGATGAGCTCCGGAACATTGAGACGAAGGCAAACCGGATGATTATGGAGAGCCTTCCGGTTGAGATCTCGGTTGAGGACCGTACGAAAGCAGAGCAAAAATATGGTTTTTCCCTTTACCAGGGGGGGGTCCCTCCAGGGAGGGAGATCCGGGTGGTTAAGGTTGCCGGTGATATCGAGGCCTGTGCCGGTACACATTGCCGGAATACCGGAGAAGTCGGCGTCATCAAGATCATCCGGGTCGAACATATCCAGGATGGCATCGAGCGGATCGAATTTGCCGCGGGTGTAGCTGCAATCTTTTACATGCAGCACCTGGAACAGATTGTTACATCTTCCTCTGATATCCTGTCGGTACAGCCCGAGAATCTCCCCTCATCGGTCCTGCGTTTCTTTAACGAATGGAAGGAACAGAAGAAAGATATCGACCGGATGAGCGCCCGGCTTGTCGAACTTGAAATACAGACCCTTGAAGCAGAATCAATCGGAGGTATTGCGGTGGTCATCAAGCGAATCGACCTCCCGGTAAAAGAACTCGCCGCGCTTGCAACTTCCATATCGGAAGTGGGGGGAGTTGCCCTTATCGCCGGTGCTGGCGATACCGTGCGGGTTGTGCTCACATCAGGTGACACCCGGGTAAACGCCGGCGAGATCATCAGCCAGGTCTGCAGTCTTCTTGGGGGTAAGGGTGGCGGCAAACCTGCCATGGCCCAGGGGGGAGGACCGGCTGCTGATCAACTGGATCTGGCCCTGAAAGTTGGACGCGAACGGATAATCGCTGCACTGCATGGCTGATGAAATTGTAATCCTCGAACCCGGCGATGAGCGGGCACAGAAGATCTCAAAAGCGATGGGGAGCCAGACCGCAAGTGACATTCTCCAGCTGCTGGCCGATCATCCAAAGAGCCTGACAGAGATCACCGAACGGCTGACAATCCCGCTGACGACAGCAAAATATCATATAGAGAACCTGCTGGAAGCAGGGCTGATCTCGGTTGCCGAGACTCGTTACAGCGTCAAGGGACGGGAGATCAAGATCTACTCCCTGACAAACCAGCTCCTGATTGTCGCTCCCCGCACATCCAACGTGCGTTCGCTGTTGCTGAAATATGCGTCCCTGTTCTGCATCGTAATCCTCGGCACTCTTACCCTCTCCCTTGTCTCCCCGTTACTTGGCAACGCCGGATATGGGATAGAGGCCCCCGCGGTTCTTCAGGCTAACCGGGAGGCCGGCATCACCACCACCCAAGCTGTTGCTGAAAACTGCCTCCCTAATGCCACGATGACTCCTGAAATCACCTCTTCCGGATCGAAAGGGATCACTGATCTCGGAACTGCAAACCTCACCCCTGCTCCATCACCCCTTGCAACCCTTGTATCGACGACGCCAGTCTCACCTGCACCTGCTCCCATGGGTTCTGGTGTCCCGGCGACTGCGACCGGACTGGATCCAGCACTTGCATTTCTCCTTGGCGGCCTGCTGGTGATCCTCGTCCTGGTAATCTATGAAGCATATCTCTGGAAAAAAAGGGAAAACTGAGATAGATCTTCCCTATCTCATTTTTCATTGCCTTTTAAAGTTGATGACCCCTACATGATCAAAATGCTGCAACTTTAATTCCTAGTGAGGTTTATTTTTTTGCCATTGGAGGTCACAGGGAAAAAGGAGGCCACAGTTTTTACCTTGAAATAAATGTTAATGAAGGTTTTCCCGTATCAGGTCTTTCCCAGGCAAAACAAGGTTAGAAACTTTTCTGATAACGTTTTGCCCGATAATCATCAGAAATTTTTTTATTATTCTTTAAGGGTAGGACTTTTAGCTCCAACCTCACACCACCAGAAAAAACCGCCATGCAAAAAAAGGAGTAATTTCGGAGAGGGGACGACGGACTCCACTGTTGTCCATTTATTAAAAATGCAGAACACAGAGTTTTCCGGGACCAAAATAGAAAAATTCTTTCATTATCGTACGTTTCGAACGACGCGATAAAAAGGAAGGAGGGATTTATTTAACGCTTACCAGCCCTGAAAATTGCCAGCATCGCTATAACAGCGAGAGCTGCCCCTGCAGAGAGAAGGGAAAGAGGGGATTGGGTTGTCGTCGGGAGTGACGTTGGAGTTGCTGTTGTCGGGAGTGAGGTTTTGACTGTAGTTTTTGGAACAGTCGTCGGTGACGATGTTACCGGAGCAATGACATTGAAGGTCTTCACGCCGATATATCCATCTGCATCCTTGAAATATACATCATACTCCCCGGGCCCGGTCACCGTCACCTTCTGGGTGAATACTCCCGCCCCGGATTTCACATCAAGTCGCGTGCCGATATACTGCGGCCCGAAGACTACGCCATCCGGTCCCCTGACCTCAAGATTAACGCCATCGTTACCGAGTTTGGTAATTGACCCCTCGATCCTGAGCGCTTCATTAAGAGTCTGGGACACGGGTGAAGTGATGGTGATGTCCGCAGAACGGTCCAGAAGCTTGGGGAGTTGCCAAGTCACCGAATCTGATGATAATTTGCCCTCCTCAAGGCCGTTAAACTGGACTTCTACTTTGTATTGGCCACCCGGCAACCCTTTCGTATCAAACAGCTGATAGATGGTGGCATGATTTTCCTGGATTGTAGCCGATACCCGGCTGATAGCGGTGGCCGTATACCCTGACTGGTAGAGCACGACGTCAAACGTAGTCCCTGCAGGGAAATTGCTGTCAACGGAGCATTTCAGCGGGATCCCGACCTGCACCGTCTCCGGACAGCTCAGATAAAGTTGGTACGCAGATGCCGTCCCCATAATACCCATCAGGCATAATGCGATAAATATGATCCTTTTCATGTCTACAGCATCGAATGGCCGAAATTAAAAGGTTTCTCTAAACGAGGGGGAGAAAAAAGTAATAAAGCCGGAACGATTAACAGAGAGAAATCAGATCATGCCAATGAAATTATTCAGAAGTAAAAGACCAATAGCGCCGCTCTTCTCAGGATGGAACTGGACACCAAACGCATGATCTTTTCCCACCGAAGACGCAAAAGGGCAGATATACTCGGTCATCGAAAGCGTATATTCCGGGTACTGTTTCAGCATAAAAGGAGTGGACAAAATAGACATATTCCTCACTACCGAACCCGGCAAAGAGCGGATTATCGGGCTGTTCGATGATGAGCGAGTTCCAGCCCATATGGGGGACTTTCTGTCCGGAGCCGCGGGGAAACCGCTTCACCTGCCCGGGGACGAGCCCCAGTCCACGGTGAAGACCATGTTCCTCGCTGGTATCCATCAGCATCTGCATCCCCAGGCAGATGCCCAGAAGTGGAACATCTCGCGCTGCTTCAATGACGGTTTCCTTCAGGCTTCCCAGCTGGTCCATGCCCTCGTGGAAGGCACCAACACCAGGGAGCACGAGGCCGTCTGCAGCTGCGATATCGTCTTTTTCCGAAGTGATCAATGCATGTGAGCCGGCTTTTTCGAGCCCGCGGATCACACTCCGCAGGTTTCCCAGCCCGTAATCAATAATGGCTATCTTCTTCATCAGTACACCCTTTTCGGAGCCGCCACCTGCCTTCAGTGATCCATTCCGAAGGAAGATTATGGTTCTGTTGCCATCCCTCGAGCTGTGAACGCCAGCCTGCCCAGAGTGCGGGATATTCCGCTTCGATCCCATGGATCAACGCCATATCACTTGAAGGGCACATGAAACAACCGATCCGGTCCAGGTGGTGCTCATACAGGATATTGTGGGGGGCATGCTCCCTCATCAGATAGAGCCAGACGTGGAGAGCGGTCCAGTTATGGATCGGTGCGGCCGAGAGCTGGGAACGAACATTTTTATTCCGCCAGATACGTTCGCTTTGCGCCCGCGTCGCAGACTCGTATCTTCTCTGGCCGATAAAGGAGAGACACTCTCCCCACCGGTTACGGATCAGGTTTGCAACGGGAGTGAGCTTGCAGACACGGCAGCACCAGCGGGCGTTCACCGCCGGAGGGCCCTGGTCTTCAAAGGTGTCCCAGAATTTCGTTTTCCCGTCAGTGCGAATCAATTCCAACCCATAATACCGGGAGACCTGTTCGATATTGGCATAGGTTTCGGGGAACTCCATGCCCGTATCGGCAAAGAGCATCGGTACGCTGCCGATAGCTTTTATGACCACCAGGAGCGTGGCAAGACTGTCCTTGCCTCCGGAGTAAGAGATGTTTGCAGCAAGATGCGGGTTTTGTCCGGCAACTTCCTGCACAAACCCGATGGAGGAAGATTCAGCAGAGACAAGCGCATCGGTATTTGCCGTCACCGCGGTGTCCCAGCTGGAGATTCCCGGCACGATTGTGGATACGATATTCCTCCGGGTCCTGACAACGGGCCCTTTTTTCATTTCCCGTGCGGCAGCGGCATCGACTTTTGCCCGCCCGACGCCGACACACGATCCATCTCTCGCCAAAATAAAAACTTCATCCCCCGCCCGCACTGCATCCTCGATGAAAATAAGCCCGGGAGCGAGGACGCTCATATGCTGATCCCGGATGAACGGGATCGCATCATCGTCAATAATCACATACCGTCTCCGGGGAGAGAACAGTGTGCAGGCTTCTGGCCGGGGAACGGGCTCCCAGCGTCGCTCCTGGGGGAAGTATCTTATAATCCCCGCAATTCCTCCTCCCACAACTATCTCTTCCATCCGGTCCTGGTCAGGCACCTTGTTCAGGAGCGCGAGGTGCCCATCCGGGATCAGGGAAGCACCAAAATGCTCTTTATAGATTCGATTGATACGGTCAAGATCCGCAGGAAACGCGGGCCGGGCGTCCCCAGGGGGAGTGACGGGAACTTCCCGGGTCTCCTCACCACAGGCACAGATTTTTGCGAGAACCGGCGCATGGCAGTGATCGCACCAGCGCAACAGGATCTTCCCCAGATATGACGGACCCATCTTCTTCAGATATTTGTTCTGCGGGGATAAAAAGAGCAGGGAGATGCGCCCCTCAAGGGATGGAAGGTAGCGTATTTCCCGATATGCCTGTCATACATCGTCAATGCTTATTTATGAACAAGTTATGATTTCAGATAAGATTTTGCAAGGGGGGCGGGAGGATTGATAAATACGATCCTCCCCACAGGTACTGTACCACATGATCGATATCTGGCTTTTTGCCGCACTCTGCCTTATCATCCTCGCGGTATGCGCAGTCCTGCGTATCATCTTCCCCGGACCATCTCCCGATGACCGGTTTGTCGCGATGAACGCCGCAATCACCATCGCTGCCGGCGCAGCACTCGGACTCGGCATCTCTTGGGGAAATCTATTCATTCTGAATATCTTCATCGGCCTTATCGCCATCTCGTATGCCGGAATGATCTTCATGGCACGATCCCGGAGGGGTTAGAAGACATGACCTCCCTTTTCATCAATGCAGGAATCTTTATCCTTCTTGTCCTCACGGTGGGTTTTGGAGGGATCGGGATAATCGGCCTTCTCGTCTTTCCTGATATCCGCAGCAGGATGTATACGGCAACAAGGGCTCCCGTCATCGGCATGAGCTCCATGATGCTTGCCGGAATTCTCTACGCTCTTTCCACGTTCCTTGACAGTGGAGGGAACGGGTATCTTATTCTCATCGTTGATATTGTGGTGCTCCTCGGCATCATGATCGCCGCAAATATACTGATCTACCGGCTGATCCTGAAGCGGACGAAAGCGGCAAGTTCATGCAAGCTATCCCCGGAACATGGAGATGAATGAAATAACCCGAGAATTTTTTCCAATATGAGATCACTGCATCATCCGGCCGGGAACTCCCGGAAGAATATAATTGCCTGTTTTACTGCTTCCTGATCCGGAAATGCGCAATCCAAGACCGATATGCATCCAGGAAAAGAGCGTGCTTTATCTTATAGTTTCACAATTGCAAACTCGTTCTTCCCTGGCACTGCACAACCGGGCACAACCAGTCATCCGGCAGGCTGAGAAAGATCACACCGGGCGGGATGCAGCCGGCCGGATCTCCTTTCTCAGGGTTCGAGATATAACCATAAACGATACACTCGAAGAAGTCAATCTCCTCTTCCATACGGTGATTTGCATAATCAGATCGAATAAAAATTTTTGGGATATGACACCGGAGATGTGACACGGTCGCAGATTTCGGGGATTTCAACCGGAATCAGGATGCAATGCACCAGCGCCTTGCCAGATTTTATTATTTCCGGAAACGGGAATATAATCAACCTCATCTGCAAAGCATTCCACGGGATGAGGTCAGAGATCAATTGTGTCTGGTACGGGAAAAATCAGACAAGGTAAGGTTCGACTTCAATGTCAGATGGTCCACGTCCTTTATCAAAAGAATCACCCGTTATCGTACGTCTCAGTATTATTGTTGGGTTTCTTCTCGTGCTTCTCGTCATCGTAGCAACCTGGAAACCCTGAAATATCTTTTTTTTAAATCCCAGACCATTGATGGTAAAACAGAAATCAAAAAATACTGATTGAATTTTAATGAAATGAAATCCGTTACAAAACAAAGCAAAGAGCCTCTCAGGGCAGTTACATTTTATCGTAAGATGATATTATAAAAGACCCCATATCTCATAACAATATCACCCTGCTTCACAACGTTTTCAATGGCTGGATCAACCGCTCGTCATCGACATCGGGACTATTTACCCGTGAGGATACCGGGTACATCTCCATTTCACCAGCCGGGTAAGGACCGAGAATCTTTTTCATCTCGCCGGGTCCGGGAGCATCACCGGTAAGCCAGCGGTCTTCGTCCTCCTGATTAAGGATCACCGGCATCCGGTCGTGAAGCGGCGCCACCAGTTCATTTGCCTGCGTGGTAACGAGCGTGTACGTCGGGTGGGGCGTGGCATCCGCATCATACCACACATCGTAGAGGCCGGCGAATGCAAAGAGCGGGGTTTCTTTCAGCCGGATATAGAAGGGGATTTTCCTCGTCCCCTCCTTCTTCCATTCATAGAACCCGCTGGCAGGGATGAGGCAGCGCTTATTCTGGAGCAGGCCACGAAACATGGGCTTTTCAGCAAGCGTCTCCGCCTTTGCGTTGATGGAATGCACCGATTTTTCCGGGTCTTTTGCCATCTGCGGGATGAGACCCCACTGCATCATGACCATCTCAATATGCCCGTGCTGCACGATCACCGGCATCACCTGGGACGGGGCGATGTTGAAGTGTGACCGGATGCCGAGCATCGGGTCGAAAATCCGGAAGCGTTTGCCAAGATCGTCGATGAAGATGAGCGAGTACCTGCCGCACATGATAATCTTCCCTCTTTCTTTTGCAATCATCAATCTTTGCTCCAATTTTTCAGAAAATTACTTTCGCACCGCTCAAACCCGAGTCTTATCCCAAGGTAGCAAGGAGTGATCCGGTGCTATGCTGATCGACAACACGGGAATAACCCGCCACCTGGGCGCCGTTAGCACGGTGATCGCACCTGGGAATGTGACGGCCCCGGTTCGCCATCGCATAAGACACAATGGTGAGGATCATGTGGATCTTTGATTCGGCCTACCGGGACGGGGGTATTGATCTCTGGACAAAAGACGGGGGAGTGACTAAGGTCCACCACGATTATAACCCACCCTTCCTCATCCACTTCCATGACCCGCAGGGAAACCACGGGATGATAGAGGCGCTCGAAGAGCGGTACGGTGCCACGGAGTGCACCATCCACACTATCTTTGGCGATCTTCCCGGTCTTTCTGTCTGTGCCGGCCGAGATGTCGCGGAGGCCGTAGAGAAGCAGGCGCAATTCGATGTAGAACTCTTCGACGTCGATGTCCGGAGAGACCAGCGGTTCATGGCCGGGGCGGGGATCTTCCCGTGTGGCAGTGAGAACGACTCACGGTTCTCTCCGGAGTTTTCGCACGATCTTGCCATAACCGAGATCAGGATCGCCGGGAACCCCGCACTTGCTGAGCCCTGCTCCGGTATCGAAGTCATTCATGAGCGAACCGAACGGCTGAACGGGCAGCCACGCAAGGTCCTTGAGGATCTCTTCTCGCTCATCGGGATGCTCAACCCTGATATCATCCTCATGCCCAACGCTGATACCTGGATGCCGAAGATCCGGAAACAGGCGTGGAGATATGATCTCGCCATGCCATTCTCGCGCAACGGGAAATACCGGCAGATGGACTCCCGTTCTTACTGGAGTTACGGGAGGATGGAACACAAAGAATCTGCACTCATCCCTGACGGCCGCATCCTTATCGATACCGAACAGTCGTTTGTCTACCAGGAAGGTGGGCTGGATGGTGTCCTCATGGCCGCCCGGATCTCCGGCCTCTCCCCGAACCTCGCATCACGGTTCACGCCCGGTACTCTCATCAGCTCCTATGAAGTGTTCGAGGCAGTGAAGAGAGGGCTTGCCGTCCCGTTCCGCAAGAGCGACCCGGAAATGATACGCCGTATCACTGCGCTTCAGAACTCGGATCGCGGGGGAATGATGTTCCAGCCTGTGCCGGGAATTTATGAGAATGTCGAAGAGCTCGACTTCACCTCCATGTATCCCACCATCATCGTCAGGTCCAACCTGTCACCCGAAACTATCGGAAACCAGGATCGTCGTGGATTTCTTCCTGCTGCACTCGAGCCCCTCCTCAACCTGCGGGTAACTACAAAATGCATGAAGAAGACAACACCACGACTCGCCGGTATCGACGCGATCCTGAAATGGATGCTGGTCACCTGCTTCGGGTACACCGGTTACAAAAATGCAAAGTTCGGCAGGATTGAGGTCCACGAAGGGATCACCGGACGGTCACGGGATATCCTGCTGCAGGCCAAAGATATTGCTGAGGAGATGAATTTCACCGTCATTCACGGGATCGTGGATTGCCTCTGGCTCCAGGGGTCCCCGATCACGGCCCTGAAAGAGCGGGTCGAGTGTGAAACAAACCTGCTTTCGGAAGTTGAACACTTCGACTGGCTGGTATTCGAGCCCATGAATGACGGGACGGGTGCATATAACCGGTATTTCGGCAGACTCGCTGATGGCAGCATTAAAGTCCGCGGGATTGCGGCCCGGAGACATGATACTCCGGAGTTTATCCGGTCGATGCAGGGGCGGATGCTTGAGGTCATGGCAGGGGCAAAGAGTATCGCTGAACTGAAAGAGAGAGAAGAGAAGGTCAAAGATATTTTCCGGAAGGCCCTGGACAGTCTCTCTGGCGCAGACCCGAAGTCAATGGCAATCTCGCGACGGATCAGCAGGCTCACCTACGCCAACCGCTGCCTTGAAGGGGCCGCGGTTCAGGCATACCGGAACAGCGGTGTCGGGATCGCGCCGGGAATGAAGATCCAGTATGTGGTGACAGATGCCCGGCGATACCAGGTCAGACCTGAGTGGGATGCAGATTCTTTCGATCTCTTTTTCTACCGGAGTCTGATCGAAAAGGCCGCATCTGAGATCTCGTTTGCATTCACAGGACGAAATTCAGGAATGAAGGCTAAAAATATTTTTTAATCCCATCGCGTCAAAGAACGACGGCACAATGAATATAACCGCAGTCACATCACATCGACAGTGTGGCCATTCCAGATTTTTTGAAAAGCCGATAAGATGAGATACTTATAAGAAAATATCTTTCCCGGAAAGGTTACATGATGCCTCCGACCTATACCATCTCCCTCATAGCACCGGAAGAGACCGAGCGGTTGTCACGGCAGTATCTTCCGGGCATTCGCTACGAGATCAAATCCGAAGTCTATGGCTGCTGCATCAAGCTTCTCTGCGATGATCATACACTCAAAGATACCTGGGAGGATAATTTTTACTCGATGTCGCAGAACGTACGTTCGCATGGCAGGCTCTTTGTCTGCAAAGATCCGGCCTATCCGGCGGATACCGTCCTCTTCGACCCCCTGGCGAAGACGGCATTCCTGGTCAATATCCGGTATTATGGCTGGATAAAATCGATCGCACTCAGTCTTGCCGGCGACATCCTTGAAGACGAACATGGGATCTGGTCAGTGCACGGCGCCTGTGTGGATATTGAGGGCAACGGGCTCTGTATCGTCGGTGCACCGGGTCCGGCAAGACCACCCAGACCTACGGGCTGCTGACCAACCCCCGGACCCGGATGATTGCAGACGACTGGTTCTTTTCCCGGGTCTTCGGAGAAGATATCCTTGCTTATGGTTCAGAGAAAAATTTTTACATCCAGGAAGATCTCGCCACCATCTGGAAGGAGTTCCAGGGCCTGGTACCGGATCATATGTATGATCCTGACGGAAGGGCAATTGCTGACGTCCGATGGATCATCGGGAAAGGGAGGATACTGCCCCTCACTACTATCAGGACCGTAATCGTCCTCAAACGGGATCCGGCTGATTCGGATATCGCCCGGTCCCTCGACCCGGAAACAGGCACGAAACTGTTTGAGGAAAAAAACTATTTCAATCCCCACCTTCTTGTTAATAACTCCTATAAAATCCGCCGGAGGAACCAGTACATCGCGGATCTCCTGAGCCGGACAGAATGTTATCTTGTTAACACGACCGGATCGCCTTCCGAGACCCAGAAACTGATACGCTCATTAGCCAGGGTAAGACAGGAACCGTGATCTCGTCCAGTGAACATTAATTTCATGCCAGAAATTCAGTGGCATACTAACTGTTGAAACAATATCGGCGTATTAGAGTACCTGCCCAGGAAAAAATGGATGCCGGGGATCGGAATCTGCCAAGGTAAGATCGAGAGGATATTTCGTTTTCTTAAAACATCATATATATGGCCATCATTTTCGCGGTTAATCAATAAAATGAACGAATCGTAAAAAAGATAATTATAAATAAATGATAATTCAAAAACCCGTACATGGTACGGACAGAAAGGGGAATGACCGGTGTGTATGGCCCGGTAATCCTCACGACCCGCCCGGCCCCGCGTGGGTTCATCTCCCGGTATATCCTCAGCCTCACACCTGTAGTCCTGGTCACTCTCTCTCTTGTATCCCTCCCGTTCCTAAACGATCTGGTAAATGGATCTTCCCTGTTTACCGTAGCATCACTGAAGGCCATCATGCCGGAACTCCCCCAATACCTCGAGATATGTGTTTTACTAATCGCGCCAGTGGGAATCTTCCTTTTTTTCATCTGGCTGGGTGATGTGATCCATTGTCCTGAAATCTGGATAGCAGCGGGGCTGACACTCCTTTTGAGCGGAATCGGAGCGTTGGTAATGATTCAGAGTACGAGTTTCCCGATACTTTCTACCGGATACCTGTTGATGCTCTTCAAGTGGGTCGCCTACCTGGTCCAGCCGTTCAGCGTTATCGCCGCAGGTGTCGTGATTGTGGGTGTTGAGGCGTTCCGGCGCACCCTGCACTACACCCTTACCCGTGATGCCATACTAATCACAGGGGGGATCTGGAACCAGGTAGAGAATATAATCCCGCTTCACCAGATCACGGGGATCAGTCTCGTGCAGGGCCGGCTGGGACACCTTTTTAATTTTGGCACGGTTGTTCCTGCAGGAAAGGTGTTCGGACTCTCCGAAATTGATATGACCGGGCACCATGCGCAAGGCGATCTGCAGCATCCCGATTCGGATCAGCTGACCACTCTGCGCTGGCAGAAAGGAGCCCACAATCCGTTCGTTTGCCTGTACGGGATTTTAAATCCGCATAATATAAAGGCGTGTATTGAAAAAGCGATGCATAAACAATCAGAAAACGATGAGTAATATCTTCAAAGAAACCCCCCGGATCTCCTATACCAGATATGGCAGGAGAATATAGATATCAGAGTTACCGGTTTACAAAAAAAACGGTGAGTATAGTCTGGTAGGATAAACAACCTGAACCATCGGATCAGGATCCACAAGCTCCATCACCTTTTACCACAAAGCCGGAATATCAGAAGGTGGGTGAAGGTCTTGAATATGCAGGTTGTCAGATGGTTTTTGGATCTAGGTATGGGGATTTTTTTCCTGATCAGTTTTATCACCGGGCTCTTCAAATTTACTCTCCTCCTTCGAACAATCGGGCTTAACGAGCTGGTGCTCCCCCTCGCCCGGATGAGTGATATCCATGACTGGTCCGGCCTGGCATTGGGTATCTTTGTCGCCGCCCATCTCATCGTTAACCGCAGATGGATCATCACGATGACCGGGAAGATCTTCAGAGGTGAAAAAATTAATTGAGAGAACACTCTGGAAAAAAATCTTAACAAAATATGTAAAAAAAATAGTTTCGCTTCCATCGACCGGGGGTCCTATACTAGCTATCCCCTGGCAGGATATTATCTCTTATCGCAATATGTTGAAAAACGACCAGCAGAAACGTATAATGCACCCCCTCCGTTTATCTATCCTCAAATTTGTAAATAAACCAATTTACCCAACAGCCGGAAATCGTTTTTCCCGATCGAATAAAGATTGGGACGGGAGTTATCCCGAATAGAAACTATTTTCCAGGTCTCCGGTATTTGAATATCCCCGCTGCTCCCAGTACCCTCGGTAGTTCGGGTCACTGGTTAGCTCAATCTTCTCTATCCACTTGATCCACTTATACCCCCACTTGTCCTGCGCCACCAGCTGGAACGGATAGCCCCGTTCCGCCGGGAGTGTGACATTGTTCATCCGGTAGGCTATGAGGATATCGTTGTTCATCAGGTAGTCGAGCGGGAATGAAGTAGTGTAGCCATCATGAGCGGTGAAGATTACAGTATTTGCCCGTGGATCGATTCCAGCCTCACGAATGATATCACTGACCTTTACACCCTCCCAGAGGATCGTCACATCCCAGCCTTCCACGCAGAAGAGGGTGACGACCTTGGTATAGGGGGGAAACCTTTCCAGGACTTCATCGTAGGTATATACGTCTGTTACATTCGTCAGGCCAGTGATGGTGAGACGATAATCGGATATATTGACGTACTGGGGACCCTTGATGGAATTTTCCCTGAAATCATTGATGGAAGAGAGATCCTTTCCCTCGTAGGCTCTCACCTCGACACCCGGAAGCACCCGGGGCGAACCGGGCAGGCTGTACGGACCGAGAAGAAGGATAAGTGCAGATGCAATGAGAACAACCACCGCGATCAGGATGACAATACCATACTTTGTGTTCATTATCTCAGACTGACAGCAGGATCATATTAACTATCGCTTCGAGGCAGGAAAGGCATGGGGGGAAGAGATGAAACAATCTGCTCGTCCCGCGGATAGTATTGGAATTACCTGAACTCCATGGTATCGGGTACCTGTCGGTGGATTCCGGCTGGACCCTATCTTCCGCAGGACCTGCCGGGGTTACGTCTCATGGTCAGATCCGTTGAAGTCGCGATCAACTGGGTATGAATTTAAAAAAAAAGTAGCCGGGAGTATCTCCCACGGAACGGGACAGAACCAGACCAGCTCTTTAAAGTCTGATACCTTTAGAATCCTGTCGCATAATAATACTCGCCGTCTTCTCTCACCTGCAGCGGAACATCGAAAAGATTCCCGATATGTTCACTGGTTACTATCTCTGCTTTCGGGCCGTCACGACAGAATCTTCCGTCCTTCATCAGGATCACCCGGGTAATCTTCCGGGATGATGTCGTTGAGGTTGTGGGTCACGAGAATAACGCCGGTCCCGGCGCGGGCAATCTTCCGTAGGGTCTGGCGGAATGTGTGGAGTGCATGCAGGTCGAGAGAACTGGTTGGCTCGTCGAGGAGAAGGGTCGCCGGCGCAGGGACGAGGGCCCGACCGATGAGGAAACGCCTGGCTTCACCCGAAGACATCGAGTTCATCAGACGGTGCTGGAGATGATCGATTCCAAGGAATGCCAGCATCTCATCGGTCTTCTGCTCCATCTCATGAGTTACCTGGTGATGAAAGAGCCCGATGCTGCTGAAAAACCCCGAGAGGATCACGTCCCTGCCCATAAGGTCACGCATAAAAGTATACTGCAGGTCGGGAGAAACAATGCCCAGCGTGGATCGCAGGTCAAAAACATTCCAGACATCCCTGCCCCGAATACGAAACGTGACCGGTTCTTCGGTGATGACCGGATAATATTCCCGGGTAATTGCCTTGATGAATGAGGATTTCCCGGCACCGTTAGGCCCCAGGATGGCGATATTTTCTCCCTCGTATATCATAACCGAGAGAGAATCCAGGACTTTTTTGTCGCCTTTTACAACCGTGACATTCTCAAATTCCAGGAGCGGGACTGGGTGAGGGTAATGATCTTTGTGCACGACAACCATAAACGGGTCTTCCGAGAAGAAGGTGATGATCTTTCGAGAGTTGAATCCGGTATATGAATGATGTGAATTGCCTTTAATCTTGTGAGAGTGGCAAAATTCCACCGATATCGTGGATACTGCAGAATAATCTTCGGGATATATTGTCCCGAGCATAACCTATTTTATCTCATAATTCTCAAAAAGCACCGTAAGGATAGTATATGGATAATGTGCGAATGGAACAATACGTCT
This sequence comes from uncultured Methanoregulaceae archaeon, assembly GCA_963815065.1. Taxonomy (GTDB): domain Archaea; phylum Halobacteriota; class Methanomicrobia; order Methanomicrobiales; family Methanospirillaceae; genus Methanoregula. Next base: position 1,489,530 of record CAWFFE010000002.1, on the reverse strand, counting down.
GTCAGGTCTGCGGGTATAACATGGCTGGATACCATCCGGCTTTCTGCCCTTTTTGTGGGGCTACGAAGGACAAATTCCTGACGGCCGATGAGAATTCAGCCCGGCACCACGTGGAAGGAATGCACATCAATGCATACGTGACCCGTTTCAATACGGTCCCGAAACTGGGGTATGAACATGCAGCATACCGGGTCGAAGCTGAAGGAGTAGTATTCCTGATAGACTGCCCCTCGACGTTCGACCGTTCGCTCCCGGTAATGGATACGATCATGTTCACTCATAACCATTTCCTTGGAGCGTGCAATCAGTACCGCGACCTCTACCCGGCCCGGGTTGCAATTCATGAAGCTGATTTCCACCATGACCTCTGCAGGGGTTTCACTTTCGATGACCTCTTCCTGGGAAGCTACTGTGACTCCGGGCTTCACGCGGTTCACATCGGCGGACATACCCCGGGATTCACCTGCTATATATTCCGGGACGTACTATTCATCTGCGATTACGTAATGGTGGATCGGAATATGATGATCCTCAATCCTTATGGCCCCCCTGCCGCAACAAAAGAAGGGCTGGCAACATTGATCGGGCAAATCCCGGATTATCCCGTTTCCACGATCTGCGGGGTCGATTACGTCATGGATTCCCCTTCATGGATAGAGATGGTCCGACCTCTCGTGCGCTGAAGCCGCCCGCAGCCAGGATCTGTTCGGGATGCCTGAATATTTCCCCCGGCTCTCTGGGCTATCGAATACCTGTCGATTTTATGCAATTCCGGTATTCCTGGAACCAATTGCGACCGGGTCATTTAATACCTCAAAAAATTTCGCAGTTAAATAAAACCATAAATAATCCGGCATTCATACGATCAGGAAAGGAATTAAGGAGAACTGAGTTTGTATGAAGCGTATCATGACGATAGTCAGTCTCGGGATATGCTGCCTCTTTGCAGTAGCGATCGCGGGATGTATTTCCAGTCCGATGAACCCGGCGCAATCACCTACACCGACCGGAACTCCGGTAATGGTGGGTCACCTCGTGGTAAACGAGAGTCAGAATAACGCCACCGTATATATGAACCAGAGTAATCTCATAACTGTCAGGCTGGCAGAAAACCCGACCACCGGGTTCCAGTGGAACCTGACGACATCTCCCGGCCTCATCGTCGTCCGTGACGTCTATGAACCGGCTGATACCACCGGGACTGTAGTCGGATCCGGCGGGACGCATGTATGGGATATCTCAGCGGAGATGGTCGGCGAACAGAAGATCAATGCGGTGTACAAGCGTTCATGGGAACCGGTCACCGGCAATGAGTCCACCTTCTCAATGACGATCGGGGTGAGTTAGATAATCCCTTTTTTCTTTTTCTGAATCATTTTCCCGTGAATACTGATCTCCAGCAAGGGAAACGATCTCGCTTTTCGCCGGAGAGCACACCACTCCCGGAAGTTAGCATGTATTGAAAATGCATCTGTCATTCGGATAAGCGAACCATACCAAAAAACCCGAATCAGGCATTGCTCAGTACGTCAGGAAAAACCTGAAATGAACTGGCGGGTCTGATCCGGCATGAGGATAATTCAGACATCAGGCACTCTTGAGATTTTTTATGAAACTGATCACTTCCTGTATGTCAGGTACTGAGTGCACCGGATATACCTTGACAAACACTGCCTTCTGTTTTTCATCGACGACGACATTCGCCCGTTCGGAAAAACCGTTTGCATCCCGGAAGAGACCATATCGCTGTGCCACCAGCCCGTGAGGCCAGAAATCGGCAAGCAGCCGGGTTCGTGATATACCAAGATTCTCAGCCCATGCTTTTTTACAGGGAACTGAATCTACGCTGATTCCGACGGCAACGGTATTGAGTGAAGACAGGGTTGCTTCGTTATCTTCCAGGGATTTCATCTGGCCTGCACAGAATGCCGTCCATGCAAGGGGGTGAAAGGAAAGAAGAGTTCTTTTTCCCATATTTTCGAAAAGATCAAAGGTCTTGTCGTTCTGGTCTTTCAGGGAGAAACTCCCTGCCGGATCTCCCGGCTGGATCATCTTCTGCGGTTGCATACCATCACCAATAGTATTTCCCTCTCATTTCTTCCAATATCAGACTTTGTATAGTGGAGCGTCGCGTCTTTATTGAAGACGATGAAATCAGGTTTCATGAAATCCTGATGATAATCTTTTTTTATCCCCGTCAATATGACGGTGCCAGGTTGATCCACCGGATTATGATCTCTTTTGCTCATGCAATGAATCAGGAAGCGATAAAAAAGCAGACGGAGACAATTCCATTTCACACACGAAAAATAGGAAGGGCTTTTAAGAAGAATCCCGGTTGAGTGGAGAATATCCGGGATTACCGGCGTTCATAACCGAGGCTGCTGCTGCGAAGCACAGTGGAATGTGCCAAATCCTTCAACCAGTGCACGGGCATCGATCCCGATCACCTTCCGGTCCGGGAAAAATTTCTGCAGGATCTCCATAGCAACCTTATCGTTCGGGTCACTGAAGGATGGCACGATTACTACCGTATTGCCGATATAGAAGTTGGTATAACTTGCCGGGTACCGCTCATTTCCGCTGGTCACCGGTGCCGGCATGGGAAGTTTAACGACGGTGAGGGGCCGGCCATCCTGGTCGGTGGATCCCTTCAGGATCTCATAATTTTCATGCAGGGCCGGGTAATTTGCATCTGCCGGGTCGTTCTCGTATGCGCATACAACGGTCGTCGGGGAGACAAAACGTGCTATATCGTCAATGTGCCCATCGGTATCATCGCCAGAAATTCCATTATTCAGCCAGATGATCTTCACGATCCCGAGGTACTCTTTGAGGAACTCCCCGATCTCATCCATAGAGAGCGACGGGTTCCGGTTCGGGTTCAGGAGACAGGAACGGGTTGTCAAAACGGTCCCCCTGCCGTTGACATCGACCGATCCCCCCTCGAGCACGATCCCGGGGACAAACCGGGGCAGATCGAGCCAGCGGTTCATGACTGTCGGGATCTTGCCGTCCTGCAGCTGGTCTTCGTACTTCTCTCCCCATGCATTGAAGTTCCAGCGTACCATCGCGATCCGTTTCAGTGCCCGGTTGATAACAAAGGTAGGACCGTAGTCCCGGATCCAGACATCAGAGAACTCGGTCGTATGGAGGACAACCTGCGACAGGTCGACGCCACTTTCACGGAGCCTTGTCCGTATCTTCCGGTGAATTGCAGCGCTGGGGACAAACAGTTCGATTCGTTCAGAAGTGTGGACCGCCTGCACAAATTCATAATATGCATCTTCAACAGTCTGCAGGCGGGGGAAGGTATTCTTGTTGTGCGGCCACGACAGCCAGACGCACTCATGGGGTTCCCATTCCGCAGGCATATGGAACCCCCGGTTCCGTGGTGTGTCCCCCGGGCAAATATCAGGAAACATCACATCCCCACCCGGGAAGAGGGTGCAGGTAGCACCGTATGTATCGGGGCGGCGGTTCCGGAAGAAGCCCCACGAATCCCTGACTGCACAGTTCATGGACAGATCAAGAGGGGCGATGATCGTCTCTTCGGTGTCGCCGCTCACGGCGATGATCTTACCAAATGCATCGCAGATGAAAGATCCTCCGAAGAACCGGATACTGGCTTCCTGCCCTATGCGGTTTACAGCGGCAACATGAAGACTGTTTGCTACTGCGTGCCCCCGCTGGATCAGGACCCACGCTTCATGCCAGTTACCTTCGACCGGTTCTTCCGAGGTGGGGTGACCTATAGCCGTCGGGTAGAAAATAATCTGTGCTCCGTCAAGGGCAACACACCGCGCCGCTTCGGGAAACCACTGGTCATAACAGATGAGGACCGCAATTCGCCCGTAGCGGGTTGTATGAACCTGATATCGGTTCCCGGGATAGAAGTAGCCTTTCTCATAGAACCCCGGATCCTGAGGTATATGGACTTTGTGATAAGGGGTATGAAGGGTACCGTCAGCATCGATTATCACCGCCGAGTTGTAGTACCTGCCATCGGATGACTTCTCGTAGAGCGGTACGATGATTACGACGTTGAACCGGCAGGCAATCCCGGCAAATGCCCGGGTGGTGACCCCCGGGATCTCTTCTGCGAGCGGGGACGCATCCACGCCAATTCCCTGGGCGAAGTACCGGGTCCGGTAGAGTTCGGGAAGACAGATGATTTGTGCTCCGTTCTTCGCCGCCTGTTCAACCTTTGCCAGCGCTTTGTTGAAATTCTCTTCCGGATCCGGTCCGACTGCCATCTGGACAAGACCAACTATTACACGTTCCTGTTCCATACGCCTCGTGATATACGAGTTTTTTTTACTATGATAATATGCTATCCACCCGGGTGCGATGATAACTTTTCAGGAGCCGGTCTCAGGAACAGGGTGTTGTGGAGAGAATGGGAAGATTTTTGAAGAAAATGAAGAAATTTCACGGGTTAGTGAAGAACTACCTGGTTTTATATTACGCAGACACGCCATTCCTTCAGGTTCCCCTCGGTAATCTGTGGTTTGATAAATCATCTCGTCCTTCCTGTCATTCTTTACAAAATAGATAATATATATAACAAAAAGGAAACTTTATTATCTAAAATGTTAATTATAATTTACATTTAGTTATGGAAGTTGGACAATAATGGATCGAACTGAATATCACAAACTTATCCATGAAGACGATGGTACTTCATGGCAGGAAGGGCATACTCTCGTTATTCTGACAGCGGGTGCCTGCCTGTTTGCTCTCGTGATAGCCTTGAAAAATATTCTCGAGGTCCCGACGGAACGGCTTACGATAGACCTCCTCCTCAGCATCGGGATCCTCGGGGGTCTTGCCACCTCGTATCCTTTCATCACCAGGAGAAGATCTGCTTCGGCAGTCAGCCATCCCGGCCTGTGGATCGCTGCGATTGTACTGGTTACCATGACCATAATTGTCATGCATGCCACCCGGCTTTCGTGATCTTTTGCAGGAAAGGACTGTCACTGCGAGAAGGTTTACCCGGTTATGGAAATATGACAATTCTTGAAAACGATGGAGCGCTCACGGTATGATCCCAGTCCCTTCCGGTTTCATTCACGTCGCCCGGCCGACCCTCTTCCATGATAGCAGCAATGAAATGACCCGGAATGGAAACGGATCAGGTTTTATTTTAGTACTTCGATCAAAAACTATCATCAGGGGTCCTTTCCCATCGCATTGGCCAACAACGGGCGAGGACCGGGAATGAGGAACCGGATAAAAGTCTACCGGGCCCTGCGCAACCTTACCCAGGAGGTTCTTGCAGACCAGCTTGGGGTAACCCGGCAGACAATCCTTGCGATTGAAAAAGAGAAGTATGATCCCTCACTTGAACTAGCGTTCCGGATTTCACGGTTGTTTAAAGTTCCCATCGAGAAGATGTTCTTTTACGATTCAGAAGGAGAGGACCAGCCAATCTTCGAAGATTGAGCTCCTTGGCTGTATTCGATGGAAGATCCTTTTTGGAGAGGTTCGTTGCCTTGAGATCTGTTTTTGTGAACAATATCTCGCAACGAGAGGGGACATTTCTGGATTTTCCTCATTTCGTGAACCGTCCGTCCACCCCGTGTCGACATCACGGTTGTCATTTTTTTCGTGAAACCCCTCCGGAGGAGGTTTCCAGGAGATCAGTAAACATTCGGCCTGATATGATAGCCTCGTTTCTGGACTTGCTTATCTTCCTGGTAGTGAAGTATCAACCGGTGATTTTCACAAAGCTTATTTAATCTGATGCAGAACGGCTAATTACCAGGGCACTGTAAGACACATCAGACGATTTATCCAAAATTGTCCTGACCTGAATCCTGCAAATCTCCTGAAGTTACCGGAGATCACACTGTGGACAGATCAGGAAACGGTTATTCTCATTGTGACAGTAACGATCACTTCGCCCGACATGACATGTTCTGTTATTGCCCTAATCTAATCGGCAGGCTCCTGACCATCGCCTGTATCGTCCTGCCGTGGATCATGATCTGCCTGGCACTGGTGCCGCCAGCAGCTGCTCTTGACTGGACTACGGAAACGGTCGACAGCACCGGTGACGTGGGCTACTATACGTCCCTTGCCCTTGACAGCTCCGGCTATCCCCGGGTTAGTTATTGGGACTGGACAGAAGGTCACCTGAAATATGCAGCAAAGACCGGCATGGTATGGATCCATGAAACGGTCGATGAGACACCCCATTCAGGAGAGTTCAGTTCTCTGGAACTTGATGCATCGGGACAACCACTCATTAGTTACTACGACGCAAACCTCGGAAATCTGTCGTTTGTGACCGCGCAGGGAGAGGAGGGCTGGAACCTCGTTACCATAGACAGCGGCGGTGTCGGGCGGTATACCTCACTTGCACTGGATAGTGTTGGGAGCCCGGCGATCGCCTATCAGGACCTGCAGAATCTGAAACTTAAATTTGCGGCGATGAATACAGGTGTGTGGACCAATGAGACAGTCGACAACTCTGGAAACGTAGGTGCTTATTCATCCCTGGCACTGGACGGGGCCGGAAATCCATCGATAAGTTATTATGATGCAGGGCACGGGTATCTTAGATTTGCATCAAAGAACGGAGGCACCTGGTCCTGCGCAACTGTTGACAGTACCCGGAAATCCCGGCTACTATACATCGCTCGCTCTCGATGCCGAAGGAAATCCGAGGATCAGTTACTACGACGGTTCGGGAAGGGATCTGAAATTCGCATCGAAGACGGGGGGCGTCTGGAAAAAGGAAACTGTAGACAGTACGGGCAGTGTCGGGAAGTATACGTCCCTGGCGCTCGATTCTTCCGGTAATCCGCATATCAGTTATTTTGACGAGACCAATGGTCACCTGAAATACGCCGTAAAAAATGCACTTGTCTGGACAAATGAGACCGTGGATACCGGAGCGAATGTTGGGCTCTATACCTCAATCGCTCTTGACGGGGAGGGAAATCCGCGCATCAGTTACCGTGACGGAGGGAACGGCGACCTCAGATACGCAACCGGTATTCCTTCTCTTGTCCTGAACTTCTCGGCTTCCCCTCCTGTCGGAACCGCTCCGCTGAATGTCCAGTTCTCAGATATATCCAACGGAGGCTCCCCTACCTGCTGGAACTGGTCGTTTGGCGACGGTACGTGGTTCAATACCAGCCTTGTAGAAGAGCGGAACCCGGCTCATATGTATGAGAATCCCGGCGTGTATGACATAACGCTTATGGTTCGGAATTTTACGGTTGCCGTCAGCCTGATCAAATCAGAATTTATCATCGTCAATGCGCCTCCTGAAACTCCGTTGCCAACATCCCCGCCAACGCCTCTCCCGACATCGCCGGATCCAACACCCACACTGACTCCCATACCTTCACCATCGCCAACCCCGGAACCAACATCTTCTCTTCCCCCAACACCTTCACCATCGCCAACCCCGGAACCAACATCTTCTCTTCCCTCAACACCTTCACCATCTGTATCCCCGGAACCAACATCAGACTCCACTCCTGTCACGATTCCGGATAGCGGCAGCGACGACCCCCCCGACTTGCCGCCATTTCACCGCGATGCCGGACCACTCGAGTGCCAGACCATAAATGTTGGGGGGGATACGGCAGTCAGTCGTGTCGCGGTTACTGGACGAAGCATATCCGATATTATTATTATATCACGCAGAATTACCCTCCCGGTTAACGTAACACCTCCGGATATGCCTGTTTACCAATATCTTGACATTAAACCTGTACATTATGGGTTCATCTCTTCGGTCCTCATCGACTTTGAGATTCCGGTTACGTTTCTCAACCATAATCATGCCGTACAGGACCAGGTCAGATTCTGTCTGTTCCGGAACCAGATATGGATCTGCCTGCCAACCCAGGCCGGGGAGAGTAAAAACGGACAGATAAGGTATCGTGCCGAAAGCCCGGAATTTACGTTGTCAGCGATTGCCCTGAGTAATGAATCATCAGAAACTTGGGAAGAGGATGCATTCCTGGCACAGCCGGCGGAAAATTCTGTTCCACAAGTTTCACCCGTGAACCCTGGTATCCCGGTCATGCCCCCGACATTCCGGCCAGCTGCGAAAGGAGAAAAGGATACCGGCGATCCGATTGTACCGGTGGCCATCGGCATCACCGTATTATGCGGATTTGCGATCGGAGCGATCGTTATTCACCACAGGGGAAAATGGTGATAACACGGTTTTTTCAGGTCAAACACCCACCGGCTTATGCCCGGGGCAACGTTTCCGCACCGTCTTTGTTCAATAAGATCAAACCCATTCCGGGTAAAAGCTTCTCCCCGGATATCTGCCTGGTTCCGGGTGCAGAACGTGTAAAAATGGATCGTTCCCCCGGGTTTTACCAGGGGAACGAGAATGCCGAAGATTGTATCCAGACCGTAGGGTGTGGGAATGATTACGCGATCGAACGGTCCCGGGGGAAGAAGATCCAGATCAAATGCATCCCCGGCGATCAGGGTAATCCGATCCTCAAGACCGTTCAACACCACATTCTCCCTGAACCATCTGCAAGCATCAGGATTCTGCTCTATGGCAATAACCGTCGCCCCACGCGCCGCCGCGGGAATTACAAACGGGCCGACACCACAAAAGGGTACAAGCACCTGCTCGCCAGGATTGACCTGATCGATAACACGCCGACGTTCGCTGGCCAGCCGGGGATTGTAAAATACCGCGCCGACATCGAGGCGATAGGAAAAATCATATTCCTTGTGAAGGGTAACCATATCACTCCCGGCAAGAATCTCGTAGCGGGCGGTACGGTTGATGCCTTTCAGCCGTGAGCATTTATTCAGGACCGTCCTGATAGATCGCCGGCGGGAGATGATGGCATCAGCGATGACATGACGATACATGATAAGCTCTTCAGGAAGCGAGAGTACCGCGATCTCCCCGATCACATCAAAATGGTCGGATAGAGAAGAGAGCACCTCTCCCGGAAGGTGATCTTTTAACTGCTCCTTCAGACCCATACTATCAGGGTATGAAGATGTATTCCCATAAATCTAGTCTCATGCTTCCGGGGATTCCCCAAACCATATATTAAATATCCATCACTTCCCGTTCTCTTCTTTATGGAACAGGTCCGTGCAGTCGAACGTATTCTCCGGGCATATCCGACGATTGAAGGTGCCGGCGTCCGCCTGCACCGTGCATTTGGCAGTTATGAAGTCCCGCAATTCGATCCCTTCCTGATGCTGGACGATTTCCGGGCCCCCCGGCCCGAAGATTATCTCGCAGGATTTCCTACCCACCCTCACCGGGGTATTGAGACGGTTACCTATATGCTCAGCGGGCTGGTGGAACATGCAGACAGCATGGGGAATTCCGGAACTGTGAACGCCGGAAACGTACAATGGATGACAGCAGGATCCGGCATCGTCCATTCGGAGATGCCTAAACCAGTGAACGGGCGGATGGGGGGATTCCAACTCTGGGTAAACCTCCCCAGGTCATTCAAGATGATGGACCCGCGGTATCAGGAAGTAACCCGTCAACAGATCCCGACGGTTTCACCACGGGATGGCGTCACGGTCCGGGTAATTGCCGGTTCAGTCGGCGGCACTACGGGCCCGGTGCGGGAAATCGTAGCTGATCCGGATTATCTTGACGTGACCCTAAGCCCGGGTGTATCCTTCTCCCAACCGGTGAATAAAGGGCACACGGCCATGGCCTACGTAATCGAAGGGGAGGGGACATTTGATCCAAAAGAAGGACACCGGGTGAACAATCGCGATCTGGTCCTCTTTGGTGAAGGGTCATCGGTAATGGCTGATTCTTCTGCAAAGGGATTCAGATTCCTCTTCTTTTCGGGAAAACCTATTCATGAGCCGGTTGCCTGGAGGGGGCCGATAGTCATGAATACTCCGGAAGAATTGCAGAAAGCGTTCCGGGAGTATGCGGAAGGGACGTTTATCAAGAAGAAGGCATAACAACCAAACATATCCATAAATAACAAGGTGATGCAACGAAGGAACTCCCTTTTTTTATTTCACCGGATACTACCAGATTTTTCCGTAAGAATACACCGTTCCGCCAGATCTTTGACGTCCCGGAATACCGGTTCGATGATATCAGAGTCAACGACCGGGTGATCGATATCGGTGCAAACGTCGGGGCCTTCTGTATCCGGGCTTCCCGGTATTCCCCGCATGTGGTAGCAGTGGAACCGGTGACTGCAAACCTTCTGCGGGAAAACATCCGGCTGAATAATTCCATAGTTCATGTTATCGAAGGTGCGCTTGGTAACGGAAGATCAAAAATTATCAGCTGGGATGAACATGAAGTCAACTCACCGACCTACTCTCTCCGGAAGATCATCGCGATGGCCGGGGGCTGTGATTTCCTGAAATGCGATTGCGAAGGCGCAGAATGGGAGATAGCACCGGATGATCTCGCTGGCATCCGACGGATTGAGATGGAACTTCACATGCCGCCGATCGGCGGACTTCCCAGCCCAACGCTTCTCGATTATATAGATCGTAACTATCATTTTTCAGTTGAACGGAAGCCGGTTCATTCAGCCCTCGGCGTGATGGGCGTGCTCCATGCAGACCGGAAGCTGCCCTGAAAATACCACTCTGATCCCGCAGAAAATTAAATACTCTGATGATTCAGGATGTGGCAAACTTCAAGAACCGGGTCTTCCAAATCAGTCTGCGTGAAGTATCATGTGCACTGAAACTGCGGAACAGCGAAATGTCTGTCTTGACCAGATCCTTGCTGAGCGCCGCTCACATCGTTTGTTTAAACCTGAGGTTCCCCCCAAAGAGGCAATCATGCGCATTATTCATGCCGGACTTCTTGCACCATATGCCGCGGCAGCTATCGGAAATTCGACCGATTATTTCCGCCGTTTTTTCGTGATGAAGAATGGATCTGTCACTATGACCGCCGCAGCACCTCTGGTGATGAAGCAGGTTACCATTATGGCAGAAGACCTCGAAAAAGAGATGGAGAAGAATCCCACTCTTCGTAAGAAGGCAATTTCCTTTGTCCAGCGGCTCACCATGATCCGGAAGATGGGAGGGGTACCCGGCATCGGGACGGCTCCCTATTACGTCGTCGTCGCCGAACGCAAAGGGTTTCCTCCGGTCGAGCAGCAGTCGCTTGCCCATTGCCTTGAGAATATGTGGCTGAAAGCAACGGCACTCAATCTCGGATTCCAGATGGTCTCAGTCACCGCTCAGATGTCATCGGATCCCGCATTCTGTGCGATCCTCGGGATAGCCATGGGTGAGTGGGAGCTGATGGGGTGTGCGATAGGATACCCACGGGAAGAACTCGGACCCACTGTGCGTCCGCCGGTGGATGATGTTACCCGCTGGCTGGAATAATTTATTTTTAACTGGTCAAACCGGAGTATACAGGAATCGTTTCCCGAACGATCTATTATTATCGGTGAAAGAAATCTTCCCGATTGCCCGGAGGTGTTCATCTTAAGGCCGGAGCTGCCTGAATGCTCTCAAAAACAGGGATCAAAATACACCAAACCAGACCATATATGAAACGACAACCAGCAGAGCAACAAACATGATCAGGATCTTATACCCGCACTTATCACAGATGCCGAGGCGTCGAGAATTACTTTTGTCGGTATAAGCGGATGAACAAACCCTGCAGGTTTTGGATCGCTCCAGATTATTATGCATATCACTATTGTCAGGATGGATCATGGTTACAGGGTTTTTATCGTAATCCGTGAAATAGTGTCTCATGGGCAGGAAAAAGTTGGTTTGTTAATATCGCCGTTGTTTCAAGGTCTCAATCCGGTCCAACAAACGATTCTTTGCCTCAATAGTTCCCGCAATGTCCCCTTCGATGCTGATCGTCAGGAGATCCCCTTCCCGGGAACCGGCGGGAAGAAGGGAAATGGGGAGATTGAACCGTATTGTTTCATCAGCCTGCAGGATCAGGTACTGCGAGGGTCCCTTCAATCCGATCAATGGTGACTTTCATCGTACTCCGGTGTTTATGACCACTGATCAATAATATTCCCGTTACCATCTTTCAGTATTGCCTCGTCGCCCGTATTTCCCCATAACGGTGCTTCCCGACCCATGAACAGCGCTGTGGCATTCATCGTACCCTGCCCGGTGTAGACTGTCACAGAAGATCCGGGCATCAGAACAAACGCAGGAAAAACATACGGGTTGGAACCGGTCGAATCCGAGATCGTCCAGCCGGCGAGGAGGACCCAACCTTCCCCGTGGTTTTTCAGGCGAACCCACTCCCCGTTCAGGTTCTGCCGGTCATCACCCGGCGCATCAAACTGTGTCCCACTGATATATATCCCGGATGCATTGCCGATCTGCGGTACGGGGGGCAAGGATGGAATAGTCCAGTTTTCCTCAAACGGGGAAATAGTCAGGGATGGCAGGGAGGTATATAGATCGATCGGCAGTGCCGGAAGCGGAAAGGCCGGTGCCGGAGCAGGAGAGCCTGTCGGAGAGGTCTGCAGCAACGATGACTGGGATGCTGAAACGGTGACTGACAAGTTTGTTTCTGTATTCACCGAGTAAAACATCCCGTCGCTCCTGACGAGGATGGTTCCATTCAGATCCGTGCGGTATACCGTCACCCCATTGTGTTCCAGAAGATCGATGGTCTCTGTATGCGGGTGTCCATAGGGGTTGTCCTCTCCGACTGATATAATCGCCGTCTCCGGATGAGCACGGGCGAGAAATGCCTGAGATGTTGAAAATGAACTCCCGTGATGCCCGACTTTCAGGATCTCGGTGTCAAGCGGGTAGCCGGTCCTCAGCAGGGCATCCTCTCCCGTATTGTCGAGATCTCCGGTCATCAGGAAGTCTATGGTACCATACGAGATGCGGAGCACAACCGAATTCTCATTGGGATCGTCGCCCTGCCGCTCTCCGGGCGGCGATAGCACAAATACCCTCAGCCCGGGATCTACATCGATTATCTGTCCCTGCTCTGCAATCTGGTAGGGAATATATTCCCTTTCGATCGTGTCCAAGAAATATTCATACGTCGATGACGGGTGGGGAAGGCCGGTATCAAGAACCCGGCCTATCGGGAATGCCGCAATGACCTTCTGCATGCCTCCGATATGGTCCGAGTGCGGGTGGGTGGCAACCAGCAGATCGATCCGTGTCACATTACAGGATAGCAAATCCCTGACAACCCGGTCGCCCATATCCGGCTCTCCCGCGTCGATCAGGATTGTTTTCCCCGCGTACATAAAGAGGGTTGAATCTCCCTGGCCGACATCGAAGAAATATACTAATAATTTCCCCTCGTTCTCTGCAAGATGGGCCTCCCCATTCGAACCGGGAAAGGTAATTGCGCCAAGACAACCCGCGACGATGGCGCACCCCGCCAGCACCAGAAAAATTGCGGCAGAGAGCCAGATCACCACTTTTTTTTGTTGTGGTCCGGCCATATCAGCTATTCCGTGCACGGCGGACGAGCTCGTATGCCGCGAATGCGGCATCTTCCCTAATCGTTTCTTCACCAGGGATCTCTCCCTCCAGCATCAGGACCTTCCCGTCACAAATGGTCGTATCGACAGCCCCGCCATTGCAGGAGTATACAAGATTTGAGGTGACGTTGTGGAGCGGCGTATTACATACCTTCCGGATGCTTATGAGCACGATATCAGCCGCTGCGCCGACAGCCAGCCGGCCTGTCCCAAGACCCAGCGCCTCTGCCCCGTTGAATGTTGCCATGGCAAGGGCTTCCTGTGCAGGAAGGATCGTGGGGTCATTCCAGTAAAACTTCTGCAGGAGTGCCGCTGTCTTCGCCTCCTCAAACAGATCGAGACTGTTGTTTGAGGCGCAACCATCGGTGCCAAGACAGACATTCACTCCGGCGGCTGACAGCTGGGGGTAGGGCATTGCCCGGTGCGTAGCCAGTTTCATATTGCTTGCCGGGTTATGTGATACGCTGACACCCCGTTTCTTCAGCAGGGTGCATTCTGCATCATCCAGCCAGCAGCAGTGAGCCGCTACGGTCCGGGGAGTGAGGATCCCGCATGTATCGAGGAATGCGGATGGGCGCGTACCGTACCGGGCGATGCAGTCCATAACTTCTTTTTCTGTTTCGGAGAGGTGGATATGGGTACCGATCTTCTGGTCACTGGCAAATTGCGCGCACCACTCGAGACCTTCCCGGGAAACGGTGTATATCGAGTGGGGGCCTACGGCGGCCCTGATCCGGGAATTATTCAGCTTCCTGACAAGCGATACGAGATTTTCCGTAGATTTACATTCGATCTCACGTTTGTCTGCGTCGAAGAGATCGATAAACCCGTAGGAGAGTACTGCACGAATACCGGATTCGTCAACCGCCCGGGATGCATCATCCATGAAGAAATACATGTCATTAAACGCAGTCGTGCCGCTCCGGATCATCTCAAGACAGGCAAGCCGGGTGCCATGGTAGACATCATCACCGGTCAGGTGCGCTTCGAGTGGCCAGATCTTCTGCGAGAGCCAGTCCTGCAGGATCATGTCGTCGGCATATCCCCTGAGCAGGGTCATTGCCGCATGGGTGTGGGTATTTACAAGGCCGGGGAGGGCAATCGCGCCGTCGCCATCGATGATGAATTCCGCTTCACCATGGCGCCTGTTCCGCTCATCTTCACCGATGCCCGTGATGATGCCGTTATCTTCGATAAAAATATCGACTGCTTTTCCATCTGCCACCACATTTGTGATCAAAAGCGAGTGATTTCCTTTAAAGATGTCTGTCGTCGTCTCCATGGTCATCAGCTCAGGTTCCCGATAATCTTTTTTACTATCTCTTCTGTCCGGGCGCAATGCTCTTTTGATGTAGCGAGGATATGCTCGTAAGTAAGTACCTCGCTCCCCAGACCGTTTGCGAAGTTATCGATTGTACAAAGGGCCGCATATTCCATACCCAGTTCGCACGCGAGCGTTGCTTCCGAGGCAACCGTCATCCCGACGACATCCGCTACCCGTGCAAGTGCTTTCACCTCGGCAACAGTCTCGATACGGGGACCGCAGGTCTGGACATATGTCCCCCCGAATCGTGCAAAAGGAACAATGTCAGAGAGATTTCTCACGAGATGTGCGGAGAGTTCCGGGCGTACATGCTCTATTGCATGATTGTGGATGGATGGATTTGGGTTCAGGCCGATATAATCGGTGGGGATCATCAGAGACCCGGGTCTGATGTCAGGTCTGAGCGATCCTGCTGATCCAAATGCAACGATCCGGTCGACCCCGGCGATTGCCATGGCCGCAAGGTTCGCCCGGTGGTTGATCCGGTGAGGGGGGAGCCCGTTCTGGTGGCGCATCAGCATCACGACATCCCCCAAGAGAATCTCCGCGGTGCCAAACGGCGTGGACACATTCTTCAGATTCATTGCCGGGAGTGTAGAAAATAAAAGACTCGTGCCCCCGATGATCCCCAGCATCAGCGCCTCCCCACACTCTGTCCTGATCCTGCCGGGAATCCGGCTTTACCACTCCACTCCATATATCCTCCGAAAGAGGGTTGGCCATTGGTGCACTAATAGGTACGTATCCTGTGCAGAGAGGGGATAAACAAAGGGTAAATTCGAGAAAGAACCATATTTCCTCATGGCGAGATTCGAGACCGTGAGCGATGAAACCATCAAACGAGGCGAATGCACGGATATTTATTTTGTGCGCACGGCAGAGACTCTTGAAAAGGAGAACATAAATCCGATCGTATCAATGGAGGTGACTGCTGCAACATTACCAGCCGGCTGGGCGGTTTTTTGCGGGCTCTCAGATGTGATCGCGCTTCTCGAGGATCTTCCGGTTGCCGTTGATTCGATGCCGGAGGGTACCATCTTTTATAAAAACGAACCGGTCCTGAGGATCTCGGGGAGGTACCGGGATTTCTGCCGTTATGAGACCGCGATACTCGGATTCCTCTGCCATGCCTCAGGAGTTGCATCGGCGGCGGCCCATATCATGATCGCCGCACGAGGGTGTCCGGTCTATTCCTTTGGTTCGCGGCGACAGCACCCGGCCATTGCCGGTATGATCGAGCGTGCTGCCTGGATAGGGGGAGTCGATGGCGTATCGAACACCTGTGCCCCGGCTGGTATCCCGGTCGTCGGGACGATGCCTCATGCATTTGTTATGTGTTATAAGAAACCAACTGATGCCTGGCGATCATTTGACCGGTGCGCCCCGGAAGAGGTGCCCCGGATCATGCTCTGCGATACCTGGTGTGACGAAAAATCGGAGTCTCTCCATGCGGCGAAATGCGGGGCAGCAATGGTCAGGCTCGACACACCACGATCCCGTCGGGGAGACATGCTGGCGATCATCGACGAGGTTCGATGGGAACTGGATGCACATGGGTATGAACATGTAAATATTATGTTGACCGGCGGTGTGACCCGCGAAGATATTATTGCCTACCGGCAGCACGTTGATGCGTTCGGGGTCGGCGGTTCAATCGCGAATGCACCGGTGATTGACTTTGGCATGGATATTGTTGAGATTGAAGGAGAGCCAAAAGCCAAGCGGGGAAAGCGGAGCGGCGTGAAGCAGGTTTATGAATTGCCGGGCGGTGAGCACATGGTGCTGCCATTCAGCCGGAAAGGCCCTTTGGGTGCGAAACCGCTACTTGAACAGTTCATAAAAGATGGAGCAATCTTGAAGGGTTCCGTCATGCTGGAGGCACGACAGCGAGTGCTGGAGAGAGCCCCCGGAATACTCTCTCCATAAATCATACCTGATCCGACTCGGTTTTACGGAAACCCGGGGAAAAAGATCCCATCGACAGGCGTTTTAAACACGGGAAGCCTAATTCTTTTAACCAATGCCGTACAACAATGTTAGAGCGGGGCCGGTAGATCAGTGGTAGATCGCTTCCTTGGCATGGAAGAGGCCGCGGGTTCAATTCCCGCCCGGTCCATCCCGCGTTTGTGATTTTTTCCTTTCCACACCCGTACTTTTTTATGTTCGCGGGGAAAGGCTTACTTCAGAACAACCATGCATATCCGTGACCTGATCCTTCCTGAAGACAAGGTGTTCTTCACGCTTTTTACCCGAATGGCAGAAACCATCAGCGAAGCAGCTGCTACACTCAACGAGATCACCCACGAACTTCCGCATGGAACAGAAAAAGCCCAGAAAGTGCACCAGCTCGAGCACAAAGCTGACGAAATTACGCGGCACATCTACGAAAAGCTCAATGAGTCGCTGATTACCCCGCTGGAGCCGGAGGAGATCTCCCGCCTGGCACCGGTCATGGACGATGTTATGGATCGCATCGACCGTGTCACCCAGCAGATTTGCACCTATGGATTAACGGAGCAGAATGAGAAACTCCGTGAATTTTCATTCATGATTCTCCTTGCAACAGCAGAGATAGAAAAAGCATTCAGACAACTGCCGGAGATGCAAAAAGTCCAGGAGATCCGGGACCATGCAAACGAGATCAACCGTTTGTACAACCGGGCCATAGAACTCCAGTCAGCGGCAGTACTCGAAATCTTCACGTCAAAGGATCTGCTCCTGATCATCAAGCTCAAGGATATTTACGAGGGCCTTGGTCTGGTGATGGAGAAATGCAATGATGTGGGCCACGCGCTCAACGATATCATCCTGAACCATTCCTGATACCATGGAGCCCCTCATAATTTTTGGTGTTATTCTCGCACTTGCCCTGAATTTTGTCAACGGGCTCAACGACGCGGCGCATTCGATTGCAACGGTGGTGGCTACGAAATCACTCTCTCCGTGGCATGCGGTGCTCCTTACATCACTCTTCAACACGCTGGGACCATTCATCTTCACCACGGCGGTCGCAACGACCATCGGGACTTCAATTATCCATCCGGATTCCTTAACCCCGGTCTCTATCATTGTCGCTATGGGTGTTGCGATCTTCCTCGTCTTTGTTGCCACCCGTGGAGGTATTCCCATCTCCAGCAGTCACGCGATGGTAGGCGGCCTTCTTGGGGCGGGAATTGGTGCCGGCGGTTTAACAGCTGTCATCGTTCCGGGTACAAGTGACGTTTGCCGACCTTGGGATCGCGGCTCTGGGAGGTGCCTTAGCCGGAATTCTGGTACTGGGTGTCCTGGCAGCAGCGCTTAAAGGGGATGTCCGCCTTGGCATCCTGATCGGTGCAACATTCGGGGGGACGCTGGTCGTTCCTGTGCTGATGCTCGCCGGCTTCCTTAAGATTTCAGGCCTGCTTGCCATTATACTTTTCATCTTCATATCACCGGTCATGGGAGTGAGCGCGGCCTTTATCTTCAATGTCATCATCTCGCATCTCTTCCAGCATCGGAAACAAAACCGTGTTCGCAGGATATTCCAGCCGCTTCATGTATTGGCATGCCTTTTCCAGGCGGCAGGGCATGGGGCAAACGATGGCCAGCATGCGGTTGGTGTCATCGCTGCCCTGCTCTTCTCGGCCGGGGTTCTCTCGACCTTTTCGATACCCCTGTGGGTATTGCTGAGTTCTGCAGTTGCGATCGGTCTTGGTACCGTTTTCGGGGGCTGGGATGTCGTGGATAAGATGGCAAAAAAGATTACCCGGATCCGTCCGTACCAGGGATTTTCCGCGGCCACAGCGGGGAGTGCAGTACTTGCAATGGTGACATCCTACGGGGTACCGGTCTCTTCCACCCACGTCATCAGCGGGGCAATCGTGGGCGTGGGGGCAACTCGCGGGAGAAATGCGGTTCAGTGGGAAGTCGTGCGGGAGATGATGACGGCATGGGTGATCACCATCCCCCTTGCCCTTGTTCTCTCCCTTGTTGGTTATGGTATTGTCAGCGTTCTTTTGAACGCACTGCTTTTATAATACTGCAATATCGCCATATTTTTTACCAAGGGTAACCGATTATCCGTGTAGGTTGTTATGGGTCTTCGAGAGTTGCTGATACCGCATGATAAGATTTTTTTTGATCTGTTTGAAAAACAGGCAGGAGTTGTCAAGGAGGCAGCGTGGCGACTTGTTGCACTGACCGAGGATTTTACCAGTGTCAAAGAGAAACGTCATGATATCGAGAAGCTGGAGCATAAGGGCGACCAGATCACGCATGATATCTATGACCAGCTGAACCGAACGTTCATCACACCGCTCGATCCCGAGGAGATCTCCCGCCTCGCCTCTGCACTTGATGAGGTGCTGGACTACATCGATGGTGCAACAGAAAAGATGTTCTATTACGGCATCGGAGAAGCCGATGCTCATATGATCGAACTTGCAAAACTTATCCACATGTCCACCGTTGAGATCGAGAGTGCCGTAAAAGGAATCCGCTCGATCAAGGACCCCAAATATATTGAAGAACGCTGCATCGAAGTGAACCGGCTGGAAAATCTCGCGGACGATGTTCTGGCCCACGCAGTTACCGACCTTTTTAAAACCACCGACGCTATTACCATCATCAAACTCAAGGACATCTACGAGCATCTCGAGACCGCAACCGATCATTGCGAAGATGTAGCAAATGTGCTCTCCGACATCGCAATCCGGCACTCATGAACGCCCTGACAAAACCTGAGAGGATCGAATGATTGAGGCAACATGGGAACTTATTGTAGTCATTATCGGTATCGCACTCGTCTTTGATTTTACCAACGGATTCCACGACTCGGCCAATTCGATATCAACGGTTGTTTCCACAAAGGTACTCTCCCCCCGCAACGCTGTGTTATTCGCGGCTTTTTTTAATTTTATTGCCGCGTTCGGGTTTGGGGTAGCAGTCGCGAGCACGATCAGCAAGATCATCCAGCTGAATTATGTCGTGACTGAAATAATCCCCTATATCGTTCTTGCTTCCCTAGCAGGGGCGATCGCATGGAACATTATCACCTGGCTCTTTGGCCTCCCCACATCATCTTCTCATGCGCTTATCGGCGGACTCACCGGCGCGGGCATTTCTGCCGCGGGACTTGCCGCAATTAAATGGTCAACCGTCCAACTGGTGGCAACATTCATGATCCTCTCTCCCCTCATCGGCCTTATCTGTGGGTTCCTGTTCATGGCTGCTGTCCTCTGGATCACGAGAAATGCAAACAAAGAGAAGGCGGAACATTACTTCAAACGCCTCCAGCTCTTTTCGGCGGCAGCTTTCAGTTTCAGCCATGGCACAAATGACGCACAGAAGACCATGGGGATTATACTCCCCCTCCTCTTCTCCATCGGGTATTTCAGTGCGGATGTTGATCCGAACCAATTGCCGGTTCCCTTATGGGTTATCCTGATTGCCCATGCCGCAATCGCGCTCGGGACGCTTTCCGGGGGGTGGCGTATCGTCAAAACCATGGGATACAAGATCACCAAGCTCCGCCCGGTGCATGGGTTCGCTGCAGAGACCGCTGGTGCTGCAACAATCATCGGTGCTTCAGTGGCGGGAATTCCGGTGAGCACGACCCATATCATATGTTCGTCCATCATGGGTGTGGGAACAACCATGGGAACCAGTACCGTAAAGTGGGGGGTTGCCCGGAGTATCATGATTGCCTGGATCCTGACAATCCCGGTCAGCGCCCTCATAGGTTTTTTGGCATTTGCGGTTATCCGGGTAGTTATCGGGTACTAAACTGAAGACTGGTTCCGTGAGAGAGACCCTGTTCGCAACACGTGAAAACAATAAGAAAATTACAGAATCTTATGGTCTATCCAGCGCCCGGAAGTATCGGCAGTACTGACTGACAGGGCAGATATCGCATTTCGGTTTCTTCGCGACGCAGCATGCTCTTCCATGGGCGATCAGGAGATCGGTAAGATCCCCCCACTGGCTTTTTGGGAATGCAGCCATCAGGTCCTCTTCGATGATGCTCACGTTGTCAGTATCGGAAAATCCTATCCGTCGGGCAAGCCTCCGGACATGGGTATCGACCGCAATCCCCTCGTTCCTGCCGTGAGCGTGATAAAGGACTATGTTCGCGGTCTTACGTCCAACACCGGGAATTGTCAGCAGGCTGTCCATCGTGTCCGGCACCTTACCATCGAATTCGTTCGAGATCATTTTTGCAGCATCGATTATGTGCCTCGCCTTTGCGTGGAAGAATCCGAGACGGTGAATGATCGCCTCAACATCAGCGATCTCGGCTTTAGCCAGTGACTTCGCGTCGGGGTACCGGGTGAAGAGGGTATCTTTTATCTGCAGTACAGCCCGGTCAGTAGTCTGGGCTGACAGGATGGTGAGTATGACAGTCTCGAAGGGTGTTCCCCGGGCGAGTTTTGCAGGCGAGTCACGGGCATCCGGGTAGTGTTTCAGGAGGAGTGAATAAATTCTTGCAGCATCCGCTCTTTTCATACAAGAATGGGGTAGGGCGGATTCGAACCGCCGTCAAAGCGTCCCAAACGCTCTAGGATGGACCAGGCTACCCTACTACCCCGTGCCATCATACCTGTGTCGGGAACATAAAAATACGTAATGGTTCCCGGGCAATTGAGCTGACCTTCAGAGCGGCAGGATCTTTTTCTTACTTCCGCTTACTACGGTTCCGGTAAATTCTCCGGTGCGAACCGCACGGGATAGATTCGCAGGTGTGTTTCCGTCGATGACTACGAGAGGGATGTGACTTCGTTCTACCACCCGGGCTGCAACAATATCAAGAACCGTGTTTGAACCGGCGGTCAGGGCGGACCCACCGACGATATGCAGCAGCTGATCAGGAGTGAGCGTCGCATAATGCTCCGCATTCCTGTTCTTCTTCGGGTCAGCGGAGTAGATGCCATCGACCGAAGTTACATTGATAAATACCGATGCCCCCACCCGTTCAGCCAGCACCGCAGCAACAGCGTCGGTGGTCTGCCCTGGGGTGATCCCCCCCATAACAACGATCTTTCCCGATTCGGCAAATTTTTTTGCTTCGGCGTGACTCTCTGCCACTTTCGGGTACGCAGTCTCCCCCAGTGCAGCAATAAGCAGATTTGCATTCAGCCTTGTGATCAGAATGCCGATCTCGTCAGATGTGCCCTCGTCAATACCGAGTGTGCGGGCAACCGCGATGTAGCGACGGGCTTCACCTCCTCCTCCGACGACAACAAACAGGCGGTGGTCTGTTGCAATGTCACTGAGCACCGGGACATACTCCCGGATCTTATTCTTCTCAAGCGATGGGATAAGAATTGAACCGCCCAGAGAGATCACGATGGTCTTCATTGCACTAGTTTTTGTGCCGGATGTTCATATAGAGTTGTTGAATATGCTCTATTGCCCAGTCTGTAAAAGCCGGAATATCTTTGCAGTCGCCGGTGGATATATCGGCCAGATTTACGTATGCAAGGACTGTGGATACCGGGGTTCATTTGTCCTTGAGACCGATAGATCAAGACGAACCTTCCGCAGGAGAAAAAGAACCATAAACATTGCCAGCTATACTCCGTCCGGGAACCAATATGCACGAAGCACGGCTGTACCAGAAACTTGAGAACAGTACGGTAAAATGCGCACTCTGCAACCACCGCTGCACGATCCAGGAAGGCAAACATGGAATCTGCGGAGTACGACTGAACGAAAACGGTACGCTATACGCTGCAACCTATGGGAAGATTAGTTCCGAAGCGGTTGATCCCATAGAGAAAAAACCTCTCTTCCATTATCTGCCCGGCACGCTCTCGTACTCACTGGGGAGCATCGGGTGTAACTTCCATTGCCAGCACTGCCAGAACTGGCATATCTCGCGTGCAGCCTTTGAAGATGCCCGGCTGCTGACACTCTCGCCGGAAAATGGTGTTGAACGGGCTATTGCATCCGGCTGCGCAAGTATCGCGTGGACGTACAACGAGCCATCCATCTGGCATGAATATCCGCTTGACATGGGCACGCTTGCCCGTAAAAAAGGGCTTGGTACGGTCTACGTGACAAACGGTTACATCACCGAGGAGGGGCTTCGGGAACTTGTCCCCATGCTCGGCGCATACCGGGTGGATATCAAGGCGTTCACAGATGATTTTTACAAAAAAATCTGCGGTGCACGCCTCCAGCCGGTCCTGGATTCCACAGCGCTTGCCCGTGAACTCGGGATGCATGTCGAAACGGTCACTCTCGTTATTCCCGGGCTCAACGACAGCATAGAAGAGATGCGGTCGCTGATACGCTGGGTAATCGAGCACCTCGGCCCGGCAACGCCGATGCATTTCTCCGCATTCCATCCGGATTACAAGATGACCGACCGGAGTGCAACACCCCCTGCAACACTTGAAAAGATCTATAATCTGGCAAAAGAGTCGGGCTCCGGTTCCCGTACCTGGGCAATGTATACAACCACCGTTTCGAGAACACCTACTGCCCTGCCTGTGGGGCAATGCTCATCGAACGACAGGGATTTTCAAGCGCGATCCGAAATCTTGACGGGCAG
Source organism: uncultured Methanoregulaceae archaeon (assembly GCA_963815065.1). GTDB lineage: Archaea > Halobacteriota > Methanomicrobia > Methanomicrobiales > Methanospirillaceae > Methanoregula. The sequence goes on along the minus strand of CAWFFE010000002.1, from coordinate 1,466,216 downwards.
CAGTGTGCGAACTGTGGAGAGAAGATCGAGATCGTGCGAAATGTCCGGCAGACCAGCTCCTGAACCACGGTTTATTGCCGATCGTATGCTCGGCACTCTCGGCAGGTACCTCCGGTTCATGGGATATGATACCACGAGCGCCAGCGGATTGGCTGAAGGCAATGCAAAGGAGGATTCGCTCCTTCTCGAACTTGCCTCGCGGGAAAACCGCATCCTGCTCACCCGGGATACTGAACTTGCCGACCGGGGCAAGGAGCGGGCGGTCCTGATCGTCTCTGATGATGTGATGGAACAGGTCGGCCAGCTGATCGATCGCGGACTCATTGTGCGAAGGGTAATGATGAGCCGTTGTTCGTTGTGCAACACGGTGCTGAGGGAGGCGACCGTGGATGAGATTCGGTGTGCGGATTACGCGCCGCAGGATACAAGCGGGCTTACTTTCTGCTGGTGCGAGCATTGCCAAAAACTTTACTGGAATGGATCCCACGGGAGGCACATAGCAGAAAGAATCGGGCAGAGGGGGGGTTATCCTTAACGACAAACTACAGGACCTGAGATAAGCGGAGCACTGTACGTTTATCTACGGGTGCCTGACTATGCAGGACAGAGGCTGTAGCAGCTCCTTCAGTAAGCCCAGGAATCATCGTTATTTTGCCAAACAGACAATTTATATGAGACCTACAGATTCGTTTCAGAAACTATTTGTTTCCAAGGAAAATGTTTGAAATCCTGCCTATAACTTTGTATCAGGGTAACATACCTCATGAGGCTTTCAAAGGCACTATTATGGTTCAATTTTTTGTGTAAATTTTACTATTTTGACCGGATATAGTTTCCAAAAAACGTTCATATAAGCATGGCGTGTTTCCCACCGGTCTCCTTTTCCACAGATTGTTAAATACTATAACCCGGAACAACAGATCTGTTCTCATGGCAGTCCACCCCATAGAGGAGCGTTACGGAACGCCCGAGATGCGTTCGGTCTGGAGTGAAAAAACCCGTTTTGCCTGCATCGTCTCAGCAGAAGTTGCACTGGCAAAGGCTGAAGCGGCGCATGGTATGATTCCTGGTGCAGCTGCTGAGGCTATCGCACGGAATGCACCGGATGCATCGTTGGAACGTGCTAAGGCAATCGAACTTGAAATCAGTCACGATATGATGGCAATGGTGAAAGCGATCTCGGAAGTTTCCGGGAATGACGGGCGATGGGTCCATTATGGAGCGACGAGCAATGACATCCTTGATACCGCAACCGCCCTCCAGCTCTCCAGGGCACTCGGCCTGATCGACAGGAAGCTCCGTATCCTTCTTGGAGTGCTCTTACAAAGATCTGATGAAACAAAAAACCTGGTCTGCATCGGCAGGACTCACGGGCAGCACGGAGTGCCGACCACCTATGGCCTGCGCTTTGCCATCTGGGCAAGCGAGATCGGGCGGCATATCGAACGTCTGGAACAGCTCCGTCCCCGGGTCGTGGTCGGGCAGATGACTGGTGCCGTCGGGACTCAGGCAGCACTCGGTCCAAAAGCGATTGAAGTGCAGGCAACGATGATGGAGATACTGGGCATTGGTTCGGTGGACGTGTCCAACCAGGTGATCTCCCGGGACCGGTATGCAGAATATTTTATGTACTGTGCAAATGTTGTCACTACGCTCGACAAGATCGGTATCGAGATCCGTACACTCCAGCGGACAGAGATAGGGGAAGTCGAAGAGGCATTCGGTGCGAATCAGGTGGGCTCCTCTACCATGCCTCACAAACGAAACCCTATCAGGTCTGAGCAGGTCTGCGGCCTTGCCCGCATTGTGCGTTCGGCCGTCGAACCAGCTCTGCAGAACAACACACTCTGGGACGAACGCGATCTGACAAATTCATCCTGCGAACGTGTGCTGTTCCCTGAGGCGTCGATACTGACGGATCACTGCCTTCGTCTCATGGCAGCCATACTCGAAGGTCTGGTGATCAACCCTGCTGCCATCCGCCGGAATCTTGCCTTCCTCCATGGCATCAACATGGCCGAGTCCGTCATGATCGAACTCACCCGGCAGGGTATGAGCCGGCAGGATGCCCACGAAAGGATACGGAGGGCAAGTATGCAGGCACTGGCTGATGGACAGCCGCTTGAAGATGTACTGGGGAAGGATCAAGAAGTCCTGCGGGTACTGTTCCCGGGATCGTATTGCTGCACTCCTCAATCCGGATTCGTATATCGGTACTTCGGTGCGCCAGGTAGAAAGGGTCAGAGAGAAACTCAGCCCACTCTGTATCTGACACAGGATACCGAATTTTTTTAATGACGGATGCATTTTGGGAAAGCAACCGCGCCAGTACAGGAAATAAAAGAATTTATCCCGGTAAGGAGGAAAAATACCAAAGGATCGAACGATATAAAAATAGTATATTTATAAACTCTGAAATTGAACAGAAAAGTAGGCATGAAACGGTACTTCGGACTTTCGGAATATTCGGTTTCACCAGCCGATCTTGTCCGTTTCATTATCATCATCTCTCTTACATTTTTATGCATTATCATTGCCACCTATTCCATTGTAAGAAATCTTGGAACCTTGTACGCACAGCTCTTCTATTTCCCCATCATCTATGCGACGTATTTTTATCCTCGCCGTGGGCTCTATCTTGCCGGCGGATGTGCGGTGCTGTACGAGTGTTTTGCCTATCTCTACATATTCCCCGATACCGGAGGGATGATTGCCGTTACCGGTCAGGCGCTTTTGTTTGTCTGTATCGGAGCCCTGGTCGCGTATGTCAGTGAGAAGATCATGACCAGCGAGGTACACAGCCGTACTATCGTGGAGAAGTCTCCGATGGGCATCATTCTTTTTGACCGGAACAACTACACCATCCGGCTCTCTAATTCCCGGCTTGAACACATGCTCGGTTATTCTGCTGAAGATCTTGCTGGTATGACGTTCCAGAATCTCCTCTCGTCAGATGAAGACCGTCAGAGATTCACCACGGCTGTCGCATCAGGCGAAGAGGTACGTGGCTTCGAAACTTTTTTTCTGACCCGGGAAAAAGAGCCGGTCAGGTACACCTTTCCTGGAACAGGATCACCGAAGACCTGATGAGCTGCACGGTAGTCGATATCAACCGGGTCAGGCTCGCCAGGATGGCTGCCGATGAAATTGATACGCATTATAAGCAGGCAACCGACAGTTTGCCGACAGGCATTGTCATCATACGGGATAAGATGATTGTGTATGCAAATCCATCATTCGAGCTTCTCTCCGGATATACCGCGGAAGATCTGCTGGGCATCAACCCCCTTACTCTCATCTATCCCGAGGACCAGGTAAATTTCCTCCACTTCTGTCACCTTGCACAAACCGGATCGTCGATTCCTGTCAGGACAGACGTCAGTGTTCTCAACAAATCCGGGAAAATCCGTCCCGTCATCCTTTTCTTTACGAAGATTTTCCAGAATAAATCACCGGCGGTGCTTGTTAACCTGGTCGATGTCCCCGAAACAGAGAGTACAAAAGGACAAACCACACAGGACAATAAACGCGAAAGGGGGATCATCAGTACTTTCGCCTATGAGCTTCGCACCCCCCTGCAGCCGATTATGGGTTATATTAATCTGCTAATGCAGGACCCGGAAACCTACGGTGTCAGCGAAGAGACCCGGATCATCCTTGACCGCTGCGCAAAAAGCGTTGACAGGGAGCGCCAGATCATCAACCAGATGCTTGAGCTCTCAGTCATCGATACCGGGAAGACTTCTCTTGATTATTCGATCTTTTCGGTTCCTGACCTCATTACCTCTATCATCGAAAAGGGTGGATATGCAGCCGATGCGGTAATCACCATGGACGTGCCGACAGATCTCACCTTTGAAGCTGACTGGAACAAGATATCCACGGTGATAGATACCATGCTTTCAAATGCAGTGAAATATTCAACTCACCCCCGAAAGATCCACATAGCCTACCGATCTACGCCCGATGACACTATGCACCGCCTCTCCATCAGGGATAATGGCATCGGAATAACGGATGCCCGGCTCGATGAGATCTTTGAACCATTCCCGATTCCTGAATCCGGAAAGAGTCTGAAATTCGACAAAATCGGACTTTCACTTGCCATTGCAAAAAAATATATTAAAATGCATGGGGGATACATCAGCGTGGACAGTATTATAAATCTTGAGACCACGTTCTCCATTCACATTCCCAAAAAAAGACCTGAAGAGGTTGAGCACAACAATGGTACATAAAATTCTGGTAGTAGAAGATGATCAGCCAATCCTCGATCTTATGGATCTGCTGATCCGGAAGCTGGGGTATGAACCGATCCTTATCGCAAATGGGGTTGAAGCACTCGAACGGGTAAAAAAGGAGTCACCTTCGCTTATCCTTCTCGATATTATGATGACCCCCATCAACGGATGGGAATTTTTGGAAAAACTCCGCGGAGAGATAGATATGCGGGAAATCCCGGTCGTCCTCTTCACCGCTTCTCCTCTGATCGATGAAAAGATGGAACAGTTACAGGACCCCTATCTCAGTGTTCTTACCAAGCCGGTCTCGTTTTTGGAGCTGAAAACCCGACTTACTGAGATTTTAGATAAACAAATGTAACAGGTTCCGTGAATATATCAACCATTTTCTGACTTTTTTATCAAAATCATCAACACACAGGAAATTCAGGTGTGAAATTTCCCATAGATTGCTTTTCATAAAAAGATTATTGCCGGACATAGTGTTATCTTCGATGGGCCTCTTCGGGAAACGATAGTCTCCGGAATTATTATTCCCCAATCCGCCAGAGACATTTCCCTCCATGAGTGAAAGGATCGTCCAGGCAGGAGCTGAATCCTTGTTCTTACTCACCTTCACATTTGAGAGATCATTGTCCAAGCATTGATACATTAAAACAACAAAAATTGAGAAAGATGTCCGGGACAACACTTGCCGGTGGTCCGACCCAGGATGAGATTATGGCAGTCTCCCTCTTCAAACTGGGGATCCGAAGCACTGATACCCTGCTCGAGATCGGTTGCGGAACGGGGAAAGTCTCGATCGCCGCTGCACAGAGAGCAGAAAAAATCGTTTCTATCGATAAAAGACCCGAGGCGATTGCGGTTGCCCGGGAAGCAGCTGAGAAGGCTGATGTCCGTACAATAGAATTTAATTGTTCTGATGCCATCGATTTCCTTGATTCCGATCGTCTCTATGATTGCGCCTTTGTCGGCGGGACTCAACAAATCGCCAGGATCCTCCCAATGCTTGCAAAGAAAGTGAAAAGAACCATTGTAATAAATGCCGTTCTTCTGAGCACGGTGGCCCTTGCTGTTCCGGCGATGCAGCAGCTGGGAATTTTCAGTGAAGTCGTGTACGTTCAGGTAACGCGATCCTATGAGATTGCAGGGAGCATCATGTTCAGGCCAATCGATCCTGTCTACATTATTGTCGGGAAGGGGTTGGCATGCTGATAGGCCTGGGGCTGGGACCGGGAAACCCTGAGCTGCTCACCCTCCGGACAATACGCCTTCTCAGGGAGGCAGATACGGTATTTGTGCCAGGGAGGATCGCACGGGATCTTGTCGCTCCGTACCGCGAAGCTGTAGTGCTCAATTTTCCGATGACCGATGATGAATCGGAGATCCGGAGATGCCTTGAAGAGAACGCAGAGCAGATCGCACCTGCAGCACAGAACGGTCTTGCCGTCTTCGGGATCCTTGGCGATCCAAACTTCTTCTCCACCTTCTCACGACTTTGCACAACCTTATCGGAGAAGTACCCTGCGATACAGGTACTCTACAGAACCAGGGATCAGCTCGATTACGGCATTTGCTGCCGCATCAGGTATCTCCCTGAACGGGGGCTTTATTGTCTCGGACGGGCAGGACCCGGACTCGCGAATCCTTCTCAAAGTTAGGCACCCTAGAGAAAAAGCTGATGAGCTCCGCAGGGAAGGTTACCGCGAATTTATCCTCGTCGAGAGAAATGTACTTCCCGGATATGAAAGTATACCGGAACGAAAATCTTCCGGAGACGAGCGATTACCTCAGTGTCATGTATGCGAGGCGTTGATTATAGTGGAGAAGGTCTGGTTCGTAGGGGCGGGCCCGGGCGACCCGGAACTTATCACGGTGAAGGGACTATCCCTCGTCAGAGACGCAGATGTCCTCATCTATGCCGGTTCACTTGTCAGCCCCGAGCTTGTCGACCGGTCGGATGCACCGACTAAGCTGGACAGCTGGGGTATGGACCTGGAAGCGTTGGTCCTTTCTATGGAAAACGCCGTTAGATCGGGAAAAAAGGTGGTCCGGCTCCATTCCGGTGACCCGTCGCTTTATGGTGCAATCGTTGAGCAGATGGATGAGCTTGAAAAACGGGGGATCCCCGTCGGTATCATTCCTGGTGTATCGTCACTTTTTGCAGCGGCAGCTGCACTCGGCACACAACTTACCCTTCGAGGCGTGTCCGAGAGCCTGATCATTACCCGCCCGGCAGGAAAAACACTCGCGGAAGACCAGATACGGGAACTCTCCCGTCACCGCGCCACGATGGTCATTTTTCTCGGTACCGAAAAACTGGACGAGATCACCCAAAAACTTGCCTGTCCACCCGATACACCGGCAGCCGTCGTTTACCACGCCTCGTGGCCTGACCAGAAAATTATCCGTGGAACGGTCGGGGATATTGCCAGAAAGGCTCGGGAAAACGGGATCGAACATACGGCACTGCTGGTTGTTGGAGGCGTCCTGGACCCTGAAAAGAGTGGTCATGTGAGGTCGTATCTCTATTCATGAACCATACGCTGGTCATCGCACTTCCCCGGTTTATAGTGCATGCAGAACGGATCGGTAATTTTCTGGGTGCTGATGTCATGGAATATACCCCGGATCTCTTTTCCGAGGTCTTCCCCCACGCGAGGCGGATAGTCGCTGTCATGTCTATGGGAATTGTCGTTCGCATGATCGCCCCGCTCATCCGGGACAAATGGAACGATCCTGCTGTTGTGGTCGTTAGTCCCGACTTTCACTATGTTATTCCGGTCCTCGGAGGACATCATGGGGCAAATGAACTGGCAAAAGAATTGGCAGCCCTTGGTCTGCAGCCGGTTATCACGACTGCAACGGAAGCAAGCGGCAGGAATTCCGTAGAGACGATCGCACAACGCTCCTCATGTGATATAATCAACCGTGCATCAACCCGCCGGGTAAACACCGTACTGCTTGACATGGATATACCAGTATATACTGTACAGGGCCCCGGAATTATTATCGCCGGTCCTGATGTTTCAATCCTTATGAGGAGCGGCGATTTTACGGTAGGAATCGGATGCCGTAAAGGGGTAAATTCGCAGGAGGTGCTGGATGCGATCCGTGCGGGACTGGCAGAAGCGGGGGTGGATGAACATAATATTCTTGTCTATGCCACTACGCGGAAAAAGCAGGATGAGCACGGACTGACCGAAGCGATCTCTGCCCTTTCTGGCAATTTGATATTCCTGGATGATGATACCATAAACGCACATGCAGGAGTATCACCGTCACGGGCAACAAAGATCGGCCTCGCAGGTGTTGCCGAACCCTGTGCACTTGCCGTTGCTAAGAAAAAGGAACTCGTCATGAAAAAGAGCGTATACGGAAAGGTGACGATTGCCATTGCCCGCTGAAAATTCAAAAGGAAGCCTTTCAATAGTGGGTCTCGGACCCGGGCGCAGGGAGTACATGACTGCCCGTGCCCTCAAGACTATTGCGGGTGCCGACTACGTAATCGGGAATGCTTCATACCTCGATCCTCTCGAACCGCTGCTTACCGGAAAGAATGTGATCCGGAGCTCGATGGGTAAAGAGGTCGAGAGAGCAAAGCAGGCCATCGATCTCGCCCGGTCCTCTGCAGTTGCCATAGTTTCCGGGGGGGATGCCGGTGTTTACGGTATGGCGGGTATTGTCCTTGAAGTCCTCGAGCGTGATGGGGCTGATATCGATGTCGAGGTTATTCCGGGAGTAACAGCGGCAACTGCCGCTGCATCCCGTGTCGGGTCCCCGCTCTCAGGGGACTTTGCTGTCATTAGTCTCTCCGACCTTCTGACACCTCTGGATATTATTGAACAGCGACTTGATGCAGTATTCTCGACCGGTATTCCGGTCGTTCTCTACAACCCAAAGAGCAAGGGGAGGCCCCATAATTTTGCTCTTGCTATGGAGCATGCACGGAGGTATCTTGATGGAGGAACGCCGATAGCTATCGTCCGAAATGCCTTACGGGACGGTGAAGAAGTGATCGTGACAACGCTCGCCGAGATTGAAAAGGTCGGAGACGCAGTCGACATGCATACAACGGTGATTGTCGGAGGGAAGGAGAGCAGGATATGGAGGATGGGTGAAGATGTCAGAGGAATCATTACGCCACGGGGATATCACAACAAATATGTATATTGATCCGGGTGCCCAGACCCGGGAAGGATACGAGATCTCGAAAAAGTCCCGCATGCTGGCACGAAATGCAATCGGTGATGCGAATCCTGAAGACCGCGTCCGACAGCGTTGTTCTATAGCTGTGGGAGATTTCGGCATGGCCGAACTTATCCGCTTCTCCGGCGATCCGGTGAAGGCGACCATTGCCGCTCTCCGACAGGGTGCGCCTATCATCACGGATATCCGCATGGTTAGTACCGGTATCCAGAAAAAAGGACACACGAGTGAGGTGCTGTGTGCCCTGGATTTTGGTGCAGATATCGCCCTGGACCGCGGGATCACCCGTAGTTCAGCCGGATTTATCAGCCTCCGGGAAAAACTTGCAGGGTCGATTATCGTGATCGGTAATGCGCCGTCTGCCCTGCTCTCCCTGTGCGGGATTGTGAAGGAGGGCATCCGTCCTGCCGTCATTATTGGGACCCCGGTAGGATTTGTCAATGCCGCGGAATCAAAGGAGCTGCTTCGCATGATAGATGTGTCATCTCTTTCAACTGTAGGGACACGGGGCGGTACGCCGGTCGCGGTCGCCGCGATGAACGAATGCATCACCATGTTCATTGAAGGGCAATGAATGAGAGATCCGGTTACCTGCTTTGATTACCCCGAAGCATGGGTAAGGAAGTGCTCATCTCCTGATTTGCTCCATTACGTAGAGGAAGGTCTTGCAGTCCTTACCTCCTCAGGCACCGTACTGCGTCGTGGTTACACCACCGGCACAACTGCCGCAGCTGCGTGTAAAGCAGCAATCCTGTCACTGTCCGAAGAGGTGACTACCGTCACGGTTCTGATTCCCTGCGGGATTGAGGTTTCAGTGCCGGTATCCGGTTCGGGCGGGAAGGCAATCTGCAGGAAATTTGCGGGGGATTACCCGGATGACGTAACAGCCGGGTGCGAGTTTGTTGCAGAAGCGGTTCCCCGGAAAGAAGGCATCCGGTTTTTACCTGGTGTTGGTATCGGCAGGTTTTCCCGCGATACGCCACGATTCAGGAAAGGAGAACCTGCGATAACTCCTGCACCCCTCGACTGCATTCTCACGTCAATCGAAGAGGCTGTAAATTTTCAGGGACTCTCCGGCATCCAGGTCAGGCTGCGTGTCCCCTCTGGATCAGCCATTGCAAAGAAAACACTCAATCCCCGGGTAGGTGTCGACGGAGGGATCTCAATTCTGGGGACTACCGGCCTTGTTGAACCGTGGGACGACCATCTCGAGGAATCAATGTGCGAAAGGCTGAGTGCTGCTCAACACGCGGTTCTCACCACCGGGCGGATCGGACTCAGGTACGCACGCCTCCGGTACCCGGATCGTGAAATCGTTCTGGTCGGAAGCAGAATTCGTGAAGCGCTGGCAGCGGCAAACGATGATGTTATCCTTTTCGGGCTTCCCGCCCTTATCCTGAGATTCATCGATCCAGATCTTCTCAAAGGGACAGGATTCGACACTATAGAGGAGTTCGCCGGAACATCCGGGTTTCTTCCTGCTATGCGATCGAGCCTTGTGAAATTTAAAAGAGAATACCCCAAGGTCAGTGTTGTCCTGGTGAACCGCGAAGGAACGATCCTGGGAGAAAGTCCATGAAAATTGTCGGAGTCGGGTGCGGACCGGGGATGCTGACCGAACAGGCGATTCACGAGATCTCCCATGCTTCACGTATTTATGGCTCCGATCGCGCCATCGATCTGGCAAAATCCTTTATCCCCGCGGACTGTTCAGCAGAGACCATCGACGATTTCAAACAACTCGATAAACTTCCGGATAACGCCGTGATCCTTTCCACCGGAGACCCCATGCTCGCCGGGCTTGGTTATCTCGCAGGTGAAGTGATCCCTGGCATATCATCGTTTCAGCTTGCGGCAGCAAGGTTGAAGATACCCATCTCCCGGATTTCCGTTGTTGTGGCACATGGTAAGGGACATGAACAGGGTCGGGAGGATACTATTGAGGAATTGAAGCACGGAAAGATCGTATTTCTCCTTGCCGATCCGAAATTCAATGTCAGGAAACTCTATGCAGATCTTTCTGTGCTGTCGCTTCCCCTGACAATCGCACTCTGTGAGAATCTTGGGTATCCTGATGAATGCATCCTCATCCGGGATCTCCAGACCGCGCCTCATCCAACCGCGGCACTTTATTCGCTGGTCATAGGGATTTTTTAAGGAAAGCAAGACATTGTTTACTCAGGAAAAACCATCAGAAAAAATTTATGGTTCGCCAGGAGTTCAGAAGTTTTTATTTACTACTGTTCATCGCTCCGCGAACCCCGGCAAATGTATCCTATGAAAAGGATTTGCACCCACAACTCCGGCGATTCAGGTTAAGATGGTGGGAAAGCAGTCAACACCGATTCCTGTACTATGATTTTACTTCGTTTCGAAAGCGAGAGGTGTTTGTCTCGGACCTTTTTCTTATTATGCCAGAGACGGCAAAGTTTTTTCCTGCCGGCTTCATACGTTTAGTAACAGAGGACTTGCATGGATAAAGCAACGAAAACCCAGCTCAGTATCGGATTTTTTATTATAGGGTTTATCATGATCTTCATTCAGGATCTCAAGCGACTCGATACCATCAACCTTGGTTTCTCGTGGCCATTCGCCATGATGTTTTATCTGGGACTTATTTGTATGGCAATAGGATATTATCTGAAATAAGCGCATCAGTCATTTCTGCCACCCTTTCCATCTTCTTTTGAACAGGGAAAAGACGAACTCTTCCATCTCTGATTGCCATGAGTACTGCCGATCCTGAGGATACATCTCCAACACTGATCAGCGTTATCACGGATAAGATATCAAAAAAGAATTTAAACGTATCTGATTAACGAACCGTTATTTTTTCTTCGTATCTTTTGTATCAGGTTTTACTTCCTCGATCTTCAGTTCGCACTGACGATCCCCGGTGCACATGGTCCTGACGAATCGCGCGGAATATCTCGGGTTGAGGAACGGAACCGTGGTCAGGGTAAATGCCATGCACCGGCTGAAGGTTGCGGAGTCTCCGCACGCCGAATCGCGACAGCGGGCGGGAAGCGGGCACCGCTTGACAAGCACAACAGCCCCGTCTTCTGAGAAGTCAAGAGTCTCGGATTTATATTCGGGACCAAAGAGAATAGCCATAACGGTCCGCAGGCTGTCGGCAAGCTCCCCGGGGGTACCTACGGGAAGCGAAAGATCCCGGACAATATCCCCGACCATCACGGAGATCTGCATCCAGACACCCTGTTCAACCTCATCGAATTTTTCCCCTGCTATGTCACGGAATGCCGCTTCATAAAGTGCAGGCAGGAGAGCCGCCAGCCTCGCTGCGAGTCTCCATTTTACCTCATCGGGAATGGATTTCATATCGGGCACAGGGATTCCTCCAGACTGGTTTTATGGACGAGTCTGCATATCAATACTCTGGTCAGCGAGATCGCTGCCCACACACAATAGTATTGGGCATCGTCCCTGACTGGCATAAGCGGTTATAAAAGTATGGGGTTGAGTGATGTCAGGAACAGTCTTCAAGCCGAAGAATCGGGAGGGGGGAAAAGAGATGAGAGATGAGATTATTTACCAGCCCCCCGGGGACGCTTCTGTTCCCTGTCGAAAGTGTGAAGTTAATCTGGCAGTCTTCCTACCTGCAGTACAGGTCTACTGCCTTTCCGATGCACTGCGATGCTTCCCGGGTCTGCCCCATTTTTTTCAGTGTCATTCCCTTGTTGAACCATGCATCCGCATGGCAGGGATCATTCTCCAGCGCGTGGTTATAGGAAGCAACCGCCGCCTCGTTCTGGCCAAGACAATCCTGGCAATCGCCGAGCAACACGTAAGCCTCCGCGTACCGGGGATTCGTGTTAATGGCTTTATTCAGATAATTGATCGCCGTAGTGTGATCTCCCACCAAAGCCATTTCCCGGGCCTGCCTGACCAGGTACTCTGCCTCAGAAAAGGTGCCGTGAAGCCCCTCAGATTTCGTTTTTCATTCCTCCTGGTCACGTGTTCGACCCTGAACCACCACGTGACTGAGTTTTAATGATTTTTTTTATTTTATATTAATTTGCTAATTATAATTGCCATGCAGGTCTGCCTCATAGATTGCCATGCATACGTAAAGGGAAGGGGGAAATTAGGTAAAGGGGGTCTCTTATAAAGATATCGTTTTTCCCGGGAAATTTCTCCCCTGATAAAAAGAATATACATAAAACGGGAGCCATTTTGCATTTGAACCATGCGTTACGAATGAAAAACAGATCTTACCCCTAATGATGATAACCGTAATCAATAAATTTGTATTATAAGTAAATTATATAAAAAATATCAAGCGCATATTTTTGCTCCATGTCTCAAAAATAAATCACAAGTTTTAATCTTGATTGTTTCAGATTCGCACTTGTAGGAGGTATTCTTATGGAACTGAATTACGTACCAACCACGTGTCCGTATTGCGGGACCGGGTGTGGCTTCAACCTTGTTGTCAAAGACAAGAAGGTCGTGGGAGTTGCGCCCTGGCATCGCAATCCGGTCAATGAAGGCAAGCTCTGTCCGAAGGGTAACTATGCCTGGGAGTTTGTCAATGCACCCGATCGACTGACAACCCCGCTCATCAAGAAGGATGGCAAGTTTGTCGAGGCGTCCTGGGACGAAGCGTATAAACTGATTGTATCAAAGTTCAAGTCGTACAAGGGAGAGGAGATGGCGTGCCTGTCATCAGCCCGGGTCTCCAACGAAGAGAACTACCTGATGCAGAAGTTCGCCCGGGCGGTGTTGAAAACGCCCAATATCGATCACTGTGCCCGTCTCTGCCATGCATCGACGGTCGTCGGGCTGGCCGGTGCATTCGGCTCCGGTGCCATGACCAACTCGATCGCTGATATCGGCGAGTCCAAGTGTATCTTTGTCCTTGGATCCAACACCCTCGAGCAGCACCCGTTGATCGGGCGGCAGATCATGCTTGCCAAGAAACGTGGCGCAAAAGTTGTCTGTGCAGACCCGAGGTTTACCCCGACCGCAAAACTAGCGGATCTCTATATGCCGTTTGACTCCGGAACCGATGTTGCGCTCCTGAATGGTATAATGCAGCATATCATCAAAAACGGCTGGGAGAACAAGGAGTTCATCGCCAAGCGGACCAAGGATTATGAGAAACTCAAAGAAGTCGTCATGAAAGATGCGTACTCCCTTGAGAATGTCTCAAAGATCACCAAAATTCCGGCTAAGGATATTGCAACGACTGCTGAATGGATTGCAAAAGCGGAATCAAGCAATGTCCTGTATTCCATGGGTATTACCCAGCACACCACTGGTGTCGATAATGTGAAATCCGTGGCCAACCTCCAGATGCTGACGGGTCACCTGGGCAAACGCGGTGGCGGAGTCTGTGCTCTTCGTGGCCAGAACAACGTGCAGGGGGCCTGCGACATGGGAGCCCTTGCCAACGTGTATTCCGGGTACCAGTCGGTCATCGTCCCCGACATGAAGAAGAAGATGGAGACTGCCTGGGGCTGCGAGATCGCCGAAGGTAAGGTCGGCCTCACCGTCACCAAGTTGATCAACGTCCTTGCCGATGATCCCGGCAAGGTTAAGTGCGTCTATATCATGGGAGAGAACCCGATGCTCTCCGATCCTGACCTCCACCATGTCGAGAAAGGGTTAAAGAATGTCGAGTTCATGGTCGTCCAGGATATCTTCCTGACCGAGACGGCAAACCTCGCCCATGTGGTTCTCCCCGCTGCATGCTTCGCCGAGAAGGACGGCACGCAGACCAGTACCGAACGCCGCGTCCAGAAGTGGAGAAAGGCGCAGGACCCGCCCGGCCAGGCAAAGACCGACTGGCAGATCATCTCCGAACTCGGGGCAGCAATGGGATTTGCCCAGCAGTTCCCGTACAAGAGTGCCGAAGAGATCTTCACCGAAATATCCAAGGTCACTCCCTCCTACGCCGGCATGGACTATACCCGTCTCGACAAGCCCGAGGCGCTGCACTGGCCCTGCCCGACCAAGGAACACCCGGGCACCCCGATCCTTCACAAGGAGAAGTTTACCCACCCGGACGGCCTGGGCATCTTCACGCCCATCGAGTTCAAATACCCGGTCTGAAGTGCCGGACAAGGACTACCCGTTCATCATGACCACCGGCCGTTGCATCTGGCAGTGGCATACCGGTACCATGACCCGACGCTCGAAGGATCTCGAGCGCGAGGAGCCGACCGGCTGGGTCGAGATTAACCCCGAAGACGCAAAGGCACTGAACATCAAGGACAAGGAAATGGTCAAGGCAGTCACCCGCCGTGGCGAGATCACGATCGGCGCACGGGTCACGAAAGATATCAAGAAAGGTGTGGTCTTCATGCCGTTCCACTACGGAGAATGTGCAGCAAACCTCCTCACCAATAATGCCCTTGACCCGGTCGCAGCCATTCCGGAGTTCAAGGCCTGTGCTGTCAGGATAGAGAAGATCGCGGAGGCGAAGTAACATGGCAAAGAAAGGCGATATGCTCTACGCATGGACCAACGACGCTGACATCAAGAAGAAAGCCGAACTCGGCGGTGCAGTGACCGCTCTCTGGAAACACGCGCTGGAATCCAAAACCGTCGATGCGGTCTTTGCTATCCGGAAAGGAAAAGACCTCTACGACGCCCAGCCGGTCCTGATCACCAACCCCAATGATCTTGCCCAGACGGCCGGGTCGCTCCACTGCGGTACTCTGCTCCTGCCAAAGCTGGTGAAGAAATACCTCGATGGTGCGGCGAATAAAAAAATCGGCGTAACGGTCAAGGGCTGTGATGTGATGGGCTTTATCGAGCTCGCCAATCGCAAGCAGATCAACCTTAACAATATTATCATGATCGGTGTCAACTGCGGTGGATCTGTCAGCCCGATCCTTGCACGCAAAATGATCGCCGACAAGTTCGGCGTTGACCCGGACACGGTCCACAAGGAAGAGATCGACAAGGGACAGTTTATTATCGAGTACGAAGGCGGACACAAGGGCATCTCAATTGACGAGCTCGAAGAAGCAGGATATGGCAGAAGGGCCAACTGCCGTCGTTGCAAGTACAAGATCCCCCGCCAGGCGGATCTGGCCTGTGGTAACTGGGGTGTCATCGGCGACAAGGCCGGTAAGGCAACCTTTGTTGAGGTCTGCAGCGATAAGGGTGCAAATCTCGTCAGTGGAGCAATGTCAAAAGGCATCCTTGCAACAGAGGCAGCAAACCCCAAGGGCCTCGAGATCCGGGGCAAGGTCGAAGGCGCCATGCTCAAGCTCGGCGAAAAATGGAGGAGAAAAGATTTCGCGGCCCTCGGGGCAGACATGTGGGCAACAATAAACAAAGAGACTGCACGGTGTATCAAATGCTACTCGTGTATCGAAAACTGCCCGGTCTGTTTCGTTACTCCCGATGCACTGATGAAAGGATCCCTCATGGTGAAACCAGGAGAACTTCCCCCAAACCCGATGTTCCACTTGAGGCGGTTCGCCCATATCTCCGATACCTGCATGAATTGTGGCCAGTGTGAGGAACTCTGCCCGGCTGAGATCCCCCTTGCGCTCTTCTCGCATGCAATTCGTGTTGAAGGAGATGCCTTTTACGAGCCCAAACTCGGGAAGGTCACCTATACCAATTAATTTTTCCGGGCGATGGACAGCTTAATGATGGTATGCGTATTCGAAGGATGGGCGAGATTTTCACTCAACCTTTGTGATTAATAGTATTCTGACAAGGAGATGAACAGAAGATGGAATCAGATGATGCAAAGAATATCATTTCAACCGCTATCGACAGGGAAGTCGAGGCGTACACATTTTACCGCACCATATCAGACAAGGTAAAGGATGCGGGACTGAGGAAACTTTTTGGTGAGCTCGCCGGAGAGGAGAAACAGCACCGGGAGTTTTTAGAGGGGGTGCTTTCAAAGGACGTTACCAAGATGCACTTTGATGCAAAGAAGGATTACAAGGTAGTAAATGCAATACCAAGTCCCCCGCTGACTGCGGAGCTGAAACCGATCGACGGCCTTGTACTGGCCATCAAGAAAGAACTCGAAGCGATGCAGATGTATTCCCAGCTTGCAGGGCTCTCAACGGAGACCGAGCAGAAGTTCCTCTTTACCCAGCTCGCAAACATGGAGAGCGGCCACAAATCCCGGCTGGAAGATCTCTATACAGAGATGGCGTTTCCTGAAGTCTGGTAGGGAAGAGGTCTGTTTAATTCAGGGAATTGAAACCGGAGAGGCAGGGAACGTAATCATCTCAAGAAGATTATTGCACCATTTCAAAGTACATATCAGGACGTTATTCGCCTCTCGCCCTGATCACCCTTCCTCTTTTCTCAAGAACACTTTGTTATTGTAATGCGATTCAGTGCGATTTTTGATCGAAGAAATGAACAACTTCTCTATAACGAATATTTTTTATTTTCAATCTGAAGACGTTTCCGGGGGTATTGTCGCCGTACTACAAGGGCATTTTCCACGGTGTGATAATGCTGCAGTATCTCATCTTATCCATGAGTTTTTCCGGAGAGTCTGTAATTTCATGTGGCGCCCTACGCATGAAAACGGTGATGGTTCCACTCATTATTTTCTAAGTCTGCACCGGAACCTTTTCTCAGGCTATTCTTACGGTGAAAGATGGGTCACGGAAAACGATGCAGATTGCCCTTCAGGAATCGGCTACGGCAATGGATTACTGTTTTCCCCGGTTTTTCATGAATCTGAAATATAACTATTGATGAATATTATGTATGAAATAATTCAAAAATATTATATGTGTTCATTCAAGAATACCTATGTTCTCGAATGCCGGTTCTCGATAAAGAAAAAGTAGATCGTTTAAAACAGATACTCAAGTGGCATCCCCGGGGTATGACAATTTCGGATCTCGCTGCCAAAATAGATATGAACCGTAATCTGGTAGCAAAATATCTGGATATGCTCCTTATCTCCGGGCAGGTAGAAATGGAACTCGTCGGAGCCTCCAAGGTGTATTTTCTCTCACGGCGGGTTCCAATATCATCTATGCTGGAATTCTCTTCCGACCTGGTCATTGTTCTTGACCGTGAGCAAAAAATCGTTCAGGTCAATGACCCGCTTCTCAGGATGCTCAGTGAAAAAAAGGAGGCACTGGTTGGCAGACAGCTTGATGAGATAGATAACATTTTTTTCAGGGCCATTCCTCTTACAGTCCCTTCAAACGACATGGATATTCTTGGGAAGGTTCGCGAGATGGAATGTACCTTCGGGGGAAAGAAACACCATTTTCACGTGAAGCAGTTACAGACAGCATTTGAAGACGGGAACCAGGGGACTACCCTGATTATTGAGGATATCTCGGCCCAGGTTGAGTACCGGGAAATGCTGGAACTGAATGAAGCCCGCTATCGCGGTATTGTAGAGGACCAGACTGAATTTATAACACGGTTCCTCCCGGATGGAA
The DNA here is from genome assembly GCA_963815065.1 of uncultured Methanoregulaceae archaeon. Classification (GTDB taxonomy): domain Archaea; phylum Halobacteriota; class Methanomicrobia; order Methanomicrobiales; family Methanospirillaceae; genus Methanoregula. Next base: position 1,448,353 of record CAWFFE010000002.1, on the reverse strand, counting down.
AGCTCGTTTTTGTAAATGATGCATATGCACGATATCTCGGGAAAACTAAAGAGGAACTCCTTGGCGGGCTGCATATTCCTCATCTTGAGGAGGAGGACACGCATGCTGTGAGCGGGAGCATCCGGCCCTGAGTAAAGATAATCCTGCCATCACGTTCGAATGCCGTATCCGCAATGCCCTCGGGAAAGACCGCTGGAACCTGTGGACGGTGCGGGTACTGTTTGATGATGAACACAGGCCCGTTGAATACCAGGGAATCGGGCGGGACAACACAGAGAAACATGAGGCTGCAGCGAGGATAAACCAGTACATCAAGGATATGGAATTCCTCTCCCGCAAAGCGCAGGAATTTGTTGAGGTGCCCCCTGAGATCGATATTTTTCAGACAATCGGGCAGGGTCTTTCTGAGATTACTTCCTAGTCATTAATTCGGTGTAAATTCATATTATGCATACTTCCGATAGTTTTGTCGGTCACGGCATTATTTCCCGACAAGGATTTTGATATCCTCAATAATGCCTTGGAAGAGAATTGCTGGGATTCACGTTCCCAATCAGTCGATGCCCCAGGCACTCAAAACGGTTTTTTATATTGGCAACTCCTGGCAGGAAAATTATTGATACCGATGAAAGTCTTTACATACCTCTTTTTCCAGCAGATTCCCGAAAATACCTGCGATTTGATCGAGACAAATCCTCGATCTTGGGGAAAGGCATTATGCCATTGGCCTGGCAAGGCATGGGATGCTCTTTGGGGGCGTCTCATTTTTATCTGCGGGAGGGTGAAAACCTCAATCAATTCTTCCATTATTGAAACGTTTGTCCGCCAGGGCGTCTGTTGTATTACACCGGAGGCACATGAAGATGCACTGAAAGCAAGTGAATTACGCTACCGGGGAATCGTTGAAGACCAGACTGAATTTGTTACAGGTTCCTCCCGGAATGTATACTCACGTATGCAAATGATTCCGTGACCAGCTATTTCCGGAAGGAACGGGGCGAATTGCTCGGGCAGTCGATTTTTTCCCTGGTTCTCCCTGACGACCAGGACCCGCTGATTCAAAACCTGCTTTCCCTGAACGCTCAAAATCCAGTACGAACAATTGAATATCGCGTACTTGATCACTCAGGCCGCGTCCGCTGGACCCAATGGACAAACAGGGCTCATTTTGATGATAAAGGAGCGATTATCGAATACCAGGGGGTCGGCAGGGATATTACCGAACAGAAAGAGGCGGACGCAAAAATCAGGCAGTACATTGCAGATATTGAGTATCTCTCGCAGAAATCCCATGAATTCCTCGAACTCCCACCGGATGTCGATATGTACGGAACCATCTGCCGCGGGGTAAAGGAAATTCTTCCAAATGCTATTGTACTGGTAAACTCATTTGACCTCAACAACGATGCTACAACAAGGAGCCTGCTTGGGGACGAAGAACGTGATGTCTTCAGTACACTGATAGGGGAAGATATTATCGGCAAGATTGTGAAGGTCCCCAAGAATTTCCAAGGAGACAATACAGTAAAGATTAACGCGAGTGGAAGAATCGTACAGGTACCTGGTAACCTTTTTATTGCCACACAAAAGTCAGTGCCCGAAGCGGTATGCACGAAGATTGAAGAAACCCTGAACATTGGGGATATTTATCTTATAGGTCTTGTTTCGCAGGGAATTATCCTTGCTGATGTGGTGATTATGCTCCGGAAGGGGGATAAACTCGGACATGTTGACCTTATTGAGGCTTACATCCGTCAGGCGTCCATCGCCTTTCTGCGATGCAAGACAGAACAAACCTTAAAAAAGAGTGAATCCAGATATCGGGGAATCGTTGAGGATCAGACCGAATTAGTCACAAGGTTCCTCACGGACGGGACTCTCACCTATGTGAATGATTCAGTATGCAGGTATTTTTTAAAGGACCGGTCAGAATTGATTGGGCAGTCGATATTTTCCCCGGTTCTCAAAGAAGACCAGGAACGGATGATTCAGGATCTTCATTCTTTGAACGCAGATAAACCTGTACGAACAACGGAAAATCGTATGTTTGATTCCGGGGGACACATCCGCTGGACACAGTGGACAACCAGGGTTCTCCTTGGAGATCATGGGAAAATTGTCGAATACCAAGGCGTTGGCAGGGATATAACCGAACAAAAAGAGGCGGATGCAAAAATCAGGCAATATATTGCCAATATCGAGTTCATCTCCCGGGCCTCCTACGAATTTCTCGAACTTTCCCCGGAGGCCGATATTTACGAAATTATCGCCAAAGGAGTTAAGACCATTCTTCCCAAATCGATTATCGTGGTTAATTCCATTGACTTAAAAACCGCCGCAGCGGTCACCCGGAGTGTACTGGGACACGATGATTGCACCACATTCAGTTCCCTGTTAGGAGAATCTTTTATCGGCAAGTCGGTGATTCTCAGGAAGGGGTTCGAAGGGGACATGTCAATAAAAGACATCCTGAGCGGAAGGGTTGTCAAGATCCCGGGCAACCTGCATCTTGCATTCCAGAGACAGGTACCTGAAAACGTGTGTGACAGGATTCAGGAAGTCCTGAACATCGGCGATATCCATGCGATCGGATTTGTTTCGCAGGGAATTATCCTGGCAAATGTAGTAATACTGCTCCGTAAGGGTGACACCCTCGAGCATACAGAGCTCATTGAGGCCTATACCCGGCAGGCGTCCATCGCACTACTGCGGCGGAATACGGAAGAAACCCTGAAGAAGAATGAAAAATTATACCGGAGCGTGATCGAAAATATCCAGGATGTCTTTTACCGTTCCGATACGGCGGGGAATCTTGTCCTGGCAAGCCCGGCCTGGGCACGGATGCTTGGATATGACTCTCTTGACGATTGTATCGGACATAACATCGCAGAAAAATTTTATTTTGAGCCGGAACGCCGGAAAGAATTTCTTGATACCGTGTTCAGAAACGGTTCTGTCAATGATTACCCGGTTGTGTTAAAATGCAGGGATGGCTCCCCCCTCTGTGTCTTAACCAACTCACACCGGTATTATGATGATAAAGGCGGATTCCTTGGTGTTGAAGGGATTTTCCGGGACGTAGGCGATCGCCCCGGGAATATATGATCAGAATAAGGATCGTATCCCCTGTAAGATTGGTTTTTCTTCATTTGCCCTTGAAGTCTGACTGATTGTTTCCGTATATAGACTTACCGGGAGATTGTATCTGAATTCGTACCAGTTCCCGATTCCCGGGAGTTGCAGAAATATTATGTATTCAGCCGATACCTGCCGCCTTGTCGCTGAATAAACCCTTCTGTTTCAAGAACCGCCAGAATTCTCAGTACTCGAGCGCGATCTTCAGCGAGACGAATAATAAATTCTTCCTCTTCCAGAACCTGCTCTTTAAGTAAAATCTTCAGGATAATTCCCCGGATCTTCCGGTCCTGAGCCTTCGAATGAAGATTGTCGTGTATAATGGGCACTTCGCCGGTTCGGGTTGGAAACGGTCTTCTTGAGCGCCGAGCCCAGATCCATGAGTGCCCAATACCATACCCGGGGATTCGCGCGATATAACGCACGTTCGACCAGCGGGAGAATTTCCGAATCGTTTACGGTTTCAGATCCGCTGAAGAAAAAGTGGATGAAAACCCGGCGAATATTTGTTTCGATGAAGATAACCGGCATATTGAACCCAAATGCTGCAATGGATGAAGCGGTTGCCCTCCCGATACCCGGAAATGCAGCAAGCTGATCGACATCCGCAGGAAGAACCCCGTCATATCCGGTCATTACCCTGACGGCGCATTTCTGCAATGCTACCGCCCTGCGGTTATACCCCATTCCCTGCCAGACGGCGAGCACCTCAGCAAGGGTTGCGGCGGCAAGTGCGGTAAAGTCGGGAAAGGTTTCAATAAATTCAGGAAATTTCAGGGTAACGCGTTCGACCTGAGTCTGCTGGAGCATAATCTCAGAAACAAGGATCTGATAGGGGTCCGATGTATGTCTCCAGGCCATATCACGACCATGCTGTTCGTAATACGACATCACCATCTGCTGGAATTCTGAAATTCCGGGAGAGGGAACTCCATCACCGGAAAATCCGGAGCCCGAATAATCGAATAGTTTGTTATCTGCATGCTTCATGGATAGGCCAGGGTTAAAATGTCTCAGATAGATACCGGTCATATTCTGTCTTAATTATTCAGGTACTGGCAATAAGTGTCAGAACGAGGAAACGTGAGCCAGATCAGCGGTCAATTCAGGTGCGTTTGAACATAGCGTCGAGATCCGCCGGTGAACCGGATTATGGTGGGTCTCCCGTGGGGGCAGGTGAAGGGGTTTTTTACTGACCGTAACTGCTGAATCAGTCGCTCGCATTGTTCCCGTGAACAGACAGTCCCGGCTTTGATCGCCCCCCGGCACGCGATAATGCGGATAATTTTTTCCCGGTCGGTTACCGCACCGGACGGCTCTTCCATGACAAGATCGTTTACCATCTCATCGATCAGGGCCAGATGTTCAAGTCTTCCCAGTACGACCGGTATGGATCTGACAAGGAAGGTATCTTTCCCAAACTCTTCAAGAATGAACCCGGCCTCAGCAAGAACCGGTAAAAGATCGCGGAGAACGGCGACTTCGTGCAGGGGTCTGTGCAGGATAAACGGGACGATAAGTTCCTGTGAACCATGATCTCCTGATATGCTGGCGAAGATCTGCTCGTACAGGATCCGTTCGTGAACGGCATGCTGGTCGATCACGACAAACTCGCCGGCATCAGTTGTAGCCAGGATATAAATGCCCCCGAACTGGCCGATAACGTCCATGGACGGAAGCCGCGTGCCGAGCGGAGCAGTACCCGTAGGAAGTTCTGTCTGCCGTAGCTGGCGATCAGATGCGAGAGTACCTGCATGCGTCGTTTCGTGGACTCCCGAAGGTGCCAGCACACCGTGGACATATCCAGGGTCTGAACCCGGAAACGTTCCCGTACCGGCCTCAAAAACGTTCGATCCTGACTGGACGACGACATCAGGGATCAGGTCATACCGAAGCAAAGCCGTGCTGACTGCTTCGGTTACCAGGCTGGCGATCTCTTTTTCCCGGGAGAGTCGGACCAGTTTTTTTGTTGGATGGACATTAACATCAACAAGATCGGTATCCATTGTCATGACAAGGAATGCCATCGGGAACCGGTCTTTGGGAAGCAGGGTGCCATAACCCTGTTTTGCAGCTCCGCTGATCAATACCGACGAAACCGATCGCTGGTTTATTGAAACCATAATCCGGGAGGGATCTTTTCGTGAGAGCGATGGGCGTGAAATATACCCGGAGATTTTCACGTAGGGAAGCGCACGGTCCACGGGAATGAGTTCTTTTACTATATCGCTTCCATACAGGCGGGCAATAGTATCGAGGATCCGGACCGATCGATCCGTCATCAGCTTCTCGTCCTGGTTGGTGACGAGCCGGAAGGATATCCCGAGATGGGCGAGACTGATGCCCTCAAGAAATGCATAAATATGCGCAAGCTCCGTGTTCTTACTCTTCTGGAACTTTTTTCGTGCCGGCGTGTTAAAAAAAAGATCCTCTACCAGAATACTGGTCCCTTCAGGCGCGCCGATATCGCACGTCTGAAGGATCTTCCCCCCTTCAACAACAACCTTTGTCCCCCCGATAATCCCTGGTGCCCGAAGACGCGTTGTCAGGGTAACTCTCGATACTGCGGCGATGCTGGCAAGAGCCTCTCCCCGGAATCCAAGAGTCTCGGCCCGGGTGAGATCTTCTATTCGTTGGATCTTGCTCGTCGCATGAGGTGCAAAGGCAAGTACGGCGTCGTCAGGAGACATCCCCGATCCGTCATCAATAACGTGAATACTCCTGATACCCTCTTTCGACGTAGTAATATCGATTAATATCGCATGGGCACCTGCATCGACTGCATTTTCAACAAGCTCTTTTACGACGGATGCAGGACGCTCAACCACCTCTCCTGCAGCGATCTTGTTCACCGTTGCCTGGTCAAGGATATGGATGGTGGAACCTGCTTTTTCTTCGATCACGACCGCATCTCCTTATTTTTCAGCATCTGTTGCAGCTCGACGATCTTTGCAAGAGCCTGGAGAGGGGTAATTCCGTCGGTATTGATCCGGGTAAGGTGATCGAGAACCGGGTCAGGATCCGGTGTTTGTGGCGGATTTTCATTATCAACAAGGAGGATCTGCGTGTAACGCCGGGGGCGGGTTCCTGATGGGACATCGCGGTTCATTGTCTCGTTCAGGATACCTGCGGCGCGGTCGGTTACTTTTTTGGGAATACCGGCAAGCCGGGCGACATGAATTCCATAACTCTTATCGGTTGCGCCACCGATGATCTTTCGCAGGAAGATAACGTCATTATTTGTCTCTTTTACCGCAAAATGATAATTTTTTGCCCGTTTCAGAGACCCTTCGACCTCAACAAGTTCATGAAAGTGTGTGGCGAACAGAGTTTTTGGCCCGGCTCCTGACCGACCGTGCAGGTATTCAAGGACCGCTTTTGCAATCGAATGCCCGTCCGCCGTGCTTGTCCCTCTCCCGATCTCATCAAGGATTACGAGACTCCGGGCAGTAACATTGTTAAGTATATTTGCAAGCTCAAGCATCTCGACAAAAAAATTACTCTGCCCGCTGGCGAGATCGTCAAAAGCGCCAACCCGGGTAAATATCCGGTCAAGAACACCAACACTTGCATACCGGGCCGGGACGAAACTTCCGGCCTGGGCCATGATGCAGATCAGCGCAACCGCCCGCATATAGGTGGACTTGCCTGCCATATTGGCGCCGGTGATGATCATTACCTGGGTACCGGAACTGGCAATCTCGGTATCGTTCGGTACAAACGTCCCCGCAGCACTCTGTTCAACAACCGGGTGGCGCCCGTCACGGATGGTAATACCATCTCCTTCATTCAGGTGCGGACGCACGTAATCCCGCACCTGGGCGATCTCGGCGAGTGCCGCGGCAACATCCAGGACAGAAATTCCCCCGGCAATAGCCTGGAGATCCGGGATAGCTATCCGGAGTGTCCCCATAATACCTGAATAGAGTTCACGTTCTGATGCAAGGACCCGCTCATCGGCATTCGTGATCAGGGTCTCCTTTTCCTGCAGTTCGGGGAGGGTATACCGTTCGCCGGTCACGGTTGTCTGGCGACGCTTATAATGTGACGGGACGAGGTGGAGGTTTGGTTTTGATACATCGATGTAGTAGCCGAAAATCCGGTTGTAGCCTATTTTGAGTGATTTTATGCCGGTCTTCTGTCGCTCCTCAGCCTGAAGTCTGACAATCCAGTCCTTTCCGGAATGGAGTACTCCTTTGAGGGAGTCTAGGTCTTCTGAGTAGCCCGGTCGTATAACCCCCCCGTTGCGGGCAATGACGGGGGGATCATCGACGATCGCTCTTCCTATCAGATCAATCAGGTCCGGCAAATCATGAAGATGCCCGGCTGCGTCGACGATATTGTGCGGGATTTCATGGGTGGCGCCTTCCTGCAGAGTAGTTTTGATCTTCGGGAGTACGGAAAGTGTAGCCGCGAGGGCTTTCAGGTCACGCGGTCCTGCATTCCCATAGGCAATCCGTCCTGCGATCCTCTCGATATCCGCGCACCGCCCCAGCAGGGTCCTGAGTTCAAGTCGCACGGAGGCATGAGCGATCAGAAAATCGATGGCATCCAGCCTTTTATTAATTTCATCAGGGTTAGTCGATGGCCGGGAGAGCTGGCGCATAAGCAAACGGCCCCCCATAGGTGTTTTTGTCAGGTTGAGGCTGGAGAACAGCGTGGCGCCTTTTGGATCGGGGCGAATAGTATTGTTCACTTCAAGGTTCCGCAGCGTGACTGCATCGAGCATGAGACTCTGCCCCGAGGTGCGCAGGGAGAGACTGCTTATGTGTTCGAGCGAGGTCTTCTGGGTTTCTTTTGCATATGCAAGTGCTGCACCCCCGGCTCCAATTGCGGGGGGTAATCCCTCGCATCCGAAACCGGCAAGCGAGGCCACATGGAAATGGTCCATGAGATGCTGGCGTGCTCTCTGATCGGAAAATTCGTCATTCTTAAAAAGGGTAACTACGACACCCCGCTCCCGGATACGCTCCGCAAGACCCGGCGGAATTCCGGAGGGAATGATACATTCCGCCGGACGGTAACGGGCAACTTCAGAGAGTATATTTTCAAAACCCGGGTCATAGTCAGCCAGCACAATAAAAAATTCTCCGGTGGAAATATCAAGAAGTGCCATTCCCCATTGCTTGTTTTTTGGATCGGGGCAGAGAGCAAGGAGGAACGAAGTTGCCGAAGAAGGCAGCATGGATGGATCGATCACAGTTCCCGGAGTGATTACCCGGACCAGCTCGCGTTTTACCATACCTTTGGCAGTTTTTGTATCGCCCACCTGATCGACGACAGCAACCTTGTATCCCTTACCGACCAGTTTGGCAATATACCCGTCCGCCGCATGATAGGGCACTCCCGCAAGGGGGATCCGGTTTTCGCCACTTTTTGAGCGCGAGGTGAGAACAATCTCCAGTTCGCGGGAGATGAGTTCCGCATCCCGTTCAAACGTTTCATAAAAGTCACCAATCCTGAAGAACAGGATTGTATCAGGATGCTTTTTCTTGATCTCCCAATATTGCCGCATAACCGGAGTGGAACGGGCGGCTTGTTCTGCATCGTCCGGGATGTGGGGAGCCTCGTGGGTCATGTCACTACAAAAAATTGCCTTCCTGATCAATTAATACCGATCTTATCGCTATGCCTGGAGAATCCTAGGATTTTTTGTGTATGTATACAATCATGAGAGGAATTGAAATGATCAGTGCGATGATCCCGAATGAAAGACCGAGAACAAACCCAATACTGACAAGGAGGATGATCTCTGCCAGAATGCTCACCGCAAGAGAGATGCCGCTCCAGAGGATCAGTACTCCCGCAAGCGTTATAATGCCAATCCCGACGGCTGCATTCCTGATATCCTGTGCTGATGGTGCAACAGACAGTACGAGCGAGAGCGTGATGTAAAGATACAGGATGAACCAGGGATTGAATATGACAATAAGATTCCGGGTAAACATCCCCAGGACTCCGGTCCCGAGTAAAAAAAGATCAGCGCCCGATCCGATACCCTGGGGAAGAGCGGGGAACACACAGCCGAGATACTGACCAAATACCCAAGTACATCCTGCGAGTACGAGAGGGATACAGAGGAGCGGAGCGGTACCGATCACCACGTCGCCCAGGTAGGGAATTTTCGGCCGGGAATAGGTTACCGAACCTCCCTCTTTTGAGAAAAGCACGACATTTTTTACACCGGCTCCCATGAGGATACAACCGAAGATGTGACTTAATTCATGGACCGCCACGCCGGGAGCGCGGATCACGTAATAAAAAAACCTTATCGGGATTACCTGTGCCCAAAGGACATCCAAAGCCCGTGAAATAAGGATAACGAGGATCCCCATTCCAATGACCACAAGAAACGAGGTCGCATTCTGGTCCATTCTGTAAGATACCTATGATCTTTGGAAGCAGGTCACAGATAATAATACCATACCGGATAGTACATCTGAAAGTATCATTATCCGGAACTGCCAATGAGCAGCTATGCCCCCAGATAACATTGGAGGAAGTCCACCTGATGCCACCGGGATCCATTATAACCGCCTTTTCGACGAAAAGAGTCCGTACCTCCTCCAGCATGCGTCAAATCCTGTAGACTGGTACCCATGGGGAGACGAGGCGTTCACTCGCGCCCTGAAGGAAGATAAGCCCGTATTCCTCTCCATCGGCTACGCCACGTGCCATTGGTGTCACGTGATGGCACACGAATCGTTTGAAGATGACGGTGTTGCTTCGTTACTGAACAAGGATTTCATCTGCATCAAAGTGGACCGAGAAGAACGCCCGGATATTGACAGCATCTATATGTCAGTCTGCCAGATGATGACCGGTCAGGGCGGGTGGCCCCTCACCGTTATTGTTACCCCTGAGAGAAAGCCGTTCTTTGCTGGTACTTACATCCCCCGCGAGGGAAGGTTTGGTATAAGCGGCCTCCTTGACCTGCTCCCCCGTATTACGAAATTATGGAAGGAGAAACGCAATGATCTTGCTGCATCGGCAGATGAGATTGCTGCTGCCCTCCAGCAGGGGGCGATACCATCGACGGGTGTCGGACCAGACCCGTCACTTCTCCAGGAGGGGTATGAAGAACTGGCGGTGCGATTCGATGAAGGGAACGGGGGATTTGGCAGTGCCCCAAAATTCCCGACGCCTCATAATCTCCTCTTCCTCTTACGGTTCTGGAAGATGACCGGCAACCCCCATGCGCGTGCCATGGTGGAAAAAACGCTTGACGCGATGCGCATGGGAGGGATCTGCGACCAGATCGGCGGCGGATTTCACCGCTATTCTACTGATGCCCGGTGGCGGGTACCGCACTTTGAGAAGATGCTGTACGATCAGGCTCTCCTCCTCATGGCTTACACCGAAGCCTGGCAGGTTACCGGCAACCCGCAATTCCGGAAGACGACTGAAGAAATCATTACCTATGTTATCCGCGACCTGACCTCCACGGAAGGTGCATTCTATTCGGCCGAAGATGCAGACAGTGAAGGGGGGGAAGGGGCATTTTATCTCTGGACGAAGGAGGAGGCCGTACAAATCCTGGGAAAAGACGATGCCGCACTCGCTGCACAATTATTCTCGATGAAAGATGCCGGAAATTATCCAGCCGCGGAGGGAAAAACAGGGCAGAATATCCTCTACCTGACCCCGTCTTCTGCGTACCAGGCGGCCACAAAAATATCAGACGCAGTCGTTGAATCGCGGTTTGCATCCATAAAAACCAGGCTCTTCAAAGCGCGGGAACAGCGCTCCCGTCCTTCTCGGGACGACAAGATACTCACCGACTGGAACGCTCTTTTCATTGCAGCACTTGCACAAGCGGCTCGAACCTTCGGGAATGAAACCTATCTGGGGGCGGCACGGCAGGCCATGCAGTTTATCCAGAGCCACATGCATGACGAAAACGGTATGCTCCTGCACCGGTATCGCGAAGGCGATGCGGCAATACCGGCATTTGGCGATGACTACGCGTTCCTCATCAAGGCATTGATCGAACTCTATGAATCCACCTTCGAACCAGCATATCTCTCGTCAGCGCTCGAATATAATACATGGTTTCTTTCCCATTTCTGGGATGCGCACCAGGGCGGATTTTTCACGATACCGGATACGGAGAAGATTCTCCTGGTCCGCAAAAAAGAGATTTATGACGGGGCAATACCATCGTGCAATTCCATTGCTTTCGAAAATCTCGTTCGGCTGGCACACCTTACCGGTGACCCGGCATTCGACAACCAGGCATCTGACCTTTCCCGCTGTTTTGCAGACTACCATCCAACAATCTCCCTCGGCATATTCAGGATTCCTGTGCGCTCTCGTTCATATGATCGGACCTGTACAAGATGTCGTAATTACCGGGGATCGCGAGGCTTCGGATACCCGGTCCATGATCCAGGCACTTTGGAATCATTATCTTCCTGCAGTCATGGTGATCTATCTGCCCGGAGATGACTCCCGAAGCCGGCTCGTCAGCCTTGCTCCCTTCACCGGCAATATGAACTCTTCTGTGACGACCGCCACAGCGCATATCTGTACCGCTCGTACCTGTGCCATGCCAACGACCGATGTCCGGCAGATGATGGACCTCCTGGGCGAGAAAACCTGACATTAAAAATAAGGAAACATTTTTTTTAATCTTGAAATTAAAAGGTGGCTCTGAATGAATCAGACACCTGCAGGGAACTTCTGGTCAGATTCCTGTTTTAAGATAATTTTTCTCGTGAATATCAGGGTATTTGCGTGGCTCACCCATCTTATTGCATCTCTGAAAGGAAGGCTGGGAGAAAATACCTTGTCGTGGAATGTCTTTCACCCAAAAATTTTCTTGCTATGAAGAAGTCCCGGCTCTAGTTCCGGATTACGAAATCTTAAGATAATGAAACTCCGAAGGAAAACTCAGAGATTTTTCAGGGCAATGAGATCCTTGACCCCGACCAGCTTCCAGACAAGCGAACGCTCTTCTTCAGCAATTGCTGCAGGAGGATCAAGGGGGGAATGGCCGAGTGCGGCAAGGATATTACAGGAAAGATCCCGCTCGACAACAAGATCAACAAATTTCTCCCGGATGATCTTCTTCTCGATAGAGTCATGAACCTCTTCAAGGTAGCCCTGGAGAGTGACAAACATATACGACGAGAGATCTTTGGTATATTTCTCAATTTCTACAGAAACATAGGGGCTCTTCCGAAAATAATCGATCTTTTTTCCATATTTTGTCGAGAGGAAATAAAGAAAAGATCCATCAAAGACGTACAAAAATGGTGCAATGTAAGGATACTTCTCCCCCTGGAAAGCGATCCGGCAGACATAGCCCTTTTCGATGAGCCGATCGTACTCCTGTTTCTCCATCCGCGGGATTTTCAATATATCCATAAACTTACCACATTGGAATTCCCGATGGTACCAGATAAACTTTATTAATCGTTGTTAAAACAATAAAAAAGAAATATTATTTCTCTATCCGGTACCCTGCTTTCTTCCAGGCAGTCATTCCTCCAAGGACATTTGTTACCCGGCGATACTTTTGGATTGCAAGAATGCTTGCTGCGAGGCTTCCTTTAAACCCTGCATCGCAGTACACTACAATCGGTTCATTTTTCGGGATTTCGTCCAGGTGCTGTGGCAGTTCACCGATATAAATATGGTGAGCCCCGCGGATATGGCCGACTTCGTTCCAGTTTTTAATGTCCCGTACATCAAGGATGAAGAGTTCTTCTTTCCCGAGGCGTTCCTTCAGCTGCTGTACAGAACAGGTGGGAATGGTGCTGATGTCCTGTGCTGCCTTGGTCCAGAGAGGGAACCCTCCGGAAAGTATACCGGCGATGGAATCATACCCCTGCCGTATAAAATGGCGGTGAACGGGATCGAGGTCGAGATTGAAATCGTCAACGATAACGACAGGTCTCTGATAATCAAGGAACCATCCTATGAACGACGGGAGACCTTCACGCCAGATCGAGATGCTGCCCGGAATATGCCCTCCGCCAAAACTTGTTGGCGAACGGATATCTACGATCTGGCAGCCGGATTTCCTGAGCTGGTTAACTTCTGTAATGGAAAGTTCCCGCAGATCCGGCACCCGGTGAAGAAGCGCAGGACCCTCCAGGTTATAAGTCTCCATCTGCCGGAAATAGGGGGGGTAATACGGGGATTCTGTGGAACGCTGCGAAATGAACGCCTCCCGCCCTCGTGCCAGTGCCGGGTTCGTCTTTTTTTCGTATCCTGCGGTTGTGAACGGGTGATCTGCGATCTCTGTCCCGCACACCGACCCGGCTCCATGGGCCGGACAGACAATTACCCCATCGCCGAGGGAAATAATTTTCCTCGTGATGCTGTCATAGATCTTTGCTGCCATCTCAGCCTTACGTTCCTGCCCGAAGAAATCGGTTCGTCCAACATCCCCGGAAAAGAGGGTGTCGCCGCAAAATATCATATACGGTTTGTCTGAAATCTCCTGATCGAACAGCACAAGGGAGATGCTCTCTTCGGTATGGCCGGGGGTTTCCTGTACCAGCAGCTCCAGCGAGCCCAGGATAAACCTGTCGCCTTCTTTCACGGGCTTTCCGTAGGCAAATGCCAGCTGACCGCCATGATAAATCTCTGCACCACACCTCTCCCTGAGTTCCAGGGATCCTATGACATAGTCCTCGTTCCGGTGCGTTTCAAAAATATGGGTGATGGACAGTGCATGCCTGCTGGCGATCCGCAGGTAAATGTCAACGTCCCTTCGCGGATCGATGACAACAGCCCTGCCACCCGATCCAATAAGATATGAATTATGCGAGATACCCCCAGAAACAATCCTTTCAAACAGCAACGTGTCATCTCCTGTCGAGGAATTATATGTTTCATCGGTATATAGGTTATGAAACAGACAAAGCTGGTGTGAAGAGTCTATTACCAGCTGTAGTCATAATTGAGAAGGATCGGTGTCCTGTCCGTGCCGGATAAACGCTTTTCTATGAGACTGCAGACAGAGGACAGCGATACCGGGACATACCCCAGCACCTCCGCACTCACATTGATCCGCCGGTCTTCGAAATTTATGAACGGATAAGACCGGAGATTGTTGTTATGATGGTGCCCATGGATTATCCACCCCTCGAATCGTTCCGGAGCATCCGCAGGATCGTGAACGAGGCAGAACTTCAGGCCGCCGTGTTCGAGAATCATCATCGGCAGTGCTTCCGGTTGATTAAGATCGTGATTTCCCCGGATGAAACTGATATGCCCCCGGAGTTTACTCAGATAATATTCAGCAGAATGCGCCCCCGGACCATAACAGAGGTCACCGAGGTAATAGACCGGGTTGGCCGGAGAGATCGTATAATTCCAGTTCTTTATCAGCACGTGATCCATCTCACGGATATCCGAAAAGAAGAACGGACGGGAACAATAATGTATGATATTTGCGTGACCGAGGTGAAGGTCTGCAATAAGGAAGATGTCCCGGGGATCCGAAAACCCGGGATCCAGTCGTTCAAACCCGGCATCGTGCCGGTAGAGTCTCAGGGTATTCTGCCATGCCGGATTGTTCTGGCTGTTACCGGAGGTGATCCAGCATTTTTCAAGAAGATCGTATTCTGCAAGGATTGATTCACCCTTCATTACGGTGATCCTGAGGCCTGCTTCATCGAGCGTGACCGGCCGGACGCCGTCCCTGATTCTTCGTCTGATAGTGCGGGGTATCCTGTTCAGGATCCATGCAAAAAAACCGGAAGCCATTGCATCTCCTGGTACGTCCGGTCTGCATCGCAACAGGGCTGAAAACAGGGAGGACGCGACAGGAGAATCAAGACGATTTGCTACAGTAACGTGAAACCATTTGCCACCCGGGACCGTGTCCCATATATTGCTGCTGCATACGATCGGAGATACTGCATCTGCAATCGCTGTGGTAAGATTTTTTAATTCCACCGAAGGCCGTACCCGGAATGCTAGAACACTGCCGGACATTCCCTCGCGCCTCTCCCAGCCATCAATGGTGAACAGGATCGGATCGCAGGTGGCCGCAACCCGCCCGATAGCAGCGAGGAGCTGGACCGGCGTGACCCCGTTTTTCAGGGTCAGGGGCCCAAACAGGGTGACATGAGGGTTTCTCTCGATTAAAGTTCCGATATTAAACATCCGTGCAATCGTAAAAACAGTGTTCCGGATCCGCCATTTCGTCCTTCCAAGACGTATCTCTACCAGGTAAATATCATCCATGGCGCAGCCTGCAGGTGTTAAGTTCTATTGTGATCTTCAGGGTTAAACCTTGATTGATCTCTGTTCGCCAGATAACAAGAGGTATGAAGGTATCCGCGACGGGAAAAACGGGTACCACCTGCGGAGCTGCCATCATCCATACTCTCATAGGAAGAGCGGTTCAATATGTCAGCCAATAATGAACGATTTTCCTTCAGCGGTCACAACTTTACTGTTTGACATGGATAACACCCTTTTTGACCTTGTTGAGGCGCAGATTGCTGCCTGCCATACGGTGGCAAAACACCTGGACCAGGGTGACGGGGAGGATCTCTTCTCATACTTTCTGACTGCCGGACATGGATTTGAGTCCCATGAAAATATCCGCCAGTACATGGAAGAACGGAATATCGCCAATAATGATTCCTATCGAACCGCCTGCCGTTTGTATGAGACGGAAAAACTTCGGGGTATCCTTCCCTATGAAGGAGTAACCGGGACGCTTCAGTCGCTCCGGGACCAGGGATATCACATGGGAATTGTTACCGATGCCTGTGCCAGGGATGCAACGCTCCGCCTGGAAAAAACCGGATTGTTGCCGTTCTTCTGTTGCATGGTCAGTTACGATATGGTGAAAGTAAAAAAGCCAGCACCCGAGCCATTCCTCTTTGCCCTTGAGATGATGAAAGCACGTAAAAGTGAAGCGGTCCTCATAGGCGACAGCCCTCACCGGGATATCGAACCCTGCCGATCTCTTGGCATTAAGACGGTCTATGCCCGCTATGGTGATCGGTTCTCACGCGATCGCAAGAGTATAGCTGCAGATTTCGTAATCGATACGATACGAGAGTTACCGGATATTCTTCAGCAGCTGCAGGAAAAACCGGATAATTCTCTGCTATAATTGCGTGAAATTTAAAAAAAGGGGGTATTTGCGAAATACCAGAACATTCACGAAGGGAAAACACCAAAACTTAAAGAAAGAAAAAGATCAATAAAAATTATGATTGTTCCGACAAGGATTTTTTTCACCAAGGGTGTTGGAGTCCACAAAGATCGCCTTGCGTCCTTTGAGCTTGCCTTGAGAAAGGCCGGAATCGAGAAATGTAACCTTGTATATGTTTCCAGTATCTTCCCTCCCAACTGCAGGCAAATCTCAAAGTCCGAGGGATTAAAACGGCTGATGCCCGGAGGGATTACCTTCTGTGTCATGGCAAGGAATGACACGAATGAGCCGAACCGTCTCGTATCTTCCGCTATAGGGCTTGCACTTCCCAAGGACACCGAGGAATACGGGTACCTGTCCGAACACCACGCCCACGGCGAGACCCAGGAAAAGACCGGCGAATATGCTGAAGATCTTGCAGCAACGATGCTTGCAACAACACTCGGGATAGAATTTGACGTGAACCTCGCATGGCAGGAACGCGAACAGATCTATAAAGCCAGCGGAAAGATCATTAAAACAAAGCATGTGTGCCAGTCAGCAGAAGGTGATAAGAACGGGCTCTGGAGCACGGTAATCGCGGCGGCGGTTTTTTTATAAGCAAGGAGAAGATTGTGTTTTTTATAAATTTTTTTTCCATCAATTTTTTTTAAGCATTTTTGTTGATAAGATAAAATCTGACATAAAAAATTGAACGATTATGAAAAATTAATCATTAGCTCTGTAGAAAACCTCTTTTCTGATGACGCTCCCGGGGCTTCGCCCAGCCGCTACGGCGCCCCAGTTGCGATTGTGCTGTATTACCTGGATCGTGTTTTAAGATACTACAGAAAACGCATGTGCCCACGCCCCCATAGGGGAGGCAGGGCTGGCGTCAGGGGGGGGTGATCATGGTATCTGAAAAAGCTTTTCTACAGAGCAGAAATTTATTTCTCCCTTCAAAAATGAACCCTGATTTATTATCTTTTGCAGTCAGCGTTGAATGCTCTCCGGAATCAGGAATACCTGCCCGGTACCATGATTTAACCAGAAAATGAGGAAGAGATTAGACGGTTTTTTTGTCTCGTTCACGTGCAATACGCTCGATTTTCCGGGCCAGATCCAGCACGGCAACCCGTGCCGGGCTTCCTGCCCGGATCTGTGACACCGGCGTGGCATCGAGATCTGCCTTTTCAACCTCCGGGTCATCAGGAATAACCGCAATTGGTGCAACATTGCCGATATCCACAGGTGCAGTACCGGATTTGAACCTGTTGAAAACTATCTGTATGTGTTCAGGTCCGAGGCCCAGCTGGGTTGCGATCTCACGTATCCGGGCAATCGTCCGCAATCCCCGGGCGCCTGGATCGCTCACGATAAGAAGCAGGTCCGGCCTTCCAATCGTCCCCCTGCTTATGTGCTCCATCCCGGCCTCGGTATCAATGACCACAAACCGGTAATCACCCTCGAGATGGAGCATGCATTCTGACAGCAGGTCATTTGCAAAACAGTAACATCCGCTTCCTTCCGGCCTGCCCATCGCTACAAGATCGAAGCCGTTGTCCTCGACCAGAGACTGCCGGAACCGGAACCTTACATAATCATGACGATTCATACCGGGGGGGATATGACGGGTAAAAGCCTCTTCCCGCATAGATCCCAGGGATTCACGCACGGTTACTCCCAGTGCTTCATGCAGGTTGGCATTCGGATCCGCATCAACGGCCAGAACAGGAGTTTCTCCCCGATCGATGAACGACCGGATAAGGAGAGAACTGACCGTTGTCTTGCCGGTCCCTCCTTTTCCTGATATTGCAATAATGAATGGTTTTTTTTCCATGGCTCGATCCCGTTCTCAAACGGTTTTATCAACCCGGTGCATTCTTTCGGATACGCCGGGAGATTTCTGCGGCAGCCTGCATAATTTCTCCAGCTCCTCTCCGGTCAGCAAACCGGATTCCGCAGCTGGGCGTAATAAGGGACTGGGAATCAAAGAGGCGTTCCGGCATACTGGCGCAGAGCTGAGTCCTGATCGCAAGGTACCGATCATAGAGTTGATCAGGAGTCTCTGTCGCAAATATCCTGTATTCCGCCGGAACGATGCCCCAGGCTACGACACCTCCCTTCTCCATATACGTAACGATGGCATCAGCATACAAGAGGAATTCTTTTGCCGTTGTATACGCATCCAGAGAAACAATCGAGGGCTGGAGGTCCAGGACAAATGCCCAGTCGGTATTCGAGCAGCAGTGAATGCCCAGTCCACCCTGGACCAGGGCGGCAATATCGTCCCAGCCGCTCCTCACCAGATCCTTGTCAAGTGGCACCACTGACGATCCCAGCGAGGCAAGGTAGGGTTCGTTCAGAACAACGACCGTCTCTGCAACTCCGGTTTTTTCCCTCATTTCAACCTCACACCACCGTGCCTTGAGGGCTATCATCTTCGAAAGCATGTCGGAGAGTTGTGCATCATAATAAATCGGGCGTTTGTCTACATCAACCACCTGCATGCCGAACGTGACCGGGCCCGTAACCTGGCACTTGAGCACCCCGGCCGGGGAGATGTCATGGGACATCATTTCGATGAACCCAGAGGCATAATTCCGGGTAAGTCCATACGCGGCATAGTTGCCTTCCACGTAATCCAGGTATACCTGTTCCATCGCCGCGGTATGATCGGTCAGACTGTCGTACAGGATTCGATCATTCGAGATGAGCCTTCCGGGCATCTGCCCCGAGTCATTGAAGACAATACTTTCACACTGGCCCCGTGCCGGAAGGGATGGCACATACGGGAACTCATGAAATATTGCCAGAACATCCTCACAGGCTTCTGCAGGGTCGGTATGGGGAAGTGCTCCAACCCCGGTTGCAAGGGAATGCGGCGAAGGGATCATCTTTGCCATGGGTCATCCCTTCCTGATCCGACAGGCTTCCAGAAGTTTCTGAACCATCGGGAATAAGGTGAGATCCGTGTGGGGCAGGAACGTGCTCGATGTATAATCGTCCATGAAGGAAGTCTCTGCATTGAGTTCGATGTAAGCAATCCGGGATGCAATCTCGTCCAGCGTTTTTCGCTCCCTCCGGTTGATGAGCGCAAGATTCGCACCGGTCACTGCCCCGTTTCCGATATTTTTAATCCGCTCCAGATCGATCTCAGGTATCAGCCCGATGATCGTGGCATTTTTCTTGTCCAGATAATTGCCAAATGCACCTGCAAAATAAATCGTTGAAATTTCATGTCTCGTGACTCCCGCTTCCTTCATCAGAGTGACACATGCCGCATGAATCGACGCTTTGCTCATGATCAGGTTTTTGATGTCATTTTCTGTAATAACGATGTCTTTTCCGATATCCGTATCGCAAGCCCAGGCGACAACAAATTCCGGAAAATGAACACCGGCCCGGATTCGTTTATTTTCTATACCGGTGTTAATCCGCCCGGTCCGGTCAATGACGCATGCCGAGATCAGTTCAGCCAGCAGGTCGATTAATCCGGATCCGGTGATCCCCCGGGGTTTGATATTATTAATCGTACTGTAACAGGGATCAAGAGTGAACGGATCGACCGTTATCTTCTCGATTGCTCCGGGGTTTGCCCGCATACCAAAAAGCACTTCGCCTCCTTCAAGGGCAGGGCCCGCAGCGCCGGCACAGGAGAACATCCATTCCTTGTTCCCCAGCACAACTTCAAAGTTGGTTCCGATATCGATCAGGAGAGAGATCTCCTCACGTTCACTCATACCGCAAGCGAGGATATCGCCGATAATATCGCCCCCGATAAAGTCACTGACGGCAGGAAAGACAAAGAGCCCGCAGTTCTGGTTGCCTGCAATTCCAATTCTGCCGGCCGCGACAGATAATGCCCGCTGGACCACCGGCACGTAGGGTTCTGCGATGATATAAGCGGGATCTATCCCGAGGAGCATATGGGTCATCACGGTATTACCGGCGACCACAACCTCATAAATATCTTCACGGTCGATTCCAGCAGTATTTGAAGCTGAAGTAAGCGCGGTATTGATGCTCTCGGCAGCAAGTGCCTGCAGTTTGGTAATCCCGTTCTTCCGGGCAAAATTCACCCGGGCGAGGATGTCCTCACCACAACTGATCTGCCTGTTATAATTTGAGGCTACTGCCACTACTTTACCGCTCACCAGATCCCAGAGATACACGACGACGGTTGTTGAACCGAGGTCAACTGCGGCACCAAAAATGCGTTTCGACGTGTCATTTTCCTGGAGATCAATGAGCCGGTATCCTCCGGGAACAAGGGCTACTGTTCCCGTTACTTTCCAGTCACTATGCCTGAGAAGATTGGGTATTTCACGCATCACTTCAAGGGGAACATAGATTTTTTCAGCAACCGGCCCCCCACTTCTCTGGATACCCCATAAAAGCCGGGTCAGGTCCGGTGAAGGATCAGTGAGGGTGGGAGGCAGGAGCTCAACATAATATTTCCTGACCGAAGGATGAAATTCGATTCCTGCATCCCTCCCTTCGATGAGAATTTTTTGTTCCTGGATAAGAGTATTTTCGGGAATAAACACCTTCAGATCGCCCTGAACGGTGGTTTCGCAGGCAAGACATGCACCCCGACCCAGTTCGTCCTCGTTAAAAAATCGCGAATATTTCTGGCGATCAAATTCTGTTCTCCCCGACTGGACATAAACGACGCACTTTCCGCATTTCCCCTGCCCTCCGCAGACTACGTTGATATTCAGCCCGGCTCTCTGGGCTGCATCGAGAATGGTACTCCCGCGGGCGACATCGATCTTACGATAGCTGGGAAGAAAGGTTACTGTGCGCATAGTGTCTTTGTCCCTGATAGTAACAATAGGGAGAGGAATAAGAAATATGCTACGGTGGTGAGCGATTCAGGTGAGTGAAAACGGGGGGGAATCCTTTCCCGGTATATAACTGTACGGGGAATATCGCAACAGACCTGTGTTTTGAGTCGGAAAATTTGATCCGTAAATGTTTAAGGCATCTTCTTCCATTCCTCGTTGAGGTATTCTCCGATCTCGGCTGCATCCCGGGGCCCGACCATTACTTTCCAGCCGGTAGCCTCTTCGATCCTTCCCGATAAGGGAGCAGAATAGCCCGGAATGATCAGTATTTTATGAGATACTTCGCTCTCTACATTAAATTTCCCCAGTGAATCACGCACCAGCGTCTCATTGAATTTCCCTGCCGCCACCGCGGTTAGCACCGAGAGCCCTTCCGTATCAACAATCAGCATGAAACAGGGGACACGGGAAGATTCCAGGTATCCCTGAAGGGTAAAGAACGTGAGCGAGAAGTTTACGGTAACGAGAACGGGAGCATCTTTTCCTGGGTACCGACACGGTACAGGCCGGGATTCATCTGGATAGGCTTCTGAGGATCGGTATAGATATTCTGCCGGAGCGTAAGCGCGGCTTTTGAAGACTCATGAGAGAGAGGTGGCGTAACAATAACTGACGCATATTTGACGATCCCCAGGGCGATAGTGGCATCCTGCAGGGAGGGGTGAGTGGCGTCCAGGAATACCGGATAGCCCAGATCCGGTACGGTACGGGTGATGGCAAGTTGTCGTACGGCAGTTGCCGCAGTGAGATAATCACCAAGAGATTGCGGGCTCAAATCCATCACCAGTCTTTTGACTCCGGATGCCAGGCAGTCTTTTGCCAGAGCGGTAATGGTATCGATACCGTGTGCCCTGATAACCATCGGACAACTGTGTTTCCGGGCAACCAGACACATATCCCTGAAATTTTCCGGGGTTGCTGCATGGATCAGGGGCTGGTCAGCTCCCGACCTGGACCAGGGCTGCATTCAGCGATTCTGTACTTCCTGCCATCAGGACAAGAGGAAGATCTGCATGTTCTTCGACTACCGCGACCGCTTGTGCAAACGTTTCCGGCGACCCGCTTACATTTTCAACAGCCATGCCATTAAACCTCAGGTCTGAACCGATGCGGGTGAATATCTCATCCCTGACACGGATGGTCGCGGCGGCGATCTCTTCAGGAGTCTGGGTATCCGTAACCTTAAAGAGGATCCCCGGAGGGTGGTAGAAGGTCTTGTCGTGACGGTACAGAACAAACTCCTCGCCTACTGCAAATGAACGCTCCCCAACGCCGATTTTTACGAGCCGTATCGGGGGCCGGGTAGTCGCACCAAGGACAGATTTTGCCTGGTCGTCAAGATAGGGACAGAGATCCACATCCGCCTTTCCGCCGGCAAGTTTCATGGCAAAGGTAAGGCAGGTAGGGTCACCGCATTCCTTGCAGTTCTTTTTAGGAAGGAGTTTGTAGATATCCAGTGCTTTAAGAGCCATCCGGTTTCACCTCCGGGAAATTCGCACCGTTTCTGAGACTGGCGAAAGCATTTTTCAGCATCATGACCGTCTTTGGATGACGGACGCAGACGATCTCGGCACCGGCAACCGCTCCGGCGAGGCCGGTATAAAATTCCCATTGTGCTGCCATCTCATCCTGCCGTGAGGGGTCGGCCTCCCTTACTTCTTTTATCGTCAGTGAATCGATGGCTGAACAGATCATGGGCATGGAAAGATCGGCATCGCCTTTCAATGCAGAGAACCGGATCCTTTCCATCGCCGAATAAGAATATTCAAAACCATATCCGAGTGCGCCGGTGTAGGGATCGATGATGATGTGTTCCTGATGCACGCCGATCTCCCGCAAAAGGATGTTCAGCTGCTTCGCAAGGTTGACATCTATAGGAGACTGGGCGATAAGTGAGTGATTATAAGCGAGGGCAGCTGCTGCAATGCTGCGATATCTGCCGGCCTCTGCCGTGCCGAGGAGGAGTTTTTCTCCCTGGGCGGTCTCACCACACATCTGGAAAACATCGCTGTCGATCCTTGGTTCGTTACTCCCCTCAATGATCAACGGTAGCCCGGTTGCCGAGAGAACTGCCTCGATGGTCTTTCCGAGGGAGGCAATATCGGAAAAATTCCTCCGGCGGGTGCTGGTCAGGTAAAGACGGACAAGATCTGCACCATACACTGTTTCAGCAGCCTTTGCCCATGCATCCACGTTATCGACAAGATCACCACAGTAATTTTTTATGACCGGTGACCAGTACTCCGGATCGTCGCAGACCTCCAGCGCTACCAGGGGTGTTTTCAAGGGATGGGGATCAAGGAAGGGGAGCGTCGTCCCCCCCCCATTCCGTAAGATATTTTTCGTGTCCCTCCCTCTTCCCGTGTGGCGCCAAGAGTAACCTTCCCAATCGCACCGGTCCAGCCAAAATGAAGATCATAGACCATAGATGTCACTCACACCAGAGGTTTCATCGTTAGTGCGGGATGGTTCACATGCTCGAGATAATCGATCAGTTCCTCGATGGTCGTTGCACGGGTTTCATCGGCGATCTTCTCAAAGAAATCCGGCTTGTTCTGGTCGGCGAGTTTTTTCATCAGCCGTTCCTTCAGCTCTTCCTTGAGCTGAGAAGGCATCCAGACAAGACGCTCAATACCTCCTTCCCCCTGTAAGAAGCGGTCAGAAAGGATGTAGTTCTTCGAGATGCCGGCAAATCCCGGGGTCTGTGCACCACCCCCTATCGTTCCGGCAAGTGTGGAGAATGTCATCCCGGAGGGGGTGATTCCTTTGAATTCACGATTCACGATCATGATACCGTTCACTTCGGGCAGCATGAGGGCAATACACTCAAAACACCCGCAGCATGTCATGGGATATTCCATTACGCTGTAGAGTGAGCAGCGATCAACTTCGCCATGACTCGCCTTCTTAACAAATTTATTAACCCCGTCAAACTCACCGTTCAGAGAGTTGATGACAGCCCCCTTCTCGATCGGCTGGTTGGCCCCTGACGGGGAAATTTCATAGGCGATTTTTCCATCAAGCCAGCTGATCGCTCCACAGAGCGCCGGGCGTTCCGGAGTAATTACACAGACATGATTGGGGGCAAAGGTCTGGCAGAGCGTGCAGGAATAATAGGTGTTTACATCGGAGTCCCGCATACCTTTTATCCGGGCGTCACGCTCCTCATACACCTTCTCTGCAATTTTTTTCGCTTCAATCACCTTAGATTCGTCAGTTATGAGGGTAACCGAGACCGCATCGAGCAGCTGGGGGAAGTCCATACGGAACTTGCTGGCAAGGAGTTTGCCGATATGCTCTATTTTTATCCCTTTTGCCACAACCTCTTTCGAGATCCTCACCCAGATGATGTCACGCTGGGCTACATGCCAGGATCCTTCCCCGTAATTAACAAAGTTATGGATCCTGCGCTCGAGAACCGGCTCATAATCCTTTTTCATCATCTTACCGGCGACTTTCACGAGGATCGCAAGAGGATATGCCCCGCCTTCCTGCATCTGGGCGATCTCCGGGCCGATGACCGTCACCTGACCGTCATTTACCTCATCCGCAGGAAGCATCTGTAAAAGTTCGAAGGCCGGGGATCTGCCCCCTCCAAACTCAACGTACATCTCCTCTTTCCGGATACTTTTCCCCTCGAATGCCGGGGAGCACCCCATCGGGATGGGGATCGCCGTGATATTCACGCGTATCCCCCTCTCTTCCATGCCGCGCCGGACCACACTGTCGTTCGTTGACGTCAGCCATGCGCTTCCCTGGTAATCTCCCAGCGAAAGGATAGGAAATCCCAGGACCCTCATCGCGTCGACAAACGCAATTTCCTCGTCAGTCAGACCCGGGTATACGATCACTATTGCCTTTGCCCGTTCCCGGGCGTACGTGAGGAGCCGCTGGGCATCACCCGGAGTGACACCTCCAAACATCATGGCTACCCGCGCGATGATATCGACAAAGTAAATGCCGTAGGATGGCGTCGGACCAAGAGGGATCAGGCGGTATTCGAGGCCAAGTTTCACCCCGGCTCCGGAAAGTGATGCAATGACGTCTCCGGCAAGGAAGGTGAGCATATATTTTTCCTGCAATTCGCGACAGATAGCAGAGGCGCCATCAGCACCCGGCGGGGTACCGACAACAAGAGCAAGCCCAAGAATACTGCCGTCAACGAGGGAGTACCCGAGCTTTCTGATTACGGTATCATCGATAAAGCCGGTATAGGGAGCAGGTTTCCTGCCTTCAGCAGCTGTTTTCTCGGCGAGAATGTATTCCAGTGCGACAAGAGGATTGTTGCTGGTCTTCTCAAATACTTCACGTGCTGCCTGCGGGTCATGCACCGCAATGCCGGTAAGTGCAAACGAAACGGGAAGATGATACGCAGTTTCATCATAGGAAAGTGCATGATCCAGGGTGGTGATCATGGTTTTCAGATGAGCTTCGCCGTTTTTTTTCGCTTTTTCTACGTCGGTCATCGGTTTTTACCCTCTGATCATGGGTTGCATATCAGAACAGATATAGTTTCGTCAATGAGTAAACGGGTGCATCTTTGATTTCAGAAAAAAAGCGGGTTTCCCGGTAAACTGATAACAAAAATATTTATCCTCACTCATGAAAGTCTGTTTATGGAAAGGCTGAATCTGGATATTTTGCGGTTAAAAGCATATTTCTACCCATTTATAGCGCTCATTGCGATCGTCTGCGTTATTTATCCGGCACTTGCCGCAGAGGGGACCGTTACCATCTCCTATCGCGGGGCTGGAGGATACACCATTGGTGATGTCATCACGTTTGATGGAAAAAATACGGTAAGCAATACCACGCTGCTT
Organism: uncultured Methanoregulaceae archaeon; assembly: GCA_963815065.1. Taxonomy (GTDB): domain Archaea; phylum Halobacteriota; class Methanomicrobia; order Methanomicrobiales; family Methanospirillaceae; genus Methanoregula. Next base: position 1,422,440 of record CAWFFE010000002.1, on the reverse strand, counting down.
AAAATTTCTGGTCCCGGTCTGCCAGAAGCAGGAGTTCCTGCCTATGATCTGAATGGTATTCCGGGTTCAGGAAATTCTGTCACGGTGAATGCAGATGACACCTGGAAATTTGTCTGGGATAGCTCAAACGTTGCCGGAGTCGAGAAGTTGATGACGGCAAGATACACCGTAACTGCCTTTGACCGGTCAAATCCTGAAAAAAAGGCGTCTGTATCTATCCTGATAAAAAAACCCGGGTTTTATGTCAACCCGGTAAAAAAGGTTGTGAATCCCGGAGATTACCTGGAGATATCGGGGAGTGCCGAACAGGGTGTGACCTATGTAAAAATTGAGATCGCCGATCCTGAAAACAGGATTCTGCATACGTTCATCTCACCCGTCAGCGGGACGGGTTTCTTCAATTACGGGTTCCGCGTCGATATGCAACCAGGCCAGTATACAGCCAGGGTCAGCAACCCGGCGTTAAAAGGTACTCTGATGACGGTAATTACCGTGGTTCCTTCCGGAATATCCACCCCGGTTTCAACCACAGTTCCGGTTACCTCTGTTCGGGAAGAGACAACCCCGGTGCTTCCAGGTACTTCAACCGAACAGACATCTCCCGCCGTGCCAGGCACTTCAGCAACTCCGGCAATTCCGCTGTCGCCACTAACCCTGATTACCGGGCTTGTTATTTCCGGGCTGATTGTCATCGCTGCCGGAACCAGGAAATAATAAGTTCCCTGCTCTGGAGAAATGCCTTTTCAGCTACCATGATCGCCCCCTGCGCCAGCCCTGCCCCCCCCAGGGGGGCGGGGGCGCTTGCGATGCCCCGGTATTACCGGTATGTATAATCTCCCGCAGTTTGTGTACAAGTAATACGGAATCATCGCAACCGGGAGATGCCACAGCAGCAGGGGCGAAGCCCCCGGGAGCGTCCGAAAATTTTGAGGATTTCCCATGTAAATTGAATTAAACAGATGTGAGCAATGGAATGATTATACCTGTTAATTATTTGCGATAAAACCCGCCCCCTCCTGACAGGACGCCCCGCGTCAGTGTCTTTAAGCATCTGTGCAAACACCGGATTGCCCCGCCGTGCCTCGGAGAGGCCCTGATGCGGGGAGCCCTCATAAAAATTATATGGTTTAATGATTTTCATGGTTCGGGTGCGAACTCCCGTTCATGGGTGTTTCAACAGAGTAATTTCCCTTAATTTCCCCGTGCATTCTCCCCAAAAAAAAACTAAATTTCGGTTTTCCCCCGTCAACCATAATCTATATCGGTGATCGCACCGTATGATAAACCCACTTCCGGAGGATACCTTTGAAGAAATTTTCTTTTATCGCACATATGCCGGATGCGCCGGGTTCGCTCCACCGGGCAGCAGAAATCATCAAAAAATATGAAGGTAATATCAACCGGATCCAGTTCGACAGACGCATTGATCCTTCGACGGTGTTTTATGAAGTAACCGCTTCAGAAGAGGCATTCCGGAAGATAACCGGTGACCTTTCGACTATCGGCTACCTCCAGACATCATTAAAACCCCTAAATTTTTTAAAATGCTGTGTGTACCTGCCCCACCGGCCCGGCTCGCTGTACGAATTCCTGAACTTCACCACATCCGTGGGTGCGAATATCGCGTTCATAGATTTTGATGATAATGGGAGACATCCTGAACGCCTGACGATCAGCCTGAACCTTGAACAGACGATCGTGGTCGATCATCTCCTGGACCTTCTGAAGTCACGATACCGTCTCGAGATCCTTGAATATGATACAACCGGCAAACATCTCGACGATACGGTATTCTATGTCCGGTACGCACAGGCAATACGCGAAATCATCGGTGATTCCGAAGAGTATTTTCTTCTCTCGTTTCTCGCCGATACAAATCATATTGTCCAGGAACTGATGGACCGGGGGAATGATCCCCGGAGAGTCTTTGACAGCGTACTCCTGACCGGGCAGACGATGCGGGCAACGACCCGTGAAAAATTTTATGCGGACGTCCAGAAATATGCAATCACCGGAGATACCACACTTTTCTGCTTCCAGGTGCCGTGCGGGGGAAATATATTCCTGATTGATGCGCCCGGAGAAAAGGTGATGATCGACACGGGATACGGCATCTACCATCATGATGTAATGGCGATGTTTTCGAAGTACGGCCTGGGAGAGGCACCCGGGGTTTCCCGGATCATCGTCACCCATGCCGATGCAGATCACTGCGGGGGAGCGGGGTATTTCTCCGCCCCGGTTTTCCTGCATCAGAAGACGCTCTCGATCATTAAAGAGAACAACAGGGCATACGGTTCACGGAGCGAGCATTCGGTCCTCGAAGAATTCTATACCAAGATGATCAATCTTTTCTCGAAGTTTAAAACGCCCGGTGATTTCCGGTGCTTTACCGGACCAGAGGGACCGGTGCGGGGAATTTTTCCTGGTACCTGTGTACGTTAAGAATCGGGGATATTGAGCTGGAGGTTCTTGACGGACTGGGCGGGCACACGTGCGGTCAGATCTTCCTGTATTCACAGAAAGCGGGGTTGCTTTTTGCCGCAGACAGTGTAATAAATTTCTCGAGTCTCACCAGAGAGCGTGCAGACTACAGTTCTCTTGCAGCATTTCTTGTCACTTCCGTTAACGTGGACAGCGACCTTGCCAGGAAAGAGCGAAAGGCATTGTTAGAACTCGCCGCGGAAATGGATACTGCACTCCTGCCGACCGGCAGGCGATGCCTGATATGCGGGGGCCATGGTGCAGTATCCGTTCTTGACGGAGCCTCACTCGTTCCCTGGGGAGAAATTGCACATTACCAGTCTCCTGACACATGAAAGATGAATACCCGACTGACCTGTCAGGTACCGCATGACTTTTCTTATCACCGTCGCCAGGCGAGTTGAATGGAAGATGATACTGATTACATTTTCCGGGAAACGTCACTGCATTTCCGTGAACGAGCATGGTAAGACCATGCTGTTTCATTGACTGAACACACGACCAGAAAATGCCGGCTGTTTTAGAAATTCTCATCTACTTTGTGATTGCATCTTTTGTGCGGGAAGCATGGTAAGTCACAGAGTTCAGGATATGATGCAACTGATGGCATCAAAGATCCGGGCGATCGCCAACACAATATCAGACGAGGATGTTGAGAAATTCATTGCAACTCTGCTCAACGGACAACGGATATATGTCATGGGGGCAGGGAGGTCAGGCCTTGTTGCAAAGGCATTTGCCATGCGTCTTATGCATCTCGGGCTCCAGGCGTTCGTTGTCGGGGAGACGATCACCCCGGCGCTGAATGCGGGAGATATAATGGTCGTCTTCTCGGGATCCGGACGGACAAGAACCGTTGCCGACATTGCAGAGACGGCAAAGGAGATCGGGGCCAAAATTTGTCTCATCACTTCGAATGCGGATTCGAGAATCGGAAAAATATCTGATTGTATCGTGATTATTGAACACCAGAGAGACCCGGCAGGGGATGAAGCGGTCGAATTCGAGATCCGGCAGATGATGGGGGACCATAAGTCATTCGCCCCGCTGGGTACCCTCTTTGAAACAACCTCCATGATCTTTGCGGATGCAGTAATTTCGCGGCTGATGGAGATTACCAAGACAGATGAGAATGCACTCAAGGGCCGTCACACAAATATCGAATAGATGAGGTGGACATGAAATGAATCTGAAATTTGCGCACCGGGTACAGGATATCGAGATATCCGGGATCAGGAAGATCTTTGAATCTGCAGGTGCCGGTTCAATCAATCTTGGCCTTGGACAACCCGATTTCGATACGCCACAGCACATCAAAGATGCAGCAATAAAGGCAATCTCTGAGGGAAAAACAGGCTATACGAACAATACCGGGATCCCCGAACTCCGGAGGGCGATCTGTGAAAAATTTAAAAACGAGAATCACCTCTCCTATACGCCGGATCAACTGATAGTAACCGCCGGCGCGAGCGAGGCACTTCATATCGTGATGCATGCGCTGATTGATGAAGGTGATCTGGTCCTCTGCCCGGACCCGGATTCGTCTCCTACAGCGCTTTAGCCACCCTAGCCGGCGGTCGCCCGATCGGCGTTCCCCTCACCCCCGATCTTCATATCGATGTTGAAAAAGCGAAGGCGCTGATGGACGGAGCTCGCATCATGATGTTAAATTCTCCCGCAAACCCGACAGGGTCGGTTGAAAGCAGGGAGTCCATAAAGGCACTCGTGGAATATGCCGATGATGCCGGGGTCATAGTCGTTTCCGATGAAGTATACGAGCATTTCATATACGGAAAACGACACTGGAGTGCCGCCCTCTTTGGGGAGAATGTCATTACCATCAATGCAGCGAGCAAAACGTATGCGATGACCGGATGGAGACTTGGATACCTTGCTGCTTCTGAAGAAATTGTCGGGCAGTGCGTGAAGGTGCACCAGTATTGCCAGGCATGTGCCACCTCAATTTCCCAGTACGCCGCTCTCGCCGCTTACACGGGTGATCAGCACCCGGTAACCGTCATGCGTGATGAATATCGTGTGCGGCGGGACCTTATCTGCAAAAGACTCGCAGATCTGGGATTTGAATTTCCCGTCCCCGAAGGTGCTTTTTATGCTTTTGTCCCCATGAAACCTGCACTTGTCCAACGGATTATCGATCAGGGCATTATTATTGTCCCCGGCACGGCATTCGGGGTGAATGCTCCGGAGTATGCCCGTTTTAGCTGATGCAACTTCCCGGGAAAACATCAACCGGGCTCTTGACAGGATACAAACCGTACTGAGTGATTGAAATGGTCAGAGAACTTCTAAAAAAATTATCCAATGCTCATGGTGTTTCGGGTAGCGAAAGCAGTATATTTGCCATCATAAAAAAGGAGCTCAAAGGGCATGTTGATGAGATATACGAAGACCCGATGGGCAACCTGATCGCCACGAAACGCGGCAATGCGTTTTCCGTGATGCTTGCTGCGCACATGGATGAGATCGGACTCATGGTGAAATACGTCGATGAGAAGGGATTTATCCGGTTCGTTGCCCTGGGGGGATGGTATGGCCCTACCCTCTACAGCCAGCGGGTCGTCCTGCATGGATCCAGAGGGAAATACCTTGGGGTCATCGGCAGTAAACCTCCCCATATGATGGACGATGAGGAACGAAAAAAAGGGGTGAAAATTGATGATATGTTTATCGATATAGGAGCCTCAAACCGTGAAGAGGTGGAGTATCTTGGTATAGAAGTAGGGACACCGGTAACTATTGATCGCGAGTTCACACCTCTCGCTTACAACCGGGTTTCGGGAAAGGCATTTGATAACCGTGCAGGCGTTGCCATGCTGATTAAAGTCCTGCAACAGACCGACTCGCCCCTTACCATCTACGGTGTTTTTACTGTCCAGGAGGAGGTCGGGATGAAGGGTGCAAGGACAAGCGCCTATGGTCTGGACCCGGACTGTGCCATAGCTACCGATGTGACCATCCCCGGGGATCACCCGGGAATTGAGATGAAGGATGCTCCGGTTGCGATGGGGAAAGGCCCGGTTATCACCATCGTGGACAGCAGCGGTCGCGGACTCATTGCCAGCCGCAAGATGGTGAAATGGCTCAAGGATTCCGCCGATGCAAGGGGGATTCTCGTGCAGCTGGAGGTCGGGAGCGGCGGGACTACCGATGCAACGGCTATCCACCTGACAAAGTGCGGTATTCCCTCCACTACGGTGAGTATCCCTTCGCGATATATTCATTCACCTGTTGAAGTCCTGGATACAGAAGACATTGAAGCCGGGGTAAAACTACTGGTTGCCGCTTTAAAACAAAAACCCGTCCTGTAAAAATTCCGGATCGTCTTTTCAGGCCGATGTTAATCCATGCAGGATCATCAATAAAATCATTCGATACATTTTTCCGGCACAATGTGAAAAACGACTCGGGAAATGTTTTTTCGGGGTTTCCCCGGTTAAAAAAAATTTCTGAATGGGTATGGCAGTGATAACCCTTCCCGGGTAGATCTGTCCGGCCTCATTCTCCTCGTTTACTCTTTCCGGGGGAATTTCTCTCAACCCTGGAGGGGAAGCTTAACCCGTGGATCTTCATTCCGGTCCAATTGCCCGTTCCAGCCACCTCCCGGCTTTGGCGGGGGGTAGACCGTGTTCTGGATTTTTTTGCCCTTATGAGTCGGTCTTCATTGCCTGGAGACCAATTCCCGGCCCTGCCTGAATATCGTGATCGGGAAAACACGGCGGAAATGGGTCCTTAAGGGAAGAGTCCGGCCCCGGGAGGATGAGGTGTACACTTTGCATCGTAATCTCGCGGCACCGTCAGAAAAAAAGGGAATCTGAAATTTTTCAGTCGGCTGAACCATCGTTTGCGGTTAAAGGAAAACAACTTCCCTTCGCTTCCCGCCGGAATGAGCGGGCACAGACGGAAATAACTTCAGAGAGTGTTGGGAATACATAGAATGTTTCAATAAGATCCTGGACATTCAGTCGGTTTTTAACGGCGAGATACCCCTGCTCAATTATCTCTGTGGCGAAAGGAGCGCAGATATGCACGCCGAGTATCCGTTCATCATTTTGATCGGCGACGATCTTTATTGCCCCGCGGCCATCACCAATCATTGCAGTCCGGGACTGGGTGCTCATGAGAGTGCAGCGGCAGATAACCTGGTGGCCGGCACGCTGGGCCTGTTCTTCTGTCATCCCGGTACTGGCAACCTGGGGGCTGGTAAAGATTCCCCGGGGAAGTTCAGTCGGATCGAACTGCCGGCTCCCTGCAGTCATTGCATTTATCGCGGCGATTTCGCCACCGTATCTCGCTGAAGTTTCGAGCATCGATCCGCCGGTAACGTCTCCGGCAGCCCATATTTGAGGAGCAGAAGTTCTTAACGTTTTATCGACGATAACAGCCCCGTTTTTCCCGGTTTTTACACCTGCCCGTTCGGGATGGAGATCACGGGAATTTGGCAGGCGTCCGGTCGCCAGAAGCAGGTGCTCGGCCATGATTTTCTGCTCTTCTCCGTTCATCGCGAATGTGACGGTAACAAGGTTCCCTGCCTGTTCGACTTTTCGTACATCTACACCGGTCCGTATGTCAATGCCTTCTCCAGCCAGATACTCTGTCATGAGAAGCGCAATTTCGGGCTCCTCCTCCGGGATAATCCGGGAACTTCTTTGAAGAACAGTCGCCTTCGTCCCGAAATGTGCGTACATCTGTGCGAACTCCAGTCCGAGCGCTCTTCCCCCGATAATTATGAGAGACCGGGGGATACGGTTCGGACTGAGCGCCTCGTTGCTGGTCATAAAGGGGACCGAAGTAATACCTTCTACCGGAGGAATGGCCGGTGAAGATCCGGATGCAATAATGAAACGTTCCGAGGCAATGGTACGGTCACCGACACTCAGTTCCCTGTCGGAAATAAATTCTGCATGGCCCCGGATCATCTCAACGCCAAGGCGGGTGAAGAGATGATCTGCTTTTCTTTGGGTTAACCGGGAGATTAATGCCTCTTTTTCTGCAAGAGCCCGCGAGAGGTCGAAGTTGCGCCCTGCCCCAACGCCCTCACGGTCATGATTTCCGTAAAAATGGTAATCCGCGCGGGCGATCAGGAATTTACTCGGTATGCAGCCGACGTTCACGCAGGTTCCCCAGGGGGTTCCGCTCTCGACCATAGCCACGCGGGCAGCTCCCAGATGGACGGCGGTGCTTGCAGCCGTTGCCCCGGCAGCCCCGCTTCCTATTACAACCATGTCATAGACGCTCACCGGAATTCACCTCTCTCAATTTACGCGTCAGGCTCACGAGGTCCTCTTTATCCCTGGACAATTGCAACACTGTTCTTTTCCGGCTCAGTGTCTTGAGCAGATCCGGTCTTCCGGAGAGTCTTAAATTGTACACATGGCTGATTACAGTCGGATGACGGGTATCAGGATTTAAAAATGCCTTACAGGGTGCTCGTCAGATCCATACAGTCCTGCCGTTCTATTGCCTTCAATACTTCTGGATTGACCGGGCAACTTTTCCTTTGCCTTCACGATGAGCGCACGGCTTTTACATGCCCTGACCCCTGAGCCCTGATCCTTCACCAGGAAAAACCCGTCTCCGCGGTGTTATTTCAGGCGTTTACCTCCTGGAGTTGAGGAAATATCAGCGGCCGGTTCTGGTAGATGATGCTCCTTGCATCGCGGAAATTAAACTTTTCGATGATCAGGTGTTGTTCCTTGAGTTTTTTTAATGCATAGCGAACCGTGCGCGGAGCAAGATGAGTTTTTGTCACAATTTCTTTGTGGGTCATCTCACCGCCTGCCTTGAGTACTTCCAGAACTTTTTTCGACGATTGAGGCAAAAGTAAGGGGGTCATAACATTAAGTAAGGACAGGGGATTCGAGCTGCACCCTGTCCCGCACCCCTCCTTAACTCCTTTATCGACCTCTTCTTTGTCAGCGAGAATACTTTTTAGCGCCTTGTCGACAAAATCTTCAAATGTCATCATTTTTCCCCAATTCTCTATCGAAAAATTCTCGGTAATTTCCGGATCTGAGAAAACAAGAACATTTCCCTCTTCATTAAGTCCCGAAATGTATTTCTTTGCCCGGTGGGTATGATGCAGACTCTCCTGTTTTTTTGGAATCCTCGCCATTACAACCCAATAGGATTTTGCATCCTGTGCATCAACATAGATTTCATACTCTTTCTCAAATTTTTTCAGACGATCCCTGATGTCTTTTATCATTTCCAATAACCTCCTTTACTTGACAGGAAAATTCTTTTTACCTTACTTAAGGACGCAAATGGCCTCTGGTGTTCGGATAAGAAGGGCAAGGCTTGCAATCACCTGGAAATCCAGTCTGTCTCCTACCGGACCATTATAGGAAATAGTCATATCCTGTCCCACGACAAGGCTCACATACTGGCGTCCCGATGCCAGAATTACCCCGCCTTTTTTAAGAACCGGAGCCTTAACTACCCCATCTGAAACGAGGGTCCTGATATGATCCAGCTCGGTCCCGCTGCCCTGAGGATAACGGCGGAGGAGCAGATTGTAGAGAGACGGGGCAAGAGCCATACAATAAGGTCCATGAAATCCGGCTTCATCAAGTTTGGTGACCGATTCGATGATCTGATCTGCTGCCGTCCCGATTTTATCCCATTTTGTCAGGCTCTGGGAACTGGATCCTTCAGCGGTCAGTAACCCTGGAGAATCCGGCTTCCCATGGAAGATTATCTGATCTTCCTTTACAGCGCAGTCGATCGCCGCGCATGCTACCGGGCCCGTATCGAGAATAAGTTTATCTTTTTCGAATGATGCAAGGTCGCGCTTGCCGAGACTGAATTCGGCCTTTATCATATTTACAGGAACAAAAGTACTCGTCGAGACGCCCTCTTCCAGATCACAGTCGCTCACCGGAATGACTTTTAGTCCGAAACCGAATGGTCCCTCAATGGCAATGATCCTGCGACCGGCGAGCTGGCTTTTCGCCGATTCGATCATGGTACTGTCAAGCAGTTTCCATGTCTCTGCTCCAAGGGGAGCCTCACTGCGTCCTAAATAGTTGTTTTCCATTTGATCCACCCCTTAACCTTGTTTCAGTGATCCGATTGTTGTCATACACTTATCCGTTGCTGCTGGTACGGCCTGCCCGATTTTAGCTGCCATAACATCTACTTCCCTGGCGCCTTTATTAAGAAAATCATCCTCATCACCCGTGAGAATGGATAAAAGACGGTCAAATTCACCGGCATGCACCCGTTCTTCATTTGCAATATCGATGAGTACTGCTTTTGCAAGGGCATTTTCGGTAGCATCTGCATGAGACAGGTACGTGTGCACTGCTTCATGTTCCGCAGCCAGATCCAGGCGAATCGCCCGAATAAGTTCCTCATGGGTCAATGTTCGATCCGGGATCTTTCCGCTGAATGGGTTTACAAATTCTGGCATGTTTTTCCTCCTGAAGATTCATTTTTTTTCTCTTCCCTGTTCCAGACTGACCTGATTTTTTGAGTATAATCCCTGAGGCTCAGACTAGGTCATTGAATAAATTTCACAGGGATTGGTTCGTCCCTGTCTGGGGTTCACTAGGAAATTTTAAAGAGTCTTGCCCAAAAATCAGATTTTGATTTAAAATTTGAAACGATCAAAAGAGGAATCGATAAGTTTTTTCTTTATCGAAAGTAAGATCACGATCCAAAAATTCTTCTCTGCATTGTTGCATCAAAAATCATCCTGCTTTTTTGTTGTCCTATTTATGATTCAAATTTTATGCCGTAAAAAATGAATGCGGATATAATTTAACTTTAACCAAAAAAAAAAAGAAATCCTTATACCCTCCTTTAACCCGTGTTCAATTGTTCCATTGCCTGATTATATCATGAACGTCAGAGATGGCATCTTTTGGTGGAATTCACTCACATTCGCAGATCATATCTTTGACCATGTTGAATGTTTCAATTTTGAACTTCAGATATTTTATCATGTTCTCCTTCATGAGGATCTTTGAATCGATCATCCGGGCAATGAGCGTTCGTTTCTGCTCATCACTCAACTCATCCCACATCTTTTCTATCATCATATCGTGAGGCTGCATACAGTCCTGGGATTTTTCACCGTGTCCATGCATCATTTTTTTCACTCCCTGCTGGTCCGGCTGTCCGAACAATTCCAGAATTATCGTCATTGATACATATTATTTTGGTCAACTTTCAAAAGGTGAAAAAGAATCTGAAACATTTTCTGACCAGACGGTTGATTTCACCTGTCCTGGGGGAGATACAGATTCATTTTCTCCTCAAAGTGTCGCTAAATTTTAATAATAACAAGCAATTAAGATGTTTCAGGGAAGTTTCAGAGATGGCTAAAATCACGCAATTCAGCGCGGTAAACCTCATGAAAGAGGCAGGAGTGAATCCTGAAATTTGGAATGCTGTTGCATCAGATGAAGTTATTGAGAAGACAGTTAAAGCCGTTGAGAGTCGCGGAATAAAAGTTGTCATCGCAGGAAATGGTGACGAGGCCCTGAAGGTCCTCCAAGAAATTATCCCAGAAGGTTCTGAGGTTATGAACGGATCTTCAACCACCCTTATCGAGATTGGGTACGAGGATTATATTTCAGGGAATCCATCTGGATGGAAATTGATGCATACTATCATAACTGCGGAAAATAATGATACCAAGCGGGCAGAACTTCGGAGAAGATCCGTTGCTGCCGATTATTTTATATCAGGTGCAAATGCAATTGCCCGGACTGGAGAGATAGTCGCATGCGATGCAAGTGGAAGCCGGGTTGGTGCGTGGCCCTTTGCGGCGGGCCATCTTGTCCTGATAGCGGGTATCAATAAGATAGTCCCGACCCTGGAGGATGCATTACAACGGATCCAACAGTATGCATATCCGCTGGAAGATGCTCGAGCAAAGAAGGTGTACGGAACGCCGAGTATTATAGGCAAATGTGTCATATTATTACATGAAAAAAATGAAGGGAGAGTTTTACTCATCCTTGTCCGGGAGGCTCTGGGCTATTAAGCCAATGCGCTTTATACAATTTCCTGCGGAACGTCTCAATTTTTGAAGATCAACGAAAGTTTAATCCGATTCATTGATGTTCTATCGATACAGATTTCAAAAAAATTTTCGGAATGAATAGTGATGAGATCCTGGCGACACCAAGATATTGAAAAAAATTTCTAAGAAAACTGAAATTGTTCTGCAGAAGAATTTTTGAATTTGTCCTGTTCCCGAATACAGATGGAAAAGTGCTTGAAGCCCGGATATCAGAAACCTTCAATATCGTTATGTTCAATCCCATGGATGACGAAGAGTTGTAAAGATGCGGAATACAGATACTGCGGGAAAAAAAGAGGGGGGAGAACTAACCAGCACGAATGCAGTGCTGAGAGAAGAAATTGCGCAGCGGAAAAAGGCCGAGGAAACGACGAAAAGGACATTATCCCTGCTTAACGCAGCTCTCGAATCAACCGCTGATGGCATTCTTGTTATTAACACAGAAGGACAGATCACCAGTTATAACAGAAAATATGCAACCATGTGGAATATCCCGGATTCTGTTCTGCAATCCCCAAAACGAAGAACCATTGCAGAATATGTGAAAAGAAAACTTAAAGATCCGGAGGGTTATAGTGCTCGCGTTAATGAACTGACAGCACATCCCGAACGTGAGAGTTATGACATGCTTGAACTGAATGACGGAAGAATTTTTGAGCGCTATTCAAAACCCCAGAAAATTAGCCACACGGTGGTCGGTAGGGTCTGGAACTTCCGGGATGTTACGGATCGAAAACAAGCGGAAGAAAAGCTCCTCGCATCATTACGGGATAAAGAAGTGATGCTTCGTGAGATCCACCACCGCGTCAAAAATAATCTTCAGATCGTATCAGGCCTGCTCGATATGACACGGAAGCGATCACAAGATCCTGCAACAACCGGCATTTTGATGGACATGATGATGAAAATAGATACGATGGCCCAGATCCACACCCGTTTGTATGAAAGCAAACAATTCAATAAAATAGATATGAATACCCAGATACGGGACCAGATAACTGCTTTGTCCAACATTTATTCCACTAAAGAGTGCGAGATCTCAACCATTCTCGAATCTTCACCAATGTACCTTTCTGTCGACCAGGCAATTCCTTGTTCACTCATGATAAATGAAATCCTGACCAATGCATATAAACACGCTTTCAAAGGACGTAAGCTCGGCACGATAACTATTTCTGCGCTACAGGAAGATGGAAATATGAATATTACTGTACGCGATGATGGCATTGGTATCAGTAAAGATGTGGGTACGGATCCTGCCAATAGTCTGGGATTTAAGCTCATCCGGGCACTTATTCAGTATCAATTGAAAGGATCATTTACCATTAAAGTCGACAACGGCACCGAATTAAACGTAAAATTCCCAATCCAGGTAGTGAGTATTTGAAGATGTCAAAGATTCTTGTGGTTGAAGATGAAGCGATCATCCTCCTGCAGCTGGAAGAGATCCTCCATGCCATCGGGTATACGGTGGCCGGCCTAGCTGCATCCGGGGAGGACGCTATCGAAAAAGCACGACGTCTGAAACCCGATCTTATATTGATGGATATCGTGATGCCAGGTAAATTGAACGGGATTGAAGCGGCAAAGATAATTACCGAGGAACTGGACATCCCTGTTGTATTTGTCACTTCTTATGCTGATGACACGATTATTGAAAAAGCAAAGAGCGTTAAACCCTATGGTTATATCGTAAAACCTTTCAATGAACTCGTCATAAAGGCGACTGTCGAAGTGGCCCTCTTCCGTAAAATCGCCGAACAAAAAGAACCGGAAATGAAGAAGCCTGCAGGCAGGATTCCTGAAGGAGAATCTGAATATCTCGCTCTGCCGGAAATCAAGACCGTCCTCTTAAAAGATATTTTCTCCGATATTGTCCTCTTTTTGTATACGGATAATGATGTAAAAGAACCTATTTTTAAATTTGCGATAGAAGCGGGTATTAAAAAAGGAGGACGCAATTTCTTCTCGTATTCACGATCCACCGTTCAGAAATATTTCTTAAAGGAGATCCAGAAGAGAGAACTCTTCACGCACCGGATTAAAAGAAACGAGATACATGCACTCCTGCCTGTTCTGGAAAAGTGTACCGAATCATTACAGGATTTTAAAGATCAGGCATCTTTACAAATCCTGATTGACTTCTCTGAAACTGAAGAATCCGAAGATATAATTGCGGTTAAAAACCTTATTCTCTCAAAAAAAGAGAAGGGCATTCCGATTTCAGGAATTATTTCAATAAATATCAGTACGATCGATCATAGCCTGATTCAATTATTTGCTGAGGGCATACCGAAAATTATTGTCTCGACGGGGAAAGAAACCACACTTTCGTTTGCTCACCAGACATTCCCTACCGAATCAGTCTCTATTGTGCCCCAGGCTACTGTCGATGATGTAGTTAAAAAGTCACTGGAACTCGTCGTCCTCTCCCTTCTTGATAAACCGATATCCGGAAATGATATCGTACATGAGATTCATAACAGATTTAATGTACTTATCCCCCAGGCAAGGGTATATATGCTCTTGTATGACCTCGAACAAAACGGGTATATGGAAATTAAGATGTCAGGAAAATCCAAACTCTATTATCCGACGGAAAAAGGTAGGAAATATATCTCGCAGAAATTGAATGACATCAGACTTGTTTTCAAGCACATTCTGGGAGGAGGAATGAATGAAAGCCGGGGGGAGCCACGATAAAATTAAAACTACTGATTACAAAATTTTTTCCATTCGAAATCCATTCCGACAAGGAAAACGTCGTTTTCTGTAAAAGGACTCCAGATAGAAGATCTGGCGAAAAAAGAATATTAATCATTCTCTGGTTTCAGAAGAGAGAATTTTAGAGTTGACCCACATTTGAAAATCCATAAAGAATTCGGGAATATTACTTCTTTATTTTATTAACCTAAAAAGACGATTTTCGCCGTGCATGCATGGAATCATCCACGGGTTTTGCAGATCTCCCGCGCACTGTGGAGGAGATAATGTCCATAGATCTCGAAAAAAAATAGTAGCACTCTCCGTAACTGACCCCAGAACCGGAAAAAATAAAATGTTTATTCATTATCGTTTGAGGTGCGACTGAAAAAAAAGAAATTCCAGAAAGGAATCCTGAATCTTACCTTAAAAAAAATAATCCCGGATAATTAGCAATCTATCGTTTCAATTTTTGTATCAAAATCTGTTATTTAAGAAAGAACCTATAAAAGCCTGTATTCATACACAAAAACCGGTGAGGATTATTCCATTATCCGGAAATTCCGACAGTGTATTTTATTCCGAAAAAGAAATTGGTCGAATCTGGAAAAATTATCGTAGTATCCAGGGTAATTTTCATAACCGGACTGCAATCGTGCTTCAACGGAACGGAACGGAATGCCCGGTAAGCGGATGTACCCGCTGTGATGTGTCTGACTGTTTCTACTCAGATTTTATTCGTATGTACTGGAGTTGCCCGGGAGGCGATTAACAGGTCTTCACAGCCGCGAAGATTGCTAAAAAAACCGGTAAATGCAGCCTCCCAAAATCAACTGGATGGAAACAATAAGATGTCCAGATCGGTAAAGTAATTGCATGGTTTAGGACATAACTGGATGAACTTTCCCATGCCTGAAGAATCCAGAGAGGTGAAGCGTATCAGGGTCTGACGGGTAATATTGCGGTTCATCATGCATTTCGCCGGGACCGGCAATCTGGCGCTGATCGGTCGATATATCCCGAATATGATCGGAATTGTTTGAGGGGAGAGATTACCCGTACCAGGAGAGTGATGTGATGGGGGACGAGGAAAAATTGTCGAGCGAGATAGAGAGCTTACGAAAAGATCTTGACACTCAGATGCGCCTTTCAGAAGAGCGGCTTGATCGACTGAAATATCTCCAGGCAGATTTTGATAACTACCGCAAGTGGTCTGAAAAAGACAAGGGAGCGATCATCGAATTGGCAAATGAGAACCTGATCAAGGATCTCCTCGTTATACTGGATGATTTTGATCAGGCCCTGCCTTCCCTCGAACAGGAAAAAAATAAAGAGGGAATGATGATGGTCCGGAGAAAGATGCTGAAAATCCTTAAAGAGTACGGTTTGGAACCCATCGCTTGCGAGGGTAAAAAATTCGACCCGCATTTCCACGAGGTGATTTGCATGGAAAGATGCCAGAAAGAACAGAATACTATCCTCGAAGATATGGGGAAAGGTTATCGGTTAAAAACGAAGATCATCAGGCCGTCAAAAGTAAAGATTGCAGAACACGTTAGTGATGATGAAGGTGAAAAAAATGGCTAAAGAGAAGATTATCGGAATTGACCTCGGTACATCCAATAGCGAAGCAGCAGTGATGATTGGTGGCAAACCAACGATCATCCCTTCAGCCGAAGGAGCAACCGTAGCCGGGAAGATGTTTCCCTCATACGTTGCGTTCACTCCAGACGGCCAGCTTCTGGTGGGTGAACCGGCACGACGGCAGTCGGTAAGCAATCCGGAGGGGACAGTTACGGCCGCCAAGCGAAAGATGGGGACGGGTCATGTCTACCGGATTTATGGGAAAGAATATACACCCCAGCAGATCTCCGCATTTCTCCTGCAAAAGATAAAGCGGGATGCTGAGGCATTCCTCGGAGAACCCGTTACAAAAGCGGTAATTACCGTTCCGGCGTACTTCAATGACAACCAGAGGACTGCCACAAAGGATGCCGGTAAAATTGCCGGGCTGGATGTGGTAAGGCTCGTAAATGAGCCAACCGCGGCATCGATGGCATATGGCCTGGACAGGGGTGGGGAATACAAGATCCTTGTTTTTGATCTCGGCGGTGGCACGCTCGATGTAACTATAATGGAATTCGGAGGCGGGACATTTTCTGTGCTTGCCACATCCGGTGATACCCAGCTGGGCGGCACCGATATGGATAATGCAGTATTCGAATGGATCGCAGACGAATTCAAAAAAATCGAAGGCGTTGATCTAAGAAACGATAAAATGGCAATCAATCGTCTGAAGGAAGCGGCTGAAAAGGCAAAAATTGAACTTTCGACCGTGATGGAAACTGAGATAAACCTTCCTTATGCCACTGCAACCCAGACCGGCCCGAAACATCTCTCCATGAAACTGAGCCGTTCAAAACTGGAACAGCTGGTTGAACCGATCATCAAGCGCTGCATTCACCCATTTGAACAGGCGTTAAAAGATGCAAAACTGACAAAAGATGATATCCAGAAAGTTATCCTTGTCGGCGGTCCCACCAGGATGCCCATTGTCCAGAAATTTATCGAGGATCATATCGGCAAAAAAGTGGAAAGGGGTATCGATCCGATGGAATGTGTCGCGATTGGCGCTGCCATCCAGGGAGCGATCCTCGGTGGTGAGATCACTGACATGGTGCTCCTTGACGTGACCCCCCTGACTCTTGGCATTGAAACACTTGGCGGTGTAAGAACCCCGCTGATTGAAAGAAATACGACGATTCCTACCAAGAAAAGCCAGATATTCTCCACCGCAGCGGACTACCAGACTTCAGTTACCATCCATGTGCTCCAAGGCGAACGCCCAATGGCTGGTGACAATGTAAGTCTCGGTCAGTTCAACCTCGTCGGTATTCCTCCCGCCCCACGGGGGGTTCCCCAGGTCGAAGTCTCGTTTGATATCGATGCTTCGGGGATTCTTAACGTGTCGGCAAAGGATCTCGGTACCGGGAAGGAACAGAAAATGACCATCACAGCCTCAACAAAACTTGCAGAGACTGATGTCAAAAAGATGGTCAATGAAGCCAAGGAGTATGAAGAACAGGATAAACAGAGAAAAGAGGAAGTGGAGATTCGTAACGCTGCTGATTCCCTGATGTATACCGCAGAGAAGACAAAAATTGATCTTGCAGATAAACTGAGTTCAGAGCTTGTCGACAAGCTTAACGCGGCAATCACTGCAGTCAAATCATCGCTGGAAGGGAAGGACTCTGCGAAGATTAAGTCAGAGACAGAGATGCTCCAGAAAGTTCTGGGGGAGGCCGGAACAGCCGCGTACCAACAGGCTGCCCAGCGCCAGGCACAGGAACAGGCTGGCTCATCCGGAGATGCGGCGGGTGGCGAACAGCCTCACCAGGAATCAACCGGACCAGGTGGGGAGAAGGTCGTCGATGCCGATTTTAAAGTCAAGGATGAGAAATAATCATTTTTCATACCATCAATGGCAAAAATGGACTACTATGAAATCCTGGGCGTAAAAAAAGACGCGTCACAGGACGATTTGAAGAAGGCGTTCAGGCATCTTGCAAGAAAATATCATCCGGATCTGAATAAAGGTAGCAAAGAAGCTGAAGAAAAGTTCAAGGAGATCAATGAAGCCTATCAGGTTCTGAGTGACCCCCAGAAAAAATCACAGTATGATCAGGTAGGACATGCGGAATTCAAACCGGGCGATTTTACCCAGACCCAGACTCCCAGCTATGACGATCTCTTCCGGGATTTTGGTCTGGGTGATATATTTGATGCATTTTCTTCCGGTTCCCGGAGGGTACGGAGAAGAGCTGGAGCCGATCTCCGGTACGACCTTGAAATATCCCTTTCGGATGCATTTTATGGTACGAAAAATACTGTGGCAGTTCCTCATTTCGCTGAATGCGGGACCTGTCATGGGACAGGTGCACAGCCCGGTTATCTGCGCGAGTGCCCTACATGTAAAGGAACCGGAGAGATCAGGAGAATTCAGAAAACCGGGAACCGTTCTACCATGAATATTGCCCAATGTCCCGATTGTGGCGGAAGCGGGAAAATTATTGAGAAGTCCTGCGAGACCTGCCATGGCAGGGGGATGATACAAAGAACGAGAAGAATCGAGGTATCTATCCCCCGGGGTGTGGAGGACGGTCAGTTTCTGAAAGTTGCCGGTGAAGGGGAACCCGGTGAGAACCGGGGACCCTCGGGAGATTTGTACGTCGTCGTACATATTAAAAAACATGATATTTTCGAGCGGAGGGGTGCTGATCTTTACAGGTACTGCGGTCATCAGCCTGGCAACAAGCCTCCTTGGCAGTGAGATAACGGTTCCAACAATTACCGGAAATGCTGTGCTGAAAATCCCCCACGGGACCCAGAGTCATACGCTCTTCCGGCTCAGGGAACAGGGAATGCCGTACCTGAACTCTGACAGCAGGGGAGATCTTCTCATTAAGGTTATTGTGAAAATCCCAGAGAGACTGACGGAGAAACAAGAAAATCTTATAAAAGAGGCCTTTGCAGGGGGAATGTAGGTCATAAGAAGGTGCATCCCAGAAGGAAAAAGGGGCCACCTGTTATCCTTATGCAAAATTTTGAGATGAAATCAGGAAGATACTGTCATGCAGAAGATTGAAAGCAGCAAGAAATACCAAAATGGAATCCAGGTATTCTGGACAGAAGCAGAACAGGAACTCACCGATTTTTTTTCCTATGAGGAATTGATTACGATGAAAATTAATGCATTTGACTTGTTAAAAAACCCTGCTTTATATCAGATTGATGCAAAAAACCACCAGCTTGAGTCAATGGTATAACCCAATGACAGAAAGACCAACACGGGGGAGTTCATTCGACTCGACCTTATGGTTCTTCCTTCGCAGGTCCTGATTTTGATCAAGACCCGGGTTATGTCCTTCATTCATGAAACCTTGCCATGATAAGCGAGAAATTCGGAAAAAACAACCAGGGGTTTAACAACGACAAGGATGGAAAACATGCCAGGAAAAAAAGAAAAAAAACACGACATTCATCAGAACATTCCTGACGACATAAAGACCACGCTAATGAATAAATACCGGGCCATATTCCTCGATAAACTTACCCGACAGGATCTCCGTGAACTACAGTATTATTTAAAGAACCAATTCGATGAAAAACGTCGTTTGAACGCCGAATACAAGTTAAAATTTGAAGCCCGGTTACGCCAGTATTTTCATGAAGAGATCCTGAGGCGTGAGATTGTCAGCATTGAAACACTTCTCAGCCTGTTAAAGCCTGAAGACCTGACAGACGGGGAGCAGTGATCTCCTGCCCATGCAGGTCTTCTCAAAATGTGTATCAATATCTGGTTTTCAGGCGAAATTTAATAAAACCTTATTTGAAATACGCTTTACGGACAAGGGTTAGTGGACACGGGAGGGATCTTCAGTAGTTTTTACGTTGACAGAAAAAAACGGACTGAACAGGACAGATCGTTTCTGACCATTTCCCATATCCCTAACCGGGAAAGGTCCGGGGGAAATACTTCCCGAATTGTCTCAGGGGCTTAAGGGCTTTGATCAGTTCAGAAGGGCAATAAAAGGTGATTATGCATGATTATGGTAAAGAAACACGACGGTCGTAAAGAAGAATTTGTTCCTGAAAAAATTGTTGTAAGTGCAATAAAATCCGGGTCATCTCCAGAGTACGCAAGAACCATCGCACAGGATATTGAAAAGAGTGCAAAAGATGGGATCACCACCCAGGAGATCAAGACACGGGTCCTCTCCATGCTCAAGTCAAAAAATCCTGAATTTGAGCGGAACTGGATAGTATATGACACAGCAGTAAAAAAACGGTAATTTTTGGAATTTAATTGATTCTGAAAACCTGAATAATATCCGTATAAAAAATTCAACGGAGATGCCGGTAATGGCTAGTTCTGAAGACAAGATTTCCCTGCTCATTAACGATCTTTCAGATAACAATGAAGATATCCGTTGGGCTGCCGCTTATGCACTCGCGAACATCGGCATCCCGGCGGTAGAATCGCTCACCCAAGCCCTTGACAACCGCGACAGTGTCGTAAGACTCAGAGCTGCATGGGCGTTGGGCCGGATCGGTGATCTCCGTCCGGTTGACAACTTGATCGCGGCACTCCGTGATGGCGACTGGGCCGTAC
Source organism: uncultured Methanoregulaceae archaeon (assembly GCA_963815065.1). Classification (GTDB taxonomy): domain Archaea; phylum Halobacteriota; class Methanomicrobia; order Methanomicrobiales; family Methanospirillaceae; genus Methanoregula. The sequence continues at coordinate 1,402,029 of CAWFFE010000002.1, read as the reverse complement.
GGATGCGAGCAGCCGAAGCCCTAGGAAAACTTCGGGCTCATAAAGCTACTGGATCACTTATTCTTGCTTTAAGGGACGAGAAGATCGATGTCAGGAAGCAAGTCATCGCTGCACTTACGCAGATTGCGGATCCCGCATCTGTGGATCGTCTCGGGGAACTGTTGAAAGACGCCGACTGGCGCGTACGGATGGGAGCGGTGATCAGCTCTCTCTGCTATCGGAGACAAAAAGAGCCTCTTCTACCTTGAAACAGCAACTCATGACGAGAATCAATACGTGCAGAAGATTGCCCAGTCGGCAACGATGAAAGTGAAGGCGGAATAACCGTCTGGCAACTAAAAAAAATAGCACTGCTGAAGAGCGAGATGGATAAAAAATTCAGCGTTATTTTTTAGCATTAAAGACCTGCTGCACAACCGGATCCCTTGTTGGTATATTGGGTATGATGAAGAAGTCATGCGTCAAAAATGGAGCGCCCCGGCCGGGACTTGAACCCGGGTCAAAAGATCCGCAATCTTCTAGGATGTCCACTACCCTACCGGGACAAAATTAAATGGCTGTTCAGCCTTACTAAAATTGCTTTCATCACATAAATACCTCACCGTTTTAAAAATTTTATATGAAAATATCAAGATTTAAAAAATAAAAAATAAAACGACTTATACCACCAATGAAGGAAATAAGTTAATGATAATTATTTGTTCTGCAGGACATAGGTTGGCGTCGCTGTGGTCGTTGCTGTTGCAACAGATATGACATCCCGGGGGTTCGATGAGAGATATGCACAATCTGTTGTCATATTAAATTGTGTTGTATCAGCGAAATTTCCTTCCGGTTTCACCCATACCATCGCCTTTGCGGTTATATTTCTGCCACTGAATTCGATCTGGAGATTATCCCGTTTCAAAACTTTGAGGGTACGATTCAGGTACGTGGTATATTTCTGGCTACCAAACCCGTCCTCAAGATAAACCTCTCCCGTCGATTTGCTCAGCACCTTTACAACAAATGTTGAGATGGGACTGTACGTATCAATCACCAGCAATTCTTCACCCTTTCCGACGATTTTCGTATCAACTACCTTATGGATCGTCACATTCGATGGTTTTACCGTATAATTAATCAGCATCGGTGGATTCAGCAGATTAAACACAATCGCTGTTGTATTGTCGGTATTTACTGTCGAGTAAATACGACAGTAGAGATCCCCGGGAGGTTGGGTAGGGGGGATAGTATGATATTCACTTATAGGTGTGTCTGTTACGAAAGGGGTTACCTCTGTCACGTAATTTGGCGTCGGTGTGGTCGGAGTTCCGGCTTGATCGGGATTATTGATATTCCCCGTTCTGGAGGCTGTTGCATTTTCTTTGGGCGGTGCAACACATCCCGATGCCGTCAAAATCAGGATAATAGAAATACAGCAAACGCTACGAATTATGATCTCTTTCATAATTTAATAGTACAGTAATTCATAGTAATTAAGTATTTTCAGATGCAATTATTCGGATTTTTTAACCAAAATCGAAAATATCATAAATAAAGCAATAACGAGGTTTTATAAACCAGAAGAAAAAATGCGAGGGATGGGATTCGAACCCAAGAACTCCTGCGAGATCAGGCCCTGAACCTGACGCCGTTGACCTGGCTTGGCTACCCTCGCGCTTGTATACATTATGTATGGAATTACATAAAGATAGAGGATCACCTTTCTCTGCCAGCGTTATTCTCGTTTAACGATCTCTTCATTTCCCTGTCGCGAAGCTCGTTGCGCCTGATTTTTCCCGATATGGTTTTGGGGAGCGAGTCCATGAATTCGATTGCCCGGGGGTATTTGTAGGGTGCGGTCACCTTCTTCACGTGTGTCTGTATCTCCCGGACAAGCGCCTCAGAGGGCTTCACACCCGGTTTAAGGATAACAAATGCCTTGACGATAAGTCCCCGGATATCATCCGGTGATCCGACAACCGCCGCTTCCTGGACCGCGGGATGTTCTAACAACGCGCTTTCAACCTCAAACGGTCCGATACGGTAGCCGGATGCCTTGATGACATCATCGTCCCTGCCGATAAACCAGAAATAACCATCCTCGTCCCGGTATGCCTTATCGCCCGTATAGTAAAAACCGTCTATGAACGATTTCCTGTTCTCTTCTTCGTTGTTCATGTACTCCCGGAACAGGCCCACCGGACGTGGGTCAAGCCTGATGGCAATCCGCCCTTCCTCATGCAGTCCGACAGGTTTTCCCTTGTCGTCATGCAGTTCGATCTGCCATCCGGGCGAAGGTTTTCCCATGGAACCGAATTTCGGCGTCATGCCGGGGAAGGTACCAATACAAAGAACCGTTTCGGTTTGTCCGTAGCCTTCGTAGATCGTCAGGCCGGTCGCATCCTTCCATGCTCTGATGACTTCAGGATTAAGAGGTTCACCGGCACTCACGCAATGCCGGAGTCGGTAAAATCGAACTTGTCAAGATCGGCAAGGATCAACATGCGGTAAATCGTCGGTGGACAGCAAAAAGTGTTTATACCGTACTTTTCAATCAGCGGGAGGATCTCAGTTGGGTTGAATTTACTTCTGATGTCATAGACAAAAATTGCCGCACCTTCTATCCACTGCCCGTAAAATTTTCCCCATGCGCTCTTTGCCCATCCGGTATCCGAAAGAGTGAAGTGAAGATCAGTATTACGGATGTCATGCCAGAATCTGGCAGTAACAATATGCCCGAGAGGATAACTCTGCTCATGCACCACCATTTTCGGTTCCCCGGTAGTTCCTGAGGTAAAGAAAATTACCAGCGGATCTGTGCTCCTGGTCTTTTTCATACCGGGAAGATTTACCAGTTTTGCCGAAACGGGAGCGGGATAGTCAAGTTCCACCGGGTAACTGATCCAACCGGGTCGTTTCCCATCTACCATCATCCTGCAGGATAGTGTCGGGCATTCTTTTGCAATCGCATCAATCTTGTCTGCATGCTCCTCGCTTGTGATCACCATCTTGATATCGGCCAGATTAATGCGGTATTTCAGATCTTTTGGCGTGAGCATCGTGGGAGCCGGGCAATAAATTGCACCCCGTTTTATCAATGCCAGGGTAAACGTCCACCATTCAGGAACACGAGGCAGCATTATCAGAACCCGGTCTCCCTTGTTGACACCGTATTTGATCATCATATTGACAATCTGATTTGAGAGGCGCATGAGATCCCAGAAGGTGAATTTCCTCTCTTCACCATTCTGGCTCACCCAGATCATTGCAAGTTTGTTCCGGTCCTTGTTTGCCCATGCGTCAATAACATCAAAACCAAAATTAAAATATTCAGGAACTTCGATGGTAAAAGAACGGTACGTCTCATCGTAGTCACCCATGTTATGATCAGAAGAGCGGGACACGGGTCCGGCAGATGGAAGATTTGTTGCACCAGTTGTACGGGAACCGGCACCCTGCCTGAGATGTGCGGTGCATGCCTCATTGATCCATTCGGACCGGGAGATCTTTTTCTTTTCACACAACTTATCAACGGATGCCGTAAGGCTATCGTCCATAGTAACAGAATAGCGCACCATCAAGGATCGATTTGATGGTGCACCAAATAGGTTTTTCGATTGGTGGTGACACCACATACAGAATTACAGGGTGCGAAAGAAGGGGATTGAGGGTTTTTATAGCATCGGGAGAATTTACACGGAAAAGGGAATTATCCGGTTGGTGCAGTTATTTTCTATTGGGGTGCTTGTTCATCTCAGCCACCCGCAGTTCATTTCGTTTTATCTTCCCGGAGATGGTCTTTGGGAGCTCGTGAACAACCTCGATTTCCCGTGGATATTTGTAAGGAGCCGTCGTGCGTTTTACATGTATCTTCAGTTCCTTTATCAGGGACTCTGACGGCTCATATCCGGCGTTGAGAACGACAAATGCCTTGACGATCATGCCGCGGATACGATCCGGCGATCCCACGACTGCTGCTTCCTGTACTGCCGGATGTTCGATGAGTGCACTTTCTACCTCAAAAGGACCGATACGATATCCCGAGCTCTTTATTACATCATCATCCCGCCCGACAAACCACAGGTAACCATCCTCATCCCGGTATACTTTATCGCCGGTATAATACCAGTCTCTGACAAAGGATCTCGTATTTTCTTCCGGGTTGTCGATATACTCCACAAAGAGCCCCGGAGGACGCGGGTTACAGGAAATTGCCAGTCGTCCCTCTTCCCTGACATCAACCGGCAGTCCATCTTCATTATGGACCTCGATGTTCCATCCGGGGGAGGGTTTTCCCATCGAACCAGGACGCGGTTCGAAGCCACGAAATGTGGCAACGCAGCAGGCGGTTTCGGTCTGGCCGTAACCCTCACAAATAGTCAGACCGGTCCCCTCCTTCCAGACCCGGATTACTTCAGGGTTTAATGGCTCTCCGGCACTGCAGCAATGACGAAGTGATGAGAGATCAAAGTGGTCCAGATCTGCAAGGATCAGCATCCGGTATATCGTCGGTGGACAACAGAATGTCGTCACCTGGTACTTTTCCAGCAGCGGAAGCACTTCGGTTGCCTGGAATTTTCCGGAGAAATGATATACGAAAATACACGCACCCTCGATCCACTGACCGAAAATCTTGCCCCAGGCACATTTCGCCCAACCGGTATCGGCAACGGTGAAATGCAGATCATTGTGCCGGATATCCTGCCAGAGACGCGCCGTTACAATATGCCCGAGAGGGTAGCTGTTATCATGGAGTACCATTTTGGGTTCTCCCGTTGTCCCGGAGGTGAAGTAGATCAGCATCGGGTCCGAACTCTTTGTCCGCTGGGTGTCCGGAATACTTACGGAATGGTGGGATACCGGTGCCGGATACAGCAGTTCATAAGGCCAGCTTGCCCATCCTTCCCGCTCAGAATCCACGACCATCCGGCTGGTCAGGGTAGGGCATTCATTGCAGATCTCCTCGATCTTTGCCGTATTCTGGAGATCCGTTATGACCATCCTAAATCTTCCCTTATTCACCCGGTAGACAATATCCCGTGGCGTCAGCATGGTCGGACATGGAGCAAATACCGCACCAAGCTTGATCAGCGCTATCGCAAATATCCACCACTCCGGAATCCGGGGGAGCATGACAAGAACCTTGTCGCCTTTATTGATGCCATATTTCAGGAGCACGTTTGCGGCCTGGTTTGAAAGGTTCGCAAGGTCAAGAAAACTATATTTTTTCTCTTCACCCTTCTGACTCACCCAGATCATCGCGAGTTTGTTCCGGTCCTTCTTTGCCCATGCATCAATAATGTCATACCCGAAATTGAAATACTCCGGAACATCAATAGAGAAATCTTTGATGTCCCGCTCGCAATTATTCACGCTACCCCCGGTTTCATTCATATCCCAGAAAATTCGATTTTTTTCTATTTTATTTGACCGTTATGATTTCGCTGATGACCCGACCTCTGCGAGCTGAACGACCCGCTATTCGGATCATCTGTCTCCCGTTCTCTGTCGAGAGAACATAAAGATTGTCCATTAGTATTATGATTCAGGGAAAAGCATAGTATAGTGGATGGCAGATAAAAAGTACGATTCATTAAAAATTGAGAATATTGTCGCATCAGGAGTTATTGCCGATTCTATAGATCTTGCTGATGTTTCCGGTAAGATTAAAAGCTGCGAACTCAACACGAAGCGCTTTCCCGGAGCAGTCTACCGGATCGAAAACCCGAAGATTGCATCCCTGATTTTTTCATCAGGAAAGGTTGTTCTGACCGGTATCCGGGATAAAAAGCTCTCTCTGATGGTCTGAGAATCATTATGAAGTCTCTCAAAGAGGCTGGTGTTGATACTTACACTGAACCCAAAGTGGCAATCACCAATATCGTCTGTTCCTACGATATAGGGAAATATATCAACCTGAATAAGGTGGTTATCACGCTCAATCTGGAAAATATCGAATATGAACCAGAGCAGTTCCCCGGTCTCGTATACCGGATTAAGGATCCCAAGATCGTCGCGCTTCTCTTCTCATCGGGCAAGATTATTCTTACCGGTGGCAAGAACCTTGAAGATATCAAAAAAGGCCTTGATTTTCTTGAGCAGAAACTCGAGAGTATCATGTAAATCAAAAGAAAAGAATCGTCTTTTTTTTTAATTTTTTGGGAGTAGTTGGAAATTTGTTCAGACGTCAGTCGGGGATCTGCGTTACAACCAGTACCGGTGGGTCTGGATAAAATTGCGTTCAGCTTTCATAATCTCACGATAGAACGCATCGCCTTCGGTAAGTGTCCCAAGGATACGGGATGCATTCTCGGGTCCAACCCCCCGGGCAGATAGTGCAATCACTGCTTTTTTCCCGCTGGAGAGAACGATGTTGGCATTTTTGATTAAACGTTGTTCGAAGACACGATCTTCCGCGGTTTTCCGGGAATTCTTCAGGGCTGTATACAATTCTTCCTCGTACGGTTTGAGGGCAGCAACCAGACGTGCTCCGCATTTTGGGCATTGCGGGTGATCGGGTACGCGGGAAACAACGGTCCGGCTCCTCCACTCCCGGCAATTCATGCAGGCGAGCACCACGTCATCCTGGTCGAGCCTTCTCTTCAGCGTGGTAATAACTGCCTGATCTGCGGTTGGCGGGGGTATCTGGTCACGCGATGAAAACAACCCGCCTGCACCGATCACTGAATGGGGTCCCAGAGCAATACGGATCTCTTTCTTCCTGATCTTGGCAACAATCCCGGCTGCTGTGTCAATATCCATATATTCCGAGAGCAGCTCCCGGAATGCTTCCTGTTGCACTACCGTTCCGTCAAAATATTCCAGAAGGCGCTGTATACTGATCTTTTCATAATCGGCATCCGGATCGATCGCCCCGAATTTTTTGGCGATCTGGACCAGTTTCCACTTGAACAGTGCGGTTCGTTTCAGCGCCAGCCTGATGATACCGGGCATATGTGCAGGGTCAAGAGAGAGTAAAAAGTCCCGGACATCCGCACTCCTGATAGATGATGGAAGACGTAGGAACATCCGGTACGCGTCAAGTTCAAGACCTACCGTCGTGCCGTACCTGGCTGATATGAGGATGGAAAGGACCCGTCCCAGTGCTTCATTTGTTTTATGCCCGGCGCATAGGTTACAGACAACTCCCTCGCCGGTATTTTCCAGAGTTATAACCTGATCACTCGGTATAAGGGAGCGGTTCTTGTCCATTTCGGAAAGGAATCCCTCGGCATAACGGATACTTTCTTTATCACTCGTATATGCCGAAAAGCTACGCGTTCTCCGGATCTCCCCGACCTCGCGTGCGACCGAGAACGGGACAGGAATCTGCTCCCCTTCCCATGAAGGCAGTTCCCCCACCGCTTTCTTTGCAGGTTCTACCGTGAGCCTGCCGTCAGCAATCTCGATCACCCGCCAGAGCTGTCCTTTGGTGATGAAGACCACACCAGCGTGAATCCAACCGACGACAAAAGACTCGTCAAGAGTACCGACAGTTCGTCGGGAGACCATATCAAAGATCTGCACCTTCCGCTCATCATGGATCATGGACAGGTTCCCCGCCAGATACCGCCGTGCACGTGCGGTCGTTATAATCCGAGTCCCGTCTGACCGGATTAAACGGTGCTCCTCCATCTGCTGGCATACATCGTCGAGGAGCGATCCGCAACCCGAGAAAACAAATGTTCGTTCGATAATCTCGCGGATCCGCGACCGCTCAATCTCTCCGTACTCAACCGCTATTCCCGCAACCTGGTTCGCAAGTACATCGGCGGCAAATCGCTGGGGTACCACCCGTTCTATCTCGTTGACCCTGGCTTTTTTAACGATTACAAGGGATTCGAGAAGGTCGTCAAAACCCGTAGCGAGGATCGTTCCGCATGAGATGGTATTGAGCTGGTGGCCCGCTCTTCCCACCCGCTGAACGAGGCGGGAGACTTCCCGGGGGGAACCGAACTGAATGACATGGTCAACCCTCCCGATATCGATGCCAAGCTCCATGGAGGATGTACAGATAAGGGTCCGAATCTCACCGCGCTTGAACCGCTCCTCTGCGTCGATCCTGATCTCCTTTGAAAGCGATCCGTGATGCACCTCCACATCCCCGCGTCCATACAGGGCGTGACCAAGAGCCTCGGCAGTCACCCGGGTATTTACAAAGATCAGGGTGGATCCTTCACGGTTTAGTATCTGTGAAAGGATCTCCGTCTGTTTACGAAAATCATCCCCCACGAGTCGCACGGTGATCTCGAGTTGCTTTGCAACGGGCACCTGGACAACGGAGAACGGACGCCTTCCGCAGAGGAACCGTGCAATTTCATCAGGATTTCCCACGGTTGCCGACAGACCTATCCGCTGAAATTCTCCGGCATACACATGAAGGCGTTCAAGTGCAACGGCAAGTTGTGCCCCACGTTTGCTGCCGGCAAGCTCGTGGATCTCGTCGATGATCACGAACCTCACCTGGTTGAGGTGTTTCCGGAGCCGTTTTCCCATGAAAAGGGCCTGGAATGTCTCCGGGGTGGTGATCAGAAGATCCGGGGGGGCCAGTGCCTGTTTACGTCGTTCGCTTAACGGCGTATCTCCATGTCTCACACCTACGGTAAGCCCAAGTTCAGAGCACCACCATTGCATTCGTGCGAGGATATCGCGATTAAGCGAACGAAGAGGAGTAATATAGATTGCTTTGAACCCCCCGCCGGAAGACATCGACAGGAGCGCATTGAAAACCGGAAACATTGCACTCTCTGTCTTCCCAGTACCGGTTGGTGCAATAAGAACGACGTGGTTCCCCTGGTGGATCAACGGGATTGCCTGTTTCTGGGCTTCAGAGAGCACGGAGAAGCCGCGTTTCCGGATACATGCCTTGACCTTCGGGTCCAGCATTTCAAGTTGTTTCATCTGATTGAAGCGAACTGAGGCTGCCGATATATGTCCCATCAGCAAGGATGATCTCTGCATCCTCTTTTTTCACCGACCGTGACAGAGGAGAAAACGGATTCATGACAATCTGGAGGATATCGTACCCTGCAATCTCGTTAAAAGAGGGCATGAACAGCACCCGGGCAGGAGAATTTTCAGCAGGTGCGCCCAATCCCAGCTTAACGGTGTCAAGCCCCGCCCTTAGAAATGCCGGGGCCTGAAGGGCACAACCCACCTCATCCTTAAGCAGGAACAGGGGATGATGGTGACCAGCGATCATCAGGTGACCTGCAAGGTGGGGAGAAGGGTACATATGCCCGTGGAGATACCCGACACCGTCAAGGATCGCTCCTTCTTTCGGCTGCAGTTCGGTATCCCGAAGGTACGATTCGATGCCGAAATCGTGGTTGCCGGGAAATACTTTCAGAGGAATGCGATTCCGGAGAGTTTCGAGGATTGCCCGGCAGTTCAACATATTCCTGACGGGTAAGCGAAGGGATACTGTGTTTGATGTCGCCAAGCAGAACAAGCATATCCGGATCTGCGATATCGATGATCTTCAGAAGACGTTCAAGGCGATCAGTGCTCCTGCTTCGGAAATGCAGGCCATGAGCCGCAAGATCAGCCTCGATCCCGAAATGGAGATCGGCAACTACCATCAACCGGTTTTCCCCTTCGACAACGAGCGCCGGGCCATCCCCGAAAAATTCCATCTTCATAACAGTTTAACGAATCCTTTCTGGGGTTGGTAACATTCATCTTCAGTGATGAGATATTCAACGGCAGCGAGGACCGCCTCCCGGGATAAACCGCTCTCCGTCGCCAGTCTTATTATCTCTTCCAGAGAGATTCCCCGCGGCCCGTTTCCTGCCGACATGATATCCATCACCAGGGTGCGGACGTCGGATTGAACTGGTACATCATAACCCGGGGGACGAACAGTTTTTACTGCACCTTCAACCATTGCCGCGAGTTCCTGGAGGCGGGTTCTGGTAATTGAATAATGGTGGATTGCATTCAAGAAGCGTCTGTCAGTACACGAATCCGATAATGCAAGGCTGATAAGGGTCAGGCGATCGAGGGTCGCCTTTGCGGTTGTCAGTACCCACCGATCGCGAATTCCCCGGTCAACAATTCTCAGGAGATCCGGGCGCACAGACAGGTTTGCCTTACCGTTTTTCATATACATCTGGGCTCTCCCGGAGACCGTGACAAACGAGGGTACCGGAATTTTACATACTATCTCTGCAATGGGGGTATTCCTGCCCCCTATCACCAGGTCAAACGCTCCGGTCGGATCGGAGATGCGGGCATATACCATATCCCCGGATTCCGTAATTTCTGTAAGGGCACCGGAAAGGAACAGGGAACGGCACAATGCTCCTCCGGGGGTAACCACCCATGCAGGGGTTCCACTATCCTTGTCCGGAATGGATAATGTTGACCCGTTATATTCCTGCGCAAATACCCGTACAGTCCCTTCCATAATCAGTATCATTTTGTCAGGCGATTGTATTCAAGATATAGTCCGTGGCATCTTTCCAGCGGAAAACGAAAAAAATGAATACGCTAACGTCTGAATACATTCATTTTTTAATCACATAACCGGGTTCCCTGTTCCTAGGGAAGGAAATTGAAGTTTTCTGAGAAATTTTCAGGTAACTGATTTGTCGGATCCCCCTATCGGGAGAACAACGATGTTAAGGATTCACCGGAATACTAATCTTTCAATCCCGGTGAATACCACGTTTTTCCCAGATCACCAGCGAATTTCTATCGACGCGAGGAAAACGGAAAATCTGGACTGGACTGAAGAGAGAAAAAGTTGAAAAAAAGATTATTTCCTTTTTTGGCGACCGATAACAGAGAGAATAGAAACGGACACGAGTGCCAACAGGACATTGGACCACAACAAAGGGGATTTCGTGGGAGCTGGCAATGATACAGAAGAACACGAGTTCAGATCCGGGGGAACGAGGGTGGGGTCGAGCCCGGCAGCTCGATCATATGCTGCTTTTGCCTCATCACACCTGCCAAGAGACCGGAGGGCATTGCCTTTATTAAACAGGGCAACAGAATACACCGAAGTTAAGTTGCCCTCAACGGCGAGTGCCGCATCTGCTGCAGCATTGGCTTCTTCAAACCGGCCGAGCATCACAAGAATTCCAGCCCGGTTGGCTTGGATGAGGGGAACCAGCGAGGTTACATTGAGTGCCAGTGCTTCATCTGAAGCTTCCAGAGCTTCTGAGTATTTCCCGGCGTCTGCAAGATCAACGCTCTTCGAATAAAGAGCCCCCGCAGAATTCAGCTGATCGGAAGTATCGGCGGCGACAACCGGCAGAACCAACAGGGAACTGATCAGGATAACGATAAAAAATCTTTTGAAATTCATATGTCTTTTTTCCTGTTCTCAGGTATTGAAGGCGCTTCGTATAAAAAAGTGAATGAATCCTATGCTTGTCGGTTTTTAACCAACAGAATTCCTGCTATTATGATTCCGACCAAGACGATCCATACCGGAATAGGGGCGTAGGTTGTTTTTACCGGTAACGGAGATGATGTCGGAATCGGAGTAACCACTCCGCTTTGCGATGGAGTGGTGGTTTTTGCGGGAATGGGTGTGGCAGCAGGTTGCGATTCCACGGAGGTAACCTGGGAGATGTCTTTGATAAAAGTTACCGAGGCCGTCTTCGTCGTTATTCCTGTGAGATTCCCGATTCCACTCGTGATATATGTTTCCTGAATAGCGTTAAGATCCTGATTAATCGTGAATGTATAGGTCCCCAAAGGATAGAGAGTTTCACCAAAAGAACTCCGTGCTGAATGATCCCAATCTTTCCCGTTCTTCCAGTAATATGGAGATGCAGTGATGAATGGCTGTTTTTCGAAGGAAATGATATGTGTTTTTGAATTTCCGGCATTTCCCGTATAGATGGTGCTGATTACCCTCCCGAGGGGATTAGTGAGCACAACCGTAAAAAATGAATCTGAGGGATTTATATTGGGACGATTTATTACAAGAAGCGCCGGATACAGGTTTGTATCTACCCGGTAGGTAATATTTGTTGAAATCGGGATGGACTGCCCACTCACGTCCTGGTTATGATCCAAATCCCAGACCCTGATATCAAGCCGGGGCTCAAAAACTTCAAAAACCACGTCACGAGGTTGCTTATCCATACAATACCATGGCCCGGTATATCCGGCAAAACTTTCCAGGCTGATATTAAAATGATAAATTTTATCCGACACGGTATTCATTTCGTAGATTGTCATATTCTTCTGAGGCGGCGCGCTGGTATTTGCACCCTCCTGCCACCATCCGATAGTATGACACCCGTTCAGTGCAGCCGATATATCCAGGTTGCTCTCACCGATATAAACCGGAGCGCTCTGACCGATTTTTGCAGTACTGCCCGCTACCGGTGCAGCACCTGTTAAGATGATAATAAGAGCGATTACAACATATTTTCCTTGCATGGGAAGTAATTTTAAAACCCTTATGATAAACATTATGGCATTCACAAAGAAGAGGACATAATCTCTCGTCATAAAAAGAGTTCAGCGTCAGAGAGACCCCTTACTGTCCGTTACGGTAAAAAGAATACGAGCAGGAGAGAGACTGCCCATGGAAGAGAACCACACGATCTGGATTGAAAAGTACCGCCCGGCAAAACTTGCTGATATCGTCGGACAGGATGAAATTGTGGAGCGATTGGTGTCGTATGTGAAAAGCGGTAATATGCCCCACCTTCTCTTTACGGGAAGTGCCGGGGTGGGGAAGACAACCGCTGCAGTGACCCTTGCGCGTGAATTTTTTAAAGATTCATGGCAGATGAATTTTCGTGAACTTAATGCATCAGATGAACGCGGAATTGATGTTGTACGTAACCAGATCAAGCAGTTTGCCCGGACGACACCCCTTGGTGAGGCACAATTCAAAATATTGTTTCTCGATGAAGCGGACGCACTGACCACCGATGCACAGGCTGCATTGCGCCGGACAATGGAGAGCTACGCACAGACATGCCGTTTTATTCTATCCTGTAATTATTCTTCAAAGATCATCGATCCTATCCAGAGCAGATGTGCAATCTATCGTTTCAAACCTCTTGGACCGGATGCCATTAAGGAAGAAGTCTGCCGGATCGCCTGCTGCGAAGGTCTTACGATAACCGATGCTGCGATGGATGCTATTGTGTATATTGCACAGGGAGATATGCGTAAAGCAATTAATGCAATTCAGGGAGCCGCAATTATAAGCCCTGCAATTGATGAGAGAAGGGTCTATGCAATTACCTCAACTGCACGGCCGGATGAGATTGAAGAGCTTCTGAAACTCTCTCTTGACGGGGACTTTGATGGTGCCGAATCCCTTCTTGCAAAGCTTCTCCATGAACGAGGGATCGCTCCCAATGAACTGATCAACCAGTGTTACCGGGCAATCGTCAGAATGGATATGCCAAAAGGACTGAAAGTTGAGTTGATCGATTATCTCGGAGATACCGATTTCAGGTTGTCCGAAGGGGCGAACAGCGATATCCAGATGGAAGCGCTGGTCGCCCGGTTCGTGCTCTCTTCTCAGAAATGCAGGTGAGGTAAAGGTATGGAGAAAGGATCTGACCTGCAAGAGAGCGATAAGACCGAGGACTGGAGCAGATTGCTAAAGAGCAAGTATAAAAAAGAGCTTGCTGAAATATCCCGTGAATATCCCCACAAACGTTCCCTTGCTATCGACTATCGGGATGTCGAACGCTACGGGAAAACGGGTATCGCTCTTGCCGATGAACTTCTGGAAAATCCCGGTAAGGTTCTTGAAGACGTGTGGGAAGCGATCAGGAAAAGTCAGTTGATCCGCACTAAGGATGGAAAAGAACCTAAAGGCATCAATATCAGGTTCACCAACCTCCCGAAAACAGTGGGAATTCGTCACATTAGATCCGATGACATCAACTCCTTTGTCTCCGTTGAAGGTATCCTTCGTAAAACTACCGAAGTCAGGCCACGTATCGTTGAAGCCGTCTTCCGATGCCCTGCCGGGCATTTCACCATTAAAAAACAGAAGTACGGGAAATTTATAGAGCCTGACGGATGTGCAACCGATGGGTGTACCTTCAAGAAACTTGAACTGTTACCCAAACGCTCGAGGTTTGTCGATTCGCAGAAGCTCCGGATACAGGAGTCCCCGGAGGGGCTGCGTGGTGGCGAACAGCCCCAGACGCTTGATGTGGATGTAACTGACGATCTCTCCGGGAAAGTAGCACCCGGAGATCGTGTGATAATCAATGGGATCCTTCGGTCAATGCAGAGGATCATAAAAGGTGAGAAGAGCACGGTCTTTGACATTTTTCTGGAGTGTAACTCCATAGAAATTGCCGAAAAAGAGTTTGAAGAAGTAGAAATCAATGAAAAAGATGAGGACGAGATCAAAAATCTGAGCAGCGATCCGCTAATCTACCGTAAGATCACTCATTCCATTGCCCCTACGATTTATGGCAGTGAAGATGTCAAGGAGGCAATTGCACTCCAGCTCTTTGGAGGTATTGCCAAGGAAATGCCGGACGGAAGCCACCTCCGTGGCGATATCCATGTACTGCTCATTGGGGACCCGGGGATTGCCAAGAGTCAGCTGCTCCGATATGTGGTGAAGCTTTCCCCGAGGGCGATCTATACCAGCGGGCAGTCCTCCACCTCTGCAGGTTTAACTGCAACGGCAGTAAAGGATGAATTTGGTGAAGGACGGTGGACGCTCGAAGCAGGCGCGCTTGTGCTCGCAGACATGGGAGTAGCTGCTGTAGATGAGATGGATAAAATGCAGAAAGAGGATCGTTCAGCCTTGCATGAAGCGATGGAGCAACAATCCATAAGCGTCGCCAAAGCCGGCATCACCGCCACGCTCAAATCCCGTTGTGCACTCCTTGGGGCAGCGAACCCGAAATACGGGCGATTCGATATGTATGGCGATATCTCAGACCAGATTAATATGCCAGCTTCACTGCTGTCCCGGTTTGATCTCATCTTCATCATGACAGACCAGCCTGAACAGAAACGCGATCTTGCTATTGCCGAACATATCCTCAAATCCCACGGCATCGGTGAACTGATTGCCCAACACAAAAAGACGCCGATCCCCGGTGTCACTGATGAATATATCCAGCAGCAGCTGAAACCGGTCATGCCGGATATTGATCCTTCCTTCTTCCGCAAGTACGTGGCATATTCAAAACGATCCTGCTTCCCCATTATGTCCATTGAGGCAAAAGAGGCACTCGTCAATTATTACCTCAAACTCAGGGGCATTGCCGAACCAAACAAACCGGTACCGGTGACCGCCCGCCAGCTTGAGGCACTGGTAAGGCTTGCAGAAGCAAGCGCCCGGATACGTCTCTCAAATACTATCGAACAGCATGATGCTGAGCGGGTCATTCATATTGTCGATGCATGCCTCCGCCAGATCGCTTACGACGCGAGGACCGGAAGCTTCGATATTGATAAGATCGCTACCGGAATATCCAAGGAAAAACGCGATATCGTGAGGGTAATCAAGGATGCGATTCGTGATATCGGGGGCGAAGGGAGGCGGGCCTCGAAGGACCAGGTCGTTGACGTCGTTGTGTCAAAAGGGTTTCCGAGGGACAAAGTTGAAGCCGGGATCGAGATGCTCGTCCGATCCGGTGAAGCCATGGAGCCAAAACTTGGTATCCTGCAGTTGATTTAATGAGTGTATCATGACAGATAACCTGAACCAGGCGGTCTTTGAGGCAGGAATAAAACTTGGGGCACTTTATCACCAGTGGGTTGGGACCCCCATTTCCCGGCTATCCGCTTCAAGCGTCGAAAGTGCGATCGAACAGGCAGTGATCCTCCAGCCGTTCGTTGAAGAGATCACGGTCAGGCTCGACCGCAACCTGATGACAGAAAACAAATTCGGGTACAGCGAGTTGGCCGGCCTTATGTTCGATGCTGAGATTGTAACCCGTGTCGGGTTTTCCTATTGCCGGGCACGACTTGCTCCGAAGGACGGTTACCCGCTTATGCAGATTATGGAGTGTCATGAAATCCCCCACTTTTCCGGTCACTGACGATCATATCCACATCGATCCGCTCAACGGCCGTGGGATAGAAGCTGCAAAAGATTTCATGCGGGCCGGGGGGACCCATATCTTTCTGGTTTCAAAACCTTCATGGTCGCTCCATGTCCACCCCAGTCGTGGAGCTGATTATGCAGCTGTTTTTGATGAGACGATCTCTGTTGGAAAGCTGATCGAAGCAATCGGCGTGACCGTATTTCCGGTTCTCGGCGTCCATCCTGCCGAGGTAAGCAGGCTTTGTGAACGGATGTCATTACCTGAAGCTGTTGAGGTGATGAAGGCCGGGATAGACTGTGCGGCAGGATACGTTCAGGAGGGAAAAGCTGTCGCCATCAAAAGCGGGAGGCCGCATTATGAGGTGAGCCCGGAGGTCCTGTCTGCATCTAACGGCGTTCTTATGCATGCCCTGGAATGTGCTGCCGTGTGTGGGTGCGCGCTTCAGGTCCATGCTGAAAGCGGCCCCTGTCTCGATATTGCAGATATGGCAAAGAATGCGGGGATACCGGTAGAACGAGTCGTGAAACATTATGGATCCCCGGATACCCCGCTGCACCCGTCCCTCATCGCAAAACACGAAGCGATACCCGGGCTGGCACGCGAGCACCGGGCGTTTACCATGGAAAGCGATTATATGGATGAAGATGCCCGGCCCGGAGCGGTCATCGGCCCAAAATCAGTTCCCCGTTATACGAACCAGCTGCTCAGACAGGGATTAATTACTGAAGAGGACTGCTTCAGGATTCATGCCGAGACCGTTGGAAAAGTGTACGGTGTGATAATAACGCTGTGAAAAATGCTTCAACTCACCTTTTTTATCCCCGCACGCAAATAGGTATTCAATGTTTCTGAAGGTTCATTGTTCACCCGGAGCAGGTGATATCGTGGCCGTATGCGATCGCGAACTGCTTAACACTACCATTTGCCACGGTGAGCTTTCTGTCCGGATCTCTGACGCGTTCTATGGTAACTCTCCTGCTGGTGAAGATGAGGTGAGAGATGCTTTGAAGAAGGCGGGGAATATCAACCTGATGGGCAAGCGTGCAGTAGGCATTGCGATTGATATGGGCCTCATCACCCTTTCCGGCTGCATCATGATAGGGGCGATCCCCCATGCCCAGGTCTATTCACTATGAGTATCAGGGATTTTTTTTGTCCGAAATGCGGAAAAGCCACCGGACATGAAGGGCTCTGCACCGAATGCAGGATCGGCAACACACCATGGTTTGTCTGCGACCGCCGCGTAAAGAGTATCCATTGCCCAAGCTGTGGTGCGGTAAAGCAGGTAAATACCTGGACAGATACCGAACTTAACCGGGCAGATCTGGCACCCGAGATTGCAAAGACCGCCATTCACTTCCATCCCGATATCAGGAAACCCTCGGTGGAGGTAACGGTGCAGGACAATACGCCAAATCGTTCGACAGCAACCCTTTCACTCAAAGGACTGCTCAATAATACACCTCTTGAAGGCACCTGCACCGTTGAAATTATCTGGCATAAAGAGCAGTGTGACCGTTGTAACCGGATTAGCGGGAGTTATTATGAAGGGATAGTTCAGGTCCGGGCGGACGGGAGACTTCCCAGCATCTTTGAACTCCAGATGGCGGACGGGATTGCGCAGCAGGTGGAAGATTCTCTCCAGGCGGGAGGGGAACGGCTCTCGTTTATCGCCGACTCGAATGAGACCCGTGAGGGCCTGGACATAACGGTGGGATCTCAACACATAGGGACACTGATCTCCCAGGGGATAATCGCCCAGCTGGGGGGGAGGTTCACTACGCACCCGAAACTGGTCGGGGAGAAGAACGGGCGGCAGCTTTACCGGATCACGTATTCGGTCCGGCTCCCCCGCTTCCAGAAACAGGACGTGGTCTTCAGCCGCGGGCGGTACCTGGAATTGACCCGAATCGAATCCAGCCATATCAGGGCCCAGGATCTTGCCGGGGGGACCCCGACCTCAGTCCGTGAGGAAGACATTGAGCGTCTTGTCGGCAACCGGCGGGATGCCGTACCGGCCCTGGTGGTGTTCGCTGACAGCCATATCATGGGGATCCTTGATCCGGAAACCTGCCAGACAAAAGAACTCAGGAAGGCCCCCTGGCTTGATGTGAAGGCCGGTCAACAGGTGCTCATTCTCCGCGACCGTGAAAATCTCATCGTGATAGGGTAATTGATGCGGGTAAAAGCGGTGCCAAAAGAGCAGCTCCGGAATATCGCCGGAGAGGATTGGATTGATCGCACGCGGAGTTCATATGCCGAAGGAGATACCTGCTGGGTCCCTGTCAGGGATGATAAGCCCTGCGAATACGTGCTCCCGCGAAGAATGAGGTACCGGGGGAAAGGATTTTTTATGCTGGGCGATATTGCCGTCATTCATGGCAAAAAGCCTGCACCGGCCGACGTTAAGGAGATCCTGAGTTTCCGGCATCCGCGGGGAGTGCTCTGGATCGAATCACTCAATGAGATTACCAGAACTCCTGCCACTGAAATTCTCTGGGGTGATGCCGGCGAGATCCGCCATCGCGAAAACGGCTACACGTATATTCTCGATCCGACAAAAGTAATGTTTGCGCAGGGCAACAGGAACGAGAAGATGAGAATAGCGAAGCTGGTGAACAGCAGTCCGGAACCTGAACGGGTAGCCGATATGTATGCCGGTATAGGCTACTTTACCATTCCGATGGCCGGCAGTGGTGCTTCCGTTCATGCGATGGAGATCAACCCTGTCGCGCATGAGTTCCTGGAACGGAATATCCGGGAAAACGACCTTTCCGGGAGGGTGGATACCGCTCTGGGAGACTGCCAGGACTTCCTGACCGGCATGTATGACCGGGTCGTCATGGGTCACTTCGATTCTTTGTCCGCACTCACATCAGTCCTCTCCCATGTTCATAAGGGGAGTGTTATCCATCTCCACAGTATCGGTGAGGTTGAAGAAACGATCCGGGAAGAAATCAGGAAGGCAGGTTTTTCGGCAACCATTGAGGTGCGTAACGTGAAGAAATACCGTCCCCATGTCTGGCATGTGGTGCAGGATGTGACGATCGCATGACGCCTGTACAGACACTTGCCGGAAAACAGATCGTGATCGGTGTTACCGGAAGCATCGCCGCCGTGGAAGTGGTGAAACTGATCCATGGGTTCCGTCGGTTGGGCGCTGTTGTGCAGCCGGTGATGAGCCAGGCAGCATCGGGAATACTGCATCCTGATTCACTGACCTATGCAAGCGGACGGGAGACCATCACCCGGTTATCAGGACTGGTCGAACATGTTACCTATTGCGGTGATGAAGGAAGTGCCGATCTTCTGCTGATTGCTCCCTGCACGGCAAACACCATCAGCAAAATCGCCTGCGGCATTGATGACACCCCGGTTACCACGTTTGCAACTACCGCAATCGGAAGCAGGAAACAAGTCATAGTCGTGCCGGCAATGCACCAGAGTATGTACCGCCATCCGGCAGTAACCGAAAATCTTGCCAGGCTGAAGAGCTGGGGCGTGGAAATCGCTGACCCCAGGATTGACGAAGGAAAAGCCAAGATTGCAGACAGCGACGAGATTATTCTTCTCTGCGAGCGCGCTGTAATGGGAAAACCACTGGCCGGCAGAAAGGTGCTCATTACCAGCGGTTCGTGCCAGGAGCCGGTGGACGATATCCGCATCATTACGACACGATCAAGCGGGCACATGGGCCGGGCGCTCGCGCTCCAGGCATTCCGTCTCGGCGCAGAGGTAACCGTCATCCACAGGGATACCTTCGCTTGTGTGACCAATGTTTTTGCGGAAACTGCCGACGATATGCAGCGTGCTGTCCACCAGTATTTTTCAGAAAGGGGAGCGGACATCTATATTAGTTCCGCGGCAATTTCTGATTTTGCGCCAAAAAAAGTGAACGGAAAGATCCCGAGTGGCACCCAGGTACATCTTGTACTTGAGCCTCTCCCGAAATTGCTCACGGAAGTACTTGAGAAATACCATCCTTTGACCATCGCATTCAAACTCGGGGATGCATCCGGGAAACAAGCAGAGGCGATGATCGCACAGGGCACCGCGATGGTGCTGAAGAATGAGCCGAAGACCATGGGCAGTGTCTACGGTGAATACCTTCTGGTCACCCGTGAAGGAGAATATCTGCTGAACGGTTCCAAAGATGAGATTGCAGCAGCAATCTGGAGTCATGTTCTCCAGAAGAATTGTCCCCCGGGATGAGAATAAAAGAGAGGGATTCATTTTCATCAAATAGCGATTCACCAGGATCCCGGTCCGGAAGAATCGTTCTGGTTATCGCGCTGCTTTCTGATTCTTTCTACGGGTGGAACTAAATCACGATGAAAATATTTCGGCATTCTCGTATTTTCGCTCCGGATTTTCACCATCAAATCCTGGAACAAGAACCTGAACTTAATCCCGGTGGTGAAAATTATATTATCCGGATATGATGAGCAGGTAAATGCTTTCTGTTGATGACCCCATAAACGTCACTTTCGAAACGCATCACGGATCATACCTTCAGCACGAAACTCAACCTTGTCCATCCCGGTCCTGGAGAACCCTCCGGCGCAGGATACGGTGAATATATTTTTTTTGGAAAAAATCACAGTATGCCGGTGATCTTATTTTTGACTTTTTTATGTGATGCATTTACCTGAGCCGATATTACATGTTGGTGGTAATCATTGGCCTGGAAAGAAAGGTCAGAAGGTATTAAAAAAATCATCCGGTATCTGCTGGTTTCAATAATACGTTGTGTTTCTATTCTGAAAATTTTGAGCGGGATTGTTGCCGGGATTCTTTAATGTGTAAAAACATCCAATCTTTACTATCAAATCCATGAAATCAACTGCCGTTACCGCGTTCTGCCCGGGTCATATCTCCGGCTACTTCAGACGGATTGAAGGAGATTCCATTGACACTACCGGCAGTATCGGGGCCGGGATTGTTATCAGCGAAGGGGTAGCGGTGACGGTTAAATCCTCAGAAACAACTACCGTCGTCATTCAACAACGGGAGGAAACGGGAAAACGTTCTCTGAATGGATCCGGTCCACCACTCCTGACGGACGTGATGGAACAGCTCGACGTGACCGCATCTGTTATAACCAAATGCCGCCTGCCCATCGGTGCCGGGTTCGGTCTCTCTGCCGCTGCATTGCTTGCAACCCTGACGGCAGTGAACAGACTTTTCGACCTTGAAATGAGCCAGGATGAAATTGCACGGGTCGCCCACCGGGCTGAGGTTGAACACCAGACCGGGCTTGGCGATGTTGCGGCCTGCCAGGGGGGAGGAAGAGTCATCAGATTCGGGCCGGGTATTCATGGAACCATCGAACGAAATTTTGATATGCCTGAACCTTTGTATGCAGTGAGTTTCGGGCCGATCCACACCCCATCCGTGTTAGGCTCTTCCGGACAGATGGAACGGGTGTCCTCAGCCTTCCCAGGAACAACTCCCGAAAACCCTATGGATTTTTTTCGGCTCTCGCGCCATTTCGCCGGGCAGAGCGGGCTTATGACACGAGAAGTATCCCATATTATCCGAACATGCGATGCTGCTGGCATCCCATCCAGCATGACGATGCTGGGCAATGGTGTTTTTGCTTATGGCAGAAAGGCACGTGATCTTATGTCGCCCTTTGGTCGGGTGTATGAATTTTATCTGGCAGATTCGGGAGCCCGAATTGTTGAGGTACCGATATGATACCACAGGATCATCCCCGCTATCGTTCACTAATGACCCGTGAACATCTCGCGAGATGCGCAGAAGCCGGCATTGTTTCATGGGAAGGACTTACAGCCCATGGTCGCGGCGAAGCATTTGATTACCTAATCGGTGAGAGAACAACTCCCAGTGCACTCGTTGCCGAGAAGACTGCTGCAGCAATACTTCTGACGGCAAGTAATCCTTTGATCTCCGTGAATGGTAACACAGCAGCTCTGGCAGCAGGAGAGATTTCTGAACTCCAGAAAAAATGCGGAGCCCGTGTTGAGGTGAATCTTTTCCATCGGACTGAAAGACGGGTGAAAATGATAGAAGATCTTCTCCGGGATTCAGGAATAGATGTATTCACCGCCGGTGAAGCAGAGAGATTACTTCCCCTTTCTCATGACCGGGCATGGTGCCGGAGAGAAGGATTGTTCTCTGCTGATGTGGTCCTTATACCACTTGAAGACGGGGATCGCTGCGAGGCTCTCGTCAGGATGGGAAAGACGGTGATCGCGGTTGACCTGAACCCCCTCTCCCGCACTGCCCGATCAGCAACGCTTACTATAGTAGATGAGCTTACCCGTGCAATTCCCCAGATAACCCGGGCATGTAGTGAGATCTCTTGTGTTGAACACCGTCAGATCCTGGGATCTATCGACAATCATTATCTTTTGTCAGAAGCAATACGTGAGATGACGCTGAGGCTCGCCCATGCTCTGGATTGAGAGATACCGCCCGGAAAAACTTACCGAGATTATTGGACAGGATACCGTAATCCGGCATCTCTTCTCCTTTGCTGCATCCGGGAGCTGTACCGCACCTGATCCTTACCGGGCCTCACGGGACCGGAAAAAGTGCGGCGATCGAATGTTTTGCCAAAGCACTTTACCGGGAAAACTGGGAATTAAATACCACGGTCTTCCAGACAGGCGATCTCTTTTCGATGGGGAAGGTATACCTCGAACGGGATGATAGGTATACTCATCTCTACCAGAAAAACCAGTCTCTCATTAACAATTTTAAGTACATTATCAAATGGTACGCCTCTCTCCGCCCCCTGGATACTGAATTCAAGCTGATGGTTTTTGAAGATGCGCACACGCTCACGAAGGATGCCCAACAGGCGCTCCGGAGAATTATGGAACGTGCAAGCACCACATGCCGGTTTATTTTCACTACGACAAACCTGAGTGCCATTATCCCTCCGATTGCATCCCGGTGTCTGCCTCTTTACTTTTCGCCGGTTGATCAGGAAAGTGTGCTCAATCATCTCCGCATGATTCGGGAACGGGAACATACCTCCCTGCATCCCTGTTCTGATGACAATCTGGATTTGATTGCCCAGCTTGCGCAGGGAGACGTGCGCAGGGCTGTCCTGCTCCTGCAGGTTGCTCTTGAAGCAGGGAGGTGCCAGGATCTTTCTTCCCTTGCCTGTTCTGAAACAACGAATGTGGCTGCTTCGGCTCTGGATGCTCTCAAAAGTGGGGATGTCCGCAACGCGATCCGCCGCTTTGAATCGCTGATAATTGACTATGGGCTCTCCGGCAGTGAAGTGCTGTTTGAAATTCGCACCGTTGTCAAACGCGAGTATAATCATCCCCTGATCGCAATTGCACTCGCAGACGCCGAATACCGATTGCTTCATGGTAACAACGATTTTATCCAGATAGGTGCATTCGCGGCCGGGATACAGGAGGTCTTTTCATGAGTACCGTCAGGCAGAAGAAAATCCAGGAGCACTATGATACTATTGCTGACGTGTATGACCATCATTATGACCAACACCGTGGAAGATGCTACTACTCCCACCTGAGCGGGTATGTCATGGACGCTCTGCCACAGAATGGAAAGCTCCTGGATATCGGGTGTGGAACAGGCCTTTTTGTGGAGAGATATAGTGAAGATGGCCGGTACGTCGTGGGACTTGATATCAGCAAAAAAATGATCGAACAGGCACGAACCAGATGCAGGGAATGCGATTATACCGTAGGAACCGGGGAAAAAATCCCGTTCAATGACAATACCTTTGATGCAATCTCCAGTCTGCTCGTATTCAGTTACGTAAGGGACCCCGAAGCAATGCTGGGTGAGGCATACCGGGTATTGAAGCCCGGTGGAGCGATTGCAATCTGCACGCTGGGAAAAAAACTACTCACCCGGGGAATCCCGGCAATCTACCAGATCGGCGAGAAGATGAATGTGCAACATGTTGTTATGAAAAATTTCGGGGAACGTTATTATAACCGGAAGGAGATGCATGAGCTCTTTTCTCAAGCTGGTTTTTCAGAGGTCCAGGTAAAATGGTGTTCCTTTGCCCATATTGATATGCTTGATCCCATTTTCTATCTCGCCCGGAAGATTGAGCCTTTTGTTGAAAAATGCGTCCCGCAGCTTGCCTACAATATCTGTGTAAGCGGTAAAAAACCCCGGAACTAAGTTGCTGGTTTTTCTCTTTTTTCTCTCAGATTTTGCAATACACGCTCTTTCTTCTGGATCGCGGCTTTCGCAGCATGCATGACTCCTTCTTTCATCTCCTCGAAGTCGCGCATAGTGGTGTCAACGATCTTTTTCACCGGGGTATAAGCCGACTCCCGGAACCGCGGTGTAAAATCGCATTCTTCTCCGTTAACCATGAGCACTGACCCGGGCAGACCTTCTTCCACGTAACCGATCTCATGTATACTCACGCCGGTTGATTTCACTACCCGGCAGATCTCGTCCGACGCATCGGGAGGAGCGACAATGAGAAGGGCATCAAGAGAAACGCCAAGGTAATCGATCCGGAGTGCTTCCAGCATGTGCATCACGTGGGGTTCCACCAGGCTTCCTGTCGCCTGCTCGTCGATAACGATCCGGCAGCCGGCGGTCTCTGCCATCTCAAAGACGTCACCCCGCAATCCGCCGTTCGTCACATCAGTCATCGCATGGATTTTCTGAAAAACTTCGCTCTTCATGAGCGTTTCACATGCCTCAAGAAAATTGAGATTTATCGTCTGTTCTACAACTTCTGGAAATCCTGAGTATATCGCCGCGGTCGCAATGGTTCCACCTCCGGCACCTTCTGTCATCAGCAGGACATCACGAGGCTGCGTCGATTTCCGGGCAGTGAGATGTTCTGCCACACCAACAGCACCCACACAACCGGTGAGACGGCTCCCGAGCACCATATCTCCACCGATACGAAGTGTTGAGCCGGTAACCAGAGGGACATCCATCGCCTCTCCCACGGCAGTAATTCCGGCGGTATAATCAAAGATCTTTGCTACATCTCCATCATCCGCCACGTGAATATCCGAGAAGAGCATGATCGGTTTTGCTCCCATGACATAGACATCGCGAAGCGTGGCGCGCGTCACATGGAATCCGGCGAGGAACGGGTAATCGGAAAGGCGGGAATGCATCCCGTCAACCGTACAGATAATATAATGACCTCCGGCGCATACTGCACCGGCATCATCCATCTCATCCACCCCGACAGATGCCGAAGTTTTTCCGATGATGCGGGCAATCTGGCGGTGGGCAAAAAAATCTCCTTTCCCCCGCGATCCAACCCCGAACTCCCCCATTTTCACTCCAGAAAGTTCGAATTCGAAAAAGTCACCTTTCAGACCACGGGTATTTTTCACTTCTTCGATCACTGCCCGGGAAAAAGCGGATGCATAGGACGGATTTACATCTTTTATTTCGAGAATTGCATCAGCCAGATCGCGCTGCAGAGTCTCTTCATCGGTTCCATTCGCAATTCTTCTGCGAACAAACTCCTCAACATCCATAGGGTTTGGTACGTGCGAGAGACTTAAAAAAGAGGGGTACTTAAGGAATTTTTCTCTATCGATACAACCTGGTTATTATCTGAGGAGAACCCCCAGGACATTGGAGAAACTCCTGATGGCGTCATCGATCTTCCCCAACTTCAATAGCGACAAGCCTTTCACCAGACCGGATCGGACATCCTTAACATCGATATAGTATGCCTTGTCAAACGCCTGTGCAGATTCTTCAAGCTTGCCAAGCATGAAACACGAATTGCTCATGACAACCCAGGCGTCAGCTATCGTTGGATTTATCTCAAGAGCGTGCTGGAGACAATGAACCGCATCTTCATGTTTCCCGAGCATGCTGAGGGAGAGTCCTTTAAGATAAAGAGCTTTTGCGTTCCCGGGCTCGATCACCAGCGAACGATCGAGATTTTCAATCGCTTCTGAATATCGTTTTAAATTAATGAGGGCAATCCCTTTTTTAATCAATGCGGAAAAATAAAACGGATAAATTTTGAGCGCCCTGTCATAACAGATGATCTCTTCTTCGTACCACTTCAGCTTCCCGAAAGCGTAACCCCGGTTCACCCATGCAGAGAGGTAACGCGGCCTGAGATCCAATGCACGGTCGCAACATTCGATCTCCGATTCAAACCTCCCCAGCATTCCCAGTGCAACACCTTTGTTGTTCCATGCCGTCGCACTCCCGGGATCGATTTGCAGCGCTCTCTCGCAGCATTCCAGTTTTTCCTGCAGGCGACCAAGCATCCCGGATGCAAATCCTTTGAAATTCCACGCGTCGACACAATAGGGATCGAGAAGAATTGCTCTTTCGCAGCAGTCTATCTCTTCTTCATACCTCCCCAGTTTACCGAGGGCAAAACCTTTCCCAATCCAGGCCGGGGCAAGATTTGGATCGAGAGAGAGAGCATCGGAAAAAGATACGAGAGCCTCCTCATGCCTTCCCTCCCTGCCAAGAGTATTTCCTTTAATGCAGAGTTCCCATGCATTCTTTGGGGAGGGCAGATTTTCAATGGTTTCCGGTGATTCAGACATTGAAGGAGATCCGAGGAGTAGGAGTACAATGATTATCAAAAAGCTTAGTGTAAGTGATATTTATGTTGATGGATTATAATATCCAGGACCGGATTCGATCCGGTCAGGGAGATTTCAAAGATTAAATATCGTATCAACCGGAAAGTAAGAAAGATATACGCTAAATTAATCCGGTTCAATTATCAGGATCGTTCGTTGGAGAATCAGTGTACGCCTGCTGCAGAAGGGATAATGCGGTTTCTGATTCGTTCGGGGTTATCCTTATGGTAACTGTGACAGTTCTCCTGGCTCTCCTCGTTCTTCTTTTGATGAATATCCAACTATTTGCCTGGGCCGGGGGACCGGGATCCCGGAAATTTTTAAAATTACGGCAATCGAGGATACCGATGAACTTACCGGACATCTGAATTTTGACAGCCGGGTAATCCTTCTCCATACCGGCGATAAAACGTATCAGAACAGGAATCTTACCGCAAATTTTTTTAAGAACGGCCAGATGATACCCACCTCTATTATCACCATGGATGGGCATGATTTCATCAGCACATCTCATTACGGCGTCCAATGGATGGGTGGAACTGGATGCTCGGGGACTACCTGGATCCCCGGGGAAAGGATCTGCATCGATTTCACGGATGGGACATTTCATCCCGGCGACTCGGTACGCGTGGATATTATGGATAAGACCGGGGGTATCCTCATCTCACGACATACGTTCAACTATAAATAATTCTCTGATTTCATTGAAAAAAATAAATTTTTTTTATCCTTTTTTGTGTATTCGGGCTAGAGAAGATCTTTCATTTCTCGGCAATGATGGCTGCAGTTTACCATCCTGACTCCGTGGTCTGCTGTCCTGCTCCGAACAATATCCCAGACAGGATAATCTCATATGAGCCTTAGGTTAAAAGAAGCCCGGGAGATAATAATAAAGAAAATTCACCAAGAATACGGAAATAGCAGGCAGTATTTATCAGAATATTCCCGCATATTTCTTTATATACCTCGACCGCAGACGATCCCGGTTATTCATCAAGCCGCTTGAATACCCCTTTTTTCACCTTGAGGATTTTACATTCGGGGCAACGCCAGGTCTCGGGAAGCTCTTCAAAATGAGTACCGGGTGCGATTCCCGCTTTGGGATCTCCTTTTTCAGGATCATAGATATAGTGGCATTCAAGACAGACCCATCGTGCACATTTGGTTCCCTTTGCCATGGTGATTCATCAACTCCCTGAATATCTGAGGAAACGTTTGTTTTGCTTCTATAAATTGTTTTGAATCTTTTGTTTCAGTGTATCCTGATTTTACCGGTTCCGTTTTCAGGAGCAGGGGGCAATTTTCTCGCCAGAAGTCGTGCAACCCTTCAGGGGTTCCGGGATCCTGCCTTCTTTGGTGAAATCATTGCAGAGACGGGCTCCGTCCCCGGCATTCATCCCCCAGCACCGGATGAAGATCGTCTGCCGGGTATGAAGTTCCACCCGTATACGCTCCCCCAGATCCCGGTATGCTGTCATCCGTTCGATGTCACCAGGAAAATGGTGAGAAATCTCCGGGAGAAGTCCTTCAGAATCTTCATAGGTAACACAAATCACCGGCTTTCCTGTCTCCGCTGCAATCTTTGCCGGATTAATAATATTGAACCATGCGATTATGCACCCAGACAGCATGATTGCATTGATGTCCTTGCGTTCAAGCTCGTTCATCATACGGAGAATAGATGCAGTAGCATCTGTTCCGCCTACGGTCACCGTAGAAAAAATAAAACCGTCTATATGAAGATCTTTTCGCATCACAACTCCTGCAAGTCGTGAATTGGTTCTTCCGGTATAACTTTCGGCTATGCCCAGCACCCGAAGTCCTTTTTTCGGGATATGCATAGAAGCACTTATGTGACCCGATTAAAAATACTATGTGAATGAAATTTGAAAAAGATGAGATTTGTATCTTAATTCCTACGCTTAATGAAGATCTGACCATTGGGAAGATCGTTCGTGAGTTCCGGGAGTCAGGGTATAAGAATGTTCTCGTCATCGATGGTAAAAGCACCGATAATACTGTAAAAGTCGCCACGGAGGCTGGTGCGAATGTTCATTTACAATCAGGCAAAGGCAAAGGAAATGCTATTATTGAAGCATTTGAAATCATCGAACAACCCTACATTCTCATGCTCGACGGGGATGGCACCTATTCCCCGAGAGATGCTGAAAAAATGCTTGCCCCCCTGTTTTCAGGATTCGATCAGGTCATCGGTGATCGACTCGTCAATGCAGAGGAAGGAGCCTTCTCACGTCTCAATCTTTTGGGAAACCAGATGCTGAATCTTCTTTTCAAGATTGCCCACAGCCGTGATCTCCATGATATTCTTTCCGGTTATCGGGCCTTTAACCAGCTCGCGGTCAGGCAGATGAGCCTGAAGGAGACAGGATTTGAGATCGAAACGGAAATGTCAGTTGAAGCAGTCCGGAACGGACAGCGCATTAAGGTTGTACCGATTAAATATTCCCGCCGCCCGGGAACGGTAACCAAACTCTCCCCCTTCCATGACGGCATCAGGATCGTAAGCACTATTTACCGGTTGGCACGAATGAACAACCCCCTGTTTTATTTTGGGATGATGGGAATTTTCACCTCGTTTCTCGGCATTCTAACCGGAATTTATGTCTTGTTCGAATGGTTCCAGGGCATAGATCACATCCCTCTGACGATACTGACCGTACTCCTGATTGTTGTCGGCGTTGAAATTTTTATGTTCGGCGTGATCAGCGATATGCTACTGATACTCCACCGGGAGATTATCCGGGAAGTTCAGCTGTTGCAATCCCAGAAACCCCAGAAATAAAAGTATTCCAATATGGTGCTATTCCTTACACTCATTTTGATGCGCTGATATTCAGGTAAGATTAGCTGACAAAATTTTTTTTATACGATTCAGGAAAAAACAGGGTCAGGATCCTTCCTTTTTATTCTTGTTTTGAGGGGAGGTGACCCCCGGATAAGGTACCTCACTCAAGCAAATAATAACCTGAAAAAAAAGATCTCTTGCATCTGCTGTGACCGGTCGAAAATATACACAGCAGGGGGGGGCAACACTCTCCCAAGGCGTTATAGCCGTAATTGTATTAATTTTCTGTTAAAAAGGTGAAGACTCCTTGGGGGGATGTTTAAAAAAAGACTGCAGATGTACAGTCACCTCACATTTTGTCATAATTTGCCGAGTACTTGCAAACCTCTCAGCTATAATCCGGATCCGTGAAATTATCAGAGTACAGGTTCAGAAAAATATCAGGAAGTAGATCTAATAAAAATTTCAAGGGGAAAAACCCCGTTTCAGATGGAGTACCCGACAGGAATGTTCGGCAAGGGAGGTATACACGTAGGCCTCATCAAGGGTTTTTCCTGCCGCAAAGGTACCGTGCCCCCGGACAATTACCAGTTTTGAGGAGATGAGGGCACGAGAAACATTTTCAGCGATCTCCTGGGAACCAGGTGCACCTAATACGACCGGAATCCTTGGGCAGAGCATCTTACCTTCACTGTCTTCAGGTACAATTTCATCCATTACCAGAGATGCAGCAATTGCATAGGGCGGATGAGCATGGACAACTGCTTCATGGCCGGTATTCCTGTACACCTCAAGATGCACCCGGTATTCACTCGAAGATTCAGCCGGTGCATTTCCGTCCAGGAGAACTAAGACAGGATCACTGGCAACGTCAAGAAAAGTACCGCCGCGTTTAATAAGAAAACCCTTTTTCCCACTTCTGATGCTGATATTCCCAAAATTTCCTCCGACAAGATGCTCCGCAAAG
Organism: uncultured Methanoregulaceae archaeon; assembly: GCA_963815065.1. Taxonomy (GTDB): domain Archaea; phylum Halobacteriota; class Methanomicrobia; order Methanomicrobiales; family Methanospirillaceae; genus Methanoregula. Next base: position 1,371,702 of record CAWFFE010000002.1, on the reverse strand, counting down.
AGCCGCTTTCCTATTCTTTCGAATTCAAGAGAATACATTCAGAACACCTTTTTTTCCCGCAAAATTCTTTTCCATATTCAACAATGTGGGCGTGGGTCTGACGGTAGGAAAGATTGTCTCCGGGAAGGACTTCTTCAAATATCCCCTTTAAATTTCCCCGCCTTTCCTTCACTCCCATGCAATGAACTATTCTTTCGGTATAGGCATCGATAACGAAACTTGTGCGGGACAGGCCATAACAGAGGATGCTGTCGGCAGTTTCCTCACCGATCCCTGGTACCTCGAGTAACCCCTTCCTGAGTTGCCCGGTGGAAATATCAGCCATTCCCTTCGTACCTCCATACCTTTCCATCACGTGGGCAGCAAGGGATTTCAGACGCCGGGTCTTGACCCGGTAAAATCCCGTACACCTGATTGCCTCCTCGATCTCCTGCAGGTCTGCGGCAAAAATGGCCTCAAGGGAACAGATTCCCTTGTGCCTGAGATGGATGAGAGCACGTTCAACGTTCTCCCACCGGGTCTGCTGGGTGAGGATTGCGCCCAGCATTACTTCGTCCGTGTGCCCCGGCCACCAGTGTATCTCTCCGAAATGATCGGTGAGCAGGCCGATGAGTCGGTTTATCTTAACGGAACTGGATTCCGACATCTTTCATCTTATTATATCGTGCGATGTTGAGGAGCAGGGGCGTTATGGATTCAACCAGGTTTGAAGCCGCCAGGGGCCCTGCGTCGAACGCCTGGAGCCTGGATACACGGTTCACAATATCCATAACCTGCTGTTTTGCTTCACGATCATCCCCGCAGACCGGGACCGAGTAACTGAGCTCTTCATCGAGCAGTTTCCAGCGGTTTGCCGCAACGGTATTAAATGCGGTGCATATCCTGGCAGTGGGGGGAAGAAGTCTTTTTAAGAGGAGCGCGACAGAGCCTTCAGGAGGCGGGATGCTGGTAAAGAAATCCCGTTTTTCCATGGGATTAATCGGGCTCACCACGATTTTATCTTCGAACCCACAGAGAGTCTCTATAGTTCCGAGGAGATGCTTGTAGGGGATTGCAAGGATAACGATGTCTGACTTGTCTACAGCAGTCTGGTTGGTATCTCCCTTGAGAGAACACGTTTGTCCGCGTTTTCTCAGAATTTCAATATTTGTGGTGCAGCACGCTTCAGCTTTTTCGCTTTCCCTTGAACCAACAATAACATCGAATACCGGGGAAAGGCGCATGGCCATCCCTTCACCAATGTCACCGGTCCCCCCCACGATACCAATTTTCACTTAACCCACCAGCGGTCTTAAGATTTTTTCGAGCGTGGCCGCATCGGTAACCCCTTCAAGGGACTGGATAATCTTCCCGTCCTTTTCAATGACAAGAGTGGGGACGACACGGATACCATATTTTTCCGCCTCCTCCATGTGCTGGTCGACATCAATTTTTCTTATTTCAATCGCGTCACCCATCTTTTTTCCGAGTTCTTCCAGAATAGGTGTCTGCATCCTGCAGGGACCACACCAGGTCGCAAAAAAATCAAATAAAACCGGTTTGCTCATTGAACATACCCGGAAGAATAGTCGATTAAAAAAAAGATAAAGGTATGGTATCTTATCTGGAGAGGATTTGCATGATGATCTTTCCATATGCCGGACGCGTGACCACAACACCGACAAGAACACCGAGGATCGTGATGATCGCAAATCCCTTGAGGGTTGAGAGGTCCATCAACGCAAGAGGGACCATGGCAATGATGACGGTTGCTGCGGCGACAACAATGATACTCAGGGCACGAGTCAGTCTCTTCAGATAGAGGTTGGGTGAAGGAACCTTTCCTTCATGCAGTATTTCGTCGGTGATTACGACCAGTTGATCGATACCGGTTCCCAGGACAGCAATGAGACCCGCAATGGTGGGCAAATCCATCTGGAACCTGATGAGACTGATGAACCCCACCAGGATGATAATTTCAGACGTGTTAATCAAGATCATGGGGAGCACGATATACGGTTCCCGGTACCGGTAGTAGATGACAAAACCGACAGTAATGAGCGCAAATATCCCGGCGAGAAGCGCCATCTGTTTGTAGCGTTCTCCAAGAGGTGCCGAAACACCTCCGGAGCCTGCTATCGTGACCTCGACCGGTAATGCTCCTGCCCTGAGGTGGATCTCAAGGTTCGTTGCCTGCTGGGTTCCGTATGTTCCCGATCCCGTTGACGCATAGAGCTGCCGGATGTTCTCGTTCTGAATCTTTCCTGCAAGGTCGCTGGAGAGAGGAGTCTGGTACACGGTCTCATTATCGAGGAGCATAGTCAGGTAGTGCCTGGTGGGGTCAACCGTAGCACCATATTGGATCGCAGCAGCGCGGAACGCCGCGGCGCCGCTCTCGCTTAAGGTAAATCCAACACCCCAGTTGTCACTTCCGGGCGGCTCCTGGCTGGGAACCTGAACACTGGTGATCGCATCCCCGAAGAGTACATGCTCGGTCTGGTTTCCCGTCGACTGTATGCGGATCTCGAACTTACCTTGTTTTCCCACAATTTCCTGGGCCTGGTTCATATCAACACCGGCAAGCTCAACCCGGATATACCGGGCGACGTTATTCAAACCGGTAAGCGTGTTAACTTTTGCATCCTTTGTGCCCAGTGAGTTGATTTTATTTTCAAGAATGCGTTTTATATCATCGGCGGTGGTTTTTGATACTCCCTGCTGGTAACTGGTAAGTTGTCCACCGGCAGCCACAAATCTGGGTTCAAGATCTGCCTGTGAATAATATTTCCGTATTTCAAGATGATTCGAATCTACCTGGGTTATTTCGGAGTCGAGGCTGGTGGAGAGGTTGGTGAGGAACTCGGAAAGCGGACGATCTGTCGTGAATCCTACTACTTCTGCCTGGATGTCAAGCTGGAGCCACGCACCCTGCTGGAGATCGAGCCCGTACTGGAGGTTGGTGGCCAGGTTACCCTTCTCGTCGATATGAGGGTATATGGCTATGATGGAGAGGACAAGGAGTATAATGAGAACTGCAACTCTCCAGTCGGTGATAAGCGACTTCAGTTCTTTTGCGTTCATTTGCCACCTCCCTTCAGGACATACCATTTAAGGATTCCGACATTCGTGAGCCAGGTATTCATCACATCGAAAATAAGCCCAATCAGAAGCACCGCTGATATCTCCGTAAGTATCTGGACTGATCCAAACCAGGAAACAACTAACATTGCCGTGGCAGCCGCGAGCGTAGTTGTTGTCATGATGATGCCGGTACGGAAAGCGCCGACAAGTTTATCGTTCAGCTTTCCCTGACGTTTCAGTACGCGGTTCGTGAGCAAAATATCGCTGTCAACCGAATAACCGATCAGCATGAGGAGCGCGGCAACCGTGCCGAGTGTGAGGGGGATACCCACAATGTTCATTGTAGCCGCAGTCATGGCCATATCTGCAAATGCTGAAAGAACAACTGCTATTGCCGGCACGAATGTCCTGAAGGAGATAAAAATCACGATTGCCATGCCAATAAAGGAGAATATCATCGCAAGCACTGCCTGTGACTGCAGGGTCTTTCCGAAGGTCTCACCGATCTGGTTGATACTTGCATCAGGATAGTTCTGATAAATAAGCGTGGTCAGGTCCTTGTATTTTGCATCGTCCATGGATCCAAATTTTAGAAATTTCCCGTTATTCACCCCTTCGCTGATATCGATCAGAGGATAACCGGCGAATGTCGATTGTATCTGCTCTCTTGAGTCAGCAGAGAAGATGGTCACAGCGGTGCCCCCGGAGAAGTCAATTCCCGGGGTAACCGGCATGCCGGTTGACAGGGTTGTGAAGGCCAGCATCACGAGTGAAATTGCCAGAATCGCGAGCGGGATTATCACCAGCTGTTTTGGTGAATATTTCTCAATGTTATAATTGACCAATCCCATATCGTAATCATCTGTTCATGAACGATTAAATAGTTACCAGAACCGGCTTCCTGCCAGGAGCAATTTATCCGTCATCGGAGGAATATTGCTAAAACTGCGCAGAAGTATGACGGTTCCCGACATAACGAAAGAAAAATTTTCTATAAATCACCGTTAATCAGGAAAAAATAAAAAAATTTAAATAGAGAGACCGGTGACAATAAACGTATGAGATCTCCCTCAGAGATCAAACGAGTCGTTGAAGGACGGTTAAAGTCATATCTTTCACGGGACAGGACCGGAATCCGGCGCGAAGTGCTCAGACTTTTTGTTAAGATCAAATCCCTCACCATTGCAGAGCTCGTCGCCGCACTTCACACTCAGTTTGCCGTTACATTCCATGCGATTGCTTCGATGGTCGGTATTATAGCCTCCAGGATTGGAATCCTCCATGCGACGCGAAATGCGGACGGTTCAAATAAGTACGAACTCAAGGAAAAATATTTTGATATCGTTGTAGGGATTGTAGGAGTCAGTTGAACTCCACTGATCCACAATAGTTTTTACTTCCGATTCCTATTATTATAGCATCATGCGTACCAACGAAAACGCCGCCATGAACGAAATCGCTATTGTTCCCGAAGTCATTGAATATATTAACAAGAGAGACTGTGATTTTCGTATATGCACCTCATGCGGCGGACCGATATTGTTGCCCATTCGTGTTAAACCCCCAAAAAAAACTGACCTCCTTCTCAGGGCCGGAGATCACATGATCTATGTTTCAGTTCACCAGGCACGATTCCTCCACAGCATCCGTCTGGATATGATCCCTTTTTTTGATGATGAAGACGGCGTGGGATTCGAATACGGATGAGTTTTAAGGAGGTCCCCCACACGGCGGATGTGAAAATTCATGCATCTGCCCCTTCACTTGAGACCCTTTTTTCAGAGACCTTCAAAGCCCTGATGCAGGTAATGTATGGAACGGATCGTGACGGAACTACGATCCGGGAGATCAGGATCGAATCTACTGACAATGAATCGCTTCTGGCCGACTTCCTTTCTGAGGTGCTTTTTGTATCGGAAGTAGAAAGTCTTGTTTTTTCTGACGCCCGAATAAGTATTCATGGTTATTCTCTCGTAGCCAAGCTCAGGGGGGAGTTGTTTGATCCCCGTCGACATTCTGCCGGTTCAGAAGTTAAGGGGATCTCCTATTCGGGACTTGAGATCATGCACGATGCGAACGGTTATTATCTCGACATTATATTTGATGTCTGAGCGTGGGACACTATGAGGCGGGTACATGATTGAGGGCGTAAACCGTATCGGGTTACATGAATGGGAAGTTCCTGTCGGATACGTTCCGGGGATGCGGGTTGCAGGAAGATTCTTTCTTTCGGAATCTCTGGCAAAAACCCTCGAAACAGGTGCCGTTCAGCAGCTGGCCAATGTGGCCACCCTGCCAGGAATTCTGCAGCATGCACTTGCCATGCCGGATATCCACTGGGGCTATGGATTTCCTATCGGCGGAGTTGCTGCCTTTTCGATCGATGAAGGAGTTATCTCACCCGGTGGTGTCGGTTTCGATATTAATTGCGGCGTGAGATTGCTCTCCACACCCCTCCTTTATAAGGACGTAGCGGGTCGCCGGGATCTCGTCGATGAACTCTTCTGTACCTGTACCGACGGGTGTCGGCGCGAAGAGCTGCCTGAAGGTCTCCCCCCGGTCACTTGAGGGAATGCTCGTGAAAGGAGCCCGGGGGGCAGTCGACGAAGGCTATGGTGTTGAACGCGATCTCACAAGATGTGAGGAGGGTGGTTTCATGAAGGCCGCGGACAGCCGGTTTGTCTCCGCTAAAGCAAAACAGCGGGGGATACCCCAGGGTGGGACGCTGGGATCCGGCAATCATTTTCTTGAAATCCAAGCGGTACGGGAAATTTTTGATCCGGAAGCGGCTCGTGCCTTTGGCCTTACGTTAGGGCAGGTCTGTTGCATGATCCACTGTGGTTCACGAGGGCTCGGTCACCAGGTATGTACCGATCACTTAAAAATTCTCGAAAGTGCCACCAAAAAATATCATATCACGATTCCCGACCGGCAACTTGCCTGTGCCCCGATAACCTCACCGGAAGGGAGGGCATATTTTGGTGCAATGGCTGCATCAGCAAACTATGCCTGGGCAAACCGGCAGATGATTACCCATTCTGCGCGCCAGGTTCTTTCAAAAATGTTCAGGATTGATTATGAAGAGATGCCACTCATCTATGATGTCGCGCACAACGTGGCAAAGATGGAAGTGCATACACTGGATGGAAAGGGCGTGGAAGTCTGTGTGCACCGGAAAGGTGCCACTCGTGCATTCGGGCCCGGATCGCGGGATCTTCCCGGGGATCTTACTTCTATTGGACAACCCGTGATCATCCCGGGCAGCATGGGAACGTCTTCATATGTTCTCCGAGGAACGCAGATTGCCATGGACATGACCTTCGGATCTACCTGCCATGGAGCTGGCCGGATCATGAGCCGTACTCAGGCAAAAAAGAGTATTAACGGCAGGGAAATCACTGCAAACCTTTTAAAAGAGGGAATTATTGTCCGGGCTCATAGCGAAAATGCCATTGCCGATGAAGCTCCGGGTGTCTACAAGCCGAGTGATGAAGTCGTAAATGTTGTCCATGAAGTGGGCATATCCCGGCTCGTGGCACGCCTCTCACCTCTCGGGGTGATTAAAGGATGAGTCTGTCGTGCAGGGTTTGTCTGGCAGACAAAACAACATTTCAACCGATATATCGAGGAATGCGGGGTCGCGTGTGAACTTGTCACACCCCACATGCTCGCAGCACCATTTTACCGGGGCACCTTCAACTGCCTTATCATTCCTACAGGTTTTGCAAATCCTGCCTATTCAAACCTGCTCCCGGCCCTCCGCGCCGCCTCTTCACGGATCGAAACATTCGTGGAAAATGGCGGACATCTTCTGGTCTTCGGCGCGGCTGCCGACAAACCTGATGCCTATGACTGGCTTCCGTTCCCGGTTACCTACCGGCATGAATGCCACCCGCGCAGGATCGAATGCACGCCGGATGATCACTGTGGAACTATCATCGACGATTATGATCCCACCAGTGTCGAATGCGATGGAATTTTTCCCTCGCACGAAGGAGAATGCCGGGGGATTGCCGGATCACACGATGTTATCATTGAAAAAAACCTTGGAAAAGGGAAAATAATTGTAACGAGCGTCCATGAATTTCCCTCGCGGAGATTTTTAAAAGATTTCTGCTCCTCGGGGAAAGAAACTCTCTTTTAATAAAACAGTATTGCAGAAATTCCGCTCCGGTATTCACCCGTGAAGGGACGGGTCATATTCCTTCAAAATAAAGGGGATACCTGTCTCCATTCAACAACAGATACAGATCCTGCATGACAGAATGTAATGAACTGATGCAATACATTGAACAATCAGATGACTTTTAATTTTATTTCAAATCTGATTTTTTACCGGGTACCGGGTTTGCCTGAAAATTCTGATCGGTTTGAAGGTTTATTATATTTTTACATCACTAGCATGTTATAATGGATCTGGTCTGGCTGAAAAAACGTCCGCATTTCATACTCGTATCTATCCTTCTTTTCATGGGGATCGCATTCGTTCTCAGGATTATCCCCGCTTTTTTCATAAAAGACCCGGGTTTTTTGTATATTTTCGACACGGATTCATGGTATACTTTGAGACAGGTTGAGGTAATGGTCAGGGATTTTCCCCAGTATAACTGGTTTGATCCGATGACCGCTTATCCCACGGGAAAAATAATTGACTGGGGGCCACTCTACCCGTTTATTGCCGCAACATTATGCTTGATCACCGGAGCGACCTCCCGCAATGCGATCATTTTTACCTCAGGATTAGTTGCCCCGCTTATAGCCGTGATGATGGTCCCGGTGATGTTCCAGCTGGGGAAGGTCATGGGAAACATAAAAACGGGGATGGTTGCGGCAGGATTAATTTCTGTTGTTTCGGTCCAGTATTTTTCCTTTTCATCGTACGGATGGGTTGATCATCATCTTGGCGAGGTCATTTTCAGTACACTCTTTTTTCTCGGCTATATCGCCACCGTATCGTATGTGAAGTCCCACCCGGTGAATCTGAAGGATGGCAGAAGTTTTTTACTCCCGGTGGGGCTCTCAGCCATAACCGGCATACTGTTTTTCCTTGCCATTCTTACATCAACCACCGTTCTTCTGGCCCTGGCAGTTATTGCGATTTATACCTTTGCCCAGGAGGTTCTTGATTATTCACGGGATCAGGATTCGAAGTATCTTCCCGTAATAAACGGAGCTTTTCTGGCAGTGACGATAGTTCTCCTCTTCATTTTCGGATTCAAATCGGAAGGCCTGTCAATAACCCGGTATTCAATCGGCATACCCTATTTATTGCTCACAATAATCGCGGGAACACTGGTTTTATTCGTTCTTTCATTCTTACTGAAGGGTAAAAAAATCGCTTACCTGATTACCCTTGTTGTACTTACCGTCGGCAGCGTTACTTTTGTGCAAATCTATCCGCCTCTGAATGAATTAAGCCGGCAGGCAATGTCACTTTTCTTCGGATCCACAGAATATTCAGTAAGTGTCGTCGAGACACTTCCGTGGACGTTATCAGGTGCATGGGCGAATTTTAATTTCGCTCTTATCCTGATGACCGGGGGATTAATGATCCTCGGATTTTATGCGGTGAAAAAAAAGGAGAGCCCGCATATCTTCCTCATGGTGTGGTCGATAGTGATGCTGCTGGTGACCATCCGGTTCCAGAGATTCGTCTATTACTTTACCGTCAATGTTGTTCTTCTGGCAGCCATCTGTATCGCTGAACCTCTTTCCTGGAAAGAGACTCTTTTCATTCGGTATTGGTCAGCGGCGTCCGTTTGGTTTTCCCGATCAGAGGCTCCGCCCGCAGGAAACGAAGATGAGACATTTAAGAAAGATGCCTCGTCCTCAAAACCGGATAAAAAGAGGGTAAAACATTCCGTCAGGAAATCATCTTCGGATTATAAAGTTCTCAAGGACGCTGCAATCCTTGCAGTTGTGATTCTCACCATCGGCCTTGTCGTGGTGTCTGTCGCTCAGGAGATCCAGTATGGTCTTGCGACCCCGCGTAACGAAATCTCCAGCGACTGGATTGAATCGCTGGACTGGATGCAGTCAGGTACACCTCAGACCGGTGTTGATTATTTTAAATCTTACGATGTCTCAACGTTCACGTACCCTTCGGGTTCATACGGGATCATGGCTCTCTGGGATGCCGGTCACTGGATCACGTTTTTTGCCCACAGGATCCCCATCACCAATCCCTTCCAGGACAATCTTGCAGGCCCTGAGGGTACGGCTGCATTTTTCCTGAACAATAATGAGTCAAAAGCCAATAGCATCATCGAAGGATTAGGCGGGAGATACGTCGTCACCGATTCAAAGATGGCGGTTGATACGTTCACAAATCTTGTGCCCTGGCAAAGCAATTCTGTCGACATCTCCCCGTACATTAAATATTTCCTTACACCGGATAGCCGTAACATCAACAGCCTGAAGATAATCCATAAATTTGACAATGGCTATTTTCAGACGATGGTGGTAAGGCTCCATAACTTCGACGGATCGATGACGCTTCCCGGAACGGTGGATTATGTTCAGTACCGAGATACGGCAACCCACCGCAAGCGAACGTTCATCACTTTCAGGGTATGCCCGGGTCATTGAGAACGACCGTCTCATCAATGCTTCGCGCCTCGATTCCATTACACCCATCATGAAAGAGGGGCCTGAACTCTTACCGACGCAGTATGCGGACGTTTTCTCGACTCTGCCGAACATGACCGTACAGAAGATTCCTGCACTACAACACTATCGGCTGGTTTATGAATCGCGGGAAAATGCGACGGTAGTTCCATTTCCGGAGTCCGACCCTGTTACCCTCCCCGGAATTAAATTTGTGAAGATATTTGAATTTGTCAAAGGTGCGCAGATATCCGGTGAAGGCATTATTGAGCTCCCTCTGGTGACAAATACCGGGCGGACTTTTATATACCGGCAGGAGAGCGAGAATGGTATGTTCACTGTACCTTATCCGACCTCGGGGAGTCCCTATGGCATTCGCGCAACTGCCGAGTACCATATTGTGGGTACCTCGCGTTATATTACGGTGACGGAAAATGACGTCGTGGAAGGCAACCGGGTTAACGTATAGCCGGAACAAACCTCTGATCGAAAATATAATACATTTTTATCCTTTTTTAGTTCCTGAAGGCATAATCGGATATTACCGACTGATAAAATGTCTCTATATCCGCAATGATATGCTTCCAGTCAAATGATTTGGCAAAGAGAATACAGGGATCCCTCATTTCTTTATGACGCCGGAGGGCCAGGCAGATGGTTTCGGCAAGATCGTCGACAGACAAGCTGCAGAGGAATCCATTGCTTTCATCGATGAAATCCCTGATTGCATTCGCCGGATGATCGATGGTGACGACCGGGAGCCCGCATGCCAGTGCTTCAAGTGCCGTGATCCCGAAACCTTCCCGTGTCGATGGAAGAACAAATATTTTTGAAGATTTTAACCGGGAAATGAGATCATCATGGCTGTCGTAAAAATTATGGACCCTCACGATTTCTTCGAGGTTTTTTTGTTTGATGGCGATCTGAATTTTTTCCTCTTCCGGTCCTCCTCCGATAACGAGTACCCGGAGATCCGGATATTCCGGCAGGACCAGTGCGACAGCGTTCACGAGCAGTTCAGCGTTTTTTTCTTTTATCAGGCGTCCGACAAAAATAATGTCGGATTCCTCTGATGACGGGGAATCTGCATTAATCTTATCGATATCGATTCCAACAGGAATAACTGAGTTTATCGGTTTATGGTAGGTCATTTCGAAGATTCTGGATACAGAGAATGACATCGCAAGGGTCGGACACAGAAACCCTGCAATGAATCGTTCAGTTAATTTCCCGAAAAATCCCTTTTTTCCCAAATACACATACCAGTAATTCCCCCATACTTCAATCCAGGTAATGATCAGAGGTATTTTTTTCACCTTTGACACAAATCCTGTCGCTATACAGGATAAATAAGGAAACTGCTGGCAATCGATAACATCAAATTTTTCCCTGAGTAAAGGGACAATAAGGCATAGGCTGAAATAGAGAGGCTGCCAGAGTGATCTTCTCCTGCCGGTATAGAGTTTTTGAGCCGGACAGACCCCGTGAAGACTGATCCCCTCATGGACGAGGATGTCTCCGCCTTCCCAGAATTTCATACCAAAAAGATGCACGTCATGCCCGCGAGAGGAAAGCCTCACGGCAAGTTCCCAGATACGTTTTTCTACACCACCTTTTACGTAGGGGTAGATAGCATCATAGACAAATGCGATCTTCATCCTGCTGACCTAGATGTGATTGTTGTTCTCATTGAGGAGCATCATACTCTGGAATACGGCGAAAAGAAAGATTTGTACCCCTGTTACGATCAAAACAAGGGATATGATGGCGGTTGAGATCTCTGAAAGAAAACCAAAACTCATCGAAACCCACTGTATGAGGATATTAAGTCCGATGATGACCCCTATAAGCAGTAAAAAAAATCCAAATGCCAGGAATTTTTCAAGGTTTGAGTACTTCATCAGTATTTCGATGATCCCACCTATGTTCTCATATCCATGGATGACTGAGTATGTTTTCATCAAAAATCCAGTGAGAATAACCTGAATACCGCCAATGACCATTATTGCACTAAGAATAAACGCATGGAGATGGGAGGATTCAACATTTCCACGGAGATAAAAAAATATCATTAGCAGCATTCCTATAAGAGAGAACATAAACCCTGGAATCGCCACAAAGGGAAGCGGTTTCATGAGAAGAACAAAACGAATGTGGCGCCATCCGTCAGCAAAACTATGCAGCTTTGAAGGAGTCAGTCGGGGGTAATAATTTATAGGAACCTCAACAGTTTTCAGTCTGTTCCTTGGACGCCATAACAAGCATCTCTGAGGCAAATTCCATACCACCGGTCTTTAATTGAAGCCGGTCCCACGCTTTTCGGGTAATGGCACGAAACCCGCTGTGCGCATCAGTAAAATGCGTCTTGAAAATAACATTAATCATCCATGTGAGCACAGGGTTTCCGATATATCGATGGAGAACCGTCATCGAACCTTTGTGTATTTCGCCCAGAAATCGCGATCCAATGACAAAGTCCGCACCATTTGTAAGCGGCGCAAGGAGTTTTGGAATGTCAAGGAAATCATAGGTATTGTCAGCATCCCCCAGGATAATGAACCGCCCTCGGGCATATCTGATCCCTGAAAGATAGGCATTGCCATAACCGTTCTTATCTGCACGGATCACTTTTGCCCCCAAGGATTCCGCGATCTTCCGGAGTCCGATCGTTGGAAGAATCTGCAACTATGATCTCGCCGTTGATTGCATTATCCTGGAAGACCGTTCGTATTCTGGTTATGCATTCCCCGATGGTCCGTTCTTCATCAAGAGCGGGAAGAATAACCGAGACGTCTATGACTCCCTCGGTGCCGGATGGCGTATCCATTTTTCGTCCTTTTACCTCTTTTTCTGCGATATAAAAACTCATTGTTTTTTAATCTGAAAAAATAAAAGGGTAAGAAAAGAGGGAGGGTTCTGAGCAGGGAACTGGTTCTTTTCTCTTAAAAATTCACGAATTTATTCCGTTGCTAACAAAAAAAGAAACTGCATATCTTTTTCTTTATGACGCAAATAACTAACCAAGAGTATTCATGAAAAAAATTCTGATAACCGGTATCAGCGGTTTTGTCGGCGGGCATTTTGTCAATTACCTGACTACGCATCGCCATGATCTTGAGATCCATGGTATCAGCCGGTCGATGCCAGCATGGGATTTCGTGAACATTCCCCCGCAAATGCTGGATGACCATTATTTCCATCAGTTGGATCTCAATGATATCCCCAAAATTAACCTGCTGATTGAAGATATTCAACCTGATTATATTCTTCACCTCGCGGCACAGAGCTCGGTTGCCGAAAGCTGGAAGACGCCGGTATTCTCGTTTCTGAATAATACCAACATATTCCTGAATATCATCGATACGGTCCGGCTCAATGACAATGCTGCCCGGGTTCTTTCTATTGGTTCGTCTGAGCAATACGGGATTGTTTCCGAACAGGATCTCCCCATATCTGAAGAGAGGCCGCAAGAGCCCGGAGAATCCCTATGCGGTTGCACGGGTTGCCCAGGAGCAGCTTGCAAGAATATACGCGAAAGGATATGATCTTGATATCTGTTGCACCCGTTCGTTCAATCATTGTGGTCCCGGCCAGTCCGATCGGTTCGTTGTGAGCGCGATAGTCAAACAATTCGCAAAAGTTGTCCGGGGCCTTCAGAAACCGGTTATCACTATCGGCAACGGTGCAATTGTAAGGGATTTTGTGGATGTGCAGGATGTCGTTGAGGCGTATAATCTTCTCCTGACCAGAGGGAAAAAAGGCGAAGTATATAATATATGCAGCGGACGGGGCCGGGCAATAAAAGATATTGTAACTGCTCTGTCCGAAATGCTTGGTATCCACGTTGAAGTATATCAGGAACAGGCTCAGATCCGTCCGATCGATAATCCACGTATTATCGGGAGTTACCTGAAGATTCAACGCGAACTAGGGTGGGAACCAACGATTCCCTTTGAGAAGAGTCTTAAATCCATATATACATACTGGGACCGGAGAATTCAGGTCGAACCGGGGGCGTATTGAGGAAATGCTGAATGGGTATCGAAAAACAAGTGAGAAACTTTGATTGTTATGCCTTGTGTCACTATTTTTCTGAGGGTATGAATTCATGGAATGCCTGCAAAAATTTTGCATTACGGTAATTCTTTTTTCTGAAGATCTCGTTTCAACGATAAAGCTCTTCACGAATATCTCATCATTAAATGCTGATGGAATAACGTATAATTATCCTTGGAGAATGCTGTGAAGATTGCAATTTTTCACGATTATTTTGGTGCCATTGGCGGGGGTGAACGCGTAGTTATTGCCATGGCAAAGATTCTCGATGCGGATATTATAACCACCGATGCCGATGCCGTACGGAAACTGGATCCATCAGTCCGGGTAATCAGTCTGGGAAAGACGATCCATTATCCCCCTTTTAAACAGATCTCTGCATCTCTCCGGTTCTGGACCTGTGATTTTTCTGACAAATATGATTTTTTTATCTTCACTGGCAACTGGAGTCCGGCAGCGGCGTGCCGCCATCATCCGAATCTCTGGTATTGTTATACCCCGGTACGGGCATTTTATGACCTCTATCCTGTGTTCCTCCAAAGACAGAATCTTTTCACCCGCCAGATGTTCAGATTCTGGGCCTTTTTCCACCGCCGATTCGACAAGCGGTAGTATCAGAAACGTTGATAGCATTCTGGCGATTTCAGACGAACGTTTCATCTCGTATCCGGCAATACTATAACCGCTCAGCTGAGGTTATTTATCCCCCTGTCGATACCTCAAAATATCATTACTCGGAATCCGGGAATTTCTGGCTTTCAGTGAACCGTCTCTATCCGGAGAAACGTATTGAACTCCAGATCGAGGCCTTCCGCAGAATGCCGGAGGAGAACCTGGTCGTTGTTGGGGGGTTCGCCAAAGGGGATCACGCATCACGCTACGCCGAAAATTTAATAAAAAATCTTCCACCAAATGCCAGATTCCTGGGAGAAGTCACTGAAGAAGAGTTGCAGGATTTGTATGCCAGGTGCAGGGGACTTGTCTGCACCGCCCTGAATGAGGACTATGGCCTTACTCCCCTCGAAGCGATGGCGAGCGGAAAACCGGTTATCGCTATCGACGAAGGGGGATTACCGGGAAACTATAACACCAGGGACCGGATTACTTGTTCCTCCGAATATCGAAGCCCTAATCTTCGCGTTACAAACAATAGGTCAATGATCCTTCAGTCTACAGAACCGCATGCGAATCACGGGCAAAAGAATTTGATATTGCTCGGTTCAGTCAGTCATTGAAAACTACCGTGAAGGGCGGTGAACATCATGGGGATTGAGTCGAAATCATCATTCACGGAAATTGAGATTTTTAGTTAGGTTTCGAGGTAAAAATCTTGCGGTGCACGGTTCAGGAAAGAAACATTGAATGCAATGGACATTCAATCCAAATGAAGACACTCAAACCTTGACCAGAAAAAAACGGAGAGATGATTGCATGAATTCCAGCTTGATAATCGAACTCGCAAAGAGGGATTTTATCGAGCAGATATTCCGGCTCGGCCCTCGGTTTCGTCTGGTCATTCATCTATCCTCTCATCAACATCCTTATCTATATGGTGATCTTCGGGAGCCTTATGGGAGCAAGGTTGCCAGGTATGTCATCGGTATGGGGATATGGTATTTACCTTATTTCCGGACTCGTCCCCTGGACGGCATTTGCAAATACGGTAACACGATCATCAACAGTATTTCTTGATAAAAAAAATATCATCGCAAAGATTCACATAGACCTTCCAACACTGCCGCTCTTTATACTTATTTCAGAAAGCGTGACCTTTGCAGTCACTCTCGTGATTTTTCTTCTCATTCTTACAATAACGGGTTCTTCTTTTTCATACCATCTCCTTCTCATACCACTCCTCTATGTTATACAGCAGATACTTGCTTATGCACTGGGATTTTTTCTCGCCATGTTCGTGGTCTTCGTTCGCGATCTCAAGGAGATTGTAACAATCGGCTTCCAGATCTGGTTCTGGTTCACTCCCATTGTATACGTCTTTGATATTCTCCCGCAGTTTGCCCAACAAATCCTGATATGGAATCCGATGCTCTCCGTTATTTCTGCATATCATGATATTTTCGTATACCAGAGAATGCCATCGTTCTTTTATCTCTCACTCGTACTGATTATCAGTATTACATTGATTATTCTTGATTATATGATCTTTAAAAAATTAGAAAAAGATATCCGGGATTTCATCTGACGTTATATTAAAATTAATTATGAAAATCCAGACTCGTCGATATTTTTAATGTCTGCAATAACGAACAATAGGTACACATTTATGATTAAGGTTGAAGGGATCTCTAAAAAAATTCAAATTATATCACTCTCCTGTAGACCGGCTAAGGGAGATCGTTTTCAGGAAAAAATACCATAAGAATTTTGTTGCGCTTGATAATATCTCGTTTGAAGTGCGCAATGGCGAGACGCTCGGTATAATAGGGCAAAACGGGGCGGGAAAATCCACGCTGTTGAAGATCCTCTCGGGAATCGTAATCCCCGATAACGGTACATTCAATATTGACGGAAAGGTGACGGGACTTCTTGAACTCGGGCACCGGTTTCAACATGGAGATGACCGGGTTAGAAAATATCTATATGAACGGGACGCTTCTCGGTATGACAAAAGACGAAATTAATAGAAAAGAACAAACAATTATCGGTTTTTCTGAACTTGGCGATTTCATCAACGAACCTCTCAAGACATATTCTTCCGGGATGATAATGCGACTCGGGTTCTCGATAGCAATTCACGCGGAACCGACATGTTTTCTTGTCGATGAGGCGCTTTCTGTAGGTGATGCGTACTTTCAGCAGAAATGCATGCGTAAGATACAGGAGTTCCGGTAAATGGGAGGTCGATCATATTTGTCTCCCACGATATGAATGCGGTAAAGACTTTGTGTAACACGACTATTCTGCTTGAGAATGGCCAGGTTATACACCAGGGGGTGCCAAAGGATGTTGTAGATTTCTACCAGAATATGATTCTGAAAAAAATACACCATGGTGACATCCCGGTCAAGGTACTGGTAAAAAAATCTGAAAATGCAGATGCAAAGGATAATTCCGGCATTTCAACGGGAGAGGTCGAACTGATCTCATTTAAGATCTGCAATGAAAAAGGGGAAAAGATTTCATCTATTGAAAGTGAAGGTAACCTTAAAATCATCTATGAAATAAGAGCTCTCAGGGATCTTGATGAGCCACATTATGGACTGATCATTCGGAACAATCTGGGACTCGCAATTTTTGAGACAAATACACATTGCATGAAAATAAAAACGGATAAGTTATCAAGGGGTCGCATCGCGAAAATTGAATGGCAAATGAATATTCCATTTATCTTTGGAACATACGCTTTTTCCGTCGGAATTGCGAATGTTGGGATCGGTATCGGATCATTTAAGGAATTACATTTATTAATTCATGATATCGGATTTATCAAGGTATTAACAAAAAAAACGGCTATTACCTATGAGGGTATTTTTAACATGAATCCAACGGTAAATGTTAGCTGTGAAAAAATTCAGTAAATTAAAAAACATGAAATGGAAAAGGGAAATATACGTGTTATGAAGCAATTTTCACTTGATGGAATAAATTCAATCAAAAAAAGAATTTTTTCTGTAACCTTATTCAAATCACGAAGAGAACATTTTATTCCTGAAGAGACGTCACAGTCACAAAATTTAGCTCCCTATTGGGATTCCGGATTTCCTGAGGATTTAGAAACATGGGGTGAAGGAAATACCTGGGAAGAAATTCAGTTTCTTTTGTCCGGATGTGAGGGAAAAATACTGGATGTGGCATGCGGAAACGGAAAAGTGATTTCACTTTTGACGAAATTTCAAAAAATTGAGATCTTTGGTTGTGATATTTCCGATTTTTTAATTCAAAAAGCAATTGATCGGGGCATCGAAATGGATAAGTTATGTGTCTGTGATGCAACAAAAATGAAATATACGGATAATTTTTTCAATTTCTCGTATTCGATCGGTTCCCTAGAACATTTCTCAGACAATGGTATAGAAAAATGCATCCGGGAATGTCGTAGGGTCACACTGAAGAATTCGTGCCATATGGTTCCTGTATCAAGATCGGGAACTGATGAAGGATGGACAACAACAATTCAAAGTTTTCATAATAATTCGACTGAGTGGTGGAAAAGGAAATTTTTATCGTTTTATAAAGATGTGATAGTTCTGGATTCACGATGGCATGATGATCTTTCAATAGGAAAATGGTTTATTTGCTTCAAATGAAGCATGTGTCACATAGCATAATAAAAATCAAATCCAGATGATATAGTATATGCTGCGCACTGAAACATCCAGAAAATCTTATTATAATTTTTCAGGAACTATCTAGAATGAGAAATCCAAAAAACGGTGTAACTGAGTATGCAAACTTGGCAAAGGTATCAGACCGCCAGTTTTCGATGATAAAAAATTATTTGAATGAAGACCTCTTTGTTGATGAATTTCCGAAATATCTGGTTATCGAACCTACAAATTATTGTAATCTGAATTGTATAATGTGTCCCCGAAAAGATATGACAAGGACTCAGGGTTTAATGCAATTCAGTTTGTTCAGGAAAATTATTGATGAAAGCGTTGGAAATGTTGATTTTATCTATCTCCATTTTTTTGGTGAGCCGCTTTTACATCCGGAAATCATTGATTTTATCAACTATGCTGGAGGAAAAGGAATGACTGTTGCACTTTCAACAAATGCAACGGTTCTCAGTGGTAAAGTTGCAGAAGATCTGATAAATTCAAAACTCGATCTTCTGATAATCAGTTTTGACTCTTTGGATGCACAGACCTTTGAAAAAATCCGACCCGGGGGAAATTTTGAGAATATTTTGAAAAATATCAATGATTTTTTGAAATTGCAACAATCTTCAGATTCTACTCTGAATGTGTCACTGCAATTAATTGAATCTTCGCTCAATAAGCACGAGATAGAAAGATTTAGATCGCACTGGAAAGAGAGGGGGGGACTGTCTCTGGCTATCAAGCCACTTTATGATTATGCGGGTCAGGTCAGGGAAATTGAAAAAATTGGTGATTTCTCAGAAAAAAAGGATTCAAACAAGGTGTGCATTGAGCCCTGGAGAGGCCTGATAATTGGTTGGGATGGAATTATTATCCCGTGTTGTAATGATTTCAATTATAAATATCCACTGGGGGATGCCCGAACTAATACTATAAAAGAGATTTGGAACTCGAAAAAAATGGTGGCTTTGCGATATGCCCAGATTCATGGACTTCAATATTCAAATGAACTTTGCAGAGGATGTCTCATCCATGATGAAGACATGCTTACCGCAATTTCTCTCAATTCCAGTTTCAATCCCACGAGAAAAGAGTCCCGGACATATTTTGATAAAGGGCTGTATCCCGATGAGATTGATCGGAATAATGAAAATCAATGGACCCATAAATATTTCGAGATTTCCGTCCAGGACAAATTTAATGACATAACATTTATTTTCTGCAATGAAAATCCACACAAGGAAGAAGTGGAAGTCGAGATATTACTATTCGACCACAGTCTAAAAAAAGCAGTAATCGGGAGGAGGACAGAAATTATTCTCTGCCCACCAGAAAAATATAAAGGCCGTTTGTTGAGATATCGGTTATTCCTCAGTGATGACTGGGTCCCCAGACAAGAAGGTATAAATGAAGACAGCCGAAGACTTGGGATCAGGATTGAAAAAATTATCAATTAAATATTGACTGCTTCGGGTGATTAACAAAATGAAGCCGAATACTGTGACTCGTGGGACAGAATATCATTATCATCATTTTATCCGGAGGACCCGGTGATGGATAAAAAAACCAGCGATGTTTATGACGAGAGTGACAAAGTAACGGAGATCATCACAAAAATCAGGGAGAATGCCCGGGGACGTCAGAAATCAGAAGACATGAAATTGAATTTTCTCTCCGAATGTAACCGGGAAACCGGCTCACAATTCAACCGTGATCTTCAGTTCATTAACTCTCACTGGGATATTCATAATACCAGTTATTTTATGCAGCTCCATCACCCCCATATCGGAAAATTCCTGGTAAAAGGCCGCCGTCTTGTTCACGGTGAAGTGCGACGATATGTTGATCCCATGGTTTCTCTCCAGTCTGACCTCAATTTACGTGCGATCCGAATACTGACACAGATTTCGCAGACATGTGAGCGACTCGATCAAACATTACATGAAGATGAGGTTGCGGTTCTGGAACGCGAACGAGAACTTGTGCAATCGCTTTCAGAAGATATTGGAATTCTTAATGAAAAGGTCGAAAAACTGCAAGAGAACGTTGACGATCAGGTTCTGCAAATCATCTCCCTCAAAAAAGAGTTGCACAATCAGGTGTTACAGACAATTTCAATCATCGAATCATATCCAAAATCGATTAAGACTTTCTCATGCCCTCGAAAAAAGAGTATTGAAAGCGATTTCCGAGGAGCCAGGTATTTCTGATAACACCCAAAATACAACTACAAATTATTTTCTCTTCGAGAATCGTTTCCGGGGATCTCGTGAAGATATTAAACAGCGTCAGCTGTCGTCCCTTCACTTTTTCGAAGGCTGTGGTTGTGTTCTTGATATAGGATGCGGACGGGGAGAGTTTCTCGAGACACTACGGGAGAACGGAATCGGGGCCAAAGGGATTGATATTGATTCTGATATGGTTGAATACTGCCGTTCGTTTGAGTTGAATGTGGAACGTGCGGATGCAATATCCTATCTGGAGAAGCAGGATGACAATAGTCTGGACGGAATTTTTATGGACCAGCTTGTTGAACATCTGGATCCCGGTTATCTCATCAGGCTCCTTGCACTCTGCCAAAGGAAACTCAAACACAATTCCTATCTTGTTATTGAGACAGTCAACCCATTGTCATTCGTTTCATTTGTTAACTTCTATTTGACCTTACTCATACCAGGTCTGTTCATCCAGAGACTCTGCATTACCTTCTGACTGCTGCCCGGGTTTCCAGAAGGCGAAAAAAAATTTTTCTCCGAGGTTCCCGCTGATCAAAAATTGAAAAAAATTTCCAAATTTCATCCATACCCGGAGACGATATACATAATTTTGAAGTCTACAATTATAATATCGATATCCTGAATGGTGTTTTATTTGGTTTTCAGGATTACACGATAATTGTGAAAAAATGATAATGATGAGATAATCACCAAATGACACATTATTTCATACTGAAAGACGAAGAGGCATTTGAATGAGAATTAGTGTTGTGCGGCGTTCAGGTCCCCTTTGTCAGGGGAGGCGCCGAATATCTCTGTGACAACCTCTATCATGAATTGATACATAGGAATTTTGAAACCGAATACATAAAAATACCTTTTTAGTGGTATCCATCGTGCGAGATATTTTCCAGTTCCCTTATCTGGAAATTACTCGACCTTTCAGAGAGTAATGGACAAAAAATTGACGGTATAATAACAACAAAATTCCCCTCATATTTAGTAAGCCACCCGAATAACGTTGTCTGGTTAATTCATCAACATCGATCAGCCTACGACAAATCACATACGCGTTTCGATAATCTATACCGGCCGATAAGTATGGTGACATAGTGAGAAGGAAAATCCATGCAATTGAACTAAATCCCTTAATTCGGTTAAGAAAGTTTACACTATTGCCAATAATGTCACCCAGAGGCTTTTAAGATATAACAACATCAAAGGTTCGACACTTTATCCTCCGCCCCCTCGGACTGGCAGATATTATGGTAAAAAATCTGAAGATTATATCCTATTCCCGAGTCGACTCGATTCACTCAAGCGTCAGGACCTCGTTATCGAGAGCATGAAATGGGTAAAAGTGATAAAAGACTCAAAATTGTCGGAAAAGGCGCGGAGTTGGCGGGGATACAAAAACTTGCGACCGATTGTCGGGTGAGCAGAAGAATTGATTTCTGTGGAGAGGTAACGGACAAATTTATCAGATCTTTATGCACGTACCACCCGGTGTCCTCTATACTCCTTATGACGAAGATCTGGGTTTTGTCACTATGGAAAGTTTCTTTTCAAAAAAGCCCGTGATAACATGCTCCGATTCCGGGGGGTCCTTCAAATTAGTGGATGATGGAATTAATGGATTTATTTCACAACCAGATCCTCAAAAAATAGCAGAAAAAATTGACAGTTTGGTTCAACAGGGCTTATCCGAGAAGGAGTTGGGTGAACAGGGATATAATAAAATTCGAGGAATGAATTTATCGTGGGATAATGTCATCGAAAATCTTGTGGAGCCCATGAGATGAAGATCGCTTTTTTCTCCTTTTAAGCCCCCAGAAAAACCGGAATTGCTGATTATTAAGACGGGGAAATCCTTCCTTATCTTTCCAGGTATTGTGATATCGACGTATCTGGGAATACGCGGAGTTAAACCATCAAATCCTTATGTCACAAAAAATTTTGATTGTTACAGTTTTGAATCTTTTCCAGAAATGGCACATTCTTATGATGCACCCGTATATCAGATAGGGAATAGCAGATATCACAGTTTCATCTATGACACTCTGATCACCTATCTTTCCGGAATTACAGTCCTTCACGATATCTATATGCATGGATTTCTCTGGGTGCAGCGCTTGCACGTGGAGACAGCGATCGGTATATCCGGGAATTTGAATATTGTTATGGTGAAAAAGGAAGGATTACGGCATTACAGGCTATTGAATCAGGAATTTATCCCGATTTTGATTTGCCACTTATAAAACGGATTATTGATCATAGTCTTGGAATTTCTGTCATAGCGAATTTGGAATGACGGAAGTTTTTATCGAACAGCAAAATTCAATCTGCACGGTAATCCCACAACCGTTTACGATTTGCGATATACCTCAGAAAACCTGTATTAATCATAGTAGCAGCATTCTTAAAGAAATTGGCACACACAAAAAATTCCCGATTCTCACGAGTTTTGGCTACATTTTCGAGCATAAGAGATACGATATCATCCTCAATACCTTTAAAAAATTCATCGCACGATATCCCGAAGCTCTGTTCATTATCATAGGACACGACAACATAGGATTATCGGGCATAATCCGCGAGTCCGGGCTTGAAGGGCGGGTCATCATCACCGGATACGTGTCAGATGAAATTCTTGTTTGTCTTCTGAATTTATCGACATTTTGTATTAATCTAGATATCCAACTGCCGGTGAAACAAGCAGATCTGTCCTGCAGATTATGAGTTTGGGAAAACCGGTGATCGTTTCGAATGTCGGGTGGTTTTCAGAATTACCAGATAATACCTGTCTGAAGGTCGACGTTGATAGTAATCAGGAAGAAACATTACTCGAATTTTTTACCCTGCTGACGGAAGATCAGGAAATCGGATCTGTGTTTGGCGAAAATGCCAGAAAGTATATCCTAAGCTCGCATGATCCTGCAATGAGTGCGAAGAAATATTATGATTTTATTAAATATGTATGCAATGGGGATGAAATTTTAATAAATACCATATCTAAAAACCTTTCCGACCTGGGAGTGAACCAGACCGATGGCGGGATTATAAAATCACAGGTAAATAAAATCATTACGCTTTTTGACATCTGACGGCTCTTTTGCCAGCCGTAAGAGCTATCTAGTTATTTGAAATTAATGAATTTTCTTATTTAGAATCTGCCTGTAGGAGGACGTGTTCATTCCATAATTTTCCTTTGGGGATTGTTCCAGATTCTGTTTTCACTCTAAATTCAGATTGAAAAAAATACATAAAATGAGATATTGCATATTTAGGGAATATTAATTAAATCGCACCAATATCCACTATCTTTTTCTTTATTGCTGCAGATTAGTTTGTATGAAAAAAAAGATCGCCTTCCTTATACTATTATTGTGTCTGGCCCTTATTCCCCTCCGGTCTCAGCATATCTCGATCCAGGTTTCGGAAGTATGGTCTGGCAGATGATGGCAGCGGCCGTTTTTGGAATGTCTTTTGCAGTTAAAATTTACTGGCAGAAAATCAAAAATTTTTTTCTGTCTGTAAAAAATCCATGAGACCATGAAGTCTTATAGCTCCAGGATACCAGAGCTCATTCCGAGATCCATCGGGTTTTTTATTTTCCCGCAACGGAATCCTTTACCGTCAGATCAATATTTCATATAAAAAAAATTATGAATTGTTGTTTTCAACCGGTCTTTATGAAAAATTGGTGAAGGAAAAGTTACTAGTTAATCATGATGAGGTTGGAATATCTCCAGAAGAACCTGAATACGCATTCAAGACAATCAAACCCGAAAAAATTCCTTTTATTTCTTACCCATATGAATGGTCTTTTTCTCAGCTAAAGGATGCAGCGTTAGTTACTCTCCAAATCGAAAAAATCTCGCTGGAATATGGCATGACCCTCAAAGATGCGAGTGCATATAATATTCAGTTTGTTCGAGGAAGGCCCATTTTTATCGATTCGTTATCCTTTGAAAAGTACCAAATGGGGAAACCGTGGGTTGCGTACCGCCAGTTCTGTAAACATTTTCTGGCCCCCCTTTCACTTATGAGTTTTTCTGATATTCGCCTCGGTCAATTGTTTCGGGTTTTTATCGATGGTATCCCGCTCGATATGACGAGTAGGTTATTGCCAAAAAGGACCTGGATCAACTTTGGCATCCTTATGCACATTCATCTGCATGCAAAAACAGAAAAAAAATATTCCAGCAGCGGTGCCTCCTTCAAATCGGGATTTATAAGTAAAAATTCTTTTAATGGACTCCTCGATAACTTATCATCAACTCTCGATTCTTTTGAATGGCAGCCTGCTGGAACTGAATGGGCACAATACTATGGAAGTACAACTATTCTGAAGATGCATTTGAGGAGAAAAAAAGGATCATTTCACGATATATTGAATTGGTGAATCCGACTTCGGCATGGGATATTGGGGCAAATACCGGTGTATTTTCAAGAGTTGCGAGCGAAAGTGGGATTCCCACTATCTCTTTTGATGTTGATCTGGCATGTGTCGAAATGAATTATCGTAAGACGGTCCAGGAAAAAGAACAGAACATCCTTCCAGTTTTCCTTGATCTCACCAATCCGAGACCCGGGGATAGGGTGGCATAACAACGAGAGATTCTCCCTTATCGAACGGGGACCGGCGGATCTTGTCCTCGCACTGGCTCTGATACATCACCTAACCATATCAAATAATGTCCCTTTCGGAAGAGTTGCCGAATTTCTTTCCGGGATTTGTCGTTCACTTATCATTGAATTTGTTCCAAAAGACGATTCGAAGGTTGTTATACTGTTAAATACCCGGCCCGATATTTTTCCCGATTATAACGAACAGCAATTTGAAGATTCCTTCTCTATGTATTTTATAATTGAAAAAAAGGAACGCATCGCCGACACGGAAAGAACTCTTTATTTAATGAAAAAAAGGTGATCTATCCTGAACCTTGGTAATATTTTAATCAGAATAGTATCCATGTTAAATCCGATAGGATCATTACTGCCGGGTCAGCATCATTTTTACTTTCATTCACACTCATTTTTTTCGGACCGTCGACGCTCTATTATACAAATATATTTGAAGTAAATTATACATTCTTTGATATCCTGCCATTCCTTTTCGGTTTAGCAATTACCAGCAGTATTTTAATCTCATGGATTGTGCTGATTTTCAAACAGAAAATTAGCAGGATTTCGTGTTTTGTATTTTCCCTCGCAGCGTTATTCTATATCCAGGGAAACATCCTTGTGTGGGATTATGGCCTAATGGACGGACATGCAATTATCTGGAATGATTATCTTATCATTGGAATTGTTGAAATCATCATCTGGGTTTCGATCATTGGAATTTCGCAGATCAAACATCAAAAATTATACAAATTTATTGCCCTGGCAAGTGCATTCATTTTCCTGATTCAGATCGTCGGGCTTATTGCACTGGTTTATCTCGCCCCGCCTGAACCGCAATGGAAAAGTTATTTTTATGTCGATGGGGGGTCCAGTTTTAACGTATCAGATAGTAACAATGTAATTATTATTGTGCTGGATACTTTTCAGTCTGACGTTTTTCAGGAAATAATCGACAGCAATTCCGAATATGCAATTATGTTCGATGGATTTACTTATTACCGGAACACATTGGGTGGGTTTCCTACAACAATTGGTTCCGTACCTATGATTTTAACAGGAACTTATTATAATAATTCGGCACCGTTTCAAACCTATATTAAAAATACATACCTTACATCATCATTACCCAAGACTCTGAAAGATAATGGTTACAAAGTGGATATTTATGAGGACAATCATTTTGTCTATCCCAGTAGTGAGATTGCATCAAATGTTCAGGAATATCGGATCAATTATTATAATGAAATACAAACCGGTTCTATCAGCCTTAATTCCCAAAGCATGCGACTGTATAAACTTACCATATTCCGGCATGTTCCGCATTTTTTCAAGGAACTATCCTATCCATATTTGTTCCAGACTCAATTCTTCAGCGAAAGGCCTCGATATGACATTCTATCGCACCATTCCATCAGCAATGAATATCGACACTTCTGCCCCGGTTTTCAAATTCTATCATTTAAATGGACCCCACCCACCTTTTATTCTAAATGAAGACCTGAAATATGAGGAATTGCCGAACAACAGAAAGGGGTATGTCGAACAGGCCAGGGGGTCACTCAAAATTGTTGGGAAGTATATTCAGTCGCTAAAAAAGGCCGGTGTTTTCAATAAATCGATGATTATTGTTCTCGGTGATCATGGAATGCAGGATGATCTCTATGGAATAAACAGATCGGATATGATTTCACCTAATGTATACGCACCAGTTCCGGATACGGTAATAAGCGCCGGTATACCATTATTGTTGATAAAACCATTCAATTCAACTGGTTCAATGCAGATATCCGATGTTCCGGTTTCAACATCATCTATCCCAAAAACAGTTGCAACGGTCCTCGGTTTGCACAATGACTTTTCCGGTACATCAATCTTAACGACCGAAGATGCGGATGCACACGTAAGAATCTTCTACACATTTAACCCAAAATCCCATCAGTTCTGGAACGATTATTTTCCAACTCTTTATCAATATACGGTGACAAATTTCGCTGGAACAGGGATTCGTGGCAACCGACCTACCGGACATATTCAGCAGGTGCTGTTGAGGTGCAATATCCCCCGGATTATCAATTAGGAGCAATAAAAAAATTCGGAACTGATGCTGAATCAGCAGGCTATTTGACTTCCGGCTGGTGCGAACCCGGGGTTCAGTATACATGGTCGAATGGAAATACTGCGACGCTCCTCTTTTCCATGGATACACCGGATTCGGACGTGGAACTACATCTCCCTTTGTACCCATTTATTATCAATAATTCGCCTCCCCAACAGAGAATTTCCATTTTCATTAACCAGCATGAAATAGGAAACATCACACTTTCACGATATGAATTGACGAACGAGAAGTTTTTTATCCCTAAAAACTATTTCAAATGACCGGATTCAGTATATCACCATCTCCCTCCGGATGCAACGTCACCTTCCGATATCGGGATGAGTAACGATACCAGGAAACTGGGAGTGGCACTTTCAATGTTCTCAATTACTCCAGACCCCGGGTCCAAATAGCCCAAATGATGGACGTACCGGATACGGGGTAATTTTGCCTTCGAAAAATTTCGGAAATTCTGAGGGTTTGAAATAAAGATTTTTTCTAACAAATTGTCGCTGAAAACGGGTTCTCGCATTAACGGTTAGGGGATGCTTTAAAAAGAAGTTGCATTTTCTGGATCAAGGACTGCTGAAATCATTCAGACCCTTATCACATCAATTCTCTTGTACTGATTCACGTCATATCCAGAACAGATGTTATTTTTTAAGGATACAGAACGTTTTCCGTAATTATTCAGGTTAATGTAATATTTTGCACCGCTACACTGAGACATCGAGGGTCTTTATTATTTAATTCCGTCAGAGAGACTGGTGTTATACACCTGTCAGCATCAAAACGAAGAATGTTTCTGCCTTTATTCAAGATAACTGGCACAGATATTGTTATGAAATGAGTCGGAACAGAAATTTTTTCACCTGATGATTGCTGAGTGCTAATCGTTAAAATCCGTGAGTTATAGAAACTCGACGCTTGGAATGTAAATGAACGCGTCTGGTTGTTTTCCGAGTATATAAAAATCCTCCCATGATCAGTCATCCATCGTGTAGGTACACCACTCCAGTTCTCTGGATCAGCCCAACCGGAGTCTAGAGAAACAAAGTCTTGTATTGGTTCTTCAGGCATTTCATACAGAGTATAGTTAATTGTATTGTATAGAGGTGCTGTGGAACCAAAATATTTTCCCGAGAGAGCCTTGATAAACGCGGTTTGTTCCGGTGACAAATCAGTCCAGTGAATCACAACATATTTGATCGAGTAGTAATTTAGAATCGAGATAATTTGAGTGTCCTGATCGATTATGTCGCGTTGTTCGGATATTGGTTTTGCAGGATCCTGGTTAAACATCAGCAGATTTTTTATTGCAGGATTATTCTGAATAAATTTTAAATTTTGATCGGGGATATGGGCATATCCTGTTACCAGTTTTTTTTCGTGGAAGGTTTGGTGGTCCGTATATTCAGGATGTACAAGCCGGGAAGTTCCAGGACTGCAACGTCACCAGGATCTTCTTTGATGGTGTTGTAAAAATACGGAATTGAAAGATCCGTCATCGGAAACGGTACCGCAAGGAATTCAAACAATATCAGGGATGAGAGAATAACGCACAGAACCATGTTCACTGAAGGTCTGCAAATTTTATCTGTGAGATACATCCCCCTGAATCGGGAAAAAATATTTGCCATGCCATATCCAGCAAGAACCGAGAAAGACAGCATAATCATTACATCCCATCTGACAGGAGCCCGTGCAATTGAAATCAGGGGGATTTTTGTAATCAGGGCATAAGGAAGTGCGATCGCAACTTTTTCTCCGTCAATTATTCCCGTAACAATTCCGTTGAGATGCAAAACAGGACCCAGAGAGAGTACAATGAACCCCCCCGCAGACAAAGCCCAAAACCGGATTTCTTTTGTTTTAATTTTAATAATGGCGAAGAGAACAAGGAAAATTACGGTATAACCGGCAAATATCGTGTATTCAGCAATGCCCCCGGTGATGTTTTGGTACAATGTTTCGACGAATTTTCCCAGAAGAGGATGAAGTTGAGAGGGTAACAGGAAAGCAAGGAGATCTGAAGAATATATTACAATTCCTGAGAATCCGAAATAATCAAAGGTTGATGTTCTAAACTCGTTCAGCAATGGGAAAAGGGAGGGGAAGATCACAATCCCGGATATCAGGGCAACCCCGAACAGGCGTTTGATAACCTGTTTTCGAAGCAAAATCTCTCGCTCTGAAATAAAAAAATATGCTAAAATTAACACCGTGAATGATACAACATAAAAGAGATATGTAGTATCGCTTAACCCTACGAAAATCAGGAACAGTGATGCCAGAATTACATTTTTATTGTTATTTTCCTCAGGGTCTTTAGAAGAAAAAGGATATAGAGTGGGATCCATCCAATTGAAATCAAACTTAAATGACCTAGGGCATGGGCAAAATGATAGGGTGAAAACATAAAGATTATGCCTGCTATAAACGAAGCAGAAGAGTCATTCGTAAGATAGTTCACGAGAAGATACGTGCCGTCTCCGGCTGCTAAAAAAGAAAATAACCATAAAACAGTGTACGTTTCTGACACGCTAAAAATAAACTGAATAGGTACAGAAAAAATTCCGTTTAAAGGAGTTATTGTGGAAAATGCAAGACTAGATCCCTCAGGGTGAAAAAGATACGGTGTCCAGTATGGACTTGATAAACTCAGTAGACTTTCTTAAACCACCAAACATCCCAAAGGTAGAAATAGACATCTCCGAGCCCTGGTCATGCATTTGAAATAAAAATAGCGGATACGTGAAAAGAATTGTGAGAACTGAATAAAGGGCAATGACTATGACGTTAAGATAGTTTTTCCCTCCAAAATTTTTAATCCTTCCAGAACAGTTTCTTAATAATGAACTGGAGTTTATCATCATTTTGGAAGACAGAGACATTTTCTCATCACTCTTTTATTGCATAAATAATCCAGCGGAAAAAGATCTTCTTCATGAACGATCTATGAAGGAAAAAATCTGCAGACTCAGACAGCCGTGAAATATAGCCATTGCTAAACAGCTGTCCGAACGGAGCAAAGAATTCGTCCCAATCCGCAAGGATAATTTTCATGTTCGCTTTTTCCAGGACTGTTTTTTACCTGGGCTAATGAAAGAGGCTTTTCATTTCCCGTTGGATCAAGCTTTGCTGAGTTTTCAGAATAAAATGATTTACTGGATTCCACTTGTTTGGCTCATCAATGAGAACAACACCCCCCGCTTTTAGCACAACTGCAATGTTTTCGGTTATTGCAGTTATGAAATCAGCGGGGATGTGGTGAAGGACACCGGCAACCCATATACAGTCCAAAGAATTTTTTTTGAATGGCAGATGGTTAATATCACAAACAACATATTCTCCTGAAAAATTTTTCCTGCATTCCGCTAGCGCCCCAAACGACATGTCTGCACCAATCAGAATATCAGCATACATGCTCAAGGTTGTCTGATGAAAGCCCGTACCACAGCCGAGATCTAAAATATACCGGAATTAGAACCCGTAAACAGTTTTTTGATAAACTCATCTCGAATTCCGATCTGGTAGAGGTATACATCCTTCGGTATAAAATCTTCCTCGAAGATGATGTTATTATAGTTCTTTCCCGTATCTTCAATAATCTTCCGGGCTTCTTTATGGTCTTTCATAATTACCTTAAGATGAGAATTACACCGATAAGACACAGAAGTGTGCCGGAAATGATATTAACGGTAAGAGGTTCCTTTAATACGAGTGCTGATGCCAGAATTACTGCAATGAATGAGAGCGTAATTGCAACAGGATATGCAGTATTGAGATTCATTCGTGATAACACATACAACCAAATCAAAAATCCAGTTACATACAACAGGATGCCAAAGATTAACTGACTATTGAACAGCTGGGCAAGAAATCCCTGAAAATTTTCATAATGAGAGGCCTCAAAGAACTTCTTGATGAGTACAACTCCAGACGTGCTTGCGAGGACATAGAGGATCAGGGCAATATGTTCTGCTCTCAACAAGAATTAAAACCCCTTTGTATGACGGATAATATAACGCGGCCTCTCTTTGTCTCAATAAAAATTTTCCCGACGTATTCTCCCAGAATGCCAATCGAGATAAGCCTGAATTCCCCCAAGGAATAAAACGCCAATCATGATCGAAGCCCAACCCGACACTTCAATTTTCATAAATAGTGCATAATAGAGTGTGTAGAGAAGATACAAAAACGTTGAAAAAGAAATGATGAACCCGGTTAATGTCACCAGTTTCAGAGGTTTTATGGAAAATGAAGTAATCCCGCTGATACCAAAATGAAGTAATTTCATCAGATTATATTTTGAATCGCCATGTTTGCGGATGTTGGGAATATATGAGACGGATATAGTATTATGTCCAAGCCAGTGAATCATTCCCCGCAGGAAAATATCGTGTTCATCGAGGTTATTGATTTTATCGACGACTTTTCGATCGATAAGACGGAAATCCGCGCTTCCTGATTCAATGGGTATTTCTGATAACCATGAAAAAATCTTGTAAAAATATTGAGAACTGTATTTTTTAAAGAGGCTTATCTGATGTTTATCATCCCGCGTTGTATTGACAATCGCGTATCCATCACGCCATTTTTTTATCAAATCCGGGATTAACTCGACCGGATGCTGCAGGTCGCAATCCATGGTGATTACAGCGTCTCCGACGCAGAAATTAAAACCAGCGTATGAGAGATGTCATATGTCCGAAATTTCTGGTGAACACAATCAGCCGTACATTTCTATCCTTTGCTATAATTTCTGTAATGATATCTTCAGAACGGTCAGTACTATCACCATCAACGACAAAGATGATTTCATAATCGTAGCTGATTTCAGAAAAGACACCACGTAATTTATCATACATGAGCCGTATGTTCCCTTCCTCGTTTAAAACCGGAAGAATTATGGATATTTTCATCTTTCACCATCTATAACTAACAAAAACCCAAATAATATCTCTTTGCGATACTAAAAGAATATGCTGAAAATTGCGTGAAAATTAATCGAGGGACCAGAGTACAAATTCATATCATGGGGATGAAAATCGGCCCAAACGGTCTGAATGAAGCAATTCTGTACTCACGCAAAACCCTATGGATGCCTTACAATATTAAGAAATCGTAGAAAGGCTAAGGTTGAAAAGACTATGGACTGGAATAAAAAAAACGTGGTTGTTACCGGTGCAGGGGGATTTATCGGAAGTCACCTCGTAGATGAATTACTCATCAGGGGGGCCGATGTAACCGCCTTTGTGCACTACAATTCGAGAAATGACTGGGGCATGCTCGAAGGAAGGTACGAAAAAGAGACAACTTCCCTCAAGGTAGTTGCCGGAGATATAACCGACAGTGATTGTGTAAAAAAAATGATAACCGGGAACGAAATCATCTTTCACCTTGCAGCTTTAATTGGGATTCCCTATTCGTACATTGCTCCGGAATCATATATAGCAACAAACATCAGGGGCACTTTGAATGTTATGCAGGCATCTCTTGATGCTGGAGTCGATCGGGTAGTTCACACGTCAACAAGTGAAGTTTATGGAACTGCGCAATACACTCCCATCGATGAGAAACACCCCCTGCAGGGTCAATCACCATATTCAGCGAGTAAGATAGGCGCCGACAAAATAGCAGAATCATTTTTCTGCTCCTTCGATTTGCCGGTTAGTACTTTGCGCCCGTTCAACACGTACGGACCACGGCAATCGACCCGCGCTGTGATCCCTACCATCATTACACAATCAATAAAATCCAACACAGTTCGCCTTGGGTCTCTGACTCCTGTCCGCGATCTGACATTCGTTAAGGATACTGTGAATGCTTTTATTAAAAATGCCGAATCGAACAAAGCAATCGGAAAAGTGATCAACGCTGGATCAGGACAAGGAATCACGATCGGAAAACTTGCTGAATACATCATCGGGAAAACTAACCCGAACGCCCGGATTTACTGTGAGAATAACCGTGTGAGACCAGAAAAAAGCGAGGTTTTGACACTTCTGTGCGATAATAGTCTTGCAAGAGAACTTATGGGTTGGCAGCCGGGTTACAAACTTGAAGACGGACTTGACATTACTATTCAATGGATAAGAGATCATATCACCGATTACAAATCGGGCCCATATACAATTTGAAGGTGATTTTATACAAGCAATAATACTTGCCGGAGGACGAGGACGTCGACTACTCCCTTATACAACGGTCCTCCCAAAACCTCTGATGCCGATCGGAGATTATCCGATTCTCGAAGTTATATTGCGGCAGTTGAAGTACTACGGTTTTGATGATGTTACAATAAGCACAGGATATTTACACGAATTGATCCGAGCGTATGTTGACAACAGGAAAAACCTGGATCTTGATATCAAGTATGTACATGAAGATGCCCCCCTCGGAACTATAGGACCGCTGAATCTTATCCAAAATATCGATGAAAATTTCCTTATGATGAACGGGGATATTCTTACCGATCTAAATTATCGTGAATTGATGAATGCGCATCTCCAAAAAAATGCTATTGCCACCATTGCCACATACCAGAGAGATATAAATAGCGACTTTGGAGTTCTGGAGTACGATACTGAACTTAAAATTCATTCATTCCGAGAGAAACCAACATTCCATTTCAATGTCAGTATGGGAGTATATATTTTTAACAAGGAGATTGTCAATTTAATCCCGAAACATACATCCTTTGGTTTTGATCATCTTATGTATTCGTTGACTGCGGAAAAATCTCCAGTATACAGTTTTCCCTACGAGGGCTATTGGCTGGACATTGGGAGACAGGATGATTATGAACGTTCCATAAGGGAATTTGAACAGAATAAGGATAAATTCTTACGATGAGGGTTCTTATTACCGGCACTTCCGGATTTACCCGGCAGATATATGCTCAACTACCTGTCATCGCAAAAAGACCTTAGGTTATTCGGGTTGGTGCATAACAGTTCAAAAGAAGGTCCAAAGGGTGTCGAGTGGATCAAATGCAATCTCCATAACAGGGCACAAACAGATACAGTAATCAGAAAAATTATTCCAGACAGGATTATTCACCTCGCTGGATTGAACCAGGGATCTTTCAGAGACCTCATACAGACCAATGTGCTGGGAACGAATAATATTCTCCAGTCAATTAAAAAACAGACTTATAACTCCCGAATCCTTATCATTGGTTCATCTGCGGAATACGGGTATGCCGGTACAAATCCGATAACGGAATCCGTGAACCTTGATCCTAGAGGAGAATATGGCGTGAGTAAAGTGGCCGAAGATCTTCTCGCACGGAGCTATTTTCACCGTATTGGCCTTCAGGCCGCGGTTGCCCGACCCTTTAACCTGATAGGGCCCGGACAAAGTCCCTCATTTGTATGCGGACACATCATCTCGCAGATTGTAAAAATCGAAAACGGGTTGCTAGAGGCGATTCATCTCCAGGAAATCGAATCGTGTCGGGATTTTATCGATATTCGCGATGCTGTTCGGGCATACTGGTCAATCCTGGACCATAATCGCTTCTCCGAAGAATGTGCAGGAAATGCGTTTAATGTCGGTTCAGGATTGAGTTATTCCATATCAGACGTTCTCGAAACGATTGCAGAGATTACCGGGAAAAAATATCCCTTGAAACTTGCAGAAAAACCTGCGAAATCAATTGTACCAACCCAGAGAAGCGATAATTCTCGTATCACTCAGATCACAGGATGGGTCCCTTCCATATCCTTCAGACAGACAATTGCTGATATGCTTGCTTCTGGGGTAAAAAAATAAAAAATTACCATTTTCCTGTAACCGGTGTGTCGACGGCTGTTCCGAATGGTCCTTTGATGTTGGTAGCATCGACCGCATCCCACCCATAGTTACCGTTCCAGTCGACATACCAGATACCGTTCCGGAAATACCCCTATCTTACTTATACCATTCCCGTCCCAGTCACCGACTACCGGAATATCACCGGGGTTTGCGCCGAAATACCCGATATGCTGGGCGTCTACCGCGTCCCAGGCTCCATTCCCGTTCCAGTCAACAAACCAGTAGCCACTCCGGAAGATTCCGAATTTACTGATTCCTGACGCGTCCCAGTCACCGACTACCGGAATATCACCGGGGTTTGCGCCGAAATACCCGATATGCTGGGCGTCTACCGCGTCCCAGGCTCCATTCCCGTTCCAGTCAACAAACCAGTAGCCACTCCGGAAGATTCCGACTTTACTGATTCCTGACGCGTCCCAGTCACCGACTACCGGAATATCACCGGGGTTTGCGCCGAAATACCCGATATGCTGGGCGTCTACCGCGTCCCAGGCTCCATTCCCGTTCCAGTCAACAAACCAGTAGCCACTCCGGAAGATTCCGACTTTACCGATTCCCGAGCCATCCCAGCTTCCTGCTACTGGAATATCCCCGGGCATTCCACCGAAAAAGGCTGTTGCATCAATCCCGGCATCGTATATCCCGTTTCCATTCGTATCAAGATGCCACACACCGCTGGTATACGTGCCAACATAGGTAGACCTGTTCGATATATTGATGTAATTGACAATGGTCGCTGTATTACTTCCGCCAAGATTGGTCGCAGTCAATGATACTGTATAGAGCCCGGCTTTGCTGTACGTGTGAGTCGGGTTCTGGACCGAGGAAAACGTCCCGTCCCCAAACGACCATCTCCAGGTTGCCCATACTGCCGGATCACTGGTAGAAGTCGTTGCATCGAAGGCCACCGCGAGAGGTGCGGTACCGCTTGTCTGATTCGCGGTAAATCTTGCGACCGGCACGGACGGAGGTGGGGCCTTCGTTACCGTGACAGTACTTGATGAAGATGTAAGGTTTCCTCTGATGGTCATCGCTGTCAGCGTCACAGTATAGGTACCGGGTATTTCGTAGACGTGGTTCGGGTTTTGCATTCCGTTATCGTCCGCAAAGTTTCCATCCCCGAAGTCCCAACTCCAGCCGGTCACTTCAGGTACCGCCAGTGAAGTGTCCGTGAACGACACATTGAGCGGTGCGAAACCACTGGATGGAGTGAAGGTGAAAGATGCTCGTGTCGGCAGGGTAGCAGTTTGAGATACATTTACGTTAGACGCCGTAGAATTCCGCATAATCCTGTCAAAGCCAACCGAGGGCGCATCGTAAATCAGGTCATCACCGACAACATCTGATGCTAATACCCGATAGGAATAATTCGGAACCGTGTTCGCTGGAATCGAACCATCGATAGCCATTGCCCATCCGCCGGTTTGTTTTTTTGAGTACCGAGGGAACCGTCTTGAAGTCAGTCCAGTTGGTTTCTGAAATATTGGTTCTCTGAATGATCCAGTCTGTTTCGTTGGTGGAATGATCTCTCCATGCTAAGAATACTGCTGTGGTGTTTGTCGCTCCATCATGAACCTCATTAGACACCAGGCCATCCGGCGGATTGCTGGGCTGGTTCACCGAAATCGCCTGCGAATGCATCATGTCCATCTCTTCATGGGCGAGGATATGACAGTGCCAGACGTACTCCCATCCAAAATTCACGAGATGGTTCAGGATATCCGTTCCCCCGTTCATGCCCACCGTGTTTCCTTGTGGGTCGAACCATCCACCACCTGGGGGTGCTTTAAGAACACCCCCAAGGGGCATTGTGGGATCGATTGGACGAACCTGGTCGGGAACTGCGAATGGCACGGTGACGGCTACCGGTCTCAGGGCGACAATGGTATCTTCAAGCGGGCTTACTCGTATGGTCTCCTTCCAGCCGAGTTCAGTTGGATCCGGGGCCCGAATGAATCCGTCCCAGCCAACACGGTTGATCAACTGGACATTATACAGGTGCCAGTGGACCGGGTGGGTGTCGACGCCATTGTGGCTGAGCCGCCAGATCTGGGTGCCATCGCCAGCCTGAATTCCCGCCGACTCGTTAAGAGATGTCATCATGACATCCGTGGGAGGGCTGGAGTAGCCAAAAGGCATGAACTGGGAGGTAACTGAAGTCCGGCTGGGAACCTCAATACCCAGCATCCCGCTCATTCGCCCGTACTCGTCGTATACAGCACCCATCTCGTCATGAAGGGCTTTCGGCTGGAAGGTGATATTAAACTGCACGCCGGAAAGGGCGGTGAAGTTCTTGAAGTGGTCGGCGATTCTTATGAAATTATTGTTAGTGAAGATCTGGTTGTAGGCGCTACCGTACGCGACCTGCGGGATGATTATTGGGGGCTGGGTACTCTCAAAAACTCCTCTTTTTGCAGCGGTCTTTGCAAAAACCGAGTTCAGCGTCGCCAGATCGTATGCAGGGGCCGGCGTGGATGCATTCACCTTTATCTGCATTATGGTCCGCGTATTGGGGCCGTAGCCCGGTTGTGTCCCGGGTGAGCCGCCATTCGGGGTCAGATCGGGAGCGCCGGTGTAATAATCATACGTACTGACACCTGCCGGGAACGCGGCAGGGGCATCATTGTAGAGGATGAGGGTCTTTCCGGCATATTGCGAGAAGTCGACAATGACATCCGCTCTCTCGGCGGCTGCAACAAGAAGCGCGAACTTATCAACATTTCCGTAATCGAATCGTGTTACGTCGGTGACATAACTTATCGGCTGGTTCGGAACAACGACCGGCGCAGGCAGGAACCCGCCTTCGGTTCCAATCTGGATGAACGACGGTCCGGCCAAAGCCGGATCCGGAACTCCGCCTTCCCTGTTATCGGTCGGGTAGTTGGCCGGGAAACCGGGGGTGTTAATTGCTGGAACCATTTTTACTTCTGTGTTGTTCCGTCCATCTGCAGTTGTTACATTCGCATCAGCAACGTACAGCTGAAGGTTGAAGAACCGGTCATCTGCCGCGTTAAGGATACGGAACCGGTACGCCCGTGGCTCGACAGTCATATTGGGGTACACCGCACCATTAACAGTCGGGGTGTCCATGAACGCTTCGCCGACACCGGAAGGATTAGGAACCCCGGGCACCTGCAGTTCGGGTTCGGCCGGATAGTAAATATTCGGAACCGGCCCATGAGCAACATCAGTGGGCGGGAAGAACCAGGGGCCGTAGTGCCACCGCCCGTAGGCGTTTATCCCGGAATCTACGAAGGGATCCTGTGCCGGCATATAGACGTGGGGATACCACAGGTCACCGGTGCTCGGCGCACCGGGATTCGTCCCCCAGTTCCATGTGGGATCCTGTGCCGCGATGGTGTTGGCATCCACAAAGGTTTTGTCCTGTATGATGAGCGGGATACCAATGTCGGGGAGAACCTTCGCGAAGAGTGGGATTGAAACCTACCACATTTGTCCCGTCGATCATATCCTTTTCTGCCTGGTCGGTTACGAGGTACCCGGCAGCCTCGCCAACATAGACGTTAAGACGGGTAATACCCTGCGCATGGTCGTGGTAGAACATGAGCCTCGCGCTCTGCTGGTTGGAATAAAAGAATGTCATAGATCCGTCGCCCGGGTCGGGCATATCCGGGACATTGGACACACTGACACCTTCGGGGTATGAAGTGTACTCCCCTGCCGGCGTGGTCCACTGGTGAGGTGTCCCATCGCTGATCCACGGCGTAGCGCCACCATGGAGGTGAACGGCTGCCCGGTTCTCGGTGTAGTAGATGGGCGTCGTGTTCATCCCGAGCGGCCCCATGCCCGCTCCCATTACGGTGAAATCCACCGGAATGAAGAGGTTGCCTTCCGAACCAACCGGGAGATAATTGGTGAATTTGACCCGCACCGGTTTGTCGCTCTGGGCAACAATGATGGGGCCGAGGTAATGCGGATTGTCGTAGGCGAACACTTGGGATCCCGAACTATTGAGAATAGCGGTACCGTTCGGATACAGGAGCGGGATATGGGCACTTCCGGCGGTATTCGGTGTTTCCAGCTGGACATAGCCCCTGAGCGTCGTCGGTGGAAGGTCGGAGTGCATTTTCTCGGTGAACTGGACAAGCGCTATCTCATAATAATCGTCACCGGGAAACGAAAGGGAATCGTTTTTCGCGACCGGGATGTACTGTCCGAGGTCATTTACTCCTGCCGCGTTCAGGCCGGGCAATGAATCGACAAATTTCCTTATTCCGCTGTTGAAAGGGCCGCCAATCGAAGCCGTCGCTGCTGCGTCTGACCCCGTGGAATCACCAATGATGACAACCGGTGCGGTGTAGTTGATCCCGGGATTGGTGACCGTAATGCCGGTAATAACTCCGCCGGTAACTACTGCTGTGGCTGTGGCACCTGAGCCGGTGAAGTAAACATCTTCAATGGAGACCACTGGCGCAATATATCCGTTTCCCCCGCTATCGACCGAGATGTTGGAGATACTCCCCATGGGCATCGGGCTGTTTGCCCAGTTCGGAATGGGTCCGAAATAGTGAGGGATACCGCCCGGGTCAAGGAGGGGTGCAGCAGCAGTAGAGTAACCCTGGGTCTGGTAACCCTCTGAAGCCTGCAGGAGGAATGCCTCACGCCGCTCCTTGTAGTCTGCTGCGGCCGCTCTGAGCTGGGCATCGGTCACTCGTTTGCCCGCCCTGAGGGTAAATTGCTCATTTGTTGCAGTTCCTGCACTGATAAGCGGTACAACACCTGCATTAGGGATTGGCGTATTCAGGTCGATTACATCCTCTGTCGAGATAGCAATAGCAACATCAGGTTTCTCAGATACCACCGGGACAACTGTCGGCTGCGCAGTTAGTGCAGCAATGACCGACTCTGCCTGCGTAGTGAGGATAGTCACTATATTCAAGGGCTGAGGAGTGGGGACCTCACTGGCTACCGGGGTCTGATTGTCGACAAACGAGCCGTTCAAAGTGGTCATATCGGTAGCATTGACTTCCCCGGCAGCGCTCGTGATCAATACGAGCATCGTCACTATCATGCCGATGACAGCCAGGGTACCATCGAATTTCGATTCTGGTTCTGATTTTTTTATTTTGGGGTTTTTCATTTGGGTAAGCGTAAACATAATAGTAAACACCTCGATAGCATCGGGAACTGTGGAGCCTCTGCATCCCGATTAAGTATGAAATCATAAACTCAACCATAATTTTTCCGACTACAGGATTCATCTTTCCAATGACGGTAGAAAAGCGAATCTGAAGCAGCAAAAATCAATTCCACATGATTCGATTCAAAGAGTTATTCCGTTATAAAGATTCTGTTTGTTCTCAATTTTTGAAACAGAGATTAATCTGAATATATCTGGTGTTAAAATTTAAATTCTTTTTTTTCCTAAAATAAATATTTAAAGATTAAAGCTGTAAATTTCAATAAAATTATCACCTTCAAATTTTGTTTATTTTATGTCTTCCATCGAAATGGCAATGTTACTTCCATACTCCGTAAATCCAGAGGATCCTATACA
Organism: uncultured Methanoregulaceae archaeon; assembly: GCA_963815065.1. Lineage (GTDB taxonomy): Archaea > Halobacteriota > Methanomicrobia > Methanomicrobiales > Methanospirillaceae > Methanoregula. Next base: position 1,331,418 of record CAWFFE010000002.1, on the reverse strand, counting down.
AAAAAATGGACGCGTTCTAACAATAAAATTTTCCAGAAAATCCGGTGTCTGTTTTTCTCCAAAAAGTTATGATAAAATTCTGATGATACTTTAATCGTGGATAATGATTTTGATTGTCAACATTGTTATGAACGACACATTCGCTGAAAAACGATAATGCTCTGCTCTATGGATTTCGCACCATTTCAGAATTCAGAGGCCAGAAAAGCGTTGTAAATCCTGCCCGGATTATGCACTAATCAAAACATAAATAAACAATATTAACATTGATTTGAATCATGAACCCCAATAAAAAGAAATACCGGTTCTCCACATTATTTTCAGGACCGGTGACATCAGGTTCCGGGGATCTTTTTTCTCACGGTTTTTCATGGAATCTGGTGTGTCCATGGGGGGTCCGAAGCGAAGAAATTTTCCGCCTTGTGCAAACGGACAATCCCCGCTGGAACCTGTCCAGGGGAATCAGCTGGTGGAAATGGGTTTTCGCCTGCCGCAGGTCTGCTCGAAATCGGGTCATGGTACCAGGGTTTTCAGTCATGGCACCTATTCACGTTCAGCACTGTTCCTCCCGGACTTTATCGTTTTGAATAAAGTAATGAGGTATACAGATGCGTTGGAAGAACCCCGGATTATTTTATTTTTCCCGGAAACACTGCACAGGAAATACGAATTAATGACTCCTCCTGCCCAATTCCGGTCTTTTATGCTGGTGAAGAAGAATCTCACAAACCGTCAGTACCGGAACATCGCTGCAATTTTTGCGTATGCTGTCATTGCTGCGACACTCTTCTCATCCCAATACCTGACAAACGGGGCAGAGCAGAGCCTGGATGCGGGTATGTCACGGATGGGTGCTGATATTCTTGTTGTCCCGGAAGAATATGCAGCAGCCAGCCAGAATGTTATCCTTATTGGGCAGCCAAACAGTTTTTTTTTCGAGAATAACAATTTTGAGAAAATCTCCCGCATTCCCGGGGTTGCAAAAGCAAGTCCTCAGATCTATATCGCGACGCTGTTTGCGTCCTGCTGTGCAGCTCCCGTCCAGATGATTGCCATAAACCAGGAACATGACTTTACGGTATCAACCTGGCTTAAGGACAAGGGAGCAACACTCGGAAAAGACGACATGATCATTGGCAGTGCGATCATCCAGACTGTCGGGAACGATCTCATGTTTTATGGTCATACCTTCCATGTTGTCGGGGTTCTTGAACCGACCGGTATGGGAATTGATAATTCGGTTTTTGTCCGCTTTGAAGATGCATACGTGATGGCAGATGAGTCGGAATTAAAAGCGGTCAAAAAACTGACGATTCCGCCAGGAATGGTCTCGGCAGTCCTTGTCAAAGTTGACCCGGGTTCAGTCCCGGCAGATGTGGCGCAGACAATTCGCGAACAAGTCCCGGGAACAAAAACCATAACGCCCAACGGTCTTCTTAACGCAGTCAGCGGACAACTGGGTGCCGTTACGGGCATCCTCAATGGAGCCACGTTTGCCGTGACAATTGTTACTATACCGCTCATCGGGTTAATTTCAGCCATGGTCGCTCATGAACGGATGCGAGAAGTCTCCATCCTCCGGGCACTTGGTGCAAGAAAATCATTTGTAATAAGGCTCATGCTCGCAGAATCGATCTCGCTTGCGATCGTCGGCGGACTTATCGGGGTTTTATTCGCAGCAGGGATTCTGGTTTTTTTTCAGGGTTTTATTGCCTTCAGCCTTAAGATCCCGTTCGCTGTCCCGACACCGGTGGTGTTGCTGGTCGATGGAGGGAGTGCCCTGCTCCTTTCAACCGTGATCGGCGGGCTGTCTTCGCTTTATCCTGCAGCCCTTATCACGCGTTCAGAGCCGTACGAAAGCATACGAAAGGGAGATTCATGATAAAAGTTAAAGGAGTGACCAAATCCTACCTTACCGGAACCTCCGAAGTCCGGGCAGTGGATGATGCGAATCTTGAAGTAAAGCAGGGTGATTTTATCCTCATCTTAGGCCGATCGGGCAGCGGGAAATCCACGCTTCTCGGAATGCTCGCCGGACTTATCCAGCCGACACAGGGTGCAATCCTAATCGAAGGGACGGATATCAGCAATCTTGCCGAAGATAGAATTGCAGATTTACGGGCAAAAAAAATCGGGTTTGTTTTCCAGTTCTCCGGGCTTATCCCAACAATCACTGCACTGGAGAATGTGATGCTGCCAACCCTTTTCTGCCCCTACGGACCGGGATGTCACTCACGGGCTGTGGATCTTCTTAAAAGGGTTGGGATGTCGGATCGGGCTGATGCCTACCCACGCACACTCTCCAGCGGCGAAATGAAGAGGGTTGCAATCGCCCGGGCGCTTATCAACGAGCCTCTTCTCCTGATCGCGGATGAACCTACGGGCGATCTGGACGCCGACACAGAGTATGAGATTATGGAGTTGTTCAGGCAGGCTGAACCGTGAAGGGACCACCATCGTAATGGTTACCCACAGCCCTGACCTGGTTCTGTACGCCTCACGGACGTATGGGATGAACAGGGGAAGCTGGTGGAACATCCATCTGAATCATATGGAAACGGGATGAATGAGCGGGTCGTTCTTCCAAAAACGATTGATTTGCCATGAAACCAAGGATGAATTACCAGAGGTTTATTATCGCGAGTATCTGGAATAAGCCCGGGCGGAACCTGGCAACAATCTTCTGTTTTGCCTTTATTGCAGTAAATATTTTTTCCGGACAATTCCTTATGGCAGGCGCAGAAAAAGGTGTCGACCGGGGAATTTCTCGCATGGGGGCAGACCAGATTGTTGTTCCTGCCCAGTACGCGGTATTCTTACGGGGTAGTGGCCCGAACAATACCATGGCAATTGTCAAGGCAGAACCTTCCACCTACCGCATACGAACTGATATTTCAGAGACAATTGGAAACGTCAGGGGAGTTTTGCAGATGAGCCCTCAACTCTATGTAACAACGCTGAATTCACCAAAATTGTCATCATCACGGGTGGATATTTTTGGAATCGATCCGGCAACGGATTTCACGATAATTCCCTGGTTACGACAGCCCCTGGACCACCCTCTGGAGCCCGGTGAAGTTATCACCGGTCACGAAATAAACGGGGAGGTGGCATCACAATTTTCAATTGCCGGTCATATATATACCATTGCCGGCAGACTTGATCCGACACAATCATCGGTTGACCATACCATCTTCCTGCGACTGGATGATGCGTATACTCTTGCCGCTGTTGACGGTATCATCCCTCAGTCCGCCCCCCGCATCTCCCCGGGTGAGGTGAATGCGATCCTTGTACGGGATGTAAGTGGCGAAGATCCTGATACGGTTACTGCTCGTGTCAAACGGGAGTCTGCATCCTCATACTCCTCTGAATACATCTACGCAATCGGGAGGCATTCTGCCCTTGATCCCGCCTCTCAGAATATCCTGGACATACTCCCTATCCTGAACATCATCTCAGCATTCGTTATCATTGCAGCTCTCCCCCTTATCGCGCTCATTGCGGCAATGGTCGCTCATGAACGTCAGAGGGAGATCGGGCTGCTTATGTCCATGGGTGCAAAAAAAAGTGTTATCTTCTTCCTTGTGGTTGCAGAGTCGCTGGTTCTCGCAGTAACCGGGGGGGTCGTCGGCGTAGGAATGAGCCTTGCGACTTTTACTTTCCTGAACACACAAGGTTTTCTGAACAGCGCACTGCAGGTCACCTTTGCCACGCCCTCCCCAGCCAGCATAAGCATGATGGCAGGTATGGCGTTGCTTGTAGTTATTTCGATAGGAAGCATCTCTTCACTCTGGCCGGCGTATCGCAGCAGCACGATGAACCCCTATAATGCCATACGGCTTGAGGGACGGTAAATCCTATATCTCATCCTATTTCATCGGCCGGTCGTCATTTTATTCTCAGAAGACACGACGGGTTCCCTCATTCGAAGTAAGGGAGGATATCTCTAAAACTTCTGCTCTGTTGAAATCCTCAAAACTTTCGGACGCTCCCGGGGGCTTCGCCCCTGCCGCTGTGGCATCCCCCGGTTGCAATGATTTCGTATTACCTGTACACAAAACCGCGGGAGAGATTATCCATACGGGTAATACCGGGGCATCACAAGCACCCCCGCCCCATGGGGGGGCAGGGGTGACGAAGGGGGGGTGATCAGGTTATCTGAAAAAGCATTTCTCCAGGGCAGAAAATTACCCTTTCCCGGTCCGATCGTTGACAGCAAACGGTGAACTATCGATCCAGGAGGTACATCACTGGTCGGGCTGGATTCAAGGAGGTCCCGTTCGGATTTTAGCAACGGGATTTTCCTTCCACCAGGTTAACCCTACCGGCTACCGCTTCACCGATCCATTCTGCTGCCATGAGGGGGGAAAGAAAAGAATTCTTCGGCTTCACAGTAAACCTTTTATGTGCACATCATGTCTTTATGAGCACCATGGATTTTTTCCTAAAAAAAATGTCTGATGTCAGGCATAAATCCAAAAAAATATATAATTTCCGATAAGGAAAGGATCTAATGACCGATAAAAACGTAAACCTGTATGGCGTCCTTCTGGTAATCCTCGGGATTCTGGTTATCCTTGTCCCCTGGATCATATTCCCCGTTTGTGAGATGGAAGGAAGTTATGTCATTACCGCTGCAGGTGCAAAATTACCCATGACCTGTGGTTGGACCGCCCGTGCTGAGACCGGTGTCGGGGCATTGATCGTTCTTGCCGGCGGACTTCTCATCGCAAGGAGCACGAGGGAAACCCGGCAGGCAGTTGGCATATTCAGTATCGCCATGGGTGCACTTGTCGTCCTGTTCCCGACCGTGCTGATAGGCATGTGCAAGGTAGCCACCCATCCCTGCAGGCTTACCACGCTCCCCGCTCTTGAGATCCTTGGGGTCATCGTGATAATTATCGGGGGATATCTTTTCTGGAAGCAGGAATGAAATGAGTTCCCCCCACAACCTTCAGTTTTTTCAGATTTGTTGTGAGAAATCTCCAGGATCGTCCGTCTCGGCATATTGCCGTGGTCTGTCATTTGCAGTCATCGCAGGGACACTGTTCTCTGCTCTGTACCTGATAGGAGGCACACGGCAGAGCCTGAAAACCGGCCTTGGACCGATGCATTATCACGAGCCGAGAGGATTACAATTTGAGGATATGCCATGGAACACTGCCTAAGTATATTCCTGTGCCGTGTTATCTGTTCGCGGGTAAGCAACTTTTCCATTACAAAAACAGAATAGCCTGAATGACTTCCTATGGTCTTTTCTAGAATGATTTCATTACCATCCACTCTGGCTGTTCTGACAATACCGCAGGAAATGAAGGCCTACATTCAATACCGATGTGAAAAAAACCAATGGATTTTGATTCTCACCATCTATGAGAAACCTGATCCGTGATTGAATCGAATATTTTGAGGAAATGGTTAAAAAAATATACAACAGTAACGTGATTAATCCTATCAGATATAAAAAAAATATTTATTATTCAACTCCATTTTCCGGATACCGGGAGGTCTCCGTTAAGCCCGAATGTTGAGACCCGGTCAATCACTGCTCCATCCCATACGCCGTTCCCATTGTAGTCACGGTAATACAGGTGGGTCGATGGCCGGAATACCCCGATCTCGGTCGTCCCGTCTGCGTTCCAGTCTCCGGATACCGGGAGGTCTCCGGTTATTCCAAAAGTGGAGACCCGGTCAATCACTGCTCCATCCCATACGCCGTTCCCATTATAGTCACGGTAATACAGGTGGGTCGATGGCCGGAATACCCCGATCTCGGTCGTCCCGTCTGCGTTCCAGTCTCCGGATACCGGGAGGTCTCCGGTTATTCCAAAAGTGGAGACCCGGTCAATCACTGCTCCATCCCATACGCCGTTCCCATTGTAGTCACGGTAATACAGGTGGGTCGATGGCCGGATACCCCGATCTCGGTCGTCCCGTCTGCGTTCCAGTCTCCGGATACCGGGAGGTCTCCGGTTATTCCAAAAGTGGAGACCCGGTCAATCACTGCTCCATCCCATACGCCGTTCCCATTGTAGTCACGGTAATACAGGTGGGTCGATGGCCGGAATACCCCGATCTCGGTCGTCCCGTCTGCGTTCCAGTCTCCGGATACCGGGAGGTCTCCGGTTATTCCAAAAGTGGAGACCCGGTCAATCACTGCCCCGTCCCATACGCCGTTCCCATTGTAGTCACGGTAATACAGGTGGGTCGATGGCCGGAATACCCCGATCTTGGTACTGGTAACCGGTGTTGCGCTTGCGTTTATCGTCGTTCCGGACGAAGTTGAATTCCCGTCTGCATTCGAAACCGTGAGATTCGCTATCCATGTCCCGACCGCATAGATATAGGTCTGGTTCCGCTGGTTGATATCGGTGGTATTAAACCATGATCCATCACCGAATTCCAGTTCCACATCGATGGTGTGCCGCCGGTTGACGTGTCAGTGAACAATACGGCGAGCGGGGCCGTCCCTGAAGTGACATTTGTAGTGAAACTGGCGACCGGAGGGACCGGTATTGCGCTCACGGTTATCGTTGTTCCAGACGAGGTTGAATTCCCATCGGCGTTCGAAACCGTGAGATTCGCTATCCATGTCCCGACTGCGTAGGTATGGGTCGTGTTTCGCTGGTTGATATCTGTAATATTCGACCATGATCCATCACCGAACGACCAGTTCCACATCGATGGTGTGCCGCCAGTTGACGTGTCATTGAACAATACAGCAAGGGGTGCCGTCCCGCTCGTCACATTCGTGGTGAAGCTGGCGACCGGAGCAACAGGATTGGTGGTCAGGTTCCCGATTGCATACAGGTTCGTATTACCTTCCCCGCCACCGATATAAACGACACCATTTGCTACTGAAGGGCTGGAGTAAAACCCAAAATCTGGCGAGAAGCTGTCCGGTGAGGTGAACTCCCAGATTTTCGTTCCATTTACATCTATGGCATATACTTTACTATCGTAACTTCCCACGTAAACGATACCATTCGCAACTGCCGGGCTCGAGCTAATTCCTCCACCGGTTGAGAAAGGCCACCCAACTATCGCTGAACCTGTGTCCGCATTGATAGCATACAAACCAGCGTCATTGCTCCCTACATAAACGACACTATCTGCTACCGCTGGGCTTGATGCAATCCCACCACCGGTGGGTACGGGGGACCAAACATCTGAACCATCAGTTGTATTAAGAGCATATAAGTATCCATCATAGCTGCCCACGTAGACAGTCTCATTTACTACTGCCGGACTCGCTAATATACTTCCCCCGTTCGGTTCCAGATAAATGTCCCGTTGGCAGCATAGAGAGCAGTCACATTCCCATTTTCATTCCCAACATATACAACCCCATTTGTGACTGCGGGACTGGAATGCATCAAACCAAAAGGATGCATCGCATCTATAGACAATGGAGTGTCGTTTGTCGGTGTCCTCCATAGTGGGCTGCCGCCGCTGGCTGCGTCAAATGCAAATATAACACCGTCATCATTTCCTGCATACACGCGATTGCCCGTCACAGCTGGACTTGAGTGGCTCGTAGTTTCGATATCTGCAGACCACACATCAGCCCCTGTCAACGCATTACGGGCATAAAGGTTGTGATCATAACTTGAGAAATAGATGATATTATTGGATACCGCTGCACTTGAGTGAATATCCCCATCTGTTTCGAAATTCCAGATCCGTGTACCATTATTGGCGTAAAAGGCACTGAAGGAATTACTAAGACTGCCTTCATAGACAACCCCATTAACCACCGTGGGGCTTGCATATGTGCTGTTATCGACATAAGGAGGGGTAATATAGTTGTAGTCACCAAACGAGTAGTTCCATAACAGGATATTATTGGGGTGCGTTCCTCCATCATTAAACACCTGAATGCGTTGTATCATTTCGGAACATAAATGCATTGACCCCGAGAGGGAGAATCATGCAAAGCAATACCGGTATTATCAGGATACGCCACGTGCCACCCGAAATACCAGAGGGCCGGAGCCTCCTTTTGAATCATCAGATCTTTCTGTCATGCGTTTAACATCCTTTATTTCATTTCAAGAACCGAATCATGAATTTCAACTTCACGATAGTGCAGGATAGCTACAGTTTTGATGAGTATAATATATTTTTTTATGGTAATTTAAGGATTCTGGTTGTAAATTTAGATAAGGAAAACCTGTAGCGATGATTTGAATACAGACCGGCGTCAAGGGCGCGAACTACTATAAAAAAATATCAGGAAAAATAGTTTATCTGTATAACTAGCGTTGGATTTGTGTTTATACCTGAAGGGTTTTGTAACAGATAATGAATCCGGTGGGTTTCAACTGTGGCAGATTTTTTGAGATCGAATCTGAACTGCAGGTAGGATATAGCAAAAAACAGAATCAATGTCTGGAATATGGATATCATTTTGAAAAATTTCTTGCTGTAATGATGGGGATTTTTATAAATACAAAAATTTTACCGACACTCTACATCGATCTCAATGTTGTCATTCCTGTAGTTGAATGAATTAATGCTATCGGTTTAAAGCATCTGATTTTCAATGATTTTTTTTAAAAAGTGATTATGGCTCGGTAGCCGTGATGTATCGGTATTCGAGCCCTTCAGTCCGGTAACGTTCATCCGGATATCATACGTTCCGCAGGGAATGTGTTGGACGGTTCGTTGAGATCGAAAACTGCGTCCATCTACGGTTGTGTTCTTGTCACTGCAATGACCGTGAAGTAATGGAACCGGTTGATGCATCGGTTAACACCACCTTAAAAGGTGTGGGACCTGGTAAATGTTCCGGGGAAACCGGTAACCGGGGCAAACGGTGGGCTCACAGTAATATAGTTCGTCCAGACTAATCTGCTGTTACTGCTACATTCGTAACCGTGAGATTAACCTAAAAGTACCCGAGTAAGCATACACATGGAACGGATTCGACAGTCGTGGTGCAGTCCCGGAAAGAGAAACTGCGGGGAATGCTCAACAGGTGCTGCTGGTGCAGGATTTAGGTAATAAAGCCTGTCTTGATTTCAGAGTCACGCTATAATGATTTGATTACAGTCAGATTGACCGTGTAAGTGCCGGAAGGGCTGGGTATGGGTTGAACTTTATGGCGGCGCTGTCAATCAACCCATCATTTTCAAGTCCCATGAATATGTTAATGAAGCAGTCCCATTTGATGGTCCGATGCATCTCACGGTCAAAGGTGCGTCCCGAACCGGACATCTGAAATGAAACCTGCAACAGGAGCAACCGAAATCCATTTTCTGATAATAATTTGGTCAGTACTTCCACCATATCTGAAGTATTTTCCGACAATTCCGTTAAGATAATTGTTAAAATACCAATAACCCTTCCATAGACGGAAGATCACGATGCCATCTTGAGTCCCCGCCTTGTTTCCAACAATAATTATGAACGAACTGCCTCTGTAACGGAAGGATTTGTCAACTATTCCATCGAGGGTTAGTTAAAATATCAGTAACCAGTAGAGGGCGGGCTGGATGCAAGGAGGTCCCGTTCGGATTTTAGCAACGGGATTTTCCTTCCACCAGGTTAACCCTACCGGCTACCGCTTCACCGATCCATTCTGCTGCCATGAGGGGGGAAAGAAAAGAATTCTCAGGCTTCACTGTAAACGTTTTATGTGCACATCATGTCGTTATGAGTACCGTGGATTTTTCCTAAAAAAATGTCTGACGTCCGGATTAAATCCAAACCTCTGACGCAATAACAGACCTGGAATCTCGAATATCCGGTTTCCCGACATATCGAGAGAATAATTAGTATTATTAATATAAATATAATTTTTATGGAATGTACAATCGAAAAAAAATATATAATTTCCCATAATGAAAGAATCTAATGACCGATAAAAACGTAAACCTGTATGGCGTACTGCTGGTCATCCTTGGAATTCTTATTATTCTCGTTCCCTGGATCATATTCCCTGTCTGCGAAATGGAAGGGATCTATGTTGTTACTGCCGCCGGTGCAAAACTACCGATGACCTGTGGCTGGACCGCCCGCGCTGAGACCGGTGTTGGAGCATTGATCATTCTTGCCGGCGGACTTCTCATCGCAAGAAGTACGAGGGAAACCCGGCAGGCAGTTGGCATATTCAGCATCGCGATGGGTGCACTTGTTGTCCTGTTTCCGACGGTAATAATAGGTATGTGCAAGGTAGCTACCCATCCCTGCAGGCTTACCACGCTCCCCGCCCTTGAGATCCTCGGGGTCATCGTGATAATTATCGGGGGCTACCTCTTCTGGAAGCAGGAATGAAATGGGTTCCCCTTTTCCATGCTTCAGTTTTTTATTGCCGGAATATTGTCATGGGGGTGTCGTTTCAGGGAGCCTGACAGCATTTCCAACCGACTCATCAGAGTTTGGCCATTTCCTCCTCCGCAATCTTCTTCTAGATAGAAATTGACCAGTGTAATTAAAGAGAGGTATACATCAGATGCACCGTTATTCGTTGTCCTGCAGCATGGAGGCAGGCGATCTCGAGCCTATTGTCCTTGCAGTCCACGAATTGATCCACCGGCTTCCTGTGACGGCAAAATCCCGTGATAAAGAGGGCATCCGGGTCGAAGAAGGGAGAATTATCGATCGGCATTACACCGGGCCGGTCCTCCTCGAGGCAATTGAAAAGAACAAATTTATACAGACCACGCCCTCGAGCGGGGCTTACAAGGGGGTCCCGGTGACCGTGAGTCCCATCCGCGATAACGAGGGCAATGCTATTGGTGCAATTGGTATTGTGGACATTACAGGCATCTTCGATCTTGCCACGCTCATGGAGCACCAGACTGCGATACTCAAGCAGGTCTGCGGCAAAGATCCCTGTCCTCTCCCCTCAGAACAGAGTGGTTCAAAACGGTGAATTTCTTGCCTGATTCTGCTTTCAAAGTACTTGAGATCCTTGAACGATCCCCGATCGCTATTTCCGGTGAAACGATCAGCAACGAACTGGAGATCAGCAGGTCTGCGGTCTGGAAACACATCAAGGAGCTCCGAGGAATGGGGTACGAGATCTCCTCATCCCAGAAAGAAGGCTACAAACTTACCCATACCAGTAATAGACTGCTCCCCTATGAAGTGCATAAAAAATTAAAAACACAGTTCATCGGGAAGAAGATACGATATCTCGATAACACGCCTTCTACCATCTGGGTGGGTAAACAGATGTGCTCGGAAGGAGATGTCGGGAAGCTTCACGGAATGGTGATTATTGCCGAGGAGCAGACCGGAGGGGTGGGCCGGATGGGTAGGGCATGGGTCTCCCCTATTGGCGGTATCTGGCTCACAGTCGTCCTAAAACCCAACGTACCCATCGATCATGTCTTCATGATCACTATGGCAGGATCCATTGCGGTTGCCCGGGCTATACGCAAGGAATTCGATCTCGGTGCCCTGATCAAGTGGCCCAACGATATCTTTATCGGTAATAAAAAGGTTGCGGGGCTCCTCCTTGAGCTCGCGGCTGAAGCAGACACCGTCCATTATTGCCTCCTGGGGATCGGCATCGACGTGAATATCCCGCTCAGCCAGTTCACCATGGCGATGCAGAAAGACATAACTTCCATCAGCGCAGAAGTCGGCCATGAAGTTGACCGGGCCTCGTTTCTCGCACGCATCCTGAAGGAATTCGAGAATCATTATCTCCTTATCGAGAGCGGTGAATACGAAACTATTATCAGGGAATGGAAAAGCCTCTCCTCGACCCTTGAAAGCCGGGTTCAAATCAGGACACTGAAGAACAGTTTCGAAGGCGAGGCAATCGATATTGATGAATTCGGGGCCCTCATCATCCGCAAAGACAATGGCAAACTCGAACGGGTTATCGCCGGAGACTGTTATCACCAGTAATTGAAAGGTAACTTTTTATCGTCAACCACTCAATTTTTTATGGTTGACGATGTTCGGGGATCTTCAAAAATCAAGAACCATTGCATACTCTGCCGCTTTTATCGCGCTTATCAGTCTTGGAGCGTGGGTATCGATCCCCTTCTTCCCGGTCCCCCTGACTTTCCAGACCCTCTTCGTATTTCTCGCCGGCATGATCCTGAAGCGCTATGCCATAATTCCCGTATCGTTGTATGTTGCACTTGGTGCCCTTGGCCTTCCCGTGTTCCACACCGGTGTTGCCGGTTTTGGGATCCTGCTCGGTCCTACCGGCGGTTACCTGGTCGGATTTATCGGTGCAGCACTCGTTGTCGGGTGGGCGTATGAATTCCCCTCACGGACCCTTAAGATAGCCGGTCTTCTGGCTGGGACAGGAATCATCTATGCCTCGGGCATCGCCTGGCTGATGGTATCTCTCGGTGCAGGACTCCTGCCTGCGGTGACTGCGGGACTGATCCCATTTATCCCCGGCGAAGCGGTTAAGATCTACTCTGCGTACGCAATTGAGAAGAGGCTCCCATGATCACTATAGAACTTCTCCGTTTCAGGAATCTGTCGATCGATGCACTGACCATTCGTCCCGGTATAACCAGCATCATCGGCCCGAACGGCAGCGGGAAAACGACATTTCTCAAGATCTGCGCCGGGATAACTCTGCCGGACAGCGGCACCATCACCATCGATTCCCTGCCACCAAGGGAAACCGAGATCGGGTGGGTAAACGAGTTCCCCGACCGGAATATCCTGTTCGCCCGGGTGATCGATGAGATCGCGTCGCCCCTTCGTTTCCGGCGCACCACATCCTGCAGTGCAATTGACGAGGAGGTCAGGTCATGTGCAGAATCCGTCGGTATCCCGCATCTCCTTGCAAGAACAGTACGGGAACTATCCGGGGGTGAAAAAGTCCTTGTCGCACTCGCAGCGGCGCTGGTTCACCACCCGGACGTACTCATCCTCGATGAATACGATTCTCACCTTGACACACGCATGGCTGCGACGATCAACCGGGCGATCAGGGCTTCCGGGACCCTGTACGTGATCCGCTGCACCCAGCAGATGGATACTGCGGGGGAAAGTGATCACCTCCTCTTCTTTGATTCGGGAAGGATTACCCACTCCGGGACACCGGAAGAGGTCTTTTCAGCCCTCAAAGGCACTGCCTACTACCCGTTTTCAGCGGAGTGCGGATTATGAAAAAAATCACGTTGAAGGGGGCATGTGGCATTCGCGATCTGTGGTCTATTTCTGCAAATGGTTCTTTTGGAGAAGGAATCCACATTGTCAGCGGGGATGTCGGGTGCGGTAAATCAACCCTCGCACTTATGATGGCAGGATACTTCCCATTATCCGGGGGCAGCATTGTAAAAGAGGAGATATCGTCCTGCATGCTCTCACTCCAGTTCCCCGAACTTCACGTCACCGGTCGCACCCTCGCTGAAGAGTGTGACTCCTGGGGGAACCCGGCCGCCGATATTCTGGCAGCCACAGGACTGGCCGGCCGGAACGGAATGTCCCCGTTTTCCCTGAGCAGGGGTGAGCTCAAACGTCTTCTTCTTGCCTGTATACTGGCAAGAGATTACGACCTCCTGCTTCTTGACGAACCATTCAGCTCCCTTGATTGCGAAGAGAAGGTAAAATTATGTACTACTCTCGAGGGGAGATCCCGGGGCGTCACAATAATTTTCACCCATGAGCAGAATATTCTCCCCAGGGTTTCCCGGATATGGGAAATCGTTGGCGGGGACCTCATTGATTGTGGCAGGCCCCCGGATGCTTTTTCCCGCTGGCAGCACCTTCCCCCTCTGGTAAAGAAACTCATCGCTCTCGGATCGAGACCCATCAACATTTCCCGCGACGATCTCCGGGAGGCGGCATGCAGGATCCAAGAATAAGGATTGGTGCGGCGGCGATCCTCTCGATCGCAGCATTCATCAGTCTCCATGGAGCGCTTTTTGCTTTCCTGTGGTGGCTGGTGTTTACTCCGGGCTTAAGCCTTGCAAAGAGGATCCCGCTGGTTCTTCCCCTGGTCCTGGTGACCGGTTTCTTCAGCATCGTGCTGGAATTTTTCAGCGGCAATGGCATTTCCTACTTCCTCCGGATGACCGTGATCCTCCTCATCGCCCTATGGTTTTACGAGGAGTGGAAACCGGGAGAATTCCTCGCTATCAGTGTCTGGTTGTCCGGCGACCGGGCCGGCTTTGACCTCGGACTCATTGCCGAAATGGGAATGCAGTCCCTATCGTTGATTGTCACCGACTTCGAACGCATCTGCCTGGCGGAGAGGATGAAAGGGATGGGATGGGGAGTAAGCAGTCTTATCCCTGCCGGCCTGGTACTGGTCCATGGTGCCCTTGCCCGGGCTGAAGACTCCGCTGAACTACTCGCGATCCGTGGCTACCGTTCCGGGGGTACATGGTGCCCGGTATTTTTAAGAAAACCATGGGATATCGTTGCCGGATTATCTTCGGTTTGTGTGGTATTTTTCGCTCTGGGGCCAGTTAGTGAATTTTTTATACTTTACCGATGAAGTTTTGAGAGGCTTAATGTGATCCTACGATAGCCCTGAGGATCCTCATGCGCAATGCCTATCCTAACAAAGTCTCCATAACGGATACTACTCTTCGGGATGCCCACCAGTCACTCATAGCGACAAGGCTTCGCACCGAGGATATGCTGTCTCTGGCACGGGAGATCGATTCCTGCGGTTTTTTTTCGGTGGAAGCATGGGGAGGAGCCACCTTCGATTGCTCCATACGGTTCCTCAACGATGACCCCTGGGACCGTCTCCGGGCCCTGAAGACGGAACTGAAACATACGCCCATCCAGATGCTCCTTCGCGGTCAGAACCTTGTTGGTTACCGCCATTACCCGGATGATGTGGTGGACAGGTTTGTCATCGCGGCCCATAGAAACGGCGTCGATGTCTTCCGCGTGTTCGATGCCCTGAACGACGTCCGGAATATGAAGCGGTCGATGAAACAGATAAAAAATGTCGGGGCACATCTGCAGGGAGCGATCTCCTATACCACCAGCCCGGTGCATTCCACCCGGACATTCATCGAGATGGCAGAAGAGCTCTATGCCCATGAATGCGACTCGATCTGTATCAAGGATATGGCCGGGCTCATCATGCCGGTCGCGACTCAGGAGCTGATCGCCGGGATAAAGAAGGCGGTGGATGTGAAGGTTTGCCTTCACAGTCATTCGACCAGCGGCATTGCGCCCATGAGTTACCAGGCTGCGATAGAAGCGGGGGTCGACATCCTCGATACCGCCATGTCCCCGTTCTCGATGGGTACATCCCAGCCCCCGACCGAGAGCGTGGTGGCGTCACTTATCGGCACGCCGAGAGAGACCGGTATCGATCTGATTAAACTCAGGGTGGTCCGCAACATCTGCATGGACATCCGGGAGAAATATGCCGGGCTCCTCAACCCCATCTCAGAACGTGTTGACAGCGATGTACTCCTCTACCAGCTGCCCGGGGGCATGATCTCCAACATCCTGTCACAACTGGCTGAACAGGACGCACTGGACCGGTGGGATGACGTACTGGCGGAAATCCCGCGGGTACGAAAGGATCTCGGCTACCCGCCCCTTGTCACGCCAACCAGCCAGATAGTCGGGACCCAGGCAGTGCTCAACGTGCTGGTCAACGGCCAGCGCTACCGGAACGTCACCAAGGAAGTCAAAGACTATGTTCACGGTCTGTACGGGAAATCACCAGGTCCGGTAAGTGATGAGATACGAAAGCTCATCATCGGTGATGACGTGGTTATCACGGTCCGGCCGGCCGATCTGCTTGAACCTGCGTACGAGAAAATGAAACAGGAGGCGGAAAAAGCAGGGCTGGTTAAAAAGGAAGAAGACGTCCTGACATATATCCTATATCCGGCAATAGCCCCTTCGTTTCTCAAGGGCGAGCGCCAGCTCGAAGAGATCCCCAGAAAGGCTTCCGCTGCACAACCTGCGACCGATATGCCCAGCCAGATGGAAGTTGAGGTGGACGGGGAGGTCTTCTCGGTCCGTATTGTCTCTGTGGGGGGAAGCAGGGTCGAAGTGACCGAAGTCACCCCGCAGAAGATTCCCCGTGGCGACATTGCCGGTGGCATCAAAAGCAATATGCAGGGAATGGTGCTCCAGGTACTCGTGAACCGTGGCGCTTCCATAAAGAAGGGAGACACACTCCTCGTGCTCGAGGCCATGAAGATGGAGAACCCCATACACAGCCCGGTGGATGGCAAGGTCATGGAGATCTTTGTAGACACCGGCGATGTCGTCCAGAATGGAGACGTCCTGCTGGTGGTGCAATGAAGTATTTTGAAAAACTCCTGGTCGCCAACCGGGGCGAGATTGCCATACGTGTCATGCGGGCATGCCGCGAACTTGATATTGAGACCGTAGCGATCTATTCTTCTGCTGATAATAATGCGCTCCATGTCAAATATGCAGATGAGGCATTCCTTGTGGGTGAAGCCCATCCCTCGAAAAGCTACCTCAATATTGAAAGAATTATCGATATTGTAAAAAAAAGCGGTGCCGAGGCAGTACACCCGGGGTATGGATTTTTAGCCGAGAACTACCGTTTTGCAAAAATCTGCCAAGATGAGAATATCATATTTGTCGGTCCACGCTGGAAGACTATCCGGGCGATGGGATCGAAGATCGGCAGCAAACAGATGATGAAGGACGCAGGAGTTCCTGTTGTTCCCGGTACTGAAGGCGGAGTAAAAGATGTTGACGAGGCAAAGAACGTTGCCGCTGCTATCGGTTACCCGGTAATTATCAAGGCAAGCGCCGGAGGCGGAGGGATTGGCATGCAGATCGTCAACGATGAGCAGGGGCTCGAAGAGGCTATTACCGCTGCCAAGCGCATTGCCGAATCTGCTTTCGGTGACGCCACGATCTTAATTGAGAAATATCTGGTCAAGCCCCGGCATATTGAGTTACAGGTACTGGCAGATGAGCACGGTAATGCAGTTCATCTCTACGACCGTGAATGTTCGATCCAGCGCCGTCACCAGAAACTCATCGAAGAGGCTCCGTCTCCCATCATGAGTCCCGAGTTGCGCGAGAGGATGGCAGCCTCGGCACTAAAGGTTGCCGAAGTATCGGATTATACCAACGCGGGAACTGTGGAGTTCCTGTATAGTAATGGCGGGTATTATTTCATGGAAATGAACACCCGGCTCCAGGTAGAGCATACCATTACCGAGTTTATTACGGGCGTTGACATTGTACGACAGCAGATCGCGATCGCTGCCGGTGAGCCGCTTCCCTTTGAGCAGCAGGATCTTTCCATCCGCGGTCATGCAATTGAGTGCCGGATCAACGCAGAAGACCCGCTGAATAACTTCTCTGCCGACCCGGGGAAAATTATCCGGTACCGATCGCCCGGGGGCCCGGGGATACGGGTGGACAGTGGCATCCATATGGGGTACCGGATCCCGCCCAATTATGACTCGATGATAGCCAAGCTATGTGCCTGGGACAGCACCAGGCCTGAGGCAATAACAAGGATGCGACGGGCGATTTCTGAGTATATCATCCTCGGTATCAAAACAACCCTTCCTCTCCACTACGCTATTATGAATAACCAGCAGTATATTTCTGGAAATACCCACACGCACTTTCTGCACGAAGAACATATCCTCAGCACGCTCGAACGCTACCGGCGTGACGAGGAGACACGGATGCAGACACTTGCCGGATCCTTTGGAGAAGGAAAAAAAGTTGCTGCAATAACTGCTGCTGTGAACATCTATCTCCAGGCAAAAAAAGACTGACGGGCTGATAAAAACCCTTTATCAGAACCTTTAATAGTTTTTACGGTGTTTTTATTATGCACTTTTGTGCTGCGGTGGCCTAGCCGGTTAGGGCGCCAGACTCATAGGGTTTATGGACGCTTCAGGCGTTTCACGGCTTCGAGAGATCTGGAGATCGGGGGATCGTAACCCTCCCGCAGCATCGCAGTCGTTGCCTGCATTTTTTCATGGAATTTTCCGGTAAGTTCAAGGATTTCTCCCCGATCTCCATTTCTCTGGAAATTCTCTGGTTTTTCCCCTTCTGCTGACGATATATTTATTAACCCGATCGTCTAACAAAATTACGTAAATTGTGGTGTTGCTATGCTTCTGACAAATGCAGTTGTAGGATTAATCCAGTTACTTATTTCGATCATCTTTGCCGTACTGGCACTGTATATCGGTTTTGCGGTACTCAGCAAGATTACCAAAGGTATCGACGAAGAGAAGGAACTTGCAAAGGGAAATGCAGCGGTCGGGATTATTGTCGCGTCGGTGTTTGTCGCCATCGCGCTGGTTGTCCAGTCCGGCGTTTCGGGACTTTCCGTAGGCATCAATAAAGGCCTGAGTGTCGGTATCCTGTCGGTTGACGGACTTCTCGCCGTCGGTGTCGCATTCATCCAGCTCGTCCTCGGGATCGTACTCGCCGTTGCGGCGATCTACCTTGCGCTGAACATCCTTGACAAACTGACCAAAGGTGTCGAGGAGTTCGAGGAGATCAAGAAGGGGAATGTCGCGGTCGCCCTCGAGATGGGCGGGGTGATCATTGCCGTTGCGGTCATCATCCAGTCCGGCGTGATTGGCATCACTGCGGCCCTGGTTTAATCCGGATCTTCTTTTTTTTGTTGTTTTTTGAAAAATTTGCTCTGTTGAAATCCTCAAAACTTTCGAACGCCTCGCCCCCTGCTGGCTGGGGCGTCCCCGGTTGCGATGATTTCGTATTTCCTGCACACCAAACCTCGGGAGAGATTATCCATACAGGTAATACAGCACAATCGCAATCAGGGCGCCACAGCGGCAGGGCAAACCCCCGAGAGCGTCATCAGAAAAGAGGTTTTCTCGAGAGCCAAAAATCCGTTACTTACCGTACCGGTTTATCGTGCGGATCAGGTCGGCAAACCCGTCCATCTCCAGGGCAAGTACCTGGTCGCGGGTCATGCCCATGCTGGTCTCGGCATCGGCAGTCAGCATCTCCGGGCCACGGATCACTTCCCGGTCAATGCCGTCCCGTGAAAGCACTTCCTGTGCTTCGGCATCGTGCACGAATGCCCGGCCGGGGATGATGACCGCCGGTTCCAGCACGGCCGGGTCCAGTTCCCGAAGATCGTCAACGGTGATCAGGCATGCGATCTCCTTTGCCACCGGCACGACAGGGACTCTAGATCTGCACAATCGGAGAACATTTTCAATATAGGGGGCGGCGATACTCCCGCTGATCACCGTTGCCCTTCGCTGAACCCGGGGGAGTTTTTCTATTAAGTCAGGTTCACTCAGGATCGCAAATGGGGATCCGATATCAGGATCCCACAGCGGGGTACCGGAGATTTTCAGGGCAAACTTCCGGTTCAGGTCCGAGATAAGATCGCGGAATGATGCGACCGTCTGGACCTCCTGGGCGGGTATGACCGGCCCGTTCCCGAGTACCAGCCCCTGCTCGGTCGTATTGGCAAACCGCATCAGGATGAGACCCTTTGTCCCCCGGTCCTGGAGCCATTCGCAGGTCTGTTCGAGCACAACCCCGTCGTTGACTCCCGGGAGGATGACCGCCGCGGCATACACATCGATATTCCCGCAGAGTTTCTCCAGTATCGACAACGAGACCTCCGGTGTCGGATCGTGCATGTAGCGTTTTCTCAGGGCCGGATCGGTGGCAAAAACGGTGAACGATACTTCGGTAAGGCCGTTGTCGATGAGCAGATCGGCGATGGCCGGATCGTCCCAGCCCTTACCGCTCGTGTACCCGATATGGAGGGGGGCTTCCATACTGCCGAGGAGTTCTATCAGCTCGGTGAACCGCGGGTAGCAGCTGGGATCCCCTCCGCCACTGATCGTGATCCGTTCAGCTCCCCGCTCTTCCCCTGCAGGTTTGCCAGCGTCTCGTCCGCGATGGTCTTCAGGTCCTTGAAGCCACGGTACTCTTCCCGGATGCCACGGGTGCAGTAGTCGCATCCTTTCTTGAACGGAAGGCAGTACCGGCACCCGAGAGGCTGAACCCCCCGCACCTTCTTAAAATAACAATATTCGCAGAATCCGCGGCAGTTGATCCCGGGGCTTCCCCCGATATCAACAGTGAGCTGTGCCATCTGTACACAGTAGTCGGTTTTTGGTGCTATAAGGTGTTTGGAAGTGTTCGATCTAAAATTTTTAATCCTGAAAAAATCTGGCCAGTCTAATTTTTTTTTAAATTGATTAACCAGGATTATTTTCCCCGCAGGAGAATTCCTGAAAAAAATCCAGGAAAAGAAGGGAGCACCATCTTTTTTACTATCAAATGTCTAAATTATATGGCGCCTCAGTGGCTTAGTTGGCAGAGCGGCTGACTTGTAATCAGCAGGTCCCGTGTTCAAATCACGGCTGAGGCTTAAAAAATAAAGAAACAAAATCTTTTCTCAAATATACAGCGTGAAAAAATTAATATTTCAAGACTGGACCAGCTCCTGCATTTATAGAAAGGATTTCTGGCCCGCATTCCGGTGAGGAAACTGCCATTACGTGGAGGAAGAGATACTTGAATCCGGAGGAGCAGGCAGGACCGAAAAGCCATGCAGTGAGCCTGCGAGCAAAAGAGTGCGTCATCATCTTCTCAATCAACCGCGAGAAACAGCGAGGTGATGTGAGCGGAACGGACGCGAGCTCGTGGAGACGAACATGACCGATAGTCTGTCTTTCACCAGCTCCTGATACCTGGAGAAAACTACTGATTCAATTCCGAAGACACTGCATCCGTGGTTCCCGAGGGGGGGACGAACGAGGGGGGCCGGATCCCTGACCGCTGGAACTCCGCCAGTGCTCTCCGGGTAACTTCGGATTTGAACTCGAATTCCTGGCGGTGATCGCTGACATATCCTTTTGCGCGGATACGCTTGTAAAAAGGAAAGTCCTCCACCAGGACAGCATACGGATATTTTTTTGAAATGATCACGTATTTCGAGGTGACAAGAGCGTCTTTCAGGATCTTCATCGCCCTGCCTGCATCGGACTCCGGATGGATAAACAGGTCGATTACAATCATCATGGCAAGATCACCGGAGTTGCCACTGGATACCGGCTGGCTGAAGATGGTGAAGTTCGGTAACGAAACCTGTTCATCGGCCGGAGTCTGGATCCTTGTTGAACGGAGCCCGATATCTTTTACTTCCCCGTACTGGTTGCCGATGGTCACCTTGTCCCCGATCTGGTACGGCTTTTCAAAAACGATCACGATCCCCCCGACAAGATCTGCAAAGAGATCCTTGAGACCAAACCCGATGGCAGCCCCGAACAGTCCCGAAAATGCCACCAGCTGGCGTAAGTGAAGGTGCGATGATGGCGAAGGTAATGTAGTAAAGGGCGATCGCGTAAATGACGATCTTGAGCAGGGGTATGATCATGGTCACCGATGAACGGTACCATCCTATCCGCTCTGAAACCCTGGTGAGGATGAAGCTCAGCAGGTACGTGATGACATAAGCAACAATGATAAGGCCGATGATAAACAGGATCAGGTTTGCATCAATGGTTCTGAAGGGGGATTCTGCCGCACCCTGAGAGAGAATCGAACCTGCTGTTACATTAGAGAGATCCGTACCTGCTGTTACATTAGAGAGAATCGAACCTACGGTTACATTAGAGAGGACCGGGTCAGCCACCGTCACCACACCCTCTTGGTTTTTCTCAGGAAATCAGCAACGCATTTCAGGTGTAAGGGTGAAATCCGGTAGTACCCGTCCTTTTCCTGGATAAAGCCCTGCTGGAGCAGGCGGTACAATACCTGATCGATGTGCATCTCGGACCCGGCGATAGTAGAAAGGTCATGGTAATGCAGGGATTTCATTGACAGGATGACAGAAAGGATAAAAGATTCGTTGATATCGAGAGAGAGAGGACATACCGTTTCCTGAATCGCACTGAGGGTAATGCTTTTATCCTCAAGGCTGTTCTCCCAGAGGAGGATTGCGACACCCGGGTTGCCATCCGCTAAACGGTTGATCTTTTCAAAAATGACATCCTCGACAGATACCTGGACCCGTTTTTTCCGCGGCAGTTTCGAAACCATTACCGTGAAGTTCGGTTTCAGCCACGGGATAGTAAGGCTGGGTGTAACAAAGGGTATTTTGATGGTACGGTGGATAACCGAGTAAAACATCGAACGGTCTGTTGTACCTTCATCGACAAACCGGATCTCTCCGGGTTTGTAATGCGACAGGATGATCTTTTTGATAACCGGCATATCCAGTTTGGGAAGCACGACAATGGTCGGGAAATACGCATCAATGTTCATGACCGCATTGAGATACTGCCATGCATACAGGTTCCATGTCGTGATGAACAGCTTTTTTGCAGTAATCTGGTACCGTAAAAAATCTTCCGTAACATCAAATCCCCCGATCCTGCGTGTTGCGAGGAACTGACAATTGTCAACAAGAATAATATCCTGGGGCAGCTTTGAAAAATCAGGCATTGTATCCTGCGTGATAACAGCATCAAGCGCCAGATAATAGACACGGTCTCCCAGCTGGTGCCGGAGTTCGTTGACAACCTTTGTCCCCCCGCCCATTGGCTGGGCAATGATCGCTACATGGGACGGTGCGCCGGATCCGAACCGTGCAATCGCATCGGTAATGTCTTTTAATTCCTTGTCGTACCCGATGAGAGTATTCTCGTTACTACCAGGGTCAGGACCTGTCACCATGTATCAGTCCTCACAGAGTTCCCTGTTCCGGTGCCCGTGATCGGGAATACCGGGACGAAAATCTGTCTTTACCAGTAGATACACTTCTTATTATATAGATGAAACGGGAGCACGATACATATCCGCGGTCTGTTCATTTCGGGATGCATGAACAAAAAACCGACGGGAAATAACCCTGGCCTTTTTATTCCCTGGTGTGACCGGGAGATCTATGTTCAGACCGGTTAGAGCAGGAAGAACAGGAAAGTAACTGTTTTGAATATTCCAACAATTATTTGTTACACCCTACTTTGAAGGAAAGCAAAACGAATTGGAGGGCTGAAGCGGTATAGTGTTTAATATTTATGGTCAAACAATCATCCCCATAGATTCAAATTTTTTACCGCCCAACCAAGTACCATACGTGACTCATCATGGGAAAAAAAGCATTCATCACCGGCATAACCGGCCAGGACGGTTCCTACCTGGCGGAACTGCTCCTTTCAAAAGGCTATGAAGTCCACGGGCTGATACGCCGGTCCTCAACCTTCAACACCAGCAGGATTGATTCCATCTATATCGACCCGCATGATACCCATGCCCGGCTGTTTTTACACTACGGGGACCTTTCCGATTCCGAGCAGATTTCAAATATCCTGTACAATATCAAGCCCGACGAGATCTATCACCTCGGAGCGCAGAGCCATGTCCGGGTAAGTTTCGATACACCGGAATACACCGGGAATGTCACCGGGCTGGGGACGACACGGATCCTGGAAGCGACCCGCCGGAGTAACCATAGGGTGAAATTCTACCAGGCGTCCTCCAGTGAGATGTTCGGGGCAGCACATCCTCCCCAGGGGGAGGATACGGCATTTTACCCGAGGAGTCCTTATGCATGTGCCAAGGTCTACGCCTACTGGATGACCCGGAACTACCGGGAGGGATACAACCTCTTTGCCTCGAACGGCATTCTCTTCAACCATGAATCGCCCCGCCGGGGCGAGACCTTCGTGACCCGGAAGATCACCCGGGCCATCGCCCGGATCATCGCAGGAAAAGAGAAGTACCTGTATCTTGGGAATCTCGAAGCGAAACGGGACTGGGGATTTGCCCCGGAGTACGTCGAATGCATGTGGCGCATTCTGCAGCAGGACAAGTCCGATGATTTCGTTATCGGTACCGGGGAGACTCATTCGGTCCGCGAGTTCCTGCACGAGGCGTTTGCCTATGCGGGACTCGACACGGAAAAACACGTGAAGATCGATCCGAAATACTTCCGCCCGACTGAGGTCGATGTCCTTATCGCGAACCCGAAAAAATCCGAACGGGTCCTCGGCTGGAAGCCTGCGGTAAAATTCGCAGACCTGGTAAAGATCATGGTGGATGCCGACATGAAAGCCGCCGGGCTGGAACCAATCGGTGAAGCGGCTGAAATTGTTTCGTCGAAGTTCCCGTGTCGCTGGTGGAACGCGGACTGATGAACTATACCGAAGTGCTCCTGCAATTTCATGATACCTGAAAAAGGGAGTAACCCCATAATTTTTATTACCAAAAAATAGTGTAGTATCATAATTCGCTTATATCCTGGACACGCTTATGACATTCTGGTCGGGTAAAAAAATCCTTATCACCGGTGGCGCCGGCTTTTTTGGATCGCAGGTAGTCTGCCAGCTGCTCGATAAAGGAGTCTTACAGGAAGATATCCGGATCCCCCGGAGCCGGGAGATCGACCTCCGAAAATGGGAGAATTGCCAAAAGGTCACGAAAGATTGCGATATCGTGATCCATCTTGCGGCAAAGGTCGGGGGTATCGGATATAACCAGAATTATCCGGCACAGCTCTTTTACGACAATGCAATCATGGGCATTCAGATGATTGAGGCAGCCCGGCAGGAAGTGGTGGAGAAGTGCGTCATTGTCGGGACCATCTGTGCCTACCCGAAATTCACACCCGTCCCCTTCAGGGAAGAGAATCTCTGGAACGGTTATCCTGAAGAGACAAATGCTCCCTACGGGCTGGCAAAGAAAATGCTCCTTGTCCAGTCCCAGGCTTACCGGCAGCAGTACGGGTTCAACTCAATTTACCTGCTCCCGGTGAACCTGTACGGGCCGGGAGATAACTTCGATCCCGAAAGCTCCCACGTCATCCCGGCTCTCATCAAAAAGTTCACCGATGCGAAAAAGGATCATACACCACAGGTTGAGGTGTGGGGAACCGGATCGGCGTCAAGGGAGTTCCTGTACGTTGATGATGCAGCCCGTGGTATTATCCTTGCCACAGAGCGATACAACAAACCGGATCCGGTGAACCTCGGGGCCGGCATGGAGATCACGATCCGGGATCTCGTTGATCGCATCCAGGAACTGACAGGGTATAAAGGTGATATCCTCTGGGATACATCAAAGCCGGATGGCCAGCCGAAACGCAGCCTGGATGTGAGCCGGGCGGAGAAGGAATTCGGGTTCAGGGCAACGATACCGTTCAGGGAAGGATTGCAGCGGACGATCGCGTGGTATGAGAAGCATTCAGCAACGGGCGTTCTTGAGGAGATAGCAGGCGATCATTGCTGATTCCATTTCTGAATTCGGCATGTTCTTTCTGCATGGTAAAATCTGAAGCAGTATTTTTCACCGGATTAAAAATTCCCTGTTGGTAGTACTGATATTCCTTTTCGCACGATAATGGTCGGCATTGATCCTCCTAACGCGAGGCAGGATTAAATTAACGGTTAAATTGGCCATTGATTTTGAGATAAGCCTTAAATTGAGCCCAATATATTGCCATTTGCTGCCCTTTAAACGAGATATGGCAGACTTTATTCTGTACCTTTAACATTCCTGTGTTTTCCCTGAGATCGGGCTCGGAAAGGCTATTAGAGCATCTCTATAAAATTGTCCTTTTTCGAAAATAACGATTTTTAGAGGACTTCTTAAATCGGAGGCCGGTTCTGGCTCCTTTTGATCCGATCGGGAACTGAAACGGGCCCGGATTGACTATAGGTCCTGGAAGGTGATTTTACAGGCGTGTTTATATACCCAGGACGATTTTTTGAACTACATGGTGAATGGTTACCAGAACTTCACCAGAGAGGTAAACTGTAACTTTTTTACGGGATTTTAATGGGCTGTAAAATCTGCAACTCGATATACTTCGATCGATTGTGGATAATGGGTATTTAATTCTAAAAAAGAGCCTACTTGGATCCTGAACGATCTGTGATAATTATCGTCCATCATACCTGCTCCTGCGATTCAAATGAAATATCCTTCTATAGGGTATTCCAATTGTATATCTACAACAGTAAATCAACATCTTCGGATACGATATCCCCAGATATATCGTATATTCCCAACTTTTAAATAATGGGGTTTTTATTACCGTGTCTGTTGGAGCACGATAATCGTTAACGGTAAATATTTGATCTGAGACAAGGCATACAGATCCTTGTTTTTTTAGTGAATCGAAAATGGCATACATATGTCCTAGATTTGACATGATACGTTTTCGGGCAATTTGTATATTAAATATATTTTTGAGGAAAATGTTGCATGTTATTAGAGTTTGTTCCATTAGTTGATTTGGATTTACAGAATTCACATATTCACTGAAGGTTGCAAAGAATTGTGATTCTGTGTATCCAAGTCGTTGATCAAATCCAACAACAATCAATGATGCAGTGCATGTTCTCAGAATCCCCATTATGCGATCAATTGCCCCCTTGCATAAAACCTCATCATCACCAAATAACCATACATACTTCCCTCGCGCGTTTTCAACACACACAATGAAATTGGCGTCCGCACCAACATTAACAGAGTTTACACCAAATCGCACCTGGGAATTAGCAGCCGTCAAACCGGTCACGTATTCTGCTGTTCCATCCGTTGAGCAATTATCGCTGATAAATATTTCAATTTCCGGATACAGTTTGCATTGTTGTATTAATTCAGGCAACAAGTCTTTCAGACATTCGATGCGATTATACGTTGGAACTGCGATAGTGAGCAAAACATTATTTTTCTGAGTGTGCATTAGATCCCTAAAAAATTACTAGCAAGATATCTAATAATACCTGCTGAAAATCATGAGCTTATTGCCTGGTTCCCGGAACAACCATTTTCACTTCGCGAAATCATTAACAATTTTCTCAACGATTTTAATATGTGCTTTTTGATTCCCTTTTCGTCTCCCGCCTGATGGCGATCGGTTCGGTCCAGCGACAGAGTGTTATTTCTTTCAGTACCACTATTAGTTTGACAATTGTAGGCTTTGTCTCTACAATATATTTCGCGCACACTATAGGACCCGCACTTCTTGGTGCATATTTCCTGTTCATCGCCTATTTCGGGATCTTTAGCCTCGTTGGTGATGGCGGATTCGGGGGAGCAGCAGTTAAAAAAATATCTGAGGGAAAAGAACCAGATGAGTATTTCTCCGCGTTTGTTTTTATCAGGATTGCACTTCTTGCGGTATCGGTAACGGCACTGCTTTTGGCAGAACCCTATATGAAAGACGCCACTTCTTCAGGAATTTTTTTCTGGCTTCTCTTGGCTCTCATCGTTTCCGTTTTCTCGAGCAGTACCGGTATCGGGATCTATGGTTCAGGCAAGGTAGGGTTGTATCAGATTAGTGGTTTCCTGGATGCATTTTTTCGTACCATTTTTCAAGTCATAGCTGTCTTCCTTGGATTTGGTGTTGCCGGGCTCACAGGAGGATTTGTCGCAGGTTTGATATCCGGGGGTATCGCAAATCTCTGGTCCCTGGATTTAAAACTGGTCAGGTTCAGGTTGTCACACCTGAAAAACCTTTCAGGCTTCTCTATCTGGATCTTTCTTTCAGCGACCGGTTCGTTAGTTTTCTGCTATGCTGATACAATCCTTATTGGTTATTTTATGACCAACGCGGATGTTGGAATCTATCGCACGGCGTTCCAGCTCACTTCAGTTGCCACGTTCACAACACTCGCTTTTCATACCGTTCTCTATCCAAAAATCAGTAACTGGGGAATACAGAATCAATGGAATGAAATCGAAAATTCGTTAGCGAGAGCTTTTACCTATTCCCTGTTTCTCGCGATACCGGCCTGTATCGGGGGTTGGATTTTGGGAGACCGTCTCCTTTACTTCTTGTATGGGGCAGCCTTTACCGGGGGAACTCCGGCATTATTTTTCCTCCTGCTTGTGCAGGTTGTCAATGTCTTCATGTTTCTAGGAACGACAAGCCTGAACGGGCTCAACCGCCCGAAGGAGGCCTTCTGGATAACCATTGGTTCGGCGATTGTAAACATTCTCCTTGACCTTGCCCTTATCCCATTATTGGGAATTACCGGAGCTGCTATCGCAACGCTCTTTGCGATGACCCTGAACGCCTTTGGTGCTCTCATTCTCCTTTCTCAGGTTATCTCAATAAAATTCGAATTCGGCCCGATAAAAAATATACTCTTCGCTTCAGGTTGCATGGGGATTTTTCTTCTCATTATTCATTTTTTCTTTCCCCTTACCAATATTGCCGTAGTTTTAACTGTAATCGCCATCGGAGCTGGAATTTACGTATCAGTTTTGTTTGCCCTTGACAAGGAAATTCACGATGAACTCAGGAAACTAAGCACTGATCTCGGAGTTCCCTGGCCAGGGTGGTTGTAGAAATCTTATATCTTGTCCATAACTTTGTAGAATTTTATCGACTTTCATCCATTATCGTGACAAAACCATAATCAGGATGAACATTTGATTATAAAGAAAGAAAATGATAATGAGTATCTGATCTTTCCATTCACATATAGAATTAACATAATTTTGTGAAGTGACACTATGGATTGCCGAAATTGCGGTTCACATCTTAATCTTATCGTCTGTGATCTTGTAAGTGCACCGTTGTCCAATGCATATATTTCTGAAGCGGAACTGCAAAAACCTGAAATTTATTATCCGCTCTGTTTGTATATCTGCGAACATTGCTGGTTGATGCAGATCGAGGACTATAAAATAGCAGATGAGATTTTTGGAGAGGACTACCGTTATTATAGTTCCTTTTCCACGTTATGGCTCAACCACGCTGCAAACTATGTGAAAATGATAGTATTACGACTTAATCTTGATACCACATCAAAAGTGATGGAAATCGCATCGAATGACGGCTATCTCCTTCAGTATTTTAAAATCGATGGAATTCCCTGCTTTGGGGTGGATCCCGCCGAAGGACCTGCCCAGAAAGCAAATGAAATGGGAATAGAAACAATCGTTTCATTTTTCAATTTGGAGATGGCTGATGAAATTGTCAAATTAAAAGGTAAACAGGATCTAATTATCGGGAATAATGTACTAGCCCATGTCCCGGATATAAATAATTTTGTTGCAGGTCTTGAGGTTTGTCTTTCATCACAGGGAACCATTACCATGGAATTCCCCCACCTCATGGAGCTTATTCGCCAGACTCAATTTGATACGATATACCATGAACACTATTCTTATCTATTATTGGCTACCGTCGAATCTATCTTCAAAAGACATGGGTTACGGATTTATGACGTTGAAAAAGTATTCACCCATGGGGGATCGCTGAGGATCTACGCGTGTCATACCGGTGATTTATCCCATCCCACAAAACCCTCGGTCGATTTGATTGTCAATGAAGAACGATTGCAGGGGCTTTTTGAGGGGCAGACGTATCTTGATTTCCAGAGAAGAGTGAATGAAATCCGGAACCGGTTCCTTCAATTTATCATCGAGAAACGGATGGCAGGAAAACGAATTGTAGCGTACGGTGCAGCTGCAAAAGGAAATACGTTGCTGAATTACTGCGGGATCAAAGGTACGGAACTCATCGAATATGTTGCAGATGCCTCTCCATTCAAACAGGGATTTTATCTCCCGGGATCACGAATCCCGATTGTTGAACCCCGGAGGATCTTTCTCGATAAACCTGATTTTATCATAATCTTTCCCTGGAATATCAAGAATGAAATAATGAAACAACTTGAGGAGGTCCGTGAATGGGGGGGAAAATTTGTTATTCCCATTCCTGAGTTAGAGGTAGTAGATGCATGATCTTTTCTGAGACAAAGATCAAGGGTGTTTACATTTTGGAACCGGAACTTCTCGCTGATGACCGTGGATTTTTTGCACGATCATTCTGCAAAGAGGAATTTCAGCAATGTGGTCTTGAAACAAGCATTGTCCAGTGTAATATTTCCTATAACAAGAGAAAAGGAACATTACGCGGGATGCACTTCCAGTCTGCTCCGTATGAAGAAGCAAAGGTTATCAGCTGCACACGGGGCGCTATCTATGATGTCGTCCTCGATCTTCGTAAAGATTCGGAAACCTGTTCGCAATGGGTTGCGATTGAGCTGTCGGATAAAAATTTCAGAATGGTGTACATCCCCAAGGGATGTGCCCACGGGTTCCAGACGCTGAAAAATGACACAATTGTGTATTATCAGATGTCGGAGTTTTTCCACCCGGAATGTGCACGGGGAGTCAGGTGGGATGATCCGGCATTCGGGATTACGTGGCCTTCTGGAAAGAAAACTATTTCTGAACGGGATAATCAATTTTCGGAGTACAGCGTATGAAAACGGTTTTACTTACCGGGGCTTCCGGATTTATCGGGCGTCACTGCATCCCGTTATTAATTAAACATGGCTTCGAAGTACATGCGCTTACTTCCGGAAAAAATGTTCGGACTGATCCGGAAGTATCATGGCATACAACTGATTTACTGAATCCTCAGGAAGTTCACGATGCGATGGATTCAATTTGTCCTTCACATCTCATGCATTTCGCATGGTATACGGTGCCGGGCAAGTACTGGCATGCCCGGGAAAATATTCAATGGCTGCAGGCAAGCCTGAACCTGGTTCAGGAATTTTCTGATGGGGGAGGTAAGCGGATGGTTGGTGCCGGAACATGTGCTGAGTATGATTTGCGGTATGGCTATTGTTCTGAGGACCTCACTCCGTTAAAACCACAGACACTCTACGGCATCTCCAAACAATCGTGTCATCTCATCGGAGAGGAGATCCTGAAGGCTGCAAAGATCAGTAATGCATGGGGACGGATATTTTTTCTCTATGGCCCCTATGAGAACAAGACGAGACTCGTGCCATCGATAATTAACTCATTGCTTGAAAGAAAAACTGCACCCTGTTCTTCCGGCACCCAGATACGGGACTACCTTTTTGTGGAAGATGTGGCTGACGCCTTTGTACGATTGCTCAATTCACCGGTTACCGGACCGGTAAATATTGCTTCCGGGAAGCCAGTATCTATACAAGAGATTATCGGCTTAATTGCGACAAAAATTGGCCATGAGGAGTTAATCCGTTATGGACAGCACCCGGCATCCCCCTCAGAAGAGCCTCTGATTGTGGCAGATAACAGTCGTCTAAGAAATGAAGTAGGCTGGCACCAGCACAATGAATTGGGAACAGGACTTGATAAGACAATTTCATGGTGGGACAAAAGTAAATAATAAAGGACATAATCGAAGAAAGCAGGATCTAAAGAAAAGATTTCCAGGATGATTAAAGTCAAATAGTATAATTATCATCGATTCACTACAAAGGATTGGCTCATGAAGATCACACTTGATACCACGAATAAAAAAATGTTCGTCGAAGAAAACAGTCAATTAAAGAAATTTGACCTTTATTCCAAACAGGCTTTCGAAATTATCTCTGATCAGTGGCTGAAAATCGGATGGGACCAAAAATATCCGTATACATTTACCTGGCTGGGAAGACCGATAATACAACTACCTGAGGATATCATCAGAATTCAGGAAGTAATTTTTTCTGTTCAGCCTGACGTGATCATTGAAACGGGTGTAGCCCACGGGGGTTCATTGGTGCTCTATGCAAGTCTTTGCAAGGCGATGAATAAAGGAAGGGTAATAGGAATCGATATTGAAATCCGCCCTCACAATAAAAAAGCGATTGAAGAACACCCACTCCACACATTTATTACCCTTATTGAAGGAAGTTCGATAGATCCCGACATTGTTAAATCTGCTAAGAATTTAATCAAACCTCACGAAAACGTTCTCGTAATTCTCGATTCCTGCCATACTAAGAACCATGTATTACAGGAACTGGAAAATTATTCGGAACTGGTCTCACCGGGTTCATATATTGTTGCCACTGATGGAAGTATGAAAGACCTGTATGATGTACCTCGTGGAAAACCAGAATGGGCGTATGACAATCCATGTGCAGCGGCACTTGAATTTTTACAAAAACATAAAGAATTCCGGTTAGAGAGGCCCCCGTGGTTGTTTAATGAGAGCGACTTAAACCAGAACATCACCCATTGGCCTTGTGCATTTTTACGAAAAATTGAATGATCTTTAATTAGACAAAGATTTCATAGGATTAGGTTACTGTTACCATAGGAACGAATAAATTAAAATAAAGATGAGGATGTTTGATTTGTTGATCTACCGGACATAACATCCTTTTTAACGTATTCTCTGCTTAACCTGTAAAATTTTCGATACATAGCAATAGTATCTAATTTTCTACTGATAAATTCAGATTTGGTTTTATTTATTTCTGCATCACCGGGGAAATGGCCATAATTGAGAAATTCTGTTACCTCATGAACATTGGTGATACCAAGACTTTTGAGATTCATTTCAATTATATCCGAAATTAGTAAATTTGAATATTTCATGTACTTACCGAAGAATTTTGAAATAATTCGTTTGAGTCTCAATTTATTCTTTGAAAAGATCAAATTTTGGTGATGTTTAAAGGTGATTATCTCCATCAATTCCGGGTTTTCAAAACATTTCGATTTTACCTTATCCAGGTCATCTTCCTGAATTTGAGAAATGTTTGATAGTTCTTGCATGCAATTTTTTATTAGTACAGTGTAATCAACAGCGTCTTCTTCATAGGGAAACAGATTGTCCTTTGCATGGTAATAAGAATCTGCAATGATTGCTGGTAATACATTGATCGCTGGAACTTTCGGGTGCCAGTTCAATCCTGCTTTTTCATTTAGATTTGTGAAATCCTCTTTAATATTAGAATTTTCTTTGGTATACAACTGAGCTGCTCCATTACTGGATTTTGAAAGTCCTGCAAGGCTTAACGGAGTGCTGATTGACAGATAGTGTTCTACATTTTTAGCAATTACCAATCCCGAATATATATCGGGTGCTTGGGAATGAAAAAAAACACCATTTTTTTCTATTATTTTTTTTAGAATGCTCTTGTGTACTGCGGAATTATAGAGCATCGGAAGTGCGTTATAATGAAGTTGATAGTTAACAACTTTTTTTATTATTTCTGGAGAATTTAATTTGGTGATTCCATTACTCATGGGGATATACATTTTCCCTGATACATTTTTTATAAAAAAATCAGGCCAATAATATAATATCCAGTCCCATCGGATGACACTTTCTTTTGTTGAATCAATTACCTTATTAAGGAGTGACAATGAATTAAAGAATAAGCCATCGTCATCGCCGATGAGAATTACATAATCTCCTCGTATATGTGAAAGGGCAAATTCCCAGTTTTTACTCATGGCGAGAGGTTGATCTGTTCTCAAGGAGACAATTCTGTCATCGTAAAATTTTTCCACAACTTCTTGTGTTTCCGGGGAACTATAATTATCAGACACGATTATTTCATAGTCTTCAAAATCTTGATTAACGCAGGTTTTAAGAGCATATTGCAATGTTTGATGACGATTTCTTGTTGGTAAAACAATACTAAATTTCGGATTAGACATTTATATTATCTATAATGTTTTAAATGAATAAAGTTAGGCTCTTTAGAAATTTGCACAATTAAAGCTTTGATTTCATTCATCACAGAATATGTGGAAAAAATGAGGGTGTTAGATAAATCAAAGAATCACGTTGTTCATAAAAAGAGATAATTTCCATGAAACTCCTCTACGACCACCAGATCTTCTACCGCCAGAATTACGGGGGGGTGAGCCGTTATTTCTGCGAGTTGATGAACCAGTTCTCCACCGATTCGGATATTAATTTTACTCTGGCACTTCGGTACGTGCAAAATGATAATTTGTCCCAGTTTCCTCAGTTAGATAAGTACTGGTCGAACCGATATCACGGGCTTTATAGCAACCAGTATATTTCATCGCTTCAGAAAAAAATCCGGTTTAATGCCTTAAATTTTGGATTAAATTATATCATCAATAACCAGGGAGAGTCAATCCGGGTATTACAGGAACAGGATTTCGACATATTCCATCCGACATATTATGAACCCTATTTCTTGAAGTACCTTGGGAAAAAACCGTTTGTGGTAACCGTGTATGATATGATACACGAATTGTTTCCTCAGTATTTCAAATCCAGTGATCAGACAAAACTATGGAAAAAACAACTCGTAGAGAACGCCGGCGCTGTTATTGCGATCTCGGAAAATACCCGTCGGGATATCCTGAAATTCACCCGCGTAGATCCTGAACGCATTCATGTCATTTATCTTGGGAATCCATTCGAACACAGTTCAGCACAATCAGACCCGGGCCCGGCCACCCCGGTAGTTGAAAAACCCTACCTGTTATTTGTTGGAGGCCGTCCTGCATACAAAAATTTCGATCTCTTTATTGAGTCGGTTGCAGGAATCCTGCATAAGCATGAGGACCTTCAAGTTGTCTGTGCGGGATGGCTGCCGTTTAGTTCACGGGAAGAAAAAAAATTTAAGGATCTGCGTATTTTTCATCAGGTTCACCACGTAAAAATTAATGATGCAATTTTGAAAAATTTATACAGGAACGCCAGGGCGTTTGTTTTTCCTTCACTCTACGAAGGTTTTGGGCTTCCGGTCCTGGAGGCGTTTTCCTGTGGTTGCCCTGCAATCATAAGCAATTCAAGCTCCCTGCCCGAAATAGGGATGGACGGTGCGGGATATTTCAATCCCAATGACCGTGAATCGATCTGTTCTGCCGTCGAACGGGTTCTTTCTGACGAAAAATACCGGGAAGACTTAATCCGGAAAGGGTCTGATAGCCTGAAATTTTTTTCATGGGAAAAGACGGCCTGTTCAACAAAAAACGTGTATGCTTCATTGCTGGAGCAGTAACTTTTCCAGATACCTGTAACCGGGCGATGAACATCGATATCCGGTTTCCGGTTTTTATGCATCCAGTTCACTCAGGATCATATGCTGCAAAATACTCAGCACCAAAGGGTATGATTTTTTCACTCCGGAGAAATTCTTCAATTGCCTGTACATACTCCTGGTAATCACCCTCTGGCATCGTGGTTCAGGTAATCAAATAATTCTGAATAATCCGAAAATTTCCTTTTATCGATGAAACAGTTCTCCGGAATGTAATCCGTTACATTCGGAGCCCCGAGGTATACCGGGACACATCCCGCAAAAAAACAATCAAATATTTTCTCCGTGATATACCCCGGGATATCCCGTGCGTTCTCGTAACAGATGGAAAATTTATAGCGTTTCAGGATCTCACGCTTGGAGGTAATTTCTCCGCGGTACGAGGGAAACGCGAAGAAAATAACCTGTGGACAGGCATGAGAAGAGGTTTGAAAAAGGTCAGGTGCCGGGGCAGGGTAAGATCCCATCCTTTGCCGTACAGGTCGAACTTTGCGGGCTGGTTTTTCTCGAACCACCGGATAGCCCGAACTCTCTCGGAGTAGAGCTCGAGCGGGTGACGCCTCGTTTTATTTCCTGCAATCAGGCAGCAGAATTTTTCTTTTTCGGAAATATCAAAGGAACATGAATCGGGGATCTTGTTCGGTAAAAAAAATTTGAATATTTTCCTGTTGTCAACAATATCATCACGCCAGGTGAAGACCTTTCTGAAATGACGGAAGTTCTCTTTTTTCCAGTTATCCGGTTTAATAATCTCATTTTCAAACAGGAAGAGGAACAGATTTTTGTAGTTCATATCAATAAGTTTCTGAAAATACCGGTTGTGATCGCCGGGATAATCGAGAAAAACTATCGCATCATACGAATCCAGCGGTCCGGTATCGATTGTCGACAGGGATACTCCCTTGTCCCGGGCAACCTGGGCGAGACGCTGGAACGGATACAGTAAATCGTCTCCTATCGGGGCCTGAATTTCCGGGTTGAACATCCGGTTATTATTGTAGACAGGGTAAAAATTGTAAAATCCAAGGTTCTTCATGTAGTTTCATAGATATTCCCCGCAAGGTTCTAAATACCTAACTCACCGATTCAGAAATCCCGAAAAAAAACAGCAGATTGCAGTTTAAACAATACCGGCGAAGATACATTTTTTGCATCCGCTCATAAATAGTATAAAAATAAATTATAAAATGAATTCAGGGTGATTGAGACGAAAGTTGTGATTCTTGCAGGAGGCTTGGGGACTCGTCTGAGCGAAGAAACTGTCGTCAGGCCCAAACCAATGGTAGAAATTGGTGGAAAACCTATATTATGGCACATAATGAAGATTTATTCTCATTTTGGTTTTAATGAATTTGTTATCTGTCTCGGGTACAAAGGCTATATGATCAAAGAATATTTTGCAAACTATAACCTGCATATGTCCGACGTCACCATCGATATTAAAAATAATTCCCTTGAAACCCATCACAATTTTTCCGAACCCTGGAAAATTTCCCTGATAGATACGGGAGATACCACCATGACTGGCGGACGGGTAAAAAAAATCCAGCCGTATATCGGAGATGAACCCTTCATGCTCACGTATGGGGATGGCGTATCCAATGTGAATATTGCAGAATTATTGAAATTTCATATGAAAAAGAAGAAAACAGGAACGTTAACTGCCATCAGACCCCCCGGGAGATTTGGCGTGCTGCAGATACAGGATGATCACAAAATCACCTCCTTCCTTGAAAAACCAAAAGGTGACGGGGGGCATATTAACGGCGGTTTCTTTGTATTCGAACCCGACATATTTGATTATCTCAAAGACGATACGACGGTCCTCGAGAGAGAGCCATTGGAATTGTTAGCAAAAAAGGGCCAGCTGAACGCCTTTACGCATGAAGGGTTCTGGTATGCGATGGATACCTTACGGGATAAAAATTATCTTGAAGAGGAATGGACATCAGGAAAAGCCGCCTGGAAACTGTGGAATTAATGACCGTGCATAACAAATTAACCGGTGCATATCAGGGCAGGACCGTACTTGTCACCGGGCATACTGGTTTCAAAGGAAGCTGGCTTACCTTATGGCTCGAATCGTTAGGTGCTAAAGTAATCGGGTATGGTCTTGATCCGCCAACCGATCCATCATTCTTCCAGGTAACCGGGTTATCGGATCGCATTCTTGACATCAGGGGAGAGATTCTGGACCGGGTGAGAATTTCTAATGTGATAAAAAAATACCGTCCGGAGTATATCTTTCACCTCGCGGCCCAACCACTCGTTCGTCTCTCCTACCAACATCCTCTTGACACCTTTAATGTCAACGTCTTGGGAACCGCACATATTCTCGAATCTCTGCGGAAACTGCAGTACCCGGTAACCTGTGTCTGTATCACGAGTGACAAATGTTATGCAAACAGGGAGTGTGATTATGCCTATCGGGAAGATGATCCCCTGGGGGGATATGACCCGTACAGCGCAAGTAAGGCAGCCGCCGAACTGGTCATAGCCTCCTACCGGAAAAGTTTTTTTAGTTCAGGTGACGGACCACGAGTGTCAGTATCTTCAGTCAGGGCAGG
This sequence comes from uncultured Methanoregulaceae archaeon, assembly GCA_963815065.1. Classification (GTDB taxonomy): domain Archaea; phylum Halobacteriota; class Methanomicrobia; order Methanomicrobiales; family Methanospirillaceae; genus Methanoregula. The sequence goes on along the minus strand of CAWFFE010000002.1, from coordinate 1,294,163 downwards.
AAACATCATAGGCGGGGGGACTGGGCAGAAGACCGGATTGTCCCGGACTGTGTGCGAGCGCTCGTTCAGGGGAATCCGGTTGAGATCCGGAATCCACGGGCAGTCCGACCGTGGCAATTCGTCCTTGATCCTCTCTTCGGCTATCTCTGGCTCGCTCACAAAATGCGGGAAAAGCCGGATACGTATGCAGATGCCTGGAATTTCGGTCCCGATCATTCAAATACCGTTGACGTACGCACTCTTACCGAGAAAATTCTCCGGGAATGGGGCTGCGGCACATGGAAGATCCCCCCCCAGTGCGAAAATATTCCTCACGAAGCCGGTTATCTCAAACTTGACAGTACAAAATCCATGGAAAAATTAGGCTGGAACCCGGCATACGCGATTGATGAAGCTGTTCAGAAAACCATGAGATGGTACCGGGAGTTTTATAACGCGAATAATGACATGTACCAATTTTCTTTAAAACAGGTAAGAACCTATATGACCGACGTCAGGATAACAGAGCAGTAAATCCGGATTTCAAAGATTTTTTTCAATGAAAAAAGTGGTGATAACCAAGATATGATCTGCAAATTGTTACTCTCAATAAAATCAGGCAAACGATCCTGTGAATACTATCCCGATTGTGAGTGTTCGTCATGAGTCTGTCAGCGGGAGAAAAAGTTTTCATCACGGGTGCAACAGGATTCGTCGGTTCGAATCTCACCCGGAGGTATCTTGCACGTGGCGCCGAAGTTTTCATAAACCTGAGAAAAACATCGGATACGTGGAGAATTAAGGATATTCTGCCGGAAGTCCACACAGTCCCGGTAGATATTACCGAGTATGAAAAACTAAAAAGTGCCTTAAAGGAAGTTCGACCGGATTTTATCTTTCATACGGCAACGTATGGAGGGAGTGCGGATCAAAAGATCACCGAAAGGATCATTGAAACAAACATTACCGGGACTGTGAACCTGGTGCGAAGTTGCCGGAATACCGGCGCCAGTTTACTGGTAAATACCGGATCATCTTCAGAGTATGGAATAAAAAATTCGCCGATGAATGAATCTTTCCTCCTGGAGCCGGTCACCGAATATGGCGCTTCAAAAGCCGCCGGAACATTATTCTGCCGCACCTATGCAGTCACGGAAGATCTTCCGATCGTCACCCTTCGTCTTTTCTCACCCTACGGTCGGTACGAACAGAAATCAAGGCTGATTCCTTCCGTGATCCTCGCTGCACTCCAGAAAATTAACCCGAAGATCAGTTCACGACGGTTTGTTAGGGATTTCATTCATATCGATGATGTAATCGATGCATACGAGTCAGTAACCAATCTGAAAAACCCCGCCGGAAAACTGTTCAATATCGGGTCAGGTCAGCAGCATTCAGTCGGAGAAGTTGTTGACACCATCGTCGGACTTTTCGCCAATGAAGTTGGGTACGAGGTCGGTGTCCCTCAGGCATGGAAGAACGAACCTCAGGTCTGGCAGGCAGATATTCAGAAGGCAAAAACCGATCTGGGCTGGGAGCCGAAGTATTCCCTGAAAGAAGGCCTTGTTGAGACGGTTGACTGGTTTAAGGTAAATGAAGAGCTATATAGATAATAACACAGGAGATCGGATGAAGGTATCAGACTATGTCATCAACACCCTTGCCGCTGAAGGCATTACTCATGTCTTTGAGGTTTGCGGAGGAGCACTGGGACATCTCCTGGATTCCCTTTACGGCAGGAATGACATCCGGACCGTCTCTATGCACCATGAGATGGCTGCTGCGATTGCTGCCGAAGGGTATGCCCGTGCAAGCGAAAATATCGGCGTCGCGATGGCCACGAGCGGCCCGGGCGCAACCAACCTGATAACGGGGATCGGGAGTTGTTACTTTGATTCCATTCCCTGTCTTTTCATCACCGGCCAGGTAAATACCTATGAATATAAATTCGGCAGACAGGTCAGGCAGATCGGATTCCAGGAAACAGATATTGTCAGTATCGTGAAACCGATTGTCAAGGATGCAGTTCTCATCAGCGATCCGCAGGATACCCGGAGAATTATGGAGAAATCAATCATTACTGCAAAAACAGGAAGGCCTGGCCCCGTTCTCATCGATTTTCCCCTCAATATCCAGAGATCCCTGATAGATCCATCCGCATGTTCAATTGCTGAATCACCTTCTCCGGATACCATGATTCCTGATGGAACCCTGTTCGATCAGGTAAAATCCCGGATCGAACGCGCATCACGCCCGTTGATTCTTGCCGGAGGAGGGGTACGATCTTCGAAAGCAACAAAAGAACTGTTTGATTTTGCCCACGCTACCGGTATCCCGGTTGTGGTATCCCTGATGGGGCTCGATTCATTTCCCCATGACGATCAACTCTATATTGGAATGATTGGCACATACGGCAACAGGTATGCAAACTTAACCATTGCAAATGCAGATCTCATTATTGCCCTTGGCACCCGGTTCGACACCCGTCAGACCGGTACAAAACCCAAAACATTTGCACGGGCAGCAAAGATCATTCATGTCGATATCGATGATCGTGAACTGAATAATAAGATCAACGTTGATCTTCCGTTGCATATGGATATTAAAACTTTTTTAGCGTCAATCACCGATTCCTGCAGGCTCGTCAGAAAAAATTACTCTCCATGGCTCGAATGGGTAAACCACCATAAAAGGGACTATGCCGAAGATCGGGGAGCCGATCAAAATACCATCTCTCCTTACCACTTTCTCCAACAGGTATCGGCCGCTCTTCCCAAGGACGCCGTTATCTGTGTAGATGTGGGTCAGAACCAGATGTGGGCAGCACAGGTGATTGAAGTGAAAAAGGACCAGAGGTTTTTAACCCAGGGAGGAATGGCTTCGATCGGTTCTGCCTTACCGATGGCGATAGGGGCTTCATGTGCAAAACCCGGCACTCCGGTTATCGTTATTACCGGGGATGGGGGGTTCCAGTTAAATATCCAGGAACTGCAGACGGTTTATCATCACAACCTACCGGTTAAAATCATCCTGCTCAACAACAGCGGATACGGCATGATCCGGCAATTCCAGGAACAGTACTTCGGAGGGCGTGTCCAGTCGTCGGTGATAGGATATAGTAACCCGGATTTCCAGAAGGTTGTCAGCGCTTATAACATTTCAAGCCGGAGAATACAGTTGGCAGAGGAAGTCCTGCCGGCACTTAAATCGCTGTTTTCCGATGCAAAACCCGGGTTCCTTGAAGTAGTTATTGATGAAAAATTCATCGTAACCCCAAAACTGGCTGTAAATAAACCGGTGGAAGATCAGGAACCAGAGTTATCGCGTGAAGAGTTGCAATCGGCTATGTTAATCGATATTCTTCCGAAGGAGAACGATCATGAATAAAGAAAATGAGATCCGAAAGGAAATATTCGCAAAAATTGCAGATCTCTACCGCCTGAGAAAGCAACAGGAGCAGACTTTTATTCCTGGCGTTTCTTCCATCCCTTATGCCGGGCGCGTCTACGACGAAAAAGAACTAATCAGTCTCGTTAATGCATCTCTCGATTTCTGGCTCACCTCCGGACGTTATGCAGAGGAGTTTGAAAAAGAACTGGCCTCATTTCTCGGGGTAAAATACTGCCTGCTGACCAATTCGGGATCTTCTGCCAATCTCCTCGCCGTTTCGGCTCTCACCTCTCATCTACTCGGAGAAAGAAGATTATGTCCCGGTGACGAGGTGATTACCACCGCATGCGGTTTTCCCACGACCCTCAACCCGATCCTTCAGAATAACCTGGTCCCGGTCTTTCTGGATGTAGACATAGGAACGTATAATATTCAGGCAGATCGCATTGAATCAGCAATTTCCGATAAAACAAAGGCGATTGTGGTCCCGCATACCCTGGGGAATCCCGCTGATCTGGACACCATTATGGATGTGGTCACCGCGCATGATCTCTGGTTCGTTGAAGACAATTGTGATGCCCTCGGATCACGATATCAGGAGAAATATACCGGGACATTTGGTCACATTTCCACGTGTAGTTTCTATCCTGCTCATCATATCACTATGGGCGAAGGGGGCGCAGTTCTTACCAGCGATTCCCTGCTCAAAAAGATTATTGCCTCCTTCCGTGACTGGGGGCGGGACTGCTGGTGTGAACCCGGTTGCGATAACTCCTGCAAAAAGAGATTCGACTGGCAACTGGGAGGTCTTCCCAAGGGATATGATCACAAGTATACATATTCCCATATCGGTTATAATTTAAAAGTCACCGATATGCAGGCATCAATCGGGGTCGAGCAGCTGAAGAAACTCCCGGGATTTATAACAAGAAGAAAAGAAAATTTCGGCGTCCTCTTTCGGGGACTGAAAAAATATGAGAGGTACCTGGTCCTCCCCTGCCCAACACCCGGTTCGGATCCGAGCTGGTTTGGGTTTCCCATTCTTGTCCGGGACGATGCCCCGTTTACCCGGCAAGAGATCGTTTGCCATCTTGAGGGCTGCAGGATTGCAACAAGAATGTTGTTTGGAGGGAATTTGACAAAACAACCTGCGTATTCAGATATGATATCCCGGATCATGACTCCCCTGAATAATACCGATCTTGTTATGAACAATCTGTTCTGGGTTGGGGTGTACCCGGGCCTGAAACCGGAAATGTGTGATTACATCGTAGCTACTTTTGGGTCATTTTTTCAAAACAGGGTAAAAATATCACAAGAAGATGTACAGTAATAAGATATTTAGAAGATCGAAAATAAAAAATTACCAGAGTCTGTCATGCAGGATCCTCCACTTCAGGAACCTTTAGTAAGTATTTGCATTCCGGTATTCAATGGCGAGAAAACCATAGCGAAGACGATCGACTCAATCATTAATCAGACCTATAACAATATCGAGATCATTGTCATTGATAACTGCTCGACCGATGCAACGGTAAAGATTGTCCGGGAATTCAACGACCCCCGGCTGCGTCTTGTCCTCAGCGATACTCACCTTCCCTGTGCGGAATATAACTGGAACCGGTGCTTTGACCATGCACAGGGAGAATTCATGGCGATTTTCCATGCTGATGATGTTTATCTGCCCCGGATGGTTTCACGACAGGTAGAGACATTTCAGAAATATCCACGGGTCGGGTGCGTTTTTGCCCGGGGGAATGTCATCGATGAGAACGATGAGGTCATTGGTGAATTTAAACTCCCTCCCGAAATGAGGGACTCATCACCACATTCTTATGAAGAGATACTCATTTCTGCACTTGAATATGCCGACTTTTTTCCCTGCCCCACGGCGATGTTCCGGCGCGATCTCTACGTTAAACTGGCGCCATTCAGGTACGATCAATTCGGTTCTGCCTCGGATTTTGATATGTGGCTGCGTGCAGCCGCATCTGCCCCCGTGGTAATTGTGAATGAAAAGCTGATGAACTATCGTGTCAGTAAAACGCAGGGTTCATTCGGGGTTAATAAGTTAAGAACCGGGGAATCCGATTTTTTCAGGGTTATGGACTGTCATATTGAACGGAATAACGAGATGCTGAAGATACCGGCACGTTCGATGAACAGTTATGAAATATCCCGGTTGGGAGATCAGGTAATCCGGGCTCGTAATTCCCTCTATAAACGAAACGGGAAGGAATTCAAAGGACTGGTTAAGAATATTCCCGTAATGAAGTACTCGAAGATATTAATCAGGGATCCAAAATTGCTCTATGCAAAATACCAGCTCTATTCCTATTTCAGGATCTTTAAAATTTATCATTAGGATTTTTATCCCCACCCTGGAACAATCCCCGGCAGGAAATTAAGTATAATTCGGAATAGATGCTCTTCCAGGTAAGAAGGCAGGATGTTATGTTTTCCGGAACAATCCCCGGCTAGAATAGTAGTATTCTTCAGGAGACTGATGCTCCCCCCGGAAAGAGGGAAGGATTTTATCCGGATTTGATGAGATCCGACCTGAATAAACCAGAAACCTAAATAATCCCCATCTCGCTCAGCCGCGCGGGCAGATACTTCTTCGTCACAAAGTCCAGCCCCCGTGCAGCAAATGCCTGCTGTTCTGACTTCAGGTTCATCTCGAGCTGCAGGTTAATCTCCTTTTTCCAGTAATCGGTGGCAAACCGCGGATCGGTGAGTTCCGACTTGAGCGCCTCGACATCCTTCTCCGTCAGCTTGTCGGAAGGGAGGTTGTAGTCCCGGATGTCACGGGGCTGCAGGCCAAGGAACTGGGACTTTGGCGTTGCGAGGAGCTCTGACATGTGGGCGCTCTTGATCGCCCCGTACGCGACCGAGGCAAAGATACGGTACGACCACGGGTCGCCATCGGTAAAAACGAGGACCGGCAGGTCCCAGGTTGTGCTGATCTTGTTCAGCATCCGACGGGTCGACCGTGCCGGCTGGCCTTTCAGGTGGACGAGGATCGCGTTGTGTTCCTCGTCAAACCCGTTCTCTATCAACCGGTCGTACATACCGCCGGTCTCGATCGCAATGACGAATTTCGCATCATGGTCGACGAACTCGATGTTTTCTACGTTGTTGGGGATCGTGTACCCTGCCTGCCCCACATCGTCCTGGCAATGGATGGTCTTCATGCCCCGACGGGTCTCCTCCCGGATACGCATCGGGCCGTAGATGGAAGCGCCATTCTCCTCGGGATGGAGGTGGAACCCTTCCCGGGTACTTCGGAGAGGATCTCAAGGTCCTCGATCAGGAAATTACTCTCGTCCTGCGCCCCGAACTTCGCCCGTTTCCAACCCTCCGAGATATAATACATCTCTCTCAGCGTTGAGGATCGGTTCTCGATCAGCTGCTGTTTGATAAACCCGATAACATAGGCCATCTTCAGGAGGTGCGTGGCGCTCTTGGCCGATGCCGCCGTCCGCATGCTTTCCTTGTCGCCATACTTCCAGACCTCACTGGTGTCATCGAACTCGATATTGTATTTTGTCCGCGTGGGGAGTGATATCGAAGGAATCTCGCCGGATTTCATCTGGTCGTACCAGGCGCTGGCTATCCGGATCAGGGCAGTCATCGACTTTTTCTCCAGCTCTTCTTTAGACATCGAGATCCACCACCATCTTTTTATTGTCGTCTATCCCGCGAATTTCGATCATCCCCCCGCCTTTCCCGGGATATGTGACACGCCAGATCTCCCGTGGAGGGACGGTGACCTTCCAGACTTTGGTGAACTGGCCGTCCATCTCGCTGACAAAGTCCGGTTCCGGGATGGCACCCGTGGCGTTATCCCCGGAGATATCGTAGAGCGATAGTTCACCTTCATGCCCGGTATAATTGTTCAGCTCGACGGTCACCTTACCATCGCGGGTCCATTTTTTCGCGATCAGCTTATGCATGAGCTTCCCCTCGATGGGACTGGTGTCGACGACCGGTTTTTCTACAATTTCGCTCACTTTCGCGGCAATCTCCGGGATGATCGCACAGACCGCACGGGCCCGGTCTTCCGCCACCTTGCTTTTATCCCGGCGGGACACGAAAATTTTGAGATCGCGTCCGAGATCCTGCAGGGCGAGGGTGATCTCCTTTTCTATCTCCGGGATACCGGCGATAGCATCCTTGCTCTCGCTCGTAAATGGCACGTTGGTCGAGGCCACGTGGACGAGGATGAGCACCGGCCCGGTCGGGAACCCCCCCTGCTGTGGGATATTGTACGACTTCCAGTTTATCCCGGTGACCGATCCGGTGATGGCACAGGCACCCTGCTGGTACATCAGGGGGACGCGGTTAGCGAACCGCAGGAGGATCGCGTTGCCTTCCGCCGGCAGTTTCCCGCCGTACCCGATCGCCGCCTCCACCATGAACGAATGCCCGGAAAAGACCGAGCTCTGCCGTGTGCGGGCAGCAACAAAATCCATCGGGAACTCCTTTTCAAGCCCCCTGCGAATCAGCTCCTCACCAATGGGGGAGAGACATTGTGCAGCAGGCGGGGCCGGTACAGCGACATCCTGCATCGCGGCAAGGAGTTTTTTTACGTCATCGGGGGAGAGCCCCTTCACCTTCAGGCTGCCTTTGAGCCCTGAACGCCCGCACATTTCCTGGGCGCTCTTCTTTCCCACCCGGCTGAAGGATTCTGCGAGAAAGTCGAGGATGTTCAGGTCGCTGGCCGCGGCCATCCGTTTCAGCTGGCCGAACTCGATACCGTGTGGGTGAGGCTGGATCGCCACCGGGCAGGCGATCACCTCCTGGCTCACCCGCTCGAACGTGAACGATTCATCGTCGAGTTCCACCCGGAAGCGGGCATGAGGGTTGACCACGGAGGTGAACCGGAGATATTCCAGCAGCTTCTTCTTCGCCGTCATCGTGCTCCTGAACTCGATCTGGACCCGTGTCCCGTGGATGCGGTCCCATTCGATAGGTTCCTGCGAGACGATCTCGGGCTCGTTTGTCTCGATTTTGATCTGGATCCCAAACCGGTATGCAGGCTCCTTTGCCCCGGTACGGGATATCACCACCGTCGGGACGCCGCTGGTCGAGCTGGGCGTAGAGGACTGCCGCCGAGATCCCGATGCCCTGCTGCCCCCGCGTCTGCCGTATCTGGTGGAACCGCGAACCGTAGAGGAGCTTGCCAAAGACAAACGGCACCTGGGCGGGAACGATCCCGGGACCGTTGTCCTCGACGATGATCCGGAAGATCTCATCGGACACTTTCCGGATGCTGATAAAAATATCCGGAAGGACCTGCGCCTCCTCACAGGCATCCAGCGCGTTATCCACGGCCTCCTTGATGGTGGTGATCACCCCGCGGGTGGGGGAATCAAAACCGAGGAGGTGCTTGTTCTTCTCGAAGAATTCCGCGACGCTGATGCTGCGCTGCTGCCGGGCCAGCTCGTCAGCGAGCACCATACGATGACACCTCGGCGATCGCTGAGGGAAGGTCCAGGACTTTCTGTTCCCCGCTGTGCAGGTTCCTGAGCGTCACCTCGCCTGATTCTGCCTCGCGTTTCCCGATAACGACGGCAAAATCTGCCGATCGCGATGCATGGGCAATCTGGGCACCCAGGCCCCGCTCCATGAGATCCATCTCGGTCCGGATGCCTGCTGCCCGGAAAATTCCGGCAACCTTCTGGGCGTACCGGCGACCCTCATCGGTGCAGAGTACGGCAACGACCGTATCTTTTTTCTGCTCTGTTTCACCGAGTGAGACCATAACGCGATCAAAACCTATGGCAAAACCGCAGGATGCCACGTCATCGCCCCCGAACAGGTGGGCGAGCCGGTATGCCCCGCCACCGAGGATCTGGTTCTCAGCCCCCAGGTTCTGGGCAAACCCTTCAAAGACCATCCCCGTGTAATAATCCAGGCCACGGGCAATGCCAAAATTCAGGGAATAGTTCACGCCTGATGCATCAAGACTTTCGATCGTCCGGGTGATACGCTCCTTTTCGGGGATGGTCCCGGCAATCTCGAATGCCCCGGCAAGATCGCGGCACCCGGCCAGGGAAATGAGGGATTCGCCAAGACCGGGTTTGTTCATGGATTCGAGCGTATTTTTCAGGCCGTCAAAATCTTTCTTGTCCAGGTACGCCATCATCCTGCGCTGGGCGGGGTACTCGAGATCCTTGAGCAGGTTTCTCATGAACGACAGGTGACCGACCTTCAGATCGTACGTGACGCCGGTCGCGTTGAGCAGGTCAGCGGCGAGGGTGATCACCTCTGCATCGGCCTGAGCGGTATCAGCCCCGATCAGCTCCACCCCGAACTGCCAGAACTGTCGATACCGCCCTTTCTGGGGGCGCTCGTACCGGAAGCAGTCGGCAAAGTAACACCAGCGCAGGGGTTTTGGTGCAACCTTTGCCTCGTTTATGTACATCCGGATCACGGCAGCGGTGATCTCGGGCCGCAGGGCAAGCTTCCGTCCCCCTTTATCCTCAAAGACGTACATCTCCTCAACGATCCCTTCGCCGGACCGCATCGTGAAGAGCTCAAGATCTTCAAACTCCGGTGTACAGACTTCCCGGTAGCCCCAGCGGCGCGCTGCCTCCCGCATGCGCCATTCGATGGCGCGCCGCGCTTCCATTTCATCGGGTAAAAAATCCCTTGTCCCTCTCGGTTTTTGCAGCATAGAAAAAGTCCCTGTCACTATTTGTCCGCGTCGGTTATCTCTTATTCGCCCTGCTGATGGGCACACTTCCCAGCACCCGCTGGAGAGTCCCTTCACCTTCCCAGACCTTCTCCCGGACGATTCTTCCCTGCAGGTACAATGCAGCGAGTATCAGGCCAAGGCCCAGCAGTTCCAGTGTGGAGACCGTCACCACAACGCCAAGGGTCGCAAGGGCGCCATACACCACACCATGGTATGCTGCCTTCCGGTACCCGGGGAATCCTGTCCGGAAAAATATCCGCGCATCCCGCAGCCAGAGGAACACCACAACACCGGCACCGAACATGGCAACATACGTGAGATAGGACATGTCTATGAACTAACTTATTATACGCTGTCCCATATCTGTATTATCACAACCATGCCTCCGAATCAGACGTTAAAAGAAGTCCTTGCCCGCTACCGGAACGGTGAAATCACCCTGGACTGCGCTGCAGAAGAGATTGAAGGGCTGCGACTCGATCATATCGGTGATATTGCCTGCATGGATACGGGAAGGTCCATCCGCTGTGGCATGCCGGAGGTGGTACTTGCCGAAGGAAAAGATATGAAGCATCTTGCCAGTATCGTTTTACAGCATGCCGAAACAACCGGGAGGTGCATTATTACGCGCATAACACAGGACCAGGTTGCTTCGCTGGAGGACCAGGCCCGGATCCAGGGAATCCGTGCCCGTTATCATGAAAAAGGGCATATACTGGTGCTTTCGAAAGGCAATTCCCCGATAAAGACCGGGGGCATTGTCGGCATAATCACCGCAGGCACATCGGATATTGGGGTCGCCGAAGAGGCAAAGGTCATTGCCGAGGAGATGGGATGCGAAGTACGGACTGCCTACGACGTGGGGGCAGCCGGCATTCACCGGCTCTTCCCGGCCCTGAAACCGCTGGTCGGCGCCCATGTCTTAATTGTCTGTGCCGGCCGCGAGGGAACACTCCCGTCCGTCGTCGCCGGACTTGTCGACAAACCGGTGATCGGGGTCCCGATCGGTACGGGATACGGGTACATGGGAAAAGGGAAAGCGGCGCTTGCAAGTATGCTCCAGTCCTGTTCGGTAATCGCTGTCGTCAATATCGATGCCGGTTTTACCGCTGGTGCATTCGCCGCGCGTATCGCAAACCTCGGGGCGCGGCCATGAAACGCGGGTTTTATATCGGTCGGTTCCAGCCTTACCACAAGGGGCACCAATCAGTCCTCGAGCATATTGCCGACGAGGTGGACGAGATTGTTATCGGGATAGGGAGTGCACAACTCTCCCACCTTCCGGATAACCCGTTTACTGCCGGTGAGCGTGTCCTCATGATCACCCGTGCACTTTCATCCCTGGACCACCCGTTTTATGTCCTCCCCATAGAAGATATCAAACGTAACGCGCTCTGGGTTGCGCATGTCCGGTCGATGACTCCTCCGTTCGACCTCTGTTACTCATCAAACCCTCTGGTGATGCAGCTCTTCAAGGAGGCGGGTATCAGGGTCCAGTCGGCTGAGATGTATGAGCGCGAAATTCTGAGCGGCACCGAGATCCGAAGGCGCATGATCAAGGGGGAGCCCTGGAAAAACCTCGTGCCCCCGGAGGTAATTCAGGTGCTTAACGAGATCGATGGCGTGGGAAGACTTCGCCAGATTTCCCTCGATGATCAGTAACATCCGACAGATACAGGTACCGTGACTACCCAAACCCGGTGGAATCCATGTATAAATTTTTCAAAGATCTCCTGAAAAAGAAAGGGCCGGAGAATATCACTCTCAGGTTTGATGCCGTTCCGGCGTGGCTCGACGAACATGAAAAGACCTTACGGGCCACACTCCAGGCCGAAACAGATGCACCAGTACGGAATATTAAAAATGCAACCTCGAGGCTGCAGCATATTGTAAACGGGATCGCCGAGGCGGAACACGATCCTGCAATCCACCCGAAACTAAAAACAATCGCCAAAAATTCACTTCCCCTGTTTGTGAAGGCGATGAAGGCCTCGTTATCAAAAGAATTTCCGGTCGATATTGAAGAATTTTATGATGCCGTGGTAGAAAGTGTAAAAGGCTCCCTCAACAGTACACGCGGGCAGGGGAGGTACCTGCAGGCGGTGTTTCCCAAGGAGATGGCATCCGTCAAAACCGGGATCGATATTATCGGACATGAGATTAATGCACTGACCTCATCACTTACCAGCTATCGAAAACAAAAAGCACTGTCCGAAGAGGCACGATCGCTCTACAATGCCCTGATTGATATCAGGACTGATTTAGAAAAAGCTCTCGGGAAAGATCAACGTATTAAAGCCCGTATATCGGAAATTAACGGCAGGCTTGCGGACCTGAAAAGCGAGTTGGAGAACCTGTCAGCCGATAGGGGTATGGACGAAATCAAAAAAATACGCTCCACACTGGATGAAAGGGAAAAAGGACGGGAGGAGCTGACCCGCGCATATACGACCCTTTCCATGACCGCCTCTCACGTCTTTCGTAAAGCAGAAAAAATTGCCACGCGACAGCACCATCCTGCGGAGATTTCAACGCTCCGACAGGCAATCGAACTGCTCTCGGATCATACCGTTCCTGAGCCGGAAGATCTGGTTTCTGCCCTTACCCTGGCCTGCCCAATTGCTGAACGGATGATTGACGCGGGAGAGATTGTATTAAAAAACAAGGAAGAACGGGCAATTTTTTCTGATGCAGGACAATTCTGTTCGGAAATGCGTATTGCCTGCAGGGATGTAAGAACACGGGAGTCGGAATGCAGACATATTCAGGAATCTCTCACTTCACATCCCATTCTCGTGAAGAGAGGCACCCTGGAACGGGAAAAAATCCAGCTTGAACATATGCTGGAAAAAGAACACCAGGAACGAAAAGACCTCGCGGAGTGGAGGGAGAAGATCGTAGAGAAGATCCCGTTGCTGGAAAGTGAACTCCAAAATAAAATTGAAGGGATTATGGGAAAGGGCGTGCAACTTCAGATTGACGACCCAGCGAAGGCAGGAGGGTAACTACCAGCGTCGATCGGTTCACTGGCCTCACTTTTATTTTTCTTATCAGTCCGGAACCATCCCATCGGATTCCGGAAGATCTGCGAAGTATCGGGTTTCATCCGGTGCGATACTTTCCTTCCTAAGTCAGGATGAATTTTTTGCGTTTACCGGACATTCATCTCCACAAAATCCCCTAAATCGCTTTGGCTGGTGGAAAACTCATCAGACCATCCGTAGCAATCGTGGAGCATCTGGGCAATGACATCTGAAAACGTCATGTTCCGGCGTTTGAGTGCCAGAAGCGCCTCATACACCTCGGGATCGATTCGTATCGAACGTCCCTCGCCAGCACGAGGCATAATTACCATTTTGTGGTTAGCATTTATAAATTTATCTTATATCTTGGTATGTGAGAAGGCAAAATATTCAAAAAGGAAGAGATCGGGTATTACCAATCTCCCGAATTGATACGAATGAACGAAAACGTAGAGAAATCAGTATAGGCAAACTCCGGTTCGTCCCCGTGGCAACCACCGACACGCAGGAGCGAAGGAACGTCCAGGGGAGTTCTTGCGACTTCAATACTGCGTCGCCCGTTATCCGTGGTTCCTTCAAGAGGGGCAAACTCGATAGGGAAGCGGACGATACCCTCGGGCGTTTTATGGCAGCAGATATTCTGATGCTGATGCCCGCAGCACATGTGCTTAAAACCACGCACTGCGAGCGCATCAAACGCCATCGAAGCAGTATAGTTATAGCCGGTGAAAGAATCCCCGGAAACATGCGAAAGGCGCTGCCAGCACTTGAGCCGGAGGGTCTGGTTTCCCAGATCCAGTGGGCCCCCATGGACAAAAAGCATCCCCCGATCCGACCATTCCATCGGCATATTGTCAAAGATGGAAAGAAGCGGGGAGTTCCGTATCTGTTCATGGCGGTACATACTGGCCGGATCACTTCCGCTTACCTGGATCCCGTTCAGGAACGCGTGATCATGGTTACCGAGCACCGATTTAAGTTGATATTCATGGGAGAGTTCATGGATCATTTCCAGCGTTTCGCGGGGGCGATCTCCGCGGTGAATGAGATCTCCCAGATTAACCAGAATGTCGACCTGGCCAAATACCTGTCTGAACAACGGGGACCGGATACATGATGCAAGTGCGCTGATTGCCACTGAATCTGCGTGTATGTCAGAAAAGATTACTACGCCCATGTTGGTGGCAGAATATTAGAGTTCCTTTGTCATATAAACCAATGATACGCATGGTTACCCTATTGATCCCAGTTCGACTGAGCAAGGTTCATGACGGGGAGACGCCAAAAAATAAACAATCATCTGATAAAAAGAAGGTAACGAGGGAAATGAGCAGTCAGACCTTAATCCGGAATATTCCAGGCTCATTTACTCAAACCAGGATTTCACCGGCTCCCAAATAGGAACAGGAACACTGCAATGACTTCCATATCGTGGCTGCGCAACTGAATGTAAAATTTGATTCATCAGAAGAACCAATGGAGACCAGATAGAATGGAACAATTTTTAACCGCGTATATCAACGGCATGAGACCCCAGCTGACCGGCTTTCCTGCTGTGACGGCACATGAGATTGCATCAGCGTTCCTTGCCTTCAGGTTCAGACTTTTCCCCAATGCAATACAGGAATGTACCCGGGCGATCTCCCTTATTTCAGACGGCGGGGTCAATGGAGCCCTTAAAAAAGCCCTCTCAATAGTCCGTGCAAATGCGGAGGACCTCGAGAACGCAGTGGTCACTGCAGACCTGATGCGGGCATTTTCAGATGAAGAGCGCCCGTATCTCCCGGTCGATCTCCCCCCGATCGTATCGAAGATCAGGGTACCCTACAGCTGGATAACGCGCTTGTCCTCATCTATTCGGTCGCAGTTATTACGTCTCCTGATGATGAGGAGGCTTTAGCAGAACACCGGAAATTTATTATTCGACTGCTGGCAGGCTATAAAAAAGCACTTGGCCTGGATTAGGATCACTGAAGCCGGAAACAGCTGTTTTCGTGTAGAGTAAAGAGCCGGGGATCGGATAATGCTCCGAAAAATATTAAAAAAATGGGATTTCATGCCGAAAGGAAATCACAGGCTGTCGAGGCTGACACCATTAAAGTCCTGGGCAACCTGCTGGACATCCCTGACACCAAACGCAGTCTGGACCATATTCAGTTCGATTGAATTGGCTGCATCGCACACGTAATCGAGAATGTCAACGGAAAGTTCCTTCTTGATCTTGCTTTTTCTGAGCTGGTCAACAAGGGCCGCCATCTTCTCCGGTGGTTCCATGCGGAGTTTGGCAAGGCTCATGACACACATGTAAATACGTGTCAGATTCCGATCCGTACCGGTGATAGTATCAAAGAAATTCCGTATAACCTGTGCCTGATATATTTCTCCACCCATGGCTTCACCTCCTTTTCATCCTGGTAGGTAATTTTTCTGTTTACTTTATCCATTTATAAACTTTGTGGGAAAAATTGCTTTTTTTCTGATAAAATCACCATGAAAAATGGATATTTTCCCAAAGTGCGTCGGGATTGTCTGACAATCGGATGCCAAGTGTCTTACAACGTCGCATCGCACCGCAGTTACTTTGCTGCACTGACGATTTTTATGATATCTCCATCCTTAAGCAGGTGGTTTTCCTTTATTCGCATCTTTGTCCGGGCATCGATCGCATATAAAAATCCCTTTCCAATATCCGTATGCACCTGGAACGCCAGGTCATGGGGTGTTGATCCTTTCCTCATCAGGAATGCATCGGGAAGCACTTCGCCCTTCTTGTTACAGAAATGGTTCTCATCCTCAACCGGGTAGACGACGATCATGTCAAGCAGCTCGAATACCGCCCTGTTTATTGCCTGTTGTTCGCCCGTCCCTCCGTACTGCTTCATCACTTCGGCGATCTTTGCCAGCCCTCCTTTCTGGGCGGCTGTGAGGCTCCCCTCGTTGACGATGCTGAACACAGGGTCACCGGGCAGGTACCGGATGACATGTGCACCGGCCGCGTTCCGCAGTGCGAGCTCGGATGCCGCACTTGCGAATGCCACGTTCCGGTCTGCAAGTTTTGTCCGCAACGCGGCGGGTGCCTCATCGACTTTGTTCCCTATAACCAGCATCGGTTTAGATATTTTCACTATCTCTGCACATAACGGTATGAGATCCTCGATGGTTGCATGGACGAGATCTAGCTCGAGCTTCAGCTCCACATCCCGTATATCTTCCATCGTGATCCCAAGACCGGTGAATACATCGGCTATTCCCTGCTGGATAGCGGTACCTTTTCCCTGGGACATCCGGCTTATTCTCGTCCAGTGCTTGTCGAGAATCCCATGAACCCACATCGTCATCTCGAAGATAAGGAACCTGATATCTTCTTCAGGGTCATGGTTCCCGACACCAACGGGGTTCCCTTCGCTGTCCGTGCCGCCGCTCGCATCGATTATGTGAAGTATCGCATCGGCCTGGCGAAGGTTGTCAAGGAACTGGTTGCCCAGACCTTTTCCTTTGTGTGCATCCGGGACGAGACCGGCAACATCGATTAAATTCACGGCTACAAACCGGTTCCCGTCAACACAATGCCCGCAGGTCAGGTGGAGATCATGGCACGGGCACTTCGATCTCACGTAAGCTACACCGAAGTTCGGATTGATGGTCGTAAACGGATAGTTGGCAATCTCGACATTGGCCATGGTCGCCGCCTTGAAAAATGTCGACTTTCCGCAGTTGGGTTTACCCGCAAGGGCAAGAGTGATCATGTGTGGTTCCTCATAAAATTATTCGATATTTCCCTCGTGTTGTTATCCGGCCAGGATTCTTCAACGCGATCTCCGGTTGAACAGCCTGATCTTTCTCATGCAGTTTGTGATCTGAAACATTCTTTCCTGCGGGAACGAAAAAAATGATCGGTTCACGCACGTACTGAATCTGACAAAGCTTTTCATGCCTGCTTATTAAAAGATAGTTATGACGTTCACCCAGAAAAAAATCTGGTATTTTGAAAAGCCGGGTGAATCCAACACCCGGGATTCGGCAGTTTTTGCGATCGAACGCGCGAGAGAACTTGACATCAGGACAATTGTTGTGGCGAGCACGTCAGGAAAAACCGCACAGCTCTTTTTCGAAGCGATGAAAGGATCGGGGATCGGGCTGGTTGTCGTATCCCATGTTTTCGGGTTTGCCAAGCCAGGGGAATGGGAATTTTCCGAAGAAATTGCAGGGAAATTGCGGGAACAGGGTGTCCGGATCGTTACCGGTACCCATGCACTCTCGGGTATCGAGCGGGCATTTTCACGATCGCCCAAAGTTGGAGGCGGATCGCGCAGCGAAGCTGTTGCCGAGGCGTTACGGCGTATTGTTGCTGTCGGTCTCAAGGTCGCAGTAGAGTGCGTATTGATTGCAACTGACCAGGGAGTACTGGAAGTCAATAAGGAAGTTGTTGCCGTTGGGGGAACCGGAAGTGGCGCAGACACGGTCAGCGTGATCCGGCCTGCATCCACCGGCAGCTTCTTTGATCTCCAGGTACGGGAGATCGTCGCGATGCCGAGGGTTCGGTAATGGCGATTGCAGAGCTTAAAGAAGCGCTAACTCTTCTGAGGAGGATGCCGGTACTCTGGACACCCGGTATTGTCGGAGGATCCCTGACTGCCGCCATCTGGATCCTGTACAATCTTTCCGGAGCATTTTTTGCCGGCAGGCTGGCAGTGTTCTCCGGGCTGGTGCTCCTTATCTTCACTACAGGAATGTTAACGATCATCAGGAAGAATGAAGGCACTATCCGGGAACTGGTTTCCGGTGGTATCAGGTACTATTTCCAGGTACTTCTGCCCCAGCTCGTGATCGTTTCAGGCATCATCCTTGTTTTTATTCTCATAACGGTGACCTTCAGCCTTTTCGGGATATCTGACGTTACGGGAGCGACTGCCCTTGCTTTTGGCTTCATGATTCCAACACTGTTCCTTACTTTTTTTTCCGATACCGCCGCAGTTTTCGAGGACCGGCGAGTATTTGAATCCATCAGGCGCAGCATGCAGGTTGTTTTTGCCCACGTAAGCGAAGTAATCGTATTCCTCCTTGTCTGCATGGCCATCTTGATCGGTGTAGTTCTCGCGATGATGATAGTCTGGGAAGCGTTCCTGTATGACAAACTTGAACCCCTCTCCCGGTACAACGAGACTCAGCTCCAGACACTCAGCCCGGATCAGCTCCTCACGATGATCGGCCCGGGAGGCACTGGAATTACCGCGGTGGTACTATTCTTTGGTATATTTTTGCTAATACCGATCCTCTACAGCTATAAAGCATGTTTCTTCAGAAAACTTGCCGGCGGGATTATTATCACCCAGCAGCCGACAACGGGGGAGTTTGATAGTAAAGGACGCTGGTATAAATATTAGAAAATTACCGGTCCAGTTTTCCCTTGTAGTTCTTTATGCTGTTAAATAACAGGAAAATAATTGTTTTTTTTGAAACGGGTATCGTCAAACTAAGCACTCTTCCAATTCAGAAACTGATGATTAGGTCGTTGTTGGGAACCATCGAAAATATTTCATTTTTTATAAGGAGTGAACTCCCTTTCATGCCATTCAGACGTTTTTTCCGGGAAAATAGTCAAAAATCCTATATTTTCATGAACAGGAATAACGTAACTGCAAACAATCCCCCGCCGATCGTGGCAAGCAGGTTGGTACCGGCATTGCCCAGAAACCCCCGGTTCTCCAGTGTTGCACCGATAAGACTGTCAATGTTTGTACCGACAAAACCTGCAAGGGTACAGATCACCATCATCCATGGTGTAATCACATTCAGCAGGAAGGCGACAAGTGATACCGCAAAACCACCCAGGAGAGCAACCGTCTCGCCCCGTAACGTAACACCCCCATTTGTACCTATCGGGACTTTTTTCAGCGTGGTAATCATAAAAGGAATTCCACCAGTCACGCCGATCTCGCTTGCGAGTGTGTCTGCCGCAGCCGTTGCCACGGAACCGACATACATGACAATGAAGACCGGCTGCTGGAAAACGCCGAAGAGGACTGCTGCTGCTGCAGCGAAGATCCCATTAGCAAAGACATTCCTGTACCCCCGCGCCCCGCTGTGGCCCTGTTCAACGCCGATCCTCTTTTTATAACTATATTTATATCTGGTTGCCGATGAACCCAGGATGAAAAAGGAGAGCATAATCAGGAACCACTGGGGTGCGGCAAATACCAGCAGGATAATCCCCACAAGTGCTGCCGAGAAGAGCCCGGAGAGATCCGCTGTTTTTGACCGGAATGCAAAAAAACCAAAGGAAAAACCGACGATAACAGCAATAACCACCAGCAGGAGATCTGCCTGATAATTAAGTTCACGAATGAGCCACATCGTCATGGCTATCCCGATCGCTTCGATAACAAGAGCGTCCTCATACTTAAGCAGTATGGTTTTTAAAAGGACCGCGGCGATGATACCGAAGATCACGGTCAGGAAAAATTTCTGGTTCAGGTATGCTATGACGAGGACCCCCGCCCAAGCGGTCGATATAATATAGTACAGGTACGTGTTCAGATCGTCAGCACCGTGCTGGAAGACCAGTTCTCCCATGACCAGCATCGCAAGCGTGCAGCTGAAAACAAAAAGAGGGAGGAGGGTGACACCGTAGAGCAAGGCAATCGCACAAAAAGAGTAAGTAAGATACTTCGTCTCAAAAAAACGCCACATGATGAGCGCAAAGAGGATAACGATCAGGCTCATCAGCCATGCGGGCTGGATGTAGGGAGCGATCAGAATGGCGCCGGCAACAAGCACTGCCGCGTAACCGAGTCCTCCCTTTCTCTCCATTTGTCAGGTATTTGTCTTCAAGCAAAAAGAGTTTTATCGTATCGTTAAAAAAAACGATGCAGCATTGTTAAGGTCCCGGCACGCATCGGGATACGATCACTATATTTTACTTCACGACCAACAATCTCGAGAATGATATCCTCTAATCAACTCCCGAAAAACTATGATTTCGCTGAGGTGGAGGAACGCTGGCGTGGCACCTGGCGTGACGAAGATAATTATTTTGACAAAAACTCGAAAAAACCACAGTTTGTGATCGATACCCCCCCGCCCTATCCGACGGGCAATTTCCATATCGGTAACGCATTAAACTGGTGCTATATCGACTTTTTAGCCCGCTACAAACGCATGAAGGGCTTTAATGTGATGTTCCCCCAGGGATGGGATTGTCATGGTCTTCCGACCGAAGTAAAGGTGGAAGAACTCAATCACATTACAAAAAATGATGTTTCCCGCGAGGAGTTCCGGCGGATGTGCCGTGAACTTACCGAGAAGAACATTACCCAGATGCGGCTCACGCTCCGGAAAATGGCGTTTTCGACGGACTGGAGTAATGAGTACATCACCATGATGCCGGATTATTACGGCAGGACGCAGCTCTCATTCCTCCGGATGTTAAAAAAGGGTTACATCTACCAGAGCGAGCACCCGGTGAATTACTGTACCCGTTGCGAAACCGCAATCGCGTTTGCCGAGGTGGCATATGAGGACAGGGAAACGCTGCTCAATTTTTTTGATTTCGATGGGGTGGAAATTGCAACTACCCGGCCCGAACTCCTCGCCGCATGTGTTGCCCTTGCAGTACACCCGGGAGATGAACGCTACCATCGCCTGAAAGGCAGGAAGGTAATGGTCCCGATTTTCGGTCATGAGGTCCCGGTTATCCAGGACGAGGCGGTCGATCCTGGGTTCGGCTCCGGTGCTGTAATGATATGTACGTTTGGCGACAAGCAGGATGTTCACTGGTGGAAACAGCACAACCTCGCCCTCCGCAAAGCAATCGATCGACAGGGGAAGATGACAGGAATTGCCGATTCCTACCAGGGTATGACCGCGGCCGAGTGCCGGACTGCAATTCTTGCCGACATGAAATCCTTAAACATCTTAAAAAGGCAGGAGAAGCTTGCACAGCGGGTAGGAACCTGCTGGCGCTGTAAAACACCCATAGAGATCCTTTCGGAACGCCAGTGGTTCGTGAGGATCAAGCCCGATGAGATCCAGGAGGCCGCCCACCAGATCGTGTGGCACCCAGAGCACATGCTCCGGCGGATGGAAAACTGGATCGAACAGATGGAATGGGATTGGTGCATCTCCAGGCAGCGGATCTTCGCAACACCGATACCGGTATGGTTCTGTAACTCATGCGGCGAGATGATTACCCCCGATGAAACCGATCTGCCGGTTGATCCGACGCTGGTGCAACCAAAACATGCCTGTCCGAAATGTGGCAGTACGGTGTTTAGCGGGGAAGTAGATGTCCTCGATACCTGGATGGACTCTTCCATTTCGGTCCTGAACGTGACCGGCTGGGACGGGAGCGGCATACCCCCGATCTTCCCTGCCCAGATCCGTCCCCAGGGTCATGACATTATCCGCACCTGGGCGTTCTATACCATCCTTCGTTCTGTTGCCCTGACCGGGCAGAAGCCCTGGGACGAGATCCTGGTCAACGGCATGGTGCTCGGGGAAGACGGGTTCAAGATGAGCAAGAGCCGTGGCAATATCATCGTTCCCGAGGAAATCCTGCAGAAATATGGCGCCGATGCACTCAGGCAATGGTCAGCAATGGGGGCAGCGACCGGATCGGATATCATGTTCAACTGGAACGACGTTGTGGCGGCTTCGCGTTTCCAGACCAAGATGTGGAACATCGCAAAGTTCGTGCTGATCCAGCTGGAGAAGGAAGGCTTTGATAAAAACGTCCCGGTTACCGCGCTTGCCGACCGGTGGCTTCTCGTACGTCTGTCGGATACTATCCGGTCGGTGAGCGATGCGATGGAGTGTTACCAGTTTGACATCGCACTCAAGGCGATCCGCGAGTTTGCTTGGGAGGCTCTTGCTGATAATTATATCGAACTGGTCAAGGGAAGGTTGTATACCGGCGGCGAGTCACGCAAAAGCGCACTCCTTGTACTATATACCGCATTTGACGCGGTCTGCAGGATGCTCGCCCCATTTACCCCTTACTTTGCGGAAGAGTGCTTTACCCATCTGAATAACGGTGCAAGCGTCCACCGGCAGCCATGGGTTTCCTTCACCTATGATGATGAAGCAGCGGGGCGTGAAGGAAATCTGCTTGTGCAGGTTGTGGCGGAGGTGCGAAAATATAAACACGACACCGGTCTCGCACTCAATGCCCCCCTCGGCAAAGTAACCATCTATGCACTCCATACGATCGATGATGAAGGTGACACCGGGCGCACCCTGAATGCAGACGTTCACTGGCGCACAGACGCGGCAAAGCTTGACCGGGTAGTCACGGATATCAATTTCAATCGTTCGATAATTGGGCCGGCATTCCGAAACCAGGCTGGCGCATTCATGGCTGCAGTAAAAACGATCTCACCCGACCAGCTGGTTAGTCCCCCGGCAACGATCCTCCTCGAAGGTACTGAAGTGGAGATACCGGAAAACGCATTTACGCCGAAGTTCACATATCTCGAAGAAGGGGCAAAAGTCGACGTGATCACGGTCGGCGACGTGATTGTGACGATTGTAAAATCTGCCTGATCGCATCAGAAACGAACGTAACAATCTCATCTTTTTCTTTCATTGCATCCACAAGTACGAACCGCGAAGGATCTTCACGGGCAAACCTGAGGTAGTTGTTCTGCACGTTTTCAAGCACGTCCCGTTTCTCGAAATGTTCCCGCTCGTCCTGGGGTTTAAGCCGGGAGAGGGCTTCATCAATGGGGAGAATACAGAGAAAGGTTTTATCCGGCCTGATTGTCCAGTCATCGTGCATTGCCCGGAGCCATTTTTCCGGTTCCGGGATCACTCCCGTGAGGGTGACCGACTGGTAGGCATACCGGCTGTCGCTGTACCGGTCGGAGATCACCAGCCTTTTGGCGGCAAGTGCAGGCCGGATAATTTTTGCAAGGTGGGCAGCATGATCTGCCACAAAGAGTGTCGCCTCGGTAACCGGATCTGTCTGCTCTGCGATGGCCCGGCGCACCGACTCCCCTACCCAGGTAGCACCGGGTTCCCGGGTGAAGACGGGGTTAAGATCGGCCAGCGATTCCCGGAGTGCCCGGTGCAGGGTGCTCTTGCCACTCCCGTCGATACCCTCCAGCGTGATTAACAGCAGCTTCCCCTCCGTATCCATTCGACCGGCACGATGCCCCGGTGCACCGCGGTGCTGATGATGGCTCCATCCAGCCCGGCATCGCTGATTTTTTCGAGATCGCCGGGGGTTGCGACGCCGCCTCCGTAGAGGATCTTCCCGTTATAAGCGCTGCGGATCTTTTCGAGCGCCGGCCTATCGATCCCGCTCCCGGTGCCAACGGCACTGATGTTGAGCAGAATACAGCCATCGAAATCCAGTTGTTGAGCGGAGGCCAGGACTTCCACCGGGTCCCTGCCGGAGGGTATGACACGGCCCTGTTTCACGTCAATGCTCAGATAACCGCCATGATACCGGGACAGGTCGCTTCCCCCGGTCTCCGTTCCGACAATGTTCACGATATGTTCACCCCGCAGGATATCACCGGGAGCATGACAGCCGCGATCAACATAACATTCCCTGACATTCCCTGCACATTCCTGGATGATGGCGTCATGGGACCCGGTCCCCTCAATCCGGTCGAGGTCGGCGATATACAGGTATTCCGGCGCGACAGCCCTGACAAAGCCGATGGGATCTGCCGTCGGAGAACAGCCCCAATCGAGGGGTTTATAGCTCTCTCGTTGCCCGGATTTGCCGTGAACGACCAGATTTTGCCGCAAATCCATCGCAAGAATGAGTTTCATAGGCGAGCGCAATCACTATTAGGATAAAAGATCATTAAACTTTATGCAATTGTTGGTCAGCCCAAGTACTCCTGATGAAGCCAGAAATTCCGCAGCTGCTGACATAATAGATGTCAAAAAACCTTCGGAAGGCTCCCTGGGCGCCAACTTCCCCTGGGTGATACGGGAAATCAAAACCCTTCTTGGAAAACCACTGAGTGCCGCAATCGGTGACTTTGACTATAAACCGGGAGGCGCTGCACTTGCGGCCTACGGTGCAGCCTGTGCCGGTGCTGATTTTGTAAAGATCGGCCTTGCCTTTGAAGGGCAGGAACAGGCACGGGATGTTATCAGTGCAGTTGTCAGGGCGGTAAAAGATGAGTTCCCCCGGAAATATGTCGTAATCGCGGCATATTCAGATTACCAGCGAATGCATTCCATCTCGCCTTTTGAGATGGCGCCCCTTGCTGCAGAGTGCGGAGCCGATTTCGCTATGGTGGATACCGGGATCAAGGACCGCCAGAGTACGTTTGCATTCATGGATGAAGGGATGCTCCGGTTATTTACCGATACTAACCGGAAACTCGGGCTCGGGACGGCGCTGGCCGGTTCGTTTAAGTTTGAAGATCTTGATGCCCTCAAAAGGATCAATCCGGATATTATCGGTGTGCGGGGGATGGTCTGTGGCGGAGACCGGAATGCAACCGTCCGCGAAGACCTCGTAAAAACCGCACTTGCCATGATCAGGTGATGTATGTTTGTCAAAAAACTGGATGTGCCCCTCTCGTTAACGTTTGATGATGTGCTGCTCGAACCCCGGGAATCCTGGCTCGAACCTGCCGACGCGGATACCCATTCGAAGTTTTCAAAGAAGATCAAACTGAATATTCCGCTCGTCTCTGCGGCGATGGATACCGTTACCGAGGCCTCCATGGCGATTGCACTCGCACGTGAAGGCGGTATCGGTGTGATTCACCGGAATATGACCGCGGAGCATGAGTTGCAGGAAGTCATTTTCGTCAAACAGGCCGAGGAACTGATTGAACGGGATGTACTCTTCGTAGAGGATACCGCGACCGTTTCGGATGCCGAGCGCCTGATGCAACAGTACAGCATCGGCGGCGTCCCTGTCGTAGATAAAGGCAGGATAATCGGGATTGTCAGCCGTCGTGATGTCCGGGCTATTGTTTCCAAGCGTGGTGATGAAAAGATCACCACAATAATGACCAGGAAACCCATTGTTGCCGATGAGGAGATCACATCGGAAAAAGCTCTCGAGATAATGTATACCAACAAGGTCGAACGGCTCCCGGTCGTGAACTGCAACGGCAAACTCATCGGTATCATCACCATGCAGGACATCCTGGAGAAACGCCAGTACCCGCTCGCGACCCGCGATGCGAAAGGCAACCTCCGGGTGGCAGCTGCCGTTGGGCCCTTCGATTTTTCCCGTGCCGAACTGCTCGACCAGAACTGCGTGGATGCACTGGTCGTGGACTGCGCCCATGGCCATAACATGAAAGTCGTGCAGGCGGTCCGGGATATCAAGGGCAGCATGAAAGCAGAGGTAATAGCCGGCAACATCGCGACCAGTACAGCAGCAGAAGCCCTTGTCGGTGCCGGTGTCGACGGCATTAAAGTCGGCATCGGCCCGGGGTCGATCTGTACGACGCGTATCGTTGCCGGTACCGGGGTCCCCCAGATCACCGCCATCGCCCAGGTTGCCGATGTTGCCAGCGGTGCCGGCATCCCGATCATTGCAGACGGCGGTGTCCGGTACAGCGGTGATGTGGCAAAAGCCATCGCCGCCGGGGCTGACACCGTCATGATGGGCAGCATGTTTGCGGGAACCGATGAGGCACCGGGCAAGGTGATCACCATCAAGGGACGGCGCTACAAACAATACCGGGGGATGGGGTCTCTTGGCGTCATGAGTACCGGCCAGTCGAGCGACCGGTACTTCCAGAAAAAGGATATCGGGAGCACCAAGTTCGTGCCCGAAGGAGTCGAAGGCGTAACCCCCTACGTGGGCCATGTCGGGGAGGTAATGTACCAGCTCATCGGCGGGCTCAAGTCCGCAATGGGGTATACAGGTTCAAAAACGATTCCGGAGATGCACCGGAACGCACGATTTGTCAGGATCACCAATGCCGGCATGACCGAGAGTCACCCGCACAATATCCTCATCACGGACGAAGCACCGAACTACCGGCTGTTTGAATAATTTTTTTAGCAATAAAAGGACAATCTCTCGCAGATGTTCTTCATCAGACAGAATGTTCTTCAATTTTTCTCATGATAACCTCGTGCACATAATTCCCCGCTTCCCGCTCAACATCAACATGTTCGGGAAATCCCTGGATAAATCTCCGGTATTTTTTATTTTTTTCTGCGATCCCGGAGAGGATGGCCCAGCCGATATCCCCGTTCCTGTTACTGGTTTCATTCGATGCAAAAAAATTATATTTTTCGAACAGATCATCCCAGGTCGTCAGAGATTCTGTCAGAATTTTTTCTATACATATCTTTTGTTCTGGCGAGATTCCCATTTCTAGTAATGGTTGATGCAAGATGAAAAAAATTTTTCCGGTTATGAAAAATAAAATATCCGCGATAATATTTTCATTTTTTCTTTAATTTTTGTGTCACAGCATCGATGATCGAAGGGAGTAAAAGATAATTGAAGAAATCCTGGCATGTTAGAAGTTAAAGAGGCGCCTCGGTACCGGACTTTAATGAAAATAAAATTTTAGGAAAAAATAATGATGAATTGTTAAAAGTCCGTCATCACACGGAACTGGTCAATCTCTTCTTTATCAAGGTTATCGAGGAACTCATCAGCCGCATGTTTGATGTCCTTGCTCGCGGTAATTGCACGCCCGACGACCAGGATATCTGCACCGGCCTTGAGGGCGTCCTTCACCACGTTCACCCGGACACCGCCGGCGGTTGCAACGAGGAGTTTTCCTCCCGCCGCTTTCTTGATCGCTGCGATGTCTCCCCACGCATGGGCGGTGTCTTCGGTATCGATCGCACGGTGGAGTTCCACGATGTCGGGCTTGACCTTCAGTTTTTCGATCACTTTTACGGGATTCTGGACGTTCAGCATATCCACGACAGAGTATATGCCGACCTTTCGGGCCTCGGCGATCGCTTTTTCCATGGTCGATGCCGGGGCAAGGCCGGAAATGACGACCGCATCCGCGGAGGCATCCGCTGCCATCCGGGCCTCGAGGTTCCCGGTATCGAGGATCTTCATATCCGCGATGATGAACGCATTGGGTCGCAGCTTCCGGATCTCGGAGATGACACCCAGTCCGAACTTCTTGATAAGCGGGGTTCCTGCCTCGATGATGAGATGGTCGTTCTGGGGGAGTTCCTTTAAGACTGATGCGACCTTCCCCATATCGACCAGGTCAAGTGCCACCTGCAGGTAGGGCGGATCCCAGAGCCGGGTCACTTTGAATCCCATGATTGCATGTGCCGCACGGTCCTTCTCATAGATAAGAGTCTTTGTGTCGGGGAACTTTTCGAGTGCACGGTGGATGGCAAGTTTCGTTGCGCCATAGTTATACCGGTAAATCTTATTATAGTCCAGTGCGTCCGGGTGAACAAATGCGGAAGCAAGAATAACAACTTTTTCAGTGTCAACCTCGGAAAAAACGCCTTCTTCGACACAGTCTGCCACGGCCTTTGCGACGGCAGCCTGGACCGGCCCGAACATCTCGTTTACCTGCGTCATGGTCTTCAGGGTAACCTTCGGGATGACCAGGGTCACCGGTTTTGTCAGCAGGTTCGGGCGGATCACCGCAAGAAGCGGTGTGTGACCGGCAGACAGTTGTGATACCGCATGGGCGAATGCGGTTCCGATGGGGCCTTCCTTGTCCCCCATTAACAGGTCAATGTGTGCAACTTCTGCACCATCGCCGATAAGTGCTTCTCCTACAAGATACATGGAATCTCCGTTTGTTGTAGTTATAATGTGCCCGTAATATATGATAAAGTTACTAACGAACAGGATGCCTCAGCGGTCAGCAAATGGAGAGGCCCGACGCACGACTTCGGGTACGCACGGATCGCGATCCTTCACAACTCATTCACACGGTAATCCGTAAGCGTAAAAAGACCCTGACGGGAAACAAGAGATCTTCCTTCGATTTGAGATGCAATAAATCAGGGGAATCCTCTTTCAGCCGCGGTATCAGACCAGCAGATTTCCCGAAAAGACATGAACTGCATGGCCGCCAAGGATAATCCTGTCTCCGTTCAGAGTAACCCGGACCAGCCCGCCCCGGTCCGAGCACTGGAACCCTACAAGTTCGGTTTTTTTTAGTTTTTCACCCCAGTAGGGGCCCAGACAACAATGCGCCGAACCCGTTACCGGATCCTCCGGCACCCCCACTGAAGGAGCAAAGAACCTCGAAACAAAATCATACTGTGGAAGATCGGAAGCCGCGGTGATGATGATCCCCCGTGCAGGAAGAGCGGCGAGGGCATCCATCATGGGATCGAGATCGCACACGTCGTCCGCTGCAGGAAGTTCAGCGAGGATATCGAACCTGTTCCGCCCCGTAAAGAGCGGCTCTGCTCCAAGCGCCTTGCTCAGTCCGGGCACCGGCCCGGCCGCCGTGACCGGTTCAGCCGGGAACTCAAGGGCGATCCATTCGCCATCTTTCCGGGCCGTCAGTGTTCCAGACAGGGTTTCGAATGATATTGACGAACCGGACTTTTCCTTTCCGCTCTCCCAGAGAACGAAAGCAGAGGCGAGTGTTGCATGGCCGCAGAGTTCCACTTCCTGAAGAGGGGTAAACCACCGGAGGTTCCAGCCGCCGGAAACCGGGGAAAGAAATGCAGTCTCTGAATGTTTCATCTCGGTGGCGACATGCTGCATCCACGCAGGATCAGCTGGTTCATCGGGGATACAGACTGCGGCGGTATTCCCGTGGAAGGGAGTTCCCGTAAAAGCGTCGACAAGGTGCAGTTCTGCATGCATAGGATGTGGATTGTATCCGAGCTCTCATAAAAGGATGGGGTTCGGGTAACGTGTTATTCTTTTTAAAAAATCCTGTTGAATCACACCTTACGAAGGATCACCAGAAAGGAATACACAGGTAAGAAGTTCTCTTAAAGAAAACGTGGGGTTGGTGAGATTTGAACTCACGATCGACGGGTCTCTCCGACATGCATCAGTGCTCCAACGGATCATCATTAACCACCAGGAATTCTGATGTTCTCTCTGAGGATATCAGAAAGATAAATTCAGCAGACCCATTGTTCATCATCTGCAGCACAAGAACGCAAAGACCGCTGGAGCCCGTCGCCATTCCGGGCTAGGCCACAACCCCCCGATCAAGCAGGACAGGGATCTGCCCATTAGCTGACTGTACAAAATCGCGCTAAATTAATTTAATGGTTTTCATTTTCCGTATTCTGGAGAAAATCCCGTTTTTTGTCATTATCAGGTCAGCGTTTTACGGTAATAAGATGGCCACACCAATGCACCGAACTTCGGTATAAGCGAACACAAAAAAAATGGATTATCAGAGTATGCCTGAAATCATATCATTAATCATATATCCTGTACTCACCCCATATTTCCGGGATGGTTGAGGGCAGTTATGCAAGCGGGACCTCGACATTTCCTCTGTTGGGAATGTCAATCGGTGAGATGCTGGAGAAGATTTCAGCGAAATTCCCGGACAACGAGGCGATCGTCTCCGTCCACCAGAATATTCGCTGGACATACCGCGAATTTTTAGAGAATGTCAACCAGGTCGCCCGCGGTCTGATGGGGATGGGTGTCGAGAAAGGTGACCGCGTCGGTATATGGGCCATGAACCACGCCGAATGGATTGTCGTCCAGTTCGCTACAGCGAAGATCGGTGCGATAATGGTGAATATCAACCCCGCTTACCGCACGTATGAACTGGAGTACGCTCTCAAACAGTCGGAGATCCAGACGTTTATCATTCAGGGACGGTTCAAAACCTCTGATTATGTCGGAATGTTCTACGAAGCCTGCCCGGAAGCGTACGAGGCGAAACCCGGCAGGATATCCTCTGAGAAGTTCCCATTCCTGAAAACTGCAATCTTTTTGGGAGACATACCTTACCATGGTATGTTCACGTGGAATGAACTCCTGAAAAAAGCTGAAGAGATAACCAATGATGAACTCATTGAACGGGGCGACATGCTCGCGTTCGATGATGCGATCAACATCCAGTATACCAGCGGCACGACCGGATTCCCGAAAGGTGTCGTGCTCACTCACCACGGAGTCCTCAACAATGGCTATATCATCGGTGAAGGGATGGGATTTACTGAAAAAGACCGTCTCTGTATTCCCGTACCCTTCTATCATTGCTTTGGCATGGTACTCTCTAACTTTGCGTGTGTAACCCATGGGTCAACGATGGTAATCCCCTCACCCACATTCGATGCCGAGGAGGTCTTAAAGACCGTTGAGAAAGAGCGGTGCACGGCCCTTCACGGAGTTCCGACTATGTTTATCGCTGAACTCACGCATCCGAAATTTGAGAAATATAACCTGAAAACATTACGCACCGGCATCATGGCCGGGTCACCCTGCCCGATCGAAGTAATGAAACAGGTCAATACAAAGATGCATATGAGCGAGATCGTCATCGTATACGGGCAGACCGAGACATCCCCCGGCGTTACGATGACTACGACCCGGGACCCGGTTGAACGGCGGGTTTCGACGGTCGGGCGGGCTTTTCCTCATACAGAGCTTAAGATAATCGATTCAAAGACAGGCAAAATAGTCCCGGTCGGGGAGATCGGCGAGATCTGTGCACGCGGTTACTGTGTCATGAAGTGCTACTACAACAATCCGTCTGCAACCCATGCAACCCTTGACTCGAACCGCTGGAACCATACCGGAGATCTCGGCACCATGGATGAGGAAGGTTACTTCAGGATTGCCGGTCGCCTCAAGGACATGGTGATTCGCGGCGGAGAGAATATTTACCCCCGTGAAATTGAGGAGTTCCTTCACCATAACGAAAAGATTTCAGATGTGTATGTCGTAGGGGTCCCTGACCGAAAATATGGCGAGGAACTCTGTGCATGGGTGAAGGTAAAGCAGGGTTTGTGCATGACCGAACAGGAGGTCAAGGATTTCTGTAAGGGTAAAATTGCACATTATAAAATCCCCCGGTATGTCATATTTGTCGATGATTTCCCCATGGGAGTGACCGGCAAGATACAGAAGTTCAGGATGCGGGAAGATTCCATAAGTACGCTCGGCCTGCACGAAGAAGACAAGATTGAGACTGCCTGATCCTCCTTTTTAAATATTATTTTTAGCTGTCAGGAATAAATCCGGGAAGGCCCATTTTTTCATTATCCCGTATCTTTAAGAGAGATGGACAGGTTCTTTGACCGTTAAAATGGAAAGAACGCCCTCGTATAATGCTACGAAATATGATGACGCCACCGGGCTGCCGATTATTCTCCTCACTTTCTGGGTACAGAAAAGTGATGATCAGGTACTCTTCGGGACAGCCATTATCTCCACGGGAGGGACAATTTCCTGGGATGAATGGCATGGAATACAGGAAAGAAAAGATAAATTGAATGCCGGAACGAGAAAATGTCACCATTGACATCCATTAATTTTTTTACAACACCGCGTGAAATACTATTTCACGATATACAGAGAAAGAATCTGAAACAATAGGTTATCAATGACAGATGAGCAATACTCTATCTGCGAACCTTGTGAGGGATTTACCAGATGAGAACAATCGGAAAATTGGCATGCGCTATGCTTATTGTCTCTGCATTTTTGTGGGCTCCTGCGATGGCGGGCACGCAATACATGGCCGGAAGCCCGAAGCTTTCAGCATACATCTCCGGAACCAATGAATTCAGCCCGGGAGATGATGTGCAGCTCAAAGTCGTTATTGAAAATACCGGGATTAATGATTTCAAATTTGTCCAGTCGACCATCGTCGATCGCGAAGATCTCCCGAACACGGCAAAATTCCTCACCGTGGGTCTCAGCCCTGGAAATGCACCTCTGGTGATCAAATCCGATCCCCAGATGGTGGGAGACGTAAAAGGCGCAACCAGTGTAAGTGCAGTATTCACCACAAAAATCAACGCCGATGCACCGGCCGGAGACTATACGCTTCCCGTAACGCTGAATTATTCTTATTTATATCAGGCAGAGCAGTACGGTTTTGATACCATCCAATATACGTACAAACAGGTTAATGAAGAGATCGGGATTCCCCTAAAAATTAAATCCGAGATTACCATCGATGTCCTTTCGGCAACTCCTGAACACCTGAACGTCGGAACTGAAGGATATCTCAATATGAAGATTAGAAATTCCGGATCGGAAGACGGGACAAATGCTATTGTGAAGATCCTGCGCAACGGCAACAGTCCGGTAATCCCTACGGACAGCAGTGTTTACATCGGGGATTTTCCTGCAGGGAGTGTTGTTGACTGCAGATATAAGGTATCAATAGCCGATGGTGCCGGGAGTCAGACGTATCCTGTTGATGTCGAAGTGGTTTACAAAAATAGTGACGGGGATTTTGTAACGACACGAAGCGACACGGTTGGAATTCCGGTGGGAGGCAAGGTGGATTTTGCAGTCATTTCACCACCTGCCGAGATGAACCCGGGCAGTAAGAAAGTCATTAATGTCGAGTATAAAAATACCGGTGAGACTACCATTTACAGCGCACAAGGCCGGATCAGCGCCGTGGACCCGTTTACCAGCAATGATGACATCTCGTACCTCGGAGATCTCAAACCCGGTGAATCGGTAGTTGCACCCTATGAAATAAGTGTAGATCGCTCGGCAACAATAAAGGAATATGGACTCGATTCGGAAATCCGCTACCGGGATGCACTTGACAACACCTATATTTCCGATACGATGAAGGTGAAGATAGATGTGACATCGCCGTCGGGTATTGCTTTGGTCCTCTCAAATCCTGTCTACCTCTCGATTATTGTCGCGGGAATTATCGGGATCGTATATCTGGTCTATTATTTCCGGAAAAAACGGAATATGCAATAATCAGATTAACCTCATTTTTAATCCGGATTTTTTTAAAAATAAACAAGAAATTTTTAAATACCCGGTTGAGCAACATAGATATGCAATTAAAATTGTGTTAAATCAAATAAAATTTATTTGATTATACTCACGGATTAAAACTGGGAATAAAATGCACATTATGGAAGGGTTCTTACCCTGGCAATGGTGCCTGGTCTGGTGGATCGTAGCCCTGCCTTTTGTTGTTATGGGAATTCTCGAACTACGGGCAATGATGCGAAAAGACCGGGAATACCTGCCGCTGCTCGGTGTCTGCGGCGCGTTCATCTTTATATTGTCCGCTCTCAAACTGCCATCGGTCACAGGAAGTTGCTCCCACCCGACAGGGACAGGACTCTCAACGATCTGTTTTGGGGTGTTCATCACCTCGGTTGTCGGAGCGATTGTCCTGCTTTTCCAGGCGCTCCTGCTCGCTCACGGTGGCCTGTCAACGCTTGGCGCCAATATGGTGTCGATGGCGATTGGCGGCCCCATAGCAGGATATGCCGTATACTGGCTTATGAAAAACACATCAGTCAATATCTACATTACCGTGTTTGTTGTTACTGCGGTCGCCGATCTGTGTCACGTACATTATCACCTCATTCGAGCTGGCACTCGCATACCCAGCCCAGACCGGTGGTGTTATAACCTCGTTTACGGCATTCTTTGCGATATTTGCAATTACCCAGGTCCCGCTCGCGATTGTCGAAGGATGCGTGCTTGCCCTTGTCTTCAAGTATATTGTCCAGATAAAACCAGACATTCTGTTAA
This sequence comes from uncultured Methanoregulaceae archaeon, assembly GCA_963815065.1. Lineage (GTDB taxonomy): Archaea > Halobacteriota > Methanomicrobia > Methanomicrobiales > Methanospirillaceae > Methanoregula. The sequence continues at coordinate 1,260,457 of CAWFFE010000002.1, read as the reverse complement.
AACTGAACGTCTTTTCCCGGGAACAGATCGAGAAAGCACGGATAACCCAGGAACAGGTTTCACCCAAAAAGAGGTAAAGCAATGATCCGGAACTGGAAACTCGAAATAATCACCGCCGTGGCAGTGCTTGCATTCGTCATTATCTTCCTCGCTGTAAGTGCCGGGGGTACTTATGAGTTCAGTGGATCCGATGACGTAGGATCACAGAAGGTGGCCGAGTTAACCGGCCATCCTATAGATTATTTCAGACCACTCATTCCCCAGTATGAACCCCCGAGTGGTGAGATCGAGAGCTCGCTCTTTGCACTCCAGGCTTCATTCGGCGGACTTATTCTTGGGCTTGTCTTCGGGTACTGGCTCGGTCAGAAAAAACAATTAGCGAACCCATGAGATCCCATGTTTGAAAATCTCCTCGACAGTGTGGCTCAGCAGAACGCATTCAGGCATATCCACCCGGGAACCAAACTCACCCTGTGCCTGGGTTCCCTCCTTATCTGCCTGATCTCGCCGTCACCCGTTGTGCCACTCATATCAGGGATCATGCTGAGTCTCGTGCTGATTATTCCGAGCAAGGATTCCTCCGGCCCTCTATGGGGAACTCCTGCTGGGCCCGGCAATTTTTTCGGTTATCAGTGTTGTGGTTCTCCTGTTCATGATAGGGGGGGAGCGGTTATCTGGCAGTTTAACCCGGTGCCATGGATCAACCTTACCATCTCTGAGGGTGCAGTCCGGGAAGGAACGCTGGTGTTGTGCCGGGTCTTTGGGTGTTCGGTCTCGCTCTTCTTCATCGCGCTCACCACACCCATGACAGATCTCTTCAATGGCATGAAACGTGCAAAAATTCCCATTGAACTGATCGACCTGATGATGATTATATACCGGTATCTCTTCATCGTATATGCACAGGCAGTCGAAATCTGGCAGGCGCAGGTAATGCGACTCGGTTACAGCAGGCCGATCGAGGCGATACGGTCCTTTTCAACACTCTGCGGGATGCTCTTCATCTCCAGCTGGAATGCAGGAGAAGATCTGATCCATGCGATGGACTGCCGTTGCTATGACGGAATAATGCCATCGCTGGACCAGACGGAACCCATACGAATTAAATCCCTCTTACCTGTAATAATCTACCTTGCATTTTTAGGGGGGGTTCTGCTGGTGATAACAACCGGACGTGTGATGCCATCATGAGTGTCATTCTTGAAGCACGGGATATCAGGTACCGGTATCCAAGAGGACCGGAAGCAATCAAGGGGTTAAGCTTCCATATCCGCAAGGGCGAGAAGATTGCTCTTGTGGGACCCAACGGTGCCGGCAAATCCACCCTGTTACAAATGTTCAACGGTATGATCCGCCCGGACTCGGGCGCGATGCTGTTTGACAATAAACCAATCCAGTATGATACCCCTTCTCTCCGCCAAATACGCCAGCGCGTCGGGTTCGTGCTGCAGAACCCGGATCGCCAGATCATTGCCCCCACAGTCTGGCAGGACGTGGCATTCGGTCCTGCAAATATCGGATACGATGAGCAGGCCCTCAAAAAGACCGTTGCAGACGCGCTTTTGCATGTCGGACTGGAAGGGTTTGACCAGCGCCCGCCGCACCTGCTCTCAGGAGGAGAGAAGAAACGAGTTGCAATCGCAGGAGTGCTGGCAATGCACCCGGATGTACTTATATTCGACGAGCCTACAACCGGGCTCGATCCATCCGGATCAGAAGATATTATGGAACTTCTCGATGAACTGAACCATGACGGCAAGACCATCATCATTTCAACGCACAATGTCGAACTGGCATATCCTTGGGCTGACCGTGCGATCCTTTTACTTGAAGGAAAGATCCTTGAAGAGGATATCCCGCAGATAGCATTCGGTAATCCGGACTATGTGCGCAGGGCACACCTCTCCCTGCCGATCCTTCTCGAACTTTACACGGAAATGCAGAAAAGGGGATTCCAGGTACCGGATAAAAAACCCCATACGGTGCTTGACATGATGCACTGCATCGAGACAATATTGCAAAAAACCTCCAAATATACCCGGCCCGGTACAATAACGGTATACAATGTTGACCAGGACAGCCAGGATACTTTATCGACCTGGCTGTCGTCCCGGCCTGGCATTCCTGCAGGCGCAATGGGGACCAGAGCAAAGCAACATGCTGAAGTTTCCCAAATAAGGCTGGAGTTTACCTATGGTGTAATAGATAAATGCATCCTCAAAGCCCTGTTAGGAGAAAATACGCTCATTATGACTACGGATAGTATGGTCCAGCGCGTGAGCCAGCGTGTCGATGCTTATTGCCAGGAAAGCGGAATCCGAATTACCGTTAACCAGCTTACTGCTGCACCTGAACCCGTAAACAAAGAGAAAGGGAGAGTTTAATGACTGGCATTCCCTGTATCATCATAGCAGGCACGCACAGCGGCTGCGGAAAGACCACCATTGCAACCGGCATCATGGCGGCGCTCACTGCAAGGGGAAAAAAAGTCCAGCCATTTAAAGTTGGACCGGACTTTATTGACCCTTCGCATCACTCCAGAATCTGCGGTCGCCCATCACGGAACCTTGATCCCTTCATGATGGGAGAAGAGGCGCTACATCGGACACTTTATCCGGGCAACCCATGGAGATGATATTGCAGTTATCGAGGGCGTCATGGGTATATATGACGGAGATTGACGGGACGGATTGTGCGAGCACCGCTCATGTGGCACGCATCCTCGATGCCCCGGTGATCCTTGTTGTCGATGTGAAAGGAATGTCCCGCAGCGTCCTACGCGCTTATCAGGGGATTTAAGGACTTTGATCCATCGATCCCATTTGCCGGGGTGATCCTGAATCACGTGGGAAGTATACGGCACCGCCATATGATTGAGGGATCACTTCCATTGCCGTCTCTGGCTGGATACCAAGACGGGAGGATATTGCGATCGAAAGTCGTCATCTGGGCCTTAAGATGGCACATGAAACCGGTACAATGGAGAAAACCGGTAACGTTTAATCGAGGAATTTTGCGATCTAGATGCAATTGTTGCATCCGCACGAAAAAGCCGCGGTTTCGACCCCGCAAAAAAAGATCGCGCGACCGGAAAAAAGGAAACCGATCCGGGCCACCATTGGTGTGGCACTTGATGACGCATTCTGTTTTTACTATCAGGATAACCTGGATCGCCTGCGGGCCTCTGGTGCAGAACTGGTCTTTTTCAGCCCGCTCCCGGTCGATTCCCCGCTGTTGATGCCCTGTATCTTGGGGGAGGATATCCCGAACTCCACCTTCCGGCACCTGGAATCCTCACCCTTTACCCGGGAGGTGAAATCCGCTGTTGATGCAGGGATGCCGGTGTATGGAGAATGTGGAGGGCTCATGTATCTCACGCGGGAAATTGCGGCCGAAAAAACGTACGGTCATGTGGTGTTTTGCCGGCCGTAACCAGAGATGACTTCACTGTATCCAGGCACTCGGTTATGTAAAAGGTGAAAGTATTGGAAGCCCTCTCGTTTCTTCCACCGTTACAGGGTATAACGGTCACGAATTTCATTACTCCCGTGTGATTCCGGATCGGGACGCACGGTTCGCTATCAGGCTGACACGGGGAAAAGGCATCGACTCAGGAGAGGACGGGCTTATACTCGGGAAATGCGCTTGGCACGTATACCCATGCATATTTTACCGATTCATTCGCGAGAATCTTTGTCGATGCGGCGTGTCGTTTTTCAGATGTCCGGATGGTCGAATCAGAGTAATATCCTTCAAATCCCCGTCCTGTTTTCCGTTTCAGATCTCCTACGGTCGCCCTTGAGTGTCGCATTCCGGAGGCGGATGCCACCGGAGGGCGGGGAAACAATTGCCGTTGCCCTGAAGTGCCAGAAAAATTTCCCGGTGCTCCTGGCAGAGCCTGATCTTTGTGGTTCACACAAGACATAAAAGTATAGAAATGCGAATCTATCTCCGCAGGAGTAAAAGAGGGGAATACATGCGCAGCGATGATGTAAAATCCGGATACCAGCGGGCGCCAAATCGATCGCTCCTGCGTTCGCTTGGGGTGACTGACCGGGAAATGAACCTTCCGTTTATTGGAATTGCCAATGCCTACAATACCATTGTTCCCGGACATACCCATCTGCGGCAGCTTTCGGAGAAGGTGCATGAAGGGATTGCGGCCGGAGGAGGGGTCCCGTTCGAATTCGGGGTTATTGGGATCTGCGACGGCATAGCCATGGGTCATGAAGGAATGCGGTATTCCCTGCCTTCACGGGAGAATATTGCAGATTCCGTTGAACTCATGGTCCAGGCGCACCGCTTCGATGGACTCGTCTGCATCGGGACCTGTGATAAGATTGTTCCGGGCATGCTCATGGCGGCTGCACGGTGCAACATTCCCACGATTGTCCTGACCGGGGGGCCGATGCTGTCCGGCTACCAGGAGGGAAAAGACCTGTCCCTCATCGATATCTTCGAAGGAGTGGGCAGGGTCGCCGCGGGATCCATGGACGAGGAGTCATTGTGCGAACTGGAGCGCTGTGCAATGCCGGGATGCGGGAGCTGCCAGGGCCTGTACACCGCCAACACGATGGCATGCATGACCGAGGCGATGGGGATGTCACTCCCTGGTTGTGCTGCGATACCGGCGGTTGATGCAGCCAAGCTCCGGATCGCACGCGAAACGGGAGAAGCGATCCTGCCGCTGGTCCGGACACAACCTATGCCCGCGGGACATCATAACAACCCGGAGCCTTCACAATGCCATCAGGGTTGACATGGCACTCGGCGGTTCGACCAATACCGTCCTCCACCTGATGGCAGTTGCAACCGAGGCCGATATCCCCTTATCGCTGGAAGATTTTAATGACCTTGCAGAGAAGATTCCGCATATCTGCCATATGCAGCCGTCCGGGCCGCATTCAATGCAAACCTTATACCGGGCAGGTGGGATCCCGGCTGTGCTCAACAGGCTTGGCAGGTACCTCGATGACTCCCCAACAGTATCCGGCAAAAGCATCCGGGAGATCGCAAAGGAAGGAAAGATCAGGGACGGGAACATTATCCAGACTGTCGAATCGCCGGTCAGCCCCGCCGGAGGACTCAAGATCCTTTTCGGATCGCTCGCCCCTGACGGGGCGGTAGTGAAATGTGCGGCGGTCCCAAAAGAGATGTGGAAACATGCCGGGCCGGCAAAAGTTTTCGACGGCGAGCAGGCTGCAATGGCGGCCATCCTCTCTCGTGTGATCCAGGAAGGTGATGTTATCATCATCAGGAACGAGGGGCCACGCGGAGCGCCCGGCATGCCCGAGATGCTCTCGCCGACTTCGGCCCTTATGGGTTTCGGGTACACCCGGGTTGTCCTGATTACCGACGGGAGATTCTCAGGGGGGACACGGGGGCCATGTATCGGGCATGTTGCTCCCGAGGCCGCAATAGGCGGGCCGATTGCGCTCATTGAGGAAAATGACGAGATCGAAATTGATCTCTTTACGAAAAGAATCGATATCATGGTCGATGAAAAGACACTGGTGCAGCGCAGGAAAAAATGGAAACCGGTAAAAAAATCTCTCTCCGGCGTCCTTTCGCGCTACGCCAAAACCGTGGAACAGGCAAATCGTGGTGCGGTGCAGCGATAATTTTTTTTATGGGCTAATCGTCCGCACCGGATCCAGATAGTTTTCCTGTCATTCGACGAAAGAATAAAGGTTTCAATCCGGTTCAATTACTTAAACCGATTTTTTTATCCACAGTAATTTATCCGCCTGGTGAGTTGATCCTGAACCTCCCTTTCGCGATAAGGATCTCAAACCTGGCGCCCGTTCCGGATTCGCCTGTTTCCGTGATCACGATTCCCGTATTTCCGAGTATCTCCCGGATCAGGAACAGGCCCAAACCGGTGCCCCGTCCACATCCGAATTCAAATATTTTCTCTTTTTTATCAGGCAGGATACCGGTGCCATCATCTTCCACGATAAGGACAAGAGATTCGCCGGAGAGACAGGAATATAATCTGATTTTTTTGAGCTGGTCACCGCCGTGCTGCAATGAATTCATCAGGAGGTTATAGAAAACCCGGGGGAGGAGGGGATCCGCATACAATTCGATATCCGGAATATCCAGCGTAATATCGACATTGTTTGACGGCAGAAGCCTGACAACATCATTCCAGGTCTTTTTGACCGGTTGCCATGACTGGGCAGTAATCCCGAGATCCTGGAGAGATTTTCCGAACGCCATCTGTTTTCGGATTGACTCGATCGATTCTATCGTTTTATCGAAAAACATCTGCATCGCTTCATGCGTTGTCTTGAGCTGAGCACGTTCCAGATAACCCATGATAACGGAGAGCTGATCAAGGATATCCCGCCGGGTTATGCTGAAAAGAAGATCCATCTTCAGGTTCCGTGTCTCTTCGGTCAAATCTTCTCCGATTCCCAGAATATACTGCAAGTTTTTCTCCGAATTATAAATCGGTACTATGATCATATGGAGCAGGCGCTGCCCCTGGGATTTGTTTGAAATTTTCTTGTTACTGATCGAAATATGATTGAGAATTGCTTCCCGATCCTCACGGTCAATGATGGATATCATCTCTTTTGAAAACAGACTCACTGTCGGTCCTGCCGATTACTTCTGAGGCTTGTAGATCAAAAATCCGTTCACTGGCCTTATTCCAGAAGGTATACCGTCCGTCTTTTACGCTTTTCATGAATACCGCCACGGGCAGCTGATCGATGATTTCCCTTCGGAGATTTTCGCCTTCTTTCACCTCCTGGAGGGCGAGTTTAAGGGAATCGACCATCATGTTGGTACTTTGTTCAAGAATAGCAAACTCGGTGCTCTGCGTTGTCCCGATCCTGTGGTCGAGATCTCCATGCGCAATGGTATTTACGTCCTCGACAATTTTTTTCACAGGGCGGCTGATGCGTCGTGAAAATTCGAAGGCCAGGGCACATCCGATAATGATCGCAGCAATCCCGGCGGCAATATGGAAAAGAATGAGCCGGTTCAGGGCATCCTGGATTAGTTGCAGGTCATAGGTTATTGCGACAATCCTGCTCGGGTCCGAACCGTAGTCATCAACTTTCAGATCTACAAAAAGATATCTTGTTGACCGGTGGTGTACGGGATCCCGTACTTCAAGAGTTTCCCGGTTTTTCAGCACTTCATTGATATATCCTTCTGTGTTTTTTTCAGGAAGACTGTTATTGTCCAGGCGTCTCCCCATGGAATTAAAGATCGTAAATTGTTCAATATAAGGGTTGACCGAAACAATTCTCAGAATGTTATTCTTGTCATCCAGTTGTTGATTTATCGAGTCAAATGCCGAACCCGAAAGCCCGAGTTCCAGAATGTACCGGTGGTCAGGTGTCGGCATATAGGCAAATTTTCTGAGTTGACCGTTACCCAGACGTTCACGAACGATTCGATCCGGGAAAAAACCTTCAGACAGACGGATTTTTGTGAGATAATCATAAAAATACGGAATTTGCCGGAAATCCATCCCAAGTTCCGGTGCATAGGTCGTAGAGACAATAACACCGGACTCATTGATCACGTAGAGATCGAAATTTCCCCCAAGACTTTTTTTAACTGATGCAAGGTCAAGCTCATCAATGACACCACCGGTACGGTTGTATTCGGAAAGGACAGCGGTCAAACCCTCATTCATCTGGTCATTAAGGGTTTTATCATAGACCTGCCAGGTGATCTCCTCCAGACGCATTGCCTCAACAATATTTTGTTCGGTCTGCTCCTGCAGGAGTATGGATTCACGTTCAAAATTACTCTGGGTATAAAGGTAATTATTGAGGGAAAGGAATCCAACGATACAGATGATCAGGAGGATCATTGAGAGTAAAAAAGAGATAGAGATGGATCGTGTTTTTCGAACAGGGGGACCCGTCACCTCAATCCACTCCAACCCGCTATTAAATCAAAGGTATCCCGTTTCCGACAATGCCGGTGTTACAATAAATTTCCCGGCTGGAGCGATAAGGATTGTTATTTTTGCTGAAATGAGGGAAATACCCTGGATTTTCCTGAATTATTTTTGCAAGAATGAAAATTTTTATTGGATTAAACTGCGGATCTCGGAGAAAAAAAGGGGGTCGAATAGTATAAACCCCGATCCCTTATTTCATTGCTTCGGCAATCGCTTCTCTGACCTTCTCGTCCTTTTCCGATTCGAGAGCCTTTTTAAGAGCCGTGTTCACATTTTTCCCGCCGATAGCACCGAGAGCCCGGACAGCCATCATCCGGACATACCTGTTCTCATCTTCCAGCAGAATTATCATCGGTTCGATAGTATCTGAATCCCGCAGTGCCCGGAGGCCTTTGGCAGCCATATACCGGACGTGATCCCGGTTATCCTTCAGGGCCTGGATAAGAGGCTTAACTGCTTTTTCGTCCGCGATCTTCCCCAGGGCTTCGGCAGCACGGTACCGGGTCTCCCACTGGGGCTCCTTCATCGCTTCAGACAACGGCTCTATTGCCGCTTTGCCGATTGAGGAGAGTGCGAGCATCGCCTGCTCACGAACTGATTTGTCAAAATCACCCAGTGCCTCGACCAGCGGCTGGATGGAGCGGGGGTTGTGTGCCTTACCAAGCAGGTATGCAGCGTATTGCCGTACCATGGGGTCTGTGTCATCGCGAAGGGCGATCCCCAGTTCGGTCACTCCCATCTTCTCAAGTTCATCGGCTCTTTCCGGTTTTTCGGGCATAGTGGTTTTGGCCATGATATCACCATGATGTATCTCCTGTTTTATTATATAAGGGCGATCACATTACCCGGATATTTTGTTGTTTATTTTCCTGATCGATGGTCCCCGACTGAGATTCTGTTAAACATAGTCCGGGTGATTTGAACCTCCAGCAGAAATAATTTTTTTTCCAACTCGCCGGAACATGGTTCTTAAGAATAAATGGCACTTTTTTTTGGAGGGGGGAGATAACTCCAAAAATATTCGAAGTTTACGACGGATATATATATTTCTCCCGGTGATGCATTTTGTATGAATTACACGAACATCGTGCTTATCGTTCTTTGCATCGCGACAGTTTCGGCTGCCGGATGTATGGGTTTGCCCGCGATGAGTTCGGATACGCAATCTTCGCCCCCGGGAATTATATCGGTAAGTGACACCGGAAGCCGATCGCAGGTACTGTCAAAGACTGCGTATTCCGGTAGTGCAGTGCAGGAATCCGCCGGCATTCCTTCATCGTCAGGTACCGAAGGTTCCGGTATCGACACGAAGATCATCAATACTGCATACATAACTATCGAAGTGCACGATGTTCCCGGACAGGTTGAGGCTCTCAAGAACCTTGCACTGCAGAAAGGAGGCTACCTGTCGTCAACAAATATCCAGAATAGTTACAACAATCGTCTTTCGGGAACGGTTATAATTCGGATTCCTGCAACAGAATTTGAGAATACCCTGACTGCCGTAAGGTCAATCGGTACGGTCAAAACCCTCTCGACCCAGGGGAGGGACGTCACCGAGGAGTATGTTGATCTCCAGGCGCAGAAAACCTCGTACCAGAACCAGCTTGCCCAGTATAACGAAATCATGAAAAAAGCGGTAAAGGTTGAGGATGTCATTGTAATCCAGCAGCAGATCGACAGGGTCCAGACAGAACTGAACCGCCTCGAGGGAAGGCTGAAATTCCTTGACAGCCAGGTCGATTTCTCCACCATTACCATCAGCCTCCAGGAACCCGAGCCCGTTGGTGGCGAGAGTGGTCACAACTTTGTTACTACCATCAACGAGGGAATCGCCGGGTTCTTTGGTATGATTGATGCAATAATCATTATTCTCTTCACGCTGCTCCCGCTCATCATCGTCGGTGTAGCTGTATATGGCATCTACCGCTGGAGAAAAGGGACCGTCCCGGAAGAAAAACATGAATTGCCCGGGAAAAAATAATTTTTTTATCGTTGTCCGGACGTTATGAAATGGTTGGCAGCAATCTTATCCTCGGAAAATCTCAACAAGCTCCACAAAAGCACCAAAAAGATTTGAAGGGGATACCCTTTTGAGGCGGCACTACAATCTGAAGGTAATATTTTTACCGCTCCATGCAGGCAGCTATTTCTGAGATTAATCCGGAGGTTATCAGTTCTGGGTCATCTGGGTCTTCGTTGGCAAGATTACTGCCGTTCCTGCACTGATCTTCAGGAGATTTTGCTACCTGTTATCGTGTTTACCGAGAGGGAGACCTTGCCGAACCCCGCAGTAGTGTTCCCGGAAGTGATTACCTTGCCATTTTTGAGAATCTCAACCAAAAGGGTCTGCCTGGTTGAACTGTCTAATTTTTCAAATGACGCCTGTACGATATCTGTAGTATTCTCAACCGGATAGTACCGGTCACCGGAATTTGTAACAGCCAGAAGGGCAGTCGGTATACCATAGGTTCCCTTAAAGCTGCCGAGATATTTGATGTGGACATAGACTCCTTCGGCAGGAACGGTAACAACGGTTGTCACTTTGGGGGTAATGGTATTGCCTGAAAGTGTCTGGGTTATGGGGACAGTAGTCGGCAGGGTTGTGGCATTGGCCGCCATCTGTCCTCCTTTTGAGATCAGGGGATAAATAAAAAATCCACCGGCAATAGCCACGATAAGGAGAAATATCACCACTCCGGCATAAACCGCGTACCTGCCGGGCTTAAACCTGAACCCGGACCGTGGGTTTTTCGGGGGAGGAAGTTCCCCGGCAAGGGAGATCGATTCGGAAACCTGGGACGCAGTAATATCGGATGTTCTTAATTTATGGCCATCGTCAGAAGGTTCGGGGATGAAATCCGGCTCCTGATCAGGGTTTTCATCGGGTAGGGCGAACGATGCAGGCTCCTCTTGTTCCTGTGGTGCCTCCTGCGGGTAATCAGAATCTATCGACCCTGCTGAACGATCAGGAAATGGTACAGTCGGCTGCATATCGGCCGGAACCGGCAGGACCATGCCGGCGTCAGGTTCCTGTCGTGGAGGCTCGTGTAATTTTTCCGGTGCTTTGACCGTCCGCACATTACCGGGAATAGCGATAGGTGATCCGCAGCGGTTGCAGAAACCTGATCCCTCCGGTACACGGTTTCCGCACCGTGAACAATAATTACCGTAACCGGAAACCGGAGTATCAGACTCCCTTATCCCCTGTGATGACGGCGCAGCTGTCCGGGCTGTTTCAACAATTTTTATTGGGGGATGTCTGCCGGTTTCTCTCCTATGGGGGGGGTTGATGGGCGGGAGTAATGGGGGGGAGCTGACTTCGATACGAGGCTGGACCGGACGTTCTGGTTTTTTTAAGGCCACACCTTTTCCCGGAACTTTACGAACGACCTGTTCAAAGGATGACGATATATTTCCTTTCAATGCCTTGACCCACATATCCCGCTCCCGGATCCTGTTCCCACCGGCCTGGCGGGAGAACGTGAGGATCATCTGTCGGGTATCACCGCTCCTGGACAGAACGGATAAGGTAATAATCTGGTCACGGATCGCATTCTCGCCCGGTTCGATATCCCGAATAGTTACCAAAGGAATCTCTTTCTGGGGCAGGAGATTTTTTGCCTTATCGACAAGGATAAGCCGCTTATTAGTAAGAATACCTTCAAACGGGATCGATTTCACAAATATCCCATCTGTCCGCAAGATAACAGATTCATCGCTACGAAGTTCCGGATCGCCCATTATACCCTCTCAACACTCGACACTTCTGTAGAAGTTAGTAATTCCAGCGAGAAAAAGATTTGTCAAAGAATCCTGCCTTACGATGGAAAATACTTATGGTACGACAAGATCGGGTCAGTCACGGGAATTACTCCGCTCATTCCTCCAGGAGATTTACTACAGGACTGACATTATACGGGAGTATATAACCTCGTGGTTATCATACGCATAATTCAGTATTTTTTTCCCGCTTCATGAACGACAAAGCCTCATCTTTCAAAAATTTTTCCGAAAATAACGGGTGCGGAACCGGATCCCGCGATTTCAAATCCATCGGAGTTATTCTTCTTTCCCCCTATCCCATGGAAGTGGCAAATAATCCCACCGGCAACATATTAGATACGCTGTTCAATGGAGTACGGTATGGAAAAACGATATGCCATCATTGTCCTGATTCTCATTTTTCTTGCCTGTATGGCAGGATGCACATCCGCTCCCACGGCCCATCAGGTACCAACTGTGACAACAACCCCGGTTGTCGTACCCACTCAGGAGAGTAGAACTGTTACCGTTCCTCCGTCCGACATGGCACTTCAGCTCACGGATATGAACCCGGATTATCGCATCAAAGACCGATCGGTGATGATCTCTCCAGAAGTAACCCGGCTTGCGCAGGGTCTTGGGTGGAGACAGGGGTATTTTGTCCTGTTCTATCGGCTGGATAAGGATAGAGATGATCAAACGTTCGTTCGTCAGTCAATTAATATTTTCCCGATTGAGAACATGAATAAAGTATTCACCATCGAAAAAGAGGATATAAAATCCCGGTCAGGAAGTTCAGGCACATTCCGTGAAATGCCATTCCCGACAATTGGCGATATAAGTATTGCGTTCCGGGGATCGAATGAAAATGATCCCTATGATGTCGGGATTTATTCGGTTATCTTTACAAAAAAGGATGTCTACGAAGAAATTTCCATGACCGGCACGACGACGGATTATGAAACATTCAAGGATATTGTCCAGAAAGCTGCAGAAAAGATCCGGTGAGATCTTCTCAAAAAGCAATGATACCGGATGGTTCCGGGAAAATTTCATCTGGATTTCCCGGATAATTTTGAGTGAGAAACTAGGAAGAGAAGCCAGATCGATCCTGACGGGAATGATGCACACGATCAACCACGATCCGCCTGAATTTCGGGCAACCGGTGAATTCTGATGGTTTTTGTCTGCAGGCAGTGTGGAACCTGTTGTATGTATATGGGTGACTACATCGTGATAGATCACAAGACCGGCCCGTTTGAATACGCGTGCGAATCGGTCTCAACCGGGACATCATTTAACGTGCGGATTGATGATGATAAGAGGGAGATCTTCTCGGATCAGGCGTTTCCGGATCAGCATCCCGCTGCATGCAGGTTCCTCCGGCCGAATGGAAATCTTCTCCAGTGCACCATTCACCGGGACAGTCCGGCCCAGTGCAAGTTCTACCGCTGCGTGGTCATGCGGATTTTTAATGGACGTGAAGTGTTGATTGGGACCGTGACCGGTACTCTCTCGCTTCATTCCGGGGATCCCGGCTCCGGAGCATGTGGGAAGAAGCTTGGCAGAAAATTAAGGAGTCGGATCCTGATTCAGAAGTCAAAATTCAAATTTTTTTGGAAAAACACGGATATCGGGTCGAATAATCCAGGACCCTCCGGAGAACCTGCTGTATTGCAGGTAGTGATTTTCTGATGCATGATCCAAATATGATCCTGAATTTTTAAAAAGAAAACGAGTGACGCCCAGGTCGGAATTCGAATCCGAGTCGTTTGCGTGACAGGCAAACATGATGGGCCACTACACTACCTGGGCTTTCTGTTGAACAAATGTCCCGCCTCCCGGATTCGAACCGGGGACATCGCGGTAGCCGCGCAGTTACCGTTACCGGTAAACCATACTACAGCCGCGCACTCTACCGAGCTGAGTTAAGGCGGGGCACTGCGCTATTTATGTTGGGATAAATGGGTATTAAACGTATCGTTAAAAATCGGTGAAAACGTGTCAATAAGACCCAAATTCCGTTAATTAATGAGTATATTTTTATAATCCGCATGCCCATTAAGAACTATGAGTACTCGCAAGGATGTTGCGGGGGATCGTCTTCTTCACCGATAGACTGTGCTCATGAAGACGTGACTGTTTTTGATACTACGCTCCGGGATGGTGAACAAACCCCGGGGATTGCATTCACTTTTGAACAGAAACTCGAGATCGCACGTCAGCTCTCCGCGATCGGCGTCCATGTAATCGAGGCGGGATTTCCTGCATCTTCGAAAGCCGAGAAAGAGACGGTGACCGCTATTAAAAAGCTCGGTCTCGAGGCGAATATCTGCGGGCTTGCCCGTTCAGTAAAAGCTGATGTCGACGCATGCCTTGACTCCGGCGTAGACATGGTACATGTATTTATTCCGACCTCTGATATCCAGAGGACCAATACCATCAACAAGAGCCGGGAGGAAGTGCTCACAATTACCGGGGATATTATCCGGTACATCCGCAGACACGTTGATCGGTGCATGTTCTCGCCCATGGACGCGACCCGGACAGAAACTGATTACCTGATCGAGGTCTGCCGGGCGGCATCAGATGCGGGAGCAACGATCATCAATATCCCTGACACGGTTGGTGTTATCTCGCCCTCAGGCATGAAGACGTTGATATCACGGATCACCAACACGGTCGACTGCCCGCTCGATGTTCATTGCCACAACGACTTCGGTCTTGCTGTGGCAAACACCATCGCTGCGGTAGAAGCGGGTGTGTCTCAGGTTCAGGTAACCGTTAACGGTCTGGGCGAACGGGCCGGGAACGCGGATCTGGCCCAGACGGTCATGATCATGGAGTCCATCTATGGCATCCGGACCGGGATCAAAAAAGAACGCCTCGTTGAGACCTCACACCTGGTCTCCCGGTTCTCGGGCATTTCGATCCCGCCCACCCAGCCGGTAGTCGGCGAGAACGTTTTCTCTCACGAGAGCGGTATTCATACTCAGGGTGTGATCAAATGCACCGAGACGTTCGAGCCGGGAATCATGACCCCCGAGATGGTCGGGCACCGGCGCCGGCTCACGCTCGGAAAACATGTCGGGCGGCATGCAGTGCGCCAGATGCTCAGCGATGCGCATATCGAACCGTCAGATGCCCAGTTGGATATCATTGTGGAGAAGGTAAAAGCGGTTGCCAACCGGGGAAAACGCGTTACTGATGCAGACCTCTATGAGATTGCCGAGAGTACAATGGGGATAGAATTAAACCATAAGATGTTCGATCTGCAGGATATCGCGATCATGACCGGCAACCATATGATCCCAACGGCAAGCGTCAAAGCCCGGGTGAACAACAAGGAGCATGTCTTTTCTTCGGTAGGCAATGGTCCGGTCGATGCAGCACTCAGGGCGATCCTGGGAATCGTTCCTGCCGAGATCCTGTTAAAGGAGTTTAATATCGAGGCAATCACCGGGGGTTCGGATGCGATGTGCCACGTCACTATCGCAGTCGAAGACGAACACGGACATATCTTCGATGCAAGCGGGAGCGGGGACGATATCGTCCTTTCTTCGGTCGATGCACTGGTAAATGCGATCAATCTGATCAACCGGGCCCATTGACCGTTCCTTTTTTTCAGAAGGCTGTTGCACCGGTTAACCTGAACCGTTAATCTGAAAGGAATGATCTTTCGACATAATGGAAGTAACCCGTGGCTTATAAAAAAAAGAGTATTCTTTGTTGAGAAATATGAAGTGGAATTATGCAGCAGAAGGGGTGCTTTTACCCTCTATTGCTGCTTTAATCTGAGCCTGAAGCTGCTCAAATTTTCCCTGCATCATCTTCTCCTGTTTTTCCAGGGACTTGATACGCAGCTCGAGCGTCTCAACTTTCTCGGTGAGTTTTGCGGTAACTACATCTTTTTTCTTCTGCATCATCACGGTACCGACGTTCATAAACATGACCGCATCATCAGCCGCATCACTGATCTCTTCCTGGGCACGTTTTGCCTCCCTAACTGCCATCTCGTACTGGGCTTTCTGGGAAAGGATGGTCTGTAACTGCTGCTGAATCTGCTGGAGCATGCCTCAGCTGGTTCTGAACTTTTGGTGAAAGATTGTTCATGGTTGTTCTCCTGTTATTGTATCAGTTCCAATTGATGAAAAGGGTTATTCTATAGCCATGTGCTGTTTTGCAGCGTACGTGCGTTTTGGATAGATTTCGGAGAAATAATCCGGTAAAATGACTATATAATGTCCTGCATTTCATCGGCAACGTTAACGAGCCGGAGGAACATATTGAGCGCTGCCCGAAGCGCTGCGATATCCTGTGCTTCAATAGCAAGTACAAGAGTTTCCGGCTCTTCCAGCCAGCACCGGATTTGCGAGCGGGGATTGACTTCATCACAGAGTTCCGGGGTCAGGGCGACAAGAATTCTACGGGCATGGGGTACTGAAAACCGGAACGTTGCCTCGTGAAGCGCCACAGGAATTTCCTCTGTCATAACTATGCATAAAAAAGATGATAAAAATAGTCACTCTGCTGGCTTTTGCAAAAATAAATATTAACGAGCTTTCATCTCTTTGATTGCAGCGCCGCGCTCTTTGAAGAGGATGCGGTGCCCGCAATAGGGACACCGGACATTGACGTCAATCTCAACTTTCTGCTTGCACCGTGCACATTTATACGTACTTGCCATATTCAATCCAGGATTATTATTTTCTGATCTGCTCAAGTGTCCGGTCGATCGCGCGCTGGGCAATTTTCATGGCCGGTGTCTGCGGCTGGTACGCCCCACCGGCAAACTTATACCCGCATTTCCGGCATCCCCAGATCCCGGTTCCCTTGCGCTGAACGGTCTGCATATCACATTTCGGGCAGCGGTGGAGTGCTCCGGATACTGCTTCGATATCTGCGACTCTCTTTCGCACAAATCTTCCATACCGGCAACCAAAACGTCCTGAACTGCCGGTTACTTTTCCTTTTGCTTTATGTGTCGAGCTTGCCATGATGCATACCCTCAGATCTGTCTTCTTTTATTTGTCTCCAGGATTAATATACTTGATTGAGGATCTTGACCTGCCCTTCGCCTTTGGAAAGTTTGTTGACGAGGTCATAAAATTCGCCCTGTATACCGGCAGGAATACGGACTACACAGACCCATGAACCGTCCTTCTGCCATTCGTCTTTCTCCATGGTGGAGCCTGCAGCGATATCGCCGTAAGCTTTTGCAGCAAAATCTGCCGGAATCCGGATCGCCAGCCGCAGTTCTTCGAACCGAATGGGGAGAAGGGGTCTCAACGCCTTGACAGTTTCTTTGACCAGTTCATCAAGATGTTTGAAAGGATCGATATTTACCCGCGCTTCTTCCATTGCCATTTCTATCCGCTGCGGGGGATGGGGGTGACCGGTCTGCGGGTTCACCGCATTCCTTGAGATAAAATTGATCACCTGCCGGCGCTTTTCTTCGATCATATGTTTGCGTTGTTCGGCAGTGAGATGTATCTCTCCCTTTTCAATAATCCGGCGGGCAACGATAGCAAAATCGGTAGTGTGAAACACCTTTTCCAGGGATTCGTCCGATGCCCGTGTCCCCCGTGAAGCATTGCCAAAGACATGCAATGCCGCGACCACATCTTCGATATCAATTTTCTGGCCCTGCCTGACCAGAGCCTGCCTGATTCGGGTCCACGAGGATCTCAAAGCGTTCCCCGAAACTCTCAAGACGGGCGACCACTGCCTTTTCGAGCGGGATCATGGAAGGTCACTGTTTGAATTGTCCGACAAATGATGCGACTTCTTCCTTGCTCATTTTACGGAATACGGGATTCTCACGACTGATTACCCCTATTTCCACGGTGTCGACATCAAACTTGCCTTCAGTGGCCGAATGGAGGGCCTTGAGCCCGAGAAGAATGACGTCTTTAACCTCGGATTCGGGATTGTATTCCTCTTCGAAGACCTTCATTGCTGCGGGGCGGCCGATCCCGATGCCCGTCGCCTTGTATTCCAGAAGGGTTCCTGAAGGATCGGTTTCGAAAAGGCGGCACTCACCGTCACTGACCCCGGCTATCAGGAGCGCCGTTCCATAGGGACGAATGCCCCCGTACTGGGTGAGCGTCTGCATATGATCACAGAGCTTTTTGCGAGAGCTTCAACTTCTATCGGCTCATCGTAGGAAACGCGGTTTATCTGGCATTCGATTCGGGCCCGGTCCACGAGGGCCCGCGCATCTCCGACAAGGCCGGATGACGCGACACCGATATGTTCGTCGATCTTAAAAATTTTCTCGATAGATGAAGCTTCGAGCAATTTTGAGCTTACACGTTTATCGACAATCAGGACAACGCCATCCTTCGCCTTGAGACCTACGGCGGTTGTCCCCCGCTTTACTGCTTCACGGGCATATTCAACCTGGTAGAGCCTGCCATCGGGTGAAAAGACCGTGATCGCCCTGTCGTATCCCATCTGATATTGTGGTTGCATTATAATTCCTCCAGATCTTCTTTTGTTAAGAACAATCGGTTTGTATTTTTAAATCCCTTTTCAATCACATCAACCTTCTGCCCGTAACAAAACAGTTCCTGGAACGTCTTTTCCCCGATCACGTATTCATGCGGAGATACCGG
Organism: uncultured Methanoregulaceae archaeon; assembly: GCA_963815065.1. Taxonomy (GTDB): domain Archaea; phylum Halobacteriota; class Methanomicrobia; order Methanomicrobiales; family Methanospirillaceae; genus Methanoregula. The sequence goes on along the minus strand of CAWFFE010000002.1, from coordinate 1,242,145 downwards.
TTCTGAATCAGGAGATTTCTGAGATCGAACCTTCTCGCGCAGGGTGTCGATCGTACCTGAAACAGCAACTATCCTCATGACCAGGGGGATATCGCGACAGGACGTGATCGTAGAGAGGGCAATAGATAGTTCCCGCTCCGTTCCCCGGCGGCATCGGATGATCACATAGTTTCCTTCTGACGCAACGACTGCCGGCATAATCAGCGCAGCGGTCACATCGCCCCAGAGTGAAGTCGTCGCGTCACAGACCGCGTAATACAGTTCTTTTCGATCGATATTTGTCCCCAGGGGTTCGACGGAGACTAACAAATAACGACGCTTCTCCCGCAGTGTCGGTGGCCGGGGAGCCATCAGATCACCTTCACGGATGGATGCGGGGGGATGGTTATGCTGTCAACGCCGCCAAATGCTTTCTCCACATCAGATGTATCCATATCAAGAAGGGAACAGAGCCCTGATATCTCGCGGGCCGCACGCATTTCCCGAATTGAACGTGCGTGTGATGAGAGGGTAATCGGGAACTCAAACCGCCGCTCAAGGACCAGGATATCACGGTACCGGTGTATTGCACGCTGACGTACAACACCCCTTCCGGATACCAGGGGAGACAGGTCGATATCTACAGCGACCCGGCTATCCGCCGCCATCCTCGCGGTAACATGGTCAAACGCTGTTTTATCTGCGGACAGAATGCCTCTCAGGATATGGACCCCTTTTATCCCGGTCACCGCCCGGTTGAACCCGTTGTCTCCAGCCTGTACCGAAACAACTGCGTCGCTATTCCTTTCCTGTCTGACGCGGCTGATCAGATCTTTCATCGGGGTATCCCGGATAAGGACGCCATTCAGAATTTCTATGCCATGGTATTCACCGGAAGAAATGCCGGCTGCGACAAGACGGCCAAATCCCAGAGCCTTGGCTTCCAGCGCCATCCTGCGCACCGACGAGTCCCCGCGCGGGTACGGATAGACACAGGCATCGGTGATCTTCATGAAGGTAACGTGCGTAAAAAGAGAATAAGATTATTTGCCCTGGTTTGCATGGGAGCGGATGCTCGGGCGCGTCTTTTCTGTGCCTTTTCCCCGGGTCCTCATACCGCGCCCCCTGCGCCCTGCAGAGGTCTTTCCCCGTTCAGCACGACCGCGGTGAGTGGATTCTGCCAGCCATGCAAGATTCCGATCAGCACGGATCGAGGGGTGATGACCATCAACGAGGATTACCTCGTAGTATTTCCGCTTTCCATCCTGTCCGACCCAGTAGGAGTTGAGCACCTCCATGTTCGGAAATTTCTTTGATGCCCGTTCTTCGGCGATACGCTGGATGCTTTTACCGGGAGTTGAATGGTTCTTCCCCATGCGTGCCGATCGGCGTGCCCGGACATACCGGGAGGCACGACGGCCGCCCCTGCGAACCTGCACTCTGGCAACAGCGATACCCTGTTTTGCCTTGTAGCCGAGGTTGCGTGCGCGGTCTATCCGGGTCGGGCGCTCAATCCGAACGACACTTCCCTCGCGACGCCACTCCTGCATACGATTCCAGAGGAGTTCTTTCACTCCGCTTTTTGCTGGCACTTTCCATGCCTCCCTGACGAAGGCGTACATCGATTTTACCATGGTAATCACCTAAGGTTCGGCTCTTTGAAGAGCTACATTCCTTGTCTACGGGACGGATCCCGTATTCCCACATACTTTAACCGGGGGGCTATTAAAGTACTCCGGATCCCGCCTTTCGAATAATTCTGCAATCAGGTTCCTTTGCGTTTTTCCATTACCCTTATATCCTGGATACCGGTCACCGGATACTGGCCGGCTGCATCTTTTTCTGCGGACTTGACCATATCCCAGATGGTAAGCAGGGCAAGGGAAACTCCGACCAGCGCCTCCATCTCCACCCCGGTCTTGCCCGACGATTTTACCCGCACGGTCGATTCGATGAACCCGTCGCCCTCCATAAAATCAACTTCAATTGCACTGATCGGTATCGAGTGGCAGAGGGGAATGAGCGAAGGGGTATTTTTCACTGCCAGGGTTGCTGCAACACGGGCGGTAGAAAGGACGTTCCCCTTCACGACTGCCCCGTCTCTTATTGCCCGCAGAGTTTCCGGTTTTAAAAAAATTTTTCCGACAGCCACCGCTTCCCGGATAACGTCACGTTTCGCGCTTATATCTACCATCTGTGCCCGCTCATTCTGGATGTGAGTGAATTCAACCATGCCTGCTCCTCCTCCCGAATAGTTCAGCCGGGATCCTGTCAACGAGATCCGTGGCCAGCATACCCTCTCCCCGTTCTGCTGCAACTGCCTCCCCCGCCATGCCATTGACGTATGCACCGATGCACGCCGCTTCAAATGCGGGCAGGTGACAAAGGAGAGCCCCGGCAATCCCGGCAAGTACATCACCGGTACCTCCCACCGTCATCGCGGGATCGCCGGTCCGGTTAAACCGTACCCGCTTCCCATCGGTAATAATATCGACAGGTCCCTTGAGAAGTATTGTGCCCCTGATACCTGCTCCTTTCGCTGCCAGTGCACGATCCCTTGATCCTTCAGGCAGCGTGATCCCGGTTATGCGGGTGAATTCCCCTGCATGGGGGGTGTAGAGGGTCTCGTTCCCTGCCACCGGTAATGGGAGCCTGAGTGCATCAGCATCGATAACCGCTTTTTTACAATAGGGAGCGATGGTATGGATGACCCGGTGACTTTCGGCACCGAGCCCGTTCCCGCAGACAACTACATCAGCATGCCCTGCCAGCGTGATCAGCCTCTCGACGTGTTCTTCCCCAATCCGGTCTCCTGCCAGACATTCATAGATCAGATCAGGTATTGGTTCAAAGACCGGTGACGCGATTCTGACGATATCTGCCCCCGCCCGTAGCGCTCCCAGCCCGGCCAGCCAGGGAGCTCCCTGGTAGGGTCCTCCGCCGATAACAAGTACCTCCCCCCCCACTCCTTTATGGGCCCGGGGATCACGGGAAGGAAGGAGTGTGAGGTCCCCCGGACCGGTAAAACACTCTGCTTCGAGGGGAATGCCAATATCAGCAACGATTGATCCTTTAATCTTTGCCCGGTGGAACGCACAGATACGATCCGCCCGCATTCCCGTTGTCGGGATATCGGCCGCGATAATCTGCGCCTGGGACGCATTTGCCATCCGGATGCAGGTGGAAAGAGGCTCCTCAACGGGACCGGACGAGCCGGTACCGAGCAGGGCATCAATGATGACATCGGCTTTCCCGAACAGGGAATGCACTACCTCAATATCATCGCGGCACCGGAAGGGGTGAAGGGCAACCTGACAATGCTTTAATGCTGAAAGCTGGTGCTCACATGCATCACTCCTCTTCCCGGCGTCCAGGTAGCATACATCGGTCATTATCCCCCGCTGGAGATGGCGTGCGGCCGCCATCCCATCGCCGCCATTGTTGCCCCTTCCGCACAGTATAAGAATGCGTCCCGGGCTGGCAGAGCGTGCCATATCGGCGAGTGCCTTACCCGCCCCCTCCATCAGCTGGAGGTCAGTAACACCGAGCGCTGACGCATTGGCATCAACTGCACACATCCTGGCAGGGCTGATGAACCCCTCGTCGAGAAAGACTTCAAGTTGTCCCGGTTGCATTTCAGAGCACAATTCATGTGTATGAACTCCATAAATAATAGGCAATGGGTTTTTGTGATGATGTGAAAGCCGCCGCTGAACAGATTGCGGCCGCTCCGGAGATTACCATCATCTCACATATCGATGCTGATGGTATCGCATGCGAGGCAATCCTTTCCCAGGCGATCTCCCGTCAGGAGATACCTGTCCGTTCCGTTTTTGTCCGTCAGCTTGAACCCCTGACCATGCCACAGGTTCCTTCTGATTCCTCGCTCAAGATCTTTTCCGATCTTGGAGCAGGCCAGCAAAATCTGCTTATGGAACGTGGATTCCGGGAAAAAGATGTTATAATCGTCGATCACCACGTGAGCCAACCGTGCGAGCAGCAGTATACACAGGTGAACTGCCTGCCCTACGGCCATTCCAGGATGAGCGCTGCCGGGGTTTCCTATTTCATAGCAAAGCAGCTCGACAGTGCGAATATTGATCTCGCCAAACTTGCCGTCATAGGTAATGTTGGGGATATGATGGCCCGGGAGAAATGCGGCCTCGTCGGCCCTGCACGTGACATCATTGTTGAGGATGGAGTACGGCATCAATCGGTTGAGGTCCGGAAAAAAGATCTCAACTGTTACGGCACCGCAACACGTCCTTTCTATCTTTCGCTTGCATACAACGACGATCCTTTTATAAAAGGGATCAGCAACAATCCCGAAGGCTCCCGGCAGTTCCTGAAACGTCTCGGCATTCGTCAGCAGAAATCTGACGGGCGCTGGTTTGTATGGGAAGAGATTACCATTGAAGAACGGAGGATAATCATCTCAGCACTTGCCGAACAGCTGATCGCCAACGGTGATCGGGTCGACCGTCTCCTTGCAGAAACCTATGGGTTTCCTGATGAGATCCCCCTCACACCGCTCCGGAATGCACAGGAATACGCTACGATGCTCAATGCCTGCGGGCGATGGGCGAAACCTCATGTCGGGGGTGCAATACTCCGGGGCGACCGGGGGATTGCCTACCGCGAAGCTGAACACATGCTGAACAACCATCGAGCAATCATCAGGAACCTGCTCCAGTTTATCCTCGACAACGGTGTAAAGGAACTCGAAAATCTGCAATATATCCACGTTGGCGGGCGGTACCCGGATACGATTGTCGGTATCGGCGCCGGTATGGCACTTTCCAAACTGAACAGCACAAAGCCTATTCTTATCATGTGTGAAGTGCCCGAAGACAAAGCCCTGACAAAGGTCTCCATGCGGACAACCGAGCGGGTTGTGGAGAGGGGAGTCGATCTCCAGCAGGCACTCAATGACGCTTCCACGGAATATGGCGGCGGTGGCGGCGGACATAAGATCGCGGCAGGTGCGTATATACCAAAAACGGCGGAACAGGAGTTTATAAATCGTGTCAACAGGATACTCGGAGAACAGTTCGCTGCGGCGGGTACGGATAATCGCTGATTACCAGTTCGGCGGAGGGGTAGGGACCGGTCTCTTTGGTGAAGACTGCACGTTCATCTTTTCGACGACGGGAAGAATCCGCCAGATCCTCTCCGGGGGCGTCCGCCTTGCTACCGTCCGGGCTGCGGACGGGAGGCTGACAATCGGTATCGAAGGTGCAAAGCGCCTTCGGTCACTGCTCCCGGCACCCGGTTACCGGGTGGTAATCCGTGATGATGTGGCGGAGTTCGTCGCACAGGGAAAGAATGTCTTTGCAAAACATGTGGTTGCCGCTGACCCGGCCATCCGCGCGGGAGACGATGTTCTCGTTGTCTCTGGCAACGACAGGCTGGTAGCCTGCGGAGCCGCATCATTGTCGGGTGCCGGAATGCTTGCATTTAATTACGGAGTAGCGGTAAAAGTACGGCAGGGTAGTGAGAAGGATGCTTCCGGGAAATATCAATCCACGCCAGATGAAGGCGATGATGAAGAAGCTCGGCATGCAGGTCGAGCAGATTGAAGATGTTATAAGTATCGTCATCAAAACACCGAAGGGTAATTACATCTTCGATGGAGCCGAAGTTTCGGCCATGACCATGCAGGGTGCGACCACCTATCAGATAGTCGGAGAACCACGGTTTGAGGAGGTTGCACCGGACATTCCCGGCGAGGATGTGACCATGGTTGCGTCGCAGGCAAATGTCTCCGAAGAGAAGGCAAAAGAAGCACTCGTAAGCACCAAAGGCGATATTGCAGAAGCAATAATGTTGCTCTCCGGGTCATGATCGAAACCGGCGATCGTGTTCTCCTCGTGGGAGAAGGAAGGGAATTTTTTACCAAAGCCGGCGCAGGAACTCTTTCAACCGATAAAGGCCAGCTGGATCTCGGATCGCTGGTCGGTGCAAAAGGCGGGGATATACTGGCAACCCACAGTGGTTCAAAATTTGTTATCCGCATTCCCCGACCTACCGATTTTTTTACGCATGGAAAGCGGTCAGGTGCGCCGATGCTACCCAAGGATATCGGGCTGGTGATCGCATACACGGGCATGAACCACAACGATGATGTCCTTGACGCAGGTACGGGAAGCGGCATTGCAGCGATCTATTTCGGCGGGGTCGCAAAAAAGGTCAGGACGTACGAAGTACGTCCGGAGTTCTCCACCCTCGCGCAGAAGAACATCACCGAGGCAAAGCTCCCCAATGTTGAGGCGGTTGCCGCTGATTTTCTCTCGGCTGACGGGATATTCGATGTCGTCCATCTTGATATGCAGATCCAGCCGGAGCATATTGTGCATGCGTACTCGCTCCTGAATCCGGGGGATACCTGGCCTGCTACACCCCGTTTTTAGAGCAGATGGCAATTGTCGTTGACGCGGCGGCCGGACAGTTCTCCGAGGTTCACACCCACGAGCTCATAGAACGGGAGATGACGCGCTCGAAACGGGGAACCCGGCCATCGACCAGTGTGTGTCATTCCGGGTACATTACCATCGCAAGAAAATAACCGGATCTGCTCACTCATCGCCCGCTAAAAAACCTTCGAACCGGAAATTTTAACGTCTTTCATGGGGATTTGATCTTTTTTTCCGATGTGCTCTCCCAAACCCGCATGTCTTTTCCGATATTCAGTAATCCTCCAATAAGATAAAACTGGTTCAGGATAAACGCAGAGATCAGACCTTTTCTCCCCAGGATACCTGCTACGGATCCGATGATGATCAGGACAAGGAAGAAAAGCGGATTGTAGAAAAATACACCGAAAGAGAATAAAACCGCCGCCAGGAAAAAAAGGAGCGGTGAAATTACAAACATATAAATCCGGAGCGGGTAGAAGAACCGGCAAAACCATCCCTTCTTCTTCAGCAGATCAAGATTTGACAATGTTGCGGCTATGAGTCCGGTTGCCCGCCGGGTCTTTTGGCGGTACTGGGTTTTATAACTCCGGGGGATTGCCTCATAAACAATGGATTTACTCTCATAAACTGCTCGATGTCCTTTCCGGATCGCCTCAAATGCGGTATTTGCATCGTCAGCGCCGCGTTTATCATTGATCCTGTTAATGAGGTCTGACCGGAAAGCAACGACAGCACCATTGAAATTATAGGTCGACTCGTGAGCACTCTCCCAGTCACACATGCGGCCATAGAACGATCGGTACACTCCTTCCAGCATCGTTGTACTTTGGGCGTTCATGAGTGGTCTGAGTTCTCCGGTTACGGCAGCTATTCTTTCATCGCTCAGAAGACGCCCGATAAGGTAAATGAGTGCATCGGGCTCAAAAAAAACATCCGCGTCCGTGGTTACAATGATAGGATATTTTGCCTTCTTGATGGCAGAATTATAAGATCTGGTAGTGCCTAATCGTTCTGTATTTGCAATTATCTGGTAGTCTATCCCCGATCGTTCAAGACAAATTTCTGCCAGATTTTTTGTGTTATCACTGGAACAGTCGTCAACCAAGAGTAATTCATACCGCCCAAGGGGGTAATGGCATTCTTTAATATTCTTAATTCTTTTCCCGATGACCAGTTCTTCATTATAAGCCGAGATAATAATGCTGATAGGGGGGTATATCTGCAGAGGAACTACCGGAACCGGTTTTTTCCCGAAATATATGCCAAAAAAGTAAACCATATAGGGCAGCAGGGAAAAAAAGAGGACCAGTATTGCAAGAGAGATGAGCATTCTGTACTACATTTCAATTTCTGATTTATACCTTATCGTTTTCCGATGTGTGACAACTCTTGGAAATATGGAGAGGACCGATGGTTAACCACACAGGAAATCATATTATCTGTCCAAAGACAATTTTTGGATAAAAAAATTTCGTATTACTCAACTATTTCATGCATATTTTTGTCGCCGCGCCCTATCCCTTTGTAGATAAATCCGTGCTTAATAAAAAGGTCGGGGTCGATCATATTCCGCCCGTCGATAATTACCGGGTGAGATTTTCCGGATAAAACCAGGAAATGATGGGGATCGAGATCTTTATACTGGTGATGCCCCGCAAAAATCACGATGGCATCCGCTCCTTTTACCGTGGCATCAATATCGTGGGAAAGGGGTACATTGGGATACTCCAGTACATGGGGATCATGGACATTCACCGTTGCCCCTCCCCGGATAAGATCATCACGATATGGTTCAGATGGCGTATTGCGCGTGTCGTCTGAATTGGCAAGGAACGCCCACCCGAGAATTGCCACCTTTGCCCCTTTAAGCGGGCAACCAGCCCTTTTCAGGGCATCAGTCGTGAGCCGGAACATATGAGTGGGCATGAAATCATTAATCCGGCGGGCAAGGACATAGAGTGATAGCTCCCCGCGAGGATAATCGAGGAGATCCTTTCCCAGCATCTGGACGCCTCTCTCCAGATGATAGGTGTCTTTTGTCAGGCAATGCCCGCCTACACCGGCACCCGGCCAGAGCATGGCACGGGTAATACCCTCGCCTTTGAGACTGTCAACACCTCTCCGGACATCATAGACATTGATCCCCATCGCTTCGCAGTAAAGCGCAAGCTCATTGATAGCAGCGATCTGGAGATCACGGAAGGTATTTTCTGTGGTCTTTGTCACTTCTGCTGCCGTCGATGACATCGGGATTATTTTGCCAAGCGTGAGCACTGGAGCATAGAGCTCCGTCGCCCGCTGCGTACTGACCGGATCAATTCCTCCGACAATCCGATCATGTTCGCGTATGTTGCGAAGGAGCCTCCCTGCCATTACACGCTCGGGGGCATGGGCAAGAGCAAAATCAACGCCCGCCTTCAGTCCGGACTCCCGTTCAAGAATCTCCCTGCCAAGGGTAGCTGTTGTACCAGGTGTAATAGTCGATTCCAGTACTACCAGCATGCCCGGAGAGAGAGATCTCCCCACCTGCTTTATTCCCTCAATAAGGGCAGAGAAATCCGGGAGGAGATCTTCCTTGTTCAAAAAAGGAGTCTGGATCGAAAGGGTAACGGCATCCAGCCCGGCAATTTTTGTAAAATCGGACGTACAGGAAAATTTTTTTGCTGCGACAACCTGTCGCAGGAGATCGTCTAACCCGGGCTCTTCGCCTTTAAGCGGACTTTCACCACGGTTCAGCATTGCGATCTTATAACCTGACGACAATGAATTTCGCTGGAAGCCATAGACAAAATCAAAAGTCGGAGATGCTGCAAATAGTGCTGCAGCCGGAATGCCAACGTAACCCATTCCGATTACTCCGATATTTTTTATAGGTCCCCGTTTCCGGAATAATGATTCAAGGGTCATGGTAAAAATCACTCCCGATTTATGCTGCAGAACTGATCTTTTCGCAGAATTCAAGGTTGCGAATTGCCTGTTCCGGGGTAATGGGGAATGGTTTGCTCCTGTTCACGCAGTCGATGAATGTTTCCAGCTCACGTTTCAAGGGTTCGACCGTATTCACCATAACCTTTTCAATGATATTTTCCTGTACATATCGTTCAGCTTCGATCTGGTACTGACCTGGTTTGCGATAGATGTTGACCTCTTGCGTCATGAAGTTCCCTTCAATCGTGAAATCGGTATCTTCCACATAGAATAACCGGATCTTTTTCGATGCCTTTCGGCTTGCTGACAGGGAGACCGGAATGTTGTCGCAGTTCATCAGGACACTCATAACGTCTGCATTGCCAACGCTGTGAACGTTACAGGGATTCGGGAAGAATACATTAAGAAGAATATCAATGTCATGAATCATCAGGTCCTCGACAACAGAACTTCCGGTTATCCGTGAGGATGCCGGATTATGCCGTTTTAGCTCCATGTAGACGGGATCTTTGACGATTTTTTTTATCTCGGCAACGATCGGGTTGAACCGCTCTATGTGCCCGACCCCAATGGTGATATCATCGGGTGCCTTTTTCATCAGCCTTTTTGCTTCCACTGTTGTTGCGCAGATCGGTTTTTCAATAAGTACGGATTTTTTCTTTAAAAAGATCTGCTCCACAACCGATGAGTGGAATTGAGTCGGTACAACAACACTTACGGCATCGGAATTATCGAGCAGTTCGCTGATCGAACCATATACGGTTGCATTGTGTTTTTCACCGAGATCTTTCGCCGCCTGGGAGTTCACATCGTAAATACCCAGAGAATTCACTCCCCTCAACTCGGAATAAACCCGGACGTGGTTCCTTCCCATGGCTCCCACACCTATTACACCAACATCCATTCATTTCACCTGGTTGATAACTTCACAGATATACATGAGTTCCTTCTGGTCAAGCATAGGGTGAACCGGGATGCTCAGCACAGAGGATGCGAGGCTGGAGGATACCGGACAGGAATCAGGCTCGTTCGCAACCGCATATACTGGTTGATGGTGAATAGGAAGGGGGTAATGTACCGCGCTCCCGATACCCTTAGATTTGAGATATTCCATGAAATCGGCCCGGTTCATCGGAAATTCATCGGTCAGCCGAATCACGTACTGATGATAGACATGGTACATGCCTGGCGAAACAACCGGAGTGAGGAGTCCCTTGACTTTGATATGAGTATCATAATATTCGGCATTTTTCCGGCGCCGGCTGTTAAATTTGTCCAGTCTTTTCAACTGAACGATCCCGATGGCGGCTGCAATATCGGTCAGCCGGTAATTGTACCCAATCATTGTATGAAGGTATTTCTCGCTCTGCCCGTGGTTGATAAGCAGGCGCAGTCGCTCGGCAGACACCTTATCGCTGGTTGTAACCATCCCCCCTTCCCCGGTGGTCATATTTTTTGTCGCATAAAATGAGAAGCAGCCAAATTGCCCGAAACTGCCGGTCTTCTCCCCGTTCCACAAGGCTCCATGTGCCTGGGCAGCATCTTCCACCAATGTCAGATTATGGGATTCGCAGACCTGCTGAATACCTGGAACATCAAATGGCTGTCCGAAGAGGTGCACCCCAATAACCGCCTTTGTCTTCGATGTAACACAATTCTCTATGCATCGGGGGTCTATAGTGAAAGACTTCTCATGTACATCAACAAAAACCGGCTTTGCACCGGTCATCGAAACCGCCGATGCTGTGGCAATAAAAGAAAACGCCGGGACAATTACTTCATCGCCGCAGCCGATATTTGCGGCAAGCAGCGCGGCATGGAGAGCCGCAGTACCGTTATTCACCGCGATCGCATGCGTGGAACCACAATAATCAGCAAAGAGTTTCTCGAATTCTGCGACGTTTTCTCCGGCTGCGAGCCTGCCTGATTCCAGGACCGCCAGAGCCGCAGAGATTTCATCCTGACCAATAGCCGGTCGTGCTACAGGTATCTGCACCATCAATCACCCTTGAAAAATTCCTCTATTTCAGATAAGATGCGCAATGATATGATATTATGATTTGCCATGCAGCAGCGTGAACAGGTGTATTTCCGGATTCCGATGGTGAACATCTGGTGCAAAGATAGGTAATTAGAAGAGGAACAACAAATATCGTATGAATAAAACCGGAAGGGGAGCAGATGCGACATATCATATCCATTGGGGACTTTGACCGGAAAGAGATTGATGCCCTGCTTGACCATGCGCGGCAGATAGATCAGGATAGATTTGATAAGAATATACTCTACGGCAAAATCCTTGCAACGCTTTTTTTTGAACCCAGCACCCGTACCCGCATGTCATTTGAATCTGCCATGGCGCGATTGGGAGGCACATCGCTGTCAGTAGGGAGTGTTGAAGCCTGTTCCATAGCGAAAGGAGAAACACTTGCAGATACAGTCAGGGTAGTAAGCGGGTATGCAGATGCCATTGTAATCCGTCATCCAAAAGAGGGAGCGGCCAGATTAGCTGCTGAATTTGCTACGGTCCCGGTAATTAATGCAGGGGACGGTGCCGGTCAGCATCCTTCCCAGACGCTTCTTGATCTCTATACAATACGCCAGTCGAGGCCTATTGATAAGATAGATGTAGCTCTTATCGGGGATCTTCGCTATGGTCGCACCGCGCATTCACTGGCTTCTGCACTCTCACTCTATGATGCACGTCTGCATACCATCTCACCGAAAGGACTTGAACTGCCCGCTACTCTCACGGCGGAGCTCAGGGAGAAGGGGATGGAGATTGTCGAACACGAGGATCTCAAGGAGGTTATCTGCGACGTGGATGTCCTGTATGTCACCCGGATTCAGCGGGAACGGTTCCCTGATTCGGCTTCCTATTTCAACGTGACCTCCAGTTACCGTATCACTCCTGATCTTCTCGCAGGTGCAAAAAAGCATCTCATTATCCTTCATCCCCTCCCCCGCGTTGATGAAATTGATCCAAGAATCGATGACTTGCCTTACGCACGGTACTTTGAACAATCACGAAACGGGGTTCCGGTTCGCATGGCCATGCTTATGCGGGTGATTCAATGAAGAAAGCTGAAAGCACAGAAAATGAAGGGCTCCTGGTACGGCGGATCAGAAACGGGACGGTGATCGACCATATCGACGGCGGAGAGGCACTTAATGTCGTTAAAATTCTTGGGATCACCGGCACTACACAGGAGGCTCTTTCGATTGCTACCAATGTCCCGAGCAGGGATATGGGATGCAAGGATATCGTCAAACTTACCAACAGGGAACTCTCAAAAGAAGAAGTGGACAGAATCGCTCTAATCTCACCACGGGCGACAATAAATATTATCCGGAATTTTAAAGTCTGCGAAAAGAAGGGAGTCGAGATCCCGGCCCTCATTGTCGGGATTGTCCGATGTCCCAATCCTGGATGTATCTCCAACACAAACGAACCGATTCACAGCAAATTTGAAGTACTGCCAAAGGGACTTCATTGTTTGTATTGTGACTGGGTAATAACCAAGGACCTGACCAGTCATATTATCTGAAAAACTGCTCGCTTTCAGAAGATAGAATATCCCCTTGTGAGATGGAACTCAAGTTCATCATTTCCTGTTCCCCAGGCATTGTCTGAATATTTATTTATCGAAATAGTTATCAGAACTGTCAAAGGATTGAGATAATAACCTTCCAATAATCCTTTTAAGAACTGTTTTTTATAAAATTTTAACAGATTATTCATATTTTGACATATTTCCGTGAATGATAATATATTATACAAGAAGTTTACAATATGTTTGAACTGTGATCATAATGATACAAAAAAAGTATGCGATGATTGGCCTGCTGCTTCTGGCCCTCATATTGCCGGGGTCATGCGCTCCGGAGACTACCCAGTCCGGTTACATTGTTGTCGGATTAGCACCGGTTGCAGATTTTGATGCGCTCTATGCGTATAACACGGTTCCGGCAACAGTTGAGTTCCGGGATCTTTCGACCGGGACCGGCCCATTGTCTTATGCGTGGGAATTTGGGGATGGGGCAACATCCACGGAGCAAAATCCGTTGCATAATTACATTCGCCAGGGTCTGTATACGGTCAAACTGACGGTAACGAATGTATATGGATCCAGCAGCGAGACAAAAACAGAATATATTGCGATCGGCCTTGCCCCGAGAGCGGACTTTACGGGACAACCCACAACAGGAAACACGCCCCTGACCGTGGAGTTTACCGATCGATCCACCGGTCATCCAACGTCGTGGTACTGGAACTTTGGTGACGGCAAGGAGTCATCCGAACAGAATCCGGTGCACACATATTTTTCCAATGGAGACTTCGGAGTCACCCTGACCACTTCAAATGAATATGGTTCATCATACACTTCGAAAGCATACTATATTCATGTAATACCAGTCCTGAAATCCAGATTCGTAGCAGATCCAAGGTCTGGAAAGGCTCCGCTGGTTGTAAAATTTACTGACACGTCAACAGGGAATCCCAAGACATGGAACTGGGATTTTGGTGATGGTACCACTTCAACGCAGCCGAATCCTGTCCATGCCTTTACAACTCCTGGTGTGTTTGATGTCAATCTGACGGTCACCAGTGGAATAAATAAAGATACTTCGTTCCAGACTATTGCTGCGGGTGGAGTGCCGGTAACTGACTTCATCGCCGACAGGACAACGGTCAGCGTTAACAGTCCGGTTAACTTCATGGACAAGACCCTTAACACACCCGTGTCCTGGTCATGGGATTTCGGAGACGGTGTTACGGCTACCGACCAGAACCCCCCTCACACGTATCTGGTGAAAGGTATCTATACTGTCACGCTGACTGCCGCAAATATTAATGGCGAACACACTGAGAAAAAAATAAATTATATCACCGTAGGTGTTGTCCCGGCTGCAGATTTCATTACAGAAATTCCGTTATACCAGCAGGGAACACGGACACAATATGTACGGTTTATTGATACATCCGCCGGTAATCCCACTTCATGGTTCTGGAACTTTGGCGACGGGCAGAATTCGACCGAGCAAAACCCTCCGCTCCACTTCTATAACAGAGATGGCGCATACACGGTATCGCTAACCGTGAAGAATACCTTTGGTGAGGATGCCAGAACAAAGACTAACCTGATCATGGTGCGGGAAGGACCCCGGGTCGATTTCAAGGCCGATAGAACACAGGCGAGTGTGAACCAGTATATTCATTTCACGGATCTCTCGACGAATAATCCTTCTGACTGGAAATGGGATTTCGGGGATGGCTCCGCGGGAACAGGGCAGAACCCTGATCATACCTACCGGCAGCCGGGAATTTATTCTGTCACACTGACCGCATCCGATGTATATACGTCGATAAGCCACACCAAAAGAAACTATATCACGGTAGTAAATGTCCCCCATGCAGATTTCAGTTCAGATAAGACCAAAGGGATTACTCCTTTTACGGTGAAGTTTACCGATCAGTCAACCGGCAGCCCAACAGGATGGACATGGGATTTCGGGGACGGTAGTACGTCAAGCGAGCAGAATCCAACGCATGTATACGTTACCTCCGGAATTTCATCGAAAAGCACTTATACCGTTGTTCTTACCACAACAAATCCCAACGGATCTGATGACGTGAAGAAAGTGGATTACATCACGGTGACCCAGGCACCTATCGCTGAATTTACCGTGGACAGCCGCCAGGGTAAAGCACCATTCATTGTAAAATTCCATGATCTCAGTGCCGGGAATCCGACCGCGTGGCTTTGGGAATTCGGGGATGGCTCAACATCAACTGAACAAAACCCGATTCACCTTTACCCATTCGAGGGAGCCTATGACGTCCGACTAACCGTATCAAACCAGTACGGGGAAGACACTATATTTAAGACCGGATCCGTTTCTCAGAGAGGCAATGATGTTCCGATTCCGTTAACGACAAGCGAGACACCACAACCAACGAAGGTCCCCGGGGAGGAAGGCACACCTTTGACAACAACTGCATCAACCCTTGCCCCGACAACCACGCAGACACCGTTATCGCCATTGACAGCAGTCGGTGCATTGATACTCGGATTATTGGTCGTTATCATGAAACAGAAAAAATAATATTTTTATTCTCTCATACCAATTTTTTCCAGGTAATGCCAGAATTTTTTTCCCGGTTACCGTGAAAATCAGACAGAATCGTGGAGAGAACATTCCACGAATATCGTTAAAAGCAATCCGGGTACACGGTAAACAAAAAATCTGAACACCGGATTTACGATGACCCGAAGAGCTGAAAAATATTTGGTCTTTTGCCGAAAGAATTTTTCAGAGACGGCGCCGTCATTTCAGCAGATGTCCATGGACATCAATTTCCCCGCGGTAAATCCTGGTACTGGAGATCCAGTGCCCATCCTCCGCAAGAACACAACTGATTTGATGGATATCCACGGTCTTTTTACCTTTTCTCCGACGAATTTTATTGATCTCGACAGCAACCGGGAGCGTCTCTTCGGATACAATAAGAGCATCAAAGTCCGCATCGATGGCAGAGCCGTACCGATCATCAAGGGGCTCAATCGTCCATCCCGTCGACTGGATACTGGTAAGAAGATAGTGCTCGAGATCCAATTTCCTTTGGGCAAACGGACGGATCGGGTGGATTTTATGGCTTGCAAATGAATCACTGGTAAGACCGATTACCACATGACCATCAGATCCGGCAAGCCCAAATGATCGGGTGAGGAGGCGTTTATGTCCGTCGTGAAGGGGGTCAAACGTGCCCCCTACCATAACCTTCATGCTCTTTGATTCTTAATTTCCTATGTTATTATGCATATGGATCCCCAGATTTCCGGCGAGCCGCTTTTTGTGGCCGGCAATGCAACAATTATCGGCGATATCACGTTCGGAAAACAGACAGGTATCTGGTTTGGGGCCGTAATCCGAGCCGACAAAGACCGGGTTATAATCGGGGACAGGTCAAATATTCAGGATAATTGTGTTGTGCATACGAGCAAAGGATTTCCGGTCACAATCGGTAATGATGTTTCAGTAGGCCATGGCGCGATCCTCCACGGGTGTTCGATTCATGACCAGGTGCTGGTAGGTATGGGGGCGATAGTGCTCAACGGCGCGAAGGTGGGCAGGGGATCAATCATCGGGGCAGGCGCGGTCATCACAGAAGGAAAGGAAATCCCCCAAAACTCAGTAGTGATCGGTGTGCCAGGCAAGATCGTCAAACAGACTGATGCAGCCCAGCAGCAGAAAATCCTTACGAATGCCGCCTCTTACGTGGAGTCTGCACGGGAGTATCTCCATCATGGGTGACGTTGTTGTCATAGGTGCCGGAATTGCCGGAATCCAGGCAGCACTGGATATTGCCGAACATGGGATCCAGGTGCACCTGATTGAACGTGAACCAACTATTGGCGGGCATATGGCCCAACTGGACAAAACATTTCCGACAAATGACTGCTCGATGTGCATTCTTTCCCCAAAGATGGTGGAAGTTGAGCGTCATCCGCTCATTGCTATTTATACCTGCTCAGAGGTCGAGAGCATCGAAGGAGAGGTAGGACATTTTCTTGTAACGATAAAAAAATCCCCACGGTACATCGATGAGTCTGCCTGTACCGGCTGTGGCGACTGCGTGCTGATCTGCCCGGTGGAGGTCTACAACCGGTTCGATGCCGGTATCGGCGTGAGAAAAGCAATCTATAAGCCTCATCCCCAGGCGGTACCCGATATTGTCGTTAAAGATCCGGACCATTGTATTGAATGCGGCCTCTGTTATGATGTCTGCGGCCCGGATGCTATTAAACGAAGTGATGCAGAACAGATCATAACCATACCTGCCTCAAGTATCGTAATCACCACCGGCTATGCAATATTTGATGCCCGGAATAAGAAACAGTTTGGTCATCTTGAACTACCTGACGTGATCACCAGTCTCGAACTGGAACGCATGATGAACGCAAGTGGTCCCACCGGAGGAAAAATAAAACGGTTGAGCGACGGCAGAACACCGAAAAGTATCATTTTTATCCAGTGTGTAGGTTCCCGGGATAGTACCGTTAACCGTCCTTATTGTTCCTGCGTCTGTTGTATGCAGGCGATAAAAAATGCGATGCTGATCAAAGAGAAAAATCCGGAGACGGAAGTTACCATCAGTTACATGGACATACGTTCCTTTGGCAAGGGCTATGAAGAATATTTTGAGCGGGCAAAGAAATCAGGAGTCAGGTTCCTTCGGGGAATGCCTTCGGATGTCCTTGCAGACCGTAATGGCATGATCCTGCAGGTGGAAGATACTGAGACTTCAAAGGTTGAGGTACTGCATCCGGACCTTGTCGTGCTGTCGGTAGGTATCGGGCCGGCTGAAAAATCTGCAGGTATTGCAGAACGATTCGGTATCCCCCTTGAAGATACCGGGTTTGTCAAAACGGTGAATGATGCTGTCGATACTACTGCTACGCTGTGTCCTGGGATTTACGTCGCAGGCACTGCAGGAGCACCACGGGATATTCCTGACAGTGTGGCATCCGGAGGATCAGCAGCGATGCGAGCTTATATAGATGCTATCAGGGCGCGATCCGAGTGAACGAGACTGCCACGTTGTGGTGGGATAAGACAACAGGAAGCCTCAGCTTTATCGATCAGACACGCCTTCCTGGAACGTGCACCATTGTCGAGTGCCAAAGCATCGAACGGCTGGCGCAAGCGATAAAAGGGCTTGAGATACGCGGGGCACCGGCACTTGGTGTTGCAGGGGCTTACGGAGTTGCGCTGGCGGCACAGGTCTCTCCGAAAAAAAATCTGAAAGAATTTTTATCAGATGTTCGCCGGGATGCTGAGATCCTTCGGGAAACCCGGCCCACTGCCATAAACCTCGGATGGGGAATCGACCGGGTACTGGATAAAATTGCATGGCCCGATAATATTATTTCAGCCCGTTCGATCGCGCTCGGGGAGGCTGAAACGATAGCCCGGGAAGATACTGCATCCTGCCACGCAATCGGGGAACATGGAGCTGGCCTCCTGCCTGACAAAGGCACTGTTTTAACCCATTGCAATGCCGGATCCCTTGCCTGTTCTTCGTGGGGTACTGCACTGGGAGTGATCCGTTCAGCAATAGACAGCGGAAAAGAGATTCGTGTATACGCATGTGAAACCCGCCCATTACTTCAGGGAAGCAGACTCACCGCATGGGAATTGGTACGAGACGGAATTGAAGTAATAGTGATTCCGGATTCTGCAGCGGCGCACCTGATGCGTAAAAATACCTTTGACGCGGTGATTGTGGGAGCGGACAGGATCACGCGCGACGCGGTTTTCAACAAAATCGGCACGTATATGCATGCGGTCTGTGCCCACTATCACAAAATTCCCTTCTATATCGCCGCGCCGTTCTCAACATTTGATTCTGAAAAAATGGAAGCGAATATCGTCATCGAAGAACGCAACCGGGAAGAAGTAACGAAAATGGGCGATCTTTGCGTTGTCCCGGATGCTGCAGGAGTAAAAAATTATGCCTTTGATGCGACTCCACTGAATCTCGTCACCGCGATCATCACTGAATACGGGGTCTTGCACCCACCGATTGATATCGACTCAATCTTATCCTTAAAGAGCATAAGATAGTCCCCAATACAAACCTTCACTGAAATGAGTTTCAACTTTATTGCCTGGAATGACCTGATGTATCTGATTGGAGAAGCTACGGTCATTATCATTCTCGGAGCCCTTTTAACGGCTTTCATTCTTGTCGTCATCTCCATCTATTCCATCAGAAAGGGCAGGCTTTATTTTCCCGCACTGGTCAGGTCAGGGCTCGTGTTCCTCGAAGGATTAATGAAAGCGTTCTTCCGGTTCCTTGGTCTTGAAGAACGTGAAATGCTTTCATTTTTTATAAAACTCCACAATGCGATGAATATTACAGAATTCAAACGCATTCCGGTTTCTGAACGGGCCATCTTTATGCCCCAGTGTCTCCGTTCCTCAAAATGCCCCGCACACCTTACGCCGGAAGGGCTGAAGTGCCGTAACTGCGGACAATGTACTGTCGGTGAGGCACGGATCATGCTTGAAAAACTGGGCTACCGGATCTTCATCGTCCCGGGCTCTTCCTTCATCAAGCGGATGGTGAAGAAATACCACCCCAAAGCAATTATCGGCGTTGGCTGCCTGTCAGAAGTAAAAGAAGGTATCGATATGGCAGACAAGATAGGACTTGTCGCAATGGGGGTTGTTACGATGAAGGAGGGTTGTGTTGAAACACTTGTGAACTGGGCAGATGTTTACGAAGTGGCGATCCTCGGTATTGACCCCGGATTAGTCCCCAAGGACCTTTATATTTTTACCCAATAGTTTCCCGCTTTTAATCCTGCCATGGATGATGATAGTATCTTTACTCGTTACATCTCCAACATGGACTCCCGGGCGTAAAATGACCTTCCCCCCTGCGAACACAGAGTGGACGAGGGCATTATCTAAGAGGGTAACATCTCCATGTGCCACAAGGGATCCTTTGATTTTCGACTGGCGCCCGATGACTGCATTCCAGCAGTTTACATCCAGTGAAACGCTGGAGCCCGGACCCAGTTCAAGGGTTCCCGTAACTGTAAGCCGCCCCCAGAAATGAGTGCGTGCAGGAACAATGAAATTCCCGTCAATTTTCACATTTCCTTCGAAATACGCCCCTTTTTCTGCATAGAATGTATCGCCATTCCGGATGACTGTTGGCATTTCTACTCAGGGTAAATGAGGAACGATCAGGGGATATACTTGTTGCTTGGCTGATAAGGCAGGTACTAAAAAATTCTGCTTCTCATAAATATTGCGGAAAGCGTGAACACAACGAGGGAGGCAAACATACCCGCTTTTAAAAAAGACGATGCACGTGATGCCTGTAGACATTCGGAGGTTTCACAGTGAAGGCCACGATAGGCCGCAAGAATGATGATTAAGTCGACTACTGATATCCCCAGGAGATACCCGACACCCCACCAGAAATAGGGTATGATACTCACAGCGACAGCAAGGGATGCAATAACAAAAGCGAACTTTGCGGTTTTTTTAATACCGATCCGGATAGGTATGGTATCAGCCCCCCCGGCCAGGTCGCCCTCAACATCCTCTGCGTCTTTCAGCAATTCACGGGATAGCATGGCAAAAAAGGTAATGGCAGCTATCGGAAGTATACGGACTAATCCGGCCCACCCGTTCAGTGCTCCCCCGAACAAAAAGATGCTCCCGGCCAGGTAAGCCACGGTGACGTTGCCGTACAATGGCATCTTCTTAAGGGTTACTGCATATGCAATCAACAGAACCGAGTTTATTGCTGCGATTCCGATACAGAGGGTGTTGGTAAAAAGACTCACGAGGATCCCTGCAAGAAACAGCATTAAAGAAAATCCCCGTGCGGCACTCCTGCTGACTTTTCCAGAAGGTATAGGGCGATTGGGGCGGTTTATCACATCGATTTTTGCGTCGAAGAAATCATTGATTACATTCCCGCCTGCGGTGATCAATGCCACTATGACAAACAGCAGAAGGGTTTCAGGGATTACTGTACCGGTATCAATCAGATAGGCTACGATAGCGGCGAGACCGGCAACAAATGCATTCATCGGGCGAGTTATGGAAAAAAAACCTGCAAACCTCATTGGTGATCAGATCCGGCTGCGGTAGTATTTAAATACACTAAAGTGAAGACTTCATTTAATTTATGACGGGCGAGGGGGGATTTGAACCCCCGGCATTCAGCTTAGGAGGCTGACGCTATGTCCGGGCTAAGCCACTCGCCCTGCCCATATCCATTGTTGAGGAATATGTATAAGTTTTGCGCGCTGCAACAATACTCTCGCGATGGATTTAATCGGGACAATTGAAGGAAAAACCAGGTTTTTTGTCCCCGTACAGGATCCGGCCACTCAGTTTCCTCCCGGAAGCGCCCCCATCTTCTTCAACCCGCGTATGGAACTGAACCGTGATGCCACAGTCCTGCTCGTTTCGGTACTCAAACCCTCCGATTATCTCGATGCAATGGGTGCAACGGGAGTCCGGGGCCTCAGAGTGGCAAATGAATGCAAAATTCCCGTTACCATTAATGACCGTGACCCGCAGGGAATTGAACTAATCACGCATAATGCCTGCCAGGCAAATCTGCCGGTGGAAATTACCCGGCGGGATGCGAACGCCCTGCTTTCGGAAAGATCTTTCGATGCCGTTGATCTCGATCCCTTCGGGACTCCGGCGATGAATATTGATGCAGCGGTAAGGGGAACCCGCCGGTTTCTCTTTGTTACCGCAACCGATACCGCCCCTTTGTGCGGGGCTCACCTGAAAGCGGGTAAACGCCGGTACTTTGCACAACCGATGAACACTGAATATCACGGGGAGGTAGGGTTGAGGATCCTTCTCGGATTTGTCGTCCGCGAGACAATTAAATACGATCGCGGGATTGAACCGATCTTCTGCTACGCCAGGGAACATTTTGTCCGGCTCCATCTCCGGCTGCTTCGTGGCGCCCGTGCCGCAGATGAGACTCTGGAACGGATCGGTTATATCCTCCAGTGCCCGAAGTGCCTCTATCGGATCGAAGAGCGGGGTATGTTTCCGAAAGTAATCTCCTGCCCGTACTGTAATGAACCCCTCAACCCTGTCGGACCACTCTGGCTTGGCAGTATTCACCATAAAGAAACTCTTCTTCAGATGAAGGAACAGCTGGGCACGATGGAACTTGGTACACGAAAAGAACTGACAAAACTGATCGATCTTTGCCGGGAAGAACTGACAACATCAAGTTATTATGACTACCACCGGATTGCCAGAATAGCGGGCTGCTCACCACCACATATTGACCGGGTTATTGCAGGCATCGTTGCGTCAGGGTACCCTGCAACACGGACGCATTTTTCCGGATACGGTATAAAAACGGAGGCGCCTCTGCCGATAATCATTAGCGCTGTCAGTGCTCCACAATGATCGTGAGCAGATCCCCATCGATGAGCCGGTGGGGTAATCCCACTCTCTGACCCGGATGTTTTACCGACTTTCCCCATACCCGTGCATACCGGAACCGGTAAACAAAGTCACGGTGGAGTTTCGTGCAGACGTCCTGCACCGTACTTCCCGACCTGACAATAAGAGGTTCCTCTAAATCGGCATCGCCGCCATGAGGTTTAAGGTAGACTCTTATGAAACCGAGGCAGTCATAGATCGCGTCCTTAACCTCTTCAAGATGATACCCGGCTGAAGCCGAAATCATGAGGGGCGGGCTCCCGAAACGTTCGGTAATATCGTGTTCAATCTCAAGGTACCTCTCCTTATCTACAAGATCGACCTTGTTAACCGCGATGAACGCCGGAATATAGACACGGTTGCCCTGTACTGCATCGATCAGGTCATCCTGTGTCGCGCCACCTCTGACGAGCACATCCGCATTCATCATCTTGCTTTCGGAGAGAATAGACCGAACTTCTTCGATATCGAGGTTGAGGGTACCCACGGCATGAAGACGGACTCCGCCATGGGAAGCCTTTTTGATGGTGATGTCCGGTTTCGGGACATTGATCCGGATTCCTGCATCGTGAAGCTCTTTTAACAGCACATCAAAATGTCGCTCATTAAACACATCAACGAGGATAATAATGATATCAGCACCACGGACAACGCCGATAACCTCTTTTCCTCTCCCTTTGCCCATCGCCGCTCCGGCAATGAGCCCCGGAATATCGAGGAGCTGAATTTTCGCACCCTTGTGCTCGAGGGCACCAGGAACGACCGTCAGTGTCGTAAACTCGTACGCGGCTACAGCGCTGTCGGTGCCGGTGAGTTTGTTGAGAAGCGTGCTTTTACCGGTTGACGGAAATCCAACGAGGACTGCAGTTGCATCACCGGATTTTTTTACCGAATACCCTTCTCCTCCACCGCTGGATTTCATTGCGCGGTTCACCGCTTCGTCGCGGAGTCGTGCGATCTTCGCCTTTATCCTCCCGATGTGCTTGGAAGTAGCCTTGTTATACGGAGTCTTGGTAAGTTCTGCCTCAAGCTCCTGGATCTGTTCTTCAAGACCACTCATTCCTATATTAATCGCCGCACGTCCGAGATATAGTTGCTTATCAGGAAACGGGGGAAAGTTATACGGTGTGACGTGAAAGGGTCCGGGTTTTTATTATCAACATATTTAAGTAAAAATATGGACTATGTTATTGAGCAATTGCACGCTGCTATAGTGTAGTCCGGCCAATCATGCGAGCCTCTCACGCTCGCGACTGGGGTTCGAATCCCCATAGCAGCATCTTATTACATATAATTTCTGCCGGGGTCGGTTTACCATCCGGATAAAGTCATTTCATCTTTCTAAAGTGTTTATGCGTTGGGAATGGACGTTCTTCCTTTTTTTGCATCGGGATACCAATTAAAACACAGCATAATCGTTTTTTCAAGAGAAGCCTTTAATATCGTATCTCTTCATAACCGTATATGAGGAGTTATGAGCAGGGAGAAGATCAAAGTCCCAAAAAAGGCGTATGATGAGTTAATCGCGCTCAAGAGTGAAATTCATTTCACCCAGGATCATCAGGATACCGTTAAAAAAGCGCAGGACAGGGGTTACATGAATGCCGCCAACTGGATCCGGCAGAACGAGAATGCCTACAAGATCGGATTTGCCTGGGGTTTCGAACCTGCAGATGACGAACCAAAAAGCACACTAACAGATATTCCTGAACGCGAGGCACCGGCACCCAGAAGGACTATCTCCCACCCGATGCCACCACAAAGCAAGAAACCCCAGAAATCATCGGGTTCCAAAGGTATTTTCGCCGGTGTCAGGAACTGGCTTGGAAAATACTTTTGATACCTGTCTTTTTTATTCACAGAAAATCTTATACAAAGAGATCAATATATGCCAGTCTGCAAGGATCCCACTACACTTCAACCCGTAGTATTGTTCCTGCTCAGAGAAGAATGTCCAAGACTGACTGAGCGGACCATCTGCTTCATATTTAATAGAGTCCAGTGAAAACATCGGTAGGATACTTTACCATGCCACGCGATCTTTCTGAAAAAGACATTGCACTATTAAAAAAACTTGCACCGGAGTGCGGAGAACTGGCCTGTTCAGGATCAGGGCATATGTTTCATTCTATTCTTCCACCGGTTTCCAACCATTTTTCTGAGGACACCGATGATTTTATCAGGAGGATTCGCCATCTTTCAGATGAAGAACTCGTCTATTTAACCGATTTGATCTCTAAAGGTGAGGAAAGTCTCGGCTGTCTTCCGGAAGAGGATGTCCAGGCATTTACGCAGCTTATCCATGATCGTCTTTCACCGGAAGACGCCAGGAAAGTTGTCACTGCATTTGAGGGAAGCGGCAGATGTGAGAAATAAATTCCTGATCTATGACTGATCTGAGCCGTCTTATTGCCGAGCTGCACAGCAGCACCGTTAAAAAACGCCGTAATGCAGCAGTCCTGATGGGTAAATCCGGCAACCATCTGGCCATTGGCCCCCTTATTGAGGCGCTTGCAGACCCGCATCCCGGTGTTCGCAGCGAGATTATTCAGGCCCTGGGAAGGCTGGGGGATTCCTCATCTGTCACGGGATTGATAGCATCGCTCAGGGATGCCGATCGGGATGTACGTGCGGCTGCCATTTCATCATTGGGAAAACTCAGGACCGGAGAGCCGTTGAACCGCTGATTCTCTGCCTGTCTGATAAAGAGGGAATCATCAGAATCGGCGCCGCTGAAGTGCTGGGCAAGCTTGGCGACCGCCGGGCGGTTGGCCCGTTGAAGAACCTTACCAGTGATCCTTTCTCTGAAGTCCGCGAAACAGCAGAAACGGCTCTCAGGAAGCTGCAGGGATGTCGTCATTGAATTGCCGGCACAATTTCTTTCATAAAAAATTAATCATAACCGGGTCCATCTGCAGAGAGCATTGAGCCGGAAAGTTTACCCGGATATTTCGTTTTCACACGATCGCAATGACTCAGCCTTTACCCTTTTTTGCAATGCTGGTGAGGCGGATTTTTATGGATGAAAACCGAACCACTGTTTCAGGTGGTGACGCAATTCCTGATATTATTGAAGCAACAGCGCTGAAAAAAATATTTGGTAACTTAACGGCGGTGAATGGTATCAGCTTTGCGGTTAAAAAAGGGGAAGTTTTTGGGTTCCTTGGTCCCAATGGTGCGGGGAAGACTTCGACAATGAAAATAATCGCATGTGTCTCACCACGGACTTCGGGTACCCTCAGGGTCTTTGGCCTGGACCCGGAGATATCCCCCACAGAAATAAAACAGCGACTTGGAGTTGTCCCTCAGGAGACAAATCTTGATCCTGATTTCACCTGCTACGACAATCTCTTTACCTACTCACGATATTTTGACATCCCACCCGACGTTGCCCGTAAAAAAGCTGAGGAACTCCTGAAGTTTGTCCAGCTGGAGGAAAAACGGGACGTCACCATAGAAAAACTGTCGGGGGGTATGAAAAGGAGATTAATTCTTGCCCGGGCGCTGGTGAACAACCCGGACCTGCTCATCCTCGATGAACCGACAATCGGCCTTGACCCCCAGGCTCGTCACCTGATCTGGGACAGGTTGAAACTGTTGCAATCGCAAGGAAATACAATTGTGCTTACTACTCATTATCTTGATGAAGCTGCACGTCTGTGCGACCGCCTCGTAATTATGGACAATGGTAATATCCTCGTTGAAGGTTCGCCGGAAGAACTTGTCAGGAAATACGTAGGGGCCGAGATAGTGGAAGTCAGTAAGACAGAAGATGTGCTCTCCTGCCTGGAACGAGAAAATATTCCCTTTGAGGTTATCGGTGATACCATTCAAATCGCTACTGAATCGTCCCGTGAAGTGGCCCGGAGCCTGTTCGATAACTGCACACCCCGGAACCTGATAACCCGCCCGGCTACTCTTGAGGATGTGTTCCTGAAACTGGCCGGAAGAAAATTGAGGGAGTGATCATGCAGCAATTCTGGTCAGTACCCGGATTACCCGGCGGGCATGGAAAGTCTGGCACCGGAACCTCGTGGTCTTTCTGAGGACCTGGAAGGTGAACTTTTTTCCGCCGCTGATCGAGGCGTTCCTGTATCTTTTTGCCATCGGTCTTGGCATTGGATCCTATGTCAGGGAGATCGCCGGCATTCCCTATGTGAACTTTATCGCGCCCGCTATCCTGGCCATTTCAGTCATGAACTCGGCATTCTTCGAGTGCACGTACGGATCCTATGTCAGGATGTATTACCAGAAGAGCTTTGACGCGATGATTGCGACCCCCCTTTCGATCGAGGATGTGATCGCAGGAGAACTTCTCTGGGGGGCAACCCGCAGCATGCTCTATGTCCTTATCATGCTCCCGGTCCTCGGTGTATTCGGGGTTATATCCTTACCGCTTTCTCTCCTCGCCATCCCACTCGCATTCCTCGGTGGCCTCATGTTTGCGGGCATCGCTATGTGTTTCACCGCCATTACTCCAAGCATCGATACCCTGAATTATCCCTCGTTTCTTCTCATCACCCCGATGGCGCTCTTCTCGGGGACATTTTTTCCGATTACCCTGTTGCCGGTAGTCTTCCAGTATATAGCCCTGGCTATTCTCCCGCTGACCCATCTTGTCGCCATCATGCGCATGCTGACATTACCGGCATTGTCAGGTGAGGTGGTGCTCCACCTAGTCTGGATTCTCATCGTCACTGCAACCTTCTGTATTATCGCGATCAATCTCATGCGGAGACGGCTGATTATTTAAATTCGAATTCTGTTGTTACGCCGCATCACTTAAAACACATAACCAAAATAAGTAACTTTTTACCGAAAAGATTTTGCACCAGCACCTAAGTCCTTCTCACGAGTCTTATGACGTAGAGGTATTCATCCTCAATCTTCTGTTTTAGAATAATTTCTGACGTAAAATTATTCCGGAAAAAAAGATCGCGGACTTCCGGAAGTCCGGTAAGCGAGGAGATCAACAACAAAATTCTTCCGCCAGGAGCAAGTACCCTGCCCACATCTTCAGCGAACCGGATGATCACTTCACGTCCGCTCGTTCCGCCATCAAGGGCATACTCAAGCCAGTCATCAATCCTCTCCTCCGGGAGGGTTGGCAGATAGGGCGGGTTGAAAATGATGAGATCGAAGGTGGTCCGAATCCCTGCGAAGAGATCACTTTGGACAATATCGATTCCCTTTTCACGGGCACAAAGAGCTGCATGGGGGTTAATATCTGTTGCAACGACACCAGCAATCGCTGCAAGCTCAGTCGCTATGATGCCTGAACCGGTGCCAACTTCAAGAACGTGCTCGCCAGGCTTAGTTTCCAGCCGTGCAGCATCGAGAAGAAGATACGTATCGGCTTCGGGCGCGTAGATCTGGTTTATATCAAATGACATTTATTTCACTGATTGTTCGGTATGATGTAATTCGCATTACAAAAAGATATTGGACGGGAGTGTAAAAAAACATCCGGGCTAACCATCCTTTCGGATTTTTCTTTTCAAAAACAGGCTTGTACAGGCTCAGATTTCCATTCTCCATGAGGGGGGGTGCAAATTCTATCATTTACCCCAGGAGAAATCGTTATCTTTTTTTAAATGACCTTGTCCAGCGGATCGTTCCTGGCTGAGCTGAAATGGCTTCAGGAATGATAAACTCACCGGTAGTTTATCGAAAAAATTGAATTTTTTTATACAAGAGATATGATCGACAAACATGAGGAAAAAAGATAAACTCCCATAAGGAGGTTCAGGAAATATTTGCTATCGTGGCAAAATCCTCCAGGTACAGTTCCTCCGGCCGGCTCCTGAGGATCTCCTGGGGGAGGGCAACGATGGCCCGCTCAACCCAGGTCCGCTCGAGCATGCTGCCGACCGAACCTTTCAGGCCGTTCCGCACGGTCTTGCGGCGATGGGAAAAGAGTGCCCGGACGACATCGGCGTACAGGCCCCGGTTATTGACAGGAAATATAGGCTCACGGGGAATCATCTTCACAACTGTTGAGTTCACCTGCGGCTTGGGTGAGAAGCAGGAAGGCGGAAGTTTAAAACATGCCCGTACCGCGGCGTATGTCTGCACCATAATAGAGAGGCGTCCACAATCTTTACTTCCGGGTGGAGCCACCATCCGGTCCGCAAACTCGCTCTGGTACATCAGCACGGCTTCTTTAAAGCCGATATCGAGAAGACGAAAGGTGATCTTTGACGAAACTGAATATGGAAGGTTCGATACGACCATCTCAAACTGGGGGAGCTCACACCGCGTGGCATCACCCTGCTGCACGGTAAGTCTCCTTTCCGCTATCTCTTCTGAAAATAGAATATGAAGTGTCTCGCAAAGTGAGTTATCGAGTTCCACTGCGTTTACTATTGCGCCCCGGTTCAACAGGGCTCGTGTGAGAACCCCGTTTCCCGGACCGATCTCAAGGACGCAGATCCCTTCTACTTCGGCAAGGTCCACGATACGCTCAACTGCACACAGATCGATAAGGAAATGCTGATCGTGGTATGCTTTCATGTTGAAGTAAATACGTGATACTTGACGTCAGGATCCTGGAGCTCTTCAAGGATGCGTAGCTGAATCATCTTCTCCGGGTGCGGGATAGACTTTATCCGGCTTGAAATGTCAGCAAAGCTCACGAATAGTTTTTTATTGCGCTCCTCTAAAATCTCCCACATCAGTTTCTTTCCAATCCCGGGGAGGAGGTGCAACATGTGAAGTTTTGGGGTAATCGAGATCGCTTTATTAAAGAAAGCAACAAAATCCGGTTCCCTATCCTTAATAAGTTTTTCGATTATGAACGGCAGTTCGCCCTTGGCGGTCTGCGTCAGATCATTAAACCCAATCCGCCGCTTTACCCGTTCAATCCTGTCACGTTCAGCATCACCGATATAGACTTTATCGTGAAGCTCGATCGTTACATTGTTCTTAGGCACCAGCTCAAGAAGTTTAAACTGCTCAAGTCCTATCGCCTGGACAATCGGTTCTCTCTTAAAAGGAGGCCGGGGATCATCAGGATGTCCCTTAATTAATACATCCAGTACGATCGCATTAACCTCTTTTTTTTCCGCCTTCATCTGTCACACCTCAAAAGTGTGCCATTACCTGTTCGATAATTTTATCGATTTCTTCCGGAGACAGAGTGTACCGTTCTTTTGCATAGATCGCCCGCACTTCATCACGGGTCTTTGGCATTATATTGGCGATCCTGAAGGCAATTTCAGGCTTCATCTTTTCCATTTTTAAGAGTTCGGCAACCAGTGCTTTCGCTTTTTCAGGGGAAGTCTTGGCTAGTTGATTGGCATGTTCGATGCTGCGCCGGAACTCATAGGACATCTCTTTTTCTGCTGCAATCCGCTCAGATTCTACTCCTAACAGGACTCCACGCATCTCGGGAAGTGTAACCCTCTCTTCGCTAATGATACCCTTCACTTTCATGCCAGTCACCTCACAGAGAATTTACTTTTGTGCTTTTAGATGTTGTGGTCGGGCAATGACGATTTTGTCTGCGTTACCGTCACGGATCGTGAGCATCCAGGCTCGCCCGCGCTGGCCGAGAACTGTACCTGTCAGTCCATGGAAGCGGCGGTGTGGCATCCCCTTCTGGATGGATGGATTACAGACAATGTGCACCCGTTCGCCGATCTCAAATTTCTGGATGACGGAAGTTACGGGTGGAAGCCCTCGCTCTCTTAAATCCTTCTTGAATTTATACCGTGTTTTCTTTCTTGGTCCATTATGATGTGCCATTATCTAATCTCCCTCCTTTGCTCCTTCTACCTGCACGACATCGAGGCTGAATACGTGCGCCGATCTGTTCAGGATCTCGGCTAGACTCGGACGGGTTCTTCCTCCGTCACCCGACACGAGTTCTTTGATGTAGAGGCCGGCTTCTCCAAGAACTTCGACAACAAATTTGCCGTCCTGTTCCCCGGCATACTCGATATCGAGGACGATTCGCTCACGGACTTTGTCTGCTCTCCGGTGAGCGACCCTTTCGGGTGTGCGCTGGTATATTGTAGCGCCCTGTAAGGTTTTAAGGGCATTTGCGAACGTATCCGCTGATAATGCACCGTCAACCTCGACCAGGATCCTGTATTTTTTATGCGCTTTGTTTGATTTAAGGGTTTCCACTTCCGGACGGTCGCTCCAGCGCTTGATCGAAACTGAAACCCGACCTTCTGCTGCATTGTTGATCTCCGTTTCGAGTTCAGCAAGATCGAGAGAACGTCTCCGGGGTTCAACTACTTCGAGGATAAATGGTCTTCCCGTACCTATCATCCGTGCGTCGATATCCTCCCGCCCTGCCCCGTGAAGAACAGCATTCTGCGCATTGAATGCAGCGATTACCGGTCTCCCGATAAGCTCTTCCACCGAATCCAGATACTGTGCTCCGGTAAAATTGCATTTCTCGCAGCCCGCCCCCTTGCATGCACGGCAGTCCCAGTGGGTCTGCGGGATACCGCGCTCAAACTTCCGGTACCTCCCGTAAAAAAAGACGGAATTAATCTGCACTTCAATTAATGCAGAGGAAAGATCGAGAATGAAGACGATGTCGGGGTTCCTGAAATCCACCACCTTTCCGATCCGTGCAGAAACTGCTTTGCCGACTTCACGGTTCACTTCCGATTTGAACGGTTCCGGATCGTTGAGGGACAGATCACTCCAGACCATTTCCTCATTCTCAACAATAAGCGGGGGGACCCTGCACCCTATCAGGAATGTCGAAAATTCAATACCTTCTGCTGCTGCGATCACCCGATCGACCCATTCGGGAATCGTTTCAAAGAAATTACTGCAGATCCAGCAGCTTCCACTGAATTTCATATAGGGAAGATTTTCGGCAAGAGCAAGAGAGATTTTAAGGCTTCGCCCGCGTTCGTCATCCGAGAGCCCGTGAGAACGTTTGCCGAAGAACCGCCCAAGGCAGTGATCGCAGCATTCCCCGTACGAGAGGATCGATTTCACCTGCTGGTCTATTTCCATCCGTTTTTTCTCCTGTCCAGTTCGTTGTGAACGATCGTAATAGTATGATCGGCATGGATACACGCCGGACCCACGGAGTACCGTGGACATTGTTTTACCTGTAATTCCTCCTCAACGGTAAAATTAAGATGGTCTGACAGCAGGAATGCATCGGATGTTATCCCGGCAGTCCTGATATCGGCGCCATTCTCGTCGAGGACGGAAAATGTATGCTCGGTCATCAGCTGCTCAAGCCCCCCTTTACGTACAGATAACCCCGGGGCTGCATCACGAAATTCACTTCCCACGGGAATACTCAGGGCTTTTTTGATCAATGCTCCCGCACTCCGTTCATCCGGAGAGAGGGAACGTATCATATTTCCGGAAAACCGGATGGTTTTCGGAGGTACCGGACCACCATAAAGGATCAGATAACACTCTGCATCCCGGCGTATATCATGCGAAAGGAACAGGGAGGTATTTACACACCTGCAGAGAATATCCATGCGCCCGCCACTCCCTGGCAGGTCATTCAGGGAAAATGCCCCGTCAGTGCTGGCCAGATGCCCGATAACGGCAAACGTTGTCATTACTGGGATCCGGAGAAACGCTTCATCAGGCGCTGCATGTTGAATTTTCCGCCGCCGCCCCGTAAACCTTTCAGCGTGCGCTGCATCATTTTGAAATATTTAAGGAGTTCCCGGACTTCATCCGGAGTTGCTCCGGCTCCGCGGGCAATTCTCTGCATGCGTGAGCTGTTGATCAAAGAAGGATCATCGAGTTCAAACGGTGTCATCGAGTCCATAATGATCCGGTACCTCACCATCTTGGTGCTGGTTACATCGTACACTCCTTCAGGAAGTTCCATATTGCCCATGGGGAGCATTCCCATGATCTGTTTCAGGGGGCCCATCTTATTGAGGGCCTCGAGTCTGTTTGTACATGTCACGAAGGGTAAACTTCCCTTTCATCATTGCATTGACGTCGATTTCGTCGGTTTTGAACGCTTCTTCAGCCTTCTCAAGAAGCGCTTTCAGATCACCCATGCCAAGAAGACGTGAGATGAATCCATCGGGATCGAACCGTTCGAGATCTTCGATGGTCTCTCCGCTTCCGATAAAAACAATGCCGCTTTTGGTCTCGGCCACAGCGGAAAGCGCCCCGCCACCTTTTGCCGTGCCGTCCATCTTGGTGATGATTACTCCATCAATGTTTATTGCGTCATGGAATCGCCGTGCCTGTTCACTTGCCTGTTGACCGAGAGCGGCATCGATGACGAGCCAGCGATGTGTTGCCTTTGTCAGATCATTAAGCTCGACTATCTCTTTTATGAGATCGGATTCGAGTGCGTGCCTCCCCTGAGTATCAACAATAACCGTTTCAAGATCTTTCAGGTTGATGAGCCCTTCCCGGGTAATTTTAACAGCATCTTTTTCCTGCGGATTTCCAAAACAAGGAATATTGATCTTCGCGCAAAGAGTGGCAAGTTGTTCGTATGCGCCGGGACGGAAGGTATCGGCACAGATTACGCCGGCTTTCATCCCCTTTTTCTGGAAGTAGCGGGCGAGTTTTGCCGTTGTGGTAGTCTTACCGCTTCCCTGTAATCCTGCCATGAGGATTATCTGGGGCTCAAGTTTTACGTCAGTGGTTGCCCATACAAGCCGGACTAGCTCCTGGTAAACGATCCGCAGGACATGCTCCCTCACATTGGTCCCCTTTGGCAGTTGTTCGTCGAGCGACCGGGCACGTACTGCCTTGCTCAGCTCCATGACGAGCTTAACGTTCACATCCGAGGATATCAATGCCCTTTGGAGATCTTTAACCAGATCATCGACTGCCGCACGATCAATTACCGATTTTCCGGCAAGTTTCTTCAGTGCATCTTTCAGTGAAGTCGAGAGATTGTCAAGCATCAGTTGTCACTCCCCAGGAGTTCTTCGACAATTTTTGCTGGTTCAAAGGGCATAATATCCTCATAACGCTGACCGGTGCCAAGGAACATAAGCGGTTTTCCGATAGTGTGAGCGATTGAGATGGCTGCTCCTCCGCGGGAATCCATATCTGCCTTGGTGAGCACTATCGCGTCTGCACCAACGGTCCGGTCAAATTCAGCAGCCCGTATAACGGCATCGTTGCCCGCCACTGCTTCATCAACATAGACCACGAGATCGGGTTTCATGACTCGCCGGATCTTCTCAAGCTGGTTCATGAGGTTGGATTTGGTATGGAATCTTCCGGCCGTATCGGCGAGAACGACATCAATTTTGTGTGAGACTGCATACTGGACAGAATCAAAAAATACCGCGGAAGGATCCGCTCCTTCCTGGTGCTGGATAAGTTTTATACCGATGCGTTCTGCATGAACACCAATCTGCTCTATCGCTCCGGCACGGTACGTATCTCCTCCGCCGATCACTACAGTGTATCCCTGTTTTTTTAAGAATGCTCCGATTTTTGCGATGGTCGTGGTTTTCCCCGTACCGTTAACACCGGTAAAAAGGATCTTAACCGGGCGGTCGTGGACCCGGATGTATTCCACCAGATCAAACCCGTTACCCAGGACCTCAAGTAATGCACTCTTAAGCGCACTGACCACAAGTTCATCAACAGACTGCCCGATTTTCCGGTGTTTTCCTATCAGGCTGGCCCGGACATGAGCGATCATCGCATCGCAGACCGGCAAAGCCACATCACTCTCGAGGAGTGTCATTTCAAGTTCAGAAAGAGCATCCACGATATCTTTTTCGGAAACAATCAGTTCCCGATCAATAACCAGAACTTTTACCTTGTCGGCGAAAGTTGGCGTGGCAGGAGATGATATTTTTTTTTCTTCCGTAACCGGTGCTGAACCTGTCGTCAATGTTGCCTGATTCTCTGCTGCAGCGCCCCTGATGCTGCTTCCCAACCGGTCCCGGGCCGCCTGCAGCTTCTCCTTAAGTCCTCCGAACATGCGAGAAAAAGCCCCGTTACTCTTGATCCTGTCCTTCTGCGACGGCTTGCTTGTACCCTGATTCAAGTCTCTTATTTATCTCGTTCATCTGCGAACGCAGGCGATCAAGGGTCTCGGCAACTTTTTTTTGCGAGGCCTCCATCTCCATGATACGTTCTTTTAAAAATTCGACTGCCTCTTTATTCGATCGTTCTACAACGACTTCTGCGCCGATACTGAGGAGTATTTTATCGGGTTCGAGAACCTTTGCCCTGACGCTTGCTCCGCCACCGATCTGGAGGAGAACCGTCCCATCATCCGCCGAGAGCATTGCCTCAAGGGTTTCTATGGCTGCAAACGCCTCCATCCTTCCGTTTTCCAGCATCTCCAGCTCGACCGACAAAAATCTCGGCCTGTTGCCCGTATTCTTTCATATAATGCTGGAGCGTCATCAGCTCATTCTGGTTCATCTGTTGCATCGTTTCTGCCACAATCCATCGCCTCGGAATATTGGAAGATTTTGATAAATCTTTCTCCTGATATGTATGTCATTCAAGAGCATAAATACATCATTGTGAGACATGGGGAGAAAATAACAGGAGTCAATGTTTAAAAAAAACAAAGGACGTGGGGGAAATGATCGCCTCGAGTAAGTGGGGTCAGTGAAAATGCCAGATTAATCAAGGGCAGGATCATAGACTGGTCTGAAAAGACCCTCCGGAAAAATACACCCTGATCTCCCCGATTCAGTCTCAGATTGGCTGGTCCGGATGGCTTTTTGGCACTAATTCTCAAAAAACGTACACTAATATTTTGGGAATCTCTCAATTCTCTCTCCATTTTGCTGTCTGGGGCCATATTGAAGCTGAAAATGACCGCTAATAGCACCTATCGGGAGGCAAAACGCGGCCTTTTACAGCCTGGAGTATGGGGAGGATTCAATCAGAACCAGGATCGGGATAAATATCGATTAATTAAAAAATTGTCTTAAAATCATGCGCTTGCATTCCAACCCTGGACCAGAACTACTCATTGCCCTCGGTTCCGGTAATTGACGACGGCCCTTCCAATCCGTTCCGGGTCCGTCAATCGCTGAAAGGACGGGTCCGCACCACACGCAGATAATTAGACCCATCAACACTAAGCGCTCTTTCGTCGTAGAACTCCCACTTGGATACCTTCTCCGGTCCTGGAGACACCAGAGGTAATTCTGGTACAACAGAGCCCGGAACATTGCCGTTTGTCCCTCTTTTCCTCCGGGTCACCCGGATCAGAGGTCATAATTCTCAAAAACGCGGAACAGGGCCCGGAAAACCCACAGGTTTGTCGACGGGAATAATAGAGGTCACATTTAGCCACATTTGTATCGCGAAAGTCTGAGCGGATGGAGTTCAGGATGTTTGGGTTTTTCAAGGGTGTCGGATTTGGGGTTTGGATTTGAGTACCATCGTTTGATGACGGCCCCGGTACCGATATCCGGTTCCTGGTCCGTCCATCAAAAGAGAGGCCCGGGTCCGCCCCAATGCATCAGAGGGTTATGGGAGGGTCAGGCGAATCGGGCTACTTCGAGCTTCTCGGTTATTGAGGAGAAGAACAGACACCGAAAATCGGTGTAGTATGTTTTAACACTATCTCTCGAAAAAGCATAGTTTTTCAATATATCCAGCCATTGCTCAGCGAACACCCTGCTTAAAAATACCGGAGAAATCCCGCTATAAAAGAGAGAGAGAAAATTACTCAGCCTTTACCGGGCTGACTGCATCGATCTTAATATATCGTCGCTTCAGGTTATGTTTACTGCCTATGACGGCAAATGTTCGCTCCTGCGCCTGCTTTTCATTGGGTGCTTCGATCACTTTCGTATAAGGCATCCAGTCTTCACCCATCCTGAATGTGCCTTTAACCTCAAACTTCTGATTCTCCATAATACTTACTCCAGAAATCCAAATATATCCTCTATTCGCCCCAGTTCAAATCCGCTTGTTGCATTTCCCGCAATGTAACCGGTTTCATTAACCAGTAAACCGGTACCTACAAGACCACTTCCCATGTTGACCGTCCCCGTCCCGACCGGGACCTTAGCTACTTCTTCGAGTCGTGCAATCTGGTGTGCGGTCGCCCTGGGGTGAACGATAATACCTTTATTCGTAGCGACGCCAGCCATACCAACGGTCTTCACTCCGCCGAGGGTCAGGTGAATCACCTCAACTTCGAGGAATTCACCGATCTCCTGTGCAAGATCTGATGGCATATCTTCATGGACTGCAGCAAAGGTATCGTTGACCATAATCACGTTGCCTGCCGCGTTCATTGACTCCTTGAGGAGCAGCACTTTCCTGTATGCTTCGAGCGTTGCGATCTCTTCTTCTGTTGCAAGACCGCTCATGACGATCCCCCGGTTATTGCCCGCTACGAGCGAACCGATGATGGGGCTCCCCTGGATCGTCGTTTCTATCAGCTCGACATTGAGTGCTTTGGTAAGCGCCTGTTTATAATCCTCCGGAGCATCCGGCGGAATTATAGCTGATATCACCGAGTACCCGGGAAAAAACCCCGATGTTGGGATCGCCGGCAAGCGTGATCGTGCGTTCCATCTTACGATTCCGGTGCAAGTTCGGCCTGAACCTGCCCGTCCTCCATCTTCATGGCGCGAACCCGGATTTTTGACGGCGGCTTTGAACTGCCCCGGCTCCACACCCTTTCGTTAATACCCTGATCGAGTTTTACATCATCGCTCTTCATGTGTTTTGCAAGGTACTTCCTGATGTCCTTTATAGCGCCGTTGCTCCGCTTCCAGCGGGGCATTCTCCGGGCATCCCGCAGGGGGATGACATAAATGTGCTCCTGCATCTTTTCTGCCATTATCTTACACCTTCAGTGTACTCTTTCGCCAGTTGCGCCGTTTCGGGTGCGCAACAACAGAGCGTTTGGTTCGTACCATTACCCATTGGGGCACACGACGGTTCTGGTCGCATGCTTTTGCCAGGCGTATTTTTCTGCCTTTACTCAATTTGCTCATGTTTCATCACCTGATACTACTAG
Organism: uncultured Methanoregulaceae archaeon; assembly: GCA_963815065.1. Classification (GTDB taxonomy): domain Archaea; phylum Halobacteriota; class Methanomicrobia; order Methanomicrobiales; family Methanospirillaceae; genus Methanoregula. Next base: position 1,204,879 of record CAWFFE010000002.1, on the reverse strand, counting down.
TGCTTTTTACCGACAACCAGTGACTGTTCATGACGAGCCGGAAACAGAGTTGCGGGATTGATACCACGAGCGGATATCGCTTCCCGGATCTCGGTCTCATAGTCGCCATTACCGATCGTTCCTGCCTCCCCATAGGTTACCACAAGGAACTGGTCGACAAGCCGGTCAACTTCATGCTTGACATAACCCAGCAGGGGCCTCACATAAGAACACCCCGTCCGGTTGCCAAGACTCTGGACTTCTGCCCGCGAGAGCATTGGCACCCGGTCATTAAACCGTGTGCCATCGCCAACTACCTGATATTCAGCCGACAGAGTTTCGACAGCGATCTGGTGCACTGTGTTGATTGCCTCGTTCGGATACCCGCACGCATTCACCAGATCCACCATCTCATTCAGCAATCCTTTCCGGAACACCCGTTTCCTTAACGGAAATCCAAGCTCTTGTGCCGCAGCATCCACCGAAGGGACCTGGCGGGACAGGTCAAACACAAAATGATTGAGTTCGACCTCATAATACGTACCCAGCATCATTGCTGCAAGGGAACTATCCTTTCCGCCGCTGTAGAGCACTCCTGCCTTCATTACTTTCGGGTGATTGTATAGTCACGTCTCGCAGGCGTAAGTTGCCTGAGCAGGTCCTTTAGTTGCGAATCCGTGATCTTTTTCTTGAGACGCCCGCTCTGGGCAAGCTGGATGAGTTGCTGCTCAACGGCACTGGCAAAATCCGGTTTTGTCAGTTTGATGGTGTTCAGGCGCTCCCGGGCATCAGGCTCGAGAATCGACATCAGTAACATCTGGATCTGGGATTTTGCCCGCTGCTGACGTTCGAGCTCTTCCTGCATTGACTGCTGGTCGCCAGCCTGCTGCTGAAGCTGCGCCATTCTGCGCCTGCGGAGTTCACTCAGCTCATCGTCTCCCATTATAATCTGCCTCACTGAGGTGCTTCGGATTTTTCCGGTTTCTTGCTTTCAGCTTTCTTTGCCACCGGCTTCTTCTCGGTCTTCTCACCCTTGGCGCTGCCGGCCTTTTCAGCCTTCTCCTTCTTGGCTTCGGACTTCTTTCCTTCAGCCTTTTTTGGTTCGGGTTCGGCTACTGCCTTCACACGCTTTGGCACCGGTGCCGGAGGGTTAAGCCTGACTTCATGTGCCATGTTATCAAGGAATGCCATCCCTGCGGGAGATACTTTACGACCGGTTTTGTCATGAATGACAAGTCCTGCAGCCTCCAGCTGCTGGAGGGATTTGCGAAGGATGGAGCCACTGCCTTTCCTGAAAGCATTCGGCTTTGAACCGCGATTCTTTTTTCCGCCGTAAAAACTCCGCATTCTCTCGACACCCAGCGGGCCATCGACATAGACGCGCCTCAACACTGCCGCCACCCGGACAAACCACCAGTCCGGATCTTCGGGTGGCATCTCTTTATGTGCCCCGGTTTTTGCAAAGGCAGCCCATGCCGGTGGAGTGATTTCCTTCCGTTTCCTGAGCTCCTCTGCGACCTTCCTGATAAGGTGGTCAGCCGAGGCATCAAATACCGTTGTCATTTAGGAACCTCACTGTTCATTATTTTGCTAACAGTCTATACATATTCGTAGATAAGGTTTTTATACGTTTCTGGCAATGCTTCTTTGCTTATATCAGAAGAAAAAATGCTGATTATTTTTTGTTTTTTTTCTTTTTTTCTTCAAGCACCATCGTCCTTCCCCGCACTTCAATGAGCGTGGCATGGGCACAGGAAGCAACGTTTTCCGGGTCGATCTCTATACTCTGGAGCCATTTCACCTTGATCATCGAGCGTTTCCTGAGTTGTTCCACAATCTCATCGATCATGGTTTCGGTACAACCCTGTTTTCCGATCCATACAGTCGGTTTGAGGTCCTGCATCGATCGGTCAGCTTTCATTGACATGAATCCTCACCAAGCGGTATCGGGTCTTTTTATTGCAGCAATTGCAGGCAACAACCACATTGCCCCGGTGCACCCGCACCCGCATATTCCTTCCGGGCACGAGAAATGAATAACAGTGATGACAAAACCGGCGACGGAGCTCCCGATCAATACGGATTCGCTGACGCATCGCAATCTTTCGTGCGATATCGATATAACGATTGCTCCGTTCGGGATGTAAACAAAATTCCTTTTGTGCCTGTTCAAATAGGACTTCAATACGCTCCCGTGCGATCTTTCGGGTCGCAGGGTTACGGGATTTCTCCTTCATCGTCTGTGTATTTTAACTCCTTGATGTTGTAATCTATCAGTGCAGGATATATAAAAGGAAACGGGGATTCTCTTGCCATGGGGAAATCCGGCCCGGGCACAGGAAGATCAGATGATTCTGACAGTTCTTCCGTTCATAACAAGCTTTTCTTCACAGAAAAGCCGGATCGCTTCAGGAAGACATTCATGCTCGTGTTTCAGAATCCGCTGGGCAAGTAAATCCTCATCATCCCCATCCCGGACAACGACACAGCGCTGGAGAATAATAGGGCCGCAATCAAGATTTTCATCGACAAAATGCACGGTGCAGCCAGATACCTTCGCACCATAATCCAAAGCCTGTCGCTGGGCATGCAATCCGGGGAAGCTTGGCAGAAGAGCGGGGTGGATGTTCATTATTTTTCCGGAAAATGAGCGTACAATGCTGGTGCCGAGAATGCGCATGTAACCTGCGAGCACGAAGAGATCCACATTGACCTGCTGCATTGCCGTGAGGAGTGCACATTCATACGCCTCACGTGAAGGGCATAATGAATAATCAATGACAGTTACCGGAATCCCTGACAGTTTAGCCCTTTCAATCGCGTATGCTTGTGGATTGTCGGTGATAAGAGCACTGCAGATCGCCGGGATTTTTCCCTGCCGGATTGCCTCGATCACCGCCTGAAAGTTCGAACCTCTTCCTGATGCCAGAACCGCAATTCTTTTTTTCATTGGCCCACCTGCAAAAAAATCTGAATCCAGTTTAATGATCCTGCTCCCCTTTTGAGGGATGGATTACTATTTTGATTTTCACGATGCGCCGTCCATGCATCTGCATCACGACCAGGGTGATCTTTCCTTCGTCTGTCTCAATTTTTTCCCCGGGGTGCAGCGGGATATGTCCCAACCGGTCGATAACCAGGCCGCCAATGGTTTCATATGATTCGTCTGTCGGGAGGCTGATCCCCAGACTCCCGTTGATATCGTCAACCCACATCTGGGCATCAACCACGAATACACCTTCTGCAATATTCTGGATCTCCGGTTCCTCTTTGTCATGTTCATCCAGGATATCTCCGACAAGTTCCTCCAGGATATCCTCTACGGTCACGATCCCGACAAAGCTGCTGTATTCATCGATGATGATCGCCATCTGGACCCGGTGAACCTGGAGTTCTTTTAATAAATCATCGATTTTTTTGGTTTCCGGGACAAACATCGGGTCATACATGACCTCCTTTATTTTCGAGTCCTTGCGGTGTGAGACCATTGCGGAGAAGACGTCCTTCACATTGAGTATCCCGGTGATGTTGTCAATCTGATCGTGGTATACAGGAATACGTGAAAAACCAGTTTCATTGAAGATCCGTATGGCTTCTTCAAAGTTTACGGTATCCTCCATAAGGGTAATATCGATCCGGGGAGTCATGATCTCGCGTGCGGTTGTGTCAGCAAATTCAAGAACCGAGTAGAGCATGTCCTGTTCTCCCTGTTCAATGGTGCCGTCCTCTTTTCCGACATCGATCCATTCCTTAATCTCCTCCTCAGTTACGGCCGGTTCGGAAGTCTCTTTTCCTATCCCAAACTTTGGACTGATCCTTTCAACAAGCCATATTACCGGAGTGAAAATGCGGGAAAGGAACAGGATCACCGGGGCAACCATGAGTGCAAACGATTCAGAAGCCCGGGCGGCATAAATCTTGGGGCTGATCTCCCCGAAGATCAGGAGAACAATAACCACAAAACCCGTCGCGATGCCGACACCGAGATCACCGAACGCCTGTATTGCAATAGCAGTCGCAAGTGCTGCAGCAGCGACATTAACAATGTTGTTCCCAATAAGGATTGTCGTGAGCAGGTGCTCAGGAGATTCTTTTAATGCTGCTATGGCCTCTGAACCGGGCTTTCCTTCATTGACAAGTGTCCTTGCTTTGGCACGGGTGATCGAAATCAGGGCAACTTCCGAGCTCGAAAAAAACGCCGACAGGAAGATACAAATAATAAATAGCAGGATTTCAACAACGTCCTGGATCATCGCTTTTCACACCAGGCCGGTGCACACAGATTGTTCTGGATCATAACTATAAATTCAATACCTTATTCGGGAAGGAGTTAAATAAAACCAACGCTTTTAGCCCATACATTCACGCATAAAGGCACAATCCCGGGCAAGCAGTTCAATCTTCTCTTCATAAGACAGAGGATGCGGGAGGTTGAGGTCCTCAATCTCAAGAGTGAGGCTTCCTTTGAATTTATGTTCTTTTAACGATCCCATGACGTTCGCCATAGACGTATGCCGGTCGAGAGGATAGTGTGCCTTCCCTCTATCAAACCGGCTGATGTGCACATTGATCAATCGATCGGAACAGAGTTCGATATACCGGATGGGCTCATCATCCGATTTCGCCATTGCATGCGCAACATCGAGAGTGAAGAATAACCACGGTTCTTCATCAAGCAGTGAACGCATCCGTTCGGGAGTACAAAGCAACGAATTGACTATCGGTTCCATATTTTCCATACCGATTTTGATCGAATTGGTCATCGCCACTTCGCGGAGGGCGGAGACAAAATGATCAAATCTTTTGAAGTCCGCCGTACTGGGAGGGCGTTTTGCCGTCCTGCGGCCCGGGTGAACGGTAAGGACGTGTGCTCCCATCTGCTCGGCTAATCTAACGGCCCTGAGGGAATATTCCACGGATACCCGGGCCACATCAGGATTGATGGAGCATGGATTCAGGTCAAGAATGGGAGCATGGACGGTCAGGGTGCCAAGTTCAGGATGCTCATTCCGGTTCGCAATCACTTCATTCACAGGAAGGTCCCGGAGCCAGAAATGCGGTGTCTCCAGCCAGAATTCCATTGCATTCAACCCGGAGCGGGGGACAAAAGAAAATATTTCATTGACTGTGTACTCGTGAAAAAACATACTCGAGACGGAATAAGATACCATGGTAGTACTACTTCATATGAGGTTTTAGCCTAATAATTGTTGATGGACTGGTTTAACCGCCCCGATATCCCGGCCACCGGGGGTGATGTACCTTACCGTGTGTCCGAGTTGTCTGCGATTATTGAGGGGCTCCTTGACAATAACCTTCTCCGGGATATCCTGGTCCGGGGAGAAATAACCAATTATACTCACCATGGCCGGGGGCATCGTTACTTTTCTCTTTCCGAAAAAGGCGGGGGAAACACCGCCGCAGTCATCAAATGTGTGATGTGGCGGTCTGATGCTGAAAATCTCTCATTCGATCCCGATGAAGGGATGGAGGTCATTGTGTACGGGACGGTCAGGGTCTATGCTCCGCATGGGTCGTACCAGCTTCAGGTTACCCGGATAAAAAAAGCCGGTATCGGTGAGAAATTCCTGCTCATTGAGCATTGGAAAAAGGAACTTTCTGCGGAGGGGTGTTTCACCCTGGAACGTAAACGAGCGCTCCCGCGGTTTCCATCGAAGATTGGCGTGGTAACCTCTGAGACCGGCGCGGTGATCCACGATATCAGGACCGTAATTGAGCGACGTTATCCCGTGGAGATTATCATCTCACCCACCGCCGTTCAGGGTGAGGGGGCGCACCGGGAGATCGCCTGTGCTATCGCCTGCCTCGAGGGCTTGGTCGATGTGATCATTGTTGCCCGGGGAGGAGGGACTTTTGAAGATTTGTTCCCTTTCAATCATCCGGATGTTGTGCGTGCAATTGTCTCATGCCCGGTACCGGTTGTGAGTGCTATTGGCCACGAGGTAGATGTCACACTGAGCGATCTTGCTGCAGACCTGCGGGCGGCAACACCTTCTGCCGCGGCTGAACTTGTTGTACCAGACAGGAAAATCCTGATTGCACGACTAAAAGACCTGAGAAATGTGATGTGTTCGATCATGGAGACACGGATCGAACGGGAAAAAGAGGAGATTAATGATCTTCGAGATCGTCTCCGTCCCCAGAGGTTTTTAAGGAAACTGGAAGAGAGGAAACAGCATATCGCAGATCTGTCTGACCGGCTCGAAAGGGCATATACTACCCGGCTCGACCGTGAACGCCTTCTTCTCGGAGGATTAAGAACAGCTCTTGAGGGAAGAAATCCCCTTGCAGTACTTTCGAGAGGATTTTGCGTGGCGGTGAAGGCCGGTATGATAGTCAAAAGTATTTCTGCTCTCGACAAAGGAGATGCGATAAAGATCAGATTTTGTGACGGCACTAGTGAAATGACTGTGGAGCGCGTGGAACATGAACGAAACCTATGAAACCAAAGTTGAGCAGTTGAAAGAAATTATTGAAAAAATTGAGGATGGAAACACCCATCTTGATGAAAGTATCCGGCTCTACGAGCAGGGTGCAGCTCTCGTGAAACAGTGCGAAGAAATTCTTAACAAGGCAGAAGGAAGGATTACAACTCTTTCCCAGGACGTGTAGCGGTCAGGGAAACGATCATTTCTTCTCCTTCAATAAGATTACTGATGAGCTGTTCTGGCAGAGTTGCCGCCACATGATCAGTCATGATTCCGATCGTCCGGCCACAGATATAAGAACTCCGTCTCCAGACCATATCGGTCGGGTTATCAAGGGTCATCAACGAAGAACCCCGTGACTTCACTTCTACCGTTACCTCCCTGCAGGTGAGCCGGGTGGAAAGAAGAGCGTCATCGTGAACAATTACGTGTTTAAAGGCGGGTGACAAACCTCTGCAACCTTTATCCGCTGCAATCCCGATAATGCAGTTCCCATTTTTCGTCAGGTGGTCCTCACGGGTTACTTCAAACGTTGTCGGGTGACTGCCAAGAACGAGCGGGTGCCCCCGACAATACACAATGTCCTGAGCCTCCATACTTTATCATCTAAGGGTTGCCATACATATTCAATGTTTATCACCGTCCACTGCCCCGAGTGCAACGAGGAGACCGAACACGATACGGTCACTGAATCCCGCGATCTGCTTGTCCGCTGCACCACCTGTGGGCATTACCAGCGCATAAAAAAAGAAGCGGAACCCCAGTCGGTCATGGTTAAAGCAATTGTCTCTAAAGAAGGGACATCGCTGGTCTGCGGGATTGAGCTGGCAGAAGATGACGAGTGCAGTGTAGGAGACCATCTGGTTGCTGAGTGCGGCGAAGAGGCATTTGGTGTTGAGGTGACTTCCATTGAAAGTGGCGAAAAACGAGTCAACCGGGCAAAGACATCTGAAATCACAGTGTTGTGGACCCGCACGATTGAACAGGTAGTAGTAAAGATCTCTATTCATGACGGCAGAAAAACCGCGCCGGTTTATATGGAATGTGACGGCGAGCAGCCATTTGTTGTTGGTGAAATGTATGTTGCATCAGGAAAGAGATTCAAAGTTTCGCACCTTAAACTGCGTGACGGTCCGCTGATGAGAAAAGAGGGGTGGAAAACAGTCGCCCACCGGATCAAGCGGATCTACGGCTGCCGGTTATAGATATTTTTTAAGTTCGCCGGTGAGTTGCTCGGTATGAACAACTCCTTCAAACCGTTGCAGGACTTTTCCATCCTTAAGAACTACTATCGTTGGGGTCACCTTCAGCTGAAACTCATCTATGTTCCGAGGATTTTTTGTTGCATCGATCTCCTCAATCGTTATATTGAGCGATTTTGCTACTTCAGCATTGATAGGTGTCTGCTCCATGCAACCCATACACCCCGGCTGATAAAATGAGAGTACACGCACTGCCATGAAAATCAATAGAGAGTAAAATTAAAAAGAGTTTGTGAATGATATCAGCGCTTGTTTATTGAAACAACCCGGATATCAGCAGACGGATAGCCAAAGTCAACAACAACTCCTGACGGGTACTTCTGAGTAACTTCCCCGGTTCGGATATAGGTAATTGTTGAATTGGAAACTTCCACTTCCGGATTATCTGACACACCCATTGCCAGTACATCCCCGACATTAATATCGCTGATATTAACATTGTTGAGCATGAGTTGGTCCGCTGACCAGTTCTGGGTCATGGAATTTCCGGAAGGTATGCTAATCCGTTTCTGTTCATTTATTTTCATACCAACGAGACCTGCACTGATCGCATCATATTCCTGGGAGAAAATTGCAAACTGGTTACTCCATCCGCTGGCGGGCGTATAGATCTGCACCGGATAGAGTGACCGGATCGAGGACTGGTTGGCTGTGATGCTGATCTGTCTTGATAGTACCAGGCCGGAGTTTGCCGGTGTAGTTGTATATAATTGCTGGTCGGTTGTCAGGATTGGCTTTCCCCCGGCGTCAAAGAGCGTGTAGTCAATTACAACGGTGTCGCCCGGTTTAACAACACTGAATATGCTTAACCAACTTGAGCCCATCCCTGAAACAACCATAAGTACGACAAAAAGAACACAGGCACCCACTATAAGGATTTTTTGCCAAAGTTTCGTCGATGCTTCCTTCTTTTTCTTCTCACCCATGCTTTTTTTCCTCCTTAATTCATCATAATCCAACCATCATAAACTATTCCGCTGACGGCTCTTGCAGGAATAAAATTTTAACGGCAATAAAATGCTGATCCGGGCTTCTCCAGTCTGATTAAACTATGAATCAAACATAATTTTCATACGAGTATCTGCAAAACATCAAAGGGACCTGCAATGATGAAAAATAAGAAAATTTCAGTTTTTCTCTCTCAACAAGGAAAAAATGGAAATCGTATGAACGTGATGAGGAAATACTGGTTGTTGAACACAATGCCCCCCGATTGTATTCTGCTACCATCATAAAATACAGAAATGCTTTTTAAAACATGAGCCGGGCAGTCCGGTTCAATATGCAAAACGTTCTAAAAATCGCGTATAGTTGAGAAATAACTCTCATTTCTCTTCTTCTGCTTTTTTCCGATGACTTTTTGTACTCTTTTCACTAAAGGTCTATGGATGGATAAAAAAAAGGTCAGGGACTATATGACCTACGACGTCGTAAGCGTCGATTTACACGGGACAGTTAAAGATGTAATAGAAAACATTCAAAAAACCCATCACGACGGATTTCCGGTTGTCGATGGGGAGGGGGTGGCCGGGTATATTTCTGCTAGGGACCTTCTTTTTGTCCAGTTGACAACTCCCATTGAACAGGTAATGTCCAAAAATCTGATAGTGGCTGATCCTGATATGGATATCAATGATGCAGCACGCGTGATCTTCCGAAGCGGAATTCAGAAACTGCCGGTTGTTGATGAGAAAAACCGGCTGCTGGGGATTATATCCAATTCAGACGTGATTCGTTCACAGATAGAACATGTATCTCCGGAAAAAGTTTTTAATTTCATCACCACATTAAAGAAACTCTATGGGGTCGATCCTGAACTGGGACGAGGGACTGTGCCGGTAAAAGATCTTCTGCCTACCCAGTCAAAGATCTATGAAGATGAACTGGAGGGGAGAATGTACGAGATTAAGAAAGGACTCGCTGAGCCGATTATTGTTGTAAAACGACCGGGAAAGACTATTCTTGTAGATGGCCATCACCGGGCCATCGCGGCAAAGAAGCTCGGGATCACAGCGCTCGACGCATATATTATAGAAATAAAAGAAGATATTGAACTGGGTATGGAGCGTACTGCTCGTGCAATGAATTTAAAAACGCTCGACGATGTTCAGATACTTGATTACGCACGACATCCGCTCGTCGCAATTACTCACCGGTTGGTGAAAAGGGGATGAGTTCTGATAGTATGCTGTAATGATCAGATTTTCGCACTGTCTCGGTAATTCAACGACCATCGCTTCATTTTGACGGGGCATTTTCCATGCAGAAGGCAGGCATCCGGAGATGTAAAAGACTCAGGAACCGTCATAGCGGAGATCGTACTTTTCATTCAGTACATGTTCTTTTACTACCGTTCCATCAGGCACAACCACCTCAGGCCACAGACGGGTCTTTGAGTGTACGATAACCCGATCGCGCAGGACCACGCGGGGGCCTATCACCGTATCGTTTTCAATACTGCAATGTTCTCCGATATGGGTGTCGTTGTCCATGATAGAGCCTGATATAGTACTATTCGCACCGACGACAACCCGGTTGTAGAGAGACGATGAAAAAACCTTCACATTATTCCTGAGAATGCATTTGTCACCAACGCTTGTATATGGCCCGATCAGGACATTATCGCCGATAGTTGTCCCCGGACCAATGGCGACCGGGCCAATGACCCTGGTGTTCTTGCCGAGGGTGATCGAATCTCCCAGCTGGACCGGACCCTGGATTTGGGCACCGTGCATAGACAGGTTGCCAATGATATCGGTGAAGGAAATATCCTGTAACTTCCAGCGTTCGGCCTGGCGAAGTGAGTGCGGACTTCCCACATCGGTCCAGTTACCCCGGGCAAGCCAGCCTTTCAGCACATATCCTTCCTCCATCATCCGGGGAAAGAGATCCCGGGCAAAATCATACTTCATACCAGGGGGGATTGCATCAAAAATTTCCGGGCTGCAGACATACATACCGGTACTTGCAAGATTAGAGAAAATTTCGCCGGGCGAAGGTTTTTCCTTGAAGCGTTTAATCTCGTAGCTCACATCGATCTCAGCAATGCCATATTCACCGGGATCATCGATAGAAATCAACCCAATCGTCGTAATGGCTTTCTCTTTTTGGTGGACACGATAGAACTCAAGCACGTTCAGATCGGTAACATGGTCCCCCCCCACAACCAGGAAGTCCTGTCCGTCAAGGTACTTCTGGGCGTTTTTCACGCTTCCCGCAGTTCCAAGTTTGGTTTTTTCGTGTACGTACGTGATTTCGACGCCAAAAAGGGAGCCGTCACCGAGGGCCTCCTCAATCGAATTACCCATATACCCCAGAGTGAGGATCACTTCCCGGAATCCCATGTTTGAGAGATGTGAGACCAGATGCTGGATGGATGGACGGTTTACTATCGGAATACAGGGTTTAGGCCGCTCGAACGTAAGAGGACGGAGCCTGGTCCCTTCCCCGCCGCACATTATGCACACCTTCATAGCACAAAATTAGTGCTGGATCGTTTTAATTATACTGCACATTCGCATTTCTGGGCAAGGGTATTTCAACGACTGTTTTTTTTATTTTTAGCGTACCCGTAATCGGTCCCCTGCTTATCTTCATTTTCTTCAATCTGAATGATCTGTTCAAAAAAAATGTTACGCCACTTGTTTTGTCGTCAGGAGTCGGGAGGCGGAACGCGTTCTCAAATGCCATGTGTCTCCGCGATATAATGACAGATAAAAACCTGCCATTACACAAATTGGTATAATTAGGAGGGCGGATAATTGTACAGAGAGATCTGATCAAAGATGACTGACGTGGATATGAGGGTTATCCCGGCAATAAAAGGGAGTGTGCAATGTCTCCCCGGCAAGAAAGAGCCTCTGGAACATTGTGGGCTCTGCATTCACTGCCGGGAGTTCAGAATAAAGGGTACCTTTGTAAAATCCCCGTCACTTGCATATTGTGCGAAATACCGGGTGACAGATAAAGTCGACCTCGCGCAGGCTGATGCGGTACGATGTGCCGATCGCCAGGGGGAGGGGTTCCACAATATAACCAGCATCATCGGATAATATTTTTTGTGGCTGAGTAAACCTAAAAAATGCTGATTACGAAGTCAGTAATCTTTCTATTGCATCAATATCGACGTATTCTTCAAAAAGATCCGCGAGTGTATCATAAGGATCTGAATTTCCTGCCGTAATCGATATGAAAGATAACCCTTTTCTTGCATACAAGCAAGAGAGCAGTGCATTTACTGCTGATGGATTTAAAAACAAGCCGTGAAGATACGTTCCAAAGACCAGGCCATCATCACTAACCCTTCCATCCCCTTCGAAAGCCTCGCGGTTATTGCCCGTTCCAGTAACTCCCATATGAATTTCATCAGCCGGTGACCTCTCCCATCGCGGAGAGGATAGGAGGGACAGGACCTGCAGTCCGCCTTACCTGAAATGTATTTTTTTCATAGGATGCAAACCGGGTAATACAGTCAAGCAACCCGAGTCCCTTATAAGTCCCTGCAGAAGACTCGAATCCGGTATCAATTAGTTTTTTACCGAGGATCTGGTAACCACCGCAAATCCCGATAATCGGGATGCCGGATTCTCTCATTGCGCAAATCTCCCGATCGGTCCCTGTCCGGAAGATCGTTGCCAGATCATCAATAGTATTTTTGGTTCCCGGAATGATGATACAGTCATACCCCTTTAGCGATTCCCCGGGTAAAACATAGTCCACCGCAGCATGCTGCTCAAGCAACTCAAAGTCTGTGAAATTTGAAATCTTCGGGAGCCGGATCACCGCAATCCTGACATCGGCCCGTTTTGATTTTTTGTCTCCTATTGAAAGCGAATCCTCACTTGGCAGCGGGATACTGAAATAAGGAACGACTCCCAGCACCGGAATGCCCGTAAGTTCCTCAATTTTTTTCACCCCGGGGGTGAAAATAGTCAGATCCCCCCGGAATTTATTGATAATGATACCCTTGACAAGAGGCCGGATATCAGGAGGTAGCAACTCAATTGTCCCATAAATCTGGGCAAATACTCCTCCCCGCTCGATATCGGCAACAAGAATAAGGGGAATGCGGAGGATTTTTGCCAGCTGGGTGTTTGCTATGTCCCTGTCATAAAGGTTTAGCTCTGCCGCTCCCCCGGCACCTTCTACTACAACATGACCATAGGCGGATTTTAACCGTCCAAAAGATTCAAGTGCTTTCTTAAGTAGTTCCGGCGTTTCTTTGTAATAGTCCTGGATATGTACGTCTTTGTAGGGATGCCCGTTCAGAACAACCTGAGAAATGCACTCACCCTTCGGTTTGAGGAGTATCGGGTTCATATCCGTTTCCGGGACCACTTTGGCTGCGGCAGCCTGCATCGCCTGGGCCATACCAATCTCTCCACCATCCCGGGTGACGTAAGAATTCAGGCTCATATTCTGGGATTTAAAAGGAGCAACCCCAATCCCACGCCGGAGGAGGCATCGACAGATTGCCGCAACGGTTACGCTCTTGCCAACATGGGACGCTGAACCCACTATGAAAAGGGACATTCCAGGTACTACAAGGTAGATTTTTGGATCATAAAAAGCAGATTCACCTTTTACCTATCCGGACGGGGTCCTGACATGACGCGATAAGCCCCCGTTAACCCGAATAAACTCCATAATACTTCAGGCAATGCAAGGTAATAAATAACGAGAACCTTAAAAATAGATGTAATGATTGGTGGGATTTGCCCGACGTGTGGACTACCTAAGGAACTATGCATCTGTGAAGAGGTAGCAAAGGAGCAGCAGAGGATCAATGTTAAAGTGAACAAACGCCGATACGGAAAAGAAGTTACGGTTATCGAAGGGCTTGATCCAACTGATATCGATCTTGAAGATCTTTCAAAATACATGAAAAGTAAACTGGCATGTGGCGGCACAGTTAAAGGAAACACGATAGAACTTCAGGGTAACCATCGCGACAGGGTTAAGGAGCTGCTCTCGCTGAAGGGTTACAGCACCGAAAACATATCCTGAAAAATATTTTTTTTTTCAAATTCTCAAAAATGGAGACAATTTTGTCTGGACGTGAAATTTTTTTCGAGGTTCATAACGGTATCCGAACTGACCAAGGATGAATAGTAAAAACATACTTCTTTCATAATGAGTCGTCTTCCTGAATTTTTACGCGGTTAGGGAACAATTCAGAGTAGTCCTGAACAGGTTTGAAAAGCCAAAATAAAAAAAAAGATCAGATAAAAAATCTGAATGTTACCCACGAAATGAACAGCATTATTGCGGAATACTTCAAGCCAGCAATAAGCCGGCCTTCTCCCATCTGACCGGCTACAAGTCCGGAAAAGAACCCCTGGAGCAATGCCGCATGCGAAAATAATCGCTTGTAACCGAAAAGGTCTATCTGACCAATAAACCCACGTGCTCCGGATGAAGCTGCGGAAGCCCCGGCCGTGGCCATCGTAGTTAAAAATGTGGAGACAAGGATCGCTATAACAAACAGGAATACTGCAAATGAAACGAGTACAGATGATCACGTAAATCAACATATTGTTGCTACGTTCCTGAGCAAGATTTACAACTTCAAAAGTGTCTTTTGCAGCTGCGCGGAGCACCTCGCTGATATCCCCGCCCGCTTTGCTCGCCTTTGCGATCAGGTCAACACTCCGGTCAGCAAGGGGGGTACCTAGTTCTTTACCGAACCGGTACATTGATTCAACAAATCCGGAACCCCAGGACATATCCTGATCGAGCTTTCTGATATGGGGCGTGAGTGTTGAATACTCCGCACTGGCAACAATATGCACCGCATTAGGTAGGGTCATACCAGAATCATTCATTCCTGCAAGATCGCGAAAGAAATTTGGCAGGGCATTTTCCAGACTTTTGATTCGCCATTGCTCCTTGAAATCGAGGAAAGCCACGGGAATAATAGCGATCAGGACCGCAAAGACAATAAAATCATCAATAACGGTCGAAGTAAAGAGAACCTGGATCCCATAAGATGCCACCATTGAAATGAAACCGCCGATAAAGACAATCAGGGCGAGAGGGACACTGACAATGAGTATATTGAGAGGTTCTTCGGTGAGCACCCTGAAGGGGTGTTTCAGGAATTTTCCCATTCCCTCCCGGGTACTCCGTTCATGCTCAAGACCCCGGGTAATCTCATCGATATCTGCTTCAACGGAACTCAATTCTACGGATTTAAGCCGGGGCGGGGTTTCAACTCCCCGGTTGACCAGATTTTTGAAATGATCTTTGACTCCCATTTCAGGACTCCGGTGTCATAGAACTGATCATTATTACGAACATTACACTTCCCAGTGGAATCATGATATATATTATAGCATAGAGAAACATGGGTTTGTTATCCCCGGAAAGGACTGACATAATCGACTGGAGGATGATTAAAAATAATGTTCCTGCAACCATTGCAGTCACGTAGGACTCAGAGACGAGCGCAAGAGTCTCCAGGAACATTTTCTGGGTCTGCCGGTTTTCCAATGCATACTGCTCGGCTTTTGTCCTGAAATATTCAGTAATGTTTCCTCCGCTTGAAACACTTGCCATAGTTCCCTGTAAAAACTCCTTCATGCGTCTGCTTGGGGTACTTGCAGAAACGAGCCTGAGCGAATCTATCAGGTCCCTCCCGAAAATATCAATCTCCCGCGAAATATATCGTGCCTCCACAGCACTTTGGCCGTAAATCGTACCTACTGCCCAACAGCCGGAAGACCTCTGCGGGAGTAATCCCAGCAGTGGACATGGAAGTAATATAGTTTATCGCATAAGGCAGGCTCGCATCAATGTTCCTGCGTCGGTTCCCCGCTTCAAGACCGGGATAAAGCATGAAAACGAGGTACGTAAGCCCCCCGAAAACAAGGAGGGAAAAGATGGTGATGAAGATAGTCCCTATCACGAGACTGTATGCTGAAAGTCCGATCAGTATTTCAGGAACTTCCCCGTTATATTTGACGAGCGTGGGGAGTTGGAAAACCCAGCTGACTAACCCGATTACTACGGCAGCGGACAGTCCGACAACGATTGAACTGATATAAGCGGTCGAGAGATAGACTTCGAAAGGCGTTTTAAAGCGGGCTGATAAAATGTCATTCCTCAGCGTCACATAGTCATCCCTTTTTGCCTTCATCCTTTTTCCGAGAAGATTGAAGCAAAAGCGCTCAAAACTATTCATAGAGGTCCTTCCTCACCTTTTCTATAACCGCTTCAGGATCACGGTGATAAGAGATGAGAATTTTCGCCACATCCTTATAATGTCTAATCTTTTTAATCCGCATCCACTCCAGCACTTCCTGACGGCGTTTCAACTCCTCTCGCATCCGGTTCTCGCTCCAGCCTTTTGCCTCCATGATCTCTTCAAGGAGGTAAGACTTCCCTGAGTAGGTGATCTCATCGGTTGCTGACCGCCACTTGAAGACCTCATTAGTGATAAGCTCGTTCGTTCTCGGATCGATATCCAGGATCTCAACTATTTGTTTTGACCTTCTGATACGTTTTCCACCAACCCGTCCCTGAACCTGAATACAGACAAAATCGAGTGCTGACAGCATGTTTCGGGGGACATCCATTGGAGGGTTTTCGATACGGTGGACAACACTTGCCACGGAATCTGCATGGATAGTAGAATACGTAGTGTGGCCTGTGCTCATCGCCTGAAAAAGGGTCTGACATTCTTTGCCCCGGACTTCTCCGACAAGGATGTATTCCGGACGCTGCCGCATCGCAGCACGCAGGAGCTCATACATATTAATCTCCCCTCTCCCGGAAGTATCGAATGAATCCCGAGTGACGCTCGGGATCCAGTTCGGATGAGGGAGCTTAAGTTCACGGGTATCTTCAAGGGATACAATCTTGGATAACGGGGGGATAAACAAAGAGACTGCATTCAGGGAGGTGGTCTTTCCTGATGCTGTTCCCCCGGCAAAAATTGCAGATTTTCCATTTTCCACACACAGCCAGATATAAGCAATCGAAAGGGGCGCGAAGGTTCGCCATTCGATGAGATCGGTAGGTGTGATCGGTTCATCTTTGAATTTACGGATAGTAAACGTTGAACCGTGAGCAGTTACTTCCTGACCCAAGGTCATCTGGATACGCGAACCATCCTGCATGGTTGAATCAAGAATTGGTTGGGATATTGAGATATATTTGCCCGACCGCTGTGCAAGTTTCGTTACAAAGGAGTCAAGGTCTTCGGCATCAGAATATGAAAGAGTAGTTTTCATCGATTCATAGTTTGCATGATAAACAAAAAGAGAAGTATTGACCCCATCACATGAGATATCCTCGATATATTTGTCGTGCATGACCGCATCGATGAGTCCGTCACCGAGGAAATCTTTATGCATGTTATAAAGGATAATCTCACGCTGGACGGGTGTGAGTTTTATGCCGAAATCAAGGATAATATCAGTTGCGGCAGCCCGTAGTTTTATGCCAGCTTCCTCTTTGGATATATCTTTTGTATTGATATCAAGTGTCTCAAAGAGTCGTTCCTTCAGCTCCCTGAGCAGTTCTTTCTCTGGATCGGTAAGGAGAGGTTCAAGCACCGAATACGTGTATTCATGGGTTGCGTGATCATAGATAATCTGGATGTATGCATAGGGAGGGTTAACCGGATAGATCTCCACCTCTTCAATACCTGGCGAAGGTTTGAATGAGATGTCGACAAGAGGACCATGCTTCTTGGGATCATATTCCTCAAGAGTGGTATGAATTGCCTTGAAGAGGGAGCTGAACCAGGATTTTTTAGGTTCGGATTTGGGTTTTATCTGTTCCAGTCCGATATTTGCTTCAATATCAAGATCCTTAAATCCTGCGGTGGAAAAATTTTTCTTCCAGATCTCATCGAAGTCAGGTGGCAGTGTTCCGGTCCCTTCAAATGCACTGATACGTCCATGCAACTTTAGTTCATCGATTTTGAAGGAGACCCCCTTAGGAAGAATAAGACCGGAGAAATCAGAGATCTGGTCGACATTGACAATTTTTTTATCGGCATCGGTAACCGATTCAATTTCTGGAGAGGGACTGGATGTCTTTATGGACTTCGGCCTCACAACCGCCTTTGGATCATCATCAATTATCTCGATATCATTTTCTTTCTGGTCCTTTTGCAGGGAATCTCGTGAAGCCTGAGGCTGACTGACCGCCACACGCGCAAGCAGTTTTTCGAAGGATTCCTCCTCGTTTTTTTCCCCCATTTCACTGTCAGAACTGGAAGGAGTGGATTGTGACATTGATGAAGGAAGACGGGTTTTTTTCTGCTGGTTTTCAGCTGAGAATTGCGCAATATCATGAGGTGACGGTGCAGTTGTGAATGATTTCTCTTGATCCGGCATGCTCATTTTTTTCTGGAGAGCGGTGAAATCCCCGATGTCGGATGCTGGTTCACTGCCAAAAGGAGGGGGGGACTTGGTTATTGTCTCTTTGGGCTTCTGTTCCTCCTCTTCTTTTTTCGTTCCTTTAATCATCCTGATAAGGGAATTTACATCATCCAATGAATCATCATCATCTTTGTTCAATCCAGACATCACCCTTTTTGACCTAGTTCTTGATCTAGAACTCTTTTTATTTTAAATGATTTTTTTAATTTTTATGAAGTACTTTTGACTATTGCTTTTTTTAATATTTAAGTTTTTGCTATTTTAATAATGAATAATGTGGTCGTTTTATTATAAATAAAAATTATTTTCAGAACTTATTTTTCATATCGTAAATTAGGGTCCTGAAAGCTCTGACTGGATACTTTTTACCACAACCCGAATAATGCCGAGATGGGCATCAGCAGTTGTAAAAATACATACGAACAAATCTCCACAGGGTGCAATAATAAATTTGTTCTCATCAGTTTCGAGTATCATCTGATCAAGCGAACCGATCTTCAGTTCTTTGGCAATTTTTGCCCCGGCCCGCATAAGGTCTTCTGCAGATGCCGCTACATGCTCAAAATCGGCATCTCCAATACATTGTATAGGAAATCCTTCAAAAAAGGCAGAAACTGCGATAACTCCGGTCAGGTTTTTAATTTTTTTCAGGGTTTTTCTATCCAGATGAGGAGGCAACTCCGGGATCCCACAAATTTCTGTACGGGGCTCAGATGATGCTGGAAATGCCAGGGTTCCGATAAGTAATCCCTCTTCATGGGAGATCTGAACTGCACGTGAGAATTCTGTCTCAGAATATTTTCTCTTGTTGAATGTCTCCGTGATATCAGATATTTCAGAGGATTCCATCGTCATATGGTAAAGTGCTGCTTTTCCACGAAATATCCCATCATGACTTTTAAAATACGCTCCCACCAGTTTCCCGAAATCGTTAAGAATAAAGCCATGCCCGGTTCCTGTTTTGATCTCAAGCAATCCACGGAAGGTCATCAGGTACTGGAGTAATCCATCCTTCTGTGGAGTTGTAACAGATTCTTCAACGGTTCCGGCAGGTAATCTCATAAAATAAGAGGCTGAAATCAGAGAGCGGCAATAAGCCTGACCTTATTCTTCTTTAATTCGTACCTGATTCTTCCTATATTGGCCGTAGTATCAGCAACGATAGCGATAAGCTCATCTCCGGAAAGTGGTGACAGAATGATCGGACCTTTTTCCAATTCAACGAGCATTTGTGAAAGTTCCCCTTTTCCCAGAGTATTTCCCATCGCTTCCGAAGTACCGAGACCAGTCGAAGCCATCGCACCAAGCGCCTCTATATCCACTTTGCCGGAAACGGCACTTTCGATAACAAATCCGTCTCTTCCTACCACAACTGCAGCAGATACACCTTCCACCTTCAGAAATTCCTCCAGTAATGGCTTTAACATTTCTTTGCCCCCATATAAATGATTCACTCTTGTTTTTTTTCTATTAA
This sequence comes from uncultured Methanoregulaceae archaeon, assembly GCA_963815065.1. Classification (GTDB taxonomy): domain Archaea; phylum Halobacteriota; class Methanomicrobia; order Methanomicrobiales; family Methanospirillaceae; genus Methanoregula. The sequence continues at coordinate 1,185,324 of CAWFFE010000002.1, read as the reverse complement.
AAGGTTGGTCTTTTCATTCTTTTAGAATAATATGAATATTCTGAATCAAAAAAATAACGACAGTTTTGCTGAATCTTATGATTGGTTCTCAATACCGGAATATCTAAAAGCGCGCACTTCCATCGTCCGATTAAAACGAAACTATATAGTAGGAAATCGTAACAATACAACATAATGCAACTCCCCAGGGGCACATTCCGTTATATAAAAAAAGATACAAAACTCGCAGGCATTCTTGAGGATCTGCAGCTAATGAAATTCAGCGGAATCTGCACCATCTCATTCGGATCAGCAAATGGATCCCTCGTGTTCAAATCCGGTAAACGTATTCTTGCGGAGTTCCGACATATCACAGGCGATGCAGCCTGGAATGAATTTCAGAAAATTCAGGGGGAGAAAGTAGATGCCTCAATATCCGCAATGGATGATACACAGATTGAGCTGTCACTTGAATTCAATAGACCCTGCCGCATCGGAAAAGGAAAGCCAGAACAATCCTCTCCCTTTTCTCCGAAGATGGATCGTATCTTACCGGTAAAAAAATCCCCATATGTTTCAATGGGGGAATCATTGACAACGCCGGTCAAAAACATTCAGAAACCGCATATTCCAGAGACGCCTGCACCACATCCGACGGTGATGTTTGAATCCCCGTTTATTCAGGACCCACAAACCCTGCCAAACAAATTGTCCCTGCCTGGATCTAATATTCACCCTTCGCCAGTTCATCAGCTGTCTCCTGAAATTTCACTAAGAACAGGAGAGAAGAAGAGAGGTGAAGAGGAGACTGAATCTTCAGGACAGGAAGATTCGAAGAGTTTTGAGTGTGATATTGACACTCTCGAGACCATGGATGTAGACATCATGACCAGCAAAATTCGTGGAGAATGCAAAACGTTAATAAAGCAACTTCGTCTCGAACATCTGACCGAGCGTTGAGAAGGGAATGGCTGCATTGAAGGGAATTGCATATTAAACCTTTTATGAAACCGCAAAACTGCCATATACAGAGGTTCCGTTCGAGCCGGACGAAAAATGCTTATAGGCTGTTGTTTAACATAATTTTCAACCTGCTATAAATTGATACGAGAAAAATTGGGTAATCTTATATAAATCAAATAGAAATAATCACACAACAGGGTGTTCAATGGTCAAGGTATACACAATCGCTTCCGGAAAAGGTGGTACAGGGAAGACTACCGTTTCTGTTAACCTCGGAACGATGCTTGCTCAGCTCGGTAAAGAAACATTTCTTATGGATGCTGACATCGGTATGGCGAATGTCGGGCTTCTTCTCGGCCTGCAGGATGCACCGGTCACCCTTCACGAAATTCTTGCCGGCAAGGGGAAGATCGATGACGCGATTTACGAATGCCCTGCAGGTCTTAAGGTTATACCGGCAGGAATATCACTCCAGGGATTCCAGCAGGCGGATCCGGAGAAGCTCCGTGACGTCATGAATGAGATCGTCAAACGCTGTGACTTTTTGTTGATTGATGCTCCCGCCGGCATCAGCAAGGATGGAATTGTTCCCCTTGCTGTTGCAGATGAAGTGATTCTTGTCGTAAATCCCGAACTTTCCTCGATCGTAGATGCCCTTAAGACGAGGATTCTGACCGAATTGGTCGGAGGCCATGTCCTCGGATCAATCATCAACCGTGTAGGTCAGGACAAAACGGATGTCATGATCAAAAAAATGGAGAAGGTACTCGGGGTAAAAGTAATCGGGATTATCCCCGAAGATCCCAACGTACGTCGCGCAGCTTCTTCAAGGACTCCAATTGTGATCAAGTTTCCGACATCCCCCGCTTCAAAGGCGATCCGCCGAATTGCTTCTGACATAACCGGAGTCGCTTATAAGGATGAAGGAGAAGTACAAAAGAAAGAGGGCTTCATTGAAAGATTTACCAAAGCTCTTTTTGTTAAGAAATCGGAAATATGAACGGATTTTAATCAGTTCTTTTTTATCTTAATTTCCTGCCGAAGCCGGCTACCCGCATTTTGCTCGTTTCAGCTCTGAGTATTTTTTATCCAGATCACCTGTAAACAGATCTGACGGTATAACCGGAAACGATTCGGACAGATAGATGAATTCTCGTTCTGATCCTGGAAAATATCAATTTTTATTGGTTATCGTGAAAACGCAGTGTTCATCACCTTTAGAGCGGCACCGGATTTCACGACCCTGGACTTTTATCCCAAAGGATCCTTCCACAATCCCGGCGAGGAGGCCGGCCGTACAGAAACATACGTTTTTGCCCGTGGTTCCAAATGCCTCCGACTCAACCGTATGCTCAAGCGTAATGGTTTTTTCCTTTTTTAATTCGTCCCATTGCATCTGGTTGATTTTGAACCATCCCATCTGAGAGTAGAACGCAAATGCCATGTCAGAAAGGAGATTGGGCTTTGTTATACCCATTTTTTTGTAATGCTCGACGGTTTCCCTGCCCATATCCATATATGCCCGGTAATTAACTCCACCCGCCGGCATCTCACCCATGGTCTTTTTTAATGAGTTCATCATGGAAGAAAAGATGAAACGGGGCATCAAAACGACAGGATCATCGATGAGTTTGATGGTACCCTGGAGAGGTTTGTGCTCGATATATTCTGTAATAGCAGAGTCGCCCTTAACAATTGCTTCTGCTTTCCATTTCCAGTTGGATTCTCTTTGATCTGCAACAAATTCGCAGACATCATCACCATTTGCATGACACCGGGTCTCAATACAGAACCAGTTCTTACCTGTTACCGCAATCAGGACCCCCTCAATCCAGCCTTGGTGAATACCACAGACCGGCATCTTCCAGTCCTTGATAACCTCAGACTCGAACGTATGCTTTGTCCGGAGCACAATCCGGTATTGGCCGGATTCGACGAGCTCGAAGGGAGTCCCCCAGCCCTGCTGGTGCTGAAGCTTAAAGACAAGCATGAGAAATTCCGCCGGGGTGATATTTATTCCGGACTTTTTTAACAGATTGTTGAGACCCCCGGCACCCATCCCGACAGAATGGAAGAGTTTACGAACTGCCTGAACGGCAAGTTTCCTGTCAAGATTCGTCTCGTACATCTCGTAGATAGATTTTATAAGATAACTTGGATTGCTTGCTGTTTTTACCCCGAATACCGAGTAAGAACCGGTGGCAGGATCCATCTCAATATAGGGAATGATATTCTTCTCCCCATTAATGAGAGCCTCGAAGTCCTCCCGTCCAATTTTCATGGACGAAAACTCTGTTATTATCCGATTAAAGTATTTCGTTATCGCTCCCTTGATAACGAAATGGCATCATTAAGGACTCATATGAAAAATTGGAGGAATCTGCATCAAATTTTAAGAATAATATGTGCGTTAAGATCCAGGTTGAGTGTTGAATTCGACTCATTAAAGGTTATGTTGAACGTAGTGATCTTCTGGGAACGTTCCATAACGATGCACTCATATTTTCCATGCATCAGTTTAAAACTTGCATTTCCTTCATCGGTGGTAATATCATTTCCCAGAATTTTGCCTTCACTTCGAATCGACACACTAACACCATTCTGCGGGATTGTGTCCTTCAGGATCGAAAGACTGAGCACTCCCATTCCCTCAAATTTCTTGCCAATCTCCGGTATCAGGGAAGGTATGCTCTTTTTTAAATGTTTCTTCTCGAAAATCCGGGACCCCATAACAACTGCGTCGATAACATCCGGTTTAACATCATACAACTCGAACTTTTCGTGACCCGTTATCATTATAACTGCTTTATCACTGTAGAGTGACCCTTTATCATCAATGTAAATTGCACCTTCTGCCTCACCATTTATAAAAGCAAGATAGTACTCACGTTCATTCTCTTTTGCTGCTGCTATTCCAATGAAATTCTGCGAAGAGGTATATTGAAACAATTCATGGATGCTGAACGTGCCTGTATACCTTGAGCTCTTGATGATATTTTCCAGCAGGTCGTGTATTACGTTGGGAATACTTTTTTTGAGGTGTGATTTTTCAAAAATCCGGCACCTCATTACAATTGTCTCAACAATATCCGGTGTCAGTTCATAGAAATCAAATTTTTCTGCTCCGGAGATCATTCGTGCCGCCTTATCGCTGAGCACGGTTCCTTTCTCATCCATATAGATAGCGCCCTCAGCTTCGCCATTGAGAAACGCAAGATAATATTCACGGGAGTCCTCTTGTGCAATTGCAATCCCATTAAAGTACCGTGATGAGGCGAACTGGAACAGATCGTGGAGCGAGAAGGTCCCCAGGTGTTTCGCGCCCTTATGGATATTTTTTATCAGGTCCTGTATTTTCATCTGCATTCATCTCATCAGATAAACTCTTTGGGAAGAGCATCTTGAAAAGCATTTGTCCTGTTTCTAGTTGAGATATTTGTAACCGGTATATTTGACATTTGCGGAATCAATTGCCTGCGGTTCTTTATCGCCATACATAAGTGTTCAGAAAAAATAAGTACATAAGAACTATGGAAATATTCTACCCGATGGCAATCTCCGCGATTGCGGTCCTTGTAACCCTGATCTACGCCTCGTTTCTCGATATAAGATATCGCCGTGTCTCATTTATTTATTGGATACCCATGCTGGTTGTTGGTGTTATTTGTACAAGTTATCTCCTCTGGCAGACAACTGCGGATATCAGCCTTATCATCGGTTATCTGAGCGTTGTTGTTTGTTTTCTTTTTGCCGATTATCTGGACAGCCGGGGGAGAACAGATTCCAAGGGACTCACCGGATATTACAAAAAATCAAGGATATTCTATTATCTTGGTCTTGTCCTGATCCTCCCGGTTCTTTCGTGGTTCGTCTTCACACCTTCGTTAAACATTCAGCTTATTCCCTGGTATTTCATGTTTGCGGGAATTCTCTCGTATATTTCATATACAGAATACATAGGCATACCTGAAGTGAGACCGAAACGAAAAACCAAAAAGACGGATACAAATATTCAGGATGTGATCAACCACTGGTATTTTATTCTGATTATCGTGATTCTTTCGATTACATCGGTCATTATGTTTTTCAGCCCTGGCGGATGGGGATCCCCGGCCATTGTAATACTTCTCATTTCAGTGTTCAGCGGTGTTTTTTATACCTTTGCACGAATGCACCTGTTCGGCGGGGCAGATGCCTGGGCGCTCATATTCATTTCATTTTGTATCCCTACCTTTCCATTCACACCATTTCTGGGAATGCCGCCGCTGGGCTTTTTATCATTCTCCGTACTCATCAATGCTCTGTTACTCAATCTGGCGGCCCCACTCGGCATATTTGTCATCAATATTATCCGAGGAAACAAGGCACCCCTTATGTATATGTTCTTTGGATTCCCGGTAAAGGGCGACAGGATCCAAAATACCTGGGGCTTTGTCATGGAGGATTTTGTTGAGAAGGAGGGAACTGTCAGCCGTAATTTTATCGGGTTTTGGGATTCCATTAAGCGCATGTATTCTGGTGAGGACAGGGTATATACCAAGGATCTTCGGGAACACCCGGAAGAATTCCGGCGGGAAATGGCGATATATAAAAAAGCCGGCACCGTATGGATCTCGTATGCGGTACCCTTTATCATTCCCATTACAGCGGGGTTGATTACTGCACTTGTTTTTGGTGATATTCTCTTTTCAATTATGAAGATCGTCGCGATAGGGGTATAACATGATTAACCTGAAATTTGTGGACGGGCTTATTCCCGTGATCGTACAGGATGCAGTGTCCCGTGAAGTATTGATGATGGCATATGCAAACGATGAGGCAATTACTCTTACAAGAGAGACTGGATTTGCCCATTACTACAGCCGAAGCAGAAAGAAACTTTGGAAGAAGGGCGAGGAAAGCGGGCACTTACAGAAAGTTATCGAGATTCTCACCGACTGCGATAACGACTGCCTGTTATACCAGGTTGAGCAGAAAGGTGCTGCATGTCACACGGGATATGCTTCCTGTTTCTACCGGACACTAGCCGGAGAAGTAGTGGGGATAAAGATGTTTGATCCGGAAAAAATATACGGAAAGCCAGGACAATGATTCGTTTCAGTATTCAGGAGATCGGCATTTTCATGAGTGGATGTATACCAGCCCTCATTATCCAGTGCATCAAAGGATGACCTTTTTAAAAGGATCCTATCTGATACTGATGATATGTGCAGGACAGAGATCCGCTGCTCCCTGTGCACAGCAGCATAGGCAGTCCGGGATGACCCCTTTCCCCCGGTCACCGTTGACCCGGTAAATTTCAACAACTTCCGATAAGGAGTCGCAGTGGTTCTGATCAAAGAGTTCCGGACAGGTATTCCAGCATGCCCCACAGCAGACACACGCCATTCGATCGATTGTAACATTCATCGAATATTTCCAGGTTCAATAAAAACAGTTGGGGCTTTGTCAGATAAAGACATCTGCTCTGTTTTTTTGGGGGGCTTGCCAGATCATCTTCGTGTAAGAGCTGAATATTCTCACTTCACGAAGAATTTACCGGCCGACAGGAATATTGTTTATGTCTGAAAAATCTCCGACATTGAAATTAACGTCAGAATCTTGTATTGACAATCCGGTAAATGGTTGGGTTCAGCCGAAATCCGGCCCGGAAGAGATTTCAGCAGGATCGGTGAACTAAAAATCCGGATTGCTAATGTATTATCATGAGCAATAACGGTATATGAAACTCATCAGACTCGCAATTATTGCTGGTCTTATTTTTACGTTCATGTTGACTATTTTCATGTACCCTTCTCTTCCGGATCCGATTGTATCACACGGGAATACTACTGGCCAAGCTTTGACGGGTATTTGCCGAAATTCTGGGGAATTGGTCTTATCCCACTTATTATGGTCGCATGTGCTGCCCTGTTTATAGCAATTCCTCTCATCGATCCTCTCAAAAAATTATGAGAAATTCCACAATTACTATGACGGATTTGTTCTCCTCTTTATTCTCTGCCTCCTGATCATCCGGATCCAAATCATCCTCTGGAGTATTGGGTATCAGATCAACCCGAACCGCCCTTCCCACTTTTATTCGGCATATTGTTCATCTATATCGGGTTTCTCCTCGAACATGCAGAACAGAACTGGTTCGTTGGAATACGAACGATTTGGACGCTGATCAGCAAGACGGCCTGGAAGAGAACCCGTGCAATCGACGGGATACTCTTTAAAATTGCCGGGATTATCTCAGTGGGAGGATTATTTTCCCAGGATTTGGCCATATGGTTGATCCTGATGCCGGCTCTGACGGTAGGAGTATTTACCATAGCCTATTCGTATTTCGCATTCCGGCAAGAAATGGAAAATTCATGAGAGGCGGGAATTGAAAACTTTCTGACCAGGTTGGAAAGCAAATTTTTCGAATGCGTCCGGATAAATCACCGATAAGAAAAGTTGGATTAGCCGATATTGAAAAACAGGATAGTTTCGCTGCTATCCGCAATTCCATCATGATTATAATCATGGGATATCACAGTAGGACTAACTGATATCTCTGATATAATTCCACTATATACGGCGACGTCATTCAAATTCATCTTTCCGTTTTCATGTAAATCGTAGGGGAGTTGCGGCCCATAAGATGCCTCCAATCCTGAACTTTCAGTTCTCTGAAGATCGACACTGGTGAGCATTACAAATACCATAAGTCCGGTCGTGATGAAACTGATCATAAGGATCACTGATAAGAGTGAAATGGTTTTCATTGTTATCTTCCCGGTTTTTCATTAATTATTTAATAATTTATAAATTTTTCTATTTTAATCGGAATAAATTTTAATGATTTTTTTCAAAACAATTCTTATTATAAAGGGGGATTGGCTGATTAAATGACCAGTTATTGGAATTCTAAGGTACGTATAAGGGAGTTTTCAGGACGGATGACAAATAACGCTGTCTTCCGGAACAGTCAGGTATTTTGTTATCACTATACTTCGATTCCTCGGGTGCAAAAAGACTCACGTTTTTTCCGGAACCTTCCGTCTTCATCCGTCGCGGGAGTAATTCTATGAAAATAAAGATTCCGGGAGATCTGTTGTAGCGAATGTCAGGCAGCGCGGTCGAAGATATGTAAATTTGTAGTGTCTTTGAGGGAATTAATATCATTGATTTAGGGCAATGTATTATTTTTATCCCCGAATTTTTTCATAATATCTTCCTTAAATAATACTCCAAAGAATAGTTATCACGCTCCTGGGGGCTTCGGTAAAAGCCTCCTCTCCCGCCGCTGTGGCGACCCCCGTAACAGGATAAACCTGTAAACACTGTCCTTCTCCTGATAATTTATTGTCACTTTTTTCATTTTATTTTTAGTTACGAAAATTTTCGGAAAATAAACGTTCAGAAAGTTAAAAAAATTAGGAGGGCGGAATTCGAACATTACCCTTGATTATAAACGGGCAAGCCCTGAAGCATTTAGAACAGACCGATTCCTGCCCCGAAGTTGCATAGAAATACATCAGAGCGGATACAACCGGGCCGACTGTAATGCCCTGCCCCGACATCAATAAACCTTCTGGCATCGCATACGTCCCCGGATAGCTGTTGCAACCGCCGTTCCCCGCAGGTGTCCAGACACTTTGGAGGATTTGCAGGACAGGGTAAGGACCGATTTCTCAATCTCCCCAACCATTCAGACAAATCTCTACGTTCTGGAATCCTTCGAACCGCTTATAAACACAAACATATAATAAATACCTATCAACGATCACCCATCGTTGTATGAATACCACATGTATACAAGAGCATACTATAGGGGAGGAATAAGTTTTTATGATACTGGTACCAGATACAAGCGTCCTTATCGACGGGCGTATAACTTCAATGATAAAAGCCGGTGAATATAAGGGTTCAACAATAATCGTTCCTGAAGCGGTAATCGCAGAACTTGAAGCCCAGGCAAACAACGGGAGAGAGATTGGGTTTTCGGGTCTGAACGAACTTCAACAGCTTAGTAGGATGGCAGAAGAAAAAACGATAGAACTCAAATTCTCCGGTGTCCGCCCGTCTCTTGAACAGGTTAAGCTCGCAAGTGGGGGTGAGATCGACGCGATGATACGCAACATTGCGATCGAGAATTCCGCACGGTTTATCACCAGCGATTTCGTGCAAGCCGAAGTGGCTCGGGCAAAAGGGCTGGATGTCATTTACTTAAAACCGCAGGTGAGCGATTTCGTTCCACTGGGTATTGACCAGTTCTTTGATGAGCATACAATAGCGGTATATCTCAAGGAACGGGTCTGCCCTAGTGCCAAGAAAGGGACAATCAGCGATATGAAGCTGGTGAAGATCCGGGAACAGCCGACCAGCGAATACGAGCTGCGGGCTCTAGCTCAGGAAATTCTCGAAAGAGCAAAACGGGATCCTGATGGTTTCATCGAAGTCGAGAAGCGTGGGATCACGGTAGTTCAGATCGGGTCAATGAGAATCGCGATTGCCCGTCGACCGTTCTCTGACGGCATGGAGATCACCGCTGTCCGCCCGATTGTGGACGTAACCCTTAGGGACTATGCCAAGGCAGACATCATCACCGGGAGGATAACCAGCGAGAAGCGTGGGTTGATCATTGTTGGATCTCCGGGATCCGGAAAGACCACCCTCGCACAAAGTGTCGCCACGTACCTTTCTGACAGCGGTTTTGTTGTCAAAACTATGGAGGCACCCCGCGAATTGCAGGTACCAGACCAGATCACCCAGTACACAACTCTCGACGGGAGCATGTCCAATACGGCAGATGTACTCTTACTGGTCAGACCGGACTTTGTTATCTTTGACGAACTTCGCAAGAACGAGGATTTCAATGTCTTTGCCGATATGAGACTTGCAGGTCTTGGCATGGTAGGTGTTATTCATGCAAACGGTGTGCAGGATGCAGTCCAACGTTTTTCCGACCGGGTTGATTTCTCGGTGCTCTCACAGATTATTAATACGATCATTTTTGTGAGCCAAGGGGTGATAACAAAGATTTACGATGTAGATTTCACCATCAAGGTACCCGAAGGGATGGCCAATGAGATGCATCTCCGCCCGGTAACAATCGTAACCGATCACGAAACTGGCGAGCTGGTCATCGATGTCTTCCGATATGACGGAGAAACTATCGTCATGCCAATGACTGCAGTATCTACTGCATCAAGAAAAGCCTCCCCGCTGGTCCAGAATATCGGAACTTCCGTAACACCTGTCAGCGCTATTCGCTCTCCGGTACCCTTACCAGAGATAAATCCCGCAAAAGAAAATGAAGATCGACCTGGCTGGAAGCTCATGGAAAAAGATATTCAGCGAGAGATCGGGCGTTATACTGAAGGTTTTGTGGATGTCCAGATGATAAGCGATACCAAAGCGGTCGTCTATATCGATGATAAAGACGTACCTGCTGCGATCGGCAAAGGGGGTAAAAATATCTCTGCAATCGTAAACAAAATTGGTATAGGCATTGATATAAAACCCCGGTCTGAATTTGATCGCCAGCAGCTGCAAACGCAGAAAAGTGATATGGAGTATAATCTGGGCAGCGGTATTAAAATACAGACGGATAAGAAGCAGCTCACTATAGTGGCACCTGATCAAAGTGGTAAGATCGTTGATGTTTTTGCAGGCAAGGAGTACCTGTTTACTGCCACCGTGAATGAAACTGGTGAGATTCATCTTGCAAAGAACTCAAGTATTGCACAGGAAATGATCCGGCGCTACCAGAACAGCGAGATTATTAAGCTGCGACCGGTATAATCCGGAAGACTTCTGATTTTTTTTTATAAAAACGAAGGTGAAATCGTTTGAACGAATTTGATCTGGGAAGTTTTGAAGAAGAAGCACAGGAAAAGTGGACACATGCATTTGAATCCAACCCGTCGAACCTTGAGAAATTTTACCTGACCGTCGCTTACCCTTACCCAAGCGGTGCGATGCATGTCGGGCATGGGAGGACTTATATCGTCCCTGATGTTATTGCAAGATTCTGGCGTATGCGGGGAAAACAGGTTCTCTATCCAATGGCATTTCACGTGACAGGAGCACCGGTTATTGGGATATCAAAACGCATCGCAAAGAAAGATCCAAAGACCATCCACCTCTACCGCGATCTTTACAAAGTCCCCCAGAAGGTCCTTGATGAATTTACCGATCCGCTGACCATTGTCCGCCATTTCGCGAGCGAATACCAGCGGGTGATGACTGCATGTGGGATCTCGATCGACTGGCGCCGCAGGTTCACGACCGTTGATCCGACGTACAGCAAGTTCATCGAGTGGCAATGGAAACACCTTTATGAAGCGGGGCATGTCATCAAAGGAGTTCATCCGGTCCGTTATTGTACTGTGGATGATAATCCTGTGGGCGATCACGACCTGCTTGACGGGGACAAGGCCGAGGTGATCAAATTCACACTCATCATGTTCCGGTGTGGTGATGCATATATCCCCACGGCAACGCTTCGTCCAGAGACAATCTACGGCGTTACCAACCTCTGGGCAAACCCGGGTATCACGTATGTCAGAGCGCTGGTAGACGGGAATCCCTGGATTATTTCAAAGGAAGCAGCGGAGAAGCTCGTCCTGCAGGATCACACGGTAGAACTTCGGGAGGAGATTGCCGGACAGGACCTTATTGGTAAGATAGTCTGTCACCCCCTTTGCGGTGAGGTTCCGGTTCTCCCGGCCGAATTTGTCGATCCCGATGTCGGCAGCGGACTTGTCATGAGTGTTCCCGCCCATGCACCTTTTGATTATATTGCGCTCCGTGACCTGCAGCATACAGGGAAATATACGACCATTAAACCAATCCCACTGATTAAAGTCGATGGGTACGGTGAGATCCCCGCACAGGATGCAGTAGAGAGGATGGGCATCACCTCTCAGATGGACAGTCGTATGGATGCACTCACGCAGGAGATTTATTCTGCAGAATTTTCCAAGGGAAAACTTTTTGCGGAGTATGGCGGCAAACCGGTTCGGGTTGCACGTGACGAAGTTGCGTCAGTCATGGTTGAGCAGTATAATTCGATAATAATGTATGAGTTTGATATACGTCCCGTAGTCTGCCGCTGCGGAAATAAGGTAAAAGTCAAGATCCTGCACGACCAGTGGTTCTTAAAATACAGCGACCCTGTATGGAAGAAACAGGTCAGCGAACATCTCTGTGACATGGTAACTGGTACCCCCGGAAGTACGGCTTGAATTCGACCGCACAGTAGACTGGCTTAAAGACTGGGCGTGTACCAGGCGTGTCGGCCTTGGTACCCGGTTTCCGTGGGATACAACACAACTGATAGAACCCCTTTCGGATTCAACAATCTACATGGCGTACTACACCATTGCCCATAAGATAAAAGAGATTGCGCCTTCCCTTCTGACGCCGGAAGTTTTTGATTATATTTTCCTGGGGATAGCATCTGCTGATCTTCCCGAGAAGAAGAAACTGGAAGCGATGCGAAAAGAATTTTTATTCTGGTATCCCTACGACTACCGGTTCTCAGCAAAAGATCTTATCTCCAACCACCTCACGTTCCAGCTCTTTCACCATGTTACGATTTTTCCCAAAAATAAACTTCCCCTGGGCATGGTAGTTTTCGGGATGGGACTTCTGAACGGAGCGAAGATGTCATCATCAAAAGGCAATGTCTTCTTGCTTGAGGATGCGGTGAACGAATTCGGTGCCGATACGGTCCGCATGTTCCTGATGGGAAGTGCTGAACCCTGGCAGGATTTTGACTGGAGAAACGAGTCTGGTTATTTCGACAAAAAAACAAATCGAGCGTTTCTATAATACCGTGCTTGAGCTCAAAGATGCAGATGGTGAGCCATATGATATTGATCGCTGGCTTATCAGCAGACTCCAGTCCCACATTGAACGGACGACTGCTGCACTTACCAACTTTCAGACCCGCCAGGCATTGCAGGAAGCCTATTTCGGTATCGAGACTGATCTTAAATGGTATCGCCGCCGCCTTCCCGAGGATTGCGACGGCAGCCGGGAGTTACATACACTCTGTTCAACCTGGGTCCGTCTCCTTGCGCCATTTATCCCATTCACCGGTGAACATCTCTGGAAAAACCTCGCTGGCGAAGGGCTCGTTTCTTTTGCCCAATGGCCAGTTGCAGAGAGAGAACTGGTCAATACCCGGATAGAACTTGCCGAAGAACTTCTCGCCCGTACTGTTGAGGATATCGAGTCGATTATAAAACTAATCCAGATCACGCCTAAATCCATTACTATATCCCTTGCACCTGCATGGAAGTATGAAATTTTCCTCACTATCGCCAGGGCAGACGACAGGAATACGGTGATCCGGGAGATAATGAAAGACGATGCCATGCGCAAACGCGGCAAAGAAGCCACCGATGCCGCGAAACAATGCACGACACTTATTCACCGCCTGCCTCCGCACGTTGTTGAACCTCTCATACGAGAGCAGGTTAATGAGATGGCGGTCTTTGAGGCTGCAAAGGGATTTCTGGAAAAAGAGTTCAAAGTGTCAGTCCATATTACCGGTGCAGAGTCGAGTAAACACGCTAAAGCTACTTCCGCATTACCGTTTAAACCAGCGATTATTATCGAATAACCTCAATAAGATACTCTTAATTTTTTGGTTCCTGTATGAATAAAAACCCGGGACCAGGAAGGTTGACACAGCTCGCACCTTACCTCTGAAAGGGGATGATTTCTAAACTTTTTCACCCTCATTACGTTCTATAAAATACGGCAGGAGCGAAGGAATTTTCGATGTCAGGAGGTAAAAGGACTTGCAAAGTGCATGAGAAATTTCGGTATCTGTCAGAGAAAAATGCGAATAACCGGATTTGAGAAAAATTGAACGGGATTAAACGATTATTTTCTTATTGCGTTTTGTACTTTGAATATAATATCCGCCGACAGCACCTGCATTTTATGGGCAGATTCCGCATGGTCGATAAATTTTCTCATAAGTTCGGGGTTGGTTGTTCCTTTTGCTTCAAAGGGACAATCCATTCCGATATCTTTACACATGATTGATGGCACGAGAACTTCACTCCTTTGCTGATGAATTCAGATCATATCAATTATTAATTCATGCAAGGCAGTGATGCAAGGCAGTGACAGCGATAATTGAATTTTCAATCAATGAAAAAAAACACGGCTCGCTGTTACCCTTTCATCCACAAACAAGTTATACCGAACAATAACACTCTGTTCTCAGGAAAATACATGAGAAAACAACCTTGGAATTACATGGTTATAATTGCATTTCTTCTAACGATGAGTATAATTGGTACCGCTTCAGCAGCAGGTCTGGGACATGCATGGGAAGAAAATTCTCTTGCCGAAGGCTCCTTTTCGGATGTGATGTTCTCTTCTGACGGATCAATCGTCTTTGCCGGGGGTAACCAGTTGTTTGTGCGCTCGTGGGATGGTTCAACCCGTTGGGGGGGGCAGTCTGGAACTACCGCTATTATGAGCTCTGATGGAAACTACGTGGTATCTGCCGCTGGAAAACAGGTTCAGGTCCTTGAAAAAAATGGCACATTGTACTGGATCCGGGGTATGGGTGCCCCCATCCGTTCAGTTGGCATCTCCTCCAATGGTTCAATGCTCGTCTCCGCTGACGATCAGGGCGACATTCATTCATGGACGGGAAATGGCGAAAGCTGGGGCCTGAACCGAAGCGATCTGGTGAAACAGATTGCAATTTCTCCTTCACAATCGTACATTGTAGTTACCACCGTCGTTGGCTTGAAGTATCTTGCTCCGGACATGACGCCGATCTGGTGGGATAACAAATCCGGAAGTCTTGATTCGTTCATAGCGATATCCGCAGATAGTTCCACCGTGATCACTTCTGGTGAAAACAGGGTATCCTCTCATACCAGCAGCGGGAAGCTTAACTGGATGAATGACATAACCCGTGAGGCCATCATCGATATGGCCTGTTCGGAGGACTGCACCACTATCGTTCTTGGCGGCCAGGACGGGGACGTTCGGGTTCTTGATGAAACGGGCACGATATTGTGGACATATCCGGCAGGATCATGGATTAACGGAGTAGGTGTTTCTCATGATGGATCTATCATCGCCGCAGGTGCCCTGAATGGGAACCTCTATATCTTCGATCGTTATGGTAACCTGCTGGCTAAAGTAAGGACTGGTAGCCTTATCCAGCAGCGTTCAGTTGCCGTAAGCGGGGATGGAAAACATATTGTCGTAGCAGATCAACTTTCCCTGTACGGATTTGACTTACTGGGGGACACCCGGATACCATCGGGCGTAACATATACACCGACTTCCCGGTATCAGGGTACAAGTACGATATTGCCAACAACTACAGCAATACCTCCTCCAACGACCCGGGTTACTACCGTGTCCCCTGCAACAACAGGGACCCCTCAATCGGCATTCGATCCGTTTCTTGTCGTTATCGCCGTCATGGGTTTGCTCCTTGGAGTAAGGAGATATACCCGCTGATGTAGCTCATGCGGTGCCATAAGGAAATTTAATAATTTTCAGGTTCTGTTCGATCAAACATGGCGACTCTCTTTCCAAGAAAGATTAGGGAGATGCATAATCTTGGTATATTGCCCAGGTTGAAGTCGATATTGAGGCTTTCCCCGACTTCAACGGCATTTCTGTAGTTCAATTTGCTTCAATCACCACATCCCCGGGAATTGTTCAGTGTGGTATCGGCCAAAATATCCATTATCTGCGCAAAAAGGCTGGTGGCGGAGAATAATATTCGCCAGTTCTTCTGATATTGGTTGTCGTATTCAAACTATACGCAGTTTGCTTTTTTCAGAACCGAAAAAAACGGTTCCTTGATCTGATAAAATAGCCGTCTGTCTTACCATGAGATTATTTCGGTAGAGTATCTATGCGATACAAACTCCATCAGAGCATCAATAAAAGAATGCGAAAATTTTTTCCGCCCGGCATTATTTGATCTACTCGACACTTTTTGATCGCTTGACCCGCTCTTTTGTAGAGAATCCGGTTACTGCATCAAGATATTTCCGGTATCTTTTGTTCGTGTCAAGAATAACCTCGTCGCTGGCATGTATATCAGATTCAGTATCAATAATAACAGACTTGCCGTCAGCCCCGATCATTACATCGAGCCGCAGAAGTGCTCCTGTCCTGATACGGTACCCTTTTTGGGTCTTCTCCGGTTCTACGCCAAAAGAATTCTTCAATTCCGTGACTATACGTGCCTCAAGATCTTTTGTTAGTCCTCTTTTGATGGGATACTCTTGCATAATACTTTTTTAGTAGTGGGTGTATGTTAATCTAATGACGGCTGAATCTCCAGAATGTTGCGAAAAAATTCTTACGAGGCTTGATACGGTACACAATGACATTATTGAGATAAAACCAAAAAAAGAACTCACCATATTTTCAAAACCGCTTCCCAGTGATAACACCGCGGTCCTTATGGGTTTCCCAGGTAGCGGCCTCGTAGGAACGATCGCACTTCAGTACATGGTCGAACAGCTCGAATTTGAGCTGATAGGCACAATGACCTCTAAATATTTCCCTCCGCTCGCAATGATGAATAAAGGGGTAATCAATGACCCTGTCAGGATATATATAAAAAACGATGTCGCGGCAATTGTTGCTGATATCCCCATTCACCCGATGATCTGCTATGAGATTGCAAATGGTCTTCTCGACTGGCTGGTGCCATTTAAACCAAAAGAAGTGCTGACAATCGCCGGTATCATCACCAATGAGCCGGAGAAGCGTGTATTCGGCGTTGCGACAAACGCTGAAGCACTCCAGCGGATCAAGGAATATACCCAGATACTCCCGATCGGCAGTATCTCCGGTATTGCCTCAAGTATTCTCACGGAATGCAGGATTCGCAATATTCCTGGATATGGCCTTCTCGGTGAGACCATCAATGCGCCAGATCCCCGGTCGTCTGCTGCCACCATTGAAGTTCTCAATAAGATGTATAACCTCGGACTCGATGTCCAGCCTTTAATCGAACAGGCAGTCGAGATTGAGCAAAGCATGCAAAAAATATCTGACGAAGTACAGCAATCGGCAGAGCAGTCACCGAGGAAAGATCTTCCTATGTACGGGTGATGATGATGAGATGTGCTGCATTAACCGGAATTTCACCTGATTTGATCAAGGAACTAAAGGCAGGGAAACCTCGAACAATAGAGCTGCAAAGCACCCATAATATCGTAACTATCGCCGAAGTCAAACCTGATCCCGGCACCCATATATTCATAACATCGATTGATCTCGCCGATTTGGGCCCGGGCGATACGGGCATATGCGCCTTTGTGCTTGCCACTTCAATCTCAATGAAAAGAGTTGTTGAATTCATGCATGGCTCACATTTTGAAGAACGGGAGCGAATGTCTGCACGAGTCCAGGTGAAATACTGTGCACAGTCAGTCGTAAAGACCGTTTATCACGACGGTCTTTGCGAGCCGACATATGTTGAAGTGCTCAAATCATCCTTTTATAATGCTGGTTAGATATACTTCCCTCAAATTTTCTGTCCATCGGGTGCAATTCGACCTCTGGTAAAAAAAGGGATCCGGAAAATCTTTTCGTTTTATAGTCCTGATTTCATTTTTATCATTTTCTGGCCAGTACAAACGCAACACCGATTACTCCTGCAATCGCAGGTACACTCATTGAGGATGCAGAAGCTGGTGTGCTGCTCGGCCAGGGAGTTGGTACTTTTGCCGTGGAGGTCCGGGAGATTGTCGTCGTTTTCACCGTAGTCGTTGAGGAAACAGTGGTCACAACGGGCGTATCAGTTGCCTCAATATCAAGGGCCGCGTACACATCCTTCCGCACCCCGGCCGTTACGGAAATACGGTCTGACCAGTCATAGTAACCGATCTTTTGCACCAGTACCCTATAGGTGCCAGGGGTAAGATTATAGACTGTCAGGGGAGTCCTTCCCTGGTACTCTGTATTCAGAAAAATGGCCGCATTGGAAGGATCTGATTCCACCTTGATACTGCCATTGGTGATCTGCTGGGTTGTTGTCTGAAGAGCAGTCATGGTTACGGAAACCATGCTGGTCGTATTATCGCTTACTATCACATTTTGGGCGTAATCCTGATATCCTGACAATTTTAAGGAAATATAGTGGGATCCGCTGCTTACCATTTCGATTGTTGCGGGAGTAGTTGCACCGATAGTCACGCCATCGATTATGACAGTTGCCCCGGAAGGAACTGAACTGACGGTAATATTGCCAAAAGCTGTTGCCAGCGAGGGAATCAGCAGCACCATGGAGAGGATCATGACCATCCAGAGACGCATTTTCTTATTCATCATATGCCTCCAACACCTGACCAGAAGAACTTGCAATCGTTCATTAGTTATATTTTGTCAAATTTTTTTTCCGTTCAGGGTATTTTCTCCAAAACATAGGGAAACAGATTAATTACACCAAAGCGCGAATGTTATTGGCGTCAGTGGGCTTGTGGCTTAGCTTGGACATAGCGCCGGGCTTCTAACCCGGATGTCGGGGGTTCGAATCCCCCCAGGCCCGTTTCCCCGGTTTTATTGCTTTTTCTCCGGACCTTTTTCATCAAGACTGAAATACCATTACGGATAATAGGGAACACCTGTACCTGATCCGGATCCCGGAGGAATTTCCTGGTGGACACGAAACACCCGCACTATCTTATCGACTCCATTTTTGAGTGGAAATTGGGAGATGCCATGTACTATATCACTATGGCACTCCTGCTGGTCGTCGCCCTTGCAGGGTTGTTGATACGGAACGACCTCTTCAGGGCGCGGTGGGGTTTTGTCGCAGTAGCACTGGCCCTCTTGCCTGCAGCATGTGAATGGATCACCGGCATCAGGTTTCCCTGGCCCATGAAATTCCTGCTTGCCCTTGCACTTGTCATGCATATGGCAGGCGGGATCTTTCGGTTCTATTTCACGTTATACCCTATTTACGACAAATTCTGTCATCTCATCGCTGCTATGGGGATCGCATTGCTTGTCTTCGTATTCCTTCTCGTTTTGGGGGGGTTGACAGGGAATAATTTCCAGAGGATATCGGTGGTCGTATGGATATTTGTCACCGTGATATTTCTGGGATTCGCCTGGGAGTATGCAGAACTCCGTCTCGATATCATTTCTGGTTCGACATATTTTGTTAACCCGTATGACTCCATCTTTGATATGATCTTCAATATCATTGCTACGTCATATGTGGCAATCAACATCGGCGAGTACCCTGAAGAGGGAATCACTTCTCAGTCTATACATGAGGTGGATTCATTGGCGGGAAGATGTGCGGTGACGATCAGGAAAAGAGAAAGGACATTTGTTTTTATCTCTCCGGAAGGAGTTCAATTTCCTCGCCATCATCGGGAAGAGGTACTTTCTCTGGCACACGGAGTAGCTCATTTATAAAAGGGATCTCCATGAGGGCTTCGTCCACCCGGGAAAATTTTGTCAATTCCGCCCTGTTAAAGAATAAGGTTATACCGAAGGTAAAGGCTAAAAGGATCACCCCCATCGCAAGCACTTCGGTATTCGCAACACCGAAAAAATCCCTCGAATGCGGGAGCAGACCGATACCGACCTCCTGTGATGAAACGGGCCAGAATGCAGCCGATGAAGGATTGTAAACGAGAGCATCTTCAAAGAGGTGCGCTGCAAACCCGGCTCCCGCAAAGAACGCACATTCCGAGAATTTCAGGCCCCGGTACCTGGCAAGAAAGATCCCCGCGAGGATCGCATAAATAAATAAAGCTCCGGCGGTATGAAAATATCTGGAATGTTCGACCATATGGGGTATAAGTCCGGAGGTAAACTCCGGCGGATGATTGACCAGGTCAAATATTCCGTCAATATCAGGAATGCACCCGCTGATAACGAAGATGAGCGTACACCATCCCGCTTCACGTGGTTTCAGGAGCATGACGGCAACAACCGCGAATGCGAGACTGTAGACGATATGCTCGAGGTACATTGATTAAAAATGGGAATAAGCAAAACTTATATGTACCGGTTGAGGCATGATGGTCGTGAAAATATTATGCGGTTATCGAAGAACGACCGGAGAGATAAAATGATTGGAAAGAAAAGAAATAATTTTAATCGGATGCAGGTTCCGCACCGCTCATGTCGAGAGGTTTTTGCAGGATCTGGACATCCATAATGTTGTGCTGGCGCTGGGCGAGTTTTTTTGCCTTGAATATATTCTTCCCGTCCTTCCCGATCGCGATGCCACGGTCTTCATCCCTTACTTCTACCTGGACGGTCTGCTCATCGGGCTCGCCTTCAAATAGAATTGAAGTCACTTGTGCGGGCAAAAAACAGTTTTTGATAAACTGTTCGGGATTATTGTTGTATTCAACGACCTCTATCTTCTTGCCCATTACTTCTGAAGCTTTTTTGATTGATGCTCCCTTCTTCCCGATAGCTAATCCCATATCTCCCGGATTTATCACGAAAATCAAGCGTGAATTGCGCTCATCAACAACGCAGTCACGGCTACCTGCCCCTGTGAGACTCTCGAACTGAGAGATTAGACGCATACAGTCTTCAGTCAGTTTTACTTCAACCATATCATACCCTCTTAAGCGAGAGGATGTCAGATTCGCCCGGGGTAACAATCGCAAGTGTGCTTACCATGAAGGGTTTGCCGCATGCCTTGCCAAGTGCTACGCTTGAACCCTCGAAGGTATGGATAAAAAGATTTTCATAGGCCGATAACTTGGATTTAAAGGTCGCCGGACAATTACCTGCAACGACAATCATCTGGGCTTTGCCCTCTTTTATGCACTTTTCCGTGTTGTTCTGGCCAAGAATTACATTTCCTGTTTTGATGGCTCTTCTGAGTGAAGCATTAAAATCCATATACAATTCCTCTGGTTTTTTTTCAGGTTTTATGTTCTAATTATCGTGTTGTCTGACCGCGATGAGTTTTACATCACCGGTGCCGAGCAGGATAGGCTGGCCGACAATGACATTCTCGGTGACACCGCTCAGTTCATCGATCTCGTTCGCAACGGCGGCGTCAAGGAGGTGATTGACGGTGACTTCAAAGGCAGCCCGCGAAAGAACACTTTCCTTCTCACCTGCAATACCATGCCGTCCAATCTGTTTGACTTCGCCTTCCATACACATCATGTCGGAAACGAGCATGATATGACGGACATCAACGAGAATACCCTGCTCATTGAGCGTGGATACTGCTTCGTGAATGATGGCATTCCGCGCTGCCTCGATACCGAGTACTGAAGCAATTTCACTGATGTTATTGGTACGGGTCCGTGTGGTATCCACCCCAACAACATCAAATACATCTTTTATGTTGGAACCTTCAGTATAAAGTATATACTCCCCGGTTTCTTTTCTGACGACGACGCGCAAGATATCATCTATACCCTGAACGATGACATTTCTTACATGTTCGGCGAGCTGGAAGAGGTTCTGGTAACTTTCCTTGTTTTTTGGCGTAAAGATAATGGTAGCCGCCTCTTCGTTGATATCATGTTCGAAGTCACGGTAGTGCCGACGGTCTCGGATTTTCCTCGGAGCTGTTTCCATGATCTCCGCAGGTGAAATTTTCCGCTTTTCACAGACTTTCGTGTTGAGATGCACGATCACGTGCATATTCTCCATGTCCGTAGTGATATCCCCAAATTCGTGGAGGGGGGCTGCTTCAATCTGCCAACTTACCTCACGTGCCCGATCACGGTCATTGCAGTAATCCTCTTCCAGATAGACGGTCATTGTAGGGGTGCTGGGTTCTTTCCTTGCATCCATGATCTCAATGAGCCGGGGGAGACCAAGAGTAACGTTAATTTCAGCAACACCAGCGTAATGGAATGTACGCATGGTCATCTGAGTTCCCGGTTCACCAATTGACTGGGCGGCAATGACACCTACTGCCTCGCATGCCTCAATTCTTGTTGACAGGTATTCTTTAAGCACCCGTTCAAGAATCAGCCGGAACTGGGAGTCCGTGATCTCTTTATTGTCGAGGAATTTGTGTAACTGATCTTTGGTCTTCTTCGGGAGGTCTGCTGCTTCAATCTTTTTATCAAACTTTTCTGCGAGCGCCATCAGACTTCCTCCTTGAGAATACTTTCAACAATTCCTTTGACATCGACCGGATCGCCAAACGCACTCTTGGTTGGATCAGTACTGTCCTCGCCATACTGGAATTGGATAATTCTCCCGCCAGTAGATCTCACCGTACCATCATAAGCGACTTTGAGATCCTGAAGGGCATTGATCATTCTTCGCTGCAGGTACCCGCTCTGCGAAGTACGGACGGCCGTATCTACAAGCCCTTCACGTCCTCCAATGGCATGGAAGAAGAACTCGGTCGGGTTAAGTCCGCCTTTGTAACTATGGGCGATGAAACCATGAGCATCGGAACCACGGTCTCCTTTCTTAAAGTGAGGGAGCGTACGGTCATCGTAACCACGGACGATTCGCTCTCCACGAACCGACTGCTGCCCAATACAACCCGCCATCTGGGTAAGGTTCAGCATCGACCCGCGGGCACCGGAGACTGCCATCACGACGGCACTGTTGCCAAGGCCAAGGTGTCTTCCCGCAATCTGACCTGTCTGGTCACGGGCTTTTCCCAGTACCTGCATGATCTGCATCTCTAAAGTTTCTTCAACCGTGCGCCCGGGCATCGGTTCAAGCTGGCCGTCTTCATATATCTTGATCCGTCGTGTAACATCAGTCGCCGCACCTTTCAGCACTTCATCGATCTGACCGTATTCGGTCTTGGAGAGGTCTTCGTCATCGATACCAAACGAGAATCCGTCAAACATGATTGCGCGGATTGAGAGTTTTGTCAGGCCGTCGATGAAATCTGCCGCACGGCGCATTCCGTAATGACGGATGATACGGTTAACGATCTGGCCATCAAATGCCCCAATTGCCTTCTTATCGATGGTACCAACTTCAAGGATACCATCAATGATCCGGACATACGCATCTCTCTCACATAGCTCCTTTTTACAGATATCACAGTTCTGGCATGAACTAGCACGGAAGACCATGTTCAACTGGTCAGGCAGGATCGTGGAGAAGATCTGTTTGTTGCTCCAGTACTGCACGCCTTCCTCTTCCTTTCCGGCAGGGGGCATATGCTCTACGTGAGCATAACGGAGCATATAGAGGGCTTCTTCTTTGGTGAACCACCGGACATCATGAGTGAGCATGAATATACCGGACACATGGTCATGAATTCCACCGATGATCGGTCCGCCGAAGCGGGGTGAAAGGATATTTTCATGGACAGAGAGGAGAATGGTCGCTTCGGCACGTGCTTCTTCTGTCTGCGGCACGTGCATATTCATTTCATCACCATCAAAATCTGCATTATAAGGAGGACAGACAGCCGGGTTGAGCCGGAACGTCCTTCCTTCCATAACCTTGACCCGGTGAGCCATGATGCTCATCCGGTGCAGTGATGGCTGACGATTGAAGAGAACGACATCCCCGTCTCGGAGCTGGCGTTCAACGGTGTACCCTGGCTCGATCAGGTCAGCTACGGTATCAAGATTGCCGTCGGCGAGCCGGAGTTTCCGGTTGTCGGGCCGGATTACGTAATTGGCTCCACAGGGCGCATTGACATCAGGACGAACAGGACCGGTTCTCACGATCTGTCTGAGCTCATCAATATTATGAATGGTAACCCGGACAGGAATGGTCATCTCGTTTGCAACAGCACGCGGCACACCAACCTGCGAGACTGAGAGGTTCGGATCCGGAGAGATAACAGTACGGGATGAAAAATTCACCCTCTTACCGGAAAGCGAACCACGGAATCGCCCGTCTTTTCCTTTCAGGCGCTGGGAAAGGGTTTTTAATGGCCTGCCGCTGCGGTGGCGTGCAGGGGGACATCCAGCAACTTCATTATCCAGGTACGTGGTAACATGGTACTGCAGCAGTTCCCAGAGATCTTCGATGATCAACTGCGGCGCCCCCGCATCCTGGTTTTCCTTGAATCGCTGGTTAATACGGATAATATCAACGAGTTTATGCGTAAGATCGTCTTCAGAACGCTGCCCATTCTCAAGAATAATCGAAGGACGCATAGTAACCGGCGGGACAGGCAGGACCGTGAGGATCGTCCACTCTGGTCGGGCCACATCCGGATTGATACCCAGAGGGATCAGATCCTCATTGGGAATCTTTTCCATACGTGCCCGTATATCAGCCGGAGTGAGTTTATGTTCAACTTTCTTGCCGCCTTCTACCATGACCTCAGAAAACGTCGTTGGTTTCTCGAAGTTTATCTTGAGCTGCTGGTCACCACAATGGGGGCAGATTCGCTCTTTTTTCACATCCTTTTCCGAGAGCAGGTCACCGGTCTGATCGTCTTCAGTTCCAACCACCTTTTCTATTTCGTCAGGACTGAGTAATACGCGTCCGCATGATCGACAGGTTACACGAAGGAGTTTCCGGATAAGCCGCGTATAGCCGACGTGGATTACCGGTTTTGCAAGTTCAATGTGACCGAAATGTCCCGGGCACTCGCTTGCTTTCTGGTCGCAGGTCTTGCACCTGAGACCGGGGTCGATAACACCGAGGTTCAGGTCCATCAGGCCCTGAGGGTAGGGAAACCCGTCATCGTCATAGGTATCCGCCCAGATGATCTTCCTTACACTCATCTCGCGGATCTCTTTAGGGGATAATAATCCGAATTCTATCTGTCCAATTCGTTTTGGGCTTGGCATGGTGCACCTCTTCAGACCACGTCTTGCAGTCTCAGTCTTGGGGCAATCCCCATACTCTTCATCTCATCCAGCAGGAGTTTAAATGCGTAACTCATCTCGACAGAATAGATATCTGTCTCATTTCCACAGGCGAGGCAGCGGGTCATATTGCGTTTACGGTCCAGCATAGCGACCATTCCACAGTGCGCACAGACATATTCCTGAACCTTATCGGATTCATCAAGTAAACGCTCTTTGAGCGCCATTGCAGCGCCATGACCGATCATGACATCCCGCTCCATCTCACCAAACCGTAACCCTCCTTCCCGTGCTCTGCCTTCTGTTGGCTGACGGGTGAGCACCTGCACCGGTCCGCGTGACCGTGCATGCATCTTGGAAGAGACCATGTGGTAGAGTTTCTGGTAGTAGATAACACCCACGTACACATCGGCCTTGAATTGCTTGCCGGTGAGGCCATCATACATAATTTCCCGTCCGTTATGAGAGAAACCCAGTTTCTTGAGCGATGAACGGATGTCGGCTTCACTCTCTCCGCGGAATGCGGTTCCATTAATCCGGCGCCCTTCAAGCGCCCCGACCTTGCCGCCTATCATTTCAAGCATGTGCCCGACGGTCATACGGCTGGGGATCGCATGCGGGTTGATGACGAGATCCGGACAGAGACCGCCCTCGGTGAAGGGCATGTCTTCCTGGTGGGTGATTAAACCGATGACACCCTTCTGGCCGTGACGGGATGCAAATTTATCGCCAACTTCGGGGATACGGAGATCCCGGGTCCGGACCTTAACAAGGCGGGAGTCTGTTTTCTCCTTCCGTAATAATCACGGTATCGACAATTCCATGCTCGTTACTACGCATCGTAACTGAAGTGTCCCGACGTTTCTCAACCGCAATGAGTTCTCCGGAGGGTTCTTCCAGGAACCGCGGCGGAGATGTCTTGCCGATCAGGACATCTTTTTCCCCGACAACAGTCTCGGGGTTAATCACGCCATCTTCATCAAGATTCTTATAGGAATCAGCACCGTGAGCACCGGCGACATCTTCTTCAGGAACTTCAATCCTGTCGATCTGGCCACCCGGGTAACGGCGTTCTTCCCCTTCGTAGGTCCGGAAGAAATGGGAGCGCCCGAGACCACGTTCGATCGAAGCCTTGTTGAAAATGAGTGCATCCTCAATGTTGTACCCCTCATAGGAGAGGATAGCGACAACAAAATTCTGCCCCGCAGGACGATCGTCGGAACCGATTAATTCAGAAGTCTGGGTGTGGGTAAGGGGTTTTTGCACATAATGCAGCAGGTGACCCCGGGTATCCGGGCGCAGTTTCATATTTGCCGCCCCAAACCCAAGAGCTTGCTTGACCATCCCGGCACCCATCGTGACACGCGGACTTGCATTATGTTCCGGGAACGGGACGTGTGCAGCACCGATTCCCAGAATTAAGGAAGGATCGATCTCAAGATGGGTGTGATCGGGAGTGATATTCTCCGGGTTCATCGCGATGAGGAGATCTTCCTCTTCTTCAGCGTCGATAAACTCAATCAGCCCCCGCGTGACAAACGAGTTCATATCGACCTCCCGTTTTGCCAGTTTTGCAAGATCCTCGCTCGTGATGAGCGGAGAACCGTTTTTCAGGACGATCAGAGGGCGGCGGGCACGGCCCCGGTCCGTGAGAATCACGACATCCCCATTATATTCCTTGTGAGATACATTCACTTCGGAGGAGATGGCACCCTGCCGGCGCATAGACCGGATGCTGGCAACAAGAGCCTTTGCGTCATCGTCAAGTCCGATGAGCGCCCCATCAACAAATACACGGGACTTCTTCATCGGGTTTCACCCCGGATCTGTTCCACACCAAGATTATACAGGAGCCGCATAACTTCGGCTTCGTCGTCGACACCTTTAGAGATCTCTACCATCTGGGCGAAGTTCTTCACCAGACCGCAATTTGGGCCTTCGGGTGTCTCGCTTGGGCAGATCCGACCCCATTGGGTCGGGTGAAGATCACGAGCTTCAAAATGGGGCTGGGAACGCGAAAGGGGGGAGATAACACGACGGAGGTGGGAGAGGACCGCCATATGGTCTACGCGATCGAGCAGCTGGGATACTCCTGTTCTGCCGCCGACCCAGTTACCCGTCGCAAGCGGATGCAGGAGTCGCTCCGTGAGTACATCAGCACGAACAGCGGTTGCAATGGACAGGTCACGGTGTCGCATACTGGCTCGTTCAAGCTGGTATTTGATATCCCGTGTAAGCCGGTTCAACGAAATGCGAAAGAGATCTTCCATGAGATCCCCGGCAAGCTTGAGCCGTTTATTGGAGTAGTGATCCTTGTCATCAATCCTGCGTTTGTTCAGTACCAGATCGAAACAAGCCTCTGCCATCCGACCGAGGAAATGCCCCTTTGCGAGCCGTACTGACAGGACAGATTCCTGGTATCCTTCATCACCTTCTTTCAGGTTTGCAGGCATAGAATAGTTGAGATGGGGCAGCAGGTAGTTGTCCAGGACGAACTCAGCACGCTTCCGCTGGTAATCCTTTGTCTGGTTGGGGGCAAGCTTCTTGCCCACGTACATGATACCTCCCTCAACCGAATCACATTCACTCTCTTCTAAATTCTGCATCATGAACGTGAGGATATCTTCATCGGGAGAAACTGCGTTCACGACCTCCTGATCATTTGTCATACCGAGTGCACGCATCAGGTCGACAAACTTGAGGTGCCCGGCAACCGACGGGAACGAAACCTCGAGCAGGTTCTTTTTATTGCGTTCGACGACAACCAGTGCACGATACCCACGGAATTGGGAGAAAACTTTTGCGACATAAATGCGTTCGTTGTATCGCTCGGTGAACTCGGTCATGATCTTATTGGAGGCAAGATCCTCCAGTGTCATAAGCACGCGTTCGGTACCGTTAACAATGAAATAACCACCCGGATCAAACGCATCCTCCCCGTGGGAGACGCGCTGTGCATCATCCATGCCAAAAAGGTTACAGGAGAGAGAACCCACCATGATGGGTAATTGCCCGATGGTTGTGATGATCGGCTCCTGGCGTTCTTCGCCATGTACAAGAGTAAGACCCAACTGGATCGGCGCCGCGTACGTGAGGTTGCGCAATCGCGCCTCGCAAGGATATAGTTCTCCCTGCGACCCGTCTGCTTCGCGCACAAGAGGGCGTTTGACCGTAATTGAACCCAGTTCTACCCATACGGGTTCGTTGTTCTTCCCCCGGTTCTCGATATCTGTCTCGATAACCTTCTGTTCGTTAACCACTTTCTGAAGATTGTGTTTTAAGAAATAATTGAAGGAATCAAGTTGGTGGCGCGCAACATGCTCCCGTGAAAAATATGCCTTCGATAAAATACTTCTGTCGATCAGACTGACCACCCCAAAAATTATTTTTTCGGTCTCTTGATTACGAGACGATATGCTTCAGCCCTTCCGGCTGTATGACTCATCCGGACAATTCGTATGACATCGTCCACGTTTGCGCCAATCGTTTTGACCGCTGGATCGTCATGGAAAATTTTAGGTAATTGATCCGTAGTTATGTTGTAGTGGGAGAGGAGCGCAGATACCTCCTCCTCACTCATGATGCTATGGTCTGGCACCATCGCATGCTTCAACACATTCAGCTTGGTGCTCAATGAAAAACCCCCTCATAGATGAATAGATTTCCTTTCAGATGCATCACCGCAAAAAACCCACGATTTCTCGTGGTAACGGGCCCGGAGGGATTTGAACCCCCGACCACCTGGTTAAAAGCCAGGCGCTCTACCGAACTGAGTTACGAACCCAATGCTGACTAAGATGTACAGCATTATAACAATGCCAGAAAACTATATAAAGATATTCTCTATACTACCTATCCGATTCTTTTAATTTTCTTTTTTGCGATCTCTGATCGATGCCGGTTTTTCACAATTTTATTTGAGGTTCCTAAAAAAATATTTCCGGAAGATTCGAGAGGCTCCAGATATATTGCAGCAGAATTCATAGAAATTTCCTAAAGTT
Source organism: uncultured Methanoregulaceae archaeon (assembly GCA_963815065.1). Lineage (GTDB taxonomy): Archaea > Halobacteriota > Methanomicrobia > Methanomicrobiales > Methanospirillaceae > Methanoregula. The sequence goes on along the minus strand of CAWFFE010000002.1, from coordinate 1,156,643 downwards.
TTTCCCCGGTCAGGAGGGAATAATATAAGTCCGCCCTTGATAAAATGCTTTCTCTGTCGATAACTTTGCTACTCAAATGCTCCCAATCCATCCAGAGCCTACCATCTCTTCATCGGACATTGATCCGGTTCCAGGTAGGTCGATAAATATATGAGAACAGCGGGATTTCGGCGGATTATCCTGTTAATATCAAAGATTTGAAAAGAGTACCTGGAAGAAATGGGATGATCAGGACGGGGTAGTCCCTGACAGATTCCCTTTGATCTCCCGGAGGCGATCTTCCTGGAACTTTATGTTCATCTCCATGCCCTTGATCGCATTTGAGATCTCTTCGCTGACCCTTACCTTGGCATCATCGAAATTGTAGGTAGTTTCGAGAATCTTCATGAGCCGCTTATTTACGTCAATACTTTTACTGAGGCGTGCGTACTCAGCAATGATCTCTGCATCAAACCCTGACTGTTTTGCCAGATCGATATCAGATTTTATTCCCTGTTGTCTCTTGAGGACATGCTCGATCGCATCGTAGAGTTCACGGTGAGTGATGGGTTTCAGAACGTAATCTTCGATGTAAATCCCATATTCCTGCGCTTCTGTAGGCGTAAGTTGCTTGGCGGTGAGCATGAGTACCGGGATCTCCTTTGTCTTGGGATTTTCCTTGATCCGTTCAAGGGTTTCCCATCCATCAACCGGTTCCATCATAATATCGAGCAGGATTAGATCAGGAGTCACTGTTTTAAGAATCTCTATACATTCCTCACCACCGTAAGCTGCAACGGTCCGGTAACCTCCCCGCTCCAGCATAGTTACGAATACATCGACAATGAACGGGCTGTCATCAACAACAAGAATAGTGTACATCACATCGACTCCCCAATCGTACTGGCTATCGCAAGCATCCGGCTATGGACTTTGAACGGATCCGTCCGGCCATTGATTATTGCGGCAACGAGAAAATTTTTCCCTGCTCCGAATACCATAAGCGAGGTGTCCTGCGCACAGATTGCTATTGATTCCAGAGATTTCATCATTATTCCTCCAACCGATTCAGCGGATGATAGTATCGTTGCGGGGAGAGCACCCAACAATCGTTCGTTAAGATCGAGGTCAAAATATTTTCCTGTTACTATCCCGTCGCAGGAAACGAGGGCACATAGAGCGACCCCATCTGTCGGTCGAATCGTATCAATAAAGCCAGAAATTTTCTCTTTTAACATGTCTGGCACCTGCCGTAGTACCCATATAATTCATAATACCTGATTGAAACATATATACATATCTTTTTTTTTCGTCGGTCTGAAAGAAGGAATAATAATATTACAGATGGAGAATGCCGAAAAAGAGATTTTCACACAGAGATAGAACGATCCGGGTAAGCAAAAAAATTCCACTTTTTCACATTCAATGACAATTTCCTTTTGTTCCTATCTCGCGATAACAAGATAAATAAATGAAATGATCCAATAGTAAGAGAGCGGGGCCATAGGGTAGCCTGGCCATCCTAGGAGACTGGGGGTCTTCTGACCTGAGTTCAAATCTCAGTGGCCCCATATCTGGTGCTTTTGTTTTTCTGGTTAGGATATGAAGATCACCGAGACCTGTGTCGAATGTTTGCTTTCCCGTGTGAAACTTGAATGCACGCTCTGTAACGCAAGCCCTTCTCTTGCCGAAACAACTATGAGCAGCTGCGAAAAGGTATTGGACGAGATCCGTTCTGCACCGCTTTCCCATCCACGGATTGCGAGCATCATTCATCGCAGGGCCTATGAACTGCTGGAAAATCCTGATCCGTTTGCAGAACTTAAGCAACGGGGCAACCGTCAGGCCGAGAGAGTCTGCAATGAGATCCGTGACGATCTCCTGACTTTTCGTGATTATGTCATCGCATCTGTAATTGGCAACACGTTTGATTATGGCGTGAAAGGGCATAACGTTGAAGAAAATTTTTCCGATTTTTTCTCAAGGGAATTCTGCCGGGGGCTCACCATTGATCATACAGATAAAATCGCCCCGCTCTGTTCTCGTGTAGTCTATCTGAGCGACAACTGCGGTGAAATTGTGCTGGATCGCCTCCTGATTAACTACCTTAAGGAACAGGGTTCCCATATCACTCTTGCCGTCAAGGAAGCCCCCATACTCAACGATGCGACATTTGAGGACGCACAGGACATGGGACTTGATGCCATAGCAGATAAACTTACAACAACGGGCGGCGGTGCCGAGATCGGGATTTGCCGGGAAATTATCCCCGATGATCTCCGGCATGCTATTTCCCGGTGCACAATCATTATCGCAAAAGGGATGGCAAATTTTGAATCCCTCTCAGAGATGGATAATCTGCCTCCGGTTGCATATCTGCTGGCGGCGAAATGCAAACCGGTTGCGGATGAGCTGGGTGTACCGGTGGGCTCAAAGATAGCCATGCTTCGACAGTAACATTACCCATTCAGGTTTCTGTAATCAGGATGCCTGAAAACCTGAACACGAGGGGCTTCGAAAAGATTTTTTTCACGATAAACATTATATTTCGGAAGCCCTTGCGAAGGATTTTCTCTGGTGTGCATCGGGACTCGTGATTTTTTAGCAATATTTTACCACCCGAAACTCGACCATCCTGTGAGAATATACTTAAGAAATATTTAAAAATGAATTTGACTTCCCGAATAATTCATTAAAAACGGATCCCATAGAATTTTATTCGTCCGATTCGATCATTGATCATGGTACTCCTGGAAGGAATCGCCCTCGGATGGCTGCTTATTGTAATTGGCGCCATACTTCTCCTTGTCGAGGTTCATACCCCGGGTTTCTTTGCAACAGTACCCGCAACGGTGATGATTTTTCTTGGCATACTGCTCCTGCTGGGAATTGATATCTTTAACTCCGGCTGGGGAATTATTATCGGTGTCGTAATTGCTCTCGGCGCTGCCGGATTTACCGTCTGGATGTACGGAAAGATCACCCCCAACGAAAGCCCGACAACCATAAGCCGGGACTCCCTTATTGGCATGGAGGGCAGGGTGAAAACGACGGTCGATCCCAACTCGATTTCAGGAAAGGTTTTCGTCGCCAGTACTGAATGGAGCGCGCGATCCACCGGTTCTGAAATCCTCCCGGGAAAAAAAGTAAAAATTGTTGATTCACAGGGCGTTCATATTGTTGTAGAAGAGATGAAATAACATGGCGTTTATCGAGACACTTATAGCAATTTTTCTGATTCTTGTAATCGTGGCAATTTTTGCCCGGGGCGTCGTAATCATTCAGCCGTACGAGCAGGGCCTGCAGATCCGGCTTGGACAATATGTTGGAAGAATGAATCCCGGGTTCCGCTGGATCGTTCCCTTTGTAAGTGAAGCGATCAAACTCGACCTGCGGACAACCGTAATAGACATTCCCAGCCAGGAAGTGATCACCAAGGATAATTCACCGACAAATGTCGATGCTATCATCTATATCCGGGTGATTGACCCCGAAAAAGCATACTTCGAGGTTTCAAATTACCGGCTGGCGACTGTTGCGCTCGCCCAGACAAGTCTCCGCGGGATCATCGGGGACATGGAGTTGGACGAGGTTCTTTACAATCGGGATGTTATCAATACCAAACTCCGCGACATCCTTGATCGGGAGACCGACCAGTGGGGTGTAAAGGTGGAGCGTGTCGAGATCAAAGAAGTAGATCCGATTGGTGCTGTCAAAAATGCCATGACCGAGCAGACAGCTGCAGAACGCGCCCGACGGGCTGCTATTCTACGTGCCGACGGGGAGAAACGTTCGGCGATCCTCAAGGCCGAAGGTCTCCGCCAGAGCATGATCCTTGAAGCTGAGGGAGAACGGCAGAGTAAAGTCCTCCGCGCAGAGGGAGAGCGTCTCTCAAGAATCCTGCAGGCACAGGGTGAGGCACAGGGACTTCGCATCCTTTCCGTGGGTGCAGCGCCGCTCGACAAAAAAGCGATCACTGTCCTTTCCCTTGATGCACTGAAGGTTATGGCAGCCGGCCAGGCAACCAAGATCATCTTCCCGTTCGAGATCTCCCAGCTAATCCGTCAGGGTGCAAAATTCCTGGGAGCAGGTGAGGAGACACCCGAAGAAGCAGGAGCGCGCCCGGTTATGGATGAGAATATTCTTGGGGATATCCCCCGGCGCGAGGCGATCGATGCGATCTTAAAAGAGATCCAGGATGCGGTCCCCAAAGTATCTGAAGATGAACTGAAGGACACCAGCAAACGCAGAATTCCGATCGGGAAGGAGAAAGAGGATCCCGGGGTAACCGCACCGGAATAAGAGTGAAACAACTATTTCTGTTCTTTTTTTACTATTTGCTGGAACCCGTTCCGGATGGTTTTTACCTGATCCACGACCATACCGGGATTAAGTCATGTATCCACCGAATTTCAAGGACACCATCGCCTCGTCGCCCTACATCTTTACTCTCGGTGTGGCCGGGGACAGCGGATCGGGCAAAACCACATTTACCGAAGGAATACGGAGCATATTTGGAAATGACCTTGTATCAACAATAACTCTCGATGATTATCATAGTCTTGACCGAAAAGGACGCAAAGAACGGGGCCTGACACCACTCAATCCAATTGCGAACCGGATCGATCAACTCGAACATGATCTCATCCTGCTCAAACGGGGAAGACCGGTCGAGAAACCAGTTTACAATCACACGACAGGAACATTTGATCCACCGGCATTATTCCGACCCCATAAAATCCTCATCCTCGAAGGGCTTCACACCATGTTCACGCCACAGTTACGAGAATGTCTCGATTTCAGCCTCTTTGTAGATCCGACCAAGGAAGTAAAATCTGACTGGAAAATTCAGCGCGATGTCAAGGTGCGTGGCTATTCCCGCGATGCGGTAATCAAAGAGATTGCGGAGAGGGAACCTGAATATGAACGCTATATCGCTCCCCAGAAAGAATATGCTGATGCTGTCATCGGGATTGACTATTCGGAGTACGGGCGCAACCTTGGAGAAGAGCGTAATGTGTACCGGATATCCCTCTCGCAGACCAGGATGAAACATACGATCGAGGATATTGATCTGTCATTGGATCTTTATTCAATTCTATCCCTTTCGGAACGGGAGTTCTCGCTCAAATTCTCAAGAGGTGAACAGAACGGCCAGAGAATGGGAGAACTGATCATGGATGGTGAACTCAGTCAACACGTAGTGAAGAAACTTGAAATCAGTATCGAGCAGCAGACACGGGTCCATCCCATCTCACTCTTCAGGCATCGGAATTACGTCACGGCAGGTGAACTTGCCCAGCTGCTTCTCTGCTGGCGCATCATTCACCGCCGGATCTTCATAGAGACGGGACAGTAGATCCCAGGAAGAGAGAGCCGAGGAGATCATTTGTGTTCGATTGCAGATATGATGAATAAAAAGAGCAATCATGACCAGAACCCGTTGGTTTTCCGATAGGACTTAAAGTGGATTGCAGTGAATAATGCATTAAAACGATCTTAATGCGAGACTATGATCACGGGAAAATCTATATGAAAAAAATTGCTGTTATGACTGGCGGAGGGGACTGTAGTGGACTCAATGCTGCAATTCGAGCCATTGTACTGACGGGATTACGGTATGACCGGGAAATACTGGGTATACGCAACGGGTGGAAAGGACTTATTTACGGTGACATACTGACACTTGACGATTCCTCGGTCTCCGGGATAATCTCCTGGGGCGGTACCATTCTTGGTACATCCCGTATGGATCCGCTGAAAGATCCTGCTGATCTGGAGAAGATGAGAAATGTTCTCCAGGCAAATGATATCGGCGCCCTCGTAGTAATCGGGGGAGACGGGACGCTTTCCGCTGCATATGAAGTTTCAGAGAAAGGAATACCCATTGTCGGTGTTCCAAAGACCATCGATAACGATATTTTCGGGTACTGATGCTTCGGTCGGTTTTGATACTGCAATATCTGTGGTTATGGAAGCGATAGACCGGCTTCACACTACCGCTGAGTCCCACCACCGGATCATGGTGGTCGAAGTAATGGGTCGGAACACCGGATGGATCGCTATCACGTCAGGTATTGCCGCTGGAGGGGATATGATCCTTATTCCCGAGATACGTTTCACTCTGGATGAGATTTGCGGGTATCTTGAGGCACGCTACAAGGCAGGAAAAAAATTCTCCATAGTGGTGATTGCCGAAGGAACCCCTCATGAAGACATCACAGAAACGGAAGTCCCTGATTGGTGCCGGGATGAGTGCGGACACGAGAAATTTGTCGGGGTGGGAAATCAGCTCGGAAAGGAACTCGAACACCGGCTGGGTATTGAGACTCGCGTTACGGTCCTCGGTTATATCCAGCGTGGCGGCACACCTACCGCATGCGATCGGGTCCTCGCAACCCGGTTTGGGATATCAGCAGTAGAGCAGATCCTAGCCGGTAACCTCGGCTGCATGGTGGCTCTCCAGGGTACCGGATCAACACTGTCCCGCTCAAAGACGTGGCTTCAGGGATAAAACAGGTAGATCCCGGTTTCTATCACCACCTGAACACGATTCAGGGTAAACGGTAAAAATTCCGGATCGCCCCTCCCGGGCCATCAGATATGCAACAGATACGGCAGAGTGATCAGAGATACCAGTACTATCAGGATGAGGAAACTAAGAGCATTGCTGACATATCCTGAATATTTTATAAGACCATGCCGGTCGAGAAGACGGTCGGCCCCTTCTTTAAAAATGTACCCGCCATCGAGCGGGATCATTGGGATGGCGTTAAAAATACCGACGTTGAGATTGATCCAGGCACACCAGAAAAGCAGGTGAATAACTTCCCAGAAACCCTGGAACGGGATGGTGTAGTAGGTTGTGTCAGGAGTATCGAATGCAAGAATACGAAGAAACTGGATTCCGCTGTCATTGGCGAAGGGAATGATCAGGAACTGGAAGAATCCTATTGGTGAAAGTAATTCATGGACCACCGCTAATACCGCTGTACCGTCATAATACTCGACCCCCATAAACCCGCTGGTCCTGTCAGGAACTTCCGCTGGCCAGGCAGCAAGGGTGAGCGGATAATCCGTCACATTCGTATCGTATTCGGCCGTAAGAACCAACGTGTCGCCGGGTTTTGTTGCATTAAGGATAGTAGACACATCAGCCCGGCTGCTAATTGAAACTCCATTTATTGCAGTCACTATCGATCCGGGAGGAATACCTGCACGATCCGCAGGATAGTCTTTATAGACCCCATGAATGATCGGCTGGCCGACCGGCATAACCAGACCCATACAGAGGATGAGAAGGACAAAACAGGAGAAACCAACGACAAGGTTATTGGTGATCCCTGCACCGAACATGCGGATCTTGGCCATTCCTCTCGTGTTGTCAAGCTCTTCTTCATCAGGCTCAACAAAAAAACCAATAGGAATGACCGCAATGAGAGCACCCATTGTCTTAACTTTGATATTTTCAACACGACAGAGAATCGCGTGACCGAATTCGTGAACTCCTATGGTAATGATAAATGCAAGCCACACCGCAAGGGTGGACGGGACATATTCGTTAATGCCGGGCAGAAGCAGGATATTCTGCGGTTTGTAGATTCCCGTGGGTTCCGGCTGTACAAGCAGAGTATATCGCACCGAGATAAAGAGCATAACAGTGATCAAAATCGAAACAATGATTACCGCAATAACTCCTGCCGATCCATAGAACCGGAAAAACCTGCGGAATGATGCAAATTTATCAAAAAATCCTACCCGGCTCGTTTTTATCGCCATAATCGGGCCATAAAAAGTTATATGATCCGCCCAGAGTTTCCGGGAATGGATATAATACGCTATCACCGCATAGAGAACAAACAGGAAAATAATCAGGGGGATCCAGTCCATTCCTAATTTATTGCATTGCGAGCCACATAAAACAAATGGCTCGGACATTCCGACGGAAAGATAAAAATCAGAAAAATTCCGAGAGATGGCTCTGTTCTTTCATCCCAATCATGGTAGAGACGGTCTTCCAGCTTTTTCTGGCGATGGGTGGAGGGCGTTTGTATTCATCGATATACGCAGAAAGGAATGCAATGGTTATCGGATCCGAAGGATATCCGCTTCCGATCGTTCCATATTTTTTTGAGAGTGTTGCAATCGCATGATCTCGGACAACTTTCGCAACAATACTGGCAGCGGATACTACTTTGAAGGTCTCGTCAGCATGGTGTTCGGAGATGATCTCGCAGGTGCAGGCAAGATGGGATTTTACCATCTCTGCGTACCGGAAAGAATTCACATCGCAGGCGTCAACAAAGGCTTGGGAAGGGGAAAGTCTGCCGATGACCTTTGCATGTGCCCGGGCAATACAGGAGTTCAGGGTCATTTCCCTTCGGATCTCATCGATCTCGTGCGCGTCAATTCGCACCGTTGTCACCCGGAACTGCTTCTTTATGACAGAATAGAGGTCTTCCCGCACAGAGGGGGTGAGCAGCTTAGAGTCTTTTACCGGGATATCTGAAAAAACGTCCTCAGAAGATACCCCGACCGCAGCAATAATTAGCGGCCCCAGAACTGATCCCTTCCCTGCTTCGTCCACTCCGCAGATCACATACACTGATTAATGCGCAAATTATTTCAATGTCGATGATGGTAACCGGTAGTCATGTACATTATCGTAGTGGGGCTCGGTGGGATTGGGAGAAACCTGGCAAAACAGGCAATCGAACATGCCAACAATGTTGTTGTCATCGACCAGGATGAAGCCCGGTGCAGCGAGGTTCTTGAACACTATGATGTACTTGCTGTAACGGGCAATGCCACCGACAAGACTACGCTTGAGGAGGCAGGAATCGATCGTGCCGATGCCCTGATTGCCACTACCAGTGATGATTCGGTCAATCTTATGACCTGCTGGCTTGCAAAAAAGTTCCGGGTCCCCAATGTCGTTTCTATCGTCAACCAGTCCTCCCACTCAGATTTTTTTAAGGAAGTCGGGGTCCGGATAAGCGAAAATCCTGATGAACTTGTAGCATCACGCCTCTATTACTGGACCCAGAACCCCCAGCTCCAGCAGCTCGCCTCGATTCCCGGCGGGACCATCTTTGAGATAGTCGCCGAGCAGGGTGCACCCATTGTTGGCCACGAAATCCGTGAGCTCAAAGTAAAAGACTTTGTTTTCATCGCAATCCGCAGAACCGGGGGCGAACTGATTATCCCCAGCGGTAATGTAAAAATCCAGCCCAATGATATCTTCACGGTTTTTACAAAAAAAGAAGCAGAAGACGATTGCCTGAGGCTTCTTAACAAACAACTCAAAAAATCAGCGGATTGATGCAGCAAGCGTTCCCAGCTCGAGCATCAGTTTCGGGTTCACCCGGATAATCTCTTTGATAAGGGATAACGTGCTGAAATCTTTGAGATTCAGCTTTGAGACCGAATGGATGATCTCATTCAGTTTAGTATCTGGTTGCCTGATGAGATACTCTTTGATATGGTAGTTGCGCTCTATGGCTTTGCCCATCTTTGATGTCCGCCAGGCATTGTCATATTTCATGAGTGCCGTTTTGGAAACGTCGCACGTCCCGATACATTCAGCGGCAACTTCAGCAGTGAGTCTTCCGGTAAACATGCCATTATAGATCCCCCCCCCCGTGAGCGGATCGACTACACGTGCAGCGTCACCGGCAATAATCAGCCCGTCGCCGACCGTGCAGTCAAGCGGACGGCATACAGATACCCCACCGGCAATGTATTCAATGGCCTTCCCGTCGGGGAATGTCTTTTTCACAAACCGGTCAAGATAATCCTTTGCCCGATGTCCCTCCCCGCTCTTTTTCCCGGAGATACCAATCCCGACATTGGCGCTGCGTTCCCCTTTCGGGAAGACCCAGAGATAACCTTCAGGGGCAACCTCGTTACCCAGGTAGAAGATGGTAGTATGGGGGTCGATGTCGATATCCGCCATCAGATATTGGACAGAGCTCATGATCTCACGGACAGGGACGGCGGTGTCGATACCACACCACCGGGAAAATTTGGATTCGACACCATCTGCGGCAATAACAACACCCGCTGTAACCCTTGTCACCGTCCCGCAACATTCGATCTTCGCACCCTTTACACAACCATTATCCATAATAGGAGCCGAGGCACGGCTTTTGACGGCAACATCCGCTCCTGCTTCCGCAGCTCTCCAGACCAGTTCACGGTCAAAAAATTTACGGTCAAGGATATATCCAACTTTGTTTCCCGCGTATTTGGATTCAAGTTTCATCAAAAAACCATCGGGAGCGACGATCGCTGCACCGGTCATCTCAGCGGAGATCCAGCAGGGATCGGGATCTATGAACTCGCAGAGAGCTTCCTTTCCAATACCCTCGGCGCAGCGGACAGGGGCACCAATTGCCGGGCGTTTCTCGACGATACATGCAGAAAGTCCTTTTTCGACTGCAGTCTTGGCCGCAACTGCTCCTGCCGGCCCTCCCCCGATTATCAGTACGTCATAATTATTTTTCATGCACGACCTCCAGGGCGCCCAGAGGGCATACTTTTGCACAGATCCCGCAGCTCGTGCAACTCTTCTCCACGCAGAGATACGCATCAATCAGTTCAAGGGCACCTTCCGGGCAGACTGATACACAACATCCGCAATATCCACAGATATCCCGATGTACTTTGAGCATTGTTTGATCATGTTAGCGTTCCTGTTTCATTAATATTTACGATGATAAGACCGGAATCATACAAAAAAGGCCCGGTTCATATAAACGAGAACGTGCCGTACTTACCGCCACCCCCCGCATGAAGGGTAACTCGACCGGCCCGGAGGTTTTCGATTGCGTCGGCCACTTGGGAATTTACCGAACGAACATCATTGACAGGAGTGTTGACAAGCACTTTGATCTCATTTCCAAAAGTGCTGATAATCAAATCGTATATTGCCTGGCACTTCCTGGTGTGCGGGGATGAAGAGCCCTCTATCATCTGGATGATCTGGCCGAGAGGTATGATATGAAAATACGGAGGGCGGGTGCCGGGAACGTCCCCGCGCGATAGTTCCCTGGCACGATCAATTACGCCTTTTTTTATGATACCACCATCTGTTGGGCAGCGCCATGAATTCTGCACTGCCTCTTTCAGAGAATATTGGGTAAAACAGCGGACACAGGCAGTACGGTTATACTTCCCTTCCTCAGGAAAGAACCCCGCGTTCATCTCGATAGACCCCTTCTTCAGGCTTTCCAGCACGCATTTTACGGTCGGTTTTTTGATCCGGAGAATGTTGAATTCACGCCCGATTTTCTCTGGCTGGGGGCTGTGTGCATCAGAGTTCGAGAGGAACGGCACACCAGCGAGGTCCGGGATTGCCGCCCCGTACCAGCTATCGGCCGAGAGACCAAGTTCCAGAAAATCAATTGGTTCGCCGCCATAACAATCGGCAACATGGTCAAAATATGCAAACATCGCCGTCCACGGGGTAAATGCATGTGCCGGGCCGATCATCCCCCCGGCATCATGAACAGCTGCGGCGATTTCATTACCACTCAGGTGGATATGTGGCCTGCCATTTGTTTCGAAGCTTTTACATTTGCCCTTGAAAAGTTCGCGGATCTGGTCGAACTGAGAGAATTCTTCTGCGAGGATCAGATGGTGCACGCGACGCTCGTCTTCGACTTCTCCTGTCGGGATGACGACAACTCCGGCATTATTTTCCAGAAATGGTTTCCAGGTCCTCTGCCACACCGGGTGAAGCGCATCCCCGGTGCCCAATGCGCCGATACCTTTTTTTATACACGCAGCCAGCAGATTCTCCGGCAGCATCGCACCCGACACAGCTATCGAAAAAGGGGAATGGATATGCAGGTCGGCATTTATGAGCATGATTATCCGATGTAAGCTCAGTTCTTCATCATTTTGCATTCTGGTGCCTTCAACCAGTCCTTCTATGGCTCTTTCCATCTCGGATGCACGATCATTGAGCCGGGTGAGATCGACAGGGACTTCGATCAGTTTTGAAAGTATGGCGAGCACGTTTGCCGCACTCATCGGATCAACCAGGTACCCGCTTGTTTCTCCCATGAGACATACTGCATCGATACCCCGGAGTGCTGAAAGCCCCAGCATGAGCCCGGCCGCACCGATGATTCCGCCTCCTGGTTCACCCCTGTCGAATATTATACCTGCGGCCTCCAATTCGGGCCGGAGATCAGTTCGATTCACTGCACCCAGTACCCGGGGTTCATGAACCAGATGGCCGACACCGAAACCGCCGAGCGTATAAATACGCTGAACATTCAGTTCTTCAGCAATCGCGCAATACCGGTCAGCCAGGAGGTAGTGACCTTCGTTCGATGTACTCTGGTGATCCCCGACGACGAACACGAGATCCCTTCGTTCCCCGTGGTAAAGAAAGAGTTCGTTTCGGACCAGACGGGCAAGACCAGTTTCTTCAAGGATTACCTGAGGGGGAAAATAGATTGAATGGATCTCAGCGATTTTCGTGGCGCACAGGACATGGATCATGTACTCGGCGACGAGTTTACCTACCTGCCCGATCCCCGGGAGGCCTTCTATAAGAACAGGATTAACAGGTGGAGATTCCCTGAAACTATCGAGATACCGAACAGAGATTTCGTCAATCATTTTTTACCATCCTCCGGTATCTCCCATACCTGTCTTCAACAGAAAACCTCGGCGGATGCGCAATCCTGGTCGGTTTACCGCAGACAGGACAAATTGTAGAAAGTGTGTAAGTATGATCTGTTGTGCAGTAACGGATCCGACCGCTCATTGACTCTTCCCTGACTTCGGTTTCTTGACCAGTTTACCTTCGCCGCCTGACTTTTCCATGACGGCAATCGCGGCATTTGCTGCTTTTTCGATCGCTTTCTCCGCTTTTTTATAATCAGGGGCAGTCACTTTAATCCTGTACATCGGAGCACCAAGATAGAGGAGCTCGATATCGACACCGGCGATCTTTGGCTCGGCACTTTTCAGTGCTTTTTTTATCACCGATATTCCATCGGGCAGGGTGCTGGTAAGTATTAAGTGCCCGGTCACTTCGACGCGGGGAACCTTCACATTCTCCTGTGCAACATGGAGAAGCGAGTCGGCAACTTTCTTGGGGAGATCAAGTTTTTTAAGCGTCGATTCACTATCGATAACAAGATCTTCAAACACCGGGTGAAAAGCTCCGTACTTCTTGAAGACCAGATCTTCCAGAGCGGTGGCGGATTCCCCGGTCAGTTCTGCGACAAACCCCAGCCACTTCCGGGCTTTACTCTCATTCTTCCACTCGCGGATCTTCTCCCTGCGCTGGTGTTCATTCACATCCTTTAATGAAAGATCGATGTGCCCGCGACTTTTATCGACGTTGAGAACCTTGCATACAATCTTTTGGCCTTCACGGATATGGTCACGGATATACTTGATCCACCCGGTCGCAATTTCAGAGATAGGGATAAGTCCCTGACGGCCGCCGTACTCGTCCAGGGATACAAATGCTACAAAATCTTTGACATTCTGTACGGTACAGACAACCAGTTCCGATTCCTGCGGCCATTCTCTGTCAAGCATGGAAAGAATCACTTAAGCTCTGAAATAATTTCAGCCTTGATGCTCGCTTTTCCACCCGTGGGGAGTGCAAGATCATGTCCGCAGACAACACATTTCACCACTGTACTTGCCTTTTCAAATACTGTCTGCTCATTCTCACAGTCAGGACACTTTACTTTGAAAAATTTACTTCGGTTTTCCCGAATTTCACGTACCATTATGCGCTCACTCCGTCAGTTCAAACTTTGCGACCCGATAACCCTTTCTCAGGTGTGCCTTCCCGCAGGTGATACAACGGTACCTCACGTTAATCTTTTTTGTGGGCTTGTCGCCACCGGGTACTTTTGAAAATTTCCCCATATTTCCTACGTTTCCCCTGCGAGCCTTCTGGCGGTCGATCCAATGGAGGCCGGTTGTCTTGCCTTTCTTTACCCTCTCGACCTCATGCATCTGATGATTCCGGCAATGTGGGCAATAGGTGTTGAATTTTGCTGGCATTTTCATAAAATTTTCACCGATAATTTGGATATAGAATACCAATATTATTTGCAAAGATTGATATTTAAGACTATGTTGCGTTCACTCAGGACCGCCGCATTCCGTTCAGGAAGCGTCACTATATCTCCTTTTAAAAGAGTATAAATCCTCCCATCAATCCCCATAAAAGATTCCATATCTTCGAGTACCCGGACGAGTGCACAGGGGGGTAAGAGGGGCATTTTCGGTTTCGTTTCTGTGTTTGGTCCGTAGGCTTCAAGGCGATCCTCAACAACTTCCTGCTCGGGTTCATCATCCTCTTCAGTATCCGGCTGCACCGTTGTTTTCGGACGATGCGGGGCATTATGGAGGAGGATACTCTTGCATTGCTCAATACTGGCAGTAGCCGCATCAAACATCTTTTTTTCAGCGGGAATCATCCTCTTCACTTCTTCGCGGTCGTAATAATTGCCTTCTGCATGCAGAATAGTCAGAGCAATAATTTTCCGCGACCGTAAAGCGAAAAGCTCCTGCAGCGTCTCCTTTATCGAAAGTGTCTCTTCTATAAGGGAACGGGCTTCTTCTGAGAGCGGATCTTCAAATTCATAAACTTTGGTGATAAGGGTAGCGAGTTCTGCATGGCCCCGGTCAAAAAGATCCGGAGCGACTGCTGTAAGTCTCCCCGTCTCCCGCTCTGACAGCAGGATGCTGCGCAGATCATCAAGCCCCTTTGGACCCATTATCCCCTCAGGTAATTTCCGCCATGCCGCGGCAGCACAGGAATACCGCCAACGCTTCTGGTACTGTAGTGATGCCTTTTTGGAGTTCATAAGTACTTCCGAGCATGGGCATCGTAAGTGGATGGGTAAGATCAACCCGGACATCCCGCAGCGAAAAGACTACAGCATCCACGAGTGGTTCAAAATCGGGGAGATCCCGTAGCTCAAGAGGCTGCACCCGCATTCCGCTTCCCCCGTGAAGAGAGGTGGGCATCCGGATAAGACGTTTTGTATCTGTTGTGACAGGCTCATCGGCAAGAGCTGCACGGGAGAGGAGACGTTTTTTAAATTCCCCGTCCTGCCGGAAGAGGATTGCACTAATAACACGGTTCTTGAGGATCATACTCGTCGGATGGTGTTTGATCTCTCCGATAGTATCCTCACGTTTTTTCAAAAAAGTGATGGCGGATTCTTTGCCGACCCCCTCAATCGCGGTAAGATGTGCTATTGCTTCATCTTCGGTCAGGGTACCAACCCATTGGAGATATTCAATTAACGCTTCGCGGTATCGTGCCTGCCAGCCGGGAGCCGGGATTTTTTTCCCGGTCAGCATCGCTGCGGGGTCGATCCCGATGCCGCAGACATAGTCGATCAACTCCCGCCGTTCTGAACTCCCCCACCCCCGAGATGCGATATCCTTAACATGGACATGGTACCCCCGGCCGCCTGAAAAGACCAGTTCGATAGCCTTTGGATCCATGCCGAACTCGTCAATAAGTATTGCAATGAGTTTCCCCGTCTCCTCCTTGACGCGGGCAAGCATCTGGTCATAGGGACCCCTCATGATATGATCTGCATCGAGATCAAAGATCAGGTCAGCTCCGCACCAACCCTTGTCTGCCATCGTTCCGGCATCAGGTTTTTCGTAATACGCTGTCGAATAGTACGCATGCTGCGGAATGAGATTTTTGATGTACTGGAATAACTCGTCCCTGCCTGAAAAACCAATATGCCTGCGCATCCGCATCCCGTCAGAATGGGGGTTGAAGAGGACAAAACCCCATTCCCGTTGTTCAAGAGAGGAGGGAGCAATAAGTCCGGTTTTTTTATAATAATCCGTAAACCTCTGTCGGAGAAATTCAGTTGTCGCCGGGTTCATGGCAGCTCCCTGATCATGTAGGGGCCTTTACGTTCATAGCCCTGCCTCCGGTAATAGGGCCGGACACCGATACCGCTCATAATAGCGAGTGAAGTGAACCCTGCATCTGTTGCAATTTCCTCAGCCCGGGCAATAAGTACCCTGCCAAAATTCCGGTGCTGCCATTCATCCGAATCAGCATCTTTCCCGACCGGAACAAGACTGCCGTAGACGTGGAGTTCACGCATGAGCGCGCTGTTTTCCAGAACAGGATCATACACTGCCGAGGGGAACCGGAGCCGGGTAAACCCGATTAATGAATCATGGGATACGGCAGAGATAAAGTGTTCGAGTCCACCGCAGCATGCATATTTCAAAATCCGGATCTCTGATTCCGCAAGGGAGGGTAATCTCCCGATCTCCCGGCACCGTATACACCGACAGATCCTGCCGGTCTCCTTCAGCCGGTTCTGGGCAAGCTGCCGGAAGTTCGAGTGCCGCGAACCGGCAACAATCAGTTTTGCAGGGATGTCACGCTGGATCCGCTGGAGACGGGTATACTCCGGGATCCGGGATTTGGCAAAGGCAACAAGATCAATCATATCCTCTTCATGATAAGGTGAATACAGACCCCGCTTCCAATGGTCTTCGATCTCAGATCCCGGCGTGACGAGAGTAGGGTAAATCTTAAGAAAATCCGGCATGAAACGGGGATCGGAAAAGATTGTTTCAAACATTTTTTTATCCGTTTCAACGGTCGAACCAGGGAGGTTGGGCATCATATGAAAGCCAACCTTCATCCCGGCGTCACGGAGCAATGTATTGGCTGCGACAGTATCAGCAACGGTACACCCGCGGCGGTTGTATGCAAGGATCTTGTCATCGACATGCTGCACGCCGAGTTCCACCTTCGTTACCCCAAGATGGAGCATCCGGTCGACATGCTCCCGGCGGCACCAGTCGGGACGGGTTTCGAACGTTATCGCAATACAGCGGATGGCGGAAGTCTCGTTGCCGGTCTGGACCGCATCAATATTCTGTGATTGCACTGTTGCCGCACCTCCCGGATAGGAGTTCATCGCTTCAATGCAACGGCACACAAACTCCTCTTGGTACTCCGGTGTTCGTGCGGTCATCGTTCCGCCCATAACAATAAGCTCCACTTTATCGATGCGGTGTCCCAAAAGTTCAAACTGCCCGAGCCGGGCGTGCACCTGGGCAAAAGGGTCATAATTATTCTCCCTCGCACGAAGCGCCGCGGGTTCTTCTCCGGTATAACTCTGGGGGGATTTGAACGGGTGATCGGGACCACCGGGGCAGGGCAGGCATTTCCCATGAGGGCAGGGGGCAGGCGAGGTCATAACGGCAACCGGAGCGACTCCTGATAGCGTCCGTGTCGGCTTTACGAGGAGGATCTTCCTGAGGATCTCCCGATCCTGGACCGAAGCGACCGCAAGGATGGCAGAGTTTTTGGGAACGACCGGCAGGCCATATTTTCGGCAGATGTCGATCTTCACCGCAACGATCGCATCATCACCAGGCTGAAGGGGGAGGATGCGGGAGATCATCTCCCGGAATGCCAGCGCCTCATCCATAACAATTAATGTTCGGCTGCAACTTTTGTGGATGCAGACTCTGAAGAATAGTTCACCACAGGCAAACGGTGCCCGTGGATATGGGTAACGATCTCATCTCCGAGGGTGAGAAGCGCATCTTTGTGGGCCTTCTTATCCTTGTGAATGTGAACCGGGGAAATTTCAAGAGAATTGTATCGGTCAGTTCCGATTTCTTCACTGGTGACGCCTTCATAGTATTTCTTGATGTGAATCATCAACATGTGTAAATGCAGCAACTCTTCCTTTTGCACACTATCACCTTCTCCAAGCTGATTCTTTTTCTTGTGATGCACATATACCTTTTTGGTGATGTTTATATCAGGAAACCTGCGGGCATCAGGATCGCTCATTGCACTGGCAATTGGGGATGCAATGGGTGCGCCCCTTGAAGGATCTGCCCAACCCAGCGTCTGGGTGACAGAAATGCTTCCCGGTGGGCTTCATTTCCGGAAAAAGGGTCAGATTACAGATGATACATTCCAGGCCCTCGCAGTCGCGGAATCGTTGTTCTTCTGCAAGGGATTTAACCAAAAAGACCTGTTATCACGTTTGCTTTCCGGTTATGAACGGAATCCGGAATGGTACGGTCCAACCTCATCTGCGTTCTTCAGGCTGATCAGATCCGGCACCCTGCCGCAACATGCAGTATGGCTCGTGCACAAACGAAATCACGGCAGTCGGAGCAACGGGAGTGTTATGAGGGGATTTCCGCTCGGGATCTGCTACCCGCCGGCTGTCGTGTACCCGATGAGTCTCGCATGTTCGCAGCTTACCCATTTTGATCCTGTGGCTGCGCACTGCTCCGCATGGCTGAATGTCATGGTAAGTGACATGTGCCGGGGTGTTTCCCGCTCAACAGCATACCGTCACGCCCGCTCACTCTGCACCCAGAATGAAGTACACGAAGTGCTCGGCAATTATGACATGTATGTACCGGATCCATCTCTCGATGCGGTGCTCTGCTCGCATGCAGCTCTTATCAGTTTCATGCACGCCCGTACCCTTGAAGGAGCGATTCTTTCTGCGATTAATCTGGGAGGTGATGCTGATACGACAGGTGCATGCTGCGGTGCTCTTGCCGGTGCATACTGGGGATATGATGCTGTCCCAAAGAGATGGAGAAAAGAACTCGAATGCTGCGAATATATCAAGCACCTTGCAGAAAGACTCTGGAAGGATGCCGAACATTCTTAAAAATCGTTACGATTTAATTATTCGGGAACCGGTCACAAAAACGAGTATCGGGCATCATTCTTCACGTTAAGATCACCACGGCGTCACGGATTTGTCTTTTCCCCAAAATCATTCTCTTTGGCGTTGGCCGCCAGATAACTGAACCGGGGGGATTACTGAGGTCTTCCTGAAGACCAAGAATGACGACAATTTTTTTGATTTCAGGTAAATCGGAAAAATTACGCCGGTTTGATATCGACCAGTTTCAGCGCCCGCCCTTTTGCACAGATATCAGAAGCATTGCCGAGTACATTGGTAACGATATATTTTTCGCCATCTGTCACTCCATCAGGCCGGCAGAGAGAATAACTCCTGCAATCGCTCTTGTTACAGGATAAATCGACCCTGATCTTCGAATTGACGATTGCCATATCTGCGTTAATAAGCGCCGTGATCGAAGCTTCCATGACCTCAACTGCAGTTGCACCATTGAGGTGGACGGGACATTCATGCTGAGTTGACCGGACAGATATGATACGATATCTCCTTCCTACCTGGAGGTTATTACATGCTTTTTTCACTTTGCAGCTATCACATCCAGCAGCCTCACCTTCATAAATAAACTCTGTACCCTGTTTTGCCAACACTGTGCCAACAAGAGTTACTTTAGTTTTTGTGTCAGCCATCCGATCACTTCTCATTCCAGATAGAGCATATGTACAAGATTCTGTGCAGATTCCCGAGTTAACCCCATATCGAATATTGTGAAGCGCTCCGGACGGATAGTTTTTGCCATAAGAAGGGCATCAACGGCAACTGCGTCATCGATACCAAGTTCAGCGGGTGTAACGGGGGCCCCGATACTTTTCAGCGAACTCCGGATACCTCTCCAGTCCCCGCCGTGAAGGTACATGGAAATGATAGTTCCGATCCCGCAGCTCTCACCATGGAGAGCCTTACCAGGGGCCAGCTTGTCAAGTGCATGGGAGAATTTATGCTCGCCACCGCTGGCCGGGCGGGATGATCCTGCGATGCTCATTGCAACGCCGCTGGACACCAGCGCTTTTATGACGAACCACGCGGATTGCTCCTGGTTAGGTTTGATCATATGGGCATTTTTCATCAGGATCTCAGCCGTCATCTTCGATAGAGCAATTGCATATTCACTCATCGGTTCCCCCTTGACCCTGTGTGCGAGCTCCCAATCCAGAATTGCTGTATAGTTCGAGATCACATCAGCGCACCCGGCAGCGAGAAGCCGGTGGGGGGCGGAAGCAATGATCCCGGTATCAGCCACAATTGCGATGGGGGGCTGGGCATCCAGGGATGCATGTCCTTCAACGGTTGGGACCGAAGCACGGGACGAGGCAATGCCATCATGTGATGCTGCCGTCGGTATGGATATAAACTGGAGGTCGAGATTATAGGACACTATCTTTGCGGTATCGATCACCCGTCCGCCACCGACTCCTATCACAAAGTCCAGTCCGGCCGCAGCCTTTTGTGCTTTTTTTATCAACGCGATACTGATCTCTTCTGCAATGAATGTCTTTACCGTACAGGAAGACTCAAGGACATTCCGGACGTCATTCCCGGCAAAATTCATCGTCCCTTTTCCGGATATCAGAAGCGCAGATGAACCGAGTTTAAGATCTTCGCAGACCGATGGGATCTGCCCGAATACATCGTGCCCGATAACAACATCCCGGGGCAGCTGCATCCATTTGGATTTGTCAAAAACCTTCGGTTTGAGTAATTTTATTGCGTCTGCACTCATTCTTATCATGGATGATTAGTGATTTCATATACAAATACTACATCGATCCCATACGATACGAGCAACCCTATAATGCAGTAGAAACAATCACTTATGCACTCATTCTTATAGCCGCGATTTATCTCATTTACCGCTTATTTAAAAAATCCGGATATCCTCTTGACGGTCCGTTCGTTCTGGCTACCCTGCCCTATATAGTTTTCGGGGGCATCCTCCGGGTTGTCCAGGATGCTCATATGATCCAGTCGGATATTCAGTTCATTATCGTCACGCCGTTCATCTATTTTGTGATATTTTTTTATACCATCGGTATTCTCATGCTTTCTCATTATCTGGAAGACCAGGGAGTGATCGGCAATTACCTCAGGGCGTATGCCGGAGCAGGGATCCTTTCAGTATTCTGCATGGCACTGGTCCTCATCGGGTGGGGGATTACTCATACCCGAATTGATCTTTTCGTACTTTCCATTATACTGCTGATGGCAGCGACGGCTACCCTATTGGTCTTTGCATGTATGCGGTACGGACTGCGCTGGCGATATGTGACCGATCCACTCTACTTATCACTCCTCTTTGGCCAGCTCCTGGATGCGAGTGCTACAAGTTTCGGTATTGATCTCCATCCGTCAGTACAGGTACATTGAACAACACGTGGTAGGATCAACCCTGATAGAATGGACTCATACAGGTTTTGTGATGTTTCCCTTAAAACTCGCCGTGCTCTTCCCGGCCGTGTATATCATGGAAACGTACCGTAAGGAGGCAAATCCCGCATTCTGGCACCTGGTCATTCTCGCCATGATCGTAGTCGGGCTTGCACCGGGAGTCCGGGATATGACCCGGATGATTCTTTATGTCTGATTCACAATTTACAAATGCGATAATAATCTCGCTGCTCCTTTTTTGTGCAACGATCACGGTTGGCTGGGTCGGAACGATGCAGAACCCGCAAATCGGTGAGGATCTTATGCAGCTATTTGAAAAAGAGGTCGCCGGTCAGATAACGGGAAAAGCCACTCCAGAGATCTTTATCAGGCTCCTCACCAACAATCTTGAGGCGTGTGTCCTGCTCTTTCTGGGTGGCGCTTCGTTTGGCATTCTTACGATATTCGTACTAACTCTGAATGGCATTCTGATCGGTTCCATTCTGGAAATCGTGCACCAGGATCACACGATCGTTTTTGTCGCCGCCGCGATCCTCCCCCATGGCATCTTTGAGATTCCTGCCTTCATCTTCTCGGCCTCTCTTGGTATCCTCCTTGCCCAGTCACTCATCAGCTGAGTGGTATCACGGGGGAGATGCTGCGGGGGAAGCACGGGGATTTGCCAGATTGTTTATCGTGTATGTTATTCCCCTCGTGGTGATCGCCGCATTTGTCGAGGCTTTTATTACACCAATTATCATACTTCTAGTACCTTAGAGGATCTGATTCATGGATGATGAAGCGGGCACCCTGCCGTTAAAAGAGGACTTTTCTGCGTGGTATAATGATATTTTATGGCGGGCCGAGATTATGGACGTCCGTTACCCGGTCAAGGGATTGTATGTATGGTTCCCCTACGGGTTCGCGATTCGGAAATTTGTTTACCAGAAACTTCGCGATCTTCTCGACCGTGACCATCAGGAAACACTTTTTCCTCTCCTGATACCCGAACAGGAGTTCATGAAAGAAGCAGAGCATATCAAAGGTTTTGAAGATGAGGTATACTGGGTGACGCATGGCGGCACAACACCACTCGATGTGAAGCTGGCATTGCGCCCAACCAGCGAAACGGCTATCTATCCGATGTATGCGCTCTGGATCCGCTCACATGCTGATCTGCCGGTCAGATATTACCAGATTGTGAACACGTTCCGGTACGAGACAAAACAGACACGTCCGCTCATCCGCCTCCGTGAGATTACTTCTTTCCAGGAGGCACATACAGTTCATGCAACATGGGAGGAGGCGAATGAGCAAGTCGAGGAAGCACTACGAATCTACCGGGAATTCTATAACGGACTCTGTATCCCGACCCTCATCTCAAAACGTCCGGATTGGGACAAATTTCCCGGTGCCGATTTTACCATTGCCGTGGATGCAATAATGCCGAACGGCAAAACACTCCAGATCGGGACGGTGCACCACCTTGGTGATCACTTTTCCCGGACGTTCAATATCACCTTCGAGAATAAAAATGGCGAGCAGATACTCGCGCAGCAGACCTGCTACGGTATTTCAGAGCGATCAATTGCAGCTCTTATCAGTATCCACGGCGACGACAAGGGTCTAATTCTGCCACCCGCCGTTGCCACATTCCAGGTCGTGATTGTCCCGATTTTGATCGGGAAACGCCATGATGATGTTATGGCTGCTGCACAGCAGCTTACGTGTGAGCTTACTTCTGCAGGATTCCGGGTAAAACTCGACACCCGTGATATGCGTCCCGGTGCGAAATACTACTGGTGGGAAATAAGGGGAGTCCCGCTCCGCCTTGAAATCGGGCCCCGCGATCTTGATGCAGGGAAAGTGATGGCGGTGAAACGTACCGGTGGGAAGGATGCTATCTGCCTCGCCTCGGTTGCCGAGGACATAACCCGTGAACTTGGCGATGTTACTGATGCACTCCGTTCCCGTGCCGAAGAACACACAAGGTCTCATCTCTGTGCGGTTAATTCACTGGATTCTCTCATCTCAACGCTCGATGCCGGTAAAGTCGCAGTCGTCCACTGGTGCCGGCAGAAGGATTGCGGAGACTCGATTGAAGCGATGACAAACGCAAGTATTCTTGGAACAAACGTGCGTTCGCAGTATGTGCCGGCAACAGACGGCACCTGTATTGTGTGCGGAAAAACGGGAAAAGCAACCCTGGTCGGAAGAGCGTATTAACAATTTTAAAAATCGGGGATTAGTAATTCCGGAATAGGAATTTCCATGATATTCAGTTGTTTCGTAAAAAAAGGTAAAACGGGTGTTCCTTTACACAAATATAGAGATCCATTACGATCAGGATCAAAAAAGAGTGAATTGTTATAACCCCTCTGGAAAACGTCCACCCGGCCACAGGAGCATGCCTGAGTCCTCACAGACATGGGAAAGATGATAATATCGCCCGATTATGCTGCGGGTAGGGCGTGTGAGGGGGGGACAAACCTTGGATGTTTTCCTCCAGCCCACATCACTCTGCAAGATTCCATTCCTTTTTTACTGGTTAACAGTATAATAATTAAGTAATCACACGAGGCACTTGACGTGAAAAAGGACCCCAGGAACTCCGGTGGTGCATATCTGCCCGAGAGGTACAGGCAGCATATTGAAGCAAAGAAGCGACGGCGCCTTCTCAAAAAAGTCGGCGTCGCGTGTGTAATCGTTGTGGTCGTTGCAGTATTGTATGGTCTGCTGAGCGGAGCACTGGTAAATCCATTCGTTCGGAATCCGTCCCAACCTCCCGTAATACCTGGATTCTCCGGAGAAGATTTACTCATGCCTTTGCCAGCCACGTCCACGGTTCCGTTGAACAGGAATATGCCGGGCACCATTACTCCGATGTATGGCAGTGGGATCGATTTAACCGCAGAGCCAGTCAGCGGCATGCTTTCGTTAGGTAATGCAATAATGTCACTTCGCCAGGATTATCCGGAATCTTCATTTACCTTGTTCAGCGTGAACCTGACCGATCGCTATGCGAACAGAAGCATCTACGAGTTCGGGATTAATCAGACCGATTTCTCTCTGGCAGATCCAGGATTTACGGTATTTATCGATGCCTTCAGCGGTGATCCCTATATCCCGGGCCAGGAACGTGCAGGAATCTCTGCCGAACAGGCAAAAAATATCGTCCGTGAAGTATTTTCGATCTCCGGATCCGACAGGATCAGGATCAGATATGAAAATAGCCCGGATTCAGTCAGAGCATGGGCATTTACGGATTATCACGACAATAGTTCCATAATTACTGGATCCCTGGACCCGGATACCGGGCAGATCGCATCCTTCTCCCGCACGGTTGAGCGATTGGGTAGGCAGCCTGATCCCTTGCTGGATATCACCGTTGCACGAGGAATCGCCGAGCGCTATATCGTAGAGCGCAACGGGGCCCCGCTTCCCATCAATATGAGTATGTCACGGTACGAGCCTCTCGGAGTTTCCGGTGAGAAGGTTGCCGGAAACTATGTTTTTGTTTATAACAGAATTGTCCAGGACATCCCCTGCGATTATGACGGATTTACGATCTCCGTCGATTCAGTGACAGGAAATATCAATGAATATAACCGCCGCTGGCACTCTCCGGATAATGCATTTTCCGCAACGTCCGATCCCCTCGTAAAAAGATATGAGGCAATTTTTTCCGTCCAGCAGAAAGCACAGGAGATATTTCCGGCTTCAGCATCCGGTCTTCAAATCGTCTCTGCAGAAATCCGGTGGAAAGACATGCACCCCCCAGGAGTGATTCCCCGCCCGGGCAGTATCTTCACC
This sequence comes from uncultured Methanoregulaceae archaeon, assembly GCA_963815065.1. Lineage (GTDB taxonomy): Archaea > Halobacteriota > Methanomicrobia > Methanomicrobiales > Methanospirillaceae > Methanoregula. The sequence goes on along the minus strand of CAWFFE010000002.1, from coordinate 1,131,762 downwards.
GCCTGGAAAGTTCAATTTGACGATGCAATTATCCGTTCACGGGAATCACCGGTTCCCGCAACCGGCTGGGTGGATGCCCGGACGGGAAAAATTCTTGATTTTTATTATCAACACTGATAACAGTCGAAAAAAAATATGGTTGGCTTTTGATGTATGATTGCATAGGGGCGATCCCCTTCTCTGGAGTGAGATTTTGTGCAAACGTTCCTTGTCAGGAGTACGGGGTTTTGTATGTGCGTTCGATGGGTCGGTGACACACCGAAAATCTATTGTGTATCACCACACTCTATACAATATTATCTCGTGCTCATATATTCCTCAAATCATGATAGTTGATATATTGAACCTGCTAGTTAAATCAATGAACGAAAGAGATTGATCCTACATATAAACCGACATGCCCTTAATAATGGATATTACAGGGAATGAAAAAGATATGAGAACCATCTTTGGAGAACCATTATGAATTCCGCAGACAAATCTCCGACAATTATTATTCGTGAAGACGCCGATTCACTAGAGGAACTATCGGAATATCTTGATGTGCTCTCTAGCAGCGCACGTCTCAGGATATTAAAATTTATTGAGAAAAAGCCAAAGGATGCCCGGGCAATCTCAAATGAGATAGAAACTAGCTACGAGAATACAAAAAAACATCTGGATAAACTCCTGAGTATCGGGGTCATCAAAAAAGAGGCAGGCCTCGGCGCTCCGACATCCAAGGGCATCCACCCGGTCTGGGAATATTCTATTGTTCCGGGAGGTCTTGAGGCAATCATAAGGAATCTTGGCCTTTTTTCAAATACACAGGTTCAGATCGTGGGTTCTGAAATCTCTCATCGTCTCGATAAAGTGAAAAATACTCTTTCAAAAGAGGTCCTTGGAAATATTCCCACCGCTATGGTATTAGGAGGTCCGGATGACGGAAAAATCTTCCTGCTGAAACAGGATCAGATCCGCATTGGGAGGATCGATCCAGAGAAAAAGACCGGGATCACCTCTGGCGATGACATCATACTCTCTGAAGGTTATTCGGCCGTTACTCGTGTCTCAAAGCCACATGGGAGATTTATCTATGAACGTGAAAACTGGTATATTGAGGACTGTGGAAGTACGGGGGGCACCAGGGTCAACCATAGCCGGATTGAAAAAAATGCAAAAATTATGATCCACGATGGAGATCTGATCGAGCTGGCTAAAGGGATCTCAGGTGTTAAACTTCTTATGATTATCCCCCAGAGGTAGTGAATTATACCTACCCGCCCCATAATATATGGTGTGAAAGAAATTACCGGTTCACAACATTAGACAAAAAAATTGCCGGCACCCCATACGCTATGATCCCGACCCAACGTATTGTTTGTTCACTCTGCATCCTTGCTCTCCTGTGCATCGCAGGAATACCCGAAGCAGACGCCGCAGTACTTACAGTAGCGTCATCAGGTGCCGAATTTACCAGTATACAGGCTGCAATTGACTGGGCTTTTCCCGGGGACACTATCAAAGTGAACAGCGGAATCTACAGCGAAGAGATCCAGCTTGATAAGCAGATCACTCTTGTCGGGATCGACAGCGGAGTCGGGTTACCAGTCATAGACACCGAAGGAAGAGGCAATGCTGTTGAGATACGGGTCGATGGGTGCACCGTTCAGGGATTTGCCATCCGGAATAGCACCCCGTTTAATGGTATCCGAATCTCGTCAAGTAACAATACCATACAACAGAATACATTTTTGAACACGGCTAAAGGGATCTACCTCCAGTCAGCGATGAAGAATACCATTTATGGTAATACGATCACCGGCAGCGACCAGACGGGGATTGCACTTGAGGCATCAAACGATAACCTTATCGAAGAAAATATTCTCATAAAAAATGCTGTCGGCATCGCGCTTGATGATTTCTCTTTATCCAACCGAATCTACCGGAACAATTTTGACAACGTCCAGAATGTCTATTCAAAGAGTGCAACTTCCGTCTGGTCTTCTCCGATTCCGTTCATGTACACTCACCTCGGCCTCAGGGAAGAGAACTATATGGGCAATTACTGGGGCGACTACCGGGGAAAGGACACCAACGGTGACGGGATTGGCGATGTACCCTATGGCATTATGATCGGAGCGAACCCGAAAGCCATCATCGAATCAAACCGGAATATCATTGACGATTTTCCTCTGATGGATCCCAAACAATATTACCATGATCTCGTTCCGGTCGAAGGAGAGATTATTACCCCTGGGCCATTGCCGGTACCTACAGCAGGAAATATATTATTGCCAACAGAGCAACCAACAAATTCCTCTGCTGGAGTGAATTTGACATCCCCTTCTCCGGCACCGGCAACTCCTGAAAAAACACCTGCGGGGCAACCTTCGGGAATCCTAATGGTTGAACTTGTTGTACTGCTTGTCGCCGGTGTTGTGGTATTGATCATTTTCAGGCTGCTTAAGCAAAACGAGAAAATTCAGGAAAAGATTATACAAGGTGAAGGACTCAACCAACAGAAGACCACGGGTCCCCCGAATACGCGCTTAATTGCTTCTGAAATGATTCCCCGTGAGGGGACGCAAGGTCCGGTTTTATCCAAGCCCTATGCGTCGGCAGAGCAAATCACTTACTTCCCAAAAGAACTGGAGAGTAAATATACCGAGATCAAGTATATCGGGCGTGGTGGGATCGCATGGGTTTTCTCCGCCCGCAGGAGAACGGATGATATACAGGTTGCCGTCAAGATCCCGATCAGTTTTGATGAGATGACTGGCAAATCCTTCTTAAACGAGATCGCTGCATGGGAGACTTTGCGCCATCCTAATATTGTTGAGGTGACGGCGGTCAATATCCTCCCGGTTCCTTATGTTGAGATGGAATATGTCCCAAAAGCGCTGGAGACCATTGAAAAACCCGTTCCCATATGGAAAGCCGTCCATATTGTCAGCGGAATTGCAGACGGACTCTCGTACGCTCATAAGCATGGTTTTATCCACCGGGACATAAAACCCCATAACATCCTGCTCAACGAGGCCTTCGTCCCCAAGATTACCGACTGGGGGATGAGTAAAATCCTCACTACCGAATTAAAGAAGTCCAGCATTGCAGGATTTTCCCTTGCGTACGCTGCTCCCGAACAAGTCTCACCCTCGGAGTACGGGAGAACTGATGAACGGACAGATATCTACCAGTTGGGAGTTGTTTTTTATGAACTGGTAACCGGCTCGGTTCCCTTCGGTGGTGAGAGTATTATTGAAGTAGGAAATGCGATCCTGAGGGAACCGCCGATTCCCCCGTCTGAATTTAATGCAGATGCTGCAGCAGTGGAGAAGACCATTTTACGGTGCCTGAAAAAAGATCCGGCACAACGATACCAGACGGCCGACGATTTGCTCGCCGATCTTCATTCCTACCTCGATGAGGACGATAAATGATCCGGTAAATATTCGCATAACGGAGGAGATCATTGGTAAAAAGAGGCTCTCATGAAAGAAGATGAACAGCGTAACTACGAACCTGCGGTGTGTGCTCATTGTGATGGACTGGGATGTTTATATTGCAACAAGACCGGCATCGTGCTTGTCAAGGCACCCAAGCAGCAATGCCACTATTGCGAAGGAGTTGGATGTATCTATTGCGGGTTTACCGGATGGGCCAGACCGAAAGGGAAATGTGACTAAAAGCCATTTGTCCATGCTTTTCAAGAGAATTTGCCCTCAATTTTGCGCGGAATAACACATTCCTCATACCGTTTCGCAAAGTACCGGTCTGTCATACCGGCAATAAAATCACGGACCAGCTCGGCGAATGTGGCTGACCGGAGATAATTCCTGCTGATCCAGTTCGTATCGATAAAATCGGTGAAAATCTTTGCGTCTTTTACTCCTTTTTCGAGATCGTTAAGGCAGTTTTCAAACAGGATTGCATACATCTGCCTCACTTTTTCCCGTTCTGAAGTAAGTTTCCAGTTCTCGTAAATATGAATCCGGGAAAATGTTCGCAGCATGATGAGGGCTGCTTCGACATCACGGCTGTACGAAATATAGCCGTCATCTTCTGTATCGCTGTTTTTGAGGAGATCGTAGATCAGCGTGTTGATGATCTCCGGGTTGGTTTCGCCCAGAACTTCCTTGCATACAGAGGGTGGATGAACTGAAGCATCAATCAGACCAATTTCCCGTGCGTCCTGGATATCCCTGCCAATATATGCGATCGTATCGGCGAATTTGACCACGCAGCCTTCCAGTGTCATAGGTGCCATGGTTCTTATTCCATCCGTATTATCCTGCACTTTTTTATCAAACTCCAGCCAGTTCCGACAGGGTTCAGGGAATATTTTTATATCATCTGCTTCACCGTTATGACAGAGAATCCCGTCGAGAACCTGCATCGTGAGATCACAATCTTCAATTTTATCGAGGAACTGGACGCTCTGAACATTATGGAAAAACTTTCCGATGCCATACTGCTCACAGAGCGCAGACAGGCAACTCTCCCCGAAATGTCCGTAAGGGATATGCCCGATATCATGACCGAGTGCTATTGCCTCGATGAGATCTTCGTTAAGGCGGAGACATCGTCCGATTGTCCGCGCAATCTTGGAGACGAGCTGGACATGAATTACGCGATGGGTGATATGGTCGTTTTCCACGAGGGAAAAAACCTGGGTTTTATCGATATACCGTGTGTATGCCCGGGTATGGATGATACGGTCAGTGTCGCGGGAATAGGGTGTCCGGATATCTTCGGGTTTTCTGTTGTGCCGCCTCACCGCATCAGCACTGATAGAAGCCAGTGGGGAGAGGACGGATTCCCGTCTGGCAGTATTGGCGAGAATGGAAGATTCTAGTCCCTGTTCGAGAGTCCGTTTATTATCCGGTTTACTCATATTGCACGTCAATTCTGTGGTTGAACCTTTTAAAAGTGACGAAAAACAAAGGACCTGAAAAAATTCGGAATAATTCTCTATAAAAAATTATCATTCAGGCCATAACTTTTCGCGGCCGGGATTATATCCGCTCACGAGGAAAACGGAAAAAGATGAAATTCTTATCGGCCATACGTTACAAACGTTTCGCCATATTGGACCACGTGACCTTCCATCGCCTTCGTGAGCTGATCCTTTGTGGCACCTGCGGCAAGTGAAAGATCGGTATCAATACCGTATACCTTGAAAAAATACCGGTGTGTCTGACCGTGGGGTGGACATGGACCATTATACCCGATCTTTCCAAAACTGTTTTTTCCCTGTACCGCTTTTAGCGGGGAGGATACGATTGGTGTCTGGGGAATTTTTTCCGGGATCATCCTGACCAGTTCCATATTCCATGCAATCCAGTGAACGAAACCTCCACCTCCCGTTGCGTCAGGATCGTTAACGATGATCGCAAGGGATCGCGAAATCTTTGTATTCACGCCCCCGACATCGATCTCCGGCGATATGTCCTGGCCGTCACAGGTGTAGTCACTCGGGAGAATTTTTACAGAAATTTTTACGATGAGTTCTTCCATGATGTTTTTTTGCCTCCAGCAAGGGGAAGATAGACGAGGACTATAATAAAAGTAATGGACCGGATCCTAAAACATATCGCATTATCGTGAGCAGATGGCAACTGTCTCGCCAAACTGGAGAACGTGACCTTTCATCGCGCTGATGAGCTGGTGTTTGTCCGACCCCGGGTCAAGGGCGAGCATCGTATCGAGCCCGTACACTTTGAACTGGTATCGGATCATCTGGCCTGGGGGGGACAGGGACTGGTATACCCGATAGTCCCATAATCGGTGACTCCCTGAACCGCAGGTATCGGGGCAGTAACAATGCCTTCACGGGGGATTCCATCAGGGATCACCTGCAGAGGAGGGATATTCCAGATAACCCAGGGAGTGAATGAACAGCAGGATTTCTCGAATGGGTTAAATACCATTATGACAACTGATGTTGCGTGTAATCCTTTGAGTTTCAGGCTCGGGGATCGGTTCCCCCCATCACAGGTATACATCACCGGGAATTCAAGAAAGTCCAGAGACACAATGAGATCTTCCATGATTACGACCGTGAGGAGAGAGGATATTAACCTGCCGCCGCTTACCTTGTTGTTTTCAGCAATTATGGCGCAGAAAAAAAGGAATGGACAGACGGTGTCCGGCAAAAGAGATTTTTCTGAAGGACTACCCGTATCAAATAATCGCTTTTTCTGATTGTTCCTATCGCCGTATCCACGCAGCCTTCTAGCAATTACAGCAATTCTCCCATAAAGATCCCTGTCAACCGGACCTCGATGTGCCACCCGATGCACCAATTCAACCGTCGGAAACCTAATCAGGATTCGGAGGAGGCTGGAGCCTCCTCATTGTGAAAGAATGACAGACGTTGGTAAAAGAGGAAGATGCGCTGGAAGGAACACCTCCACCGATGTCAAAAATGTTCTCAGGTGTGTTGATCCGGTAACTATCTGAATAGCATATTTTACAGTCATTTCCACATCTTTATGGCATGCGGGGGATAACTGATGAGAATACAGATCAGGATTTTTGAAAAGAGGCATCCATGACAGAAAAAGACCCCCGGAATAATGCTGATGATGAGGAATGCAAGAAAGAATGTTCGAGCTGCCCGACCGCATCTACCTGTGAATCGGCACATAGCGGGCAAAATCTCCCCACCAGGGCTGACGTTGACGTCAGACATGTCATCATGGTTTTGTCGGGGAAAGGAGGTGTTGGCAAATCCACCGTTTCCGTTAACCTTGCCTACTCACTGTCAAACCATGGCTTCAGGGTCGGGTTGTTAGACCTCGACATGCATGGCCCCAATATCCCCAAAATGCTGGGTATCGAAGACCACAAACTCGCGGTAATCGGCGAGCTCATCGAACCCGTTCATGTTACCGGGAATCTGTCGGTCATGTCCATGGCTTTCCTTCTTCCAGACACAAGCACGCCGATAATCTGGCGCGGACCGATGAAGATGGCTGCGATACAACAGTTTCTCAAAGAAGTCAACTGGGGCGCTCTCGACTACCTTGTTGTTGATCTTCCGCCAGGAACCGGCGATGAAGCACTCACTATCGCTCAGATTGCACCCAATCTTAGCGGCGCGGTGATCGTTACTACACCGCAGGATGTTGCCACACTGGATGCACGCAAATCCGTAAAATTTATTCAGAAACTTGAGATTCCTGTCCTCGGTATCATTGAAAACATGAGCGGCCTTGTCTGTCCCCACTGCGGAGAAGAGATAGATCTTTTTGGAAAAGGTGGCGGTCAGAAGATAGCCGAAGAACTCAACGTTCCATTTCTTGGCTCAATTCCGCTCGATGTCGATATGCGTAAGGCCGGAGATGAGGGCCGTCCGTTTATCATTCGACAGGGCAAGAGCAAAACCTGGGCGAGCGTGGATGGCGTAATGGAAGCACTCATTAAAGTTATCAGGGGGTGACGAATGGATTACCTGCGGGTTTTATCAGGGAAAGAAACGCAACTCCCGGTCTATACCGGGGTAATTGCCTGTCTCGAAAATCCGCTTGCATTTCCCGATCTCCTCGAACCGGTCTACCGGGAAGCGATGAAACTTGATGACGACACCCTTGATAAGTTCCGATTCTCACTCCTGAGGCTTCAGATCTATGCAGATATCCACCGGAATGAAGATCTGGAGAAAGCAATGCATATCAAGTACGTTTCGCAGGTGCTCGAAAAAGTGATCTTCGGTTCACTGGTTATGGAACAGGAAGACCTTCCTGCAAGCTGATTTTTTTGCCCTGTTACGAAACCTTTATCGGCAAGCCTATGCACGGATGATACCTATATGTGGTGTGAAGATAATCTGTTAATCAGAATTCTGAGAATCCCAGAACGTATAGATCCTGCTAAAACGGGAATGGTCTATATGTGCAGACCCAATCAATACTAAAATTAACTCATTCATCCCACAACAGTTTTTGGATCATTTATCATCATTATCAGGAACAATTCGCACTGGAGAAACAATGACATCACGTATGCAATCCCCTCACACGACCTGTCCGGGGTGCCAGGAAGAGGTTTTTCTCGATGAACTCGTTGCAGGGAAATGCCCGCTCTGCGGGTGTTCGCTCGAGGAATTTGATGAAACATTCGGGGAGTATGAAGGGATCCTCGACCGATCGGATCTCTCGTGGCTTATCTTTAACTATTTCGTCTTTAAGAAATTTGTCGACCTTGGAGTCCCTCCTCACCAGATCATGGAGTTTGTTTCTGCCTATGAGCAGAACGCGGAGAAACCTCCCGAGGAATGGACGGGAACGGAGTTCCGGCTCGAGATCCCTATGAACACCTTGGATCAGATCAAACCCAAGTATTGTACATCCTGTAAAAAAATATTTTTCCGCGGTGGAAAAAAGACGATTCGCGGAGATATGCGCAAGACCCGGCTCACTACTGAATACCGGTGTGACCGGTGCTGAATTTCTCTTCTTTTTTTTTAGTGTTGATTAAGTGTTTTGCCTGCTCGAAAAATTATGCAGTTTTTTTTAAAAAAAAATTTAATTCTTTCGTATCCTGCCCAGAACACCCCAGATGCCCATAATACCGATTGCTGCTACTGCAAGGATACCCGGTTCAGGGGATTGCGTTGTTTCAGGAGGATAGGATGTGGGTATAGTCTGTTTCGGGGTCGGACTATTTGTCGAACCTGTCGTAACCGTCGTCACCTGCCCGGTCGAAGCAGGAGTTCCCGTCGAAGGGATAGAGAGCCGGACATTATCGATATATCCCCGTGCATATACATTCATCGCGCCATAATCACCCTTGGAACCGACGAATAGCCGGTTCATTCCATGCAGGTTCTCACCGGTGTTTATGAAATAGCCCCAGATCTCCTTTCCGGTTAATTTTTCGCTGACCCTGATGCTGAGAATCTTATGATCATCGTCGTAATTTACCGTGACATGATATGTTTTGTTCAGCTCATACTTTACCGTGGGTCCGCTGTATGCCGATGGTCCACTCGTTAACGTGTCTCCAGACTGGCTGTTTATCTCCATTAACTTGTTGCCGGGTGTTACCAGATGAAGCCACATTATCCTGCCAAATTTACCATTGGTGAACTGGGTCAGAACGTTCGCCCCTTTTGAGGGATCCATCTCGGTTCCCGTCAAGCCGAACCTGAAAGTCGCACCATCGTCCAGCTCGGTGAGAAGGAGGTCATAATCGAATATAAAAGAACCTCTCTCATAATTGCTATCCGTGTAGGCATAACCTCCTGTACTCGGTTCAACAGTGAAATGATATACTCCCAGGTTTGGATCCCAATAATTGGTTGACGGATTATTGGTAATCCAATGGGGATCGGGTACTAAACGAATTCTGGTAAATTACATCGACAGGATTGTCAGCGGAAGCTGCCTGCAGGGGGGGTATTAACACCATAAGGCACAGTGCCGTGATTAGGCATATGAAATAGGTCTTCATCGTCATGGGAAGTTCTCCGGTTTATTCACTTCGGATATCACAAACACCGGAAAAGCCACGTCAGGATCGGCGTGACAGGATACCGGCATAAATATACTGTACATATACTGCCGGGTATTTCTTAAGAATATCGAATGTCCAGAAAAAATATCGGTTGAATAGAAAAAGCGTGGTTATGGTTAACCTTCAATTACACCGCGAGGATTGAAGGCCAGAACCAGATCCAAAAGGGTTCGTGTCAGATTATTCTGTTGATATCTTCATTTGCCGTAAAGGTCTTTGAAGGCATTATCCGGAATTCTTTTGGATCATGACGGTTGCGGAATACACTATATTTATCTTTAAAATCACGCAATAGTAGAGAAGATAAGAATTACAGCGCGATAATAGTCTAGCGGTAGGACAGGAGCTTCCCAAGCTTCTAACCCGGGTTCGATCCCCGGTTATCGCATCAGTTTTATGGAGACGGAACCCGAACGCCGTGCAATACGGATTATTGCGGAAAACCGTAAAGGTGTCCTGCGGGATATTGCGACGGTAGTTGCCGAGCACGAGGCAAACATCGTGATGATCAACCAGGAGGTGTTCGACTCCGGCCCGTATTGCGGTATGGCGGAACTCTATTTCGAGTACGATTTTAGTGAAGGGGAAAGCCGCGAGCCGCTGATCGGAGATCTCTGTCAGATCCCTTCAATACGGGATGTCCGGGCTTACCAGCCATTCGGGCACATCTTTGGATCCCGGGTCATCATCATTGGTGGTGGAGCACAGGTTGCACAAGTTGCACTTGGAGCGGTAAATGAGGCAGACCGGCATAACATCCGCGGGGAGCGGATATCTATAGACACCATTCCGCTCGTCGGTGAGAGAACACTCGCACTCGCTGTTGATGCAGTCGCCAGACTCCCCCGTGCATCCATACTTGTTCTTGCTGGTTCTATTATGGGGGGAGAGATTTCAAACGCAGTAGACCGGGTGAGGGAAGCAGGGATCCCGGTCATCGCTCTTAAGATGGCAGGAACGGTTCCTGACCATGCAGACCTGGTGGTGACCGACCCTATCCAGGCCGGAGTTTTTGCTGTGATGCACATCAGCAGCAAAGCGGTATTTGATATCAACCGGGTCCGTGGGCGTGAGTTCTGATGGATATCATTGACAAAGCCGTTTCGGTACTGATGCATGACGGGACGATCATCTATCCAACGGAAACGATCTACGGACTGGGTGCCGATGCATTTTCTGATGAGGCAATCCTGAAAGTGTACGAAGCAAAGGAACGTCCATTGGGTATGCCGGTTTCTATCGCGGTCTCTGATTTTGACATGCTGGGCGCTGTTGCCCGCATTGAGCCATGGATGCATGAATTTATTGAGGCGTTCCTTCCTGGTCCCGTAACGATCATTCTTGCTGCAAAAAGCGTAGTACCGGATATTCTTACCGGGGGTACCGGCATGATAGGCATCAGGATGCCATCCCACGAGATTGCCCTCGAGATCATCGAACGGTTTGATGCTCCGATCACTGCGACAAGTGCCAACCTGCATGGGTCAAAAGATCCCCAGACCCCTGAAGAATGTACGATATCGCGTGAACTTTTCATCGATGGTGGACGGCTTTCGGGTACTCCCAGCACCGTTGTCGACCTTAAAAATAAGAAAGTTCTTCGTAAAGGTGCTCAGGCGGAAACGGTCGAAGCATTCCTTAACAGGCTCTGATGGTATGCTGCCCGTTCGCCTGCGTGATTTTATTGAAGACATTGATGGCTGGATCTACGCAGTTTCGACATACGATAATCGTGAGAGGGTTGGGTGCGTACTCCGGTATGTGCCTGATCCCGATGGCGAACGGGTAAACCCCTCCGGTATCCGATACCGGAAATATGATTTTGAAGACGCCTATGCGTTTATTGCACGCCACAAGCCACAATATGCAGATATCGTTCAGCGTATTCCGCTTGAAGAGGTGATGAAAATCTTAAAACCCGAACGGGAGATTTCACATATCGCTCAAAATCACCCGCGGGTCCAACGGCTTCTCGATCTCTTTCAGCTTCCCCGGGGTACTGTCGGATGTACCGGTTCACTCATCTGCGGGCTGGAAAATGACGCTTCCGACATCGACATGGTCGTCTACGGGAAACACTGGTTTATTGCTCAGGATATAGTCAGACAGGGAATCCTTGAAGGCAGCATAGATGCACTCTCTCATGAAATGTGGCATAAAGTCTACGAGAAGCGCAAACCTGAGATCGCGTACGATCTGTTTGTCCTTCATGAATTGCGGAAATGGAACCGGGGGCAAATTGAGGGAACCTACTTCGATATCCTTTATACCCGGTCCTATGACAACCTTGAAAGTGCTCCTACAGGGAAGGGGAAGGTAATTGGCAGGACAAGAATTGAAGCGAAAGTAACTGATGCATCTCTTGCATTCGACAGTCCTGCAATATATGAGGTGGAGCATGAATCAGTGAGCCGGGTCCTTTCTTTTACCCATACCTATAGCGGCCAGGCTCTTGCTGGAGAGATGATCGAGGCGTATGGTATCTGCGAACAACACGGTGATGAACAGTGGCTGATCGTAGGGACGACCCGCGAAGCGCGGGGGGAGTATATCATCTCCCGCACCCTGCTTGAGCAGTAATGTGACCTTAATAACGTAAGGGATCTGCCTGCGGGATATTAGGGTCGTATCAACTTTTATTTACTCTTCATCTAACCTGTTTCAGTCTACCCTTTCATAACAGGTCACTAAGACGATGGCCCCCGCTATTTTCGCATTTCTCCCGGTACCTGCAACGGTTGCAGGGAGCATTAAGCGGGTGACGGGGAAGATCCCCGTCACAGATGGAATGAAGCCTGTGAAGGGTGGCAATCACCTGCCTCCGGTCCCGCGGCTGGATGGTATGGAACCGCGACACTCCGTCGGGTATATAATCCACATGCCCACCGGTAATCTCATCCCCGGTCATCTCTTCAAGGCAAAGCCCAATGCATGCAATCCGTAGCCGATCTGATGCATAGGTCCCGAACGGCATCGCACCAGCCGCGCGAATAACAGAATAGTTCCCATCCGTGTCAAGGCGATCTACCATTCCGACGATACCCTGTTTAGCTGAACGCACCATCACATCAGTCTGGGCTGCTGATCTCCAGCTGTTTTTATCGCAGGCAGAGATGCAGTCTATCGAGAAATGATCGCAAATCGGGATTGATTCCCGGCCTGACGGCAAGCACCTCGTCCCATATTATATCTGGAACGAGGGGTGTGCCGAGATGATAAGAGAGCTGTTTGCAGACCGCGTACCGTTCGGATTCGACGATCGGCTCGTTTCTTTCGTAATAATACCTGACCGGGCAGGATTGCACCCGCACCAGTTCCGAAATTGTGACCGGGTCTTTCCGTTCCGCCAGGATAAATCCCCTACATCCGTTAGGAAACCAGATGGATTATACTTATTGAATCAGTCGCTATTTTCTCGGCACGGTTTTCCCGGGATCCCGGTAGTGAAACAATGCCCAATGTATTTCATAGGTTTAACACTAATCTGATCATCATGACAGGACAGGAAATATCCGTAAATATCCCTCCGGCACTCGATCCGGTATACAGCAACATGATCCAGATCGCGTATAAGGATGACGAGTTCACCTTCATGTTTCTTCACCAGCTGCCCCAGGTGAACCAGGCAAGGGCAAAAGCGATCGTCTCAATCACCCCGGCACATGCAAAGAATCTCCTCGCCGTCCTGACAAAGACGGTCGCTGATTATGAGGCAAAATTTGGCACCATCTCAACCCCAAAAGAGGCGCATGGTGCCGAAAAAGTCACCACGCTTAGCGGGTACTCATAACCATATTATTTTATTACAACACGGGTCGATATTGTGAGGTATCGCGCCGCCGTGGCTTAGCGGTATAGCGGCTGATTCGTAATCAGCAGGTCGAGGGTTCAAGTCCCTCCGGCGGCTTTGAGAGATAACGGGAATTTTTACCATCATTTTGATGGAGTCGTCTGAAAATATTGTTTCTGCCGGTCAGGAATTCCGTGGCACAAAGCGCAGAAACCGGAGAATATCTTAAAATTCCGGACGGAGTTGATGCGTCAAATTCATAAATGAACACCCAGGATATGTTCTTTCTTCTTTTTCTGGAAGAGATTCCAAAAGGCCGCAGATCAATCATCGGTTATTGCTTTCATGAAACTGGCGCTTTCTACCCTCGCTGAAAAGAGGCTTCATATACATCTGGTGGTTTTTAATCATCGGTTCCAGAGAGTATTTTGCTCCCTGCATGATAACCGGTACTGATGAAGAAAATTACTGTTCTCTTTACTATTTTGTTTGTGGGTATCATCCTTGCCGCCGGTTGTACCAGTCCTCTAACGCCGGTGACTCAGCCCGGGGAGACTCAGATACCCGCAAGTCCGTCAGCTGCTATTCCAATAACAACAGCGGTACCCCAGGAACGGATCCAGGATAGAACTTCTTTGCCTTTCAGCCCTCCCGGGGATACGATCACAACCGTCTCGACCACGAGGATCGCATCCGATAACCCGTATCTCGGATATCTTCATATCCGGAAGCGGACCTTTGTCGACCCGATCCCCAACTGCCTTATGGGGGATGCCTTCCCGTTTACCAAAAACGAGACCGGCTATGGCATACAACAGATTGTGCCAGGACTTTCAGCCATTTCCGAAGACGAGTATTGGTCCTTCCTCCGGAGATATACCCAGGGAAACGCCGAAAATACTCCCCTCAGGTTAATCTCCGCGTGCCAGGGGTCAGTCACCGCAGAACCCACCTGGAACTTTATTGAAATAAAGGTTGTTCTTGATCCCACGAACTATAACCCTGCGAATTATACGATTACCCGGAATGTCTGGTCCGACGGGAAGATCGTCGCACAATTCCCTATAACCCAACAGCTGGTCATCGATGAACCGGTAGTACTGACAAGTTATATTCCTGTAAGGACGGATGAGGTGGACCTGATCGACTCGGTTACGGTAACCTATACCCGGCTCTGATTTTTTTATTGATTGACCGCAAAATACGGTGAAAAGAAAGGTACTACCTGGTAGGGAAAAGAGGACCGGGTCCTGACCCGGAAAAGCGCTGTTCGTATCGGAGGCGTCTTGTTCATCATGGGACTGGTACTCAGTATTCCGCAACGGAGGGTATCCTTTTTCTGTGGCCGGTTTCGTTGCCAGGGGACAGGGCCTTATTTTCATAAAGAAGTCGGAATATATCCCCCATGGCGATCGTCTTGTAACCTCTGACAAGGTTTTTGTAGTTTCACCCTTAGAGTACACCCTTCCAGGGAAATATGCCCAAATCAGAGATTCATTTCTTTCAATCAGTCAGTAATTAAGGAGCAAAAATCTGCTTCAGATTTCACCATGATTAAAAAGTTCATAGTTATTTCATCTTCATCCTGCTCTTCAGGACCATCTCCTTAAGTTCCCTCGCTGCTGCTATTATATCCTGACTGCCGACGACGGCAGAGATCACCGCAATCCCGTCCGCACCTGCAGTAATTACATCATGCACATTTTCTTTGGTTATACCACCGATAGCAATGACAGGAATGATCACGTTCTGTCGGATCTCCTGCAACAGCTCAAGACCATGCCCGGGCCCGGCATCATGCTTCGACGCAGTGGGGAATACCGGGCTCAGGGCGAGATAGTCTGCCCCCGCCCGTTCAGCCCGGACCGCTTCTTCAAGAGACCCCACCGATACACCAATGATAAACCCGGACGGGGTGAGCTGCCGGGCGACATCAGCACCAAGGTCATCCTGGCCGAGATGGACGCCATCTGCACAGGAGATAAGCGCCACATCGAGACGATCATTTACGATGAACAGGGTTCCGGTTTTTGCGGTGATCTCCCGGATGACACGGGCGGTTCGCAAGAGTTCCCCTGACCCGCAGGTCTTATCCCGTAACTGGATAACATCTGCTCCGCCGGCAATGGCCCGCCGGGCAATCTCCCCATGGGACAAACCACATCCAGCTTCTTCATCGGTTATGACGTACAGATCAAGATTCATGAGGGTTACTGGCTTCTTATCCTTGCACATAACTCGACTTCTTCCGGGGTGAGGGCCGCCAGTTCATCAAATAGTGCCGTCCTGAAAGAATAGGGACCATGTGCATATGCTGCCGCTTTCTCCCCCGCAACGCCGAACGTTGCGAGTGCTGCGGCTGAGGCATTGACAGGATCGTCAGATACGGCAGCAAAGGCCCCGGTCACGGATGCTGCCATGCAACCGGTGCCGGAGATGGTGCCCATCAGTGGGTGGCCGTTCCCGACAAGAAGCACGCGCTTGCCGTCAGTAACGATATCGGTTGACCCGCTTACAACCACGGTAATACCCGATGTATCGGCAAATTTCCGGGCAATCGTTACCGGATCGCCAGTCATCCCGCAGGAATCCACCCCCCGGACGCTTGCTTCGGCACCGGCAAGGATCCCGATCTCCCCGGCGTTTCCTTTAAGTATTGTTATCCTGAGTTCATCCATCAGGCGCATGGCAGTCCTTGTCCTGAACCGGGTCGCCCCGGCGCCAACAGGATCGAGGACGACGGGTATCTGTCGATCATTGGCCAGCCCGCCCGCAAGGATCATGGATTCAACCTGTTCTTTATCGAGCGTCCCAATATTAAGAACGAGGGCACCGGCAAGACCGGCCATCTCGCAGACCTCTTCAGGAGCGTCTGCCATGACCGGCGCAGCCCCGGCAGCTATCGTTATATTGGCACAATCGTTGACGGTGACATAATTGGTGATATGGTGGACCAGCGGGTGCTTCAGGTGAACATCGGCAAATATATCAGAGAACATGGTATTTTTCATCGTAATTCTCCTTTTTCATTTCTTGTATCCGCCAGCAGGATTCACTGAACGGGGAGAGGGGGATACTATTATTACGCCAGAATGGATGCCGTGGGTGTCCGGAAATTCGCCCCCGATCCTAATCTGACTTATGGTAGTCAGCCGGCAAGGTCTTTCAATGTCGCGATGAGCATGTCTATCTCCTGTTCGGTGTTGTAGAGTGCGAGACTTGCTCGTACTGTACCTTCCGGCAAGCCGAGACGTTCCATGAGCGGCTGGCAACAGTGGTGCCCGGATCGCACCATGATGTCGGCCATCTCATCCAGCTGCTGGGCGACTTCATGCGGGTGGAACCCGTCCAGCGTGAACGAGACGACGCCGATCCGGGGGGCGTTCGCTCCGGGCGCGAATACATGTATTCCTCTGACACGTGCCAGCCCCTCGATCAACCGGTTCGTAAGACATTCTTCGTAGTGCCTGATCGTTTCCATGCCGGTTTTTTCAAGATAGTCCGCCGCGGCACCAAGAGCGATCCCCCCGCCGATATTGGGAGTCCCCGCTTCGTATTTCTGGTACCCTTCCGCCATGGTGAAGCCTGCTTCCGAAACCGTCTCGACCATACCTCCGCCGAACTGTACTGGTTCGAGAACCGCGTCCTTCATCCAGAGCACCCCGGTGCCGGTCGGCCCGAGCATCTTATGGCCGGAGAAGGCAAAAAAGTCGCATCCCAGACGGTCGGTATCAACGGGAATATGGGGAACTGATTGAGCACCATCGACAAGCAGGAGTATTCCGTGGTCTTGGCAGATCTTTGCTATCTCCGCAACCGGGGTCACCACTCCGACAACGTTTGACGCATGAGTGACCGTGACAAGGCGGGTCGAGGGGGTGATTGCTGCTTCCAGGACAGCGAGATCGAGAGAATAATCGTCATCGATACCGATTACATCGAGCCCTACACCCTGCCGTGCAAGATTCCTCCAGGGTAACAGGTTCGAATGATGCTCAAGAATGGAGGTAATTACGCGATCCCCGGGTTTCCAGGAAAGACCCTGCGCCACCATATTGATCGCTTCGGTGGTATTTTTTGTAAAAACCGTTGTTCCCCTGATTCCGCCAATGAACTGCGCCACCTTTTCATGGGCATGCCAGTATCGGTGCGATGCGATCCGGGTGAAACGGTGAACCCCACGTCCCACGTTTGCACGGTACTGGTGCTCGAATTCGACCATCGCATTAATCACCGAATCAGGCGAGAAGCTTGTGGCCCCGTTGTCGAGATAAATAATATCCCCGAGTATCGGGAAATCCTTCCGTATCTGGTCAACCGCAAACCCGGGCCCGGTCTTTTTCTCCCTGATCGTCTCCATCATTTTTCCCGCCATCGTATCACCTTCTCCCTGATGTATCCTCACTGCCCCTGTTTTAAGGGTATAATCATCATTTACGGGAATACCTTTCGACCGGCACAACTCCCTCATCTTCGGAGGCAAAGCATGCCATCGCCAGAGACCCCAGGTACAGAATGCACCGGGAAGCCCTTTTTTATCTGCCCATTTCTCGAGAAATGCGTCCCAGCGCTGCGCGTACTCGGGCAGGATGAGACGAAGTTCTTCGTATTCGCTTTCAAGCATGGCAGGGCAGAGAAAACACCCGATGCGCTCAAGCCCCTTATCATAGAGCGGATTGATCTCTGCTTTCTGCCACCAGAGGTAGAGGAAAACCTCGAGGGCCCGCCAGTTCCGTATCGGGGAAATATTGAGCTGAAGCGGGTTGGCCGGGTTCTGGCTTGTCTCGTCAAGGTCCGCCCGGTTCCATGATTCATACCAGCGGTTCCCCTGGATGGTAACACAGGGGCCGACCCCGGCAAGATAGAGCTTGAGCGGGTGAAGTTTTAAGAGCTTACAACACCAGCGGTGATCCTTTCCCGGAGGCCCGGCCTTCTCAACCGCCTGCCAGAAATCTCCTCCTTTCCGGACAACCTCGACACCCTGGGATTGCACAAACTCCACGGTTTCAGGAAATTCTATACCAGTGTCGATGAAGAACGCCTTCGTCACTCCGGCCTTTCTGGCAAGATGAAGGACTGCAGTACTGTCCTTGCCACCGGAGAATGATACATTTGCGGTCGGGCGGTCATGCATATGCTGCCGGATGCTGCGGACCGCATTCCGTTCGAGATTTTTTAAGTGGTACCGGTTTTGCTCGACCGCGACATCCCAGCCGGAATTTCTGGGTGAGCGGGGCACCACGGAAATAAGCTCTTTTACCCGGACGGAACCGTCTTTTACAACACCGGTCCCGAACCGGTTTTTGTATTTTACGATCACTGTTCCTTCAGGAACAGGAGCGGCGAGGGGAATTTTTTTACCGCCGATCCGGCCCTGCATACTCCGTGCGTCAGTCTGGAGATCGAGATCGACAATCCCCTGCCTGACATGGGACAGGATGTAGGGGAGTGACTCCGGTGCGATATCCAGACAAAATTTTCTTGACACCGGATCAAAGGTGAGCCAACCGAACCTATCACCATGCATGATCACCAGATCCGCACGATCGACGCCGCCGGTTTTATTCAGGAGAAGAATTTTTGCCAGCGGGACAGCACCGAAACGTTCAGCCACGAGTTTTTTAATAAGCGCGGTATCCGCTGCCAGTGCCGGGCGTACGTCAAAGGGCTGGAGAAGCTCTATCTTTTTCCCCTCTCTGCCGCACGCACAGACTCTTCGCAATCAGCGGGACATTACAGTCTTCGCACCAGTAAAGGATCTTTTTGACCGGTGGTTCACGCATCACACACATTTATTGTGCGTTCAGGAGATAAGAGAAACGATGGGGGAATAAGATTCCGGCACATTTATGGACATTCTGGTAGGAATAAATTACCGAGAATTTTTATACTAAAATATATACACAAGGAATCCTGTAAGGATTGGTGATGGTACCATGGTGAAATTAACTGCTGATATGAAAGAGGCATTTGAGAAAATGAAGGAGAAAATGAAAATTCTTCCCGTTGCCACTGCGTCAAAAGATGGCACTCCGAATGTTATTCCTCTTGGGATGTCATGGCTTGCAGGTGACGATACTGTCTGGTTTGTAGACAATTTCATGAATAAAACGCTTTCCAACCTGCGGGTAAATCCAAAAATCGCTTTCTTTATCTGGGGACCTGAAATCAAAGGCTGTTACCAGGTGAAGGGGGTCGCCGCTATTAAGACAAGTGGTAAGGAATACGATGAGATGAAAGCAATAGTCAATGAGAAGTACCCGGCGTATCCTGCACGCTCACTTGTAATTGTCAAGATTACTGAAATCTTTGAATGCAAACCAGGACCGACAGCGGGCTCAAGACTTCTTTAAAAATCTTTTTTTTTTATTCAAACCCTGATATTACAATGATCAGAAGTGGAGATGTCGTTGCGGATTGAGGCAAAAACCTCATCACCAATCCGGGCCCATAGAAGGCCCCGACAGGATTTGGGAGTCCGAAAAGGAGGCCTGAATGCGCCCGGATTATAGAGATCCCCGTAAAATCGTTATTTTGGCAAATGGACGATTTTATAGTACCCCAAAAGCTGGGTGAATTTTCGGGGATCCGGAGGGTTCGGCACATGGGGCGGATGACCAAAAAAAGAGGCTCCCAAAGCACATTAAAGTGCATTGGAATTGATTATAATCTCTTCAGATTTTGCCTGTTTTTAAAATCAGAGAGTTAATCAGAGGCTATATTTTGCATTATTATAGCGGAACGTGATTAGAACGGTTTACCGGTAATAATCAGGTGTGAAATCCATTTTTCCCGGAGAGAAGAAAGAATTACGGGAGTGCAGGGCGATGAAAAATAAGATAGATGGTGCCTCTACCCGGGTCACTTTGAGCCGGGCTTTGAACCGGGAGCTGCGGTCACCACTTTGAGTGACTCCGTGATCTCCGGAAGCAGTTCCGCGGGGATTCCTATAACCATTTCGCTATCGTCGATGCCCGAGAACTTGCGGGAACCGTCACACCCGAGAGAGAAGTTCACCTGCCCGTTCAGGTAGGTCTGGGCACATGCATCGGAGCATACCGACTGGATGCCGGCAAACTCTGCATTGACCCTTCCGCCCACCCGGAAAAGGCTGCTTTGCACGAGTTTTAACATGGTCCAGGGATTTGCAACGATTAAAACGACCTGCGGATCAAATGGCGTCTTCTCGAGAGGGGCATACATGGTTGCGTACGTTTCATTCATATCAAGATGGGGAACACGGTCGATGGTGCGCTTACAGGCAGCAGAACTTTCAAATTTACCCAGTTTGAAGTAAAAATCACCGCTCTTCAGGCTGTCAGTGATCTCCCGGAGGCCCAGCGCCCACGCACCGCCATTGCATTCATGTCTGACTGAAGGAGAATAAAAAATCCGTCCCTCCTTCCGGGCCAGACCGACCATGGCACAGTGCCTGATAGTCTTATCAAGTTCCTGCATTCCTGTGGGAATATCTTCTTTCTTCGTAGCAAACCTGAATGCGACGGGAGATCCTGTGAGCTTTAAGGAATTTTTAAGAATCTCCGATGCCGCAGCATAATTAATAGGGATTTTCATATCGGGTGACATATACAACTAACCTCGCCGTCCATATATATCAGGACGTTACATCTAGACCATGTTAGGGGATTTATTTAAACATAGTGACCGTGCTAATAAAATCCCGCAAAACCCTAACATCCACTGAAGAAACGATGATGAAGCTGCAGGTGAATTTCGACCGGAAAATAAAGTGATCCCTCACACCGATCACAGCCCAAGATATTCAAGTACGACCAGCACCCCGATCATGAAGGCCTCCATCAGGATGATCACGATCCACAGGTTCAGGTTCAGGAACTCGGGCACCGTAACCGCGGGAAACGGCCCCCATGCAAGTACACGGGTCCTGAGTACGGGAAAGAGTTCTGCAAAAAAACCCGCCCCGATCACCAGGCCAACCATTCCACCGGTGAGGGCATCAAGCGCGCCTGTTCCGACCGCTCCGGCAACAGTTCCCGGGCAATAGCCCAGCAGGGCAAAACCAACACCGAAGATAAGCCCGCCTATTACATTCGAGCCGATCGAACCTTCTGCCGCATGGGACTTCACGTACCCAAAATGTTTGAGCAGGTGGAACCCGATCATCCCAACAATAACCGCCGACAGCATAAGTTTCAATACGGTAAAATCAGTAAGAAGGAGCTGCCCGGTAATCACATTATAATCGGTAACATCGCCTTTCTGGAGCAGAAAACCAAATACGATCCCAAAGAGAAGGCCGAGCACGATCTGTGCATTCCTGTTTTTATGAAGTCGGGTGAGCATCATTCTCTCCGTCACGCCGCTATAACTCTGAAGATGAGCAGGGCAGTTGCAATTCCCCCGATGAAAAAACAGCACGCTGTGATAATACTGGCCAGCGAGAGCTGTATCGACCCGTTAATCCCATGACCACTTGTGCATCCACCCGCCCAGCGTGCACCAAAACCAAGAAGGATCCCGCCTGCAAGGGCAGCGATGATCCGGATGATTGGGTTATAGCCAAATGCGACCCCCCAGAGACGGGGCACCCAGAATATATGGAACTGGCCGGAGAGAGAAGCCGAGATGAATGCACCGATAATAATTCCGGGAATTATCATGAAGGCCCAGTCAATCTGCGGGATAATTTCACGGTAATATTCCTTCTTTGCAGTCTTTCCGGGGTTAATCGCCCTTTCAATCAACCCTCCTGCCTTGGCGAAAGCCAGGGAACACCCCATAGGCCGATCTGACAGCAGGAATGCAAAACAGACTCAAAACACCGATGCCCGCACCGGCGACATACGGAGACCAGATCACCTGAGAGAAGTATTCAAACATGATATGCACTACCTCCTGCGTCACGTGTGCAGGTTACACCCTAATCATCTGAACAAATGATAAAGGTATGCAGGCAGCGGATCGTTAACTTATTACTCGTGAAGACCTGAGGAACAATCCACTCAGAAAAGAGGGAAAAACAGGATTTGATCCTGACACGCCGATTGGGAGAACAACGCCGGATCTTCCCCGGATCACTTCTGGATGCTGATGATCTGTACCGGGCAGAGATCTGCCGCTTCCTGCGCACAGGCAGTGAGATCATCGGTAAGCGTTCCCTCGGCGATGTTGCCGTTAATCCGGTATTTTTCGATTATCCGGCTGAACGAATCATCAGGATCTTCTTCAAACAATCCCGGACATGCCTCCCAGCATGATCCGCAGCTCACACAGGTAATACGGTCAATAACCACTTTCACGGATATTCTCCTTGATTAATGTGCATAGTAAATCTGAAAACAATAAAAAAGTACCTGAAAAGGTAAGAGCCGTTATTGTTTGCGATAACTGCACTAAATATTCGAAAATCATAAACACGGGATATGCCGGTAACCGCTCCCGGGGTGACGGATGGGTTTTGGGAACAATACCGGATGAATGCTCTTACCGTTCAAGGAACTGGTCATCTAATCCTGCTTCCGTCTGTACTGTTCCTGTCTCACCCCCAGGCACGCCTCATGACGCGGGTTTATGACAGCGCTTTCCGGCAGACTGATTTTTTTTAATCGTTTGTTCCCTCTTCCGGGACGGTGGTTGATGGAAACAAGGATTCCGGAGAAGATGAGGAATCCGGGCTCTGAGTTACCAGCAGCCCGGAACAATTCCTTAAAAAATTTCTTTTAGGCTTTCTCATCCGATTCTCTGTGCCTGCTCTAACGCCTTCAGCATCCAGGCCATATTCTTTCCTATCGCCATCATCCGTTCAACACCTTCGCGATCCTGTTCGACGTCTCCGATTGCACTCCCGAGACCAATTCCCGGAAAACCCGTGAGGATCATATCACCGGCAAGCAGGAAATGCACAAGGGTATCTGCGGTATGCATCGCTCCCGCTCGCCGCAATGCAATCGCGGCAGCGCCAACTTTACGCCGGAAGAGACCGCCATTGGCCATCGAAACAAAGCCTGCCCGGTCGATGAGCGCTTTCATCTCAGCCGTCACATCGGTAAAATAGACCGGCGAACCAAGAATAATCCCATCCGCGGCAATCATCTTTTCGATGCAGGTGTTAACAATATCATTTTTTATAATGCACCGTTTGTCCCGGTTCTCAAAACATTTCATGCACGCTGTGCAGCCCCGGATTTTTTTACCCCCCAGCTGCACCAGCTCGGTCTCGAACCCTTCATCCCGCAGTTCCCTTAATGCATGCTGGATCAGAATAGAGGTGTTTCCATTCTTCCTCGGACTTCCGTTAAATGCAACAACTTTCATAATTTTTACTCCTGTGCTCGCACTCGATACTGCTGAGCATTTTTTTGTGGTTTCTCTTTTTTACTGGTTTCCTCATGAGGATCAACGGACGAGGGGACCTGCCCGATCCTTTCGAAGAGGATGTATGTCATTATCGTCGTATTCAGTTTTGCGGTCGGTATCCTCTCAGGACTGCTCGGTGTCGGCTGCGGGATCCTGATCGTCCCGTTCCTTATTTTTTCGCCTGCCACAACCCCACGAAAAACTCGGCAGGGACGACGAGTTTTGTCGTAATCTTCTCCTCACTCTTCGGGGTCATCGAACACTCCGCATTCGGTACCCTCGACCTGCTGCTTATCGATGTTACCGCTGTCGCCGTCTTTATCAGCGGGACTCTCGGTGCAAGAAACATGGTGAAGATCAAACCGGGCCCGATCAAGGTGGGGTTCGGGATCATTATGTGGGTGTTTGCCTTACAGCTCGTGCTGAAATTGTTGCATGTGATGTAAGAGCGGGGAAAACACGCGGCCACTTTTTTTTAAAATATTACACAGTTGATTGTTAATAATTCAAAAAATTTGAGTTATTCATATCGATAGATTTTCAATTGAACCAAGAATTATTATATTCCAAAAATGTAATTGTTCACGGGATGACCTTTTCTGAAACTCTGAAAAGACGCTGGTATGTTGTCATTTTTTTTTGTATCCTGTATGACCTGCGAGCATCTCGGCTATCTCCTTTGAAATGATTAAAGATAATTGACTTATGAAGAATTTCCGCAGTTGGTGGTAGTGTCGCTGCTTTCTATTGGTCGTTTTATCGCGGGAGAGTAGTTCTGCATTTGTTAGTGCATTATCCCATAAAGTGGTGGCGTTCTGGTCACTGAAGGGGAATAGCCGCCCGTCATCATCAAGGGATTTATGAGTCCCTCTCCCGCTTTTTATTAATCCATTATTGCGATTCACTGATGTCCTGATATAGTCCGCCCTGACCTTCAACCACTCGTTAACTGCCTGTGTTGCTTCGGCTGATATGAAGGATATCCTGTTGTCGCCCGTCTTGGATGTTTCACCCCGTATGGTGATACATGCAGGTTTCACTGTAAGGTCTATATCGTCAAGGGTTACGGACAATGCCTCATTTATCCGCATGCCTGATGATGCTAGGACGAGGATTAAAGCCCGCCCTTTAACGTCAAGGTGTTGCAAAATGATTCTGATGGTTTCAATGTCCATATCCTTCTCGATTGTCCTGGCACTCCCTTTTGGCAGCTTATGGCGGATAAACTTCAAGTCTTTTGCAGGAAGTTCGACATTGTAATAGTTGAAAAATTCCTTTGCAAAAGTGAAGGTTTGCCGTGCCGATAGAGGAGGGCGTGACTGGAGGGACACCACGAACCCCGCCATATCTTCAGAGTAGTTCCGTTTTTCATTCAGATATCTGTCAACCAGCTTTTCATATGTGATTTTCTCTTCTCCGGTGACCTTCCCTTTTCGCTGTTTACCGTATATGAAGTCAAGGAATGAATAAACAGCGGAGGCATATCCTCCCGCTGTAGAGGCGTTGCTATAATGTTTGAGGTAATCAGCGATTTTTCCCATGCAGGTGTTCAATGGTGTATGGGGATATCATCTTTTTGATATTTTTTTCAGTTGACTATGTGTTATTTTAAAAAATTTTTTGTGTGATCGTCACATACCTTTCATCATATTTCGTATCTGGATAAATCGGGCGATCAAAATGAACCCGAAAATAATGGCAACGAGGATACTGCAATCAACCATGGGAGTGAATACCGACACGCCCGAGAATGCCGCGTTAAAGAGATCCACCAGGTACGTCAGCGGTGAACAATACGCAAGGACCTGTCCCCACCCCTGCGTGTCTTTAAGAGGTGTGAAGATGCCGGAGATGAAGATAAGCGGGAACCGGACCAGATTTGAAAAGATCATGACATTCGGGGGGCTGTCGGATGCCGGTGACGCCACCAGCGCACCGAGTGCAGCACACGACAGCGTGCCTAAAACAAAGGCGATAACTACCATTGGCGCATTTGCCATCGGTACCGGGAACAGGAAAGAGCTTGCCGCCCAGACGATAGCGGTAATTATGATCCCGAAGACCGCGCCCGCCACAACGTCTCCAAGAATGATGCTTTCGAGTGTCAGCGGGTATGACAGCAACCGCTCATAGGTCTTCTCCCGTTTCTCCCAGGGCGTTATCAGCGGGCCTACGGATGAAGCAGTAAAAAACAACATCATCGCGAGAAATGCCGGGAAGAACGTGGCAAGATCGAGATGTCTCCCGACAAAGAATGCGAAAAACATGAAGAGCGGGAAGAGCAATCCGAACATCAGCACCGGAGGTTTGGTGTAGTACAGCCTCATATTTTTCCCAGTTATGACAAGAACACCCCTGAGGAACAGCGGCATCTCCATTAAGCACACTCCGTGAGATGGACAAACGCTTCTTCAAGGCTCGGGCCGGATGTCGTGAGGGAAGTGATGGTCAGAGACTCATGTTCTGCACGTCCGACAAGATATTTCACCGTATGATCCGGGTTATCGGTATACAACTTCCACTTGTCACCGCAGGGCTCCACACGGATTGCTCCTGCATCGGCAAACATCTCCTTACTCACATTCCTGCTAAAGGAAACTTCGACCGACTGCGTAGTATCAAACATTTTCTTGAGCCGTTCGGGGCTGTCCTGTGCAACGATTTTCCCTTTATTGATGATGCAGACCGTTTCGCAGAGGGCGTTTGCTTCTTCGATATTATGGGTGGTGAGGAAGATCGTGCTCCCCTGCTCGTTCATGTGGTGGATGGTGTCGATAACAAGCCTGCGGCTCTGCACGTCAAGACCGCTGGTCGGCTCATCGAGGAACAGAACCCGGGGGCGATGGATAATGGCACAGGTGATACTGACCCGTTGTTTCATTCCTTTTGAGAACGTGCGGACTGGATCACGTCGCCGTTTTTCAAGACCCATACGTGAGATAAGCTCTTCGATTCTCTCCTCCCGGAGTGCACGGGGCATACCATACATTTTTCCGCTCAGGTGCAGGTTCTGCTCTGGGGAGAGGTCCCCGTAGACGGTGCTGTTCTCCGGAATTACCCCCATCTGCATCTTGGCATCGAGTGGGTGGCGGTGAATGTCGATGTTATTGATCAAAACGGTACCGGCATTCGGTGTCAGAACACCAGTGAGCAGCCGGATGGTGGTAGTTTTTCCTGCCCCGTTGGGGCCCAAAAATCCAAAAATTTCACCCTCCTTGACGGAAAGACTGACATCATTTACTGCAGTGACGGTACTAAAGTTTTTGATCAGGTGGGTTGCCAGAATCGCGGTCATTAAAGATCCTCGGTGTATCTCCGGCCCATGTCCGTGATCGAATAGATGATCCAGTTCCCGTGATATTCCCCTTCGATAAGGCCACTCTCCTTTAAGCTATTCAGGTGGTAGGACAATTTCGAACCGGCAAGCTGCAGGAACCGGTTGATGACGCAGACGCAGAGCGGCTGGTCCCTGATGAGAAAAAGAATAGTAAGCCTGAGGGGATTTGAGAGCGCGTGATGGATCCTGCTCTTCTCTGCAAGCCTGGCCTGCGGAGGGATGCGGTCCGCGAGTGCATCGAACCCTCCCATCTCTTCGATTTCCTTCTGAATCTGTTCGGGGAGGTCTGTCTCCTTTTCTCCGGATTTGTTTTTGGATTTTGGCTTACAACAGGATACGGTCACGTGCTTCATTTCAATTTAATCTGAAATACCAAGATATATAATCTTGCCTTGTTCACATTAATTCCATAAAATTTGAATTACTGTGAAGAAAATGGAAGCACAAAATTCATCCTGCACATGCGGGGACGGGATTTCCCACTTCTGGCTAAGGTATCCGGGAATTCCAGAGCGTGGCCAGTCTTTTTCCTCTGTTGAAACTTTTTGTACCGATACAAATGTGTATATACTTTCTTGGGAAATTACGAACTATCAGTTTCCGATGTGAGGATACGTTATGACCGAAGAACCAAAACCCCAGTTGATAAGGGACCGCCTTGACGTCTGCGAGCTCGACAGGGCGAGATTGTCGCTCCTGAACCCGGCATTGATAGAACAGAAAAAGAATGAGCGTACCATCGATGAGAACGCCAAACCGGTTCTGGAGATGATGATGCGTGAGGGTATCGAGACGGTCTGGGACCGCTTCGAGATGCAGCAGCCACCCTGCAAGTACTGCGAATCCGGACTTTCCTGCCACCGCTGCGCCATGGGTCCGTGTCGGATTATTCCACCCCACCGGATTCGAGGTGTCTGTGGCGCCGATGCAGATCTGATAGTTGCCCGGAACCTGCTTGACACCATCGCAACCGGTTCAGCTGCTCACTCAGATCATGGTCGTGATATTGTCGAGACGCTGTACCTGGTCGGAAGCGGAAAAACGAAGGATTATGGTATTGCTGACCCGGAAAAACTCCGGAAAATCTGCGGGGAATTTAGTATTTCAACGGATGGTAAAAGCACAGAGAAGCTCGCTGCCGAACTTGGACGTGCCATGCTCGAGGAGTACGGGATGGTAAAAAATACCCTCCAGTTCCTTAACCGCGCCCCGAAAGCAACCCGTGATATCTGGACAAAGTTTGGGATCACTCCCCGTGGCATCGACCGCGAAGTGGTAGATTCCATGCACCGGATCCAGATGGGTGTCGGTGCTGATTATGTTAATATCCTGCTCCAGGGAATGCGTACCAGCCTTTCGGATGGATGGGGCGGTTCGATGATCGGCACCGACGTTTCGGACATCCTGTTTGGCACACCGACGATAAAAAGCTCGACAATGAACCTTGCAGTAATGAAAGAAGACCATGTAAACATCTCGGTGCATGGCCACAACCCGGTGCTCTCTGAAGTGATCGTGAGGGCAGTAGCTGACCCGGAGATGAAAGCTCTCGCCCAAAAATATGGTGCAAAAGGGATCAACCTGGTCGGGATGTGCTGTACAGGGAGCGAATTGCTGATGAGAAAAGGCATTCCGATAACCGGTAACCATCTGAACCAGGAAATGATTATTGCTACTGGTGCTCTCGAGGCGATGGTAGTAGATTATCAGTGCATTTTCCCATCGCTTCCCAGGACTGCCAGCTGTTACCATACCCTTATCATATCAACAAGTTCGAAAGCCAAGATCCCCGGCTCGTACTTCTTCGATTTCAACGCAGAGAACGCGTATCTCACAGCTAAAGCAATCGTGCGGATGGCAGTAGAAAATTACAAGAACAGGAACCCGCAACGAGTTCTGATTCCGGGTAAACCCATGCCGGTGATGACTGGGTTCTCCAATGAGGCAATCAAGAACGCACTCGGTGGTTCATTCAAACCATTGATTGATCTGATCGCTGCAGGGAAGATCAGGGGAGCTGTCGGAATTGTCGGGTGCAACAACCCGCATGTGAAGCACGATTTCGGGCACATTACACTGGCAAAAGAACTGATTAAGAAAAATATACTTTGTGTAGAAACGGGTTGTGCTGCAATTGCATCAGGAAAAGCCGGGCTTCTCCGCCCTGAAGCTGCATCACTCGCGGGGGATGATCTCCGTGCCGTGTGCGAATCGTTAAAAATCCCTCCTGTCCTCCACATGGGCTCCTGCGTTGATAACTGCCGTATCCTCGTGCTCGCAGCGGAACTCGGCAATGCGCTTAACGTGCCAATACACAAATTGCCCATCGCCGGAGCGGCTCCGGAATGGTACTCGCAGAAGGCGGTCTCCATCGGAACGTACTTTGTCGCTTCCGGAGTTTATACCGTGCTTGGCGTAATGCCACATATCTCCGGGAGCCCACCCGTTGTTTCATTGCTTACAGAAGGACTGAAAGGAGTCGTTAACGCAAGCTTCGCAGTAGAACCGGACCCGGTAAAAGCGTCTGTACTCATATCAGATCACATCGAACGCAAGCGGACTGAGCTCGGGATATGAGTCTTCCGAGGGTAGCACGAGCTGGTCAGACATCAGGAAAGAGCCCGGATGGCCGGGGCGGAGAAAGCGGGATACGGGTCGTTGTCACGGGAAAGGGAGGGGTCGGCAAGACTACGATCACCGCACTTCTCGCCCATCTTTTTGCACGGGAAGGGTTCAGGGTGCTTGCTGTTGATGGCGATCCGCAACAGAACCTTGCGGTGACTCTCGGGGTCCCACCGAAAGAGGCAGAGAGGATAGTTCCGGTATCAAAGAGCATCGAGTACCTGAGGGAAAAGACAGGCGCAGGCCCTGGTATATCCCCAGGCGGGCTCATCACGCTTAACCCGGATGTCAGTGATGTCATCGACAGGTTCTCGGTTTCTGTTGCCCCGAACCTCCGGCTTCTCGTGATGGGTGGCGTTGCCCAGGCAGGTGGAGGCTGTCTCTGTCCGGAGTACACGCTTCTTGCGGCAATATTTCGTCATATGCGTCTTCTTTCCGACGAGGTTGTTCTTTTGGACACTCCTGCGGGTATGGAGCATTTTGGCAGGGCGGTCGCAGATGGGTTTTCCTGTGCGCTGGTTGTTGCCGACCCGTCCTACAATGCGATTTCCGTTGCACAGGAATCGGCCGGGCTTGCCCGACAGCTCGGGATCGATGATGTTATCCTCGCGGTGAACAGGGCAGGTGATCAGACCGATAGGAACCGGATTAACCAGAGACTGGGGAAGCACGGAGAATTCTCCCGCACGATCTTCTTGCCATATGATCCTGAAATTATTCGCCTTGAGCCCGCTGTCGGCCCACTCCTTTCGAAAGAATCCGTTTTTGTCAGAGAAGTCAGGACACTTTCCGCCACGGTCAATAGCAGGAATCAGCGGGGACCCAGTTTTCCCTGAAGTGCGGCGGATTTTTCTTCGATTCATTGGCCGGCAGTTATCCCTTGGTTTTCCATCCAATTCCAGTCCCTCTATGAAAATCTTTTGAGATGCATGAACATAATCAGAATTTTTAATATCGGCCTTTGGATGACATGACATTACGTGCTTCAGTGTATACTCTGGTTCAGTTATCAGAAATCAGGAAGACGCGGGCGCTCATCGGTTCTTTTTTGGGTATCATGACAAACGGGGGTTGGTTATTCCGGATTATCTGTCAATGGTGTCACTATGCCAGTGTTTAAATGATTTATGCTCATATGAGTAATTATAATGTCAAACAGCAATTCAAGTGACACCATACCTGAACCAGCCGATATTCAGTCAAACGATGGATCGGAAGGTACGGGAACAACACGGATTTCCTTCCCGGCACCGGTGCAGGTGCGGTGAATATCACCAGCCCGTTTCAGGAACAGTCAGCCACAGGGAGTCCTGCACGTCCCCCCTGAAAGGTGGAGAATCCTGCTGCTGTGGAACCGGTCATGGCCATTCCTCAGAAACTCATTCTCCCTGCCGCGGTCACTAAGAGTTCCCGTAAGGTAGACGGAAGATATCTCCGGGAGGAGGAAGGATCCCAATTTTTTATTAACTGCATGATAGTCCCGAATGCCTTTCAATGCTTATCCGGAGTTCCATCATCAGGAGCATTTCGGGAAGATGATATCAGTTACCTTCTCTCCCGTGCCATTTTTTCCGATACGAAAACTTTCATGCGCATATGAACAATTATTCATTGCGGAAAACCAGGAATACGCCATTCCTCAAACTCACCTCATAGCCCGCCTCCTAATGATCCTCGATTAACCAACCGGTCTGTTGACCTTATCCGGAGACGGGATGAAAAGCGGTGTGTATGCCGCGATAACCGGACGAAACCTTTATTGTGGTCTCGCACGAGATGGATTTCGGGCGGAATTTCTGCGGCTGGCTGCCCTGCCCCAGTGGCTGTGTGCGAATGGACCACAGACCGGGACAACCGGTAAGATCCACGTGCAGGTCGCTGGACACAGAGAGCTGACTGACCCGTGGGGGAGAATCTCCCCTCCATCGGTAGGAGACGATATATCACTATGACGGCAAATGACAAGACAACAGAACGGGGATGCGATGATACAACGTGCAAGGAAAACTGTGCCACATGCCCGTCCGCACATCAGCAGAGTGCCCCAAAAGGACTGCCCCCGAAAGCGAAGATCGATGTAAAACATGTGATCCTCGTCCTGAGCGGGAAAGGAGGGGTGGGCAAATCGACTGTTTCTGTAAACCTCGCGTTTGCCCTTGCAAACCATGGAAAAAATGTCGGGTTGCTCGACCTTGATTTCCACGGACCGAATATTCCCAAAATGCTGGGCATCGAACAACAGCGCCCGGCCCTGCTCCCCCACGCCATTGAGCCCGTCCACATTGCCGGGAACCTTGCGGTCATGTCAATGGCATTCCTGCTCCCGGACACCAGCACCCCGGTGATTTGGCGGGGGCCGATGAAGATGGGGGCAATCCGGCAATTCCTGAATGACGTTAACTGGGGTTCGCTCGACTATCTCGTCGTCGATCTTCCCCCCGGTACGGGCGATGAAGCGCTTACCATTGCCCAGCTGGCACCCAATGTGCGGGGAGCGGTTATCGTTACGACACCTCAGGACGTCGCCGTGATGGATGCGATCAAGGCAGCCAAATTCATCGAACAACTGGATATCCCGGTAATAGGGGTGATCGAGAATATGAGCGGGATGATCTGCCCTTATTGCCATGAAGAGATCGACCTGTTCAGCAAAGGCGGTGGAAAGAAAGCTGCTGAGGATCTTGGTGTGCCGTATCTTGGCGGTATTCCTCTCGACCCCGGGATGGTGAAAGCCGGGGATGAAGGAAAGCCGTTTATCCTGCAGCACACGGATTCACCGACATGGAAGGCAGTCGATACAGTTATGGAGAACCTGATACGTATCATTGAAACGTAATTCCGGGTTTTTTCCCGTGTTAAAAAAAACACCATGCGAACTAATAACGAATCGAGATGAGGATATAAAAATCTCATCCTCTCATTATATTTCTTTTTACGCCAACCTTCTGAGCTGATGAAACCACCGAAAACCGGCTCCGGTAGATCGTCAGCGGCACACGCCCATAAAGGTGTTTTTTCCCAGCATTCATCACGGGCCGATCACTTCACCGAATCGGTAATCCGTGAGATGACCCGACTGTCCCTGCAACATGATGCGATTAACCTTGCCCAGGGTTTCCCCGATTTCTCCTGCCCTGCTGAGCTCAAAACATCTGCATGCGAGGCCATACTCGATGATGTTAACCAGTATGCTATCACCTGGGGTGCCCGGAATCTCCGCGAAGCTCTGGCAGAGAGGGTAAAAAAGTATAACGGGATGATTTTTAACCCGGAATCCGAGATCACCGTCACCTGTGGTTCGACAGAAGCGATGATGGCATCCATGCTCGCCGTTATCCAGCCGGGCGATGAAGTGCTTGTACCGGAACCATTCTACGAGAACTATGGACCCGATGCGCAGATTTCCGGAGCAGTACCGCGATTTGTGCCTTTGCTGGATGATTTCTCCATCAATGAAGAGGCCTGGAAGGAAGGATTCACCGAACAGACCCGGGCGATCATCCTGAACACCCCCAATAATCCGACCGGCAAGGTCTTTTCGAAAGATGAACTCCGGTTCATTGCTGACCTTTGCATCGATCATAACGCGGTTGCCATTACTGACGAGATCTATGAACACATTCTCTATGACGGGAAAAAACACGTCTCCATCGGGTCCCTTGACGGGATGCAGGACCGGACCATCACTATCGGAAGCTTCTCCAAGACCTACAGCGTCACCGGGTGGCGTGTCGGGTATGCCCTTGCAAATGCCGGTATCACCGAAAGAATCCGCAAGATCCATGACTTCTTAACCGTCGGAGCACCCGCACCACTGCAACAGGCCTGCATTTCTGCTCTTTTGTTGCCGGAGAGCTACTACAAGGATCTGGCAGCCATGTATGACCGGAAGAGAAAGATTCTTTTTGAGGGATTGCGACAGGCTGGGTTCAGCTGCCAGCTGCCCGAAGGGGCTTATTATTTTTTTACGGATATTACCGGATTTGGAATGACTGATACTGATTTCGCACGTTTCCTCGTCGAGAAGATCGGTGTTGCCGCTGTCCCCGGCACCTCTTTTTACCATACCGGGGGCCAGAACAAGCTCCGGTTTACTTTCTCGAAGAAAGATGAAACACTGGTTGAAGCGTGCCGTCGTCTCGGGCAAATGGATCTTTCCCGGGTTCAGTCGTGATGAGAAAAATTACGAGAACCAAATTTTCCTTTCAAAGGCAGAGATCACAGGAAAATTGTTCGACACTTCATTTGGGCCGCTGCAAAAGTTGTTTCTGCCCCTCCGTGCCTCGGAAAACCCTGAACTGTATAGCCTCCTGAATAACCTGATTTCATGGTTTCCACTTTGAGCCTCATGGATGTCCGAATCTACCGAACTGATTTTCTGGACACGTTACACGTTCTCATACTGTCTCACCGCTTCCGGCAGGCAATGTACAACACCGCGAATTCCGGAAACTGTCAGCGTCAAGAGAATAGCATCAATTACTTCATCCCTCGTTGCACCTGCTGCTTTAGCCATGGGAATGTGGGCTTTTACTGCTGTGTCATCTCCCAGGGCAGCTTTCATGGCGATATAGATCAGCTGTTTGGTTTTCGCATCAAGTCCTTTCGATGCAACCAGCGACATAATCAGATCGTTGAAAGCCGCTGCGACTTCCGGCGCTTCTTTCTTGAACAGTTCCATAGGATTAGTATCCATAAACAGATCCTCAATCGGGAGTGGTGTTGAAAGCTCATTATACCTGCGTTTCAGCTTAATATACTGAATCAGCGGGGGCCTGAAAAATTCCGACAGAATGCCTGACACAATATCAGGAGCTATCGTGGTAATGGCCTGATCCATGCCCATGCTCGCCCTGCACCCACCGTCCCCCATTCTTCGTCAGTTCTTTCTTCCAGATCGGAACACCGGCTTTGATCGCCTCAATAATGAACCGGGATCCGCGGTATGCTTCTTCCCGGTGCCCGGCTCCAACAACAATAACCAGGATATTCTCCCCGACGGCAAGGCAGCCAACCCGGTGAACGATATCTACATGCAGGAGGTTGAACTGTTCTGTCGCATCCCGGGCGATTTTTTCAAGTTCGGGAAGTGCTACATCCTCGTAGGCTTCGAGCTCCATCTCGCAGATGTCATCATCGCGAACAATCCCGTCAAAGACAACAATTGCCCCGGTGCTCCGCTTCTTTGCACCCTGTATCAGGCTGCCGATATCGATGTCCTCGTTCTGGATAGCAATCATACTACAACCATCATCCGCCCGCAACCGGTGGGAATACTGCGATGTCGTCCCCATCAACAACGATATGTTTTGCCGCATCCGCGAGGTCGATCCGCCGGGCGTTCCTCATCAGGATTACATACTCGCGGAACTGTCCATTTTCATCGAAGATTGCCTGGTAGCCTTCATTATTCTTTTGCGTGATATGTTTTATCAGATCGGGAAGAGTCGTCCCTTCGTTGACTTCATCAATAATTTCAGTCCCGAGGAGTTCCCTGAACCTGGCAAAAAAACGTACCCTGACCTTCATTTTTTATCTCCCGGTAGTTCACACGAGGGCCCGCACACGGTGCAGCAGGGGTTCCTCTCCATGCAGATCTCCTCGGCATGCGCCTGCAGCCCGTCCCATATGAACAGCCGGTTGGTCAGGAGTTCTCCATTTTTGAGGAGATACTTCAGGACCTCGGTTGCCTGGACCATCCCAATTAAGCCGGCGGTCACACCCGCCACCGGGGACTCATCTACCGGCGGGGCTTGGGGGAAGATGCATGAAAAACAAGCAGTTTGTCCCGGAATAATCGTGGTTGCCTGGCCATAAAAACCACAGATTGCCCCATGGAAGAGAGGGATTTTTTTCTTCAGGGCGACTTCGTTGAGGATGTAACGTGCAGGGTAATTATCCATTGCATCAACGATCCCGTCTGCATTACCCACAAGGGTAAGCGCATTGTTTTCTTCAATGGAGGTATCGATAACCCGGATGGTTATACCCGGGTTGATCGCCCGAAGTTTCTCCTCAGCGGACTCAGTTTTTTTTCTCCCGATATCGCGGTCGTAGTGGAGGATCTGGCGGTTAAGGTTGGATAGTTCCACGACATCCCGGTCGACTACCGTAAGCGTGCCGATGCCGGCAACAGCAAGATACGTTGCAACCGGTGAGCCCAGCCCACCTGCCCCGGCAATGAAGATATGGGCTTTTTTCAGCCGCTCCTGCCCCTCGTCCCCAAAGAGCAGCAGACTGCCGTTTGTATCGTTCGCGTTCGTGTTCTGACAGCATGTTTACCAGAAATCCTTATATTCAGTGTTGGTGATAACCGGCAGGATCTGCATCGTGATCGTTGGAGAAGGGGTTTTTCTCGACCCATGGTTCAAGCCCCTGTTTCTTCCGGTAATCGTTGATCGCATTATGAATGCCTTCCTCTGCAAGCACGGAACAATGCATCTTTATCGGGGGCAGTCCTTCAAGGGCCTCTGCCACGGCCTTGTTGGATACTTCCCAGGCCTCTTCGAGGGTCTTTCCTTTGACAAGTTCAGTTGCCATGCTGCTGGAGGCGATCGCCGCCCCGCAGCCGAAGGTCTTGAACCTGGCATCGGTGATGATATTATTCTCTACTTTCAGGAAAATCTTCATGATATCCCCGCAGACCGGGTTCCCGACTTCCCCAACCCCATCGGGGTTTTCAATCTCTCCGACATTGCGCGGGTTTTTGAAATGCTCCATTACTTTCTCACTGTACATCGCAGCATCCGTCCTTCCCGCTCTTCCGGTACAAGGGAGACATATCCCTCAGGCGTGATACAACCTTTGGTAACACCTCAAGGACGAAATCAACGTCCAGTTCAGTATTCATATCCCCAAGCGTCAGCCTGAGCGAACCATGGGATATTTCTACGGGAAGCCCGGTGGCAAGCAGGACATGGGAAGGCTCCAGCGATCCGGAGGTACAGGCGCTGCCGGTCGATGCACAGATACCTTCATCGTCGAGCCAGAGGAGCATGGACTCCCCCTCAATACCTGCAAAACTGACATTTATATTTCCCGGCAACCGTTTCTCTGGATGACCGTTGATACGGACATCGGGGATCTTCGCGAGGATTCCCTGCAGGAGCCGGTCCCTCATCCTCCGGATGCGCAGATTGTGCCCTTCAATATCTTCTGTTGCGCGTTCGATGGCGCTGCCGAGGCCGACAATACCAGCAGTATTTTCTGTTCCGGCACGTCGTTTCCGTTCCTGGCCACCCCCGTGGATCAGGTTTTCGATCTTCACGCCTTTTTTGATATACAGAGCCCCGACTCCTTTAGGCCCGTAGAATTTATGGGCGGAAAGGGAGAGAAGGTCGATATTCTGGGTCTTCACATCCACCCGCACATTCCCGATGACCTGGACAGCATCGGTGTGAAAATATATCTTATGACTGCGTGCGATAGCACCGAGTTCAGCAATGGGCTCAATCGTCCCTATCTCGTTATTGGCAAACATGATCGAGATGAGGATTGTCTTTTCCGTGATGGCCTTTTCAAGAGCTGCAGGATCGATCATCCCGAACCTGTCCACCGGGAGACAGGTTACGGTAAATCCTTCTTTTTCCAGGTACCTGCAGCTGTGAAGAACTGCATGGTGTTCGATAGCGGAGGTGATGATATGATTACCCTTTTTCCGGTTGGCAAAAGCCACACCCTTGAGCGCCCAGTTGTCTGATTCACTCCCTCCCGAAGTGAAATAGATCTCATCCTGTTGCGCGCCGATTGCCTTTGCAACCTGTGCACGGGCAGCATCGATCGCCTTCTTCGAATCTTCCGCTATTCTGTAGATCGACGAAGGATTTCCGAAGTGTTCGCTGAAGTAGGGAATCATCGCTTCCAGGACCTCCTTTTTAGTATAGGTGGTAGCAGAATGATCCATATAGACGATACGTTTTTCTCCCATGATCTCTCCGGGTACCTGACCGTTTTTGCTGATGCAGATGTATTCTCTTGCTCCCTGAACATATCTTTAATTATTCTTGTCTCAGGGACTCCTTCTTGTCATCTCCATTTTTTTTATAGCCCCCGGTAGAACCGGCAGAACGTGGGGTTTAGCCCGAAATGATATAAATTCAAAATTGTGAATGCAATGTATTATGTCACCGATGGTAATAACGTAAACGTTGTGATGTGATGGAAGCCCCCTGTCAGAAGATTGTCTGGGATGTCCTGCCGGCGATCCGTGCAGCAATCGCCGTTGAGCTTATCAGGTGCGGAGTATCTCAGGCAGAGGCAGCGCGAATGCTGGAAATTGCACCCTCTGCGGTATCCCAGTATTTGTCGGGGAAACGCGGGTACAGGATCGAGTTTGAAGACAACGTAAAGAGATCGATCGAACTGCTCTCACGGGACTTAAAAGAGGGTAAACAGGTCAATCTGGTCCGGCGGACATGTGATATCTGTCGCCAGGTGCGCCAGGATGATGAAGGCCCGTGCGGGAGATTGCCGGATTTATCACCGGGAGGATGCGACTCCTGAGGTAAAAGCGAGAAAAAATTTGTCATTATCATTTTTCGTATAATTCCGGAGTCCTATGACACTACAGGAGAAACAACGGATCCTTGAAGACGTTATCAGGAATTATGGTTCGATGCTCGTCGCATTTTCCGGGGGAGTAGACAGCACTCTCCTCGCCGCAATCTCCCACAACATCCTGGGGGATAAGAGTCGGTGCATTCTTCTGGTCAGCGCGGTTGTATCGCGGGCTGCACGGGAAGAGGCGCACCAGATTGCCCGTGAACTCGGTCTTAACCTGGAGCACATTCCTGTTCCCCTGATGGAGAACGAAGAATTCCGGAAAAACCCGGGGAACCGGTGCTATATCTGCAAGAAGATCTCGGCAGGATATCTGAAACAGCGGGCAGCAGAACTGGGTGTTGCATGCATCGCTGACGGTATGAATGTCTCGGATATGAGCGAACACCGCCCCGGGCTATCCGCATCCACCGAGGAAGGTATCATCCACCCGTTTATTGAAGCCGGGATCACAAAACAGGATATCCGCGATTTAGCCAGGGATCTCGGGCTCACGGTATGGCAGAAGCCGTCTGCTGCCTGCCTTTCATCACGGATTCCCTACGGAGAGGAAATTACCGTGTCGAAACTCCATAAAATCGAAGAAGCAGAGGAATTTCTGACGAGCCGTGGGTTCGGGCAGCGGAGGGTTCGTCTGCAGGGCAATAATGCCCGGATAGAAATACCTGATGAGGATATGGAAAAAATACTTGATATTCGTCAGTCAGTGGTCAGGAAATTCAAATCAATTGGCTTTGATTATATCACACTTGACCTTGAAGGCTACCGGAGCGGTAGTATGGATGAGGCACTGTGATGCATGATTGTATACTGCCGGAGAATTGCCGGTGAGGATGAGGTAACTATGGATATACATCAAAAAATGTTCCGGATAATGCCCTGTATAAAAGTCGACGGAGATAAGTCAAGAAAAGAGCTTCATGAAGTCGTCGAAGAAGTTCCCATAGCCCTCTTTGTCAACGGCAGGCACGCGATGACCGCGATGATGAGTCCGGTACAGCTCGAGGAGTTTGTCACCGGTTTCCTTTTTACCGAGCAGATCATCAAGGGAGTTGACGAGATTGAATCTATCAGGATCGAGAAGAACCGGATCAGTGTCATCACCAAAAACCTGTTCAAAGTGCTCGGCCCCAAAAAGACGATTCTCTCAGGATGCGGGGGCAGTGTCTCGTTCATCGATGCCGGAAAACTCCCGACAATTCGATCCGATCTTACGATCACTCCCAAAAAAATTGAGGAATCCATCAAAATCGCCCTCGCGTCGGAGCTCCACCGGATTACCGGGGGGATCCACGTCGTTGCGCTTTTCGATAATAATAACGTTCTGTCGGTGTCTGAAGATATCGGCAGGCATAATTCGGTTGACCGGGTGATCGGTCACGGGCTTCGCGCCGGCATCGATCTTTCCCGCACATTTGTCGTCTCATCGGGAAGGATCTCGTCCGAGATGGTGCGCAAATGCCTCATCGCAAATATCCCGGTGATCATCTCACGCAGCGCCACAACAACGCTCTCAGTGGAGATTGCCGAGAAGAACGGGCTCACCATCATCGGTTTTGCCCGTGCCGGGAAGATGAATATTTATTCCCACCCGGAGCGTGTTTCCGGGATGGAACCCGTCCCGGACGTGTCATCTTCCCGGTGACTGCAGAAGGGAACAAGCCTGGCAAAGGTCACCACTTGAGGGATCGCCGCAGGCGCGGCAGTGACGAATGGGAGAGATTGCCGGGCAGACACAGGAATGCTCTATTTTCTCCCTGCTCTCCATCAGGTTAAGCATCGTACCGGGATGTTTATACTCAAAATCCGAGAGGATCGACCTGACCTCACGCCGTAGCGCATAACGGGTATACGGGCACTCCGGCAGCTCGTTCCAAGCGTTCTTCAGCATCAGGTACGTGGCAATCTCCTTTTCCGGGATCCGTGAGAGCGGTTTTATCCGGGGGATGAACTTCCCGGATGAGTCAGCACCGGAGTTCCGTATAAGGCGGGGGAGGTCTCCCCGGAATACGTTCATCAGGACCGATTGCGCCTCATCATCAAGGTTATGACCGGTGGCAAGCTTCGTTGCGCCTGCCTGGCGGGCTCCGACAACAAGGGCCTTTCTGCGAAGGATACCGCAGATACTGCATGCCTGGGTTACCCTGCCTTCCAGGAACACGTCCAGCGAATCTCCATACAGGTCCGGAAATGAAATGCAGTGGTGTTCAACCCCGAGACGACAGGCAAGCTGTTCTGCGGCCCTGATCGTCTCTTCCCGGTAACCTGCGATCCCCTCATCTATCGTAACGGCGATGAGATTCACCTCCTCCCAGGCAGGGAGGAGGCTGACCAGCAGGAGAAGCAGTGCCGTGCTGTCCTTGCCTCCGCTAAGAGCAACGGCCACCCGATCCCCCGGGATGATCATCCGGCGGGTTTTTATCACATCCGCAACACGTGACTCGATATCCTCTGCAAGATGAACGCCGCAGAAGTGACGACCGGTGTTCCGCTGGCATATAACTGCAGGCTCTGTGCACCGGGAACATACCGGTGATCCGGGATCGTTCAGGTTCACGGATCAGCCCCCGTGCGCTACCCGGATCACCCGGATCACGTCCTCAGCTCCGACAACCGTATCCTCAGATATCAGCTTCCCGTTACGTATCACCACTACTTCAAGGGGATTGATGCCTGCTTCCCGCAGTATCTGTTCGACCGGGGCCGGGCTGTGCTCAAAGGTCCGTTCGTCACGGTCAGCAAGGATAAGTTTCATGCGCTGACAGATAGGTTCGCGAGCAGGTTTCTTAAACTTCCCGTTCAGGGATGCAGGCAGGTCAGGTATATCATCCGAAAAATCCGGGAAGTTCGGGTCCATCACCCATAGAGTTCATACGCCAACTGAACCCATACAAGTACGGAAGTATGCAGATGCAGGCTGCTGTGTCAATCCAGGAGGAAATTCTTCGGCTGAAAGATGAGCGAAGGGCGATCATCCTTGCGCACAATTACCAGCCCGCCGAAGTGCAGGATATCGCTGATTTGACTGGCGATTCGCTTGAACTCTCACGGGCAGCTGCCACCATGGACGGCGATGTTATCGTATTCTGCGGCGTGGACTTCATGGCAGAGACCGCCGCCATCATCTCCCCGGAGAAGCTGGTCCTGCTGCCCGTGCAGGATGCCTGCTGCCCGATGGCGGAGATGATCACTGCCGACGAACTGAAACTCGTAAAATCGCGGTTCCCCGGTGTTCCCGTGATCTGCTACGTGAATACAACCGCCAGGGTGAAAGCAGAAAGTGATATCTGCTGCACTTCGTCAAATGCGGTAAAAGTGGTCAATTCGTTAGCTGAAGACCGGGTAATCTTTGTTCCTGACCGTAATCTGGGACAGTATGTCCAGCGGTTCACGAAAAAAGAGATCCTGCTCTGGGAAGGATTCTGCGTAGTACATGACCGGATCACGACGGACGATGTCCGGAAAGCCCAGGCTCTTCACCCAGGGGCAGGTGTCCTGGTGCACCCGGAATGCCGACCGGAAGTGATCGATCTCGCTGATCAGGTGGCAAGCACATCAGGTATAATTCGTCATGTCTGTGATGATCCGGGAAAGGAGTTCATCATTGGGACGGAAGTCGGCATCCTCCACCGCCTCGCCAGCGAATGCCCGGCCAAGAAGTGCTATCCGTTATCCCCGGCTGCGGTCTGCATGAATATGAAAAAGACAGACCTGAAAAAAGTCCGCGATGCGCTCGTCTCGCTGCATCCACGCGTGACGGTACCTGAAGAAACAGCTGAATCGCGCCCGCAGAGCGATCGAGCGGATGCTGGCTCTCTGATCTTATTATTCAGGGGGGCTTTTTCTTCCCGTTATCAGGTTGTTATACGTCTCTTCTCCAACACACTCTTTTGCTTATCTGCACCACTGGATACAGGACGTGATGTCATTGAAGACCTCAAAGCCACACCTTGTGCATTTCACGGAGACATCATTTGAAAAGACTTCGACCTCATCGCCGCACCGGGGGCACTTTTTTATGGTGAGCGTCGGGGTCCTGAGGTTTGTCGAACCCGGACAACGATCGAGCATAGAAGATCTTTTCATCGTCCCGGTTTATGGAAGCGCGGGTGGATGATGAGGCAGGCACTCATTGGGCGTTGACAGTCCGTATTCGGGTTGCAAATGACATTGAGAATACGAACTACTTACGGGAGGGAAGAGCTCGGGAAGTCACCATCCGGAAGGCGTGGTATAGACAAAGCAGGTGCTGAGACAACTTCACGATGGCACAATCAGAACGCCCGAGATGCCCCCTATCGACCAATCGGCTCCTCATATGGTCGTACGAATTGGTATTCCCGGGCGGGTGTTAAACCGAGGATGCAGGATGAAGAGTTTATCAGAGGATCCTGCGGAGGAACCTTTTCTGCCAGTATTCTCCGGCACCATACAAAGATGTAATATCGCCCACCACCAAATAACCGGCAAATCATGGCAGAAAAACAACTCCTCTCAACAATAAAATATATAGCCGCTTCAAAACCGGCATTTTTACTCTCCGAGGTCCTGCCCTGCCTCGATGATACCCTGACCGTGCCTGAACTCTTCAGCATCATTTCACCCCGGCTTCCCGCTCTCGGTTTCGTGGCAAGAAAAGTAAAGGGGGATTTTGAGATCACCCGGATCCCCATCGCACAGCCCTACATCCTGAACCAGGAGGAATTCAAAAGGCAGGATGCATTTTTTACTGCAAGACGTGTTCCCGAACTCCTTATGCGGGGTATTGAAGACTATATAACTCATAAAACAGGAAAAAAATGGGACGATCCGGTGACCATCGAACGTCTCCGCCGGGCGATCGTAGCCCAGAAGGACGACTACTGGAAACCCGCGCATAAAAGATCGCTTCATTACACCAAAGCCTACAATGTATTTGGCTACCTTGCCTACCACTTCCCGGTCTATGTTATGCAGACAGAATACCTTCTCATGATGCTTGCCCGGGAAGGACTGCTGAAGAAAACTATGACCATCCTTGATGTCGGAACCGGCCCCGGAGTTGTCCCGCTCGCCATTGCGGATTTTTACTCCCGTCTTGATGACGCCCGCGCGACCGTCTTGTCCCTGGAAAGATCGGAGGAACACATCGAGGCTTTCACCTATCTCCGCAACGCCTTTGTCCCCCCGGGAGGAAGGGTTTCCCTCAAGCCTCCCGTTAAAACAGATATCAGGGAGATCGATCCCCCAGCACTTCCCGCGACGATTGACCTGCTGATCTTCTCCAATGTCCTCAATGAGCTTCCGGATGCAACGATGGAGGTCCGGGCTGACATCGTCGCCCGGCTATCAGAACGGCTCGCTCCGGATGGCTCAATACTGATCGTCGAGCCTGCAGATGAGGAGAACGCGACCCGGATGCGCTCCTTCACCATTGAGCTGCTGAAAAAAGGGCTCTCCATCTACGCCCCGTGTTCATTTATCTGGGGTTCGACGTGCACTGCCCCGCGCTGCTGGAGTTTCGAGACGGCGCCGCCGATAAGTCTCCCCCTGCTGATGGAGACGCTTGCCCACTGCGAGGATTCCTACCGGTATGTAAACACCGATATCAAGTATAGTTACGCGATCCTGCGCAGAGATGCACTGAAACGCGAATCCTACCGCATGTCTGCCGGATCGCGGTTCCTCCGGTTCTCAAAACTTCATCTGCACGTCGGAAAACGGATTAATGTCGCCGGGATAAAGATGTCGGGCGAGCTCGGGGATCCACGATCCCACGTGTTCAAACTGTGCGACGGGACGGCAAAGACACCGGTGTATGCGATGCTGCCTTCTTATCATATTACACCGGAGAATGACCAGATCACCTCCGCTCCCTACGGATCGCTTCTCGAACTTCGGAATGTTCTGGTGCGGTATAACCGTGAGCACGACGCGTATAATCTGCTGGTGAGCCGGAATACTCATATCACCA
The DNA here is from genome assembly GCA_963815065.1 of uncultured Methanoregulaceae archaeon. Taxonomy (GTDB): domain Archaea; phylum Halobacteriota; class Methanomicrobia; order Methanomicrobiales; family Methanospirillaceae; genus Methanoregula. The sequence continues at coordinate 1,087,662 of CAWFFE010000002.1, read as the reverse complement.
CTATACAAACCAGCGAAAGAAGAACCTGCTAAAGGGGGGTGTCGGCACAAAACAAATTTACGGACGTATTCACCTCGTATCACCCTATCCCCATGCCATGTACACAAGAATTTTGTGCTTTGCTCACAAAAATGTAAGAACTGATCCCGGAATCGGGTTTTGTTTCCGGTCAGGGAGCTGACGTGTCACTTTCACCAGGATGTATCCTCTGTCACCAGGGCGCAAAGATGGTGCTCTTTGTTACGGGACGATGCGATCGCTCCTGCTGGTACTGCCCCCTGTCCAGCGAGCGGAAGGGAACCGATACGGTTTATGCAAATGAACACCCGGTCGATATCCCGTCCCAGATCATCGAGGAAGCAGAGAATATGAGTGCTCTTGGCACTGGCATTACGGGAGGAGAACCGCTTCTCTGCCTTGAGAAGGTAACCGGATACTGCCGGTTGCTCAGGGATCACTTCGGCCTGGACCATCACATTCATCTCTACACGGGAAAAGCCCCGACCGATACCGAGCTTTTACTCATGAAGGGGCTTGTCGATGAGATCCGGCTCCACCCGCCCCGTGAATGTTGGGATACCATCCTCAACTCGGACTACATACGGTCGGCAGAACATGCAAAAGAGATGGGATATACTGTTGGTATTGAGATCCCGGCCCTGCCCGGCCTCGAACTGCTCGTTCCCACGTTGCCGTACCTGGACTTCCTGAACATAAATGAACTCGAATGGGGCGACACGAATGCATACGGGATGCGCAGCCGGGGGTATGAACCTGCCGATGATATGCATAATGCGATCCAGGGATCACGGGAATGGGCAAAAGAACTGTGCCGTCATGAAAAGGTGCACTGGTGTTCTTCTGCCTTCAAGGATGCCGTGCAGCTGCGGGAAAGACTCAAGCGGACTGCCGAGAATACCGCACGCCCATTTGACGAGATAACCCCGGACGGGACTGTCGTTTATGGTGTTTTGGAACCGTCACCGGGCCAGGGGGACCTCTGTGCCCGGTTCTGCGAGCATCTGTTTGAACCGGGGAGTTTTGAGACCGCTGATGATCGCATCGAGATGGCATGGTGGCTGCTGGAAAAAAATGTCGATGAACTTCCCGGGAAAAAATATGTGGTGGAACGTTATCCGAACGGCGGGATGATCGTGGAGGTGACCCCACTATGATCCTGCGTTCTCTGATCGACCCGTTTTACGAGCGGTATCTCAGGATGCAGTGCCAGCGGGTACCCAACCACATCGCTATTATCCAGGATGGCAACCGTCGTTATGCAAAGATGCTGGGTATCGATACCCCAAGGGGACACCGTGCGGGAGCCGATAAAACCGAGGAGATGCTCGACTGGGCACACGAACTGGGCATCCGGCATATCACCCTCTACACCTTCTCAACCGAAAATTTTTCCCGGAAAAAAGACGAGGTTGAAGATCTCTTCGCCCTGTTCAAAGAAAAATTCCTCGATATACTCCACGATGAACGAGTGAGGAAGTATAAAATCCGGGTACAGATGGTGGGCGACCGATTGATGCTCCCCCGGGATCTCCGGGATGCTATAGATAAAGCTGAGAGTGCGACACGTGATAATGAAGGTTTTTTCCTCAATATCGCGCTTGCGTACGGGGGGAGAAACGAGATCGTGCTTGCCGCCCGGGAGATCCTTGCCGCCGTTGAGCGAGAGAACCTTGACCCGGAGTCGATTGATGTCCGGATGGTTGAGCAGCACCTGCATGAAGGGAGGGGGATCCCGCCTGTCGACCTGATAATCAGGACAGGAAATGAATACCGTACTTCAAACTTTCTCCCGTGGCTTGCAAACGGGCATGAGTCTGCGGTATATTTCTGCGCCCCCTGCTGGCCGCTCTTCAGGAAAATTGACCTTCTGCGTGCCATGAGGATCTACGATCAGCGCGCCTCGGCGAAAGGATACTGATTGAAATAATCGAACAGGAATGAAAAGATCGTATACTATATTTCTCTTCAGGGTCAGATCAACCAGTGAGAAGTTATGTCGGGTAAAACGGATAAGGTCGGCCAATGGAGACAGGTATCTGTTATTCTGCGATCTGATATCCTCGTGAAAGCCACTCAAAGGGGACTGGATATCAGTGATGAACTGAACCAGAGGCTCGCTGAGCTGGTGGGGATTGACTACCAGCGACAACCGTTGACCGGCCAGACCCTGCCGGATATGGCGACCTTTCCGGGAACCACCACCGGCAAACGGAATGAGGGAACAAAACAACAATTACGATCCCCCATTCTTCACCCGGTAATCAATGCCGATGATCCGGCAGCCGCTACAAAGGTAAGGAAAGCGAAACAGCAGATGCCAGCGGAACCGGTTTTGACCGCACCGGTTCCCGGGACGCCCCTGCATCCGGAACCGGCCGTTTCTCCGGATCTTCCGGTTCCCCTGGTCCGTCAGAGAAGCAGAGGGAAAACGGGGGAATCCAAAAAGAAAGGAAAGAACGAGAACCTGAAAAATTTTGTTTCGACCATGATTACCCGCGTCGATGCAGACGATGCGGTAATCTCAAAGGAAGATATGTACCTGGCATTTACCCGGTGGTGCCGGGACCATCGCGTTGAACCGGTACCTGACCGGAAAGTGTTTGCTACCCTGCTTAAAAACAAGTTTGCCATCGTGGATAAAACCGTGTCCGGGACCATGTCCTGGATCCATGTACAGCTCGGATAATTTATTTATTTTCCAAAACGCCGAACGCGTGACTGGTAATCCCTTATCACCCGTAAAAAATCTACTTTTCTCACGTATTTCCAGTTAACATCCGAGAAGAAGAGTTCGGAATATACCGACTGCCAGATGAGAAAGTCCGTGAGGTGATCCCCCCCGCTCTTGATCACGACATCCGGGGTATACTGAAACGTAAGATAGGATTCAAGCGTTTTTTCATCGACGTTTTCCGGTTGGATATGATCCTTTGCCATTCTGCGGATACACGCGGTAATCTCCTCTCTCCCGCTGTTTCCGATCGCAACTACAACATCCATGCCCGTGCCTGCGGTCTCCTCGCTGTCGCCTATGTGGAGGATAAGGTGGGAGATCATACCGATTTTCCTTAACTCGGGCAGGTACCGGTTCAGATCCTCCGGAACGGGTGCGCTGATATGAAAGGTAAGGCCCCGGATCCCCTCCCCTTCCGACGGGTTGTGTTTTATGACGAATTCCGACAACTCGTTGCACCAGGACGTAATGAGGGCCAGGTTCCACGGAGCATCCCTCATATCCTGCCCGCTGATCATAAAACATATATGCCCCGGCACATGGGTAATCTGACGCTTCAGCAGGTACTCATAGAGCCAGTAAATCACGGCAATCCCTTAATCCAAATTAACCTGTGTATAAATTGTTCTTTTAGTTTCTTTAGGTCTTCTCATTTGGCATTGCCCTCAAATCTCCTGTCGACCCTGCGACGCATGGATCACGAGAGAAAAATTACCGGGGGTTTTTTGAAGGATAGTCGTACTGACCAAATCAATATAGTTGTCAGGAACCAGATATACCGGACAGAGAGTATGCGGGCCTACCAACGGGAAGATTACCTCGAAGCCATCTGTATTCATACCGCACGGTTTTCCCATCCCCCGGCTGCTCCGGACCTGAGCACAGCGCTTCACATCGATGCAGGAGATGTGCTTGCCGATATGGATGAGCTGGCACGGCTGGGAGATGTCTCCCTTGGTAAGGACGGCAGCATCATACTCACCGACAAGGGTACTGCAACGGGAAGACAAATCATGAAACGACATGAGACCCTGCAGTGTTTCCTGAGCGAGATCCTCGGTATGGACAAGTTGTCTGCCTCAGATGAGGCATGCAAAATCGAGCACGCAGTATCCGACGAGACGATCAATCGGCTGGGCGACTACCTCCGATCACCTCTCCCTCAGTCCCCGAATGGGGGATGTACAAAACCAGAATCCTGTTCACGCGGGGCCCTGCGGTCTGTCACCTGCGGGCTCGGCCGGTCGCTGGTGGATTTCGAGGAAGGCGAACGACTCGTGGTACGGGATATTCGTGGGAGGGGATGCTGCAAACGCTTGCTGGACCTCGGGGTTGTTCCCGGTCAGCGGGTGACGATCAAGCGCAAGCTCCGGAACCAGTCGATCGTCGTGCAGGTAAAAGATTGTGATGTTGCACTTAGCCCGGAGGTCGCCTCGGCGATCTGCGTGGAGCGGGTCCCATGAAGATCGCACTCATCGGTAATCCGGGTGCAGGAAAATCCCTGATCTTCAACCAGCTCACCGGTCTTGGCGTTGAAGTGAACAAGTATCCCGGCTCTGCGATCGAGCTCGCGTGTGGGAATGTCTGCTACAAGAACGAGAAGATAGAACTCATCGATCTCCCCGGCATTTACAGCCTTGATGGAGATTCCGAAGAAGAAGTGCTCGTCCGGCGTTTTTTGGAGAAGAGTGGTGCTGACAGCCTCATCGCGGTAATCGATGCCACAAAACTCGAACGGAACCTGTACCTGCTTTCCCAGGTTGCGGAATACGGGCTGCCGATGATTGTGGTTGTGAACATGATCGACGATGCAGAGAGGCAGGGACTCTTCATCGACACCGATCGGCTCGGAACGCTCTTCGGATGTCCGGTACTTCCCACGGCCGCAATTTTGGGAAAAAATATCGATCGCGTCCTCCCGCTCGCACTCAAAGCAGCACCACCCCTGACACTTCGAATCCCTTACGATCATCACATAGAAGCAGCATTGCGGTCCCTTGAAAAGACAATGGGCACCCCGCGCCAGAAGAACCTCCTCGCCCTTCAGGGCACCGGGGATAATATCGCGCTTCGTGATGCAGCGGCATCTATCGCAACCGAGATAGAGCAACGCCACCAGATGTCCGTCGGACAGATCATCGCAACAAACCGTCACAACTTTGCACAGGGAGTCGCGGCAGAAGTAGTGAAGCAGAGTTCAGAGAAGAAGAGATTTGATCTCGACAGCATTCTCACCCGTGCACTTCCGGGGATTCCCATCCTCTGCCTGATCCTTTTTTCCCTTTTACTGTCTGTCTTTGTCATCGGATCCTGGATGGAGAGCTGGATTGTCAGTGGATTCACTGAGTTGATCCTCGCCCCTTTTTCGTCCCTCGGACTTCACCCGCTTGCAGAACGGGTCGGATACTCGGTCCTTGTCGCGATAGAAGCCGGACTCGGGATCGCCTTCCCGTTCGTTTTTACCTTTTATCTCGGCCTTTCTTTTCTTGAAGACACCGGGTATATGACCCGTGCTGCTTTTCTGGCCGATCGGTCGATGCACCGGCTGGGCCTTCACGGAGAGGCACTCATCCCGATGATCATCGGTTTTGGCTGTACGGTACCTGCGGTGATGAGCATCCGGATCCTGAAGACCCGCCGTGAAAAGACGATCGCGGCGTTCCTCATCACCCTCGTTCCCTGTTCCGCACGGACCGTGGTCATTGCCGGTATCGTCGCTGCATTTGTCGGTATCATCTGGGCATTTTCGATATACTTCATCGTATTTATCCTGATCATCATCACCGCCATCGTCATGTCGCGCCTGACCCCGGGGGAGCAGTTTGGCATGATTGTCGAGATGCCCTCATTGAGGAAACCCCGGTTGAAACTCGTCCTCCAGAAATCGTGGTTGCGAATCAAGGAATTTCTGTTCATCGCCATGCCCCTCCTGATCGCTACGAGTATCTTCCTTGGGCTTTTCCAGTACTTCGGGGTAATCGAAATATTCCAGTCCCTGGTCGCACCGGTAACGGTAACGTTGCTTGGCCTTCCTGGATACGCCTCAACCGCACTGCTCTTCGGGATCTTCCGGAAAGAACTTGCCTTCGAAACCCTCGCTGTGCTTTCGGGCACTGCAAATCTGGGATCGGTCATGACCTCTGTCCAGTTGTATACATTTGCGATCGTCAGCATTCTTTTTATCCCGTGCGTGTCAACCATTGCGGTTCTGTACAAGCAGACTCGGAGCAAAAATTGCCATCCTCACGTCGGTTTATTCGCTTTTCCTGGGGATGCTGACAGGAGTCCTTATTAACATTCTCATGAAATGATCAATCCATACCATACTGATGGCCTGCAACACAATGCTGCCGTTTAAATCCCGCCTGCGGCCAGCATCATTATTCCGTTCCCCTGCCAAAGACGGGTGCCGTTGGATGCACATGTTACCTGAATTCCCTGCTGAATACCGGGCGATACGATGCTGACGTTTGTCGGTCTCGGGCTCTATGACGCGAATGATATCTCGGAGAAAGGACTGGCATGTATCCGTGACGCCGACCATGTTTTCCTTGATATTTACACGTCCCGGCTGATGGGTGCAACGTACCGGGATCTCGAAAAATGCTACGGTAAGCCCCTGCACCTGCTGGGGCGTGAGAAAGTTGAGCAGAACCCCGACGAACTCCTGCTCATGGCAGAAACCGATCGCGTGGTATTTCTCTGTGCCGGTGACCCGATGGTTTCAACGACGCATGCAGATCTGCGGATGCGGGCAGCTGCACGGGGAATCAGCACATCTATCATTCATGCGGCTTCGATCTCAAGTGCGGTCTGTGGCCTCTCCGGACTCCAGAACTACCGGTTCGGGAAGTCCTGTTCGATCCCTTTCCCGCAAAAGAACTGGTTCCCGACAACGTCAATTGACGTAATCGTCCTGAACCTGTCACTGCGGCTCCACACGCTCGCTTATCTTGACATCCAGGATGAACGGTATATGACCGTACACGAAGCTTTAGCCCTTCTTGAACAGATGGCAGCAGAAAAAAAGATGCATATCCCCCTGTACGTCGGTATCGCCCGGGCGGGATCGGATGATCCCGTGGTGAGAGCAGGAACTGCCGGGGCCCTGGAAGCAGTGGATTTCGGCCCGCCGCTGCATATCCTGATCATCCCCGCAGAACTGCATGACATGGAGCGCTCGTACCTGGAGATGTTTGCCGGCTTATGAAGATCACAGATTGCCAGGACCTTTTTTCTGCAACACTCTCCATGACGCGGATCCCTGCACCTGAGGGCACTCCGGTCAATAGGATCGCCGCGTCTATCCTGGAGATGGCCCGGGCCTATGAAAGCGACGGGATCGTGTTTCGGGAATCAGGTGATCCCGTCAATGCCCTTGCGGCTTGTTATTACGGGTTCGGCTGGCTGCATTTCGGCATGGCATCCGGGTTTCTGGCCGTTACCCCTCCCGTTGCATGCCCGTTTGCCGGCCCCCCGGAAATATTCCCTTCACCATTCAGGGCAAAACTCGAAGAGAAGTCGCATCGCTACGGGCGACTGCTGGATGTCGCCCGGTCTTCAGTAGAAGGTGCTCCGGATACTGCCACAATACATCACGATTTTGCCATGCGGGTCCTCTTTACTGCCAGGGTCTATGCCCGTCAGGGAGGGCATTTCCTGAAGTCCGGTACCAGTGAAGGAGCTCTTGCATGTTTCAGTTACGGGCACGGCTGGCTCGATGCGGGAGTAGCCGCCGGACTCTTTCAGATTACTGCTAACCGCCATATCTTCTGCATCTGAACAGAAGATCCCGACAGCCCGAAAGTGAGTTTATCTCATAAAAAGGTTTATACTATGTTCAATAATTTGTAAAGATACACGGCATGGGAGAATACAGTGCCGGCGGGGAAAATATGGAGAAGTCACAGGTAAAATGGCTTTATATTTCAGTAGGATTTTCCCTCCTGGTTCTGATCATCATCCTGTACCTTACCCATCAACGAAAATACTGTCAAGTACCTGAAGGAGATCAACCCCTTCTTCCTTCTTCTGGCATTCCTGACCCACGTACTCACGATGTGTTTCTGGGCAATGCGCGTCAAGAAGATGTCCGGTTCGCTCGGCTACCCGATTGGCTTCATTTATAGCCTGAACCTTGTTTTTGCCAACCTTCTGGCAGCCGCGATCACTCCCGCTCAGGCAGGAGGGGAACCGGTGCGGGTGCACGAGCTCTACCGGGCACATGTCCCCCTCGGCGATGCAACGGCGATAGTGATCATGGAACGGGTCCTGGATGGTATTGCCCTTGCCACTCTTGCTGCATTTGCCATGATCGTCCTGACAGACCAGTGGAAGAGCCTTGGGGCGATCTCAGAAGTGATGGTCTTTATCACCTGGTTCTTCGTTCTGGGATGTCTCTTCCTCTTCTATCTCGCGGTTAAACGACCAGATGTGGTAAAAAGAATCGTCAACCGCATTGCGCGGTTCTTCACCCGTACATGGGAAAGCGCGAGAGTAGAAAAATTCATCCAACGGGCCGATGTGGAAATTGACAATTTCAATACGGCCGTGATCAAGTTCGTGAGAAGCGCCAAGGGAGGTCTGATCTGGGGGATGCTGTTTACCCTTCTCTATTGGATCTCTGAGATTGTCACCGCGTCGCTTATTCTTCTGGGCCTCGGGCAGCCTCCCCTGATTTTGGAGTCTTTTGTGATCCAGCTCATCCTTGCGATCCTGATGATGCTCCCCCTCACCCCGGGAAGCTCGGGTATCGCCGAAGTTGGTGCAACTTCGATGTATGCTCTCTTTATCCCGCCCGCCATTGTCGGAATTTTTGTCGTCATCTGGCGGATAGTCCTTTATTACTTCAATATCGCACTCGGTATCCTCTCAAGTCTCATCATTGTCCGCCGTGAAGCCCGTTTCAGGGAAGGTGCCGACGAAACTGATGTTAAATCTTAAGGATCATGACAATGATTATGGTACAGAACTATGCCTCTGGTCAGGTGTGAAGTAAAAGGCGTCTTTGTCGCTACGAACGATGAAACGACTGTCCCCCTTGTGCTTCTTACCAGCGGGAGCAGATACAGCCTGCCCGTCTTCATCGGGCTCTGGGAAGCGGTATCCATTAACAGTGCCCAGAACCGGGAAGTACTGTCAAGACCATTTACCCACGATCTTTTCCTGGATCTCCTCAATAAATTTTCCATTACCCTCCATTCACTGCAGATCGATAGTATTGAGGAGGGGGTATATTATGCGCAGCTCATCCTTTCCTCAGGCTGCCATGAAGAGAATATCGATTGCCCGGCCCAGTGACGGGATCGCGCTTGCACTTCGTGCAGGTGTCCCAATCTTTGTCGATGAAAATGTGCTGGTAACCGCAGGGCAGAAGACAGAAGAACTTCCGCCCATGACCGACCTGTCCTCATTCCTGAAAAAATAGATTGCAGATTATCCCCGTCGTCGTTTAAGTTCCTGCATCACATCGGAAAGGTCGATGTCTGCAGCGCGCAATGCGACGAAAAGATGAAAGAGGAGATCTGATGCTTCTTCGACGGTGCGTTCCTTCACACCATTTTTTGCGGCAATAATAAACTCGGTCGACTCTTCGCCGACCTTTTCCAGAACCTTATCGATACCCTTGGGATCTGCAAGCAGGCGGCTTGTGTAGGATTCCTGCGAGGGCTTTTCTGCCCGTTCCTGGATAACCGACCAGATCTCTGCAATAATCACAGCATCAATACGACTGTTCATGCCTCCTCCAGGACGAGAAGGACTTCCCCGATATCGAACCCAAAAAATCTCCGGGTAAGAATGCGCGCTTTTTCGATATTGCATCCCGCCTTTCCGATAGCAATTCCGAGATCGCTTCTCTGTTTTACGAATACGTTTGCTGGCCCGTTTTCTGCTCCTCTCTCTATCCTCACCACTTCAGCCGGCTTGAAAATGTTCATAATAAATTCATCCGGTAATTCGGCATACTCCACCATCTCGATCCGTTTACCCAGTACATTCTGGAGCCGTTTGATGTTATCTCCTTTTTTTCCTATTGCCAGACCCATGTCACCCGGCCGGATAACATAGATTACCCGGTCGAACCGGTCGTCAATGACGCAGTCGAGTGCCGTGGATTTTGTGAGAATTCTTAATTCCTCGATGTACCTTCGTTCCTTAAAACCGATATTTCGTTCCATTTCAGATTCATTCCTATCGTATCCGCAGTTTTCTGGTATTCGAAATTTCAATATCCGGGTATTATGTCCGGCAGGGCCGGACCTGGAGAGTGGTTTAAGGAAGATCACACACTGCTAATGTAAAAAAGTTGTGAATGGATGCACCGTTCAGGTTACCGAATCGAGTAGGTGATCGATACCTGGGCGGTTACGGTTACGTCACCTGGCTGGATAGGTGTCGGGGCCACGGATTTTACATTGGCGGCCCCTGCCTGGTATGAATCGTACACTACCGGTGTGTATCCCTGGGAGATGTCTGCACTTTGTACCCCGGTAATGTTGACTCCCAGCCCGTCAGCAACGACATCGGCGTCCGCACGTGCAAGGATTACAGCGTTTTTCAGGGCTTCTGCACGGAGAGAACGTGCCTGTTCATCAGAGAGCATGAACTGGATCGTATTGACATTATTAACCCCGGCCGTCACGGCTGTGTCGATGACGTTTCCCGTCTGGTTGACATCACGGAGAGTAACCTGGAGGGTGTTGGCGACCTGGTACGTCATGATCTTCGGGTTGAGTATTCCGGTTGAATCCTGGTATACCGGGTAGATAGAATATCCGGTTGTCTTCATCTGTTCTTTTGGGATCCCGGAAGCGACCAGCGCCTCGATGACCGCATTCATCCGTACCGCATTGTCCGATTGTGCAGTTTTAACATTGGCATTTTCAGTCTGGACAGAAAAGGTAAGCTGTGCACGATCCGGAGTTCCTGTCACCGATCCGCTCCCGCTAACGGAGATAACATTAATATTCGTCGTATCAATGGCTGCAGCGGCAGCACAGCCGGTAACCGCCATCGTCACAAGGACGAGGGCAATGATGAAAATATTCAGTCTTCGCGTCATGATTATCGCATGATCTTGACCAGGAAAAAGTTAAAGGTTGCTTTAACTGCGAAAATAGTAGCAGTTATCGATGACAGCTGTTCAACCCCCAAACTACAATATAATTGAGCGCCTATAGTACGCCGATTCAGCATGGGAGCAACGATCGTAGAAAAAATTTTTTCGCGGAAGTGTGGCAGAGATATACGGGCAGGCGATGTCGTGATGGCCCCTGTCGACGGGGCAATGATCCACGATATTACCGGTCCTCTTGCTATCCGGAAGTTCTACGAGATGGGCGGTTCGAAGGTCTTTGATCCTGAACGGGTCATCATGCTCTTTGACCACCAGGTGCCGGCAGATTCAATTCCAGCCGCCGAACACCATGTCTATATGCGTACCTTTGCAGCAGAGCAGCAGATCCATAACTACGATATTAACGAAGGGGTCTGTCACCAGGTGGTTCTCGAGAAGGGGCGGGCGGCCCCGGGGGAGATCGTCGTCGGTGCTGATTCCCATACCTGCATGTATGGAGCGGTCGGGGCATTTGCCACCGGCATCGGTTCAACCGATATGGGATTTGTCCTGAAGTTCGGTGCCCTGTACTTCAGGATACCGGAGACGATCCGGTCAGAAGTAACCGGAAAATTCCCAAAACGGGTCGGGGCAAAAGACCTGATCCTTTCGATCGCCGCCGACATCGGGGCTGACGGCGCCACTTACAAAGCCATCGAATTTACCGGAGAAACCATCGAAAACATGGATATGGCAGGACGCATGACCTGCTGCAATATGGCGATCGAGATGGGTGCCAAGGCAGGTATCATCGCACCCGACACGATAACCTGGGAGTATATGAAGAAGCGGAGGAACATGAAACCTTTCTCTCTGGAGAGCGACCCGGATGCAGTCTATGCCGAAAAACGATCGTATAACGTCACGGATCTTGAACCACAGGTAGCCGTCCCGCACAATGTCGATACCGGGGTTTCCATCAGCAGGGTTGCCGGGACTCCGGTTAATCAGGTATTTATCGGTTCGTGCACCAACGGACGGTTTGAGGACTTCGAAGAGGCGGCAGAGGTGCTGGGGATGAGAAAGTTCAACCCGAACGTGCGTGTCATCATCATCCCGGCTTCCCGGGACGAATACCTGAAGACTCTGAAGGCCGGCCTTATCGAGAAGTTTGTCAGGGCGGGAGGGCTGGTAGAAGACTCCCTGTTGCGGACCCTGCATGGGTGGGGCATTTGGCCTTCTTGCTCCCGGGGAGGTATCCCTTTCGACCTCGAACCGTAATTTCCGGGGGCGACAGGGGAGTACGGAGGGGATGGTATATCTCTGCTCACCGGCAACTGCTGCGGCAAGCGCGATTCGAGGCATGATAACTGATCCACGGGATGTGTGACGATGAGGACCTGGAAATTCGGCGATAATATCGATACCGATGCCATCATCCCCGGCAGGTTCCTCACCATATATGACCCAAAGGAACTCGCACGCCATGTCTTTGAAGGAATTCGGGATGAATTTGCCATTAAAGTCGAAGAAGGGGATATCATTATCGCCGGGCGTAATTTCGGGTGCGGCTCTTCCCGCGAACATGCACCCCTTGCCCTCATCGGCGCCGGGGTGAAGGTTGTCGTAGCACAATCCTTCGCGAGGATCTTCTTCCGGAATGCGATTAACGTGGGGGTGCTGCCCCTGGTCTGTCCCGGGACCGATCAGATCCCCGATGGTGTCCGCGTGAAGGTGAACGTGAACGCAGGCTTCATCGAGGCGGAAGGAAAGCGATTCACCATCGAGCCAGTACCGGAGTTTATGCAGGGTATCGTGGATGCAGGCGGACTTGTTGAATACGCTAAGAATCTGAAGGAGGTGCCGGTATGTACAGGATCGCCGCGATAGGGGGCGACGGGATCGGCCCCGAAATTATCCAGGAAGGCAAAAAAGTCCTTGATGCAGCAGGAGAACGGTTCGGTTTTGATATCGGGTGGACCGACTTTAACATCGGTGCCGACCGGTTCCTTTCAACCGGAGATCTGCTGACCGAAGACGATCTCGAAGGGCTTTCGGAGTTCAAAGCCATCTATTTTGGTGCAATAGGGGATCAACGGGTAAAACCAGGGGTACTGGAAAAGGGCATCCTCCTCGCCCTCCGGTTCTATTTCGACCAGTACATCAACCTCCGCCCGATCAAACTGCTCGCGGGGGTGGACACACCACTCGCCGGCAAGACACCGGCAGATATAGATTTTGTCGTGGTACGGGAGAACACCGAGGACTTTTACGTGGGAATCGGATCACGGTTCAGGAAACATCAGAAAATCAATTTCACGATCACCCGCGAGCTCTACTACGCGAAGTTCGGGCTGGATGTCGAGAGCGATGCAGAAGAGATCGCCTACCAGATCGGTGTCGTCACCCGGGAGGGGACGCGCCGGGTCCAGGAATATGCATTTGACCTTGCCCGGTGCCGGAAGAAGAAGTTGACTTCGGTCGACAAAGCGAACGTCCTTTCGGATGTGTACGGGCTGTGGAGGGATGTCTTTACCGAGACTGCCAGGTCCTATCCGGACGTCACCACAGAGTTCAATTTTGTCGACGCGATCACGATGTGGTTTGTCAAAAACCCGGAATGGTTCGATGTCGTAGTCACCCCCAACATGTTCGGCGATATCATCACCGATCTCGGTGCGATGATCCAGGGAGGGCTGGGCCTTGCACCTGGTGGCAACATCAACCCCGTGGGCACATCGATGTTTGAGCCCATCCACGGCTCTGCACCAAAATACAAGGGAATGGGCGTGGCAAACCCGATCGCTACCATCTGGGCGGGCTCGCTCCTGCTCGATCACCTGGGGGAACATGAGGCTGCCGCAGCGATTGTTACTGCTCTCGAAAAAAGTATCCGGGATGGTGTAGTGACCAGGGACATGGGTGGCTCATCGGGGACTGCAAAGGCTGGTTCATATATTGCCGGATGCGTGAAGAAAGGGGAGTAGTTTTTTTTGAATTCAGGAATTTTTGTTAAGCCCGGCCGGGTTTCCTTTTTCCTTTGAGAAAAGTGAAGGCAAAGTGAAGGCAAAGATAATATCTGTTTTCGTTGAATTCCTATCTGGAATAAGGAGGTTCGTGCCGTACATGCAGCAGGATACAGTTCCACCTTACTATCCGGTCAGTCTTGACAGGGAATACCTTGCAGCTGAAGCCTACAAACGGTATGGTGAAAAACATAAAAAGGTCATATCGAATTTCAGTGCTCACCAGCAAGCCTCCATACGGGAAGATTTCAAAAATTATATCGTGTATCTCGAGGAATCCCTCGCGATCCATAACGCCGCGATTTTCGTGGATTATGCCCGCTGGGCCCGGATAATTCTTACCTCCCGGCATCTTCCCGTGGACTACCTGCCTTCGACCCTTATGGCATTGAACGACGTCCTCAAAAAGGAGCTCCCCCTGGATTTCCGCGCTGAATCGGATAGTATCATTAAAAAAGGTATTGCCGTGCTGAAACAGGCCCAAAAGGAAATCCCCACATATATTACGGATGAAAATCCCCTGCACGCAGTTGCACAATCCTGTTTAGAGGCCCTGATCGACGGGGACCGGGAAAAAGCATGGACGGGCATCGTGCAGGCAGTTGCATCAGGTGTCCAGGCCAAAGATATATATCTCCAGGTTTTCCAGCAGGTATTGCGGGAAACCGGCAGGCTCTGGCAGATCCGGCGCCTCAGCATCGCACAGGAGCATTACGTGACTGCATCGACCCTGGAATTCATTTCCCGATTGCGTACACAGATTCTATCCACCGGCAGTAAATCGCGGCGGAAGGGAAAGGTCCTTGTTGCCGGTTGTGTCTCGGACGAACTTCACGATGTCGGGATCCGGATGGTGACTGATTTTTTTGAACTGGACGGCTGGGATACCTATTTTATCGGGGGAAATACTCCTGCACAGAGTATGCTTGAAGCAGTGCGGGAACGGAATGCCGACGTTGTCGCGGTATCCTCGACCATGGCTTCTCATATTCCCGTTGTCCATTATCTCACCCGTTCCCTGCGAGCAGATCCGAAAACAAGAGGGGTAAAAATAATTGTCGGGGGCTACCCGTTCACCCTTGTCCCTGACCTCTGGAAACAGATCGGTGCCGACGCTTGCGCGGGTAACGCGGATGAGGCAGTCACCATCGCCAACCGGCTTTCACCGGAAATTGTATAAATGCACATCGGCCGCTGTACCCGTCGTGCTGCTCCGGGGATGTGAAAATTATTGGGGAGTATCTTCTCGTGCCGCGCGGCGGTCAACCAGGCGTTTAGGCCTTCCTTTGGATTTGTGCAGCTCAAGGTTTCCTTCTCCAACGAAGGTAACGACAACAGAAAACTGCTGGTCTGCATAATGCTGCGCGAGCCCACTCCGGTTTTTCAGGAGCCGTTCGATAAACCGATCTTCAATGAGCCGCCGGTTGGCTGGATCCACTTCACCGGATTCCACGCTCAACCTGAGGACATTCTCATTCCGAAATGACCCTTCTGATACAATGGCCTCATACTCACCACTGAGGAACTGCATGTTGTCATGCTGGAATACTCCAGCCTCGATATCAACGCGGTTTATCGGAGTTCCGAAGACCTGAACCGTCTCCGATTCCCTCTGGGGGTTGACAATCCGCATATGCGTCCTGCCGCAGGTACACGGGAGCCGTGATACAACGGTGGTAATGTCCTCAGTGTCGTAATTGAGGAGGAGGGTACCTGCCCTTGAACCTTCCGGCAGGAGCGTGGTAAGAACCGCGCGCCCGCAGCCCCCGTCATACACGAACGATTTCATCTCCGGATCGTAGATATCGAGGTGGACGAGGTCTTCGGGAACGTGGAGCCCGGCTAACGCTGTGCATTCTCCGCACATCGTCCCTTCCGTGCTCCCGTAGGTATTGTACACTGGGCACCCCCAGGTTTCAGCAAGATATGCCCGCGACTCATCGGCAAAGCTTTCTCCTCCCGCGACAAGCCGGACGATCGAGCTTTCATTTGGCCGGATTCCCTCATGTTCAAGCCGCCGGTAAAGCCGCAGGAGTTTGAATACGCTCCCGACGATTGCCGTGGGGCGGTATGCGGTGATAACCCGTGATGAAAAGTTACATTTGCCAAAAGGAATGATGGTCATTCCCAGTCGCTGGGCTGCAAGTGTCATGGTATTTGCCCCGACATTCATGCCGTACGATGCACAGACAACAACCCGATCCTCAGGGCCAAACCCCTGTGATACAAAACTCCTGGCATATTTCTCGGCGTAGCGTTTCCAGTCGTCCCAGGTGAGAAAGAAACTTTTCGGTGTCCCGCTCGTTCCGCTTGTCTCCTGGATTGTAAAGACGTTCTTCCAGTCCGTGGAAAGGAACTGGAAATCAGGAGTGCCCGGCGGCTGGTGTTCACGGATAGTTTTTCCGGAGATGACGGGAAGATACAGCAGGTCTTCGTGGACCCGTATTTCATCTGGATTAATACCGTTCTCGTAAAACCAGTGCCGGTAGAATGCAGAATGATCGTGTGCGTACCGGATTGTATACCGCACCCGTTCATCGATCAGCGCATCGAGACTGCTCCTGTCGAGAGTTTCTGTCTCCTGGTTATGGTAAGCCGGCATAGCCACTACAAAAACCATGGTGAAAAAAAGGTTTATAGGTTGCGTGACCGTTCGTATTCATTTTTTTACATTTTCTGGTCAAAGGCGGGATAACGATCTCATACAGCATTAAGCCCGGCTATCGTAGAAAGGCAGAATTAACTCCGAAAAAATTTTTCCAAATAGAAGTAATTATCCGGTTCGTAAGGGAATACAAAAAACCTTCCTACCCGACCCCCCCAAATACCCGAACGCAGAAAACGAAGACAGGGATGACCTGACCGGACGATAATAAAAAATGGTGCATGTATTACTTCCGTTTCCAGATCCCGGTTGCTTCGTCTTTCTCATACTGCTTTTTTACCGCGGCCCAGGCAACCTTACGGGCGACTACTTCAAGGGGAGAGTCATCTCTCCTTCTTTTAGGGTCTGAATACTCGTCCAGAGCGTGATTAAAGGCTTCCCGGAAGATCTCCTGGGCATGTTCGGGCAGGTGATTCCGGATCGAATCTGGTAAATCCCCGATAGTCTTGTACGGCATAGTATTCCTAAAGGCACTACTGGGAATATTAACTATAAAAGATTAAGGATAGTCCCAAATGAACGACGATGAGTACCTGACATCATGACACGGACCCTGAAATCCTCCTCTTCCGACTATTAAAAAATACCCGGAGAAATTTCAGCCTCCCGCCCTGAATACCAGCCATTCACTCTTTCCCGCACGTTTGAACCTGACGAGGACATAGGGACCAGCAAGGCGATGCCCATGGAAGGTGATCTCGATCTTGTCGGGGTCCCAGTGCTTCGTATCATACGTGCCGTTATCCCAGATGGAGACGGTGCCTGCGCCATACTGGCCTTCGGGAATGGTTCCTTCGAAATGCCCGTATTCGAGAGGATGATCCTCGACAGCAACGGCGAGGTGTTTCTCACCGGGCACTTCCGGCATCCCTTTTGGCACCGCCCAGCTCTTCAGCACCCCGTCCCGCTCCAGCCGAAGATCGAAATGCAGGTGGCGTGCGTGATGTTCATGAATGACAAAATAATTTCCTCCGCCCTCTGTAGCGGGCACCCCTTCCGGTTCACCGGTCACGGAAAAATCCCGTTTCTTGTTATAATTTACCAGTGACGGTTCTTTTGGGTGTTCATGAGCCGGGTCCCTGTTTACCGGCGCTGTCTTTTGAGAATTACTTCCCGGGGAAACTGGTTTGGGAGGCTTTGTATAATCGGGATCTTCTGCCGAATCTGCAGAAAAATCAGCGATATGAATTTCCTTCAGCTGGTCGGTGGAGCATTCTTCCGGTCTCCGGTCCGGTCGCATACGGATAAAACGCGGTATCCGCAGCTTTTTGTCCCGGGTTATCATCTGGTACGCTACTTCGCAGACAAGAACCGGTTCCAGCCAGATCACGGGTCCGGCAGGTTCAACACCGGCCAGCTGCGGGGTACTCGTTTCGATGGATGAGAAGGCGTCCAGGATTTCCGCCAAATCCCGATCAGTGAAACCTGTTCCCACTTTCCCGATATAAATGAGATTCCTGTCGTTATCCCCGGCCGGATGGGGAGAAGGGGAGGTCGTGTCCGGAGAAGAGATCCTGCGTTTCACCGGGGGACTCCCTTTTTCTTCCGGTTTATACAGTCCAAGGATCAGGGCCCCGAACGTGGGGCTGCGACCGCCCTGCCCCGGAGTATACCCGGCGATAACGCAGTCACATGTTCTCTCCGCCTTTATCTTGAGCCATGCACCGCTCCGCTGGCCGGGCTCGTAAAGGCTGTCCCTGCGTTTTGCCATGACGCCTTCAAGCCCTTTTGCTATTGCTGCCTTATAGTATTCTTGACCCCGGGCCTCGATGGGAACGGAGAGAATGACATGGGGACCATCCCTGACAGAGCTCTCGAGGATCTTTCTCCGCTCGTTGAACGGTAGATCCAGCAGAGGTTTATTATCTTTTTCGAGGATGTCGAAGATAATGTATGTAACCGGATTTTTTACCCTGACGCGAGCCGGATTTCCTGTCCCTGCCTGCAGCCGTGGCAGCAGAGCCTGGATATCCGGTCTTCCTCCGCTCATCACCACGATTTCCCCGTCAAGGACAGTATGGGGTGCCAGGTCCCGCAGCTCGGCAAGCTCCGGAAACTGTCCGGACAGTTCCCGGTCGTTCCTGCTCCTGAGGGAGAGATCATCATCGATATACGCGATTGCCCGTACGCCATCCCATTTGATCTCGAAATACCAGTTATCGCCATTGAACGGGCCATTCGCCGGCCGTGAAAGCATCGGCTGATATCGGGATTTCATAGCTGAGGGGCAGTCATTTCGCCGAAAGGGTCGAGAGGGTCTCTTTGAGTGCCTGCATGAGTTCCTTTGCCTCCTCCGGATGAGGTTCAACATAGACTACCTTTTCACCCGCGAGCTTCTTTTCGATGAGACTCATTACCGCCTCCCGGTAACGGTCATGGTAATCGGCCATGGAAAAGTCACCGGAGAGGTCCGTGATGATACGCTTTGCCAGCGCCAGCTCGGCTTCCCTGGGGGCCGGAAGATCGGCCAGTGTTTCAAATGCCTGGGGGAGAGTGACCTCGTCAGCATACCGGAGGGTAGTCAGGACGAGCCCTCCCCCATACGCGTGAACCACGACAGGGTATCCTTGGTCCGGAGCGTGATGGTCCCGATTGCGGCCTTCCCGAGATCCTGGAGCGCGGTAACCAGAAGGCTGTATGCTTCCTCGCTCCGGTCGGGGGTCAGGAAATAGGAGGTGTCAAAATAGACCGGGTCCAGGGAGAGGTAGAAGATAAATTTCTCGATCCTGATCTTCCGGTTCGATTCGGGCATGATCGCCTTCAGTTCTTCGGGTTCAAAGACCAGGGTACTCACCTTTCCGGACCTCGTACCCCTTGACCGTCTCTGCCCAGGGGATGACTTTGTCGTCTTTTGTACAGACCCGGTCGTACCGGAGGGGCTGCCCGTCCGCTTTATGCAGGAGCCTGAACGAGACCGACCGGTCCCTGACCATCGTATGGAGCCTGACCGGCACATTGACCAGTCCGATGGTTATGCTCCCGCTCCAGAAAGGTCGTCCCGCCTTTCCCTGTTCTGCACCTCCTCCGGGATGCGGGACTACCGGGGCCGCAGCCTTTCCTTTGGTCTCGGAACCTTTCCCTGACTTTTCCACAACCTCAGCCACCTGCTTCTTTGCGGTCGTTGATACGCTCCATGATGCCGACTTTTCCTTGTCTCCGGAAACAATTTTTGCGGGATTAGTTCCCGATCTTCTGCTTGGTGTCAAAGACAGACCTCCAGGGTTCTTCTTTTTTTGAAATCACTGTCTTTATATTAAAATCTTCGGCCCGCACCCCTCGTTTAAGTTCATCCCAACGGAGCGGCATGGATACCGTGGCAGTCGGGGTTCCCCGGAGGCTGTAAGGAGCCACCATCGTTTTACCCCGGGCATTCTGGAGATAGTCGATGAAGATGGTCCCCGGATCCTGGGACCGGGGAAATTCAGAGACCACCCGGGTGGTATCGCTGGCGATCTCCCTTCCGATATTGTGCGCAAACTCCCGGACATCGCCAAACCGGTGTCCGGCGCGGAGAGGGACAACGATATGGAGCCCTTTCTTCCCGGACGTCTTGACAAATGCCACGAGGCCAGCGTCCTCCAGAAGCTTTCTGACGACCAGTGAGACCTCGATCACATCGTCAAACCCGAGCGGCGGTTCCGGGTCAATATCGAAGAAGAGGAGATCGGGCGATTCGTAGGACCCGGCCCTTGAGAGGGTGATGTGGAGCTCCAGTGAAGCCAGGTTTGCCAGCCAGATGAGCGTATCAAGGTTGTTACACACGATGAAATTCACGTCTCGATCGGCAGTTTCTGAATAATGTGTAAAAATAGTAACAAAGCCGGGGGTTCCCTGTGGTGCATCTTTCTCGTAAAAATCCTTACCGCCGATCCCTTCCGGGAAACGGTGCATGGTAATCGGCCGGTCTGACAAAAAAGGAAGCATACGAGGCGCTATCCGTATGTAATACAAGATGACTTCTTTTTTGGTGAGCGGCGGGAGCGGGAATAGTATTTTATCAAGATTGGAAAAACGGACGCGGGTAAGATCGCTCATCAGCTTTTCATCCGGCCCGATCCTCTCGCTTCCTGCCATCGGCAGGGAATTGTCGTTTCCTGCTGAAAATAGTATCTCACAGGGATACTCTCATGCGAGACACGTCAGACTGCCGGGCAGAGAATGTTCCGGAAAAAAGGTGAGAGAACGATAGCAGACTGTTCTCATATGCTCTTGAAAAATGCCGGCAAAAAAATGGACGATGACAGAATTTTTTTGTACCCTGGTTCGGTAATCCCCTCATTATTATGTATCATCATTCTCCCCGGTTTCACGCGAGAAGATGGCTCTGAAATAATCGAGCGGTCCTTTTGCCCGGGCCCGAGGAGCGAACCTTGCCGGGCTTCTTTTACCGCCCTTGAGATCTTTAATGAGGAATTCTGCCTCGGCAAGACCTTCCTCAACCTGTATCCGTTCGGTGACATCAACCAGTGAACCGACAAGTGCGACTGTCTTACCGTTCTTCACAACGGGGATCTCGTTCACCTCAAACCTGATGATATCTCCGCCTGAGGTCGCCATCTCAAGCCTGTACGGGGGCTCACGCCTGCCGGTGGTGATTGCCCGGATCGTACGCTCGAGACCTGCGGCATTGATCGGGTTGTCAGTGAGGTAATCGGTCCATGCACGCTTTCCCGTGTGCGGGGGATATCCGAGCAGCGAGCGAATACGCGGGCTGACATACATCAGGGTATGATCCGGTGAATGGGAATAATACATCGGCTGCCCGCTCTCGACAATAAGCATCAATTCTTCGTCTTTCTTCCGGATTGCCTTCAGTTCATGCCGCATCCGGGTGATATCGCGGCCGGTGGCAACGATTGACTGGACCGATTTTCCTTCCCCGAGGAGGGATTTTGCCGCCCAGCTGATGCAGCGCAGGCCCTGGGGGGTCTGAATCCATTGCTCGACAATGCAGGAGAATGGGGGGCGGAAAAGCTTGACCATCTGTGTGGCAATAACATCGGAATACCGTTCGCCGGTTACCGGCATGAAGACACTGCCGATCAGCTCCTCTTTTGATTTGCCGACCGTCGTACAATACGCAGAATTTACGAAGAGAAGACGACCTTCCAGGCTAAACCTGACAATAAGATCCTGCTGATGCTCGACAAGATCCTGGTAAAAATTCTCCGTCTCTGCCGTGATTACCCTCCTGTTAGGGGTTGCTGAAAAGATGTCTCCGGGTAAAAAAAAGGAGACTCCAGCTTCTGCGTAAAGATCATCGGTTGCAGGACTATTAATGTTGTACGATGTATACCGATCCGTGGCCGGAGTAAACGTTACACCGTTGCAGATATACGCCTTTGATCCACAGTGACCCTTCGCATCTTCTGCGACGGGGAAACCTGTTCCGGTATTTTCATAATAAATGCATATCGTTCTTTCCCGTACATCACACTGCCAAGGGCACGCAGGGATACCGTGAAGCTGCCTTCGTTGAAGATATCGATATTCAGGGCTTTGCCGGATACCGACACCTGGGCAAGGCCACTCGTTGCCCCAAGATAATAATTCCAGTTATGGGTTAGTTCCTCGACCTGCACCAGTACATGACCGGAGATTGCCTTTGCCAGGTCAGAACGCCGTATTGCATATCGGACAGAGAGGATATGTAGTTCGATCACTTCGTGCAACCTGCCCTCGCCATCGAATGCCTTGTATCCCGTTCTCTGCAGATATCCCGCCTTTTCCATCATACCCGACCACCTTTCTGTCGTAGTATGGCGTTAAACCGGGAGGTATATAACCCATCAGTCTGCGCGGGGTGAAAGTGATTGGCCGGAGGAAGATATCGGACCGGCGAAGCAGGACCACTGTCGGAAAATAATCGTAGTCATCTCCTCTGGTCCATGCATGTATTCAGGACGTTCTCAACAAAGGTGAGAGTACCACCAACACCTGCCACCGGATGAGGCGCCAGCTTAACCGTTCCCCTCAGCGGAGGAATGAGCGCGACAAACGCCAGCGAAGGGTCCACGGATCGTTCAAAAGAGGATCCTATAATGAGATCAGGCTTGTATGTCCGGACAAGTTCCTTTACCCGGGACATACCCTGGACATGCCCTGAGGGATACGAAGTTGTTCCCGGTTCATTGCGGGAACCAATATAACGGATATCCGCGTCAAGATAATGTTTCAGCGTATCTGCGGCAAACGTTGCGTAGGAAAAACCACCGAATATCACTGCTGAAGGGGGGTCGAACCTGCGCAAAAATTTATCACACGCCCGGACAATTCTCTCATCTTCCCGTTCCATCTCCTCAAGGACCGGGCAGGGATCTGCATCCGGAAAGAGCGAGGCTGCCCGGTCTAATGTTGAGGTAATCTCTGCAAACCCGAGCGTGCCGCCCAGCCTCTTGCCGACACCGCTGGCAAAATCCTCGTTCGTTCCCATGGTGTACGGAGCGGCATGCCCGACCGTATCAAACCGGCCGGAGCAGAAAACAGTACCGACCGGGATTGACGCCTCATTAAGCATGCGCTTAATTTCCCTCACGTTGCCACCTGAGAAGGGATCGAAAAGGCATACACCATCGATATTTATCCCTGTCATCTCCGGATCAACAGAGGGCGCCAGGGCCGAAAGCGCCTCCTTATACCCGGACTCTACATCCCCGGAAAAACCCGGGCTGTCAACAAGGATCACCTCATAGTCCCTGAGCATCGACCGTATGTCTTCACCAAGTATCGCCGGTACGCAGGTCATAACGACAGCAATCTTCTTCCCACAACCGGCGAGCCCGTCAAGAACTTCGCGGAGTCGTTGCTCAGACCCGAAGATCACCTCCTGTTCCAGGATGAATGTGCCATGAAGGGGAGCATGAAGAAGGGTAGTGGGATAATAATAGCATCCGCTTGACCCATGGATCACAACCGTGATGCCCTCAAAACCTGCGAGACATGCGGCCGCACCGGTCATTGCACACGGCCAGAGGGGATTTTCACATCCTGGCATGCATTGCCCGCCTCCAGCGGTGTAGCAAATGCCGGATCCCGGTTGTACCTACCGGGGGTGACAACGGGAGAGGTACCATGATCCCGTCAGATGCTATGGTAATCGTGATCTTTTCTGCAACTTCGCGGGCCACCGGACAAGTATCGGAAGCCATGCCAGCAGGATCGAAGGTGATGGAAGTACCGCTCAGGTCTGCAAAGTCTGCAATGATTTTTTCCTGCAGTGCTCGTTCCTGTTGCACGGCCCGGGTACATTTCACCTCAAAATACTCTGCCACTGCTTCAAGGAAACGGATCGTCTCGGCAAACCCGACCGGGAATGAAGGAATGAACGGCGTACCGAATCGCTGCTGTAATTTCTCTCCAACGGCACGCACCTCTTCGTCACGAAGGATGTTGAGTCGTGCTGCCGCGAGCCGGGACACATCATGCAGGGAACAGTTACGGACAAAGCGTACATTGATGGGTATCCCGATCACTTCGAGGAGCCGGCTGATTTCCGCAAAATTTTCCTCGACTTCGTATTCAAGGTTTTTTTCTCCGATGATATTCACCGATGAGTCCCTGACACAAGGTTCCATGGTATCGGCGATGGCATTGAGCGCGTTGTTCACCCCGTTCTGGAACGTACCTCCGAGAAATCCCGCTGTTGGAATCGGGATAACCGGTATGCCATATTCCCCGAGACAGACCGCTGCGACATCATCGCCGATCGTATCGACCAGGCAGGTGGAAAGCACAAAAACCGCTCCGGGGTGCTGCCGTGCAACGTCCGCAAGGGTCCGTTCCAGTGCTGCCTCTCCGCCGAAAATTATATCGCTCTCCGAAAGCCCGGTCGAGATCATATCCGGAAGGAGGAATCGATCGTTGTCCGGTCCGGTTGCGTGCAGGAGCGAGAAGTTGTGATGGGTGCATCCCTTTGGTCCGTGGACGATGGTAACAGCATCCCGTACCTGGGTAGTCACCGAGAGCGCACCGGTGAGCGTGCAGCCGCCATATCTAGATAAATTCAAGGGCAAGGGATTCGAGATCATCGATTTCAAGGGGAGTCGGGATGGTAAACCGGGTATTTTCCATAATCCGCGATGCGAGCGACCGGTACCTGTCTGCCTGTGCAGAGCCCGGATCATACTCGAGGACCGTCTTCCGGTTGAGTTCTGCAAGCTGGACAACACGGTCGCGGGGGATATACTGGATGAGGGAACTGTTCACCCGCCGTGCAAATTCCCCGACCAGCTCCTCTTCCCTGAGCTGGTCCTTTGCATTGCAGATCACGCCGGCCAGGCGGCAGGTGCTCTTTGTTCTTGAAGACAGACGCTTTATCGCTTTACAGATGTTATTCGCCGCGTACAGCGACATCAGCTCTCCCGAGGTAACCAGGTAGATATCCTGCGCATACCCCTCCCGCATCGGCATGGCAAACCCGCCACACACCACATCCCCAAGGACGTCGTAGACGATGACATCACCGGTGAGCGCGCCAAATTTCTCAAGCAGCTGGAACGTTGCGATGATCCCCCTGCCGGCACACCCGACACCGGGCTCCGGTCCTCCTGCCTCAACGCACCGTACCCCGTTGAATCCCGAATAAACGATATCCGATAACGAAAGTTCTGCCTCGCCCCGGACACGGACCAGGTCCATGACCGTCGGGATAAAACTCCCGTGCATCAGCATCCGTGTGCTGTCGCGTTTGGGATCGCATCCGATCTGGAGGATGTCCAGGCCCTGGAGGGAGAGGGCGGCTGACAGGTTAGCCGAGGTGGTGGATTTCCCGATACCTCCCTTGCCATACAGGGCGATCTGCTTCATGAACGTACTATGGGTCGGCAATTTATATTAGATATGCTGATGTTAAGAAAAGTAAAATTGTGTTAAATATTCCTTTCCCAGAAACGCTGGATTCAGTCTGATCTTCCGAATAATGCAATAAAGAGCATAACGACCGGTATCACCTCGAGACGCCCGATCCACATCACCATGATAAAAACCCACTTGGAGATGATCGGCATATCCGGTGAGACATACCCGGTACTGACACCGCAGGAAGAAAATGCCGATACTATTTCAAAGAATATATCGGTGAGGGAGTATGTTGTCAGATGGAACTGCACCACGGCAAGGGCGGCAATAAAGATAGTGACGACCGAGAGAATGATGACAAGCATGTTCTTTGCCGCTTCGAGCTCCGCTGTGGCCCGGGGGATTACCCTCCCTTCAATCCTGAAGGGCAGGAGCACTTTTCCGCTTACGAACAGCCTCCGGAACCACCAGAGGAGCGCCCGTAAGGCCAGCGCTACCCGGTTCAGTTTGATACCCCCGGCGGTACTGCCCGATGCACCGCCGATAAAGGTGATCAGGGTCAGAAACAGCAGGGTTACGCTCGCCAGGGAACGCAGGTTGATCGTCTGAAATCCGGTGGTTGTGAGGGACGATACGGTCATGAAAAGGCCCTGGTGGAGTGCGGTGAGGAACGCGAAGTTCCCGAAAAATATCAGGTCATAGGTCACGACTGCCACCCCGATGCCGGCAAAGAGGAAGAAGAGCTTGAACTGTTCATCTCCGAAAAGACTTAACCGACGGTTCCCCGCGATGAGATAGTAGAGCTTGAACGGGAGGGCACCGGCTATCATGATCGGGATCAGGAGGAGTTCAAGGGTAATGCTGTTGTAAAAAAGAATGCCGCCTTCGTGGAGAGTGAAGCCTCCTGTCGATACTGCCGAAAGAGCAAGATTGACCGACTCCCATAAAGACAGGCCGGTGAAGAGAATAAGGCTGATTGCAACAAACGTGAGCACGGCGTATATCTTCCAGAGTGCTCTTCCCGTCGCAATAACCGTGGGCATCAGAGGTTCATCTCTCCCCTCAGTGCGGGAGATCTTCGCGCTGAAAAGCCCGGTACTGCTTGCCAGTGCGATCATAACAGCAACAATTCCGATACCCCCGATCCATTGCATATAAGATCGCCAGAAAAGGAGGACGTGAGGGGCGGTATCCATGGAGCGGATCATGGAAAACGCCGTACCCGTCCAGCCCGCCATCCCTTCAAAAAAAGCATCGGTGAATCCCATGCCCAGTCCGATCATGAACGGGATTCCGCTCACCATGGCACAGGTCAGCCAGAAGAGCGCCACCGAACACATCGCAGAAGAGAGCCTCGCCCCCCGATTGCCCCGCGGGAGCCTTTGCAGGGCCATGCCCAGGAGAAAGAATATAACCGGGACTGCCGCCATGGGGAGGAGCAACTCCCACTCGGAAAAGATTACTGCCACGATAACTGGCAGAGCGGTTAAGGGCGCAATAAAGGTAAAAATATCCCCGAGATCTGCAATAATCGTTGAGAGATGCTCGAGACGGTGCATCGCTTAAGGGTTACCGCTGGTGCTCTATTAGTGTTTGCCTGCGAATGAAAAAAGGGGGACACAGGTTTTTTGTATCTTCCGGTTGTCCGGAACCGGTTTTTGTAGCAGAGATTCCGACCTCCCGAAAAATCATGGAAAATGATCTGATGTTCTCAGGGTCTGTGGCAAATCGTCACTTTCCGCCATGGCGCCGGGTATCGTAAAAAATGTGTAATTATTCAGCGGTTCCTGGTTTTAAGGGATAACTCCCGTTCATCCCGTTTTCTGTTGGGATAGGATTCCTTTGTGCTTCTCTGCGATTGTGTCGGCCAGCCGGTCGAGGGCCTTAAAGGTAGTTTCATCCGGAAGACCTCTGACCATGACGGGCTCAATGAGTTCGACCTTGACATGGCTCAGCATTTTTACGATCGTCTCGGGCGCCTGTCCTCCCCACCCGTAGGATCCGATGACAGAAGCAAACCGGACTTTGGGTTTGAGGACGTTTGCCAGGTATGTGGCATAGACGATCGTGGGATGGGGGCCGAAGAGGACGGTCGGTGTTGCCATCACCACGGTCGCCGTATCGACAAGTGCCAGCGCAAGTTCACCGATATCCGTATGGGTCATGTTGAAGGGCTTAACGGTAATCCCGCGGCTGATCAATGCCCCGGTGAGGTGCTCCACCATCTTCTGGGTGCTGCCATGCATCGAGACATACACGATCACGACCTCGTTCTTTACGCCGTCCGATACCCAGTCGGCATATGCGTCGAGGATAAAGGAGGGGCGCCGGTAGACAGGTCCGTGACTCGGCGCGATCATGTCGAGGGGGAGCCCTTTCACCATCTCCACGTACCCTTTGATGCTGTTCCGGAACGGCATCATGATCTCCGCATAATACCGCTTTGCCGGGTGATAGATCCCGGCCTCGTCGGTCACGAAGAGATCGCTTGCCGCCATATGCGACCCGAAGAGATCGCAGGTAAAGAGGATCTTATCCTCGCGCAGGTAGGTGATCTGGGTTTCCGGCCAGTGTGTCCAGGGGGTGAGGAAAAATTCAAGCGTTCGGTTGCCAAGCGAAAGAGTCTCTTTATCCTTAGTGACCTGGATCTTGTTCTTCGGGAGGTGAAGGTGCGCAAGGAGGAGATCTTTACACTTCTCGTTTGTCACCACGACTGCGTCCGGAAAGAACTCAAGGATCATCGGGATGGACCCGGAATGGTCCTGCTCGGCGTGATTAACAATCACGTAATCGATACGGTCTATGTTCAGCTTTACAATATTTGAGATCAGGTCAAACTCTTTTGTCGGGTCGACCGTATCGATCAATGCCGTCTTCTCGCTCCCTCTGATAAGGTAGGAGTTATAACTCGTCCCATTCGGAAGAGGGATCAGCTCATCAAAGATCCTTCGGTCAAAATCGATCGCACCGACCGAATAGATCCCCGGAACAATTTCACGTGATACCATGCTGCAGCAGTCACTCCTTGATGAATTGTTGTTTTGATGCACCACAGATCGGGCATTGCCAGTCGTCGGGCAGGGCAGAAAAATCTATGCCCGGGGGTATGTTTTGCAAAGGTTCGCCTTTTTCCGGGTTGTATACATGTCCACAAACAGTGCGGGTAAAATGTTCCATCATATTATCCTCCGGATAGTTCTGATTGAAACAGACTGGAATGAGATGTGCATTAATCGTTTCGATACGGTACTCTTATCGGCTTAATGCCCCGGATCGTGCTTATTGATATCGATGAACCGGATCTGCCAGATGATACCGATCCACGAAGTACCGGAATGAATTATTTTTCGTCCGTGCCGAATCCAGGGAGAAGTACTTGAGAATCTCGAACATAAAATCGATCCGTGAATCAAACTTACGGGGGATGAGACGATTGAAATCCTCCTTGGTGAACGCGTCGGTCGAAGAAAGATCGGGAACCTCGAGGGTAAGTGCAGATTCCCGGGAGAGGCCGGCATAATACCAGCTCTCGATTTCCTTGATTACCACGACGATGCTTTTTCCTTCGATGTTATTGAAATGATAATAGAGGATCTGTTTTTTGTCCCTCACCGATCGTTCCGTGTCGATATCCGCAACGAAGATGTAATCATTTTTCATCAACCTGACACTCTTTAAAAAATTATTGACTTTCACGCGTTTGATACTGGCATACGGGATTATTTCAACGGAATCGTAGCGCGAAACAAGGAGCGGTTTGACAATACGCCCGAAAAACCGGATGTCGTCCTCTCCCTCGACGAGAATGAAAAGGCGTTTTTTCATGAGTTACAGTCCCAGGAGGTTCTGGATATAGAGTTCCTCGATCCCTATCTCGTTTTCAAGAAATGTCCTGACCTCTTCTTTATCGGCAGGGCGGGAGACGACAGAGAACCCTTCGGTATCGCGGGAGACGAGGAGGAGATCTTCGATCGCGGCGTGTTTCACCACCTCGGTACTATGTGTTGTAATCATAATCTGCTTTCCGGATGAGGACTCTTTCATCATGGTGATGACACGGCCGACAAGAAACGGATGAATGTGGATGACCGGTTCTTCGATGATGATGAAGGGTTTGTCTTCAAAGTAGAGGACAATGATAAGGGCAAAGATCGTCATTGTGCCATCCGAAAGGGACGTGGAAGGCAGCTCGTGATTTTTGGCATATCGTTCACGGAGGGTAAGGATCAGCGAGATATCCATGAACTTTTTAACCGAAAAATCATCAACGAACGGCAGCACATCCCGAAGCAGGTTTGAGAATTTTCGCTTTTTTTCCGGATCCCCGATGATGTTCTTCAGGACCAGCGCAAGGTTCCCCGCATCCTCTTCGAGGTCCCGCTTCCCGGTGATTGCCACGCCTTTTTTCAGCAGCTTCGGATCGATGTCGTAGACGGCGATACGGTCAAAGAATTTTTCCACGTGGGGCAGGGGATATGCATAGGGGGTTTCCAGGAGAAGGGTCTTTTCCGGCACATGCTTCCCGCGGAAATAGATGGGGATGAGTTCCTGTTCAGTCAGGGGAAACCCTTCCGGGAGGTTCACGGCATAGGTCAGGTTCCCCCCCACGTTCGTCACCTGGATCTCGCCCCGGCCGATCTTCTCTTTTCTGCTCATCTGTTTGCCATCGGGATCACAGGACATCACTTCGCAGCCGATAGTGAGACGGTCCCGGGTGACTGAGAAACCGTCTCCGCTGCCATCAAACCTGAGGGCAAACTCGTACGTTGACTGGCATGATTGTATGGCAAGAAGGGGTGTCTCCCTGCACTCCTGCTCAAGGATCTCCACTTTTTGTTCGGGCAGGTAGTCGACCCTGATTACCAGGTCGCGGGAAGTCCCGATATTCGTATTCTGAAGATATTCAACTCCTCCCTGCATTGCAATGGCATTGACAACCCCGTTTTTTGTGATGTCCCGCAGGAACCTGAAGACACTGATGAAATTGGATTTTCCTGCCGCATTGGAACCGATGACCACCTGGAACCGGGATAACTCGATGTCAATCTCGGAGAAACTCTTGAAATTTTCCACATGGATGCGCTGGATCGGCATAAGAACTCCGCATCACATCGTCACTCTTGAACAAAAAGAAGGTGTTGGTCTGAAAGATACTAAAAAGAGATACGTTTCAGAAGGAGATACTGAAACTGATGGGGTTCAATATCATTATCTGATAATTGAGGACTGCTGCAAATATTATCCAGACCAGTACCGGGAGGAGCAGCAGCGCGGCGGCAAAGGAGATCCTGAATACCTGGATAATCGTACACAGCAAAAGGGCCCCGACAAGAATAATCGTAAGGAGACCCCAGAACGTGGAGTGCTGGCCGAAAAAGAAAAATGACCATCCGACATTCAGGATAAGCTGGAGAGCAAATAAAGCCAGTCCCACTTTTACTTCGGTATTTTTTAAACCTGACTGGACTATCAGGTAAAGGGAGAGCCCCATAAGGACATAAAGTACTGTCCAGATTGGCCCAAAAACCCATGACGGTGGAGTGAGATCCGGTTTGTTCAGGCCGGCATACCAAGTTGGAATTTCAGGCGTTGTATAATATGACCCTATATATCCGGCAAGCAGGCAGATACCAAGTGCCAGAACAAAATTGACGATCTTTTTTCCGGTCATTATACTACTCGGTTAGTGTTTGAAGCGATGGGCATAAAAAATTATTGGATAGAAAAAGCGCCACCTGTTTCGCTTATTGTACCAGAAACCGGTTATACCCGCTTATTTTCCTTTCCGAAAAAAACGGAGGGAGTCGATCCAGGAAAAAACGCCGATCCCGCGTATCCTTTTTTCGGGAAAAACACCCTCAGAGACCGATTTTACATCATCGACGGAATAAAATGCATTTGGGTAGAACTGTTTGATGATGCTCACGACACGGGAAAGATCCTGCCTTTTTATGATGGTGAAGATCATCTTCACCCTGCCGGACGCACCTTCCCCGTCAATACTCGTCACCCCGTAGTCCTGGGACCGGAGATACAGAATGAGTTCCGTCGGGTCTTTTTTTGTTATGATTCGGACGCTGGTCAGCCCGAGCGATAACCTTTCCTCGATCAGCATTCCTATGAATGTTCCCGAAGCAAACCCGGCTCCGTACGCGATATAAGCGATGGCATTCGTCAGGTTGTTCATTACCTGGCCAATCGCAAGGAGCCAGATGATCACTTCGAAAAAACCGATAAAAGGGGCGAGATACTTGATACCCTTTGAGATGAAGATGACCCTGATCGTTCCCAGACTCACATCACATATGCGGGCGCAAAAGATCAGGAATGGAAGGATCACGTAGCTGACTATTACGGGAGACAGGGACAGGTCAACCATTATTATCTCATTTTTTGATCCCGTGGTTAATAGTTTGTGATGACCGTTATAATCAGAATCCGGTCCTTCAGCGGGAAGCCGAAATTTCTAAAAAACGTCCCTTATAAAATGATGATCCCGGTGATCGCTACTGAAAACTGCAATAAAGGGAATTCAACGACCCATAACGGAAAACCTGTTACGTATCATCCGGAAAATTACATCACTAAAAAAAAATGGATTATCAGGTTGAATTCGTTACATGGAATTTCTGGTTCCAGGTCCCTTTCTGCTGACCATCGATATTGAGGACCGATACGTCCCAGTCTCCGATGGATGCACCGTTGCTTGTCCTGAGATCGAGATTGCAGAGAATTGTTATCGTGTCTGATGATACCGGGCTGGTACAAACGATTTCGGTCGGGCTTTTCACAAACGAGACCTTCACCGCCGGTTTAAAATTCTGGCCGTTAATGACCACCGGAATCATTTCGTTCAGCGCACCTGTACTGGGACTGACTCCTCCAATGATCGGCGGCACATCTCCGATGGTGAATGCACCCACGAGGGTGCTGGATCGTCCGTCGGGATTGGTGACAACGAGGTTATAGACTCCCTTCTCAGCCTTGGAGAAGATGAAGGTACAGTCAATTTCTGTCGATGAAGATATCATTTCCGTGGATGCAGAGAGGGGAGAGTATCCGGCCCGGGTCAACTTAACCTTTGCCCCACTCAGGAAGTTGCTTCCCGTAATCGTTGCACTCACGGCCGCATCGCTACCCCCAAAAGACGGGGAAATACCCGAAATAACCGGTGCATCTCCCGAAGGTGTCACGGTAACCGTAACCTGCACCGTCGGTGTGATAACGGGGACTGCCGAGAGCTGCACGTGGGCTATCTTCACCGGATATGCGCTTTCTACAAGCGTCCTTGGAGCCTTTTCCGATGCATTGGAGATGAAATGTCCCCAGGAACCGTCAGAATTTTTATAGATCAACTGACGGGTATACTGGTCCGTTGACTTGTCATATCCGGTGATAACAAAGAGCGCTGATGCGGAAGGCGAGGACGTAAGGGAGATGATATCACCTGCGATGTACTTTACCGGTATTGCCGTTGTTGGTACCGGTGTAGCCGGTGCAGGCGACTGATCCGAACACCCGGCAATGAGGACACTGCAAACCAGGATGAAACCAATAAGAATTCCATACCGAGAACCTTCATTCATAGGATATCTGTTCGATGCTGGGGAGTATAAGATTTTTTACCGGAAGAAAATTTTGCCGGAGCAATAATCCGTTTTCCTGGTTCCCGACTACTCCAGAATCTCGTATTCATTGAACCAAAAAAAAGCATGTTCAGTTACTCCAGGGAACATTTCCGGGGGCACTGGATTATTCTGGGGGCATCTCAAGGGTCATATAATGCAGGGAGAGATATCGGTGGATCCCCATCAGGACACCGACCGCAAGAACCGCATTGATCCCAGGGTAGAGCCATGCATTGTGAAGGTAGAGCAGGGAGATGCGATCTCCCAGAGTAATGACGCTGCACACCGCTACCAGAATGCTTGCGGCATAGACATCCCTGACCGCAAAGAAAAAAACGGCCGCAACAATTCCGACGAAAACGGAAGCGAGGAAAGGATCCAGCCGGAAAGCCGCAGGAAAAAAAGCAAAATTTGTCAGACCGAAGAGCGCCGCGGTCACCATAATCCCCACGGACACCGAGACTGCAACTCCGCCGCCGCGGACAAATGCCTGCACATGAGTCCCGACGAGAACCCAGCATATCATGACGGATGCAATGGCACCCGGCAGAAGGAGCAGAAAAGCATGTGCAAATGCGATCCGGTCTGTACCAAACGGGTTCAGAAAAATGAGGGCCGCATAGGAAACAATGCCGGTCAGGGTACATGCTTTGAGGGTACGACGGATGGTGCGGAAACCGATCTGGAACATGTTGACCGCGCCGGATATGAATGCTGTCCGTACGAAGAAGAGGGGCACGATGGTGCCTGTGAGAATACATGCGATAACGGTATACAGAAAGAGGAGCGGGGGGTTAAACCGTTCAAAGAGATGCAGGCTTCCTTCAAGAAGGAAGATCTCAAGCATCCATGCGGTATAGACGGTAACAGGAATCACGAGCAACCGGATCGTGGCCCGATTCAGTTCCGGATATTGCGCGGCCATGAGGCAGTCACCTGGAGGATCCCGGGAGCTGATCGTCTATGCGGGCATCGGGAATCCTGCCATTAAAAAAATGTATTGCCATATTGTTACTCCTGGTTCTTTATTGCAAAAAGAATGATAGTATTCCCTTATGACATCGTCATTAAAAGGTCACGGACCACCTGGCTACGATCCTTCTGGTCCCTGACACGAACGGCCATGCTATCATCAAAGGCCGGGAGAGAACGCTGGAAGAATGTGCCGAGCGCGATCCGGGAGTCGCTGTTATAGTCCCATTCCCGGGCCTTCGTGCAGGCAGATTCAAAACTGGTCCGGTCATGGTCTGCCAGCTCATACACCCGCGGGGTGTAATAATCGGCGGCAGGAAAGAATGTGGCACAGATCTGGAGGACATCGATGAAAGCAAAACCTTTGTGTGCGATGCCGTCCGTTACCAGTTTCTTCAGCTGATCCATATTTTTTGTATACCCTCGTGCGACGTAGGTGGCGCCACTGGCCAGCATCAGCTCGACCGGGTTGAAGGGATATTCTGCCGTTCCCAAAGGGGTGGACTTACCCTTAAAGCCGAACGGTGAAGTAGGGGTATATTGCCCGGTAGTGAGGCCGTACACCCGGTTATTGTGGATGATTACCGTTATGTCGATGTTACGCTTGGCGGCAAAGATAAGGTGATCGAGCCCCTCGGCATACGAGTCCCCGTCCCCGGAACAACAGATCACCGTAAGACGGGGATTGGCAAGCTTGATCGCGGTGGCCACCGGGATCGTCCGCCCGTGTATCGAATAAAAACTATTGATATTGAGATAATCGGCAATCTTTGCGTGGCAGCCGATTCCGGTCACCAGGACGACATCATCGAGCGATTTTCCTTCCTGCTCCATCCCGGCGAGGATATTTTTCAGGGTATGCTGGAGAGAGAAATTCCCGCACCCCGGGCACCAGGTATTCTGGGCATCGGTGATGATCTGTCGTCCGGTCATACGATCATCTCCTTTACCTTCACCATCAGGTCGTCAGGAAGGAACGGTCGTCCGTCAAACTGCAGGATCTTATGATCAGGTATGATCCCGTGCCGCTCCGCGAGTGCCGCAAGTTGTGCCATTGCATTCTCTTCAACGGCGATCAACTTCGTAACGCCATTCATTGCTTTTTTCAGCTGTTCTGCCGGGAAGGGTGTAAGTACCACCGGCTGGATGACCCGCAGCCCGAGAAGACCTGCAATTTCATTGCAGACCCCTTTTGTGGACCCCCAGCAGAGCAGAGCCGTCGCAGCATCCGGAATACCGGATACCGTGACACCGGGAAATCCCTGCATCTCCGCCGCCAGCATCTCACCTTTACGGAGACGCTTCTTCGCCATCTGTCTGACCGTGGGTGCATCCTCTATGGTGATGCCTGCCTCGTTATGCGCATAACTGTTCGCCTTGATTACCGCATCCTTCATGCCGGGAAATGCAAGAGGGGAGACCCCGTCGGTTGCATCAGCATACCTGAGATAGGGGCCAGTCCCATCCCACCGTGGTGAGTCTCCGCTGCTCACGTCAGGAATTGCAGCGGGATCGACACTATATGTCCCCTCTGACAGGGTTTTGTCGGCGAGGATAAATGCCGGGATCTGGAACTTCCAGGCCATATTCATGGCGACCGCCGACCAGTACAGTGCTTCTGCTGCATCCCCGGGGGCGACGATCAGCCGCGGGTATTCGCCCTGACCGGCATGGAGGACGAAATGGAGGTCAGACTGGCCGGTGTACGTAGGCAGCCCGGTCGAGGGCCCAGTCCGCTGGGAAATGACGAGCGTGACGGGTAATTCTGCCATGCCGGCAAGGGACAGACCTTCGGTCATCAGGCAGAACCCACCACCCGAAGTGCCGACCGCTGATCGTTTCCCGGCATATGCAAACCCGAGGGCCATCAGGATCACCGCGATCTCGTTCTCCGGATGTACGACCGTGATGCCGAGCTTCTCCTGGTGTTCGGCAAGGAAATGAAGGACGCTCGACGAGGGTGTCATCGGATACGAGACATAGACGTCAAGCCCCCCGTTTACCATACCGAGCCCGATCGCTTCGTTCCCGGTGAGGAGTGTCATTGGGGAATTTGCCCCATTGCTGACCGGATGCACCGTCTCAAGGAGATCATACGCTCTTCGTGCCACGCTCAGGTTCTGATCGACTCCCCTGGGGATATGGTTCCTGAATACACGCTCGACGACATCCCATTCAATTCCTGCAGATTTCGCAAACCCCCCGATGATCGCAGAGTTCCCCATGATCGACGGGGCGTTTTCTTCCCCCAGGATCGCCTTCACCGGAACACCCTGGCCGGCGGACTTCACCTGGTCTGCATTAAATATAACAGCAGTATCAGCGGTACACCGGTCCTGGTGTTTCTCCACCGTTTCCCGGTTGATCGCCAGCAGAAAATCGAGCGTCTTCCAGCAGGTCCCGGTACTCTGCTCTGAACCACGTATGACAGCAAAATTATGCCCGCCCCGGATGAGCGAGGGGTAATCGAAATACAGGTACACCTGGTACCCGATATGGTTGAGCAGCTGTGCAACCAGCGCCCCTGCACTGTTGATCCCGTCGCCGGCCCTTCCGCCAATCAGGACAGATACATTTTTCATAAAGGCCTCCTGTATGTTTCTGATAATGCTGAACGTGTAAATATGTTGGCATCCGGCAGATTACCCGGCATGCGATAGTTACCACCTGGTGCACAACTGTGGCATTCACGCCGGGTCGCTCCCGGCTGACAAGGTACATCGCTGACTTTCTTTTCCTGCTGTCACCTTTGGATAAAGAGCTGAAAACAGAAAACTGCGTGTGAAACTCCGTCCGCCGCCATGCACCAGAAAGGCCTGATGCGGGCCCTTATGATAGTTGGATTTTCTTATGGTCGGGTGTGGATCGCCGTCACGCCACTTTTCTCAGGATGTTTTTTTCATCAGTTGTTCAAGGATCTTCTTCAGATCCAGTATTTTATAAGGTTTGGTTAGTCGTTCGTCAAATCCATGGCTTGAGAAATCCCGGACTACAGGATCATCCATATATCCGCTTGATACCACGGATTTTACCCGGGGATCGATCTTCCGGAGCTCCTTAATCGTCTCTTCTCCGCCAAGCCCGGACGGGACGGAAAGATCGAGAATGACAACATCAAAAGGAGCCCCCGCTGCCATCTCCTTTTTGTAGAGATCGATCGCCTCCCGGCCTTCTTTGGCAAACATGACATCATAGTCGAGAAACTTCAGTACTTCACGGGTCATATCGAGGATGATCTGCTCGTCATCCATGAAAAGTACCTTTCCCTTGCCGGACATTGACCAACCCCTCGTTCTGACTGTGTAGTGATACGTATGTCCCTGCACAAAATACTATAGCATGCAGCATGACGGGCACATAAGTAAAAGGTCGCAGGCTCGCCCCCGATCATACCGAACGGCTGCAGGGATCGCATCCGTTACGGAAAACCCCGGGTTCACCGTGTACCTTCCTGAAAACCTGTGCCACCCGCTTACTTTTTCAGTGAACGTAAACGGGCAGCTTCTGCCGTATCTTCGACCCTCAGGAGAAATGTGCCATGGCAGGGCTTTGTATAGGGAAAAACGATGAAATCCGCATCAAGTCCTATAGTGACGGGGGGAACACCGATCAGGTGAATGTCAAAGATCTTGAACCCCGGCTGGACATCGATATATTCCTTAAAATTCTGTCTGATATAGTCCCTGCACTCCTTAAACGACGCGTCCCGCAGGACAATTTCATAATTCATCGCCTCTACACAGCCGCCCATGGGGTCACCTCATCGATTGCTTTTTTGAGCGGCATCGGGTTATGTACGGCTTTTGCAGCTATGATGGTGCAGGGAAAGTCGACCTGCTTTACGAGCTCGTCATAATGCTCCCCATAAATGAGGGTGAAGAGCTTTGCCTTCGAGATTGCACCCATGGTCGCTGCATAGCTGATACCGGCATCGTTGTGGATAAAAACAAAGCAGCGGTCAAAGTCCCGGTTCTTCTCGGTGATCATCGCCACTGCACGGTCAAGATCCATCACTTCTCCCAGGTAGTGACGGTCAGGATCCGCGACGAGAAGAAGTGTATTTGCCGATTTGTTACCGGCAACAACCGGAACAACGCCTGCCTTTTTGAGCCGGTTGATCAGATACAACGCAATGCTCGTCTGCACCGGGACCTGCGGGCATCCGAGCACGATGAGCGCCGATCCTAACGGAGTTATTGGTTCACCTGACACACTGACCAGTTCCTGTCGTTAATTCTACATCCATTATTCCGGCCACAGCAATAATCTTGTGCATTATATGTCCGGCAGATCTACTGCGGCGTCGCTGGAACGGGACGGAGCTGATTAGGTTCTGGGGGTATTGGTGCCGGTCAAATGCCTGTGTTCTGCTGTTCCTGGCCGGCAAATTCGTGGTTATGGTTCTTCGGATGTCTCCTGGTGCACCCATGCAAGATAGGGAAGGAACGCCTCAGTGACCGGAAGCGCGATGATTTCCGGAACCTCATAGGGATGCTGGTTCCGGAGCGCAGCGATCACTTCTCCCGTTTTCTCCTTCGTTGTCTTTGCGATGAGCAGGTGTTCCTGTTCATCACAGAACTCTCCTTTCCAGCGATAGTACCGAGCGTACCGGCATAACATTGACACAGGCGGCGATCCTCCGGTCGACAAGCATCCTTGCCAGCGATTCTGACCTGTCCGGAGGTGCCGTGGAGAGGACTACGATCATCTCGCCGGGCAGGCTCATACGATCTCATCCTGTATACAGGTTATTTCTCCAGTCTCCCCGAAAAACCGTTTAATCTGAATTGATTCTTTCTCCCGCTCCATAGGGGTCATTTTTTTTCCGGACTAATAAGCATAATCATTCATTCTGTACTACCCTGAGTCCAGATATGACAGGAGCGTTAATTACAATAAATACCGGACACCAACAGGTAGTAGCTATGTACGCATCACGCATGAGCAATCTCCCGCCGTACCTTTTTGCCCGGATCGACGAGATGAAAGCAGAACAACTGAAAAAAGGCGTTGACATCATCGATCTCGGGGTCGGGGATCCGGACCTTCCCACGCCACAGCATATCGTCGCATCGCTCTGCGAAGCGGCACAGGACCCGGAGAACCACCATTACCCTTCCTACGCCGGGATGCCTGCCTACCGGAGTGCCGTTGCTGACTGGTATAAAACAAGGTTCAGCGTCTCGCTCGACCCGGGAAAAGAGGTTATTGCCCTTATGGGTTCCAAAGACGGCATTGCACATATTGCGGAGGCCTTTGTCAACCCGGGTGACTATGTACTCGCCCCGAGCCCGGGCTATCCGGTGTACCGGACCGGCACCCTCTTTGCCGAGGGGATCGTGCACGAGATGCCACTGAAGCGGGAGAATAATTTTGTCCCGGTTCTTGAAGATATTCCCGTGAAGATCGCAAAGGCAGCGAGGCTGATGTTCATCAACTACCCGAATAACCCGACCGCGGCGGTCGCGCCCGATGGTTTCTACCGCGAGGTAGTTGACTTTGCACGGGAGCACCACATCGTCGTCGTCTCGGATAATGCGTACTCCGAGATCGCCTACGATGGCTACCGTGCTCCCTCGTTCCTTGAGACTCCGGGAGCGGATGAGATCGGCATCGAGATGCATTCGCTTTCCAAGACCTACAATATGACCGGCTGGAGGATCGGTATGGCGGTCGGCAATGCAGAGATACTTGCCGGGCTCGGGCGGGTCAAGACCAACGTGGACTCCGGGGTCTTCAATGCGGTTCAGGTTGCCGCGATCACCGCTCTCCATGGACCGCAGGACTGCGTGAAAAATGCCTGCAGGATCTACCAGGAACGCCGTGATGTTCTCATTTCAGGTTTGCGGGATCTTGGTTTTGATGTACCCTCACCCAAGGCAACCTTCTACGTCTGGCTCCCGGTACATGACTGCATGGCATTTTCTGCCCGGCTGCTGAATGAAGCCGGCATCGTTGCTACTCCCGGCATCGGCTTTGGCTCAAGCGGGGAAGGATATGTGAGGTTTGCCCTCACCCGCCCCGTCGCACGAATTCGGGAGGCACTGGAACGGATGCGGGGGCTTGACCTGTGAAACTTCCTCGCCACCTCACGATACAAAACGGTCACCTGCACATCAATAAACAGGACTGTGTCGCTCTCGCGCACGCGTACGGAACGCCCCTTTATGTGACCAGCGAGGACCGGATCGTCGGGCAGTACCGGAGCTATAAAACGGCACTCCTCACCCGCTACCCGAAAGTGCAGGTACTCTTTGCGGCAAAAGCCAATGGCAATCTTGCCGTGCTGCGGGCACTCGCCCGTGAAGGAGCCGGGGCGGATGTCTTCTCTTCCGGAGAACTCCATCTTGCGCTCGAGGCCGGCATGGCACCGGAAAAACTCCTCTTCAATGGCAGTTCCAAGACACCGCAGGACCTGGAACTTGCCGTGAAGAAGGGCGTGAAGGTATCGGTAGATTCACTTGATGAACTTCACCAGCTCGATGCCGCCGCGCAGGCAGCAGGAAAAACGGTGAAGATTGCATTCCGGGTAAACCCGGCCCTCGAAGTCCCGACCCACCCGAAGATCGCAACCGGGCTTGCGACCAGCAAGTTTGGCATTCCGCACCAGGAGATACCCGCTGCGTACCGGGAAGCTCTCGCATGCAACAACATACAACCGGTCGGGATACACTGCCATATCGGTTCACAGATCCTCGATATCGAGCCATTCGTGAGGGCAGCTGAAGTAATGGTGAGGATCGCACAGGAACTCACCCTGATGGGTGTGAAACTCGAGTTTATCGATCTTGGGGGAGGGCTCGGGATCCCCTACCACCACGACACCGATCCTGCCCCTACACCGGAAGATTATGCGGCAAAGGTTATCCCGGTCTTCAGGGCCGGCGTTGAAGCGTGCGGGATCACTCCGGAACTCTGGGTCGAGCCCGGGCGTTCACTCGTTGCCGACTCGACCGTGCTCCTGACACGGGTCAACTCGACAAAATCGGCCCATAAAAAATTTGCCAATGTGGATGCCGGTTTCAACCTGCTCATCCGCCCGGCGATGTATGATGCCTATCACGAAGTCATCGTTGCCAACAAGGCGGATGCTCCTCTCACGACAGAATATACGGTGACCGGCCCCATCTGCGAGACCGGTGACATCGTTGCAGCGGACCGCAGGCTCCCGCAGATCGCCGCCGGTGATATCATCGCCATCCTTGATGCCGGGGCATACGGGTTTGCCATGTCCTCCCAGTATAACTGTCGTCCCCGCTGCCCGGAGGTCCTGATACAGGGATCCCGGGTATCCCTGATGCGCCGGGGCGAGACGGTCGGAGATATTACCGCCCCGATGCAATGC
Source organism: uncultured Methanoregulaceae archaeon (assembly GCA_963815065.1). GTDB lineage: Archaea > Halobacteriota > Methanomicrobia > Methanomicrobiales > Methanospirillaceae > Methanoregula. The sequence goes on along the minus strand of CAWFFE010000002.1, from coordinate 1,046,419 downwards.
CCGCCCTGGCAACAGTGAGGAGAAAACCGTGCTGTTCCACTACGCGCTGGTTGATGATCTCATCTCAAAAGAAGAGTTCGAACGGCGCGTGGGAAAAAAAATCGACGAGTGCGGAGATCTCATTGACGAGCCTACTGCCGCCATGCTCGTCATCGGCGAACTTGGCCGCCAGCACGTGAAAATACGAGGCCTTTCAGGAAAATCCAGCCTTTTTTCTTTCTTCGGGAAGGTGACCGACAAGACAGAACCGAAGGAATTTGACCGGAAAGACGGGGAGAAAGGCTGGGTTGCCACCCTGCTGCTGGCAGACGAGACCGGGACCACCCGGGTTGTGCTGTGGGATGAGAAAGCAGGAGCCGCCATGGATATCGACATCGGAGATGTGCTGGAGGTGATCGGGCGCCACCCGGGCAGGAGCACGACCGAGATCTATGCCCTTGCCCTGCGTAAGGCCGGTTGTGAGATCGCCCTTCCCGCAAAAGGAGCGTTGGCGGAGAGCCTGTCGGCAGAACCGTTGGATCTCGATGTTGTGCTGATTGCCCGGGAAGAGCCACGGACATTCAGTCGTAAAGACGGTACGATGGGCGAGATGCGGGAGGTGGTGGTCGGGGATGCCCTGGGCACTGCCCGGGTGATCGTGTGGGCGCCGGATCTGTTTGCAGATATCCTCCCGGGTACCACGGTCCATATCTGCGGTGCAAAACCCGACCGGCGTGGTATGGGGAGAGGATACAGTCTCGACGAGAAGAGTTCGGTTATCGTCACCGGACAAGAGATCGCGGTCCCGTTCACCCCCCTTGGCTCTGTCGGCGAAGAGGGGATCTACTCGATACAGGGTGATGTGAAAGAGGTGAAAGAACCCCGGTCTTTCACGGTTCGGGACGGGTCCGGGTCGTGGGTGAGAAATATTGTGGTGAGTGACGGGAAAGACGATCTGAAAGTTGTCCTCTGGGGCGAGAAAGCGCTGATCGCGGTCAATCCCGGTGATCAGGTTGAGGTCTATCACGCGACGGCGAAACCCGGCCGTTTCGGGGGGATCGAGACTGGGTGTCGGGCGAGGGAGTTCATTCCGTGTTCCCAAAAGCGAGCCGGAACCAGTCGACTTTGAAGGGACTATCATTGCCGGGCCGGGGTGCACCTTCATCGATAATGGTGCAGAACGGTATCTTATCGAAGGGGATCTCCCGCACGGGGCGGAGATGCGGGTAACCGGCGTCCTTTCGGGCAGCCGGATCATCCCTGAGCACGTTCAGCCGGTTGAACTCATCGCAGAAACCCTGCTGCTGGAGGTCCGGGAGTTTATGAAAGAACTTGATGCATAAGGCACACTTTCGCCCCGCGCAGTCCGAGAGCATATAAGTCAATGGTTAACATCTTTGATGTGCCATAGGAGATGTGCAAGAGATGGCCCAAGGACCTTTAGAGATTGAAGATTTAACGGGCGTTGGCCCGAGTACCGCAGAGAAGCTCCGGGAAGCGGGGTACCTCTCTGTCGAGAGTATTGCAACTGCATCACCGGCAGAGCTCTCCGAAATTTCGGAGATCTCCGAGTCAACTGCCAAAAAGATTATTAAAGCTGCCCGTGAAGCCGCAGATATCGGCGGTTTCAAGACCGGAAAAGACATCTTCGAGGCAAGAAAGGATGTCAGGAAACTGTCGTTCCGCGTCCCCGAGCTCGATGCCCTGCTGGGAGGAGGCCTGGAGACCCAGGCCATCACCGAGATGTATGGTGAGTTTGGTTCCGGTAAGAGCCAGATCGTCCACCAGATGGCTGTCAACGTCCAGCTTCCCGAAGATCTGGGTGGACTCAATGGCAGTGCCATCTACATCGATACCGAGAATACCTTCCGCCCCGAACGTATTGAGCAGATGGTGAACGGCCTGGGGATAGATAATGCCGATCCCCAGGAATTCCTGAATAACATCCATATCGCACGGGCACATACCTCAGATCACCAGATGCTCCTGGTAGATAACTCGCGGGATCTTGCCGCGGAGCTGAAAGACAGCGAACGCCCCGTCAAGCTATTCATCATCGATTCGCTCACCGCCCACTTCAGGGCCGAATATGCCGGTCGGGGGACCCTTGCTGCACGCCAGCAGAAGCTGAACCGGCACATGCACGAGCTCTTCAAGCTCATCGACGAACACAATGCCGTCGCATTGGTGACCAACCAGGTCATGTCCAACCCGGCAGTCTTCTTCGGGGACCCGACAAAACCCATCGGCGGCAACATTGTCGGGCACACGGCGACCTTCCGGCTCTACCTGCGCAAGAGCAAGGGGGGCAAGCGTATCGCACGTCTCGTTGACAGCCCCAATCTTCCCGAAGGTGAAGCACCATTCATGGTAGAAGAAGCAGGTCTTAAATCGTGCTGAAGGCACTCCTTACCGACATTGACGGGACGATCACGGATCCATCCCGCCGGATAAACACCGGTGCGATCGAGATGATGAGATCACTCGCCGATGATGGTGTGGAGATAGTACTCGCAAGCGGGAATACTTCCTGTTTCATGGATGGCCTTTGCAGGGTTATAGGAACGCATGGGACATTCATTGCCGAGAACGGGGGAGTGTTCCGGGTTGGATTTGCCGGTACCCTTCACCTCAAAGGAGATCAGAGTATCTGCAAAAAAGCCTTGGAAGCCGTCCAGGCATATTACCAGAACCGGGGAAAGGAGATCATGCTCCTCAGCCCCACGTACCGTTTTACCGATCTGGCAATTGCCCGGACTGTCCCGGCCAGTGAGGTGGTAAAGATACTCAAAGACCACCCGGTCAAGGTGATCGATACGGGGTATGCCATCCACCTGCAGGCCCCGGGCATCGACAAGGGAACGGCACTGGAAGCACTTGCTCAGGAAATGGGGCTGCTACCGGCAGATTTCCTTGCCATCGGTGACTCGGTGAACGATATCCAGATGCTCAGGAAGGCAGGGGTCGGAGTAACCGTGGCCAATGCTCATCCGGACACGAAAGCAGCGGCTGAATTTATTGCAGAAAAAGAGTATGGAGACGGGTTTGTTGAGGCAGTTACCCGGTATTTCTCCTATTTCCGGGCAAGATAGCGGTCGACGACGATATAATCCTTGATATCCTTTACCGATTCGAACGGGATGACCAGAAGTTTGTCGTCTTCCATCGTATATCCATCAGTGACAAAGGTCTGATCCGGGTGGACGATCATCGCCTGGACCTGGCCGGAATCAAAATCCACTCTGATATTTTTCAGAGTCCCGATGAGCTTGCCATCGTTACTCATGATCTTTTTTCTTGAGAGGCTTCGGGCGAATACACGAGTCATGAAAAAATTATGACGCGTATAAATATTTAAAGTGTTCTAAAATAGCGCGGAAAAATGAGTTTTTCCGTATTATTAATCCATTTTGAAGATTTCAGCTGCGATACGAACGTCTGATCCCCGCAGCGTCTTCCTTCCCGCATGATCTGACATTTTTTTTGCTTCCTTGGTAATGAATGCCCCATATTCTTCCATTAAAGCCATCAGGGTTTCCGTAGCATCGGAACTGATACGGCCGGCACCGGCGTTCTTCATAATGCGTTCGACTGCTGCCTGCGAGAGTTCGGTCATGGTACTCAATCCTCTCGTAGGCAATTCAGCTCAAAATAGTTACCGATCCGTCATTCACATAGAAGGGAATACCTTGATGATATCCGACTGGGTAAGAATTCCCACCGGCTTCCCATCATCGACGACAATCAGGCGTCCTATCTCCAGTTCCTTGAACCTGCGGATCACCTCAAAGAGCTTGGTATCCGACGGGACTTCAATAACATCCGTGGTCATGACCGTGGTAACTTTTGTTGTGAGGGGCTGCTCTCTTTCCACCGCTTTTGCGATATCGCTGATGGTGATGATTCCGGCGAGTATTCCGTCATCGATAATAGGGGCCCCATGGATATGATCCTTATTGAAAAGAACGAGTGCATCGTGGAGAGTATTCGAACTCTTCAGGGTCTTGAGCGGCGTGCTCATGTAGGCTTTAATCGATTTCTTGGGGAGGGAGATCATCTCCGAAGTTGCGATCAGGAGCAGCTGCTTGGATTCGTCCTTCCCGAACACCTCCCCGCGGAGGAGGAGCTTGTTAACCGGTGTGGGACCAATCGTGATCTGGTCCCCGATCTCGAAGAGGCGGGGGCTGCCGAAAAGTTTTATCACCGCGTGGCATATATCCGGGTGGCACAGGGTCGTAAAATCTATTTCCTGAACCGTGGCCCCGGAGATAATCTCCCCGTTCCTGCTGATGCTGACATCGTAATCGCCTCCCGAGACATTCAGGTTGAGTTCCTTGTAGGCAAGTGCGGTGGGAATGTAGCCCCCCTTCGGGCCGGGAACACCGTCTACAAGGCCGATCGCCTTGAGTGCCTGCATCTGGTTGCGCACGGTTCCCGGGTTCCGCTGGATCATATCGGCAATATCCTCGCCTTTGATGGAGTGGGAATGCTGGTGATAGAGGGTAATGAGTGTGATGAGGATATCTTTCTGGATCAGCGACAGGTCCATAACGATAAACCGTATAACTTTCCATTATATAAATAGGTTGGAGATTTGTGGAGTTCGAACATATACCTACAGTGCCCACTGCTGACGAGATCCTTGACCGGAGCTTCCGCCGTGCGGCAAAAAAAATGAAGGAAAAGACCAATAAGGATCGCGCCAACGAGGAGTTCGTGAGAGCGGTTGGCGCCGCAGTTCATGACCGACTGGTCTATATCATCCGCGGATTTCCTGAATTTGACCAGATCCCACGGTTTTACCGGGAGATGGCGGATATACTCTTTGGCATGGACCGGATAAAACAGTCGCTGGGTGCTGTCGGCTGGGCGGCAAAGCATACCAAGATGGTGGGAAACCAGCTCGCAGTCCGGACCCGCAAATCGGACGACACCACCGTCGTGCGCAAGCAGACGGTTGCCCGGCTGGCATCCATGGTGCACCAGATCGACAAGGACCTCATTTTCTTGAACGAGGTCCGGAATGTCCTGAGGAAACTCCCCCATGTCGACGATGCCTGCACGATTGTCATCGCCGGATACCCCAATGTCGGCAAATCCTCCTTCATCCGGCAGGTCTCTTCCGCCGTACCTGAAGTGGCATCGTACCCCTTCACCACAAAGGGGGTAATTGTGGGACACCGCCAGCTCGGGCGGGAACGGATACAGTTTGTCGATACACCGGGGATTCTCGATCGCCCGGCAGAAGAGCGGAATGCGATCGAGAAGCAGGCACTCTCCGCGATGATAAACATCGCCGATATCGTCCTCTTCATCCTTGATCCATCAGAACATTGCGGGTACCCGATGGAGGTCCAGCTCAACCTGCTCGAAGAAGTGAAAGGAATGATCGATGTGCCGCTGGTGGTGGTCGGCAAATAAATCGGATCTTCAGGTCGCGGAAGGGTATCTTTCCATGTCAACAGGAAAAGGCGAGGGAGTTGAGGAGGTCCTCGCCGAGATACTTGTCCATAAACCCGCGGTTACGAAAAACCGGCCAGCCCCCAGCCCACAAGAAAACCCAGTATAGTGCAGCCGTTCAGGGGCGGCAGACCGGCCTGGGGTTTTCCTGATGCGACATAGGAGAGCAGGATAGCGAGGCCGGCAAGGGAGCCCAGGATAGCCCCCAGTGCCGGGAGATTGATGACCCCGAGAAGCCGCCAGCCTTTCATAAAGACATTTGCGGAGACCACGAGAATGGACGGCATAATCAGGTCTCCCATGCCGATGATGAATGCCGCCCGTTCCCCGCCCTCCTCAAGTTTTCCGATCCCGTCGCGGATGAAGGAGTAGTCACGACGCTTGGGGATGACAAAGAGGATCGGGGTTTTCAGGTCGATCACTCCTTCAGCGAGCGTGATCATGTGTTTTGTCTTGTAGACCGAGATTGCATCATATACCGCGAGGAGGATAAGGAGGATAACGACCGGGAGGATTTCGAGCGAGACCCCGAAGATCGATGCGACCCCGGCAGCGATCAGGATTCCCAGGGTGTCAATCACATACCATTCCGGGTATTTATACAGGAGAACAATGGCCAGTACCGAGAGGAGGAGAATGACAATCGTGGCCAGATCGGAAGTTCCCAGTACCTGCAGGAACAAGGGCAGCGAAGATATAGCCGAACGTGAAGAAGATCGAGATCGCGATGATAGCCGCCATCACCTTACGTAAATTGAATTTTATCAGCAGCAGCAGGAGCCCGGTGAAGACCAGCAGGATCAGAATAAAGATGAAGGGATTTTCCAGGGATGCCGGATCCTGAAATGCGGTGATTCCTGCTGCCTGCACGGGAAGGGAGATCAGGAGCGACCCGATCTCCACGGCGAGGAGCAGGAGGGGCATCACCAGAAAAGGGAGAACACGTTTGATATCCATGATGCATTTTCCTGTATGTAGTTAGATTAATTACTGTGCTCTCATTTATCTAAAAGCATGGACATTCGAGAGTACTTATTCGATATCCTGCTTACCATCGTTATGATCGTCTCCACCCTCGTCCTCATCAACCGATTCTGGCAGGACCTTACCATCGCGATAGCTGCAGGCCTTATGATGCTGTCACTGGGCGGACTCTTCCTCTCGCTCCAGGTCAAGATGCGTCACCTGGAGAGGAGCATCGTTATCCGCGAGCGGATACTACGCAACAATCTTGAAGAGACCTCCACCCGGATGGCGGACAAATATGATATGGCGATCGCTCACCTGGATGAGCTGGTCGGGGAATATTCCAAGCGCATGTACCGCTGACATTTTTTACCCGCGTGAATCATCATGGGTGTCGCATTACGGGATATTCTTCTGGATTACAAGAGGGCGGTGTCGTGGGAGTCGCTGCCGGGCGTCGCTGCAGTCGATGCGAATAACGCACTCTACCAGTTCCTCTCCATCATCCGGCAGCCGGACGGCACGCCCCTCATGGACGAGCGTGGAAGGGTCACCTCACACCTCTCCGGGATCCTCTTCCGTGTCTCGAACTTTATGCAAAAGGGGATAAAACCGGTCTTTATCTTTGACGGGAAACCTGCCGCCCTCAAGCAGGAGACGGTTGACGGGCGCCGGAAGATCCGGGCCGAGGCCGGTGAGAAATGGAAAGAAGCGATCGAGCGGGGCGATGAGGTGGAAGCCTTCAAACAGGCCCGCTCATCGTCAAAGGTTGACACCGCAATCATCGATACATCAAAAGAACTGCTCCGGCTTATGGGCCTCCCGACGATTCAGGCGCCGGGGGAGGGTGAAGCCCAGGCGGCCTACATGGCGGCAAAAGGGGAGGCAGGTTACGTGATCTCGCAGGATTATGATACACTCCTGTTCGGCGCCCCGGTCCTCGTCCGGAACCTTACGGTCAGCGGCAAGAGAAAGATCCGGGGACGGCAGGTGACCGTGAACCCTGAACGACTCATCCTCGCAGAGGTGCTCGAGGGGCTCAGGCTGACCCGCGAACAGCTGATCGAGATCGGGATCCTTATCGGTACGGACTTTAACCAGGGCGTCGAGGGAGTGGGTCCAAAAACCGGTCTGAAGATCGTGCAGCGCGGGGAGTTTGCAGCAAAGATCCAGGAGAAGAGTCCGGACTTTGACCCAGGGCCGGTTATGGATCTCTTCCTGCACCCGGAGGTGACGGATGAGTATACCCTCGCATGGTCTCATCCCGATATGACCGGCATCAAGAAGATGCTCTGCGGGGAGTACAATTTCTCTGAGGAGCGGGTGGAAAAAGCCATGGAGAATTACAGCGTGAAGGCCGGGCAGAAGACGCTGGAGAGCTGGTTTTAGGGACTGATATGATATTTCCTGTAAAAGACCGGGGAAAATGATTCGTTAGCCGGGGCATCATACCGGTAAATCTCATCCATTGATCAAATTTATCTGCCGTGCACATGACTGGCAGGGTCCTGGTTCTGTGTCTATCGGAGGTTGGCAATAACCGGACCCGATCCAGATGGTGTTGTAGTGCGCATGGGTGTTCCGGTCCTGGATTACAGATCATCAAAGATTTGCGATGAAAAATGGAGCAATAGAGGTAAAATTATCCCAAAAAATTATTTTGGTGTTTCCAGAGTTATCGAAGGGATACTATACGAATAACTGGAGCCACTGGAATACCCATAGACATTCAGTATTCGTATTATGCGATCGCCGGGTTTCACTGTCTCGGTCAGTTGACCGTTTGCAAAATTTCCTTCCCGGTTGTTACTTCTGTCGTCAATATATGAATATCCAACCACGATGTCTGCTGTCATTGTTAACGTTTGCGAGGTGGGGTTTATGAATTCCACGTTAATACTGATCATATCCCCGTTGGGTGAATATCCGACTATTCGTGCTGTAGGTTCAAAAAATTCACAGACTTTTTGCATCTGTTCCGAAAAGTCAACAGTCTGTTGTTTTCCGAATTTGATGGTAACAGTCTCCTGTTGGCACAGAATACCACAACAGACTTTGACGGAATGGTTACCCTCCTCCAGCATCAGATCGAGAGGTTTAACTTTTGATACATTGCCAATGCTTTTATTGTCAACAGAAACCGGCAGGATGGCATCCAGACCTCCGATAGATACCCTCAGCGAACCATTCAATCCCGGGGTTACCGTGATATTTGAAACGGGGGTTATAGTGGGTGTATTTGATATATTGGCCGTGTTCGAGAATGGAATAAAGGTATTCGTGGGGTTGACCGTCGTTACGTTTGCGGTCGTATTTTTTATCTGCGCAACACATCCTGACACCAGAATGCACCCGGCAATAACAAGGACAAAAAGCGGGATGATTTTCATAGCATTTTCCCCCTCCTGCTCACCGAAGATTTCCCATCGTGGATATCATTGTCACTAATTTGAGAGAATATATTCTTCAGAAATATCAACACCATTTTTAAGTACCGGTTCTCATGAATAAAAAAGTCTTGCATGGCAGACTTCCCCGCATCTATCTCCCGGCTTGACAAAAAAATCTTTTTTCCGGAAAGTTTTCTTAATTACCATCTCTTCTGTTTCATCGTGTTATGTTATCTAACGACAAGAAAGTTTTTATTCTCCCCCAGATGAAATGAGAAAGCATGAAAAACTGGCGTGTTACAGGATTTCTCGCAATCCTAATCCTTGGATTTGTACTGATGAGCGGATGTATGAACACGACGCCCACCGGCGTCGCAACGCCAACCCAAACGGTGACGGAAACACCGGCCACCGTGACGGCAACTCCAGCCCTGACGCTAAAGATTACCCCGGAGCCTACCATACCTGCTGAAGGCGTTTATGTGCACGTCCAGTACCTTGGCGGCTTTCAGGGGACCTACGGCATGCCAACCGCCCTCCAGGAAGTGACAAGTTCCGGTGACCGCTATTATCAGGTGGTGAATGGAACAGGAACAGTTCAGGCCACATTTGCAAAACTCGACGATTCAGTAAACCATACTCTCGTCGTAGAGATTCTCAACAACGGCAGGATCCTCGCCTCCGGAAACAGTTCGGAATCATTCGGAAATGTTCGTATTTCTACATATGTGTAGTGGTCAGTGGCGGGGTTCATCGGGTGGAACACTGGTGAAGGGTGACCTCAGGCACATCCCCATCTGACAAACTATTTTTCCGGGTCTGATGAGAGGACCGGCCCTCATTACAGGCAGAATACTCCCGCGTTGCTCTCCTGACAACGTGATTTTACTTCACTCAGCCTGCTATTCCACCGGCAACATTTTTTAACGCTAAATTGGGTTCCCGATCGCCGGGAGCACCTTTCATCACACCAGCGACGCCAGAACGGGAAGTTGCGACAAGACATAATCTATGAGTGTCTTCTTACCGTTCAGACTCCCGGGAAATTCTGGGCCGAAATACCTTTCTTATGAAAATGTCAGGTATTCTTTCTCGGTATCCGCAAGAAATACTGTTTTCGGAGAAATACCCCCGGGAAAAGCAACTGTCCGGGGAATTGTCCGGTCCCGTGAAAAATTTTTTTATTTCCGTGAACGTTTCACGGCAAACAGCAGTGCGACGAGAAGACCGGGCAGCTGCAGTTGAAGGAAGGAACCCTGCCACCCGCACCCCATTGCCATTGAACATACCAGCCGGGACCAGCATGACATCTGCCGTCGTTGTCTGATCTGCCGTGATCAGTACCGGCAGGACCTGCGCGACGAATCCCTCTTTTGTCACGCCGAGCGTGTGATTCCCCTGCGGGAGAGCCGGAAATGTTGAAGGAGAGATACCGGCGTCCGAACCGTCAAGAGTAAGCTGGGCGCCAGCCGGTGTCGTGTTGACAAAAAGCGAGCCTGTCAACATCACGAGCGTCGCATTGACCTCAGAGACGCTTCCTGCATCTACTGTCACCAGCGTGGACAATTTCGCATATCTGAAATGGGAGAAGGTGACGTTGTAAGTACCTGGCTCGAGGCCGCTGACAGTCAGCGGAGTCATCCCCTTATAGATGTCGTTGACGACCACCGACGACCCGGCCGGAGTTGAACTAAGGTTCATCGAGCCGGTCTGCGGAGACCCGGAAGACTGGCCGGACCCTCCACTGATCCCTGCAGTGATAAACGGTGCTGAAAGGATGACGGAGATGGTATTGTAATCGACCCCGTAGAGGTGGGAAACGTCAGCCGGACCGTCAGCGACCCAGACGGTGTAGCTACCGGCGTCGAGACCCAGCGCCCCGGTGTTCCATTGGTATACCCAGTGACCGTTCCCGTCCACATCCACTTGCGTTGCCCCTCCATTATCCGCAGGGCGGTTGATGTTGTCGAGGGCGACGCCATTGGACGGAAGGTTTGGTCCGGTCAGGAAGAGGTAAACAGTGTCGCCGGTGTACGAATATCCTGACAGCGTCACGACTGTTCCCAGGTAGGCCTGCATCTGTCCTGCTGCGATACCCCCGGAGAAGAGGAGCACGAGGGCGATGAGGGCGATCGCTCCCCGGGTTGTTATTCGAAGGATCGTTGGCATTATTTCCTCCCATCATCCTGCAGGTACCCATACTGCCGCCGCACAGAATCCGGATACAGACAGGTACGGAAGTTATCTGGTCAGATGATATAATCCTGTCGCTGCCGGAACTGATTGGTACCCGATCGTCTCCCGGTCCGTGCGGGCTGTATAGAGCTTTGCGATGGGGAATAATGCAGGATTATCATTCCCGGGTTATCCTGTCCTTATACCTGAACTGGTTCATGCAACGTCATTTGTTGTTATTGATGAGATCATTCTTTCTTTCAGGCTGTAATAGCGGTCAAAATTTTCGTTATCGGCTATGAATAAAAACCGGTAAAAATGGTGAACGGTAACGACGGCTTCTTCGGTATATGCTGTTGGGGAATATCCTGAATCTTCAGGCAATCGGACATCCCAGCTTGAGACCATAGCGTTCCCGCTTCTGAAATATCGATAATTTCCAACGTATGACGATGCCGCCAGATCCGGGTACGTTAACTGGAACTCATTCTTAATCCACTCAATGGTTGGATCGAGCCTGAAATATCCGTTAAGGCTGTTGATGAAATCCGAAGTTGACACCACAAATTTTAATCTGCCATCCGCACTCGTAAACGTGACAATCCGGTACGGCTTCACTAAATTGTCATTTACGTGAAAATTCAATGGGCCAATCGATCTCGTCTCATTTTCATAGCAGACATGGTACGTCCTGTTGTAAACGTACGTATCGTTTACGCAGTAGTACGGGGTATAGGTTGAATGTGATATTATCCATGTCGAAGGATAATCCACGCTGAAATCGCTGTCCGAATAATGTAAAAATTTAATTCTGGTCACATCTGTCAGATCTGCCGGCGGCAGAGAAGATTCCATTGGGGTAACCGGAGGGGTTGTCGTCACCTCATTGGTTATCTGCGGTATCGGAAGTGTCATCACCGGGGTACCGGAAGTTGCCGGGACAGATGGTTCGGGCGTCGGCTGAACAGGCACAGCGGGTGCCGGCTGGCTTGTACACCCTGCGGTTACCAGGATGACAGTAATCAGCACGACAAGAACTATTCCCGGGGATTTTTTCATGGCAGTTCAGATTTTCGTGATGGTATCGATCGTTGTGGTTTATTCTTCTATCCTGCCGTACCAAACACCGGAGCTCCCGGTTTCGTGAATCGGGAGGCGGAGTAATCAGGCAAACGGTAAATTAGATGACCTGGCGACATCGTTGGGAACATTGAAACCAACGACGAAAGAAGGACAACGCTTCCTGACACGCCGGTAGTCTCAGGCTTCATTCTTCTTCAACCCCGATAACTTCTGCGCAGCAGAGTTCCGCTGCATTGGCCACACATTCCTCCTGGTCTGCCGGGGGTTTTCCTTCCGCGATGTTTCCGTTCAGCCGGTACTTTTCCACGATCTGGCTGAAGGAATCGTCCGGGCTCTGCTCGAAGATCTCCGGGCAGGTCTCCCAGCAGGTCCCGCAGATGGAGCAGTTTTCACGATTGAGCACAATTTTCATGGTACAAATCCCGTTCTTTTCTCAATAGATCTTCAGTACACCTGCGAAATGTCCTTGTCCTTCGGCAATTTTATCGTACCGATGGTTTTCAAGAGGACACCGGTTATGGGGCAATGCGACGTTCCGCTATCTGTTACCTCAACCAACATTGTATTTAATAAATATCTTTCGTACGTAACTGAAGAATAAATTTTGGGATAAAAAAATGAAATATTTAAACCGGGCGGTATACCGGAGGAGACGTGACGTCAGCGGATCATACCGGGGCTGCCTGTCGCCGACCGCATCCCGTTTTCATGCAACCCCGGTGTAATTGCCCAACTAATGTTCCCCTTTTTCCTCCCCACGCGGTTCGATCATGTCCTGGTGTTTGATCATCTCGACGAGCACCGAGAAGACTGCAGCTTCGAGCGGATCATCGCAGGCGATAAACGCTTCGCTCGAATGCATCTTTGCAAGAACCACCAGTTTTTCACCATACGGCTGGTCTCCCTTTTTCAGGGCCCGCGATGACCGGGCCCAGCGGTCAGCGATGCTTTTCACGCCCTGGCGGACGCTCTCGAAACTCCGTCCCATCACGATACCTCCAGCGTCCGCTGCGCATACGGGATATTTTCCCTGAAACGGCCGGGACGGGAAGTACGGTGCAGGGTGGTCCCGGCCAGGTCGTCTGCCGCCGCGATCTCGATGACGTGATCGGCCTGTCGCATCAGCACCGAAAACGAGCGGTCGACCAACGGAGTGTACAGGATCACGAGTGATTCGCGGCCGATATCCCTGAGCATCCCTGCAATCTGCGGTATCATCTCCTCTGCACCGTCAAAGAGTGTCGGGTCGTGCTCAAGAAGCAGGATCGTGTGGCTCGCCTCTTTCAAAATGGTGAACAGCTGGTGAGCCGTGAATGCCCTGCGGACCTCAAAGTTTTTGGAAGAGCGGTCGATCGAAGAGAGGAGCCGTGAGTAATTCCCGCTCACGTAAAGAAAGAGGAACCGCTGGAGATCCGTGTTGGTGTTGAGTGCGGAGACCATCACCTTCCCGGGTGCGATTACGGCGTTGAAAGTGCATGGCTGGAGGGTCATTCCCTTGCGGAGTTCGATCAACATAGCACCGGATCACTACCTCAGCCGGGGAGATAAGGCTCAGGCCTGTGGGGGGTGAAAGTGGATCAGAGAAGTTTTCGTAATCTGGTTCAGGGATACAATCAGAATCCCGGTTGAACGAACACCACCACAAAGAGACACGGGTGATATCGGGTAATCGTGAAAAATAGTGTGAGTATCTTATCCAAAGTTCAGGTTCATGCATTTTTCAAAGCATTGTGTTGCTTCGTTAATCTGCCCGATCTTCTTCAGACTCATCCCTTTATTGAACCAGGTCTCTGCATCGCCGGGATCGATCTGAAGTGCCCGGTCATAGGATTCGACAGCGTTATGAACATTATCAAGACAATCCTGGCAATTCCCGAGCAGGGCAAATGCATGGGCATTCTCCGGATACGTATCGATTGCCCGTTTTAGGTAACTTACCGCGGTAAAATGATCCCCGGCCATTGCTCTTTCCTGCGCCAGTCTGGCAAGATATTCTGATTCCACCCGTACATTGGGCATTCCAAAAGCTTCCATCAGGTTCCTCCAGCCACGGTCGCCTCAGTCTCCCGTGACAAAGCCTAAATAATTTTTATTGATTTATATTAATTTGCACAATATAATTGCAATGCATATCTGCACAGAAGAGTGCCATGCAAATATCTTAAACAGGTTTCTGGTTCTGGTTCATCGTTTATCATGACGGGAAAACCAAAAGATGATCCTGCAGGGCGACAGGTTCCGGAAAAGTCTTTTTCGGATAAACCATCGGTTGAAACGATGAAAGCACGACGACCGGTTAAGTGGCGGCTCGGGCAATAGTCATTCACGTACAAAGAGACAACTGGAGCCGGGCCGGGGTGGTGGGTGCAATTATCAGGAAAGTAAGGTATCACGTATCTATCAGCTGCTCCCGGGAATCCGGGCTTCGATAGTATACGAGGTAAGGTGTCTGGCAGTAATCACAAAATAGTACTCTCTGTTTCCCTGGTAGAACTTCTGTTTCCAGGGCCGGGGATCTATACCTGATTTCTGCCGTAAGGTTTTGTCAAGTCCACCGGGGGGTTCTATCGAGGCCACAAGCCGGTCGGCATTCGTTTTATCCATGACCTGAATCTGGAGAGAGGGAAACACCGCGGAGTTCGACCCTGATGCCGAGACAGAATTCTGCCCACCCGTGGTAAGGGGATCTGCCGTGTACCAAAACTCCCAGTAACCACCCGGGACTGAAAAGGAGGTACCCGAGGTCTTCCCCGCTTGGTGACCGATACCAGCGTGGTAATCCTGAACTTTTGAGGAATGCCGAGGTCACGGGGGCAGTTGCCGCGTCTGCTGTTACGGTTGTGACGGGATTACCGGAATGGAGAGGTTGAGTTCCTGTGACGGGATTACCGGAAGGAGAGAGCTGGATTCCGGCGACATGATTGCCGGAGGACGACTGCGTCACGCAATCCTGTTACCAGAATAAAAAAAATGAGGGGGGAAAGAAAAAGGAGGAGGAGTTTCATACGATGACCTGATTGTTTTAAGAGGATAAATATTGGGATATAATTGCAGAACCGGCCTCGATAATCAATCGGGGAGAGGGCGGGAAACGCCGGGCAATCCGGAAGAGGCAATGACGGAGCGGCATTATTACTTTTCCCGAAATTTCTTTCATTGAAATTTTCCGTCACGGATTGAGCCCCTACAAAAACTTATATCAGGAAACAATAATGAATGTTTGTTGCAGGTCACTTTTAATTTATGAACTATCCACGAATGAGGGGTAAAACAAAAATTTTTACAAAATCGATTTTTATGACTAAAAACATAATTGAATATATAAGAAATTTTCTTCATGATTCTGATCGAAATATAAAGGATTATTCCGGAAGTTTTGCGATTAGAAATTTTTCACATACATCAAAAATCATTAGAAAAATACATGATGACGATTTAACCAGAATATCTGAACTCTATCAAAAATGTTTCAAACCTGAATATTTTGACACATTACTCAGATACTCAAAACTTTTCAGGAATGTTTTTTATGTTTATGAGATTGACGGAATTATTGTTGCCTATGTTGCATTCTATGTCCACATACGATTTAATGGTCTATGTCCCGTTTTGGAAGCTACAGGGTTTTCAGGAGGCGTGGATCCACAATACCGGAGCAGGGGAATTTTTTCATTAATATACCGGGAAGGTTTGAAAGAATTACGGAACAATACAATTCAGTCAGTTAATGCATGTATCAGGAAAGATAATACCCGATCATTATATGCAAATCGTAAACTCGGGTTCGAAATTGTTGAGGAAGATGGTAAGGCATGCGGGCAGGATTTTTATAAATTGCTCTTAAAAATGAGATAAGTATGCAAAGAAAAAATTCTGCACCGTTAACAGGGAATGAGAGAGAAAGAAAATATGACAAAACCTGAAGCACGTTTTCTCATCCCGGATGAGTATGATCAATGGGATCAATTCGTGGATCAATCGGATCAGGGAACTTTTTTTCATTCATCAAAATGGATCACTACCGTTGCACATTTTCTTCATCTGCAGCCTGTAATTATTGGAGTTTTCGATAATTCGGTTCTTACCGGCGGGTGTTGTTTTTACATAAATGAAGTATTCCATCTCTACAAACGCGGGATGACCGATGTACGGTTGTCTCCCTACGGAGGAATTGTTTTCTCTCTCCAGAAGAGTAAGGACGTCCGTGCAAACGAGACAAAAAAACACCAGATAATCTCGTTAATCCTGGAAAAAATCCAGGAATTAAACCTCCTTTCCATCCATCTGACCAACAGTCCGGGTCTTGCCGATGTTCGTCCCTTTTCCTGGCAGGAATGGAAGGTGAAGGTAAGGTATACCTATGTCCTGTCGCTCGAGAATGATATTTTTTCACAGGTATCCCACAGCGTCAGGCAGAGCATCCGGAAATCCCGGAACTATGGGATGACTATAAGAAAAGAATACAACCCGGAATTATACTGGCAGCTGACAACATCCACCTGGAAAAAACAGGATATGAAAGTACCCTATCAAAAAGAATTACTTTTTGCCCTCATGGAACTCCTTCACCAGAACAACCGGGGAGAGATGTGGATTGCAGAAATTCCATCAGGTGAGGCAGCCGGGGCCGTTTTTTGCATACCTGATACTCGTATGGTCCAGGGATGGAATGGTGCCAACGACCCCCGGTTTAAAGAGACCGGGGTTAATACCCACCTCCATTTTGAGATGTTTCTGGATCTTCAGAAAAGGGGATATCACCAGCATAACCTCATGTCCGGAAATGTCCCTCATCTAGCAAGATTTTATTCAAGTTTCAATCCCACCCTTGTCCCATATTATGAGGTGGAAAAAACGGATATAGAAAATATTATCCGGTGGAAAGGACGTTTTTGAAAATTCTTTCAGGATTGTGACAGCCAAGTGGCTTTTTTCCATGTGGTTGTAGTTACCTTCTCTGAGGGCGTGGATCGGATTTGAAATTATCCGGATCTGCAGCGAGTGACCAGGCCCTGAGTATTTTTGTAATGATCTGGAAAGCCGGACCCACCACACAGGGATACTGCGGTCGAAAAGAAGGGCCGGGATCAGCCAATCTTATATCAGTCCCTTATCACCTGCTGACCCCAGATGATATTTCCGGAACACCCGCCAGAATTTTCCCCTTTACCCACCTGGGAAAACACTCCCCCGGAGTAATTCTTTTACCGAATAAATCAGCCACGCCACCCGTAAACGTCATCGGGATGTGGAGGTTATCGTTTACCCTCCCGAAAGGAGCTGGTTCACGATGAGCGCTGCCGCGATCCAGATCCCGTACGCCCCGCCGATACTTGCGGGGAGGCTGAACCGGTACATCATAAAATATAAAGCCAGCAGGAACAGGAGCAGGGGGATCATGAACCAGAATGCCGAGATGATCAACTGCCGGGTTATCTCCCGCCCTGCCTCCGAATAGGTGAAAATGAATGCGAGCGTCGTAATCATCGGCGCCGCTGCAAGCATGCCACCATACCGGGGATCCACCTGATCGGCAAGAAAGGTCACCCCGACCATGACACTTCCCCCGATCACGAATTTCAGGAGTGTGTAAATATAATCCATTGACCGGATATTTGCCGGGCGGTATATATAGTCCCCTCTTTTCCAAAAAAAAACAGGCGGGATCCCCGCAATGATAAAAATCAGGAGTGCCCTGTCACGCAGCATCAGTCGTTTTTATCGACGACATCATGATATCCCTGAGGTTGCGGTAGGTGTTGAAATTACGCGTATCGGTGAAAAATCCAAAATAATAGGCATGTCGCCGGGTAACGACGGCTTCCACGGTGTATGCCGATGGGTAGTAGGATATCGTTTCGGGTAAGACGATATCATAGGATGATGCCATTGCGTTCCCGGTTGAAAAATATTTAAAGTTGCCGAGGTAGTTCGCCGCGGATAAGTCCCGGTAATCTCTCTGGAACATCGCCCGGGACCAGTCAATGGTAGGATTGAGGGTGAAAATACCGGCCTGTTCAAAATCCTGCGTGAGTGCCACGAATTTTTTGGTGGTATCCGGACTGGTAAACGTAACGACCCGGTACGGCTCATTGAAACGCGGGTCATTGTATAAATAAAAAGGGCCGACCGGGTAGGGCGTGGTAATCGATGTGTCTGTTGTCCAGGTGGACGGATACTCAACGCTGAAGTCGCTGTCGGAATAATCGGTGAAGGTTATTTCAGACACATCGGTCGGATCCGGTTGGGGGAGAAGCGTCGTTACGGTCACCAAGGGGGTTGTTACAGCCGTGGGAGGCAGGGTTGGAATTATCGTGGTGGTTGTCACCGAAGGGATGGTCGCCGTCGGAACCGTGGTGGTAAGGGCCGGTACCGGAACTGGTGCTTCCTGGGGCGCCTGACGAGTACAGCCAGCAGTAAAAATAACCCCGATCACGAGAAGGACAAAAATTAGTCCAGAATAATTTCTCATATATTTTTACATGATACTGTTCAAGCTTAATCGTTGTTGTGATGCGGGACATCGCAATGATAGTAATACATTTACTCATTTTACCGGGATGGGTGCATGCAATAATTGCCCGGAAAGCTGGTTATTGAACAAATTTCTTTTTATATCTCGCTTTAACCAGGGGGAATGTCACCAGCAGGGTACTCCATGAGACCATTGCGATCAAAGGATTTACCATGGCAACAGGAATCGACACAAGAAATGTGACGGGGGTTATCAGGTTTCTCACGCACATATATTCGATAAAATGCTGGGAAAGATCGGGTTCAGTCAAGCGATGTTTTGCTGCATATTTCCACAGGAAAAAAGGGACAAGACTGCTCATGGTGAGGATGAGCGCGTAAAAAATGACAAATACTGGCATGATCACCATAAATCCCCAGCAGGTATGTCGGGAAAGGCATGAGAACGATGAAGAAGAGGAATACAATATCGAGCCTGATGAGGACCCGGTCCAGGATGGGAATGAACGAGAACATGCGCCGGTACGACAGCCAGAAATTTGCAATGATGAAAAAACTAAGGATAAATCCCAGGATTTTTGGGGATATTTCCACCAGGGCGGAAAAAAATAACGTATTGATTTCGGGAGAAGGGATATCCGGAATTCTTAATTCAAGCACGAGGAGGGTGATTGCTATGGCAAATATTCCGTCGCTGAATGCCATCATGGACGTCTTATCCACGCCGAGGCGCTCAAAGATGTCGCTCGTTGTTTCCCCCGGACTTCCTCCATGAAAACCTCAGACAAGATGGCCTGTCGCGGAGTTATAAAACTCCTGAAATTACCTGAAACGTGACGGAAAGAACTGATTTCAGGGATCTCCTGTTATCGGGCCACTGCGGCAGAAAATGCTGCATGGATTGAAAGAGTTACAAAAAAGATCGGTTCTCTATGGACAGAAATATCTACCGTGATTATATAATATCCATTCATGCCAAAGAAAAGGAAGCCAAAAACCCTCGACGCAAAAGTTAAAACTGATTTGTTTCCCGGTGAGGACCGGAGAAAGAGCTTCAGGACGCTCGCACGGGAAGAATTAGAGAGAGCGGGAATCCTCACCCCCAAAAAAAAGGTGAAGGATACAAAGAAATAATGGTTTTTTGATAATTGGCGACAGGTATTTCCTTTTCACAATAATTTTTTTGGGATTAAGGATTCCCGATTATACCAAACTACATCCCCGGAGGAATCGGAACGTTGATGAGTAATTTGTCCGGATCTGCAGGTTAATGGAGAGAGAATAGTCCGGATCTGGTGGCCAATCTTGAGATTAATAGAAGAAAATAAACCCGGCGTTGATAAGGATATCCTCAACAAGGGGAAGTTTATCGCCATGTACAGCAACAGCACTAATAATCTGGTGAAACAATGGGAGTTTTCCGCTATACCGATAAATATGGCGCTCCGACAAAAGAGCAGAGGGAAAGGTACCTGACCGGGAAGAGCGAGGAGCACCGCTTCGGACCGGGCGGCCAGATCGTGCTCATCGAATATCACGAGGCGGCGTATCTCAAGGATGATATCGACAGTATCCGCATCCTCTTCACCGGATTCAAAGATAAACAGAAGGCCCGGGACGAGGCACAGCTGCTGGCAGATCGTCACGAGCATAAGAAGCCGCACCAGAATCTGTTTACCGCAGGTCAGAAGGCGAAAGGAAATTCGAAGCCGGGGGATCGTAAATCTGAATGATTATTGTAGAACAGCCGGATCCCATCAGAGGTGAAAAAACTGGTATATTGTGAACAGCAGGCTTGAAAGGCACACTCTTCAGACATTAGAAATTTTGGACGAGGGTAATATTAATCCCCACTCACACGCATCATAACAGTTCAGCTAAGACTAAGCATTTCCTGTGCGAACTTTTTTGCATTCTCCAGGTCTTGTTTATCAGGATGGCCCCTGTTCAGCAACAGGAATTTGCCCCTGCAATGATAGTTACCCAGGATAACGGCTCCCTTCCCTGATAACATCTCCGCCATTTCAGCAATCATTTTCTGACTCCCCGCGAGACTCGACGAGGTGCCGAATAAGGCGACTTTTCGTCCCGTGAAGTTATTGGATTCGATAAACTTCATCATGGCCTCACCCGGTTTGCCTCCATAGGTCCCACTACCCAGGAACATGATCTTCGTACCATCTGTCGGCATTGTCCCGACTTCCCCTGCCCGAATGCCCAGCTCTTCCGCTATGGCATCCGCCACTTTCCTGGTATTCCCACCCCGTGAATTAACCAATACTGCGATATCAGCCATATTTTTAGATGTACGGTTTATGATTTATAGAGATCTTATGCAATCATGGTTCTGGTTACTTTCGTATGATCCTGCGGCCCGGGTGAATGCCGCACATAGGCGCGAAAGTGCCGAGCCGCATCATCGGTAAGCCGGGCCCCTGTGCGTCGGATGAACGGGTCTCCGGAATTCATCCCGTACCTGATCACGGTTAACGAACATTACAACGGATTCTTCAACAATAATCAGGATTGCAATTGGAATGGTCATCGCCTTTAACTGGTATGGCTGTTCAGACAATGGATCGAGAACTATAACATATTCATCGACCGGAGAGCTCGCCCGGACAAGGCATTCGCAGATATCGACATGATTATGGGATGAAGGATTGATAAGCTCGAAGGGTGGGGTATTCGATTAAGAAGTATGATATTCATGAATGGAAAGATCCGACACACCCGCCCGGTTTTCAGAACGAATTGGCTGGTACCGTACATCCGTGACAGTGATCATTCCACTCCTTAAGATCGCTATTTATACGATTTCACTCTACTATATCGTCATTACAATTATTGAACCATCACTTACTCTGCTGGCTGCATTCTCAGGTTTGTTTGGTGCAGCTATCAGGTTCGGGCTCAAGGATCTCTTTGCTGATCTCGTCGGGGGTGTCGTTATCATTTTCGAAAACCGTACCAGATCGGTGGACAAAGTGACCATCGGCAGCAACTATGGGGAAGTAAAGGATATCGGGCTTCGTTCGACAAGGATCCAGACTCCGGCTGGTGAGCTGGTTTCGGTACCAAACTTTTCCATCTTCAGCCAGCCGGTCTCAAGTGGGAATTCCGGCGATCTTGCAATGATTCTTGTCATCGATCTCTTTATCCATCCGGACTCTGATGCAGATAAAGCAGTTAAGATTCTTAAAGAAGCCCTTGTTACCTCAAAATATGTGATCATTTCAAAAAAATATCCCTATACCGTTCTTGTCGAAGACTTTCCTTTTTATAAACGAATCCGTGCCGAGGGATATGTCAGCGATCTACGTGCAGAATTTGAGTTCAAATCCGAAGTTACCCGGAGAGCGTTAGCAGAGTTCCATCGGTCCATGATTCATCCGCCTTCGTTCTTACCATGTTCTGACGATAAGACTATTCAGCCCTATCGTGGATATTAATCATTGTACCCCCATTTCCCACTATCCCGATGTCGATGTGGTCGGGGGATTATTCTGATATCGCCCTGCTTTGTCGGGCACCATCACCGGTGTCTGCTTTTTTTTTAAGACCAGGAACAGTTCCTGCAGATCTGTTCAGATATTCCATTTTTTCCTCGAACCCTTTCTTGCTCAGTTGATTTTCATTTTTTGAAACGTTGGAAAACCTATTTGTATGTATAAATGAGTAGATAGGTTTGGATTTTCTCTTGACACTGGAAAACACGGCAGCTTTGGAAATTCAGCTCCACAGCGGTATTATTCATGAGTATGTCTCGCTGACAGGTATACCCAGATCACTTGTTATCATCGATAGCGGACAGACGGGTATGAAGATGCTGGCCGTTGATAAAGCCAGGATAGCCCCTCTTCTGAAGGATTTCCCCGTAGGCAGCGATGTAGTTGTTTACCGGTCAGACGACGACGGTCAATATATCTTCAGGAAACCTGAAGTGTAACAGCCCGATGCAAGGGGAAAATGTGTTCATTTGCCGCATAATAATTTTGTTCACAGCGGGCTGGAAGGATAGAGGGATTCGAAACCGGGGGATCGTAAATCCGAATGATGCGGGCGACGCTGAGCGTCGGAGATAAAGGACTCATGGCCATTGTAGTCCCAAGGGAATTCCGGAAGGGAATAAAATTGTTATCTGGTGTACTTGATCACCCTCGCTGATGTGTTTTAGCTCCTCCCCTACCAGGTGTCAGAATAAGGAATTGTAAAGGTACAGACGAACATGAGTTCTGCGATGGACCTGATCCACCACCCCGATAGAGGTTAACAGGACTATTTTCAAAAAATAGGTTACTTCATATTCGGCTTCCACAGGCCTATTGCGTTTCCTTCGGTGTCCTGGACAATCGCCGTCAACCCGACACCCTTGATCTCCATCTTCGGCACCGCGATCTTCCCGCCCAGCTTCGCAACCTTTACGAGGGCCTTATCAATATCCTCGACCACTACGTAGTTGATGATGGGCTCGGTCATCTGTCGTTTATACATTCCGCCCATGTTCATCGTGCCTTCCTTCACAGGGCCGGTGCTGATGTCCTGGTACTGCATTGCAGCGTATTTCGCCGGGTCCATCGGCATTTTTGTCGGTTCGATCTTCCACCCGAGCAGGGAGTGGTAGAAATGCTTTGCGCGATCGACATTGTCGGCCGGTATCTCGAAATAAGCAATGTTTGCCATGGGACAGTGCTGTAAACGGGAAGCTATTTAGGAGTTGAGGTAATTTTCAGAATTTGAAACCAGAACGGGATGAAGCGGAAGGAGGTATCACAACCCGGACTGGACCAGGACGGAGTCGGTCATCTTCATGCTCGTGCCATCTGTGCTTCGATGCTCGCCGCGTGTATACCAGGTTCTTTGGTCAGCTGTCTTGGAACCGTTCCGGTCACGTGAATTGTTTCCATTATCATTACCCTGTGTTCAACATAGATTATTCAGGGAAGGATGTTCACTTCATACATTCCTGTTTATAAACCTTCGTCGGAGAAAAAATCAGGTGTCTGGCTTTGTTCTTTCAGGGTTTACGGGACTCCTGACAGGTAAAGTATGTGGGAAAACCCGGTGCAGCCCAAAGGGGATTGCCGGGCATTATATGAGGTATAAATCTGCCGTATTTTGGCAAACAGTGGCGTTAATTGCTTCCGTTTCCAACTGAACCGAAAATAACGGTTTTGCGGGGTTTTCCCGGGTGCGCGCAGAAAGTGAACGGGGGATACGGCATCGCAATGGGTTTATTTTACCCATTTTTACTCATACTAAGTGCAGGTAGTAAAAACCATGACGGTGAGGTACAAGTGAACAAATAACTTCATTGCAGACCTCAAAGTTTTGGACGGGAGTTAATCAACAGGAACACCAACCTTCCTGAATACGGAAAAAATCAGAGTTATACGGGTTTTCATTTTCCATGGAACCCATGCGCATGGGCCGCACGACCCTGGAGCCCGGCCTTATGTTTAGCCTTGGCTTCTGACCCAGGATCACCAGGATCGTAGAAGTACTTCTTCCCATGTTCTCCCCACTGGTAGAACCATCCTTCCATGGTATGATGTTTTGCAACAGGCATTTTTAGTCACCTCCCTGATTTGATTCCGATTCCATTTCCATGTGCGATGACAGGTATCGGATGACGAACAAGTCCCATCTTTTTTTTTGGTAAAGTGTCAGGGACCGGCGATTCGTTATAGACTTGGGTATACAAGAGATTTTCGGCGTCCTTCAAAAAATGAAATTGCACCTGTCAAAAAAAAGATGCATTCATTGTTATCAGGATACAATCTGATAATTTTACGATAGAAAAGTGCTAGTCTGTTTTCCGTCGGCGAGGATGCGGTTTGCTGGACCAGATGGGAATGAGTCAGGGGCGACGTTTTCATGGCGCTGCTCTATGTTGGTGATGGGTCGGAGCGGTTTGAGAGGGCATTTGCTGATATTAGTGCAGTTTGGGTCGCTTTGCATACCGCAGGGTGCCCTGCTGGTCCTGTGGCCGAGGCCCACCATTCCACGGTGAACTTCTCATACGATTTGCTTGAATAGTGAATCAGAAAGATCGGTTATGTCAATCGAAACGATAGTTAGTTGCCAGAATCAACCGCTTTTCGTTCGAAAATCCAAAACAATATCACACCTGCCCGGCAAGAAACGGGGCAGACTGCAGTCAGGTGACATCAAATGAGGTGATTGGCCGGCAATATGGAAAAGGGCAGGTGTGATTCCCACACATCTACCCTTTTGTGCCCGAAGAGACAATCATCTGTTGAAACGCGACGCTAGGAATCCCCGCATCACAATCAAAGTGTATAAACCCCGGCAAACAATAGTTTTAGTAACGATCCAGGATCCGGAACAAGAATCCGTTACAGGTGACTCCCATGCAGTTAAATTCCTGCAAAAAAACCTACAACAACGAAACCCAGCGCGCCGTACCCCTTGACGAGACCCTCGCAAGGATTGAGCCGAAGGTTCCCGCAGCGGGCATAACCCGGGTGGCCGATATCACGAACCTTGACCGGATCGGCATTCCGGTTTTCTCCTGTATCCGCCCGACCGCCGAATCGGGGGCGATCACGGTGTATAACGGGAAGGGTGCGACGGTGGAGGAGTCGCGGATATCGGCGATCATGGAAGGGATCGAGCGGTACTCTTCGGAACTGCATGACCGGAGGACGCACTTTGCCCCCTACCAGGAGATGTTTGCCCACGGGCGGGTGCTGGACCCCAAGGACCTGATCCTCCCGAAGGAGGCGGACCTGGACCGGGCCATCGCGTGGGTCGAGGGGTATGATATCACCAACGATGAGGAGGTCATTATTCCGGCACAGGCGGTCTTTCACCCGCTCCCGCCGCACACGGGCCAGCTCTTCCGGACCAGCACCAACGGGCTCGCCTCCGGCAACACCTTTGAAGAAGCGGTGTTCCATGCACTTTCCGAGGTTATTGAACGGGACGCATGGTCGCTGGTCGAGGCCTCACGGAATACCGGAGCCTCGGTGGTCGATATCGATGACCCGACCTGCCTTGCGATGCAGAAGAAATTTTCCGATGCCCAGGTGGAGGTGCTGGTGCGGGATATCACGAGCGATATCGGGATCCCGACAATGGCTGCGATTGCCGATGATACGCTGCTCAAGGACCCGATGCTGCTCACGATAGGTATCGGGACCCACACCAGCGCACGGATCGCGGTCATGCGGGCACTCACCGAGGTTGCGCAAAGCCGGCTGACCCAGATCCACGGGGCACGGGAGGACACCGTGCTTGCCGAACTCCGGAAGAAGATGGGCTATGACCGGGCAAAACGGATCAATGGTTACTGGTTCCGCGACAACGGCACCCTTGACTACAGCCGGATCGCCTCATGCGACAGCGATGATTTCCTTACCGATATACAGTTCATGGTCGGGGCATTGAAGAACAAGGGGCTCGACCGGGTCATCGTGGTCGACCTGACCCGCGAGGAGATCGGGATCCCGGTCGTGCGGGTGATCGTGCCGGGCCTTGAGATCTTCGCGATGGACCCGGAACGGCGGGGGGACAGGGCGAACCATGCACAGGATCATCGTCTTTCTCGGCCCAAGTCTTGACCTGCCGGCGGCAGAGAAGATCCTTCCCGCAGAGTACCGTCCGCCTGCGAAGAGGGGCGACCTCATTGCTGCAGCCGGCGAAGGCGCGACCATCATCGGGTTGATCGACGGGGTCTTTCACCAGGAGTCTGCGGTTGCCCACCGCGAGATCCTCGCCGCGATTCAACACGGGGTAACGGTTATCGGTGCATCGAGCATGGGTGCCCTTCGGGCCGCCGAGATGGATACCCTCGGGATGGTCGGTATCGGCAAGATATACCGGATGTACAAGAGCGGTGAACTTGATTCGGACGATGAGGTGGCGCTGGTGTTCGATCCGGAATCGGGCCTGGCACTATCCGAACCGCTCATCAATATCCGGTTCACCCTGAAACGGGCACATGACGAAGGGGTTATCGATGCCACGGCGCATGACGCCCTGCTTGCTTCGGCCCGTTCCCTCTTCTACCCAAAGCGTACCTACCCTGCACTGGTATCTGCGGCTAATTCCGTTGATGAAAAAACGAAGGAGCGTTTCCTCGGGTGGGTCATCATCGGCGGCTGCGACCAGAAACGTAAGGATGCCGTTGCAGCGCTGGAGTATATCCTGGAAATTACCGGGTCTGAAAGTCAACCGGGAAAAAGCCGTACCCCGAATCTGTTGTAAGGTAAAAAAAGAGGCAGAACCAGACTTCCGGGAAGAAAATCGGTGCCGGGTCACACCTTCACCCTCCCTGCCTTTCGCGTTATACCCTTCCATGGGGAAACATGAGAAGAAGGAGGGGGACATGGCAGCCAGACTTCTTTGGAACATCAGCGTCTCTGACCAGTTCTTCACGCGGGATGGACCGGCAACCAGGTATTTCTGGTTCCGGCTCTGTGAAAACTGCGGGTCGCAGATCGTCGACCCCACAGAGTTCCGGTTCTGCTGCACCCAATGCAGCGATGTGTACCGGGAACGAATGGATACGGCGGAGCGGGAGGCAAAAGGGAGACGGCCGGCCCGCTCGTGGCAGGCGATCCGCCAGGAGATCTTTCACCGGGATAATTTCACCTGCCAGAAATGCCAGAGGGAATTTCCTGCGAACGGAACTCGAGGTCCACCATATTATTCCGGTGAGCGAGGGAGGGGACAACCGGCAGGAGAACCTTGTGACGGAGTGTGGAGAATGCCATAAGAAAGAGCGGTCACGGGCAGAGCGGGCAAAGCGCCAGAGCCATTCGGGCAATACATTCTTCGGGACAGCAGTGTTGAAAACCGGGGTTTTCCTGCCATCCATGATCAATAAGAAAAACTCTGGCCGATAAGTGTCACAACTATGCCTATTCCACCGGAGGAGGGGACACACCATCACCGGACCAGAAAATATGCCCTTTTCACTCCACCTTTGCCCACACGTACGCGAACCGCTGTAATGCCGTGATATGGCCAAAGACCCCGAACATCAGCAGGAGCCAGCCGAGCCAGGTGAGCCCGTACACGGCCAGGGGGACGAGCAGGCCGATGACACCGATGACCAGGATCAGGACGAGGCGGTCGGCCCTCCCCAGCAGCCCGCCGTAGTTCCTGCCGACCCCGACCGCCTGGGCCTGCGTCCCGAGATATGATGCCATCAGGACGCCGGTCAGGGCAAAGACCCCGATCTGCCACGGGACCAGCCCCCCGGCAAAGATACCGGTGATGATGAAGATATCGGCATACCGGTCAACGGCATGGTCGAGGAAATCTCCCCGGAGGCTCTGGTTCTTCATCGCCCGGGCGACCGCCCCGTCCATCGCGTCGCAGAAGGCATTGAGGGCGACCGCAACGATCCCCCAGAGTTCCATCCGGGAATAGAAGAGGAACCCGGCGGCTGCAGATGCAACGAGTGCGGCAAGGGTGAAGAAATTCGGGGTCATCCGTAGTTTCATCGCGATGGATACCAGAGGGTCGAAGAAGACTTTTGCGTGGGATCGGTACTGGTCCAGCGTCATGGTCCTGCCTCAAGAAACGCCGACCAGTCCAGGTGGCCGAAGTCAGAAGGGATCTCTCCTTTCACGAACCGCTCGATCTCGTCTGCACAGGAGGCCGCGTCGCGGCTGGTCGTATCCAGTTCCAGGATCTGCAATGGGTCGAACTGTTCAACGGTCTCGATCAGAATGGAATCCAGTGCTTCCGCCTCGGCATTCTCACGGATCTTCTCTTTCCGGTATTTCCGGAGGGCAAGGCGGGTCTTCAGCACATCGGGACGGCAGCGGAGCACGACGATACGGTCGCAGGGGAGGAAGTGGGCAAAGTGTCCCTCGACAAAGCCATCCACCGGGACAAATTCGTCCGCCCAGCGATCGACGTCGATGAGTTGGGTGTCCCGTTCCTCGTCCATACCGGAAACATAGGGGCCGACCGTGCTGGTCAGGTGGATGACCGTA
Organism: uncultured Methanoregulaceae archaeon; assembly: GCA_963815065.1. Lineage (GTDB taxonomy): Archaea > Halobacteriota > Methanomicrobia > Methanomicrobiales > Methanospirillaceae > Methanoregula. The sequence continues at coordinate 1,017,918 of CAWFFE010000002.1, read as the reverse complement.
TGCCCCCGGCTCGGCCAGCTCGTTTCCTATGAGGGACTTACCGGTGCCCGGCGTTCCGGTGATCCCGCACATCATAACGCGTTGATCACCTGCAGGAACCGCTCATTTTCCCAGTCATCGCCAATACTTACCCGTATATAATGATCCGGAAGACCGGCAAAACTCCTGCAGGAACGGATGACAACTCCCTGCCGGGCAAGCTCGTCGGTCATCTCATCACCGGTGCGGGGCGAGATGTCGATCATCACAAAGTTTGCATCGGAGGGGAGGACCGGGTACCTGACCTCCTCGATAAATCGTTTCCTCCAGCGCCTTACCTGTTCAATATAGCGTTCGGCGTGCACCGTATCGGGCAGCGCTGCGGCAGCGGCAGCGGCAGAGACCGCGTTGACGGTAAAGGGAGGACCGGCACGCTGGTACCAGGGTACGAGCCACCGTGGCACGAACGTGTACCCGATGCGCAACCCGGCGAGGGAGTGGACCTTGGAAAAGGTCCTGCCGAGGATCAGGTTCTCGTGTTTCTTCATCAGCGGAAGGTAGTCGCAGTCAGAGAACTCGACATAGGCATTGTCAAGGAACAGGACTCCTTCGATGCCTTCCAGCAGTTCGGCGACCTGGTCGACCTGCGTCGCATTTCCGGTGGGGTTATTCGGAGAACAGACCACCACGATCTTTGCTTCCCTCCCCGCACGCACCAGGTTTTTTACATCGATCGAGAAGTCTTCCTCGCGGGGCACCGTGATGATCTCTGCACCCTGTCCCATGGCCGCAAGGGAGTAGAACGAGAAGGTCGGTGTTGAAATCACCACCGGTTCTCCCGGGTCAACCAGCGTTCGGAAGATCGTCTCGATGACCCCGTCCATCCCGACCCCGGTGACAAAATGGTAATCCCCGTACCGCGTCCTGAGGGCGTTCATCAGGACATTGACCCGTTCGTCGGGGTACCGGTTCACCGTCAGCAGGGCCTGACCGGCTGCTTCCCGTGCAGCGGGTGAGAGCGGCTCGGGGTTCTCGTTGCTTGCAAGGCGGGCGATCCGTTCGATGCCGTACTCACGTGCGATATTCTCCGCTTTCTTCGCAAAGACGTAGCCACTCTTTTTTTTATAGCACGGTCGTACCAAGTGCTCCATGAATCACCCTGATCACGCTGTCGATCTCGGCGTCGGTAATCACCAGTGGCGGGACCAGGCGGAGGTTCCCGTCTGCCGCACAGTTGACCAGCACGCCGTTCTCTGCACACTTCTTCTGGATCCCCGGACATTTGTCGCCCAGGGTTACCCCGATCATCAGGCCGCGGACACGGGGGTTGTATTTTTCCAGGCCCTTCCCGAACCGCTCCCCTTTCCCGCTTACCCCGGGCAAAATCTTCTCAATCACTCCGATGGTTGCGAGAGCTGCTGCACAGGCAAGAGGTCCGCCGGCAAAAGTGCTCCCGTGCTCGCTCTTATTGAACTCGAGATCTTCCCGGGCAACGAGTGCACCCATCGGAAATCCGCTTGCGATTCCTTTTGCGAGGGTGACGATATCAGGTTTTGCTTTCGTGTGCTGGACAGCAAGCCATTTTCCTGTCCGTCCCATCCCGGTCTGCACCTCATCCGCGATCATGAGGACACCGGTTTCATCGCAGATCTCACGGATGCCTTCCAGGAAGGAGTTGGGAGGAATAATGACTCCTGCCTCACCCTGTATTGGCTCAACGATAACACCTGCAGTATCGTTGTCCACGGCCTTTTTCAGCCCTTCGAGATCGCCATATTCGATGAACCTGCATTTCAGGCCGAGGGGTTCGAAGGGGTCCCGGATCGCGGGTTTGTGCGTGACCGCCAGCGAACCTATTGTCCTTCCGTGGAACCCGTGCATGAAAGCAACAAATTTCTTCTTACCGGTCCTGACCCGCGCCAGTTTAAGCGCACCGTCGGTCGCCTCTGCGCCGGAGTTGGAGAAGAATGCCTTGTGCATCCCGGTAATCTCCACGAGTTTTTTTGCAAGCTCTCCCTGGTGGGGAATATAATACAGGTTGGAGCAGTGGATCAGCTCACGGGCCTGGTCGCAGATCGCTTTTACTACCGCGGGATGACAGTGCCCGGTGCTGCAGACGGCGATACCGGCAACGCAGTCGATATACTCCTTTCCTTCCGCATCCCAGACAACTGAACCCTTACCTTTCACGAGGGCCATGTCACGCGAGAACGCGGGCATAAAATAGCGCTCGTCGAGCGCTTTAAACTGGCTGGTTTTGTCCATTCCCATCACTTTTTCTGTGTATTTGTTCTTCACCGGTGCATTATTCGTATTCTATGGTTGCCGGGGGTTTTGCCGTAACATCATATACCACCCGGGCAACACTCGGGATATCCGCGGTGATCCGTGACCCTATTCTCATCAGGTGCTCGAACGGGATATCCAGCGGATCGGCAGTCATCCCGTCCCGCGAATTCACCGCCCGGATCGCCACGATCCAGCCATGGATCCGGTTGTCCCCCTTGACCCCGGTTCCAAGACCGAGAAGTGCGGCAAAGCACTGCCAGGGGCGGTACGTTTCTACGAGTTCGTCTTCCACGATCGCGTTCGCTTCTCTTATGACCGCGACCTTTTCTTCTGTCACTTCTCCAAGAACCCGCACCGCAAGCCCGGGACCGGGAAACGGCATCCGGTGCTGGATCTCTTTTGGCAGGCCGAGGGCTCCTGCAACATCCCTTACCTCATCTTTATAGAGGTCACGGATCGGTTCGATCACCCGGGTAAACTCCATGTGCAGCGGCATCCCCCCGACATTATGGTGGCTCTTGATCCCCCCTTCGCTCTCGATGCGGTCCGGGTATATCGTTCCCTGCAGCAGGCATTTCGCCCCCCGTTTCTTTGCCTCCCGTTCAAAAACACGGATGAAACGTTCCCCGATCGCCTTGCGTTTGGCTTCGGGATCCGTAAGACCTTTGAGCGCCCTCATAAATTCATCTCCCGCGTCAACGATTTGCAGGTGGATGTCCCCGAATATCGTCCTGATCCGGTCGGTCTCACCTTTGCGCATCAGGCCGGTGTCAATGTAGATGGGAATGAGATTATCCCCGATTGCCTTTGCGGCAAGGGCTGCGCACACCGAGTCTGTCGACACCCCCGGAAAGCGCCATCACGACTTTTTCATCGGCGGCAGCAGTTTTAATCTCCGCGACCGACTGGCTGATAAATTTCTCAGTATTTACCATGGAATATTCCCCTATGTTGTCCGCCTTGCCGCCCTGCATGCATCGACAAAACCCAGGTACGGCGGTGACGGGTGCGCCGGGCGGGACTTGAACTCCGGGTGGAACTGCGTGGCAAAGAAGAACGGGTGGTCCTTCAGCTCGAGGCATTCCATCCGGTTCCTGTTGGTCGCCGAGAATACCAGGCCGGCCTTTTCCAGGTCCTTTATGTACCGCGGGTTCACCTCGTACCGGTGCCGGTGCCGCTCGGTGATCTGCTTTTCCTTATAGAGACGCATCGCCAGGGTGTCTTCCCGGATGTCTGCCGTGTAATTGCCGAGGCGCATCGTGCCGCCAAGCTCATGGAGTCCTTCCTGTTCGGGAAGGAGAGCAATTACATGGGTGCCCTCCCCGAATTCCTCGCTGGTGGCGTCAGCGATGCCGAGCTTGTTGCGGGCATATTCGACGACTCCCAGCTGGAACCCCAGGCAGAGCCCAAGGAAGGGTATTTTATTTTCGCGGGCAAACCGGATTGCTTCGATCTTGCCTTCGATGCCCCGCTTGCCGAACCCTCCGGGAATCAGGATGCCGTCATAATCCTTGAGCTGGCCGCGTTCGTAACGTTCAGCATCCAGCCAGCTCGATTTTTACCTCAGTCGAGAGCGCCCGTCCCGCATGCTTGAGTGCCTCCTTGATGCTGATGTACACGTCCTCGATGCCGTACTTGCTCACTATCGCCACGGTGATCCGGCTGGTGTATTCACGGGTCACGAGACGGTACCAGCTGGTGTCGACTTCCCGATTTTCCAGGCCAAGGTGAGCGGAGAGGACATCTGCGATACCCTCCTTCTCCATCTCCATGGGCACCTCGTAGGTATCCGGGACGGTTGCCGCAGATATGACGGCGTTCTGGGGGAGGTCGCAGAACGCTGAGATCTTCCGTTTTGTGTGCGCACCGATCGGCCGCTCGCTCCTGCCGACAATGATCTCTGCATGGAGCCCGAGTTCGCGCAGGGCTTTCACCGAATGCTGCGTGGGTTTTGTCTTCAGATCCCCCATGGTATCCGCCGGGATAAGCGTGACGTGAAGGAGGATGTAGTCATGTTCCGGCAGGTCTCCACGCATCTGGCGGATCGCTTCAAGAAACGGCATGCTTTCGATATCGCCGACCGTCCCGCCGACCTCGACCAGGCAGATATCGGCTTTCGTCCCGTCCGGGAACTCCTCTTCTGCTGCCTGGCGTATGCAGGTCTTGATCTGGTCGGTAATATGGGGAATGATCTGCACGGTCTCCCCAAGGAAATCCCCCCTCCGTTCCTTCTCGATGACCGTGCGGTACACCTTCCCGGTCGTGATGTTATGGGCTGCGGTGAGTTCGATATCCAGGAACCGTTCGTAGTTACCGAGGTCAAGGTCGACCTCGCTTCCGTCTTTGAGCACAAACACCTCACCGTGCTGCGCCGGGTTCATCGTCCCTGCATCGATATTCAGGTAGGGATCGATCTTGACCGCGGTCACCCGGTATCCACGGTTCTTCAGGATACGCCCGACAGAGGCCGCGGTGATCCCCTTCCCCAACCCGCTCATCACACCACCGGTGATAATAATGTACTTCACGTGATCTCCCCGACTTCTTTACATTTTGCTCATAGTACCTATTAGTGTTATCTTATCGTGGTGAGAAGAAGAATTTTCAGGACTCTTTAGTCCTTGGGAAAACATTCTGTGATCCTCCCGATCACCAGGATTTTCACGGTGAAAAGGAACAGAATCTGGCCATAAAGTAACATTAATCTGCGCCGGAACCAAAACTTAGAATCTATGAAAATCGGGCATTTTATCTGCATTCTTGCAATTACCGTTATAATTGCAGGTTTCATCCCCCCGGTTCTGGCTGCAGAAAATGCGACGACCGATGCCGCGACCAATTACTACAATATCGGTGTCAGGTACCTCGCAGCACAGGATTACCAGAGGGCAATCGGTTTTTTTGACCAGGCGCTCGCCTCAAATACCTCCATGATACAAAAGTCCGACGGTTTGCTCTATACTTATCAGGGCAAGGCATACGCCCAGATCCAGCTGACCCAGTACCGATAATGCAGTCGGGACGGCTGAACAGGGGCTCACCGTATACCCGGCAGATCCCATGCTCTGGAACGATAAAGGCTATGCCCTCTTCAAACTTGGAAGATACGATGACGCTGTCACGGCGTATGATTCCGCGATCGGCTTCGACCAGAACTACACATCAGCCCTGATCAACAAGGGCCAGGCGCTCTTCCTGCTGGGGAAATACCAGGAGGCTTCCGATACCTACTTTAGAGCCGTCGCGACCGACCCGGGAAACAGTGAGGCCACGGCAGGGCTCGCCCAGGCTCAGGCCGCTACAGCAGCCGGGACACAGACGATGTTAATCGTGCTTGGCATCGTCGGGATCGCCATTGCATGTCTTATTGTCTGGTATGTGAAATTCCGCAAACCAGCACCAAAGAAAGTGCCGGAAAAGAAGACCCGGAAACCGAAGAAAAAATAGTCGGATTCAATTATATTTTTCCACTTTTCCGCCTTTACATTTCCTGGAAAAACACGGTCAAACAATTTTCGTCATCATGAATTGATGATGATGAAGATCGGTATCTCCTCGTTGTATGACCGGTCAATCTCCGGCAGGGTGCCCCCGATAAGCGATGGAATTCTCTAAAACGTTCCAGCTCCAGGTGCTTCGGGAGAGCCTTGAAAGGGAGAATACTATGTTGTTAACAATGTTAACAATATTACCGTGTATTTCTGCCTGCCCGGATCCTTAAATCGGGCATACTTTTTGAGGATTTTTTAAACGCTAAAAACATATTCCGGTACTGTCACCTCGGAAAGGTCCTGAGGATCTGTAAAATTATCACCATTCCCGGGAAGCACCAGGAATCGCTGACCTTTTTTTGAGGGATTTTTACCTGAAATATCTGATAAAAGAAAAACGGCAGGCATCTCAGAAAACGCGGGTTATGGACAGGAAACTCTCCTGCATCTGTCTTCAACCGGTCCTTCCCCGGCTCCGAAAAAATGAACATTCACCTGTTGATATCTTCACTGATTCTGTCATCCTTAATCACCGTCACGGCAAAGGCAGCAGACGTCCTGGAGAGCATAACCTTCTCAGCACCATCGGCAAATACTTCGCCCTCAGCGAATGCCACCCGCCGGCCTTTCCGTATGACCCGGCCTTCCGCGGTGACGACTCCCTCTTTTACCCCTTTGACAAAACTGGTAGATTCGGATATTGTTGCAATTCCTTCATTTTCTTCAAGAAGGGAATAGAGGGCAAGCGCCATCGCCTCATCGGCCAGTGCCGCAAGCATGCCTCCCTGAAGCCAGCCTACACCGTTGTGCATATCGGGCCGGACCGGCATCCTCAGCACCGCTTTTCCCGGCTCTACGCTGATCACATCGATTCCCATCAGGCAAAAGAAAGGGTTTGCACATCTCCCGTCGGCTTTAATTTTTTCAAGGTATGACATCGTGCTCCTTCCGGAGTTTGGAATCACAGCTGATTAAGATTGTTCTTTCCGGCGTGCAATCCGTTTATCATGTATGCACAACGAGGTATTCTCCATGCAGGAGTTGGAAATGAAAGAGATGCTTGCCGATCTCGTCTGGCTGAACGCCCTTATCGCGACAGAACTAATCCAGGTGACCGAGAACACATCGGCAATTCTCAGAAAATCGCCCCCACCCGAGAGCTGTATACAGGAACACGCTGCCCTTCGCAGGACCGCTTTGCTGATGGCAGAGAAGTACCGCCCCGGTACCATGCTGGCGCAGCACCTTATCGCACACCAGTAATGTTATTGGGAGACTCCGCAAAAAGTACCTGTTACCGTACCTGCCAGCCCGGGCGCCCGGGCATGAATACCGGGCAGGTCGTCAACCATCTTCTGAACAATGTTCCGGAACCCGACAGCAACCGAAACGAGATCCTGCGCATCATGACCACCCCGCCCTATGATACCACCTGCAGCATCGTGATCCCGGCATATAACGAGGAGCACCGGATATCGCCGTTCTTTGATGCCATCGATCAGTTTGACGGGGAACTGATCGTTGTCTGTGACGGGAACGATGCAACTGCCGACATGGTCGATTCCATTGCAGACCGCAGAAAGGACCTGACGATCCGCTGTCTCCGGTTCGACCACCGTCTCGGAAAAGGCGGGGGCGTATTGGCCGGACTCCGGGCAGCCGGATCGCCCTTGGTCGGCTACTTCGATGCCGACGGTTCCACGAGTATCGATGAGATGAAACGCCTTTTTTTATCGCTTTCCACCGCGGACGGTGCAATCGGTTCACGCTGGATACCGGGGGCACATCTGCGGGTTCGCCAGAGCTTCCTGCGCCGGCTCGAAAGCCGCGCATTCAACCTGCTCATCAGGATCCTTTTCGGCCTGTACTATTATGATACCCAGTGCGGGGCAAAGGTATTTAAAAAATCAGCCATTGATGCAATACTACCGATGATGAAATCGACAGGATTTGAGTTCGATGTCGAGCTGCTCTGGAGACTCTGCAGGGCAGGGTTTCAGGTGGTGGAGGTCCCTATTGAATGGCAGAACAAAAGTGACTCCCATGTCCGGAAGACGGATATGATAGGGATGTTTGCCGGTCTGTTTGCGGTCAGGTTTGGTTCCGGACGATCATGATCCCGGTTCCTCGTGAAGATCAGAAGAAGGAGGCGTTCCGGCTCTCCGAAGATGGGCGTTTCCAGGAATCACTCGAGATCTGCACTGCCCTCCTTGAAACGGGCAGGGACCCGGCAATCGAGGTGCTCACCGCAACAAATCTCTATTATACCGGTAAACTCGAAGATGCCGAGGTATTTTTTCGGGATCTTGCCCGGAAGATGCCGGATTCGTCGTATGTCCACAGTTACCTTGCAAAAGTGCTCGAAGCGCAGAAGGACGAGGGGGCGATTGCAGAGTTTGCCGCCGCTGTTCACCTCGATCCCACCAACCAGGACGCGCTCAGGAGTTATGCGGGGTATCTCATCTCCCTGAAGGACTTCCGGGGGGCGCTGCCGGTACTCAGGTCCCTTGTCCAGCTCGGGAAAAAGCCCGGTGATCTCCAGAACCTCATGCGCTCTCTTATTGAGATCGGTGAGCCGGAAGAGGCTCTCACCACTCATTCCGTGCTCGGCGGAGACCTGGCCGTGACACCGGAATATATCGACGCACTCATCGGAGCCCACCGGTATGAGGCCGCAGCTGAATCTGCCCTCAGGAGTTACCGGGCTACGAAAAGCCTGCCGGCGCTCCGTAAATATCTCGAAGCTCTTTCACGGTTTGATGTGCCGGCAGCGCTGGATGCCTATCCGACCTATGTCCGGGAAGATCCAGACGCCGGAATCCTGTTCGACTATACCCGGCTCCTGAAATCCACGAAAGACTATGGCGCAGCACTCGCGGCGGTAGAAGGACTTCTCAGGCAGTCATGCAACCCGTTAAACCGTCTTGTCGAGTGCGATCTCCTTGCGGCGATGGAGCTTGAGCATTCCGCACTATCCTCATATGAAAAACTGATCCGGGAGGAACTCACCGCGAAAAACGATCTGGACACCCTTTCCCTGATCATCAGGACGTACCGCACTTATCTCGAACAGCACGTAGCGGCGGATGAGGCAGTCCGCCGCTTTCTTGCCGTTGTCTCCCAGGACATGAACGTCGTAAGCCTCCTGGAGACGGCGCGACTTTACGATGACCGGGGGGATATGGTCGAGGCACGATCATGGTATTACCGGGCATACCGGGCGGACTTCCTGGCAGGGGGTCTTGACTATGCCAGGTTTTTATCGGTACACGGGGATGAACGGGAATGCGAAAAAGTGATGCTCTACATCCTGGCAAATGTGAAAAAAAATTCAGATATAGGGCGCGTGGCCGCGGTCATTCTCGATGATCGGGGGAAAATGCGCAGCATGAAACGCCTCATGGGACAGCTGATAAAAAAGCTTGGAGAGCGGCAGACGGCCCTGAACTCAGATGGCCTGGAACTGCTCTCCATCGCTTTTTTCATTGCCGCGACGAGTGCCCAGGAAGAGATGGATTATGCCGCCTGCAAGTATTACTGCCTCTGCGGTATCGACGTGATGCCGGCGTATCCGCGGGCCATCCGGCTCGAGAAGTATCTCCAGCTGATTTCGTTATGCAAAGAGAGATCCATTGCTGATCGGCCGATCATGAATGCACCGCAGATTAAAAAACGTGCGGTTGCTGCCGCTCCTGCGCACGCGCTCATCGAACAGCTCGATCTTTCGGAGCAGGAAAAGAAAATCGTTGAATTTCTCCGCTCGCACCGGACGGCCAGCGAGATGGACCTCCGCAAGATGCTGGGAACCCGCCGGGTGGTAGGCGTGGTGAACAAGCTGATCCAGAAGGCATCGTCGCAGGGGATGAATCTTATCAGCAAAAAAGGGGTTGGAGAAGATGGAGAGGTCTATGAATATACCGGAACCTGAACAGATGGACCGGCGCCGGCTCGAAAGCATCAATATCATTAATGCGCTGAGGCGCGGAACCGTCCCTGCCAGCGGGCTTGAGCGGATAGCCGTAGGTCTGGATGTCGAAGAGAGCGCGATAGGAAAACAGCTGGATTACGTGGCTCAGGGGGGCGGAGACACGAAATTTATCCGTGGCGAGTACGGCAGCGGCAAGACCTTCCTCGTGGCCCGGGCGCTGGAGATCGCACGCAACAAGGGTTTTGTGACCTCGCACGTGGTCATATCCTCTTCCACGCCCCTCTATAAACTGAAGGGGATATACCAGCAGATCTGTTCAAATCTCAGGACGAGCGAGGAGGAACATGCCCTCAAGACGATCATCGATACCTGGCTCTTCTCCATTGAAGAGCGCCTGATCTCGGTCAGCGGGAGCCCGGTGGAGGATGCGGTGCTCGAAGCGGGCACCGAGCGTGAGATTGAGGCCGCCCTCTCGGGCATCAGTGAGGTAAATACAGCACTTGCCGCCGCACTGCGCACCTATTACAAGGCGAACAATGCGGGTGAGTTCCAGATCGGCCAGTCTGCGCTCGGGTGGATCGCGGCTGAGCCCAATATCGGGAGGGATTTCAAGCAGCGGGCCGGGATCCGTGGCGATATCGACGATACCATCGCCTTCATCTTCCTCCGCGGCCTGGTGGCGATCATCCACGGGGCAGGATACCGGGGCATCGCTATTGCTGTTGACGAGATGGAGACAACCCAGGGGCTCCAGCGCAACCAGCGCGAGAAGGGGTACCAGACCCTTGTCCAGATCATCGACGCCCTTGACCGTGGAGATATGCCCCGTTGTTACTTCCTCTTCACCGGAACCCCTGCCATGTATGACGGCTCAAGGGGCATCCGTTCCGTCCCCCCGCTGTACGACCGGATCAGCGTGATACAGACCGACAGCTACCGGAACCCAAGGCAGCCGCAGATTATCCTTTCGAAGTTCGATACGGCAAAACTCGAGCAGGTGGCACTCAAGGTCCTGGACGTATATGCCCAGGCGTATGCAGAGCCGGACCGGGAGCGGGTTTCGCACCGGTTTATCCGTGCGATGATAAAGAAGATTACCACCCGTTTTGGCGGGCGGGTGGATGTTATCCCGCGGATATTCTTAAAGGAGTTTGTCGATGTACTCGACAAAACTGAACTCTACGAGGATTACAACCCCTCAGAGGGGTATGACTTCAACTCCGATCAGCTGAAAATCGAGCTGAAAAAAGAGGAAGAGGCAGTCATGGTAGTCAAATTCTGATCGCCCTGCTGCATGAAACTATTTTACGTAGTAAACGTACAGGTACCGGTATGCGAGGCATGCGCTTCCTGATCGCTGTCGTAATAGTACTGGGGGTTATTGCCGGCCAGGTCATGGCTTTGCCGGTCCTCACCGTCTCTGCATCACCCCGGCAGGCGCATATCGGTGACGTCATTACGCTCAACGGGACGGTATCAGGAATCACCACCATTGCCGTCTATCTCTTTGTGACCGGCCCGGATCTCGATACAAGAGGGGTCACGCTCGATAATCTCAATATCCCTGCCGGGCGCGGATTGTTTACGACCGCACCGGTAAAACTGTCAGATGGCAGCTGGACGTACCGCTGGGATACCTCGGTAATCCTGGGGACACTGAACCCGGGAAACTATACGGTATATGTTGAAAGCTCACCGCTGGACCGGTTAAGGACCAACAGCGGGGATTTCGCAACGGTGGAAGTCGAATTTCTCCCTTCAGAGAAACCGGCAACCGGGACACCGCTTGACCCGGCAATCCCGCTCACTGCCGTGGGACTCGTTACTGTCATGGGACTCTGGCGATACCGAAAGGAAAGATGAAGATATTTTAGTGGAATTTCTTACGTTATCGTTTTTTTGTTTGGTGGGGGGAACTCCTGAAATAGTTCACTTTTTTTGACCTCGTGACCCCCTCTCTCCCCCAGAGGGAGAGGCAACCCAAGGGGTGTACCCCCTTGAGCCGCCTCATTTTTTGATATATATAAGAGGAAACCCTGGAACTTCAATACGGTTGGATTGTATTTTAAAGATGCCAAGGAAGGAACAGATTATCAAAAAAAAGAATGAATTCCCTGACCCGCCGTGCCACGGAGTGGCCCTGGGGCGGGGGGCTCTCATAAAAATATTGATTGTTAAATAGAAAACATGGCTTGTAGTGGACGCCTTCGGGTATCGTTGTATCTCCGTGGTGGCGACAATCCCGGAAAATGTTCATGAAAATCCGGTCAAGGAAAACAAAACTGAGATCTCTTTAAAAAAAGGGGTAAAAAAGGATTTCCACCCTAGCACTGCCGCCGGATCTTAACCGACTGGGCATGGGCATGCAGGCCTTCTGCTTCCGCGATGGTCTCGACAATATCACCGATCGCTTCAAGGCCGTTTTTATCGATTATCTCAACTGATGCGGTCTTGCAGAAATGTGCGACGTCAAGGCCCGAGTACATCTTTGCATATCCCGCTGTAGGCAGAACGTGATTGGTTCCCACCGCATAGTCGCCACAGGCAACCGCTGAATATTTTCCGACAAAGATTGCACCGGCGTTTTTCACCCGGGTGACAACTGACAGGGGATCGGCAACCTGAATCGAGAGATGCTCGGGGGCGACCCTGTCCGATGTCGCGACCGCTTCGTCAATGTCGCTGACGACGACATACCCTGAGTTATTGAGGGCTTTTTCTATGATCTCCTTTCGGGGGGCCACGGCAAGAAGAGCGTCAATTTCATGCCCGACCTTCCCGGGGAGATTCCCGTCAGTCGTGATCAGGATACAGGCGGCATTGGGGTCATGCTCTGCCTGTGCAAGAACATCCGAGGCAACAATCCGGGGATCTGCCGTGTGATCAGCGATGATCCCGATCTCGCTCGGACCTGCAGGGAAATCGATCTCGACGTTCTCCCGCAATATCATCTTTGCGAGGGTAACGTATACATTTCCCGGGCCGACAATTTTCTGCACCGGTTGTATCGTTTCCGTCCCGAGTGCCATGGCCGCAATGGCCTGGGCACCGCCGGATCGGTAGATCTCGGAGACGCCCGCGATATCCAACGCGACCAGGGTCATGGGACTGATCGGCGGGGGGGAACAGGCACAGATCTCCCTGACACCGGCCACCATTGCCGGCACCGCACACATGAGGGCGGAGGAGGGGTAGGAGGCACGCCCGCCGGGTACATAGATACCGATGCGGTCCAATGCCGTTGTTTTGACCCCAAGGACGATCCCGGGCTCCATCTCCTGGAGCCAGAGATCCTTCGGTTTCTGGAGTTCGTGGAAACGTTCGATACGTGCATGGGCCTCGATGAGGCTCTCGACAAGTTGTGTGTCGACATCATCATAGGCCGATTCCCGCTCCTCTTCGGAGACGGCGATCTCCGTCAACTCAACGTGGCGGGAGAGCTCACGTAATGCGGTATCGCCGTTTTTTCTCACCCGCTCGATGATATCGGTGACGGTAATTCGCGCATCTTCCAGGCTTGACTTCCTCCCGGCAAGCCATGCATCGATCCCGACTGCCTTCCACATAGTGCCAATAGCTACGACAGGAAAGGTTGTTAAAGTATCGTTCTCCGGAAATACCTGGTCATTTTACGGCGTGCAGATAGTTTTTGTAATCGGAGTACGCAATTGAGAAACCATCCCGGAAAGGAATCCCTTTTATGAGAATCACTGAATTTCGGAAGATAACACCCGGATTTACCGACCAACAGTAAAAAAGGACGAGATATCAGGTTGTGATGAGCCATCCGTGAAAAAATTCGTCAAAAGATGGACTTGTCAGACGGAACATTTTCAGCTGTGCTTCAGTGATCAGGTGCGCCGCAGGAGATGAGGTTAGTCAGGGGGTTTACCGAACGCGAATCCGGTGCAGCTCCTCTGCAACGAATGATCGAAGAGCGGAGTCCTCCCCGGTATCCGCGTACAGGTCCCTGAGTCCGGCTATCGCGCTATAACTCCGGATCGCCGCCAGTGCCGCAGCCGCCTGCTTCCTGGTTTCAGGCTGTTCCCTCTTGTCCCTGAGACGTTCAACCAGGACAGGTACTGCCCTCCCGCTCCTTAGCCGGGACAGTGCCCTGGTTGCGTGCAACCGGATCAATGGGTCACTGTCTGCGCAACAATCCATGAGAGGACGGACAGCCCGCGGGTCCTCGCTCTCACCGAGCGTGATGACTGCCTGGATCCTCTCTTTTACGCTCCTGTCCCCCATGGTCCCGTTAATAATGCGGTAGATCCCGCTGGTCTTTGGCAGGGAACTATACCATTCATCAACCGATCGTTCTGCTATCATACCCATAATTCACCACGAAATCAGTAGTCAGAGATCAATTCAGTTTCCATCGGGAAACCGACAGAAAATTTTCCCGGGATTATTCTCTAAAAAGCAGCTGCCGCTTACCATGAGCAAAATGTACCCGCCCGGGCAGGAATGCCTTGCTGATAATAGACTGATACATTATATGATTGATGGAAGCCGGATTATAAATAATTAATCATGATAAATTCAAAATATTGCATGTTCATTTCTTCTCCCAGACAATCTTACCTTCGTACATGAGTTTGCGGATGCGGTGGTAGGGAATATATTTTACGCCCTATTCCGTGGCGATCTCAAGGTAATAGGCGTCAAGGATACGGATATCCTTGCCGCCGACGGTTGAGCGGTCGTCGGGGGCGCCCCGGTCAACATACTCCACCCCGACTCCTGAAAAGGTGTACCGGGAATCGTGCCAGAATTTTAAAAGGAGTTCATGGCTCGTAAGCATGTTCGTTCACCTCCACGGAAGTGAGTATAAATTCTGTGGGGATAGTTATTATCCAGCCGGCAATGGCATGCCGGATTTGCGATCATAGCATTACCTGCCGTCACGCTCCCGGGTTTTTTTATCCTTAAAGAGAATTTCGTAAAATTCACCTTGATTTCGCACTTTGTTCCAGTGGAAATAAAAGGGTTTCATAATATTTTTTTTCATCCCCATCATTTTTTATAGGATTTTGAGAGTTAAGCCGGGGACAGACTCCTTCTTTCACCGGGCCTCATGAAACAGGGCTTGCAAATGAACGACACACACGAAGTTTTCCATTACTGCGGGTAATCAGGTTCCGCAACCTCATCCGGATAAACCGGATTTTGCACCCGGGAAATGGCGATCGAAAAAATTACCGTTATATTCAGCTATAAAGCATATTGCTACAGATAATATACTATATACGATGTGGTGCGATGGACAGTCCTTATCTTGAGACCGGTGAATCCATTATCCTGACAACGGACCGGGTCAGAATCAACTCGCAACAGTACGATCTGCTGCTCACCACAAAATATCTCGTTCTAATCGATATCCGGTATGCCCGGTTCCAGCCACAGAAGATCCCCCTCAGGGCGATTCTTTCGGTAAAGGCAGGAAAGATAGCCACAGGAGATCTTGCCATCACCCTTTTCTTCTCTGACACGAGCCGCACCGGCGGCTCTGATCGAATGAACCTGATCTTCTTACGGCAACCCGGCGAACAACGGGAAAGGGAGCGCGATGAATGGCTGAAAAAGCTCATGGAACATGTCGTTGCAGGACGCCAGGAATCCATCGGCCACAGCGTCGCTCCGATCGATCAGGATACTGGCATACGACCAGCGAGGCGACGGCAGATCGCACCGGAGATGCAACTTCCCCATTCAACGGTAATTGATCTCCGTCCTGCGCCAATCGAACTTGCCGTTATCCACGATGAACCCGAAGGGACGGCGTCTCCTGGAGAGCTGGTACCTGAAGCAGGAGACAGAGCACCGGCAGGAGAGAAATCTCCGGAGACTGCTCCGGAAGCGCCTGCGTCACCGGACAGGGAAATACCGGATGTGACGGAGACCTTCACTCCCGGAGTTCCTTCGGAAGAGTTCGACAGCATTCCTGAGACCACAGGTGCTGAGGAGATATCGGATGAGTCCGAAGAGCTGCTCTCAACACCGGTTGTTTCAGAAATGATTGCCCCGGAAGTTCCCCGTGAAGGTCTTGCAGATGCTGTCAATCCCGGTGCAACAATTCCGGTAGAACTACCTTCCGCTGCGGTGCCGGAGACCGCATCACCGGATATGACCCCGCCAGATGAATCGGAAACTATTACCTGTGGAGAACCTTCGGAAGTTCTTACCGAATCTGAAGTTTCTGATACTACAACGACGGTAGAGGCACCGGCGGTTTTACGGGTGGAAACATCACCACCGGACCGGACAGAGCCGGAAGAACTGGAAATTATTACTCCCGTCCCGGCCCGGGAAGATCTTACAGGATCTGAAATTTCTGATACTACAACCACGGGAGAGACCCCCGTTGATACCGGGGATAAGCCTGCATCACCTGAACCATGGCGTGCTTCGCTCTTGGCTATCGGAAAAGTAAGCCCGGGACCATCAGAAACAGGCATTCCCGAAGGAGAGGGACCGGGAGAATCAGCCGGATCAACTGAAGTCTGAGAGTACCTCCCCTGCGCCGGGATCCCCTGCCCCACCTCATGGTTTCGGTAACCGGCAGAAGTCATTCATGATCGCCGCCGCGATACTTATCCTGATCCTGGGAATTGCCGGCATCGCAGTATTTTCCCCATCATATTTTAGCGCACCGCTAAGGGAACTCTCCCCGGTCCCAACTCCCACCCTGCCCGGGACCTTGGTCCCGGTTTCATCAACCCTGGTAACTCCCGTGCCGACCGCGATGATAATTCCCCCTACCGGCGTCTGGGTGCGGGTAACCTATCCGCAGGACTACTATGGACGGCTGGGCAACCCTGGATCTCTGCGGGAAATTACTGGTTCCGGTGACCGGCTATACCAGATGAATGCCGATAATCGGCTGGTCCAGGTACAGATGTACAAGACCGACAACTCGGGAGATATACTATCCGTTGAAGTTTACCGGAACGGGGAACTGATCAGTCATCGTACGACGTCAAGCCCCCGGGGTTTTATCGACCTGCTGATAGACGTTACGACCGGGGGCCCACCGGGCATTCCTCCCCGGGTCACACAGACGACCAGCCCTGTTCAGACAACCAACCAGACACTCCCGGTTAGTAATCCGGGAATCACTCTTCCCGGTTAACCAGACAACTCCGGTACCTGGTCCGACGGTTACCTCTCAATCAATCAGCAGGTCTCAGATCTCCAACCAGAATGCCTGACCGCAGGGGAGCCTGGGATGTCTTCCTAAAATTCTTTTCCCCCGATAAATTCTTCCTTTTCCGGGGTATTTCCGGATTGCTCATATCCGGCGAGAAGAGAGATCGGGCACCGCGAAAGAATATTGCTTAAGAGAGCCGACACCTACTGCAGAGACTGTGGTATTATGGGCACCCCGTATTTTAACCGTGACGAATCCATTATTCTGACAGCCCACAAGGTGAAATTCGACTCAGCCCTGTCAGATGTCATGCTCACGAGCGAGCGCATCATCCTTATTGACGCTGGTTACGCCCAGTTCAGGCCACAGATAATTCCCCTCGCGACCATCGAGACGGTAATTGCCGGGGAGGATGCCTTTGGCAACCCGATCGTTACCCTTTCGCTGGCGGCCACCAGTCCTGGCGGTGCGACCCGCTCAAAGGAACTTGTCTTTTCCCTGCAGGCCGGAAGCGACCGGAAGCAGGAATCCAATGACTGGGTAAAACATCTCAGGGAACAGATCAGGATGATTCGCGAGAAATCCTCCGTTCCGGTGGAAAATCCCCAGGAACTGGACACTGATATCATATTTGATGACACCCCGGACAACGGGTCCGACAGTACCCCCGGCGATCTGACACCAATGGAGACGAGCCCTTCCCCGCAGGAAACCGACATGACCACCACGGTGGAAGATGCAGGTGGAGATATAGCCGTGGTGACTCCCCCGGTCAAAGAACAGGCAGCCGGTGGATCCACATCAGCGGAAGCAATGGAAGCGTCAAAAAACTCCTTATCATCCCGTTTCCACCCGGCCCCGGTCACAGCGTCGAAACGGAGTTACGGTATAATCGCAGCGGTCATTATCGTCATTCTCGCGGTCGCCGGGATAGCGATCATGTATGCAAATGTCCTGCCGGCAACCCATCAGCAACCGCCGGTGACAACTCCTGTTGCTGTAACTCTGACTGCAACAACTCCTGCTCCTGCGGCCCCGACAAACACCGTGCCTGCATTGGATGCAACACCGGGTGCTACGCCCGCTCCGACCGTTCAGCCGCTGATCATTATTCCCGATACCGGCGTCTGGGTGAAAGTGATATATGGAGGGAATTTTTCCGGGCAGGTCGGTATTTCCGGGGGAATGCGCCAGATAAGCGGTTCCGGAACCCGCTTCTTCCAGATACCAACTGTGGACGATGTTGTAGTGGCAACCATCCAGAAGCAGGATGGATCAGGAAATGTGCTCAGCGTCGAAGTATACAAAAACGGCACGCTAGTGAAGAGGGGGGCCGTCTCTGCCCCACGGGGCATCGTTGATCTGCACGTGAACCTGAAGATGATATAGTTACACCTTTCTGGACAACAATGAGCTGGCAAGCGGGGAACCTGTTCACGTTTTTTTAGTCCTGTGGAATTTCAATAAAATCAGCGCTGATATTTACCGGTATCAATGCATTCACGACAACATCGGGATATTTCCGGGCGGAATTATTGTTGGAAACCGTGATCGAATGGGTCCCAATCGGAACTGACGAGAATAAGTATGGCGTCACCTCACCGGTGTCAAGACCATCAATGAAAATGGCTGATCTCTGCACATTGCTTCCGACCCGTAAAAATCCGTTCGTATACTCTTCAAGGCTAAACCGAACATCGGTCTTGGATTCCGGCCCATTCGTATATAATAGTGTGATTAGGCTTTCTTCAGGAATATACCCCGGTTTTGAGACCATGATACGGTGCGATCCATCGGAAATATTGGTAAAAGTATAGGGGGTGGAATAACCTGTCCTGAACCCGTCAATAAATACCTCAGCCCCCCAGGGGCTTGAATCTACAAACATAGTCAGGTTATTGTGCTGGCGGGGTTCGATGACGAGATAATGATCTTCGTTCATGGGTGCGGGAACCGGGTACGAGATGTACGACAGGTTATGATACAAAGTAATAAACGAATCGGTGGAGGGCGTGTGTATTCGGGCAGGGATTGTTTTCTCAACTGTATGACCGTTAGTAGTGAATGGTTCTCCTCTCAGGCTGCCTGAGTCGATGATCAGTTCTTCTGAACGTGAATAATTCGCAGCAACATCCACTAGCACGGTGCTATAGGGGTAGACATAGACTTCCTGATCTTCGAATGTTATCCCTGAGTTCCCTTTGGAAAAAGGATCCGGCTCCAGCGACAATCGCACCGTGTAGAGACCTTCTTTAAGGCTGGATATTATTGCAGGTGTTCTCTGGGGCATCAGGATACCATTGATGGAAATGACCGCCGGTCCCGGGCGGGACTTCACATATAAACTTCCATGGCGGGTTGTATCACGCTCCTGCATCTGCTCAACAGATCGTCCCTTCGCAGAATAGACAAAGACATTGGCATACAGGTATTCATAGAGTGTGGTATCGTTATGGATGGTCAGGTTTCGTTCAGCAGGAACGAATCCATCAAGTTCAAACCTTATAGTATGCTGATCTCCAGGATTTTCTTCAAGGACATAAGGAGTTGTTTTTCCCAAATACGATCCGTCAACAAAGATAAGTGCCCCCTCAGGGTTTGTGTGGAGCGAGATGCTGCAGGGAGGCGGAGTACTTTCTGGTGTCAGGTTGTTGACAGGTGAGGGGGCAGAATCCGGAAGAACAGGTGTACCTGATGTCATATCGGCTGGATCCGTTTCGTCGGTTGCGCCAGCACTTGCGTTCTGCTCAACCACCAGAATGACATTTCTGTTCACAAGATAATCCCCATCCATTCTCCTGATGGTACTTTCTATTGAAGCTGAATTTCCCGATCCATTCAGGTAAGGTTTGACCGGGATCTGAAGTGTTCCACCGATTGAAGAATTGTCAAATGCATTATACCAGGTTCCGTTATTGAATTTCACCATGTGTTCTGTTGTGTTCAGGGAATCAATCCCCGTTGAGACCACCATAAGAGTGGCATCGCTGATCCGGGAGATATTTAGCGTTCCAGTGAATGCCATGGTCGTAGTAGCATCGTCAGGCAAAATTCCTCTCCTCGGATCGCTTGATAGTACGTCGCATCCCTCACCAATCCAGTACCGAGCTGAGGGGGCTGACTCATTCTCAAAAGCTACGGCGAGAGACACATCCTCAACAGTGAAAACAGCCTGATCGTAATTCGGATTGGCAAGTGAGATTGTATAGGTATCATTTCCCTGCATATACGGGAGAACATCAAAAGCATATGTCGCAGATACGTTCCTGTGCTCATCACCATCGGTATCGATGTATAGCTGTTGAGTGTCTAGCTGCACATGATTGAACTCTGTCTTGAGAGAGGGGGTAACTCCAACGTTGCTCTGAATTCCATGACTTCCGGAGATATACACATACAACCGGGCCAATGTCAGATTGCTCTCGGCCTGCAGAATGAATGGAATTGTATAATCACGGATCCTGTTGCTGATGACAACAGGTGCGCTCCTGGGATCGTGCATCAGGCGGATTGTCCCATTCAGGGTACCTGAGGCGTATGTCGTTAATTTTGATCCCTTGAACCCGTACATCGAAGCATCATCAATTGACGGTATACCTACGGAACTTGTCACCCCACCTCCCCAGCTTCCGGATCCTCCTGAACCAGAGGAGGGGTTCAGGGAACTATAGATGAGAAGATCAGATACGTCCTTTACTGATAAGCCGGTCGTCGTGGGATACTTTTCATCTGACGACTGGTAATAATAATACCAGTACTGCGGATCTGCCGATTCATGCCAGTCAAAGTTTCCAAAAACGTTCATTCCCCAGGGATTTACCGAAGTGTCAGCAAAAAAAAGCAGCCGCATCCCTTCATCAAATCCTGAATCCGGATATTTTCCGTCTTTATACCACGTTATAACCATGGGTCCCTGCCGTGCAGGCGGCGTATAAACGTTTTTATAGGCGAATTCCTTTGTCAGGCCGTCGATTGCCTTGATTTTCAGTGTCTCACCGGGAGACATACCCCCGACAAGATTGCAGAGATCCTTTACATCAGTACCCTTGACCGCGCCCATATCTTTTTCCTGAACATTGGTATCCTCATCAGGATTCCACCGGAGCTGCTCTTCAGTCACCGCATCCGGATCATCGACAAAAACCGGGCCCTGAAGATAGTAATGAGTGGATCCATCCCCTTGAACCGGAAGTGTTGATTCCATCTCCTGGTAAGTCAGGGTTTTTTCTGCTAGTATTGTTGTCCCGTCTTTCGCGTACTTCACGATATGGAGCTGGGTGGATGCAGCCAGAGCTGGTGAAGCAATTGTCAGAATGAAGGTGAAGGTAATGAGTACCAGGAAAAATTTTCTATCCGATATAAAAATCTTCATGTATGCCACCTGTGAAATCCAAAGCATTTCCCTGTAGATGCCTTTGCCGGAATCAAAATATTTTTTCTGACATGAAATAAATTGTTAATTGTAAGCGAATTGTTAACGAATATTAATTTACATATTCTTTAACGATATAATTGAATTAGTGTCTGATTCTCACGAGTAAAACGCTATTTAAAAAAAATTTATTGTATTATTCCCGCCGGTATATGTATACCAGGAACGCCATTGCGCTGATTATCATGATCGGGAAGGTGAGGGTCGGGAACTCCGGCGTGGGAATTACTCCGCTGCCGATAATAATTATTCCTCCATCTGCATCGACCTGAATCCTGTACGGTTCTGTAGTGATGGAGCTCACCGGGACTTTATCCGCAAGGGTAATAATTTTGCCATCGGATTCAATCTGGAGTGTGAATGTGTCAGTCAGTGATGCTCCTTGTTTTGGAGTTGCCGTGATAATATAGTTCCCGGGGATTTTTTCAGGAATCATTATCTGCGGATCGTAGAGACCATTTCCGTCCACCGTAGGTTCTGAATAGACAGCTCCGGAAATTTCATTAATTTGTTTATTGATTGTGTGGCCTTCTGGATCGGTCACTGATATATCGACCGGGCATTTTGCCAGTATCGTCATTGGTGTCAATGATTGATCCTGAATTTTGACCAGTTTGATCGATTTGACTTTCTTCACTACACTGCCACCACTTACATTCGCACCGGTTAACCTCAACGGCCAGTTGTCATCGGTATCAGGTATGTGGAAGCCGTTCAGGGAATTCGCAACAAGGTAGTTGCTGCTGCGAATGATTTGTCTGCTGTCTATTGTTGTTGAATAACCATCAGTGCCTATAATGACGATATTATATCCTGATCTTGCAAGAGTTTCATTAAATGCGTTGGAAGAATGCTGATCGGCATCATCGACAAACCCGGCAAAGAACCATAACGGCATTCCTTCCCAGACTCTGCCCTGATTGTCGGTGTAGGTCGCTTTATGATCAGACCCGAACTGGCATGCAAGTGCCTCCTCGAGGAATGGCTTCGCAACGACATAATTAAGGCCGCCGATATCCCGACCATCCAGTTCTAAGGTCCATTCTGACTCCAAAGAAGAATACACTTTGATAGTAGTGACGAATTTTGCTGAAAGTCCAGCAGACGATGGGTACTGGATATTATCCTGGAAATTATAACGCCAGTACTGGGATGGCAGTGTCTCGTGCATATCCCAGTGGCCGTAGACGTGATCGCCATCCGGAGTGAAGAAGAGGCGCATCCCGTCAGCGTAATTCGGCACATACTGCCCATCACCCCACCATGCGATAATAGCATCACCCTGCCGGGCCTGAACAGCCGGATTTGTATAAATCGAGGAGTAGGGCAGAGTCGTTTCGAAACCATCACTTGCCACAAAAGTAATCGTTGTGCCGGAGTCCATTCCTCCGACTAGCTCTGCAAGATCACGGACCCGTGTTCCTTTAACTATGTTCGATATCTTGTATCCACCTGGATAGGTTTCCTCAGGGTCCCACAGATTCGATGGATCCATAGTGAGCCCCTCGAACTTGTAGGCGGTTGTCCCGTCACCAATGACGGGCATATTGCTTTCCATGTAGGTGTAATCTACATAGGTTTCATTGATCACTGTTATGCCATCGGTCCCATACTTTAAGATGTGCAGTTTTGGCGCTTCAACCGGTGTCTGGAAATCCGTGAGCTGGATCTCAACAACATTACCCACACTGTTGCCTCCGGGAGTTCCACTGCCGACCAGCCTGAGTGGATATGGCGGATGGGATCCGTCAGTCGGTAGCGGGGCGCCGTTCATGGTATTGGCAATAATGAAGTTGTCATTCTTGCCAATCTGCTGACTTGTGAACTCCTTGGCGTACCCGTCCCCGGCTTTTATGATGACTTTGTACCCTGCAATTGCAGCAGCATCGTTAAAGCCATCAGGCCCGTGAGGAATCCGGTCATCGACCCACCCCATCAGTCGCCAAAGTGGGATACCGGTATAAACATTCCCGGTTGCATCGGTATACACAGCATTATGGCAGTCAGCTGAATACTCGAATTCGCCTTGCGGTATTATATCGCCGATCTTTCCGTACAGTTTCAGCTGCCAGTCACCGGGAGGATACTGGTCCGGCAGCCCTTCGAGACTAATCTTCGCAATTCCGCCGACCCGCTCCTTGTTGCTCACGGTCGCAGTCCCGACGAGCTTGAGTGGAGCTGAAGAGCCGACAAGAGGAACTCCATTCATTTTGTATGCAACGATATACCCGTTATTGTGTGCCGCAGTCGCACTGGTAAACGTCGCGTTAAAACCGTCGGCAGCCGACACACGGATAGTATATCCCATTGTTGCACGTGTGTCATTGAATGTAAAGTGGTTCGAGGTCTCGATATCATCAACAGCACCAGCAAGATCCCAGAGGGCTACACCTTCCCATACGGTTCCCGTGGAAGCATCAGTCCAGGTTACATTATGGTGGCAGGCAATCGCCTCCATAAAGTATCTCTGGGTGATTGTATCTGTTACATCTCCTTCGAGGGTTAATGTCCATTCTGTTGGAGGCTGAGGGAGCCCGGTTAATTGGATGCTGGTGATATTCCCCACCTGCTGGCCCCCAAAGACTGCGGCACCCTTGAGATGGAGAGGCCAGCTCGAGTTTCCCGCCTGGAGTCAGGATTGAAAGCGGCTGACCGTTAAGCGTATTAGCGACAATGTAGCTGTCATTGCGGGCAATATCTGCACTCGCAAGCGTTGTATCCCATCCATCCCCGCTCACCACCTTGACTGAATATCCCTGTGCGGCGATACTGTCATTGAAGTTATAATGATCCGGACCGATGTCCGGGTTGTCGTCAACCATCGCAACCAGCAGCCACAACGGGACTCCACCCCAGGTATCGCCGTCAGTATCAGTCCAGAACACCTGGTGACCTGATGTTGGGCAGGCAAGTCCCTGTTCGAATAATGTTTTAGTGACACTCGCTGTCTTTGCACCATTCAGGGAAAGAGTCCAGTCGGGCTCAGTGGGCTGTGTGCCGCCGATATTTACCTTGATCTTGACAACTGCTGTGGCATTTTCCGGTGTGACCGGCTTCATACCATAGTAGAAGTTAACCTGATCACCATTTGTGAGGGATTTGATGTTCAGACCGTCGGCAGATGGAACGCCGAAATCATCGAGTGTAACACCATTGACCTGACAGATCCAGGTTAACTTCGCACTCTTGCTGTACAGATAGTTTCCGATATTGTCAACCATCAGGATGCTTTTCGTACCATAACTACTATCCGTGACATCCAGACGGATTCCCGTGGACTTATTAAAACTATCCAAGGCACCGAGCGGGGTGGTGCTGTTGACCTGGTAACTTGCGCTCAGGTTGTTATACGGTATAAGGGTGAATTTCGTATCGGGAGCCAAGTTTACCGGGCCATCAAAAAGGATATCTATAACTGGCGGAACTGCGCTGAGGGTGAACGAATATGAAGTTGTAGCATCTTTGGTTACAGATTTGGTTTGTATCTCCGGAGTTACATATCCACTCTTCGTTACATACACATCGTAACTTCCCACAACCTTACCGGTAAACGTGTAAGGTGTTGCAAAGCCGGTATCTGCATTGTTGATGAAGATCTCGGCCCCTGCCGGATCTGAAGCTACCCCAATACTACCGGTATCAGGAGGAACAGTACCTGAGGGTGAACGAATATGAAGTTGTAGCATCTTTGGTTACAGATTTGGTTTGTATCTCCGGAGTTACATATCCACTCTTCGTCACATACACATCGTAACTTCCCACAACCTTATCGGTAAACGTGTAAGGTGTTGCAAAGCCGGTATCTGCATTGTTGATGAAGATCTCGGCCCCTGCCGGATCTGAGGTTACCCTGATGCTGCCGGTATCTGGTGGTACGGGGTCTTTACTGTAGATGAGGATATCTGAGACCAATTTTACTGAAACGCCACCGGATGAAGGATAAATACCGCTAAAATAATACCAATCGTTGGGTGCCCAGCTATCACGCATATCTGCGTTTCCAAAGACATGCCAGCCTGAAGTATTCCAGCCATAGGTATTGATCTTTGCATCTGCAAACATGACTAGACGCATGCCATCTGTGTAACTGGGTACATAGCCCTGATCCGCACGGTACCAAGTGATACCCATCGGGCCTTGTCGCGGATTCGGCGTGTAGATATAGGCATAGGGGAATGTTTTAGTAAACCCATCACTGGCCTTGATTTTTACCGTTTCTTCGGCTGACATTCCGCCCACGAGGTTACAGATATCCTTAACATCAGTTCCTTTTACTGCACCCCAGTCCCTTGTGTCAATATTCAATGACTCCGCGTCGTCCCATAAATTATTGTCATCAAATGTAGGTCCCTGGCTGTAATAGTGGGTTGTACCGTCTCCCAAGACGGGCAGGTTTGCTTCCAGCCATTGGTAAGTTTTGGTTGTTTCGTTAAGGATGGTCGTCTTATCATTCGCATACTTCACGATATGCAATTGTGTTGTTGCTGCCATTGCTGGTGCAACCAGCAAAATTAAGGCCAGACAAACCAGCAAAATTCGAAAAATTCCATTGCTATATTTTTCTTCCATCAACATACACCTCTTTGAAAATTCCGGATATCGATAACCAAGATTGAATTATCGTTCCTGCAATTCTATATCTGAAATTCTAATAATAAATTGTTGCCTTGCATGTAAAGTTAACTAGAAGAGTTTAATTAACAGATTTTCCAGAGAAAATGCACTATTGCAAGCCATCAGGAAATTCTGGTGGTAAACATTGAAAATAAAGAAATTCTTTTTAAATTACATTATATGCTTCAGATAATTTTTGTTTTAAAAACGGAATGTTTTAAAATAATTAAATATTTTAAAAAGTTAACTTTTTTTAATTATTTTATAAAAAAAAGTTTCATTTTTTGTAAGAATTAAACGGAAGATAAATCAAACCCATCCAATCGGATACCTTTTCAAAGGATACTGACCGAAAAATCAATTTCCCGACTTTTACAACTTCCGTTCAAAATCAGAAAAGAGATATGCGCGTCATATTTGGTTAGAAATTGAATTTAAGATAATTCTTTCGTCTTTCAATTAAAATTGAAAAAATTAGAAAAATATCGTTTTATTCCCCGACGCTGGATCCTTTTCGGGAACTCGAATTATCATACCATTCCCCGTTGCCGATCCAATCATCGTATGCTTTTCATGTGGTTGTCCCAGAAACCTCGATCTTAACTGGATCTATCACAAACTTGACACGTAAACCCATCTATGCCCTAAACCCGTTATCAACCAGATTCCATCTAAGCATGGAGGCACTTTATGACAGCAGTAAGATATCCAAAAGCATCCTCGGACTCCCGATCCTGATGAGCAAGACATTTCAGTTGATTAAAGAAAAATGTTTTATTTCTATGATGGACAGAAATGAAATTGTTCAAAGAGTGTATGGTTTCCTGCAGGTTTGGTGCTATTACAGCGAAATATATTAAACAGAAGCGGGAATTGGGGTGATAAAACAGGTCCTTCGGTGGATTCCTCTCCTGGTATTTTGAGAACTATCTGATCAATGACCTTCCCGATGGGGTAGATTCTCGTAACATTCCACAGATCCGGAGAAACGTCTGCAACTTGTATCACATCAATATCCAATGACTTGGATTCCGGATTTATTGTCATTCGGCTGTAACCCAGAGAGTTTTCCAAACTCCTGACAGAACCTTCCATCTTAGTCTCGTTTAACGGGTATGCCGGTGCACCTCCCCGTCCTTCAGTGATATAGGTAATGCCGGACTTTTCAATTCGTTCATAAGCATGAACGTGCCCATTGAAAACAATACTTACATTACCCGCCAAAAATACCGGTTCAAACACATTTTTGAGGTTCTCGAATCCTCCAAAATGATTTTCTTCAGAGGTGTATAATGGGTGATGAAGGATCACAATTTTCCATTTGTCAGTAGATGCGAGGTCTTCAGTAAGCCAGCGGGCCTGATCATCAAGAGAGTGTCTTGCATAATCATTTGAATCAAGAATAGCGATATGAACATCGCCGCAGTCAAGTGAGTACGTATCAACGGTTCCAAAACGATCTCCAAGAAGGGAAAGGTTTGAATCATGATTTCCCCGGACAGCAACATACGTTGTGGTGCTGAAAAGAATTTTTCCGGCACTAAAAAATCTGTCCCATTCCTGATTGTCATCGGGATTACTGACAATGTCTCCGGTATTGATTGCAAATGAAATGTCTGGTTCTCGTGCGATACTGTCCGCAACGATCTTATGGCGTTCAAGTTGAGTAAAATAGGGCGCTTGTTCCCGGGTATCCCCATAAATAATAAATGAACAGGATCCATTTTTGGGAAAAGTCATGAAACTCCGGTCACTACCCGGTATGGAATCTGATTGCAGGATATAGTGATATCGTGTGCCGGGTTCAAGACCCGACAGGAGGATCATCTGAGGAAGGGAAGTTTTATTGACAACAGTCGAACGATCGTATGTACCGGTGCTGATGAAGAACGACTCATTCGCATATCGAAAGGTGTCGGGAGTAACATTTTCCGCATACCAACGGATGACCGTTGAATTGTAAGTCGTGCCGGTAACATAGGGAATTACCCAGCCACCTGATACCGTGGACGGATCCGGTACCACGGAAACAACCTCAGCACCACTTGGAAATACCAGAAAACACAGTACCAGGCAGATATAAACGGCAACCAAGGATGTGGCAGTCCTCATTTATTCACCTTCTTCCTCCAGCAGAAGTACATCCTCAGCACGGAAGAGAGCAACAAAATGATTTCCCGGGGAGAGTAGATGCAACTGCTCACTATCCCGTTTTATTACAGCTGTAAGCGGAATCGCGCCGGCCAGACGTATTTTCGCGGTATGTTCCATCGGTAAAATATCAGAGACGGTAACGGAGACAGCATTCATTGACGTATCCGTGGTTACATCGGTTTTCTCCCCAAGAGTAATCTGTGCACCATCAATGCAAAGTGTAACCTGTGATCCTACCTCTGCATTTCCCAACAGGGATATCTGATGCCCGTCGATATCTACGATACAGAAAGTGCCATCACACCTGAGTAATTTTCCTCTGAATATATTGTCTATTCCGGCATATTTTGCCGCTGCAGGGTTTTTTGGACTGTGAAAAATTTCCTCGGCTGAACCGGTCTGGATAATCATTCCGTCGATAAGTAGTGCAATGCGGTCTCCAACCACATACGCCTCCTCGCGTGAATGAGTTACCTGCAGGATTGTCAGGTCCCGGCTTTTTTGTAACTCCAGCATCATCCTCATGCATTCCTCGCGTGTCCGGGGATCGAGCGCAGCGAATGGCTCATCCAGAAGAAGAATGTCAGGGGTGACCGCAAGAGCCCGGGCCATTGCAACTCTCTGTTGTTCCCCGCCACTCAGGGAACCTGGATACCGGTTCTTCAGTGATGAAACCTTGAAATCCGAGAGCAGACCATCTACCCGATTGCTGATTTCGCGTGCAGGTCTTTTCTGAATCTTCATTCCATATGCAATATTTTCGGCCACGGTCATGTGCGGGAAAAGTGAATAATCCTGGTAAACAATGGCGACATGCCGGTGTTCCGGAGGGATGAAGCTGGTATCATTCCCGTGAACGAATATTCTTCCGCTGTCCAGTGTCCGGAGCCCGGCGATGGTCTCCAGCAACGCCGTCTTTCCTGCTCCAGAGGGTCCCATAACGAGGAAATATTCGCCACGGTTGACCCTCAGATTGATATTCTGAAGACTGAATTCCCCCAGTCTGACGGATACCCGCTCAAGCGCGATCATGGTTATTCCCTCCCGCTCTATGCGTGACCCATCGGAAGAGCACGAAAACGGCGATGCAGATGATAATCATAATGAATGCGACGCTCCGGCTCTCTGCAAGTCCCCCGGTCGTAAACCGCTGATATATGAGCGTAGAGACGACCATCGGGAAATATGCGATCATGACAACTGCCGCAAACTCCCCGACAGCCCGCCCCCACGCAAGGAATGAACCGGAGAGAAGCGGGCGGGTGGAAAGAGGAAGCGTGATATGCCAGAATGCATAAAACCGCGAGGCACCCAGTGTCCGTGCGACATTTTCAAGATGGACCGGAACTTTCTCGAATCCTTCCCGCACGGCGTTGATATAATAGGGAGACGAGACAAAGATCATCGCCATAACGATACCCGGAAATGCGTCTTCAAAGACTATCCCGATATTATGCAGGGGACCGCCGATTAAGCCCCGGGACATAAAGAGAAGATAGACCATCAGCCCGGCGACCGTATGGGGCAGGACAAGGGGTATGTCTACAAGATTCTCAACGATCTCTTTCCAGCGGGAGGTACTCCTTGCCAGTACATACGACAGCGGTGTGCAGAAGATTACTAGAAAAAGGACCGCAACCAGTGCCGCAGCCATGGTCAACAGTATCGCCTCGATAACTCCGGACTCCGATGCTACCGAGACGAGGTGGGGGAGGTCTGAGAGTTCCGGCACTGCAATGCTCAGGAGGGCCAGGGCGGTTATGACGATGATGACACTCCCTAACAGCCAGAATACCGTCAGGCACGGGTCATACCGGATCCGCTTTGTCATGATTCAGGTGCTCTCTCCTTCTCCCATAATTTCCCAGGGTACTAATTTGTGTCACTGAATCGTTCAGCGGTGACGGCCAGCCTTTTCCTCCGGTCTTTGCTTTCTGGACAATAAAATCTGCAAATTCCTGTGCAAGGACGGGGTCTGGTGCGTTGTTCGGCACGGTAATCGCATAGACAATTGGCTGACCGGTCCTTTCCTGCCCGATAGCATTGAACCGCAGGAAGCCGAGAATAACCCTGACCTTACTGTACTGCTCTGCAAAGTCCGGCGAACTTAAATCAATTTCCCTTGGGAGATTGATCCACCTGAGGTTATGTCCTTCAGCCACACTCCGGTACTCGAAGGCATAATCAATACCACCGGCCTCGAGCTGGGAGAGGACAAAGATGCTCCCGTCACGGATCACGAGTTTCTCATCCGATGGACGGAGCACCTCCGGAAGCCTGATCGTCGTTAATCCATCCTCGTCCTGAGCTGCCAGTTGGGGAGTGAAGTGACTCCCGATGAGAGCCGGAAATAATGAACTATTCTTGTAGAACCGATCAGCCAGCAGGGAGACCATTATGGTGCGGTAACCGGCAGCATCAAGCATAGGGTTGGAAAAGCCCACCCGGACATCAGGACGGCTGAGCACCTCGTTCCAGTTGTCCGGAGTAATCTGGTCAGAATAACGGCTTTTATTCGTATAGGCTATGACCATAGCATTCCGAGCAAAGGGCATATATGAATCGGAGAAGTTTACACCGGTCGTTGGATCCGCACGGAACATGAGGTCGGGGATCAGAGATTCATCTGCAACGGCAACCACGTCGATTGAACGGTGGAGGTCAGTGACCTGACGGATCGCCTGTATGCTCCCGTGACCTTCTACCTGTACATCCACGTCCGGGTGCTGTGCTTCAAAGGCTTTTTCAACCTCCTCAAATGGCTGGAGCAGGCTCCCTGCGGGAACCACTTTGAGTACCGTTTTTGACTCTTGCACGCTGGAGCTGCACCCGGAGATACTGGAAAGTAGTGCAATCAGGAAAAATAAGGCGGATACCCGTAAAATCTGTAAGGTGTTCATCTCTTTTTGATTTCTATCCTGTCAACCCATTTGACCCACGCACTGCCTTCTGTCACCACGCCTTTTTCATCAGAGATGATGACAACTCGCAATGGTCCCCCGTCATTATAAAAGAGCGGTTTCCCGTCCTGCTCGTACATCAGGAGGATCCTCAACGGGGGGGAGGGGATCTCCTTGAGACTTTCATTGAAGGTGATGAACCCGTGTCCCTGAACCTGGTCGTAATCGAAGACCCAGAGGTAGCCATCCGGGGCCGAGATCCAGACCTGGTCTCCTGGTGAGATCCCGCCGGCTGGCTTAAGGAGATCGGTAAGCAGGACGCCCCTGCAGACGTAGGGGCCGTATTTGATTCCGACCGTGGAGACGGCAAAACCGTTGCCGGTTGTCACAGGAAATGCCAGGACCTCATCGAGAGAATATACCAGCCGGGTCGTGCCATTAACGGTCAGGTTCCAGTTACTATAGTCCTCGGCAGACGTTGTTCCCGTTGGTGATGAAGAAACCGGTGCTGTACTGCTGCATCCTGCACAACAACAGAACAGGATAAGTATTGTAAGAATCGACAGTGCTGAGCGGATCATCAGGCTCCCCTCCGGATAAGCAGGAGTAATAACGCGATTCCACCGATGCAGGTGAATGGCAGGAGCGGACTCATCGGGGTTGTCGTTACCGGAGTTGTCGCTGTTTCTTCCAGGGATTTTGCAAGGGCTCCTTTGGTACCATGGTAGCCCCCCGTATAGACCTTAACTTCATCGATCCACTTGACGGTGTAGCCGCTGGTAGAGGGGTAAAGGTCATCGAACAGGTGGATTGTAGCCGGTGGCATTACAGCCCTCATGTCATTATTCCCAAAGGCATGTTTGCCTTCACTGTTTACCGAGGTGTCGGCAAAGAAGACCAGGCGCATACCAGTGAAATACGCCGGAGGGTAACCCATCCCCTGTCGCTCCCCGACACTGGTCTCCTCACCATTATACCAGCAAACCACTATCGGTCCCTGCCGGGGCTGCGGGTTGTAGACATTTCCATACCCGAACTCGACATGGTAGCCATCCGATGCCTTAATCATCACCTCATCAGCGGCATTCATCCCCCCAACAAGGTTGCAGAGGTCTTTGACATCCGTCCCTTTGACGGCCCCCTGGTCCTTGAAATTGGTCGTTTCGTTGACATCCCACTGCCCTTCCTTATCATCGACAAAGACCGGGCCCTGGTGGTAGTAATGAGTTATTCCATCGCCCTGTACCGGCAGGTTTGTTTCCATCCACTGGTATGTCACGGTGGTCTCATTGAGCACCGTTGTGCCGTCAGTGGCATATTTTACTACATGGACCGCTGTCGTGGGTACTGCACACGCTGCGTTCACCAGCCCGCAAAGGAGGAGCGCGGCGATCACAAAAGGGACCACCCCGATCCTGTGCATTGGCTGTTGTTCTGAATCGTGTCGGTTATAAGATCCGGAGTTCATGGTCAACACCTCTTCGGCATGATATATCCAAGGAAACAGCATGCTGTGAGCGAGCATATGATCGTAAAAGGTGAGATACCGGCCTTCGTCGGTGCAGCATCCGCTGCTGTCGATGCAATGGTGGCCGGATTACCCTGTGCTGCGCTACCGGAATAGATCAGGATATCAGAAATGTACTGGACAGAAAGACCCGTCGTGGTCGGGTATTTCTCGTCCCCCTGGCGGTAATAATACCAGTATTCGGGTGCAGCGGATTCATGCCAGTCGTAATTTCCGAAAGCGTGGATACCCCAAGGGTTACTGGAATTATCAGCAAAAAAGACCAGGCGCATACCCGTCCGGTATTCCGGGACATACCCGTCTGCGTCATGATACCAGGTGATCACCATGGGACCCTGTCGTGCCGGGGGCGTGTACACGTTTTCGTAAGCGAATGTCTTGGTAAAGCCGTCAGAGGCCCTGATTTTTACGGTATCCGAGGGAGCCATCCCCCCGACAAGATCGCAGAGATCTCTGAGATCAGTACCTTTGACCGCCCCCATGTCCTTCTCCCACACATTAGTGTCTTCCCCGGCATTCCAGCGGAGCTGTTCTTCATGAGCCGGATCATCATCATCAACAAAGACTGGTCCCTGGTGATAGTAGTG
Organism: uncultured Methanoregulaceae archaeon; assembly: GCA_963815065.1. Taxonomy (GTDB): domain Archaea; phylum Halobacteriota; class Methanomicrobia; order Methanomicrobiales; family Methanospirillaceae; genus Methanoregula. Next base: position 984,866 of record CAWFFE010000002.1, on the reverse strand, counting down.
AGTTGCCCCGTCTCCCATCACCAGCAGGTTCAATTCCATCCACTGGTACGTTACGGTCGTCTCATTGATCACCATCACGTTATCCGCAGCATATCTGGCAATATGAACCTCTGTCGTTGCGGCCGTCACTGCTGTTGTAAAAGCAACCATCGCGCAAAAGATGATGAGTGAAAAAAATATCATTCTTGAAAAACGTTGCACCTTCCACCACTCCAGAAATACTAGTTCTTCATCAAGCAGGTGAGAGTAGGTGAGAATATGTTATAAATACAGTATTTTTGTATTGAGTAAATTATTTATGGTTAACAAAAAAGAATCCCAGAACCCATGATTCCTGGTTTTGTGAGAAGTTCAGTCAGTGATTGTAAATGACATCAATCGCAGGTGCCGCGCTCTCTGACGAACTCCATAGTGCAAAAGCCCCGTGTGAAGGATCGCACGAAAAAGTAATGCTGAAAATTCATAGTGACTGTTTTCATTTTCGGTCTTGCTACGAATTTTTTTTAAAATTTTCTGGAAATACCACTTGTATAGATAGTCATCACGCTCCTGTTAGATTCGATAAAACCTTCACCCCCGGACCTGATTTTCTCCCATACGACGACTGGCTTATCGGTCACGGAAATGGAATTATCGGAAGCGGATAAATTTTCCAAGGTAGAAATCGGGGGGAAAAATAACGTTTTACCCAAATTATATTCAGGATTCGGAGTCGTGCCATTTTTAATCGCGTTTGACTGCTGTCAGAACACCGTCACGATCCTCCACAAACAGGATGGTCCTGCCATTAACCGGGCATGCCTTGGGGGATTTATGTTCTTCGTTCATCACCATTCCTGATTCTATTATCCGCCCGTCAAGCGTGCGTACCTCGTCAATGCCTGCGGCATGGAGTTGGTGCACACTGCATGGACCGAGCATGTCCCGTATTTTACCCTTCTGGATAAACCGACCGTCATTCAGGTTAACTGCAAGACCCAGACCGGCCATTGCACCGATTACTCCATCTTCAGTACCACCGAGACCTTCGAGGCGGATGTTCAGTTTTTTTGCCAGCGAGCGTGCCTTTTCCTGGGTCAGGATCGTGCATTTTGCGTCTTTTCCAAAAGCGAGAAGAGAAGAGGCGACCTGATCTGAAGGCGCTACTGCCAGTCCGGGATCACTGCCCTCAACAAAATCATCGAGCATCACCTGTTTAACAGTGGCAAAGATGGTATCAACAGCGGAAGTTCTGTTTGATTCCACATGGATGACGGCACAACTGTTGTGCGAGGTGTAAGGTATGTCAGGATGCACATAGAGCTGGTGACGCGTAACTCCATAAATGGGATAATCTGCGACAAGGGTATCGGCAATTGAACGGGCAAGGCGGCCGGTTCCCCGCGAGTTGAGGGTATCTGTATCGTCAATACTGATGAGGATAGTCATTATTGTCCTTCCTAAGATATTGAAAAAGGGGGATATATTTCTGCTTACATTGTCCATAAGGTTAAGTGATAGTATCTTTTTCAGTTCCGGTTTTTTTGCAGTCCTCTGATACCTGCTCCGAGCAATGACTGCAAAAAACCTTCACCAAAACCGTTCATCCGACCGGGCTGATTCCACTCCATGCACCACCGGCTCCAGCCACCCCGACGATGCATCCGGGTACGAGTCGAATGCCGGTACATAAGGTTTCAGGTCAAGCAGCGGAGTTCCGTCAAGGATATCTACATCTTCAATGACCAGCGTCGCTCCTTTCAGTTCAATGAGCCTCACAATCGAAAACCCGATCGGGTTCGGCCGACAAGGTGCCCGGGTGGCAAACACTCCGCGGGGGGTGGTGTCAAGGAACGGTGTGACCGTGAGCCTGCGTGACTCGCAGCGATGAAATGCATAAATCAGGATGAGCCGGGAGAAACCTCCGGTATCGCCCAGTCCTTCTTTGAACTCTTCCAAAATTTCCACGTTACCCCGTATACCCCGGGCCCCGCTTGGCTGGATGGGCATGCCGGTTGTATCGGTGAACGGCGAATGAATAATCCCGATCGGTACGAATGAAAGTGGATCCCGGTGGTGTTTTTCATTCTGCATATACTGGGATTATCGCGGTATAGTGAAAACAGTTCTTACGAAGATAAGACTCAGGAAAATTGAACCGGGTGAAGAAAAAGTCGAAACATTTCCTCACCCAGCCGGTTGTTCTCAGGATTTGTTTTGATTTTGAACCAGATCAATTACTGGCGAGGTATTTTATGACATCTGATGTGTGCATGTGTCCGGTTGGATCTACTCCAAGGGACACTAATATGGTTTTTTTCTCAATACTATAAGAGTTTTCATTTAACTTTTAAAAATATCCAACAAAAATATTTATCACCGGGAGTCTACAGTAGATCAATTCCAAGACAGAAATAAAAAAACCGGAACCAGACCATGGAAAAAAAACTGCGGCTTCGGAAAAATATTCTTGAACTCACTCTTGCGCGATTACAGAAATTGTATGATGAGAGTGAGGTCCGCCCGGGCAGTCTCATCCGGCTGGGAATAAAACCCTGGTGGAACACCGTGCTGGGTTCAAATAATGAGTGCGGTGTGGCGGCAAATTTCAGGGGCATTCATGCTGACATGACAAAAAACCAAAAGTTTCTCGGCCTGATAGGAAAACCATTGTTCGAAATCGCCAACCGGGGGATCCATGCAACCGATCTCATGGAACGATCAGTGGGTATTGCCGCCATGAGTGCACTCTCCCAGCCACATCTGGGAAGTTCAACGGTACGGGACCGGGGATTCCTTGCCCAGGGTTGGATAAGCGGAGATAAGCTTGTGCACAACTACCCAACGGTTTCCCGGCTGGTTAGCAGAAAGGACATAGTAGTTGTTGTTGGATATGGAAACGAGGTGCGCCACCTACGGGGCAGGTGCCACGAGCTTCATGTTACGGATATACGTCCCCGGGAGACATTTGAAACCGTGATTATCGATGATACGATCACACATGGCCCTCGTGATATTCATATTCATTCCATAATCGAAAACGAACAGATTCTGAAAATCGCTGATGTTGTCATCATCACCGCGTCGACCCTGATAAATAACACATTTGAGGACCTCATGAACTTTACCGGCAATGCCCATCTTGTCGGATTGTATGGGCCTGGCGCTTCACTGATTCCGGATGAATTTTTTAACCGGAATGTTGATTTTATCACATCATTCCACATTACCGATCCGGTCAGATTTTCTGATGACATGATTAACGATTATGATATGGAATTTTCCATCAGAACCACGCAAAAGCAGTACATGTTCATGCGCCCTCTGGCAAAGACCGGTGGTACCCGATCCAGAGAATCCTGCGGAAGATTACACAACCGTGAATCATGTCCACATATTAAACCTGATAAAAAATTACTCCGGTTGTCGAACGATACTGGAATAACCGTTCTGGAATTATTTCCTGAACCTGTAGACCGATGACGAAGAAGAGCTTTTAATAAATCCAATCCCGACAATCCAAACTGATTTTGAACGAAAAGGAATGGCTGTTCAATAATGCCAAACCGGAAAGAAAAAGGTGCAGGAAACCAGTTCCTGCATACTCGTTTTTGTTCCGTTATTTTATTGAATGCACGCCTTCTCTTGTTTTTCACCGGGCTGCGCCACAGGTTTCTTTGTCCATGCCAGCTCGTCACCCTCGAATGAGAACGAGTTCATGTATGACACTTTGATATCTGACGGCAGGCAGGCGGTATCTGAATTCTGCGGAACGATAAGAAGGACGTCACTCTTCTGGCTCTGCCCGTAGGGTCCGCTCACCGAAGAACGCATCCCTTCGAGTTTCTCCTTATTCACGTTTTTGGTAAACGAGACAAGGACGTTTTTCACTTCTTTATTTCCGGAAATAGTGCGTTCAGCAATAAATTCCTGGTCATACCCGTTGGTCTGCTTCAGGGGGGTTATTGTCCAGCCGTCATACGTGGAAAAGAACCGGTTGATCTCCTGCCTGGCATACTGGTGCATAATATCCTGGCTGCTTCCCATATTCGATCAGTGATAGTTACTCCATATTCAATAAAAAACTATGGATTTATTGACGGAAATCCCAATTTTAAAATTGCTGTTAATGATTAATGAAGAACAAAAATATTTTATTAAATTAAAATGCACATCTATTACCCACTCAATGGGTAAAGTATGGTTATAGTCTGAAAAACGAATCGATTTCTCCGAACCTGATACACTGTCGTTGCCACGTCAAAGGAATGAATCAGACTTAAACCAATTTTTTTTATTTCACATCTTTCCCAATTTATGATATTAAATATAAATAATTAATAAAAAAATTTTTTAACATGTTTTGTCTAACAATCTAATGATAATATGAACGATATTCTGGATGAAGGTATAAAAATTCTGTTTGCCATTGCACACCAGCATGAGGATGCATCGTTTGATGACGAGCAGAAGGAAGCAGTCAGACAAATCAAAAGATTGGCCGGCTCAGGAAATCCCGACGCAGCGAACGCACTGGATCGTCTCCGGCACCTACCGGATATGCACCCATTCCTGAAAGAGGTACTCTTTGCTTAATCGGGCATAGAGAGCTGGTTGATAAAAGAAATACGTCTCTTAAAAAATACCGCTGAAAGAGAGGGGGGGTCCTTCATGCGCGAATGACGGTGCCCACATTCTTTCCCCGGATCGCTTTTTCGATATTTCCCTTGACGTGGCAGTTAATGATTTTTACTTCTTTGACATGCACTGCGTCTTTTAACAGTTCAACCACCATTGGTTCGATCACCAGGTTTTCAAGGTTCATCTCGTCCAGTTCGGACGCCGTGATCTCTTTGATAAATTCCGCATCCGGATGAGTAACCGGGTCCTGCATATACAAACCGTTGACATTCTTTCCGATGATGCAGTTCTTTGCTCCCATTACTTCAGCAATAAGGAAAGCGCCGGTATCGGTCCTGTGCGGGGGGATCGAACCGGATTTTGCGGGGTGCTCATAGAGCCCGTACAGGGGGAGTCCCATGCATTACCGGCAGCATGCCCAGCTTCAGCAGGCTCGGGAGTTCAAGCAGATCAGCGGTATGGATTCTTACGCCATTATATTTTGAGAGCAGGATGGAAACCATGATCGCGTTCTGTTCCGAGATTTTTGCGGAGAGTTCTGCCAGTACTCCGGTCGGCATGCCGAGATCCATCCCGACATCCATGATATGCCGGACACGCCCACCCCCTCCGGTCACAATCAGCATCTGGTGTTTTTGTGCAAGGTTACCGATCTCTTCAATAAGTGGGTACATCACGTCGCGGCCATAATCGATAGTCTGCATGGCCCCCGATCTTTATCACATTGAGTTCAGGAGTAATACGTATCTGTTCTCCGCTTATCCGCTTCCGGTGTAATCCTTTCCTTACGAGTGTTTCTCCCTGCAAACCGCTGCCTATCTCAAATCTCTTTTCCATGATCGGTCACAACCCATTCTTATCACGAAGATCAGTTATAAGTCATTGTAAACCAGTTGATATATCAGACACCTGTCATGCTTCTCTCAGAAAAAAATTAATAGGATGAGAGGATGAGTAGGTGGGAGGACAATAATGAAGATTTATGTTCGTGAACGCCAGAAAGTTGGCGAAGGGGTCGAGTCACCCAAGTACCGGGTGGTTGCGGTGACCGGGGGACAGATCCAGATCGAGGCGACCCATTTCCGGAAGTTCGAGATCGAACAGATTGCAAAGGACATCAAGGCTGAAGTGGTCTACCTGACACCGGTCGCAGATGACCACAAGAAAAAAAGAAACGCGAAGTAAATTTTTTTAGTCCGGTGGCCCGGTAACAGTTTCAGAAAGTGAACGGGGGGTCAACCTTCCGGTTCAACCGGATTTTTTGGATTTGCATACCTACATGTTCATTTTTGAGAACACTGCCCATAATTCCTGAATCTTTATCCTCTCCCGTAACCTATTAACGTACGTAATTTCTATGGCTGCTCTTTCGATTGATGTGCTTTTTGATGCGGCTATTCGTATTCAGCTCGCCGAACGATCGATTACCCTTACATTTGCACGTGATACGATTCAGATAAAATTCCCGACTACCCGAAGGCTGGCAGAGTTTCTCGATGTTCCACATTATTATGTCCTCCCTTATTTTGCCATGATGGAGCAGGAGGAGCTGGTCACCCGCGCAGAACGGGTGGGTATCCTGACCACCGCAAAGGGAAGCACCAAGATGATCAACCTGATGAAGGAAAAATATTATCAGGAAACCGGGAATATTCTGGGTATTCCTGTTTTTGTGGAAATCCTGAAAAGATTCCCCTCGCAATAATTCATTACCAGAACTTTTTTTCTTGTTTCTTATCACCGTGATATATCAACTGTTTATCAACTGGTTAATCATTTAAAATTTACAAATCAAAAAAGAAACAGTTTTTACTGATGATTGCTGATCTCATGACATAAAAGGAGTAAAGAAAATGAAACGCATCTCTGCATTATCACTGGGTATCCTGCTGATCATTCTCCTTGCCGGAGCAGTGCTCATAGCCGGATGTACAACTACGCAGCCATCTGCGACCACGACAACCGTCGCTACGACTCCCCCGGCAACCCTGGCCGCCGAGAAACCCAAACTTCTTATTGCGACCACGACGAGCCTCTACGATACCGGGCTACTCAATTACCTTGAAACGAAGTATGAATCGCAAAATAACGTCGACCTGCAGATCACATCCCAGGGCACCGGTAAAGCAATTGAAATTGCGAAGAAAGGCGATGCCGATGTACTGCTCGTTCACTCCCCGTCCCAGGAACTGGCATTTGTGAAAGACGGTTACGGCATCAACCGTCGATCCTTTGCTTCGAATTACTTTGAGATCGTTGGCCCGGCCAATGACCCTGCTGGCATCAAAGGTATGACTCCTGAGAATGCTTTCTCCACCCTCATTATAAAAGGGTCAAACAAAACGGCAGGGGTATACTTTGTATCCCGTGGTGATGGATCAGGGACACAGTCTGCAGAAAAGGCGATCTGGTCCAATGCCAAATTCAATTACACCATGACCGTCGAGAAATCCGGCCCCTGGTATATTGAAGCCGGGAAAGGCATGGGGGAGACTCTCCAGCTGGCAAGCGAGGAACGGGCGTATACCTTAACTGATGAGGGTACATATCTTTGGTACAAGAGCAACCTGACCCTTGTCCCGATCGTCACGGAAGGGACAAGCCTGCTGAACATCTACAGTGTCATGGCCGTCTACAATGACAAGCAACCGGTCGAAAAGATCCAGATGGCAAACGATTTTATTAATTTCCTGATCTCCAACCAGACCCAGGCTGATATCGCCTCCTTTGGTGTCGACAAGTATGGCAAGTCGCTGTTCACTCCTATGAGTGTCAAAGTTCCGACAGCCCCTGCGGGCTATGTAGGTGATTACAGCACACCGGCAACTGCTCTCAAGCCCTGACCGGTTGTGTAATCACAACAAATTTTCTCTTTTTTTATTGTCCTGCACTGTACCGGAGGTGAGAGATTTAAAATCTCATACCGGAATGAGGGGGCGAGGTTGAAATTCTCTTCGGGTTCAGGCACCATGGGGCAGAAATATCCCCGGTCTTGATGAAAGGATTGGAATCATGACACTTCACCTTTTTTATTATTCCTGCTCCTGCCAATCCATCTGAAAAGATAGACACAGACTATCCCGATAATAAATGCGATCGTCATTGAACTGACGAGCGCAAGGATACCGATCAAACCGGTGATAACCGGAAAATCCGTCCTGAAACTGTGACGGGCCATCTCTATCCCGACGAAAACCAGCAATGCCCCCAGAACACCGACCGCGATAATGGAGAGGACCTGCGGAGACGTGAAAAAGAGGGCGAAAATAATAAAGATTACACCTGCATAGATATTCGCTCCCCCGGTCCTCGCGCCATAGCGGTACTGCCCGGCAAGACCACCGGCGCCGTGACACATAGGAAATCCTCCGAATGGGACCGAGGTGAGGTTCATCAGGCCTATTGAGGCAGAGAACTTTTTTGGGGGGATATCGGTTGAGAAAAGGTCTTTTGTCAGGAGAGAGGTGGCGAGGATTGCGTTCGCGATGGTCAGGACAATCTGAGGTAAAACGAGAGTTGAAAAGGCCGACGAGAAATCTGTGGGGAGGGGGATTACCAGCTGGGGTGCGGGGATGAAACTTACCGGAGGTAATCCGTAGAAGAGAAGCCCCCCGATAAAACCAACGCCTATGACACACAGCGACGAGAGATCGGGTACATGCCGGTACCGGACCAGGATAAGGAATGCAATGACAATCCCGACTCCAAGAATAAAGAAGAAAGGATCCCTGATTACAAAACCTGCTGAAGCCTTCAACAGGAGCAGCGCAAGACCCAGCTGGATTCCCCGCACGACACTCTGCGGTACCCAGCGGTCGATCACTTCAAAGAAGCGGCCGTAACCCAGTATGAGGAAGATAATCCCAAGTATGAGTCCGGCTGCAGCTATTTCACCGCTGCCGATTCCCCCGGCGATTACAATAACCGCGATCGCCTTCATCGGTTCCAGCGGAATGGGGAGACGGTAATAAAGTCCGGTGAGGATGAACCAGATACCAAAAAAAAGCAGTACATACCTGGCATTAACATCCGATACCAGCGCAACGGCAATGATAAGCGGGATGATCGTCCCGAAATCACCCAGCGAGCCGGCAAGTTCCGAGAGAGAGAATTTCATCGGGATTTCAGGATGCGGGGGGACCATCTTGGGAGAGAGAATAATCAGGATATTGTTCTGTACACGGCAATCCCCGGGTTCCGGTAATCACCGAACCGCAACATATTCAAAAACCATTTACCTATCATTAAAATAAAGTAACGTTGATGATTAGATTAACCTTTTCACTGGCATAGTATTTTGCGGTAAAATAAAAGCATGAACCACATAATTCCGGCGGTATCATAATGAGTGAAATAATATCAGGGTTTTTCCAGGCGATCAACCTGATCATAACCCTCAATCCGGAGGTGATGCAGATTGCAGGACTATCCCTCTTCATCTCACTTGCGGCAACAGTCTTAGCGGCGATCATATCCATTCCGCTGGGAGGACTCATTCATTTTCACGAATTCCCCGGGAAACGCTTACTCATCGTCCTTATTCAGACCCTGTACTCTGTACCGACGGTTGTTGTCGGCCTCGTACTCTACCTCTTCCTCTCAAGAAGCGGCCCTCTCGGGATGTTCGGGCTCCTTTTCACTCCTGAAGGAATGATCGTGGGGCAGACCGTGCTGGTTATTCCTATTATGACCGGTCTGGTCATCACCGCTCTCGGGGGAGTCGACCGCAATATCAGCGATACGCTCATCTCACTGGGCGCCACAGGAATCCAGACCATGGTCCAGGTGGTGAAAGAAGCGCGTCTCGCAATCCTCAGCGCCGTGGTCCTCGGATTTGGCAGGGCGATCTCAGAAGTCGGAGTTGCCATGATGATCGGTGGCAATATCAGGGGTGCTACCCGCGTACTGACTACTGCAATTGCGTTGCAGACCGGTATCGGTGATTTCCCGTTTTCAATCGCTCTTGGCATCATCCTGCTCCTGATCGCGCTCGTCGTCGTAATAATCCTGAATCTAATAACATCCGGTTTATCGGTTGAAAGCCAGCAGATAATGGGAGGCGGACCACGGGCATAATAGAGCTGTCCGGGCTCTCGCGCGAGGTTGGGGGCGGAAGAAAGATCCTTGACGGAATTGACCTCCAGATCAATCGCGGGGAGATCTTCACCTTTATCGGCCCGAGCGGAAGTGGGAAGACAACGATTCTGCGCCTCATCGATCTTCTGGACATTCCGAATACCGGCACCATTATTTTTGACGGCACCAATACCGGCGTATCGAATGCAGCGGACCGGCTCTCAATCCGCAGGCGAATGGCGATGGTCTTCCAGAAACCCGCTGTCCTGAATACTACGGTCGCCGGCAATGTTGCGTTCGGGCTGAAGTTCCGGGTACAGAAAAACCTGAGATTGTTTCGCGCGTGCATGAGGCGCTCGACATCGTGGGGCTCCTGCATCTTGAAGGTCAGAAAGCAGTTACCCTCTCCGGGGGAGAGATGCAGCGTGTAGCTATCGCGCGGGCGCTGGTCACCAAGCCTGAAGTCCTCCTCCTTGACGAGCCGACCGCAAATCTTGATCCCGTCAATACCGAGTTGATCGAAAATCTTATCAGGCGCATTCACCAGCGCTTCCAGACTACAATTATCCTTTCCACCCACGATATGATACAGGGGCAGCGCCTCGCCGACAGGATCGGGGTAATCATGAACGGAAGGATAGTCCAGGTCGGTTCGCTCCATGATATTTTTTATCGCCCTCAGGGTAGCGATATCGCCCGGTTTGTTGGCATTGATACGATATTAAAAGGGATCGTGAAATCAAACGACGAGGGGCATGCGAAGGTTTCCGTTGGCGATAAAGTCATTGAAGTGATTGCGCCTTTCACAACCGGAACCCGGGTAACTTTGTTTATCCGCCCTGAAGAGGTTACCGTTGCCCTGAAAGACGGGGATTTGCCAAAGACCAGCGTCAGGAACCAGCTGAACGGAACAATCGCCAAGATGGTTCCGTTCGGGCCATTTATCCGCGTGTCAATTGACTTTGGCTCACCCCTTACGGCACTGGTGACCCGCAGGTCTGCCGACGAACTCTCGCTTGCGGTCGGCATGCCCGTGATCGCGGGCATCAAAGCCACTGCAATCCATGTCCTTGCAGATACCGGTTAACGGTTTATTCATCCATGCAGCTAAAAATCCCGCAAAAGGGCGGTGAGTTTCATCCGGAAAATGAAAAAATATTCTTTTGCAAATTGTGAGAACTCCAAAAAATCCAAACACATTAGTCCGGTGTCAGCCGGAACCGGAACTTTCCCTCATTATCTTAAAAATCCATCGGTGAGGCATCTCATGGGGAGGTGTCGGGCATTCGTCACATCGAGGATCTGAATATGTTATTACAACGAAGAGGCACGCTCTTCTCTTTCGAAAATAGTAAGAAGTTAAACACTCTAATACGTGGACGTCCTATAATAGGACGATGCGTTGCACGATCCTTGCCAGCGGAAGCAAAGGAAACTGCGTATTTCTCGAGGGGAGGAGTGGGGCACTACTCATTGATGCAGGCCTGAGCCTGAAAGAGACCCTCATGAGGATGAACGCGGCATCCCTTGATGCCAGGCAGATCGGGGGGGTACTGGTGACCCATGAACATGGTGATCACATCAGGGGGCTTGACGTACTTTCCCGCCGGCTGAATATCCCGGTGTATGCAACGGAGGGAACACTCCGCGATTTCCTCGGCCACCGCCGCACTTCGGCTAAGCCGATCGCCACGAATCGATGCCGGTACCACGAGCGGTTTGAGATCGGGGATTTTTCAGTTGAGCCATTTGCCACTTCGCATGACGCTGCCGAACCCTGCGGGTATATTATCAGGGAAGGTGACCTGACGTTCGGGTACTGTACCGATACCGGTATCATCACTCCCCCCACGCTGGACCTGCTCGGGCGCTGTGATGCCATCGTCCTTGAAAGTAATCATTGTCCCGATATGCTCCAGAACGGGCCGTATCCCGAATCACTGAAACGGAGAATCCGTTCAAAACATGGACACCTTTCCAACACAGCAGCTGCCCGTTGCCTGCAGGTACTGGGAAGGGATGTGCCACAGGTCATCCTCGCCCATTTGAGCGAGATGAACAACACGCCCGCCCGTGCGATGTCAAGTGCCCGTGAAGGGCTCGGGCTTTTTTTTGAAGAAAAAACTGTCGTTATCGCCACACAGGGCGGGACATCCTGTTCCTGCCAGCAGTGCTTAAAACTCTGATAAACCCCCGGTAATCTTTTTTATGCGTCTTTGATCTTCAGCAGCCTGAGACAATAGTTATCGATAGAGTCAATCAGCGCCTTTTTTGCCTGTTTGACTTTCTTTTCATCTTCTGAGAAAATATCATGTGCAACATATTCGAGAAGGATTGCATAAAAGTGATGAGGGCCAAACACTTCCTTTATTTCATCAAGGCAGGCGTGTGCCTCGTGTTTTCTCCCGCTCATGATCTCGAACCCGAAATCGAGGAGAACAAGTGCGTTCCGGGGAATATTTTTCGCCAGCGCCAGCTTCCTGAATTTGTAATAGATATCAGAATGGGTGGTGATGATTGACAGCTTAATTCCGTAGTAGATTGGTTCGAGTTCATCAGGAAACTGCTGAGTCATCTGCTTGACTACCCCGGCTACCCCTCCGGCATCACGATTCTCGAGTTTCAGCTTATAAAGCTCCCGCAGGAAGTACATGTCACCGAAAAACCGCTCGATCGCGATTCCAAGGAGTTCCTCACGGATGTCGCGCCTCCCGTCCTTCAGGGCTTTTTCGATCCCGATCCGTAAAAATTCGCGGTTCTCCGGGAACCACACTATCGCCTTGTTCATCATGAACCAGAAGATCCGGTTGATACCGGGGTCATCACCAATGCCCATCTCCCGGAGCCGGTCCACCGGGGGATTCAAACGGATCAACTCGATCATCTGTTCGCGTGCATCGAGTTCGTGGGGTGTGGGGCCACGGGGTAGACTATCCGGACTCCGGTCTCCTTCCACCGGTTGGACCCGGGTAATGGAGCAGTACGCAATCGCTGGACAGATCATGGCGTCGACCTTCCGGTAGTGTTGCAGCCGTTCGATTGCCTCGGCATATTTCCCTGAATTGATCAGGAGGATGCCGAGGACAATATCTTGGAGCGCCCTCCCGGTTTTCCTGCGCTTGTTTCGTTCGGCGTGATCAAAGAGTCTGCCGGCGAAGGTGATATCGCCGCCCATTTTGCTCGTTTTAAGGAGGTGGAGCGTGATGCTGTCGATAAACCGGTCGTAGAGATCATCATCGATCGCCGGAAGGTTTTTTTCCAGGGCTGCAATAACCTGGCCATAAAAAACCGGAGTATTATCCTCGATTTTATCGCTGTTCTTTTCGATGTAATCAAAAAAATCTGATTTCAGCTGATTGAGTTTCAGCCTGATGATCGCATCGGGTTGACACTCCTGATCCATGATACAGGATTACGTTAACGGATATTAAATTTGTTGAATGCCCCGACCGAAAAAATCCTGCATCCTTCATGTATTCAACCCCGGGTCTCGGGAGATTATTTCGTGATCAGGAAGTATCAAAACGTTAATCCATGCACCGGGGCAACATCACAGGTTGAGAAGCACCATGCTCTTTATGGATTTTTCCCGTGTCTGCGAACAGCTGGAAGGAACAGCAGGGCGCCTTGATATGATCGATATCATCAGCCGGGTCCTTCCCGACCTGGCACCGGAAGAACTTCCGGTATTTGTCCGGTTTGTCATGGGCAGGATTTTTCCGGACTGGAGCTCAAAAAAACTTGGCATCGGCCCGAATCTCCTGTATATTGCCATCGGCTACGTGGCAGGGATGAAGAAGGAAGAGGTTGTCGATAAGATCAACGCAACGGGTGACGCCGGGCTTGCGATCGAGGAACTGCTATCGATCAAGTCACAGACCACATTTTTTCATGAAGACCTGGATATCGTTCGCGTCTATAATGAGCTCATCGCGATTGCCGATGCGGAAGGAAAGAATTCCCAGCGGGAAAAACTTCTGGCAGTTCGCCGTCTGCTGGCGAACGCCCACCCGCTCGAAGGGAGGTATCTGGCACGGATCATGCTCGAAGAGCTCCGTATCGGTGTAGGGGAAGGCAGCGTACGGGATGCGATAGCAAAGGCATTTGCCGTTGACCCCGCACTCGTGGAGCATGCGATCCAGGCATTAAACGATACCGGCGAAGTCGCACGGCTTGCCAAACAGGGGCCGGCTGCATTGCAGGATGTTCACATCACCCTGTTCCACCCGGTACGGATGATGCTCGCACAACAGGGTACGATCGCGGAAATGATCGCGGAGCACGGCCGGATCGTCGCAGAATACAAATATGACGGATCCCGTTTCCAGTTTCATAAAAAAGCCAACCAGGCACGGCTCTATTCCCGACGGCTCGAGGATGTGACCCGCTCACTCCCGGATGTGATCGAAAAACTGAACTCTGCGACGGAACACGAGGTGATCCTCGACGGCGAGGTCATTGCCATGAAAGGCGGCAAACCCATGCCGTTCCAGTCGGTACTTCGCCGGTTCCGGCGCCGTCACGATATCGCGGAAGCCCAGGATGCCATCGAGATGGTACCGGTGGTTTTTGACATCCTCTCTCTTGATGGGGAGACACTCATCGATCTCCCGCTCTCGGCACGCAGGGAACGCCTTGAGAGCGCAGTAACGCTTTACCTCGCCCCGCAGGTGGTGAGCGGCGACCTGAAGGAAATTGAACAGACATATTGGGCTGCACTCGACGCAGGACACGAAGGGATTATGATCAAGGTGCCCGGGTCTCCCTATTCCCCGGGCCAGCGAGGGAAGAACTGGATCAAGATCAAACCCGAGGTTGATACGCTCGACCTTGCAGTCATAGGCGCGGAATGGGGGGAGGGAAAACGCGCTCATGTCTTTGGTTCTTTCCTCGTCGCCTGCCAGGAGGCGGGAAAACTCATCCCTCTCAGCAGGGTCGCGACCGGGTTATCCGACAACCAGCTGGCCGAAATCTATGAAATGCTGAAAGACAAGGTCATCAGGAAATCCGGAAAAGAGGTGATGTTTGAGCCCGGCCTGGTCCTGGAAGTAGGATATTCTGAGCTCCAGGTCAGCCCGACGTACGAAGCCGGGTTTGCCCTCCGGTTCCCGAGGGTGATCCGGATCCGTGACGATAAGGGTATCGCCGATATCGAGACCATCGAAAGCATCCGGAATCGCTATCAGCGGCAGTCAAAATCGGCACAGGCATACCAGAAGTAAAAAAATGACGAAGGCCCGGGAATGAGAGAGATCCGGATCCGGAGAATCAGGCATAAACGGGCTTAATCTGAAGATGAAAAATCAGGGCATTTATGAGGATTCTCAGCCGGAGCCCTCTCCAGGGCATAGCGGAGAAGGAAGCGAAGTTCCCGATCTGTCACGGGGGCTACCCATCGGGGACCATGGTGTTCATCAGAATCAGGAGGTTTGGATCTCCTGAAAATGCGATATTTCCTTCCGAACCCTGACAAGGAATTCTCTGGAAAATGACAATAGGGGTCAGGGAAATGCTCCCCTAAGGCTGCTTCCCATTCCGGGCAGAGAGGAGGCCAGCTTCATAATCTTTTTACGATAACCAAAAAGATGGACAGCATATTAAGGATTTCTCCAAAAGCCAGAACATCCAAAGTTTATAGTGATCATGAAATCTCAATAATAAAATAATGAAAAAAATATCTTTTTTTTGTATACTCGCGTTGATAATTTTACTATCGGGATGTACAAGTTCCGTGAAATCGGGAGAAAAACCAATCGCGAAAGGATATGTAAACCTTTGCACATCCGACCCGGCTCAGGAAAGGTACTGGCAAACAAACAATGATGTCATCTGGAACATGCCCTGGGATAATGCCAGGGGAAACGAGAGCAAAAGGATTGCCGAATTTCCGTCATGTGATAACGCCTCCGTGACGATATGGGAATACAAAACGAATGGTTCCACGGCATGGGATCATATAACCCTCGGGTTAAAAAATGGAAGATCCTATGATGGATGGATTACAACCGATCATATAATAAAAACGTCAGATGAAACGGGAACCGAATGGAGTAATAATTATTCTTCGATAGTCGGGCTCTGGGACCAGACACAACGGGGGAACGGTGCGAAAATCTGGTATGATTTTAAAACGGATGGAACCTACACGCTCAATTATGATATGCGGGGTAATGGGGACAACTTCCTGGATCAGGGAAGCTGGGTCTATGCGGGGAATAGTACCTATGATCTGATTTCAAATTCATGGGAGGATCACCGGTACATCTACCTGACCATTAACCATGACGGCAGATCGTTTAATTCC
The DNA here is from genome assembly GCA_963815065.1 of uncultured Methanoregulaceae archaeon. GTDB lineage: Archaea > Halobacteriota > Methanomicrobia > Methanomicrobiales > Methanospirillaceae > Methanoregula. The sequence goes on along the minus strand of CAWFFE010000002.1, from coordinate 968,866 downwards.
GGAAGCATTCAGGTGGTCACTAATTCAGGACAGAACACCACGCAGGATCTTGTTTATGCCAAAGAATGACATCCCACTCACACTTTTTCCGGAAATCATTCTTCTTTCGGAGAGGATGACCCGTACCTGATCTTACCAGTCACGCAGTACAATAATTCCTGACAGGAGAAATATCCCGGTTCCTCACGCCAGGTATAAACATGGGACAGGCTCTTACCGGCACATCAATCGACTAGGTTATCGATACCTGGTGGCCGGTGGTCTGTACCACGTGATGTTTCGATCCGGCAAACGAAACCCGCCACCCTACATCATATCGTGCCCCGCATTCCGGGCAGATGAGAATTACCCGGTACATTTCCCGCGTAGATTTTACCGGGGAGTTCTTTCCGGCATCTGCCCTGAGGAAAGAGGTGTGGAACCCGTACTCATATCCACATGAAGGGCATACGCGGAACTCTTCATCGACGTTGCTGACGGTTATTTCACTCTGTACCGGCATGAGAAACTCCTAATTGGTCTTACGTTCGCGGTACAATATTAACGTTGCCTGCGGCTGGCGGCCGCCACGATGATCTTTGCGGCATTTTTCCTGCCATCGATCACCGGGTGAAGTTCCCGGATGGGCCGGGGGCAGCACCTCATTGTCTCGGCAATTTTTTTCTCGAGCTCCTCGCGTGTCACGTACCTGCCGTCAACCGATGTTCCCGCTCCCATATCTACAATCTTTTTTGCATTATTCTGCTGCTCCGGGTGGTTCGGGTCCATGATGATCAATACCGGTTTTTCAAAGAGCAGGGCTTCGTGCAGGGTCGTGAGACCACCATGTATGATGGCAATATTTGCCCGGGCCAGGTGCTCGTAAAGATTCGGGACATATCCATGGGACGCAAAATTATCGGACGATTCAGGAAGTACTTTCCCGGTATAAAAGACATCGAAGAACAATTCCTTGTGCCGGTCGGCAATCTCCCGCAGCATCTGGTAAAGCGGGAGTTTGTACGGCTCTCCGCCAAAACTGGTGAATATGGTGTCATGCGCATAGGTGTACCGGCTGGGGTCGAGGTCCAGGAACGGTCCGGTAAAATGATATGCATGTTCCTCTCCTTCCGGCACGATGACGTTATATTCGCTCACGGTATCCGGCGGGGGGTAATCCGGGACGATAATCTGGTCCGCAAGTCGCAGGTAGCGCCGGACGAGGAAGTTGAGAATGACCCACACGGGGTTTGTTGTGCTGCCCGGACCATTGAAATGATTCTGGTTCGTGATGAAGATAACCGGAACCCGGTGGATACGTGCGGCGAAAACGCCGCCATACATGGTATCGCATACAACGCAGTCGAACCGGTACCGGGAGATGAGCCTGCTGATGCTCACCGCTGACAGTATCATGTCGAGCGCAATCCATTTCGAGCAGAGGAGGGTTTTTTTCAGGCTGAAGAACCCCTCCTCTCCCTCAAGACAGACTTCGCGGGGGGTATGGTGGAGGTGGCTGCATTTGTGCTGCTCCATGAAATCATACGATTTGCCATATCCGGCAAAATGAACGTCGTGACCCAGCAGCAGCAGGTAATGGCCGAGATGAAGGCTCCGGGAGGCGTGCCCTAACCCCTCCCCGCAGACAACAAACAGGATTTTCATGGGAGTCTCCTGCTCACAACATATGTTGTTGATGAATGATGAACTGTTACCTGGATCCACCCGGCCCCCAGAAGGAGGGGGAACCCTGCCCGGACCTGATTCAGGAATAATAATCCCTGCACGTATGCAGACAGTACTACCCGTCCCCTTCAAGAGGAGGGTCACAAGAGCCCGGATGAGCCGGATTACGGCAGGATCCGGATGCATGATCATCCGGAGCGGCACAGACGTTTCATGCTAAAGATTGCGTTCTTTGCCGCATAAAGATAATTCGATGGGCGTTTACCCGGAACAAAGAATCTAATAATGACTATGATTCAAGGCATAAAGAGAGAAAACATGGCAGGAAATGAAGCGATCGATAAAACCGCAACCTTCGGAGCCGGCTGTTTCTGGGGAGTTGAGGCAGCATTCAGGAAGGTGACCGGTGTTAAGACTACGGCGGTCGGCTACATGGGAGGCTCGTTAAAAAATCCCACGTATAAGGACGTATGTACCGGTCAGACAGGTCACGCGGAGGTCGTACAGATCACCTACGATCCATCGAAGGTCAGTTACGAGCAGCTTCTCGACGTGTTCTGGTCGATCCACGATCCGACCCAACTGAACCGGCAGGGCCCGGACATCGGGTCCAACTACCGATCGGTGATCTTTTATCACGATAACGAACAGGGCAGGCTCGCGAGGATATCGAAGGAGAAGATCGAAGTATCGGGAATATTCGGGTTCAGGAAAGTTATGACCCTGATCACGCCGGCGTCGGAGTTTTACCGGGCAGAAGAATATCACCAGAATTACTACGAAAAGCATGGCGGTTTATGCCGGTTTTAGCCTGACTATTCACGACCAAGAAATGTGCGTGAAAAACCCCTGTCACTGAACCGGGCGTTACCGGCATGCTACAAAAATCCTGTTATACTCAGTCCAGAGAATATCTGGATACTGAATACGATGAGGATAAGATAGCCGGTAATCCGGTGAATTATCCGTATTGAGGATCTCTTCGTAATGAAGAAGCCTGGCACGAGCTGAAGGAGAGCGAGCACGGTGACGGTAAGTCCAAGGATTCCTTGAAGAGATCGAAGGACCGGCTCACCATGATGAAGGGTGACCAGTAACCCGAGGATGAAGGTTACCGTCACCACGATGCTGAACCAGATACTGGCTGAATGGTGGAGCTGATACACCAGGAACCGGTCCCCCCGTAAGATGCACCGCCCTGTTTTGCGCTGGTCAGGATAATGATGACAAGCAACAAGAGACCGGAGATCGCGGTGATTGGGTGGCCGATCCATGCCGACCGGGTACCGGATGTAGCAGTAACGCTAACCGTAACGATGACGGTGCCGATCGCCATCAGCAGATACGATACCCTCAAAAACCTGCTGGCTGGGCCCTTAATGACCGGCCCGGTAATTGTTGCACCCGTAATGCGGACAGGACGGGATTAACTCCGGGGATAGTAAAATTATTTGTGGTCGGTCTATCCCATAAAAAGGCCCGAGGGGGCGGTCGTTGCCGGCAACCATATCATGCGAACGCTGATATGCGATCGCCAGCAGGAATTCTTGTTGCCCGCCACAAAAATAAGGAAAATCTCTGGTGACCCGGATAGTTAATGGATACACATAAAACAAATGCAGGACTATCTTTTCTATCATCTGGTGAAGAGGTCCACCATTCACTGCCCGTAAGGGCTGACGACCTCTGTTTTATCAGTAATACTATCCGCACATATCCGATGAGAAGTCCGGGCGCACCGCTTTTTGCTATTCCTGAACATACAGGAGAGCCCAGTTCAGCAGTGAACCCGCGTAAGGTTCTGCAGGAACTTCAAACAGGAAATTGCGGGTTATCAATGCAGATGAGAAGGTAATGAGGCGAACGATGTCACAACAACTTGGGGGACAACCCATATTAATTCTCAGGGAAGGAACGACGAGGAACCGCGGTCAGGAAGCCCAGAACAATAACTTTGCTGCCGCAAAGGCCGTGGCAAGCGCTGTCCGTTCGACCCTTGGTCCCAAGGGCATGGACAAGATGCTCATCGATGGCATGGGAGATATCACCATCACCAATGACGGCGTCACCATCCTCAAAGAGATGGACATAGAACACCCGGCAGGAAAGATGATGGTCGAGATCGCCAAGACCCAGGACGCAGAGGTCGGCGACGGAACAACCACCGCCGTTGTCATCGCAGGTGAGCTGTTGAAGAACGCCGAGGAACTTCTTACCCAGAGTGTCCATCCAACGGTTATTGCCGAAGGATACCAGCTGGCGGCAGAGAAAGCTCTCGTGATGCTCGATAGTTTTGCCATCGCGGTGAAGCCGACCGACACGGCGATCCTGAAAAAAATCGCTGAAACCGCTCTTACGGGAAAAAACGCGGAGGTCTCAAAAGACCTTATCTCCGATATTATCGTGAAAGCGATCGCGTTTGTTACCGATCCTGACGGCAGTGTGGATATCAAGCATATAAACGTGGAGAAAAAAGTCGGCGGATCGACTGATGACTCAACCCTCATAGAAGGTATGGTCATCGACAAAGAGCGTGCACACCCGAATATGCCGAAATCCGTGAAGGATGCAAAGATCCTGCTCCTCAACGCGGCGCTCGAATTCAAAAAGACCGAAGTGAACGCGAAAATTAATATTTCTACGCCGGGACAGGCCCAGGCCTTCCTTGACGAAGAAGAGCACATGGTCCACGTAATGGTAGACAAAGTGGTGAAAAGTGGTGCGACGGTCCTTTTCTGCCAGAAAGGGATTGATGATGTTGCGCAGCACTATCTCACAAAGGCCGGTATACTCGCCGTCCGCCGGGTGAAGAAGAGCGATATTGAGAATCTCGCCCGTGCAACCGGTGGAAATATCGTAAACAGTATCGATGCGATTGCGAAGAAGGATCTCGGCAATGCAGGCATTGTCGAGGAGCGCAAGGTCTCCGGGGATGAGATGATCTACGTTTCGAAGTGCAAAAACCCTAAGGCGGTTTCTATCATCATCCGGGGAGGGACGGAGCACGTTGTCGACGAACTGGAACGGGCTACCCATGATGCGCTCATGGTTGTAAGCGTCGTGGTACAGGGCAAAAAAATCGTTGCCGGTGGCGGTGCACCGGAGACCGAGCTCTCGCTCCAGCTGCGGAGATACGCTTCGCAGCAGGGTGGTCGCGTGCAGCTCGCAATTGAAGCATTCGCTTCAGCTATGGAGATCATCCCCCGTACCCTTGCCGAGAATGCGGGACTGGACCCCATCGATATCCTCGTCGGGATCCGGGCTGCGCACGAAGCAGGAAAGAAGACATTCGGACTGGATGCGAATACCGGAAAACCAGCGGACATGCTGAAAGCTGGAGTTGTCGAACCGCTGCGGGTAAAGTCGCAGGCGATTTCGAGTGCTGCAGAGGCTGCAGTGATGATCCTCCGTATCGACGATATTATTGCATCTTCCAAGACCGCCGGCCCTGAAGGCGGCATGCCGCCCGGCATGGGCGGGATGCCCCCGGGTATGGGAGATTATTAGAAAAAACACTATTTTTGTTTCGGAAAAAACCCGGTCTTCAACAAATTTCGAAAATACCAAATAAGAAGAACCGTCTTTGAGCCTGGAGTTTTCTTATAATTTTTCAAATTTTATGCTCTTTCCTGACGGAACGTGAATCTTCTCTGCCCGTAATAATTCCAGAAAACGACACAGAGATTTCCAATTATTGCAGTCTGGCAGAATAATTTCCGGCGTTCATGCTGCCAGAATTTCTGAACCTGGTTAATTCCTGCTCTGCCCACGAGGATATCTCCATCACCATACACCGTGGATATATTATATTTACATCACGGAAAAGGGCCAGATATAACTAAAAAACAGAGATAATTACACCAGTTGGTTAATATTATCCGTCCGGATCACTCTTTCTTTCTCAGGATCTCATCAGAATTCAAACAGCCAGGGACCTTCCCTTAAACTCTGACCTTTATGGACCAAGAGATGATGAGTCGCCCCGGTTAGTTTTTAGTCCATACCGGATCATACTGCCAAAGGAAACCCTGACCGGATTTGATGGGCTTCTGGTAATCCGTTTTCTGCAATCGGGATCGCGCGGATCCGAAAAACAAGGACTTCTTTGATGATATAAAAAAGGGAAGATGCCACCAAAAACAGGAAGACCGAGTTCCCGGAAATCCCTATCTGTTTGCCTTGATGTGGAGGGCTATCTCTATAGCAGTACGGAGTTCGTCATCTTTGAAGGGTTTCAGGATATATCCGTACGGTGCGGTGGCACCAACACGTTCCAGTGTTTTGGGGTCGCATAAAGCAGTAAGATAAATTACCGGGATGTGATATTTTTCCCGGATCTGATCCGCCGCCTGGATACCGTCCATCTTTCCGGCAAGTTCAATGTCCATCAGGACAATATCCGGACCCAGTTCATCTGCCTTTGTTATAGCAGTCTCTGCTGTGTCCTCACGCCCCACCACAGAGAAGCCCATCTTTTTTAGCCGCATTTCCAGAGATTTGGCCACTTCCCTATCATCTTCGACAATTAATATTTTTGCACGGTTCATATTCTGCCTATTTGCTTTTGGATGAGTATATATATCAATTAATTGTTCTATTTTTCTTAACCTGGCGAAATGATCCTCCCTGTCCTGCACCGGGGATCAAGGCTTTCATCCCGGTCAAGGCCGGAAGAGGACACTATAAAGAGAAGATATTGCCCGGTACTTTCTATGTTTCCCATCCCGCTGTTGTCGTTTTCGGATGGTTTGGCCGTTGTTGTCCCCGCTGGAGTGAGGCATAGACCCCGATTATACAGAGAATGGTGAAAAAGATGAAGGCATAGTGCAGGCTTGTAACGAAGAGGGAATGATACACGGGAGTGATCTCGACTCTCCCGATGACGATAGCAAAGATCATCATTGCGATGCCCATGGAAAGCATCTGGCCCAGAAGCCTCATTGTACCAACGAGCCCGGAGGCAACGCCGTAATACCGTTTTTCTACCGAACTCATGACGGCATTGGTATTTGGTGATGAAAAAAGTCCGAAACCGAGACCGAGAATGATCAGGGCGGTAATGAAATACCATAAAGGGGTGGTCTCGCTGAGAAATATGAGGAGTAACAGTCCGATTGCAGTAAAACCCATGCCGGTCGAGGCGATAGTCCCGGGATCGATACGGTCGGAGAGCCTGCCGGAAAAAGGGGATATGACTGCCTGCATCACGGGGGCCGCGATAAGGACCAGCCCCGCGTATTCAGGGGAAAATCCTTTGATGTACTGGAAGTAAAGGGAGAGAAGGAAGGAGACCGCAAAGGTTGCGCTGTAGTTGATGAGTGCCGCGATGTTCGCGAAGGCAAATACCCGGCTTTCTGAGAAGAGCCTCATGTTAAGGACCGGGGACTTCTGCCGTCGTTCGTACCAGATGAATACACCGGAGCAGGTGAGCCCGCTTATCAGGAGGAGGATTCCCGTCCCGCCGGGCAGGAGAGAGAACCCGGCCATGACGGTCACCAGCGCTGCACCGTAGATCAGCGACCCGGTAAGATCAAATTTCTCTCCCCTGCATTCGGCCCATTCGCCTTTCAGCTGCCAGGTAACCAGCGCAACAGCGATAATACCAATCGGGACATTAATAAAAAAGATGCTTCGCCACCCGAAATTTTCCGTGAGAATCCCCCCGAGAAAAGGCCCCAGCGACAAGCCGAAATATACTGCAGTGATGTAAATACCCAGGGCCTTTCCCCGTTCACCGGGGGGATATGCAGATGTCAGGATCGCAACAGCGGTCCCGAAGATCATAGAGCTCCCGATGCCCTGGACGATCCTGACCGTGAGAAGCATCTGGCTCGAGACGACCATCATCATGAGGAAGGAGGCGGCGGTAAAGATTCCAAGGCCATAGAGGAAAATCTTCTTCCTCCCGTAGATATCTGCTATCTTACCGAAAGGCACCAGAAACAGCGCTGATGAAAGGAGATAAGCAGTTGCAACCCAGGAAAGGGCAATCGCGTCCATATGGAACTCTGCACCCATGGTCGGCAACGCAATGTTTACCGCGGACCCATCGAAGGGAGTGAGAAATCCTGCCAGCACTGCAATAAGGAGAATTATCCGTTTCTCCATGCTGGTAACGGGCGAAGCCGGTGTGCGGCAGATCTCCGGGATCTCACGGGAGCCAGCTGCCGTCACCTCGCTCAACAGGACACCTGCATCGCACTCATGGATCGTATCTCTTCCATGGATTGCATTTATTGATTCTGATCGGGCACAGGTCCTGGATATGGCTTCTCTCTCCGACAGATTTGCCGGCAAACTGCTTTCCTTTAACACGGTGACGGATCACGAAGTAAGAATGTCCGTTTCGGGGAACGTCACGTCCTGACTTAGCCCTCCGGCCAATATGGTAACGGATAGGGAATCACAAAAGAGTGTCCGTTTTCGGTGAACTTCCGGCCTGGCTTCAATTTCTCCGGCAGATACTATTATAGGCTACGACGGATATCAGGAATCAGGAGAATGTATGTTTAGTGGCTTGTATATCCGGTATTTAACCGCTGCAATCCTCATCGGGGGTACCCTGTTCTGTGGTGGGGTTACCGCGGGAACACTTTCGTACGCGATCGGTGACAAAGTTGACCTTAGCGGAACAGCTTATGCCACGAATACCATGTACCTGTTTGTGACAGGACCCGGCCTGGATCCCAATGGGGTGAATCCCGCCCAGATGAAAAGTCCTGTGGTGAGCGGGGATCCCTCGACGTTCGTCCAGATCGACGTGGAGAATGACCACTGGTCGTACATCTGGAATACGGCACACCAGGGATTCAGTCTCAAAGGGGGCACCTATACGATGTACGCGGTGAGCCAGCCCGTGGCCAAAAACGCCCTCCCGGCAGTATATGGATCTATTGAAATCAGTCTTTCAGAGGGGGGTATTTCATTACCAAAATCTGGCACAGTCATGATAACTACCTCGCCCACGGGTGCAGCGGTCTATATTGACAGCCAGTTTATCGGGAATGCACCGAAGAGTTTTACTGCAGCTGTGGGCAATCACACCCTCAGGATCGAGAGCCCCGGCTACAAGACCCTCGTCGATTCCTTCACCGTAACCGGTAATGGCATCGTCACGATTGAAAAGACCCTGGTGCCGGTGCCGACACTCATCACCACAGCGGGGATTCCATCAGGCACACCAATCCCGATGTCATCGCAGCCACCGGTTCCTTATGCGACTACCACTACGCCGGCAGTTTCTCTGACTACCGGGGTTGGCATCATCGCAGTAACAGGGGCAGCACTCGTCGTGCGAAACACCCGGAAGAGATAACACGGGACCGGCAGGAATAGCATCGTATAGCCGGTCTCAATCCATCTTTTTTCGGGGCGCAGGTAACGGACGGACATGTCCTGCGTAGCGCGATGACCGTGAGAGAAATTTTTTTCGGAATTTCATGCTGATGCCCGGCCAGGAATATGAGCAGGAAAGCAGAAGGGATGGACGAGTTAGTACCAGCACATAGGGTATGAAGCACGTCTATGGGCAGTTCATATTTTACATCCGGATCTGATCGTGGCAATGACCGTGAAGAAAACCAATACTATAATGACGCTCTCCACACAATGCTTGATAATATCTGACGTAATCATTCCGCTACCCGTGGAAGTCATACAATGATAATCGACTTTCACTCATTAGTCTGCCGGGCATCCGGGTTTCAGGACAGAAGACAGTTCTGCCGGCGGACTTGTGAACATTTCAGCAAGATACCAGCCCACGCAAGGATTATGGGAGAACCAATCGCCGGCCCGGAGACCCGGATTCCGGTTCAGCATAGTACTGGTAACCAGAGAAAGATCATGACTGCAAAATCAATTCTCATCGTTGAGGATGAAGGACTTATAGCACTTCACCTCATTGAGATCCTGACAAACGCCGGCTACAGAGTGTTGGATCCGGTGGCTTCCGGAGAAGAAGCTTTGAGGTACCTGGAGAAGATCCCCCACCGGACCTCGTGTTGATGGATATTACACTCGATGGGTCCCTGGATGGTATAGAAACCGCCCGGGTGATCCGGAGAAAATATTCGGTTCCGGTCGTTTTCCTCTCCGCGCATTCAAATGGACCTATCATGGCGCGGGCACAGGAAGTCTCACCGCATGGATATATTGTCAAGCCGGTTATGGAAAAAGATCTCCTGGAAAACATCGGCAGAGTTTTGCTCGCGTAAGCCTCTGGCGTTGCAGTCCGGCGTTGTACCCCTCACAAAAAGCGCTGGTGGAACATTCAGTTTATTCGCTGCTATTTTCATTATAGCCGGAATCTTACTTCCGCGCTGATACCGGTAAAATTTTATGAATTTCATCTTTTTATCGTCATCAGCCTCACTATTTTGACCGATTATTTTCTCTCCTCTCATACGAGAGGATGATAATAAAATCAGATTCCTGAAAAAAAACATTTTCACCCTTTGTTTACGGAGGCCCCGCATAATCCCCGTATCACGGTTTCCAGTCGTCCAATTCCGGTGATGATCTTCTCGTCGGTAGAATTGGAGAAGTTAAGTCGCAGGGTATTCGTACCGCCTCCATCGACATAAAATGGCGAGCCCGGCAGGACGGCAACATTTTCCTTAAGGGCATTTTCAAATACGTCCATGGAAGAACACCCGGCAGGCAGGGTGATCCAGACAAACATCCCCCCGCGGGGCCGGGTACAGGTTACCGATTCGGGAAAGGTTTCGGTTATCAGTGCGATCATCCGGTCGCACTGGTTTTTGTAGGCGGTTCGGATTTTCCTTATGTGAATGTCGATATCTTCGCGAGCCAGGTACTCTGATGCGATACGCTGTGACAGATAATTGGAGTGAAGATCCGACGCCTGTTTTGCAGTAATAAGCGCCTCCATGATCTCACGGGGAGCGACCACCCAGCCTAACCGCATTCCCGGGGCAAGGATCTTGGAGAAGGATCCCGTGATAATTGTCCGGTCCGGTAAAAATTCCCACATGGAGGACATCGTTTCTCCCGCAAAATTGAGTTCCCCATAGGCATCATCTTCGATAAAAAGCGTGGAGGAGGTCTTCATGACAGACGCTATTTCACGCCGCCGCGTACTGGTATAGGTGATTCCCGACGGATTCTGGGAGTTGGGAATACCGTAGAACAGCCGGATTGGGCTGGAATCCAACACCTCAGCGAGCACAGCGGGGTCAGGACCGTCTTCATGAAGAGCGATTGGGTGAAAGACAGGCTCGTACAGCGAAAACGCCTGGATTGCACCGAGATACCCGGGCCGCTCGATGGCAATATGATCACCGGGATCTATGAGGATCTTGCCGATCAGGTCAAGGCATTGCTGGGAACCATTGGTGATAAGGATTTCTTCGGGAGAGAGAGACAAGCCGAGCCGTTTTTTATACCGGTCCGCGATAAACTGCCGGAGAGGGAGGTATCCCTCGGTCGTCGCATACTGGAGCACGTTCCTCCCGTCCCGCTCAAGCACCGCTGCCGCTGCTTTCCTGATCCCATCGACATCGATGAGCGCCGGGTTCGGGAGCCCCCCGGCAAAGGAGATGATCTCCGGATCTGCGGTGACCTTGAGGATCTCGCGGATGAACGACCGCGGGGTTTTTGCCATTCGCGATGAAAAAGTGTAGTGCCTTTCCGTAGTCTGATTCCGCTCTGGACCGTCAGAAGTCTGCATGTTCATGATGAACCTCAATTATTCTTACTAATATGAGGGTACAAGACCATAAAGTAATCAACCCCGATATTGTTCAGCCATCCAGAGAATCGAATGACATCCAGATCTCATTTTTTCCATCAGCTCAGTTGCATAGCCAGAGGCTCGGAATAAAAATACCGGATTTATGCCAATGCAAACCGGAGAGGGACCACAGATATACCTGCAAGACCATCTCGTCTATCCCGGACAACAGCAGCTCACACTTCTCTGGCGGAACAGTGCGGGACAGGACTCCCGAAAACGGATCGTCAGGGGCATAAATCGTCAAAAATCTTTCCGGGGATCACCGGGCAGGTTTCAATGGTGCAACCTGCAGAACTCAACTTTCGGCCGGGAAATTGTCAGAGTTTTCGTAAGAGTGATGAATAACTGAGAGGGGATCAGGACTATCACTTATCCTTCGCCCCGGGAAAACTGGCAGACCCGGCACCCAGAACCCGGCTGGTTCCTGCCAGCCGGGTTCTCCAATCCTTTTCCACGAACCTGCAGGAGGCTGGTCGCAGGTTTGTTATTTTTCGGTTGGCTTTCCGTCGTAATGCTCTTCCCGGGCAAGCGCTTCCTGCTTCGTTTTCCGGATTACCTTGTCCTGGTGCTCGGGCGGGGAGTAGATCGTGTAAAGTCTGAGGTTTTTCATCCTTGAGGTGTTTATTACGTTGTGCTTTGCGCCGGACGGGACTATGACGCCGCTGCCATCCTTCACCACGTTCCTGACACCATCAATCACAACGACCCCCTCTCCCTCTTCGAACCGGAAGAACTGGTCTACGTCATCATGCGTCTCCATCCCGATATCTTCTTCCGGTTTAAGGCACATCAAAACGAGTTGGCTGTATTTCCCCGTGTACAATACTCTCCGGAAATCGGTATTTTTCCTTGTCTCTTCTTCAAGATTTGCTGCAAATCCTTTCTTCATCTTTTTCACCTTTTTGTTGTCTTGACAGGTTCTCCATATAAGTGTTGTCCGTTATTAAAGTAACGCCGGATTATTCGATTGGCGCATCTGACGGGCATCGGCGGGGTTTTCCGGTAACTCTCTGAATACAGGAACATTCGTGAATTCCTGTAACAATGGAACAATCAAGTACACAATAGAGAGATTCCACACCGAACTGACCAGAAAAAGGCTGTTTTTTAAAATTGATGAAAATAAGTATTATCTCTTTTTGGTTGCATCTTCCTTCATCATAAATTTGACAATGATGAACACAACAAGGGCGATGATGATGAAATTAATAATCGCTCCAACAAAATCACCCACCGCAAGTTTTACCGGGCCAAGCTGCAGGACCGAGGATCTCCAGTCTCCTCCGGGAATAATTACTGCAATTATCGGCATGATGATATCAGCAACGAGTGCCGTTACCATTGCTGTTGCTGCTGCACCGATAATAAAGGCGACCGCAAGTCCGATGACCTGATATTTCATCAGGAAATCCATGAATTCCGCTACAAGTCCCTTTTTCTCTTCAGCTTTCTTTTCTTCTTCTGCCATGAGTAAAAACCTCCCACCAGAGAACGACTGCTCTCCTGTATAGAGCGATTATTTTTCGAAATGATAATGGTTGTGAAAATAAATGACGGAAGAGCCTCACACGATTTACCCGCATCCAATTGGTAATAAATAAATCTTTCAGAACGACAAATTACCATATGAAACCTGTTGAAGGCATTTTTATCACCTTTACTGAGACCTGAATATGACTGATACGGTCCGATAAAAAAACGCTGAGAGCATCAATATGATTCGCACCATCCACAAATGGCTGATCATCGCAATAGTCGTTATACTTGTCAGCGGGACTGCTCTGACCATATGGACAGCCCGGCACGAGGATGCACTCTTGCGGGAGGAACTGCTCACCAAAACCCGCCTTGTGGAAAGCAGTATCAATGCCGGGAATATCGTGGGTCTGACGGGATCTCCTGCTGACCTTGGATCACCGGCATATGCCACGTTAAAAGAAAAGCTGATGAAGATACGATCTGCAGATCCTCAGATCCGGTTTGTTTACCTCATGGAACGGCAACCTGATCGGACTGTTATCCTCCTTGTCGACTCAGAACCCCCGGAATCGGCAGATTACTCCCCGCCGGGGCAGACGTATCCCGAAGCGTCGGCGACCCTTCTGAATGCTTTTACATCAGGAACAGAAACGACTGAGGGGCCGCTGGCTGACCGCTGGGGGACATGGGTGAGTGGCTTTGTTCCGGTAAAGGATTCGGCAACCGGGAGGGTTATTGCAGTCCTTGGTATAGACATTGATGCCAAAGACTGGAATCTGGAGATCATTACTGCATGTGGCCCGGCGATCATTGCTACTCTCCTGCTCCTGTTTCTCGTGATGATTTTTTTCTACATACTGGAACGCAATGACCGGGAGAAAAAGATACTTGCCGCATCTGAATCGGCTATTCGGAAAAGCGAAGAGCAGTTCCGGACGGTTTTTGAGAAAGGGCCCCTTGGTATGGCAATATCAGATGAGAAATTCCGGTTTATAAAAATTAACCCCATGTTCTGCAAAATGACCGGGTACTCCCGGGAAGAACTGCTCACCATGAGCTTCAGGGATCTTACTCACCCTGACCATCTCGCAGAAGATGTCTCCCAGATACAACGGCTCACTGCCGGTGAGATTTCCGAATATACGACAGAAAAAAGATATATAAAAAAGAATGGTGATACCATCTGGGCTTCTATTGTCGTCTCATTGGTAAGGGATTTGGATGGAAAATTCCTCTATTATCTTGCCTTAATTTCCGATATATCTGTACGAAAGGCGATTGAGGCGGAGGAAAGTTACCATGCCACACAGCTGAAGACTCTACGCAGACGCCCTTACCCAGACAAATGACAAGCTCAACCTGATGAACAGTATAACACGGCACGACATCCTCAACCAGTTGACCGCAGTACTTGGCTATCTGGATATTATGAAGATGAAATTCCCGGATCCTGAGCTGCAGGAAATTATCGACAAGGAAACGCTTGCTGCCCACAATATCCGGGAACAGATCATGTTTACCAAAGATTACCAGGACATCGGCCTGCAGTCACCGCGATGGTTTGATCTCAGAGAGGTGATCACAACGGCTGCAGCCTGCCTCCCTCTCTCATCCGTGTCGGTTTTGATGAACTTTGAAAAGATCGAATTATATGCAGATCCCCTCCTCGGGAAGGTTTTTTACACGCTCCTGGAAAACACCCTTCGCCACGGTAAAACCGTCACCACCATCGAATTCTCCTGTAAGACCCCGGACGGCTCCCTGGTGGTGGTCTGCCAGGATAATGGTATTGGTATACCGGCAGAATATAAAGAGGCGATATTCGATCGCAGCTTCTTTAAGCATACCGGTTTTGGATTATTCCTTTCCCGGACGATTCTCGCTATAACCGGCATGACCATCAGGGAAACCGGTGAACCGGGAAAAGGTGCCCGGTTTGAAATTACAATTCGCAAAGGAGCATACCGGAGCACAAATTCCTGATAAAAAAAACCCGGAATTCCGGCCGGATACACAGGAGACGACAGCCAGAAAACGATTGTTTTTCTTCATATTTTTTTAACAGATAATTAAAAATATGCGATCGTCTGTTGTCCGGGTAATCCAGAATTTTAGTCGAACTCCCGATCAGCATAACTTTTTGTTACCGGCGTCAAACAGTTCTGTCATGAATGGCAGCCAGTACCCGGTGTTCCTTGTCCATGGATGGAACAGCCATCCCGGTATCTGGAAAAATCTGGTCGTTTCTCTTGATTCGGCGGGAATCCCGTACGGGAAATTTGATCATTCTGCGATGAGAGGTTCGACATTGCCGGAGATCTCAGCGGCTCTGTTGAATTACCTTAACACGGTCAGGGCAGAGAGAGGATGGTCCGGTCCGGTCGACATCGTGAGCCATTCGATGGGGACCTGTATCGTGCGATACCTTCTTGAAGTGACAGACGGCACGGACAGGAGTCAGAAAGTACGACAGACTGATTGGTCTCGGACCGCCTAACAACGGCTCGGCACTGGCGGAACTCTTTCATGATCCTGAACGCGGAGAAACGATCATCAATAAACTCACCGGCGTCTTCGTCCCGCGCGGGTTTGACCCTGCATCCGACCGGATTGTTCAGGATGTCCGGCCGGGAAGTGTAGTTATGCGACGCCTGCGTACGGCAGGCTTGCGATCTGACATTACGTACCGGATTATCGTGACCGGAAATCCTGAAGACGGGAATGGATTCTTTCCCTGGTTTGATGGAAAGACATGGGAGCTGGGAGAAGACGGAAGGTACCGTTCAACTCTCAACGGTGATGGTGTCGTTACTCACAGTGAATCTATACTTCCGGGTATTTCACTTGACATCCTCCTTGCACCCGGTGACAGGGTTGATCATCTTCCTGCTCCTGACCAGTATTGCCATATTAACCTGCCCAAAAATCCTGTTGTGATTAAAAGGGTCATGCAGTACTTGTCAGGAACGGCACGATCGTAAGGAGACCTTTATTATCTACCCTTTTCCCGCCTCACCATTCGATTATAACGGGTTAACGTTGAATGCCTGTTCCTGCTCACCTTCACTTCTTTTTTTTAGAGTTCCCTGCTCAATAGTCGATGCCCCGGCTGAGTATTCCCAGGGGAAACGTCGTGGATGAGACTTAATATAAGGGTTTTTGATGATATTTTTGTAAAATATAGGCAAATAAAACTCTGATTAAAATAAAAAAATTTATTAATTAGGAATAACTATATCGTATTTACAGGAACGCGTTGGGTTGGATTATGTGGGCTCATATGCACATATTCCCGCACGTGTCTCAACCTATCCCGGAGGAATTTTTCATGTGTGGTGATGGAAAGGAATCGTATCGGATGCCAGCAGTGATGTACAGTGAAGATGTTATCCATTATATCGAATCTGTCTGCAATGGATGCTTGTCACATAACGAATGTGAAATTGCCAAGAGTTTTTCGGTATTGGATCAGTGTAAAAATTTCAAGGGAAGAGAGATGTCGTTGATTCGTGATGACCTGCAACACTCAGTTTTTGTTTTCCCGTCAACCCCACTGTATCTTTCGATAGCTCAGGAATTTCCCGAAGAGAAATTTCATTCCTGAAATGCCAGACAAGCCTGCAGGATCGAATGGTCTGAAACGGACATAAATAGCGGCGTGGATATCCACTCCGGATACAGTTTTTTTTGGTTCCTGATCTCAACGGAATAAATTGTTGTTATTTATTCAGGTTGTTTCACCCACAACTGAGTATTTTCATGATGTCTGGAGATGATAGTATTTAGTTGCAGATTCGTATGCCCGGAGCGCTTCTTCGAACCGGTTGAGCTGTCGTAAGGCGAACCCTTTGCTGCTATACGCAGGCGCATTTTCCGGGTCCAGCCGGATTGCCTCGTCAAAGTCATGGAGGGCCTCTTCGAAGCGGTTGAGCCGGCTGAGTGACAGGCCACGGTTATACCACGCGGGGGGGAAGCCCGGGTCAAGATTTATCGCCCTTTCAAAAGCCTGGAGAGCCTCTTCGAAATGGTTTAGCTGGCTGAGTGCCAGACCACGGTTATTCCATGCAGGGGGATGATCGGGGTTCAGCCGGATAGATTCATCGTATGCATCAAGCGCTTCTTCGAACCGGTTGATCTCTCTGAGAACATCCCCCCGGTCATTCCAGTCATCAGCATTCTTCGGATCAATTTCAAGCGCTTTGTTAAATGCATGGCTTGCTTCCCAGTACCGGCCAAGATGAAATAACACGTATCCCAGGTTAATCCATGCTATGGTGTACAGGGGATCCCGTTTGACGGCCATGCTGTAGGCACCAATTGCTACGTCAAAGCGTTTGAGTTTCCCTAACGTGAGCCCTTTCAGATTCCAGGCCCTTGCATTATTCATATCCAGTTCTATCGCCCGGGTATAGGCAGCCAGTGCCTGGGTAAATTTTTTTTGCTGATAGAAAAGACTCCCCTCTTGTATCCAGGTATCTGGATCTTTCAACAATTCAGACGCTCCTCTTGTAAAATCCTCATTTTCTTTTGGGAGATGATTATTTTTATGGTCGGCGAGTTAACCGACACGTATCGCCCACGGTCACAACTGGAAGGTGACTAAAAAGGGATCGCGAACATCAGATGAAAAATGATCTGCTCCTGTTGAAGAGGGAAACACGAAAAGACGCATCGGATGGGCCCGCTGAGATTCGAACTCAGGACCTCCGCCATGTCAAGGCGACGTCATAGCCAACTAGACCACGAGCCCGCTCATGTCTGATGCTCTATAGCATCTGTCATCTTATTATTAAAAAATAGTGTACGGTATTTTCAGGATGTGCTTCGGCCGATGCACGGACCAGAGACGGGAGATACCTCACACAACTTTTATTGCCATCCATGAACTACCGGAAAACTGGTAAGAAATGACCGAAATACCTGGCACACCGAAACAACTTTTCACTTTTGAACGAAACGCCAGCCGCCTTGAGCTGCTTATCCGTATTGCCTATTGGATAATCATCGGGATTATCCTCTGGGTTTACGGGATCCTCGCCTTTATCTGCCTCTTTATCCAGTGGTTCCATATCCTGATACTCGGGAGTCGGAATGAGGCTTTGTCTGACTTTGCAAAGGGTTACCTGGAATATCTTGTTCACGTCATGAATTATACCTATATCATGACCGACAGGCGGCCGGATATCATGCCGGTGCCGGTAAAAATTTTCGAGGAGTAATCAGCCTGGTGAAAAGGGAACGCACGCTTTTTTTTTATAAGGGGGGTAAGTTTTTTTTTAACGATGCGGGAATCTACCGCAGTTAATGAAGGTGTCGAATCCGTTTGAAACAAAAAAAACCGCCCTAAAATGAGCCCCGGCAATTCCTTCATCCTGAAAAAAGTCCCGGGACAGCAGAAAAAAATCAGATCTTCTGGCTCGTAATCTTTGCAAACGTCGCGGTAAATATCCCCGGCATGCTACGGATCTCTTCCATCACTTCTTCAGGCACTTCGCTGTCAACGTTCAGCACCATGATCGCCTCTTCACCGGGATTGATACGCCCGACCTGCATACCGGCGATATTTATATTGCATTTTCCCAGGATGGTGGAGGCACGCCCGATGACCCCGGGCTTGTCAAGATGTCGCGAGACGATCACGTAGCCTTCTGGAATCATATCCATGGTATACCCGCCGACAGCCACGATCCTGCTCCTGCCCTTGAAGAACACCGTGCCGCTCACGGTTTCTTCGGTCTTGTCCGTCTTTATCCGGATCGTGATCAGGTTCTTGAACCCGTGGGACTCCTGGGTTACAGTCTCGCTCACCGTTATTCCACGCTCCTTTGCGATGAACTCCGCGTTCACGATATTTACCGGTTGCTGGAGGATGGGATCGAGCAGTCCCTTGAGCGCAAGCCGGGTAACAAATTTCATGCTGCCGGCGTAAGCAGAGAGTTCGCCGCCGTAAATGCACTCAACGGACGAGAGCCGTCCCGGTGCGATCTGGATTGCAAACCTGCCCATCTTCTCAGCGAGCTGCGCATAGGGTTCCAGCACTTCTGCCTGCTCGGGGGGGACCATCGGTGCATTGACCACATATTTTGCCGCCCCGCCGTTCAGGACCTCGATGCATTGCCGTGCAACCGAGATCGCAACGTTCTGCTGCGCCTCGACCGTGCTTGCGCCAAGATGAGGAGTAACAATAACCTGGTCCAGCGTGAGGAGTGGGGACTCGAACGGGGGCTCGGTCTCAAAGACATCCAGTGCTGCACCGGCCACCTTTCCACATTTGATCGCATCGTAGAGCGCCTTTTCGTCGATGATACCACCGCGGGCACAGTTGATGATCCTCACGCCATCTTTCATGGTGGAAATGGACTTTGCATTGACAAGGTGTTTTGTTTCCTTGATCAGCGGCGTATGTACCGTAATGACATCCGCTACCCTGAACAGATCCTCAACCGACATCATCTCAACGCCGAGCTGTGCTGCTCTCTCCCGGGAGATGAACGGATCATAGGCGACACACCGCATATCCAGTGCGTTTGCCCGCTTTGCCAGCTCGCGGCCGATTCGCCCGAACCCGACTATTCCCAGCACCTTGTCGTTCAGTTCGACACCCATGAACTTCGAACGCTTCCATTCCTTTTTCTTGAGGCTGGCTGTTGCCTGGGGGATGTTTCTTGCGAGCGAGAGCATCATTGCCATGGTGTGCTCGGTTGCCGCAAGGGTATTGCCTTCGGGCGCATTTGCAACAATAATCCCCCTGCGGGTTGCAGCGTCCGTATCGATATTATCCACCCCGGCACCGGCACGCCCGATAAACCTGAGCCGCTTCCCGGCATCAATCACCCTGGCAGTCACCTCGGTACCGCTCCTTACGAGCAAGGCATCATAGTCTCCGATGATCCTGCAGAGCTCGTCTTCTTTGAGCTCGGTTTTGACGTCAACATCGCACGCCTTTTTAAGGATTTCGAGCCCCTCTTCAGCCAGCGGATCGCTGACGAGCACCCTAAAGTTTGCCATAAAAACCCATACTATATCAGCACCATACTTAAAGAGGGTTATTCTTTATCCGAGGACGGTCATTTCCCGGAAAAAATCTGTTCCCTGCAGGAGAGATCCGTCCATGATGATAACTATTATACAAAAGAGGTCGAGATCATAAGTGGTGCGAGCATGAAAGAGGTCCCCAATATACTATGGCTCGAAGAGATCCGAAAAGAAGATTTATCTTCAGTCGGAGGTAAAGGAGCTTCCCTGGGCGAGATGGCGTCCATCGGTCTTCCTGTTCCAAAAGCGTTCGTGGTCACCGCCCAGGCTTTCCGAAGGTTCCTGGTCGAAACCGGCATCGAAAAGAAGATCTTTGCATCCTACGAACAGCTCGATGTAGAAGATAACGAGGCTCTTGAACGGGCAGCAAGCGGCGCGAAAGCGATGATTCTTAAGGCAAAGATGCCGGCGAACCTGAAAGACGAGATCCGCAAAGCGTACAAAAAAATGGCTGCCGAAGACCTGGTCGTGGCGGTCCGCTCGAGCGCCACAGCCGAAGACCTTCCCGATGCAAGTTTTGCAGGACAGCAGGAAACCTACCTCAACATCAAAGGAGAGTCCGCCCTTTTAACCGCCGTACAGATGTGCTGGGCATCCCTGTACGGGGCGCGTGCGATCTACTACCGTGCGAAGCAGGGATTCGACGACCATACCGTGAACATCGCCGTTGTTGTCCAGCAACTGATCCCCTCGGAAAAAGCGGGTGTCATGTTCACCTCCCACCCGATCACCGGGGAGCCGCTCACGATCATTGAAGGGTCCTGGGGACTTGGTGAAGCGGTTGTCTCCGGCACGGTTTCACCGGATAAATATATCTTTGACCAGCGATCGGAGCGGGTTGTCGATGTCCTCATCTCGAATAAGAAAGTTGAGATCATAGCTGATGGTGATCACGGCACAAAAGTTGTCGATGTATCCGGTGCCCGGCAGGACGCCCGGGTCCTCACCGATACAGAAATTAAAAAACTGGCCATGTATGGCAAGATAGCCGAAAACCATTATGGCATTCCTCAGGATGTTGAATGGTCGGTCGTTGGCGATACAATTTACATTCTCCAGTCCCGCCCGATCACAACCATCGGGAACAGGAAGGAGGCACGAAGCGTGTCAGGTGAAAAACAGAGCGCAACAATTATCCTGAAAGGACAGGGGGCTGCACCGGGCATCGCTTCGGGGAGAGTTGTCATCATACGGGATGTAAAAGATACCGGCAGTGTAAAAGAGGGCGATATTCTCGTAACCAGAATGACCAACCCCGATATGGTACCGGCAATGCGGAAGGTGGCTGCCATTATCACCGATGAGGGGGGGATGACGTGCCACGCAGCAATCGTAAGCCGGGAGCTGGGGACACCGGCTGTCGTTGGTACGAAAACGGCAACTCATGTACTGAAGACCGGCCAGATGGTGACGGTCGATGGGGAAATGGGACTTATCTACGATGGAGAGATCCCCCACGCAGCCCCCGCCCAGGCTGCCATGTCCCCGCAGGGAAGTGCAGGACCGGCAGCGATCATTACCGCAACCTCCGTGAAAGTGAATGTCTCTATTCCAGAGGCGGCCGCCAGGGCTGCAGCAACGGGGGCTGATGGAGTCGGACTGCTCCGGATAGAACACCTGATCCTCGGGCTCAACAAGACACCGGGCTGGTTCATCACCAACAACCGGGAGGAGGATTTTGTAAAGGAACTCCACGACGGTATCAAGACCGTACTCGATGCATTTCCCGGTAAACCGGTCTGGGTGAGAACCCTCGATGCCCCTACCGATGAATTCCGGAACATGATGGGTGGGGAGAACGAACCCCACGAGCATAACCCCATGCTCGGCTGGCGCGGGATCCGGCGCGATCTCCAGAGCCCCGAACAGTTCCGCCTCCAGGTTGAAGCTTTCAAACGTCTCTGGAAGGAAGGTTATGAAAATCTCGGCATCATGTTCCCCATGGTCTCCCACCCTGATCAGTTCGTCGCTGCAAAAGCACTGATGAAAACGCAGGGGGTCGATGTTGAGAACGTCACGCTCGGTATCATGATCGAGATACCCTCCAGTGCAATCATGATCGAAGAGTTCATCAGATGTGGTATAAAGTTCGCATCCTTCGGCACCAACGATCTCATCCAGTACACGCTGGCAATCGACCGGAACAACGAGAATGTTGCCGATATGTACCAGCCCCAGCACCCGGCGGTGCTTCACCTGATCCACAACGCGATCCAGCTGTGCCGGGAATACAATGTCGAGTGCTCTATATGCGGGCAGGCCGGCTCCGACCCGAAGATGGCGATGTGGCTCGTCGAGCACGGTATTTCAAGTATCTCGGCAAATATCGATGCAATTGCCAAGATCCGCGAAGCAGTTGCCCGCACGGAAAAGCGTATCATTCTTGAGGCAGCGAGATCCCGCGATGCTGAATAAGGGTTGTTCAAAAGAAGAACTCTTCTCTTTTTTCTCCCAAAAAAAAGGGGAGGATATTGACTACCGGTATATCCTGAGTTCTATGTGCACGATCCCCCACCCGGTAGCAGTGAGGGCGCACATGATGTTCATGGAAACCAACCTCGGCGACCCGGGGCTTTTTCCCGGCACCGCTTCACTCGAACGACTGCTTATACAACGACTTGGGGCCCTGTTCCATGGCAAAGAGGCGGGGGGATATGCAACCTCCGGTGGGACCGAGTCCAATATCCAGGCACTGCGTCTCGCAAAAGTCCGGAAAAACGAGATTGTGTAC
This sequence comes from uncultured Methanoregulaceae archaeon, assembly GCA_963815065.1. Lineage (GTDB taxonomy): Archaea > Halobacteriota > Methanomicrobia > Methanomicrobiales > Methanospirillaceae > Methanoregula. The sequence continues at coordinate 946,199 of CAWFFE010000002.1, read as the reverse complement.
CCCAATATCGTAGTTCCTGAATCTGCACATTTTTCGTTCAAAAAAGCGTGTGAACTGCTCTGTCTTGAGATGCGGACTGTGCCACTTGACGACCATTACCGTATGGACGCAGAAAAAACAACAGAACAGATCGACAGGAACACGGTCTGTCTCGTTGGCATCGCCGGTACGACCGAATATGGCATGGTTGACCCGATTGCCGATCTTGCCAAGATCGCAGGAGAGAATGATATCTTCTTCCATGTGGACGCGGCGTTCGGAGGAATGGTAATACCCTTCCTCAGGGACCCCATTCCGTTTGATTTCGCGCTTCCCGGAGTTACCAGCATCGCCGTTGACCCGCACAAGATGGGCATGAGCACGATACCGGCCGGCTGCCTGCTTACCCGGGAGCCGGAGATGCTCCATGCGCTCAATATTGAGACTCCCTACCTCTCGGTAAAACAGGAGTTTACCCTTGCCGGCACGCGCCCGGGGGCTCCCGTTGTCGGGGCGCTCGCGGTACTCGACTATCTGGGGATCGAAGGGATAACAGCAGTTGTTTCCGGTTGCATGAAGAATACGGCGCGCCTGATAGCCGGTATGGAAGCATTCGGTATCCCGCGGGTTATAACTCCTGACGTGAATGTGGCTACCTTTACGTGCAGGGATGTTCCTGAACCCTGGAAGGTCTCATGGACACGACGGGGACATATGCGAATTATCTGTATGCCTCATGTCCATCTCGACCGGATTGAGGCGTTTATCAAAGATACTGGTGAAATGTATGCTTGAAAGACTGGTTACATCCCTTGAATCCTGCCCGATGGTTAAGCGGGGAGAATATAATTATTTCATCCACCCGATCACCGATGGCGTACCTGTTGTGGACCCCGCACTCCTCCGCGAGGTGGGCGCCGCGATGGTCAAAATGCTTGACCTGACCGGGGTTGATAAGATCGTGGTTGTGGAGGCGATGGGGATTCATATCGGTTCGATCCTTTCGATCATGACCGATATTCCCATGACCATCATGCGTAAACGGGAATACAAATTACCCGGTGAGATTGCCGTTCACCAGACAACCGGCTATTCAAAAGGAGAACTTTACTTAAATGGCATCTACAAAGGGGACCGCGTTGTGATCATCGATGACGTAGTGAGCACGGGCGGCACCATGAGAGCCCTTCTTAAAGCTCTTGAAACTGCCGGTGCTGATGTCGTTGATGTCTGCATTGCGGTGCAGCGTGGTGACCCGGACCTCGGCCGCCCTTATAAATCGCTCGTGAAGATTGAAGTGAGAGATAAGGTGTATGTGGTTGAACGACACCTCTGACCTTATCGAACGGCTGAAAAAAAGGGGGGTACAAAGGGTCGCCCTCCAGTTCCCGGAAGGCCTGAAACGGCGTTCGACAGGAATTATCGCTGCGCTGAAGGATGCCGGTTTTGACGTGGTGGTAAGTGGTGATCCCTGTTATGGAGCCTGTGATCTGGCGCTTGAAACACTCGAATATGCCGATGTAATCGTCCATTTCGGTCACGCACCGGTAGATGAACAACCACGGGTAATCTTTGAACCATGGGAGGTGTCCTTCGACGTAGCTGTGCTGGAACAGGCGCTTCCTTTCCTCAGGGGATCGGCCGTCGGCCTTGTGACGACGGTCCAGCACGCCCGTCTGATCCCGGCCATGCAGGCATTCCTGCTATCGAAGAATATTACCTGCATGGTTGCTGAAGGGAGCGGACGCACACCGATCTGCGGGCAGGTGCTGGGGTGCAGTTTTGCTGCTGCACGAGTGAATGGTGCGGATACTATTCTTTTCGTAGGCACGGGACTCTTTCATCCCACCGGTATTGCAATCGCTACCCGTACACGGGTAATTGCACTGGACCCGCTCACCGGAACTGCGCAGGAAGTGAAGGGAGAATCGCTTATGCGCCGGCGATTTTCGGTTATCGAAAAAGCACGGGGGGCACGGACCGTAGGGATCATCGTCAGCACCAAGAGCGGACAGCGACGGGATGATCTGGCCCGGCGTCTTGCCCGGCTGACAGAAAGTGCCGTTATCGTTACCATGAGAGAGGTAACCCCGGACGAACTGCTGAACCTCGGGTTTGCCTGTTATGTTAACACCGCGTGTCCCCGTCTCGCGTACGATGACCAGGCACGCTTTCCGGTGCCGGTCCTCTCGCCGCAAGAGTTCGAGATACTGTGCGGTACCCGGACATGGGAAGATTACGCTATTGACGAGATCGTATGAAGCTTAAACATCTGGAGATGGCACTTCAGCGGCTTTCAGGATTTCCTCATCCCCGTGCCGAACTCGAACAATACCAGACCCCGGCCCCACTGGCAGCGCGGTTGTTGTACCATGCGCTTATGAAAGGGGACATTGAGGATAAGAATGTCTGTGATCTTGGTACCGGCACCGGAATGCTCGCCATAGGAGCCGCCCTGCTCGGCGCGATTCGGGTCCAGGGGGTTGATACAGACAGGAAAGCGATTGAGGTGGCAAAGGCAAATGCAGCATTGCTCGACGTTGATGTTGATTTTATTCAGGCTGACGTTCGTGATGCAGATCTTCCATTTCGTCTCGGGGGTTCTGATACCGTGATCATGAACCCACCCTTTGGTGCCCAGAAGGCACACGCCGATCGCCCCTTTATCGACCTTGCCCTCAACCTTGCACCGGTCACCTACAGTATCTTTAATGCGGGTTCAGCCCAATTTATAGAAACCTACACAGCGGATCGGGCAGAGATCGACGAACGTGTCGGCGGGATATTTTCCATAAAACGGACCTTTTCCTTCCATACCCGGGATGTGCAGGAGATCGGGGTTGAGATCTTACGGCTGAAACGGAAACACTCGTCCAACCCCGCACCATAAAAAATACCATCACGGGACTCGCTGCTGCCCACCTTGTCACCGACATTTACATGCCGGTGCTTCCGGCTATCCTCCCCCTCCTCGTTTTGAATAACGGTTACACCTACCTTGCGGCCGGCCTGCTTGTCACCGCGTACAATGTCACCTCGTCCTTCACCCAGCCTCTGGTCGGGTGGCTGTCGGATACCAAAGGCTTCTCCGTGAGCATCAGCGTCAGCATTCTGGTGAGTGCCGTATTTATCGCTCTGATTGGTGTTGCTCAGAACTACTACCTGATAATGCTCCTCGCCATCATCGCAGCGCTCGGACATGCCTGTTTCCACCCGACCGCATTGAGCGTGGTCAACCGGCTCTGTGCACGGGAAAACCGGGGACGAATCACCTCGTTTTTTGTGGTGGGGGGTAATTTTGGGTATGCGATCGGACCGGTTCTCGCCGGGCTCCTTGTCGTCTGGATGGGGCTTCCCGGTCTTCTCTTTCTCATTTTTCCGGCCCTGTTCATGGTGCTTGCCCTCAGGTACCTTCTCCCGGGCGGGATTGCCGGAGCATGCCAGTCCCATGCCAGACCTGAACATCAGGAAGGACCTGAGCCGTCCAAAAAACCGTTCGTGATTCTTATGATCGTTTCTGTCCTCCGGGCATGGGCGGTCTTTGCCGCGATCACGTTCCTGCCGATGCTCCTGGTTAGCCAGGGGTATGATCTTATGACGGCCGGAATCATCATGACCCTGATGCTCCTTACCGGAGTTGCCGGCCAGTTGATGGGAGGGTGGATATCCGACCGGATCGGCAGAAAAGAGTTTATGATCTTCGGTCTTGCGGGTGCAGTTCCTTTTTTTTACCTCTTCCTGGCGACCACCGGTATCCTTGCCATCATCGCCATCCTCCTGTTCGGATTCTTCCTATGGTCGACATTTGCGGTCGCTGTCGCCATGTCGCATGAACTCCTTCCGCAGAACGTCGGGCTTGCATCCGGCATGATGCTTGGTCTTGCTATAGGATTCGGTGGGCTGGGTATTGCAGTCAATGGTGTTATCGCCGATCACTATTCGCTTGCTGCAGCACTGGGAACAATCCCCCTGCCAGTCGTAGCCGCGATGCTGCTTATGTTTATTCTTCCCTATCCATGGAAATCCTTATCTTCACGCTACAGGAGCAGTGGGAAGATCTGATTAATACCATACTCTTATATGGACGATTCACAAAAAAAGAGAGATTGAGGAAAAATTATGGATAAGATGGGAATTATCTCGGTGATTATAGGACTTGTATTGTTGGCGGTCGGTGCATGCGCAATATGGATCTTTCTGCCGGAAGTTATAATTGCGGTTCAGGGACTGATCGGGATCGTAGTGGTGCTGGCAGGGCTTCTTTTCCTAATCTTCGGCCTGCTGATCGTGAACGATTAGCCTCTTGGGTGAAACGGAGAACCAAAAAAACAAGACCGGAAAAATTTTTTCAGACCTTGACAACAAGACACTGTGAACCGGCTGTTTCAAGAACCGGTTCTGCTTTACCATCAAAAAAATTGTCAAAGGCTTTTTTTACGCCGGGTGCGGTGATGTAGTCATGGGAGAGGAGAATACCCCCCGGACTCATGCGGGAGTAAAAGAACTCGAGGCACTGTTTTGTACTTTCATAGGTATCGACATCAAGATTTACCAGGGAGAACGTTTTTTCTTTCACCGGACCTGAGGTAACCGGAAAGATCCCTTTGTAGAAGAACACGTTATTATCGTTCCTGAGGTAATCCTTCACTCCATCGCATGAGGCGGCAAATTTACCTTCGTAAAAAGGCCAGACCATATCGATATCTTCCACTTTTGGCAGGCCTTCGAACGTATCGAAGAGGTGGAGGTGTTTCTCTCCCTTGGCCGAGCAGATAATCTTTGCTGACCCCCCTTTGTATACGCCAACTTCCGCGATATCCCCCGGGACTTTTCGTGTCTGCCGTACGGCCATGTAAATATTGTATGCCTCTATATCTTCGAGGAGAAGTTCCGTTTCAGAACGGATTTTTTTCAACGATTTTGCAAATTCTTTTCGTTCGCTGTTACCGTAGTGCGAGAGTCTGCCCCGGTTCGCAATGTCATTTCCCAGGAAAGGCTCAAAAAAAATAAATTTCCTGAATTTGAGTAGATATTTGCTGGGGAGGAAAGAATCGAAAACCAAAAAAAGATTCTTTTTAGGAAACATGCTCATGCTCTTATCAGTTGATCGTTCCTGAATTTATAAGTTAGAGGTCAGGTACCCGTCAGTTTTTTTCTCAAACGGCGGTTGGTTGCCAGATACCCCAGGAGGATGGCGATTCCAAGAAGTACCAACGATGTCGGGATCGAGACGAGGATGAAGAGTCCCGCGATATAAGCCACGACAACCGAGGTCAGGCCCAGTACTCTGCCCCGTCGGTAAGCACCGATAATCGAGACGATAAGCAGTATCGAAGGGACGATAAGGAGAAGAGATCGAATCCCGGGATCAGAGTACACCCTTCCAACCATATTGCCGAGTACATTCAGGATCACCGATTCAGGATCGATGCCGATCGCGGTCCAGATTCCCGAAAGTAAACCGAGCCCGATGACGAACTGCCAGATATAGGTCCTGGATCTTTTTGCCATGGAAATGAAATCCGGTTATTTTGAACAGGGGAGTTGATGTTACAGATATGATCGTTTTTCTATAAAGGAGTCCGGAAAATATTATTATTTATCTCATAAATCCCGCGATAACCAGGGTTAGTCCCGGCAGCGGGAGGACATCCAAGACTCAGCTACAGCGACGCCTGATGCCCGGATGGATGGACCAGCTCCCGGGATAATGTCCACTCCGTTTTGTTCTCCGAATCTGATAACCGGTTCCCCTCTTTAAAGGGCTTAAAAAAACAGGTCAGAGAACGGGAAATATATCCGTTCAGCAGGTCACTTCAGCATCAACATCCAGTTCGTCAAGGAAGGGCATCATCCCGGTGATAAAACGAATGGTTGTTCCATATGCGGGCGATTTCATCTCGCCGGTATTCACGATCTCGATCACGAGCGGAAATTCCCGCAGGGTCTGTTCGAATGACGGGTCATTCTCCCGGGTGAACCTGAGGAAACTTCCCACGGTGACATACGGACGTCCGTACTCCGGTACAGGGTCAAATTCTTCCAGCACTGATTCCAGGGTCCGGGTACGTGCAAGTTCTTCTTCGAAAAATAAGTAGACTTCGACGTCATATTTCCGGCTTATCTCGTCCAGCAGGCGGATATCGAGCATGCTTCCCTCAACAACACCCAGAGATCGGAACTTTTCCCCGGTTGTTTCCCCCCGAAGCGCTTCCCATCCGGCATTTTTCTCCATACCGGTAAATGGGAATTCAGGAGCAGTAAAGGTTTGGATTATTCTTTTGAAAATGCTCTGCCGGAATAGTCCAGGCCATTTTTCCCGGGTCAGCTGCCTGGTTCACTTTTCTTAAGTATGCTGCATTACAACTTGGTCAGGAAATCCGGGCAGGTGGACAGACGGCAGATCATCATTATGAAGGGTTTTTTTTAAAAAAAAGGCGGATCTAGATATTACCTGATCCTGCCCGCTTCTGGACAAAAGCATGCTCGATGAGATCCCGGCTGAATGCTGACGGAATTGTTCCCGTCCGTGCATAGGTGTAGAGAGCCGTAACAAAGATCCCCTGCATCGCCGTGGCAACGACAGCAAGGACAACGACGAGGATAAGGAAAAGGGCTAAAGCAATTCCAAAGACAACCATATTTCCGAGTGCCAGGGTTCCCAGCATACCGAGGAATGCAACAAAACCGATCCCGACGAATATGAGCATGATCGATCCTGAACCCACGATGCTCTCACCCCAGGTCCTTTTTATCAGGGACACGGACTCTTTTACAGAGTCAAGCACTCCCTTATCCTCAAGGATGATGACCGGGACAACAAAGAAGGTTACCAGACTCCAGACGCCCCCGGCGATGGCAGTAGCTATCCGCCCGAGCATCCCGACCCGCTGTCCTATGAGGTGCAGGATGAGTCCGACCGTGGCAGAGATGAGTGCCCATGCAATGATTGCGGGAAGGTGACGCGAAGCATTGGCGAGACTGTCTCCAACCGACATCTCCATATCCGTTAAGGCGTGCATTCACGCAGCTTATCAGCGCCGTATTAAAGAAGATGACTACAAAATAACCTGCTACATAGAACGCAAACAGGACCCCCAGGAAGAGGCCGGAACCGGGTGCCGCCAGGCCTGCGACGATCCCGGCAAAAATCAGGGGGAGCGCAAAGGTCAGGATGACAATCATCGTTACCAGACCGGATAGTACCGGGAATACGAGGAGTTTTTTATCTTCCATCAGAATCTCCCAGCTTGTCTTCACCAGTCTGATACTCCTGCCAATACTTTCAAACATAGGATCGAAGTGGGATGCGGGATGAGATGAAGGTTTTTAACACCCGTCGCAGGATCTTCCAGGGGTCACAACGCCGGATTTTTGATGATCCATTGAATTTTTTATGCAGATTCGGAAAAAAATCGACCGTGTTCATCTGATGATCGCATCGTGGATGAATGTCCCCGTATGATCTATTGCCCTTTCTCCTTCGGGTATGTGCCGGAAAAATGCCTGCCAGCAGTGGAACATTCCCTCCCAGATTTCAAACTGGACTGAAACTCCGGCCCAGCGTGCCTTGTCAACAAAAGAAGCAATATCTGACAGCAACAATTCGTGCGTCCCTGCCTGAATATAAAGGCGGGGTAACCCATGGAGTCGTGCGTTAACAGGAGACGCCAGAGGGTCCAGAGGATCGTGCCCGGCAAGATAGACCGTCCTGATAGTATCGAGAGACGCGGGGGTGAGCCAGTCGTTGTCAATATTCTTTGTCACCGACTCTCCTTCGAAGAGCATGTCCACAAAAGGCGACATGCAGACGCCTGCAGTTGGAAGAGGCAGTCCCTGGTCACGTACGGACAGCAGGAGATCAAGCACGAGCGTTCCGCCTGCTGAAATTCCCACGGGTATTATCCGGTGAGACTGCCAGCCGATGGAGAGGAGATACTTATACGCAGTAACTGCATCGTCGACCTGTGCCGGGAAAACATGTTCGGGAGCCAGCCGGTAGTCGACAGAGAGGACCCGTGTCTGAGCGGCCAGAGCGATCCGGGAACAGAGTTCAAGATTATCCCCGGTTGATCCTGTAGTGAAACTCCCGCCATGGAAAAAAAGCACGGCATGATCGGTTGCCGCCTCCGTTCCGCCGATCCAGAAGCCCCTCAGATCCCGGGTGATCTCCACCGGATCGATTGAGGGGGGCTCGAATTCCTCTCCCCTCAGTTCATCAATAAATGCTGAAAAATTCTGCCGCATCACCTGTACAGATTTCCCGGGGTCTGGTGCGTTGAATTTGAGGAGAGTCAGGATGTCCGCTGGCTGGTCCGGAATCATTATCTTTGGTTATGGCGATGGGGGAAGATAAAGGAAGAGGGTGCCGGATTGACTCTGCTGAATACTCCACTATCTTTGCGTCCCTGGTATAGCTGCGTGGGGGAAGAGATCTATCAAATGTCATCATTAAGGTTTTTTTCGGTATTTTTTAATAGATAATCCAAGATAGTATCAATCCATACCTGACAGTTCTCCTCAGTGGAGGGGACAAAGACGGGTGATTTCGTTCAATGGAGGAGTAAAATGAGGTTTTCATACATCGATCTGATTGCAATCTTACTTGTCGTGATCGCGATAACTTTTGCGGGATGTTCAAGTAGTAGCCCGGCAACACCAGCAGCAACCAGTACCCCGGGGGCAGGATCCCCAGCCAGCCCGTCGGCTGCTGCGACGACCCCGACCGGTTCAACCGGCGGCACCGGAACATCCGTGAGCGGGGCCGATCTGTTCGGAGGTTTATCCTACAATTGGGTAGAGTATAAGATTACCACCGGCTCGGGTAACGATGCCATGACAATTTATTACAAATTTGATCGGGTGACCGGAAAATGCACGATGCGATTTGAAGGCGCTGGTGCCGCAAATCTGCCGGCAAATATGCAGACCATGGATTGCACCGCCAATGGCGGCACACAATCTCAAAGTAACCCCAACCAGGTAAGCTCTGACGCACAGATCTCGTGTGCACCACTGGAAGAGACGGTTGTGGTCCCGGCAGGTACATTCTCGGCTACGAAGTGTACTATCACATCCAAAGACGGAACTTCGACTTCATGGGTAGCCAGGGGCAAGTTCATGGTCAAGATGGAATCTTCCACCGGCGGAGGTTCCGTGAACATGGTCCTGAACTCTTATGGGTAAGAAGTAACGCCCCTCCCTTTTTCCTGAAGGATCCGGGTCTGTTTTTTTTTAATGTATCCGGCACCCATGCCAAACGAGGAAGAACAACTGGAGTAACATCAATTTCAGGAAGAAGTTGGGGATATTACCGATAACTTGTTGACGGGAAATAATTTAAGAACCTTTCCTGATATTTTTTTGGTTTTTTCAGGAAAAATTTCCTGACTCACAATTTCTGGCATTGCTGATCAATAATTGGTGATGCATGGGTTGATCGAACGATTCGTCATTGAGATAGTTCCGGGCACCGGATTGTCTTCAGATTGAGAAGAGTCCTTGGGTATTTCCCGTCAGTAATAATCAAAATTTTTGAAAGTCAGGGAAGGGTAGCAGTTCGTCCTTTTGCCTCTGTCCGAAATATTATATATATGTTTGATGATCCTAACAATGCGCATAACTATGCGTGATAACTCCACAAGCCTGGACAGGCAACCGTGGATAGTGAACATGGTCAAAATGATCCGGATGAAATTTTTTAAGAGATGATTCTATGGCTGAACACGTATTCGGAAACCTGATTTATACCTATGACGCCGCTGCCGGGGAAGCACTCGGCAAACGGGAAAGTCACACACCAAAAATCGATGCACCGGCAACTGTGAAACCGGACGAAGCCTTTAACCTGAAGGTGACGGTCGGACCGCACCCGAACACGGTCGAACACTCGATACGGTGGATCATGGTAACGCTTGAAGAGGAGGGACGGGCATTTAACCCGGTCGTGCTGGCAAAGGTGTCACTGACACCTGTCACTACCCAACCGGAAGTTGTCCTGAAGATTAAATTGCTCAAAGGTGGAGTCATTCACGTCATCGAGTACTGCAACATCCATGGGCTCTGGGCCGGGAAAAAAGAGATCAAGGTCCAGTAACACTTCTTTTTATTCAAAATCCGCCCCGGAATGCACTATTCCCTGCGCTGATCATGATCATCACTGATGATGAAAGGGATTGCATCCGGAGGTCGGATTAAGCCGTTAGATCATCGGCGATATTCCAGAGCCGTTCCTGAACCTGACGATCGTAGGTCAGCACAGAAGAACGGACAGGTCTCCGGCTGTCAAAATATCGTCCCGATGTGCCAGCCACATCCGGAGAGGTCGCCAGGTAAACTGACGTTCGAGCGCCATCCTCCGGTGAGATCGAAGGTAAACCGGAGAATGCCGACCTGAGGAGTTTTGTGTCGGTCACTCCAGGATGAAGACAGTTTGCGATCACTCCCGTTCCTTCAAGCGCCCGGGAAAGAGTATAGGTAAACGTGATATCGGCAAATTTCGAGAGGGCGTATGCTCCCCACGCGTCGTAGTGATCCTGTGCCGGAAGATTTTCCCATTCGATTCGATCAACGTCTTCGTGGGCACTGGATGCGACGGTGACGATACGTGAGGGTGCACTTTTTTTAAGAAGAGGAAGGAGCAGCCGGGTAAGAAGAAACGGGGCAAGATAGTTGACGGCAAAGGTCTTTTCCACCCCTTCGGGAGTAAGTTGCCTCGCTTTTTCATACGTTCCTGCGTTGTTGATCAGGACATCCAGTCGTGAATAATGTGAAATAATATCCTCTGCCATTTGCTGTATTTGATCCAAACTGGAGAAATCAGCGATCAGAAGGCCAGGCCGGATATTTCCGGTTATTTCTGCGAGTTCTTTTCGCACCCTGTTTCCCTTCTGTTTATTCCTCCCGTGGATTATCACTTCGGTTCCGCGGGATGCCAGCTCCCGGGCTGTTGCTTTACCGATTCCGTCAGTGGAGCCTGTTATCAGGATGATCGGCTGATTCATAGTGCCTTGATTTCAGCCCGGACATATAAATTTATCTTATAAAGATGGGGCAAGGCCTTTTCCCTGAAATTTTTTGTTTCCAGAGCCGGAATTTATCCTGAAGTCAGTTCTGTGACAGATAATTCAACTTCAGGGAGTAACTTTTCCCGTTTCCCTTTTTCTCGTCGCCATGTTTCCCTGAAGAAACCGTCCCGTCCGGCTTGCTACCCAAACCTCCGGTCTTTGCTGCTTAAAACATAGTCCCTGAATAAAAATTAATCAGAATTTCTTCAGAATAGAAATTGCAGATTCATTTCGGATTTTTTCGTCATCAGTTTTTTCCTCTCTCATGACGGATCCCAGCTTGGGAGCATAAGCCGGGTGCATCCCGATAATAAAAAATATAATCGCAAGGAGAATGAACCCGAACTGGGCAACGTCGATGAAAATGCTGTTTGCAATCGCAAAGAAGAAGAGATCGACCACTTCAATAATGGCATACAGGAAGAGAAAAGCCAGACCCGGCAGAAATTCGTATCTATTCCATTTCACTGCAAAGATTACCGCAATGAACGCGGCTATAAGCTGAATAAGTCCATATAAAATAAAACCTGATGCCAGAACGAGCGGGATCATTTCTTCCACCCTGTTGAAAGAATGATCGTTCTAGTATATTTAATCATTTGTTAAAAATTATAAAAATGATTAAATGCTAAAAAAATAATTTCTCATGGACTATGCAGGATAATGCATGAACCTATATTTTTTCTTTATAGTTAACAAAGGGATATGTCATACAGGTCGTGAACCTCATGCTATCGCGGATCCGATAAAATAACATAATTTTCGAAAGCATTCGCTCGTTGAAGAAATTTTATAAAAACAAACTACCATTAATGAAGGAAGGTGATAGCAGCTTGGTATGGTTCCCGAGGACTCGCGTACCTCAGTACAACATACTACGTGAGCTGGCTTAACTTCTGGGTTCGGAATGAGACCAGGTGTGTCCCAGCTGCTATGGCCGCTATCACCACATATACGGGGTAAAACCCCAAAGCCAAGGTCCAGATTTGAACTGGAGTGTAGTTGATCTGCAGTCAACCGCGTGGCCGCTCCGCCACCTTGGCAACCGTGTAGTATGATACCTTATCCTCTATGTCAGGATAAGATATAAGGTTTGCACACAGAATTTCGTCTGGGTTTAACGTGGTGAGCACTAGCATTTGGACGTTAGTACTTGCGGACTGAACACGTCGTTGCCTTCGTGCGTACATCCCAAGCCTATCAATCGAGTCTTTTACTCGTGTCCTCAACGGAGTCTCTTTTTAGGCCGGGTTTCAAGCTTAGATGCTTTCAGCTTTTATCCCTTGGCGCGTAGCTGCTCGGCACTGCCTTGTCAGACAACCGATCGACCAGAGGCGCCGAATGAAAGTTCCTCTCGTACTATTTCATTCTTACCCTCAGACTCCTTACACTCCTGATAGATAGTAACCGACCTGTCTCACGACGGTCTAAACCCAGCTCACGATCCCCTTTAATAGGCGAACAACCTCACCCTTGGCCGCTGCTGCACGGCCAGGATGGAAAGAACCGACATCGAGGTAGCAAGCCGCCGGGTCGATATGTGCTCTTGCCGGCGACGACTCTGTTATCCCCGGGGTAGCTTTTCTGTAGTCAATAAGCCTCACCAAAAGGCTATATTGGTTCGTTAGACCCGAGTTTCCTCTCGCGATCATTTGCTTTGCATGATCGCGTCAGGCCAACTTATGCTCTTGACACTCTTCTGTGAGTTTCTGACTCACATGAGTTGACCTTGGGGCACCCTTGATATTTTTTCGAGGGTGTGGCGCCCCACCCAAACTGCCTACCTACCGTTGTCCTCGTAAGAGTGAGAACTACAACAAAACTAGGATGGTGTCTCATCGTTGGCTCCCCGTTTCCCGAAAGAAACGGATATAACGCCTCCCATCTACCCTGCGCAAGGATTATCGTAATTCAGCGACAGGCTGCAGTAAAGCTCCACGGGGTCTTCACTTCCCATCAGGAGTCCCTAGTCTCTGCACTAGGACAAAAAGTTCAACGGATTCGTGTTAGGGACAGTATCGCACTCATTAATCCATTCATGCAAGTCGCCAATTAAGCGACAAGGTACTACGCTACCTTAAGAGGGTCATAGTTACCCCCGCCGTTTACGAGTCCTTCGTCCGGTTGAACCCGGTGTTCAGATACTCGCACTGGGCAGGAATCAGTGACTATACTAGTCCTTTCGGAGTTGCAGTCACCTATGTTGTTATTAGACAGTTAGTGCGACCCGGTCACTGCGACCTGCCTGATCTCCAGGCAGGCACCCCTTATCCCAAAGTTACGGGGCCAATTTGCCGAGTTCCCTTAACTACGATTAAATCCGACACGCCTTCACCTCTTCAGCGAGGGGCACCTGTGTCGGTTCTCGGTACGGACATGTGATTCCCTTTTCATGGGCTCCGGGAATTTGCCTGGTTTCCCCATCACGCTTTCTTCCACTTCTCACCATTACGGTACTCCATGGAATTATACGCTTGGACGGGACGACAGTCCCGCCGGGCATACCCCAAAGCGTCAGGGCTTTCGCTAAAAATCACATGGTACAGGAATATTAACCTGTTTCCCTGTCGGTACGTTCGAGTTACGACGCACCTTAGGACCGACTAACCCTCGGCTGACGAACATTGCCGAGGAAACCTAGCCCCTGCGGCGGATGGGATTCTCACCCATCTATGCTTCTACTAGTGCCAGAATTCTCAACACTACGCGGTCCACTGGAACTTACGCCCCAGCTTCTACCCACGCAGAGCGCCTCCCTACCAGATCACCTTTCGGTGCTCCGTGGTCTCTGTAGTAGGCTTTAGCCCCGTCCATTTTCACCGCCCTAAATCTTGACTGGTAAGCTGTTACGCACTTTTTAAAGGATAGCTGCTTCTGAGCTCACCTTCCAGTTGTCTTTGACCTAGGACCAATTTCAGTGTTTACACTTAGCCTACATTGAGGGACATTAACCACGGTCTGGGTTGTTTCCCTTACGCATTACAAGCTTACCCCGTAATGCGGACTTCCAACCATCTAGGATGTTGGGGAGTTTGGAGTTTGACAGGGGGGTGAGCAGTTTCCCGCCCATCTCCCCCAATCAGTGCTCTACCTCACCAACGATCTCCGGTTAGGTCATGCTGCGACATGTTTAGGGAGGAACCAGCTGATGCCGGGTTCGATTAATCTTTCACTCCTATACGCAGGTCACACCAATGATTTGCATATCAATACGGCTTGCGGTCCTCCACGCAACTTTCGTCACGCTTCAACCTGCCCACGCATAGATCACCCGGCTTCGGGTCTTATCCTACTGACTCCACGCACTTTTAATACGTCGTCCCAGGCATTGCTGCTACGGACTTGTTGGTTTCCCTGTGGCTCCCCTTTTGGGTTAACCTTCGCCAATAGAATAAACTCTCTGGCCCGTTCTTCAAAACGTACGTTGCGACACTGGCAGGCATGCCCGTACTACCGCCTCGCGACGGGTTCCTTCACATGCAAGATCCTTTCATGCCGCAACTCGCGATCACCTACCAATTTCAGGCGCTTTTAACCACCTTTTCAGGGTTACTTTTCAGCTTTCGCTCACGCTACTACTTCGCTATCGGTTTCAAGTTGTATTTAGCTTTGGAGGTTGATGACCCCCGAATTCACGCGAGAATTCCAACCCGCGTTACTCAAGACTCCACCTGAACCTGTCTGCTTATGCGTACGGGACTATCACCCTCTGTAGTGTGCCGTTCCAGGCAACTTCCGCTTCACATCCAGGTTCGAACGGTGGGCTTATTACACCACATCTCCCTTGCGGGATTCGGTTTGAGCTCTGTCGTGTTCGATCGCCTCTACTAACGACATCTCGGTTGATTTCTTCTCCTGCCCCTACTGAGATGTTTCAATTCGGGGCGTTCCCTATCCTTACGGATAAACGCCGAAGCGTTAGGATGTCCCATTAGGGTATCTCCGGATCATAGATTCCTTGCGTCTACCCGGAGCTTATCGCAGACTTGGCACGCCCTTCATCGGCACTTGAACCGAGCCATCCAATGGTAGGTTTATAACTAATGCTCCGCTAAACCCATTTAACGTCCTGTGTGCAAAACCTTTACACGGCCTCGAAAAGTCATTGGTTTGACTCTCAGCCCTTCCCTCGTGATTCACATCCCGAGGTGCATCTAAAATGGCTCCGAAGGATTCGAACCTTCTCTCCTTCGCCCCATTTCAGGCGATAGAGCCTTATTCTTGTCGACACCGGCAATTTTACAGTTTGTTTAGCAACCGCATAACCCAAAAATCAAATTCGTTAGGAGGTGATCCAGCCGCAGATTCCCCTACGGCTACCTTGTTACGACTTAACCCCCCTTGCAAAACCTAGATTCGACCGCCGCAAAAACGACGGCCTCATCAAGACCTCACTCGGGTGGTTTGACGGGCGGTGTGTGCAAGGAGCAGGGACATATTCACCGTGCCATGTTGAGACACGATTACTACAGATTCCAGCTTCATGTGGGCGAGTTGCAGCCCACAATCCGAACTAAGGATGGGTTTAGGAGATTGCCTTCACCTTTCGGTGTCGATACCCATTGTCCCACCCATTGTAGCCCGCGTGTAGCCCGGATAATTCGGGGCATGCTGACCTACCGTTGCCCATTCCTTCCTCCTCTTTAGCAGAGGCGGTCCCAACAGTGTCCCCACCATCCCGGAGGACGAGCTGGCAACTGTTGGCGTGGGTCTCGCTCGTTGCCTGACTTAACAGGATGCTTCACAGTACGAACTGACGACGGCCATGCACCTCCTCTCAGCTAGTCAAGTAGAGTCTTCAGCCCGACTATCATACAGCTGTCTTATCCGGTGAGATTTCCGGCGTTGAGTCCGATTAAACCGCAGGCTCCACCTGTTGTGGTGCTCCCCCGCCAATTCCTTTAAGTTTCAGCCTTGCGACCGTACTTCCCAGGCGGCACGTTTCACGATTTCTCTTCGGCACCTCGGTGACTCGTGGTCACCGATACACCTAACGCGCATCGTTTACGGCTGGGACTACCCGGGTATCTAATCCGGTTTGCTCCCCCAGCTTTCGTCCCTCACTGTCGGAGCCGTTCTGGTGAGACGCCTTCGCCACAGGTGGTCCCCCAAGGATTACAGGATTTCACTCCTACCCCTGGAGTACCTCTCACCTCTCCCGGTCCCTAGTCTGCCAGTATCCCTGAGACGCCTATTGGTTAAGCCAGTAGATTTCCCCAGAGACTTAACAGACCAGCTACGAACGCTTTAAGCCCAGTAATAGTGGCCACCACTCGAGCCGCCGGTATTACCGCGGCGGCTGGCACCGGTCTTGCCCGGCCCTTTCTTCACCAGTTATTTAAACTGGTGGACAGCCCGATTTTACGGGCACTCGGAGTTCCCTTATCACGGTTTCCCGCATTGTAAAGTTTTCGCGCCTGCTGCGCCCCGTAGGGCCTGGATTCGTGTCTCAGAATCCATCTCCGGGCTCTTGCTCCCACAACCCGTACCGATTACAGGCTTGTTGGGCCGTTACCCCAACAACAACCTAATCGGCCGCAGACCCATCCTATGGCGGCGGACCTTTCAACTACAGAGCATTCCAGCTTCCATAGTCTATGGGGTATTATCCCCAGTTTCCCGGGGTTATCCCCCTCCATAGGGTAGGTTGTCCACGTGTTACTGAGCAGTATGCCGAGGTCTTGCACCTCTCGACTCGCATGGCTTAATCGAACTCCGATAGCAGTGGCCTCTGGCAGGATCAACCAGAATTCTAATTGTAAATGTACGCACACTATATCTGAACTGTTTAAGGAATTAGCGGTTACTAAACAAATTTCCGCATTGCCAGTATCAACGTCAGAACCAACTCCGGTCAAGCCGGATGTCGTTGGATCTCCATCAAAGAAAATTTTTGGTAAGATTGTGTAATTATTCGTCGTGATTGTTTACTTACTCACGGGCTAATAACATAGGCTGTGGTATTATTTATACCTTGTTGCCCTCACCTTTTTGTTCTTCGGGACCGACACCACCCGCAGGCAGTTTCCGTCGGTTCGTCACCAGAATTTGTGGATCTCATTATTGAGCCCTCAAACACTTAAACATTACCCATCGCACCACCTCCTCTTTTCGTCCCCCATCTATAAGGCTAAAAATATTCACAAAAAAAATAATTTCTGATTGCCTCACTATTTGCTGTCCAACGAAAATTTTCACGTATTTGCCATGAGAAAGGATACCGCCCTAAAACCGGAATCACCTTTCAGATCGCTGTTTCGGGATCACGTAGATATCAGAGCGCGGTTTTCATGAATCACTATTACCTGATATGAAGCAATTTTTGGAATTTCCGGGAAAAAATTTTATGCCGCGATAGCGCGAGTTTGAAAACAATCGGGAAAAATTTTGATTATCTCCTTCCGATTTTTTATATAATCTCAAAAGATTTTACACTCTTTCCGGAGAAATCACTTTGAAAGAATTTTTTAATATCCTGAAAAAATCATGAAACTGAATCCAAAGCATGGATAAGAAAAAAAATAATTTTCCTAAAAGCACCGGTTTTTTCACCCGATAAATCACGCAGGAAATATCCCACAGGAAGACACTCTTTGATCTCCACTATACAGCCTCGGTTTTCCCTTTCCGGAACACTTTCCGGTACTAATTCCCAGAAAATCTATACTATCATTCTGGGATTCCTGAAATTATCGACCTGTTTAATAATCCGGAGTCATTTCGACGCAGAATATGGCAATATTCAGCACAGATTGGATGGCAAATCCCGACCTTTCGTGTCCTTGGTTGGCGAAGGGTGGGGGGTGTGCAGGGAAACACTTGTACTGACCTCTCCAAGATCTTTGTTCGGATCCGAAAAATGGACCAAAAAGATGTACCCGTATCTATTATACGGCATCCGTTTTCCTTTCCGGAAGGCTTCCGGCACTAATTCTCATAAAAAGTTCACCAGGTTTTGGGATTTCCCCAAAAATCTGCCCATCCGACGAATGAAGCACCAAATCAGCACAGGAAAGGCAGTATTGAGCACCAATCATGAGGCAAAATCCTCATATTACCTGGAGCAGGCTGACAACAAGAAAAGGGGAGGACAAATACGAATTCTGAAGATACCGGAAAATTCTCGTTAACCGGCCTTGCAGATCTGCACAAAAATATCGCCGAAAAATTCCTCCTGCCGGAGTGAGCAACGCCCATCGAGAGCAAGGAAAAGGAGAGGTATATAGACCTCAGGAATGTCCCACTCCAGCTTTCTGCACAGCTCCGCGAGGGTCATTTCACCATCGGCCTCTATTCTTTCGAGATATTCCTCCAGCCGGACCATTGCCGATTCCTGGTAGCCTTCATCATGTGCAATGCCCACAACGTCATCGGCAAAGATGAGATCATCCACGGTGTCTGACAAGCGGCGACGCCTGCGCTCCTCTTTTTCAAGATTTTTAAGTTCAACGATCAGCTCAAAGAGGGTTACCGGACTCTTTCGCAGGTTCTTCCGGTCAAGCCGGCGTTGTATCTCATGCTCAAGCCGCTCGATAGGTCCGAGCCGGCCCTGGTAATCAATCTCACCATCGAGTTCCAGGTCGAAGTTCTCACCAAACGATTCGTCATCCTCATCCGGACCTGCTTCTTCAGGATCCGCCTGGAGGATGAGATGCTCTGATTTCATCCTCAGAAGTGTGGCAGCATAAAAGAGGGTCCTCCCTGAAACCTGAAGATTGAGCTGCCGACGCCGTTCAAGTTCGGTAAGGAACCGATCGGTTACTTCTATGATGTTTATGTTCCACGGGTCGATCTCCCCGCGTTCAGCAAGACCGACAAGAATTTCAACCGGATCCTCGACTAAACCCTGGCTGGCAGAATCAACTGGTTCAGGAGTTTCAGAGACCGGGTCTTCTTTCTGGTCCCCGGGGCCTGTTCTCTTTGAGGCTCCTGAAGGCAATTCATGCCGCAGCCCGGGAATTCCGGGGGGATTTTGCCCGGGTTCCTCTCCCTCCGGATCAGCCATGAGCTTTTACTCCGGTGACAAGCGTACCTCTTATCCGGCCGCAGGGTGACTCCCATAATTCGTTCTGCCGCATCTATCATCGGTTTACGCAGGGAGACAATAACGAACTGTGACTGGGGGGAAAGCTCGGTCAGCATGGAGGCTATACGCTCGACGTTGGACCCGTCAAGAGACATGTCCACTTCGTCAAACGCGTAAAAGGGGGCGGGGATATATCTCTGGATCGAGAATATGAACGCGAGCGTGGTAAGTGATTTTTCACCACCGGACAGCGAAGAGAGCAGGTGGACTTTCTTATCGCGGGGTTGTACAGCAAATGTCATCCCCCCGGCAAAAGGATCTTCCTCATTTTCCAGGACAAGGTGCCCGCTCCCGCTCGTCAGACGTGCAAATATCTCACGAAAATTGGTGTCAATTGCCCGGAAAGCTGTGGTAAATGCCTCGTATTTCATCTGCTCAAACTTTTCTATCCGCTCTATAAGAGTTGCCCTTTCACGGGAGAGGGTGTCTTTTCTCTCCGTTCGTTCTTCAACCTGCCGCTGGACTTTCTCGTATTCTTCGATCGCGAGCATGTTCACTGCCCCGATCTTCCTCAGGGCACCGTCCGCCTCCGCAATCTTTCCTTCGATATCAGAAAGCGACAGTTTTGTGTCCATATCGCCCACCTGCTGCCTGAGCATATCCACTTCCACGCCGAGAGTCCGGGCACGTTCCTCGATAGCACTTGTCAGTACCACGATCCGCTCCCGGTCGGCATCGAACTTCATAATTTTTAGTTCAGAATCCTGGATATGCTGTGAAGCGTCCGTCCTTTTGAAACGTAACTCATCGAGAATCCCGGAAAATTCCTTCTGCCGTTCTTCCAGGGCGACAATCTGAGATTTGTGGGCCGAGATCTGTTCGTTTGAACCGGCGATCTCGGTATCAATCTGCTGGTTGCGTTCATCCTGTCGTTTCCGGTCTTCTGCCAGCTCCTGGAGCCGGGCATTGAAGTGCTGCCGCTCCCGCTGGGCATCGTTGATGTCCCCGTCCTTGTTTCGCAGGCGCCGCTCCGATTCTTCGATCTCCTTCCGCTTCTTCTCGATGTGCCCGGTAAGTACCGGAATGTTGGTATCGTCAAGACGTTTCTTGATCTCCTCGATACGGGCGCTGATTTCGTTGATCGTCGTGGTCGCACGGTCAAGACGGGTTTCGAGTGCCGTTAATTCGGCAGCACCGTTCCGGGTTTCCTCCTGCTGGCGTGCCACCGCCACATCAATTGTCTGCTTTTCGACTGATATTGCCTCGAACCTGCGTGAAAATTCCTCGGTAAACATCCCGAAACGTGCAATCTTCTGGTCGATCTCATTGCGTGAAGCCCGCAGCGCATCCACTTCGCCGGTGATCCTTTTTATCCCGGCTTCAAGGGTTGCTGCTTCAGCCTGAAGTTCTCCAAGATGTGTACGGATGCGAATGACTTCATCATCGACAGCCGCACCAAACCCACGGCCGGAGGCCTTTTTTGTCGCACCACCGGTCATCGCACCGCTCCTGTCCAGCAGTTCCCCTTCAAGGGTCACCATGCGGTACTTTCCCATAAGTTTACGCGCCCGTTCCAGTGTATCAACTACCACGGTCGCCCCGAGTGCAACGGCAAATGCACGGTCATACTTCGGATCGTACTCGACCAGGTTCACTGCATAATCGATAACACCGGGTTCTTTCAGCGGGGGAAGCGCAGGGGGTCGTAATTTGTTGAGCGGAAGAAACGTGATACGCCCGAGACGTTCTTCCTTTAAGTACCGGATTGCATCTGAGGCGACCTGGTCGTCGTCACATACGACAAACTGGAGCTTATTCCCAGCAGCAATGTTGAGGGCGGTTGCATACTCGGGGGAGCTTTCCCGAGGTCCGCAATCGTTCCGTGCACGTGCTCCATGGCCATCACTGCTTCAATCGCCCTGCCTCCTGATTCGCCCCGGGCCTGCTGTGCAGCCTCAAGACGGAACACGTCCTGTTCAGACTCGCGGATCTCTGCACGGAGGCGTTCCAGTGATGATCGCTGCGCGAACATCGAACCTTCCAGTTCAGAAAGCGTACGATCGAGATCTTTTTTCCCGTTGACGAGATCGGATGCACTCTTCTCACTTTCTGAAAGCTGTGCCTGTTTGGCAGTATACTCTTCATCAAGCTGGCTGAGAAGAAGAGTCAGGCGTTCAAGTTCCGTTGTACGCATCCTGCTCTTCTCGATCAGCATATCCTGCTGGTGGAGTATCTCCGATCGCTGCCCCTTTTGCTCCTCGAGATCCTTTAAGAGGGCAAAGAGTTGTTCACGGGCCCCCTCGGTATCTTCTCCGTGCTTACGGATCTCGATCTCGAACTTTTCGAGCTGGGCTCTGGCTCCCGCCACCTCCATGGCAATGTTTGTACGGTCGATAGACAGGGTGCGGATCTGATCGGTGCACTCGGCGACCCGGGCCTCGGCACGTTTGGTATCCATATAGACACGGTTTATCGCTTCAAGATTGGCTTCCTTGTCTTTACGCAGGCGTACGATTGTCTGGTCGGCAAGTTTGATCCCGCCTTTTGCTTCTTCGAGTTCCGCGATAAGCTTGAGATAGTCAGACCCGCTCTTCTTATTGATCATGTCATCGATGTCCGAAAGGTCGGCCTTCAGGTAAGAGAGCTCGTTTTCCTCCAGACCCCTGTCGGCAGCGATGCGGTTGAGCTGGATTGTGTACTCTTCGGTCGATCGCTGAAGGGATGTCAGCTCCTTCTCACGTTCGTGAAGTTGGGCGGCTGCACGGCAGTTCTGGAAGTATACAAGGTCCTTCTGCCATTTCTGGTATTCAAGGGCGTGCTCCCGCTCGCGCCTGAGTTCATTCACCCTTTTGGACAACTCGACCAGGAGAAGTTCTTCCCGCTCAATCCGTTCCCTCACGATATCCAGTTCTGAGAGAGACTGTTGTTTTTTTATGTCAAACTCCGAAACGCCGGCGATTTCGTCAATGATCTTGCGCCGCTCAAAGTCGCTCATTTCCATGATGCGGGTGACATCCCCCTGCATCACGACATTATAGCCGTGAGGTTTTATCCCGTGCCGGGAGAGGTGATCGACAATATCGCTCTGCTTGCAGAGGCGTTCATTCAGGTAATTATAACTATAATAACCGTTACCGGTCCGTTTTATTCTTCTCCGGATCTTCGTCCCGTCGGAAAATTCGAGTGCAACCTCAGCCGTATTTTTTCCGGAATTGAGATTAATGAGGTCGGTAAGTTTCTCGGCCCGCAGGTTCCGGGAACTCGACAGGGCGAGTACGAAGAGAACAGAATCGATAATATTGCTTTTACCAGAACCATTGGGCCCTGATATGACGGTAAAGCCCTCTAAAAAGGGAATTTTTGTCTTTTTCGAAAAAGACTTGAAATTATCAATCTCCAGTTCTGTGATATGCAAAGATCCGGCTCCTTACTTCTTTGCAGGATCCTTTTTGTCTTCTTCTGCGGCGTAGATTAAATCGCTTTGTTTCCCTTTGGCAGATGTTCCCTTCTTGTTACGCCCGTACCCTGCCGATGCAACGATATAGTTTTTGTCTCCCCTTCGTTGCTCCAGTTTCATGGTCCCGTCTGACTGCATGATCATGTCCATTGCCGGTTCAGGAGGCGCTGCAGGAGCATCGGACGGTTTTGCACCTTTTCGCATGACTACCGTGCTTGATGACCCGGGGGCTCCACCCGGTATGGCTGACAGGGGTTGTGTACCCGGCACACCGGTCGGTGTCCGCTTGAGTTCCACCCTGCTTCGCTCTTCAGTCTGTTTTGACATTTTCATGGCAACGGACTTGAGGTCAAGCAGTTCCTGGGTCAGGCCCTTGACCAGCGCTTCCATATCTCTCAACTTCTTTTCAATCGTTACAATACGCTCTTCCGTTGCAGCTCCGGTTCCAGAAATTTCCATCATCGGTATCAGTTTCTCCTCACAGTCACATTCATACTCAAGATATCTGATCCTTGCATCAGTTTGCGCCCTGACTCTGCTTCCTGTACTGTGCGGCGCTCTCAATAAATAATAATAGTGGTCGCCGGTTAAGGAAAAAAGGTTTGTGCTTTATTTTAAAAAATTCAGTATATCCCTTGTATATTGAAAAATGCGGCACCCGGGTTCCTACTCTGAAATTATACCCCGGGTAGTATCTGCAGATTCTGCCGGAATGATTCAACGTAACCGGGAAAAGGTATTACCTGATTGCAGCGAACCTTTCTGCATATGTCTTATCTGTCTGAAACTGATCCAGAAATAGCAGATATTATCGAGAAGGAGCGGCTCCGCCAGCTGAACGGCCTGGAGCTGATCGCATCTGAAAATCTTGTTTCACACGCGGTACTCGAGGCAATAGGGTCGATCATGACCAATAAGTATGCCGAGGGTTACCCCGGAAAGAGATATTATGGCGGCTGTGAGTTTCATGATATGGCAGAAACTCTTGCACGGGATCGGCTGAAGAAACTGTTCGGCGCCGAACACGCGAATGTCCAGCCCCATTCAGGCACCCAGGCAAACATGGCAGTATATTTTGCGTTCATGCAACTGGGTGAGAAGATCCTGAGCATGAAACTCAACCAGGGCGGACATCTCTCCCATGGCTCTCCCGTCAGTTTCACTGGTAAATTCTACCAGGTCGCCCAGTATGGTGTCGATCCGAAGACGGAGATGCTGGACTACGGCATAATCGACGAGATGGCACGAAAGGAAAAACCCCGGATCATCGTCTGTGGTGCTTCCGCGTATCCCAGGACCATCGATTTCAAGGCATTTCAGGAAATTGCAGACGGTGTGGGAGCATACTGCATGGCAGATATCGCCCATATTGCAGGACTATGTGCAACCGGACTTCACCCGAATTCTGTCGGGGTCGTGAATTTCACCACGACCACGACCCATAAGACGCTCCGCGGTCCGCGGGGGGGTGCGATCATGTGTAACAATGAATACGCACAGGCGATCGACAAAGCGGTATTTCCCGGTATGCAGGGAGGTCCGCTCATGAACACGATCACGGCAAAGGCGGTATGCTTTGAAGAGGCCCTCAAGCCATCGTTCAGGGAATACAGCAGGCAGATCGTGAAAAACGCCAAAGTACTTGCCGGGACCCTGACCGACAATGGGTTGCGGCTGGTTTCCGGGGGGACGGACAACCACCTTATGCTCCTTGACCTGACCGAACAGGGCATCACCGGTCTCGAAGCCGAAGTTGCGCTTGGCAAAGCCGGCATAACCGTAAATAAAAATACGATCCCCAATGAGACAAAGAGCCCGTTTGTGACAAGCGGGCTGCGGATCGGCACACCCGCCGTCACCTCACGCGGCATGAAGGAAGCCGAAATGCGCCAGATCGGTACCTGGATCGCAAAGGTCCTGAAGGATATCCATAACGAAGCGGTTATCAGGGATGTGCACACGAATGTCACGATGATGGCAGGAAAGTTCACCCTGCATCCGGAATAACGAAAAAAAAGGACACACCGATGGCTACGATCCTTGACGGGAAAAAAATCGCAGATATGCGGCTGGAGATCCTCAAAGAGGAGATCGAGGATTCGGGGCTCTATCCCCGGCTTGCGACGATAATTGCCGGCAGCGATCCGGCTTCACAGATGTACATCCGGATGAAGCACCGTGCCTGTGAGAAGACGGGTATCGGATCGGTGGGGATGGAACTTGACGGAGAGGTAACAACTGAACAGGTACTCCAGACGATAACACTGCTGAATAACGATGCAGACATCAATGGGATCCTTATCCAGCTCCCTCTTCCCCACCAGGTTGATCAAGCGCGGGTGATTGCAGCGGTTTTTCCTGAAAAGGATGTAGACGGGTTTCACCCGTTCAACCTCGGACTGCTTTTTTCAGGCAGACCCCGGTTTGCACCCTGCACACCAAAAGGGATCATGACGCTCCTTTTGGAATACAGGATTGAAGTTGCAGGGTCCCGTGCAGTGGTGGTCGGACGAAGTATTGATGTGGGCCGCCCGATGGCCGCGCTCCTCACCAATGCAGATGCTACCGTCACGATCTGCCACAGCAGAACCAAAAATCTCACCGAAGAACTTCGACAGGCAGAAATTCTCGTCTCGGCAATCGGCAAACCACACTACATCACGCAGGAGATGGTCAGACCTGGTGCCAGTGTTATTGACGTGGGGATCAACCAGCTTGACGGAAAACTGGTCGGTGATGTCGACTTTGAACAGGTGCAGCATGTCGCCTCTGCGATTACCCCGGTACCGGGAGGCGTTGGTCCGATGACCATCGCGACCCTGATGGAGAACACCGTAAAGGCGGCAAACGAGAGATCATGCAACCGTGTGTGGTAAACAACCTTGTCATCGGCGGGGACGCTCCTGTCCGCCTGATGGGGGTGATCAACTGCAGTCCCGAATCTTTTTATGCCAATTCATATATCCCGATCGAATTCGTTCATAAAACAGCTGTCGATATGATAGAACAGGGAGCTGATCTGATTGACATTGGTACACGAAGCACTGCCCCCAATGTCCAGCAGATAAGCGGGAGTGCCGAGGCCTCGCGGATCGATGAAGCGCTCAAAGAACTTGACGGGAGCGGGATTACGGTATCAGTGGATACGATGAACCCCCATGTTCTCGACGTCTGCCTGAACCATGAGATCCATGCGGTTAACGATATATCCGGACTCTCCTCCCCGGCTTTTGCACAACGGCTTGCTGCATCAGGACTTCCGGCATTTCTCATGGCCTCCAGAGATCAGCCGGGTGATGCCGTGGGGCTGGACGAAACCCTTGCAGCGATTTCAAAGGTCAGAGAACGATGTGAAAGATCGGGTATCAGAGAGTATGTCCTCGATCCCGGTATCGGGATCTGGACCCCCTTCAGGACTGTAGAAGATGACTGGTCGCTCTGCCGGCATTTCTCGGATTTCATGAGATATGACCGCCCGCTGCTTGCTGCAATATCCCGCAAGACCTTCATAGGGGATCTTCTCAACCGGGGACCGGATGATCGACTTGCAGGAACCCTTGCAGTCACTATGCTCCTGCTGCAGAAGGGTGCATCGGTTGTCCGCACGCACGACGTGGCTGAAACCCGTGATGTGATACGGGTTTACGAACGTATGGAAAAAAGCAATGAATAGTACATTTACGGTTATCGGGCTCCCGACAGGATTAATCAGGAGCGGTGACTCTGTCGCAGATTGCATGATTGCTGCGGCACGACAGGCCTGTGGGGGTTTTCATGATGGAGATATACTCGTGCTTGCTGAAACCGCAGTGGCAACAGCCGAAGGCAGTGTTATACCGCTTTCTTCCATCACCCCAACCGCATGGGCAGAGAAACTTGCCGCCCAGTACCAGATGGACCCAAAAGTCGTCGAAGTTGTGTTGCAGGAAACTGATACGGTTGTCGGGGGGATACCGGGATTTCTCCTATGCATGAAAAACGGTACCCTGCTCCCCAATGCAGGTGTGGACGCATCGAATGCTCCATTGGGATGTGTAACACCCCTTCCAAAAGATCCAGACCACAGTGCTCTAACCATAAAAAAAGCTATCGAGTCTCGTTGCAGGGTTACAATCGGTGTGATCATTGCCGACAGCCGGACGCATGCAATGCGCCGCGGCTGCAGTGGTGTCGCGATCGGGGCTGCAGGCTT
The DNA here is from genome assembly GCA_963815065.1 of uncultured Methanoregulaceae archaeon. Taxonomy (GTDB): domain Archaea; phylum Halobacteriota; class Methanomicrobia; order Methanomicrobiales; family Methanospirillaceae; genus Methanoregula. The sequence continues at coordinate 919,479 of CAWFFE010000002.1, read as the reverse complement.
TTCTGCCGTGATCGATGACCGGGGCAGGACAGACCTGTTTGGGAGAACACTTGAGGTGACCAAGCGTGCAGTCGCGGACAATATCTCCTCTGCGGCAGAACTGGTCATGGGCGAGGCAGACGAGAGGACGCCGGGAGCAATAATACGGGGCCTGGGGATGCCCATGGGAGATCAGACCGGCATCGAAACCATATCGGCAGATGAGTGCCTGTTTATGGGAATGATTCGAAAAAATAACCGTATATCCTGAATACTTCCTTCCGACAATTTTTCTGCGGGTTATTTATTCCATATTTTGTTTTGACTCTTTCCGGCAGACCCCGACCCGCCCTTTCTCCACCGAAAGGATAAATCCGAGATCTTCTAAGTATGCCCGGCTCTTCCCGGTCCCGTGGATTAAGAGTTCAACAAGATCTTCTTTCTCATCAATGTCCGTATGGAGCCGGAATGAATCGATTACTTCATATGAAAGCCCTGCATCCTCAGCAATTTTAATGTGTTTAAGGAAACTTGTTCCATAAAAATCGACATGGAACCGTTGCGGTTCCTTAAGATAGATTACGTTGGTACCCCCGCCGCGACCGGGCACAACCGCCATGTCTTTACCGGTAGCAAGAACCCGTTTAAGAGACCCTGCATCGGCAAGCGGGAGGTCGGCCATGACGATCAGGATTTCCCCTATCGTCTGAGGTAAAAGTGAATTGAGGGTCTGGTTGAGGTCGGCATCGGTAACCGTGATCTGGACATCCTCACTGTCAAATAATTCAGTACCCACCACTACCGGGTTGCAATTCACATCTCTTACCGCATACACCACATCTGCAAGCATCGCACGGGCAAAGGATTCCCTCTCATCCTGGGTGAGTATACAGGAAAGCCGGGTCTTCGGGTTGAGAGGTTTATAAGGGATAAAAGCATGTGGGCACATTTCATACCGGATATGCAGTGGGATGAAAAAAAGTTGCTGATATCGGATCTGTCTATTCGAAGAAATAGTGTCCCCTTTTTTGTCGATTGGTTTGTATGCAGTCGGGGCAGATGCCGGTTATGTGGGTTCTGCACCAAAAGCGCCATACTATCACTGCATCAGGTCCAGACTTCAGGTGCAGAATGAGGACAGGTGCAAACCGATTACATGATTAACTTTCAATAGATGGACGAGTACCTTTTCTCATGCAGCATCGCATTATCACGTTCTCGCGAAATGTGTTTCTCCCACTCACGTCCGTCTGTCGCAACCGCTGCGGGTACTGCTGCTTCCGTACTCCGGTCCAGGAAGGATGTCTCATGGATCCCGTGGACGCAGAAAAGACCCTCCGGGACGGGGCGGCAGCGGGATGTACAGAAGCACTTTTTACGTTTGGTGAGCACCCTGAGGAAGAACCGGGTTTTCTGACATATCTCAACCGGGCCGGATATGCGACTATCCTGGATTATTGCGAAGCCATGTGCAGGAAAAGCATTTCCTTCGGGGTTCTCCCGCACACCAATGCAGGCATCCTCACCTACGATGAGATGGATCGGTTGCGTGCGGTAAATGCAAGCATGGGACTGATGCTGGAAACAACGGCACAGGTCCCTGCACATGCAGGATCAAAGGGAAAGGATCCTGCTGTCAGGTTACGGATGATTGAGGATGCCGGTAAACTCAGGATACCCTTTACCACCGGTCTCCTCCTGGGAATTGGTGAGACCATGGCCGACCGGGAAGAATCGCTCCGGGCAATCCGTGATCTTCATAAACGGTATGGGCATATCCAGGAGATCATCATCCAGAATTTTTGCCCTAAACCGGGCACACCCATGGGGGAGTTCCCGGTACCGGGCTCCGAAGAGATCTGCTCCACCATCCGGTTGGCACGCGGGATCCTCCCCCGGGATATCGCGATCCAGATCCCTCCCAACCTCATCGATGCATCCCGGCTTATAGACTGCGGGGTGGACGATCTTGGGGGCGTATCGCCCCTTACTATCGACTATGTAAACCCTGAACACCCGTGGCCGGCGATTGAAGACCTCCAGAAGATTGTCGGTGATGCACATCTCCGGGAACGGCTCTGCATCTACCCGCAATATATCAAGAAAGGATGGTATCATCCTGATTTGCAATCTCTAATAAACCGGCTCGAACAAACAGTTAAGTCAAGGAGCAGTAGATCGTGAAGCAGAAAGACCTCCTGTATAAAGGCAAAGCAAAATCGGTATACACCACCAGTACAAAAGGAAAACTCATCGTAGAATTCCGTGACGATATCACCGCATTTGATGGCGGGAAAAAAGATGTCCTGAAGAATAAAGGGAATTATAATGCGGAAGTCTCGGCATTTTTCTTTGAATACCTCGAAAGAAATGGGGTCAGGACCCATTTTTTCACTATGCTGGATCCTCACCGCATGGTCGTAAGAAAACTCGGGATGATCCCACTGGAAGTGATAGTCCGGAATTTCGCGGCCGGTTCCCTGGTGAGAAATTTCCCTTTCAAAGAAGGGATCCCGCTCGTTCCTCCGTTGGTCGTGATCGACTATAAGGACGACTCACGGCACGATCCCATGCTCAACGATGAGATCATCCTTTTACTTGAACTCGTCACGCCTTCTGAACTCAAAAAGATCAAAAAAATTGCCCTTGAAGTGAACTCCCTGCTTTCAGCACTCCTTGCATCTCAGGGTATCACTCTCGTAGATTTTAAGATTGAGTTTGGCAGGTATGGCCGGACGATCTATCTCGGCGATGAGATCAGTATGGACTCCATGCGCCTCTGGGATAAAAAAACCGGCGAGTCACTGGATAAGGATGTCTACCGGTTCGAGAAAGGGGACGTGATGGCAATTTACCGCAAGGTGACTGAACGGATCACCGCCCCACGGGGCAAACGCTAACGGGCGGAGATTATGGCGGGACTTCCTTTACCCGATCGTAAAGACTAATGTCCCTCATAAAGAAATATATCGTGAATGGACACACTATTCGGATGGGGTCTGGTATCGTGACAGAAGAAAATGCAGAGGAAGAAGAGATGCTCAAGTGGGCAAAAGGGTATGCAAACAAGCAGGGCTGGACAATCAATGCCGATGAAAAGCAACGAAATACCGTGATCCGGGGTCTTGTCCGGAACAAAAAGAAGTTTGGAAGACCGTACTGCCCCTGTCGCATCCGGAGCGGCGATGAGGAAAAGGACCGGGCAATCGAATGCCCCTGTGTCTACCATAAGGATGAGATTACGCAGGAAGGCCACTGCCATTGCAATCTGTACTATAAACCAGCCTGATCATATCTTTTTTATAAAAATCTATGCAAAATTATCTGGTTTTTATGCACCCGGACAATGATACAATTTCTGCAGACTCCCAATTCTGCGAATCGGGGCTTCCCCCGGTCCTGGGCCAATCCCCCGAAGTCGTCATTCTGGGAAGTTTTCCCGGCAGGCAGTCACTTCTTCATCACGAGTATTACGGAAACCCACAGAATCATTTCTGGAAGATTGTCGAGGCCTTGTTCGGGATTGATCACCGCTTACCCTATAACGTGAAAACTTCACGGTTAACCGATCGGCGGGTAGCACTCTGGGATGTTATATCATCCTGCTGTCGTCACAGCAGTGCAGATACCAGAATACGCAATCCTGTTTTCAATGATCTTCCTGGTTTTTTTACCTTATGCCCCGCACTCCGTCTTATCACCCTGAACGGCAGCACCGCCGGTCGCTACTTTTCTTTGCTGAAAATACCTGTCCAGGTCCCGGTTGTAGTCCTGCCTTCCACAAGCCCGGCGAACACCCGGTTCACGCTGAGTGAAAAAGTGAAGAGATGGGAGATAATCCGCCACACATAAAGGGTTCAGACCCCCGGAATGGCACACAATCGCACCGGCGAACGATTATCTGCTGTCCGGCATCCACGGCATGCTGCCCCGGAGGGAAAGACCGTTGACTCCTCCGGAAGTTCCCGGGCGGGGATGTTTTTTTAAGAGATTATCTCCAGTCCATGGAATGCGCTTTCCCGGAAATGACAGCGTGAACGGTAAAGGAAATAATGGAGTACAAAATCCACGGCAGTGCAAACTTTTTGAATTTCCTGCCCGGTTCATACTCTTTTTTCATATGTTATCTCCAGAACCAGCAACAGAATGAAAATAATCAACTGGAATAAAACCTCTCCCCGAACGCGGAAAATCCATAAAAATCGGGTTATTACCGCCCCATGCGGAACTTCAGGAAAACAACGTGATACATCGCATAGAATCCAACCAGTACAGCGGATGTATAGCCGAGAATCGCAATCCAGAAAATCTCTTTTGGGAGGGTAAACGGCGATGCGAGAAGCACGAGCGAGGACCCGACTACAAGCGATGCAACCACAAACCCGATCATGATCTTATCGCTGGCCTTGTCAAGCGCCATCTGGAATTTCTGGAGATCTTCGTCCACGGCCTCCAGTTTGAACGTCCCGGTTGAGAGCCTCCGTAACATGAGGTTGACATTACGTGGCATGTCCAGCAGGGCATCGGCAGCATCAAGGAGGGAGGCGGAGGCCCTTTTCAGGTACGCGGCAGAAATGTTGCCGGTTTCGGCGAGTCTTGTCAGGTACGGGGTAATCTCTTTGCTGAAGTTGAAATCCGGGTCGAGCCGCAGGCCGATATCAAGCACCATCATAAAGACCTTGAGCAGGAGCATCAGGTTCATCGGGACCTGCAGGCGATGGCGTCGCATGGATTCGGTGAGTTCTGTGACGACAAGCTGAAAATTGAGTCGCGAGACCTCGTCTCCCCCGCTGCCAAAATCATGCATCATGATATAGAGGTCGTCCCGCAGTGTCTCCCGGTCTTCTTCCTCGATCGGTATCCCGAATCCTTCCAGCGACCGGAGCAGCAGTTCGATATCTTCATTCACCAGGGCAAAGAGGAGATTCGTGAAGTTCTGGCGTTTCTCGGGCCGCAGGATACCGACGATTCCAAAGTCCAGGAAAACGATATCTCCTTCTTTTGTCACCAGGAGATTACCGGGGTGGGGATCCCCGTGATAGAACCCATCCTCGAAGATCATCTTCATGTATGCCCCAAATCCCCTGGCCCCGATATCATGCGGGTCATGCCCCAACGCGGTTATCGCTTCAGGATCATCGATCCGGACCCCCTCGATAAATTCCATGACCAGCACCTGAGGGGAGGAGAACTCCCAGAATATCTTCGGGAAGCGGATACCCGGTACATTCCGAAAGTTCCGGGCCATCCTCTCGGCGTTGCGTGCGTCCCGGGTGAAATCAAGTTCCTTTACTATCTGTTGGGAAAAGTCCTCTACCATCCCAACCGGATTGTACAGGCGGGTCTCGGGGAATACCGTCTCGATCCGTTCAACGAGTGATTGCAGGACGCCGATATCGTTTTCAATAATTTCGGTGATGCCGGGTCGCTGTATCTTAAGAGCGACTCTTGTGCCGTCTTTAAGTATTGCAGAATGCACCTGGGCAAGGGAGGCAGAAGCGACCGGTTTCTCATCGATCTCGCAGAACCATGCATCCAGATCCGGGCAATTCTCTTCCAGCACAGTTCGGATCTCAGAGAACGGGAGGGGTTTTACCTGGTCCTGCAGTTTTTTCAGCTCGTTGATCAACTCCGGCGGCAGCATTTCCGTCCTGGTACTCGCAATCTGCCCGAACTTCACGAATGTAGGGCCGAGTTCCTCGAGTGCGAGCCGTATCCTTTCGTAGATCGTGGATGACTCGGGAGATTTTCCGCGGAGACGGAAGAAGGCTCTCCCGGGAAATATTCGTTCCAGCCCGAGACCAAAGCCATACTTGCTCAATACATCCAGGATCTGCGCATACCGCCCGATTCGGGTGACCATGCGTATACTATGGATGCCGGGATACTTAAGGCGTACTTCTTTTTTGTTACCTTCACTTCCATGTGACAGGCTGATAAAAAGAAGGGAAATCATCGCCGGCTGAAGGATAACGAAATATATGAATATTGTTTGGGGAATCTCCGGGCACCTGAACATGCCTGTTCTGAATTTTCTCCCTTCATCTCTGAATTTTTCCTGAAATGCAGGTCAGGCGACTGGATAACAGAACGTGAAATGCTGTTTCATGACTTTTTGTGCGAAAAGAAATTTTTTATTGTGGGTATAGTCACATTCTGGCAACTAAAATTCTCATGTTTAGTGAATACGACTTGCTCACAATTACGCTCCTGGGGGCTCGCCCTTGGCTCATCCCCGCCGCTGTGGCGTCCCCCCAAATTGCGATAGAACGAATTCAGTAACCAATTTCTGTATTCACATTAGGATAAATCAATGATTCATGTTTTTCGAAAATGTTTTGGTAATCTGATTACCTAATTTTTCACATCATATATTTTGAAAACATTGATGGTTAAACTGACAGTATACCCTTTATTGTTTATGATTTGCGAAAAATAACGACCCGGTTGGAATTTGTGCCCAGGGTCATATTATCCACACCCCAGATATTGGAAGTTTTGGTGAACTTCTGCTGGTTGATCACCAGGGCTTCACAGGTGAATCCCGCAGTGATTCCCGGAATGATAACATGATCCTCCAGATGAATTGTCCGCTTTCTCACCTCGCCTACTTCAAATGCAACATACCCGTGGGGGCTGGTGAGCCGGAAGAGCTCACGGAATACGGCACTCATTACTCCTGACCATTCATCCAGAGTTCGGGCCATCGTGATCTGGTTCCCGATTATCCTCTCGTCGTACCCGTTAAACCAGCAGCGGAGCCAGTTGTCCTCCCGGTACTGGACAATATCAAGAAACGGAGGTGATGTTACGGTCAGCTGAACGCTGGAATCCGGGATCTCCGGTGTTGAACGTGCATCACCCGTGAGAAGGCGGGCCTTTTTTCCTGCCTGTTTCAGCATCGCTTTTTCCGCAGATGACAGGGAACGCAGCAGGCTCCGGGTCTTATCCAGGATTATCCGGTGAGTATCACGGTATTCCGGCGTTTGCCGGCGTTTCTGGTTGATCCTGTGCTGGCTTTTCTGAGATACGGCCTGATTCGGGGGAAGTGTGTAAACAGAGAAAAATCCTTTCGAATGGCCGGTGAGCCGGTTCGTCGCTACCATCGCGATCCAGCGATCAATCATATCATCCCGGCAATCTGCTCTTCGCCGGAGGATATACTCTCTCAGGGCAACAATCTCTTTTTCGGTATCGGGGTGATAAAACATCGAGAGATCGATTGCAGCTCGATCATTGTTACCGGGAATAGATGCAAGACGCTTCTCCACAGCCGCGAGATCCGGGGGGAAGAACCGGGGCTCGGTTAAGATCCGTGAGAGTGGATTTGCATCATTTGCGAGTACGTTACGCCCGAGGAGCCCCGCCTCTATGACGGTTGTGCCCCGGCCGCTGAAGGGATCATACACAACGTCACCCTTCCGCGTGAGAATATCGATGAAGAACCGGGGGAGCTGTGGTTTGAAGCAGGCACGATAGGAAATTTCATGGATTGAGGATGCCTGTCGCTGCCGTGAGGTCCAGAATTCGTTGGTATACCGGGGGATGGTAACCGTTCCTATTGTCGTATCCTCAACGATTGTAGGGCATGCATTCTCACTGATGAATGTCTGGAGATACCTTCCCAGCTCATGTCCGGGTATCGGGGGTGCGCCACTCACCATATCTCATGGTAGATTGACGGATCAGGGTATAATGCTGGTGCATCTTTACCTGAGGAGACCGGAACCAGCTCGTCAGCAGGAGTTGTTTTTCGATGAATCAGGATGTGAACCCGAACCGGATGATGAACACGCTACCGGATTTTCAGGAACGACGCATGATTCTATGACTATAAAACGAGGTCAGGCTAAAAAAAGGAGGAATCTGTATTACGATGCGGGGAGGGAATCATGAAAGAGAATTGATCTTTTTCCCGCTGCTTATTCTGCTCCCGACAATCGCATCGAATGCTTCCGGGTAATTTACGGTGCCCTGGATTCCATCGAGTGCACCGGGAACCAGACCAAGTACCATGAATACATCATCGGCCACATTAAAGGGGGCAACAATCCCGTAACTTCGTGCTGAACGAAAGCCATAACGGGGATAGTATCCGGGATGACCGATAACGATCACGATGCGATGACCAAACCTGCGGCAGGCATCAAGACCTTCTTCAATCAATGCAGATCCTACACCAAGACACTGATAATCCGGGTGTACCACAAGTGGTGCAAGGGCGACCGCCGGCGTAGAGGTCTGGGGTGATTCAATGGTCACCGGAGGAAACATGATATGCCCGATTATCTTCTCACCACAAACGGCAACGAGCGATAGTTCAGGATTGAAAATATTGGCATCCCGCAGGGCATTTACCAGGTTTGCCTCGTCATAATGTGCAAATGCCTGGAAATTGACCTCAAAAATAGCGGATATATCCTCAGGAATTTCCGGCCGGATAAAAAAGGAATCCATCCTGTATTATTTGTTGCCATGATAGATAAGGGGGCGTCTGGGAACATACTCCCTTACCGGTTGTTCGAGACCTTATCAGGATTTAAAACAAATTGCTTATCAGAAGGGTGTATTAAAGAGGGGCGCCAACCTCTGATGATGAACCCGACCCTCAGGGCATATATCGATCTCACCCGGCTCCAGTTCTCCGTTGCCTGGCCGCTGCTTTTTTGTTCAGGGTACATGCTGGCAACAACCGTCCAGGGAACCTTCTCCTGGTTCGATCTCCTGCGGGTTGCCCTGATTGGATTTTTTGGCTTTGAAGCTGGACTGGTTCTCAATGATTACATCGACCGCAACTACGATAGTAAAGACGTAGAAACGGATAAGCTGACCAGGTACTGGCGGATTTTCGGGACGCGCCCTATCCCGGCCGGGCTTATTGCGCCTTCCCATGCACTGGCGCTTTTCTTTATATTGGCGGTCATCACGACCGCCATAATCCTGACTCTTCCCTATCCGCATTCGCTCTTCGTGCTCCTTATCATGGTCTATTGCTATACGATTGAGATGTTCTACCAGATTGAGAAACGGCAACCCCAGCAATTCCCCTTTGCACAGCTGATCGGCCGAACTGACTTTGCCCTGTTTCCTGTCGCCGGTTATCTCTGTCTCGGGAACCCGGACCTGAATGCATTCCTGTACTTCATTTTTTTCTACCCGTTTGCCATGGCGCATCTTGGGGCGAATGACCTGATAGATGTAGCAAATGACCGTGCCAGAGGAATGAGTACCATCCCGATACTCTATGATATAGACAGGACCACATTCTGGATTGCAGGGTTCACCGTTATCCATGCGATGATGGCGTTTCTGTTCATGTCCCGGCTTGGATGGATCGGCCGGGGGGGACTTTCTATCGGACTGGTGCTGCTTCTCATAGCAAATGTCGTGATCCTCAGGAAAAGGACACCCGAAGCCGGCCTCAGGGTTCTCATGCTTTTTCATATCACTATGCTGGTGTACGCGGGATCCATCATCCTCGATTCTGTTTTTTTATAAAAAACTAAAATTCTTCACCCCCCTTTCTGCTTTTCGCGCGTGGAGGGATCCCTTCATCACATGACCACAGGAGGCAGCTTCTTCTTCGCAACGGAATTGCCGCGGATGGCAGGGAGAGACTATAAGCTGATCCTTGTTGACAGCCCGTGTTTTTCCGGGCATGTGGAGTCCGGGGATAAGGAGGCGCTTGCTGTTTTTTACCACGATAGAGTTATAATCCTGCATTTAATGCCACCTGATTGTAAAAATACGCCATAATTGATGAAATTTTTAATACCCCACAGGAGGTCACTGAAAGAGCTTCCCTGGCAGAAAATTCAGCCCTCATAACTTTCAGCGATCCGTGGGATAAACGGGCACGGAACAACGCTATAAGTCTCATATAAATTGTCGGTTTGGTAAAATAACGATGATTCATGGACTTCATGAAAAGAAGCCCGATGCGGCCTTCGTTTTGCCTTGTCTGACACCAATCGGAACACGTACAGGGCTCCGATTAACTCAGGTCTGATGAGATGCAAAAACAGGCCTTTCATAGTGTCCAGAGGGGGGCGAAAATTATGTAATACTAAATTTTTCTGCTATCCGAACCTGAATATTATTACCCGGTCAGATCGATGTAAAGTCCGTTGCGGAAAAGAGGCGCAACCGGCACAGGAGTACCGTTCGGCGCCAGGGGAAGATGACCGGCAATGATCCTATTACCTCCGGGCATAGGGGGATGATGATTGCGATCGTTACGCTCCGTACGCACTCTGGTATCTTTCTGGCTGAATTTTTTTTACGGTCAACCTGTCTGTCCCTCCAGGTATCTTACACCTAAATCTTCAGCAGCCGTTCATTGTCGTGGAGCCACTTCCGCCGCTTCTCGTAATCCGGCATGATTGTTCTGACCTTTGCCCAGAATTTCTTCGAATGGTCCAGCTGGCTGATATGGACCAGTTCATGCACCACCACATAATCAACAATCTCCGGTGGTGCCTGGATCAGGCGCCAGTTGAAATTGAGCCCTCCTGCATGGGTACAGGATCCCCAGCGCTTCCGGGCATCGGTAATGCGGACCGAGGCCGGGTTTAGCCCTGTCCGGAGGGCAAACCACATGCACCGGGAATGGATTTCCTTACGTGCTTCATCTCTATACCAGCTTTTCAGATGGTCCCTGATCCGGGGCATGAGTGAACGTGACACGCAGAGCCTGTCGGTACGTTCAATTGTTGTGGTTTCTCCTTCTACGATATGCAGAGGATATGATCGCCCGAGAAAAAGGAACAACTCCCCTTCGGCATATTCGTGATTCGACGAAAGCGGGCGTCGTCTCATCTCGTCCTGTTTTCGCAGGATCCATGAGCTCTTCTGCCGGATCATCTCTTCGATATATGCAGAGGAGGCCTTCAGGGGTGCTCTCACAATCAGGGTCGCTTCAGGAGTAACTTCAAGAGCAAAGGTCCTCCGGCGCGAGCGGATTATTTTTTCAACAGGGATGTCGTCCATGGAATACCGGTTATCTGTACAAAGTTTGAAATGCAACTAAAAAAGAGGTAGGGTTGTGCATCTGCATATCAATGGGCGCTGGCCTCGTTCATCCCGTCTCCTACGATTCTGCCATCCCTCATCCTGACAATCCGGTGGAAATATTCCTTATGCCAGTCTTCATGGGAAACCATGACAATCGTCTGGTGCATTGACTCATTGATCTCACGGAAAAGGTCAAGAACTATCCGGGAGTTTTCTGTATCAAGATTTGCACACGGCTCATCGGCAAAGAGGATGTCCGGTTTGTTCACCATCGCCCGGGCAAGCGAGACCCGCTGCTGCTGTCCCCCGGAAAGTTCGCGGGGCAGGTGGTCCCGCCGGTCGTACAGCCCGATCTTCTCCAGTATGGAAAAACTGTCTTTCTCTATCTGCTCGTCATTACGGTCTCTCCGTAACATAGCCGGCAGGGAGACATTCTCCATCACCGTAAGATCCGGGACGAGCGCATAATCCTGGAAGACATAGCCGAGCTTGTAGAGACGGAACATGGTCTTCTCGTAATCGGTAAAGCGGGATATGTCCATACCGTCGATTACGATTTTACCGGAAGAGGGAAGGTCCAGGAGACCCAGCATATGCAGGAGGGTGGACTTGCCACTCCCGCTTGGTCCCATGATGCCAAGGAACTCTCCTTTTTCAATATCAAGCGTCACCCCATCAAGAGCTTTGACCTCGACAGTTCCCATACGGTAGATTTTATGTAAATCCGTAATCTCGATCATATCAGGCCCTCATGGCACTCTGGATATCCTCGCGGGAGACCTGGTAGGCCGGTATATACCCGGCGAGCAGTGCGGCAGCAAAGAGGATCAGGGAATTTGTGATCAGGTCCATGGGAGTTATATACAGGTATGCAGACCATTCGGGAGTTACGATGGGGTGCACTGACATGTATGCTGCGAGCAGGAGCGTGATGATAATCCCGAGGATAATCCCCAGTGAGGCGAGAATGATGACCTGGAAACCATAGTTATGCATGATCACTTCCTTATCAACACCGATTGCCTTGAGAATCCCGATTTGTTTGCGGCTGTTGAGGGTTTTGATCGTGATGACAATGAACAGTACAACCGTCGTGATGATGATGCTGACAATCAGGGACACCGAATTAATAATTGCAAAACTCTGGAGAACCCTTCCCAGGCTCTTTGAGAGCAGGTCTGAGGTGGTCTGCACCTTTTGCGTAACCCCGTACTGCTGGAGCTCATCTTTTATGAACTTCTCGGAATACCCGGGTTTTGCCTTAACGGTAATATAATCCGCAAAGTCGAGGGGCTTTCCTTCCACCTGTTCCATGTCGGTAAATGATACATAAACCGTGCTGTCAGCCTGGTTCCAGCCCGTGAAGAAGATCCCTTTGACCCGGTAGTCTTTTGTATACCCGTTGCCGTATTCAATGGTAATCGAATCACCGACCCGGACACCCCCAAGCGAAGGCTGGAACTCGTCCTCCTGACGGATGGAGGCATCACCTGCGACCGGTTTTCCGATGATGACCTCCCCGGTATCACCATCACCCAGGTAGCTCGCCGGCGATCATCTTGGTGTATAAGGGAGAGACGGACTTCTCGTCATTCGGCAATATGGCCCGCACCGAGACTCCCAGCACACGCTGGCGGTACTTGAGTGTTGCCCCCTTTGAATAATGGGGAGTTGCCCGTTCCACGCCGGGCATGCCGTTGATGAGGTCGAGTGTTGCCCCGAGATCGGTGACATACTGGTCACCCGGCTGGGGGCTGACGAGTACATTTCCGACCTCATAGTCAACAACCTGCTTGGTGATGCTCTGCCCGATCCCGTTGAACATTGAGGGGAGGAAGATCATGTTGGTAAAGCACATCCCGACAATCAGGATGGTCAGGATTACGCTTGTCCTTCCTCCCCGCTGGAGCGACCTCAGCGCAAGCAGGAACGCAACCTTTAATTCTTTTTGTCCCATGGGAGTTTTCCGTTCCCGTTCCTTTTTGGTATGTACCAGTACCCGGTATGCCACGAATCCCAGGATTGCAAGGATGACGAGACCCAGAATGATAGTACCGGATTGATCGACCGCAGAAACCCGCAGGTTCATCTGCCGGGTCTGGGTGTGCACTCCCATATCATCGGTATAGGTAATCGTAAGGTTGAAGGGATAGTTGCCGGATTTCATACCTTCCAGTAAAAATACTGCTGGAGCATCATTTCCCGGCTTGATCTTCCCGATGAAGGCCTCTTTTGTCCCTTCGGCGGGAAGGTCAACCAGGGCAGAAACCTGTTTTGCCTCCCCCGTCCCGGTATTCTCGATCCGGATCGTGAGGTCAAAGGGGGTACTTTCTGAAAGCCGCGGGGGGTTGGTATCTACCGATACGAAGCCTAATTCGGCCTTTCCCTTCATTATTAAATCGATCCCGGTCATCTGGGTGCGCTCGGATCCATCAATTGCACTATACCTGATCGTAATCGGAACCCTGACAAGACCGGCTGTCGTTTGTTTATCGGATAATAATGCCAGATCGATGGTCTTCATTCCACCTGCCGGCAGGGTTCCGAGATGATATGCATCTGAATTTTTCGGGGCAACCGTACCGCTGACGTTCTGGATACTGAGAATCACATCATCGGCAAGGGTCTGGCCCGCGTTTCTCACGGTAAGGGTTACCGGGATCTCATCGCCCGGATTCACACTCCCGGTCAGTGTGCTGTCCATGATGAGGATTGCCTCTCTCTGGATTCCTACCGCCGTATTGACGTTTACCGGGACAGGGTATCGTGTACCCGTTCCACCCCGGGTGTCGATCCACACTTCCGGAAAGTACATCCCGTTCTTTGAAGGAGCACGGATTGAGAAGGTGAATGGGATGGACTGCCCGGGCCCGATATCCCCCACTCTCGCAAAATCACTGCTTAAAACGGTAATCCCGTTTCCTTCGAGATGGACATTCTCGATATTTACATTAATATCCGTGATCGTGGTGGTGGTGGCGTCGGAGGTGACAAACCCGGTATTCTCCTTAATTGATGCACTTGTTGCAGTATTTTTCACGGTGATGGTAATTGTCCCAAGGGTGTCGGGCAGAAGTACCGGAGGACTCACCTGGTAATCCAGGATCGTTACCGTTGGTCCACTCACTGCCGACACTGGCAGAATGAGCGTCGCGATGAATACCAGGATGAATGCTGATAACAAGACCCGCAGGACGCCTGCATAGTCAGACGGACCTGATCCATCGCTCTTTCCTGAACAGGATACTGATTTTTGTGGCATGAAGTACTCCCCGGCTTACATGCCGGCATTTCCTTACTTCAGGTTTAATACCCAAAGTTATTAATCTTACCATGGGTAACTTAACAATACCAAGAGTAGATCGCCCTGAACGGGTTTTTTGATCACAACGCGCAATCCGGAGATTTTTCCATGCCACGCATAATTCAGGAATACAAGGAGGATGTCAGAAAAAAGATCGTTGCATCGGCGTATAGCCTCTTTCTCGATAAAGGATATCATGCCACGACCATGAGCTCGATTGCCGACACCCTCGGTGTCACCAAGCCGGCGCTGTACCAGTACTTTCCCGGAAAGGAGGAACTCTATGCGGCCGTTGCCGCACACGGGCGCGAGGAACTGGCAACAATTCTCGAACAATCTTTCGGTACAGGAGATTTTCGGAGCGGCATTGAGGTTCTTTTCGATACTCTTACCCAGTACACCTCCCAGTTCAACGGCATATATTCGGAGATGATGCTTCTAGCGGTGCACAATGAACAGATCCGTACCCTGCTCAGGCAGGACCGGATTGAGGATATCAACATTGTTGAAAATTTTATCAGGAGCCAGCAGGATGCCGGAATTATCCCTCGCAGGATTGATCCGCGTGGACTTGCCATTGCCGGTGACGCACTTCTCAATGGCCTGCTGATAGACATCCTTGCAGGACTGGATAAAAAAGAGGCAAAGAAGATCTGGATCAGAGCCGTAATGCAAATGATCAGGACTGACGACGCCACGAAAAACTGACTTCGTAAAAGGAATGTTTTATGTGTGTACTTTTCCCGGTTATAGAATTTCACAGTTTTCCTACAATTTGAAAACTGTACTATATTTCGACAAAATCAAAGGATACTTTTGGCCAAACCGTTATTTTCGATACCGGAAAAAAATCGCACATTAAATCCATAGGCTTACTTCCCTCCAAGACAGACGACCCGATTGGTCATGATAAGAACCAACTGCTGTTGCATTGCCAGTTCCATTTAACGTCCAAACTTCAATCCTACAACCAGGACAGTTGACAAGCTCACGTGAATCCAGAATGTATGACCATGCCCGTTCTTTGCAATCGTTATTGGTTATTGTCGCATTACCCACATGAGAATAAGTCGTAAATGTTGGATAGGGAACAGTTTGATTACCCGAAATCTGTGCTGGTGGCTTGTACTATGTGAATACTTGAAAAAATTACTTATGAGTGAAATATGCCCGGACGCCATCCTTATCCACGGAATCAATCCTGGCAAAACCGACCCGCTCGAACTGAACGACCTTCCCGATCTCGTTTGCCACCAGGGGTTCACAGGCACCCGGCATCTCCCCTTCCGGAGTGAGGAGGGTGCAGGGGAGAGAGTCCTGGGCCGGCAGCCACTGGATAATCGGGGCCTTTGCCGCACGAGCTTCCGGAAGGGATTCCCCGGCATACGAGAATGTGGGGATGTTCCCGTTCCATGCGATCTTCACATTGAAAAGGTCCTTGAGCCGGACCATCATTACCTCCGGAGTGATCTCGCTTCCGGGCAGCAGTACCGCCCCTTCAAATGCCAGGGTACGGGTGCCGCGTGAAGCGTCGCTTGGGTGGAGCATTGCGTGCGCAGTATGGGGTTGTGCGCCAGTGATCAGTGCGGTCATTGGGTCAGGTACAAAGAAATACCGGTTTGCCACCGGGTCGACGATCTTTTTGTTTTCGGCATAGAGGTTGTCCCAGGAGAACGAGATATCTGTGTCACCGATACCAATGGCAAGCACCGCGTTCCTGACGGCATCCGGGCTGATTCCCCGCCGGGCAAGAGCCCGCAGCGTCCCGAGCCGGATATCATCCCAGCCGGTATATTTCCCTTCATTGATACCAAGGCGCATCTGGGAAGTTGAGAGCACAACTCCTTCAATACCCATCCTGCCGTAGTGCCGGTATACCGGGACCTTCCAGCCGAAATGGTCGTAAATATAGCGCTGTCGGCGGGTATTTGCAATGTGATCCTTACCCCGGATCACATGGGTCACGCATAGGAGGTGATCATCAGCAACAACCGAGAAGTTCATCAGCGGGTAGACGTGTGCCTTTACTTTAGGATGAGGCGGGGAATCGAGGATACGGAACGCCGGGAAGTCACGCATTGCCGGGTCGGGGTGCCGGAGATCGGTCTTTATCCGTACGGTCGCCTCCCCTTCCCTGAAGGTATGGTCAAGCATCTTCTCCCAAAGATCGAGGTTCTTTTCAACCTGCTGATCCCGGCACGGGCAGGCAGTCTTTGCCTGTTTAAGGATCCGGAACTGATCATTATCGCAGGTGCAGACATATGCCCCGCCTTTTTCTATCAGCTGCCTGCAGAGATCATAATAGAGAGAAAGACGGTCACTTTGCGTGACGGTCCGGGTGATACCCAGCCCCATCCATGCGATATCCTCTTTGACCATCTCGTAGGCTTCAGGATCAACTCGTTTCGGGTCGGTATCCTCGATCCGGAGGATATAGCTGCCGCCATACTGCTTCACATAGGCATCATTCAGCACCGCTGCACGGGCATGACCGATATGGAGCGGCCCCGAGGGGTTCGGTGCAAATCGCATGACCACTCCCTGTTCGGCACATTCGAGGTCGGGAAGTACTTTTTTATGTTCGTGTTTCGCAAAGAGCGCTTCGTACATATCAGGCGCAAGAGCCTGGAGTTTCACAATCCTTTCTTCGGGGGGTAGTGCAGCTACATCGGTTATTGCTTCTTTTGCCAGTGCTGCAACTTCCTTTGCCCGCGATCGAAGTTCGGGATGTGCCCCCATCACCATGCCTACCACCGCACCGGACTGTGGGATCCCCCCGTGCCTGATCGCATTCTGG
Organism: uncultured Methanoregulaceae archaeon; assembly: GCA_963815065.1. Taxonomy (GTDB): domain Archaea; phylum Halobacteriota; class Methanomicrobia; order Methanomicrobiales; family Methanospirillaceae; genus Methanoregula. The sequence goes on along the minus strand of CAWFFE010000002.1, from coordinate 902,386 downwards.
AGTGCACACAAAAAAAGGAGTTCTTTTGGGTCTTCCCCGGCCATCCTAATAACTCCGCGTTACAAAAAATTCGCCAATTTCCATCAGGAGCGACCTCTCCTTTGATGGCGGGAGCAGTGAGAGGTGTTTGTTGCTCACGGTCACGAGATCCCGGGCGATCTTTTTGACTTCATCTATCACACCGGCATCCGTCAGGTCCGTGATCACCGCTTCGATCTCTGCATCCGAGAGGTCCCGCTTGTACTGCAGAAGGTCGATCCCTTTTTCCCGGGCCTTGATCAGGATCAGCGTCTGTTTTCCTTCCCGCAGATCAGAAGCCCGGTCCTTCCCGCTCTTTTCCGAAGTGGCAAGCAGATCGATAAGGTCATCCTGGATCTGGAATGCCATCCCGGTATTCAGGCCGAAGAGGTAGAGGGCTTTTGCCTGAGGCGCAGAAGCTCCGGCAAGAATTGCACCAATCCCGGCAGCCGCAGCATAGAGAACCCCCGTCTTTTTCTTCACCATCTCAAGATATTCGTACTGGTCAACGTTAGTCCGGTGCGAAAAAGACATGTCCATATGCTGCCCCAGGCAGATATCGGCACACGTCCGGGCAAGCATGGATATGGCACGCACTTTTGCGTTATCCGTAGCCTCAGACATGCAGATAAACTCAAAGGCACGGGCATACAGGACGTCCCCGGCAAGGATGCCGGTTGGCATATCCCATTCCGTATGAACGGTCGGAACGCCCCGCCGGAGGGTATCTTCATCCATGATATCATCATGGATCAGCGTAAAGGTGTGCGTAAGTTCGAGCGCGAGAGCTGCCGGTATAATATCCGGGGAACTTCCCCGTTTCACCGAATCTGCAGCCAGCAACACCACCGCGGGACGCAGACGTTTGCCTCCGGCCGAGAGGAGGTGCGCACTTGCTTTATTCAGTTCACCGACCTTGTTGACAAAATACCGGTCGATCATGAGATCGATATCCTTTGCAACAGATTCCAGGTACGGGGGAAGTTCTGACATGGCTAAACCTCATTCATGTGATGACGAGCCGCTGCCCGTTCTTCATCATATGGACCGTGGAATGAGCAGTATAGCCAAGTTCGGAGGCAAAGTCCGTGTATCCAGCTGTCATCTTCAGGTGCCCGTGTGCGGGGATGATGTGCTGGGGATTCAGCAGATGAATAAACTCATAGTGGTCCTCGCGATATGCGTGACCGCTTACGTGAAGATCCTCAAAAATGCGGGCACCGGCCATTTTCAGATGCTGTTCGATCTTGTACCGCTGCCCATAATTCATCGGGTTCGGGATAACATTTGCCGAGAAGAGTACCTTGTCTCCCTTGCTTAGCAGGTAAGGTGTATCTCCCAGTGCAATGCGGGTAAGAATCGAGCCGGGCTCTCCCTGGTGTCCGGTGATGATCGGTAAAAACTTGTCCTTGCCTGCCTTCATCATCCTGCGCATTGTCCGGTCAACCGTACGGCGGTTTCCAAACACACTGGTCGTCTCGGGGAAGGACACAAGTTTCATCTGTTCTGCAGCTACAGAGTATTTTTCCATGGAGCGTCCAAGAAGCACGGGTTTTCTCCCGATTTCATGGGCACATTCCGCGATCGTTTTCACCCGGGCAATATGTGATGAGAACGTGGATACGATAATCGCGTTCTTGTCATCTTCATAACTGGTAATGACATCCCGCACAAGATCCTTGGCGATCCGTTCGCTGGGACACCGTCCCGGGCGATCGATATAGGTACTCTCTACAATCAATGCGAGAACACCCTCTTTCCCGATTTGCCGGAGCCGGGCAAAGTCAGGAGGCTGGCCTATCACCGGTGTCCGGTCAAATTTAAAATCGCAGGCATAGACGATCGCACCCTGGGGGGTATGAATTACCGGCATGACCGTATCAATGATGGAATGCTGAGTATGAACAAATTCCAGGACAAGATTCTGGGAAAGAGTATATCTCTGACCCGCTTTAAGCGCGAAGAGCTTGTTGTTCACGCCAAACTTCTGTTCACCGGATATCTGCTGCCGGATCAATTCTGTTGCATAAGGGGTTGCGATGATTGGTGCGTTATACCGGTGCGCCAGTTTTGGGATCGCACCTATATGGTCGAGGTGCCCGTGCGAGCAGACAATCGCCTTTACGGTCCCCTCGACCGAATTCATCATCGTATCATCGGGTATTGCCTTGATCTTAATCAGATCAAGAGAGTGCATATTTTCTATCTCTGCGTCCTCATGGATCATTACCTGATCCAGCCGAAGCCCCATATCAAATATGACAATTTCCTTTCCGCAGCGGACGGCGGTCATATTTCTTCCGACCTCGTCATATCCGCCAACTGCAATAATCTCAATATCCATGGTTTATCTCCTTATATGTTTTTTTAAGTATTTCTCTGAAATGTGTGTCAGTTTGTCAGTTTATCGCTTTATACGCGCCGGATTGTCCTTGTCGATCATCTGCCGCGTTCTTCCCGTGATAAATACCGGGGCCTTTTTGAGATCCGCCAGTTTTGGCGATCCTGTCAGGAACATGGAAGCCGCCAGTTCCTGGTGGATCAGTTCAATCGTGCAGTCAAGCGACTCATCGCTCTCCATTGCCGGTTTCAGGAGGGGAAGCGCCATTCCGCAGAGACTGGCACCAAGCGCAAGTCCTTTTGCAATATCGAGGCCCGACCTGACGCCACCCGATGCGATAACCGGGCTGCCGGTTGCGAGGACTTCAGCAAGACTTACGACCGTGGGTATTCCCCATTCACTAAAATCTTCGCCGAGCATTTTCAGCCGCTGGTCTTTTACCTTCCCGCTTTCTTCTGCCCTGACGCTCTCTACAGCCGCCCAGGACGTTCCACCCCAGCCGCCGACATCGATTGCGCTGACTCCTGCACCCCAGCATTGCCTTGCTGTAGCAGCAGAAATCCCGCATCCGGTCTCTTTGACGATGACGGGCGTCCGCAATTCCCTGCAGAGCTCTCCGATTGCGACAAGACACCCAAGAGCATTATGATCGCCCTCCGGCTGGATTGCTTCCTGCAGGAAATTGAGATGAATTGCGATTGCATCTGCGCCAATCATCGCGACTGCCTGTTCCGCCCATTCAATCCCGTGATCACGCAGCTGGACAGCGCCCAGATTTGCTACGAGGAATGCATGGGGTGCCTCATCGCGGACAACCGAGAAGGTGTCCTCGAGAGCAGGGTTCTCGAGTGCGGCCCTTTGAGAGCCGACACCCATTCCAATGCCAAAGTGTTCTGCAGCACGGGCAAGCCGCATATTCACCTCTTTTGTTCCAGGGTGACCGCCGGTCATTGCCGAAATAAAGAGGGGGGATGAAAACGTATGGTTCAGGAACCGGGCGGTAAGATCGATAGTGCCCATGTCACATTCGGGCAGGGCATTGTGCACGAACCTGACGTCGTTGAACCCGGCATCACCGCTCTCGACTGCTCCCTCAGCGCAGATCCGCAGATGGTCGAGCTTTCGTACCGATGTAAACCTTTTTTTATCCCCCATGCTGGCTATTCCCCCCTTACCGCTGTCCCGCCGGTTCCTTTTCCTGCAAGAAAGTCACCGATTCGCGAAACATGGAATATCTCCGACCCGATCCCAGCTTCCGCGAGACCGAGCAGTTCATTCATTTTCCCTCTCATTCCACCGGTGACATCGGTATGCATCGAGCTGCCGATCTGGAGCTTGGGCGCCGTAGCCGGAGTAATAACCGGCACAACCCTTCCTCCATCCAGCACTCCCGGTACATCGGTGGCGAGTCCTACGCGGTTTACGCCGAGGGCAACTGCGAGATATCGCACGAGCTGGTCGCCCGAGACGATACAGGCCCCTTGTGAGAGATCCATCACCACGTCGCCGTGGATCACAGGAATCATATCAAGCATCAGCATTTTTTCCAGATGCCGGGCATTCGAAAGAGAGCAGCCTGCCCCTATCCGCCACAGCGGCATGGAAGGGATGAATACCCGCTGCCGGTATTCCCATCTGGTGGAGAGCCTCGACAACAGATTCGTTCAGCCGGCTTACCGCACGGTGGGTGACATAGATTCCCTCAGTCCGGCCGGCTACAGCACCTTCATCAAGACGGTAGCGTTTCGCCTCAGGGTGTCCGCACGAACCAGCTCCATGAATGATAATGAGGGAACCGGCATTTAACCGGGAAACCGCCGATGCAATCCGGGAAAGCTGATTATGATTTATGATACAATCTGCGTTCTTGTCGGTTATGACGCTCCCGCCCAGCTTCAACAGGATGCGTTCAGACATTTTTTTCCTTCCTTGCACCTTCGGTATCGATGCCGGTTATAATAGCCCTGGCCTCGCATGCCTCGATTGCATTGGCAATCCGTTGCTTCAGTTGCCGGGGACAGAGGGCAATCATGCATCCTCCTCCCCCGGCACCGGTAATCTTCGCCCCGAATGCTCCCGCAGCACGTGACGCGAGCACGATCTTCGAGAGCTGCGGATGCCCTACTCCCAATGCTTCGAGAAGTGCATTATTCATATTCATATAACGGCCGAGTTCTTTCGGGTTGTCAAGATAGTGAATCGCGGTCAGGCTTACTCCTTCAATGGCATCGAGAATAGGATTAATGATACCCGGATGTTTCTTTTTTTCTTCTCCCACCATCTCCACCATTTTAGCCGTGCTGTGGGAGACCAGTGAGTCCCCTACGACCAGGTGCATGTTCTGCGGGGGCAGCCTACGGCGGGAGCCTCCGGTGATAAGCACAATCCCGCCATACATGGAGACCGTGGTATCCGTGGGACTCGCGCGACCCTTCTGTACTTTTTTTCTATCTCGAATGCCATATTTGCCAAATCTTCCCGTGTTTTATGCAGGGAAAACTCATCATTGATCGCCGAGAGTGTTGCAACAGTCACTGCGGCTGACGACCCGAGTCCTGAAGAACTCGGGATCTGGGAATTTATATACACACTCCCTGAGACGCCCAATGTCTCGAAGCATCCATCGATATATGCTGACTTTGCATGCTGGGGGCGTTTTGTATTTCTCACCGTTACAAAAACCCGGGGTTTTATAGCCATCGCAATGCCAGGCTTCCCGTATACTACTGCATGCTCGCCGAACAAAAATACCTTGCCCGGCGCACTCCACGTTGCCAACCTATATCACCGCAATGGCTGCGTACCCCACGACTTCACGACGGTCTCCCGTGATATCGCCGCTTGTCGCATACCGTATGAGCCGGGCGGTCTTCGCCCCGAGTTGTCCGCATACCGTCACCGTAGTGGCGATCGGACCGTACCCGCAGGCCGATACCCCCCTTTCCCGGATACGCCGGTAAAACTCAGGGATATCCAGCGTTTTTAAGGGTTCGATCGCGTAGAGATCGTTGCTTTTCGCAGTTTCCTCGGGAATGTAATGCGAGAAATCGCTGGATGCCACAATCCGGACATCGCGCCGGGTCTGGTGTATGGCAGCTGTGATCTTCTCGGCGAGACGCATTGCGCTCGGGTAATCCTGCTGCCCCATCATGACCGGTGCAATCCGCGCCCGGGAAAACCGGTACTTGATAAACGGCATCTGCACTTCGAGCGAGTGTTCGTCCCGGTGAGAAAACTCATCCGTCTCCATATCAAGTGAATCGACGAACTCTGTATCATTATCAACAACTCCCAGGGGGGTTTCCCAGGGTAATTTCGAGACACAGTTGAGGTAACCCCGGTGCGATGGCCCGATAACAACAAATGTGCCGGAAAAATCAGGTGAGATTGTGGAGAATGCACGGGCAGCAACTTCGCCGGAATATACATACCCTGCATGAGGAGAAACAATGCCCTTTGAATCCATCGAGCCCTGGCCTGCCGAAAAGTACTTTTCCAGGAGTTGTTCGAGGTGGGAAGGGTCCCGGGGATAAAACGTGCCAGCCACTGCGCTTGTACGCATCATCATCGAATCAACCCTCTTGTCGTTATATTATATGTAACGATCGATCACACCGGAAAGGAGATCGACCGGATTAGATCTCAATCTCGAAATCTTCCGGTGTGAGAGCCGTTGAGATCCCCCGGAGGCGAAGCATCTCGCGGGTAAGCAGGTAGTAGATCATCGAAAGTGCTTTACGACCTTTATTATTCGTAGGGATCACCAGATCGACGAACTTGGTCATATTGTTGGTATCGCACAATGCCACGACGGGAATACCACACTGGACTGCCTCGTTTATTACCTGAGCGTCACCAATCGGGTCGGTGACCACGATCACCTGCGGCTCAATATACCCGTTGAGGACAGGGTTGGTAAGAAGTCCGGGGATAAACCGACCCGTTGCCGACATTGCCCCGATCGTATCGGCGAATTTCTTGGCAGGATATTGGCCGTACTGGCGGGAGGTGACAACAAGAATATTCGGGGCCTCATACTGGTTTAAAAACTTCGCTGCGGTCTTGATCCTCGAATCGGTTTCGCGGATGTCAAGGATATAGAGTCCATCTCCGCGGACCCGATAGATGAATTTCTTCATGTCTTCGCTCTTCTGCTGGGTACCGATATGGATGCCGGCAGCAAGATACTCCTCTACGGGGATGAGCGGTTCTTTTAATTCAATTTCCATCTCGTTTACAGTGGTCATAGCTGTTCCTCAATACGAATCAGTTCATTCAGTTTTGCAATGCGTTCTCCACCTACTATACCGCATTTCAGGAAAACACAGGAGAATGCAGTAGCAAGATGTGCGATTGTTGTATCGGTCGTTTCGCCGGAACGGTGGCTCATGACCGTGTCCAGACCATTGGTATGAGCGAGGCGTATGGCTTCAAACGTGTCGGTAAGCGTCCCGACCTGGTTGGGTTTTATCAGGACACAGTTTGCGGCTTGCATCTCGATACCCCGCATAATGCGGTCGACCTGGGTCACAAAGATGTCGTCCCCGCAGACAAGGCAGCGGTCACCGACCTGCCTGTTGAGCTCCGCAAAGCCGTCAAAATCATCCTCATGGAGGGGATCTTCAACATAAACAAGGTCATAACTATCGACAAGATCGGCAATATATGCTATCTGTTCTTCAGTCGTGCGAACCCTGTCGCGGTACTTGTATCCTTCAGAGGTCCACATCTGGCTCGACGCGACGTCAATTCCCATATCTACCGAGATATTCATCTCATCGGAAACAAGCCCGGTTGCCTCGGCAATGAGCTCAAATGCGAGGGCATCGTCAATGTGCGGTGCCCATGCACCCTCATCACCCTTGCCGCAGGATTTTCCCTGTTTTGCCAGAATCTCCCTGACATGCCGGTGTACAGCAGCATTCGCAAGGACTGCTTCTTCTGCATCCGCGGCATCCCTGGGAACGACAAGGAATTCCTGGATCTCGGTCGCATTGGGAGCATGTGCACCTCCGCCGATTACATTTCCCAGAGGGAGGGGCATCTCGTCTGCAAATGCTCCGCCAAGATAACGGAAGAGGGGGAGCCCCATCGATGACGCGGCTGCCTTTGCATTTGCAAGTGAAAGCGCTACGGCAATATTCGCACCGATATCGGCAAAATTTGCGGTGCCGTCAATATCGCGAAGCTGCTCATCAAATCCCTGCTGATCTCCGCTGTCCAGCCCGATAAGCGCCTGAATAACGTTCTGGTTGGCATTGTCTACAGCCTCTTTCGGCGGTTTGACTTTGGCCTCCAGCGATCCGGTACTGGCTCCGCTCGGCGCTGCAGACCTGCCAAAACCGCCATTTGTATGAATATCGGCTTCAACGGTCAGGTTGCCCCGGCTGTCCAGGATGGTCCGCAACTCGATTAACTCAATGGTCGTCATAGAGTCCTCTATTTCCTCTTCACGGTAATGGGGATGGTGTTGTTGTTGTATTCTTCGATAGCTATCTCCAGTGGATCGATCCGCGTCGTCGTGACAAGTAAGGGAGCACCCATTGATATCTGCAGAGCCCTTGCTCCAATGATTCTTGCCCGTTCATACCGGGTGTACGTCTGCGTCTGCATTCTTCGTCCTCAAAATGATGGTTTTCAATGTTACTATGGGGTCGCTGAGATTCGAACTCAGGTCACTGCGTCCCGAACGCAATAGGATGGTCCAGGCTACCCTACGACCCCTCGTTCTTACATCGATCTACTGGTACGGGTTGAGCTCATCAATGATCTCTTTATGAGTCAGGAGCATGCGCCTGCAGCAGTACCGGGAAATATTGAGATCGTCGAGGATCTTTTTCAGGATCCTCGCCCTTGTCCCGTCTCTGCTTGAACTCTTCCCACGCTGTTGAGATTGGTTTCCCACAGGTGAAACATCGCACAGGTATCAAGATTTTTTACCTCTCATCATATCTTTCATCTTAACGATAAGACTTTTGGAACTTCTTACGAGCTCCCCGTCCATGGGGTTTTTTCGCTTCTTTCTGCCGCGAATCGTTGACAAGAAGCGTCCTGTCATACGTGAGATAGATATCCTTCATCTGGGGATCATTGTGCCACTGAAGAATACCCCTCGCAAGAGCAGTGCGAACTGCTTCGGCCTGGCCCATTACACCGCCTCCGGCCACATCGATGATAACATCGATACCGTTTATGGCGTTGGGAACCAGGAGCAGCGGCTCTGAGATCTTCATTCGGGTGACATCACTTCCGTATACCTCGAGCGGGACGGAGTTGACCCGTATCATACCTTTTCCGGCCTTTAAGGTCGCCCGCGCGATTGCTGTTTTGCGTTTTCCGCTTGTATTAATGATCTTTGCCATGGTGACCACCTAGAACTTCGCCCCGAGGAATGTGGACACTGCACCGAGCGTCACATACGCCGGGTTATTGAGCCGGTTCATATGCGCATCATCGGGAACTTCCATCTCCTTACCGACAAATTCAACCGGAACACCGACGTAGCACCTGATGCGACTCATCGCATCGACACCACGGGGGCGTTTATACGGAAGCATACCACGGATGGTCCTTTTCATGAGGTGATCCGGGCGGCGCGGGACGAATGGTCCCCAGCGGTCGCCGGAAGCGCCGCGTTCCCTCTTGTGACGGTAGTTGGCAAGCACCCGTGCCCGGCTGCCGGAGATGATTGCATTCTCTGCGTTGACGATGGCGATCTCTTCGCCGGAAAGCGCACGCTGTGCGGTGATGCTTGCCAGCCTGCCGAGAAGCAACCCGTCACCGTTGATTATTGTAACCATGTCTTGTTCACCTCAGGATCCGGATACCGCTGCCCTTCGGGTTATCCGCAAGGAGTTGCTCGATCGTCATGCATTGGCCCTTCGCATCCCTGATCTTGTTGGTTGCGGACGCTGAAAAGTTCAGCGCTGCAACTTTCACGGACTGCTCCAGCACACCGCTGCCCAGCACTTTTCCGGGAACGATGATCGTCTCACCATTCTGGGCATAGCGGTTGATCTTGGACAGGTTGACCTCAGCATAATTCCTGTTCGGAGTCTCAAGCCTGCTCGCAATCTCGCGCCAGATCTTTGCCTCATTCTCCCGTGAATTATTCTTCAGGAGCAGAATAAGGTTGGTAAGACGGGGGTTCGTCTTTTCCACAATTCTTGTCATTTCTTTTCATCCCCTGCTATATCGCTTAACTGTCTCTCCAGCTCGTCTGACTGATCCCTGATATACTGCAATGCACGATCCAGGATCTCTTTAACCGGCAGCGACCCGTCACTCTCGACCACGAAAATATACCGGTCTGGTTCAGCAGATATGGAGATCGCTGGTTCTTCCCCGATGCCACTTGCCAGACATGCACGCTCGCAGAGCTTACACATGGAGCAATCGGGGAGTTTTCCCTCAATAACCTCAACTTTCTTGCCTTCTACCGCAAGGATACCGCGGGGACATTCGTCCACACACATACCACAGGCATCACAGGCTTCACTTATGGAAATCACCGGGTGGTTCTTGAACCCGCAGACAAGAGTCGGTTGCCATTTCGCATGCACCCTGCCGGTATTGAGCGTGGCACGAGCTTCGATGACAAGTTTCTGGCCTTTCGCAAGCTTCACGATTGGGATGTTGTCATAGACCGGTGTTGCCTGGGGGTCCTGGGGGATAAGGTCGCTGGACAGGACCGTCTTTGGACCTTCGACACTCAGGGTAAAAGTGACCGTGCAGGCAGGGCATCCTGCTCCTCCACACGTGCATTTTTCCTGGGTTGAATAAGCCGAAAGATCGGTTTTCACGGGGATAAGCCCGAGACGGTGCGCCAGCATCTCATCGAAGAATGCACTGGTGTTATCGTAGATGCGCACGTCATCGATTGCGAGAGTCGGCACTTCACCGATCATTGCCCGCCTGAACGCGTTGGCAAATGCCGGGGTCGCTCCTGCAAGAGTGAATCGTGCCAGGGAATCGTCAATACTGCTGAATTCGATCTCCATCACACTCTCCTTCCTCGCCTGCCACCTTTCGGGCGACATGAATCGTGGGGGATAGGCGTGACATCTTCAATACGCCCTATACGCATACCGGCACGGGCGAGGGCACGGATTGCAGCTTGTGCTCCGGGTCCCGGACTGCGCTGCTTGCCCTGACCGGGTGCACGCACCTTGACATGTACCCCGACAATTCCCTTCTCGCGGGCATTCTGGGCGACATTTCCTGCCATCTGCATTGCTGCATAGGGCGATCCCTCGTTCCGGTCCTGCTTGACCACCATGCCACCGCTGCTTTTTGTCACCGTCTCTGCTCCCGAGAGATCGGTGATGGTAATGATGGTATTATTGAACGACGCAAAGATATGCGCAACACCCCACTTTTCCTTCTCATTTGCCATCTTATCTCACCCCTGCTGGTTTGGTGATCCGCGACTTCTCTGCATGAGAATCGCTTAAGAACGGAGACTTGCCGTAATAGGATATCTGCGTCTCTTCGTTCCGGTTTACTTTGTAACCCGGAATATTGATGCGTCTGCCATTGATTGCGATATGGCCGTGGGTGATGAGCTGGCGGGCCTGTTTCGGCGAGCGTGCCAGCCCTTTGCGGTGTACTATGCTCTGCAACCGGCGTTCGAGCTGTGTCTGGACCTTGAGTGCCAGGATATCTTCGATATCGGCGTTGGGTCCAAGGAGCCCGGATCGCTGCATATGGGTGATCAGCTCGGCCTTCTTTGCCTCAAAAACATTCCTGTCAATAGCGCTCGACATAAGGGCAAGAAGTTCACGGGCTCCTTTCCGGTATCTGCGCAGAGAGCTCTGTGCCTTCCAGACTTCCCGCTTATTGCGCAGCCCGTATTCGATCACAAGACGGGTCTCCGATTCGATACGCGTCTTTTCGAACGGGCGCTTGGGGGTCTGGTAAGATTTATGATTCTTTCCGGGATATCCCATGATTAAGCGCCTCCCTCTTTCTTCCTCTTCACACCGACGGTAGTTCCGGTTCTTCCGGTCGACTTGGTGCGCTGACCACGAACTTTCTGCCCCGTTTCATGCCGGATCCCGCGATAGCAGCGGATCTTCCTCATGAGGTTGACGTCCTCATCTTTTGAAAGGGCTACATCGCCACCAAGCAGGTGTTTTGCCTCACCGGTGTAGATATCCTTTGGCCGGTTCGACATCCATGGCGGGATCTTGGTCGAGTATTGTTCTACAGCGGTGCGTAGCCGGTTGACCGACGCCTCGTCGATGCGACCAAGCAACGCGTACTCGTCGACATTTGCCATACGGGATAATACCGTAGAGGTATGTCTGCCAACACCAGTGATGCCGGTCAGGGCAACCCTTACGGACTTGGTACCGTCAAGATCGGTGGTACCAATCCTTACAAAATATTTTATGTCTTCTTCCTGAGCCATCCGATCCCCTCGATGTGTGAGATTTTCTCTTGAGCGCTGAGGGAGGGATTTGAACCCTCGAGTCCCAAAGGGACACAGGTTTAGCAAACCTGCGCCATACCGGGCTTGGCTACCTCAACAGAGCAATCTCGCATCTTTTACAGACACTCGCAGCGGATAACCGCTGCTCCATGAATGGTGCTTTATAATATGGACAGGTGCGGGTAATAAGTGTTGTGGAGAAGGTATTTCCGGGATCCGTATAGAGAAGTTGCACCGGATCAACAGCTGAAACGGGCCTGATTTTATATATAAAGTCCGGTTTTATGCGTTCAGATTTCATAATGAGCTGTAGTCCTGTCTCCTGCATGACCTGATCTATCGCATCCCTTCCAGACATGATATCCTGTCCTGCCGGGCAAAATCCGCCCTTATATCGTGTTTTCCCTTCCCTCCATCGGGTGCCGGCACCGGAATTTATAATGAATGGCTGACCGGTCAGGTTTGCCAGTTGCTTCATGGAAGTATTTTCCAGAATCAAAACCAGGGAAAAAAGAAGAAAAATATTATTCTACAGAGCGTTCACCAGTGACTGGCGGGTGATGATACCAGCCAGTTTGCCATTGTCCATGACCGGGACTGAACTGATGTTCTTTTTCAGCATCAGATCGATTGTAGCTGAAACATCATCCGTCATTTCCACGGAAATGAGCGGCGAACTCATGATATCCTTGACCAGCAGGTTCCGTATCCGGTGATCCTGGTGGTTGTCGTCGACAGATTTTCTGAACTGGCGAAGAGCGATAGCGACATTTGTCTCGGTAACGATCCCCGTGTATTTGTCATGGTCCGAAACAACGAAACGTGTAATTTTGTCGTCGAGCATCCGGCGTTTCAGGTGAACGACACGTTCATCGGCTTCGATGGTCATCACCTTCTCCATGACCTGCCCGATTCCGATGTCCGGGCGGAACTTTTTAAGGAGAGCCCCGGCATCAACCTGTCCTATCAGGTTATGATCGCTGTCATATACCACAACCAGTTTATAGCGCTGGAGCAGCGGGATGAGCACATTGATATTTTCATCAGGATAAACACTCGTGAAGTCTTCCTCGACCACGCTCGCTACATGGATAGCAGTTGGTGCGAGGTCAGTGTTCTGTTTGCTGCCCAGTTTGTCTGCTATTGCATGACGGGAAACCGTTCCGACCACAGAATTATTGTTGACCGCAATGAGCGGATCAATACCTTCCTCAAGCATCTTATCAAGTGCTTCCGTGATCTTTGCAGATTTGGCAATCGTGGTTGGTTTTGCCATTACTTCTTTGATAAAAACATCTTTTGTCATTTTGCCACTTCCTTTATGATATCATCCCGTTTTATAATTCCTGCGATCGAACCATTCTCAACAACCACCAGGCTGTTGATACGCTGTTTCTCCATTTCTGCTACGGCATCGGCAAGCTGAAGATCGGGGTTTGTCGTGATGACCGGCGAGGACATCACGTCTTCGGCGATGGTGGATACCCTCTCCACGTACCGGTATAACTTTAAGCCGGCAGGTTCTTCCTTGCGTAAAAATTTCAGGTCTTTCTGCTCGTTACCGGGTTTTCCGGCACCCGGTTCAAGGAACGCCAGGTTGGTTTCCGTTATGATTCCCGCAAGGGTTCCATCATTGTTTGCCACAACAAGTTTATCATTTCTCTCATTCATCAGGTCAATCACATGGTTGAGGGAATGGTAACGATTGACGATGAGCACGTCTTCCATTACATCCCTGACCGTCCCCTGCATGCGGTTTAACAGCTTCGATGTCATCAGATCAGACTTGGTAACAATCCCCACAACTGCTCCCCCGCTGATGACGGGAACTGAGCTGATATCTTTTTCTGCAAAAATTTTTGCTATCACCGTTGTTCCGGTATCAGGGGTAACAACGACAGGATCTTTCGTCGCAAATACCGCTGCCGGGATCTGGTCGATAGGGCGTCTTCTCCACGCGGGTTCTCCGTGCCCCATGTGGTATCCGATATCCTTTTTGGTAAGGATTCCTACCAGTCTGCCTTCCTCCATGATAAGAACACGCGAGATCTTGTGTTTTATCATCAGGTGCCTCGCATGGGCGATCGTTTCCGTGGGCGAGACAGTGAAGACCGGGGCGGTCATAATATCCTGTGCAATCATCTTCAATTCACCCCTTCGCAAATGCCCGGACGAGATCGAATTCGGTGACCAGCCCGATGAGCCGGGACTCTTCGATCACGGGTAAAGCACCTATATTCCTGGTCAGCATCTCACGTGCTGCCAGGTTTATCGTCTGCATCGGGGACGTGGTGAAAAGTTCTCCGGAGATCAGCGTTCGTACGGGCAGTCCCATGACCTCTGCAATGTCCCCGGTCGTAAGGCGGGCGAAGACTTCCCTGCTGCCCAGATATTTCATGATGTCCGTTGCGGTTACGATACCATACAGTACATCGTCGCTCACTACCGGTAAGCGCCGGAAGCGGTACTGGGTCATGTCGTGGGCAACGGTCGAGATCGGGCAGTCCGGGGCAGTCACGCGGAGAGAGGAACTCATTACATCCTCGACGTTGAGCGTACTTCGCTCGGAACCCAGTACCCGCAGCACGTCCCTCTCGGTGACGATCCCGTTCAGCACTCCATCGTGGTCAACGATGGGAAGACCGCCAATCTTCTTGTCCACGATCATATTCACAGCATCACTGATGTGTGAATCGTGGGCAAGCGTGGCGATCTGCTGGGTCATGATCGTTCGAACACTCTCGTTGACAGCGGCGAGCAGATTGCCGCCGTGCCGGACCTGGACGAGTTTATACTTATCTCCTCCCCCCATGAAATTGATCACGTCACCTGACGTGATTATTCCGCGAAGCTTCTTGGTACCTGCGTCGGTAACCGGCAGCCGGCGGAACCCGCAATTTGTCATAATCTCTACCGCCCCGATGATGCTCTGCGTAGGGGGTATAGATATGACATCATGGGTTGCAATCGCCATGATCTCTCCTTCCTGTTGAGCAATATGAGATTTGAACTCGATCGGGCCCCGGTCGAGTTTCCCCTGCATTTTTAACAGCCTGTCGCCTTGTTTGACACCGCGGTCATTCTGGTGCATAATCGCCTCCGAAGGGTTCAATGACCTTTATGGTTGATAGTTCTGGTATAAATCTCTTCACCGATCCAGGCTGTTCTTGCCTTCAGGGACCGGTGACCGGATTACGCAAGTCCACTCAGGATATCATGCCGGTCAACAATTCCAACAATATGATCCCCGTCGATGACCGGAAGCCGGCTCACATCGTGCTTCACCAGCAGTTCCGCGGCAGAGCTGACCATTTCGTGAGGTCCGATGGTGATAACATTCTTTGACATCACTTCTTCGATAGTCGTATGAGCGTGACTGGCTATCACTGACTGCATCCGCCGTGTCCGGATCAGATCGCGCCGCGAAATCAATCCGACAATCCGTTTCTTTCTCACTACGGGAAATGCGGAAAAACCACTCTCCATGATCATGGTATAAATTTTCTGGACGGTATCTGTCGGACTTGCAGCCGTAACATCCCGGGTCATGTAATCAGAAACCGTGCCACGAAGTTCGTTGCGGGAAATGATCACCGGAAATATATCGGAGAGAAGCACCCCACCGATTATATTCGTGACGGGATCAACGACTGCAACACTGTCGGTCTTGTATTCCTGCATTAATTTTGCTACCCGCTCGACGGTATCTGCCGGGCTTACCATAGGTGCATCCTTGACAAAACCCTCAACGGTCACGTTCGATTTTGTCGCCGTCACCCGCAGTCCGTCCGTAAGGTCAATATAACCGAGAAGATTTTTTTTTGCATCTACCACATACACTTCACGGAACCGGTTATCTCTCAGGATCTGGCGTGCTTTTGTTATCTGATCGTTAAATTTCAGCACCGGAACCTCGAGAATGAAATCCTGAGCCAGTTTCATGTAATGGTATCCTCCTCACGGCAGCCTGAGCACATCAGCAGATTGTCGACCCGTTTCAGATCATCAGACATCTGACCGCAGCGACTGCACATCCCCTGCTCGACAATCTCCTCCCGGTTGATCTCAATAAGATCTGCGAGGAGCTCGTTGAGTTCATTGGCGACGGTCAGGAGGTCCCGAACAGTAACAATCCCTATAACGTTATTGGTTGCATCGACAACCGGCAGCCTCCTGACTTTATGCTTCACCATCATATGCGCAGCATCGCCGACAGTCTTGTCCGCACTCACCGTAATGAGTGGCGTACTCATGATTTTGTTCACACGTACAGTACTTGGCTTGAGATCTTTTGATACGACCTTGCAGGTTATGTCTTCCTCGGTAACAATACCAATCGGCTGGTTGTCCTCAAGGATAATCACGCTGCCGACTTCGTCACGGCACATGGTCTTTGCAGCCTTCGCAACAGTGGCTTCGATCCCAAGCATTGTCGGGTTGGTTTTCATCACATCCCGTAAGGGAATCTGGGTCTCAAACCGGATCGCATTGGATTTCTTTCTCATGAGTCACCTCCTTGAAGTGCTTTCCTGATGATTACAATTAGCATACTCCCTTCCCCTTGTATAAAAACAATTTGGCAGGACATTACCGCCCCTCGGATCAATCTGACCAGATCAACCTGACATTTTGGCTTCCTTCCGGCACCGGCGAATTCCAAAAGCATGATATAAGAAACATAATAAAGAGCGATTTCTATACACTACTAACGAATTATGGTGGATTCTTTGTACCTTTGTACGATGCGTAGCCATGGAGGTTTTTCATGAAAATATTTTATCAGACCTATGGTACGGCAAAAAAGAAATTTTCCAACTTCCTTAACCGGTTTTTTAAGAAGAAGCGAACCCGTATTGGCATATACGGTCCGCCCAATGCGGGTAAGACAACACTTGCAAACCGCATTGCCCGTGACTGGACCGGCGATGCTGTCGGGCCGGTCAGCGAGATCCCGCACGAGACCCGCAGGGCACGAAAGAAAGAAGACATCGTCATTTCCGGCGCAAACGGGAGTACTATAACGATGGATATTGTCGATACACCGGGCGTCACCACCAAGATTGACTACCACGAATTCCTGGAATTCGGCATGGAGAAGGATGAGGCGATCATCCGCGCCAGGGAGGCGACCGAGGGCGTTGCCGAGGCGATGCACTGGCTTCGAGAGGATATTGACGGTGTCATTTACATGCTGGATTCAACCCTGGACCCGTTCATGCAGGTCAATATCATGATGATCGGTATCATCGAGAGCCGCAAACTCCCGGTAATTATCGTCGCAAACAAAATCGATCTTCCCGATGCTATCCCTGCACGTATCCGCAGCGCATTTCCTCAGCACCCGGTTGTCGCCGTCTCGGGGCTTGACGGGCGGAATGTCGAGAGTCTGTACGAAACCATGCTTGAATGCTTCGGGTGAATAACATGCCGCACAAATGTACGAAATGCGGACGGGAATACAAGGATGGCTCAACCGAGATCCTGAAAGGATGCGCAAGCTGCGGGGGGAAGAAGTTCCTCTATGTCAAGGAGACGGAGCTCAACCGGGATGTCCTGGAAGAGAAGTCCATCGAAGAGATTGCACAGGAATCCCGTGAGGAGATCCTCGAAATATCTGCACCGAAATCCAAAGAAGAGGTTCAGATGTATGACCGGGTGGAGACGATCCGGATTGTTGCACCCGGCACGTATGAATTGAATATCGAGAAGATGGCGCAGAGCGACGAGCGAATCGTAGGCGTGGGAAAAGAAGGAAGTTATATCGTCGATCTTATGTCCATGGCAAAAGATGAGCCGAAAAAGAAGAAGGGAAAAAACCGGTAATTTTTTTATTTCGTCACCAGTTCATTTTTTATTCCGTCATACGGGGCGGGAAGTTCAAGGCTGTTAAAAAATCCATCGGTGAATTCAAGGCAGCTCACCACCGCCCATTCTGCGCACCCGTGTCCCAGGCATTTGTAAGGGAAGAACTGCTGTTTTTCCTGCGCCAGGGGATTTTCCCGGAATTTGTTTTTTAACACCTTCTCAAATTTCTCTGTACGAGTTTCTTCGCACTCACCCCCACCTTCATTATCCTGCATGACAACCCATTCGCGTTTATAGTGCATCAGGTAATTTCGGATGTCAATCAGGGTGCCAATGTCGGATACAACAGGATCATGTTCATCAAGCGGTGATTTACCGCCGATGGCCAGTATCCTCCGGAATTTGGTCATCAACGGGGCCCGATCAAAATTTTTCTCATTTCTCCACTTTTCCCTGATATCCCGGAGAAGGTCTTCGTTTTTCTCATCGGGAAAGAAATACGCATTGTCAGCTGCATCCGAGTAGAACTCGTTTATGGCAGACTCCAGAAACGCTACTGAAGACAGGACTGAGTTCAGGATAAATACTTCGTGGCGGAGGATAAGATCCGGGGATATTTCACCGGTCTCTTCGTAATTTTTTTCAATCACGAATCCCAGCCTGCACAGGAGTGCCGCAGACTGGATATACCGCACCGAGAAACAGTCCCGGAACCTTATAACCGATTCCCCGTCCATCGTCTCCAGGGGGATCTTGTTCATCTGACTATTCTTTTTTCCCTGAGAGCAAAAACCCTGCGACAGAAAAGTCTATGCCTGGATAAAGAGGTACCGGAACAGATGGAGGGATGTTGGAAGAATGGCGCATCCGCCCCGCATAACCGATGATTTCGTGCTCACCCGCTGGATGGCCATGGAGATCGGGAAGATCAACGAAGTGCTGGTCAGGGACCGGAAATCTCTGGCCGCATTACTTCTGGAAACGGCGCCTTGTTCCTTCACGAAGAAAGGAGAGCTATACCGGTTCGACCGTAGTATTATTACCCACATTGGACAGAAGCTTCCCGAAGAACTGCATAACCGCCTCAGGCTCCCAATCCTGTTCTTTATGTCTCCGGATGTGCCTGACAGCTGCTGGTGCATGGATTCAGCGGCTTTTGATGCCCTTGTTCTTCTTGGCGAGATCAGCAACCTGCGGATAAGAGAGGAGGGAAAATTCTGGGTATCCCGGGCAATTACCTATGCAATCCTGCGCAGATACCCGACAGCTGTCCAGATGGTGATGGGGCCCTGATACTTCGGGGAAAGCCCGATCAGCCGAAATAAAGACCGGATTTTTTTGACCGTGAACAGCCGGAATCGAACTGCCCGGAAAAACCGGGGAATACGGGGAACTGATCCATAGTTTTCAGCGGAAATCATACCCGGGTTTGCGAGCACAGGATGCGTTCAATTGTTGCATTGACAACATTTATTCGTCCCGACGATAACCTTGAGGGGTACCGATGAAATCAGCAGAGATCCCCTTAGGAGCGGTGGTATCCATCACCAGTCGCGGCCGGCTGACCTTTCTCAACAACCGGCTCAGGCCACTGGACCTTTCCGCCGGGCAAGTCCCCGTCCTGATGCTCCTTTCAAAGGAGCAGAACATCACGCAGGAGACCCTTGTCCGCCATTACCATCTCGATAAAGGAACGATAGCCCGGGCGGTAAAAAAACTCGAAAATTCCGGGTATATCCGGCGCATCATCGACCCCGCAAACCGCAGGGCAGTCCGCCTCTTTCTCACCAGAAAAGGGAAGAGGACGACTCCTCTCCTGCAGGCTATCGAACGCGAATGGGAAGCACGGGTCTGCTCCGGTCTTTCACAACAAGAACGGGAGACCCTGCATATCCTGATGCAAATTGCAGCACAGAACAGCTGTTCGACCATGGAGACATCAGGAGATCCTGCCTGTGCAGAAGAATAGTACCGGTGAGGTGAAGCCGGATCCGGCGTTCGGGAGAGACATTGCCGTGGGGATCTCCCTTCTTACAGGCGATCCAAAAAAAGCGATCGTAAAATTATCCGGGCCCATGATCATCGCGATGTTCCTGATGTCTACCTATAATATTGTCAATGCCATCTGGGTCGCCGGTCTTGGCTCCGATGCCCTTGCAGCGGTCGGGTTCGTCACCCCGATCTTTATGATTCTCATCGGCATTGGCAGTGGACTGGGAGCCGGGGTCGCATCGGTCATTTCCCGCCGTATCGGTGCGAAAGACAAGGCAGGAGCAGACAATACGGCAGTTCATGCGCTGCTGATCACCCTTATCCTTTCGGCAGTTCTCACCTTCCCGCTAATATTCCTCACCGCCCCGATCATGAGCCTCTTCGGTGCGGGAAAGACGGCCGGGCTTGCAACAGAATACGGCCAGATCATTTTCCTCGGAATGGTCCTGATCCTCTTCACCAACATCGCTTATGCGATCCTCAGGTCAGAAGGGGATACGCACCGGGCGATGTACGTTATGGGAGCGTCATCGATTCTGAACATGATCCTCGATCCATTGCTCATTTATACGGCTGGCATGGGAATTGCAGGAGCTGCATGGGGAATGGTGATCTCTCTCGCAACGGTATCCGTCGTCCTCCTCTACTGGTTTTTTATGAAGCGGGATACCTACGTCACCATCTCTTATTCGGCGTTCTCGTGGGATAAAAAGACCGTCCGGGACATCCTCGGGGTCGGACTTCCGGCGAGTGTCGAATTCTTTCTCATGTCAGTTCTGGCGATCTTCATCAACAGCCTGCTTGTCCAGGTTGCCGGCACGGATGCGGTGGCTGTTTATACCGCAGGATGGAGAGTGGTATTTTTCGCAATAATTCCTCTCATTGCAATCGGCACCTCGGTAATCTCGGTGGCCGGGGCCGCCTATGGGGCCCGGCAGTTTGCAAAGATCCGGGTTGCCCATACCTTCTCGATTACCCTTGGCGTTGCGATCTCGCTCATTATCAGTGCTATCACCTTTGTGTTTGCACGTCAGATCGCCGTCATTTTCACCTATTCTCCTGATAGTGCATATCTCGCGCCGGAGATCGCAGCGTTCCTCGCGACCATGTGTTTCTTCTACCCGTTTGTCCCGCCGGGCGTTATGTCGGGATCGGTTTTCCAGGCAACGGGTAAAGGCCTGACATCGCTGGTTATTACCTTATTGCGGAACCTCGTCTTCATCGCGGTCTTTGCCTACCTGATCGGTATTGTGCTCGGGTTTGGAGAGCATGGGATCTGGTGGGGGATTGTTGCCGGGGATATCCTTGGGGGTATAGTCTCGTTCGTGTGGGCCCGGGTATATATCTCACACCTGTTGGCAAACCCGTAAAAAGACATATTTTTTTTATTATGCTCATAAGGAACCGGGATATTTCCGAACAGTCCGCATGAATTGGAGGGGTAAATGATCCGCAATGTTTGCGGGAATATGCAGCTACAGCCGCGTCAAAGATACGAAGGAACCCGGTTGGCTTTCCGCTGCTCCGAAAAGGGGGTTCATGGCTGACTGCTTCCTGAACCCATGAATGACGGATCAGCGGCTTTGTGCCTTTTTCACGGAATCGATCAGGTCGTTAACCTTCGATCCTTCTCCGATCTCTCTTCTGGTCAGTACGAACTGCCCGACAACGGTCATCCCTTTTGCCTCAAGAGATTTTTTCAGGATCGGGAGGGTTTCTTTTGCCGAGCTTCCGCAGGTTGCAAAGATCACCCCTTTTTTTCCGTCACACCCTTTGAGGCCGGCGACCGCTGCATTGATTGCCGGTGTGGCTTTGAAGGCCCAGACAGGGGTGCCGAGGACGACCAGATCGGATCCGGAAACATCGACGCTCTCCGGTTCTATAGGGTCGCACTCTTCCTTCATCGCACGGTAACATCCGATCGTGTACGCTGTCAGCGGTGAGTAATCCTGTTTTACCTTCACTTCAACGAGATCTCCACCGCAGGCCTTCTGGATCTTCTCAGCAATCCCCCGGGTTATCCCGGAATACGAATGATAAATAATACTCGTTTTCATGGGTTGTCCTCGTGACCTTTTTTATTGTGGTTTGTATATTATCCGGTTGTTAATGTACATATCTGCCTAGATAATGGAAAGGCTAAAAATATCAGCCTGCTCTTTGCCAGAATTTCACTGCACATGACCCTTCACGGTGAATCGACAGTTGCAGTCGAAGATAATCGGAATGGATAAGCAGGAAATTGGAAAAATGTGGTGTCTGGTATTCACAGAAAAATTGGATCGGGGTATTGTTCGAGCCATAATTTTCACTTAAAAACGATTTTATTCGATTGAGTTGGTTTCATGTACGGGATAGTTGCCGGCCTTTTTCTCATCCACGAAAGTCTGGACGTAAAAAAAGATGAGAATCCACTCTTGCGAAGATATCAAAACGGAAACCTGTCCGGTCACTGAAAGTAAACTATCTTTGATCCGGTATGGTTATCCCATTACACTCCTTTTCCCGAGGTTACCAGGATAAACAGGTAGTTCCCGTACCAGATAATCCCCATGATAACAGCAATACCCAGCGTCATATGGAAATATTTTCTCTGTTCTGTCCTGCTATCATAGACCAGAAATACGATTAACCCGGTGATAAACCCTCCAAAATGTGCAATCCCGTTGTTTGTTGAGTCACCTGCGTTCATGAACAGCCCGAGAGTCAGGCCCTCGACTACGATCAATGCCAAAATAAAAGTCAACAACCCACACATCAGGTAAAACAGAACTCCGGATCGGGAATATTCCGGGTGATCAAAGTCTCCAAGAGTATCGCCCAGGATCCAGATTATGAGGATGATAAACATATATCCAAGGAAAGCCGCAACAATTGCAGAAAATCCCTGCGACCGTACCTGAATTCCGAGGAGATAGAACAACCCGATCGTGAGAAGAGAAGAGATTACCGGGACGAGAAGGAACGAACACCCTGCCATGAGCCGGAACCGGTGTTTATTGTTCTCGAATGAAAAAATGGCAAAGAGAGCCAGGAAATATACTACAATATTACTCACCAGATGGGGATAGAGCTCCGAATGGGTATAGCTGTTCAAAAACCAGGTCTGCAATCTCCAGATTTCTCCCGTATTCAAGATAAAATACGAATCCCTGATTCCCTGGGGAAGAAGATAAATTATAACGAGAAGTCCCGGGATAATGACAAAAAAGAGAATCCACTCAGGGATTGTCCAGGATCCCAGGTTGGTTTTCAGCTGATCCAGTTTTATTCTGAAATCACTTGAAACCTCTCGATCTCCCATAGATCTCTATCTGGTGGATGCGGAATAAAGGTAGTTGTTCAGGTTGGGCGGGAAAGATCAAGTGAGGGAAGGACACTGCCGGAGAGTATGCGCTAACCTGATTGGCGACGGTTTTCACCGGAGAATTATATGAGGAAGAAACCGGCTAAAAAAAGAGCTGGAGATGATCCGAAGGAGAACTGTTCAAGTGTTGTACATGATCATTAATTTTTCATGCCGGACCCGCTTTCTTTCCGGGCACACGGAATATCATCCCGTTCCGTTATATCCCTGATCGATTCGATTGCACCAACTACCACCCCGAGGTCGTCATAGAGCGGTGACGCCTTTGCCCACAAAATCGATCTTTTTCCTTTTAGCTGAGGGAGGGTTGTTTTTGCGATAAGGACATCCCGTTTCTCGCGGATTATACCTGAATAGTTTTTTGCTAACTCTTCATCCGACTTAAAAATCAGGTCTATTAAAATCGGCCTTCGCGTGTGATAAAAGGGTATTGCATACTCATAATTATCCTTACCTATCATGTCTTCGGCTCTGACCCCGGTCAATTCTTCCATTGCCTTGTTCCATGCAATGACCACACCTTCTGGATCAATTACCAGCGTCGCATCCGGAAGATCGTTAATAATATGGGAAAATCTTTTTTCCGATTGTTTCAGAGTTTTTTCAATGTTCTTGCGGTCAGTAATGTCCATAGTCTGTATCACGAACTCAATCATGTTACCCTGACTATCTTTTATCGGCTCCCACGACTGCGACCCGTACCAAATATCGCCATCTTTTTTTATCCCTTTAAACTCGACATTGTGACCGCTTATTTTGTTTTCCAGGGTGTTCTTCAGCAGATCTTTCATTCTTGGAGTGTCATCCTCATGCACCCACCAGACAAGGTTACCTATGAGCTCTTTTTGGGTATATCCGGTAATGTTCCTGCAGTTCGCGCTGACAAACAGGTTTCTGCCCATGGAATCGCAGATTATCAGCATCCCCGGGGCAGTCTCCACAATTGTGCGGTACAGGAGTTCACTTTTCCGGAGTGCTTCCTCAGCACTTTTCCGGTCAGAAATATCCGTGACCATAGCAAATGACCCGATAAATTTGTTATTATTGAAGACAGGTGTCGCTGAAACCAGTGTGCAGAGCCATGACCCGTCCTTTCGGAGATAGCGCCGCTCGTACCGGTCCCGTACCCCCTTGCGACGTTCTGATGTATGGTGCTCATGATCCAAAAGATCATCTGCATGAATGAACTCCGTGACCAGACGCCCGCGGATCTCATGAGGCTGGTAACCCAGCATCTCTGCCATCCGGTCATTTGCCTGTACTATTCTGAACTGACTGTCAAGTACCCAGATGCCCTCATACGCAGTTTCCACGATGCGGCGGTAATTTTCTTCACTTTCCCTGAGATTCCGTTCTTTTTTGTTCAGCTCATCGTAGTTTTGTCGCAACTCCTCTTCGGTTGCGGCAATCTGTGAATACGTGGCCTGGAGTTCCTCGTTAACCGAACGCAATTTCTCTTCAGAATTCTTGGTTTTGGTAATATCGCGACCCACAGACTGGTATTCGACAAGTGCCCCCATGTCGTTAAAAATTGCCCGATCGGTCCAGCTCTGCCAGCGGATATCTCCATCCGGCATAATGATACGATGTTCAATAGAAGCAATTGGGTTTTCCTTCGTCAGACTGTGAAGATGGTCTCTGACCCGATTTTTATCTTCCGGGGGAATATCAGGGATAAATTTCTTCCCGATGATCTCATCACGGGATTTTTTGAAATACCGGCAATACGCCTCGTTGACAAATACGTGGGTAACATTGGGGAGAAAACGACATATAAATTCAGTCTGGTCTTCCACAACGTTCCGGTATCGTGTCTCACTATCCAGTAACCCTTTCTCCGCCTCTCTGCGCCTGACTGCTGCAATGATCTTGTGTCCAAGCTCTAAAAACTGGGGTGTTGGTGTTCCTCCTTTCTGGAGGTAAAAATCGGCACCGTTTTCAAATGCTTCGATGACAACGTCTTCCCTGCCCTTTCCCGTAAATATAATAAAGGGAAGATCTGAAAATTCAGCCCGGATCGTTTTGAGGAGGGCAATCCCATCCATCTCCGGCATCTGATAATCAGAGACAATCGCATCATACGACATTGATTTTATTTTTTGCATCGCTTCCTGGGCCGAGGTCACGGTGTCAACATGGAACTGACCAGATCTTTCTAAAAAGAGTTTGCCGAGTTCGAGGAGTGCTGGTTCGTCATCTACATAGAGTACTGAGATCATGGGGGATATGTCCTGTTAGCTGTTTCGGAGCGTGGCAATTGTATGGAAAGATTAATATTCATTTGAAACTATTCTTCCTGAACGGATCGGGCTCATATCTGCTGTTCTGAGCTTCATATCCGGAATGAAGGTTGTTGAGCCCGTCATTTATTTATCACGGGTATTCAGATTAGCTGATGCGATTAATATTCATCGGCAAAATGAATGTTACATCTCTCCCTGAATTTATCCCATGGATTCTTTCAGCAGCAACGGTTACAGCAACCCCCGTCATGGAATATCAGATCTCCCGTACACTCTCTATTCAAGGGTTCGTGATTGCGCAGAAATACTGCTCTATAGTTCGCTGTTTCTTGGTCTGGCTGCAGTGGGGATGGTATTTACGTCCTGCTTCATCCAGGGCATCTCCTTTTCCGCCCCCATCGGCGCGGTCATGTTCCTGATCGTATTCTCCGTGTATAATTTAAACCGGAAAACGGATGAAGCGGAAGATGCACTCAACCACGAATGTCGATTCCGGATCACGAAAAAATATGAGCATCACCTTTTTGTCGCCGCAATCGGGGCTTACCTTATCGCACTCGCGATTGCCGCATTTCACGGTGTCGCTGCCTTCTGTGTCGTGATGATCCCACTCATAAGCGGAGTATTCTACAGTGTTCCTGTGCTTCCTGAACGGTGCGGATACCGGCGGTTAAAAGAGATCCCGGTGATGAAAAATCTCGTAGTTTCCTCAGCCTGGGCCTTCGCGTTCTCGCTGGCACCGGTATATCTTGGTGCTTCGACCCCGGGCACAGGATCAGTTGTTGTATTCCTGTTTATTTTCTGCTGGACGTTTGTTGCCTCAGTACTTCCCGACATCAGGGACCGGAGCGGAGATTTTGCAACCGGCGTTGCGACCATTCCGGTTCTGGTTGGCGTTGCACGAAGCCGGCGTATCCTGACGGCGATAAACATTTCAGCCGGGGTCATAATTCTCGTCCTGGGAAGTAGGGTAATTCCGATGCCCGCCTGTACCGTTATCATCGCTTCTCTTGTATATTCCCAGGCCTGCATCCTTTCCATTGACCGGACGAACAGGAATGATCTTCTCTGTGATGTTTTTTCTGACGGACAATTCCTGACTATCGGAGGACTCTGCCTGGTGATTTCATCGATGCCGTACCTGGGAATCTAAGGTAACAGCGTAAGGTAACAAAGGGGCACCTCGGGACGCACCATCTCAACGGCAGGCCCGGGAATAATAATGATATTATGAAAGGTATATGTACCTGTCAGTAGCAGGAATCAGTTGGTATGGATTCGATCAAAATTTATGAAAAACACCAGAAACTTATCCATTCCCTTTATAATTCCCGGCTCAAGATCCAGATCCTGCTTACCTTACTTCACCATACTACATCCCTCAGCCGATTACGCGATGTGACGGGAAGTACGTCCCAGGCATTGATTCCCAAGATCCGCAGCCTCGAGAACCAGGGACTTATCGAGGCAGCGAATTACGAGTACCGTCTTACCCCGCTTGGCGGGGTTGTTGCAATGAATGTCGAAGGATTTGTCCAGCTCATAGGTGGTATCGATCAGCATAATACTTTCTTTACCAGTCATGATCTTTCCGATCTTCCTGAAACTTTTCTGTTAAGCATTGGTGACCTCTATAATGCAGAGCCAAAACAGGACACAACAACGGATATGTTTTATGTATACTCCCACTATCTCGAGATTCTGAAGGATGCGGAGTACATCCACGGGATCTCTTCCGTAGCCAGCCCGGGTCTTGCCCAGTTCATTGCAGAGAAAGTAGTCGCCGGAATTCCGGTCGAACTTGTCGTGAATCACGAAGTCGTGGAGCTGTTGACAACCGAGCCCTATGCATCGAACATGATAGGGCTTGCGGAATATCCCAATTTTTCTGTTTTAATAACGGGTGAGAAACTGCGGGTCGGGCTGACCGTCACCGACAAATACCTGTCTCTGGGCCTCTTCAAGAAGGATACCAATATTTACGACAGCTCCAGTGATCTTTTCAGCAGCGATCCCCGTGCTGTTGAATGGGGAGAGAATCTCTTCCAGTACTATAAGGATCGTTCAACAAAACTCGATATTGTGGCGTTATTCAAAGGGAAGTAAGCGGGCAGGGTAATAAGACCGAACCGTATGAACACGTGAAGAAGAAGATCCGGCTCCTTACGGAGAATCCGGAAAAGGGTAAGCTCTTGTGCCTGCCGCTCAACCGGCTTTTACCTTAAGCATCGGGAATCTTCATTCCGATTAATCAGCCAGAAGACTTGAAATGTACAAGATTTCCAGGGGAATTTAATTCCAGGACAGATCGGGTTTCGGGAGGGGTCGGGTCCGGTAATCGATCATCGATGCCGATCGGAGTCCCATACGGGCATGTATTGGCTCTTTTAGAGGGGATCAGTTGCGAAAAATGGCGATTTGCAGCACATGTATTGGAAATACCTCCATAGTGCGGTTTTTCCTTTAAAATACGGCAAATAATGCATTAAAATGTTCGCCAATGGGCGCTATTGGAAGGCGGATCTCAGTTGGATGGACCATAATTACCGATCGGAGAAGAGAAACCTGTTCCGGCCAGCGCGGTTGCACGTTGTTTACTGTCTTGTACCGGAGTAAATGGTATCCACTAATGCGGATCTCCCTGCAGGTAACAAATACCTGCCTGATGTTACACTGAAAAATTATTATTAAAAGCAATCTCATTCATCAGATTAATCCGGTTTCTTTAATCGGGTTCAGCTAATGATGAGCATGAATCTCTCTCTCCGCTCCGACTTCCACAGAAACCATCACAATCCTTATTATTCCTCTCACCCCATATTGAACAAGCACTTTTACCTATTGTGCTGACAGATGTAAGTCCGACGTGCTTCACCGCACGGCCTCAACCAAGGCTTTGGGATTACAGGGAGTCAGTAAAAAATACTCGACTTTTCTGGACTTACACAATTCAGGAGACTCCATTTATGGCACGAATGCATGCTCGAAGAAGAGGCAAGTCATGCTCTGTACGCCCCTACCGGAAACAGGCACCCGCGTGGTCCAACACGGACGCAAAGGCCATCACAAAAGTGATCCTGGATCTCCGCAAGGAAGGCGCATCGGGCAGCAGGATCGGACTGATCCTGCGGGACCGCTATGGCGTCCCGGACGTAAAACTTGCCCTCGGTAAGCGAATTGGTGATATTTTACGAGAGAACAAGGTTGCATCAGAGATCCCTGAAGATCTCCGCGATCTCATGAGCAAGGCGCTCGGGCTGCGCAAGCACCTGGGCGAGAACAAGAAGGACCTGCACAACAAGCGGCAGCTCCAGCTTATTGAATCCAAGATCCGTAGGCTCGTGAAGTACTACGTCGGAAGCAAAAAGCTGCAAAAAGATTTCATCTACAAACCCGAGAATGCAGAAATTCTGCTGTCCCGGTAATCATACACCCAGTTGTCCAGGAACCCCATGTCACTTGTAACCGTCGCAGAAACAATTGCAGAACAGATCCGGCGCCAGGAATATATCGAGCTCCTGGCACACCATGATGCAGACGGCATAGCCGCGGGTTCGATCCTCTGCCATGCGATGTTGCGTGCAGGCATCCGGTTCCGCATCAGAGTCCGTCATGAGGTAACCCCTGCTGACCTGATCGGTAGTGGTGACGCCGCACTCCTGCTCTGTGATCTCGGGGCGGGAATGGCTGATCTCCCCAAAGATACCATTGTCGTCGATCACCATCTCCCGGTGTTTGAAGGAGTGTTCCATGCAAACCCGAGGCTTGAGGGAGCTGACGGGGATCGAGAACTGTCATCTGCGGGGATGGCATATATTGTCGCCCAGAAGATGGGAGACAACCGGGACCTGGCAGGACTTGTGATCCCCGGCATCATTGGCGACGGCCAGGAGATGACCGGGAAAAATCTCGAGATCTTTAACGATGGTATTGCAAACGGCATCATCATCCCGGACCGCGGCATTACCCTTCCCGGAAGAGACATGGCTGAACGATGGTACATGGCGACCAGCCCATACCTCAGCGGGATCAGTGGCACTGAAGAGCGCATCGCAGATATCATCGAACAGGCACAGGACCAGACACGGGGCGAGAACAGCAGCCGGATCGATGTCCTGCTCTCCCAGGTAGTGCTGGAAGCAGCGCCCGATGCGGCCTATACAAGCCTTCTTGCGATCTATGGCGATACGTATCATCTCCAGCGTGAGGTCATCGAGGATGCTCATGCCCTTACCGCGGTTATTGATGCCTGCGGAAAAGCCGGCCAGGGCGACCTCGCGGTGACTGTCTGCATGCGGTCTTCCCATTATCTTGAACAGGTGTGGGAGATTGCCCGTCAGCACCGGATGAAGGTGATCGACGGGGTGAAAAATGCCCATCCCGATGAAGGTTTGACCGGGGTTTACGAAGTCCGCGACATGACTGTTGCCGGCGATGTCGCAGATATCCTGGCACGCGACCGTATGACCTCCCGCCCGGTACTGGTATATGCACCTGCGGGCGATTCATGCCGGATATCAATCCGGTGCCCTGCCGGCATCACTACTGATATCGGACCGCTGGTGCGTGAACTTGCAGCTGCATGCGGGGGGAACGGGGGTGGCCATATCCACCGTGCGGTCGCAGTCATTCCCTCGGAAAAGATCGGTATATTTTCCCGGAACTGGCAGGAGGCATTTGCGTTATGATGCTGATTCACGGGGAGATAACGACCAGGCACCGGAACGCTGCCTGTGTTGCAGCGGCACTGAGACCGGATAATCTCAACAGCCTGACTACAATCGCTGAGGGTGATCACGTAACGACTACGATCACCGGAACACAGATCAGGACGGTCATTGCATCGGCAGACGACTATCTGATGAATCTGACCATTGCCGAGGATGCTTGTTCGGTCAATGCGCAGGACAGTGAGTTCGTGGTCAGACGACCAGAAGACAGGCAGCCGGGAAAATCCCGTTGCCTGAAAAAAAATACCGGAGAATAACTTCTCCAGGTGATATTATGGCAAAGAAAAAACAGGTTGGAAGAAGAGTAGAAGGCTGGAAAGCCAAGAGCTGGTTCAAGGTATTCGTTCCCGAAAACCTCGGCAAAGCGTATATCGGTGACACCATCGCTAACGATGCCGACAGCGTTGTCGGCAGAATCATGCAGGCTACGCTCGGCGAGATCACCAATGATTACGCAAAACAGCACATGAAGATGAGCTTTAAGATCGCATCCGTGACGGGCGATGCTGCATATACGGAATTTGTCGGTCACGAATTTACCCGGGACTATCTCCGATCGCTTGTCAAGCGCCGAAGCTCCCGGGTGGATTGCCAGGTCCCAATCCTGACCAAAGACGGGAAGAAGGTACGACTGACCATCAGTTGCTACACGTTTGCCCGCGCAAACATCATGCAGGAACACGCAATCAGGAAAGTTATCACCGACACGATTGCTGCCCAGGCAGGGGCATGGGACCTGACCACACTCCTCAACGGGATCGTTTCCGGAGAGATCTCGAGAGACCTCTTCAAGGCAGTCAAAATTATCTACCCGACCCGCAGGGTCGAGATCATCAAGTCCAAGGTCGAGCCGGTTGCCGCCCGGATCTCCACGGTATAAAAAACGTTTTTTCCTTTTTTTCCTGTTGAATACTCAACAGATAGTATTAAAAAGAATTATTTTTTTTATATGCGGATTAGTCTTCATTTTTTATGCTTATTTGCCCGTTCAATGTGGGCAGAAATTTATCTGATTTAAAAAAGCATGGTTCTGCAGCGTTGGATACCTGTGTTCCATTACCCGGGTCATACCCTCGTGTTACCATAGCAGCCTTTCATAGTTCAGTGCCCTGTTTTTTACCCGCCTACCAAGAAACATAATTAGTCCCGGGATCCAACCATTCCATACGAATGACCGCCAATAAGATCCTGTTTGTCGTACTCGACGGTGTTTCCGATCGTCCTTCTCCCGCGCTCGGTGGGATCACCCCGCTCGCTGCAGCAAGAAAACCCGTCCTTAACCGTCTCGCACAGGAAGGTATCTGCGGCATTATGGATACGATCGCTGCGGGAGTCCGCCCCGGTTCGGATACGGCTCATCTGGCGTTGCTGGGGTATGACCCGTACAAATACTATACCGGGAGGGGTCCACTCGAATGCGAGGGAACCGGCATCCACATGGAGCCGGGCATGATCGGGTTCCGGTGCAATTATGCCACCGTCTCCCGCGAAGGCGTCATCACCGATCGCCGCGCAGGAAGAATCCACGACACTACGGCGTTGAGCTCGGCTATTGCCCAGGGTGTTGACCTGGCAGATTATGGTGTGGAGTTTGCCTTTCGTTCCGGTGCCGGGCACCGGGCATCTCTCGCGCTGCGGGGGGAAGGACTCGGGCACTGTGTCTCTTCCAACGACCCGAAGCACGATGGAGTCGCCCCCTTGTCCGTGAAGCCGCTGAAACAGACCGTCGCCGATGCAAAGACCGCTGCGGTCTGCAACGAATTTGTCCGGCAGTCTACGCGGATACTTTTCGATCATCCGCTCAATAAAGAACGAGTTGAAAAAGGACTGTCCCCGGCAAATATCATCCTGATGAGGGGAGCTGGTGAGATGGGGCATTTCGAACCATTCTCCGCGCGATATGGCATTTCCGGAAGTGTGATATCGGCCGCAAGCCTGATCTCGGGCATTGGCAGTGCCGTCGGTCTTTCACGTGTGCCGGTCCCGGGGATCACCGGGTCGCAGGACAGTAACATCCCGGGGAAAATTACAGCAGCGATCGCCGAATTGAAGACCAGGGACTTTGTGCTGGTCAACATCAAGGGAGCAGACGAGTCAGGGCATGACGGGCTGGCAGAGCAGAAGAGAGATTTTATTACAAAGACCGATGCCGCTCTCGCCCCGCTGCTGGATCTTCCGGACTGCATCATCCTTATCTGTGCTGATCATTCAACCCCCTGTACGATCAAGGACCACAGCGCCGACCCGGTGCCGGTCCTGATTCATGGTGACGGGGTCCGGATCGATGATGTCACCGTCTTTGACGAGTACCATTGTGCTCAGGGCGGGCTCCACCGGATAACCGGTGCTGCACTCATGCCTACAGCACTCGACCTGATCAATAAGGCACACAAATTCGGGGCATAATGAGAACTTCGGGGGAACGATGAGAGAGAGAGCCGTAAAAAACTGGCACAAGCACTGCCTGCTCCCTGACGGGACAGAGTTGCAGGAACACAGCATCAAGACAGACAGGAATATCGTTGTCGGCGAATTCTGCCAGATAGACTTCGGGCTGAGAGGTGCAGATATCTATGTCGGGGAATCCTCGAAGATCCGTGAATATATCTGGGCAAGCGGGGACGTGCGGATCGGAAACTGGTGCGAGGTCGGGAGCGATGTTATCGCCAGACAGGATGCATATATTGGCGAAGGGGTAAAGATCGCCGGGAAACTGGTCGTTTCGGGGGCCCTCGACATCGGGGAGAAGGTCGAGATCAAGGAAGGATTCGAAGCAAAAGGTGACGTCGAGATTCGCAACCCGATGCCGGTCTTCATGTTCATCATCATCTATTTAATGACCCTGCTCAGGATTGAGAACGAGAAGGAGCTGGACCGTATTCTCGACGATCTGTTCTCGGATGAGGAGGAACTGCGCAAGATCCCCCTCATGATCCCCGCACGGTCGAAACTCAACCTGAGATATTTCGCTGTCCCGTCTACCATGAAGATTGGCAAAGGGTGCCGTCTCCATGGTAATATACGTGCAGGCTCTATTGACGTCCAGCAGAACACGGTTGTCTTCGGGAGTCTCCGGGCAAAATACCGTATAACGGTCGTAGATGGCGTCACCATTCACGGGAATGTCGAGAGCGGTAGCACCGTGTACGTAAAGAAGGGGGCTCACATCCTGGGCAATGTGATCGCAAAGTCCATTGTGCTCCATGAAGAGGCAAAGATAGACGGGACAATCGAAGCCCCGCATGGTATGCGGATCGAGCGCGGAGTATGAGAGCTTCAGAGATCCTCGGGATTGATACGGTCAGGTTCATTGAACCCGGTTTTGCCAATCTCACCGACAGCGGATATAATGCGGGGCTTGCTGGTATAACCGCTGATGAAGGGCGACTCCTCCTCGACGAACATGAAGAGCCACTCGCGGTGGCATTTCATGGACAAAACGGCTGGGTTGCAGGTTCATTCCTTTGCAGGAATCCATCGGTACCGGTTATCGAACTCTTCGAGAGCGTGAACGGGGAACTGTTCCAGGAAGAGCGGACCGTCTGGTCAGGAGCTGTGCGTGAGTACTTCAGCGATGCACTGGTTGCAAATGTCCCTCCCTCGATTGATGACCTGAATCCCCTGCGGCATGGGATCCTGAAAGGTCTTATCGCTGGCGTGTGGGGGGAGGGGCACGGCATGACCTGCATCGATTGTTGTTGTGGATCGGGTGTCGGTTCTGCCGTGCTGCGAGATCTCGGGTTTGCCCCCCTTTCCTATGACAACGACGAGTCACTCCTCTCCCGTGGCCTTACCGAAAAGCGGCTGCTGCCGGACGAGACGATGTGGATCGATGGCACCATTGCGTCAGAGTATATTGAACCAGCCCCAAAAGGAATCGTGATCATGGCAGGGGAGTTCAACACCTTCAACCAGGAGATGTGGGAGCGGATTGTCAGGGAATTGTGCTCAATGACACTCGATACGCTGGTTACCGTTGGCACCGGGAAAGAGGCGGAGCTTGTACAGGAGTGGGGACGTGCAATCGACAGGACAGTCGATGTTACGGAAAATCCTGCTGATCCCATCTATGATCGGTGGGTCTGCCGGGTTCAACCGAGGTAAAACAAGAATACTTTTTCATAAAGAAACCGCTTAAAAATATAAACTACCCGTTCTCCACGGGAAATAAGTCGGTCAAAGCGCCGCTTGATGTCTGACAACCCCTGTTTTCGAGTGATTCCGATAACTCGGGGATCAGATCCAAACGAATCCCCACTTTTCTGAACCGCACTTTCAGGGAACCAAAAGATATAGATTAACTCCCGGCAGTTCTGCCATGGTAAGATTGGCAGCTTAAAAAATGAACATTATTCACAGGCAAAAGGTACCAGGATATTCAGAGAAGTAAAACCGATGTGGAGTCAGGTATTTAAAAATTTCACGTGAATTAACTAATAATATACTCTATTGTAACTGCAATTTTGGATCGAGATTTTTTGAATCCTTATATTCGTGTTCTGTAAGCCGGTAAATCGGGTGTACATTCATTCGCGGCTTGGAAAAAGGCCGGATGAGCCACCTTTTTAATATGTGAGAGCTAAACTGCGTTTCATGCAGGAACCGGACTCACCACCAAAGTTCACGCGTACCTGCCCTGCCTGCGGCCGGCCGGTCGAGCCCGGAAATAAATTCTGTGCGACATGCGGGACAATGATGCCGGGTACTGTTAACCTGCAGCAAATGCGGTACCCAGTTCATAGAACCACTAAAGTATTGCGATTTGTGTGGCGCCCCGCTTATTATGGAGCCGGACAATTCAACGGAATACTCTGAGGAAGAGGATACCGGGCCGGTTGAAGATCGGACATCGGAACAGGATAGGGTAATTCCGGAGCCGGACACTGATGAATTAACGGATGATGCTGAGCAGGAAAACATCATAACGGCCAGGCAGGAGACCCAGCACCGTTACCAAGAGGAAATCCCGGAACCGGATACGGATGAATTACTGGAACAGTACGGGAAGGAATATGCAGATGATGAAACTCTGGAATCCTCTCATGTTCCAAATCCCATGCCTCCGATATTACCCAAAACAAAAAAACCGGTCGCGGTTCCTGCACCACCAGAGACCATCGAGGACGCACTTTTTTTATCTCCGGTGAAGCAGCCGGGATCAGCGGCAAAACCATGGTTAACCAGGACAAGGATTGTCGGAGGATGCGTTGTGCTGATAGCGATTGTTGCGATCGTTTATTTTGTCGGACTGCCGATGCTCAGCGCCCAGGGCAATCTGCCGGCAGGTGAGATCACACCCCTGCCAACTATTTCCGGGACAACCCCGCCCACCCTGACCGTGACACCCACCCCGGTCTCCCGTGCTCTCGTTCCCCTGCCAACGCAGCTGATACCATCGGGCCAGAAGCTCTACTTTTCGGTCCAGAAAAACCCGGTTACTCAAAAGATCCTTGTTATTTTCGCAGGAAGTGCAGGAGTGGGCAGCATCATAAGTGCGGATATCAAGGTTACCCATCCGGGAGGATCGGTGGCAACGGGCATCATCATGCCCCTGAAGGGCGTACCCGAGATCACCCTTGATGGATCGAAAGAAGCAGACCGTGTGGAAATCATTGCCCATATGTCCGATGGCAAGGCATACCGGGTCTATGATCAGCTGGTTCCCTGACGATGCATCAGCTTGCCCGGGATCCATCCTCTAGCCGTCTGATTTCTCCCGATCGGTGAATGATACCATATCGCAGGGTGATACACCGCACCCGCGACAAATCCGGGTAATCCGGATACATTGCATCAGATGTTGTTTTCAAATCGGATTAGAAGACCGGACAGGTGCTGAAAGGGTACCTGATTTCACCAGGGAGAGCGAAAACCCGGGGGGCGGGATCCATCGGGATTAACTTTGATCTTCGAATAACAACTCTTGCCCGGCACCAGATCATCACGCGATTTTCTCCTAAAAAAATGCTCATAATGATCAACACCCACAGGGAAAAAGTTTTAATATGCTCAACGGGAAAAGGGACGGATTGGTAATCCTCTATGAATAACGTAAGAACAATACGAATCCGGCCAACCATGATGGCGATGGCCGAACCGGTCGAAGATCCCCATTTTCTGCCCGCCAACCCGAATGACCTCCTGAAAGCCGACCCGCGGCGAAGAAGCCCGGTCAGGTTCATGAGCGCTGGCGTGACTCTGGCAGGAGATCTCTACCGTCCATCAGGAGAAAAGCCCGGTGTCAGGACACCGGGAGTGGTAATGTGCGGGCCGATCAGCAGTGTCAAGGAACAGACCCTCCCTCATTACGCCGAACGGATCGCCAACGCAGGATTCACCGTTCTCACCTTTGACCCCCGCTCGTTTGGAGGGAGCGGAGGAGAGCCCCGGGCACATTATGATCCGAACCGTGTGATCGAGGATTATGCAAACGCGGTTACTTACCTGTGCACACGTGAGGATATCGATCCGGCCAGGATCGGGATCGTCGGCGTATGTATGGGTGGAGGATTTGCGGTCTCTACCGCCGCACGCCACCGGAAAGTGAAGGCCGTTGTTGCGATTGCCGGGGGATACAATATCGGGGGGACCTTCCAGCGGTTTATGGGTGTCGACGGGTTCGCCCGGTTCCGGGAGCAGGTGAACGAGATGATGATGGAAGAGTACCGCACCGGCAAGGTGAAGTACATTCCAACGATCTCCAGGGGAATCACCCCGGAGGTCCCGATGGCCGTGATGCCCCTCGAAGAGGCTTATTCTTACTACGACCGCACCCACAAGTCAGATGCCCCTGCCTGGTCCGAGAAATTGACCGTTGCATCCCTTGAACCCTACTTCCTCTACAACGCCATTGTCCACGCACCCCTTGTAGCACCGACGCCAATCCTGTTTATCCATGGGACGAAGGATACTGCACTCCTCCCCGAATTTGCCCAACAGGCGTATGATGCTGCACTCGAACCAAAAGAGTTCATCTGGATAGAGACACACAACCATATCGAGCTCTACGACCAGAATCCGTACGTAAGTATTGCAGCAGCAGAAGCGATCACATGGCTAAGGCAGTATCTCGGAACTGAATAGCCTCAATATGGTTGCCCAGAACACGGAGATGGAGGAGGATCTCCGTGAGGCAAAAAAAGTATTATTTTTTTATTGATTTCTGCACCCGATAAATGACGTCGGCGGGAAGTACCGACATTTTATGTACAGATTCCGCATGATCGATAAATTGTCTCATGATTTCACGGTCAGAAGTGCCGGTCGCTTCGAATGAACAATCGATTCCAAGATCTTTGCATATGAACGACGCCATTATCTCAATCTCCTTTTTGTTATGAAGTTTCAACAGATGAGAATGTCCTCATCATGCTCCGAGTATTACTCATGAGGTTTTATAGGATCTTCTCCCAACTACAGATTTTGAAACAAATTTTGAAACATTACCGACATTGAAGAGGGAGTTGAATGGTGAGGGAGAAAATCAGGCAAGGTTTTCCAGTCAAATCCGGGATACGTACGCAGGCAGCTACTGAGTGATACGATTAGTAAAGTCGGGAACGCCAAATCCTCAATTCCGGCCTGAATGTTTTGAACTGCCGATTCCCATGATTTTCGCTATCTTCCAGAATCGTCATCTGCTGAAGATACACCGAACTGCGGATTACATATCGGCTCTTCTTTGTAGCTGCAGGTTGTCATGGCCGGAATTTTTGTGCCATTTTTATCTGGTCACGTGTTTTTTCCCTGATAGAGAGTAAGATCCCAAAGAATCTGTCACCGGTATCGAGGAGGGGGCGGAAGGTCACCTTGACTTTCCAGCGTTTGGAAGATCTCGTAACGATCGCAGTATTGAACTCGTGGCTGACCACCGTTTTCTGCCCGGTCACTTCCGGGACAGGATCCTTCAGTTGCTCATCAGTCTGGTCATTGATGAGCATCATGATGTCCCTCCAGTAGTGCATCAGTATCTGATCGTCAGGGAGATCAAGAAACCAGCCTGCATAAGGATTAAAAAAAATAATTTTGCCCGTCTTGTCCATGATGATGATGGTATCAAGCGCATCCATGATATTAACGGGATCTCCTGCAGGACAGACTGAAAGATGATTCTTTCGGATAGAATGATTATACAGGGCAAGTTCAACATTTGCAGCAAGATCCTTCTCAGTGAACGGTTTATAGATGAACCCCAAAGGCTCAGCACTTTTTGCGTACTCCAGCTGATTGTCATCACACATTGCAGTCAGGAAAATGATAGGATAATGAAACAACTGGAATATGAACCCGGCCGCGCTGACACCGTCCATTGACCCCCGCAGAGTTATGTCCATCAGCACCAGTTCGGGTTTCAACGCTGCCGATTTCATAATCGCCTCCTCCCCGGAAGCAATTTTGCCAACGACACTGTAACCCTTCTTTTCCAGCATCTGCGAAATAAGATTGGCAATAATTTCGTCATCCTCAACTATCATTATCCGCGCAGCAGTAGTCATATCAGTCTTATTTACCCATTAATTCCTTGCCTTTAATATATCTTAATTTCAACTCCCGTTCTCACGCACACATCCATATCGGACAGAGATGCAGGTGGTTGTATGCTAATTCGGACCGCTTCCCTGTACA
The DNA here is from genome assembly GCA_963815065.1 of uncultured Methanoregulaceae archaeon. Lineage (GTDB taxonomy): Archaea > Halobacteriota > Methanomicrobia > Methanomicrobiales > Methanospirillaceae > Methanoregula. The sequence continues at coordinate 863,832 of CAWFFE010000002.1, read as the reverse complement.
GGAATCAGACACTTCATCTTTTTACAATTTTATTATAACTAATTATTGAGTCGCGACTCGCCATCCGATAGACTTTCTTAAAAAAGGATCCCAGCCGGAATAAGGGAGCCCTTGCCCAGACTACCTTCTGGTGTATCCGACCGGTATCAGACCGGGGTGATTGCCGGTGATGCTCCTCCCGCCCCCGGATGTGACGAGAAAGGTATTCTCGATACCGACCATGCCGATCCCCCGGATTCCTTTCTTGGGTTCAATGGCGATCACCATTCCTTCTTCAAGCGGTTCGTCAAATCCTTTGGCAATGACCGGGTCTTCCGCGATCTCGAGGCCGATCCCATGGCCAAGGAACTGGACATTCCGGTTCCCATATCCCATGAAATTCTCAAGGAACGCGGGTTCGAGACCAGCCATGACCGTCTCGTAGATCTGCGAGGGGATGGCTCCGGGTTTCAGGAGGGGGGCGATCGTGTCCTGTATCCCAATACATGTACGGTGGCTTGCAACTACGTCATCAGGAAGCGCTTTGCCAAAGACGTAGGTCATGGTCTTGTCGGTATGGTATCCATGAAAGCCGCACCCGATATCTATGAAAACAAGATCCCCGTCTCGCAACTTCCGGTCCCTGCTCCCGAGCAACGGGACTGCCGGTGACATTCCTGCATTCCCGCCCGGGCTGTCAAGGTATGTCGGGCGGAGAGAACTTTCGCCAAACCCTATCAGACCAAGGATAATCTCGGACTCAAACATCCCGAACCGGACGATCCCCTGATGTCCCTCGTTCACCATGAGTGAGTAGAGTTCGCCCGTGAACTCCGCCTCGTTCATCCCTTCTTTAAGGATATCCGGTGCCAGGTCTTCCAGAACGCGGCGATGAATTGCACCCGCACGTTTCATCAGGTTAAGTTCGTACAGGCTCTTGATGGACCTGACCTGGAGGACCTGATGGTCGATAGCTTTCACATTCCTGAAATGGAAATGCTTTTTCAGTCGCATGAAGAGTGCGAGGGGTACCTGCTCGGTCTCGAGATACACCGTTCCCGGAATCGTTGATATCGTCCCGGCAGCATCCCGGTCACTCCCCATCTTACGGATTCGCGGGAAGTGCGATTCGTCCTCTGCCCGTTCGAAACTCCGACGGACCCAGAGGCAGGCCTCTTCGTCCCGGGGGATAAGCAGCATACCGTCCTGCATGGTGCCGGTGAAGTAATAGAGGTTGAGCTTGGAGAAGATTATGGCAAGATCCCATCCGGGATGCTGGTTGTCCATCAGAAGCCGGAAACGGTCGAGGCGGTTGTCGAGTTCGCTGAACGGGACCTTCATCTGCATCCGGTAGTATCTGGAATCAAAACTATTTACGGGTGGCGCAGGCTAACCGGCATTTTAACGTTGTTTTAATTCTAATTCGTGTTCTTTTTTAAAAGACGGGCGCTATCACCATCGATACGTATCAGGACCGACAGGAATCGCTCTTTCTCTGGCCAGAAAACCTTGAACCGGCTGATTTCCATTATTGTCAGGTCTGGTGTTGTTCATCCATTATATCCCTGCCAGCCCGGATTAACTTTTTTCATCACTCATACGCATGGAATCCGTGTTTTTCCGATCGATAAAGGAAGAATATTTGTGGTAGAACCATCTTTTGACCAGTTCAACCAGGACCAGGTACCCGATCACCAGCCCTGCCAGCACACCAAAGAACGATACCGGGAGCGGAACAAAACCAAAGATGCTGCTCACAACGGTGAACGGCAGGATACATGCGGCTGCAACCATCAGAAGGGTTGTTACCACAAGCAGCCTGCTCGGCCTGCTCCGGTAAAACGGCACGACGCGGGTCCTGATTACGAAAATAATCAGGGTCTGGGTGCAGATCGACTCAACGAACCAGGCAGTCTGGAAAAAGGGAGCATCAGCCGCAAAAAAGAAGATCAGGATAAAGAACGTGAGGAAATCAAAGATCGAACTGACCGGGCCGAATACATAAATGAATTTCCTTATGAATTCGATATCCCACTTTTTTGGCAGGCTGGTATAGGATGCATCAACTGTATCGGTTGGAATGGATATCTGGGAAACGTCGTACATCAGGTTATTGAGCAGGATCTGGATCGGAAGCATCGGCAGGAACGGCAGGAACAGGGAGGCCCCGGCCACGCTGAACATGTTCCCGAAATTGGAACTGGTCCCCATCAGGATATATTTCATGGTATTGCCAAAAGTCCGCCGCCCCTCCAGGACACCGTCATAAAGGATACACAGGTCGTTTTTCAGGAGAATAATATCTGCCGATTCCTTTGCTATATCGACGGCATTTTCCACCGATATGCCGACATCCGCTTTCCGGATAGACGGTGCATCATTGATGCCATCACCAAGGAAACCCACAACATGGCCGTTCCGGCGGAGGGCATCTACGACCCGGTTTTTCTGCACGGGAGCAAGGCGTGAAAAGATCGTCACATCTTCCACAACCCTTGAGAGGGTCTCTTCATCCATTGTCTCGATCTCGGCGCCCGATAGTCCACCCCGGACTTCCTGGCCGATAAGTGCGCAAATCTTCCGTGTAACCAGTTCGTTGTCCCCGGTCAGGATCTTCAGTTCAATTCCGGAACCGGCAAGCAGGCGGAGAGATTCGTGGGCACTCTCCTTGGGGGGGTCAAGGAATGTGATAAGACCGAGCAGGGTCATCTCCTCCTCATCCTCCACGGTGACTTGCGTATGGTCTTCATCGAGGGAGCGATAGCAAACGGCAAGTGTCCTGAACCCCTCTGCAGAAAGCGACCGATAGAGTGCGTTCACCCGGTCGACATCCCCCTCTTCCAGCGGCTGGATCGCGTCCCGCCGGTCTATCGTTGAACATATGCGAAGAATCTCTTCGGGAGCGCCCTTGGAGATGAGAGTATGGGCAGGACCATGAGCTACTGCAATGGAAAGGCGTTTGCGAATGAAATCAAACGGGATCTCTTCGATTTTCCGGTATGCCTCAGTATCGATAAGCCGAAAACTGATCACCGCGTCGTCGAGCGGGCTTTTCAGCCCGGTCTGGAAGTAGCTGTTGATGTAAGAGAAGACGAGGACTTTCTCGCTGTCTGCCCCATCGGTATCAAGGTGGCGGATAAGCGCGATCTTATTTTCAGTCAGGGTTCCGGTCTTATCGGTACATAGCACGTCCATGCTCCCGAAATTCTGGATCGCTGCCGGGTGCTTGACGATTGCACCCTTTTCTGACATGGCAATAGACCCCTTCGAGAGGTTCAGCGAGAGTATCATCGGGAGGAGTTCCGGGGTCATGCCGACAGCAAGGGCAACGGAAAAAAGCAATGAGTCAAGGATACCGTGCCGGAACATCGCATTGATGAAGAACACGAAGATGACAAGGAAAAATACAAATTTCGACATCAGGTAACTGAATTGTTTCAGGCCCCGCTCAAATTCCGTTTCCGGAGGTCGGGCGACAAGGGTCTTTGCAATTCTTCCAAATTCTGTTGCAGGCCCGGTTTTTGTGACAATCGCCCGGGCCGTACCGCTTACAACAGATGTCCCGAGGAAGACGTAATTGGCAGCTTCATTCAGCACCTGTCCGTCCGGTGCCAGACCACCTTGTTTCTCAACCGGATACGGCTCACCGGTCAGTGCCGCCTGGTTGATGAAAAAATCCCGTGCGCTGATCACCCGGGCATCTGCAGGTACGATATCTCCTGCAGACAGAGAGATGAGATCCCCGGGTACAAGTTCTATGATCGGCAGCTCCTGCTGCCTGCCGTCCCGGTATACAGATGCCCTTGTCACAATCTTCTGCCTTAGCAGTTCTGCTGCAGTTTCAGACTTTATATTCCTGGAAGAAATCCAAAGTGACACTGGCAACAATAATAACAATAATAATCGCTGCATCGGTAATCTCACCGACAAATATGGAGATTGCTGCTGCTATCAGGAGGATGATGACAAGGAGATTTTTGAAGTGTTCCAGAAACTGGAGAAGAACTGGTCGTTTCCGGATTTGTGAGATATCATTGAACCCGAATCGTTCCCGGTGGGCGGCTGCCTGTTCCAGAGTCAGGCCCTGTGTACCGGAGTCAAGAACTGAGTAGAGCTCGTATTCAGGAAGGGTGTGATAAGGCACATCCTGCAGGGTGTCTTTGTCCCGCACAGGTGTTTGCATGGGATCTCTCCAGATATGTCAGTCAGAACCATTATCTTCAAAGCAGAAGAGCTCTTCGATTGATCAGAGCAGGAGGGGGACTAAGAAAATCCTCCCGGTAAATTCTTTATTTCTTTGTTCGCGTAAAGATGGATTGAAACAGCGGAAATTAATGGTTAATTGTCTCTTTAACTCTTACTGAGCGGGATCGGTCACCGAAACTGCAAACACGACGGTGATTACGACAGCGAGAAGGAAACTGGCAAAAAATCCTGATGAGAAACCGGCTGCGGTAATGATTATGCCGGTGATGAGGGGCCCCATAGACTGGCCGATGTCCATTATGGACGAGAGCGCCCCCATGGACGCCCCGATCTGTTCTTTTCTTGCAACATCTGCAACATATGCACTGGTTGCCACCGTTGAAAGAGACATGCCCATCCCGAATATCGCGCTTATGGCGAGAAAAATGGAAAACGACGATGTAAATGGAATTACTGCAACCGAGCACCCGATGATGATAAGTCCTGCGGTAATCTGGAAGCGTTTATCAACCCGGTCTGCAGTCATTCCGAAGAAGGGTTTACTCGCGGCGATGATCAGGACCTGGATCGCGAATATGATGCCGGTCTGGAGAGCGCTGATTCCCTGCGAAAAAAGGAAAACGGGCAGAAATGTCTCAAATGCCCCAAATGCAAAATACGTTGCCATGTCAGCAACAGCAGTCCCACGCAGCCTCCGGTTGGAAAAAAACGTAACAAAACTCTCACGGAAGACTGAGAACGGGAGAACCCTTACCGAAGCCGGGTCGTCGGGAAACATCAGCGTCATGATGAAGACCGGCACTGCCGCAAGGGCTGCTGCAAGGTATACCATCCTGTAGGGGAAAAGTCCCGGATAAAATACAAAATATGAGATTATGGCACCACCGACAAGCGGAGCGATCGATCGGCCGACCAGCGTTGCGGAAGAATACTGCCCGAGCATCTGGCCTTTGCTGGCAGGAAACCGCTCAGCGATAACTGCAGAAATAACCGGCCCGAGAATTGCTGTTGCGGTACCGTGGAAGAACCTGACTGGAATCAACCAGAAGGGATTGGTGATAAGGAGATAAAGAAGAGGGGCAGCGAGAAATACAGCGCCGGATATAATGAGGAGCCGCTTTCTGCCGAGATGATCGGAGAGTACTCCCACAGGAAACGAAAACAGGATCCCGGCGAGAGGAGAGAATGCAGCGATTAGACCGATTATCGTGTCGTTTGCTCCTAGCGCCTGAGAAAAAAGTGGCAAAACGGGATTTTTCGATATCGTAGTCGAAAAGATTGCAAAAAACCCGAGCAGAAAAAGATAACGGAGGGTCCATCGTTCGGGCAGGATCCACCTGCCCGTCGTTCCTGTACTCGACATGGGTATGCAGGGAATTCGCAGTAATCGGGTTTAAGCATGTCTTTGTGATGTAATAATGGATACTATCGGGAATTTTCCGTAAGGTATCTGGTTTAAATAAGAGGGGCGATTGAGTCCGAGTTCGGCGCTATCATGAGCGGGGGTGTATTACCATACCCCGGGAAAAAGCCGGTAGCGAACGGCCTTGGTATATTCCTGGTATCCTTCGAGTTCCCGTGTCAGCATCGCCTCTTCTCCTACGATCCTGCCCATGAGCAGAACGGTCAGGGCAAGACCGGCGAGGACCCCCCAGGACGAACCCAGTAGCAGGGGTGTTCCGAAGAACATGAGTATTGCCCCGAGGTACATGGGATGTCTCACAAACCCGTATACACCTGTCGAGACTACCTGTTGCTTTCGTTCCTCCTGGATCCTGATGAGGGGGGAGAGGAACGTGTTGTCAGTATATGAACGAAAGAACAGGAAAAATGATCCAGCCAGCATGGCTCCGCCGCAGAACTTCAGCCAGAGGGGGAACAGGGGAGACCACCCGAACCGTTTTGCATCCAGCGGCATAACGAAGAACCAGAGTATGAATCCGAACAGGAGCCCGAAGACCACATACCGGTCCCAGCCCTCCTGGTTTCCCGTGCCAGGCTTCTGGTACCGCTCTTCCAGCAACGCCGGATCTTTTCGTTCCAGGTACAGGATTGTTGTAAAACAAAGGACGATAAACCAGATGCTGAAGATCCAGCCCTCCGGCCAGGTGAGATCGCCCGAAAGAGGGAGGAGGAGAAGGGGAAATAAAAGAATACAGAAGAACGCGAAGATGATCTTTCTCTTCATGGCTAATTATTTGAGGCAGGCATTATTATTCCCGCCGTCCCTGCCGGGTTCTTAGCGACGTCTCTTATGCCCGGCCGGTTTCTTCCCGTCCTTCTTCTGCACCTTCTTCGGTTCCTTTCTTTTATCCTGGTGAACATCCTCGCTTTCGAGTTCCGCGATCACGTCGACCGGATCATCCATGAACTTTGTCAGGCGGAGGATCTCAAGGAGCCGCTCCATGCCGATGAAATGCTCTGCCATAACCCTGGCCAGCGGTGACATGACCAGCCGGCTCCCATTCTTTTCGACAAGCTGGTGGGCGATCAGTTCGGGAAGCACGGGTTCCATGCTGCCGACCATCATACTGTTGATCCGGTCGAGATCTGCTTCCTCGCCATTGCATGCGACCGCATTTGCCACGTACTCTTCGGAACTCTTTTCGAAATCATGTTCCGGTGCTACTTCTTCCATCTCTCCCTTCAGAAGGCGGATAGCGACCTCTTCTTCAGTGAACGGGTTCTCCCGGGAGTAAGTGCCTCCCGGCTCGGCAAGGATTACCACACGGCCAAGGTCGTGAAAGTCGGGTCTTCCGGCCCTGCCCGGCCATCTGGTTAAACTCCTGTACCGAGAGCCAGTCCCTGCCCATGGCCAGCGCGTCAAATATCACCTGCGATGCGGGGAAATCCACCCCGGCACCCAGCGCTGCGGTGGTGACCACCGCCATCAGTTTCCCCCCAAGGAACTTTGTCTCGACTTCACGCCGTTCCTGCGATGAAAGTCCCGCATGATATGCCGCTGCCCTCATCCCGAGTGCATCCGCGATCGTATGGCACCGTGCCCGTGCATTGGTAAAGATGATCGTTTGTCCCCGGAACCCCTTTGAGGATGTCCGCTTGTACTCCTCGGTTGTCATCTGCTTGATGGTGGGAATCTTCTGTTTGCGTTCGATGAAGAGGAGATACCGCTCCAGCCCCACCGGGCGTTCGGCGTACCGCACGAGACTGCAGTTCAGTTTTTTTGCCAGCGTTTTTGGAGACCCAATGGTAGCCGACAGGTAGAGAAACTGTGCCTGAGGTGCGAGGTACTTCAGCCGTGCGATCATGCCGTCCAGGCGGTGCCCCCGGTCTGCATCTTCAAGCATCTGGACCTCATCTATTACCACAGTCGCGATGTTGGCCATCTTCTGGCCGCAGCGGATCATGTTGTCGACACCCTCGTAGGTGCCGACGATGACTGGTGACTGGGGGTTCCGGTCCCCGATTTTCCGGGTCTCGGGAAGGTTGAGCCGGCTCACCCCGGTCAGGAGACCGGTCTTTGCCATCTTCCCGTACCGGGCAGTGAACCGTTCATACTTCTGGTTTGCAAGCGCCACCAGCGGGACAAGGAAGAGCATCCGTCCCCTTCCTTCAAGATAGTTTTTGATCCCCGCCATTTCCCCGATGAATGTTTTGCCGCTCGCCGTTGCGGCGACGACCAGCAGGTCTTTTCCCTGCAACAATCCCGCTTCCACGGCGAGCTGCTGGGCGGGCATGAGCTGGGATACCCCGCTTGCTTCTGTAAACTGCCGCGGGAGGGGCAGTTCATCGATTGAGGCTGTGGTCATTACCGGATGCGGTTCAAGCCGATCGTAGAGCGCGGCCTTCATGGTAAGTTTATCGGGTTGCAGCGTCGAGAGCACCCGGTCGAGGTCGCGGAAGGTAACGAGAAGGTTTTCGAGATGCGCGATTCCTTCCAGCCCCAGCCGGCCGATATGCGATACTTCACGACGCAGCTCGCGTTTCCCGCACTCAAGACAGATCTTCTCGCCTTTGCCGAACGTGACGCAGTTCTCCACAGTTAACGGTGTGTACCGTTCATCGAGCAGGCACATGCGGCACGCGTCCACGTAACTGGTCTTAATCTGGAAATCTGAAAGGAATGTTTCAAAGTTCTCGCTTGTTTTGGTAAGCCGCACATCTGCTTCACGGAGCTGGGCGATCAGGTCCTTGGAGGGAGTGTGCCGGTCCTCTTTTTCCCGCCCCACCGGAGCCGGTATTTTGTGGGGCGGGGTCCCCTCGGCGTCTCCATCAGCTCGACAAATCCGGCGCCCATGACGTGCCTGCCGTCATAAAAGAGGAGCTTGAAACTGTTTCCCTTCTGGGGCTGGATGAGGATCTTCATGGCGAGATCAGGTCATGGATCACATACGCGAGTTCAACGTTCTCCAGTCTCTTGAGAAAGTCGGTGAACTCTTCGTCAACAATTACAATCGCACAGTCGATCCCGTGAAACGCAGCCTCGATTACACCCTCGCGGGCACCAAAGAACATGTCGGGTTTCTTCCCTGCCGCTTTCAGCGCGATGAACGCCTCCAGTCCCACCGCCGCTACGATACCGGCCTTGCCGATAACCTCCAGCAGCTTGTCCGGCCTGACCTTCCTTGAACCCCCGTGCTGGATCCGTGGCACCTTGCAGACATGAATCCTTCCTTCCTTATGATCGATAATCCCGTTGAGGCGGGCAACACCCACATCCTCGTCCTTTTTTGCATCCGCGATGACCGTCCCGGTCGCTGCCATCGGCTTTTTTCCCGCGTAGAGAAATCCGGCTTTCATGTATACGCCGACCTCATCTCCTTCCCGCAGGTCTTCCGCGGCGATCGCTGTCCAGACGGAGATCTGCTGGATGATGTCGCGCCGTATATGACGTGCGTAGGACTCCAGCGACTCGGCATTTTCCAGCACCCACTCGATCCCTGCCTTGGTCACCTCATAATTGCCCCGCCCGCTTGCAGAAACCTTCCCTTCATCCACCAGTTCGCGGATATACTCGGAAATCGCCTGAGGGGTCACCCCCAGTTTTTCGGCGATCTCCTGCTGCCGGACTGCAGGCTGGTGCTCGGCGATCTCGACGAGAATCTGCAGTCGCGATACCTCGCGTTTGCTGCGAAGAATAGTGTAAAGGGGATCCTTAGCGCCCAGTGTCAAGCAGCACCAGTCCCTGTCCCTTCACATCCAGGTGAGTAACCCGTTTGGCCAGTCCCTTGATGAAGACGGGACTGACGCTGAATTTCCGGGAGAGGTCGTTGATGGAGTTGTTCCCCTTGCCGAGTTCTCCTTCAATATTCTCCACCACTTCCCGGAGGTTCTCGTCATTGGAGAGCGAGATGTAGAGGATATCGGAGAGATCGGAAAGGTTACACTGGAAGTTTGCACGGAACTTATTGTAGGTTGCCCGGAACTCTTTTTCCGGCTTCGCACCAGGCTTCGGCATCCGCCACTGCTCCTCCACGAGGTTTCCTTTCTTTAAGATCTGGATGCAGAGCGAAACATTGTCATCGCCGATCTGCGCCCGGATCTCGTCTTCAGTAAGCCATGATTTGTTCAAAAGTTCATAGACCTTCTTAAAGGAGGGGTCGTTGAACGTCATCAGGAGAGGAACAAGCTCTACGGGATCATTTACAATTCGAATATGGCCCGGCACAGTAAAAACCCTATAGTTATATCGTTCCTCGAATCAATAAAATTTTGCGAGAAATTCATGCAGGGAAAGGGCAGGATCACAGTTCGTGGAATCGTTCAGGGTGTCGGGTTTCGCCCTTTCGTATATGCCCAGGCCTGTGAGCTCGGGATTTCAGGAACGGTGAAGAACCTCGGGAGTGAAGTCGAGATCGTTGCGAGGGGCGATAATTTTGAGAAGTTCCTTGCCCGGGTCTCCCGGGGCACCCCCCTCTCCCGCATCGATTCGGTCGAAGTCTCCGGCACCCGGCGGGAAATCCCGGACGGGTTCTTCATCCTGCCGAGCGGCACCGGTTCGCTGACCGGGATGATCCCACCGGATATCGCAATCTGTGATGACTGTGTTGCCGATATTTTTACCAAAGGCGGGAGATATGGGGACTACTGGGCGACGTCCTGTGTAAACTGTGGATCCCGGTACAGCATCGTCAATGAGATCCCGTACGACCGGGAGCGCACATCGATGGCAGAATTCCCCCTGTGCCCGGACTGCGCACGGGAATACATCGACCCCGGTTGCCGGCGCCATCACGCCCAGACAATCGCCTGCAGTTCCTGCGGGCCTCACCTCACCCTGATCGACGCACTCGGAAATAACGCAGAAAGTCTCGACGCCATCCGTGAGACTGCAGAACTGCTCGACGCGGGAAAAATTCTCGCGATCCGTGGGGTCGGGGGATTCCATATCGCCTGCATCGAGGATTCCGCCGATGAACTAAAGCGGCGACTGGGCAGGATCGAACAGCCGTTTGCCATCATGGTGCGCCCGGATCATATCGGCCAGCTTGCATGCATCTCTCCTGAGGAGGAGCAGATGCTCAACAGCCCGGTCCACCCGATCGTTGTCCTGAAAAAACGCGATCCCACGGCTCACGGGACGATTAGCAGCCTTCACACGATCGGCTGTATGCTGCCATACACCGGACTTCACCACCTTCTCTTCTCTCACCTGAAGCACCCGCTGCTCATCATGACGAGCGCCAATATGCCCGGCTACCCGATGATCACCGATATCGACCAGGCCATGTCAAAGCTCAACCGGGACGTGGACTTCTTCCTTACCCACAACCGGAAGATCGTGAACAGGTGTGACGATTCGGTGATGCGCGATGGGTTTATCATCCGGCTCTCGCGGGGCATCGCCCCGAAACGAACGGCGATCGCCCTGGGGGATCACTGTATCCTCGGTGTTGGACCGGAACTGAATGCAAATGCCACCATCTACAAAAACGGCTTTACGATTACCTCTCCTCATGTGGGGAACGTGCGCAACCCTCCCACTCTTGAGTACCTGCAGGAGACTGTCAGGAACCTGCAACGGCTCCTCGGGGCAAAGTTTGACGTGGTTGCCCACGACCTTCATCCTCAGTTCCTGTCGACACGGTTTGCCCGCGAGATTGCGTCGGACCATGGACTTGAACTGGTCCCGGTGCAGCACCATCGTGCGCATATCGCCGCGACAACTTCTGAACCCTGCATCGGGATCGCGATCGATGGTGTCGGCTATGGCGATGACGGGACGGTCTGGGGGTGCGAGATATTCTCCGGGCAGGCACCGGATCTCCGGCGTGTCGCCCACCTTGAACCGTCCGCGATGCCCGGGGGAGACCTTGCTACACGGTTCCCTGAACGTATGCTCTACGGGATTCTTCCGGATAAGAAGGTACTCTCGTTACTTTCCCGCCGGGGCTGGTCGGATGTCGAGATGGGTGTACTTGAAAAGCAGGTCGAAAGCGGGTTTAATGTCGCACAGACCACCAGTACGGGAAGGTTGCTTGATGCCGCGTCCGCCCTGCTGGGCCTCTGCCGGGAGCGGACCTATGATGGCGAACCGGCCATGAAACTGGAATCCGCTGCTGCCGGGGGTTGCGCTGAACGGTGGGATCTGAGGTTTACGACCCGTGAGGGACGCGAGATGCTCTCGGGCCGATCCCTCATCGAGACCGCATTTGAACGGATGCAGTCAGCGGGTGCCGGAAACAGCCGGGCAATCCGTGATATCGCAGCTTCCTTCCAGTACAACCTTGCCCGGGGCGTCGCACACCTCGCCCTTCACGCAGCTGAACAGGAAGGAATGAGACAGATCGCTCTCAGCGGCGGTGTTGCGTACAACTGTGCCATCCGGGAGACGATCCGTGCGGAGATTGCTGAACACCATTACGTTTGCATCATGAACGGGGATTATCCTCCCGGGGATGGCTGTGTCTCGTTCGGGCAGTGCGTTTATGCCGGAAAACTGCTGGAACGGGGGGGCTGATGCCATGCGAGAGAGCGCGCGTCATTTTACCCGGCGGACAGCAAATTCTGAGAACGATGCGGGGGATCACTCTCTGACGAAATCATCTGACAGGATCTTGCGGCAGGAGAAGAAGATTATCTATCTCGAGTGGGAACTCAACGATCTCCGCCAGGGTCTGGCGGTCGTGAAGGACTATTATCGCGATCTTGAACTTTTCTCTGAAGACCGGGACGTGACCATCCACCTCGAACAGGTCATGGTGAGGCCGCTGCTTGACGACGAGCGGGAATTTAATGAGATCTGGACGTTCCACGAGAAGTTCATCATCTCCGATCCGTCTGGACACACCCCTTATGCAGAAATGTACGACGCCTTCATGCAGTACTGCAGAAAAAAGGGGAACACGCCGGTGGAGCAGGAAATGTTTGAATTTGCATTTGCCCGTATGGAGAATCCATCCCCGGTATCTGACCGGGGGGAATGGAAGGGCTGCCGACTCCTGACCGGAAGAGAATGACCACCTCTGCCAGCCCTGCCATTGTCATGACTCACTTCAGAATTACCCGGAACTCAGGGATCCCGCTCATCGGATCGCTCTACTTTGGTATCATCGATCGGGGGACCAGCCTCCTTCAGGTACGCCCGAGCTGCATCTGCAACCTTAATTGCCCGTTCTGTTCGGTTGATGCCGGACCGGAGTCGTCAACGCGTGCTACCAGCTACGAAGTCGAGAGGGAGTACCTGGTGGATGCGGTCCGGGAGGTCGCCCGGTTCAAGGGTCAGGGAGTCGAATGTCACATCGATTCACCGGGCGAACCCCTCATGTACCGGGATCTCCCGGGGCTCATTTCCGATCTCAACGAGATCGATGAAGTGAGTGTCATCTCCCTCCAGACCAACGGCACCCTTCTCGACCGGGAGATGATAGCTGCTCTCGAGAAAGCAGGACTTGACCGGATCAATCTCTCCCTCCATGCCCTGGATCCGGCTATTGCAAGAATGCTCGCCGGTGCCGACTGGTACGATGTCGACAGGATTGCCGATGCGGCAAAAGCGGTCTGCAAGAGCACCATCGACCTGCTTATCGCGCCGGTCTACCTTCCGGGAATCAATGACGAAGAGATCCCCAAACTGATCCGGTTCGCGCGGGAGATCGGGGCCGGAAAACGGTTCCCGCCGCTCGGTATCCAGAAGTTCGAGCACTACCGGTATGGAAGGTCGCCGAAAGGGGTGAAAGCCCAGAGCTGGTGGCAGTTCTTCAACCGGAGCATACGTCCCTGGGAGAAGGAGTTCGGGATACCGCTTAGACTTGATCCGGCCAGAGACTTTGGCACGGTGACGGCGACCCTTCATCCCGCTGGTCTTTTCAAAGGGTGAGAAAGTTACCGTCGAGATCCGGGCACCGGGATGGATACACGGGGAGAAACTCGGGGTCGCCCGTAACCGGGTGGTTTCGGTCTTCAACTGCGAAAAAGAGTCCGGGCAGGTGCGGGTGAAGATTGTGGCGACAAAACACAATATTTACGTCGGAGTACCGATATAACGAGATATCCGGATCCTGCACGATGCCGGTCCGAGCCGCGGATATTACTGGTACAAATGCGAAGACCAGGGAATATGGGAGAGATGAATCAAACAGACAAGACCACACCCCTGTTTTTTTCAATATCCTGAAATATCTTTGAATAGTCGCAGGCCAACCGGTACCTTGGTGACTTTCAATGCAAGAAGAAATTATTGTTGTAAGCACTCCCTACCTGTCGGGATACCGGATTGCAAAGACTATTGGATTTACGTGGGGTCTCATTGTCCGGAGCCGGGGACTTGGCCGTAACATCACTGCAGGCCTCCGGTCCCTTGCCGGCGGCGAGATCCATGAGTATACGGAACTTTTAAACCAGTCACGTGAACAGGCACTCGCACGGCTTAAGACTCATGCGAAAGAGCCGGGCGCCAATGCGATCATTGGTGTGCAATTTGATTCTTCAGAAATCAGCTACATGACCGAGTTGCTCGCGTACGGGACCGCAGTGGTCGTCGAAAAGGAAACGGATAAAACGAGCCCGGTCAGGCTTGGTTAGGGTGCAGAACGCAAAAAAATTTTAACAAATTGTCGGGAAGCGAAAGATAAAAAGAAGAGAATTATCCGAACAGGGCACCGAGCCCTGCCATACCGCTCTCTTCGTCTTCCTTCTTGTGCTCTTCCGGTGCTTCTTCTGCTGCTGCGGGTGCTGCCTTTCCTGCTGCTGCAGGTGCTGCTGCTGCCGCTACCGGTGCAACGGCTGCCTTGCTGATGGCGTCTTCAATGTTTACGCCATCGAGCGCTGCAATGAGTGCCTTTACACGTGATTCGTCAACCTTTACACCTGCGGCGGTAAGGACTGCCTTGACGCCATTCTCATCGACATTCTTGCCTGCCTTGTGCAGGAGAAGTGCTGCATAGATATACTCCATCTTGTTCACCTCAATAATTTAACATTATTTTACCAGGCTTTTTACTGCCTGGCTTTCTCTGTACGCTTTTCCGATAATCGCATCAACAACGTCTTTTTCGTAGATCGCTGCTTCAACGGCAAGACCGCGTGCATCCCTGACGGCTTTGGTCAGGATTGCGCCCATCGTATCTTTCGTCGGGATCGCTGCGTTGACCGACAGGTTGAATGCCTGAAGACCGGCGAGCTGGATCTGACCGAGAATGACCGTCTCATCGACTGCCAGAACGGACGGCTCAAAGATACCGCCTTCATGGTAGGCTGCCTGCAGTGCAAGACCGACATCCATCGGTTTGATATCAAGCTTGACCAGGATCGCCGCAAGTTTTGCCGAGATTATCCCGCCTTTCTTCACGACGGTTTTGGTCTCTTTGATCCTGACCTTGCCGCCTTCAATCGCGGCGGGAATGCCTGCCTGCTGGAGTTCTCCTACGATCGGACCCGGTTTGAAACTGGTCGGACCTTTCTCGATGACGATGTCCTCCGGTGCTTTTTCGCCGGGCTTTGCTGCCATCCGGGTCTTGGTCTTTTCCAGCTGCTTGTAGAGCTTGAACGGGTTGTCGTTGGTGAAAATGATCGCAGAATGACCGGAGATGTATTTCGAGAGGTTCTTCACATCTCCCCCGATCTCTGCAAAGGCATGCTTAATGAGCGTGTTCCTCGTCACCTTGATGACAGCCTTGCCCCGCAGGTTCCTGCGGATCTGCTGCACCTGCTGCGCCGGGATCCCGTACATGTCAACAAGCCCGATCAGGTGGAACTTCTTCGCGTTTGCCTTGATCTCTTCGACCTCGTCCTTCTTCCATGAGGGGAGGTGGTGTGTATATAACGCCATTATTCCAGCCTCACTGCAGGACCCATGGTCGTCTTCACAAAAACAGAACGGACGTTCAGTGGACCCTGATCCAGAACAGCCTCGACCCTTTTAACAATCGCTTCGATATTCTCGGCGACCTGTTCGGGTTTCATGGCTGTCGAACCGACCTTTGTAGAAAAGACCGTCTTATCCTTTGTCCTGATCTTCACCGAGTTGCGCAGACGCTCGACAATCGGACGGATGTCCGTACTGCCGGCGATCGGCATCGGCATCCTGCCCCGCGGACCGAGCCGTGGACCCAGGTACCTTCCGACCTGCGGCATGACCGCCATCTCGGCAAGGAAGTACCGGTATTTACTGGCAACTCTCCGTGCTTCGCGGGGTGCACCGCCAAGCCGCTCAACTTCTTCAGGTCCGATAATCAGATCAACCTTGGCATCCTTTGCCTGGGTGACGATATCTCCCTTCCCGATTACACAGATACCGATCTTCTCGCCGATACCGTGAGGAAGCAGAATCGTCTCGTCAATACGATTTTTCGGCTGCGCCATATCGATATTCTTGAGATTGATGGTAATATCGATGCTCTCAGAGAATTTACGCTCTGGCGCCTTCTCAATCGCCGTGTTCACGGCTTGTAAAATTTTGGCCCTATCAACCATCAGATTCCTCCATAGTTCGCGACCTTTCGATCTCCTATGGTTTTCTCATGTTATTTCACGAGAACGCTGTCATACTTGCCTTCATTGATGAGGGCGAAGACGTCTTTTGCCTTCTTGCCGTCGATCGTAACTCCCATACTGACACACGTGCCGATGACTTCCTTGACGGCTGTCTTCAGCTCGTATGCAAGCATGCCTTCGAGTTTCATGTTGGCAATCCTGACAGCGGCCTCAAATGGTAGATTACCTACCACATTGACGTTGGGCTCTGCGGAACCTTTCTCGATATTCGCCTCTTTCTTGATGAGCGCCGTAGTGGGCGGTATACCCACCGTGACGGTGAAAGCCTTCTTTGCGTCGACATCGATCCTGACCGGGACCTGCATTCCGTTGAATGAGGCGGTCTTCTTGTTGATCTCGTCGACAACTGCCTTCACGTTGATACCGAGTGGTCCGAGCGACGGTCCCAATGGGGGACCAGCGGTAGCCTTTCCGCCGGGTACTAAAACCTCGACCACTTCTGCCATAGTCTTTGCACCATGCCGTCCCTTAATGAAGGGCTCCGAGCTTGGGTCTGTAACTATTGATGTGAAGGGAAATAAAGGTGATCTTGGATTGAGGGGAATTTCGTTCGCCCAAGGTTAGCTGGAAGAGTCAGGCCAGCCCCAGCTCCATTTATATTTTTGCCTGGAATTCTCAAGAAATACACTCAATTTTGCTCATCATTTCGCAATCAGGATGATTTGACTTAAGTTTGGCTATGTAGCAGGATCGTTCCCGGAAAAGTTCCTTGATAGGTTCTTTTGTTTCGGAATCGGGGAAACAAATTGATGGGAATGATGATAGTTTTTTTCAGGATGCATCTAAATCTGAGTCCATAAAAAAGTATATAATCTGTTATATGGAATAACTCTTCCATCAACACAGATTTTCTCTGATGATAGCCGGAACGTGATTCCGCCTTTCGGTTTGAAAATCTAAAAAACCATTTGGGCATCCTGTAAGAAAACAAAAATATACTACTCCCTTCCGGCATGGTTTGGAGCCTGTGAGATAAGAGGCATCGAGAGTATGGGTCCGGGATATGTCCCATCCATAGTCAGGGACCAGGTAAAACCTGCGGTTGTCATCTTTTTTCTTCTCACGCTTATCACCGGGATTTTTTATCCCCTTTTCATCACCGGGATCGCACAGGTAATCTTTCCCGTCCAGGCAAACGGAAATCTCATCGTTCATGACGGAAAGGTGGTAGGTTCAGCTCTCATCGGACAGCCGTTTACCTCACCGGGATATTTCTGGGGTCGTCCCTCCTCCACCCCGGGGACGCCCTATAATGCCTCGCTTTCCTCTGGTTCGAACCTTGGCCCCTCAAACCCGGCACTCACCAGTGCTGTGAAAGCACGTGCCGATCTCCTCCGTGCCGGGGATCCAGACAACGCACTTCCCATCCCGGTCGATCTCGTGACTGCTTCGGCAAGTGGGCTTGACCCTGATATCAGTGTGTCTGCCGCATACTATCAGGTCCCCCGAATATCCCGTGAGCGCAACCTGAGCGAGGGGGATGTCCGATCTCTGGTTAACAGCCAGATCGTACCCGGCAATTCTGGATTTTTGGTGAACCACGGGTGAATGTCCTGGCACTCAACCTTGCACTTGATGACATGGCCTCTACTCATGTCGTCCCTTCATCTCCAGTACCCTCCGATCTCACTCCACCAGACACATCGGGAATGCGGATATCTGACTGGATTGTACTGGTCCTCTTCGTTGGTTTCTTTGTGGTAACTGTCGTTCCGCTTGGAAGATTCATAGTAAAAGTCATCAAAGGAGAACCCCACCTTCTCTCTCCGCTCAGTACACCTCTCGAACGGCGGCTCCTTACCTGGTCTCAGGTAAAGGCCGACGATGAGATGGACTGGATGACCTTTGCCATCGCGATGATGGTCTTCTCACTCGTGGGAATCATTTTCCTGTTTGTGCTCCAGCTTGCCCAGCCTGCCCTGCCGCTCAATCCCAGAGGCGCGGGATCTCCATCGTGGGATCTCGCGCTCAATACTGCGGTAAGTTTCGTTACCAATACCAACTGGCAGGCGTACGCCGGGGAGACCGGGGTCAGCTACCTCACCCAGATGATGGGGCTGTGTGTCCAGAACTTCACCTCGGCGGCGACAGGAATGGCTGTGCTCGTCGGTCTCACCTACGGACTTTCCCGGCGATCGTCTTCCACGATAGGAAACTTCTGGGTGCTGCTTATCCGCAGCGTTATGATCCTTCTTCCGATCAGTATCATCCTCGCACTTATCCTCGTTTCACAGGGAGTTGTCCAGACATTGCAGGGACCGATCACCGTACCGCTTCTCGATCCCGTGCGGGACGCAAGCGGCACTCTGGTCACAACCCAGACGATCCCGCTTGGGCCTGCTGCATCCCAGATTGCTATCAAGCAACTTGGAGTAAACGGGGGCGGTTTCTTCAACACGAACTCTGCCCATCCGTTTGAGAATCCCACCCCATTTACCAACTTCATCGAGATTATTGCGATCCTCCTGATTCCGGCCGCACTCTGTTATTCCTTCGGGAGAATGGTCGGGGCCGGCAGGAAGGGGGTCAGTCTCCTGATTGCTATGACCCTCATATTCCTGCCGCTCCTGGGCCTTGCCATCTGGGCGGAACTCGGGGGCAATCCTGCATTTGACCGTATGGGAATCGACCAGACCACGACCGATCTCCAGCCGGGGGGCAACATGGAGGGCAAGGAAGTACGGTTCGGCATCATGTCCTCAGCGCTCTTTTCGGTGGTTACTACGTCTGCGTCCTGTGGTGCGGTCAATTCGATGCATGACTCATTTACCCCGCTCGGAGGGCTCGTACAGCTCCTCATGATGCAGTTCGGAGAAGTCGTCTATGGAGGTATCGGATCCGGACTATACGGCATGCTCATCTTTGTGATTATCGCGATGTTCATTGCCGGGCTCATGGTCGGGAGAACGCCGGAATATCTCGGCAAGAAGATCGAGCCCAGGGAAATGACCGTCGCCACTGTAATCATCCTCATTCCTATCTTCCTGATCCTCATTGGTACCGCAGTTGCAGTTCTTGTAGATCCCGGAAAAACAGCTGTACTCAACCCCGGCCCTCACGGTTTCTCAGAGATCCTGTATGCCTTTACGTCCGCATCTCAGAATAACGGCAGCGCCTTTGGGGGGCTGTCTGCCAATAGCGTATTCTATAATCTTACAACAGCTGTCTGCATGGTTATCGGCCGGTTTGGTACTGCTGTCCTCACGCTCGCTCTTGCCGGTTCGCTGGTGGCAAAAAAAATAGTCCCGGCGGGAGAGGGGACTCTATCAGACCACCGTCCGCTCTTCATCATCTGGCTGATCTTTGTCGTGATTATTATCGGGGTGCTCAGTTTCCTCCCGGCTCTTGCACTCGGTCCGATTGTCGAGCATCTCATGCTTGGCGGGGGTGCGTGATCCATGCCGGAACCCTCCGGAAAACGTTCCCCTCGTACGCTGCTGCCGGCTATCTATCAGCGGGCGATTATTGACGCAGTCTTCAAACTAGATCCCCGACTGATGATCAGGAACCCGGTCATGTTCGTTGTCGAAGCCGGCAGTGCGCTGACCACCCTGCTCTGGCTCCAGGCACTTACAGGGAATGGTGAAGCTCCTGCCGGATTCATCGGGGCGATCTCAGCATGGCTCTGGTTCACCGTTCTCTTTGCCAACTTTGCCGAGGCACTCGCGGAAGGAAGGGGTAAGGCTCAGGCCGAATCATTACGGAAGATGCGGCAGGACACGATGGCAAAAAGCTCTATCTCGGGTACGAGATCAGGAAAGGCATGGAACCGGTTGAATCAGATTACCTTGTGGTTTCATCCGCGACCCTTCATCGGAGCGATCTTTTTTATGTTAAAGCCGGGGACACCATACCGGTCGACGGTGATGTGATCGAGGGGATCGCATCGGTAAACGAGAGTGCAATTACAGGGGAAAGTGCGCCGGTCATCAGGGAATCCGGGGGGACCGGAGCGCTGTGACCGGTGGCACGGTCCTTCTCTCGGACTGGCTCATTATCCGGGCGAGCGCCAACGCCGGCGAAGGATTCCTTGATCACATGATCAGTCTCGTTGAAGGAGCAAAGCGACAGAAGACTCCAAACGAGGTTGCCCTGAACATCCTTCTTATCGGGCTCACTGCAGTATTTCTCGTTGTCTGTGCAACGCTCCGGGCGTTCTCGGTGTACAGCGTTCAGGTAACAGGTACCGGTATACCGGTCACGATCACCGTCCTTGTTGCCCTGCTCGTCTGTCTTGCACCAACCACCATCGGCGGCCTGCTCAGCGCCATCGGTATTGCAGGGATGGACCGGCTTATCCGCAGGAATGTGATTACCACCTCGGGCAGGGCAATCGAGGCGGCGGGAGACGTGGATGTTCTCCTGCTTGACAAGACCGGCACCATCACCCTCGGCAACCGGCAGGCGGTCGACCTGATCAAAGTTGACGGAACGGTATTGCTGGATCTTGCGGATACCGCTCAGCTGGCATCGCTGGCCGATGAGACTCCCGAAGGCCGGAGCATCGTTGTTCTCGTAAAAGAGAAATACGGGCTTCGTGGCAGGACCGTTGGGGCGACCGAATCCGGTGCCGGAATGCAGTTCGTGCCTTTTTCGAGCCAGACCCGGATGAGCGGTGTCGATTTCGGCGATGTTCACATCCGGAAGGGTGCTTCGGATGTGATGTTTAAGTATATCGAGATGAACGGGAATCCGGTTTCTGATGAACTCAGAAAGAATGTCGAGACTATCTCGCTTTCCGGCGGAACCCCCCTCATTGTCGCGAAGAACGGCAAGGCGTATGGGGTTATTCACCTGAAAGACATCGTCAAAGGGGGAATTAAGGAGCGGTTTATTCAGCTCAGGAAGATGGGCATCAGGACGGTCATGATTACCGGTGACAACCGACTTACTGCAGCGACCATTGCAGCAGAGGCCGGCGTCGATGATTTCCTTGCAGAAGCGACACCAGAGAGCAAGCTGAATCTCATCCGTGAGTACCAGACCGGCGGACGAATGGTAGCCATGACGGGGGATGGGACCAACGATGCCCCTGCCCTTGCCCAGGCTGACGTCGCTGTTGCCATGAACACTGGTACTCAGCCTGCACGGGAGGCGGCAAATATGATTGATCTGGACAGCAACCCGACAAAACTGATCGAGATCGTCGAGATCGGGAAACAACTCCTCATGACCCGGGGGGCACTCACCACATTTTCCATAGCAAATGACCTTGCAAAATATTTTGTTATCATCCCGGCCGCATTCATCACCACGTATCCTGCCTTGTCTTCCCTGAATGTTCTTGGCCTTCATAATGCAATCCTGTCGGCGGTAATCTTTAATGCGCTGATTATTGTTGCCCTTATACCGCTCGCCCTTCGCGGGGTACAATATCGCCCAATGACTGCCGAAGTGGCCCTGCGGAATAATATCGTGCTCTACGGCATCGGCGGGATCATAACTCCGTTTATCGGGATAAAGATTATCGATATGCTCCTCGTATTGATGGGTGTGAGGTGATCTGGTCGCATGGTCATATCTCCTGAATGTCGTCCCGATCCTGATATCCTTCTTGCAAGGGTTCAGACTGAGGAACGCACAAAGCACAGGGGTAAGCTGAAAATCTTTCTCGGGTACATTGCGGGTGTCGGGAAGACCTACGAGATGCTCCTGGCAGCTCACATCAGGCGCTCCGAAGGAATTGATGTACAGGTCGGGTATGTCGAGACCCATGGCAGACCCGAAACCGAGGCGCTGCTTGAAGGACTCCCTCTTATCCCCCGGAAGATGGTGGAGTACAAGGGGATCACCCTCCCGGAGTTTGACCTCGATACAACCCTTTGTCTCCGGCCATCCCTGGTCCTCGTGGACGAACTTGCTCACACAAATATTCCCGGTTCGCGACATCCGAAACGTTACCAGGATGTTGAGGAACTGCTTGACGCCGGTATCGACGTATATACGACCCTGAATGTCCAGCATATCGAGAGTCTCAATGATGTCGTCGCCCAGATCACCGGGGTCCTTGTCCGTGAAACAGTTCCCGACAGTGTTATGGATGAGGCGTCAGAGATCGAAGTTGTTGACCTGACCCCGGCAGAGCTTCTCCAGCGGTTGCGGGACGGGAAGGTCTATGTCCCGGATATGGCATCCCGGGCCATCGAGCAGTTCTTCAACGAGGGTAATCTCTATGCACTCCGTGAGCTTACCCTCCGCCGTGCCGCAGAGAGGATCGATGAGCAGATGCTCGCATACATGCAGACCCGGGCAATTCCGGGGCCCTGGGCTGCAGGAGAGCATATTCTTGTGTCGGTCGGATCTGGTCCGTTGTCCGAGCGACTGGTAAGGACGGCGAGACGCCAGGCCGACCGGATGGGAGCCCGGTGGACTGCCATTTACATTGAAACACCGGCACACTACCGGCTTTCAAAAGAGGCAAAGGAGCAGGTTACCCGGACCCTGCAGCTTGCAGAGAAACTCGGGGCCACTACCGTCACCCTGTTCGGGCTCAACATTGCATCAACGGTGATCGATTATGCACGCCTGCACAATATTACCCGCATTATCATCGGAAAGACACTCCGTCCACGCTGGCAGGAATATGTCTTTGGTTCCGTTGTCGACCAGCTTATCCACTACAGCGGAACTATCGATATCTACGTGATCAGCAGCAGTGAACATACCCCGCAAAAGATCGGGGATCTGGATTTCCTGCTCCCCGTAACGCTCCGCCGTGATTACCTTGCATGCGTTGCCCTTGTTGGCGCCGTCACCATTATCGGCTGGCTGGTGAAGTCATTTATTTCTCCGACAAATCTTGCCATGCTCTTCCTGCTGGTCGTGGTTTTTGTTGCCTTCCGGAAGAGGACTCAGACCGGCCATCTTTACCGCCATTATCGGGGTTCTCGCGTTCGATTTCTTCTTCATCCCTCCTTACTTTACGTTCAGGGTGACGGATACCGAATACCTCATCACGTTTGCCGGTATGATTATTGTCGGTGCCCTGATCAGCCTCCTGGTGACACGAGCCCGCGAGCATGCGTATGCCGCACAGTCACGGGAGGAGGAGACCGGAACGCTGTACGCCCTTTCGCAGGATCTCTCTGTCGCTGCTGATGCCGATTCAATCATTGCGGCGGTTACCCAGCATATCCGGGAAATTTTCAAATGGGAGAGCGTGGTACTCCTCCCGGAGGGTGACCGCCTCATCGTTCACCCCTCAGGCACCGGGCTTGTCCTTGATGCCGATGACATTGCCGTGGGGACCTGGGCATTCCAGCATGGTGCCGTTGCCGGGTATGACACCGATACCCTCCACGGGTCACCGCTCAGGTACATACCGCTCCAGAGTTCGGCCGGAGTCCTAGGGATCCTCGGCGTGAAACCGGCTGATCCCGATGGCGTTATCACCCACGAGCAGGAGCGGATCCTTACGGCATTTGCTAACCAGATGGCACTTGCGCTGGCAAGGGTGAACGGGGTCAGGACTTCCAAAGGATAGGGGACAGAAGTATTGAATATCTGATTCATGGGCAGGTTCAGGCCGTAAACCTCTCTAAATCCAACCCCGTTTCAGGCCTCGTTTACCCCACCGGAGATCCTCGATTCCAAATATATGCCTATCTTCAGTTCATTGTTATGTAATCCCGTGATTTAATTCCCCTTTTTGCTTGTATATGCCATAATCGTGCCCGAAAAAAATTCCTCTTTATTCCCTATTGGATGGCTGATACTTAGAAAACTGACTTATCATGCCACACGAGTCCCTGAAGAAAATCACCCATCAAAACAACCCTCGTATTCTAATCCGGCTGGCGGATCAGGCATTCCATGGGAGAATGGATGTGGCAATAATTGCGGACGGAGCGCAGAATTTGAGCCTTCTACGTCGAAGAATTTTCTCAAAAACAGGTGTCAGACGCATGTCTTCCCGGGCTCTCCGACGGTGAATGCAAGGAGGAAGAAGAGGCAGATTCGACACTATGATAATACCCCCACTACCGTGGACCATGACCAGCGGTCCTGCGTTCCGTGTATGTGTCCGGAGAGAAGAGCGTCTTTTCGGTTATCTCCCGGACCCATGGTTGCCGGTCCTCCCATATATCCCACACCGACGCCGCCCATTTCATAAGCATCGTTTCCTTCTCCGCATCTGTTTCCGCCACCAGGACGTCCAGCACAGTGAGCCTGGCTCTCCGGGCCGGAGGTTCCAGCCGGGGCCAGTTCTTCCGTCGGAATGCGATCTTTATGTGTGCCAACTGGACCTGTCGACCAGTGTACCCTTTCTCAAGAGCGAGACAGAGTCCGATGAGGCCAAACACTGCAGTGATGGGGCGTGTCCTTTCCCCCGCATGCTGGGCCTCGTACGCATCGACGGCATGCTGGTGGATGAACCTGCCGCCCTGCTGAACAAGGGTCCAGTACGTCAGCTCATAATACGTCTCCAGGCACTCGCCAGAAGCGTTGAACCTGTCGGCTGAGCTGAGGTGACGGTCAGGGAGTTCCAGCCCACACCCGGGGCATTCAATGGTTTCATCCGCACTCATAAAGATCCTGAGGAAGATAATACATGGATTCGGGATATTGTTGTATACCTGATTCTGCGGAGGCATGCTGCGGCATCGGGCTCCCCGCTGCAGGAATTAATGACCGGCCGGACCGGAAAGATGTTGCCATGAATAATTCATGAGGGGAGAGGATGGCTGGTATAATAAACTATACGTGTAATGCATGCCGGGTAGGTGTAGTCATGACCATTATCATAGATTCGGAAGCCTGTACCCGGTGCGGGACCTGTTCCGAGGTCTGCCCGATGGGGATCATCGATGCCGCGGTTGAGGAAAATCCCCCGCTCGTCCGGAGGGAGAAATCAGGGATGTGCATCTCTTGCGGCCAGTGCGAAGCATTCTGCCCCTCCGGTGCAATCATGCAGGAAGGAGGGAATGAGACTCAGACAAAGGCTTTACGAGAGGGGACGATCCCCGCGGACCGGCTCGGCCTTTACATGAAGAGCCGACGCTCGATCCGGTGTTACCTGACAGAGCCCGTGCCAAAAGACACAATCGTATCGATCCTCGATATTGCACGGTTCGCAGCCTCTGGGGGAAACGGCCAGCCGGTGGAATGGCTCGTCGTCCATGACTCCAGGGAGGTACAGAAGGTGGCCGGCCTGACCGTCGAATGGATGCGGGAACTTGTCAGGAGCAACCATCCCATGAGTGCCTATGCTCCCCACCTCATCACCGCGTGGGAGAAGGGCAACGATATCATCTGCCGTCACGCACCCCACCTCCTTTTCCCGCATATCCCGGAAACCAACCCGCTTGCGTCCACGGATGCGATTATCGCCCTGACCCATGTTGATATTGCTGCGCCGGGATTCGGTGTCGGCACCTGCTGGGCGGGATTCGTCGCAGCGGCGTCCCTTTCCTACAAACCCCTCCTGGATATGCTCGACTTCCCGAAAGGCAGGGTGCCAGCATACGCGATGATGTTCGGGTATCCCAGATATAAACCGCACTACCTTCCCCAACGGAAATCTCTTACCGTGACATGGATGTAAAAACTGGAGTGAAAAACGATGGTAAAGGTGATCGCAGTCAATGGCAGCCCGAGAAAGAAGTGGAACACGGCAATGATGCTGGAAAAGGCCCTCGAGGGGGCAGCATCGCGGGGAGCGGCGACGGAGCTCATTCATCTGTATGATCTCGATTTCAAGGGCTGCACGAGCTGCTTTGCATGCAAGCTGAAGGGCGGAAAGAGTTACGGCAGGTGTGCGATATGCGATGAGCTGACACCGGTGCTCGACAGGATCCATGATGATACAGATGCACTCATCCTCGGATCACCGATCTACTTCGGCACCGTCACCGGGGAGATGCGATCGTTCATGGAGAGGCTCCTGTTCCCGTACCTTGCATATACCAATCCGCCTTCAACCGTTTTTGATCGGAAGATCAGATCAGCCTTCATCTACACGATGAATGTCTCAGAACAGCAGATGAAGGAATTCGGTTATTCCCTCCATGTTGCCGCGAATGCACATATCCTGAGCCGGACATTCGGTCATGCTGAATCGTTGTATACCTTCGAGACGCTCCAGTTCGAGGATTATTCGAAGGTCGTTTTCAGCTATTTCGATCCGTTGGAGCGGAAAGAGCGGCGCCGGACGCTATTCCCGAAAGATCTTGAAAGGGCATATGAACTGGGAAAAAGGTTTGGTCAGACTACCTGAGTAACAGCCGGGGCATTCGATTATCGCATCCACATTTAAAAATTCCGGTTACTCCAAGAAGAATACATCACCAGCCATTAACTGAAGGAACTCCGTTATACCCATTTTTATCGCCAGGACCTCCCCCCATCGCACCAGTCCACCTTATCTGAACAAGTAACTATTCACCGGAGATGGTAAATTACCCGGCACTTTATAAGGGAGCGTTGTCCCAAAAAAATCCCAACAAATCTTCCCGTACACCCGTCCGGCAGATATATCTCTCATAATGTGTCAGATGAGAACCGCGGGAATTCCCACGAATTTCCCATATCGGACAACCTCTGATTCCAATGCCTCCTGCTCAGTATTGCCAAGTTCCCGGAAAGGATTCAGACTGATCTCGACTGAATTTTTCTTCATGACTTTACGCCACGTGCCTGACACCCTCCCGTTTAATACGATGACTGCTGTCAGGGCATTACCCATGGATATCATTCTCTCAATGCTCCGCCCTTCACTGAAATCGCCCCGGTCTTTATAGGCAATCGTGTATTCATCATACATTGACAGTAAAAGGGCAGATGGTGAATCGGGAACCGTCATCTCTGCAGGAGGGAAGAACCAATAGGTCTTCCCATTCAGTGTCGTAGGATTCAGCCTTGATTTGATCATATCAAGACCAGCTCTCGCATCTTTTTCGGCAAGTCCTGACCACCAGGAAAAGTCCTTCAACTGGGCCGGACCATGACTTGTAAAATATCTAAGTGCCAGTTCGGCAAGAGATTTTTCCCGACTTCGCATGACTGATCGCCCCACACGTTCATCCAGAAGTGCGTAGGTAAATTGTTTCCCACGCCGCGGTCCACTGCAAATCAGGCCGTCCAGCTCCGCCCATGTGATGATATGAGCCAGGCGTTGAACGTCAGTCCCGATACCTGTGTCCACTAATATCGCATTGAGTTCCTGCCAGGTGAGATAGGTGCGACCCTCCAATGCTTTGACGATCGCAGAATTGCTTCTGGCAAATAACGCTTCATCCAGCCCGAGTTTCCGATTGTAATGTGCAAGGAGTGATTTAACCCGCGGTGCCGTTAATTCAAGCAACCAGCGGATATCCTCTGGCCTGACAAAATGCCATGTCGGGCGCATGACATGAATGCGAAGTATTGCTCCGTCATTAAACGCTTTTTCGATGTCTTTATCGGTTGAATTTTTAATACGAAGCCCGAGCGCCCATTTTGCGGCCGTGAAATCCTGTGCCTGGACAGCCACTGAGTGGGAAACTGCCTCGACGGCGCTTTTAAACGGAGATGTGCTTAAACCGGAATTATAAAGACGAAGTTTGAGGATCTCTGAAGTATTCATCTTTTTTAATCCTGGTTCTTGTCAACTGGATGAAATAAAAGTGGATTTAGCTATCGACAGCCGTATCCTTGCTGGCTCTCCTGCCCCCCCCGCAAGCCAGCCTGCCCTGCTACCGGGCATTCGGGTCTTCCTGCATCATGCCAAAGAAGTTTCCCTCGGTATCTTTGCAGGACGCCCACCAGCCGATTCCCGTTACCGGCATCCGGGGAAGCAGGACGCTCCCCCCGGATTTCATCACTTTGTCGACGGAGTCTTCGAGATTGGTAACGCCGATCGTACAGATAAATGCATTGGCCCCCTGCCCGTCGACGGGAGCCGGACCCCGGCGTGACACGATGCCCCCATTTATCCCGGGTTCGGTCACGGGACCTGTCGTTACCAGCCAGTACCGGTTTTCTTCT
Organism: uncultured Methanoregulaceae archaeon; assembly: GCA_963815065.1. Classification (GTDB taxonomy): domain Archaea; phylum Halobacteriota; class Methanomicrobia; order Methanomicrobiales; family Methanospirillaceae; genus Methanoregula. The sequence goes on along the minus strand of CAWFFE010000002.1, from coordinate 835,728 downwards.
TTCATCTGGACACCGGGCATAACCCACTCGTTGATCTCCCAGCCAAACACCTCACGATAAAACTTTACCGCCCGTTCCGGATTCCCTGCATGTATCTCAAAATGAATGATCCTGTTCATGACAATCGTCTCCCTGCTTTTCTGTCGTACCTGGTTTTCTCTGTTATCCATCCTGTGGATCTGGTCTGCTTTTTATAACGGCATTGTGCGTTTTTCACCCTGATCGTTTTCACTTTTTTTCTACAAGCTCTGCAAGCCGGTCCATGGTCTCCGGCCCGCCTTCTTTCATCCCCGACGTGAGCATCCCATCGCGATCCCAGACCGACTCAAAGACCGATTTTTCCGTAACCTTCGTCTTCCCGTCCCGGTCTTCAAATGTCACGATCCCCAGCAGGACATGACCCGGCATGCCTTCGAACTCGAAGGTGTAGACCAGCCGCGAGGGTGAAGATACTTCATGATAGACACCATGGAACCAAGACTCCCTGCCTTCGGCATCACGGTTGAGGATCCGCCAGACACCACCGGGTCTCACGTCCATCTTTTCCACGATGATCGTAAACCTTCTCGGTGCCCACCATTGGGCCATGAGATCGGGGTCGGTGAAGGCCAGGAAGACCTTCTCACGGGGGGCGTCAAAGATGCGGACAATTGCAGCCTCCTGTTTTCCCGGTTCTGCAATGAGCCGGGTTTTTGGTGCACCGGGCTTCTCCTCTTCCAGGACTTCTGCAAGCTTGTCAAAGGACCCGCTCCACCCTGCCCTGGTCATATCGATCATCATACCCGGAGGGAGACCTTCATGTTTCAGGGTGAACTTCGTTTTGCCCTTCTGGTCCTCGAAGGTTACCGTGACCAGCAACTCCTTTGGCCATTCACCAGGCATGCCATAGAAGGAAGCAGGGACGATGGTGCCCTTCTCATCCGCAAAGTTATCGGTGGCCACGATCCGCTCCAGGGGAACGACCTCGCGGTAGACTCCGGTGCTCCAGAAGTCCTTACCATCAGGAGACCGCATTGCGGTAAGATATTTCCCGCCGACGCGGAGATCGATGTTCGCTACCGGGCAGGTGTACCCCATCGGCCCCCACCATCGCATGACCAGATTTGGGTCTGTCCATGCTTTCCACACAAGTTCACGTGGTGCCTCGAAAATGCGGGTAATGATCAAGGCCTTGCTTTTATTCTGAACGGCTTTTGCCATGTGTGCACATCTCTCAATTTTTTTTAAGGCTCTTGCTCTTTTATTTCCTTAATATATTTTCTGAAGGGGCAAAATCACGTCGCATTTCCCAGTCTTAAGATGAGAAATGTATTTTGCGGGGGGGGCGGTCTTCAGGTTATACCTATCAATAAAAGAGAACCATGGCGCTGGAATTAATTATGGTCCTGGCTTATCCCCAGCCTTTAAGTTCATAGGACTGGAAGGGATCTACGCCCTCCATATACCTGTTCGGGAACTGGTATTGCACCGGTACGGGAATTCCCGGCACGACCCAAAAGGCAATTGGAGTTCCATCACGGAAATTTCCGGTATATTTCCGGGCATCCGGAAAGGAACCTGCCGGAACGGTTACCGATTCTGTGCCTTTATCGGCGAGGGCGATATTCATTTCTCCAAACGGCGTGATACCCATATCCCCGTTGGGTTTGCCGTCCCTGGATTGCTGGGCATAATATGCAGAGTAATCCGCCGTTTTCGTCACTCCTTTGATCGTCTCGGTCCATGTCCCCCCGAGAAACAGGTCTGAGGTTCGGGAATAGTATATGTCGGAGAAAGAAATCTGTCCATTTGGGGTATTCACGAGTTTATCCCCGAGCCATTCCCCATAATCGGACGTCGAAGTGATCCTGAAGCGGATGGCGGGAGTTCCCTTATAATTTTCATCGGTGCGTTCTGCCCTGACAGCATACTCCCACTGGTAGCGGGGATTTGGCGGCATGGTTACCGTATTATTTTTCCGGTATTCCACCCAGTGATAGTCCCCGGAAAAAACCCTGACCGGATTACCCGTCGCTGTAACATCGGCAGTAGTGACCGATCGCTCAACAATGGTTGCCACAGGAGAGTCGGTAGTTCCAATTACGGTTGCGGCAATTTGTGGGGTAGTAACCGAAGGTCCTGAAGAAGCAGAATCGGTGCACCCGGAACAAACTAGGGCGCTTATGACAAGAAGAATCGTGATAAAACAACTGTTGTTCATGTGCATAATCGTTCAGATCATTTTGTGACCGGGGGAATCCAACAGGTAATTATTAGCATTGGAATGCAGACCAGGATAAACTTCGGTCCATGCCGGCTTCGTCAGGCAACCCTGCTTATTCCCTGTCAAGTTCAAGCGCCTGCCTGATGTAATAACGTAATACATCCTTGTTTACACTCTGAAGGTTTTTGATTTTGACATGTTTTGACACCTTTCCTTTTCCCCGGAGCAGATTGAACTTATCTTCGAACTCTCCGCCATGGGAGAAGCCAAATGTAATATCCTTCTTCGTCGGGTTGATGAAGGCAAAGATCTTCCTGCCCTTATACATAGGTATGCCGTAGCTGATCTGTTCTGTTGCGTCCGGTGCCATTTCGCGCATCAGCCCGCGCAGCATCGCAACAACCGGCTGAAGTTCCGGCAGGACCTTTGACGCAACAAATTCATCGACGGTCATTGATAGTTCTCCATCCATTCAATGGCTCCTCCATACCTGATCTATTCTGGAGAAGGATTTATTCATACTGCTCTCCCAATCGTGATAAGCCTCAGGATCTGTTCAGTGACCATAATTTTCTGGAGATCCCTAGGCAAATATCAGGCCACAGGAACCACCAGGAACACAGAGCACCCATCACCAGTGTTTCTCGTCACGTGCCCCTTGCCCGAGGTATCCTCGAGCAGGACGAGGTCCCCCGGCCCCAACTGCCTGATCGTTCCATCGGTCGTTTCCATCTCCACAGCGCCCGACATAAGAGCCAGGAACTGCCGGGCGGGACACGGGTGCCAGTCTCCGATCCAGCCGGGCTGAAACGAATAGAAGCGATACTTCGATGCAGGCTTATCCCCGGAGACGTAGAACGGGGCAGCGGGTGGCGCCCCGCTCGCAAGCCTCTGTTCGACCGTCACGGAATCAAAGTGCGAGCCACCCTGTGCATCCGCGTATATTCTGTGATACTTCACAAGGGTGATACTGGACGGGAGTTTTTGAGCCATGGTTAATCTTCCTCAATCGATATCGGGGTTGGGACATGCTTCCCGATGAGAGTATGAACAGATCATTGAATGATAAATCTTACGACACGACCATCTGGTCAAGAACCTGGTGAATGCCCCTCATTCTTGTTTCATCTCCATGAGTTTCCGGTACGTCTCATCACCCACACACTCTTTCGCGTACTTGCACCACTGGACACACGAGAGCAGATCGTTATAGATGAAAAAACCGCAGCGATCGCACGCCACCTTTACATCGTTCGAGAAGATCTCCACCTCATTCCCGCACTGCGGGCACTTTTTTATCGAAAGTGTGGGGGTCCTGAGGTTCGTAGCTCCGGGACAGTGGTCAGGCACCGTCACTCCCCCGGTTTTTTATATTCCAGCAACAACGCCACTCCATACTCCTTTTTCTTTTTTGTGGGAACGTAGTTGAGTTTCATCGTCCGTTTAAGCAGTTCCTCGGTGATGGCGGTGTCATCGGAAAGGTTCAGCTTCCTTACTTCAGCAAGGATCCAGTCCAGCTTGTCAATACCGGTCGTTTTGCCGTCAACGAGGATCTGCCTGATGGCAATCTTGTCGGGAGGGATACCCCCGCAGATGGTGCAATAGTATCCGTCCTGATCATTTCCGCCCATTGGTTACCCCCGGATCATGGTCAGCGTCATCTTGAATTTCGTGGTGGCACTAAGAGCATGGGGAGCATTTGCAGGAAAGATAATGGTCTGGCCCTCTTTCATCTGGAGCGTCTGGCCGGCAACCCATACCTCACACTCACCTTCAAGGATAGTGACCACCGCATCATAGGGGGCAGTATGCTCGGAAAGTCCCTCGTTCTCATCAAATGAAAAGAGGGTAATGCTCCCGGCCTTGTTGTTGATGATCATCCTGCTCGCGACCGTGTCCTCAGCATAGTCCACAAGCTCCGGAAGACTGAGGACCTTTCCTTTCAGTTCCTCCCGCTTTTTGTCATGCTTTTCCGGATTTTCCTGTCTAAATTCCACCATACTCACTCCGATATTATCTTCAATAGTATTGTCTGATTATGCCGGACCGGGTAAAATACCAAGCTGCCGCATGAGTCCCACTCTTCCTTGTTCCTTATCGGAGAACTTACATCAAAAGCTCTTATGGAATAATCTTAAAGTTCTTTCATAATCTTAATCGCACAAAACTCACCGCACATCGTGCACTCTGTAGTACCGTCAGCGAGGTCCCGTGCCCGTACAGGGTCAAGAGCACAGCGTATTTGCCCTTCGCGATCGAGTGATGCCCGCATCAGAGCGACCTTTTTGTCATTTTCCACGTTTTTGTATTTTACTGTATCGCCAATATGTGCAGCAATCCGGAAGGCGATAAGACCTTCTTTGACCGATTCGGGACTGGGAAGCCCAAGATGTTCAGCAGGAGTAATATAACAGAGGTAATCAGCTCCCGCCGCACTCGCAATACTTGCACCTGCGCAGCCGGCAATATGGTCATACCCCACAGCGATATCAACCGGCAGGGGTCCGGCAACAAAGAGAGGAAAGTCTGACTGTCGCTTGTAATGCCGGACATACGAAGCGATCCGATCGCTCCGTATATGCCCTCCGCTTCCCTCGATGATTACCTGAATCCCTTTTTCATGGGCACGGTGAGCGAGTACGATATTCTGTCGGATCTCTTCAAGTTGTGCCTTATCGCGTCGGTCATGAATGCACCCGCTTCGTGCAGTATTCCCCAGCGAAAGTATAATGTCGTGTTTTTTGCATATGGAGAGAACCTCATCAAAATGTTCGATGAACGGGTTTTCACACTGGTTTATCAGCATGAAAGCACTTGTGATCGAACCACCTTTTGAAACAACACCAAGGATCCGTTTGTTCCTGCGGAATTCCTGAAGCATGGTGCGGTTCACGCAGTGGATGACGAACGAGCTGATACCCTGCTCTGCCTGCATCGTAAGGGTCGCAATGATATCCCCGGCGGTCATCTCTTTTAAACCGTTTTCCACAACGGTCTGGTACACCGGCACGGTAGTTATCGGAAGCGCTGTGCTGGCCAGGATTGCGGCCCTGATTGCGTTAATATCCCCGCCCATGGAGAGATCGCTTATGGTGTCTGCTCCGTATTTTTCGGCGATACAAACCTTTGCGATCTCGTCCTCTATACAAACTTTACTGGTTGATGTACCAAGATTGACATTGACTTTTGTACTGAGCCCTTTCCCGATGCCTGTGCAACGTTCGCCGCGCTGCATGATGACAACACTTCCTTCAGCCACCCTCTCACAAAGAAGTCCGGCATCAATTCCTTCTGCTGCTGCTACCGATGTCACCTGCCAGGGAATGATTCCTTGCCGTACCTGTTCAATGAGAGTGTGCATTGTTTCCTTGCTCCTGATAGGAACAGAGTGTATGCATCTTTATGGACATTCAAGCTCACGCTGTTTCATATCGTTAGATAATTGTGACCGGATCATAAAAAATTAGATTAATGGTTTTCCTCTTTTTTTTGCATGTGCCCTATGAGGAGGGACACCAGGGTGTTGCTATGATGGTTCAAATATCAGATATGCGGTCCAGCGGCCCGAGTGAGCGCCGGTTACCGAACCTTTCTGCGAGAGGTCGGGAATGAACGAGTCACTGAGCGTTCCGTATGTGCCCGATCAACAGCGACGAATACGATATAGAGCATGGGGTGAGGAGCGAGCTGAGTAACCGCTGGCGCCGGAGCAACGCGACAAGCCAGGGCGTCATCATCATCCCAACAGGGCACAACGTGAAACAGCGAGGGGATGTGAATCGAGCAGGAGTGCAGTGAGCATTGGCCGAATGAACATAACCGATTTTGCCAAAGTTATGGAATGAATCAAACGGATCTTCAAACAACAGATATTCTTTCAATAATTACATGATGATTTTTATCGACTGTTTGTGAACCGGTATGCTCCTTCGGGAACGATAATCTCAAACCGGGCACCTTTTCCCGGCTCACCAGTTTCCTGGATTTTTATGCCGGTAATACCCAGGATTGTCCGGGACAGGAATAATCCCAAACCGGTGTGTTGGAAAAATTTTCGTTCAAATATTGCTTCCTTATACCCGGCAGGTACTCCTTCTCCATTGTCCTGGAAGGTTACTATAAGGTCTTCAGCCAGGGTTTTATAGGAAAATTCAATAGAGGTGGTAGTTTTACCGTGACGGAGAGCATTTTCCAGGAGAGTATAGAAGACCTTCTCCAGCATGGGATCTGCATAGATTTCAAGGGTGTCAAAATGAACGACAAGATGTATTGCGGAGAGGGGAAGATTTGCGGCATTTGCCAAAATGATCATTTTGACATTGAACCATTGAGGAGACTGGGATCCGATATCCTGGTATTCTTTCGTGAATGCGATCTGGGTCTGGATGTTCTGGGCAGCCTGGATTTCCTTGCTGATGACATCCTGGAGGCGAGGATCCGGATACGTCATATGTATCAAATCAAGATATCCAAGAATCACCGTAAGCTGATTGAGGATATCGTGCCGGGTAATTGTATTCATCAGGTTAAGTTTATCATTGGTTTGCCGGACAGTATCAGCATATTTTGTCACTTCTGAAGCATAGTGTTCCAGTGCTGCTTCGGTTGCTTTCTGATCCGTAATATCGATCAATGATGCAATGCTCCTTTTTGACCCTGGCAACAAATGACTGGTCAGCATGATGTTGCGGATTTCTTCGGATTTTGTCACGAGCCGGAACTCATATTGTCTCAATGCTGCGCCTGGCTTTTGTCTGCGCAACTGGTGCTGTGGATTCATTATTTCGAGATCATCTTTGAATACAAATTCCGTCCAGGATTTCCCCTTATGAATATCATCCTGAGAATACCCAGTGAGCTTAGAGAACTCTTTATTGGCAAAACTGATTGTGGTATCTTCTTCTATGATGACCATTGCGGTGCCGGTGTTTTCAAATATTGTCCTGTACCGGCTTTCACTCTCACGGATGGCTCCCTCAGACTCGGCAAGGATCTGCCGCTCCCGCTCGTTGCGCTGCTGTTCATAGAAAAAAATCAGAAGGAGAAACACGAGGAGGAGCATCGCTAAAACTGAAGGCCCGCTGGCATTGATAAGCCGGATATTCCAGTCCCGTGCATCAATGTCTGCCCCCAGGACTGCAATAACGTTCCCTGTATTATCCCGAATGGGAACCATGCTGCTTACCCATGAACCCCAGCGATCTGTTAACGGTCCCTCGGTCATTTCCTGTCCGGAAGAAAACGTATTCAGTAGGGTTGCCGATGCTTCAGAATAGATCTCACCGGGTGGCGAGTAATCGGGGGATTCGGGGGGTTCTGAATCCACATAAAAAAAGACGGTCCCATCCGGCCGTTGCCCCATCAGATAGATGAACCTGATTTCCGGATCCTCAGAACGGATCCTGATTAGTTGATTTTTTACGATCTGATATGCGGGTGAGCGGAGATCAGCTTCAGTTCCGGTCAGATCCTTCAGGTACTCTGTCGTGATACCCCCACGAAAAAGATGGGTTTTTGTGAGCAGATCTGCCCGTTGTGTGCTGTCCTCTCGCTGGACAGACCAGAAGGTCAACGCCAGTCCACTGAGCAGGATAACGATGAGAGCAATAATCAGCAGCCTTTTGAAATTGCGAATCATGGTAAACCCTGCTGTTGGATCGGCATATGATATCCCTCCTGTCAGTCTTTAATGCCAGCACGAAACCAGTTATTTACTGTTGTCTTCCGGGTTTAATTGCCGCCTTTTCGCGTATTATTTTCCCGGATTGTTAACGGAACTGCGATTCTCACTTAGCTGAAAAGAGGGGGTCCTCCATAAGACATCGCTATCAGGTAGAGATTTATTGAATCCATGGGAATGAAACAAATTGAGTTCATTTTTGTTAAGCCTGTCTTCCCTTCGATACTGATTACTTAAAACAGGAATTAATGTTCTTAGTAATATGAACATATCGGAATTGATTTAAGCTTTATTCTTATATCTTCTGAATTTTTCATACCATAGTCTGGCAAGTATGATTTGCAGATCGTCCGTACTGTCATCACGGTTGACGAAAGAATCAGGAAATTCTTTTTGAATGCGCCCAAACGAATCCGATTCTGCACCAACCGCCCGCAAATGTTGATCAGCTGCGGAGTCAACTGAACCCTTACGATTCTCCACTGTCCGTCATGTCCCGGATTGATTCGATCGAACCAATTATCTTCCCCCGGTCATCGTAAAACGGTGATGCTTTTACACACAGAAAAGATTTTTTCCCTTTCAGGTGTGGAAGGGTTGTTCTCGCAATAACCATATCCGGTTTCTTGCGGATAATACCTGAATAGTTTTTGGCAATCTCTTCATCCGATTTGAAAATCAGGTCAATCAGGATTGGTCTTCTCTTCCCGTAGAATGGTATTGCATACTCAAAATTATCCTTTCCTACCATATCACGGGCGTTTACTCCGGTTAATTCTTCAATTGCCTTATTCCATGCGATGACTCTGCCATCCGGGTCAATGACCAGGGTTGCATCCGGAAGGTTGTTGACGATATCGGCAAACCGGTGTTCCGACTGTTTCAGAGTTTCTTCCATGTTCCTGCGGTTGGTGATGTCACGGGAAACACCCAGAACGGCCTGAACTTTGCAATCCTTGTCTTTCACCGGCATGAGTGAATGGTCAAACCAGTGGAGGTCTCTGCCGACCATCATCCCTCCCTCACTTCTGAACGGGGTGCCGGACTGAAAGACCTGGCCCAGTGACTCCTTCTGCCGATGTGCCATCTCTGGCGGGAAGAGTGATGAACGAGTCTTTCCAATGATATCTGAAGGCGTTTTACCAAACAATGAGGCAGCGTAGCTGTTTACATAGGTCACGGAGTCTTCGGCATTGACCATAAAGATCAAATCCTGTGATGCCTCTGCGAGGGAGCGATAATTTTCCTCACTTTCCCTCAGTTTCTGCTCTTTCTTATCCAGTTCATTGTAGTTATGTCGCAATTCCTCTTCGGTGGCGGCGATCTGTTCATGCATGGCACTGAGTTCATCATTTTTTATGCGAAGTTCTTCTTCAGAACGTTTCCTTTCGGTGATATCGCGACCGACCGACTGGAATTCGAAACGAGTGCCGCCATCACAAAAAATCACCCGGTCACTCCATTGTTGCCAGCGGATCCCGCCACCCGGCATAACAATACGATGTTCGATGACGGCAATCGGGTGTTCCTTTGATAGCGAGAGAAAATGTTCTTTGACCCGGCCCTGATCCTCTTTGGGGATATCGGGTTTAAATTTTTTTCCCAGGATCTCTTCTCTTTTTTTGTTGAAATAACGGCAATATGCCTCATTAACAAAAACATGGGTCCCATCGGGAAGATACCGTGATATGAATTCGGTCTGGTCTTCGACTACGTTTCGGTAGCGAATCTCACTTTCCTGCAATGCTTTCTCCGCCTGCCTGCGGCGGACTGCACCTGCGATCGTATGCCCAAGTTCAAAAAACTGCGGGGTTGGTGCCCCTCCTTTCTGGAGATACGAATCAGCGCCGTTGTTAAATGCCTCAATTACCACCTCTTCTCTTCCTTTGCCCGTAAAAATGATGAAGGGAAGTTCAGGAAATTCAGCCCGGATCGCTTTTAAGAAAGCAATACCATCCATAACCGGCATCTGGTAATCCGAGACAATCGCGTCATACGATGTTGATTTTAGTATCTGAAGAGCTTCTGGAGCCGAGGTCGCGGTGTCAACATGGAACTGGCAGGATTTTTCCAGGAAAAGTTTGCCGAGCTCGAAGAAGGGCCGGTTCATCGTCGACATAGAGAACGTGATACATCAAAATTTACTCGATATTTGTTGATTTAAGGTAAACAGTCATTTTATATATGTTTCTTGTCTTTTTACGACGATATTTTATTATAATAATAACGAAATTGGGGGGGTGAAATGGAAAACAGTATTATAATAATAGTTATGGAAAATGATCCCAAAATTTCCTTGCGATTATTCCCATTTTATTCGGTCGGAGAATAATTACAAGTACTCAAGAGCCTCATCCCTTTTTTTGCAGCCGTAAAATTGCTCCTGCAATACCAAACGCTGCCAGCGTGAATAGTATGGGGATTGGAGCCGGTTCTGTGGGATGACTTTTTACGTATACCTCGTTCATGATTGCCGCACCTTCTCGGATTGCGGAATTCTCATCATCGGTGAGCTGCGTACTGGTGACTGACGGCGCAAACCGGATTGTGATCTCTGATCCCCCATAGGTCGGGTACCCCGTGCTTCCCGGCCTGGTTTCTGATACGACCGGGTACTTGTCCCAGATTGCATTCAGCCGTGCCTTCAGCCCTGCTTTCTTCACCTCTTTCTCCGGGTCAGCGGCATACAGGATATTGATGTCTGCATCAATGTTCTCCAGATAGGTCTTTTTCCCGTCTGCATCAAGGACCAGAAAGTCATAGTGAGGGGATGCTGCTTTTATCAGCGGGTCAATGACGATAATATCGACAGGGACATACCCTTCTGTATCGTTTTTTGGGAAGGCCTGCCTTACCACCTCACTCTCTGCGCTCGCTGACGCTATCATGAGCACCGCAATCACGAACAAAATCCCCGGGATAATGATTTTTTTCATTTTCTAAAACCTTTTTTGAATCCATTGTTCAGCCTTGGACGTCTATTCTTTTCAAAATCTCAATCCGGATCTCACCCGGTCCCCGCCACATTCACCGTGAGGTTGAACCTTTTCTCTCCCTGAATATCGCATCCTGTGATCGAAAAGATACCGTCGATGATCTCCGTGCCGGGACCCTCTGCCCGGTAACGCCACCGGTAGTAGCCACGGCCGCTCATGAACCCTGAATAATAATCATCAGTTTTTTCCGGCATTTCGTAGAATGGTCCCGCATTCAGAAGCGTCAATCCTGATCCCTCTGCCGGCATGATCCAGCGGTAGCCAAGCCCCGGGATTGTACTGAGGGTAATCTCGATAATGTCACCGTTTTTAAGTGAAATTGTCCTCACGGAATCGCTCTCGTTTAAGGAAAACCGGACACCCCCGGGCAGCGGCTGGTCGATCGGGACTGAAGTGTCTGTACGTGGCGGCTCGACGTAGTTCACGTACTTCGGGACACAGCGTGGACCTGAACCTTCCGGTGGGATGAAATCGAAATATGAATCGGGGATGCCCGTATTGACCGAGATCGATTCGGTACTGAATCTCATTATTCGGCCGTTCCGTGACTCCGCAGACAGCCGGCATTCCAAAAGAAGGCGGAGTCGTTGGCACCGGAGAGGACCCGCAACCATAGTACGTCATCACATTCCATACCAGACCGGTCGATGGTTCAACCCACGCACGGATACGGGAACTGATGTAGGGAGTGTACTTGTCGGACCAGGGTTCGGTGACCACTTCGATCTGGTACCGCGCCGGCCCATGGCTGGTATCCCGCCCGGTAATCGTAAAGGCCCGGTCCGCGACGATCCGCCGGACTATCTGCTGGTAATCGTATTCCCGGGGAAGGTTCATACCTGAGGAGAGGTCGTAGGTCTGCGTTTCCGCGTCATACCAGGCAGTCCCGGTGCCATTTGTTGTCGCAAATGACCCCGGAACACGCGAGCTTGACTGAATTTGCTCCATCCTGGCAAAGGATGGGGCTTTGTAGTCATACCGGATCCGTTCTGAGAAGGGGTTCTCCGCCGTTCCCGAAGAGACGCTGTATTCCGACCGGTAGTCTCTGATCGCATCTGCGTGCGCAAGGTATTGATCGGCGAGTCCTGCGGCAGTCAGATTTTCTTCCTGCGGGGCGCTGGTGAGGCACCCGGGGCAAAGCGCGATGACAACCACAACGAACACGACTGATACGGACAGGATTATCCGGTGTTCCCCCATACAATTCCCTTATGAAATGCGGAGATAAGGGTCTTTCTCTCAAGGGGTTATGAAATATCCATTTTGGAGCTTGAACGATACTGGGATAATGGGAAACACCGGTAGAGATTAACGGGTAGCGGGTGCGGAGTTCCGTTCATTCTTGCTTTGCCTCTGGATATTTGTGACCCGGAGCGTAAAAAATTAAGTTATGGGTTTTGGTGGTTTCATCATGGCGAATGCGATAACGATGCCGATGACTGCAAGGACCAGCACGATCGGAAATACTCCAAGGTAGGAGCCGCTGGACGTCTTGATGAACCCCGCCAGCTGCGGACCCGCGATCGCACCGGCACCGTACGCGAGGAAGAGCACACCATAGCACCGCGGGTAGTCGCAGGTGCCGAAGTAACTGCCGCAGGTGGTCGGTGCGATGGCTAGCCAGCCGCCAAGGCATCCCCAGAGGACAACGAAGGTGACGAGGTACACCGGCACGGTCGGGATCTGCCATATGAGGAGTGACACGAGAGCAATCAGGGCAAATGACGCCATTGCGGTATTCCGCGGGGTCAGCTTGTCCGTGAGCGCACCGAAGACGGGGCGCCCGAAGCCGTTGAAGATGGCAAAGACACCAACCAGTACCGTCGCAAGCCCCGCCTCGACACCGATATCCGATCCGACAGGTTTTGCGATCCCGACTGCCATGAGGCCGGCAAGGCATCCGATGAAGTAACACGCCCAGAGCCCGTAGAATGCAGACGTTTTCAGCATCTGTCCCCGGTTGAGTTCACAGGTCTTCTCACCCGGTTTGAGTGCCGGGGGTTTCCAGCCTTTCGGGACCCAGCCTGACGGCGGGAATTTCAACGGCAGTGCTAGGACCACGGTCAGGATGATGAATGCGATACCGAAGATCCTGAATGTATTCATAACACCGTAAGTACCAATGAGCCACCCGGCGATGTTTGCGGTGAAGAACGCCGAAAAACCGAACCCGAGGACTGTGAGACCTACCGCGAGGCCTCTTCGGTCAGGGAACCAGCGTGCAGACACGGCGATGGGCACCCCGTACGCGATGCCGACGCCAACCCCTCCGATAATCCCGTAGACTACGTAAAGCATCGGTACCGACGATGCAAACGAGGCAAGAAGCCAGCCCAGTCCGGTCAGGATCCCGCCGATTATCGTGACGTTCCGGGGACCGTAAATATCAATATACTTCCCTGCAAGCGGCATCGCGATCGCGAAGAACGCGAGGAAGACCGAGAACGGTAAGAGGACATCGTTCGCCGTTACCGTCTGGTTCAGGGTCTTGGTAAAGTAGGTCGTTAGCGGTGCAACGAACACGCTCCACGAATAGATAGTTCCCAGGCAGAGGTTTATCATCATTCCGAGGATAACGAGAATCCAGCGCCCTTTTTCAGCTTCCATCCCTACAATTTTATCATTAATTTCACTCATTTCACACGCTCCGTTTTGAAAGAAAGATTAATTAATCCACTTCCGCAGTGCCGATACTATGACCCGGCCAAACCATCTTCGAAATCTCTTCAACTATCTCGGGATTTGCCAGTGTCGTTATATCCCCAACATCTCTGTTGTTTGATATGGCCCCGAGCACCCGCCTCATAATCTTTCCTGACCGGGTCTTTGGCATATCAGTTACAATCCATACTTTTTTCGGTTTGGCGATAGGTCCGATTTCAAAAGCAAGGGCATCCGAAATCTTTTTCTCAAGGTTAGCGCTCGCCTGGAATCCGGGTTTCAGTGCAACATAAAGATCCGGAACCTTACCTTTGATCTCGTCATTAACCGGAACAACTGCAGCCTCTGCCACTTCAGGAACGGTAAGTGCCGCCGATTCGAGTTCCTTTGTTCCAAGCCTGTGTCCGGATACATTGATGACGTCATCGATTCTGCCCAGTATACGGTAATAACCGTCTTTGGCCTGTACCGCCGCATCACCTGCCAGATATGGCCAGTCTCTCCAGTCCTTGCTGTTTTTATCCTTGCAATATCGTGCATAATATGTGTTGACATACCTGTCGCGGTCACCCCATATTGTCTGGAATGAGCCGGGCCAGGGATTCTGGATACATATATTACCTGCCTTCCCTGCCCCTTGGGGAATAACCTTTCCGTCTTCATCATAGATTATTGGATGAATTCCAGGCATACCGTGGCCTGCACTGCCCGGTTTCATGGGTTTTATCAGCCGGCAAAGTGCTGCACAAAAAGCCTCCGGTTTCTGTCTGCCACCAGGTATCTACAATTACCGCCTTACCCTTTCCAACTTTCTCGTAATACCATTTCCATACTTCCGGTTCTATAGGTTCACCAACGGTTGTCATGTGCTTGAACTCATAACTGTACTTTGCCGGTTCGTCAGGACCAACCTTTCTTAAGGAACGGATAGCAGTCGGAGAAGTATGGAAGATATTTACACCAAGGTCCTGGGCTATTCTCCAGCAACGCCCCGCATCGGGATATGTGGGTATTCCTTCATAAATTACCGTGGATGCACAAAGGGCAAGAGGCCCATACACGATGTAAGAATGCCCGGTAATCCAGCCGATATCAGCCATACACCAGTATACATCTTCAGGATGAATATCCTGGATATATTTTGACGTTCCTGCAACATAGGCAAGATAGCCACCGGTGCTGTGCTGGCATCCTTTTGGTTTTCCGGTTGTGCCGCTTGTATACATCAGGAACAGAGGGGCTTCAGCCGGCATGGGAACAGGGTCTATTCTTGTTCCATAATACTTCGTTAACAGGTCGTTTACAAAGAAATCGCGTCCTTCAACCATCGGAGTCTGTGCGGAGTATTTACCAGGATAACGCTGCCACACAAGGACTTTATCGACAACCTGCCCTTCCTTCTCTGCCTCTTCGACAGCGATATCAGATTTTTCCTTATGATCAAGAAGTGCTCCGCTCCTGTAGTAAGAATCCATTGTGATTAATACCCTGCTCCCAGAATCAACGATTCTGTCAGCAGCAGCCTTTCCGCTGAATCCTCCAAATACCTGCGAATGAATAACACCCAGTCTTGCACATGCAAGCATGGTAATGGGAAGTTCGGCAGTCATCGGCAGGTGAAGGGTTACCCTGTCTCCGGCTTTCAGACCAGCAAAGTCTCGCAATAGTGCTGCGAATTCGTTAACACGAACATACAATTCCTGATATGTTACGTGTTCAACTTTTTCATTTTCAACTTCGGAAACGAAATGGATAGCAGTTTTATTCCTGTTTTTTGCAAGATGCCTGTCAATGCAGTTATAGCTGGCATTTATTTTCCCGCCGGCAAACCACTTCCAGCAGGGAGCATCACTTGTATCAAGGATCGTGTGCCAGTATTCATACCAGTCAAGAAGGTCTGCATATTCCTTGAAGCAGTTTGGGACCTTATCAAGACTGAAACGGTCAAAGACGGTCTCATCCGTCATGTTTGCCTGTGCGATGAACTTTGCCGAAGGATAATAATATCCTTCTTCCTTCCAGTGGACAGTCTATCTCCACTTCCGATGTTTCTGTAACTTCGTTTGTCGCCATCGATCACACCTCCGTATAATTTTTAAATTCAAAACAAATTCTCCAACTTATTAGACTCCTTCGCCCTCCCTCTCCCGATCAATGCTGCCTTGTTGCGCCGCTGGTTCATCATATGGCGGTCAAGGCAGTTTGCGCTGATATTGAGCTTTGCGTTGGTGAACCACGTTGCATACGGGTAGTTCCATCCCCTGACAGCGTCCCGTGACCGGATCCAGTAGAGCTCATGAGCCATCTTACTCCAGAACGCATTCGGATCCGCAAGGAATTCGTTGTATGCTTTCTGGTAGTCACCAAGCCACGAATTTTGCTCGTATGTAGCATCTGGCGTGTAGTACTTCTCGTTTTCCACTAGTTTGATATCAAAAGATTCCTTCATTCTTTTCGCACCTTTTTTGTTTCGGTCATACCTGATACTCGTAGGAGTTGCCCTGAACTGAATTTCATCAAATCCAGCCGGCATCCCTCATGTTCAGCGTCGTGAAAATGATCTCTCTTCCACCATTGATACCCTACGGTAAGTACGATTCAATTGCACAAGGGTTCGCTCAGGAACCAGATCATTACAGAACGCGGAAGTCCAAAGACTTCCCCGATTTCCACAGAAGAGAATTACTATGATTCTCTTTTTATGGCATCACTTCCTGATACACTGTCATCTTTCGGATTCATCACCCCGTAGGAAATAATCTATAATGATTAATCATGTAAATTAAAAAAGGTTGTGGTTGGAAACATCGCCATGATCATCAACGAGTGACAGATGAGACAGCGAAGCGCATTGTTATTCTGTGACAGGGAAGAAGAGTTCGTGAATCGTCTCACCGATATCGGCATCAGAAAAAAAAGATTATTCGAGAGCAGCTCGTGTTTCTTGTAAAAACTCCGGAAACAACCTCCCGGGCAATCGAACACGGGACCGATATGCGCCAGCCACGAAATAAGCATGGCCATGAAGTACCTGATGTACAAGGGGTGGATCAAAAGTCGCGAGAGTTCCGGTGAGAGTAAAGGTCGGCCCATTAAATTTTACACGCTGGCTAAATCTTTCGATGAAATTATGAATTGTATCGAAAACGAGAAGAAGATTGAAGCAAACAATCAGCTCGCTCTCGTTCAGAAGTTATGAGAGGATCCCCCTTTAAGGTACGATAAAATACCATTTCCTGACTCCTTTCCATCTGCCCTTTATTATAATATTCACGTCAGAAAAAACAAACCTCATATTCTCGTTCTGGCAGCATTTAAGGAGGCCTGATGGCATAAAATATGGGGTTGGAAACAGCTCGATTAAAAGGCCTTGCAAGCCAATAGACGAGGTGCAAATCGACTGTGTTTTGACAAACAGAGCACAATAATACCTCGTTTTCCACATGAACCAAAATGGGATGTTTTACAGGGTTTTCATATAGTGAATAAAATAGAGAAATGTGAAACAGAGCCTGGAATGGGCGTATTTTCCCTCATTTTTCAGACCCTTTAATTTCCTGCTTGACCGATAGAGCTGGACAAGGTAAGGAGACCATTTCTGACTGTCAGACCCGGAAAAAAACCTACCCGCAATCGCTCAGTAAGGATTTCGGAAAAAAAAGCTGGGTAAGATTTACCGGTCCTTGAACTTCTCGACCACGCGGACGTTATCGCCCCGAACCGTGATCGGAATGGGAACGACACTTTCGTAGAGTTCGACCGTGATCTCTTCCTTTGCAGAGTCAACACGCTTGACAACCGCCTTCTCGCCCTTGAACGGCCCGGCGATCAACTCGACAATCGTGCCCTCATCGATACCGGCGACGACCGGTTTCGGGATAAGGAAATGCCCGACTTCTGCAAGACTTGTTTCTCCCCTTATGACGGATCGTGCGTGGGCAACTTTCTCCACCAGCTGCTCGATCCGGTTCAGCTTCTCCGGGGTCTCGATGAGGACATACCCCTGAAGTTCGTTGGGGACGATAATTGCGGTGACTTTTACATCAGTCGCCTTGGTCTCTATCGCTTTGAGAATATTGTCGGCGACGGTCCGCTCCTGCTTTGAGGTCGTTTTTATCGCAAATATGCGGTTATTGAAGACTTCGGGGCTTTCGGGAATCTGGGGCGCTGCTGGCGCCGGGGTTACTGGTTGTGTCATGCCCATCAGTGCGGTAATACGACGAAGAACTCGTATATGATAAATCCGATCAGGCCAACGACCAGGACACCCGCCGCTGCGACGGTCGCGATCTTGGTAAACTCTTCCCGGGTAGGGGTGCGTGCGAGTTTTAATACCCGCAGATATTTGCGGAATAACTCCTCGTGGAGTATATCGACATTGATATCAGGTTTTGAAATTTCCATATCTGCTCACTTGAGAAAATCGATCTCAAACTGTTTCTGTACTTTGGGGGTAAGCTTCTCATTACGACCATATATTTGTGGCGACCGTACGCCCGTAACCACCAGCAGGGTACGCATCTTGCACTGCATCGCCGGGTCGATCTGGGCACCCCAGATGATCCGCGCATTCGGGTCGACACGGTTGTATACTTCCTGGACAACCCCCTCAGCCTCCTCCATGGTCATATCCGGCCCGCCGACCACATTGACCAGGGCAGCGGTCGCACCACTGATATCCACATCGAGCAGCGGGGAACGGATCGCCTTTTTCACCGAGTCAGCTGCCTTGTCCTCGCTGTCACTCTCGCCCATCCCGATCATGGCTACGCCACCCCGTTCCATGACGGTACGCACATCCGCAAAGTCCAGGTTGACCAGCCCGGGCATGGTAATCAGTTCGGTAATACCTTTGACCGCCCGCATGAGGACTTCATCTGCCACCTTGAATGCGGCATAGAGGGGAAGTTTTGGCACAACTTCGAGAAGACGGTCGTTGGGAACCACAATTACGGTGTCCGCAACATCCCGGAGACGTTCGAGCCCGGCTGCTGCATTCTCCAGGCGGATGGCACCTTCCGCAGCGAATGGCAGCGTGACGATAGCAATGGTAAGAGCCCCTTCCTCCCGTGCGGCTTTGGCAACGACGGGAGCGACACCTGTACCGGTACCCCCGCCAAGACCGACGGTGATGAAGACCATATCCGAGCCCGATACGACCGCCCGGATCTCCTGCTCATTTTCAAGTGCGGCTTCTTCCCCGATCTGGGGGATAGAGCCGGCACCGAGACCCCGGGTCCGCTGCCTGCCGACAAGAATGCGCTGGTCGGCCTTGGTACGGATAAGGTGCTGGGCATCCGTATTGATGGCGATGAGTTTTGCGCCATGGATACCTTCCTCCATCATGCGGGAGATCGTGTTCGACCCTCCGCCGCCACAACCGATCACGGTGATCTCGGTTTTGAGCTCGGCCAGGATCTGGTCAAGGTCCTCGTTATTCTGCGAGGGCAGGACAGTTTCGTCCCTCGCCTTGGTTAGTGCCTCTTCAACAATTGACCTCATGAATACTTCTCCAACCCCGGGATGTGGATCTTAATTTCACTGCAGGAAGAGACCATGGCAGGTGTAATGACCTGTCCATCGATCGTGACCTCCTGGCCATCGGCCAGGTGCTTGTAGGAAGGTCCGGGCGGTACCCCTAGTTCGCGCGCTTTGTGGGGATCAAACCTTACCTTACGTAGGATCAGGGTGTCTTTCTCCGTAACAGTGATCTCGTTACTACGTATGATTTTTACGCACAATGTATTTAAATCATTTATTATTTGAGATGAATCGCCTTCATACGCGATAAAAACAGGAAGGAGGCGGTTATCCTGTGTTGACAGGTGAACGAGGGGTAGTTTTTCAAGATTTTTTATCAGATCAGGCTCGCCGGATTTTACGGTTTCGCCCAGCAGGACCGGATCGATACGGACGGTGCATAATGTCCCTTCACCCCGCAGGTCATGGAGGTAGCACCGGGCACCCGGCGAGACCTGCTCGGCCATTTCCCGCACAACCAGATACGCATCCCAGGACAGGTGTCCCAATGCCATAATCTCGCTTTCCGATAAACGCAGGATCGAGAGCTGCTTCAGCAGGTTGGCGAGATTGTTGAGCTCTTCACGATCCAGGGCTTTCCGGTCGATATATGCTGCAACAGCTCCGCTTCTTGTCATCATCGCCCGGACCAGTTCTTCGTCAAGCGTCGCAATCTCACGCGAATGGGCGATGTGCCCGAACGAGCCCCGGGAGGTGAGCGCAATTTCTGTCTGGCGCGAGGCGTAATGGGTACCGCCAAAACCAATGAGCGGAACCGGGTTTACCGGGGATGCAGAGAGCACGCTCTCCGCTGCTGCCTTTCCCGCAGCCTGATCGGTCCATTCCTTCTCGGTACTCCCGATCTCAACGAAAAACGAGGGAAGGGAAAGGCCGGTCGGCCCGTGATGGGTGACTTCGTACGAGACCCGGTAGCCTTCGGGACAGTGCCTCGAGAGCATGCGGAGCGTTGCCTGCATCATTCCCGGTGCAGCAGGGGCAAGCGTGCGGGGGCTGCCCCCGAGATCCGCTGACCTGAAATTTCCGGTCACATGGACGGTCAGGACCGGGACAGGATGCATGCTGGAATGCCTCGATAGAAAGATCGCCATATCTGCATCGGTCCGGCGGTCGACATGCTCGGCATGGATCAGCCGCTCTTCGACTTCAATGAACTCGTAGGACCGCTCCCGCCACCCTCCGGTATCCAGCATCTCTTCAATATGTCGCTTTATATTCACCCCTGCCTTGTCCTGCCGGGAGTTGATCAGGGCAATCTTCATCACTTACTATGGGGACTCCATCACGATTAAGGGTGTCCTGGTGCGGGATTAGTAAACACTATGAAGAAATACACATCATATTGTTACCATGGACACCCATAAGATGGAAAAAATGGAAAAATTGTTCAAAGAGGCTGGTATCGATAAGGAGATCACCTGTCCCCAGGCATTTGCACTCGCTGAGAAGCACAAAATCCCAAAAAAAGATATCAGCGAGTTCTGCAACACCCATAACGTCAAGATACGCGGCTGCCAGCTGGGCTGCTTCAAATGAGTCTTTTTTTAAACCTCGTTCCCGTCTCAAAAGCTGTCGAAGAAGTCAGGAACATCGCGGTCCGGTGCGGGGATGAATCAGTCCCTCTCGCAGCTGCACTGCATCGTATTCTGGCAAAAGACGTTTATGCCGATGTCGATATACCCGGTTTCACCCGCTCGGTCGTGGACGGGTTTGCCCTGAGGGCAGCCGACACCACAGGTTCTGGAGATGCTGCCCCATCGATCTTCATCTTTCGTGGAAGAGTTGCGATGGGGATGTCATCTGATATTACAGTACAACCGGGCGAATGTATCTATGTCCCGACCGGGGGAATCCTCCCTGCCGGTGCTGATGCTGTAGTGATGATCGAGCATGCCGAGCAGCTCGATGGGGAAGTGCTGGTCAGAAAACCGGTGGCATACGGGGAAAATGTTCTCTTCTTTAACGAGGATTTTTCACGGGGGGATGTCGTATGTGCCGGCGGGAAAAAACTTTCCCCGCGGGACATCGGTGTCCTTGCGGCTGCGGGATGCACAGAAATTGCCGTCATCAGGAAGCCAAAGATAGGCATCATCTCGACGGGAAATGAACTGGTCCCCGTGAGCCAGAAGCCGCTGCCCGGGCAGGTCAGGGACGTGAACTCATACGTGGTGGCGTCATTTGTGCAGGAGCGGGGGTGTACACCACTCCTCATCGGGATTGTCCCGGATGACCGGGATACCCTCCGTTCTGCCATCAGCATGGCAACTGCGGAATGCGACGCTGTCCTGATCTCCGGTGGAAGTTCCAAGGACGAACGCGATATGGTGGCGGCTGTAATCGGCGAGCTGGGAGAGGTCCTTATCCATGGTATCGCAATCTCTCCCGGAAAACCCACGATTATAGGGAGAATCGAAAAAATTCCGCTGATTGGCCTTCCCGGGCACCCGGCGTCTGCCTA
This sequence comes from uncultured Methanoregulaceae archaeon, assembly GCA_963815065.1. Taxonomy (GTDB): domain Archaea; phylum Halobacteriota; class Methanomicrobia; order Methanomicrobiales; family Methanospirillaceae; genus Methanoregula. Next base: position 814,192 of record CAWFFE010000002.1, on the reverse strand, counting down.
TATCGTGCTCATCGCAATTGTCGGCCATCTTCTTGCCGGCACTGACCGGTGAAACAGCGAGCAGTATACGGGTGGTCCGGGCCACCCTCAGCCAGAATGTGCCATCCCCGAAAGGCAGGGAAGATTATGTGCGTGTCTCCGTGAAGGAAGGGATCGCCACCCCTCTCTTTGGAAAATCCGGGCTGCTGAACACGCTGGTGCAGAGCACCGGGGTCGTCCGGGTACCTGCCGGGAGCGAGGGGCTGGAGACCGGGACGCAGGTAGAGGTGATTGAATGGTAAAACGCTACCTGACCGTGACTTCCCTTGCCGATACTCTTGCACTTCTTCGCACCGGATTTTCCTGCACTCCTTCACGCGAACAGGTGCAGCCTGCTCAGCGCAGTCGGGCGTATAACCGCCGGACCACTCTTTGCCCGGTATTCAGTACCAGAAGTGCACCTCGCAGCGATGGACGGCATCGCGGTTATCGCAAAGGAAACGGAGGGAGCTGGCGAGCAGCACCCGGTCACCCTCCGGCAGGCTGTGAGGGTGAATACCGGAAATGTTGTGCCGCACCCGTTCGATGCGGTCATCATGATCGAGGATGTGCAGGCAGATAACGAACGGTTTACGATCCGTAAAGCAGTCCCGCCGTGGCAGCACATCCGCCCCGCCGGAGAAGACATCGGTGAATCCGAGATGGCTCTTCCCTCCCGGCACCTCATCCGCCCCCACGATATCGGTGCTCTTGCGGCGTATGGCATAACCGGACTCGATGTAATCACCGTCCGGATCGGCCTGATCCCTACCGGGAGCGAGCTCATCTCTCACGGCAACCGACCGGCCCCCGGTCAGGTGGTGGAGAGCAACACCGTGATGGCCGAGGCCATGATGGCAGCGCTGGGTGCAACCTGTAAACGCTACCCGGTGGTGAAAGACGATCCTGCAGAGATCAGAAAAAGCCTGCAGCGTGCAGTTGCAGAGAATGATCTGGTGATCATCTCTGCCGGATCATCGGCAGGGACAAAAGACTTCACTGCCGACGTGATTGCGGACCTCGGGGAGGTGCTGGTCCATGGCATCGCGATCAAACCCGGTAAACCGGCCATTATCGGTCGGATCGACAAAAAACCGGTAATCGGGATGCCGGGTACCCCCTGTCGGCGCTGACCGTGCTCCGCGAGATCGTAACCCCCCTCATCCATGCCTACGGGCTTCTGGTCCCCATGCCGGGTTCGGTTGATGCCCGGTTGACAGTATCCGTATCCAAGGATATCGGGAGTGACGAATTCATCCTCTGCTCACTGGGGCGCGTGGGAGACCGCTGGGTTCTCTCTCCTCTTTCGCGGGGTGCCGGAGTTCAGATGAGCGCGGTGCGTTCAAATGCATACCTCAAAATACCTGCAGGGGCTGAAGGTTTCGAATCCGGCCAGGTTGTGACGGCGACCCTTACCGTATCCAGACCCGAGGCGGGAAAAGCACTCCTCGTCACCGGGAGCCACGATCCTCTCATTGACTACCTTGCCGACATTCTCCAGCAGAAGGAGATCGGGCTCCATTCCACCCATGTCGGAAGCATGGGAGGCATCATTGCCCTGAAGAAGAACGAGTGCCATGCGGCTCCTATGCACCTGCTTGCGGAGAACGGGGATTACAATATACCGTACCTCGAAAAATATCTGCCCGGCGAAGAGATCGTTCTTCTCTGTGTTGCTGAACGCCAGCAGGGTATCGTTTCGGGGGAGGGTTTCGGATTTGACGATCTTCCGGGTCGCCTTTTTATCAACCGCCAGCGGGGGTCGGGGACGCGGATGCTGCTGGACCATGAGCTGAAATTGCGGGGGATCAAACCGGAAGCGATCCGGGGGTACGAGCGGGAAGTGACCACACATCTTGCGGTTGCACTTGCGGTAAAGTCCGGTGAGGCGGATGCGGGAATGTGTGTCTACAGCGCAGCAAAAGCACTCGGGCTCCCATTCACGCCCGTGGCGACCGAACGCTACGAGATCGCCATCCGCCATGAGCATCTTGATGACCCACGGGTAGCGGAACTCTGTACCGCCATCACCTCGCCCTCATTCCGGGAGATTATGGACCGTCTCGGGGGCTACGATACCCGGGAGACCGGCGTGCGGCGCGAACTGCGCTGAGCACCGCCTCTTCAGGAGTTGCACACCTCGTTACACCTTCGATCTCCCACGTTTTTATGCCAAAGACCGGACGATTCATTTTCAGTGCAATGGCGATCTCCGAGAGGGTCCCGTGGCCTCCGCCAATCGCGATGACGGCATCGGCTGACTGGACAACGATGGCGTTCCGGGCATGCCCGAGTCCTGAACGGATGACGATATCGAGGTAGAGGTTCCCGTTACCGGTGTCGGGCACGATCCCGATCGTCAGCCCGCCGTGTTCCTGTGCTCCTTTGCATGCTGCCTCCATGACACCGGAGAGCCCGCCGCAGACAACGAACTCGTGATTTTCCGCGATCAGGACTCCCACGGTCCGGGCAGTCGCGTATTCTTCAGCTGTTGGATCAGCGGGGCCGATCACCGCTATCTGTCCCATACGTTTTTCTTTGATTCAGGCAGTATTTCTTGACCACCATTCACTTTCAGGAGTTGTAGCCCGGTTGGAATTACGGACTCATTCCCGGTCGCAAAACGGGGGGAATCGGGCAGGTCAGATACCGGATTTCAAGCGCATGGGCTGTAAAGGAAAAATCTGTATTTGCAGACGATTTAATGCTGCAATATCAGGTTTTATCAATCCGGAGGATATAATGAGCCCCTATGGCAGAAGAAAACAAGCCACCTTTGCCACCGTTCACCAAGGAGACGGCAGCTCAGAAAGTCCGCATGGCCGAAAACGGATGGAACTCACGCGATCCCGAGAAAGTATCGCTTGTCTATACCCCCGACAGTTTCTGGCGCAACCGGGCCGAGTTTGTCCATGGCCGCCAGGAGATAATTGCATTCCTGCGACGGAAGTGGGCAAAAGAGTCGACTACCGTCTGATAAAAGAAGTCTGGGCGTATACCGACAACCGCATCGCTGTCCGCTTCGCGTACGAGTGGCACGACGATGCCGGTAACTGGTTCCGCTCTTATGGCAACGAGAACTGGGAGTTTGCCCCAAACGGCCAGATGCAGCGGCGTTTTGCGAGCATCAACGACCTGCCGATCAAGGAGGCAGACCGGAAGTATCACTGGCCACTGGGACCCCGCCCGGAAAATCATCCCGGGTTGTCCGATCTGGGCCTGTAAATTCTCATTAAAGGTCCGTTTATTCAACTTCTGTTTTTTTCGGATGTCGTCGAAAAAAATGAGCCTTATAATCGCGTCCCGAAGGTACATGGTGTCTGGTGTTGCAGGACGGATAATAAAAATGAGGAATGCTGGTATATGTTTTTTACCTGCCAGAATTCTCCAGCTTTATGAAGTATAGGTGATCTCAATGAATGGAGCTTCGCCATCCCCGACATCTTCAAAACCAAATGCTGAGTCTGCCATGCTCGCCCAAGTAATAAGCGCGGAATTGTTATCAATATCCGGTTGATCCCGTACCATCACTCCGGTCCACCCGGTTTTCGAGATATTCGACATAAACAAGGAGTTCCCCGTCCAGTTATTCCAGCCATGAAGAACCAGGTTTGCATATGAGATATCTGAATCCGCCCACCGCTCTTTCGAGAACTTCTCATAATCTCCCATGACAAAAGTCCCGTCAGAGTTTGTCGGGTTGAACCCGGTAACCCCATACGAGAATGAACCTAATCCATTCGCTTTCGAACCGCCCATAACACCGAATTTTACTGCCGTTACCGTACAACCGTCCGGTAATGCCGAGGTATTGAAAAGAACTACCGCCCTGTACAATTCATCATACTGGTTCGATGTGGCAGTTGCATGTAATCCGGGGTGATTTGCATATGTTCCACTATTTGCGGATTGCCCTGCACGATTCCTGAGCAGGGTGTATGTCGCTCCGGACCACGCAGCCACATAACCGTCGTTCACTGCACCGGCACGCAACATGACAGTAGTACTGCCCGTTCCCTGAGTGACATTAATGAAGGTCATCTGGGTGCTGATGGATTCCCCGGCGGAACTGGAGGCATTCAGCTTAATCGACCAGTTTCCGACACCGAATGTATAGGAAGGGTTCTGGCTTGTGCTGAACCAGACCTGGGTATTATTTCCGGTAACATTCTGGAACGACCAGTTCCATGCCGTCGGAGTATGTAACGAAGTATCGGTAAACTGGACAATGAGGGGAGATGTGCCCGTAGTCGGATTGGCGGTGAAGTCAGCCACCGGGGCGGGTGCAGAATCCAGGACTGTAATATAATCGGATTTTATCAGGGAATTTGAACCGGTTGAAGAATTGGCTACCGTCAGGTCCACAGTAAAGTTGCCTGAAGCATTATAGATGTGGACCGGGTTCTGAACTGTCAGCTCCCGGCGAGCCGTCACCGAAACTCCAGTTCCAGCTATCGGGAGAGCCGGTTGAGGTGTCGGTGAACTGGACGGTGAGCGGGGAAGTACCTGTAGTTTGTTCGGCGGTGAAATTGCCATATGGCGGGATGACCGGGTTATAACAGAGATCCAGCTCGTGGAAACCCTGCCGGGGAGTGATATCCGTGAATATATACCACATCCAGAACCGGTAGTACCGGTACGAATTTTCATTCGGGAAGGTAAACAGCCTCGATTCCAGGTTGCCGTTCCAGTCTGAAGTAATCTCGTAATCGAGTTCTGTCCAAGTGGTCCCATCTATTGAACCGTGAAGTTTCCACTCGTGAGGACCGGTGACGCCACTGAACGGGTCGGCACTGATAGTGTACTGATTGATAACATGAGAGATCCCGGGTCCGTAATCCATAATGATCCATGAATTCCGGTCCCCGACCCAGAATGAAGTTATGTTGTTATCAAACGCATTCATCGGGATAGTGGGTGCTATGGTGTTCCAGCCGGTTGCAGTCCCATACGGATATTCCTCTGCGATCCTGATGAAACTGGTTTGCGTTTTCGTGGCATTTTCCCAGACATTGGATGCTCTAAGCGAGACCGTATAATTGCCGGGGTTCTGGTACGTGTGCACCGGATTTTGTTCGGTTGCATTTGTTAAGTCACCGTCACCAAACGTCCAGTTCCAGGAGATCGGCAATCCTGTTGAGGTGTCGGTGAATGATACCGCGAGGGGCGCGATACCGGTGCGGGGGGTAGCAGTGAAGTTGACGAGAAGGGGAGGAGGGGTTACAGAAATAGCCTTCGTGCTTGTCGTGTTACCATAACTATTGGATGCTTTCAAGGCCACTGAATAATTTCCCGGGTTGTTAAATGTGTGTGATGTATTTCTTTGATAAGAAACGGGAGAATTGTCCCCAAAATCCCACGACCAGTTATCTGCATAATTTGTGGAATTATCTGTAAATTGTACCAGTAATGGGCTGGGACCGGTTGTACTGCTGGGAATAAAATCGGCACTCGGCCAAGGATTCATGACCGCAATCACTTCCGTTTTAATGGTCGATCCATATACATTCGACGCATCTAATCTAACCGTTGGATACCTTGCTCCTGAATACTGATGCGTAGGATTTTGTTCAACAGATGCGTTGGATCCGTCACCAAAATCCCAAACCCATGACGTTGGGGAATTTGCTGATCTATCCGTGAAATGAATCGTTGAGGGATCGACAGTAGCATAATTAAAATCCGCTTGAGGAACGAGTGTACCAACAGAAATAATCATTGTTTTGTTGGACAGGCCATTTACCGTTGATACATTATACACTACCATGTAATTCCCGTTGTTCTGATACGTATGGTCAGGAGTGACTCGTTCACTAGAAAATTCTCCATCTCCGAAACTCCAGTTGTATGTGACTTGCAGGGCACCATAATAGTGAGTCCGATCAGTGAAATGAACACTTAATGGAGCAGAACCGGATTTTGGATTTGCGTCGAAATCCGCTATCGGGATTTCAGCGATTGTAGTATTTTGGGTGTATTTAACTAACCCCCCGGTATATCTTGCCGCGATGAGAACACAATTTTCTGTGATACTTTTAACGACAGGGTCGGAGTAAAATCCTGTTCCGGGTTGATTTTTTACTTTGTAATAAAGCGTATCCACATATGCATGACTGAATGTGGCAATGTTGATTGTCGCTTCATTCGGAGACCTCACGCGATAATAATATGTATTGTTCTTTACGATTTCTCCAAATTTATACGTGGAGGTGCTGTTCCAATTGTCAGATACATACTGTTCATATTTAGCATGAGTATCAATTTGAATAATGATTTTATCGATTACCTGATTTAATTCCTGGCCTGTATGCATAGGATTGGCAACATCCGTCATAAAGTGGTTTGCATGTCCCAGGTCATGCGCAGCACTGAGATTATTTCCTGAGGAATAATATGCATGGGAGATATCAGCAAAATATTCCGCTTCCATTGGAGCAAAACCATTAATCAAAACTTCCGGATAATCTGGATTATACCAATGACTCCAGCTATGAACTATATCGGCAAAAATCCCTTTAAGAAGATCAGTCATCCCAAAAATCGGAGGATTTAGTATCTCTTGAGGCCAGACATCAGGTGCCATCGCTGTTGCAGCGGCATCATTCATATTTGTGTAATTGAGATGCTTACATGCCCAATATACATAACTATTATGACCAGAATCATGGCTTGGATCTGTATCAAGAACAGTTGGATCCCAATCTCCCTGCCACGCTACCAAGCCATTTCCTGAATATCTTCCATCATTTCCTGATGATGGAAAGCTGGAATCGAGTGCGTGCCCGGAAGAAGCGGATAAACCAGATCCAATAGAATTGCGTGAGGAGAATGAATTCCCAGGACTACTTAAACTCCTCACTGACCCGCTGGTAGCTACTTCACGAGTAGGTGTCGCTGTGATATTGTTGACCCTCATCATGCTGATATTCCTGATTGTCTGGTTTATAGCTTCAGGAAGAACAATAATTGAAGAATCACCAGATTTTCCCATTTTTTCCCTGTCGAAGGAAATACGGGTGACATGACCGATGGGAATTGATATCGTACGGTTTGACTTATCAGATTGAACGACAATTTCGATGGATTTCTCCCCAACAGGTTCAAATTTTACCGGATAGGTAGCCCAAAGCGTTTCAAGCGCATTCTTCGTGTCAGTTTTTTCAGCTATGGATACTGACGATCGATTTATATCATCAAGCAAAGATTTCTTCCCATCTTCGTCATGCACCAGTACAATCCAGTCCAGAGTGGCGTTCATGATTTCCGGATCGATCTCAATGAGGGGGATATCCCTGTGGAGACCCGTCATGTCCATTTCGGGTAATTCTGTAAGACCTGAGATGTTGTTTATATTTTCCGAACCGGCACTAACAGCAGGAATAAGGGCGATCAGTACAAGTATAAAGAATGAAATATAGAAAGCAAGTTTCATTGAAATCGGGACCTCCTTATCAGTTCAATAAATAAAGGGATAGTGAACATCGATTGAGAAGGGAAATATTTGATTCAACTTCTGGGACAAAATCGGAAGTATCATAAACTCAATCCAAGCGAACTATTCCTTCTCATTCCAGATTATCATTTCTCGTTATAAATTATCGAGATGTACCTAGTTCGGATAATATTAATCGCGCAGATGAATAATTAAAATTAAGTGGCAGAGTGAAAGTCCGCTAATAAAAGGTGAATCCACAATCTGCGATTTTTATCGGAAATGCTAAAATCAACAATATTTAGAATCCTCGAGCAATTCAAATATATAAAAATTATTTATAAAGTATCAGCATTTCCAAAAATTATCTCTATTACCAAGGATAAAATATCCTCCATCAGAAGTTTGAATGAGACTAGTGAGTCCAATATTATTCATTGCTTTCGGCTTACAGAATGTAGTAACTGGTTGTTCCCACGTCAGAATTCCATCAGCATTCAGTTTTTTTACGATAACCGTCGTTACCCGCCCTTCAAATGGATTATTACTTTTCTTATCGTCGTTAGATTGCAAGTCTGCACAAAATAATCCTCCATCAAGCGTTGGGATACAACGACCGGTTATATTTAAAAGCGTCTGCATCCTGGTGATATTTCCTTCTTCATCAGGAAGCACTGACTCAGGATGTGTATTAGTTGTATTGCTGAGCTCAGTAGCGGTCTTCGATTCATTCCCGATAATCACTTCAGTCCCGTTCCAGACAAGATCTCCCTGCAAATTAAACTTACATATTTCACCTAACTCCGGGGAAGGTACAAAGGTAAGAAGAAGCCCATCTGGATCCAGAATTAAAAATTGGGATCCGCAATTTAATTGATATAATGTCCTGTTCCATTGTTCATCGCCAGTATCGGAGAATTTCACTAAATTGCGATAATACACCATGAAACGTTTTTTATCCTCGATTCTGCCGAGCATTGCATAACCCCGGTCAGATGTTTGAAAGAATGTTAAGGCAGAATCGTCCTTTCCTGAATCAAATATTTTTGACCACTCCAAAGAACCAGTTGGTGTGACTTTTATTAAAATGATATCATGATCGGGAACATAATCCTCGTATAAACATCCAGCAACAAGAAGTACTCCGACGATAAGGGATAATAGACCAAAAAACACATGGAATCGAGTCATAATGTTACCAATTTTTTCTGAGTGAAAATACAAATGCATAACTCTGCAATTTTTTCTTCGGGGCGGATCGGGTCATCATCTGTTCAAAATACTGGTGAGACCGATTCTTGCATAAAGAGCCCATAGTTAAAGCCACAAAGGAAATTGTATACTTGCATTATTTATTTATCATGGGTATTCAGACTATCCGCTGCGATGAATATCCATCTGCTAACTATTTCTCATTCATCCCAATCTCTTTCTTGGATCTTTTAATACAACCTCTGGCATAAAGAATTAAAATCAGTTCAAGAGAAAGTTCATGTAATCCCTCCAAGCCCTCCCTAAAGAAACCAGATCGAGGACTTAAAATCAAATTGATACTCTAATCTAAATGTTTTTTAATATTTTTTACTGCAGAAATGAGATTTATTTAGAGTTTTTTTTACTCAATCACTAAAGACCATAGTGTCATATAAAATAAAATATCCCCCATCAACAGATTGAGCTAACCCGTCAATCCATACATCATTATATTGACCTGAAACAGGAAGTGTCTGGTTCCATTCCTGTGTTCCATCTGGTTTTAGTTTGGTGCCATATTGACCTAGGTAGAAGAATCCAGAATCTTTTGTTTGAATCACGTTCTTAGTTGCATTAATCGGATATTTTTTTGATTAAAGTACCGTTATCGTCAAACTGCATGACACTCATCCCGAGTTTTGTATCCGAGTATATATTTGAATATCCGCTCGGAAACTTATAGAGCGGACGTTCTACAAACAGCCCATTGTCTGAGATTAGCGATGTGTTGGTCGAAAAACCATCCTGATTCAACTGGATTTTATATACTTTGCTTGAAAAACTATTGGCAATATATCCCAGTCCGTTGTTCAATGCTATCATGGAATATATCTCCCCGAATTTTTCATTTTCAAGTGATCGTTGCCATATTATAGTACCATTTGCATCGAGTTTCGTCACGCGGGAGCTTGCAACAATCAGTTCATCATTTTGAATTTCTATAATCGATGACCGTCCAGGTTTGATCCCGATATTCCTGTTCCAGAGGGTTTTCCCGTGAGAATGTGGATCAGGTTTTCTGCATTCTTCTGAAGGATTATCAGCTGTTCTTACCATCCCTTTACGGATTTTACCTGATGACTTCGCTGATGTTCCTGGTAGTCGCGGACGTTTCAATTCGTACTTCACAATCAAATCCATTCCCAACCCCGGAACCCGGAAATGAATTCTCAATATATTCATTCTTTAATAAGGATATACCAATAAAATTGATAGCATTTCAATATAGACCTATAGTTATCTGATAGAGTGGTGAGGAATAAAATTCAATGCAATACTCTATGCACCCGGAAAATCGATGCACCTCATTCCAAAGTGAAATTTTGCCGAGTGGAATAGCCCTGCAAGAAATTTTTCACAAAGTAGACTTCAGGGATGCCACTTCAACCGGTGGAAGTTCATAATCTGACTGTGGCCGTTCAGGTGGAAGGCGAAATTTAAAAAAGGATTATTTTCCCGTCCTGGCCTTGTAGGGCCCGAGCTCATTTTCCATGAGAAGATTGATGACGGTCTCTGATATATCGCCGGCATATTCACCGGTTCTTCGGATACTCTCTGCAATATACGTCGTATTAATGGCTACAAGGGTATCCTGCTTGAGTACCATATTGTTGATATCCCCGCAGATCTTCTCGAGCGCACCGATTGATTCGATATTCCGGTGGGCTCCTTTCATATCGGTATTGAAGAATGAAACGATACTGTGGTCGAAGATCTCAAGCGCCATCACACTCGATTTCCTGATCGCCATCAGAATTTTTTTATCAATATCGACATCGGCGAGGGGGAGGGCATGTTCAGCGATCCGAACCGCATGATCGCCGACGCGTTCAATGATGCGGCTGAGCATGTAATAGTTCATGGCGAGGCTGGTCGTGATCCCCATTTTACGGGACAGTGACGCGTCCTGCATGATCATATTTGTCTGCCGGGCGATCAGCCAGTTCAGCCGGTCTGCGTCCATGTCGCGGGTAACCACGTCGTGTGCCAGCCCCTTGTTATGGGTCTCAAGTGAGGTGACCGCATCCTCATGCATGCTTTTGACGATGACAAACATCCGCTTGATGGTATTATCAAAGGGCATCTCAACAGGGTTCAGGAGATCTTTGATGATGATCATCGCTTCTGTCTCCTCGACAACCTCCTGCCCTATTGTCATCTGGGTAAAATCACGGACAACGGTCCTTACGAACGGGGAGAACCGTTGCTTCGTCGTAAGCCGGATAACGTTGAATCCCGTGATATACACACCGATCAGCATCCGGAAAAGGAGCGCCGGATCGGTGATACCGCTGCAATCGATCTCCTTTGCCCGCTGGACCGGCTCGTTCGTGATCTTTTTGGTCACGAGAAGTGTCCCGTCCTGTTGTATCGTGATGCCGATGGGATCGTTCTTCTTGATCTTCTGTTTTTCAGCCCATTCCTTGGGGAGTGTCACCACATAGGAGGCCCCCCCGGTCATTTGCACCCGTCGTATCTCCATCTTCACCACCGGATTACAATAGAAACATGATTTCCCTATATAACTCTATTTGTCTATTTCATATATATATACTAGTATAGTTTATGGCGAAAAAGCGTTTAATACCCCGGGTGAAATGGGTGATAGAACACTATGAGTGCGAAATGGAATACATTCCTGAAAATTTCCCTGTGCCTTGTCACTGTCTTCATGCTTGCACTAGTTGCAGGATGTACAAATAATGGAACAACAACCCCGGTTGCAACAACAGCCCCCACCGCATCCCCCACTACTACTGCTGCAGTAACAACACCTCTGGCAGCAGTCCCGGTAGTTACAGCTCCGGTCTCGACAGGTCCGAGGCAGACGATCAAGATCAGTGGTTCAACAACAGTCCTCCCGATTGTGCAGAAGGCAGCAGACCAGTACATGGCAGCTCACCCTGACGCAGACATCCAGGTCTCCGGTGGCGGGTCCGGTGTCGGTATCCAGGCAATAGGTGCCAGGACCGTCGATATCGGTATGTCATCCCGTGAAGTGACCCCCGATGAGATGGCTAAGTATCCCACTTTTGTTGTAACGCCGGTCGCACAGGACGGGATTGCAATAGTTGTGAACCCGGCCAACACAATCCCGTTTATCACGCTCGATCAGGCAGCGAACATCTATCTGGGAAAGACCACCAAGTGGACAGAAATCACCGGGGCAAACGTCCCCAACACCAACAACCAGATCGTGATTGTCGGTCGTGACAGTGCATCCGGCACTCGCACGTATTTCGATGAAGTGATTCTTTCGAAGGCAACTCCCACAAGTAAGATGCTCGAAAAGAACTCCAATGGTGCCGTCCTCCAGACCGTCGCCCAGACGCCGGGAGCGATCGGATACATTTCTATCGGTTTCCTCGACCCCGGCGTCAAAGCCTTACCGGTATGGTATAACGCCCAGAAGATCATTGCCCCGACTCTTGACAACGTCAAGTCCGGGACCTACCCGGTCTCCCGTAACCTGTATGTGATCACGAACGGCCAGCCCTCCGGTCTTGCCGGCGACTTCATCAGTTATATCCTCAGCCCTGATGGCCAGAAGATCGTTGCCGATGAAGGTTACGTGACCCTCAGCTGAGACGAGAAAGCAGAATATCATAATTTTTTGTCGCGCACAGGGAGGGTAGAACCATCGTGAAACCGACCGGGCAATGAGAGAAATTCCCTCGTCTCCTCCCTTTGCAACGCCCGCATATCGGTTCTCCGTGAACAATTCATCCGGACCGTCTTCTTCTGTACAGCGTTCTTAGCCGTCATCGTCGTCATGGTTATCGTCCTGTTTTTGCTGAGCGACGGATTCCCGATCTTCCAGAAGGCAGGAATCATTCCATTCCTGCTCGGAACATCCTGGGCACCGACTGCAATGATACCCCTTTATGGTATCTTCCCGCTCATTGTCGGGACACTCCTTGTCACCATCGGGGCAATGGTGTTTGCAGTCCCGCTTTCGATCGGATGTGCTATCTACATCTCGGAGCTCGCATCACCACGGATAAAACAAATCCTCAAGCCGGCGATAGAACTTCTTGCCGGAATCCCTTCCGTCGTATACGGGTTCTTCGGCCTGATCGTTCTCACGAACTTCATCCGGGTTTTCTTTAGCCTCCCTACGGGAGAGACCTGGCTTGCCGCATCCGTACTGCTTGGCATCATGGCACTCCCCACGATCATCAGCGTATCTGAGGATGCCATCAGCGCGGTACCTCACGAGTTTAAGGAAGGTTCGCTGGCGATAGGTGCGACCCGGTGGCAGACTATCAGCAGGGTTATTGTCCCGGCTGCAATCTCTGGTATCGCCGCTGCCATTATCCTTGGTATTGGCAGGGCAGTGGGAGAAACGATGGCGGTGTTGATGGTTGCCGGGAATGCCGCTGTCATCCCGGATCCGATCTGGAACATCTTCTCCCCGGTCCGGACCCTGACCGGGACACTGGGTATCGAGATGGGGGAAGTCGCAGTCGGCAGCGATCATTACCGTGCCCTCTTCGGCGTCGCGGTCGTCCTGCTGGTCATCACGCTGATCATCAACCTCTCGGCAGTTGCCATCCTGCGCCGCCTGCAGGAAGGCCGGACTATTCATTCCGGCAAAAAACCCCTCATTTCTCCCTACCTGAAAGATTATCTGAGTCGATTCATGAAAATTGGCCTGCACGTGCTCCTGCTTGTATTCCTTCTCGTTGCGGCCCCAGGGTATATCGCCGCAGGGATCCTGCTTACTGGCGGGATCGTGTATCTTGCCAAAGACCGGCTTTCCCGGAATCATGTCGAGAAGATCTCATTCAGCCTTATCATCTCGGCAGCCCTCATCGTCATTGCCATCCTCATCATCATCCTGCAGGACATCATCATTCATGGTCTTCCGGCACTGTCGTGGGAATTTCTGACGCAACCCCCCCTGGATTCCGGGCGTGCAGGGGGAATATACCCCGCCATCATCGGCACCCTGTACCTTGTTACCGGTGCAATTGCTGTCGCTCTCCCTCTGGGGGTCGGTGCCGCGATCTATCTGGTGGAGTATACCCGGGAAGGCCGCATCACCCGTTTGATCCGGACCGGGGTGGACCTGCTCAACGGGACCCCTTCAATAGTGTTCGGTCTCTTCGGGTTTGCCTTTATCGTGCTGTACCTTAAAGTCGGGGTATCGATGCTCGCCGGCCAAGTCACCCTTGCCCTGATGGTGCTGCCCACGATCATCCGTACCACCGAAGAATCGCTAAAAAGTATCCCGCAGTCACTCAGGGAAGGGAGCCTGGCGCTCGGTGCGACCCGGTGGCAGACGATCAGCCGTGTCGTCCTCCCCCCTGCCGTCCCGGGTGTTGTCACGGGTGCGATCCTCTCCATCGGCAGGGCCGCGGGAGAGACGGCCCCCCTCCTGTTCACCGCTGTCGTATTCTCCCAGCGGTTTCTGCCGGATTCGGTTTTCCAGCCGGTGATGGCACTTCCTTACCACCTCTTCATCCTCTCAACAAATGTACCAGGATCGTCGACAAACAAGTACGGCACCGCTCTCGTTCTGTTGTTGCTGGTTGTAGGGTTCTATTCGGTCGCGATCTATGTCAGATCCCATTTCCGGCATAAGGCCCGGGGTTAAAATTATGTCTGAAAATACGATCATTTCCACAAAAAATCTCAACCTCTGGTATCATGAGAAACAGGCGCTTCAGTCGGTATCCATTCAGGTCCCGAAGAACAAGGTCACCGCCCTGATCGGACCGTCCGGTTGCGGAAAATCGACCCTGCTGCGATGTTTTAACCGGTTGAACGATCTCATCGACCACGTGAAGATCACGGGAGAGATCATGCTCGACAATGAGAACATCCGCAGTTCCGGAACTGACGTGGTATCCCTGCGGAAAAAGGTCGGGATGGTCTTCCAGAAGCCAAACCCTTTCCCCAAATCCGTGTACGAGAATATCGCGTATGGTCCCCGGGTACATGGCGTACGGGACAGGAGCGAACTTGACCGGATCGTTGAGCAGAGCCTTCACCATGCTGCGATATGGGATGAGGTGAAAGACCGGCTGAACGATTCTGCCTTCGGCCTTTCCGGTGGCCAGCAGCAGCGCCTCTGCATCGCACGCACGCTCGCTGTTGAACCGGAAGTGATCCTCATGGACGAGCCCTGTTCTGCTCTCGATCCGATCGCGACAGCAAAGATCGAGAACCTGATAGAGAGGCTCAAGGAGGAGTATACGGTCATCATCGTGACCCACAACATGCAGCAGGCGGCCCGTGTCAGCGATTATACCGGGTTCATGTACCTGGGAAAGCTGATCGAATGCGGAAGGACGGCACAGATCTTCGAGCACCCGAAAGAAGAACTTACCGAGAATTATATTACCGGACGATTCGGGTAAGGAGAGGAACATGGCAGAAAAATTTCATACCGATCTGGAAACACTAAAAAAAGAGACGGTGACAATGGCAATTTTCGGGCGGGATATGCTCAAGTCTGCCGTTGATGCCCTGGTACGGCAGAACAAGGAACTGGCGGCATCGGTCGTTGAAAAGAAGGAAGCCCTGCGCGACATGGAAGTCAACCTTGAGGAACACGCCTACCACCTGATTGCCACCGGTCAGCCAATGGCAAAGGACATGCGGATCATTGTCTGCTCCCTGAAGGTCATCAACGCCTCGATGAGGATTGGACGGTACGGCAAGGTGATCGCAAATATTGTCAGGGACATAGCCGACAAGCCCCATATTGCGCACATGATGAGTATCCCGCACATGGCGGATCTCGCGATTGACATGATCGATGATGCGATCAAGGAATACGAGACAGACTCCATTACTCTCATCGCTGAATTTTCCGGCCGGGACGATACCATCGATGCTCTCCGGCACTCCATCTTCCGTGAAGGGATTACCTACATGATGGAAGATCCCAAGAACATCTCGCTGTGCACCAACTATATCCTCATTGCACGTTACCTTGAGCGCTGCGCTGATCATGCCTGCAAGATCGCAGAAAATGTCCATTATATGCATACCGGAGAACGCATCGAGATCCACTGACCATCTGGTTCAGGGGCGAACAGGAAAAGAAAACCGTGTTATTTGTCTGTTCATTCATTTTGGTAAGGTTGCATATCGCCGAAGGTTTACTGATGCCCGCTGCAGAGATAACCGGATGACATATTCTGCCGCATTGTACCGCAATGTCTGAACCTGTGCGGTTCGCTGTCATGAAAGAGATGGCATTGACATCTCCGGAACTGCTTATTTAAAAAAATTCTTTTCTCCTCTATGCTACGCGACCCGGCTCATCTTCACCGGCACCCGGATAACCGCGTCACCAGCCACCGAGCCCGTCCGGTCATCGGCGCAGAGATAATACTTGCCCTGGTTCTTTATCGTGATCGTCTTTTCCACGGGGGTAGAGACATCATTGAACTGCACGAGCGGCACGATACCTTCGTAGTCCCATGTTTTGGTTATTGCATTCCATACCGGCGGGGAAGTCGGGAGCTTCTCCTTGTCGCCGACATCGACGAGAAGTACATTGACACTGACCGGATGGTTGGGTGGGGATACCTGGATCGCATATTTCTGGTCGGGATTGAGGTACGTGACTCCAAACTGCTGCGTAACATCGAGGCAGCCATAGTCCTTATAACGGAAGTCGATGGTGGTATCGACAAAGCCCATCTTCACCGTCGGTGTTGCAGATGTTGACTGCACCGGAGGAGAACTTGCCGGGGGGCTCGTCACTACAGGGGGGACGGTAGTCGTCGGACCGGGAGCGGGATTCCGTGAGAAGGTACAGCCGGCGGTACAAACCAGGACGATTACCAGCAGGATGAGAAGACAGATGAACGTATTCGATCTCATGATGTTCATTATAAAAGTGACACATATATGGCTTACGATCCTGAAATAATGGCTTGATTTTATCAGGAGATCTTCTCGGTACTGCCGGGAAAAACTACTTTGTCCTCCGGCACCAACATTTCATCACGCACATCCTGCGTCCTATAAATATCTAAGAGGGATTTTGTGAAGGAAGTCACCGCCAACTTCAATGCGCAGTCGATCGAGCGTGAGGTGCAGGAAACCTGGCGCACCCGCGATACGTATAAGACCGTAAAAGAGCAGCGCTCGCGGGGAAAACCGTTCTTTTTTGTCGACGGTCCACCCTATACCACGGGGACCATCCACCTCGGCACCGCGTGGAATAAGATCCTGAAAGACAGCATCCTGCGCTACCAGCGGATGAACGGCAGGAATGTTATTGATCGGGCGGGCTACGACATGCACGGCTTGCCGATCGAGGTTAAGGTAGAACAGGAGCTGGGGTTTAAATCCAAAAAAGACATCGAAAAGTTCGGTATCGGCGCTTTTATCGAAAAATGCCGGGAGTTTGCCATTAACAACAAGCTGCTCATGGACGACCAGTTCGCCAGTCTCGGGGTCTGGCTCGACTTCAAAAATGCCTACCAGACCGTCAAACCCGAATATATCGAGGCGGCGTGGTGGACGCTCGCCCGGGCAGAAGAGAAGGGGATGCTCGAACGGGGGCACCGGGTAGTGAACTGGTGTCCGAGATGCGAGACGGCGATCGCCGATGCGGAAGTTGAATACTGGGACGAGAAAGACCCCTCTATCTTCGTCAAGTTCCCCCTCAAAGGAAAAAAGGATGAGTATCTCGTCATCTGGACCACCACCCCCTGGACCCTGCCCGCTAATGTTGCCGTTGCCGTTTCCGAAGGGATAGAGTACGCAAAGGTCTCGGTCGTGAAAGACGAGAAAACGGAGTGTTTCTGGATTGCCGAGCCTTTGGTAAAGGCCGTACTGAAAAAGGGACGCTTCAAGGACTTTACCCTTATCGAGAAAAAGAAGGGAATCGATATCCGGGGCTGGGAGTACGATTCACCGCTTCGCGAACATGTGCCCGTCCAGCAGGAGATCAACCATAAGGTGGTGACCGCAGACTTCGTCCTGCTGGAAAATTCGGGGATTGTGCATATCGCTCCCGGGCACGGGTGGGACGACTACGTGCTCGGATCTAAGGAGGGACTTCCCATCTTCTGCCCGGTTGACGGCGCCGGGAGGTTCAAAGAAGAGGCCGGGGTATTTGCCGGTCAGTACGTGAGAGATTCAAACGAAAACGTCGTTGCTGCGCTCGGCAGTCACCTTCTCGCCCAGGAAGCGGTTGTCCACCGCTACGGGCACTGCTGGCGCTGCAAGACCCCGATCATATTCCGGGCAACCTCGCAATGGTTTTTGAAAGCATCGGAGATGCGCGACCTGATGCTTTCCGAGGTCGCCAAAGTTACGTGGTATCCCGACTGGGCTGGCAGTGCACGATTCTACGACTGGATCAAAGAAGCACGCGACTGGTGCATCTCCCGCCAGCGTTACTGGGGTATCCCGATCCCGGTCTGGGTCTGCGCGAAATGCAACAGGTACCGGGTCATCGGCACCCTTAAAGAACTGGAAGAAACAAGCGGCGCACCACTAAAAGACCCTCACCGCCCGTTTGTTGACGAAGTGACGATCCCCTGCAGCTGCGGGGGGACGATGAAAAGGGTCGAGGACATCTTCGATGTCTGGTTCGATTCAGCAGTTGCGTCCTGGGCCACTCTCGGTTTTCCCGGGAAGACTGAAGAGTTTGAGAAACTCTGGCCAGCTGACTTCATCACCGAGGGTCAGGACCAGACCCGGGGATGGTTCTATTCTCAGCTGGGAGCAAGCACGATCGCCTTTGGCAAAGCACCGTACAAGAGCGTCTGCATGCATGGCTTTGCTCTCGATGCCGAGGGGAAGAAGATGTCAAAGAGCCTGGGTAACGTCGTAACTCCTGAAGAGGTCATCGCAAAAGTCGGGGTTGATGTCCTTCGGCTGTACGTCCTTTCATCATCGGCCCCCTGGGATGACCTGAAATTCAACTGGGAGGGTGTGGGGACGATCAACCGGGCGGTGAACATCCTCTGGAATGTCTACCGCTTCCCCCTTCCCTATATGATTCTCGACCGGTTCGAACCGTCAAACCGGAATGGCGTATGGGACGATACCTACGTCAGGACGCATATCCGGCTCATGCCGGATGAGGACCGGTTTATCATATCCCGCATTAATTCGGTCGCAGCAACAGTAGATGCTGCACTGAAAGAATGCCAGCTGCACCGGGCAACGCGTGAACTGGTGACATTTATCCTCGAAGACCTCTCCCGTTGGTACGTCCAGCTGGTCCGCCCGAGGATGTGGCTCGAAGGAGAATCCGAACAGAAGGTATTTGCCTACGAGACCATCTATTACGTCATGCGCCGGCTCACTGCCCTGCTCGCCCCCGTCTGCCCGCATCTTACCGAGGAGATATACCTGAACCTCCGGTGCGCTTATGATCCGGCAAGTATTCACCTGCTCGACTGGAATGCCGGTGATTCATCGCTTGTCGATGCATCTCTTGAACATGCTGTTGAAATCGTCCGTTCCTTTGACGATGCATCAGCGAATGCCCGCCAGGCAGGAAAACGGAAACTCCGCTGGCCGGTCGCCGAAGTCGTCGTTGTCACGAGCGCGGAGCCGGTAAAAGACGCAATTGAGCGGCTGAACGCCGTCTGTAAGGACAGGGCCAACGCCCGGAAAGTCTCCGTCATCACGGGAAGATGGGACCGGGTCGGCTGGCATGCGGAACCGGTGATGAAGGCACTTGGGAAGGGATTCGGGAAGAACTCCTTCAAGGTCAAAGGACTTATCGAGGCCGCTGACGGCAACCATCTCAAGGCTGAAATTGATGCCGGCCGGACTGTTACCCTCGGTGCTGGCGGTGATGTCTTTGAGATCGGTACGGAACACGTGACCTTCACGGAAAAACTCCCCGCGGACGTCTTTTCCGCTCCCATGCAGGACGCAACGGTCTATGTGGACGTCAGGCTTGATGACAGCCTCGAAACAGAGGGATATGAACGCGAGGTCATCCGCAGGATCCAGGAGATGCGCAAACAACTGGATCTTGTTGTCAGTGAGTCCATTTCGGCGGAGGTGCTGGTAAATAACCCCAGAGTTTTCGGACTTCTCAGTATTAACAGCGGACACAAAATTGCCGGCGAGGTTTTAGCGGTGGGGCCTGACAAAGAGATCCTGTTCACGTTCCTGAAGCCGGGCGATTCTCTCGGAACCCATGATATGGTCAAGGACTGGGAGATTGAGGGGGCGACCGAAGTCGTTAGTATGACCATCGGGATCTCACGCATCTGACCGGAGAGTCCGCATTGGAGGAATTCAGCCGAATACAAACTTTTGGTGCGGACATGAGCCCCATCCGAACAAGGTTTACATAAAATAATCGGGGTTATGTTCAGAGACCGTTTCGTTTAGAGACGATCATAATGATCGATCGGACAGGATACTAAACCGCTGTGCTATTTTTTATCCCTGAACCGGAACCGGAATTCAGCCCCGTTATCGGAACGGATCTCGATCGATGACCTGAGCTGGTGTTTTGCAAGGAAATTTACCAGCTTCAGTCCGAGGGTCTTTGTAGTGCCGACATCAAGATCTTCAGGCAGGCCGATGCCATTGTCCCTAACCGTCAGGAGATACGCCCCATCATCCTGGGTGAGGCTCACTCCTATCGTGCAGGGAGCGCTCCTGATCGTTTCGCAATCGAACGAGGCGGGGAAGGCATATTTGAGTGAGTTAGTCATAAGCTCGTTGATGATCAGCCCGCCTGGTGTCGCACGTGTCAAGTCGAGGGTTATCCCCGTAGCATCAACGACTGTTTTTACACATTTTGCCGATTCGTATGAATTGATGATCTGTCCGGCCAGCGTGGAGAGATATACCTCCATATTGACCCGGGAATAATTTTTTGTGCGGTACAGGGTATCGTGGATGAGCGCCATGCTGCGAGCCCGGTTCTGGAGATCTTTTTTGAGGGCCAGGCCGGCAGGAGAGTCGTCGTACGTACTTTCGAGAGAGAGCAGTGAGATGAACGCAGTCAGATTGTTCTTCACCCGGTGATGGATCTCACTGAGCAGGACCTCCTTTTCACTTAGTGCTTCATTCAACTCTCGTTCCCGTCTGGACAACTCATCGACAGTTTGCTGGAGCTCTTCCTGGGAGGCCATGATCTCCTCATTTGCCGCGTTGAGATCCTCGTTTCTGCGGTGCAGTATTTCTTCTGCCATCTTGCGATCACTGATGTCGTGGCTGGCCCCGAGCACCGCGATCAGGCGGCCATCATCGTCAAAGACCGGGGAATCGCTCGCATAGATAGGGAAGAGATGCCCGTCGCGGTGTTTCACCATATATTCCCCGGACCAGCTTTCCCCCCGCATCAGCCTGCCAAGGATTTTCCGGGACTCTTCCGTCGAAATTTCCGGCACGGCAACCGAGACAAGATCCCGGCCGATCGCTTCTTCCCGTGAAAATCCATAGGTCTTTGCTGCCGCGTTATTCCAGTAGATGATCTTTCCTGATGGATCTGCGGCAATGACCGCATCGGCTACCGAGTCCAGCATCCGGCCCTGCAGCTGGAGCCGTTCGTAGTCCTTCCGCCGGTCGCTGACGACGGCGCTAATTTTTACGCTCCCGTCTAGCCCGAGCGCAGTCATCGCTATCTGGACCGGGAAGGATCCATCAGGGCTACAGATGCTCATCTCGGATCTTACCGGTTTTGAGAGAGCATCATGGAGCAGGAGATCGAACAGATCTTTATCGCGAGGGCAGATATGCTCCCGTAGGTTTGTCCCGATGAGTGACTCGAGCGGAACTTCCCGCATTGCGGCGAAGGCGGTGTTGCCATACAGGATCATTCCCTCCCGGGAGAGAGTCAGGGCACCTTCCTGGATATTTTCGATGAGAATGCGGTACGGGAGATCGGCATTATCAAGCGTGTACACTTTCTTCTCGTCTGCCTTTGAAACAATGATTGCATCAACCTCACCGGAACTGATCGCCTCAATCATCTCTGTCAGCTCCCGTACCTGATTTTTCAGTTCATCAATTTCGTCCTGAAGATCGTGTTCCGTTTTTTTCATTGATGCACATCCTGAACGAATGGACTCATGATCTGGGCACGAGGTCGAGGCCAACAAGAACTTTCTCTTTAACGGTCATATCGCCAATTACCCGGCGTAATGGCAGCGGCAGTTTTTTGATTAGCGTCGGCGCGGCCAGCACAAGGTCAACCGGGTTCTTCGACCGGTCCTGGTAGATATCGATGATCTCGAGTTCATATCTCCCTTTCAGGTTTTCCTCGCAGATCTTTTTTACGTTCTCAACAGCGATCCGGGAACGAAGGTTGTTGCCGGCAATATAAAGCCTCAGGACGTAGTGCTCGTTCTTCTTTTCCTCGAGAGCGCGTTCATACTCCCGGGTAACATCGCCGGCAATTTTCTTTGTTTTTCTGCCTTTCGTGTCCTTTGCGGTCGCCATCTACTTCACCTTTCGCAGGTCAAGACCCACGAGGACTTTCTCGGTGTTGGAGAGGTTCCCTATGATCTTCTTCACCGGGGTTGGGAGTTTCCGTATCAGGGTCGGGACGGCAATGATCTGGTCGCCCTTTGCGAGCTGGGGGTTGGCGACGATATCGATCACCTCGATCCGGTATCTCCCTTCAAGGTGCTCCTGGCATATATTCTTCAGGTTCTCAAAGGCGGTCAGAGAGTTGGGTGTCTGGCCTGCAACGTACAACCGTAATTCCCATATCTCTCCTGGAGGTTCCGATCCGGGTTCACAGGAGATCTCCGCAACAGCTTTCCTGGCGGGCATCGTTTACATCCTCTTATTATTCAGCTTCATCACTTCTCAACCATCCGCAACACGGCAAGTTTTCTCTGGCTCTGCTCCATTGCTTTCTCTCTGGAGACATCCTGCTCGATAAGGATCCGGATCTCATCCTCATCCCGGGCGAACTTCTCCTTCAGCATCGCGATCTCATTTTCCATGATCCGCTTCTTCCGGTCAAGTTCCCGCTGCCTCCGCTCGATTTCTTCATTCCTGAGGACCCGGCTTGCTGCCTCGCGGCTTTCCTGCGCCATCCTGGCCGAGCCGAAGAGGACCCCCTCACTGCCCTTGTACAGATCAATGAGCTGAATGCCGTTATCAGTTAAGACAAACTCGCGGAGCTGGTTTGAGTGGGCAATACCCCGGGCCTTTGCAATGGAGAAGGCCCGGTTCCGTTCCCCGTTTCCTTCCACGTTCTTCAGGATGAGCCAGGCATCCATCAGAGAGGAGACATGCATCTGGGTCGCCTCCAGTGCATAGGCATTCGTCGCCTCATCTGCCGAAAGGTTGGTAAAGAAACCGGTGATCCGGAGGGATTTGGCATAATCAATGAGCCTCATCAGCATGGAACGAACCTGGATATCGTCACCGACCGGGTACAGGTTGGAGATGGGATCGACGACAATGACTTTCGGTTCGAACTGGTCAATGAGCTTGATCATAATTGAAAGATGCATCTCAAGGCTGTAGGCAGTCGGGCGAACTGCATGGAACTTCAGCAAACCTTTCTTTACCCACTGTTCGAGATCGATCCCGATCGACTTCATATTCCGGGTGAGCTGGCTCTCCGACTCCTCAAAGATCATGAAGAGACACTTCTCCCCCTTCCCACACGCACCATTCACGAATGTTGTTGCAAGGCTGGTCTTTCCCGTCCCTGCCTGCCCTGAGACGAGGATCGAGCTGCCCCGGTAGTAGCCCTTCCCGCCAAGCATCGCATCGAGCCGGGGGATGCCGGTGCCGATCCGATCCTTCGGTGCCATGTGGGAAAGCGACATGGAGGTGATGGGGAGCACTGAGATCCCGTCTGAGCTGATCAGGAAAGGGTACTCGTCGGTACCATGGAGGCTCCCCCGGTACTTGACGATCCGCAGGCGCCGGGTCGCGATCTGGTTCGTCACCCTGTGGTCGAGGGTGATGACGCAGTCGGCAACATATTCCTCGAGACCGTATTTGGTGATCGTCCGGTCCCCGCGTTCTCCGGTAACAACAGCAGTGATCCCCTTATCCTTCAGCCAGAGGAAGAGCCTGCGTAGCTCTGACCTGAGGATCGCCTCGTTGCAGAAGCCGGAGAAAATTGCCTCAAGCGTATCGATTGCAATACGTTTTGCGCCCACTTCATCGATCATGGCACCGAGGCGGATAAACAGACCTTCGAGATCGTATTCGCCGGTCTCCTCGATCTCGGTGCGGTCGATGTAGATATGGTCGAGGACCAGTTTCTTCCGGCGTATCAGATCCTTCAGATCAAATCCCATCGAGAGAAAATTCTTCTCAAGGTCCTCAATTTTTTCCTCGAATGCAACAAAAACGCCGGGTTCGTTGTAGTCAACGATCCCCCGAATGATAAATTCCATCGCGAATAGGGTTTTTCCGCAGCCCGGCCCACCGCTAACGAGAGCTGGCCTTCCCTTCGGAAGCCCTCCTCCGGTGATTGTGTCCAGACCTTTTATCCCGGACGGAACTTTTTCGAATTCTGTCGCCCTCCTGTTTTTGCTTTTTCCGCTTTGCCTCGTAGACCCCATCTCCGGTAACAATAATACCCAAACAAAAATTTTATATATTGTTTGAAGTGGATAAAGACAATAAAAGTATTGTTTTATAGTAATATATATACGAATTTTTTAGAATGCATGTGATCAATGAGCCCATTCGCGATCCCTACCTTTATCCCGTGAGAAGAATCGAATGCTGACCTGTCAGGATTGGCCACGGATAACGGGTCCGTATGTCTCCGGAAATTATCGCTTATCCGTGAACCAGAACCGGAACTCCGTTCCTTCCTGTGAAAGGACCTCGATCGTGGCCCGGAGCTGGTACCTCGCCAAAAAATTGACCAGTTTCAGGCCAAGAGTCTTGGTGGTCCCGATGTCGAGATCTCCGGGGAGTCCGATGCCATTGTCCTTTACCGTCAGGTTGAAGGAGCCGTTATCCTCCACAAGGCTCACCTGTATTGTACACGGGGTTCCCCGGATTTTTTCACAATCAAACGACGCCGGGAATGCGTATTTGAGTGAATTGGTCAGGAGCTCATTGATAATCAGGCCGCCCGGTGTCGCCCGCGAAAGATCGAGCGTTATACCCCTGGCATTAATGACCGTTTTTATAGATTTAGCCGATTCGTAAGAACTGACAACCTGACCGACCAGGGTGGACAAATACACCTCCATATCGACCCGTGAATACTTCTTTGTCCTGTACAGGGTCTCGTGAATAAGTGCCATACTCCGGGCACGGTTCTGGAGATCCTTTTTCAGTGCGAGGCCGGAAGGAGAGTCGTCGTACGCACTTTCGAGAGAGAGGAGTGAGATGAATGCGGTCAGGTTGTTTTTCACCCGGTGATGGACTTCACTGAGGAGGACTTCCTTCTCGTTCAGGGCTTCATTCAGCTCGTAGCCCCGCCGGGTAAGTTCTTCAATTGCACTATTGAGTTCCTCGTTTTTCTCTTCAAGTTCAGCTTCGGTCATCTTGCGTTCGGTGATATCATTGCCCTGCGCAATGGTCGACTGGATTGTTTTACCATCAGGTTCAAACAGGGTCGCGGAATTCCAGAGGACAATCCTTATTTCCCCTTTGCGATTGAGAACGGGAATCTCCACGACCCTGAGCCGTTCCCCCTTCATGGTCTTCCTGATGATCTCCATCGAAGCGTCAAGGTATCGTTGCGGGAAAAGAACTTCAAGACGCTGTCCGATTATCTCCCTCGCATCCCAACCGGTCAGTTCTTCAAATGCGTGGTTGAACCGGGTGATCACGAAGTCCGGGTCCCAGACAACGATCGGGGCGTTGGCATAATTGATCAGGTTTTCGAGATACTGGGTCGTCTCCAGCAAAGCCCTTTGTGCCTTTCCACGCTCCTCGATCTCGACCCGGAGACTTGCATTGGACTGCGCCAGTTCAAGCGTCCGTTCTCGTACCCGCTCATCCAGGACATTATGCGCCTGCAGGAGTGCCTTTTCCGCCGCATTGCGTTCGGTAACGTCGATGCCCATCTCGAGTATCATGAACGAGCCGTCTGTATCGGTGAACGGGAAGTCGTAGATATCATAGTCCCTGCCATTCGGGCCGGTCCAGTACCAGTGGTGGGGCGCACGGGTCTTCATCACGGTATAAGATTCACAGGTTTCGCATGGCGCCGGTAAATTGAAGAGGAAGTCATAACAGCAGCGCCCGTAAGACTCACCAAAGGTCTCCCGGAAGTAGCGGTTGGCAAACGGCATATGGTAGTCCTCCGTCAGAAGACAGACATAGACCGGCAGGGTCTCAAGCACATCATAGAGCCGGTGGCGTTCGGTTTTTAAGGACTGCATTACAGCGCTGAGTTCCGCAGTGCGTTCCCGGATCCGATCTTCAAGTTCATCATGTGCCTTTTTCAGCGCATCTTCCGCATTCTTGCGTTCGGTGATATCATTGCCTTGTGCGATGGTCGACAGGATGGTTTTTCCATCCGTCTCAAAGAGGGTAGCGGAGTTCCAGAGGACCGTCCTGACATTTCCATTCCGGTGGAGGATGGGGATCTCCACAACATCCAGGCGTCCTCCGCTCGTGGTCTTCCTGATAATGTCCATCGCGGACCTGACAAAATTTTCCGGGAAGAGGATTTCAAGAGGCTTTCCGATAACTTCCGTCGCATTCCTGCCCGTCAGACGTTCAAACGCATGATTGAATTTCAGTATCCTGAAACCAGGGTCCCAGACAACGATCGGGGCGTTGGCATATGATATGAGGTTTTCAAGATACTGGCTCGTTTCGCGCAGTGCCTCCTCAGCCAGCTTGCGTTCGGTGATATCCCGCATGTAGACATCGACCCCTTCCGCCCGTCCCTGCATGAATACCTCGTACCATCGATTATTCAGCGGGGATTGCGCCGTATAGTGCTCCATGGAGCGTTTCTCCAGAGCATCGAGGTAATGCCGGTGGATGGGGGTACCCACAATATTCGGGAATTCCTCCCAGATCACCCTGCCGAGCAGTTCAGCGGCAGGTCTCGCGAACGGGGCCCGCTCAGCCGCCGGGTTCACCACCGTGAAACGCCACCGGTTATCAAGCGAATAGAACGTATCAGCGATTCCTTCAAGAATCGTGGCAGTCCTCACCTGCGCCTCCCTCAGCGCCTCGCCGGCTTTGGTAAGCTCATCGATGTTCTGGTGAAGCTCCTCCTGCGTAGCGGTCAGTTCCTCGTTGAGCGCGTTAAGTTCCTCGTTTTTATTGAGAATTGCGGCCTCTGCTTTCCTGCGTTCGGTGATGTCGGTGATGAACGAGTAATAATACCGGGGGCTGCCATCTTCGTTGGTAACAAGATTGACGAGAAGTTCAATGGCGACCCGTGTTCCGTCCTTCCGGATATATTCTTTCTCGTAGCGGACGGGATTGCCGGTGCGTTGGAGATTGATGAGGCTTTTCTGTTCGGATTCCTGCCATTCCGGAGGTGTCAGAACTCCCGCCCAGTCTATCTTTCTCAGCTCGTCTGCTGAATATCCCGTAAGATCCTCGAATGCCCGGTTGACTATCCCGAGCTTCCCGTCAGGGTACCCTACTCCGAACGGCTGGGATGCTTTGTCGAGAATGCCGGCAAGGAACGTAATCCGCTCCTGGCTCTCCCGGAGCGCCTTCTCGTTCCGGAGCAGTTCGTCATTATTCTGCCGCAGTTCCTCGCTTATCGCGGTGAGCTCCTCGTTCAGGGCGCCGAGCTCCTCGTTCTTTTGCATAAGTGCCTGCTCCGCCAGGTCGAGGTCCCTGCCAATCCTGCCGGAAAAACGTGCTATGACCGCGGCGGTCACGATGATGAATATGACGATGCAGGCCGAAAGGATGAGGGCATTCTGGATCTGGAATACATCCGCAATAAAATAGAAGATGACATCCTGGACAAGGGTAAGGATGATGACAAGAGTGACAAATACCCGGAGGAGCCGTGCCCGGGTCGAGCTGCCGACGAAGTATTTCAGTGGGATTGCTGCCCTGCCTGCGGCAGTGAAGACCCCCACGCTGGTTAAAAGCCCGGCAAGTGCTGAAGTGAGGGCCATGGGGATGAGTGCTGAGTTATACAAGAACGGAGTGTTGTAAACATAGCTCAGGATGAACGTGAATGCTACAAGAGCGACAATGAACCCGGTTATCCCTGCCACGTCCCGTATTCGCTGGTCCCGCGTTCGGGTGCCTGCAGGAGTGATGATGAGGAAGAGAACGATGCCCAGGGGGATGATCATGGCCGAAGCCACCGGTGAGATGGGTGTGGCCGGGGTTCCCGTAAGTGCGGTCCAGACCTGGATTGAAAGACTCTCGATGACAGACTTGCCCCCTATGAGACCGAACGGGAGCTCTATTGCTTCAATGATCACGATTCCGGCCAAGATGACCCGGACCGCGACTGCCAGCTTTCCCGGATGAGGTCGTTTCGCAGCGAGTACCGAGGACAAAACCGAAGAAGATCCAGATGAGCGCTGCGGAGACTGCGATGGACGTGTATCCCGGCAGAACGCTGGTGAAAAGGGTGGCACCGGTTGCGAGACCGGCAATGCCGAGGATACCAATCGCGGCGGCAATAAAACCGGCTGCAAGAGTTATCCGTATGAGGACCATCGCGCCTCCCCCGGAATCGTCCCGGGGGGACATACCGGATCCGGCCGTCATGGGATTATCGTCGATAGAAATCAATCCTGTTCATTTAAGATATATGAGCAAGGGAGGTATTTTATTCCATCCGATGATACACCGGGAAGATCGTCCATGTAACGGGCATCATTTCCCTGGTCCCCCAAACCGGATGGTGAAGACCGTACCGTCCTTCACCGAGACTCCGACTTTTGCCCGGAGCTGGTGTTTTGCGAGGAAATTCACCAGCTTGAGACCGAGGGAATGGGTCGTTGCGATATCGAAGCCGGGCGGGAGACCGATGCCATTGTCGCCAACTGAGAGAATATAGGAGTCATCGGTCTTTGTGAGCGAGATCCTGATGGTACAGGATTCCCGCCGTATACTAATACATTTGAATGTCTCCGGGAAAGTGTACTTGAACGAGTTCGTGACCAGTTCATTGATGATCAGCCCACAGGGGGTTGCCCGGGTGAGGTCAAGAAGCATGTCATCTGCGTTAACGATCGTCCTGACAAATTTTGCCGTTGAGTACCGAAGCGGCGATCTGGTCGATGAGGGTGTTCAGGTAAATATCCATGTCGACATTCGCATACTTCCTCGTCCGGTATAACGTCTCATGGATGAGCGCCATGGAACGTGCCCGGTTCTGGAGGTCCTTCTTGAGTGCCTGGCCCTCCGGGGTGTCTTCGTAGGTGTTCTCGAGGCTGACAAGAGAGATAAAGGCGGCCAGGTTGTTCTTGACCCGGTGATGGATCTCGGAGAGGAGGACCTCTTTTTCGGCAAGGGCTTCCCTGAGCTCAGACTCGCTGTTACGGAGCACCTGTTCGGTCCTTCCGAGTTCCTCTATGTTCCGCTGCAGCTCATCATGAGCGGCAGTGAGTTCCTCGTTGAGCGCAGTGAGTTCCTCGTTCCTGCGCACGAGTTCCTCCTCGGCGAGTTTTCGCCGGGTAATATCCCGAATGACGACCTGGACTGCCGGTGCTCCCCCCAGATAGTCGGTCCGGCCGTGACCTCGGTGGGGACGGTCCTTCCATTCACCATATATCGGACTTCAGTGAGTGGTACGGTGACATGCTCTTCTTCGATAGCAGCGATCCGGGCAACTCCTGCAGCCCGGTCGTCAGGGTGAAGATAGTCAAGGATATTTTTCCCGGTGATCTGATCCATCCCGCTGACATCAAAGAACCGGAGACCGGCCTGGTTCAGGTACTGGATTATCCCCCCCTGGTGGACGAGGATAACATCAGGAGAGAGATCGCTCAAAGTCCGGTACTTCTTCTCGCTCTCGTTGAGATCCCGGAAGAGGAGGGTGTAGGGTTTCTCCTGTCCTACTTCAATTATTGCCCGGTAGAAGAAGTAATAGGCGAGAAGGCGGACGACATGGCCGATGACACTAAAGATGTCGATGAAACTTGCATACGCGGTGAACGCGATCTCGGAAATAATTGTGAGGACTAATGCGATGATGAGGTTGTCGAGCACCTGCCGGTCAAATGATTCCCTGTTCCGGTAGAGAAGGATGACCGCCCCGATCAGCAGGATGCAGATGATGTACTCGCTGATGATCTTGAAAGGTGTCAGGCCGACGCCTTCGATGTACGTGACCGGGAAATTCCGGAAAACGAAGATCGAGGCAACGATGATGACATCTGCGGTGAGATAGACAGCAGCGACAATGTCCATCCGCAGTTTCCTCCGGATGAGGAGCGGTGCCGCAAGGAGCGTTACCGCCTGCATGTACCGGGCGGCTATCCAGAGCTGGGTAGAAAGAGCGCCACCCCCTTCCGGGAATATACCGACACCCTGGTACACGGTTGTATGGAGAAAATCGAGTACGGCGATAAAGACGAAGGTTACGCCGATGAAGAAGAGGTAGTTGTTCTGGATAATCCGCCGGGATTTCCAGACAAGGAGAAAGATTGCAACGGCAACCGCAATCGTAGAGAACTCGATCGCGGTATGGAAGAGGGCAAAGTTATACTCACTTACTGCGTAGAGGATTGCAATGACGAGGATGAGGAGGAACGCCGGGATAATGTTCTGCCGAAGGCACGAGCACGCCCGTGCGGGCATGCTGCAGGATTCGGGACCATCTGCCGGTGCTCTGGACGGGGGTGATGCCATTATTTCGTTCAATCCGTGAGGAATATGTTGTCCGTGACGGATGAATACATTGCGATATTTATTCCGTGGAAACCTTCTGAACATGGTTATATTGCCCCTTTCCTGATTCCATAATCAGGTGAAATGCTTTCTTTTTCGTTGCTACCGAAGAGTTCGTGCATTACCCGAACAGTGAACCGCCTTTGGCCGGTGAGTTGTTGCAGTACCCGTGTGAGGATTGCGCCGTTGTCCCAGACGATTGGTACGGGGGGGGTCGCGAGGGCACTGATGGTCGTATAAAAGAGGCGATAAAGGGATATTTTTTTAAAATCTCGTTTTCACGTGCCAGCCACGAGTTTTTCCAGGAACATCTTTCCTTCCGGGCTCGTGAAGAGGGGCAGTTCAGTCTCAACCGTCACCGCACTCCGCTCTGCCACTACATGTTCCCGGGTCACCGGGTTATAGCCTTCCTTTTTGGTGATCTTCTTGTAGACCAGCACGCCCCGTCGCTGCCATGCGGGTGTAGTTGCAAGGTTGAAACCCCGTGTATGCATCATCTCGTGGAGATCTTTTGCCGGGAGCCCCTTGAGCTGATCGGCGGCTTTTTTCGGGCGAATGCCTTCCTTGATCAACGCCTGTTGACAGTAGCCGTTCAGGTGATTCCGCCAGGCCTCGTTCTGGCGGCCGGTCAGGTATTCTACGGCAAATTCCGGCGTGGCCGGGATGACCCGTGCATCGAATGAAAGAGATGTTGCACCACCAAGTGCGAGTGTCAGGGAGCTTGCTGCGAAGGACGCGGTCACAGAATCGATCTTCTCCACCCTCCCGTTGAAAGGAAGCCTGGTAAAATAGAGACTGATCTCATCTGAGAACGTAAACGCAAACTCCGGGTTGAGCCCGCTGTCTGCGATGAGTGCAGTGCAAACCTGCACCATCGCGTCGTTGAACCGCTCATCAAACGGCTTTTTTAAAGACAGTATCCCGGCGAGCCGGTGGAAGGCACGCCCGTCGAGCCTGACAAAAACAGGGGCAATTGCAGTGATCGTTGAAAATATTTCCCGGTTTTCCATACAGACGACCATGCGGGAGCAGAGAAAATATAGTGATTCTCCCGCAGCAAAAGCGGGTTTAACTCTCTTCAGGTACTGCTGCTGCCGGTGAAGGCTCCGGGCAGGTGACGGATCAGGACGATATCGTCAATCGCACTGATGATACGGTAAGGGATCTTGAGACCTTTGTAATTCTTCAGCTCGAAGAGCTGGTCGTTGACCTTGCCGACTACTATCGAATCTATCTTCTTCTGATCCACATCGATGAGAACGTCTTCGACTTCGCCGACAAACATGCCCTTGTCCGTATAGATCTGAAGCCCGAACAACTCCGTAATCTGGGTTTCCATCGTTATCAGATGAAAGTTATATACTTAAGAGTTAAAAAGATAATCCTTTGTTATGAACGGGTCTTTCCGTATCGGCCGCATTTTCGGGATTCCGATCCTGATCCACTATACCTTTATCCTGGTCATTCCCCTGTTTGCCTGGATCATCGGAAGCCAGATAACCCTCACGGCCGGTATGCTCAATGAAATTTTCCAGATTCCTGTCGATACCTCACTTATTGCAAGCGGGTTCGTCCCGTATGTGATCGGCATGATCGTCGCCCTCGGCCTTTTTGCCGGAGTGCTCGTGCATGAACTTGCCCATTCAGTGGTAGCCCGGAATAAAGGGATCAAGATCAACAGCATCACCCTTATGATATTCGGTGGCATCGCTTCCATGGAAGAAGGCGTCCCGGACCCGAAAGCCGAACTGCCCATGGCACTCGTGGGTCCGCTCACGAGTCTCCTTGTTGGCCTGGTCTCGGTCGCAATCATGTACGCGATCCCGGGGGTCATACCCACTGCTGCGACTGCAGGGGTGCTCGTCTTCATCTTCGGTTATCTCGGCCTCCTCAATATCATCCTCTTCGCCTTCAACCTCCTGCCGGCGTTCCCGATGGACGGGGGCAGGGTTTTGCGGGCATGGCTGGCAAAAAGGATGCCGCTTCACCGTGCTACAAAGATAGCGGCAGATGTGGGCAAGGGTTTTGCCATTATTTTCGGCATTGTCGGCCTTTTTTTCTTCAACCCGTTCCTGATCCTGATTGCCCTCTTCATCTATATCGGCGCCGGCATGGAGTCCACCGCGGTGAAGTACAGTTACCTGTTGCAGAACGTAACCGTCGGTGACATGATGAGCAGCCCGGTAACGACCGTACCGCCAACGCTCCCGGTAAGCCAGGTAATTACCATGATGTACTCGAGCAAGCATCTCGGCTTTCCCGTTGTCGAACGGGATACACTGATCGGCATGGTAACACTGGCTGACGTAAACCGTACGTCTTCGATTGATCGCGAAGCGATGCAGGTCCGGGACATCATGACCCATGACCCGATTACCCTGCCGCCAACAGCGCCGGTTATTGAAGCTCTCAAGATCATGTCGGCCCGCAACTTTGGCAGGATACCGGTAGTCGAGGACGGGAAGATCCTCGGGATCGTCACCCGGACGGACATCATCAAAGTGACCGAATTAAAACAGATCTAGAACGTCAGCAGCGGGTCGAGTACCGAACTCCCCGCAACCTTCTGGTACGCGGCAAGGTCCCTGAACGGCCGTTTCGCAAGAACAGCCGCCACTTTTTTCTTTCCGATCCCCGGCAGCCATTTTATCGCGGATGCGGGGAGGGTGTTGATCTCTACTGGCACGGGTAATGCTGTCACCGATCGCATGCCCCAGTCAACGACGGCTGCATCAAGTATTCTCCTTTCTGCAAGACAGACCGGAATGCCGACAAGGATAGGGTAGGAGCCCATCTGCCTCCCGAAGGAGAGTGCACCGGAGACCTCGATTCGGACATCCCGAAGCACCGTACCAATGGGGTAGACCCGCTGGAGCATCGGGAGATCGAAATTCTGCCGCACAAATTCCTTGAATGCCCGGAACCGGCGATCATGTTTCCCGAGCGTGTTGTCCGTGTAGGCCGGCGTGCCCTCAAAGGGCATAACCTGCCGGATATTTACCCGGCGCACCAACAGTCCGGCATCGCGGACCCGCACCAGAAACTCTTCATTGAGAGCATACGTCTTTTCAGTCTCCCCGGCCAGGCCGCAGACAAAATTGAGCCCGGGGAGCAGCTCGGGGATACCGTCACGCCGCTGCCCTCCTTCCTCGTTCACGATCCGGATCGCCCGGAACACCTCATCGGCCCGGGCCTTCAGGTTGTTTGCCTCCACGACTACGGGGTCTGCCGTCTCCATGCCAAACGCCGCGACGTCAGCGGGTGTATGGTACCGCATAATCGCCTGCAACGCCTCCCGGCTTTTCTCTTCATGCCGTGCTATTGTCGCCGGGTTCACGTTGTCAATATGCAGGGTTTTCAGGTCAGGTGCCGAGGCCCGGATCGAGGAAAAAAGGTCTTCGATGAGATCCGGGCGGGGTGCAGGATATTCGCCGTTCCCTGCCCCGTAGGCAAGGATATCCGGCTGTCTCCCGACCCGGAAATGCCTCGCCCCGTTGGCATACAGGGCCGTCACTTCTGCAGCGATACCTTCGATACTGCGATACCTCGGGCTTCCGTAGAACGGTTCGGTACAGAATGAACACCCGCCCGATGCCCCGTGCGAACACCCCCTCGCGGTCTCCAGTTCGCACATCACGTACGGGTAATCCGGATGCTGTGTGATGATGCTGCTCCCGGCGACGCTCCAGGGATCGGTCCGGTGGTAATCAAGCATCCTTCCGGCTCGCCGCCATTGAGATAGTTGTCGAGCGCAACTGCCGGCTCCCCCGTGAGGAGGTGATCAAACCCCGAGATGACCTGCCGGACTGCACGCTGGCCACCCTCCGGCGAGTACCCGCACCCGATCGGGCCCCCGATCATCTTCTTCGGGCCACGGAGCATATGGCCGACCTGCTCGATCTCGTTGAGGGTTGCCGGTGTGCCACCAAGGTATTTTCCTGGCACGGTCACACCGGCGATCATGACCAGTATTGCTGTCATGTCCATCCTGTTGATATACACCGGATCGTGCCGGAGCTGGTCGATGGTCAGGTACCGCACCGTGTAACCATGGTCGGCCAGTGCACCGGCCACCGTGCGGATATAGGGAGAGATATACGGAGGCACCCCGAGACACGCGGGTTCATCCACGTACCCGTCGAGGATATACGCGTCAGCAGGCATACCCGATCGCCGCAAGAAGTTTTCGTGCCCAGAAGAGTTTGCCCCGCTTCACCGGGTCCACGTTCTCGTCATCCAGATCAAAACCGACGAGCGTGACATGCCCTGCGCCGAGTTCGTCGGCGGCAAAGACCGCCCGGTCACCATCAGAAAAACCACCAAAGTTGTGGACATGCAGGAGGGGGGCACTCTGCGTGGTACCGACGAGCGGCCCTCTGAACCGCGGTACCCAGTACCGGAGGAGGGGCATGTTATCACCATGCGCATGGACGATGACGATAGTACCTGATTCGTTCATGTCGAGGAGGCGGTCGGTTGCACCGTCGAGATCGGTAAAGACCGCATCCGGGCGGATGCCGTTTTCATCGAGGATATCCGCTGCCGCATCCGCTGCACAGACGACTCCGCGTACTCCTGCAAGCTCGTCCTTCAGGCAGGGAGCATTTCCACAGACCGTAACTTCCCTGCCACCGAGGAGAGCTTCGAGGGCTTGCAGATCGTCGCGGGATAAGAGACTATCAAGTAATCCTGCCGCTTCCTCATCCCGGGCCCGGGAAAACCCGAAGTACTCCAGGATCTGGCGGTACCATGGTTCCCACGTTTCAAAGTCCATATCCGACCTCAGATTTTTTGCCACGCTCTATCCGGTTATGCTTTTAACCGCCCGTGTTCCCGGCCGCAGTTCGCTCCGGATATACCAGAAAATAATTTTTAACAGAATCTTCCCCTTTTTGGCCGGTTCCTGACATTTTTTTGGAGGGTCTTTTTCTTTTCCCTCGACCTGCCGGAGACTAAGTACCATTCTTTTTTACTTCATTCTCCAGACCAACGAGGTTCCTGAACTTCTTCAGGATAGGTTCAACAACAAACTCGAGGAGCTGGGCTTTGTTCTCCACCTGGCCGAAATAATGCAGGGGGAGGGTCGCGGCCGCCATGTTCGGGTGGCCGCCGGCATCCCCCATCTCCCCGAAGGCTTCCGAAAGGGCATTGCCGACATGTAACCTGATGTCACGGTTGCGTGCCGAGATGACGATCGCATTGTCGGTGATGCCATAGACCAGTGCGGTATTCACGCCTTCGAGCGTGATAAGGATATCTGCTGCCTGCGGGAGTGCGTCGCGGTTCATCACGTACCCCACGTTGGCAAAGAGGTACCCGCTCTGGATCTTCCGGCGGGTGATTGCCGTACCGATGACATCGAGGGTCTCCTGTGACATCGAGGGAGACATGATCTTATCGAGCAGGTCGGCATCCGTCAGAGGCAGGAGGAACCCCGCGTAGTTGAGATCCTGCGAGGTCACATTTCGCTTGAACTCCTTGGTATCGGTCCGTATGCCATAGAGCAGTGCGGTCGCAACCCGCCGGTCGACCGGCACATCGAGTTCCTGCAGGTACTGGGTCATGATGCTGGCAGTTGCGCCGACACCCGGGCGGATGTCGACAAACGTACTCTGGGTCGCCATATGCCTCCCGTCCCGGTGATGGTCGATGATGACATTGATCTTTGTCTGCGGGG
This sequence comes from uncultured Methanoregulaceae archaeon, assembly GCA_963815065.1. Lineage (GTDB taxonomy): Archaea > Halobacteriota > Methanomicrobia > Methanomicrobiales > Methanospirillaceae > Methanoregula. The sequence continues at coordinate 778,088 of CAWFFE010000002.1, read as the reverse complement.
GAACGTCGTTATTCGCCCCGGGCCCGGAACAGTCGACCAGCGCAAGGTATGTGCATTTCTGGAGCGCCTCGGGGGTCAGGTGCTCCATCTTGATGTCGAGGAGATTGACAAACGTGCGGTTCTCCTGGTGGCCGATGTTGCCCTCATAGAAGATCCTGGTTGCCAGGGTTTTCGGGTTGGCATGTTTTGCGATCTCGGCAAGAGCCATCGCAGACGAGATTGCATCCGGGTCCGGGTTTTTGTGGGTGATAATGCCAAGGGTCCCTTCCCAACCGGCCAGCAGGGTAAAAAGCCTCTGTGAGATCCTGCTCGAATGCTGCTTCTTAATCTGGAGGATTGCGGAACGGGCAACCACTTCAGGCGGGTACAGGACCAGGTCTGCCCCGGCAGCCGCAAGTTTCTGCCCGTTTACCGGGTCGATCGATCGTGCAACCACCTGTACTGCAGGATATCTCTTCCTTATCGCATGGACCGCGGCAAGGTTGACATCCCCATCCCCGGTCATGACGAACGCAATCTCAAAGACCGGAAGCCCGGCAAGCATCTCCGGGGTGGAGATGTCCCGGAGGTACGCGTCGAACTTCTGGTCACGGAGGTTTCGTACCCGTGTATCATCCTTATCGACCACGACTACCCGTTCATTCTCCCTGGCAAGTTCGAGGATTACGTTATAACCGTTGGTCCCGCACCCGAAAATACAGTATTTTGTCGGTCCCGGCTGCTCGGACGGGGTTTCCTGAGGCATGTTACACAAAGATGTACCATTCCAGCGTATTAAGGATTCCAAAAGAGGATTTAGAATACCCATCGCCAAAACATTTATTCGGCATCATCGACCACATTATCAGGTCAACAGGCTTGGGTCTGTAGCTTAGTTCGGCATAGCGGCGGACTCTTAATCCGCAGGTCAAGGGTTCAAATCCCTTCAGGCCCGTTTTTCTTTGTTTTTGCTGATTTGCAAGCTATCTGTCCGGGGTGCTGGCGACTGACGCCGTCCCCGTAAATCCTTGCCCTTACGGTCAGGGCAGCGTAACAAAGATCTGCCGCCAAGGTTTTCTGCCGATCACCCGAGTACGGTGACCTTTGCCGGTCATATCCTCAGCCAGGAGGACGTCTCCCTTGCCAAATCTCCGTTTCTCGCCGCTACCCGCTTCGATCTCGGCCTGTCCTTCGATGGTTACCACGTATTCCCGGCAGACAACGTTGTGCCACGTGTACTCGTAACCGGGCTGAATTTCACGGAAGAAGACCGCTTTTGCACCGATTGGTTCGCTGAACAATCCAAGAGGCCCTTTGGACTCCAGATCGATCTCGATGTCCTCGAAACACGATTGGTTTTCAGGCCCGTTATAAAGTCGTGTAATTTTCACAGGTATCACCTTGGACGGGTGAATGCAAATAATACGAGATCGTTCATCACGCATAATCTCTTTCACTCTCATGATCCGGATTATTTTTTGTCCGCACCACACCACGGATAACCTGTTCTCTCACTCAGCTGATTTGACCATTCACGGCGGAGTACTAGTATGGTTGATACGCAGCTCACCATTGGTAATGTCACCATCGAGAGTTTCATCATCTTTACTGTGGCCACCCTTGCAGTTATCGTCATGTCATGGCTCTGCTACAGGGGAATCCATACCCTGCTGGAACGATTCTCCAGCCGGGCGGCTGCAAGGTGGACTGCCCGGTTTGTATCGTACATAGTTTTTGGTATCGGATTGTATTACATCGACCTCGTGTTTCTCGGTTTTGATATCAGTGCCACATTTGCCTCACTGGGGATCCTCAGCATAGCACTGGCATTTGCTTCCCAGCAGATAATCTCCAACCTTCTCGCCGGGCTCCTGATCGCAGTAACCCGGACTATTGCCCTTGACGACTGGATTGAGCTCGGCAATGAACCCGAGACTGGTATCGCGCAGGTAACGGACATGACATTCACCCGTACGATCCTGAAGGATCGCGACGGCAGGGTGTTTCTCTTGCCCAACGCCACACTGTTATCATCAAAGATCGTCAATTACTCGCGGTCAGGCTACATCGAGATTCCCGTGACCGTCACCCTCCCGCCAGCTCAACCCTTTGAACGGGCACGGGATACTATCCTTTCCGTAGTGACTGTCCATCCAAGGATCCTCCCGAATATCAAAACAGAAAATAAGGCACAAATCCCGGGACTGTCAAAGAATGTCCGCCAGCGTGAGTTGTCTTTTCAGGAGGGATTTCCTCAGTATTTCTCATCAAGGGTCCTGCTCTCCGGGCTCTCACCTCTGGGAAATACCGTCTCGATCCGGTTCTGGATCAGTGATGTCACCCATCGCGAGGAGATCATTTCAGAGGTGCTTCAGGAGATCGGCAAGAGGTTAGACATTATAGGAAAATCCTGATGCAGATACCAGTTTGCTTTTTTTTAGTAAAGCGGGACGAAAGTTCTCATTTTATCCATCCCATCCGCAGCCAGCGCTCGTACTCATCGGTGCGGAAATCACGGTTCTCTTCTACAATAGCCCGGAAATAAGAACGGTTGTCGGCAATGATCGCTTCCTGCGCGGGGTCGGAAAAACCGCTCCTGACTGCCGCTGCGAGGTTCCTGCCAAGGGTTCGTGCAGCCGGTCCCGCTTCCTCCACGGCCTCCGCCCTCCCGGCCGTGGCAACACTGAGCCCACCTAAAGATACAATCCCAAGATAATTGAGCACATGGTTCAGGTACGCAACCGCATCATCCCCGCCGGATTCGTGGGTGGTCGCGACGGCACACCCGAATTTCCCCGCCAATGCCTGGTAATGAATGGCATCGGCGAGACGGTCGAAGAAGACCTTCATCTGGCCGCTGATGTTGTCGATATAGACCGGCGAGCCAAAGATGATGGCGTCTGCTTCCTGCATCCGTGTCAGCAGGGCCGGGACATCGTCACCAAAGACACAGGTACCGGTGAACGAGCACGCCTCGCAGGCGGTGCAGGGTGTGATACGATACTCTGCAAGGTCGATCATCTCGGTCTCGGATCCGGTTTCTGCTGCGCCTTCAAGCACAATCCCGGCGAGTCTCCGGGTGGTGCTGCGGATCGTACGGGGGCTCCCGTGGATAGCAAGGATCTTCATGGGATTATCTCTTTGTCTGAACAGGAGATTGGTTGGATGAGGTTATCAGGATTTCATGGGGGATAGAGGGTTATTCTGATTCGGGCTTTGTAAAAAGATTACCCCCCTGTGTTCGATAAATTTTGAAAAATCGGAAAAAAAGTCTTTTTTATCTTTTCTACGGTTTATCAGTGTGTTTTTAAAAATGAAACCTTGAAGGACTGCCTCGGCAGCCCTCTTAAAATGGTTACTTTTTCTTCATACCTTCGAGCCAGTCACCGATGAAGGCACCGACGAGGAAGATGATGACGAGGATGATGATCCCGATAAAAATGCCGACGCCACCGGCAATGCCGATGCCAAGTCCGAGGAGTCCGGGGGCGAAGAAAAACGCGATAAGCCCGAAGATAACCCCGAGGACTATCCCGATGATCGCCCCGGTCTTGAGGAGCCCCCAGAAGTCTTCCTTTCCCTTATGGAAAAACCCATACGCGATACCCAGGATAAGAATCAGTAATTCAAACCACATACAACTACTCCTGATAACACCAGTATCACACCTCTTTGGTAAAAAGGTTACGGAAATACCGGTATTTTGCACGGTAAATTCCCTTCAGGGCCCGGAGAAAGGGAGTTGCGGCGAACGAACGCCAGAATGAATAACTGTACGGGACGGGATTCGACTGTTTCCCGGGAAGGCAAGGGTCTTTTCAGGCACGGTTATGTTCAACGGTGACGGCGTCAAACGATGTTACCGGGTATGGGGGAGGAGGGCTTTCCTGTCCTGGATAATGGCAAAAAAATGGTAGGTTGACTATTATTCTGAGCGGGCTATTTCTTTTTCCGGAAGCCTTCGAGCTGATCCCCGATAAAAGCTCCCGCCATGAAAATGATCACGTAGATGATAATCACGATGAAAATATCAAATATTCCCAGGAAACCCGGGCCCAGGCTTAAGCCCCCCGAAACAAAGACCCTCGATAGAAGGACAAAAGCAATACCCGCAACGATACCGGCGATCGCTCCATTCCTGAGAATACCTTTGAAATCTTCCTTTCCACGGTGAAAAAATCCAAATGCGATACCGATGATGAAATCCAGCAGGAAAAACCAGAGATTGTAATCCATGAGTACCAGCAGTATCTCGTCTCCTCCTAAAAAATGTTCCGGAAGAGATGACGGTCTCTGCTGGTTCACCAGCGAACAGTTCCAGACTATGAGCGAGGACCTGAAAAAATAATTATCGGGTGTCTGATTTTTTGCGACAGGTTTCAATGGATGAGGGGTCCCGGCCTTCCTGAAATTATCAGTCCGCCGGGTTGTCAACCCATCGTGAAAGGGTTCCTATCCGTTTGAACGCCTCCACCAGGGGAAGCCGGATACCGGAACGACGGGCATTGCAGACAAAACGCCACCGGTCACGCAAACGGGGTCCGCTTTTACCGCGCCGGTCGAGCAGGTAATCGAGAGTTTCCCGCTCTTTTTTCATCCAGGAAAAACGCGTCAGGACAGCATGGGAATAGTTCTTATAATCGGGCAGGGTACGGGCAAAAATTTTCGCACTTTCGAGAGAGAAGACGATCCCTTCTCCCGTGAACGGAGCCACGGTCCCAATAGATTCACCGACCCCGACAATTATCTGGGACCTGCCGTCATTCCGGGTCCTTTCCTGGTACAACGGTTCAGAGTAGTACGGGGATGCGACCCGGACAACACCCCGGCAGCTGCAGACCGGCGTGAATGCAAACTGCCCGGACAAGTCCCGGTAAAACCGGTCCATGAGGCTTTCAAGATGATCCAAGCCAATGCCGCCGATGCCGATATGATACTGGTCCCGGCCGAGAGGAAAAACCCATATGTAGCCGAGTCCCGGCACCTGGTTCCCGAAGACCCCGGCCTCAAGGCGAACGCTCCCGAGAGATTTTACCGTGACCCGGTGCTGCAGGGTTGGCAGTGTCAGGTCAGACCTGCAGGGTGGCAGGAGAGCCCGGGCAATACCGGTCGCGTCCACCAAAACATCGTAGTCATCGGCCTCTTCCGGCCCAAGGTTCTGCCGCTTCAGGTTAATACCTCTCGTGAAATCCCGGATAAGGCGGGGTTTATCGATGGTAAGCAAAGGGGTCTTTGCAATGAGGCCATCGAAATTCATGGAAGCCATGGGTTCCAGCAGATACTCGTTCAGATCCAGGCCGATAGTGGCAAGGTAGGGCTCAATGCCTGCAGGAGCACCCCACCCGCACGAGCGGCAGCCGCAGCGGGTGTCATGGTCCCTGCCGTCATAGACGTCCGGTGAAATACCCCGCTGCATGAGGAGTTGGGCAAGATAACCCCCTGCAATCCCTGCTCCGGCAATTGCAATCTTCATATAATTCCCCCGAATATCACGAGGATGACACTCATCGCCGTCGCGTGCACCATCGTTGCTCCGATCTGCTGCAGCATTAACTTGTTTGCTTTTGCCTCAAAATCAGGAAAGACCGAGTACATGGCCCGGGTGCAGAGCTGATCGATCCGTGCTCCGAGGACCGTATTGATCCCGGCAAAACATGCCGTAGCGAGGACGAGCATATATGCAAGCCCGATATCTCCCAGGATGATCGCAAGAGGATAGATGGTCAGGACAGCGACGAACATGGTGACAATTCCGTAGATCGTCGAGTGAGGGAGCCCGGGATACTGGACCGAGGAGGTACATTTCCCACCCAGCCGGTCGGAATTGACATCACGGCGCATCATCGACACGACAAAACAGGTCCCGGTCATTCCGTTCAGCAGCGACAGGATGAGTGCGAGAGGTGAGAAAATACCAGTCGCCGCATAGACGACCGTCACCGTCACTGCCACCACCAGCCAGGGAAAGATATACCACTCGGTAAACGGGCGGTGAGCCAGCGCAAAACGGGGATGGTTGTACCCGTAATCGAAGAGAAAGCCGATGATAAACAGGACCGGAATGAAAACGCGGTACAGGGTAAGATAGGCGGCAAGGATCACGACGAAGGTGGTTATAATCGCAGACAATATGCGGTAATCTCTTACCGTCGCCCACCCGAAGACCAGCGGCCGGTCCCGCCCGGTCTCCTCACTCTTCTCCCGACGGTCGATCTCAAGGTCCATGATATCGTTCCAGATATGGGCATCCATGTGAATCAGGAGCGCAGCAACTGCCGCGATAACAAACAAGGACCAGCGGGCGTCTTCAAACCCGGCTTCCCGGAGTGACACCACAAACGCGATCAGGATGGCACTCCCGGTAAAGGGTATGAGTCCCTCGATCCTCAGGATACGCCAGATCGTGCGCGGGTTCATGCTATCCTTCAAGGTGGTGAGATGATGATTTTAACGTTTCGAAGTTCAGCAACAGCCCTGGACACTGCAGATTAATCGTCCATGCATCCGGGCTTTTGCAGAGAAAGAATTGCGGCTGGATGAGGATTGATCTTCATGGGTACAGGTATGCTTCAGCTTTTGATATCAGTCTTACCCATCTGCAGCATCGCCTTCATCTGACGGGCGGATCCAGACAAAAGACAACGTTGATTATTATCCAGTCAGGGGACGAGAAGTGTACCTTTTCTGTCCGAACGGGTATGCCAGAACACTATTGTCAGACAGCTTCTTCGAGAAGGAACTGGTCGTCAGCGCAACAACATGCAACTGGCAGACAACCCGTAAATTACTCGAACTGGCATGGGGAGGGAAATAATTATTGCAGATGGGTGAAATTCCTGCTTTGCTTCTGCGAGCCGACAAATACCTTAATCGTTTTCTATTCTCCGGTGTTCGAAGAACGGAGAACAGAACGCTAAAAAAATAAGGATTTTTTTCCGGGACCTGCATCATCCTGCTCCCACCACAATCCTTTTTTCCTCCCGTTCCCATCCATCCACTATGCCCGGGATGGATTTCAGACGTTCGCTCTTTATCATTGTTCTTATCATCATCACCCTCGTCGTTGCAATAATGCTTAATACCGGCGGGCCCTTTCCCGGACAGGAGAGCCCAAACGGGACACTTTCCGGGAATGTATCGATCGGCCCGCTCTGCCCGGTCGAACCCTGCTCAATCTCCCATGACCAAATCATCGCGGCGTATGCAGCCCGACCCATCACCATCACCACCGCCGGGGTATCTTCGTCGGGTCGGTTATTCCTGATCCCGATACCGGCTATGCGATCTCGCTCAGGCCGGGAACCTATGTGGTGGACACCCGTCACCAGGGAGTCGGCGGTAGTAACCTGCCAAAGACCGTCACTATCCGGCCAGGAGGAACGGTCCAGCTCGATATATCCATCGACACCGGCATCCGGTGACCCCGGCTGCAATTTTCTTACGGTTCCGTTGATCGCATCCTGGTCAGGAATCCCTACCCGGAAAGGCGGTCTGCCTTCCATAGATGCCTTCAGCAAAGATCTGCCTGTGACCGGCCTTCAGCAGAAGTCCTCGGTTATATACACCTTGCTGTCAGGCGCGATCGCGACACCGATCCCTTCACGATCAAATGATGGCGTCAGGATATTTTCCCGGTGACCGGTGCTGTTCATCCAGCCGCCGACGGTTGTCTTCGCTATTTCTTCGGGCGAACTCCAGTCGTATTCTGTCTGACGGTTGCTGTAGTATGTTACAGAAGAATACAGGTTGTTCTGGAAGAGATTTTCCGCGATACCATACGTGAAGTACGAGGGATAATCTTTCCTGCAGGTGTAACCCGCATCAGCTCCCCGGTCTGTCGGGTTTTCCCCATCGGGATCTACATGAGCAAAATAATTCCGTTCTGCCATATCCTCGCTGTGATCCCTTGCAATATCACTGAGGGCCGGATCGAGTAACAGGGGTTCAAGGCCGTGGATTGTCCTCTGCTCGTTGATCAATTCATGTACCTTCTGCTCAAGTCCTGTCGTTGAGATCGTGTAAGGATCGCCGGAAATGGTTATCAGGGTAGAAGAATACAGGGGTGTAATCTTCGCTGGAGCAGGTGACGACACGGTGGCTGGTATCGGTATCTGCGGAGGTGTTTGCGCCGGGATCTGGCTTGTTGACAGAGGCTCCAAAGGCGCCGGCTGGAGCTGTCCTGCCGTTGCCGGTGGTGAGCCCGGCGAGAGGATCGTCCCGCCGGGCAGGAAAAGCAGGGCAAGTACTATACCGGCACCAAGCAGGAGGATACAGGCCGTGAGGAGGAATCGTCGCATATTTGTCATTCCCTGATTAAGTCTACCGGCTCAAGGAGAGAAAGAGAACCACCAGCATGATGATAATCACGATCGCGATCATGACCTTCAGCCAGGGGATTCCCTCACGCGCCCTGCCGGTTTTTTCACGCCGGGATACGGTGCCATATCCGCCACCCGTCGCCGTCGCGGTTCCACCCCTTCCATACGATATTCCAACGCCCGGAGCGGGTTTTTTCTTCCAAGAGTTTATCCCGGTGCACTGGTGGGCAGGAGGCAGCCGGCAATCGGGGCAGAATGTTCCCCTGCAGTGCTGGCAGGTAAACGGAAGGGTGCATTCGTTCCCGCAGCAATCACAGCGTGCCATGATGCACCATTGTGTTTTTTGCATTAATATCCATGATGCCGTCCGACCTGTTACACCCGCGTGTTTTTAAAAAACCTGTCGGGAAGATATCAGAAAATGACATCCCCTTTGGGGAACCTGATCTTCGGCATCGGCTTATCTGCCGCGTACCCGACCGGGCAGAGCATCACCGGGACGAGCGGCACCGGGATCTCAAGAATGCGGATGAATTCCTTCTGGTCGAACCCTCCCATCGGGCAGGAGTCAAAACCCAGCGCTTTTGCACCGTTAAGAGCATTCCCAAGCGCGAGATACGTCTGGGCCTGTGACCATGCAAGTCTCTGATCCGGCGTCATTTTCCGGGTAAAATCCCGGGCCATCCCAATCACCATGCTCTGAACCTCTTCAGGAGCTCCCGATTTTGCGAAAAGGATCGCGAGCTGGCGGATAAGTCCCTCATAATCAGGGTTTGCACAAAAGACCAGCAGGTGTGAACAACTGGTGACCTGTTCCTGGTCGTTTGCTGCCGGACGGAGCTGATCTTTTGTCTTCTGGTCGGTGACTATTTTGATCTTCCAGGGCTGGAGGTTCAGCGCGGAGGGTGCATATCGCACCAGATCGAGGAGTTCTCCGATCTTCTCTTCGCTGATCTTCCTCCCGTCAAACTTTTTCGTCGCATACCGCTGCATCACGATATCCTTAAACTGCATCTTTCACCACTCCATTCGTATGCGGCTATCTCCCGGCCTGATATTTATAGTTATATTTCCCGGAGAAATCGTGGGAGATTTGTGACGTATCCCGGATGAGGTAATTGCCTGCTCTGCCTCCACTTCAGGGACCGGCTCCCATCCAACTCATTATACCCTTAACTACCGGAATTATTATGGATGGGACATTATTCCTGCGGCGATGTGGTAATCGTTTCCGTAGCTCTTGACGAGCGGAGCGGGACGAAGGCACGCCCTGCTGTGGTTATCGGGAGTGGCGAGTCCCCTGACGTCTTCCTCTGCCCGATCAGCAGCAAGCCGGCAACCGATGCACCCTGTGTCCCGATTTCACTCGACGATTTTTCTGACGGAGGGCTCGATCTTTTCGGCGAGAGCTATGTCCTGGCTTCGCGGGTTGTCAGGATCCCTTCCGGTGAGATCATTGGAAAAAAGGGGCGACTGACCGAAGAGACCATCACCGCCGTCATGTCATTCGTGCCGCTGTCACAACAGATCTATCGGGGAAAGTCGAAGAAGAGCCGGCGTCCGGGTGCAGGAAGGTAATCGACCCGTCTTTGCATATCAACTGATATCCCGCCACCAGGTTAATGACATCAGTATCCTTATTATCCGGTGAGGTGAGGTTCCTGCAATGGATATCGCACGCTGCCTGAACGAGATCGAAGCCCGTGTGGGAAGACTGTCCCCGATGCAGAAATTCCTTCTTGGCACGGACGGATCGGTCACCCAGATCCTGGAAGCAATCACGGGAAAACAGGTCATTATCGAGACACGGGAGCAGAAGATCATCCCTGCCGATCCCACAACCGCTGACCGGCTGGGATCGCGCCGGGCGACCCGGTCAATTACCGTGTCGTCGAGATCAAAACCCTTGCCGGCGGCGAAGTGCTCATCCATGCGATATCGCATACTCCCATCGGGCGGCTTTCCCCGGAATTCAAAGACGACCTGATGAAAGCTGATATTCCTGTCGGGAGGATCATCCAGAACCACCGGATTGAATCACGGCGCGAGATCCTGGATGCCCGGGTATCACCCGCAACAGCAGAAGCGGGCAGGATATTTTCCCTCGGGAAACACGAACCACTGCTCAGCCGCCAGTACCGGATTATCCACGGGGGTCAGCCATTGATCTTTATCGAGGAGCGGTTCCCCTATAACAGGTTCCTTGACGAGCGACGGGTAGTCGTGCAGACACCCTCAAGGCTCCACCTTACACTTATCGACATGCATGGCGGATCCGGACGGGTTGATGGCGGTGTCGGAATAACATTAGACGAACCGGGAATTCTTCTTGAGATATCAGCGAACCCGTATCTCGAAGTAAAAGGGTGCGACGGCGTGACACAGGAACGAATCAGGGAAACTGCACTGAAGGTCCTTGAGGGATTGCGGATCGGCGGAAGCGTATCGATTACCATGAGAGATAGTATCCCTTCCCATACGGGACTGGGCAGCGGGTCTCAGCTGATGCTTGCAACCGCCCGGGGAATTGCCGAGGTATATGGCAGGTCCGTGTCGGTACAAGACCTTGCATTCCTTATCGGTCGCGGGGGGACGTCAGGTATCGGGACTGCGGCATTTGATCAGGGCGGGTTCATCATAGACGGCGGTCATGCATTCGGGCAGGGACGGAAAGACGGGTTCCGGCCTTCCTCCGCTTCCGCCGGCGTTCACCCGCCGCCGGTCATCGTCCGGCATGAGTTTCCTTCCGACTGGCGCATCCTGCTTGCAACTCCTCATCTTCCTCCCGGAGCGAGCGGCGGCATAGAGAAAGACATCTTCAGGACCCACTGCCCGGTTCCGGTTGACGAGGTGCGGGCACTCTGCCATGAGATACTGATGCGGATGCTCCCGGGCATTGTCGAGCGGGATCTCGACCTGTTCGGTTCCTCGGTCAATGCGATCCAGGGTCTCGGTTTCAAGAAAGTCGAACTGGACCTGCAGCCGGAAGAAGTTCGGTTCCTTATTGAAACGGTGCGTGCAGCGGGGGCTGCAGGGGCCGGCATGAGCTCGTTTGGTCCCACCATTTATGCGATCGGAGATACAGACATGCAGGAAATCCAGCGGGCAGCCCGGGAATTCATGGATGAACATGAGGGTGGATCGACCCTGATCACTTCAGCCCGGAACACCGGGGCACTGGTGAGAACGGCATAATATTTTATCGCGATTTCTCCGCTTCTCCCGGTAAAGGCACAGGATGTGCCGGTAACTCTTTCTGCATCCAGACTACGTCAAACGGTTCACTGAATTTCATGCCGGCTTTATGGAGTCTGCCCACTTCACTAAACCCATGGCGGATATGAAAACGGATACTCGTCGTATTCTTTGAAGCCATGTTGGCGACAAGCGAGGTCATTCCCAGTTTTTCCGCTTCAGTCATAAGCCGTTCAAGAAGTTTATTCCCGAAACCCTTACCGGTGAATTCCGGAATAATGAAATAGGTGAGCATTCCTGTTGTCATGAAGGCAGGAAATGGCAGGACCGGTTTGAGGAGCCCGAAACCTATGACCCGATCCGGGTGTTCGAGGACAAAAAAAGCGAGTGTGCCCTCGCGCAAGAACCCGAAGAACCGCTCGTTTACCGGTATCTCCGGATATGCTGCGTAGCTGGTTTGAGCATAGTGATTGAAGATGGCAGTGATTGCCTCGCGGTCGCTGTCGAGGACTTCGCGGATGACGACGTCCGTTCCCGGATCTCGGCGCATGTTTTGCATGTTAAATAGTCAGGAATAGAATTGAGCCGTAATTTTCTAAAGTGTTTTCGGCAAGGAGTAATGAAAGAAAAATGAAAGGAATTTATAAATAGCTCTGGGGAATCGAATGCAGGAATTCGCACTCCAGTCGGAAAAAATGGGAATTTTACGAGGTTACCCGCCTCATGGCCTCTTCGAGGCACGGCGGGGCAGGGAGGTTAGCGAGATTTTCTATTCCTGTTCCACAATGAGGTAAATCGTCAAGGTAACAACGTTCATCCCAATTTGGGGAAGGGCCATGAGGGTTCCACACACAATCTTCACAACAACAAATTCGATTTTTATTGGAAACTCATATAAAAATTATTCTGATGCTTCCTTTGAGCCACCCAAAATTGTGACAAATCTCACAAGGTTGACAAGAAATTCTCCTTAAACGAGGGAAATTTGATGGGGTCAAGGGCCCTCCCTCTTAGGCTGCCTCCCCCTCTGGGGGAAAGTGGGGGTCACCCTCATAATCTCATAAATACTAACTAAAGGTACATGGGCGTACTGCTCCGGCATGTAAAAATTATTTCCCTATTTTTACCAGCATCTCTTCCAGCGACGGGTACCGTGACTCGATCTTCTCCACCCGCCCGCCGGACTCCGTGATGATATTGGTGCATTCGTTGAGTTCCTTCATATCCTGTGCTTCCCAGATGAAGAACCCCTCCTCCTGCCGGTAGGGTTTTGCATGGCCGACCAGCATGCCCGGGTCCTCGATCGCGAAGAAGATCGTATAGGTAAGCGTACCGAACTGTTCGCGGAGCTGGTGCATATTCCCAAAAGCGACCATCCTGCCGCGTTTTAAGATCATGACCTTATCGCAGATTGCCTCCACCTGGTAGAGGTTGTGCGCCGAGAGGACGATAGTCTTACCTTCCTTTTTGAGCGTGCGCAGGTAATCGGCGATGAACCGCGAGGTCATCGGGTCAAGCCCGCTGGTCGCCTCGTCATACACCAGGAACTTCGGGTTATGGATAAGTGATCGGGCTATCGCCGTCTTCCGCTTCATGCCCTTGCTGAATTCCCCGATCTTCTTCCCTTCAGGTTCAAGGGACAGAGCGGCGAAGAGCTGGGTCGAACGGAGCCGGATCTCCTGCGCCGAAAGCCCATAGATCTCCCCGAAAAATGCAAGGTAGTTCCCGGCGGTCATCGTTTCATACAGCCGTGACTCTTCCGGGAGGTACCCGAGAGTTTCCTTGAGGGCCAGCGGATTTTTTATGACATCGATATCGTTGATGTACAATGATCCGGATGTCGGTGTTATCAGGCCGGAGATGATCTTGAGAAGAGTTGTCTTCCCCGCCCCGTTGTGCCCGATGATCCCGAAGATCTCGCCGTCCTCAAATTCAAAACTTACATCATCCAGCGCGGCAAAACCGTCGAATTTTTTCGTCAGGTTACGGGCAGTGATCATGAAATACCTTATCGATTAGGTTTGCCCGGAGGGCACCATATACCTTGGGATGCTGGCATCATCCTCCTTTTATGCTTCATGCCGGGCAGGGTGAAATAACCGGGCAGGGCCGGGAAGGTCCGGTTCGTTCGCTGGATCGCTCGCACGGACGTGAATCAGATCACTGTCAATACCGATGATTATTTGACCGATACCCGGGAAACCTTTGTACCCGACCCTTGCCAGGGTTTCGATAGATGTAAAACCGTTTTGCCTGTTGAGGGAAGAAACGTCCATGAGCACGCTGACTGACATTGCAACCCTGTCCCGCTGGGAAATAAAGAAGTCCTTTTCCATGATGAGCAGGGATGTCCTGCCACTGGCAATTGTCCTTTTTGTCCTTCTTGTCCTCGTCACGGGTTTTACCGCCCAGACCGGTCTTCACCTGCAGGACGGGATGTACCGGGTAGGAGTTGACGATCCGCAGGTCGCCCAGCTCATCGCCAGCGACGCCCGGTTCTCCGTATACCAGACTCGATGCTCCTGCCCTGAATGCAAACAGGAATGCGTTTGACGTGATTATAGTCCGGGGGGATGCGTCCTCCCTCGGGACCGACAAAGCCAACGCGGCGCTGAAAACGCTCTCCCGGGATTATGGAAAATATGTCAACAGCGTCTACAATACCGAGACCGATCTCTTTGCGGTGTACCCGCTCTGGATCGACTCTGAAAGTGTCAAGAGCGAACTCAGCTTCCTCGCCACCCAGAGCGGCCAGTACCTGAGTGCCGCCCCCAGCCGTGCCCCACCCGTTCCTGAAGGGGTCATACAGAATATCCCCCCTCCTTCGCCGGCACTCTCCATCACCGAGGATGAGCTCCGGGCACAGCTGGTCCAGTCCAACGCACAGAATACTCAGCTCTCACGGTATACCGAGGTCCTTTCCTCCGGTAGCGCGATGGGCAATTTCAAGACTCCGTCACAACTCTCACCACCGCTCCCGTTCGACTCCATCATACTCGTCTTCATCTTCATTTTCCCGCTCTACTTCACCTCCCAGTTCTTCATGATGAGTATCATGAACGAACGAATCGAGCGGAAGGGTGAGATCCTCCTGTCCGCCCCGGTAAAGGCATCATCAATTATCATAGGAAAGGCCCTGCCTTACTTCATCGGCATGCTCGCCATCTGCACCGGGCTTACCCTCTACCTCGGTGCGTCGCTGCTTATCATTCTCCCGCTCATCCCGATCATCTTCTTCTTCCTCGCAAATGCGCTTCTCATCGGCATGCTCTCCCGGAGCTTCAAGGAACTCTCCTTCATTTCCATCTTCTTTTCGACGATAGCGACCTCATACCTCTTCTTCCCGAGTATCTTTGCCAATGTCCACGTGATCAGCCTCATCTCTCCGCTCACGCTGATCGTCCTCACCATCCAGGGGAGCGCCTGGACGCTGACCGATTATCTTTACTCGACCTCGCTCTTCTGGCTCACCGGCGCGGTCCTCTTTTATATCGCGGTAAAAAATTTCAAGGATGAGCGGCTCTTCTCGGAAAAACCGCTCGCGACCCGGGTCCGGGAGTTCCTTTCGGAGATCCTTCCCCCGAAATATCCTTTCACCTCCCTGTTCCTGCTGAGCGGCTTTTCCATCCCGTTCGTCTTCATGGTGCAGATGATGTGCCTCGTGCTCTTCTTCAACCTGCCCATGCCTTACTCGCTGGTCTTCCTGCTCCTGTTTGCAGCACTGATCGAAGAGTTCGCAAAAGGAATCGGGATCTACACGATATACTCCCGTGATGCCGCATTCTTCACGTGGAGAAATCTCATTCTTGCCAGCGGCGCCACAGCGATCGGTTTTCTGGTCGCCGAAAAGCTTCTCCTCTTTGTTACCATTGCCCAGATCTCAGACTCGGTCTTTGGCAGTATCCTCTTCCTGTCGCTGGGCTCCCTCTGGCTGCCGCTGCTCCTGCACTTTGCCGGGGTTCTCATCGTTGCCACGTGCCTGAAACTAGGGGGCAAAAGATGGTTTGTACCGGGTCTTTTGATAGCAATGGTCGTGCATTGTTTGTATAATCTCTATTTCATCCTGGGGTGGCTCGGGTGAAGAGCAGAAATCTCTCCATAATCGCAAAGAAGGAGTTCCGTGGGCTCCTGAACGAGAGGACGATCCTTCTTGCCGTCCTGCTCCAGCTCTTTATCGCACTCTTCTCATCATTCCTGATGGTTGGGCTGACGTCGATGTACGATCCCTCGTCACTCTCGCAATATTCCCATTACCGGTACAGCGTCGCGTACGCA
The DNA here is from genome assembly GCA_963815065.1 of uncultured Methanoregulaceae archaeon. Classification (GTDB taxonomy): domain Archaea; phylum Halobacteriota; class Methanomicrobia; order Methanomicrobiales; family Methanospirillaceae; genus Methanoregula. The sequence continues at coordinate 762,321 of CAWFFE010000002.1, read as the reverse complement.
GGGAATGATTCGCAGTTGCTGTCCTACCTCCAGACAAGTCCGGATTTCCGTGTCTATAAGATGGATCTTTCAACGGCTGTCGCCGCTCTCGGACAGCGCAAACTGGCCGCGGTTATTTATGTGCCCGATACGGCTCCTGACGCGCCGGATCCCGTCAAAATAACCCTTTATACCGTGCAGAATGATCTCCAGAGCGCCATCGTTGATGTCAAGCTCAAGGACATCTTCCTGAAATACGAGCAGACCCTCCGTCAGATCCGGGAAGGCCGGCTGGATGTACAGCCGCTGCCGCTCCAGATCCCGGCCTCAACAGGAGGGGGAGATTTCTACGAGTTCGTGTATGGCCTGCTTATCCCGCTCCTGGTATTCATGCCGGCGATCATCTCTTCGGCACTCGTGATCGACCTCATCACCGAAGAGTACCAGCATGAGACGCTTGAAACGCTTATCTCGACACCGATCACGTTCCCGGAGATGATCTGGGGAAAGGTGCTCACCTGCGGGTTACTCGTTCCGATCCAGGCAGGAGCATGGCTGGTACTCCTGATGGTGAACGGTATCGCGATCCAGAATGCGGGACTGATCCTGCTCCAGGTCACCGTCTCATCACTCATTCTCATCATGATAGGAACCTTAGTGGCGCTCCATTATCGTGAACGGACCGCCGCCCAGTTCATCTTCTCCACAGGACTGGTAGTAGTCATTCTCCTTGCACTTGCCGTGCCGTCGAACCCGCTCAACCTGCTGACAAGGCTTTCAGTCGGGACGGCCGGTGCAGAGCAATGGCTTGTGCTGGGTGTTGTCGTAGCCATCGTCATCGGACTGGGATATGTAACGCAAAAGTATGCCGAACGGATCGCGAAAGATCACATGACCGGCTGACCTTACCTGCGGGAACTCCAAAAAAAGTATTGATCCTCTAGTAGTAGGGATTTGCGAGCGGCATGTCGTAGATCTTGTAGGTTCTCCCTGCGCTCGTGAGGAAGACCGCAACCTGATCCGTGCCACGGGTTCCGGCAATGACCAGCTCATCTCCCCGGCGGGGCTTCCTTGTTCCGTCGTTCAGGTACTGTTCCTCTACCTGGCCGGTGGAGAGAGTGACCCGCATCAGGACATTATCGGCAAAGATCTCTCCTCTTCCGCCATTATAGATCAGGTGAATCGTGGCATCGGGACGTTGTTTATAGACCTGGACATCAACCAATTGTTCTGCGGGAAGGGTTTCTACAGCAACGGGGATGGATACTACCGTGGCTATGGAAAAGGAAGTTGTCGGTGGCGGTGAGGGGATTGTTGTTGTTGCCGGAGTTTCTTTCTCCGTCGGGCCGGTGCTGGTACAACCCGCAGAGAGCGCACAGAGTATAAGACCGGCCAAGACTACCCAGATCAGGTGGCTTTTCATAAATAGTCCTTTAATTTTTCTATATTTCTGATTTGCGCTCTGTAATCGGGCTGCCAGATATTTCCACCCGGGAAAAGGATTTTCCCGGCAGTACACAGTTCCGGGCAGCATGAAATGGCAGAATAGAACAGTTAAATTAAAAAGGACACCCGGATTAAGTTTACCTATCAGGAGTAAGAGGGAATGTTCTGTCCGAAATGTGGAAAAGAGACTGATGCTTTAGGAAAATTCTGTCAGTGGTGTGGGGAGGATATTGTTGCCGTCCCGGTAACAATTATTCCCTCTGCTCCGGAAGAAGAGGAGTGCCAGGACATCGGGGTATATGCCGGCCTTGGCAGGCGGCTGATCGCGTTTGTTGTGGATTTTATCCTCCTCCTGTTGTTTGATGTGGTAGCTGCGTTCGTCCTTGGTCTGACACGGGGCATCCAGAATCTCTACTTCTATCTCGTCCAGCATGCACCGGTCAGTGCGCTGACACCGGAGGGGACTTCGACGGCTCTGTGGGGATCAATCATTGCATCGTACGGCATTCTTCTGATTGTCATTCCATGGGTCTACTTTGCCGGGTTCGAGTCGTCACGCAGCCAGGCAACGCCGGGCAAACTGCTCATGCGTATCGTAGTGACCGACCTTGAGGGAAACAAACCCTCATTCGCACGCGTGACGCTCCGTCATTTTGCGAAGATCATTTCCACGCTGGTTATCTTCCTCGGGTTCCTCATGATCGGCCTCACGGAGAAACGCCAGGGTCTCCACGACAAGATTGCCGGGTGCCTGGTGCTCCTTCAGGAATAAAAAAATCTTTTTTCAGGAATTCCTGTAAGCTGCGTGGTATTCTCATTATCGGTAATGGATCTTCATTCCGAGCAGGAACAGGATAAGACCGAATGTTATGATGTTCGCAGCGATGATAGGAAACGAGTTGATCCAGATCCCGTAGGCCGTCCACAGGAGCATGCCTGCGGCAAAGAGCAGGAGCATCGCCAGCGAGAAATCCTTGGTCTCCCTGAGTTTCCAGGTCCGGAGTACCTGGGGAATAAACGAAACGGTCGTGAGGGTCCCGGCAAGGTAGCCGGTAAGGGTTATCATATCCATGAAAGCTCTCCTGAATAATTAATCACGTAATAATTTAAAACGGCAGGAACGGTTGTCCTGTCGTGGGGTGCAGGTCTTCATTACTCCTGCAGACCGTTCCGGTTTTGCCGGTGGTGCTGAGAATTTTACGATCCTGCGGCGGCGGTAACGTCTGTGGTGTCCATTCCTCAGATACCGGAATGGCATCCCGATCCCCGGGAAAGGGCCGGTCCCCATACCTGATGACGGTTAACCGTGGAATGCATCGTTGTTCTTCATCTCAAACCTGATAAGACAAGGAATAAAAACCGATCGGGTAAGCGGCGCGAAAGTGGGCCGGAAAAATTCCCGGACATTATGAGCGGAGAAAACGCAGTCATATAATTCTGCCCTCATGCAGCCGGTCAGGGGCTCCCGGGGGTTCAGGTTCGTATCGCGGTTGCCTTGAAGAAGGTATAGCAGAAGACCCCGTCCTCTCCACAGGTCCGGTAGAGATCCCGGATTCCCCGCTCCCAGTCTTCCCGGCTGATCATGCCCTGCTCCTGTGCTGCATTTCCGACACCTTCCACCATCGCCGTAAAGGTCATTTTTATGAATCCTTCAACAAGCTCCGGGCGGGAGGCGTCGGCATACACCATGCGGGGCGAGACCTGGACTTCGTCAAATCCCACAGACCGCAGGAGTGGATAGAGCTCTCTCCCGATTAAGGCATTCCCTCCCGCATCATGCTGGAGGCGGACAAGACAATCGATGGTTTTTTGGGCGAACCGGCTTTCGGGATGGAAAAATGCCGAACCGTGATCACCTTCAATTACCGTGATCGTCCCCCCCTTCTTCAGGAGAAGACAGAGTTGCTCCAGCGCACGCTGCGGTTCGGAAAGATGTTCAAGCACGAAACAGACAAAGACAGAATCAAAGGTCCCGGGCATGAACGGGAGATGAAAGATGTCTCCCTGGCAAAATGTAACATTGGCCATGCCTCCTTTCCGGATCATCCCCTCTGCCCGCCGGAGAGAATCCGCTGAAATATCCACCGATGTAATGAAAGCACGGGGACTGTTTGTTGCGAGAATTACCGTCTGGGCGCCGATTCCGCAGCCGGCTTCCAGTACCCGGGATCCAGCGGGATACCGCGTGTCGCCATGAAGGAGCCCTGTGAGCGTCTGTGCCTGGTCGGTAAGCCGCTCCGACTCCCGGTCCGTGTACCCGTGGACATATTTTTTACGGCTCAAAGAGTGTCCCCTGTTCTTGAGTAGACGTTGGGAATACCGGTATAAATACCGTGCCGGCCAGGGCTTTATTCACGTACAGCGGCTTCGTGGAGGTTGAACGGGATCGCCCAGCGCCGGAAATCGGGGGGATACCGGAGGTAGCCCTTCTCACGGAGGGGGTCTGAAAATATAAATTCAGACCGGTTTTTTTCTATGATCACACTGTAGGAATGGAATTTGAGGCGGCGAATCTCAGGCAGCGCAAGGAACCTTTTCGTCTCGGATGGATCCGTGTTGGTATATTTCTCAAACCTCTCCTCCCCGGAGATCCCCCCTGTCAGGGAATACCGCGTTGCAGAGACGGATGTCTCGTCTTCATCGATAATGAGCCATTGCAGCGGGTCAGGCATAGGCACAAGTCTCCCCCGTGGTTGCCGGGTATGGATAACAAGAAAAGCCAGTATCCGAAAGCCGAGGAACAGGATGATTATCAGTGTGGCAATCCTGAGAACCGTGGAGGCATTTACCCATCCCGCAATCCATGTAACAAAAAGACTGCCGGTTGTAATAAAAAGAAGGATGCTTGGGCCAGGAAGTATGCCGACAGTTATCTTTCTGTCAGACATGGGATAGAGTAACGGGATACCGGGATACGCAAGTGCATCGATGCCGAGGTGGACAAGAGCGCCCGCAAGTATCACAAGAAATGCATGAGGTGGATCAAGGATAAGTTCCCCGGCCGGTATTGCTCCCGCAAGAAATGCAAGCTGGACCCCGCCGGTTGCAAGCACACCCATAACCACACCGCCAAAGATGCTGTGTGCGAATCCCCCGTGAGTGAAAATGTAGAGAGCGGGAGATCGGTCAGAAATCATCCGGAACACGATATCTGCATCTATGATGACTGCCCCGAGGATGGCGAAAGGAAGAAGGGGAGGGGTAACGCCGGCTGCCAGGAATATAATCACCACAATGAGGGCATGGGAAAGCGCGTCCACACCATCAGGTTTACCGGTCGATCTACAAAAAGGTGCTGAACAAACGCATAAGGGCGGAGGAAGGCTGGCTCCAGGAACCGTCAGATCCGGCGAATCGATCGAAGGCAGGGGATTTTTCACCCAAAGCGGATGTAAAATAAATCTCATCAGTCAGGCAGTTGAAACAACGGGGAGAGATCTTTTCCAGGAAGTAAATTGAATGAGAAATATGTCATGGGTTAATTCCTTTTTATAGAACTGTTAATAAATTATTTTTGAGATAAATTAATATAATGTAACCACAATGTGGTTATTATGCCAGTAGTGGAACGTACTCCCGGAACAGAGATTCCATCAGAAATAACCGGGATAATGGATAGCGGAGTCATGAAAAATTATATCGATCATGCAGATTTCGAACACAAAATGCATAGTCTGACCGCTGATGTCATTTACCGGTATAAGACAGGGTAAAAATCCTCCACAACCCGTGTCTCCGTTCCACTATCCTGCCGTAAAGCCCGCCGAATCTGGTGCACCATACCTCTGATCCTAATATTTTCGGCTACTACTGGACAGTAGGAGTTGAGCGAGGAATTGTGCAGCGAAGCTCCGGGGAAGGCGGATCACCCCCGTTTCTTTGAAAAATCCGATCGGACCGTTCGGGGAGAATTTCACCAAAAAAGTTCTGGCTTCATGAATGGTCAATCAGGCCAGGGCCGAGATTCGAACCCGGGTCGGAGGATCCACAGTCCTCTAGGATAACCAACTACCCTACCCTGGCAGATGTCCCTTTTACATTTGCACCGGACTCTGATTAATGTATCCTTATACATCGATCAACCAACCGGAAAAGAGCAGGGACGAGGCGAAAGCAACCTGCAAAACAGGATCATAAGGTGATTATTAATAGAGTCAGGTGTCCATTACATATCAGGTGGCTCTGATAACAATTCCTTAATATTCGCTGCGTGGCACATCGCCGTTGTGCACCGGGAATTGGGAGGGTATTTCATCCCACATCAGAGCAGAATGAGGTGAAGGGGTATGGCGGAGAACCCAAAGGTCAGGACGCCGATTGTCTGCGTTATGGGACATGTGGATCACGGGAAGACCTCGCTTCTGGACCGGATCCGCGGCTCCTCGGTCGTCACTTCAGAAGTGGGAGCGATTACCCAGCACATCGGTGCAACGATTGTCCCCATTGACGCAATCCGATCCATGAGCGGGACGATGGGTAAATCCATCAACATACCCGGACTGCTTTTTATCGACACCCCTGGCCATCATGCGTTCACCACCCTCAGGGCACGCGGCGGGGCACTTGCTGATATGGCGATCCTGGTCGTCGATATCAACCAGGGATTCCAGCCCCAGACCATTGAAGCCCTCCAGATCCTGAGGAACTGCCCGGACACCCTTTGTTGTTGCTGCAACCAAGATCGACCGGATCCACGGCTGGCGCGTCTTCGAGAATGAATCCATCCTTTCATCGTTTGCCAAGCAGAATGACCGGGTGAAAGGAGATCTCGAGAACAAGACCTACGAAATTGTGGGTAAGCTCGCTGAGCTTGACTTCTCGGCAGACCGGTTTGATCGGATATCCGATTTCAAGCGCAATCTGGCGATCGTGCCGGTCAGCGCCCACACCGGTGAAGGTATTTCAGATCTGCTGCTCGTTATGATAGGGCTTGCCCAGCGGTATATGGGCGAGGAACTCGCCCTTCTTGTCGAAGGCCCGGGTGCCGGAACCGTCCTTGAAGTGAAGGAAGAACGGGGGCTCGGGACGACACTTGATGTTATCCTCTACGATGGGACGCTGGCCGTAGGAGACGAAATTGCGGTCGCCGGCGCACAGGATGCTATCGTGGTGACAAAAGTGCGGTCCCTGTTAAAACCCCGGCCGATGAAAGAGATTCTTGTCGAGGATCGGTTCGAGCGGGTAAAGTCAGTTGCGGCCGCCGCGGGGATCAAAGTTACGGCCCCGAACCTCGAGAATGTGATAGCGGGTTCGCCATTTTTTGTAATCCGGGCAACCGGGAAGAGGTGGAGGCACGGATTAAAAAAGAGATGACGGAGATCCACGTCAAACTTGCCGACGAAGGGATCGTAATCAAGGCAGATACCATCGGGGCGCTGGAGGCGCTCTGCAAGGAACTTGAGGGAAAAGGTATTGGCGTAATGCGGGCGGAAGTCGGTCCTGTCAGCCGTCATGATCTTATCGATACCGAAACCATCAAAAATCCTGTCTTCCGTGTACTCCTCTCTTTTAATACCCCGATACTTCCCGATGCCGCGGAAATGATCAAAGATCCGCTCTACACCCAGGTAAAAGTCTTTGAAGGCAGGGTAATCTACCAGCTGATCGACCAGTATCTTGCATGGCGGGACGAACAGAAACGTCTCCAGGAAAAACAGCGGTTCGAACATATCGTGATGCCGGCAAAGATCCGGCTCCTCCCGGATTGTGTATTCCGGCAGAGCAACCCGGCAGTTGTGGGAGTGCGGGTGCTCGGAGGGAAACTCCGCAGCGATGTGAACCTGATCAAGACCGATGGAAAGAAAGTGGGGCATCTTAAATCCATGCAGCTCCGCCAGGAATCTATCCGGGAGGCGGATGCAGGACTCGAAGTCGCGATCTCGATCGAGGGGGTAACGGTCGGGCGGCAGTTGAATGTCGGCGATGATCTCTTTGTGGATATACCCGAACGGCATGTGAAAGTGCTGGAGAAAGAGATGCTCAAAACGCTGAACGTGAGCACTCAGGAAATTCTCAACGAGTTCACGACGATACGGCGGAAGGAAGATCCTTTCTGGGGCAAATGAGGCACACGAACCGGGACAAACGCGAGGATTTAATAGTGTACCGGTATAATAAAATGGGTACTTCTCATGTGTAGGCATTTTTGCCGGCAGCCTGGAGACGTGAAAGACCTCTGACGAGTCTTTCGAAGGACCAATAAGGAGCATACAAAATGGTGGAGTTAAAAATCGTTGTATCAGATCCAAAGACCGGTCGTGCCTTTAATGTGGACGCGAGCGGCGGCGCAGCAGGAGCAATCGTGGGCAAACGAATCGGTGAGGAGATCGATGCGGGTGCGCTGGGACTTGCGGGGTATAAAATTCTGATCACCGGAGCATCTGACCGGACCGGAATACCTGCAAAGAAGAGCCTGCCGGGAGCCGGGCGAAAGAAACTGCTTATGACAGAAGGCGTAGGGTTCCACCCGACGATGGAAGGCGAGCGCCGGAGAAAGACCATCCGGTCAAACGAGATCACCGCTGACTTTGTGCAGATAAACGCCCGGGTCACCACATACGGGGACAAAACCCTTGACGAGATCTTTCCCAAGGTTGCCGGAGAGAAAACAGAAAAACCGGTAAAAGCCGGCAGAAGATAAGATATTAATTCTCTTTTTAGGTTTTAATCAACCATCGTCCCGGAGTTCACCGGGAAAAAGCAAAAAAAATAATTATACCCGGAAGGTGACACCAGCAGTGCCGAACGCGGAAGAATTCGTCGCGGAGGTGAGCAGTCTTCCGTCTTTCCATATTCCGACCGTAAGAACATGCGAAGACTTGTCTTCTTTGGTAAAGGTGGCAGTAAGATTTCCTGTCGCGCTGTCTATCGTATATAACCTGTCACCGGAGTTTCTTACTTTTTGCACCGCGTTATCGATCCCATATGTCCCGTTAAAACCGCCGATATAATTGACTTCGACAAACAGACCTACGGCGGGGATAACGACAGGAGTCGTCTGCTTTACCGTGGGAAATGTCGTGCCGGTACCCGATGCCGGCGTCTGGCCGCCAGAAGGCACCGGGGTCTGTCCTCCGGGAACCAGTCCCGTATTCCCGCTTCCTAAAAAGGATACCAGTGCGATTGCCGCTACCGCAACGATACCGACAACTACCGCAATAATCACCCACTTGTTATCCCACGAATTGTGTCTGCCTTTTCTCATAAATCACCTCATTAAACCTGTCTGATGATATATACGCAATAATTCACCGAAATACTTTGTTGTCACCAATAAGATTTGTTCATCTCACGGACATGCCGGAATAGTCCGGGCACGCCGATCGGGAACGATCACCCTTTCTTTATGGCACCTGCAAGCGCATCTCTCTGGTCACTAAACGGCACGTCATATTTTTTGGCAAGCAGGACCAGTGCTGCTGCCGGCAGAAGATTCCCGTCAAACTGCTCTTTGATCACGCGGTTCATCTCGGATACGACCGCGGTTTCCTGCATTCCACGGGCTTTTGCGATCCTCCCGATCAGTTCCTGTAAAGGATCATTGCGTTCGAAAACCGAAGACGTTGGTTTGAACCCGATGGGAATTATAATCTCGTTTATATCAAACCGTGGTGAGAGAACACCGTTCTGCTGGACGAGGAGACCGTCTTCCTCAGCCCGGTTCAGGAGCATGTTTGCCTGATCGGTGCTCATCCACTTCCGGTCGAGTGCATAGTAATAGACCAGCTCGTTCTTCCGCATCCCGGCCTTCCGGGAGTGCTTGAAGGGCGCTGCGATCGTGATCTTAATGGTCACTTCGTGGGCCCCAGGAGGATATTTTTCATGTCCAGCGCGTCCAGACCTTCTCCCCGCCCCTCTTTTGCGATATCGATATCGGTCCTTGAAATCATGTCGGTCAGGCGGACAAAGAAGACCTCGTTGCCGATCGGCACCTTCCCTCCCCCCCGCAGGGCGAGCAGGAGAATGGATACCTGCAGGTCAACGGCCTCCGTGATCACCCCCGGACGGAGCGCTTCCGGCGTGATATCCCCGAATGTCGTCCGGTCAACCGCAATCTTCACCTTTGTCTTTACCTTCACCAGTTCTTTCTCGGTCTTCTTGGTTGATTCCGAGTTATCGAAACCTGTAATGTATTTCAGGGTCTCGTTAAACGGCATTCCCATGGCAAATGAGAGATCCACACGCTGGGGGAAACGATAATAGATCCTTCGCATAGCTACACTATGGGAAGGTTCAAAAGAAAAAAGATTTGCAAAAAAAATCCAGCCAGCGGGGAGTGGATCCTTAAAATTGTTGCCAGTTGCCGATGAGAGAATGCGGTCAATAATCGGGAAAAATGATATCCGGTTTTTTTTAAAAAAAAGAGGTAAACTTTATTCGAGTAACACCGCGTTGATTACGCCATCCTGCCCCGGGCGACTCATAATCCGGGCATTTCCAATTTCTGTCTTGATAATTGCGCCTTTGGTCAGGAGGTTTCGCCGCACATAGTTCGGGTTTGCCCCATTTCCAATAACACTTGCAATCGTAACTCTCTTACTCTCGCCATTTGCGGGATTGGTCACATTTGCAAAATTTGCGCGGAATGCCCGGACCTTCTGGTTTGCACCGGTTGTCCGGATATTTTTTCTCCGGTCTTCGCCGATATGGGTGTCTGAGGGTGCAAGCCCGATCTCCGTTCTCCGTTTCGTCTGTGCCGGACGGCGCCTGCCACCGGTCACCTTTCGTACTGATTCTCCCTGCCACTGCATAGTGTCACTCTCTTAATGATTTCTCCGGGAACCTGTCCTGAAGATGGTGCTCTATATATTCCCTTCTGTGTTATTTATAGTATTTCCTGATGGTATCCTGAGTTCCTCCGGACAATGGGGGATCCAGTGGGAGCAGCAATACTCCGAAGGTACCAGGAAAGAAGAAGACCCTCCTTCCGGCCCCTGTCTTGCTGAAGGGTTTTCACGCAAGTATTGCATCAAGAAGTGTCGAAATACCGTCACCGATCTTCAGGTTCGTCCGGAATACGGGCATCCGGGGATTATAACGGTGGATATCGGACTCCATCCGTTCGAGGTTTGCTCCTACGAGCGGAGCAAGATCAACTTTGTTGATAACCCCGATCGTACAGTCACGGAACATCATCGGATGCTTGTTCACCACGTCGTCACCCTCTGTAGAGCTGACGATTACAATCCTTTTTTCCGCACCGAGACGGAAATCGGTGGGGCATACCATATTGCCCACGTTTTCAATAAAGAGGATATCAATATCGTCGAGCGGCAGATGATCGATCGCGTGTTCCACGAGATGAGCATCAAGATGGCATTCCTTTCCGGTATTCGCATTAAAGGCCGGAATACCCAGTGCGACAAGTCGCCTGAAATCATCGTCACCATACACATCGCCGGCAATAGCCCCTGCACGAAGTCCTTTTTTCGCGAGCAGGGGAACGAGGCGCTCGATAAGTGCAGTTTTCCCCGAACCGATGGCGCCGAGCAGATCGAAAGCCCGGACACCATGAGATTTCAGTTTTTTTGCATTATTTTCGGCGAGCGTGTTGTTGACGTCGTAGATATCTTTCTCGATCCTGACGTCGATATGATGCATACTCAATGGTGGGAGCGTACACTGTTTATACCTTGACCCCCAAATTCTGGTGTAATGGTACAAGGTGAGTGCATCCTCTATCCCTGCTATTTCAACGCAGGATATACCCGTCGTCAGGGACGGAGAGTATCACTGAGCCGCGGGGCAAAAGCACCGGTGATCAACGATCTCGAACGCGCATTACAGCGCGTTGGTGTCACCTACCGGATCGAGAACCACCATCATCCGGCACACTGGATACGACATGAAGGACGGGTTGTTGTCGAATGGGCAGAGAATAAGGAGGCGCTCATAAAAAAAGTCGCCCAGAGACTTGAGGTGAAACGATGAGCGGCATGTATGATCTCCACACCCATACCATCCTGTCCGATGGAGAAATGCTGCCAACCGAGCTGATCCGGAGAATGGCAGTGCTCGGGTACACGACCGTGGCCATCGCCGATCATGTCGATCCATCCAATACCCTTTCAGTTATTGAATCACTGGCACAGGTTCGGGAATCTGCACAGCTCTTTGGTGTAAGGTTGCTCTGTGGCGTCGAAATTACCCATGTTCCTCCGTCGCAGATAGCAGACCTTGCAAAGAAGGCAAAGACTGCGGGGGCGGATATTGTCGTCGTCCACGGAGAGACAACGATGGAGCCGGTTGCCGCCGGCACCAACCATGCAGCCTGCGGGTGCAGGTACGTGAACGTCCTCGCTCACCCGGGACTCATTACTCTTGAAGATGCGCTCCTCGCTGCCAAGAACAGCGTCGCTCTCGAGATTACTTCACGGGGAGGGCACAACCGGACAAATGGCCATGTCGCTCAGATCGCCCGTGAAACAGCCTGCCGGATCGTGGTGGATTCAGATGCGCATGCTCCTCAGGACCTGCTGGATGAGCGCGCGAAATTTATTGTTGCAAAAGGGGCCGGACTAACCGATGCTGAGTGCAAACAGGTTATATCTTTAAATATCGACCAGTTTCTTGTTTCCTGAAATTTCTATTTATACTTTCACGCAATATTTAAATAATGAGAGAACCCATATATATAAATTACTAAATTAATTCCAGTGCCATTGTATCGTTGGGGTGTTATGTGAAGGTTGTTGGTCGAGCGATGAGCACCGTTGGCAGCCGGATGCTCATTATTCAGTGCGATGCCGCCCAGCTCCCACCCTTATACAGCGAAGTGACCGATCGCCGGATGAAACCGGTGGGGAAAATTATGGATCTCTTTGGCAATGTCAAAGCACCGTACGCAGCAGTTCTCTGCCGCGAAAAATGCACGGTCCAGCCCAATGAAAAACTCTTCGCAAAGTGATAGCACAACACCCGTGATACGCCGGTTCCGAACAAAAAAAAATGTATTCCATGGTGAATCTTAATGCAGGAAGTTGAAAAGTTAAAAGTCCTTCAGAGCGAGAGAGAAGCACTCAAATTACGCACGAAGGGAAAAGAGGTCGAGAAGAAGGCCGAGAATCATACCGAAACGGTCTGCCCGGAGTGCGGGGGCAGACAACTCGTTCACGACTACGAGCGGGCAGAACTGGTCTGCCAGAGCTGCGGTCTTGTCATTGATGGCGACTTTATCGACCGCGGCCCGGAATGGCGTGCATTCGACCATGACCAGCGTATGAAACGCTCGCGGGTCGGGGCTCCCATGACATTTACGATCCACGACAAAGGTCTTTCAACAATGATCGACTGGCGCAACCGTGACTCATATGGCAGGGCGATCTCGTCCAAGAACCGGGCGCAGCTCTATCGTCTTCGCAAATGGCAGCGCCGCATCCGGGTCAGCAATGCAACTGAACGCAATCTTGCATTCGCTCTTTCGGAACTTGACCGGATGGCGTCTGCGCTGGGTCTCCCGAGAAATGTCCGTGAGACTGCTGCGGTCGTCTACCGGGATGCAGTTGACAAAAACCTGATCCGCGGGCGGAGCATCGAAGGTGTTGCTGCTGCAGCGCTGTACGCGGCGTGCCGCCAGTGTAATGTGCCCCGGACGCTTGATGAAATTGCAGAGGTGTCCCGTGTATCCAGAAAGGAGATCGGCAGGACATACCGGTTCATCTCCCGGGAACTCGGGCTCAAGCTTCTGCCGACTTCGCCCATAGATTACGTTCCGCGCTTCTGCTCCGGGCTCACCCTCAAGGGAGAAGTCCAGAGCCGTGCCGTGGAGATCCTGCGCCAGGCAGGAGAGCGCGAATTAACAAGCGGCAGGGGCCCGACCGGCGTCGCTGCGGCCGCGATTTATATCTCATCGATTCTTGGCGGCGAACGCCGGACCCAGCGGGAAGTGGCCGAGGTTGCAGGTGTTACTGAAGTCACTATCAGGAACAGATATAAGGAACTGGCAGAAAAGTTAGATATCGAGATAATTCTCTGATATCATCTCATTTTTGGGCTCGTAGATCAGGGGTAGATCGTTACGTTCGCAACGTAAAGGCCGCGGGTTCAATTCCCGCCGGGTCCATACTTATTTTCATTCAGGAAACCAAAAAAGATTATTTTTTATTCATTGCCTGGACTTCACTCTCGAGAGTGGACCTCATACGCTCCATTGCTTCGTTGAGATCGTTTGTTGTTGTCAGTGTAAACTGGTTATCGGTCTTTTGGTCTTGGTAGGTAACGATATAATCGTTCAGTCCGTCTTTTCCTTTTTTTGGTTCAATAATAAATTTCGCCATTATCTCACCACAATTCCTTATGATTTACCAGAAGATGTTGAATTTTATAATTTTTATTGCTTTGACGGTTTTGTTGTTCTGCTCCCGCAGTTCATCCGGTGTCCGCCGTTAATTCACGATGACATGACCAAAACGATATAATCCCGGACTGAACAAATAGCTGATACTAATAATAAATCACCAGTTGAATTACCGGAGACCCTATGATTCGAATAAAAAATATCACTATACTATTCATCCTTTTACTGTCTGCCACCCTGCTGATGGTAGCACCATCAGCCGCATTCAACATTTCAGTCTATGGGGATACTTCAGGTTTCAACCCCGCTCTCCACACTGATACGTTTACGCTGGTTTATTCTCTTCCCGGCACCTCGGGAACAGATCTCGACACCAATATTACAAAATATACCGATCCCTCGGTGGATGTTATTTTTATGGGTGGCGACGACACGTTCAGTCAGAATACCGCGTCACAACTCGAACAGGCTGTCGGATCCGGCAAGATCTTTGTTGTTACCAATAAAGATTACCAGAATTTTGATGCCAGCCTGCCAGCCATTTCCAGGAGCAATGTGAAGGACGGAAAGTACCTGCAGGTGACCGACCCGGGAACAGCCCCCTCGAACATGATCTTCAGCGGCCTGAGGGAAAACTTCCCGAACACCGACCCGTTTTCATCACGCCTGCGCACAACAGCGAAATCCGGTACGGTAACGCTTCTGAGTTTTGATAATGGTGACCCTGCCCTGCTCTACGGGAAATACGGGAACGGGTATGTTATTGAATGGACCATGGTATCAAACCAGAGATTTCTCAACAATACCGAAGCTGACCTCATCAATACGCGATTGATAACGTACCTCCTTAACCTGAGAGCACCAGCGACGACACCTTCTGCCACCACAACTTCACCGACAGGTGCGGTTACACTTCTGCCGGATTCGGGGGATATGTCGGTTTATTCATCCCCGCTGGGGGCAAGTATCTTAATTGACGGGAGATACTACGGGACAACGCCGGCAAATCTTACTTCGATCCCGGCGGGAAACCATATCATCCGGCTGGCACTTAGTGGATATTACGATTACGAAGGCACCGTGTATGTGCTTGCCGGTCAATCAACGCATTCATTCGGGACACTCCAGCCTCTGAACCAGTACACGGGAATCCCGACACCCGTTCCGACAGGTCCCATAATTATTGAGGTCCCGGCAACGCCCGTCCCAACCCAGACCGGGGGCCCCCTGGATAATCCCGGGGTACTGGTAGCAGTAATCGGCGTGGTTACTGCGTCGATCGGGGCCGCTGCGACCATCTTTTCCCATATGTTTAAGGCTAAGAAAGAGTGAGGGGAGTCAAGGCTGATGAGCCCTTTTTTTTCATAAACGCAGATTCATCCATACACAACACTCTTTATCGGTTATGTACCGGGGACGGACAGGAACAACTATATGGAATCCGCTGAAAAATAGTATACCGCAAAAATAAAGGGCTCGTAGATCAGGGGTAGATCGTCACGTTTGCAACGTGAAGGCCACGGGTTCAAATCCCGTCGAGTCCATCCGTTTTTTTGTTAAATCCAGTCAAGCGATACCCGGGGTTTTTCATCTTCTTCACGTTTCTGTAATAGTTCTTTCACCTTTTTCACTGCAGTTGTTGCCGGTGACGGTGAACGGTCAAACTGCCCGTAGTCCATATAATCCCGGGAGATCCGATCCTCAACCGCCACGGAAACCTCGTGGAAGGGAGTTGGCGACCCGGTCGGTGCAGGACCTGACGGATTTTCAACGGAGGTCGTGTCACTTTCCTTTACGGGAGGACTTTCCAGGATATGAACCGGTTCCTGGACGATAATCGGAGGAGCCACATTCATGATCCGGGGCGAAACCAGAGGAATACCTGGAGATACCGGTAAGATTCCTGACCGGGATATCAGGAAATCTACGAAATCCTCGACTTCCTTTCGCTGTTCCGGTGTTAACCGGTCCAGTTTACTCTCTAACGATTCCATATGACATACCAAAGAATTCGCTGATAGGAAATATCTCTTCCTGTTGGTATTTATAGCCAAAGACCTGCAGGTTTATTCTTTCTGTTATTTGATGGGGTTCCCGTTACTGCCAACAGGGACGGTGGAGAGTAGTGAACGAAAAAAAGTTTCGGGTATATCCGGGGAAATTATTCCCAGCGGTGCTGGTATCCCCGCTTTTCCAGGATGCGGCCATCGATCAGGACACCTTTTTCCTGTGTGACTGTGCCTATCACCGTATATGTAACACCTTCCACCGGATGGCGATCGGGAGGCAGGGTGAAGATCAGTTCGTAATCCCCTCCTCCGTATAATGCAAGATCAAAGGCCTGCTTCTCCGGGATCCCGGCAGGACGGGGGATTTTTGCAGAATCAAGGGAAAATCCGCACTCGTTGACACTGACAAGGTCATATAGTGAAAGGGCGATGCCATCGCTGTCATCCATCATGGCGCTGACACCGGACCTTCCGAGAAGTTTTCCTTCTTCTACACGGGGCTGAGGTTCAAAGAGTGCCTTTTCATGTCGGGAATACCCGTCAAGATATGCCTGTGCCTGTCCGGGGGTTCCGGTGATGCAGATAAGATCGCCCGGGTGTGCACCGGTGCGACGCGCAATCCGGTCCCGGTCGACAAGGCCGATGCCGGTTGTCACAACCGTGAGCTCCTGGTGATGGTCTATATCTCCCCCGATGATCGCGGCGCCGAACTTCCTGCAGCAGTCCTGCGCCCCCTGCATGATACCCGCCAGATCTTTCCAGTCATCGAGCCCGACCGCAATCAGGAGATAGTTCGGTCCCGCACCCATACTCGCGATATCCGAGAGGGTGACGGCGGCGCTCATCCAGCCGATCTGCCAGTCGCTCATTCCCTCTTCAAAATCCGTGGTGCGGTGGAGCATATCGGTCGTGATCACCATGATCCGGTCCCCGCAGGGCACTTCGGCACAGTCATCCATCGTATTCTCTTTTCCGATAATCCCCGTCACGACCTTTAAGAGCTCGCGGTCATCCACTTTTGCGCACCTCCTTACCCCGTTCGCTTTTGTACTCTTTGAATATGTGCTCGATCAGGTCAGATTTCTTTTCGCGTTCATGCTGTGCCTGCTCTTCCTGCCAGCGATCAAGGGCCTTCTCAAACGTTTCCTTGCCGGCAAGGCCCTGCTTTCCCCGTACCTGAACATTCGCATCCTTATCGGAGATGAGGGGGATCCCTGACTCCCGGAATGTCCTGATCATCTGCGGATCGCTCTCTGCAAGCGCTGCCCCGCCGGTAATAACTGCTTTAACCCGGGCTTCTGCGAGATCCCTGACCACGCTCCTCCCCCAGCCATCAAGGCGTGTCACATAAACGATATCGCCTTCATCGATCCCAACGTCATCCACAAGACTGCGGAGCCCGTCTTTTGTCAGCGCATCCATCACCTTCACCGGAAGCACTTCACCCTCCATCGAGAGCTCAGCGAACTTCCGGATGCGCACGAGGCGCTTGGAAAGGGTCCGGTTGCGCCGTTCCTCCCGCCTAACCTGTTTTTTTAAACTCTGGATAACCGCATCTTTCTTTATTACCTCGGTATCTTTTGCCAGTTGGGCATCCTGCACGGTATGAACCTTCCGGATGCGTGCCTGGAGCCTCTGGATTTCGAAGTCCTTCTCCTTGACCTCTTCCTGCAGGTCGGCGACAAATGTTCGCAGGCGTTTTACCATCCCATCCAGTACCCGGACCTTCTCATCGTGTTTTACCTCAACCGGCACGGCAGGAGTCTCGATGGAGGGGGATACCGGAGTCACTGAGTTCATATCCCCGATTACCTGATCGAGTGACTGTCCACGGATAACCCGTGCCCGGACTTCATCCAGATCATGACCGGGAGGGATCCGTTTCATCAGGTTCTGAAATTTGTGGCGGTACTGGCGATATGCATCGAGCGCAGCAGAAAGGGCATCCCGTTCATGATCGTTCGAGTACGGGAACGGGGCGGTAAGTTCAATCTTTGTTTCAACGCTCACATCCTGCTTTGGTGTATACGATACCGCAGAAAAAGCCCGCCGGACCTTTTCCACGGAATAGGGCATCTCCTGCACATCTGACGCAACGATGAGAGGCTTCCCGACCCGGTACAGCGACTCGACCACATCTCCCATGTTCATCTGCCGGGAACTCGCAAGATGGAGCAGGTTACCATCGAGATCGACCGCTGCGACCGCGGTTGTCGTGCCTGGATCAATCCCGACGATCAGGTACCGTGGCTTCGCCGAAAGGGGACGGAACCGGATCCTTTCAAGGCGTTTCCCGCTGATCCGTACCTGGACATCGGCACCACGGTAGGTTGAAACGGGAACCTGATCCCTCTTTGCAAAGACCCGGAAAGCGACCCTGCTGCACCCGCCAAACGCCCGGGTCATCTTCTTTTCATATTTCAGCCCGGCAGCAACAAGATCCATCTCGATCTCCCTTGCCTTCAGTTGTACCGCCCCGTGGATTTTGCGTACATACCTGTTCTGGCTCCACCCGCCTTTTCCCGGTGACCTGTGCCTGCTTACCACCACTTCACTTTCGTTTTCGAATGCGATGACCTCCGCCCCTGCTCCCAGAGAGGCCACCTGAGCCGTTGTGCGTGCCTCGGCGAAAGGATCGAATCGGTTGAACCTGATGTTATACCGTGCCGCAACCTTGCCGAGCGTCTCTTTGCGTTCCCCTCCCGTCACCTGCACGAGCCGGGTCTGCGGTGGAAGCGCCTGTAAAAAGAAGAAGAGCTCATGCTGGTCGGCAGCAATCTCCTGGAGACTGTCCACCGCAAGAATATCCGGCTGTTCCTCGTTAAGCATGCGGAAGAGACGGAACATCGAGACCTCGGACTCGCTTTCGATGACCGGACCTTCCATCCGGACAAGGGCATACATCGGGCGCCGGGAGCGGGATCGCACTGAACCTTTGATGATGTCGATCCCAAAGACCTTCAGCCGATCACGCATCGCAGCGCATCTCCGGGATCATACCTCAACTGGTATTTCCGTTTAAAAAAAGTAAGGATATTATCGATGTCCCGCTCCAGAATCGTTTGTGCATTCGGGTGACTGGTTTCGATCCATTGCGGCCAGTCGATAATCACACACCTGCCTTCCTCCATGAGGATATTGTATTCAGAAAGATCGGCATGAATAATTCCCTCGTGATAGGCAATGCCCGTATAGGTAAGAATCTCGTCAAGTGTCTGTTGTGGCTCTTCAAGGCGGCAGTGGTTGAGATTCGGGCCGTTTATCAATGCCATCACCACGGTATTGCGGTTCTGGGCAATAGGCAGGGGGACGCTGACTTTCGGGTGGAGGGTCGTAAGAGCAAGGTATTCCCGTTCCGCTGATCGACGGGACGCGAGAAGCCACGAACAATGACCTTCCTCCGGCATATACTCCCGGTTGAGACGGGCTGATGAGAATGAACGTGCCCCGACCCGGTGGAACTTGATGGCAACCGGACCGAGTCCAAGTGCTTCATACACGACAGACTCCTTTCCCTCACCGATACGGGACCCGAGTGCTGATATCGTCCCGTTCTTTGCAAGCGTTGAGAGCGCAAGCGTATCATAACCACCAAAGACAAGAGCGTACCCGTCGTAGGGCACCGGATTGAACCGGACCATCCCCCATGCTATCAACCGGGAAAGGCGGTAATTGACCTCGGATTCTGATAACCTGGTTGCCAGTTTGATCTGATCCAGCGGTACCCAGGCATACCGCTTCATCCCGCGTTCGAGAGCAATGAGGATGGATTTTTCATATTTATTCAGGGTGCGGATGCGTTCCGCGGCGACGACCATAATCGTTAGAGTGATTATGTGTCAGACTATAAAATCACATCTTCCCTGACACACCTGACCGGATCAACACAACCTTAAACATCTTTTATCGTCCAGATTTAGAATGGATTTGGCGAATGCAGTGCGACAGGTGCAGGAAGGAGGAGGTACTTTACCAGGAGTACTCCGGGCAGCACTTCTGTAAACAGCATTTTGAGGCTGATTTTGAACGAAAAGTAAAGCATGAAATCCGCCGGCACCATTGGCTTGTGTCCGGCGATCGAATAGCAGTCGCTCTGTCAGGAAATGCAAACAGCAGCGCACTCCTTTGTTTTTTAAAGAAACTTACCTCGAACCGCCGTGACATCCAGATCTCTGCGATCTCGATCGATGAAGGTATCGGGGGTTACCGTGATCCGGGAATCATGCAGGAGATTGCCGGTATGTCTGGAACAGATAGCATCAGGGAATCTTTTTCGGAAAGGCTTGGGATTACTGCAGATGAGATCGCACATCGGAAAGGGATAGCACAGGCCTGCACGTATTGTCGCGTGATCAGGAATTACCTTCTGAACAAGACAGCCATTGAACACGGGATTACGAAACTTGCACTGGGTGATGACCTGGACGATGTGGCTGCATCGGTAATGAAAGAGGTTCTCCAGGGAAATGCCGGGATTCTCATCTACCCGGATCGAACCGGCACGGGTAAAATTCCCATGATCCGACCCTTTATCTCTGTTCCCAAAAAAGAAGTGGCGCTCTATGCGACTTTACAGGACGTGAAATATGATAAATCCCGGTGCCCATACAATATCCGACCGTTTGAAAAGGATATGCGGGACATGCTGGACGAATTTTCCACCCGTCATCCGGCAACAAAATTTGCACTCGCGAACCTGAAAGAAAACCTGGCCAGTACATGCACAGGTGCCAACGTGATCCCTTCCTGTCAACACTGCGGCGAACCATCAGAAGGGATATGCATGAACTGCCGGATAATTGATGAGGTAACTGCCAATGGCAGTTAGAAGAGGACAAGTCTGGAGGGTAATCCGGAATTCTCCCGGCATACAAATCTCCATCTATTTTCTGGCATTCGCCCTTCTGGTAGGTGTCAATACTTATTTATTTTACTCGTACTATCCCCTGCTGGAGAGCAAATCCCTCTCCCCGACAGAAGCACTGATGTTCGTTGTTGAATCAATGACGACGGTTGGATACGGGGAGCTATTACCTTTCAGAAACGATATTACACGATTTCTTGCAATCCAGTTCATGCTGTCCGGCGTGATCATGATCTTCGTTGTGATCCCGCTTATCCTTGCACCTTTCCTTAAATCCCTGCTTGCACCCGCACCGCCACGAAGAATACCTCACGCTCTTTCAGGACACACCGTTGTCATGGGTTATGACGAGCTCACCAGTTCTGTCATTGACAGTCTCATGATCTCCGACCGTGATATTGTGATTATTGAACAGGACAGAATAAAAGCCCTTGAAATTGCCACGCAATACCGGAGACATGCCTACGTGATCTGGGGGGGATATACCGATCCCGGCACATGGTCGGCAGCCTTTATAGCAAGTGCCCATTATGTTGTTATCTGCAAGGATGAACGGCAGACAGCCAGCATCATTCTCGGCATTCGTGAACAGGTAACGGGTAAGATCATTTCGATTGTGGACAAACTCTCTTTTGAACGATATCTCCGGTACGCAGGGGCAGATTTTGTACTTTCTCCCAAACATGAAACCGGAATGATCCTGGCCCGCCATGCTGTCCTTAATCCGACGTCGGAGATGGAACCGGATATCCCGGGGCTCAGCAGGATCAAGATTAATCTCCAGCACGCCCCCGAGCAGGAACTCAGGCTCATTAATATCCCTGTTGCAACCGGATACAGAAGCTGCATTCCGGCCTCTGTCCGATCTGCATCTCTTTGAGCGATTCGGTGTTATCGTCCCGTTTCTCTGGAAGGGAGGAAAATTCATTTCATCACCCGGGGATGAGATCGTTATCGATTCTACGACCTCCCTGATCCTTTTCGGCAGAGCTGAGTCTATTGTCACCACACTCCGGGAGGAATTCAATACAGACGGGTGTCCCGGCGCCTTTGCAGTAATCGCCGGTTTCGGGGATGTTGGTGCCGGTGCTTATCAGGAACTCATCGCATCCGGCGTTACCTGCATGGTTGTTGATTCGAAACCACAGGGTCTGGACCAGGTCATAGGTAACGCTGAAGATGAGGCCGTATTGAAAAAGGCCAGAATAGAAGAGGCACGGTTCTGTATTATTGCTTTGAACGACGACGATCTGAATATCTTTACCTCGCTCATGGCACGGAACCTGAACCCGTCAATCCGGATTCTTGCCAGGGCCAACGAACCGGCTTCCGTGGAGAAACTCTACCGTGCAGGAGCTGATTATGTTGCTCTTCTTCCGATGATCGGAGGCCAGACAATCGCCAGGATAATCCTTGCTGACACGGTCACTATCCTTCTTGACCTTCCCGACGGCCAGATGGTTATCATGAAACGTATCACCAGTTCATACCCTCACACCGTTGCTCAGTTCTCCGGCAAAACGGGTGTGAGGATCATCGGGATTGAAGGGCCGCAGCGTAGTATCGTTTCTCCGGATTCAAACGAGATCCCCGCTGAAGGAGAAGATGTTATTGTAGTAGGGAATAACGAACAATTAAAAAAGTTCATCCGTTTATTATGAACGATATGATGCTCACGGGAGATGAACTCGGGTGCCGGATGGGTCAGGTAGAACAGATGATCCGGTACGTCTACTGGTCCAGTGGGTGCAGGGGAATTGTCGTGGGCCTCAGCGGGGGTGTTGACTCCGCGGTTGCAGCGGTCTTCTGCTGCCGGGCTATTGGTGGTGAGAAGGTGCTGGGGATTTCCCTTCCTTCTGCGATAAGCAATCCGTCTGACATCGAAGATGCCGCGATGCTCTGTAAAAAGTGGGGTATGGAGCACCGGGTCATAAACATAGAACCAATGCTTGACGGGTTCAGGACCATACCGGCATTTAAGGATAACCGGTATCTTCTCGGCAACCTTATGGCACGGACCCGGATGGCAATTCTGTATTACCACGCCAACCGGGACCAGCATCTCGTGTGCGGTACTTCAAACCGGAGCGAATATATGCTTGGTTATTGTACGAAATTTGGCGATAATGCAGCGGATTTCCAGCCAATCGTGCATCTCTATAAAACAGAGATTTATGAGATCGCTGCAGAGCTGGGAATTCCGGAGTCGATCCGGAAAAAGATCCCTTCGGCCGGTTTATGGGAAGGACAGAGCGATGAAGAGGAGATAGGGCTGTCATATGAAGAGATCGACAGTTCACTACGGATGCTGGAACTTCGGGACTGGCAGGCCGGGACATCCCGGGAAAAGAAGGTACTGGAGCTCGTGAAAAAAAGCGAGCACAAGAGACTTCCGGCGCCTAATCTTTTAGCAGGACTGAAAAGACCGTAAGGAATTTTTCCGGCTCGTTGAGGAATGAAAGGGCGGTTTCGTTCCCGATCAGGTCATAAAGCGGAGCCTTGCAGAGGTGATGCATGCCTGACGCGCAGGTTGCGCCGAGATAGCGGAGCGGGGGCAGCGGGGGGTAGTATGAATTCTTCTGAATCGTCCCGGAACTCATCACATAATACGCTGCACCGTGATACTTTTCATACTCGCCATATTCGCTCTCGAAGGCTGTCGAGACAATATTTGCCATGACCAGCGTTGTATCTGGTGAAGGGTTGATGGAGATATGGCCGTATTCCGGAGGAATTATGACCAGATCCCCGGCACTCGCAGAGATCATTACCGCGTCATCAAGTGACCGTGACTGGAGAAGATACCGGGCGTTTCCTTCAATGACTTCGTATATCTCAGGATACCCGATACCTGAGGGGTTCTTCGGGTGGTAATGTCCCTTGGTCTTTACCCATTCACCACACAGATCGAGTGGGGGGATAACGGTGATATCGTAACGCAGGTTCTGGCTATGCAGCCAGGACCAGTCCCGGTCCGACTTTGCCAGGTCCCTGTACATGTAATAGAGCGATCCGCTCTTCCCGCACGAAGGGCTGGCAAGTACCGATCGCATCTCTTCAATGGTCCGTACCGAAGGCTGAGGAAGCTCCCCCTCCCATCCAAACATTACTTCTTCTTTCGCCCTGCAAGTAAATAATACCCGGCGCCACCACCAATCAGAACGATGATTCCGCCCGCTGCCAGAATCGGCAGCCATCCATTGGATGCTGGTTTTTGCAGGACGGTCACCGGAACGTAAAAGGTATCGGTAACCTGGCTGACGTCCTGAGCATCCCGGTAACGTACCTCGGTATCGAGGCTGTATTCCTTTGCCGCCGCGGTATTGCTTACGCTCATCTGGTATCGGGCGGTGGCTGTTTCACCGGGTTTCAGGTCGCCAAGGTATGAGGTGTCATCCGTGCTTGCAAACGGATCAACTGCTGAGAGACGAGCCTGGGCTTTGTAGGCAACTGACGTGCCGCTGTTGGTATAGTTGACCTGGATTACCCCTTCCGATCCCTGCACCACCTGCACCATCGAAGGAGTAAAGGTAATCTTTCCCCCAACAGGCACACCGATGGTCTCAGCCGAAGATGTAACAATATCCCCGTCACGATTCTCATACGTGACGACGACATCGACAGGATATGTCTGCTCTTCCGCATCGCCTGAGACTGAAATTTTGTACCGGGCATTTACCGTCCCGCCAAGGGGGAAATCCCCGATAAAAACACTATTATCAGCAGGGATAAGAGGACTCGCCCCATTACGGATAATCTTAACCGAGGCCTTCCCGCCGTCCTCAAGTCCGGTATTTTTTATTTTCAGGTTGAGGTATCCTTCACCACCCACGTTCAGGTTCTCGGGCACTGCTTCGAGAACTTCGATCATTACCTGGGGTTTGATCTGTATCGTGATCGGCACTGTCTCGGTCTTCGACTGGTAGGTAAACTGAATATTGTCTGTACCAGCCTGGTATGACGATGCGAGATACGTGTACCTGACGGTGAGCGGCAACTGGTATTCACCCGCAGTCGCGGCATCTGTGATCTTTGTTGTTATCGTGATGGTTGCAATACCCGGGCTTTTGATATCGCCCACTGACTGCGGGTCGCTCCTGACAATAACCGGGGCATCACCCGGGGAAAGTGCAACGGAAACCCCTTTTGCCGTGGTAGGAAGATCATCTGGCGCGATCGACCCTTTCAGGGTAAACTGGAGGCTCTCCACCCCGCTGTTCTGTACGCTTATATGTATAACAGCATCTTCTCCTGGCGTGAACTCGTTCGTGCCCACTACTGAAGCCGATATCTGCGGACTGCCCCCGAGATAGGTGGTCACACCCGTGACCGGCACACAAAATACCAGGCACAACACAAGAGAGACGATAAGTGCTCCAAAATATTTCATTACCAATCACTTGTTGTTATTGTTATAACAACATTTATTATTGCAGGATATAAAGCGATGTTTAATAAATATGCCGTCAGAAAATCCTGTCCGGGTCATCGAATGTCTCAAATCACTCGGGCTGACAAATTATGAAGCCCGGGTCTATATTGCACTTCTGACGGTTGCGAGTGCAACGGCAAGCGAGATCCACGAGATCTCCGGGGTTCCCCGCGCATCGGTGTATACGGTGATCGATCAGCTTCTGAATAAAGGACTCGTCTCGGTCTCCCAGTCAGCACCAAAACGGTTTGCCGCATTTCCCCCGGATGATGCGATCGCCCGGCTGATGGACCATATCGAAAACGATGCACAATATACCCGGGATTCCTTATCATCGATGTACCGGGAAAGGACGAGCCCGGGGTCTGGATTTGAAGAGCTGATCTGGAATATCTATGGTATTGAGAATATCAAAAAAAGACTCGTTACCCTGATCTCCGGTGCGGAACAGGATATCCGTATTATCGCTCACCCTAAAATCCTGTCTCCTGATATCAAACACAAGCTGACCTCAATGGCAAGCCGTGTCAATGTCGAGATAATCACTCCGCACTGGGCAGGAGAGAACCATCCTCCCAGAAAAATGCATGTTTATACGATAAAATATCCCGATGTCCCTCAGGAGATGGGACAGGCAAAGGACATGATGTCCGGCGGTATCTGTATCGTTGACGGGAGAAGCGTCCTGGTTTTCATGGGATTAGGCGAAGATGATGCTGTGGCGCTGTTCTCTGAGTCCGGAGGATTCATCCGTTTCTTTACCCGTTATTATAACCTGATCTCCGACTGGGCTAAAAAAGTCGCGTGAGATGAGAGCCGGGATCTTTTAATAGTCCCTGATCTCTTCCATCTCTGCTATCTCCATCAGCCCCTTCATCGCCTGGGTCTGCACCCAGCAACCGCCTTCCTTAATTGCAGCCATGGGATTGGTGCCTCCGACGGCCGCAATCGCAACAAACTGGGGGCTCACGGGTACGCCGAGGAGTGGAAGGTTGGGAATACCAACTTCAAGAATCCCCGAGAGGCTGCTGTTCGCAAGCTCATCCAGAACGGTACCGACCTGCGGTTCGGCTTCCATGTGGAACTCACGGATATTTGCGAGGATTGAGCCGCTTCCCGTTCGCATTACACTGGTAACTGAGGTTGTTTTCTGGGAGAGGAGGACCTGGAGAGGATCGATGGTCGTATGTTCATACAGGATAATATGGGTAAACCTCAGGGGAGTCCGTTTTTCTATCTCCACGACTCCCCCGCCTATGGGAGTAATGGGAATTCCCCGACGGATCAGGAGGCCATCGAAGGTTATGCTGCAGATGGTGCTGATCCCCGTAAACCCTTTCGGGTACTATGTACTCGTCTACTTTTTCCCCTGAAGAGAAGAATTTCGTACGTCCGCTTACCGTTAGGCCGGTCTTGTTTGCATCCTTAAGCATGGATATCGCAAATTCAAGATCTTCATTTTTTATAAGTGCCAGGTTATAGACGACCCTGCCCTCATTCGAGACCGGATCATACGTCACCTGCATTGCATAATCTTCAATGCTATGGTTGACAAATTTGAGGGGAACGGTCATTACACTAATTTCAGACATCGCAATAGAAAAATTGTTCTATAAGACCATGGCAATTTATTTATGATGGAACACGATATGCGGGAAAAAGCCAGGCATGCGATGCGTCTCATTCTTGAGGCAGCCCGTTTTGAGGTCGAGGAGGTCGACGAACCTCTTGATCTGTCTGCTGTACGCGACGACACCTGTCTGCTGGTACTCTGTTCAAATGACAGTGACATCATCGGGCAGTTCGATAAAACAAATTACAGCCTTATGATTGACGATCACGAGATGTCCTGTAAGAAACTCCTTTTTTCTGTTGACCGGGATATCATAACTGAGAACTGCATCCAGTGGGGCGTAGATGAATTCGTTCGGTATACGGGTGAAGCTGTGCTCGCCGATATTCTTGACCGTGAACTGGCTTTGGATCTCACTCCCTCGAAAGGGAAGAAGATAGTCTCTGCCGTACCAGCCGGATCCGAAGAGACCCGGAAAGAGGAGCCTTCCGGTATTACCCTCCCGCATTATCCGGTCAAGATCACTGAACAGGCGGCAATACGCATCGGGGGCATTCAGGGTACTGCAAAACTCCGCTTTATCCCTTACTATCTTTTTCATTACACAAGCAATGGCGAACAGATCTACAAGGACCGGCGGATTCCCTTCGATGCAGAAGGCTGGGGTGCAATTAACGCAATCAATGGGATAAGGATCGAGATCGATCAAAAGCTGGTTGAAGAGAATGAAATCCCCGGGGGGGCTGAAGTCTCTGATCCTCATATCCGTAAAGATGAGGCAACAGAGCGGATTGTCAGCGAGCTTATCGACCGTCTTACTCAGAAAGTCCGGATCAAACAGGAGAAAGGAGATGCCATCTTCTACGAAGAGAAGATCCTCAAGCCCGATAAGAAAAATATCACGGTCGATACCCAGCAGGTGTATCTTCCGGTCTGGCAGATCCGGGGCAAAAAAATCGTCGAGATCAATGCCTTTACCGGTGAACTGCTGTCAGAACCGATGGATGAAGGAGTGGAAATATTCTGAGACGGGATCCGGTATAACTCCTTTTTTAAAAGAGATTAAAAAATCAGAAGAAATCAAAAAAAACGGTATGAAGAAAGATCCACATTTACCGTGCAGTAGAAAGACGAGTTTTATGATGATCTTCGGAAAACCCCCATGATAACTGTTCTCGGTGGAGGCCCGGCAGGCAGGATTGCGTCGATCAGGCTTGCTACGGCAGGAAAGGAAGTTCAGCTCATTGAGCAGGGAGGGATCGGGGGGCAGTGCCTCCATGTCGGATGTATGCCCGTCTGTGCGATGAATGATGTCGCCCGCATGATCCATTCAGCACGAACATTCCATGACCTCGGGATCATGGATTCCGTTCCCCGGGTACATTTTCCAACCCTCATGCAGGGAATGAAAGAGATCCAGGGAAAGATTGCTTCCATTCTTGACCATGAAACCAGGAATGCCGGCGTGAACATAATCTACGGGAGAATTGGGAGGCTCGAACGGGACCGGGTTTTTTTGGATGACGAGGAAATCGAGGCCGAAGCCGTCATCCTAGCCACCGGTTCGCGCCCGAATCTCCCCGATGAAGAAGGTACCCGTCTTCCCGGTATATATACACCCCATTCCTTATGGAATATAACTACACTTCCGGAGAGGCTCACCATAGTCGGCGGCGGAATCATGGCCGCCGAATTTGCCTATATTTTCCGGGAACTGGGCTGCAATGTAACGCTGGTCTGCAGAAGTTCTCTTTTAAAAAAACTCGATGCCCATCTTCGGGCTCTCGCTTTTAAGGAACTGGAAGGGGTGGAGATACGGGAAAATACCCCCGTCTGTTCATATTGCGGTGACCCGGACGTTACCTCGATCAACGTGAGAATAAACGGCAGTGTTGTCCCCCTGCAGACCGATGCTGTTTTGCTGGCCACGGGCCTCGTGCCCCGTTCTGACAGGCTGAACGGGGTTGAGAAAGGCCCGGCAGGAGAGGTCATAGTCGATGACCGCATGCGAACAAGTGTAGAGAATGTGTATGCAGCCGGTGACGTTACCGGTCCTCCCTACCTTACCCCGGTGGCCCGCCACCAGGGCCTTGTCGCTGCGGATAATATCCTGGGAAAAGAGCGGAGGATGGATTATCGTTACATCCCCCAGTCTCTCAATCTTACCAATGAACTCGCTTTCTGCCAGGCCGATAGTGAGGGGACGGCAAAGATCACCATCCCCGGCCCCGCCGGCCCGGGGACATTCTGGTCCGTCTCTTCTGGAAATACAGGACTTGCAAAGATCATGGCAGATCCGGATTCGGGGGAGATCAGGGGAATGTGCAGTGCCGGGCCCGGGGGAGGGCTCATCGCCGGCTATATGGCATTTCTTATGCAACGGAATTTCTCGGTCCATGATTTCGAGGAATTTATCGAAGTCCACCCCTCAACGGACGGAGTCTATGGTCTTGCGAAATACGCATCAGAACTCCTGAAAAAACGTCAACGATAAAAAATTTCGCTCTCCTTTCTATCTTTTATCTGCTGATTTTTCCTGATCCTTTAAAGATCTGTTATTGTTTCCTGTCTCGCTCCTGCTGAAGGTATTATTACGGTCTGAATCGAACATATAAGATACATCCCCTTCATATAAACCGGGTGCCTTCCGATGACCTCTCCTCAAGATAATCTCGCATTCGACCAGACACGGCTCGATAAAGTCCGTGCACTGAAAGACAAAGGAATTACCATCTTCCCGTCCTCATTCGATCGGCAGCATACGGTGCTCGATATTAAGATCCGGTACGCGGATATCACCCATGATAAGAGTGCCGAGCCGGTCTAAACCGCCGGAAGAATATACATCTGTACGCAACCATGGGAAGACCTTGTTTGCCGACCTTGGTGACGAGACCGGAAAGATCCAGCTCTATATCCGGAAGAACGATATCGGGGATGAGCAGTTCGAGTTGTTTAACCAGTTCATCGAACGGGGAGACATTATCGGGGTAACCGGTCATATCTTCCGCACAAAACTCGGGGAGATCACGATCTGGGTCGACACCTTCACCCTTCTCTGCAAAGCGGTCTGTTCGCTCCCCGAGAAATTTCATGGGCTTACCGATATCGAGAAGCGGTATCGCCAGCGGTATGTTGACCTTATCGTCAACGAGGAGAGCAGGCAGACGTTCCGTATCCGGAGCCGGATCGTTTCCCTGATCCGCCGGTATCTTGATGATCACGGGTTCCTGGAATTCGAAACCCCGATCCTCCAGCCGGTATATGGCGGGGCAAATGCCCGCCCGTTCACCTCTTACCACAACTTCCTCGACCAGAAACTCTTCCTCCGGATCGCACCGGAGTTATACCTTAAACGCCTGATTGTCGGGGGATTTGAGAAAGTCTTTGAGATTGCGCGGAACTTCCGCAATGAAGCGGTCGATACCGACCACAATCCGGAATTTTCGATGGTGGAAATTTACTGGGCGTACCGGGATTTCGAGGACATGATTGACCTGACCGAGGCAATTGTCTCCTCCATCGTCATGGAAATTCATGGGAAATTTGAGATCCCCTTCGAGAATACAACCCTGAATTTCCAGAGACCCTGGAAGAAACTCTCCATGACAGAAGCAGTAAAGGAATATGCCGGCATCGACGTCTTTTCCCACACGGTCGAACAACTCCGTGATCTTGCACGGCAGAATAAGCTGGAAGACGGGGAGAAATCCCAGACACAACGCGAATTCCTTGTCCAGTTCTTCGAAGGGCTGGTGGAAGAAAAACTCATTCAGCCAACCTTTATCCATGACTACCCGGTGGAGAATTCCCCCCTTGCAAAGCGTCACCGGACCAAGGAGGGATTCACCGAGAGGTTTGAACTCTTCATCGCCGGCATGGAGGTGGGCAACGGCTTCTCGGAGCTGAACGATCCCGTCGACCAGAAGGCACGGTTCGAGGAGCAGGACGAGAAGCGGCGCCTGGGAGACGTGGAAGCCCAGATGATCGATTACGATTTCATCAACGCTCTCGGGTACGGCATGCCACCCACCGGGGGGGTGGGCATCGGCATCGACCGGCTCGTGATGCTGCTGACGAATAATACTTCCATAAAAGAGGTTATTTTGTTCCCATCGATGAAGAAACTGCAGGATGAGGGGGAGGGGAATACACAGGAACCTGCACCTGATCGGGAACAACCGTAAATCCTCCGGATGGGACAATCTTCCCTGTTCCGTTTTTTTATTCAATGCTGGTATTGATCAGATCGTTGAGAAGGCAGATTACCATTTTTTTTTTGTATCCTGTGAAATTACTCCGCTCCGGAAAAACGGGCAGACCTTAACGCAAAGACTGCACCTCGTATCAGCACGACGGGCAACCCAGGGAGCGACTGGTGCTGCAAGGCGCTGGATGGAATCGTGGCCCAGCAACCATATCGCTGCCGGAACAAGCGGGGCCGGGATCCGAGAACTGATATTCCGGCACTGGAAGGCATCGACTCCCTCAGGACTGATTGCCCCACCCGGGCATGCCCGGACACACCGATCGCAGTTCCCGCAGAAATCCGCGGCCGGCGGGATGTCCCGGTGCTCCGCTTCCCGTTCCGTGACAACCCCGGAGAGTACAAGGCGGTTCCCGTACTGCGGGGATATAAGGAGTGAGCTCTTTCCGATCGTACCAAGTCCGCCCCGTGCAGCAATCTGTTTCAACCGGACGATTCCCCGGATCTGGCCGGACTCAACCCGCAGGGGCAGGTACAAGGGAACACGAGTGGAGCGAAAATTTTCTGCATTCAGGAAGTTAACGAGCCGGGCAGCGGTACGGTCCAGCGATTCTGCGATACGGAGCATTTCCCGGGTTTTATCCCGGGGTGCCATCTCGTATATCGGGACCGGGATCTCAGTCCCGAAAACGATTATTGAACGGGCTCCCGGGACGAGGCACCGGAGGTCTGACCGGTCAGCATCGGGCAGGTCATCGATCCTTACAACCGCGAATTCATCTACCCCTTCTGCTTTGAGAAACGCTTCAACATCCATTGATGGAACTTCCTTTTGCAGTACAGAGATCTCTCCTTGTGCTATGTATTACACAGGAATACCGGGAATAAAAATGTGTTCAGTGGGAGTGGGACGGTGAGATGATCACTATCCTCCCGGTTTTATTTTTCCTCCTTTTTCCTCCCCCGGCAGAACTTTATTCCCGTTGTGCTCTAATCATTCCAACATGGCTATCAACACAATTCCCGGAAAATCATCTGCTCCTGCCGGGGAACCCAAACCCCCTCACCACCATGAGGTGTTCTCCGCATCCCGTGCCGGACACCTTGATTCCCGGCTGCGAAGGTTTATCTATCGTCCCGACCGTCTCGCAGAGCGGTACGTAAAACCCGGCGATCGCGTCCTTGATTTCGGGTGCGGCCCGGGGTTTTTCACCCGGGAGTTCGCGAAGAGGACGGGGGATTCCGGTAGGGTCATCGCGGTGGATTTACAGGCAGAGATGCTCCGGCTCCTGCAGGAGAGACTGCAACCGGAAGGCCTGATGCCGCGGATCAGGACGCACAGGTGTGCCGAGGACTCCATCGGTCTGTCTCCTGAGTGTAACGGGAAAATCGATGTTGCCTTTGCGATCTTTGTTGTCCATGAAGTGCCGGATCCGGGGAGACTGTTCCGGGAAATTGCAGCTTTACTCGTGCCCGGTGGCCATCTCTTTTACACGGAGCCACCTCTCATTGTCTCAGGAAAGGAATTCCGGTATAATCTCGCACTGGCAGAGGGAGCGGGGCTCCGGGTGGCAGAAACACGGTCATTCTTCCTGAACCGTGCTGCACTACTCATGAAGAATAAAGAGATATCATGACGCTGGTAACCGACGACGATATGCGGGAGAGGATGTCACAGGCAAAAGAGTATTGTGTCGTTATCCTGAAGGCCGGGCCGAAAACAGGCATAGAGCCGGGAGCGGTAATTGGTGTAACAGATTGATAAACCTTCCAATAATAACGGCTTTGCACCTAAACCTGTCATATCTTGCACCTAAAGTCCGAGGTCTGCACCTAAGGTAGATCCAAAACAGTACTTTAGATACAAAGCCAATAATAACAAAAAAATGGTAGTAACGATGATCTGGATTTTAACTTCCGGTTAACAAAAATAAAGCATAACGAAATTCATTTTCTATCATTTCACAGTCGATCGTGTGTTATGTAAAAAAACCAAATGTTCCCCGGTTCTCCCGGATGAATTACCCGCTTCCAGGGAACCCTTTCACGACTTCACATCCCGATGAATTTCAAAACACCATATACGAGAAACGCAGGCCAGACAATTGATTTCAGTACTCCAAGGATTCCATCCCAGAGGCTGGTAGCCGTGGACAGGTAATACACCAATGCACCAATGAAGCCCAACCCATACAAGGCACCTCCGGATCCGCAACCGCACATGTGGCCTTTCATTCTCCACGTAGACCCGCAACAGTCTTTTGCGCCCTGCTCCGATGTTTCTTTCTCCATTTCACTCAACTCAAATGAATATGACAGGTTCTGATATATTAAAGGAACTTCGTGACTTTTAAAAAAATCTTTTTGATTAATCCGCCGTCATTCCTTTTTGATATGCTCAGGCGTGTCTCTCTGCCGCTTGCTTTCTCGAATACCAGGTCCTGACTGCGTATATCCATTCCCGGATCTCAGGACCAATCAGAAAAGCAATATTTACAATAATCAGTACCAGCCAGCTATCCGATAAAATCAAATTGCGGAGTCATGTTCGGTATTGACGTGTAAGATCTGTTTGACCAACCTTCAATTTTGCATGGTTAAGGAGAAACTCTCAGAGAATTCCGGATATATTTTTTAACTTCTTTTTCTGACGTGTAAATCAGATTCCTGATGTTCCAGTTCTCTTTTACATAATTTTCGTCTGAAACCCAATTCCTTTTCAACGATGACCAGTACCAATAAAGTCCGTCAAATTTTATCAGCAATCCTCTCCTGTGGAAATATAACACCGATTCATAACACCCACACGGATGTTCATTGTCGGTCCTCAGGTAATTTGTCATGGTTCGCATCTATCTTTTAATTTAATTTAAATTCGTTAGATCCCCCAGGTTACTCAACGAAACCTTGCAGTTAAACAGACTTTTCAATACGGGTGGAATCCTGCACGGCCACCAGAATGCGTCTCTTTCATATCCGTATCCAGAAAGTGATCCTCAAAAGATACCTCCGATCTCATCGCACTGGCCTCCGATTTCCCCTTCCGGAATACTTTCCGGCACTAATTCGTCAAAGACATACACAGTCATTCCGGGATCCCTGAAATTCTCCGCCTTTCTGGTAATCCGAGGTCAATTTCGGCGCAGAAAACGGCATCATTTAGCACTAATTGGATGGTAAAACCCGACCCTTATAGACTATGGTAGCAGAACAGGACATGAAGCAAGGAAACGCTTGTATTCGTCAAAACCTGATCCTTGCCCGGATCTGAAAAGTTGTCCAAATAGATACTCCCTGTTCTCCCCGTTGCACCCTCCATTTTCCCTTTCCGAAGCACTTTCCGGCACTAATTCCCGAAAAAAGTGCATGGTTATTTTAGAAATCCCGCGATTCTCTTCCCATACGGAAATCGGAGGTCATTTCGGCGCAGAAAACGGCATCATTTGGCACTAATCGGATGGCAAAACTCCAGGTCATTTGGCCTGGGATAGCGGAAAGGGTGGTGAACGCCTCAGAATTGCAATATAGAGGAATCTCAATTTTTAACGGAATTCCCCTTATATCCGAAATGCACGTACATTACTTCATCAAGGAGAGTCCCGTTTTTGGTAATAGCGTTCCTGTGGACTGCTTCACGGATAAAACCGCACTTCTCCAGGACCCGCATCGAGGCGGGGTTGTTTGAAAATATTCCCGCCTGGAGCCGCACAATATCATACTTTTTGAACGCGACCGGGACAAGGGAACGTACTGCATCGGTCACGATACCCTTCCCCCAGAAGGACTCGGAAAGCCAGTACCCGATCTCAGCAGACCTTCGTTTTACATCATCCAGAGGATGAATACCAATACCGCCGATTGCCTCCCCCCTGACCTCAATTGCGAGGAAAAAGTTTGGCGTGGGTCCTGTTGCCATGCTGATAAACTGGTGGGCATCCTCCGGGGTATAGGGAGAGGGGAACGCGTCCCTCATCGTTGCTGCAATCTTTGGATTATTTGCATGCCTCGCTAGGGAACCGGCATCGCCCGGGGTCCAGTCGCGGAGGATTGAGGAAGGTGTGACAATATGCATAATCCGGTAACTATCACTATGGTGTATCATTGGTATAAGGGAATGATCCGCAAGATCCCCGAAGGCAGCAAGCTCTTCCCGCCCCTCACATTAACAAGGTCGCCGGGTAACCGGCAACCACCAGATCGTTTCTGGAACGGCACCCTGCTCCGAAAACTCACCTGTTATCCCTGCGCAATACGGTAAAAGCAGTCGTAGCTCCCACAACCTGAAACGAAATCTTTTTTGAACTGCCTGCCAATAACAACATTCTGGAAAAACGGCCTGTAAAAGCCGGGGAACTCCGATCAAATCAGGGTTCCTGTGTTTTAACCATGCTGAGCCCGAAAGAGACCTTGAGTCAGGACGACATAACAAAAGGACTCTCGTTTGTCTTAAGGGACGGGCTCGCCACGCAGGCAATGGTCACGTTAACCAGCGGGATCTTCCTTGTTGCATTCGGCCTCCAGCTCGGCGCATCCAATACGGTGATCGGGCTGCTTGCGGCAATCCCGCCGCTGGCTGAGCTGATCCAGATGCCCGCCATATCGATTGTTGAAAATGTCCGCAACCGGCGATTAATCTGTGTTGGCGCTTCGATTGTCGCACGACTCTTCTGGATCGTTATTGCCCTCATCCCGTTCCTCTTTGGCCCGGCTGCTGCCGTGCCTGTCCTGATCGTCTCGCTTCTCCTCTACGGAAGCATCTCTGCCATCTCCCACTGCAGCTGGAATTCCTGGATGCGCGACCTGGTGCCTGAAGAGATTCTTGGCAGCTTTTTCTCGCGCCGCATGTCCCTGTCCCTTACCCTCGGTATAGTACTGTCTCTTCTCGCCAGTGGCATTATCGATTTCATCCAAAAGAATCCGGACTTTCTCCCTGGCACCGCCTACTCCGTCATCTTCCTTGGCGGTTTCGTCGCCGGGCTGATGGGGATCTGGTACATGTCAAGGATTCCTGAACCACTGATGAAGGAAACTGCAAAAATCCCGCCTTTCGACCAGATCCGGTCTACGTTCCGGGATGAAAATTTCTCACGGCTGATCTCCTTTTTAGGAGCGTGGAACTTTGCGGTCAACCTTGCTGCTCCATTTTTTACGGTTTATCTGCTTGTCATGCTGGGTTTCGATATCACGGTTGTCGTCATTTTTGCCGTCCTTAGCCAGATTTCCAGCGTTCTCTCCTATGGCATGTGGGGCCGGATTGCAGACCGGTTCAGCAACAAGTCCGTCCTGAGGGTTTCGGGCCCGCTCTTTATGATCTGTATCCTGGGCTGGACATTTACGACAATGCCCACCCGGCACCTGCTGACAATCCCTCTCCTCATCGTCTTGCACATCCTGATGGGTGTATCGACAGCGGGAGTCACGCTCGCATCGGCAAACATCGGTCTCAAGCTCGCGCCTCACGGTGGCGCAACTGCCTATCTCGCCACCATTAATATTACAAACTCCCTCGCAGCTGGCATCGCACCAATTCTCGGAGGGATGTTTGTCGATTCGTTCAAGGCGACCGAACTCTCGCTTACCTTAAACTGGAAAAGCCCGGGAACAGCCTTTGCCATCCAGACGCTGGACTTCCAGTATTGGGATTTTTTCTTTGTCTTTGCGTTTCTGATAGGGATCTATTCAATCCACCGGCTCGCCTATGTCAAAGAGGCGGGGGAGGTGGAGGACCGTCTTGTCGTCCATGAGCTGATATCTCAGGTCAGCCGCGAGATGCGTAACCTTTCTACCGTCGGAGGACTTCGGTATATGCTCAGGTTCCCGGTGCTGAAGAGGGAGGTGACGGGAAAAATTGAAACGGGATCAGAAGAGAAACGAACACCCGGACAGAAATGATTATTATTTTTCTATGAATATTCCCTTCATTCGAAGTGCACGTACATCACTTCATCGAGGAGAGTCCCGTTTTTGGTAATAGCGTTCATGTGGACTGCTTCACGGATGAAACCGCACTTCTCCAGGACCCGCATCGAGGCAGGGTTGTTTGAAAATATTCCTTCTCGGAGCCACACTTTATCAAATCGTCTGAATGCGATGGGGACGAGGGAACGTACTGCATCGGTCACAATACCCTTCCCCCAGAAGGACCCGGAAAGCCAGTACCCGATCTCGGCTGACCTTCGCTTCACATCATCCAGGGGATGGATGCCAATGCCGCCGACCGCCTCACCTTTTTCTTCATTTGCGAGAAAGATTTGGCGTGGGTCTTGTTGCCATGCTGATAAACCGGTGGGCATCCTCCAAGGCATAGGGGGGGAAAGCGTTACGCATCATTGCAGCTATACGCGGATTATTCGCATGCTGTGCGAGGGAACCAGTGTCGTTCGGGGTCCAGTCATGGAGTGTTAAATAATCTCATCGAACACCAGGCCTCATGTCATCGTCGGAAGGGGTGGTTTTCACTGTCAAAAGACCCTAGAGAAATTCTGGTACACCGGAGCCTGCTACGAACCCGGTTGTACCTCATTTCCCTATTCCCCTAATTTTAGAGGTCATAATTCAGAAAAACGCGGAATTGGGCCGGAATTATTCAACGACTTCTGACGGGAATAAACGGTTCGTATTTAGCGATGTTACTAAGACCGAAAGCAGGAGGGGATGTGTTTTGGGATGCGGCGGAACCGGAAGAGGATTTGTTTGCATCCTCACGGGGGACCTCAGGGATAACAAGGAATTCTACAAAGTAGTTTTTTCAATAATTCCGACCCGCATTTCATCCGGTGTTATAAGATCCCAAGCAGACCTTCAATCTTCTTCCGGTCAAACCCAAAGACAAACTGATCCCCGACCTGGGTGACCGGAGCCCCGATATACCCGGCCTTCTCGATCAGCCAGTTCCTCGCTTCCTCATTCTCCGCGATGTTGATATCCTCGAAATCTATGTTCTTCGATTTGAGGAACTCCTTTGTCATCCGGCAGTTGTTGCATCCCGGCGTTGAATAGACCTTCACCTTTTTTCCCGACCCGCCCCAGGTCTTTGCGAGATAGGATTCGCGCCCGGAGAAGGTCTTGTATTCATGGTACCTCCCCGGGTTTTTCTTATCATAATCCTGGTGGTATCCTTCCGCCGGGTAGAAACTGGTGTACGGCCGTATCTCGGTCGCGACTGGTTTCTTGAACTTCCCGGAACGGTCAAGGTTCTTCTTCGATGCCTCGGCAAGACGTTTCTGCTCATCATCATGGTAGAAGATGGCGGTGTGGTACTGGGACCCCTTGTCCGCGAACTGGCCTTCTGCATCGGTCGGGTCGATCTGCCGCCAGAACACATCGAGGAGCTGGTCATACGAGATTTCATCAGGGTCATACGTCACCTGGACCGACTCCAGATGCCCTGTGGTACCGGACGAGACCTCCTCATAGGTGGGGTTCGCTTTGGTGCCACCGGCGTATCCTGATACGACATCAGTTACGCCGTCAAGGTTCCGGAACGGTGGCTGCATGCACCAGAAGCAGCCCCCGGCAAATGTTGCTTTCTTCATACTTCAACCATGTATCGACATTCCGCGTGAGTTTGTTTCAGCAATTTTTATTGACTCCTGGAGAGAGGGTTCGTTCACCCGCAGGCATCAGGGTATCACTGCGCTTTGCTTCCCCCGGGTTCAACCATCTGCATGGGTTCGCCGTGGCAGACCATTTCGCCGCCGCCGGCTTCCTTTACGATAACCACATTTCCGCAGACATTACATCGGTATACTTCACCGGCTTTCTGAACGTTTACCATATTATCCCTTAAATAACGGTTATATTCCGGAACAGGGCCGGATCAGTTTTCATGAGGGACGGAATTGTGGATATAGATTTCGGCAGTCTGCAGAATTTGTTTTGACTCGTTGCGGAGGGAATGGCCAGTTGATGGTGCAGGCCAAGAAATAACCGGAGGATTTCGCCTCATTGATGATCCGTCAGGTAAAATTAACGAACATCGTCCCGCTTTG
This sequence comes from uncultured Methanoregulaceae archaeon, assembly GCA_963815065.1. Taxonomy (GTDB): domain Archaea; phylum Halobacteriota; class Methanomicrobia; order Methanomicrobiales; family Methanospirillaceae; genus Methanoregula. The sequence goes on along the minus strand of CAWFFE010000002.1, from coordinate 723,525 downwards.
GGCGTTTCTACTGGATGAACTTCCGGTCAAAGTTACGGCAATGAGACGTTCGCGAATCATCACGGCCCGGATCTTTGCCTCTCCCGATACTTCTTCCTCGGTCACTTGTGATACGGTTCGCCGCGGTTGATCCTGCACGCCCGGTAGATCTGTTCAAGGAGAAGGAGCCGGGCCATCGGGTGGGTAAACGTCATCTTCGAGAGCGAGAGTCGCATGTCGCTCCGTGACAGGACCGCCGGGGAGAGACCGAGATCCCCGCCAATGACAAACGCGATCTGGTTCATCCCGCTCAGTTCCCTTTGCCTCATGAAATCTGCCAGCTCGGTACTTGACCAGCTGATCCCGTTGACATCGAGGGATATGATGAAGAACCGGAGAAATCGCCGCGAGTATCCGTTCGCCCTCCTTCTCCATCGCAGCCTTCTCCAAAGAAACAGAAGCAGAAACAGGACGTTTCTCCTCGGCAAGTTCCCTGATCTGCAGGTTCACATATGGGCGCAACCGTTTTTCATACTCCGCAATGCCATCCTGCAGGAATTTTTCCTTGATCCTGCCGATGGCGATAATCAGAATCTGCATAGGAAATCCTCAGGGAGACGGGGAGGATTGCTCCTCCATAAAAAGAAATTATCCGAATATCATTTTTGACTGCTCGAGTGCATCTACGGCGGGCAACTTTTTCCCGGTCAGGAACTCGATACACGCCCCGCCACCGGTTGAGATATGGGTGAAATCGTGTTCGATGCCCATTTTTTCGATGACCGCGGCGGTGTGACCGCCCCCGACAACGGAGAATTCGACCTTCGACGCTGCCTTGAGCAGTTCATAGGTCCCGGTTGCGAAATCGGCATCCTCAAACACACCTGCCGGTCCGTTGAAAACGACAGTTCCCGATTTTTTCAGGGTCTGTACCATGGATACAAGTGAATCCATGCCGAGATCAAGCACCGGGGTATCATCCGGTATCCTGTCGACCGGATATTCGACCCGCCGGTTATCCTGTCGCACGGCAACGGAATCCGGCATAACGACCCGGTCCCGGTACAGGGAAAGGATCTCTTTTGCCTTACCGATCTCCGGCTGGTACTTGAGCTGGGCGATCAACTGGGTGGAGGGTTTTCCGATGTTATAGCCTGCAGCGATCAAAAAGACGTTAGCAACGACACCGATTACGATGACCTGGTCCGCAAAGCCGTTCGCAAGCACATGCCGGGCAACATCAATGGAGTCATCAACTTTTGTGCCGCCGAGAACCATAACCACCGGACGCGGGGCCCCGGAAAATACCCGGGAAAGCATCGATACTTCTTTTTCCATCAGGAGTCCGCCAGCCGATCGCATGACAAGAGGGAGCCCTACTATGGTTGGCTGTGAGCGGTGGGCTGTACCAAATGCATCATTGACAAAGAGATCTGCCATAGAGGAGAGTTTCTTGACCAGGTGGGTCTTTTTTGCTTCCTCAGGCTTTAAGGTCAGGTTCTCTTCTGCATTGAACCGGACATTTTCCAGCATGACTATGTCGCCGACCTTCATGGCATTAACCGCATCCCGTGCATGCCGGCCGAAGATGCTGTCCACGTACCTGACCGGCTTTCCTAAAAGCAGCCCGAGCTTTTCAGAGTGTGCTTCCAGCGTCGTAAAATCTTTTTTCCCGGGTCTGCTCTGGTGAGTGACAATCACCGTCCGGCTTTCGGAGAGGGCGTGAATTGTCGGGAGGTGTTCCCGGAATCTCTTGTCATCGAGGATAAGGTTGGTGGTGGGATCAATGGGAGAGTTGAGGTCTAAACGGAGGAGAACGGTTTTTCCGTTACATCCCAGTTCCCTGATGGTTCCAATCGGCATCCATACCACCTGTTATGTTATGATACGCTCCGGGCTTTTATCCTCTTCATCCGGAAGAGCTCTTCACGCTCCATTTCGTCAAGGCGCATCTTGATGAAGTCCCGTGCTTCAGTGAGTTCGGGGATTACCTTGAACTCGAGGGCGTTTACACGCCGCTTGGTCTTTTCGATCTCATCGAGCAGGCGTTTCATCGTGGTCTCCATCTCAGCGCTCTCGATAATCGACTCAACCAGATCCTCGAACGAGGATGCTGTCTCATCTATCACGGTTGATGTCCCGAGGACTCCGTAACCGCGGTCAACAAGAGTCTTCTTAACTTTTCTGGATTCGATCTTCGGGACAACAACCCCCATAATGTTCTTGCTCCTGAGGGTTATTTCGGGGACTTCCTTGACCGAGAAAGCCGCTGACTTTACACCAATAGCACCTTCGACCGTGTTTGCCAGCGCCATCATCTCGACCGCACGCTCGTGACGGGCAAGAAGCTCGCCCCTGCAGTCTTTTGCAGTGGCAAGGATCTTGAAAAATTCTAAGATTAATCCATCGCGCTTCATCTTCAGGATCTTATAGCCACGCTCGGAAAGTTGGATCTTACGCTTGAGATTGATCAATTCCGACCGTGTGGGCTTGATATCGCGCAGCGCCATGTACTTTTTACTCCTTCTTCGCACCAGTTCGGAACTTCGGGTGGTACTTGTTAATCAGGTCGCGGTCGATACGGGTGAGCTGTTCCACCGGCAGGGTTGAGAGAAGATCCCAGCCGAGGTTCAGGGTATCGCTGATAGTCCGATCCTCGTCATATCCCTGCCGGACGAAGCGGTTCTCGAATAGATCCGCGAATTCGAGGAGCAGTCGGTCGCGCTCTGAGAGTGCATCCTTACCGACGATTGCCACAAGTCCACGTAGGTCGTTTCCTTCTGCATAGCCCGCATACATCTGGTCAGAGACCTTTTTGTGATCTTCCCGGGTATGTTCCTTTCCGATACCGAGGTTCATCAGACGGGAGAGAGAGGGCAGAACGTTGATTGGCGGGTAGATACCCTTGCGGTGCAGTTCACGGTTGACCACGATCTGCCCTTCAGTGATGTACCCCGTGAGGTCAGGAATCGGGTGAGTGATATCATCGCCGGGCATGGTCAGGATGGGGATCTGGGTGACCGAGCCTTTCTGGCCTTTGATCATACCTGCACGTTCGTAAAGCGAGGCAAGATCCGTGTACATGTATCCCGGGTAACCACGGCGACCGGGAACTTCTTCCCGGGCAGCACCGATCTGACGAAGGGCTTCACAGTAGTTGGTCATGTCCGTCAGGATAACCAGCACGTGCATTCCGAGCTCGAATGCGAGATACTCGGCAGTAGTGAGTGCGAGACGCGGGGTGATGATACGCTCAACGGCCGGGTCGTCTGCGAGGTTGAGGAATACCACGGCACGTTCAAGGGCCCCGGTTCGCTCAAAATCGGCCATGAAATAGTTCGCTTCTTCCTTGGTAATACCCATGGCGGCAAAGACTACCGCGAAACTCTCGGTCGAACCAGGCACCTTGGCCTGCCGGGCGATCTGAAGTGCAACGTTGTTGTGCGGGAGGCCTGCGCCCGAGAAGATCGGGAGTTTCTGACCACGGACGAGGGTATTGGTGCCATCGATGGTCGATATACCGGTCTGGATGAATTCTGCCGGCATTCCCCGGGCATACGGGTTGATCGCGGCACCGGTAATGTCGAGCCGCTTTTCCGGGACGATCTCCGGCCCGCCATCGATGGGTTTACCGCCACCGGACAGGATGCGGCCGAGCATTTCCCTTCCGACGGGCATCTTGATAGTTTCGCCGGTGAACCGAACGCCGCTGTCTCTCCCGATACCGGTCGTGGTCTCAAAGATCTGGACAACGACGAGCTCATCGCTCGTGTCGAGCACCTGGCCGCGTTTTATAGTACCGTCTGAGAGGACGATGTTTACGAGTTCCCCGTAGGCGATTGGCTCCGTCTTCTCCACGAAAACGAGAGGCCCGGCAATCTTGCTTATTGTCCTGTATTCTTTCATGCTGCCGACCTCATTGTGTTAAACTCAGCATCCATGTCCTTCATGATCTTCGCCAGCTCGGGTTTGTAGTCCTTGATGAACTTGATCTGGGGAAGCTCGTTCTTCGCCTTGATCGAGTTAATCTGCGTAGGTGTGACCCCGGCGAGCTGGGCTGCGTAGGCAAGCTCAGCGAAGGTCTTGATACTCTTCATCATATCGTACTGCTTCTTCATGTCACAGAAGGTGTCGACCGCATCGTACGCGTTCTGCTGGAGGAAGATCTCACGGATCATCCGTGCCACTTCGATAGTGACCTGCTCCGATTCGGGCAGGGCGTCGGAACCGACGAGCTGCACGATTTCCTGCAGTTCTGCCTCTTTCTGGAGGACTTCCATGGCCCAGGACCGGATCTTATTCCACTCAGGAGAGACTTCCTTATCATAGTAATTCTGGAGGGATTCAAGGTAGAGGGAATAAGAGTTGAGCCAGTTGATGGCAGGAAAGTGCCGGCGTTGGGATAACTTCGCATCCAGAGCCCAGAAGACCTTGACAATACGCAGGGTATTCTGGGTAACAGGCTCAGAGAAATCTCCACCGGGCGGTGACACCGCACCAATGACCGATACCGATCCCGATGATCCATTCAGATTCTCAACAAGACCGGCACGTTCGTAGAACTCTGAGAGCCTGGCGGCAAGGTATGCGGGATAGCCTTCTTCACCAGGCATCTCTTCCAGACGGGAGGAGATCTCACGCATCGCTTCAGCCCAGCGGGAGGTCGAATCTGCCATCAGCGAGACATCGTATCCCATGTCACGGAAATATTCCGCGATGGTAATTCCGGTATACACCGAGGCTTCACGGGCTGCAACCGGCATATTGGAAGTGTTTGCAATAAGTACCGTACGCTCCATGAGCGGTTTCCCCGACTTGGGATCTTCGAGATGGGGGAACTCGGTCAGCACTTCGGTCATCTCATTGCCACGTTCACCGCAGCCAATGTAGACCACGATCTCCGCATCTGACCACTTGGCCAGCTGCTGCTGGGTGACCGTCTTGCCGCTCCCGAATGGGCCAGGAATGGCTGCAGTGCCACCTTTTGCAATCGGGAAGAGGCCGTCGAGAATCCTCTGACCGGTGATTAGGGGAATCGAAGGGTTCTTCTTCTCATTCACCGGGCGGGGGACACGGACCGGCCAGCGCTGGATCATCGGGTATCCCGGCCGTCTTCGAGGACACATATGATCTCGTCGACGGTGAAATCCCCGCTTTTTATCGTCTTGACCACGCCGGATTTCGCATTCGGCGGAAGCATGACCCTGTGGACGATGTTGGTCTCCTGAACTTCACCGAGGATTGCGCCGGGTTCGACTTTATCACCCGTTTTCACTTTAGGTTTGAACGTCCATTTTTTGGTATGGGAAAGTCCCGGCGCTGTGACACCCCGCTCAATGAAGTTGCCCATCTTGTCGACAAGTACGGCAAGGGGGCGCTGGATACCGTCATAGATACTCGTCAGGAGACCGGGGCCAAGCTCGGCTGCGAGGGAAAGCCCCGTATTAACAACCGGTTCCCCGGGCCTGATACCGGAGGTATCCTCGTACACCTGAATGATGGTGTTGTCACCCTGAATCTTGATGACTTCTCCCATAAGCGCTTCCTTGCCGACTTTTACCACGTCGTACATATGGGCGTCAAGATTGACAGCCGTAACGACAGGTCCGGCGATTCTTTTGAGAACCCCGTTTTTTGTTTCCTTTGTTTTTTTATCTTTTACTTCCACAGATCAACACCCACCGATCTCTTGATTCTCTCTCTCATGGAAAGTCCTCCCTCCTCGGCTCCGATGGCTATCACCGTTGGTTTGACAGAGTTTTCGAGGGTTGTACGAAGCCTTCTGGGAATTCGTTCCATATCGCCGCTGTTAAGGACGAGAATGCCAACATTACCGTCCTGAAGCACCGAAGTGACATGAGTAACTAGCTGCTCGTCGCTTTCTGCTGCAAGAGTCTTGCGGATTCCGGCGAGCCTGAAACCAAGGATGAATTCACTGTTACCGATAACTGCAATCTCCATTCACACCACCAGATATTCCGCTATTTTCTCCGAAGGCAGCTTCGATTCCTTTCCTCTGGCAAGCGCCCGAAGGTTGAATACTTCGTACTTTTTCTTTTCCAGGTACACAAGAACCGGATAAATCGAGAAGGGATTGCGTTTCGACAAACGTTCCATCCGGTCAAGTTGCGCCCGGGTCAGCCTTGTCTCCACATCGCGAATCATTTTTTCACTTTTCAGTTCATCAAGAAGCGGGAACAGGGACTTCTGCCGGATCCTGATTTTAAGCGTTTCAATGAATTCGTTCTGATCCAGGACAGAGTTCAGGGCTGTGAAGTCCTCAACCGAAAGAGTGCCCCCTTTAATGTACAAATCCCTCGTATCTGTTTCGGATTTATCCATCCGCAACCTGAAAAGAGTCTTTACGTTTTTGATATCGATATCAAACCGGATAAAGTCACGGAAAAGGTCTCCTCCCTTGATCCCGCTCTCCGACTCTTCAATGATCTCCGCATAGAACTTTTTATAGAGCTCGTTTTCCAGCCTCGAGAAGGACCCGCTCTCTTTCGCAAGAGGATATTCACGGGAGAATACTGACGGGTACATCCTGTATCCTTTGAGCGTGTCGACAATTTTGTCTATATTGTCTTCTGCCAGGAGACGATCGAGTATGACCCGGTCAAGACTTCCGGCAGGAACCAGGATCTCCTTGATCTTCCCGGTCTTCTCCCCCTGCTTCTTACCTCTGATAATAGTGAGCACATTCTGGATATCCCAGCGGCGGAGATAGGAGCGGGTGAACTGTTTTAAGGCTCCCGGCATAATTTCCTGGATCTTCTGGTATTCCTTCGCAAGATTCCAGCTCAGGGCAATCTCAATAAGGTCGATCCCGCCGAAAACCGGACTGCAGCTCATCGATCTCCTGCCGGTATTCTGTTTCTCCGATGAACCGGGTAATCTCAGGGAGGCTCATATTGAGCATCCGCATGTACTCCTCACGAGGAAGGAGCTTGGCTTTCCTCACCCGCATCCTGGTACAGACATAGGTGTAAGGCGCTGAGATAAATCTCATACCAGCCATGTGTCAACCCCCTTATCCAAACAGGATATCGGATGCATCTTTCAACCCGGATTCCCACACCTTTGCGAGAAATGTGCGATAACTATAATCAATCTGCAGCTCGCCTCCTTCACCTTCCACAAGGATCCCCCCATCAATTTCGACAGGATCCCCAACCTTGAATTTGGCAAATTCCGGATTCTCGGAGATAATAGCTTTGACTGCCTGAAGATCGCGGCTGTTGCAGGATATTCTGCCCAGGGGAATCTCCTTCTTTGCCTCGGTGAGGAGTTTTTTGATCGCTTCCCGATGGAAGCTTTCAGGGAGACGGGCAATTTCCAGCAGGGTTGTTTCGTAGACCTTATCGAGAAGTGCCTTCTGCGTGTTTAAAAGCTCCCGTTTGACCAGCAGATTTGCGGCCGATATTTCCTGATCAATAATATGAGCAGTCTGCTTTATCGATTCTGCCTCTGCGGTGTGCTTTATCTCTCCGACACGCTTGTTGGCTGCTGCAAGAATCCTGTCTGTTTCCTGCTGTGACTCGGCACGTATCTTCTCTGCTTCTTTTTTGCCTTTTTCCCTGATCTCTTCTACAACTGCTTCCAGTCCCATTGTCTGCTCCGCTTTATACAAACAACAGCAGGAGACCGACAACCAGACCGAAAATCACGATCGTTTCGGGAATGACGGTAAAGAGAAGTGCCAGACCGAATATATCTTTGTTCTCTGCAGTTGCACCAACAGCGGCAGAACCAATTGCCATTTCGGCAACACCTGTACCGATACCGGTCAGACCAACAGCAAGACCTGCACCAAGTGCCTTCATTCCCATCTGCGATGCCTGTACCATTTCCAACGTCATGTTTACATCTGCCATTTTTAATCCTCCGTAAATCTTCTTTTAATTCCAAACGGACTGTATTTTATGCCTCCACCCTTGTAGAATTTGGTGAAGAATTCGACATACTGCAACCTGATTGAGTGCAAGCCGGCACCGAGAATACCAAGCGCCATATTCAACGCATGGCCCAACAGGAAAACGACAACACCCACGATGATAATGAGCACCCCGAATGCCGTAATGTTTTCAACTGAGGAGTGATGAGCATCCCAATCGCGATGAAGTTCACTACCATGGCGATTGCCACGGAAGAGAGCCCCACAGCGACGATACGTGCATACGATAGCACATGGCTGATAATCGTCGGAAGTTCGACGATCTCAAGTGCGGAATCCTGTGCTATGAAAATCACTCCGATGATCAGCATCACTGCGCCAGCAACTGCCGCGACATTTATACCCATGAAAAGCATCGGGAGCGAAGTTAAGTCCGGCATGAGTGGTACAGCGGCTATCGACCATATTACAACAAGAATTCCCCACATCACGGCGAGCCAGCCAAAATTTGCCAAAACTGTCTTGGTCCGGTGAACTCCATGATCCTGGCGTGCATGGTTTATCATACCGAGAACGCGTCCGAGCGTGATATGCAGGATTCCGATCCAGATTGCCAATACCATCAGTTCGGGAATTGCAGGACCATGTCCGCCTTCCTCCCCCCGCCGATCTTCAGATGCCGGCTGAACATGATTGGTGTCCACGGGAGAGCGAATCCCAGAAATTCGCTGTAGAGCAGGCCGAAGATAATACTCGAGATACTCGCATTCCTGAGTACCGCGAGCAGTTGTGTACCCTCTTCTCCCTTCAAAAATCCCCGCAGGCCGAAACACAGTGCAAGGAGCATCAATCCATACCCTACGTCCCCAAGAATCAGCCCGAAAAAAAGGGGGAAAACAATGGAGAGCATAAGTGTCGGATCGACTTCAGTATATTTCGGACGGGAGTATACATCCATGAGCATCTGTGTCGGTTTGGCAAACGACGGGTTGTCATACTCTACTGGCACGGCGTCATGCTCAAGGTCCACCGGAAGTTCAGTGACAAAGATTTTTCCCTCTGTTGCTTTGACGAGAGCGTCGGTAATGGAATCAACCTGTTTTGCAGGAACCCAGCCCTCGGCGACAAAACTTTCTTTCGTGGTTGCAAACCGGAGCGGGGCTTCGGTCTGCTCCACTTCAGCCCGTAAAAATTCTTCACATGCAACCAGAAATCCGGCATGTTTCTCTTTGACACCTGCCAGGTTCTGGTTAATCCCGGCAATCTCCTGGGAAACCGAAGCGATCTGGCCGGAATAAAAATCGATTCGGGACCGGGGCATACCGGATTCTTCAGGAATCTGAACTGCCTGGAAACCTGATTCCTGTAACGCCCGTTCAACTTCGCTACGTTCACCGACAGGAGCGATAATGACAATGAAGTTTTTTTCCTTTCCCTTTGAAAAATACATTTCGCAGGGCACGGAAAGCTTCACTTCATGGGCAATATAACCGGCGAATGCTGAAAATCCGGAATAGCCCCGGTACAATTCGAGATCAACCGGTACATCCAGAAAAGGCTTTATTTCAGCAACTTTCTGTTCGAACTCCTTCAACCGGGCATCAAGTTTTGAGCGTCTTGCTGTCAGCTCCTCAACCTCACGCTCGAGGATCGGGAGTTCCCGCTCAATCCTGGATCTGAGCTCTGACCGCGTGCATTTGTTCACGGATTCGAGATCATCTGCACGAACAGAGATCGCATTCTGAATCGCCCGTATCTTGACAAGATCACCGGATACTTCACTTGCTCCGGCGAGAGGCGTTCCGATCTTAAAGCCTTCATAACCTTCCGATTTCGCTTCAACATAGTCTTCAATATGGAACAGGTTATGTCGATAGAGCTCTGCAACAACGGGACCCATCTGATCCCTGGTGGCCACGATGAGCAGTCTGCTCATCTGTTCAGGCTTTAACATGCAGCTGCTCCTTGAACCGCATCACCAGCAGCTGCACTGCCTTTTCCAGGTTTTTTGAACCCTTTTCCTGTATTGCCGCTGCCCGTTGATTACCATTTTTGATAATCTCTGCATGCTTAAGTGCCGCCTGGTGCCGTGCTTCTTCCAGTTTCAGCTTTTTGTATTGTTCAGCATTACTCTGTGCTTTTGCGACCAGATTATCAGATTCCAGCTCGACCTGAGAATGCCTGTGCTTCTTCTCTTCCTGGGCCGCACTGATTGTTTTTTGGTACTCCTCTTCAGTGTTTTTAATGTCTCGTAGGACCTCAGTCTTCATCCAACCCTCCTCTCACGGCAGTACAATAATTGGTGAAAAAAACAATATATGTATTGTTATTTACGCTCAAAAGATTGGTTAATAAAAGATGAAATCCTCAAAAAAAACCAATTTCAGGAAAATCCGGTTTTTATTTCGTATGTTACGTGCCGGAAGAATACTCCCCCGGGTAAGGGTGATATATCGACAACCGGCCCGTTTCCTTTCAGGGTAATCCCTGCCAGCTCATCACTTGAACAGATCAGGTTCTGTTCCGGATGTGTCCCTCTCCGTATTGAACAACTGGTGAAAATTTCCGGCCCTACTGATACGACATATGAAATCCGTCGGGATCCCGGGTGGTCTTTCGGCAATACCAGTAATGGCATATGGAAGGTCCTTACCAGATCCATGAGCATCAGGGCAGGTTCGACAGCTCCGCCTTCCGGGGCTGAAACAACAACAAGATCGCCGGCATCAACACCCTGGCAGTATTCCCGATCGGAAGTCTCAATGCAGAGCCCGAATCTGTCCTTTACCCTTGATATGAGGAGAAAAGAGTGGTTCCCTTGTATGAGCAGCAATTCATCGTCGGGAGTATAATTCATATCTCAGCCACGTTATCTGACTGGCAGCTGGGACAGATGGGTTTTTTACCAATGCCTTTGAATCGCTCGCTGCAGTCATTGCAGCGGTAATCCTTCCCTTTTACCCTTTCCGGGGGGAGATCGATATCAACCGGTCCACCAACAGTACACATCCACAATCACCTCACTACGGAATCTCTGCGTCATTATTTAATTCTATCTCATATCCCTTAAGTCCCGAGTTCATCACCAACTTTACGGATGGGATCTTTTTCGGCCATTACCGATTAAATGAACCTGCCAATGTATATTCGGATCCGGAATCGTTCAGGGAGGAATGCCTTCGATATCTGAAAAAATAAAACCAAGGGAAAATTGGTTTAGCAAATTCAAGGGGCCGGGCCAATTGTTGCTTCCAACCCCCTGGCAGCAATCCCAAATAAGGTGAAGGTTTTTTTAGGCCCATATCCCGGAAACCGGTGATCCGTTGAAATTGAAAATAAATGTTCGATCGGCTCCGTCCAATATAGTATTCCCGTTGTAATCCAGATAAAAAGTTGTTATAGAATTTCTCAATATTCCGATCTTACTTATTCCATTCCCATTCCAGTCACCGGAAACGGCCTGATCTCCGGATTGTCCGAAATACCCGATATGCTGGGCATCCACTGAATCCCACCCATAATTGCCGTTCCAGTCGACATACCAATTTCCATTCCGGAAAACACCGATCTCGGTCTTTTCATCTCCATTCCAGTCACCAGTAACGGGAATATCACCGGGATTTGTTCCGAAATACCCGATATGCTGGGCATCTACTGAATCCCACGTATAATTGCCGTTCCAGTCGACATACCAGTATCCACTCTGGAAAACACCGATCTTGCTAATTCCATTTCCCGTGTTGAGTCTAACTGAAGTCGGCCACGTGGAATTATCAACTGATAGTCCATATTGGGATACATTCCAAAGCAAACTGTTAACATATCCAAGTGCTGTCCACTGGGCGGAATTATCATTAATTATGATATTATTAAATTTTATGCTGCCAGGTATGTAATCTGAGTTATAGTTATTGGGATCTAGATATACTGGATAACCGTCATTCCATCCTTCCAATACTAAATATGCACTAAAATTATAACCATTCATATCATGATTATCTGTAGTATCAGTAAGAAAAAGAGTTGAACTTATTCCTAATGTCGAATCAGTAATTCTCCCATACCATTGTCCAGTATCCTGCATTGAAGTAGAAATCAGATCATTACGTGAAATTTTGTTGACTCCATCTCCATATCTCCTTGTTGAAACCAGAACCGTATGTCTTGGTGATACATACCAAGTTGCAATACTCCAATTCGCTTCGGAGGGGTCACTTTCACCACTGTTTTGCTTCATATACCATTCAAGTACCGGCTGAAGTAGATAATGAGGGGCAGGTTCAGTCTCAAGACCAGACCAGATGGTGGATACGGATCCTCTCATATTATTAGTGTAATTCACTGTTTTAACCGGTTTCTTCGGCACGTTGAAATCCGCTGAAAAAGACGTGATAGGTTCATTTGGAATTATACTTGTCTGGGTCCACTCAATCCATTGGCTCAATTTTATGGGATACTGTTGTGTAGTAGAGACTTGTGGCCTGGAGATCACACTTGGTGTAAAAGCACTGGAATTATCGATAGTCTGTCAAAATGCGTTGGTTATTATAGTATACTTTTATCGAATTGTTGTTATCGTCAATAAGTGATTTTTCCGGAATTTCTACTATATACGTGGCAGGCCAAGCACCATCTGGTGTATTAATCAGAGAGGATTGTGCATCTTCTGCTGCAAACAGTTGCTGCCCTTTTGAATCAAATATTGTCGTTAATCCATCATTCGAATGATAAATGATTGCCCCTTCAGGAATGATTGGGTTTTCAGAGGATGCCAATGTGGTCAAAGGATTTTCAATATCTAACGTCTGAACCCTCAGTTCAGAATTTACCCGAATTGGTTTAACAGTTTTATTAAAAATAAGCAGGGGTGGTGGTATTTGGCTCTCATTTATTGCAATCAGGTTTAGCTCGTTTCAAAATTGCTTCATCTGAAGGCGGTATTTGTGAGGCATTTCCTATCGGCGCCAACACGATTATTCCTGCCAACAATATGAGCAAAATAATTCCCAAGTTGAAACTATTCATCGTTTTTCCTCCTCCGAAATATTTCTTTGTAATTTACGAAAATCAAGCCCAAACTTGACCGATTCTCAATTTCATTTTCATCGCAAGGTAAAATGGCAAAAATTTTACTTTAATAAATTGCCATTATATAATTCGTTTCATACTGTTCCAATATAAAAAATAAATAGATTTTGATATTATCTGAAAACTATATTTATTAATAAAGATTAATCATCCATTTTGAAATAAAATGATTAAAGATATTTTAAGAATAAATAACCAAAATTATATGGATATTAAATTCCGTATAGTTCGAGAGTTTTTATGAGACAGATATTTCTTACCCTTATCTTTTGCTGTGTTATTATCGGAACGGTCCAAGCAGATACAATCCAATATGGGAACTGGACACAGGCTAGTACGGTTCCACCCTTCGGTCCACGAGCAGACTACGGTTCGACCGTATTCCATGATCAGATCTTTGTAATTGGTGGTCAAAATACCGGACCTCAAACTCTTGATCCTAAGTCTTATTCCATGTATAACGATGTCTGGTCGACCACCGACGGAACAAACTGGACCGAACTTACTGCAAATGCGACATTTAGCCCGCGAAGATCTCTTAAAGTTGCAGTATTTAAAGATAAACTCTTTGTAATTGGTGGTTTTGACGCAAACTCCAGGAGAAATGATGTATGGTCGTCTTCAGATGGAAGTAACTGGAGTCTGGTAATTACCAATGCAGGTTTCAGTTCGCGAAGTAATCCTGTTGTTGTTGTATTCGACAATAAACTCTGGGTGATAGGTGGAAATGATTATCAGTATCTAGTGAATGACGTCTGGTCTTCTTCAGATGGAAGTAACTGGACACAAATTACTGATAATGCCGGTTTCAGTCGATGGGTTGATTTTTATTTAAGCGGTGCTGTTTTTGACAATCGCATTTTCATCTTTGATGCTGCTGTCAGTCAGGAAAGTTGGGGAACAAATAAAATATTGTCTACATCAGATGGTAAAAACTGGACCAAGGTAAATAAAAATGCATCATTCAGAGTTATGGAATATATACCCGTGACAGTCTTTAACGACAGACTGTGGATTGTTGGTGGCGGTATTAGCCCTCCTGTTCTTCTACCAAAAATTACGCAAGAAGAATTGGAAAAAGAATTTTTTTCTAATTCTGTCTGGTCATCAGTTGATGGTAACAACTGGACGCTGGAAACGGAACATGCCGGGTTCAGTCCCCGGTATGGGATGGGGGTTGTGACGTTCCGGAACAAGATCTGGGTCCTCGGGGGTCATGGTCTATTCAATGCTAATGATGTCTGGTACCTGCCTCTTCTGAGTTCTAGTCCGAATCCAACCGGTGTTTCGGCTCTGACTTCAACATCGAACTATCCCGTTGTTTCAAGTACTTCAGTTCGTGCTGCTACAGGTCCGATCTTTCCATTTCTGAGTCTTGTAATAGTAGCGGGAATCTGCGTATATCGTTTAAGAGCAGGGAAGAAGTAATTGTGGGGAGAAAATTATATCATCGTAATTTTTTTCAATAAAATCATTCAATTAAAATCAAAATTTTATCAATTCAACTACCTCCAATCCATCTCTGAAGTCATCTTATGGATTCTTTCAACTGCATCGGTTATTACACTCCCAGTATATCGAGACCACTCACTTTCGAGAATTCGATCTCCATTGAGAATCCCCAGTCCACTCTCCTATCCACAACATCGTCTGACAACATCTCCCGGATCCTATCAAAACCCTGCTCTCCTCCAGTAAAATAACCTCATATCAGGCCCCGATTTCCGATTTTCCCTCTCCGGAAAACCCCGCAAAACGCTCCGATTGTGCCATGAACAGGAAATCGGATAATTGAGGGTTTTTTACCAAAATACTTCTATTTCGCGCCCCAATTCCGACCCCCAAAGCTGCGTGAGTTTTGATCATGAGCCTGCTTTAGCCTATTGGGGACGAGATCAGCCACGCAAAAGGCATTTGCATCCCATAGAAATGATGATGGAAACTGGCGAATATTTCGGGTTATTTCCGTTAAATAAGCCTAATTCATGGGTATTTTGGCACGTCAAAGGAGCAGTTTGAACAAAAATCGCCGCCTGCCATCATTGCGGTAAAAAGAGTGAAAGAAAAGTTGCGGAAGCGTAAAGAAGAGGAAAAACCCCGGGTATCGCTCGACTGGGTTGATTGAGATTTCTTATTTGCTGCTACGAAAAAAGATTGGGAGTTTAAAATGTTAATTTCATTTTCCCGAAACCGATGAGTCTCCGGTTATACCGAAATTAAACGATCTATCGGTTATCGCTCCTCCCACGCGCCATTCATATTGTAGTCCAGACAAAACTGGGTGGTTGACGGACGGAATATCGCCATCTCGGTCCTTCTATCATTGTTCCAATCTCCAGATATCCCAGCGGCAATAAAAAAAAGCGAATTTTTTCGGGAATCAGATTTTTTTTCAGATTGTTATTCCCAGAATGTCAAGTAATACAAGGACGCAGATACCCGGGATCCCGCCGACTGCACAGATAATTACCGTTGCGATACTGTATCCAAGATCCGGTTTACCCATCCATTGCATGACATGCAGAAAATTCAGGATGAACAGGGCTATCAGTCCCAGGATAGCGTTGATGACAAGAACCGAGAATTTTTTCACCAGAAAATATACCACTGCAATAATCGCCACGACAAGAAGCAGGGTTACCAGCACGTCAGTCATTTTTCTATTTCCCGATAATACGCTGTCTGGTTATTTTTATCGAAGGAAGGATCAGTGATCCGATAGCACGGGATTCTTTACTCAGTCCCGAGACACTTTTGTGCATATCGAACACGTTTCCTGAAAGCATCGCACTTCGGATGGGGTTTTCATACTCCCCGTTCTCCATCCAGAATGCATTCGAGAGCTCAACGGAGAATTCGCCGCTCATGGGGTTTGCAGTATGTGCACCGACCACATTATGGGCGTAAATAACACGTTCATCAGCAATTTCGTTTCTTTCTCCGTCTACAATGAAATTATGGTGCCCTATCGAGGGCAGCCCACCGAACCCACCCGTACTGCACTCCCGGTACTTGCTTTGTCAAAACGGTATGCAGTTTTAAGGTCATAAGCAAACGTCTCAAGCATGCCTTCGCGGATAAAATCTATTCGCCGCGTCGGTGTACCTTCAGCATCCCACCGTACGCTCCCGTTTGCCTTTTCAATCAGGGGATCATCATACATCGTGATCCGGGGATCGATCACCTCTTCCCCTAAAGATGTCCCCAGCCGGGATCGCCCTGCATGAACATTTCGTCCGCTCAGTGCAGGGATAAAAACATTCCCCAGCAGTTCCCCGTATGCAAGAGGTGAAAGTATGACGTCATATTCTCCCGTGGCAATATCCTTCCCGTTATCCGATTCCATCGCAAAGAATGTCGCCCTTTCACCGACCTCTGCCGGGTCCACCTTGTCTATAAACGATGAATGGTCGAATTCATAACCTGTTGACTGGTTATGGATTGCTTCAAGGGAGAGAGAGATCCCGGAATGCTGGCTGGTATATCGGATCCCATTACTGTTCGCCAGCGTCACCGTCGCAGAAGAGAGCGAGGCTGAACCGGCAGTCACATCGGCCGGGTGCTCCGCCGCTCCCGCCAGCATCTTCTCAATCAGATCCATAACAGCCGCTGGTTCGACCTCCAGAGACGCATCAAAGGAGAGGGGTGTCTGGGAGAGGGGAAGGGGAGCCGGCAGCCCTCCCCAGGTCTGCCGGGTCGCGAGTTTTCCGCTGGCAATCGCCGCATCCAGGCATGCCTGCCATTTGTCGGGATCGTTTGTTCCTGAGGATCCGATCTTACCGTCATGAATGGTCCGGATACCAAGACCAAAATCCCTGGACGTGACGGCGAGATTTACCTTTTTCTGTTTCAGTTCCGCAGAGACCGATATCCCTTTGACGAAATAAACCTCGACCTCATCGACTGTTTTTTGCCCTTCGCGGAGGAGTTGCTCAATCCACGCCACTGCCGCCCACCACCGCATCGATTAAGAGTATATGGGGTGCCCCATCGCTCACCGGGACACTCTGTCCCCCCTTCCCGCAATATCCCGGGCTCATGGTTCGCTTATTGCCACAGAGTGCAATTCCATGAAGGGTGGTCAGGATCTCACCGGATAACGAGACATCCTTCACCATTTTTGTTCGCTCACCGTTTTCGATCAGGTAGCCATACTCTGCATTGAACTGGAATATGCCCCGCCCGGGATCGACCTGGCCGCCCCGGGATCCCTTGAGTAAAATCCCGTTCCGGCATTCTTCAAAGATCTCGTCTTCTGTTGCATCCCCGGCTTCAATGAAGGTATTGCTCATACGTACCAGGGGGGGCTCACCCGGCATCGCCCTGGCGTGACCAGCTATACCATTCCCCACCGATGAAAGCGTCTCCCGGTTATGGAGATATGCGTTAATTATGCCTTTTTTTATAATTTCTGTGCGGAGTACCGCAACCCCTTCCGCGTCAACCGGATCAAAACCGAATTCGGGGATTCCGGGATCGTCAATAATGGTCAGGTTTTCATTCCCGATCTTCTGTCCGATTTTACCCTTCAGGACCGAGTTGCCCTCCTGGACCAGATCTCCTTCACTCGCATGCCCGACCGCTTCATGGGCAAATACACCCGCAAGTTCCGGGTCGAGAACCGCCCGCATTTTTCCTCCTTTTGCGGTCGCTGCATCGAGAAGGGCGATGGCGATATCGGCTGCTTGTTTTCCAAGGCCCTGCTGGTGCCGGAGGTTGAACCCGTGAATCGAATGTTCCCGTTCATACCCCATCTGGACATTTCCGTTCATTGAGGCAACTGCCAGCACATTAAACCCGGAGCGACACATCTCGTAGGAATATTCATTCCCGGAACTGTCGGTGAAATGAACGTTCTCAATTTTTTCGATGTAATTTGCTCTCGTGTTCACCACTGACGGGTGCACTGCTGCACGCTCAATGCCGGAGAGCAGGGCAGATTTCTCCTCAATATCCACATCACGGGGATCTTCTTTCATAGACGGTACAGGGAGAATACCATGAGGAACATCGCCAAGGACCACATTACCCTGCGTAATCCCGGCGAGCCTGGATGCTGATTGGAGAAGGGCATCAAATTCCTTGCCATGGCAGGGCGTGTAGTTATCAATCTGGAGAACTCCCCATCCGGAGGTATGAAGGACCCTGATTACGGCATTATTGAAAAAAGATGTCCCGGCAGATTCCACCACGCCATTATCGATATCGATATGAGTGGCCTGCCCGGTCACATGCCGCAGGTCAAAATAACGTACCCCTTCCATTGCACTCAGGCCACTGTTTTGTTAACTGCGGGGGGTTCCGCAATCATCGCCGTCGACCTCAACGCCATATTTTTCAGCTTGGTGAGGAATCCTTCGGCATTCTCGGGGACGAGCGCGAGATTGAGAACATCATTAATCGTATCAACGGGAATGACCGTGACGAGGGGCTTGTATCTTTCCTCAATCAGGACATCATTGATATTGGCCCTCGGGATAAGAACCGTCCTGATCCCTGCTTTTACCGCGGCTTCAATCTTAAAGGTCACCCCGCCTACCGGGAGGACATCACCGCGAACGGAGAGCGACCCCGTCATTGCGATATCCTGCCGGACAGGTATTCCTTCGATGGCGCTGATGACTGCTGTAGCAACGCTAATCGATGCCGAATCTCCATCGACTCCACCATAGGTGCCGATAAACTGGATATGGATATCGATATTTTTCACGTCTTTTCCGGTGAATTTTTTCAATATCGCACTGACGTTCTTGATGGATTCCTGGGCGATTTCTTTGAGCATCCCGGTTGCAATCACCGTTCCGCTTGCTCCCTGGGAGGGAGTGACTTCCGCCATAATGGGGAGGACGGAACCGGAATCACTACCCATTACGGCAAGACCATTCACCCGGCCAATACGGGTTCCATCGACAACCGTAAGTTCGTATTCCCTGCTTCTCCGTATATACTCATCAGATACCTGATCCTCAATTGTCCTTGCCGTCGATTTTGCAGTGATTACATGTGCGGCCGTGGCAAGAGCTGCCCCTTCCTGTCGTGCGATATCACCTGCGACGCGGATAAGGCCACCCATATCCCGTAACTTCAGGGTAAGGTGTCCCTTCCGGTTGGACCGGCGGCGGGCTTCACGAATTATTTCATCGATGGCGCTCTGGTCGAAATGCGGGATCTTCCCGTCATTCTTCACTTCCTGCGCAATAAACCGGATATATTTCTGCCGGTTCTCCGGAGTGTCGTCCATCGTCTCAGACATATAGACTTCATACCCGTAGCCACGGATACGCGAACGGAGTGCCGGGTGCATCCCCTGGATGGCGTCAAGGTTTCCGGCAGCGACCATCACGAACCTGCAGGGGACCGGTTCGGTCCTGACCATCGCCCCGCTCGATCGTTCGCTCTGACCGGTAATGGGGAATTCCCCTTCCTGGAGTGCGGTCAGAAGATTCTGCTGGGAGTGCGGTGTCAGGGTATTGATCTCGTCAATAAACAGGACACCTCCATGTGCCCGGTGAATCGCGCCCACTTCGACCCGGTCATGAGCAGGGGTTTCAAGTCCCCCGCTCTGGAAGGGATCGTGCCGGACATCACCAAGCAATGCACCCGCATGAGAACCGGTGGCATCAATAAAGGGTGCGATATTCTTGGTATCATTGGATACAAGAAGCTTGGGCACCATTGTTTCTTCCCTTGGCGTGGTGTATCTCAGGGCCATGAAGACAAATGCTGCGGCGATGATCCCGAGGAGCCACTGGTAGGTCAGGAAAGCATAGCCGATTATTCCTATTAACAGGAGCATCAGCAGGGTATTTCTGAACTGGGTTTTTTTCTTTGCCTCGGCTTTATGGGCGGCAACGATCTGCTTTCCCGGCCCCCGGCAACTGTCCTGATCACCGGGTTGTTGGGATCATCGGAATTCGGGTAAGCAAGAATATCCTGCAACTCTTCTTTGGGAAGTAGTTCGGCCATGGCCTTGGCCAACATCGATTTCCCCGTACCGGGACTTCCTATCATCATAACATGCCGGCGCTGGATCGCTGCTTTTTTTATTACTTCAACTGCATTTTCCTGGCCGATTACCTGATCGATAAGTTTCTCCGGAACAGTAATCTCGGAGGATGCTGTTATTACGCCTTCGGTAGCAACAACCTCCTGCGGTTTATCCTGAGGTGGTATCTCCTCGGGCTGTGGTGATAATTGTTCGGGAATTTCCATTGCGGAATATACCTCGTTTTCCTTTGGGGTTTCATATAAATTGTCTCATGATAGTTTAAGTACTTTCAGCTGATTACATCGGACAGCCAGACCAATATTCAGAAGGCCCACTGAACCCGATTAATGCGAAAAACTACAATACCTACTATCGTCAATAAAATCCTGAAGAAAAAAATATCTCCCGGATAAGGAAGAAATACCATGAAAGTTATCTGCACGGAAAAATCCCAAATACTTGCCACAAGCCTTGCCAGGGCTTTGAAAAGTTCCATCACCGAAGTAAAATATTCCCGTTTTCCTGACGGGGAGCACTATCTCATCACCGGAGAACTGGATGATGAAACGGTCATCGTCGGGAGTGTGGTGGATAATGATGCGCTCGTCCAGCTGCTCCTGATAATCGATGCATGTGACAGTTCCACGAACCGTCTGGTATTACCTTATATGGGGTACGCCCGGCAGGACAAACGGTTCCGGCAGGGGAGCCGGTCAGCGCACGGGCCGTTGCACAGGCACTCAGCAGAGGAGTATCAGAAGTTATTACCGTCAATATCCATGAAAAGGAAGTACTTGGGTATTTTGGCGTGCCTTCGAGAAATATTTCCCTCGCCCAGGATATAGGCTCTTATATAAGATCATTACATCTTGACAATCCCCTCATTCTTGCTCCTGACGAGGGCGCTCTTGCATTTGCAGAGCAGGTAGCGTCTGCAGGACAATGGGATTTTGATCATCTCGAGAAGAACCGTTTGAACGGGATGGATGTGCGGATGGCTCCAAAACAGTTATGTGCGGCATCCCGGTCCGTGGTGATCGTCGATGATATTATATCGACGGGCGGGACAATTGCCACCGCTTCCGGCATGCTTTACCAGCAGGGAGCAAAAGACGTATTTGCTGCATGCGTGCATGGTGTGCTTACCGGGGGGGCATACATCCGGCTTACTTCAGCGGGAATCCGTGATGTCGTCTGCAGTGACACCATCGAGCGTGGCTGCAGTAAAATATCAGCTGCAGAATGTATTGCAGCAGCACTCAAAAGATGCTGAATATTGACGGTTCATCTGGTGAGGGGGGAGGACAACTCGTCAGGAATGCCGTGGCGCTATCTGCGATTGCCGGTGAGCCGATAACGATCACCCGGATCAGGTCAGCAAGAAATAATAAGGGGCTGGCAGCACAGCATATTGCCGCCATAAAGGCAGTTGCATCAGCGTGTGATGCCGAGTGCAGTGGCATCTTCCCGGGTTCAGGTACAATTATATTTTCCCCGCAGGATCTGAAATATCGCGAGGTTTCCGTAACGGTTGGAACTGCAGGGAGCATTCCGCTCGTGATCCAGGCATGGCTTTCCGTGGCGCTGTGTGCGGGCGGAATCCTTCATATCACCGGGGGGACCGAAGTTTTGAGGAGCCCGACCATCGACTATCTCGACCATGTTCTTGGATCCGTTCTGCGATCCTCGGGTGCTGAAATAGATCTGGATATTCTCAAACGGGGATATTTTCCGGAAGGAGGCGGGGAGGTGACCATCAGGATAGAGCACAAGAAGATGTTGCCAATCATCCCTGATGATGATGAAGACCATCCCTGCTGCATTTTTTCCTGTTCATCCAATCTTCCCGATCATGTCACACAACGCCAGGCAGCCGCTGCTGATGCCCTCCTGTGTCCATGGCTTGGCGAGCCCTGCACAATCAGCCTTGACCGTCGTACCGGGCCTAGGTACAGGAAGTTCCTGCACGGCCTGTAAGGGAGCAAAAGGAGGAATTGCTCTCGGTAAACGCGGTCTTCCTGCTGAAGAGGTCGGCAGGAACGCAGCAAACGCTTTGATAACTGAGATCAAAAATCCCGGCACCGTAGATATTCATTTGTCGGATCAGCTTCTGGTCCCCCTTGCATTGTTTGGGGGCTCTTTTTCCACAAGCGCCCTGTCATCCCATGCTGAAACGGTATGCTGGCTCCTTTCCAGGTTTGGATACGACATAACGGTGCGCCGAGGCATTCCCATGGAGTTTTCTGTATGAGATACATCCTTGATACTTCGTTCTTTTTTTATGATCTGACGGTTGACGGGGAGCTTTATACAACCCAGTCCGTTATTGATGAACTCAGGGATCTGCGTTCAAAGAGCCGGTTTGATGTGCTGTGTGCACTCGGGCTCACTCTTGCCGTGCCATTGAGAGAAAATACTGAAAAAGTCAGAGCGGCATCCAGAAAGAGCGGTGATGCCGGTATAATTTCCGATACCGACTGTGACATTCTCTCCGTTGCCCTCGATCTTGACGCAGTACTCCTGACAGATGACTTCGCTGTTCAGAACGTCGCAGGAGTTCTTGACGTGCAAACCATCCCTATCATCCAGCGGAAGGCAAAACGCATTTATTGGAAATATCGCTGCAGTGGCTGTGGCAGATATTCTGACCATGACGGGGAATGCCTCATCTGCGGTTCAATAATTAAAAGAAAACTTAAATAGATCCCGGCGAATCTTTTTCCCATGTCTTCCCTTGACGATCTGATCAGCCGGGCGAAGATGCTTCTTGCTGAAGGGCATAGTCCGGGTCAGATTGCAGATGAATTGTC
Source organism: uncultured Methanoregulaceae archaeon (assembly GCA_963815065.1). Lineage (GTDB taxonomy): Archaea > Halobacteriota > Methanomicrobia > Methanomicrobiales > Methanospirillaceae > Methanoregula. Next base: position 700,763 of record CAWFFE010000002.1, on the reverse strand, counting down.
ACTTTCCATGGAAACCGTGACATGGCTGCTTACCCAGACAAAAGGTACTGTCGCTCCAAAGGACGTTCATATCGACTGGACAGCAGTGAGCAGCTACGCACCGTTACTAGAAGAAACTGCATTGATGCTCCTCCAGAGATTCTATGGAGACCAGAAGGATGAAAATATTTCACCGCCGGCAGCCGATGTTATCGTCGGTATTTCTCTGTCAGGAGTTCCCCTCGCGACCATCATTGCGGTGCAGGAAGCGGCAAAACTTGCGATTTATCACCCGGCGAAACAGAACCAGAGTGAGCACCCGACGGGCTCAATCAGCGGGAACTTTGCGGCTATCGGCGGGGAACACTGCATCATCGTGGATGATACGATAACATCCGGAAATACCATGCAGGAGGTAGTGAAATATCTCAGGAAACACAATGCGATACCTGTGGCAATATGGGTAATATTCGACAAGCGCGGCATCAAAGATATTGATGGTGTCCCGGTCTACTCGCTCTTCAAAATATCCCGTATTGACTGATCAATATTTTTTTCCGGAGCCTAACACAGAATATTTATATAGAAGTTCAATTCCACCTTTTACAACATCGGAGGATCCATTATGCAGTCTAACCAACCAATTATCATATTAAAAGAAAATGTAGAGCGTAATTACGGGAAAGAGGCCCAGCGCTCGAACATAGCGGCAGCGAAGGCAATTGCCGGTGCCGTCAAGTCAACCCTTGGTCCACGGGGAATGGACAAGATGCTTGTCGGTTCCACGGGAGATATCGTAATCACGAATGACGGCGCGACGATCCTTGGGGAGATCGCCGTGCAGCACCCGGGTGCGAAGATGGTCATCGAAGTTGCAAGGACCCAGGACGACGAAGTCGGCGATGGGACCACAACAGCGGTTATTATTGTTGGCGCGCTCATGGAACAGGCCGAAGGAATGCTGGAACAAGGCATTCACCCGACTGTAATCGCCCAGGGGTACCTTATGGGTATGGAAAAGGCCCTCGAGATCGTAAACAGCCTGTCACTCCGTGTTGATCCGACTGACCGCAAGACCCTCTTTAAGATCGTAGATACTGCCATTACCGGCAAGTCGATTGAGTCGGTGAAGACCAAGCTTGATGGAATTATTGTTGATGCTGTGATGGCAGTGGCTGAAAAAACCAACGGGAAGATCCTTGTTGATGAAGACGATGTAATGATCAAGAAGCAGAAAGGGCAGGCAATGGACGATGCCGAATTGATACGGGGCATTGTTATTGACAAGAAGCGGATCAGCGAAGGGATGCCCAGGAAAGTTGCCAAAGCAAAAATCGCATTGATTGCAACCCCACTCGAGATAACCAAAACCCAGGTCAAAGCAAAGATCAAGATCACGAGTGCCGAGCAGATCAATGCATTTTCCGAGCAGGAGCGGGACACCCTCAAAAAGCTTGCTGATGCGATCATTGACAGTGGTGCGAAGGTTCTTCTGTGCCAGAAGGGAATCGCAGATCCTGTCCAGTTCTATCTGGCCAAGAATGGCATATTTGCCATTGAGGATGTACCGGAAAGCGATATGAAATATGCCGCTCGATCGCTCCACGCAACTATCGTAAACAAACCAGATTCACTCACCGGAAAGGATCTTGGATACGCCGACCTGGTAGAAGAGGATACCGAAGCCAATATCACCAGGATCTCCGGGTGCAAGAACCCCAAGTCGATTACCATCCTGCTCCGTGGATCAAGCGATTATCTCCTTGATGAACTCGAACGGGCAGTGGTTGACGGAAAGCGTGTAGTAATGGACGCGATGGAAGACGGGACATATGTTGTCGGTGGCGGTGCAGTCGAAACCGAGCTCCTGATGAAAATCCGTGACTATGCTTCGAGCGTCGGCGGACGTGTCCAGCTTGCCATTGAAGCATACGCTTCGGCGTTCGAATCCATTCCCCGCACGCTTGCGGAGAACTCCGGATACAATCCCATTGACAAACTGGTTGCACTCAAGAATGCGCATTCCAAGGGAAAGAAGCATGCAGGGTTGAACGTGTATGAAGGTACCGTCGTCGATATGCTCAGTGAGGGAGTCCTTGAACCCCTGAGATCGAAACGCCAGTCGATCCAGAGCGCGACAGAGACTGCGGTTATGCTCGTCCGTGTTGATGACATGATGATCACCCAGTCAAAGTCACCTGCCGGTGCTCCGCCGGATATTAAGAAAATTCATTGGCAGGGAAGGGATAGTAATAAAATCCCTGCCAGATTTTTTTTTACGTTCTCTTCTTAAGATATGCCATTTCAAAAAGAGAGGAATCTGAAAAATTACTGTCATTCTCTTCTATAGTATCAACGTGAATCAGTGAATCTGTCATTTCATTCATCAGATAACTATTAGAGCAATTGAAGGGAAAAATATCAGAACCGGTTGCCGAGGTAGTCTAGCCCGGGAAGGCGGTAGCCTCGAAAGCTACTGGCGCTTCGCGCCTCGGGAGTTCAAATCTCCCCCTCGGCGTATGAAACAGGAGGTACTTGATCTCCCCTTTTTTCATGGAAAAATAGTGGTGGTTGATCAATCGCTCATATTTTTGATCGCTTATGAAAGTGACAAGGTTATCTGATACAAGATCATCAAAATAACAAAAGATATCGTCAGACATTTGACTATTCATTAAAATCGGGATTTTTATCACAAACCACCTCTGAGAAAATATAAAGACGGGTACTAATCGTCGCTCGAGGTTTTTATTTTGTCCTGAAAATGAAATTATTTATAGTACGTATTCAGATTATATGATACCATAGATCTGTTACCCACCTGACGTCGGGCAACGGTATCGGAATCAGATTTGTGGAAAGACCTTCCATACAGGGTGCATCCTCATGATCCGGATAAAGAAAAACAAGCCACAGATTTCGGCAGATGCCAAGTCATTTCGTGTTATCCGACGGCTTCACATGAATCACACGTACATGCCGATAAAAATTGGTGCAGTTGTCGGATATATGCTTCTAGGAATGTTATCCGCATCCACGTCCATGTTCGGCATTCTGGTGGGTGCGATGTTACGGGTCGCCGGCTTTTAATTTTTTTTCCGTTTTTTTTCAATCTTAATAATCAGGATTTTTCTGTGGCACCAGGAAAGGCATGTATTAAAAAGGAGATTTTTTCCGTGGATATCATTTCACAATAACGGTGCCCTTAAAGTCTGGATGAAGCATGTCCTGATAATTATAGGACCCCGGCTCATTGAAGATCCAGCTCCAGCCCTCTCCGGGGGAGAGGAGCGGCGAGTCTTTAATATTCACAATAGTAATCCGGTGTGTTGGATTGTATAAGGCTGCGTCAGTGGTGGAGTCCGCATTCCTCCACCTGACAATCGAACCTGATTTTACCGTTATACTTACCGGATCAAATCCGTCTTTTTTGATAACGATTGTATTATCTGCTACCCGGTTTGTCGATTGCGCTGAAGGTGTTGTTGTCGCAACCGGATATGAAGTCTGGGCATTCACCGTAAGGGTAGCTGTCGGTTGAGCCGGTGATGCCGGCTGGGTGCATCCACCGACAACCATCATGGCGATGATAACACCGACAATGATAAGATAATTTGTCATAAAATGATCTCAACGGTCTCCTGTATATATTCTGACATCATGCGTGGTTAAACACACCCGTCAGGATTCATCGGAGAGTACCTGATGAACCGGCCCTGAATGGAGGGTTACCGGCACGCTCTTTATAAGATCGATGAACTCTTCCACATGATAGTGATCGGACAACACCATTTCATCAAAGAGCACGGGAGGAAGGGCTCGCGCAAATTTCCATCCTTCAACCGCAGTTTCAGGAAGAATGTCTCCAATTTCGTTCCTTCCCAGGTTTTGAATTTCCTGTAATGCACTGGTGACCCGTTCTCCCCCGTTTTCCTTTCCTAAATGCATTACTTTGACGATGAAATCGTTATATAGCACGTGAGCCCTGCCACCAAGTCGATCCCGGAGCAGAGATGTCAGCAACCGGTTAAACCTGTTCCCCGAGAAGGTGTAAATATGGACCGCAACCCCTTTCCTGCCGCTTAATTCAACTACATGCAATCCAGTCTTTCCCACGTCCCCGGGGATCCGGGCAAGCACAGTCTGCAGTATTTCCTGCTCATGCTCACCAAGGGGAAGAACTGATCCCCCCCGTGCACGAATTTTCCTTATCATCCGGCACACCAGGGGGGAGAAACCTCCTTCGCCGGCACCGGTCCAGAAGATGCGGGAAGATGCGGATCCGCTGGGTACTACGACAACAATATTATGTCCTTCATCGCATTTCACCATCGACCAGTTCTGTCCGCCCAGCGTGATCTCGTCCGAGTTCTTGCTGTTAACGAACCGTGCATCCAGCTTTCCCACCACGTCACCCTCCGGGGTCACGGCACGGTATTCCCCCCCGCCGCTGATCACTGAATAAAGCTCTTTCCAGTTCGACCGACCGAACGCCCGCTCTGCTTCAGTGCCCAGCATCAGCATCTCGCCGTCGATAGTCAGGTATGATGTCTGGACGAGATGGTTAATAATCTGATCCAGGATCTTCTCCCCCAGTTCTCTGAAGACCGGATGGGAAAGTAACAAGGACGTGAGCTTTCTTCTGCTGATCCTTGAATGGCTGAAGACATTCAGAAAGATCTGCTGGAGAAGAACATTGTAAGGTTTTAAAGGGGGTACCAGATTTTCGACATCCTTCCGGATAGCGCATTCAATGATTGCACAACTGCACAGCAACTCACAGGCATCCTGAAGCAGCCACGCTACATATGCGGATTTTCCCCGCCGGCCACTCCTTCCCATCCGCTGAAGAAAAGAAGAGACTGAACCCGGGGGACCGACCTGGACGACTACATCAAGGTCACCGATATCGATACCAAGTTCAAGAGTGCTGGTGCATATGATACAGGCACCATCCTGTGAGGTAAAGGCTTCCTCGGACGTTTTTTTCGTTAACGGAGAGAGCGAGGAATGATGGATGTGAAGGTTCCGTATCCTGCCGGCGCTCGCCTTCATGAGTTTTTCAGCAACGCTCCTGCTATTAACAAACACGAGAGCTTTTTTCCCCTCAACGATCCTTGCCAGCGCATTGATCCGGTCTTTCTCCTCCGGTTCGACAATAAACTGGAACTGTTTCTCTTTTGGGGGCGATGATATGGAAATGAGTTCCGCCTTGTGCCGGCCGTCAGAGAGCCAGGCCAGCACATCATCAGGATTTCCCGTTGTTGCCGAAAGACCAATCCGCTGGACCTTCCTTTTTGTAATCGTATCCATCCGGTCAAGCAGTACCTTGAGATGTACACCACGCTCGGACTCAACAAACGCATGGAGTTCATCGACGATGATGGTCCTGACATGCCGGAGATCCGATGTAAGTTCTTTTTCCTGAAGGAGGACCTCAAGTGACTCTGGCGTGATCATAAGAAAATGGGGGGGCTCTCCATCCTTCCAGGAACGATCCCCCTTTGTTACATCGCCATGCCATTTCATCACTGACAATGACAGGGGTATACAAAAAGTCCTGAAACGATCTTCCTGATCATTGATCAGTGCTTTTAAGGGTGAAAGGTATAGACAGGTTACTCCTATCCTGCCGTTTTTAAGAATATCATCCATTACCGGGATGAGTGCTGCCTCAGATTTCCCCCCGGCAGTAGGGGCAATGACGAGCACGTCGCTGCCCCTGATGACGGCCCCGTATGTCTTCTCCTGAACCTCGCGGAGTTCTGTCCATTCCAGTCTCTGGGAAAGCACCTGCTGGAGAGATTCGTGCAGTGATGAGAATACTGATGACACGATTTCTGTAGAGCGTAGTGCCTGAGGCATTATGGTCTTTCCGGATCCTGACGGAAACGACGGGATCAACAAAACCGGATAAAAACGTATAAATATAAAAATTTCCAGACAGGAAACCGGTAAACAATGGTATCACCACGGGTTTGTATCGCGCTTTTGCCAGGCCCGTTTTTCTTTACTTTTAGATAGGGGATCTGCGTAGTGCAGGTTCCCCTGTAATGTTGTGATTGCGAGTTTACCCGGGGTTTTATATGCTTCTTGGAATTCCTGACCTGCAGATATTACTTGGCTATGGTCTTGCCATCGGTCTTACTCTTGCGTGTATTGTGTACGGATTGCTGAACTGGGACAAAGAAGGGAGATGAAAGATGGCAGTCGATCCGCTTACGATCACAGTCCTTGTTCTGATCTACCTGACAGCGACGCTTATCATCGGCTACATGGGTTATAAAAAGACAAAATGTTCCGAAGATTACCTTGTCGCAGGAAGGAGCAGTCATCCTGTTATCATCGCGCTCTCGTATGGTGCAACGTTCATCTCTACTTCCGCCATAATCGGGTTCGGTGGTCAGGCGGCAAATCTCGGTTTGGGATTAATCTGGCTGACCGTATTGAACATTGGCGTGGGAATCCTTCTTGCATTCGTCCTGTTTGGCAAGAAAACCCGGGAAATAGGACAGCGGCTCAGTGCGGTCACCTTCCCGGACCTGATGGGTAAAATATACAAATCTCCCCTGATGCAGTACATTGCCGGATTCATTATTGTTATTTCCATGCCGCTCTATACCGCTGCGATCCTGATCGGTGGAGCGAGGTTCATAGAACCAACTCTTAATTTACCCTATGCAACTGCCCTCATCCTGTTCGCTCTTATCACCGCGCTGTATGTTGTTTTCGGCGGATTGATCGCCGTCATGTACACCGATGCGTTCCAGGGCACCATCATGTTGATTGGCATGAGTGTATTGCTCATCCTTACCGTCATAGCGGTGGGCGGGATTACCGCGGGTACTACCACACTTACCAGCATGGCAAGCCTTGTCCCCAGGACGCTCAGCGATCAGGGTATGACCGGCTGGACCTCTATGCCAATCCTTGGTTCGCCGATATGGTTTACGCTTATTACCACCATAGTACTCGGCGTGGGAATCGGTGTGCTTGCCCAGCCCCAGCTGGTGGTACGGTTCATGACCGCAAAGGATAATAAATCCCTGAACCGGGCAACCCTTGTCGGAGGTCCGTTCATCCTCATGATGACCGGCGTTGCATTTACCGTTGGCGCTCTCTCCAATGTGTATTTCTTCCAGACCACAGGAAAGATTGCGATTGACGCTGCCGGGGGAAATGTTGACGCCATCATGCCGCTGTTCATCAACCTGTCGACCCCTGACCTCTTCGTTGTCATATTCATGCTCACCCTGCTCTCAGCTGCAATGTCTTCCCTCAGTGCACTCTACCATTCGATGGGTACGGCACTGGTCTGTGATCTCTGGGGTCGCGGGAGGGCATGTGCACTTTCCCTGAGGGCACACCGGTACGGTATCGTCGTAATGATGGTAATCAGTACACTCCTTGCATTTGTGCTCCCAATCAGTATCATTGCACGGGCGACGGCGATGTTCATGGGGCTGTGTGCTGCCGCTTTTCTTCCTGCGTTTGCGATCGGCGTATATGCACGATTTCCTTCGTCAAAAGCCGCATTGTGGAGTATGGTATCCGGTTCGGTGATCTGGTTTGGCTGGACTGCATTTTTCCATGCCGCAGAAGCAAAACCGCTGGGTATCTGCCAGGCATTATTCGGCAAGGTTACCCTTCTCGGACAACCCTGGGTTGCTGCTGATCCCATTGTTATTGCCCTGCCCGTCTCGTTGATTGTCATGATCGTGATGCAATGGCAATACGGAGGACAGCAACGTTCAGCTGGGGGGACTCCTGAATGATCCAGTCGCAAATAGTCGCAGCGGATAAATCCGGCCATCTGCTCAAGAAAAACTTTTTTTGTTCAGAGGGATGAGAACTAACCATGGAACTCGCAGAGAGAAAATGCACCACCTACCAGACTGGATCTCCCCCGTTAACGAGGAAGGAGACATCAGAGCTCATCGGGGAAGTGCCCGGGTGGTTGCTCGATAACGGTCACCTGATCCGCTCGTTCGAGCCTGGCGACAGCGCCCGGTGCATTGAATTTTTCAACGATGTCATGTCCCTCTCGACCCAGGAAGGACATATTCCGGATATTTGCATGAAAAAATCCAGAATCATCGAAATTTCATACTATACCTATCCCGCTGGCGGTTTGACCCTCAACGATTTTATTATGGCCGCAAAGCTGAACGCCCGCGGATAAACGTACAGACACATATCCGGAAGTATTTTTTTTATAAAAATATTGGCTCTGTTGAAATCCTCACACTATTTTCCAAACGCTCTTTGGGGCTACGGCGTGTAATGCCTCCGCCCCCGTCGCTGTGGCATCCCCCTCTGGAGCGATAATTCCAGAGAGAGTAATACAACACCATCGCAAAAGCCCAGGGGCAGTTCGGGGGGAAAGGCACTGTCCCCTCCGATAATAGGTGATTCGCAATTTGTTGATATCTTAGGGTTTTCAACGGAGCTAAAATATTATTTCAGATTAAATTTCCTGGTAATTTTTTCGCGAATCGCTTCTTTTGGGTACGCCCCAATAATCCTGTCGACCAGCTGACCGTGAGAAAAGAGCATGATGGAGGGGATTGCTGTAATATTGAACTGCATGGCAAGATGACGGTTGTCCTCGGTATTGCATTTACCGAACGTGACTCTCCCTGAAAATTCCTTCGATAGTTCTTCAAGAACCACTCCAACCCTGCGACATGGAGCGCACCATTCGGCCCAGAAATCGAGAACAACAAAAGGATGCGTCTTGATGAACTCCTGGAAATGCATCTCGTCGACGTTCTGTACATCCGCATTGACCGTGTGCTTCATCCTTGTCTTCAGCTCCTCCATTCGCTTTTCCCTGATACGGATTATCTCATCATCCATAATTCTCTGTTGGTAGTCGGGTAATTAAACCTCCCGAAGACGGACACAGACAGGAAGAACTGAGTAAACTATATCTGCGAACGCCGACTATATTATAACCCTGATTATAGGAGCGAGGTAGGGTAGTCAGGATATCCCGACGGGCTCATAACCCGTAGATCGATGGTTCAAATCCATCCCTCGCTACTCGTCTTTTGTGAAAATTTTTTACACCCGAAAAATACATTTTACATTCTGTTTTTTAAAAAAATATTAAAAATTCCAGGCCAGGAGCGATTATAAAGGCCGGGTTTCGAACGATTCCAGTCTGGCCTGATATGTTTCATCCACAAAATCCACCTGGTGCATTTTCATCTGTTCTCCTTCTATTGCAAGAGGGTAACACCCGGTCAGGCAGCCGGTGCAGAGATCCTCCCGGTCCTTGCCGATCGCTTCGAACAGCGCATTAATAGAAACGTGGTGCAGTGTAGTCGCCGTGATTTTATGCCTGACCTCTTCTTCAACCCGGTTGCTCGCAATCAGCTCTTCACGTGTCGGCATATCCACGCCAAGATAGCAGGGTGCCTTGATTGCGGGTGATCCTATCCGCATATGGATCTCGCGTGCCCCGGCCTCTCTCATCATTTCTATAATACGTCGTGAGGTTGTGCCGCGAACGATGCTGTCATCGACGAGAACGATGGATTTACCCTTCAGGTGAGCAGGGATCGGGTTGAGCTTGAGCCTTACCGCCTTCTCCCGCTCCCTTTGGGACGGCATGATGAACGTGCGTCCGCTATACCGGTTCTTCATCAGGGACTCAACAAACGGGATCTTCGAACCTTCTGCATACCCTATCGCGTAGGCAGTGCCCGAATCTGGCACGGAGCAGACCGAATCAGCTCTGACGGGATCCTCCTCATGAAGTTTTTGCCCGATTTTCCGGCGCACATCATAAACAAGGACTCCATCAATAACCGAGTCCGCCCGTGCGAAATATATGTACTCGAATATGCAATGAGCACGCTTCCCGGGAACCGCTATCCTTGTGCATTTAATTCCCTCGGAGTCGATCTGTATTAACTCACCGGGATAGAGATCCCGGATGAACTTCGCGTTCAGGGCATCGGTTGCGACGCTCTCGGATGCAACCATATATCCATTCTCTGTCTTGCCGATACAGAATGGCTTGATACCCAGCGGGTCACGAAATGCATAAATAATCCCGTCGATCATCATCACGACAGAATAGGAGCCGCGGATTTTCTGCATGCAGATCTTTACCGCGTCTTCTACTTTCTCGGACTTGCCGATCTCATCCATCAGGATCTTAGCGATTATCTCCGTATCGGTTGTCGTCGTAAAGATCTGCCCGGCCTGCTCGTATTCTGCGCGGAGTTCGCAGATGTTGACGAGATTGCCGTTATGGGCGATGGAAATCAAATGGTCTTTAAACTGAAAATTGAGCGGCTGGATATTTTCCGGCAGGTTCGCTCCGGTGGTCGGATAGCGGACATGCCCTATTCCGGCCTTCCCCTTCAGTTCACACAATACGGTTGGGGAGAAAACGTCGGCCACCAGACCCGGCCCTTTGAATTTATGGAGATTTATACCATCAAAAGTGGATATTCCGGCGCTTTCCTGGCCACGGTGCTGAAGAGCGTATAAAGCATAATAGAGTTGAAGGGATGCACCGCCAGCATCCACGATGCCAACGATACCGCACATGATGGAGCTCTAATGAGTTGGAATCTTTGGTCGCTTTGTGTGCCACTTATAGCCGGACATCTTCGTGCTCCTGCCAAAACCGCAGGATGAGCAGACTTTTTTCTGGGCGTGAAACGAAATCTTCCCGCAGCGCCGGCAGGCGATGTGAGTAAATTTGTTCATCTTACCCATTGAGGGGGTGCCTTTTGACATGTTACTTCACCTATTGTTCGAGTGAGGGGGATATATAGATAACATTATCCCCGCGTACGATGAGCGTACCTACCTTCTGAACCTGTCCGTTCTCCACATCCTCGGCCTTATCAAGCACGAGGTTCATATGGACATCATATCCCTGGAGAATGCCACGGATTTCTCTCCCGCCTTTGAGAGATACAATAACGGGCTGCCGGTTCAGCACCTGATCCAAAATATCCAACGGCCGTTTGGTCATAACAATACCTGTTACCATCGCTCTGGAGTAATATATGTGGGTGAGCCACTTACTTAAACATACCGTAGATTTCCATCCGCTCCATCCTGTTCCATCTCAACGGATGAACCCCGGCAGTCAGGGAATCGCTTTGGTTTTTCCGATGCAAATTTTTTTCAAGCGAGAGATATGAATATACGAATGTACCAATGAAAAAAATTATCGTAAAAAAACGTCATTCTATCCGGAAGAGCCAGGCGCAGGATCTTCTCACCAGGCTCTTCGACCAGATCGGTAACTCTGCACAATTTTTTCATGCAGATATGATAGAAGTAATTGAGACGAATGCCGATGTTTCTTTGTTCATGGTCAACAAAAAACTGCTCCTGATGGATACCGGAGACTGGGTATTCCCGACATTAAAAGGTGCATTACAGTTTACCATTCCCGAGCGCAGGATAGCAGTTGATGCAGGCGCAATACCCTTTGTGGTCAATGGAGCAGACATCATGCGGCCCGGCATTGTTTCAATTACCGATGACGTTAAAGCCCATTCGCCTGTCCAGATCGTTGATGAGCGGCATGGTAAGCCCCTCGCGATAGGAATTGCACTCTTTGATGCGCCTGATATGCGTGCCAGCACTTCTGGAAAAATGTGTAAAAATTTTCACCACGTCAGTGACGAAATCTGGAATATCGAAATCTGACAGGAAAAAGTTCGGTGGGATCGTGCGTAAAACTGGTTATTTTCACGATTTTATTGGAAAAATTGCGCAGAGATCATTTCAAAATAGATACTATTAAATAAGTTTCATCATACAGTTTTTTTATGGTTAAAATCATTGATACCCTTCTTGGAAAGAGTTCCACCAGTTCGGATGACGATTACATGGAACTCGATCTCGCATCTTACGAAGAGCACGGGGGATCTGCCCCGGCGCTGCTTGTTAAGATCGCGACGATTACCGATCTCAAGGATACCCCGCGGGTCAAGGATGAAGTATACAGTGGAAACATCGTAATCGTTGACATTTCGCGTCTTAAAATGGACAAGATATCTTATGAGCGGGTCTTAAAAGACTTAAAAGAAGTAGCAAAGGACGTCAATGGGGATATTATCGGTCTTGGGGATCAGAGATATGTTGTACTCACCCCGATGTCGGTAAAAATTTCCCGCGACAAGATTGGCGGGGCATAAAGGTGCGGACTGTCGTTCCTGGTCCTTGTCCCTGCTGTAATACAGAAATTGAATATATTTACCAGACGGAAAATATTCCCTATTTTTCTGATATCCTGATCATATCTGCCCTCTGCGATTCATGCGGATACAAATATGTCGACACCCAGCTCCTCAAAGACAAGGAACCGGTCCGGTTCGAATTGAAGGTCGATTCGGCTGAAGATCTTGGGATCCGCGTCGTACGAAGCATGAGCGCAAGCCTTGAAGTTCCTGAGCTGGGAGTGCGAATTGATCCCGGCCCGGCTTGTCAGGGTTTCGTGTCCAATGTCGAGGGAGTCCTGGATCGTATTGAACAGATTGTCAGGGGTGCCCTGACATGGGGAGATGACAAAGAGCAGGAAAATGCACGAACGCTCCTTCAAAAAATTGATCTGGTGAAGGACGGGTCCTTACCGGTAACGCTTATTCTTGAAGACCGGTGCGGCAACAGTGCCATCATTTCGGATAAAGTGCAGACAGGTGTCTGTTGTCCGGATCAGAACTGATAAGGTTCAGGTAATTTCGATATCCCGCAGCCAAACCCCTGATTCCCCGATAATTTCTCCAACGACTTTTACTCCTTTGACCGCCTTCTGCACACAGGGTATGCTTGCGGGAGGGACTATATACACATATCCCATTCCCATATTGAACGTGCGGAACATCTCGATCGTCGAGATATCCCCGGTTTTCTGAATCCAGGAGAAGATCTCGGGGGTGGTGATCGGAGCGTCAATGCGGAACCCGTACTGGCTGAGCCGTTTAAGGTTGAGCAGCCCTCCCCCGGTGATATGGCACATGCCATGAACCGTGCAGGTGGCGGCCACGTCAAGGCTTTCGTGGTAGATTCTCGTAGGGATGAGGAGCTCTTCACCAAGGGTCCTGCCGTTTTTCAGCCTGTCCAAATAATCCGCATTTTTTTCCACAACTATGCGGGCAAGAGAAAGGCCGTTGCTATGGATACCGGTCGACGGAACCCCAAGGATTTTGTCACCCGGCTTTATTTTACTGCCGTCGATAATTTTATCTTTCTTCTGTATTCCAAGGCATGTGCCGGCAAGATCGAGCCCATTGACCAGACCTCGCAGGGAGGCAGTCTCACCCCCCACAATATCGATATTCGCCTGGCGGGCGCCTTCGTTCAACCCGATACCGATCTGAGCCATCTTCCCGACCGATAGCGTGTCAGTAGCGATATAGTCCACAAAAGCAACAGGTTCCATGTTCATAACATACAGATCATTCACGTTCATGGCAACGCAGTCGATTCCCACCGTACTCCAGTCCTGCATCCTGTCAGCAACCAGCATCTTTGTTCCTACACCATCGGTGGTCAGAGCAAGCGCCATCTCCCCGAAGTCAATGAGTCCGGCAAAATGACCCAGGCTGCCGGTCATTTTAACACTTCCTTTTCTCCGGAACGTCAGGTTCTTTATCAGGGATTTGATAGCTGTTGCTTCGAGATCGATATCGACTCCTGACTCTTTGTAGGTGATATTACTCATGGCACTCCTCCGACAACCTGAATTCATCATGAAGCACCCGGACTGCCCGGGGTCCGTCCTGCTGTTTCACCACAAATGAGATATTCGCTTCCGACGACCCCTGGGAGATCATCATGACATTTACTCCGGCTTTTCCGAGGGCCGTGAAGATCCTGCCACCGGTACCGGGGGCTCCAGCCATACCCGCACCGACTACGGCAACTGCACAAACATCATGATTGTGGGAAACTTCACGGACTATCCCTTGTTTCACCAGATCGGCAAGCGCATGCACGGCGGCATTGAGGTGCGTCTCATCAACAATAAGCGATATATTTGCTTCAGATGAGCCCTGGGAGATCATCATGACATTTACTTCGTGATCTGCCAGGATCGTAAAAATTGCTTTGGCGACACCCGGTCTGCCGATCATCTGGGCACCATTGATATTTATTGCAGCAACTTTATCGATATAGGTCAGGGCCTTGACCACCCGGTGATCCCGCTGCCCGTTCCGCACAATAACCGTTCCTGGGTGGGAGGGGTTGAATGTATTTTTTACCCGGACGAGGATGTTCTTTCGCATAGCGGGTTCTATCGAACGCGGGTGCATTATTTTCGCACCGAAATATGGAGACTCCATTACCTCAATGTAGGAGAGGGAGGGCATTACCCGTGCATCATTGATCACCCGGGGATCGCAGGTCATTATGCCATTCACATCAGTCCAGATCCATATCTCATCCGCGTCTATTCCGGCTCCAATGATCGACGCAGAATAATCCGAACCGCTTCTGCCAAGGGTAGTAACGACCCCGTTTCTGGTGCAACCCATGAATCCCATGATGACCGGAACTTCTTTTCCCAGCAACGGCCCGATCATTTTTTTTATCCTTGCATCGCTTTCCGGAAGTGCAGTCGATTCACCATGCTGGGGGGTAGTGAGAATCCCTGCCTCGCATCCATCGATGACGGTTGATGCGATACCACGCTGGCGGAGAGCCGCACTTATGACCGGGGCAAGCAACCGCTCCCCGAACGAGATAATATAATCCTTTGATCGGGGAGTGAGCTCTCTCAGGTTATAGACGGCAAAGAGAATATTCTGAAGACTGATGAGGCTTTCCTCGATGACTGCTCCTGTCTCGGCCACATAATCCGGTGCAGCTCCTTCCAGGGTAGTCATATGCCGTTTACCCAATGCCTGGATCAGGGGTTCGATAGCAGTATCAGCCTTTGAGGTCGGAAGTTTGTTGGTGATTTCAATAAGCTGGTCGGTTACACCGCGCTGTGCAGATACCACCACCGCCAGTTCATCACCGTTTTTATAATGTTTTTCTAAAATATCCACAACATTTCCGATACATTGTGCATCAGCAACTGATGTCCCGCCAAATTTCATCAGAAATCTCATTTCTCTCTCACATTGGCTGTGCCATTTATTTATGTAACTATACGATCCACAAAATAATAAGATGCTTGCAGAGGAGGTTGTGGATTGCCATGTACTGGTGATCGGGAGTGGCGGTGCAGGGGTAAGAGCAGCAATTGAGGCATCGCAGTATGGTGACGCCGTGCTCGTTTCCAAGACCATCGTTGGTAAAGGCGGTTGCACCACCATGGCCGAAGGGGGTTACAACGCTGTCCTGAGAGAACAGGATTCGTGTGGAGTCCACTTCGAGGATACCCTCAAGGGCGGTGCGTATCTCAATGATCCTGAGCTGGTGAATATCCTGGTCAGCGAAGCTCCTCTCCGGATGAAGGATCTGATCAGCTGGGGCGCGGTGTTTGATTTCACCGATAATGATGAAGTTGCCCAGCGTCCGTTTGGAGGCCAGCGATTCCCGCGAACATGTTATGCCGGTGACCGGACCGGCCACGAAATGATGACCACGCTGGTCGAAAGGCTCGATTCATCGAATGTAACAATGTTACAGGAATTCACCGTTATCGATCTGCTCATGAACGGGCAGACCGTCATTGGTGCAATGGCGCTTGACGAGAAAGGCAATCTCGTTATACTCAAGGCTGACAGCACGATTCTCTCGACGGGCGGGGGAACCAGAGTCTATGATATATCCACAAACTCATCGAGCGGCACAGGAGACGGGTATGCAATCGGCTACCGGGCAGGTGCCGAACTGATCGATATGGAAATGGTCCAGTTTCATCCGACCGGCGCTGTCTACCCCTACGATGCCCGGGGGAGGCTCGTAACGGAGGCAGTACGCGGGGAGGGGGGTGTCCTGCTCAATAGTATCGGGGAACGGTTCATGAAACAGTACGATCCCGAACGGATGGAACTTTCCACCCGGGATCTGGTTGCACGCGCCATTGCAACAGAGATCCTCAATGGCCGGGGCACTTCGCATGACGGGGTCTATCTCGACGTTACCCGGCTTCCGCGTGAGCAGATCGAGAGCCGGCTCCCGGTCATGCTTGAACAGTTTCTTAAATTCGGCGTTGACATCAGGGAGAAGCCCATGGAAGTCGCTCCAACGGCACACCATATCATGGGCGGTCTCCGTATAACACCAGAGTGCCGGACGACACTCCCCGGGCTGTTTGCCTGCGGGGAAGTTGCCGGGGGGGTTCACGGGGCAAATCGTCTCGGGGGTAATGCTCTTGCTGAGACTCAGGTCTTCGGCAAGCGTGCCGGAGAACATGCCGGAAAATCAGAAAAAAAGGTTAAAAAAGTGGATAAAGAACAGATAAACAAACATCAGGCACAACTTACGTCATTCCTGGAAGGGAGCGAAAGCCCGGCAAAAATCCGGACAGAACTGCAGCAGGCAATGTGGAAAGGGGCAGGTATCTTCCGGAATGCAGCAGATCTTTCAGGGACCCTGGAGATCATCAACTGCCTGCCGCTTGCCAGTATCCGGGCAGATTCTCCCCGGAACATTGCCGAATGCTGCATCGTCAGGAACATGTGCCTGACGGCTTCCCTGATCTGTCGGAGTGCGTTGATCAGGAAAGAGTCCCGTGGCGCACACGTGAGGGTTGATATTCCCCAGGACTATGATGCCTTGCACTCTCCATTCGGTCATACATTCATTTCCCCGACAAGAGAGGGGATTGAGACCAGGGGGATGTCATGAAGGAGATAACCGCAAAAGTATATCGTTATGATCCGGATGTGGACGCTGAACCGCATTTCGAGATCTATACCGTGAACGTACATGAAGGTGCACGGGTTCTGCATGTCCTCCATGCCATCCACGATCAACAGGATCCAACACTGGCGTACAGGTACAGCTGCGGATCCGGGCAATGCGGGAGTTGTGCCGTCCGGGTGAATGGAGAACCTGTCCTTGCCTGTACGGAAGAAGCCCGGGACAATATCACTATTGAACCCCTGAATCTGTCCGTGAAAAAAGATCTTGTTGTGGATCTTGTGCCAACGCTGGAAGCAATCGCATCCCTGAAACCATCAGACTCCTCCAGAATGCCAACGAAATCGGATATCGATGCAATTAAACCGCTCAGGACCTGTATCGAGTGCCTCAGCTGCGTATCGGTCTGCCCGGCCATGGATGTAACGAAGTTCCTTGGGCCGACGGCTATGCGACAGGAGATGCGTCTTGCGCTGGACCCGCGAAACATCGATGACCGGATCACCGCTGCTGTAGAGGAGGGCCTGTTTACCTGTACCAGTTGCCAGGCCTGCTGGAAAGTCTGCCCAAAGGAGATCGAAATTCCGGGCAAGGCAATAGAGAAGCTCAGGGCTCTTGCCAACAAAAAAGGGCTCACACTACCACGTCATCAGGACGTCGCAGCACTTATCAAGGAAACCGGAAGGAGTGTTGCCCGGACCGGCCCGACGTTCCAGGAGATGGTGGGAGAGATTGTGGAACCCGAGGGAATTCCCAAGGCGACCGTGGGTTTCTTTGTCGGCTGCATGTACGGAATGCGTCTGCCACAGACGGCGGTTGATGCCATCGAAGTGCTCAGGCGTAATGGGATACGCGTGATAATCCCCAAAGAACAGGTCTGTTGCGGCTCACCCCTGATACGGACGGGCCAGCTGGAATTGCTTGACACAATTAAACGAAGGAATATTGACGCTTTCAGATTCCGGGGCATCGACACAGTCATGACAATGTGTGCCGGATGCGGTTCTACCCTGAAAAATGATTATAAAACTCCGTTTAACGTAATGGACATTTCCGAAGTGCTGACGAAATATGGCATAGAACCTCCGGCCCGCCTGCCACTGAAGGCAACCTATCACGACCCCTGCCATCTCCTGAGGGGGCAGGGTATTAAAGATCTCCCCCGCCACCTGATTGAACAGGTGGTTGAGCTCGTTGAGATGCCATCCATCTGTTGTGGTTCCGGCGGGGGTGTCCGATCCGGAATACCTGAAGAGGCAGCGGCTCTTGGTGACCGTCGTGGCGAAGAGATAAAAAAGACCGGTGCCGATATTGTAATATCCTCCTGTCCGTTTTGCGAATTCCATATTGCCGGTCACACGGACAGACCGGTAAAAAACCTGACTACCCTGCTTTTAGAGGGGTATAAGGAAAAAGATCGGAGAAAAAGAGAGGTTAAAACAACCTGATTCCCTGTTTTGAGATTATTCTGTTATGCCTGCTTTATAGAGATTTTTACCTTTTCTTTCCCCGGGTGAAATGCGGGTTTTTAATCAGCAGCTGACTTCATCAGATATTCATGTGCTTCAAGTGCGGCTTTTGCTCCGTCTCCTGATGCAATGATGATCTGTTTGCTCTTTACTGAAGTAACATCCCCGGCTGCAAAGACACCCGGCACATTCGTGTGGCAGTTTATGTCAACAAGGATCTCTTTCTTTTCATTGAGTGTCACGAATCCATTGAGGAAATCGGTATTGGGCAGCCACCCAATCTCAATAAAAATTCCATCCAGTTCGATCTTCTTCTCTTCACCCTTTCCGTTTTTTATCGTGACCGCAGAAAGGAACTTATTCCCTTCAAGTGCGGTCACCTGCGTGTCCGGATATACGGTGATATTCTTTTTTGATTCCAGCATCTTGTTGTATACGGGGTCCGCCCGGATGGTACTTCGTACAAACAGGCTTACGGATGGAGTGATTTCGCTCATCTCTACGGCAGTCTGGATCGCGGAATTGCCGCCACCGACAACGGCCACCCGCTTTCCTTTGTATAGGGGACCATCACACGTCGAACAGATGGAGAGACCCCGGCCGAGGAATTGTTCTTCATTGGCCACCCCAAGCTTTTTTGGACGGTTCCCCTGTGCAAGGATCAGAGTTTTTGCTTTGAAGGTATTTTCTGACGCGGTTCGGATCGAGAAAATATCTTCTTCTTTAGATACACTGACAATTCGATCGAGTTCAAGTCGCATATTCAGTGTCCGGACCTGTTCTTCAAATTTCTTCATCAGGTCTTCACCGGTAATCATCCGGTAACCCATATAATTCTCTATCGCCCACGATTCCAGAGCCTGTCCTCCTATATTTTCGCTGATGATAATTGTTTTCAGCATCTTTCTCGCGCAGTATACGCCCGCGGTTAATCCTGCAGGTCCCGCGCCGGCAATGAGAACATCATATATTTCTCCAGTCGTTGTCTCGCCAAAAAAGTCGTTCAGCTTCTGTGAATCAAATCCGACAATGACCTCCTCATCGATAACAATAACCGGAACTCCGCGTTGACCGGAGAGATCTATCATTTTTTTTGCAGCATCGGGATCTTCACCAACGTCAATTCCCTCATAGGGGACTCCATGTTTATCGAGGAATGCCTTGGCCATCCGGCAATAGGGACAATTTTTTGTTGAATAGACGGTGACTTTCTTCATCAGTTCGAAACGTGGTCTTGCTTCTTATAAATATATTGACACACAAAAATAGCTGGAGATGAATCATCGCAACTTTCTTTTTGGACGAGCCCATATACAGAGCGTAAGGATTCGCTGATCATCATGTCTGAAACGAGGAGTCTGATAAAGTTCATCTTTTTTTTCCTTGCACTCCTTTTCATTGTCAACGGGACATGTGCCTCTTCGGGGAACCCTGACTCCACACCAGAACCTTCACTCTATTTCAATTTCAATGAAGGGGGATCCAGCTACGCCTTTGATGGGTCAGGTAATGGAAATCTGGGAACCCTGTTCGCGGTATCGCGTGCCGAAAATGGAGGCTGCGGGAAATCGGTATTATTTAACGGGATAGACAGTTACGGTGAAATACCATTCCGTTCCCAAAATCATCCTGCAAAGGAAATTACGGTTTCAGCATGGTTCTTTACGACTTCGTTTGATCCACAGGTTTTGATTTCAACGTACGAGGATGGAGGATACCGGCTAGGGTTTGATGACGGTGAGGATCTCTGGTGGACCCTGAACCTTGAAGGTGAAGGAGAGAGATCAATACCAGTTCAGCATGAAAGCATCTCGCTCAATACCTGGCATCACGTAACCGGAACGTATGATGGGCAGAAAATAAAATTGTATCTGGACGGCGTACTCAGAAACCAGATGAATGCGACGGGTTCGATCCAGTATCAGTACAACAATTATGTTATACTTGGCGCAGACGCAGGAGTCTACAACCAGACGGATCAGAATTGTCCGCTCTATTTCCGGGGAGGGCTTGATGAGATCAGGATCTATGATACTGCCCTGACCTATGGCGAGGTATTGAATGACAGGTTTGCCTGTTCGCCTTTACCGGGAACGCTGCCGGTCGATCTTCCGGTTCGGTCCGAACCTCTCTCATCCTGCGCCGTGTCATCGGGTTCTGTTGTTCTCGGTGCAAATGAACAGACTTCAAGGATCCTTTCCTTCAGGGACAAAACCGAGAACGGGACATGGAAGGTTGCCCTTCCCCCGGGTTCAGCACTGGTTGTGAGAGCCCACGATTTCTATTCTGATTCATACCCGGATGCCTGGTATATCGAGATTGGAGATGAAAATGGCAGGATAACCCGGACTATTGCTTTCCCCAACAAGAATAATTCCCCCCTGAAAGGATTAATTCCGTCGGGCAACGCAACCGTTTTCGTCAGATATTTTGATGGCGGATCACGTTTCCCGGCCAAAGTTGCGATTGATTTTGAAAGTGTTTTCTCTCCGCCACCACCCGTACCTCCGCGGACGATACTTAATTATCCCATTATTGTCATCTATTCGGCCTCCTGGGCAACATTAATCGCCATCATCCTTGTAATAGTATGGCTTCACCGCCGGAAAAGCAAAAAAAATAACAGTAACCAAAAAGAGAGTTAAACGACCAGAAAAAGATTTTTATGAAGTCAGAGGGTAATTTCACGGAATTGTTTTCCGAAAACACTACAAATCGGACATCTTTCGGGAGGTTTGGCGATCTCGATATTGCCGCACACCGGGCAAAGGAAAATTTTTTCCCGTCCGAGATCTCTTCCGGATTTTACTGCAAGGAGTGCTTTCTTGTAAAGGTTTGCATGGATCTCCTCGGCTTTCATCGCGTACGTAAATGCCAGTACGGCATCGCTCTTGCCCTCTGTTTCGGCGAGTTTCACAAAATCCGGATACATCGTAGTAAATTCGTGAGTTTCCCCGGCGATGCTTGCTTCAAGGTTCTTTTCTGTCGGGCCTATTGTTCCTAACACCTTTAGCAGTTTTTTCGCATGAATCGCTTCAGCTTCAGAAGCTGCCTTATAAAGAGTCGCAATATTGATGAGACCTTCCGCAGCAGCTTTTTCAGAAAAAGCCTGATATTTTCGGACTGCCTGAGATTCACCGGCAAACGCCGCCATCGCATTCTCTTGTGTAGTCATGCGGAAAACTATAGCGGGAATTCAATTTAAAGATTCTTTATTTGGGACAGGCAAATTTTTGGTGTTAATGATATTTTCCAGTTGACTCAGGGACAGCCAGAATGAAAAAGAAAGGTTTTTGAAGATTAACGCGAACCGCTGCCTTCAAACAGAGAATTTCTCATTCAGTCAATTTCATTCATCAGGATAGAACCATGAAAAAAATGAAGGAAGTACCTGTCAGGGACCGACCGCGTGAAAAAATTGCGTCGAAAGGCGCATCGGTTCTTTCAGATAATGAATTGATCGAGGCAATTATTGGCCGCGGGACTAAGAACAAGGATGTTCGTGAAATTTCAAAAGAGATCGGAATACTCATACAAAAAAACCGGGATCTGCAATACCGGGATCTCCAGGAGGTTGAAGGCATTGGCCCGACAAAAGCCTCCCAGATCATTGCCTGTTTCGAACTGGGCAGGCGCTATTTTGAACCGGCGGGAACATGTATAAAAGTGACAAGACCGGAAGATATTCTCCCGCTTGTTGCCGGTCTTAAAGAAAAACGACAGGAACATTTCGTCTGTCTGACGCTGAACGGTGCCGGAGAAATTCTCGGCAACCGGGTTATTACTGTTGGTCTGCTCAACCACAGTCTTGTCCATCCACGCGAAGTATTTGCCGATGCTATAACCGATCGTGCCGCTTCTATTATCTGCGTTCACAATCATCCCTCTGGCTCTTTGGAGCCGAGCAGCCAGGATATTGCCATCACCAGCCAGCTCAGAGATGCCGGTTCGGTCGTCGGCATACAGCTTATTGACCATATTATTGTCTCGAAAAATGGATATCTCAGCATGAGGGAACGGGGGTTGCTCTGACAGATATCCCCGGATTACCTTTCTGCTATGATAATGAAAAAAACTCTACATCGTCGTCTTAGAGTTTTTTTAGTCGCGTATGCTTCTCATCACCCGCTCGGTTTTTATTTATTGCGTTATTTCCTGAATGCTCTTTCCCAATGCAAATCCTTTTTTGTATGCCGCTTCCAGAATTTCGGGCTGTTCGTGAAGGTTACGGATGTTATCCATATCATTGATCAACAGTTCATCAGAATATTCGCAATCGATGATATCAAAAAATGCCTTCATCGTCAACTTTGCACCGACAAATACTTCGGGTATTTTCATACCGGAGATGCAGATAAACAGCCCTTTTCGCACCTGTTTTTTTTCCGGCGATACAAGAGGTTTTTTTCGCATATATTTAGCCATGAAAAAAACCTGGAACCGATCGATAAATGATTTGAGTTTTCCGGGAATTCCCATGGTCATTACCGGGGTTGCGACTATAAGGCCGTCCATATCCCTGATTTTTGGATATAATGCCTGCATGTCGTCATCAAGAATACATGTTTCATGTTCCAGACAGAACATCATTTCCTGGCATGCCTGGAAGTCGAGATTGACAAGAACAATTTTTTCGATAATGCAACCCGCATCTTCAGACTCCCTTCAGGGCTTGATCCAGTAATAGTGCCGTATTTCCTTCGGTAAGCGGACTTCCCAGAATCCCGATAATCTTGCCTGCCATAATATACACTTAAAAAAAAGGACACAATATAGCTTTGCAAACATCAATCCCATTCATCATTTTTTTTCTGCTACTCTTGCAGTAACGCAACCCATAAATATCTTTGACGTGCATGAAAGTTTTGGTGAATCATTTGACCGAACAGAAAACGTACAGCGCTGGACAAAAAGTCGGCCCGGGCAAATATGTTTGTCTCGATTGCGGAAAAGAACTAACTCTTGACAAGAGCGAACAGGACCTCAGAAAATGTCCCTCTTGTGCATGTGAAGAATACCAGTGCTTCCCGATGACGCATATACGTCCGGATATCAAGACACCGGAGGACGCAAGAAATCCGCCCAAACGTGGAAAGAGTAACCAGTAATTTCTTATTTTCTTTTTGAACATCGTACCGCAATAATGAACTCCGGTGTCAGACGCCCAAGGTATTGATGAGGGCGTTTTTCCCGGGATAATCCTGCAATGCGGATGAGTGAATGGAATCATGGTAAATGTATCTAAAGAGGGACAGGTTTTCAGATGCGACATCTGTGGAAATGTTGTGATTGTTAAAGAAGTCGGCGGTGGAGAACTGGTCTGCTGCGGGGAACCAATGATCCTGGAAGGTGCATAATTATGGTGAAAAAAAATACAGAAAAAGAATTAAAAAACCTTGAAAAGAAGATCGGAAAAGTGCCAAAATTTTTCAGGGAGCTGACGGTGAATGAACCTGAGATGTTCGACCTTGTCATGAGATTTGAACAACATATCTGGGATGACGGAGCTTTGTCAAAAAAGACCAAAAAACTAATTGCAATTTCAATTGCGGCAGCTCTTCGCGATCAGCATGCCGTTCATGCCCAACTCGCTGGTGCAGCAAATCTCGGGGTCACCAAAGCAGAGGTAGAGGAAGCATTGAGGGTCACATTCCTGCTTTCCGGCATGCCGGCGTATGTGTACGGTAAAGCCCAGCTTGATGAGGTAATGAAATAACAGGATTGACCTATGGAAGATAACACCTGTATATCATTTCCCGTTCTTGGCGAACCGGCACCGGAGTTTGAAGCGGAAACCACTCAGGGTCCGGTTAAACTCTCCGACATGAGGGGGAAATGGGTGGTTTTGTTCTCCCACCCGGCAGATTTTACGCCGGTCTGTACAACTGAATTCATCGCATTTACGAATATTTACGATGAACTCAGGGCCCTCAATGTTCAGTTGATCGGACTTTCGGTGGACAGCATCTCTGCACACCTGGGCTGGGTACATGCTATCAGGGAAAAGATGGGGGTTACAATACCCTTCCCGATCATAGCCGACCTCTCTATGGGAGTTGCAAAAAAGTATGGTATGATCCATCCGGGACAGAGTTCCATGGCAGCTGTCCGGTGCGTCTTCTTTATCGATGACAAGGGTATTATGCGGGCAATGATCTATTATCCTCTCCAGAATGGACGGTTCATGCCCGAGATCATACGGCTGGTGAAGGCGCTTCAGACAACAGACAAGTTCAAAGTATCTACACCTGCCAACTGGCAGCCGGGCGATAAAGTAGTTGTCCCGCCACCCAGGACTGCGGCTGAGATGGAGAAGAGACCAACAGAGGGCTTTGAATGTAAGGACTGGTACCTCTGCTTCAAAAAGATCTGACAGGAACGAAATATTTTACTCTTTATTTATCAAAAACCAACCTTTTTTAGTATTGCCGGCACAAGAAAACTGCTATGCCAATCAGGATCCTCGCTTTTGCCGGAAGTCCACGCAGGCATGGAAATTCTGAAACATTGCTCGACTGGGTTCTCGCATCAATGAGCGAAGATCGGGAGGTTAAGATTGAAAAAATTCCCCTTACCGAAGCAGACATCAATCCCTGCCGGGGATGCAATGCCTGTGAAATACTCAATAAATGTGTACAACGGGACGGGATGGATATCTATCATGACAAGATTATCGAAGCTGACTGCATTATCCTCTCTTCACCAATATATTGTATGGGACTTGCAGCACAGGTGAAGGCACTCGTTGATCGGGCGCAGGTATTCCGTTCAAGGAAGTATGTCCTCAAGCTCCCGATTATCCCCCCGGAACGAAAAGGTAAACGTCTGGGGATCTTCCTTTCAACGGCAGGACAGACGTGGGATTATGTATTTGATGCTGCAATTCCGTCGGTAAAGTGTTTTTATCATGTGATCGATATCAGAGACGCGGATATCAGGTACCTTATGATAAATGGTGTAGATGAGAAAGGCGCCATCGACCTCCATCCGACAGCAAAGGCAGATGCAACAAATTTAGGCAAAACTACTCTTACCGAGTTAAAAAAGCGTCTTGGGGTATGAGGGTTCATGGAAATAAAAGTTCTTGGCATATCGGGAAGTCCGCACCGGCACGGCAATACCGAAACTCTTCTTGATAGTTTTATGGAAGGGGCAAAATCCACCGGTGCGATCGTTGAAAAGGTGGTACTCAAGGAACTCAGTTATACTCCCTGCCGGGGGTGCAATGCATGCCACAAAACCGGTGAATGTGTCATCCAGGATGATGCGATCGCTCTTTTTAACAAAATACTGGAGGTTGACGTAATCGGTGTTGCTTCCCCGATTTATAGTATGGGAATTACTGCAGAACTCAAGGGAATGATTGACCGGGGCCAGTATCTGTGGGCAAGGAAATTTATCTTGAAAACCCTTTTTTTTCCCAATGAACATATAATCCGGCATAAAGGAATTTTCATCTCTACCGCAGGGCTTTCGTGGGATAATGTATTCGATGCCGCGTTCCCCGCCATCACAGCATTTTTCAACGGAATTGGTTTCGAGTATTACGATAACATCATTGCAAATAATATGGACAAATACGGGGGAATTAACAAGCACCCGACGGCATTGAAGGAAGCCTTCGATAAAGGACAGAAGGTGGTCAGGGTGCTGGAGAAGTTAAAAACCGCTCCATAAAATTTTTTCACGGGTTTTCTTTTAAAAATTGTATTGTACGGGATCAGAAATAGTAAAAAGATCCAACGAGCAGTCCAAATGATGTGAGGATCAGAAGAACAAAAACAGCAATATTCCATGACATGACTTTTCTTCCGTCAAGAATGCTGACCGGGAGCATATTGAACGAGGCGATCATGGCATTTATCTGTACACCGAAAATACCGATCTGGGCCAGAAGACTGCTGTTCGAATTTAAAAATAAACTTCCGGTTAAAGCCAGCAGGGCAAAGGGAATACATAACAGAAGGTTGGTTAAGGGGCCTGCGGCTGAAATCTTTCCATTCAGCTCACGGCTAATCCCCCGGCCATTCGCATCATATATCACTGTTGCACCCGGGGCCGCAAAGACGAACCCGACAAGGGAAGCAAGGGCAATGGCAATGAGGAGCATGGAATTGTCTTTACGGAACTCAGCCCAGTATCCATAGCGAATCGCAGTGAATTTGTGCGCCATTTCATGAAGTATGAACCCGATTCCGACAGTAAGAAGAGAGATTCCAAAATAAATAAGGGCGACCCAGGGGTCTATGGATGTTATCGGCCCAAGTACGCCATTAGGCGCAATTTTTATAATGGCAAAGGAGAGCGAAATCGCCATCCATGCCAGGAAAAGATCTGCTTCTTCTCGCCGGCTTATTCGTTCAAACATAAAAAACACCAGATCAGATAGGGTGTTTATGCATTATCTGCCTTCGTGTTGAAGAGCGCAAAGATTATGTTTATTAAAAATCTCGTTCATGTATTTCCTATGAACATTGAGACCACGCGGGAAGAGATCAATAAGGTGGATACCAATATTATCCGGCTCATCGCAAAACGTCAGGATCTTGCAGGAAAAATTGCCCGGATTAAGATTCGTGGTGGACTGCCTATCCACGATACGCAGAGGACTACTAAGGTGCTTGAATCTGCTTTCGAACAGGCAGTTGAATCCAAGATCGACCCCGTGGCGGTTCAGAAAATTTTTGATATACTGATTACGATGAGCGAGGAAAGGCAGCGGGAATGTTCTGGAGAAGGAAATCTTCCCTGAGTTTTTTTTACCTCATAATTCATAAAAAATTTTATCCGAACCACCCAAAGAAGATAATTGCGCCGAGAGCGATCATCGCAATCCCCACAATAAACCTGAGGGATTTCCGGTGTTTAATTCTCCAGGAATTTGCCCGTTCCGGAGAGATCCCGTATGCCACAAGCAATAAAATCAG
Organism: uncultured Methanoregulaceae archaeon; assembly: GCA_963815065.1. Taxonomy (GTDB): domain Archaea; phylum Halobacteriota; class Methanomicrobia; order Methanomicrobiales; family Methanospirillaceae; genus Methanoregula. Next base: position 673,591 of record CAWFFE010000002.1, on the reverse strand, counting down.
AACCAACGGCATGACGAAGATTACATTGTAAAGGATCAGATAGGGCAATCCGTCCATGAAAGTCATTTCCCTGCTCATGAGTCCCAGAATGGCAAGATAGATCCCTCCTGTACAGGGTAATTCAAATATTCCGACAAGGATACCCAGAACAAATGCAGCGGTAAGGGATGCTTTCCCGATATATCGGTCGATAATTTCCTTCCTTGATTCAGGAATCGCCAATATGAATTCGTCCCTGCCACTCAGGACCTCGAAGACATTGACCATTCCGAGAACAACAGCTACCGTTGCGCCAAGAAGAGAGAGAACTGTGGAGATACCTGATACATGGACAACGGAAAAGATCCCGATTCCTGAGAGAAGATAGAAGATAAACACGGCAGAGATATAGACACCACCTACCATCAGTATACGTCGCCGGTCTTCAATCGCAACGATGGAGACCAGCAGGAAGATAAGGACCGCAAAAGCACAGGGGTTTATACTATCGACTGCCGCTGAGAAAATAACCAGAAAGGGGGTAATTTGTGTAACGGCAGGTAAACAGCCTGTATTGGACTGTACCATAGTGCCAGATACCGTCCCATTGCAGGATGCCAGTCGTTGTTTCTCTTCAAGAATGCTCTCTTCAAAATGATCCTTGATATCGGTATCGCCAATCAAAGACCTGTTTCCAATAAAGATCGCTGGAATTCCCGCGTTCTCAATTCCGTACTGGCGACTCATCGCCAGAAATTTTTCCTGGTTCTCTGCGTTGTGATAAATTTCAAGCTTTTCGATATCCAGTTCCGGATATTTCCCCGCCATCTCGGTAATAAGAGGTTCTACATTTTCACAATGGATGCAGCCATCGCCATAGAAAAAAAATGCAGCGATGACCTGTTGTGATGAGAGACCGGATGGTGTTGGGGAGATGGTTGTTTCAGGAATATCGATTATTGGTTTTTTTTTATTTCTTCAAGGATCAAACCTTCGAGTCTGGCCGGGATGTCTTTGTCGCCGATAAGAGTAGTATTACCAACGATGACTTCCGGAACTCCGGGGTTCTTTATACCAAGTTTCTCGTTTAATGAATTTGAAAAGGCCAGGTTCGTCGCATTGTGCCAGGTTTCAAGCATCTGGAGATCTATTTCGGGGTACTTTTCTGAAAGATCCAGGATGAAGGGCATCACGTTATGGCAGTGAGGGCATTCTTCCCCATAAAAGAAAAAGACAGGGACTTTGTTGGGGGCATCTGAAATCTCATTTCCTGGCGATGAAGAGGACATGGGTTTCATGAGCGGGATGATGAATAAAAACGCACACCCCAGAATTAACACAAGAAAGACGGTAACGACGATTTTTATTGTTTTATCCATCCGGGAGATCTCCTGTACTTTTGTGGATTACTCACTTAATAAATATTTCAGGAAAATTTAAGAGAATATCATTTCCGGGAGATCATCGTCCCTACCCCGTCACGGGTAAAGAGTTCGAGGATCAGGTTGTGTTCTCTGTTTCCATTGATGATATGGGCGTAGCAGACTCCGTTTTCCACAGCTTTGATCACAGAATTCACCTTCGGAATCATACCTTCACCGATTGCTCCGGATTTCTGCAATTCATTGGCCTCACTGACGGTGAGTTTCCGGAATACCTTTATCCGGGCTTTGTCCATGACACCGTCAACATCTGTCATGTTAATGAGTTTGTAAGCTTTGAGTGCGACCGCAATATCCCCTGCTGCCGTATCAGCATTGATGTTTAAGCTCGCACCGGACAGATCTATTGCGATTGGTGAAATCACGGGGATGTAGTTTTTTTCAAGGAGAATGTTCAGGATAGCAGGGTCGATCCATTCAATCTCTCCCACGTGACCAAGATCGACCTCTTTCTGGATTCCCCCGATATCAACTCTCTGGAGATCCATTTTTTTTGCAATGATCAGGTTCCCATCACTCCCGGAAAGACCGACCCCCCGTGCACCACATTTTGCAATCAGGGAAACGATGCCTTTGTTAATCTTACCAACAAGGACCATCTGGGCGATCTCAAGGGTTTCATGATCCGTAACCCTCAGACCGCATACAAAGACAGATTCCTTGCCCATGGCCTTCATCTTCTCGCTGATCTCCGGACCTCCTCCATGCACGAGAACTACCCGGATTCCCACATAATGCAGAAGTACCGCATCGCGGATTGCATTTTCAAGAACGACAGGGTCTACCATCGCGTGTCCACCGAGTTTAATTACGATGGTCTTCCCATGGAATTGCTGGATATAGGGAAGCGCTTCCATCAGGACATCTTCGCGTTTCATCATGTGGTGTACCTCCCGTTGATCTCGACATAACGTTCGGTAAGATCGCAGCCCCAGGCTGTAGCTTCTTCTTTACCGGTACCAAGATCAAGGATAAAGATCACCTTCTTCCCGTGCATCGTCTCTTTTGCTTTCTTCAGATCTGCGATGATCGTCCCGGAACTGACAAGAGGGTACCTGGTATTCCCGTCGCTTATCCAGAGAGAGACTGCATTGGGATCAAAATCAACGCCGGCTCTCCCGGCAGCTGCAACGACCCTCCCCCAATTTGGATCTTCGCCATAAACAGCAGTTTTTACGAGAGGTGATTCAATGATTGTGCGTGCAACTTTTGCAGCTTCCTCTTCTTTTTGCACTCCTTTCACGGTCACTTCAAGTAACTTTGTCGCACCTTCGCCATCGGCCGCAATCTGCCGGGCAAGCGAACGGCAGCATTCTTCAAGAGCGGGAGAAAATTCCGACAGGTTAACTTTGCCTGCCTCTCCAGTAGCGGTGCAAAGTGCGATATCGTTTGTACTCGTATCACCGTCAACAACAACACGGTTGAATGTCCGCCGGGTAGCCTGCCTGAGGGCCTGTAATAAGGGTTCTACCCCGATCTCCGCGTCAGTATAGATAAATGCAAGCATCGTTCCCATGTTCGGCGCAATCATACCGCTTCCTTTCGTAATTCCTCCGATAGTGAACGTTTCTTTTTGCACGAGTGCGTGTTTGGGAAAAGTGTCTGTCGTCATGATGGCCTGAGCAGTAAGCGATTCAGCTTCCGGAGTACGATCGATCTTAGGTGCTATTTCCTCGCACTGGCGTTGAACGCGCGGGAGATCGAGATATCGCCCGATGACACCGGTACTGGCAACGCCGATCAGATCCGGTTCAACATTCAGAACAGACCCCGCAAATTCCGTCATCGCTATGGCGTCATCATACCCCCGTTTTCCGGTATATGCGTTGGCGCACCCGCTGTTTGCGATTACCGCTTCCATCCTTCCTTTTTTAATCTGTTTGCGCATCAGTTCGATCGGAGCTGCCTTGACAAGATTTTCGGTGAATACACCTGCGGAAGTTCCACTTGCCCTTATCAGGGCAAGACCGAACTTCCCTTCTTTTGTCCCATAGCTGCTGACACCCTTTACCGCACAGATACTCCGGAATGTCATTCAGGTATCAGCTCCCTCTTTGGGAGAATGCGGAGACCCGACTGCGTGAATAATGTCCGCCCGGGTAAGAATTCCGACCAGTTTTTTCTTCCGCATTACCGGTAAACGTGCAATACCTTCATTCAGCATCAGCGCAGCAGCTGATTCGACATCCATATCCTCGGTTGCAGTGATTACCCGGCGGGTCATTATCTTTTCTGCCTTCATGTCCCCGATGTTGCGAAGCGCATGCTTTGTCTTCTCCCAGTTAATATATTCCCGGATCGGGATCTCGATAATCTCAAATGGAGAGGGTAACCAGAGATCATCGGAGATCCTTTCAGATTCAAGGAGAGAGATGAGATCCGATTCTGTAAGCATACCTGCGAGTTCCGAACCTTCCATAACCGGAAGTCCGCCGATATGATGCTTCCTCATCAAGCCTACTGCCTCGCGGAGGGAAGTTTCAGTAGTGCACACGATGGGATCTTTTGTCATTGCGTTTTTAACCAGCATTGTTAATCACCTACGGCAGCATGCCTGCTCCTGTCAGCCCGTCATTTTCTTGTAAACCACACATGAGGTTCATATTCTGAATGGCCTGGCCGCTTGCCCCTTTCACAAGGTTGTCGATTGCAGAAACCGCCACGACACGCAATCCTTCGCTCTCGACCATTATATCACAGAAATTGCTTCCCCGAACCGCAGCAAGCGATGGCTTCTGGTATCGGATAAAATATTCGCCCTTATAGAAATCGTGGTAGATTTTTTCAACTTCTTTCTGTTGCATTGGTTCGTTGAGAAGGATATGGGCTGTCGTAAGAATGCCGCGGTTGACCGGCACAAGATGCGGGGTGAAGTAGCATTTCGCTGTTGAACCAAGCCGGGAAAGTTCCTGTTTCATTTCCGCAAGATGCCGGTGCGATGTCCACTTGTAGGGCACGATATTATCTCCGACGTTCGGGTAATGGGTCATGGCCGAGGGGTTGTCACCGGCACCACTTACTCCGGTCTTTGAATCAAATATTACGGTGTGAGCATATTTTGCCAGCGGGGCCGCCGCTAAGGTTGCCCCTGTTGGGAAGCACCCGGGGTTTGCGACGAACTTCTCGCTGATGCACTCCTTTCGGTGGAGTTCCGGTATGCCATAGGGTGCCACAAAATAATCTGAGTGGGTGACCCCGTATACGGTCTCGTAGATCTCTTTTGGTAACCGGTAGTCCGCACTGAGATCGACAACCTTTATTCCTCTCGACAAGAGTTTCCCCGCATGGAGCATTGCAGCAGTATGGGGAACTGCAAGGAATGCCACATCTGCATCGATAGCATCGGTATCCGGGTTTTCAAATTTAAGATCAGTAAACCCCTTAAGATGAGGATGCACCTGGTCAAGAGATGTTCCTGCCAGTTTTCGGGACGTGGCACAGGTGACCTCTGCAGTTGAGTGGTGAACGAGAAGGCGGACCAGCTCGCCACCGGCATAACCGGAAGCCCCGATAATCGCAATTTTCATAAAAGAATATCCGGTTATAAAAATTTAATGGTTTTTAAGAAACCGGTGATGTGGATCAACCGCATGGGAGTTAGCAAAGAGGTCCCCCGAAGGTATTTCAGGTGGCTATCACCGGAAAGATCTGTACCCGGTAACCGCCTCATTTTTCTGCCAGATGAATGTTTTTTGATCCGGAAAAAATCAGATCCCCCCAAGTTTCTGCTGATAGAGTGCGTGTAACCGTTGTCCAAGCAGTTCAATCCGCTGCCGGTCTTCGAGTCCATCCAATAAATCGGAAGGCAATGCATCGATTCCCTGTGAAGCACCAAGATATGCACCGCAAATGAGACCGATGGTATCAGTATTTCCTCCCGCATTTGCTGCTACAGTCAGGAGATCAGACGGATGGGAGTATCGTCTGATGAGGAAGATGGAGATGGGGAGAGTCTGGAAGACAGACACATCGTTTCCAATTTTTAGTAATGCAGTCTCGATATCCATTCCCTCTCTTTCCAGGACAAGGGCGTTTCTTATTTTTCCACCGAGGACTTCGTCTTCATCCTGTGCCTTTTCAAGTGCCCTTCCGATAGGATCGGGGTTCTCATGAAGCGTATGGTAGATGAGAGTTGCAAGGGTGGATACCGCTGCGTGCGCTGCCGGATGAGTATGAGTTACATTGCATGCCCGGACTGCCCGTTCGCTTCCTTCATTCATGTCGGGAAACGTCAATCCAAACGGTATTGCTACAGGAAGGCATCCTGATGTTGTGGATTTGACTCCCTTCCGGGGAATATTTTTTTTAGCATTATCTTCGCACACTGTTGAAATAGTACCATCAGGAAATCGAAGATTTCCCTTGGTATAGAGCTCACGGAGGGCAGATGCATACCGGTCTTCATTATATTTTCCATCGGCGATAAGTGTTGAAACCAGTATCATCAGCTGGGTGTCGTCGGTATATTGCCCGGGATTCAGCCCTTCGTTTGGATGACCCTTAAAGGGGCGCCGGTATCCATATTTCATTTTGTTCAGGTTTGGAGCATTACTTTCGTTAGGCATACCAAGCGCATCGCCGATCGCTGCACCCAGCAGGCATCCTTTAAATTTTTTCAGCATCAATTCTATATTGAAAAATCCGATAGATAATTCTTGTTATTGCCTTTCTTTTTAACTCAAAAGCCCGGAATTAAAAGAATTCAATAACCCGGAACAATCCTGAATCAATGCTGTCCTGATTCCAAATTTTTATATACAATGTTTAACATGATTAATAATGTAGAATTTGGTGAATACATGACTGAAGATTTTGATGTCAGACTTTCTGATGAAGGCAAGTATTACACTCCTGACCCTCTTTACAAGAAAAATGCCTGGATGGGGGATTATCAAAAAGCGTATAATGAATTTCTTGCGGATCCTGATGCTTTCTGGGGCAGGATGGCCGAAGAGCTTGAATGGATTCGGCCATGGAAAGCAGTAAAAGAGTTGAACTACCCTTATGCAACATGGTTCACCAATGCCAAGCTCAATATTACTGCAAATTGTCTGGATCGCCACGTTAACAACAGACCGGCGTAATAAAGTTGCCCTGATCTGGAAGGGAGAAGAGGGAAGAGAACGTATCTTTACGTACCAGAAACTTCTCTCCCAAGTGGCCCGCTTTGCAAACGCATTAAAGAATACCGGTGTGAAAAAGGGAGACCGGGTCTGTATATACATGCCTCTTGTCCCCGAGCAGATTATTGCAATGCTCGCCTGCGCACGAATCGGAGCTGTCCATAGTGTAGTGTTTGGCGGATTCGGTGCTGCGGCACTGAACATGCGGATTCAGGACGCCGGGGCTAAGATTGTCATTACCGCGGATGTTGCGATCCGACGCGGGAAGGCAATACAACTGAAAGCAATCGTAGACGAAGCGATTAATAATGCTCCTACCGTCGAACATGTCATAGTCCTTCGGAGAAGGGAACCTCTGGTGGATATCCACCCGACTCTCGAGCTGGATTTCTATGAGATCATGGAGGGTCTCTCTGATGAATGCCCTCCCGAAGTAATGGATGCTGAGGACCCGTTCTTTATCCTCTACACCAGCGGGTCTACGGGAAAGCCTAAGGGCATCGTGCACACCTGCGCCGGGTACATGGTCGGGACCTATTACACAAGCAAATATGTCATGGATATCAAGGACACGGATATCTACTGGTGCACCGCCGACCCGGGCTGGATTACCGGTCACAGCTACATTATTTATGGACCTCTTGCCACAGGAGCGACCGTGTTTATTACCGAGCTCACGCCGGATTATCCAGATGCCGGCAGCTGGTGGCATCTTATCGAAGAACAAAAAATAACGATACTCTACACAGCCCCAACGGCTATCAGGATGTTCATGAAAGTGGGGGAGATCTGGCCGGATAAATATGATTTAAAGTCGTTGCGAATCATCGGCTCTGTCGGTGAACCACTGAATCCCGAGGCATTCGAATGGTATTATCATGTGATCGGTAAGGACCGGTGTCCCATACTTGACACATGGTGGCAGACTGAGACCGGGATGCAGATGATAACGACGATGATAGGAGAACCTATGCGCCCGGGTTTCGCGGGAAAAGCTATTCCCGGGGTGATCGCAGATGTAGTTGATAAAAATGGTGTGTCCGTTGCCCCGGGAACCGGTGGTTTGCTTGTTATCAGGTCTCCCTGGCCTTCCATGCTGCGAACCGTCTATAAAGATGATGAAAGGTACCGGAAGTACTGGGAAACAATAAAAGATGTCTATACGGTAGGAGACCTCGCCGTTAAAGGAAAGGATGGTTATATTATGATCCTTGGGCGGGCTGATGATATCATCATCGTTGCCGGTCATAACATCGGTACTGCCGAAGTCGAGAGTGCCCTGGTCTCCCATCATGCGGTCGCCGAAGCGGCAGTCATCGGAAAGCCTGACAAGGTAAAAGGAAATACGATCAAGGCTTTTGTGATCCTTCGCGTCGGCAACCAGCCGAGTGATCATCTGATGCAGGACCTTCTGCATCATGTGCGGGTGACACTCGGGCCCATCGCAATGCCCCATGAAATTGAATTTGTTGAAAAGTTACCAAAAACCCGAAGTGGAAAGATTATGCGCCGTGTCCTGAAGGCAAAGGAGATGGGGATCGACCCGGGAGATATTTCGACACTGGAAGAATAATAGATTTTAACGAAATGGGATCTGTTACCGGTTAATGCCGTATTTGAGAGGGAAACAATGAAAGACATAGTTAATACTGAAACGATATTGGGTATGGAGCCTGAAAGAGGCCGTTGGCTCCTCATAGTCCTCGGGATGATAATCAACCTGTGTCTTGGTACGATTTATTCCTGGAGTGTCTTTGTCGGGCCGCTTACGACTTATTTCACTGAAACCTTGGGTCAGACCGTTACAGCAAATGACATTCTTTTGCCATTCTCGGTTTTTCTTGCGTTTTTTGCGATCGCAATGCCGCTGACCGGCAAATATATTGAATTGTACGGGCCGAGGAATATCACCATTGTCGGGGGAGTTCTCACGGGGCTTGGCTGGCTTCTTGCCTCCTTTGCTACATCAGTCCCGATGCTCTACATTCTGTACGGAGTCGTCGGAGGTATAGGAGTCGGCATCGCATACGGTGTGCCGGTTGCAGTTGCAGCACGGTGGTTCCCGGACAGGAGGGGACTGGCCGTAGGTCTTACAGTACTAGGGTTTGGTTTCTCCGCGTTTTTTACTGCCAATATCGCAGGCTACCTGATCGGTTCCTACGGGGTTATGACGACATTCAGGATATTCGGAATTATTTTCGTGATCCTGACGATACTGCTTGCTCTGCCATTAAAATTCCCAAAAGCCGGATGGGTTCCGGCGGGCTGGAAACCTCCTGCCCCAAAGCAGGGCGAGCAAAAATCCTGCGAACTTACCCGGTCTCAGATGATAAAAACTTCGTCGTTCTACGCACTCTGGGCATGCTATTTTATCGGCTGTCTTGCCGGTCTGATGGCAATATCCATTGCCAAACCCGCAGGTACCGATGTTGGAATTGAAACAGGACTTGCAACTGCACTCGTGGGGATTTTTGCGATCTTCAACGGTTTTGGACGTCCCGTCTTTGGTTTCCTCACCGACAGGCTGACCCCCCGACTTACCGCAATGCTGTCGTTCGGTCTTATTGCGATCGTATCGCTTCTTATGTGGCAGATCCCGACAGTACCGGTATACCTCATAACCTTCGTAGTCCTTTGGGGATGTCTTGGTGGCTGGCTGGCCATAGCTCCGACATCCTGTGGCTCCTACTTTGGCACCTGTGATTATCCGAGATGCTACGGGATTCTCTTCCTCGCATATGGCGCCGGTGCGATTGCAGGCCCCCAGCTCGCCGGATTCATCAAGACCTCAACCGGATCGTACCTTGGGGTTTTTCCCTATGTTCTTTTGCTTGCTGCCGTCGGTTTTATTATCGCGTTCACGCTCTTAAAGCCCCCAAAAGCAGTTCAGCAACAATAATTTTTTTACCATTATTGTGGCTGGAGAATTTTTCTGCGCTGGGCTATGCGGTATCCGGAAATGACCTGAACAGAATCTCCAAAATTTTTGTCAAGCTCCGGATCTCCGGAATCTATGTAAAGCATCGGGGTTTCCCGAAGTTTGTGCGGTGTAGCAACCACGATGATATTGTAAATTCCAACACGCTTTACAATGCGTGGGCTGATCTGCTGGTTCCCCCGTCCAAGGATAAACCCCTGAGCACCGATTGGGCTTAAGAGAATTTTTGCCTCCTGCCCCTCTCCGAGTAAACTCCAGAGTGTTTTTTCATCGAGATCTGAGGCAACCAGTTTTCTGTCTTTTATTGCATCAACACCCAGGAGTGTTTTATTCACGCCGATTTCCCGGGCAATAGATTCCGTGGTGGTCCCCGCCCCGAGGATATAGAGCACACCGGGTATCAATATTTCATGAATAAATCGGGCAATTTCCTTTTTCACCCGTTCTTCATCCCCGTCTTCATATACCTGTTTCGAGAACTGGGTCTTTCCTGGGAGGGATGGGACACGGGCTATACCATAAAGGCGGGTTTTCAGTTCTCCCGAGCGATAAGCGTCTTCATCCACGTCCATCACTTCAGAATCCCGTATTGACCGAACCTCAAAATGTGTCACAATTTCCGCTGCAACGAGGGGATTTATTGCAAAAACACCTGAGTAACATCTTCACACCGGCAGGGATGCCCAGAACAGGCACATTCCGCCCCACAATATCAAAGATATCCCGTGCCGTCCCGTCACCACCACAGAAGAGGATCAGGTCAACACCTTCTTCAAGAAACCGTTGTGCGGCAATCCTGGTATCCTCGGCTGTGCTCTCTTTTCCTGGATAACTGATAACCTGCACGGGTTCCAGATCGGTTTCTTTCAGGGCATCTTCTCCCATATCCCCGGAAGGAGTCAGAAATATCAGGTTTTTATCATTCTTAAGGGCATTCAGGGTGACTTCAGCCCGGTTTTTTGCCTGTGGCACCGCACCCCGGACCGTTGCCTCTTTGAGCTTGCCATCGGTTCCCTTGAGGCCCACAGCTCCTCCCATGCCTGCAATAGGATTTATAAGAAACCCGATTTTCTTCATAAAAAAGGATTCAGGAAATTTTTGGGATCCGGGCGATCGCCTCTTTAATCAGCTCGTCCGGGTATTCGTAGTCCACCAGGCTGCCCGCATAGTAAGCATCGTACGCGGACATATCGAAATTGCCATGGCCGGAACAATTGAACAGGATTGTCTTTGACTCTTGTGTCTTTTTGCATTTCAGAGCCTCATCGATGGCGGCTTTCACTGCATGAGAGGTCTCGGGGGCAACAATGATGCCTTCCGTCCGGGCAAATGTCTGGGCAGCATCAAAGACCTCATTCTGGTGGAAGGCCACTGCCCTCATTATACCATCGTGTACCAGACGAGAAACAATAGGGGAATCCCCGTGATAGCGGAGACCGCCTGCATGGATGGATGGCGGCACAAAGTCGTGCCCAAGGGTAAACATCTTGAGAAGGGGTGTATACCCGGCTTCATCAGCGAGATCGTACGTATAAAGCCCCTTAGTAAGGGTCGGGCACGAGGCAGGTTCGGCACCAAGGATGTCAATATCTTTGTGTTTACCGGTCAGCTTATCACCGGCAAACGGGAAGGATATCCCCGCAAAGTTGGATCCACCACCGACACATCCAATCACCACATCCGGGTAGTCATCAACCATTGCCAGTTGCTCCCGGCATTCAAGCCCGATAACGGTCTGGTGGAGACAGACGTGGTTCAGCACCGAACCGAGGGCATAATTAGTGTTGGTGTGGCTGGCCGCATCTTCCACTGCTTCAGAGATGGCCATACCGAGACTTCCGGGGGTATCGGGATCCTTTTCAAGCATCGCACGGCCGGCATTTGTCTTGGTACTCGGGCTGGGAATACATTCTGCCCCCCATACATGCATCATTGACTTCCGGTAAGGTTTCTGTGTATAGCTTGAACGGACCATGTAAATGGTACACTGAAGATTAAAGAGCATCGTAGCAAATGCCAGGGCAGATCCCCATTGTCCGGCCCCGGTTTCGGTTGCTATCCTTTCTACACCGGCCTTCATATTATAATATGCCTGGGGAATTGCCGTGTTCGGCTTATGACTCCCCGCCGGGCTGACCCCTTCCCATTTATAGTAAATCTTTGCCGGAGTCTTCAGGAATTTTTCAAGCCGGTGGGCACGATAAAGGGGGCTCGGTCTCCAGAGTCGCAGGACATCCTGAACCTCTTCCGGGATATCAATATGGCGATCTGTCGTCACTTCCTGCCGTATCAGTTCCATCGGAAATATGGCAGCAAGATCCTCAGGACCAATAGGTTTCTGAGTCTTGGGGTGGAGCGGAGGATCAAGCGGTGATTTCAGGTCCGCCTGAACATTATACCACTGTTTGGGCATCTGCTCCTCGTCGAGGAGGATTTTTGTCTGCATACATAGTATTTATCTTGTACAAATATATACATTGTGCTACAGATATGATATTAAGTGTTGTTAAAAGTACATAATGTTTTTTGTATTTATGGAATATTGTTGAGGAAAACCTGGGGGATTGGATACAGCAGTATCAACTTATAAGATCATTGCTTAACTTTCTGATTAGACCCATTGATAAAAGAGTGGCCCGGATATTGAACATATTAAACATTGAAGGAAAATATTCACGGGTTGGGCCCGATGTTTTAGTAGTAAATTAAAGCCGCGATAAATAAAATTAATATAGTGAAGATTCCATGTGTATTAGCGTTGTCGCAAACACAACAACAACTTGATTAACGGGAGATATCTGATGGCAAAATCATTAGTAAACGCATTGATTCATCCCAATGCATTTTTCAAGGATGCATTAACGGAAAAGGAAAATCTTAAAATTCCCGGACTTATTGTAGCTCTGATGGGGGTTGTTTCAGCAGCATATGCGTATTTAATCGGGGGGTTAACAGGAAAGATGCTGGCCGGAATACTGCCAGGTATGGAATCAGTAATCGCTATTTCCTCCATTTTTGGGGCTGTAATTTTTATATTCATATTCTGGGTGATATGGACGGGTGTATTCTATCTTATCTCATCGGTCTTTAAGGGCAAGGGGTCTTTCAGAAGATCGCTTGAATTTGTAGGGTATGGTTATCTCCCCCAGATTTTCGGAGGTCTGATTACCATAATCGTAGCTCTGCAATATCTCCCCCGGATAATTGTTCCCCGGATTACTTCAGCCGCCTCCCAGGATCCACAAATGATCATCGATGCCACCAATGCCCTGATGCATGATCCTGCAATGGTGGAGATGACCCAGATTATATCAATAATATCTATTGTATTTCTCCTGTGGAGTGCAAATATCTGGATCGCAGGCATGAAAAATGCCCGTCAGCTTTCAGATAGAGACTCCGCGCTCTGTGTAGGAATACCGGTTGTCCTCTTTATCCTCTATACGATCTTCAAAATGACAGGGATATAATATGAAAAACACGCAATTTATTTTACTCTCCACCTTTTTCCTTATTCTCGGCTTAGGGGTTGGAGCAGTGACTGCATTACAAACACCGGACTCCCAGGCAGTTGCCGCCAACGTTTATGTTTCGGATGTAACCTTTGATCCGGGAACGTTTTTTACCGGCGATACCGGGACAGTGATGGTCTATGTTACCAATAGCAACTCCGACACCAGTGTTGTCGTAAATCATGCCACGTTCGGTGACAAGAATATCCTGCTCACCAGTACTCCCTATGATTCCTCGGCAAATATCGGTCCTCTCCAGAAGCAACCGTTCACATTTTCCGTTGTGGCTAATGCACCTGACGGAACTGTACTTCCCGACATTCTCGTTGAGTTTCGTAGAAGCGAATAGTCTTTACTATCGGACAACTGCTGAAGTGGATAATACACCACTTGAACTGACCGTTGTCGAAAAGCCCGATGCATTTACCCAGGGAAAGAAAAAGACTATTTCCCTGCAACTGGCCAACCCCCGGAAAAATGATGTAAGGAATGTTGTGCTCGATGTCGCCGGCACAGGCATCATTGCCAGCCCGGCAAAAACATACATCGGGAATCTTGCAGCAGGTGCCAGAATACCGGTTAACTTCACCGTCTCCCCCGACGAGGAGTCTGTGCTTGTCATGACGGTATCGTATAACAATGGAAATAATCCGCATCAAGCGACAATGGATCTCCCCATCACCTTTGGGATTGATAAAATGCAGGCGAGCCCTGTTGTCAGCAATGTTCAGGTAACTTTTTCTGGCGGCGTCTACCACATCACCGGGGATGTAAACAATGCCGGGCTGGAAACAGCAAATACGGTCACGGTTACTTCTCTTCCTCCGGCGATTCCCGAGGACCCTTACAAGACCTATGTAGTCGGAGCCCTCAAGCCGGATGATTTTGGATCCTTTGAAGTCACCTTCTCCACAAACAGCAGCAGCATTCCGCTCCAGCTCTCCTACAAAGACTCCAATGGTAACCTGTATAGTACTTTACAGGAGGTTCAAATTTCAGTACCTGCTTCCAACTCGCCGACCGGAGGGGTATCGAATCTCCTCTTTCCCCTTATTGCCATAGTCATCGTTATTGGGGCTTGTATCGGCGGATGGTACTTCTACGTGAGAAGGAACAAAAAGTGACCGGTCCTATGGACGATACGCCGGTAATGCTGTTCCGGGACGTGGTCAAGGTCTACCCGCTTCCGGCAGGCGATGTAACTGCACTGGATGGTGTCTCGTTCAGGGTTGACCGTGGCGAGTTTATCTCTATCATGGGGCCGTCCGGTTCCGGCAAGTCGACGCTCCTGAACCTTATGGGCTGCCTTGATACCCCGACATCCGGTGATATTTTTATCAGCGGAACCCGAATCGGGGATATGTCCGATGCTGAGCTGACCAATCTCCGGAGAGACCGGATCGGGTTTATTTTCCAGTATTTCAACCTCTTTCCCCTGCTCAACATTATCGAAAATGTAACGTTTCCCATGATGCTGAAATCCCAGAAAGCGGTGGACCCGGAAAAAGGAAAGGAAGTGCTCCGGTCGGTCCAGCTTGAGGATAAGTTATTCACTCATACGCCTATGGAGGTTTCCGGCGGCCAGCAGCAGCGGGTTGCCATCGCCCGGGCCCTCATCAACAATCCCGATATCCTGCTTTGCGACGAACCAACCGGTAATCTTGATTCAAAAACCGGTGCCGGCATTATGGACCTGATGACGGAACTCAACCGTAAAGGTACAACCATTATCATGGTTACCCATGACTCGCATATTGCTGAATATTCCCAGCGGACAATACGAATTGCAGATGGGAGGATCGTTGCATGATCTTCTGGGAAATTGCAAAACGCAATCTCAGGATTCACCTGTTACGCTCAACGCTCGCAATGCTCGGCATCGTTATCGGGGTTGTCGCTATTGCATCGATGGGTATCCTCGGCAACAGCCTTGTGCTCTCGGTTTCCGATAGTCTTCACACGGTCGGCGACAGTGTGATTGTTTCCCCCTACACCGGTGGTGGATCCGGGTTCGGGCAGGCTGGCGGAGGTTCGACTAGCCTGAAGATCTCGGATCAGCAGTTTCAGCAGATAAAACGTGCTGTTGCACCTAATGTGGCAATTCCGGTCCTTCAGACTGCAGACATCATGAAACTCGGCGTTGGCAGCGATACGATTGTAGCCCCTATTTACGGTCTTAACCCTGATGATGTGCCCAAACTCATGAACCTGAAGGCAGGGAGTTTCAGCCGTTCGGATTCCGGGTGCCTGGTCGGATCAACATTTGCCACAGATCACAATGTAAATGTCGGTTCGCGGATCTCCATCGGGACGGATGGGGAGAAAGGAACCCTGCGTGTAACCGGTATCATCGAGGAGCGGGGGATCAGCTTTGATATCAGTACCCGACTCAGCCATTGTTGTGACGCAAAACTGGTTTGATACCGCCTATAACCGGAATGATTACGATACGGTTGTCGTGAAAGTTAACCAGGGTGTGGATTCCGCGGTCGTAAAAACAACCATCGAGAAGCAGATGAACAAGAGGGACAAGGTCGTTAATGTCATGGATAGTAAGGCAACCCTCGCGACAATTTTTTCTGCATTCGGAGCGATCACTACATTTGTATCGGCGATCGGAGGCATTTCTATGATTGTCGCAGGCGTCTCAATTTTCAATATCATGATGATGTCGGTGTCTGAGCGCGTCAAGGAGATAGGGATCATGCGGAGTATCGGTACCCAGAAACGAGAAGTGATGAGTATGTTCATGTATGAGGCAGCGATCCTTGGCGTTGTCGGGAGTGTCATCGGGGGGCTATTGAGTTTACTCGCAGGATATGCTATAAGTTCCCTGTTGCTGAACACCACAAAGTACCTGTTCGTCTGGTCCAGCGCGATACCAATCGTCGAGGGTGTAGGTTTTGGTATCATCATCAGTCTTGCCTGTGGTATTTATCCGGCATGGAAAGCAGCAAATCTCAGCCCGATTGAAGCGATGAGACATGAATAAGTCGTTTCCTTTTCCCTTTTCTTTTTTATAACGTGAGACTTTATTACCGGACGGGAACATACAGTGTGCTATGAGTTCTCCGGTACTCAGGGATCCCGACTGGAATGAGATCTGGGAGCAGAGACAGGAATTGCATGAATCCTCAAAAATTTCCGACGATCCTTCCCACGACTGGAACAGGAAGGAGAACGCGGAACGCTATGATGCAAATGCCCGAAGCGAATACGATGAACGCGTGAAAATCACCATTGCTTCACTCGATATCAACCGGGCTTCGCGGATCCTGGACATTGGTTCCGGACCCGGGACCCTGGCGATCCCCCTTGCCAACCAGGTGAAAGATATCACAGCCGTGGAATCCGGAGCAGGAATGGTGGAGATACTTCATGATCATGTGGAAAACCTGGGAATCCGGAACATCACCTGTGTGCAGAAACGCTGGGAGGACATTGATCTCTCCCGTGACCTGGCAATCCCCTACGATGTTGTTATTGCATCGCTTTCTCTGACCATGCACGATATTCGTTCATCGCTTTTGAAAATGAATGCAGCATCATCGGGGTCTGTCCACCTCTTCTGGTTTGTAGATATGCCTTTCTGGGAGAGGATGTACGCCGATCTCTGGGAGCCGCTGCACGGGACCCGATATCATCCCGGGCCAAAAGTCGACTGCCTCTTCGGGGTCCTTTATCAGGCGGAGATCTATGCTGACGTGAGCATGTTGCCGCTGAAAAAGGAGTACCGGTTTGGGAGCCGGGACGAGATGCTGGCGTTCTTCCGGAAGCGGTTCAATGCAAAAACACCGGAACAGATCAGGATTGTCGATGATTACATCAATCCGCTTGTCCAGACTCAGGAACGTGAAGTTGTGATTTCCGGTGATTCTACCTTTGCCCATATCTGGTGGATAAAAAAGGAGAAGACCGGGAAGGGTAAAGAGAAGGTTTAATCTTTCTATTTGCCGCAAGATTCATTTTAACAAGATTATCCACCCGGTCCAATTTATTCTGAAGAAGGAAAACGCTGGGTATCCTCGTATGCCAAATAGGGTATTGTATAAAACCATTGTCTTAAACCTCAGGTTTATTGTCTACGCTCTTGGGGCTGCGCCCCGCCGCTGAGGCATCCCCGGTTGCGATAATGACGTATTACCTTGTACTATCACGAATTTCATCGCATGCGCCTCCGGCCCCCAACGGGGGCAGGGATGGCGCAAGGGAGGTGATCCCTTATCCCCGAATTTTAAGAATGGCTTTTACAAGGGCCTGCCGAATGGTGCTGATGTACTCCTCTCCTACCTGGCTAAAATTCGCGAATTATATCCTGCCTTGGACTCGCTATACTGCAGAGTCGTTACGAATCCATCATACTACAAAGCGTATATAATTTTGAGAATAACGCGTGGAGCACCATGTGGCCGCCTTCCCTGTGCATTCACGGGATTACTAACGGCATATTCACCACAAGGTAAGGAGCTGTTGCTATCTATCGAATCTATCAGACACACAACAAGAAATGTACTGCAGAGGACCGCCGGCCGCTGTATGAAACCCCGGCCGGAAATAGTAGAAGCCGCCCATGACCCGCGGGCGAATGCCCCTCATGGCCCTCCGCGAAGCCGTGCTGATCGCGAAGAAACGGGGCGAGACCCGGCAGTTCATGCACGAGCCGGGCACGATCTGCAACTTCGTGATCTACTGCCCCGGTTTCGTGGCTCACGTCCGGATCAAACGGGTCACCCGCGTCCACTGCGACCATGCATGGATCGAGCGGGAGGCAGCCGATGCACTCGCAGCACTTCGGGCCATCGCATCCGGGTCCGGGATCTCCCGCGAGCTCTGGGTCTTCCTGCCCCGCGGGGCGTTCCGGTTCTTCCGCGTCACGGAGACCGGGCTTGTCGAGCTCGATCGCGATGGGGCGGTGACGCCGGAGAAAACCGAAGCTGGTTATCCGGAGACACTTGTAACGCCGACCCAGCCGGCCGAGACCGGGGTAGGAGTTATACACCCGATCCAGGCACCCCCGTAGGAATTCTCCGTCGGTGAAATACCTCGAAGAAAAGGGTAGGGTGAAGCTGATGATCGACTTCTCGTAAAATGCCCGGATTGGCAATCGGGCCCTTATAGCAGACTTTTTCCGGACCCCTTTTTCGGGCACCCGAAAATAGATCGAATTGGGGGAAAAACGGTACAATGAGGAGATTTTTCTCCGCGTTATGGGCCTGGATTGGTTTTCGAACGTCGGATATGAAAAATGTCTAATTAGCAACAATTGGGTGGAAAAAGTCCGCTGAAACCGTGCTGGGGTTTTGGGTCTAGACCGGTGATCTGGGGATCCAATTAAAATGATTTAAGTGTTTGCTGAGATGATTTTACCCACTCGTTAATTTTTGATTCGATATACTTCCTTGTTTGAAAACGCGGGTTGCGATATTTTTCCACAGCCCGATATTTTTGATCGTCTTTGTTGTACTCGATGTATCCTTTCAAGTCCTGCTTTCCGGTTAACAATTTCATTTCTCGATCAATTCTTTCTTTTAGTGAGTGTGTTTTTTCACTAGGGGTACGATCAAAAATTTTGTCAAGTCCCATTTTGCATAAATCATAGGATGACTTGCCCTCAGCTGTTCCATTAAAAGACTGCATAACAAAACCGGCTATTCCCTCGCGAATTTCTTGACCCTCCATTTCAGGAACAAGTGCAATAGGTAACGTGGGGAGTTTTTTCAAGGATTTCCCCTTCATTTTGATCAATTCATTTCTCAAGGTTGTATCACTAATGAATTTTTCATTTTTAACATCAAAAATATCTTTGACGACGATCTGGCAATGATTTCCATCATTGTTGAAAGAAAGTCGACTACTCATTGTTTCAGGGGGGATTTTTTTTGGGTATTCTGAAGTACACAAATGGGATAATTCTCGTGGCTCAATTTTTTTATATTCATCAAGTTTATCCGCTTTCGAGTGATCATTAAAGGTCAAATCGATAATAAGCCAAATTTTTGAATTCCATGCAATAATGTCGGGATTTTTCTGTTTTCCAGATGGAGTATTTAATTTCGCCTCGATTAGGAAGTCAGATAAATTTGCTTTTGCAAAGGGCAATGAAAATCGATGATAAGAATAGAAAAGTTGTATCGTGTTTCTCCATAATTCAATCCGTTTATTAAAATTAGGCAAACATCTCAACTCCATCAAAAAAGATTGAGGTTTTGCCAGCGTTATCTTCTCCTTGAACGGTCGCAATTCGTGGTGCGGCATTTACGCAACCATCGCCAGGTATTGTCAGATACGCATAATCCAAACCGACATCCATATAGATGATGTCCCATGTATGCAAATCAACACCCTTGAACCGCTTGAAATCGCATTCTGATTCAATCTCAGTTAACCAAAGATTCATTCCACTTTTTCCAGCAGATACAACATCAGAAAAGGCTTGAAGATCTAACTCTTTTGAAAAATTTAATTCAAATGCGCACAATTTATTATTTCGACTGTTTGTGGCTTCATAAAGTGAATCTTCATATTTATTCGCCATATCTGAAATTGAGAGCATAACAGCATCAACATCGTATGCTTGATTGACGGTTACTTTGCCATTGTTATACCATTCTTCAGTAATGTCAACAGCTGAGCCATCCCTTTTTTGCCATCGAACACTATTAATTGCAATTTGCTCTTTTGCACGCTCTAAAAATTTATAGATGCCGGGTATAGGTTCTTTTTCGCTATACCATGCTTTCATGCTAAATTTTCCGGCATCTGCTTTGGGGGTCAAACCATCGGCAAAGATTAATCCAATTCCCTTTTCAACCCAGGATTCGATTTTTTTGTAATGCATCAGATGATTATATGAAAGCCAACACCGATCCAGTCCTTTTTTACCACCAATCCATTTGGAGATGGCATTATCCGAATCTTCGGCTTTAAGCAAGTATAGAGAATCCATACCCGCTCTCTTGACGCATCTAGAAATAACGATCCCGGCGTGGATCCACCAATATTGATGTACCAGTGAGGTGCATCTAACTTTTCCAAATACTGTCATTAGGAGCGTTTGGGAGATCCTTCACTTGACGATTACTTTCAAGTAAATAGGCTTTTAATTGTGTCCAGTAAGTAGCACCAAATCGAGTCAATGATTCTTTATTTCCCTCCAAACCCGCTTGAAATAAGTTTTTCATTTCAGCGAATGATTGGGAATTTGACATGGAAAGATCACTCAGAAATTAACTATTTGCATTGATACGACTGTTCAAATTATTAATCTTCGGCTTTTAATTAAAAGATTAGATGTCTTAAGCAAGAGGTATGCATATTGTGAAAGTGTCTCTATATTGGAATTATGCAAAAAATGAGAGAACTTAATTGAGATTTTTACTTACTCAACCCTTTTAATCCTCCCCATCGCTTCCTTCAACCGCTCCATGGATGTCGCATACGACAGCCGGATCCAGCCCGGTGCATAGAACGCACTGCCCGGGGTTGCCGCCACGTGGCCCTTTCTCCAGCCAGCGGGTTGCCACTTCCATGTCATCGCCGGCAACCCTGACGAACGCATAGAATGCCCCGTCAGCAGGTGCGGTCTCGTAGCCCATCAGGTTCAGCTCGGCAATGATGTATTTTCTCCGCCGGTCGAACTCTTTGCGCATCTTTTCAACGCAGGACTGGTCGCCTGTGAGTGCAGCAACCCCGCCCCACATCGCAAAGGTCGTGGCCTGGCTGATAGTGTGCTGCTGTACCTTGGACATCTCCGCGATGATCTCCCTGGGGGCAACTGCGTACCCGAGCCGCCACCCGGTCATGGCATAAGCCTTCGAGAAACCGTTGATGGTGATTGTGCGTTGCGCCATATCGCCGATTGCGGCAAGCGAGATGTGTTCTCTGCCGTAGACCATCTTCTCGTAGATCTCGTCGGACATCGCATAGATGTCATAATCCGTGCAGAGATCCGCAACGAGCTTCATGGATTTTGTGTCGAAAACAACTCCCGTGGGATTCGAAGGGGAGTTGACAACGATCATCTTGGTCTTTGCATTTACCCGTTCGAGAAGAGAGTCGTCAAGCTGGAAGGTTTTTAAGTTGATCGCGTGCTTCACGACCTTCCCGCCGGCGATCTGGACGCAGGGCTCATAGGAGACCCACGCCGGGGTGAGGATGATCGTCTCATCACCCGGGTTCAGGACAGCCTCCATCGCCTCGTAGATGGCATCCTTGGCCCCGCAGGTAACAATCACCTGTTGGGGAGTACAGGAGAACTTGTTATCCCGGGTGATCTTCCCTGCAATCGCACTCGTCAGCTCGGGAATGCCGTTGCTCGGCGCATAATGGGTCTGGCCCCGGTTCAGAGCATCGATACAGGCATCCGTGATATGCCGTGGTGTATCGAAATCAGGCTCGCCGATCGACATACTGATAACATCGATCCCATCTGCCTGCATCTTCTTGGCCCGGTTGGAGATCGCGATCGTTGCCGATTCGACAACGCCGGCGATCTTTTCCGAGAGCCGTTTCATCTCAATCGCTGGACAAGTTTGATGGCGGATTCAACTGCCCTCTTCGCGTAATCGATACGTTCGTTTGCCTCGAGGCGTGTCATGCCAGGCCCGGAAATACCAAGGGTTACCGGTTTACTGAATTCAAGTGATAGATCGATTATCTTGCGGGCTGCATGTTGCACCACAATATCGTCGTGCTGGGTGGCACCTTCTATGACGCACCCGATGGTAACAACTGCATCGACTTTTCCTGCCTGCAACATCTTTTTGATCGCCAGTGGCATGTCATAAGCCCCCGGAACGTACAGGCATTCGGTTACTTCAGCTCCGAGAAACGCCGCATGTTCTCTTCCCTCGATCTCCATCATATAGGTGATGTCGCGGTTGAACTCTGCAACGACAAATCCCAGTTTTATCGGGTTGGTATCGCACATATCAGATCATCTCTTTGAAATAGTTCCAGATAAAGTTGTATGCTTATTTCACCGGCGTGCTGGGCCGGCATCAGCAAATCCCTGCCGCTGCCCGGTACCCGCCTCACGCTCGAGGTCTTTTGGGTACAGTACAAGTTTTACGGCATTGACTGCATGTTCACGGGTTCGTTGTTCGGCAAGCCAGGTCAGCTCCGAGCCGTCCTTTGCCTCGTCCTCGTGAACGAAGACCTCGATGATATGCCTGTTCGTCATGAGCTGGCACATGATAAGTCCCTGCGAGGCTTCGTGAGCGCACATCCTGTCCTTATCCTGTCCCCCGGGCATACCCAGTGCCATGACAATATCGCATTGGCGTTCATCGATCAGTTTCTTGCATGCAACCGGAAGATCCTTGATCCCCGGTACGGTTGTCCGTTCAATTGCAACACTGGCATGTTTTTTCAGCTCGTCGATGGCTATAGCCCCCATGTTGACCCGTGAGAAGGTGGTATCAGCGACCCCCACTCTCATCCGAGCACCTCGCTGGCCGCTTCAACGCCATCGCCTTTCGTTTTGAGCCCGGACTTCCTCAGTGCGTGCTGGATTGCTGCAAGGGTAGCAAGGATCTCGGGGGCACTGACGGCGCCCATGCTGCCAATCCGGAAGATCTTTCCTTTCAGGTGGTCCTGGCCGCCGGCGATGACGATACCCATCTTCTTGACGATTGCCCGCACCTCATCGTCATTGACTCCGGCCGGATATTCAACCGCGGTAACCGTGGATGAATAATTATGCAGCTCATCGATCTTCGGGAAAAGGGAGAGCCCCCATGCCATTGCCGCGGCCCGGATCGCGCCCGACATCTTCTGGTGCCGGGATATCCGTGCGGAAAGGCCTTCCTCCTCGATTATGAGGCAGGCCTCCCGTAGCGCGAGAAAGAGGGGGACTGCCGGGGTATATGGGGTCTCCATCGGTTTTCCGCTGGCGCTCTTTTTGTAGGCTGCAAGGTCAAGGTAAAATGGTGGGTTCTTCGTCGCACGTTCCCATGCGCGTGTGCTTACCGAGACCATTGCGAGACCCGCTGGCGCGGCAATGCACTTCTGGGAGCCGGTGATGGCGATATCCACCCCCCAGGCATCTGCCTCAACGGTGTCACCGCCGATGGAGGTGATACCGTCCATGATGAAAAGAGCATCGTGCTTCCGGCAGAGTTTCCCGACCTCCTGTGCAGGATTCCTGATACCTGCCGAGGTCTCGTTATGCACGAGAGTGACAACCTGTGCACCCTGTTCGAGACGCTCCTCAAGTGCACCAAGGTTGACAGGCGTCCCCCACTCCGATTTAATTTCGTGAGCATTGCCATAGCGCTGGCTGATCCTGAGGAGCCGCTCGCCGAACTTGCCGTTGACGATACAGGCTATATCCTTGTCCTTTCCGACATGAGCAACCGCGGCTTCCATGCCCGCGGTCCCGGATCCACTTATCACAAAGAGGTCATTTGTTGTTCCAAAGGTAGTCTTCAGTACCCGCACACAGTCGGCATACGCGGCGCCAAATTCGGCACTGCGGTGGTTGATCGCCTGGCGCATCATAGCATACCTGACCCGTTCCGGCATCGGTACGGGGCCCGGCAGCATCAGAAGAAGTTCTTTTTCCATGTGGATCTGCTCATAGTATATTTATATAGACACAATATAAGTTTGGATGGCTACCATGGCAGACGTCGCAGTTATTTCGGGCTCCGTATCCGACGCAGCAATCACTGATAAAGTGAAGAAAGTTCTGACAGAGAACGGGGTTTCTTTTGATGATCAGATCATCTCTGCTCACCGTGATCCTGACAAACTTGATGCCTACATAAAAACCAGCAAGGCAAAGATATTCATCGCCATCGCCGGACTTTCTGCCGCCTTACCGGGGGTGATTGCATCAAAAACTGATAAACCCGTCATTGGCGTTCCCGTTAGCGGTACTCTTAACGGCCTTGACGCACTTCTTGCAATCGCCCAGATGCCTAAGGGTGTACCGGTGGCGTGCGTCGGAGTGGATAATGGAGACAATGCGGCGTACCTTGCCATCAGGATTTTAAAAATCACAGGAAAATAGTCAATTGCTCCCCGACTTTACCGGTGCTTGATCTTATTCCTGACTATTTACGGCTCGAAATTTTGATTTTCTTCCATAAGGGCAGACATATAAACACAGTCCGCAGACAGCAATGCCCTTTTTCTTCTCCATCTCCCTGAAGTTCCGGTCGCAGATCGATGCATCGAACTGGGCCTCCCGGGGCTCATTCTCATTAAAAACTCTCCCCGTGAAAGCGTGTTGCGGGCAGATATCGACACACGCAGTACAATCACCACACCGAGGTTCCAATGGACCTCCCGTGGGGGTAAGAGGGGCGTCGGTCAGGATACTGACCCAGCGGACGCGGGGTCCGTGATCCGGGGTAATGAGCAGACAACTTTTCCCGATCCAGCCAAGACCGGCAAGATATGCCGCAAGTTTCTGGGAGAAGATACCACATATGTTCTCTACAGAAGTCCGTTTCGAAGCGGGTACCGGGAACGCATTATATCCGGCTCTCTGGAGTTCGTTCGCGACACGGACGCCGATCTGGTCGAGAATCTGATTGACAACATCGTAGCTGTTGTGACGGTACACAATGGCTCCTTCCGTATCCTTATCCGGGAGGAGGTCGACAAGGCTGTCCTGCAAAACCATACCGATGGAGACTGCTCCCGGGTACCGGGCAACCCGTTCTCCTCCCTGCGCCAGAATAAAGTCATGGGCAGGTGAGAGATCAGCAACACCGAAATAGTCAGCACCGAGGGAAAGGGCAAGTGTCCTGAGCTGTGTATCCAGATCCATTTGGCACCAGTTTTGTACCAGAGGTTGTGCTGACATTTCATAATAGCGGTCTGGTCAGTGGATTTGCACATGTCCTGAATTCAAATAACGGGCATCACCTTACCTTGCACTGCGGGGATCTCTACTTTCGTGGGGAGGGAGATCAAAACCGTTCTGGACTTATACGCCTGGTGAGGATTATTGCCCGCCTTCGGCTGCTTCGTGAATGAATGGAGACTACCGCTCACCGGGAAATGCCCGCAAGTGTATGAGCAGTTCAGCCGGTTAACGGATCCTTGCACAGGCAAAGAGCAGCTATTTGCTGTGCGTATCTATGGAGCGGGCTCTCGGCAGGAAATGGCCTGGTACTGGAATACTTATAGGTTATCAGGTTTAAACCCCTCTAACATGCAAGTCCTGAATGAGCCTCTCGTTACCGTTGAAGGAGTGAAAATTCGGGCGCTTCACCTGTCATCCGTCGATTTCGATGTCATTCTCAGGATAGAAAACCCCAATCCTTTCGGGGCTGCTGTGAGAGAATTTCCGTTTACCGTTTTTTTCCGGAGCGGCAACAGGGAGAAGGAGATTGCCAGCGGTGAGACGGTCAAAATGGATATCCCGGCAAGCGGCAGCATTGAGATTACGGTCCCGGTAACTTCCCACGATCTTGCGCTTTTCGAAGGGATTATGAGTCTGATCAAAAAAGGGAATATTCAACTTGAGATTAAAGGATCCGCGGTGATCGATCATATCGTCGGCTGGTCCCTTCCTGTCGCAGAAGAGATAGAAATTACAGAACATGAGATTGCTGAGGCCGTTTTAAGGAAGATCCGGGGTAAACAGGCTTCATAATTCCTTTTGCATGGGCTTAACGTACGTGAACCGGGCGATCATGAAAAAATATTTGATGAAAATCAGGAAAGGGCCCTGAAATTATATTTTATCCAGTTACCTGCCTTTCTTTTTCGCCGTGCCGAATAATTCGTTCACCATCTTGACCGCACAGAGATCCCCGCACATTGAGCAGGTCTCCGTCTCGCCGTCGCGCTCATGAATCTTCCGGGCATTATCGCCATATAACGCGAGCCGGAACTGTTCGTCCCAGTCAAGTTCGTGCCGGGCCTCGGCCATCTGCACTTCGCGCTCTGCCCTCCAGCCTTCTTGTTTCCGGACGGTGTCCCCGATGTGGGCAGTAATCTTTGCAACCCTGGTCCCCTCGATAATATCTGCAACATCAGGAAGCGCGAGGTGTTCGCTGGGAGAGACCATACAAAGGAAGTCGGCACCGTTCAGGCAGGCAGTTGCCCCACCAATAGCTGCCACGACGTGGTCGTATCCGGGCGCAATGTCGGTGACAATAGGCCCGAGAAGGTAGAGGGGCGCGTTGCCGGTGATCTCCTTGATCATCCGGACATTGTACCCGACCTGATCCAGCGGCATATGTCCGGGTCCTTCAATCATCCGCTGGACGCCCTTTGCCAGCGCATGTTTCGCAAGAGTGCCGAGCGTGATATACTCCACTGACTTTGCGAGTTTCTCGGAATCCTGCAGGCAGCCGGGGCGCATCCCGTCACCCAGACTTATGGTTACTTCGTACTCCCCGAGGATTTCCAAAAGGTAATCGTATTCGGCATACAACGGATTCTCTTCATCCCGTTGCATCATCATGGCACAGTGGAATGAACCCCCACGGCTCACGACGCCCATTACCCTTGGATCGCTCCTGAGCGATGCGAGTGCCTGCCGATTTACGCCGCAGTGGAGTGTCAGGAAGTCCACACCCTGCCGGCAATGCTCGCGAATGACCCTGAAGAGCAGGTCTGCATCAACATCCGATGCATTTCCAGCCCGGCGAACCGCCTCATAGATCGGGACTGTCCCTACGGTCGTATCGAACGCAAGGATTTTTTTTCGGATTGCTGCAAGATCTCCACCGGTGGATAGGTCCATGAGTGCATCTGCACCATTCGCAAGGGCGGCTTGTGCCTTTTCCTTCTCAAGTGCAGGATCGCAGCGGGTGCCCGAGGTCCCGATATTCACATTTATTTTGACCTGGCAACCCTCACCGATCGCACACTGCCGGTGCACCCGACCCGGGTTTGCCGGAACAACGATTCTTCCCGATGCAATACCTCGTGCAAAGTGCGCCGGATCCATCTCTTCCGCTCGTGCAACTGCCTCGAGTTCCGGCTGAACACCGGAAGCACATCTGCGGATAAGCGAATCCATAAGAAACATCTGTCGGGAGTCCTTATTATTGTGCATGCAGGTCACGTGGGTTCCTGAACAGTCAGCCTTTGCGAACTCCTATATTTACGGCACAATTCTCGTTGACGCGGGTTTACCGCCAATGGCCATCAGGCAATACAAGGATGAGATCGATACAATCGTTCTCACACACTGCCATTTTGATCACACTGCACGGATTAAAGAGATTGCCTTCATGTGTAAGGCAAAAGTTGCCATTCATAAAAATGATGCCAGGGGACTTGTCGATGATGCCCAGAGCCTGTCCATGAACTTTGGTGCACGTTCTCCGGGCATTGTCCCCGATATTATACTTGCTGAGGGGGACATCATCGGAGAATTGAAGGTACTTCATACACCGGGTCATACTCCGGGAAGCATCTGCCTTTTTTCTGAGCGGGATAAGGTGCTTTTCAGTGGAGATACTGTTTTTTCTGACGGGTGTTTCGGCAGGTATGATTTCCCGGGAGGAAGCAGACTGGAACTTGCACAGTCCCTCAGACGCCTCTCGCTACTCGATATCGAAGGGCTTTATCCCGGTCATGGGGAGCCGGTCGAACAGGGAGGCAAGCGGCACATAGCTGCCGCACAGGAACTTATGAAGAGCGGCTATGGATAAGGGAATTTATTGTCTCGTTTTCCAAACCAGCGGCTGTATGATCCGGGTCGGCGCAATAGGAGTCCTTCCGTTTATGCCGGGCTGGTATATTTATATCGGATCGGCTCTCGGCAGCGGGGGGCTACAACGGCTCGAGCGTCATATCTCGTTTACCAGACTGCGGGATAAATCACCAAAATGGCATGTTGACTATCTCCTTGCTTCACCCTGTTTTTCTCTTATATATGCGGTATACGCAGTTACTGCCGATCGTCTGGAATGCCGGCTTGCCCGTGAACTGGATCAGGGTTGCATTCAGAAGTTCGGCTGCAGTGACTGTTCCTGCATATCCCATCTCATGTACCGCCAGAATGATCCCCGGCAGGAGATCTTCACAGCATTTCGAAAACTCCTGCTCGACCCGGTCATCAAAACTATCATAAATGAACAGGTATAGGATAACATATGAAAGTGCTCGGGATATCGGGAAGTATGCGCAAAGATGGCAATACTGCAGATCTGGTTAATGTCATTCTCGACCGTTGCCGTGTGGACGGAATCAAGACCGAATTTGTTTCGCTTTCGGGAAAGAAGATTCACCCGTGTCTTGGCTGTGAAAAGTGCAAAGAAAAGAAATGGTGTGCAATAGAGAATGATGACTGGGAAGAGGTGATAAACAAAGTGCTGGACTGCGATATACTCATCATCGGTTCGCCTACCTATTATTATGATGTCTGTGGCCACCTGAAAAACTTCATCGACCGCACCTATTCACTGTACCACGACAGGAAACTCGCGGGAAGGAAGGGTGTCGCCGTTGCTGTATATGCGAATAAGGGAGGCAGCCGGACAATCCAGACGCTCGAGGGGTTCTTAAGCACTCATGAATTTTCATCGCTGGGATCGGTCAAAGGGAAAGGATACCAGAAGGGCGAAGTGCTATCTGACAGCGAAGCCGTAGAAAAAGCACAGAAAATCGGCGATAAAATTGTTCGGCTCGTGAAGCGCAACCACGATTGATTCAAAAAAGTTACTCTCCCCCTTACTCGTGTTTTTTACCGGTCATCGAGCCAATATCAATCCTGATCACACAGACATTTCTGATATACTCATCGGAAAACTCGCATATCCTGCTCCCGTAATGACACATGATGCACAGTCGCATTGTTGAGGATAGTTACAATCTCAGGCAGATAGGTGATCTCACGATCGGTTTTTCTCATGTACCCTCCAGCTCAAGTACCTTTTTTGATATCGATAAGTCCCGGTCAGACCAGTTCATAGAGTGTTGTCCGGCGTCTGAGAATCCGGCCGACATCCTCTGCAATCCGCTGCATCTCAGCAGGATCGAGGTAATCGGTATTGACCGCTCCCGCGCCTTTTGAAATGCTCTCTTCGAACATCGTTCCTCCAAGATCGTTGGCACCGGCAACCAGACTTAACTGGGCCATCTTGATTCCCTCTTTTACCCATGAAACCTGGATATTCTGAAAATTGTCCAAGAACAGGCGGGCAACGGCAACCATCAGGAGGTCCTCTCTTCCCGTCGCTCCCGCCCGTGCAATTCCTGCGCGGTAGAGAGGAGTATTCATATGGATAAACGAGAGAGGGACAAATTCAGTGAACCCATGTGTTTCATCCTGAATTTCACGCAGGATTGAGAGGTGATGCACCCGGTCTTCAACACTCTCGCAATGACCATACATTATCGTCGCTGTCGTTGGGATGCCCATGGTGTGCGCCTCCTGGATAATACGCACCCACTCTTCCGTTGAGACCTTTTGCGGACAGATTTTTTTCCGGACGGCATCAACGAGGATCTCCGCTGCTGTCCCACACATCGACCCGAGTCCTGCCTCCTTCATCATGGCCAGCACATCACGCGTGCTCAAATGGCTCTTTTTCAGCTGCATACGCAACTTCCATCGGATTGCTTGCATGAAGGTGAACACCGGGTGCGGCCTCGTGAATCCAGCGGTAGACATCACAATAGGACCGTGCATTAAAATCAGGATGGAGCCCGCTGACCGTGCAAATCTCAGTAACTTCGCGTTTTTTTGCAAGGGCGGCTTTTTTCTGGATCTCTGACCGGTCATGAAAATAGGCGCCTTCATCCCCGGGCTTTTTTGAAAAACCACAGAATCCGCAGGCATTGACGCAGAGGTTGGTCACGTTAATGTTCTGGTTCCTGACATAGGTAACATCGTTGCCAACTCGTTCTTCGCGCATCTCATCAGCAACCGATGCAATCTCCCAGATATCCCTGTTCCGTACCCCGAAAAGATCCTTTGCTTCGTTTTCGGTGAGACGGTGACCATTTTTCACATTATTCAGCAATATTTTCAGATGGTTATCCATTACTCTCTCCGGATACTTCTCAGGCAAAATAGTGTCCGGATAAAAGTAAAGGTATCGTATCTCCTGGCCACATGATTATTATTCCTCTACGCCAACCATCACTACAGGAGAGATATGGAGCAGGTTAAGGTATCATTGACCCGGAAGATTGCAGATGGATATATTATCCCGCTGGGACCGGCAAATCTGGTTGCAGTAATGACCGATATTGGAATGGTCGGATGTGGAGCGTTCGATGTAGCCGCACTTGATTCGTTCAGCTATCCCGCAGCTAAAGTGAGACCTTCTATCGGACCTGCAATTGTTGATACCGATGATATCCTGAAAGGAATCATCAAAGAGGCCAACCGTTCAGCGATCAGTCGTGGGATTCGGACCGGCACTGACCGGGCGTCAGGCACTCGAACTTCTGTGATGTCTTTTTTTTAGAAAATCCCTGGATTCGGAGGGAAGTGGTTATATAAAAAATGCCTGCGTTTTCGGGATTTATACTAGTTCGTAGAGAGTTGTGCGCTCTTTCAGGGTTCTCCCTAAATCTGAAACTATCCGTTCCATGATGAGTGGATCGAGATAATCTGCATCACTTGCCCCCGCATTTGTCGAGACATCGTCTGAGAACATGGTACCGGCAAGATCATTTCCTCCGGCCAGTAACATTATCTGTGTCATTTTAAGTCCCACCTTACCCCAGGGGACCTGGATATTATCAAAATTATCCAGAAATAATCTTGAGACAGCGATCATCAGGAGATCCTCCCGGCCGGTTGCACCCGCCCGCGAGATCCCCGCTTTATAGAGCGGCGTATTGATATGAAGATAAGACAAGGGGACCAATTCAGTAAAACCGTGGGTTTCGTCCTGGATCCTGCGGAGAATTCCCAGGTGCTCAGCCTGATCTCTCGCTGTCTCACAGGATCCATACATGATTGTTGCGGTTGAAGGAATGCCCAAAGAGTGTGCTTCTTTGATTATTCTCACCCATTCAGCCGTACCCAGTTTCCGTGGGCAGATCACTTTTCTGACGGAGTCCACAAGAATCTCTGCTGCAGTACCCTGTAGTGAACCGAGTCCCGCGGATTTCAGTCGTTTAAGCACGTCAACACTGGATATATTGCCCTGAGTGGCGGCATGAGAGACTTCGTCCGGGCTGAAAGCATGCAGGTGTACCCGGGGTGTGATTTCAAGCACCCATGAAAGGATATCGCAATACGTGTCAATTGAAAAATCAGGATGCACCCCGCTCAGCAGACAGATTTCCGTGACGTGACGTTTGAGGGCAAGACGGGCTTTTTCCTGAATCGTTGATTTATCATTGCAATAGGCTCCCTGATCATCTTTACCTCTGCCAAAGCCGCAGAAACCGCACAGATTCTTACATATATTCGTCACATGGAGATTCTGATTTTTGACAAAGGTTACAACGTCTCCTGTGCGATGCTCCCTCATCTCATCTGCAGCAGACACAATCCGGAGAATATCCCGATCCCTCGTATCCAGAAGCAGGGTTGCTTCTGAAACGGAAAGACGATATCCACCGAGTACATCTGAAAGGAGACGTGAAATCTCTGACATAACCATCACTGAATCTAGCGCTGTTTTTTCCTGGTTTTATTGGATCGCTTTCCCAATTTATTTTCACGGGATGACAAATACAACTCGTGAAGAATCATGATTGCGACGATAACGACAGCCACTTCCACGATATGAAGCGGGAGATACCCTACCAGGGGAATGGAAAACAGGGCCTTACCGACAATCCATTCTTCCTTTACCGGTTCAATGATCCCAATACCCGGAAAATTTGTCCCCTGATCCGGACGGGGATTATTGTCGCCCCAGGTAATGTACCCTGCGTGTGGGGGGGTATAATTTCCCATTAGTTTCATTCCCTTGATTTCATTTACCGGTTCATCATCAACATATTGGATCGCTCTGTGGATAATCGGATGGACGCTGGTGAGACCATTCGGTTTGTAGATAATAACATCACCATATTCTGAATATTTTATATAATCGTTCTGTTTTCCATCTGCCCACGTTTCAAAAGTGCCATACCGATCTTTCTGGACCACTACAACAAGATCTCCCACGTTCATATGAGGCACCATGCTCTGGGATTCAATAGTAACAACGGCGGGCCAGGTGCCACAGATAAGGAACAAGGCAAGGGCGACTCCTCCAACAACACCGACGATCCAGATAAGATCGCGCGCCAGGGACACCGCCCAATGATCACTTGCCCTGAACTGTGCAACCAGCGTCCGGATATCCTTTTTATTGTTATCTGCCATTCTTCACGCCTTTATCTGATTTTTAGAGGGGGATTAACCTTTCATAAGTTTCCCGTGATCTTATAAAATGTCGCAGGTTTCATAGTCAGATCCTTATTCCCGATACATAATAAATTCCAAAAAAGATAAGGAAAATTCCACAGACCACCATTATTTTTTTATATACGGTTTCAGAAAGGAGGGTTCTGCCTCTTGATACGCTGGTCGATACAAATGTATACCAGGCAGTATCTGCAGTCCAGTGCCCGATCATAAAAGCTATGACAAGAATTAATCCCCCTTCCAGACCGGCAATCACCATTGCACTCCCTATTGAAAGCCACCAGATCCAGAAATAGGGGTTTGCCGCACTGGTCATAACCCCTGCCAGGTAAGGATTGGCAACAGGCTGTGCCAGAGAATTTTCAAGGACCGCTTTCCTGCTTCCCAGGATCGTCAGTACTCCGAATACTACTAAAGCAATCCCTCCGATTCCAGCAATCGCCGTAGTATAGGGAAGGGCCACGGTTGCCAACCCTAACAGTATCAGGATAACAAGAAAAAACTCTACGACCATATGCCCCAGGGATATTTTCAAACCGGTCGTCCACCTGCCGTATATTGATGCATTAATTGTTGCTACAAGGGTTGGACCAGGTGCAAGAGCGCCGGTCAGACCGATAATAAAACCAAGCAGCACCATCTGAAATATCTCATACATGGAAGTGTATCCACAGCAATTTCAGATTAATACTGGATTTGATAAGTAATCAACCTCCACTTCATCCTGACAAATTTATATTCTCGCATAAGTGTTAAGATAAAACCCTATATTTTCTTAGCGACTAATGTATTATTCATGCTTGATGCACGGCAGATAACACTTCAGTTTCTTGAGACAAAACTGCAGGTGCATCCGGATGTTGTACGCTATATTCAGGAACAGGATCAGCCTGATCTCATCGGGCGAATTATTTCACAGGTTCCCGGAGACACTATCGTCGTTTCATCAAAACATATTCCCGGCATGAACGCAACGAGAGATGGAACCCGGTTTCTGACCGACCCTTCGGTGGAGGTGATCAGCGGCAGTTCAGGAACATCCGGCAGTGTAAACGGAACCAGCGACTACCTTCACTATTTCCGTGACCGGTATAATCGTCTCGGGAACATGATACGCAGCCGGTGCGGGGGGATGCCGATCGAGGCACTTACGAGGAATTCCCGTTACCGTCAGGAAGAATGTACGATTATTGGCATGGTTGTCGAAGTGAAGACAACGACAAATGGTCACCGGATTGCTGAGATAGAGGACTCTTCTGCAGGGATTCCCGTGCTCTTCCGCAAAGATCGTCCGGTTTTTGGTGACGCGGAACGATTAATCCACGATGAAGTTATCGGGGTGAAAGGTAAACTCTCAACGGATGGGAAACTCTTTTTTGCAGAACAACTCTACCGCCCGGACATACGTATCGACAATATCCCTTTTAAAAGTGAATCGCCGGGGAAAGCGGTCTTCATCTCTGATGTTCATGTAGGAAGTAATACATTTCTTGAAGATTGTTGGTCACGGTTCGCGGACTGGCTATCGGATTCCGATTTTTCGTATCTCCTTGTTGCTGGCGACCTTGTTGATGGTATCGGAATCTACCCGGGTCAGGAAAGCGAACTGGTGATAAAAAATATTTATGAACAATATAATGCGTTCGGCGAAATGATGCAGGATCTTCCTTCGCGAATGAAGATCATTCTCTCGCCAGGAAACCACGATGTCGTCCGCGGAGCTGAACCCCAGCCGGCAATTCCACAACAGTTTGCAGGGAAATTCCCCTCGAACTGCATACTTGTCGAGAATCCGGCCGTGGTAAACCTTCAGGGAGTCCGCGTACTGATGTACCATGGAAGATCTATAGACGATATGATCGGCCTGATCCCGGGTGCGTCCTACGAACAGAGTGGCCTTATGATGGAGGAGATGCTCCAGCGCCGACATCTTGCTCTTGCATACGGACGCAGGACGCCAATCGCGGCAGGGAAAGTCGACCGGTTGATAATCGATCCGTTGCCGGAGATCCTGCACACCGGCCATGTCCATATACGGGGGATCACACAATACCGGGGGGTTCTCGGGATTAATGCGGGCACATGGCAGTCCCAGACTGCTTTTCAGAAGCAGATGAATGTGAACCCGACTCCCGCCCAGGCGGTTGTCGTGGATCTCCAGACGCTCATCCCTGAAACATTTACGTTTGCGTGAAAAATAAAAATATTCTATCCTTTTTCTGGTTTTCCGGCTTCGACTACCGGCTCCTTTTTCTTTGGACCGGCAACGTTGACTTTATATTTTCCACCGCGGGCGGTCAGTGCTTTCGGATATACGGGATCCATGCTGAGGCATTTTGTCGGACAGACATCAACACATGAATTGCAGATCACGCATCGCATCCTGTCGATTTGCCAGGTCTTTTCTTTTACCTCTACACAGATTGCCCCTGTCGGGCATTTTCGCTGGCAGGATCGGCACGTGATGCAGTTGTCGGGATCTATGAGGATATGACCACGGGTCACAGCTGTCCTCTTCGCGGGTCGAGCCGGATACATCAGTGTTGACGGGCGTGAAAAGAGGCTTTTTATCGCCGTTGTTGCCATTTTAAGAAGCACCATTGTTCATCACCTCTCCGTACAACTGATACAGGGATCAATAGACAGGACGATAACCGGAACGTCCGCAAGCTGGCAACCTGTCAACATCTTTACAAGGGGGGGAATATTCGTGAATGTTGGTGTTCTTACCCTCGATCGAACAAGATTCTTCTTCCCGTTTCCTTTGATATAATGAACCAGCTCGCCGCGCGGTTGCTCAACCCGGGAAAAGTATTCGCCATTCGGTGCCCCGCTGATCTTTACATCAACGGGACCTTCGGGGATCTTTTTTGCAGCCTGTTCGATGATATCAATGGATGAAAACAATTCCTGTATTCTTACACTACATCGTGAATAACAGTCGCCGTCAGGAGCAACAGCCGGTTTAAAGTTGAGTTTACCATAGGCTGCATATCCGGTTTCACGAAGGTCAATTGCAACCCCGCTCCCCCGCCCGGTGGGTCCTACCGCACCACATTCGTATGCATCCTGTTTCGACAATATCCCTATTTTTTTTAACCGGTGTTTTACCGAGCTGTCTTCCAGAAAAACACTGGTGATATTCTGCAGATCTTTTTTAATATCCCTTATTCGGATAATCATTCCTTCGAGCTGCTCGGCGGAGATATCTTTTCTGACGCCCCCTACCTTGCAAGCACTCTGGATAACCCGACCACCGGTGGTTGCCTCAAGTTCATCAAGAATGTGTTCGCGGATCCTCCATGAGTTCATAAAGAGATTCTCAAAGCCCATACCATCTGCAAAACAACCAAGCCAGAGCAGGTGGGAATGGAGCCTTGAATATTCTGACCAGATCGTCCGGAGGTAGTGTGCCCGTTCCGGAACTTCGATTCCCATAATCTGTTCTACACCCTGAACATAGGCAAGGCTATGGATGAAGCTACAGATCCCGCAAATACGTTCCGCGATGAAGGTATATTCTGTAAACTCTCGTTTTTCGACGAGTTTTTCAAGACCGCGATGTACATAACCGATTGAGGGGAGTACGTCTACCACCGTTTCATCCTCGAGCACGAGATCAAGGTGGATCGGTTCCGGGAGAACCGGATGCTGGGGGCCGAACGGGACGATTATTTGTTTAGACATGGGTTATCCTCCTTGAAGGTCGGTATAGAGAATGGATACTTAACGGTCGTTTTATAGAAAGTTCCTTTGAAATCGATATTCATTCCGGCAACAGTAATTCCGAACA
The DNA here is from genome assembly GCA_963815065.1 of uncultured Methanoregulaceae archaeon. GTDB lineage: Archaea > Halobacteriota > Methanomicrobia > Methanomicrobiales > Methanospirillaceae > Methanoregula. Next base: position 637,510 of record CAWFFE010000002.1, on the reverse strand, counting down.
GGTCGTGGATCTCATTTTCGTAGATGAAAGCACCCCAATATACACCACTGATGCTGGGTACAACGGTATCCTGTTTGACCAGGATTCGAAGGTTCTGGAATTTGTAGTCCTTGTCAAACGAATAGTTGATCTCGTAGCCTTCTTCAACTCCGGTACATCCGATCTGGACAAGTCGGTTACCTTCGTTTTTCATTTGCCCGACACGGGTGATCAGCTCACGTATATCGATAGGAATAATTGTCTGTTGTTCGATTGTCACTCTACCTCACCTCCTGGGGCAATTCTGCCGGTGTTTCCTTTACACCGGAGATCATTTCTGTCCGTTTTCTTTCAAGAATTCCCAGGGCCATTACAATGCCGTCAATAATTGACTCGGGCCGGGCGGCGCACCCGGGAACATACACATCGACGGGAATGATCTTGTCTATCCCACCTGCAACATTATAACATTCCCTGAAAACACCGCCGGAAGTTGCGCAGATTCCGACTGCGACTACGACCTTTGGGTTGGGCATCTGTTCATAGAGATTTCTCACTATTTCACGGTTCTGCTCGTTTACCGAGCCCGTGATCACAAATATATCCGCATGCTTAGGATTTCCGGTATTGATAATCCCGAACCGCTCCACATCATACATCGGCGTCAGGCAGGCAAGCACCTCAATATCACAGCCGTTACAGCTTGTCGCATCGTAATGAAGTATCCAGGGAGATTTTGAAAGATAGGTCATCGCTCACCCCACCCCCAGATAATATAGAACGGCAAGATTAAGCACACCAACTATTGCGGCAATCAGCCACGAACTTTTCATTAAAAGCTGCCACTTTACCCGTGCACTTGCATTGTCTATCAGCAGTTCAAACAGATAAACGAGTATAACTGCTATAATTGCAATCAGGGGGTTGAATGCAAAGAACAGGTACACAAATCCCAGCAGAAATACAGTTTCATACCAGTGGGTGATCTCGATAAGCCCCAGTGTTGGACCGGAAAATTCTGTTGTAACTCCTTTCACAATCTCCTGGTGAGCATGATGCGAAGTTGAGATATCAAACGGCGATTTGCGCAGTTTGATCGTCAGGATGTAGATAAAGCCAACAAAAATGCCTGGCAGGAAAAGGACCAGGGGATTCGTATAACTGGCAATACTTCCTACATTGAAACTTTTTGTTACAACATACATACCTACTGCAGCAATGATGACCATCGGTTCATAGGCCATAATCTGGATCAGTTCACGTTCAGCACCTATATGACTATATGGGGAGTTGGCCGAGTATGCCCCGAGAACAAGGAACACCTGAGCAAGGGTAAGAGCGAAGATTACCAGCAGAAGATCCCCGCCTGCAAAGAAAAGTGCCCCCGTAAAAATCATGAAGATGAAGTAACTGATGACATAAAAACGCTGGGTATCGTTTGCGACAGTCATCTCTTTTTCAAAGAGCTTTCCCACATCGTAGAAAGGCTGGAGGATTGGGGGACCTACCCGACCCTGCATGTGTGCGGTGATCTTCCTGTCGAGACCTGCGATTAGCCCGCCTATCGCGGGTGCAAGAAGTATGAATGCGATAATTCCAACAATGGAAATCATATGACAGCCCCCGAATACGCCGCCATGATGAACATGATGCCGATAAGACCTGAACAGATATAGATTCCGAGAGTCCGGAGTTTTATCTCACCAAACCAGGAATTGATATAATAGTTGGATAGTTTTAAATCGCGTTTCAGGCCAATCGCCCCGTTATATGACAGATCCTTATTGGTTGTCATTCCACCCATGTAGGGGGTAAGATGACGGTGCTTCCGTTGTGGAAGGAGGATACTCAAAGGCAGGAGCACAATCAGGAAGAGCATCATAATCATGATGATTATGTTGTCCTGCGAAAGCCGTGCCACATTACCATAATTCTGCAGCAGAAACGGCTCGATGAGAGTACTCGAAATCACCGGGAAGATGAAAGCAGTTATCGCGGTCAGGCCGGCAAGGGATATCAGTGCAATCCAGATATTCGTATCTATATTGGTTTCGAGGTTCTCGCGTTCCAGAGTTACAACGATCAGCCGCCCCATCCACTTTGCCCAGAAGAAGAGGGTAAGTGCACTCCCAAACGCGAGGATGATTACAAAGACAAAACCGAAGGGTGCATCGATAAATGCCTGGATTGCTGCCCATTTTGATATCAGCATACCAAACGGGGCGAGAAACATTCCGGCAATACCGATGACCATCATTGCGGCGATCTTCGGCATCCGCATGATTAACCCGTTCATATCTTCGATGTCACGGCTCTCAATCTGGTGTTCGACGGTCCCAACCGAAAGGAACAGGAGGGATTTTGAGATCGCGTGGAAAATTATCAGGAGAATCGCTGCCCATATCGCTTCATATGTCCCTATACCGGCACACGCAACGATAAGACCAAGATTCGCAATGGTTGAATAGGCAAGAACTCGTTTTGCATTACTCTGGGAGATCGCAATTCCGGAGGCCAAAAGGAATGTCAGCGCTCCTATGAAAGCAAGAACGTAGCCCGAGAACGTAGCCTGGAAAATGGGGGCAAGCCGAACAAGGATATAGACACCTGCCTTTACCATCGGTACTTGAATGCAGCAAAGCCGAAACAGGGGTGGGTGCCACCATTGCTCCTACCAGCCAGGAGGAAAAGGGCAGCTGGGCTGCTTTTGTCAGGCCTGCAAAACCTATCAGAACAACGGGTATGAGAACAAGGGCCTTTCCTGAAGCAAGCAATTCATCGAGTCCCATGATACCCTGAGCCTGCGTTGCAAGATATATGAGGGCAATAACAAATGCAACTCCGCCAAGCAGGTTCATCCAGAGTGCGAGAAATGCGTTGCTGGTAGCCTCCTCCGTTTTTGTGTATCCAATCAGGAGGAAGGAACAGAGCGTGGTAATCTCCCAGAAGAAATATACCCAGAGAAGGTTATTGGAAAATACCAGGCCGAACATCGCGGAAATGAAGACAAACATGATAAAGAAAAAGATGTTTCGATTGTCCGGGAGTTCCTTGTGATGCCGGTGGAAATCCTTCATATATCCCAGTGAATACACACAGATGAGACTGCCAATGATCCCGATGATAAGGGCCATAATGATTGAGAACTGGTCGATAAAGAGAGTATATTTCACATCGACCAGATGCGCATAAAACATCTCAAAGAAAAGTACCAGGACCGATTGCAGAAGTATCAGACCAACCGTAAGATAGTTTTTGTATTTTATACCAAGATACAGGATAAAAACCGCAATTACCATCTCGATAAAGAACATAAGCAACCCGGTAGATTCTGCGGAAAATGAGTAATACAGGGTTCCCTTGTCAAACTGGCTCACGAGAAGCACAGCGGTAACCACACCAATACCAAGTGCTGATAGCTTTACAATCCAGTTGCGTTCCAAATCACTCCGCACAAAAAGCATAAAAAGTGCCGTAATGAGTGGAAATAATATAAGTAATAGTAAAAGTTGCACTCTCTTTACCCTCCCTTTAAAAAATATGGGTATTTTTCATTATTAATCATATTGAATTGTTCACAAATCAATTTTTAGAGAGAAATCTTGAAAAATCCGGATCGATCCCGGGTAATGCTGATCTGGACAAATCTGGTTCACCAGATTCCAATTCTGGATAAAAGTTTAATGTTTAAAAAATGCACTAATAATCTCTAGGGACAGGTTATGGATAGTGGGACTCAAATCTCAGAACCATTGTGCCGTCCTATGGGTCATTTGGGCAGATTGCTGCTGATTTCAGTTATCATACCTGAGATGTCTGCTGTATATTCTTAAAACGGCTGAAATTATCGCGCAGGAGAAAAACAGTCGTTTGTGAATAATCCGGGCTCCATCACAGGGAGGTTAGGGAATGTACGAACTCGTAATAGTAGTCTTAATTAGTATACTCGCATTGATCCTCGCGGCATTTCTTGCGCGCAGTGTCTTCGCACAGGACGAGGGCACGCCAAAGATGCGCGAGGTCTCTGACGCGATCCGGGTGGGTGCTGAGGCATTCATCAAACGACAGTACTCGACTATCGCCATCCTGGCAATCGTGCTTGCCATTGTCATCTTTGGGGTATACTTCCTCACTGGACAACAGGGTCTTGCTTCCTTTACGGCACTTGCATTCATTGTAGGTGCATCCTGTAGTGCGCTCGCGGGTGTTATCGGTATGTCAGTTGCCGTCCGGACAAATATCCGCACGGCAGCAGCAGCCCAGACCAGCGACGGAAAAGCGCTCGACATCTCGTTCCGTGGCGGTGCTGTCTCCGGTCTCATCATCACCGCAATGTCGCTTCTCGGCGTTTCGCTCACCTACTACGCACTGGGTGCTGACCCGCACACCACGCCCTTTATCATTGTCGGGTTCGCGTTCGGTGCCTCGTTTGTTGCTCTTTTCGCACAGCTCGGTGGCGGTATCTACACCAAGGCCGCCGATGTCGGTGCAGACCTTGTCGGTAAAGTCGAAGCTGGAATCCCGGAGGATGACGTCCGGAACCCTGCTACCATTGCCGACCTTGTCGGAGACAATGTCGGGGATTGTGCCGGCCGTGGTGCCGACCTGTTCGAATCCACCGCGGCCGAGAACATCGGTGCAATGATCCTCGGTGTCGCACTCTTCCCGGTCTTTGGTGCAGCAGGCGTTCTCTTCCCGCTCGTCATGTGTGCGCTCGGTCTTCTTGCCAGCATGATCGGTATCGTCTGCGTCAGAGGAAAGGACAACGCCGACCCGATGAATGCCATGAACCTCGGATATTATATTACGGCAGTTATATCAGCGGTATTCTTTTACATCGGAACCATGTGGCTGCTCGGCAACATCTGGTTCTTTTACGCAGGTCTCGTCGGAATCGTGCTCTCGGTTTGTTTCCTCCGGGTGACCTTGTATTACACCGATCATCATTACCGCCCCGTGCAGGAAATTGCTGATGCTTCGGAAACGGGACCCGCGACCAATATCATCACCGGGTTCTCAGTTGCCCTTGAGACCACTGCAATTCCGGCGATTATGATCGGTGCAGCGTTACTTCTTTCATACTGGTTCGGTTCCCAGAGCGGTATTGCGTTCGGTGGCCTCTATGGAACTGCGGCAGCAACTATTGGTATGCTGATGGTCTGTGCCTACGTTCTTGCCATGGACTCGTTCGGTCCTATCGCTGATAACGCCGGTGGAATCGTCGAGATGAGCCAGGCTCCCGAAGCAGTCCGCAAGCGGATGGACGGCCTTGATGCTGCCGGCAACACGACCAAGGCACTCACCAAGGGATATGCTATCGGCAGTGCATCGCTCGCGGTTTTCTTACTCTTTAATGCTTACATGTCCGATATCAGCCGTCTTATTGGTAAGACGTTCGATGTCGTAAACATCTCAGCAGTCCCGGTATTCGTCGGCGCACTCCTCGGTGCGATGCTTATCTTCGTCTTTGCGGGGCTCGCCATTCGTGCGGTCTCCAAGACTGCACAGTACGTGATCCAGGAGGTCCGCATCCAATTTAAAGACCCGGCCATTATGGCAGGGACGAAGAAGCCAGATTACGCACGTGTTATCGACATCACCACGCTCGGTGCCCTCAAAAACATGGTGCTGCCGGGCGCAATTGCAATCGCCTTCCCCATCTTCATCGGAATTACCCTGAAATATGAAGCCCTTGCAGGTTTTCTGATGGTTGGTACCATTACAGGTATCCTGATGGCACTGATCCTCAATAACGGGGGCGGTGCATGGGACAATGCCAAGAAATACATCGAATCCGGTGTGCATGGAGGCAAGGGCAGCGTAGCCCACAAGGCAGCTGTCATTGGGGACACACTCGGCGATCCATTCAAGGACACCGCCGGCCCGTCACTCCACGTACTCATCAAGCTGCTCGCCACACTTTCGCTCGTGCTCGCGCCGCTCTTCATTTAACAACACTTTTTTTGGTTCTCTGGTATTATTCAATCCAATACTGATACTACTCATGACCCTGGCAGGAACGCATCCACGTCATCAGCACTTGCGACAGTGTCCATAAAATATATCCTGCACTTCATCTTTGCCGAAAAAAAGGGTCCACACAAACTCATAGGATTTAGCACCGAATAACATGGTGATATGGATTGCCGTGCCGGTAAAATGCTTGTGAGGTCATAAAATAGTATCTGTTGCCAGGTTTTCCCGGTCGGGATTTCCCCCTACTTATCATCGGTCATGAAAGATGATCCGATCAAATCCGGTTATCTGAGGAATTCAGGTCGACACAGATATCATGGGCAATCCGGGTGTAACGTTTCGGGTTCTCCCCGAACTGCTTTCTGCAATAGTTACAACAGAAATAATATTTCTGGTTATTGTATTCGCTTGTATACAGCGCTCCATCTTTATCAACGATGGCCAGACAGACTGGATCAGTTGGCATTATGGGATTCTCCGTTTGTACCATGCACCCCGGCCTTTTAAAAGCGTATTGACTGCCGGAGATACACTGACCAATGCCCTGCTTTCATGCATACCAGCTGAAAAATGAACATTATGGCCGGAAATATAGATCGCATTGGCGATGTGAAATGCCGACTGCCGAGATCACACAGACAACCGGCAGGGATTGATCTCATAAATTATGGCGGCGATGTAAAAAAAATGAAAACGGCGGCGCTTGGGCAGAAAAATTTCCGGTCATGGCAGATGCCACCAGTATTATCCTTTTTTTCATCTCATCGGGATCTAAGCCGAAGGCCTTATATCTTCAGTTTTTTTATTATGGTTCTTTTTTCTGACGCTCATTCCTCCTGGATCATTAGTTCAGGTGACTTCTGGAAATCCTGACCTATATAGCCTGCAATTCGGAAATTCTGAAATTGATGGCCCTCGGCCGCAGGAATTTTTTAATTCTGGTTGCCGGCACACCTGAATCCCAGAATTTCCTTATTCATTGAAATATGGCCAGAATTCGAAAAACCCATTGTCGACAACTTCTGCAGCTGGGACACAATTGCTTCAGACTTGAGTGACAGGTGACAAGTGAAGAAGTCCACCACTCGTGATGAATGGAATTGTATGATCCAGAAATGCTTTGTGATTTCTTCAACAGTTTTTGTATCTTTTGAAGCAGAATTTTATTTCCCTTACAATGAAAATAACATCTAATCATACCTATTATTCACTTCCACGTTCTGTAGGTTTTTATGGATCCTGTCATCGAACGCATCAGAAAAGATCTCAGGGCCAGCTCCGATCCGGCCACTGGGGCAAGCTTTCGGCGATTCTTCAAAGAGGAAGTCGTCTGTTACGGAGTAAAAGTCCCGGTAGTCAGAAAAATCGCAAAAAAATACTGGACAGTCGTAAAAATCCTGGAGAAGAGTGAAATCTTCTCACTCTGCGAAGAACTTTATCGATCAAACTATTGTGAAGAGGCCTTTATCGTTTCCAGCTGGACTCATCTTCTCGAACCAGAGTACGAGAAAAAGGACCTGATCGTTTTCCATCACTGGATAGAGTCATACATCACCAACTGGGCGGTATGTGATAGTTTCTGCAATCATACCATAGGCAGCTTCATAGAAAAATACCCGGAATATCTTGATGAACTGAAACACTGGACACAATCCAACAACCGCTGGCTGAGGAGGGCTGCGGCAGTATCTCTTATCATTCCGGCAAAACAAGGGAAATATCTCGACACGGTGCTGGATATTGCTGACCTGCTGATAGCCGACGGCGATGATATGGTCCAAAAAGGATATGGATGGCTTTTAAAAGAGGCCAGTCGCAAACATCAGAAGGAAGTCTTTAATTATGTAGCGGGAACCAGGAAATTGATGCCCAGGATTGCATTGCGTTATGCGATCGAACTGATGCCCGAGGATTTGAAAGCTGAGGCAATGAAGAAGGACAGGTAAATTCGTGGAACGCCCGGGACTCAAAAAAACCAAAGATTATTTTCGAAAAAGTCTATTGAGAGGATATAAATTTCTCAGAACATACGCACCTGGACCTGCGGGAGTTCCTTTTAAGGTTGAGAACTGCATTCCTTCTGCTACCCTCACGGTAAATAGTTACTCCCTTCAATTTCAACTTCCATGCCGTCAGAAGTGCTTCTGCACAATCCTCTTTCGTTGCGGTGTTCGGCATGTTAATTGTTTTACTTATTGAAGCGTGGACATATTTCTGGAATGCTGCCTGCATCAGGATGTGATCCGTCCACCGGATATCGAATGCCGTCTTGAACAGGGAGCGGAATTCCTTCGGGAGCCAGTGCAGATCCTGGACAGTTCCGGTTTTGTGAACATGACGAATAGCTTCTTCTGTTCTTTTTACCTGATCTTTTTCTGAAAAACCCCTTTCGGAAAGATTTTTTTCAAGCATTGCCCGGAAGACCGGATTAACAATAACAAATGTCTTGCCGACGGTATTCATTCGGGTGTAGGCAAACGAAAAGACAGGTTCGATACCGCTTGAGCATCCGGCCAGAAGAGATAGGGTTCCCGTAGGAGCTATTGATGTCAGGGTTGCATTCCTCAAAGGCAATCCTTTCCAGATACTATCTTCCCATGCAGGAAAGGGTCCGAATTGTTCTGCGCGAATATGCGATTCGTCTACTGCAGTGGCGGTTACATATTTCATGATGCTTTCGCACCAGGTTCTTCCTTCGGAAGAATCGTATGCCAGACCCATCATGAGAAGGGCATCATGAACCCCCATGAGTCCCAGACCGATTTTCCGGGTTTTTCTTGTTGCCTCTTCGATTTCAGGAAGCGGGTAGATATTTTTTTCAATGACATTATCAAGAAAACGTACAGCAGTGCGGACTGTCCGGTTCAGTTCGCGTTCATTGAAATTCCCCTTCTGGACAAATGAAGCGAGATTGATACTGCCAAGAACACAACTCTCGAACGGCAGGAGTGGCTGTTCCCCGCAGGGATTTGTTGAATCGATTGGGCCCAACCGCGGTGTCGGGTTGAATCTGTTTATCTCATCATAGAAAAGTAATCCTGGTTCCCCGTTCTTCCAGATCCCCTCAATAACAGCAGACCATATTTGACCAACTGTAATCTTTTCAGCGGTAAAGGGATGGGTGACCCAGACCGTATCATACATTTTCCCGGAAACGAGCTCCATAAATTTGTTATTGACCATCACAGAAATATTAAAGTTTGAAAGGGCTCCTTCCCGTGTTTTTGCCGCGATAAATAAAAGGATATCAGGGTGCCCGACGTTCAAAACCCCCATGTTGGCGCCTCGTCGACGACCTCCCTGTTTTATGACATCGGTGGCGGCGTTGAAGATTTCCATGAAGGATACCGGACCTGATGCAATAGAGTCGATCGATTGTACTGGGGAGCCTTTTGGTCTGATTTTCGAGAAGTTATATCCTGTGCCACCACCTGTCTTATGGATGATTGCACCATTTTTCATCGCATCGAAGATCCCGTTAAGAGAATCCGGAACTGGCAGAACGAAACACGCAGATAACTGACCAAGATCCGTTCCGGCGTTCATAAGGGTAGGAGAATTCGGCAGGAAACGTAAGGATCTCATGAGATCATAGAATTCTGAAGCCTCAGCATTATTATCAGCGACTGCAACGGCTACACGGTGGCAGACATCCTCAAATGTTTTTTCGCCTTCCCGCAGGTAGCGTGCCGACAGAATACTCTCAACAACCTGTGCTGAATTCATGACTCCTGGTGATATTTTTTTAAAGGATCTAAGTCAATGCAAGTTTAAACATATTCCGGGTCAATCGTCCCGGCAAATCCAAAAACATATTTTATGAGGACCCGATTATGCGTTCCTTACAATAAAAAAAGAGCAGACAATCCGATTCGTAATATCCTGACTATCTAATTTCTTTTCCGGGATGAGAGATCTCCAGAATTTTCCTTGTAAAAAAATCCGTACCAAAAACCCGGTACTATCCTATAAATTATTGAATTTAATACTATACGCCTAAGTTGATCAAGATAGTTTACCGGTTAGAGCAAAATTTTCAGATCCCCTGCAACCGTAAAAACCGTTCATGCAGACGAGTGTCTCCTCCAAGTTCCGGGTGGAACGAAAATGCCATATGCTTTCCCTTCTCCACCGCAACCACGCCCTGATCTATCCGGGCAAGCACCGTTACATCAAAACCCGTGGATGTCACAACCGGAGCACGGATAAAAACCGCATGGAACGGTTCTCCATTCTCCCCGAAGATAGGGATATCAGCTTCAAAGGATTCCCGCTGCCTTCCAAACGCATTCCGATCAACGGTCATATCGATGAGTCCAAGGGAATGGATGCGGGGGTCGGTAACCTCAGTAGCCATGAGAACCATTCCTGCACAGGTTGCAAAAATACCACCGGTAAATTTTCGAAGTGGTTCATAGAGATGATTTTTATCAATGAGCCGGGAGATGGTAGTGGATTCTCCACCAGGGATGGCGAGTGCATTGCAACCTTCAAGGTCCGAGAGGCATCTGACTTCAATAACTTCAGATGTCCCCGATTCCTCTAGCCGCTCAATTGCAAGACAAAACGCGTCAATATGCTCGCTTACATTTCCCTGGAGTGCGAGGACACCAATCTTAACGCCCACGGGTCTGCAGTACCTCTTCATCCCTGAGTGTGTGTATATCAAGCCCTGGCATTGCATCCCCAAGACCCTTGCTTACCCGGGCAATCACATTTGCATCATTAAAGTGATTGACTGCTTCAACAATCGCCTTGGCCATTCGCTCCGGATTTGAAGACTTGAAGATACCGGATCCGACAAAAACGCCATCGGCTCCCAGCTGCATCATCATCGCTGCATCAGAGGGGGTAGCAATACCACCGGCTGAGAAGTTCACAACGGGAAGACGCCCGCGTTCTGCACATTCTATGACCAGATCAGCTGGGGCTTCTATCTCCCGGGCAAAATCTATCATTTCCTGGGTATCCATGCCTTTCAGCCTTCGAATTTCGCCCATAATATTGCGCATATGGCGTACTGCCTCAACTACGTTCCCGGTCCCCGCTTCGCCTTTGGTACGTATCATTGCCGCGCCCTCATTGATCCTGCGGAGCGCTTCTCCAAGATCCCGCGCACCACAGACAAACGGAACTTTAAAAAGTTTTTTATCGATATGGTATTGCTCGTCAGCTGGCGTCAGAACTTCACTCTCATCAATCATGTCGACACCGAGAGTTTCCAGAACCTGCGCTTCCACAAAATGGCCGATTCTCACTTTGCCCATTACCGGGACGGAGACCGCATCGATTATCTCCAGAACCTTCTCGGGGTCAGCCATTCGCGCAACCCCTCCCATTTTTCGGATATCGGAAGGTACTCGTTCCAGTGACATTACCGCAACAGCCCCTGCTTCCTCAGCAATTATTGCCTGCTCGGCATTGACAACATCCATGATGACGCCCCCTTTCTGCATGGATGCAAAGCCGCGCTTCAGAAGCTCGTACCGAATCTCAGTTCCTCGAGTTTCATATGCCGGTACTATTGATCAATGATCCCAATAAAAACAGAGTACCTGCTGCCATAACAGCAAAGATGATGGTAATAAACCGGCTTACCCGGATGATATCAGGACCGGCCTCATCCAGTGTTCTTTCCTGATCACCGATGGTATAGACACCGGGTTTTTCAAATCGGATTCCCAATCCCCCTGCCATTGCTGCCATCACCATCCCCCCGTTAAAACCCGGGCGTTTCCTGCTATCACGGCGTATTACCCGTACGGTACTGAAAAACCGTCCCCGTGAAGAAAAATACACGATAAGTATCAGCACTGTCAGCCTCGCAGGAATGAAATTAAGAATATCATCCATGCGTGCCGAACACCAGCCTAACCGTATGCGTTCATCACGATACCCGAGCATTGCATCCATCGTATTTGCTGCCCGATAGACCGCGGCACCCGCAAGCCCAAACAAAGAAAAATAAAAAAGCGGTGAGATGATACTGTCGGTAATATTTTCTGTCATTGATTCATAGCCGGCTGAAAGAATTTGTTCTCGTTCAAGATTTGCGGTATCTCGTGATACCAGCAATTTAACCCGGGTTCGCCCACCTTCCACTCCTTCTTTCAAAGCGGCAACAACCGCAAGCGTGTGTTCTTCAAGAGCACGCCAGGCAAAGCAGCTTTTGAGCAGAAACGGTCCTCCTGCCAGGTAGAGATACCAGGGTGCAATTGCTCCAAAAAAATAAAACGGAAGGCAGAACAAGGCCACAGTGACAACCCAGAAAACAATGCCGGCAAAACGCTGGATTCCGGGAGGATACAGTTCCGGTTTCCCCCATAATCCGATAAACCTGCCCAGAATTGCTACCGGATGCAAGGAGGAATGGGGATCCCCTATGAGTCGATCAACGATCAGAGCAGCAGATAAAACAATTATTCCTGCTTCTATTGTTGACGGTACCATGTGTAAAGAGCACCAACAATAAGTATGATGAATGAAGCGGTATTGAGAAATTCTATTTTCGTATAGAGTGATGCACTAAAGAGGATTAAAGCAATGCCCATCATTATCATCAGGGGATGGGGACGACCATGGGCAACCGGCTGGAGCGGTGGTTCTTCACCTGCAACAGATTTTTTGTGGTTTATCCCTTGTATAACATCCACATGCAGGGATGTTTTTACTCCGCCATAACCGGTGGTAATCTCAATATCAAAAAAACCTTCCTGAACATCTTTACGCAAAGGAATCGACAGGACAGCTTCATCTACGACATAGATGTTTTCATGGAAGAAATCGGTATACATTCCTGAATTCGGTGATGAAATGGTTATATGGGTTGGCGCTCCCCGGTTTTTAAAGATTAATCGCAGAGTGCTCCCGATCTCTCCCCAGATATTTTCTTTAGGGCCCTCAATTACATTTATTCCTAATCTGTTCAGATAAAATTCAAAAGAAGTATCGTGTGAAACCTGACCTAAAGAAGCCAGTACCGTGGATGACAACATGAAATTCATCCTTCTCCTTTCATTATTTATTTACTGGCAACCGGGGGAGAAGATTAGGAATTCCCTCGTGGATTGGATACTTTACGTCGCATGCGGAGCAGAGTAATTCACCCTCAAGAATTTCATTTTCATCCTCCTTCCCAACCATGAGTACAAGAGCTCCTTTGCATACCGGGCAGCACAGAATGTCCATGAGTGCCCGTCTCATACCAGTTCATCCCTCAGATCTATGATTTGAGTCATTTCAGGTCCGGTGGATATTAACGTGATGGGGCTGCCTATATCATCCTCAGCAATCTTTAAAAAGTTCTTTGCCTTCACCGATAGTTTTTCGTACTCAGTTACACCGAAACAAGACTTGTCCACATGATCAATGCCGGTAATTGCGGCCTGGGTACAACCGTTGACCATTGCAGAGTACCGGGCCATATCTCCGTCCCATCCGCCAATACGTCGCTTTCGGTGAGTAACCGTACCAAATTCCTGAATACCCATCGAATCAGATTTTTCAAATGTCATTTCAGTGTTGAACGGTCCTTCACCAACACGCGTTGGATATGCCTTGAAAACAACAATCACGTCATTAATTCTGGTCGGTCCTACTCCATTATCAGCGGCGATCTGGGACGCCGATGTATCTTTACTTGTAACAAACGGGTATGTACCATAATAGAGCGAAATCCCAAAACCCTGGGTCCCTTCAAGTAGTACCGGGTTGCCTTGTTTAAGTTCATCATCGATCGCTTTAGGTACATCAAGCAGATATTCAGCGAGCTCGGGAACATCTTTTGCCTGGGGAGAGAGTCTCATTACCCGGTCTGAGTTAGCAGGTCCGCATCCGGATCCCGTGCTCCCGATCTTTTTCGAAAGGTGGTCGCTACCCTTGTCACGCCTGATGTGATCCTCGGTAATGATACCACACCGTTTGTCAACAAATATCCGCCCTTTGACCCCGAACATCTCTACTTCCTGTCTAAAGACGCGGGGATCGACAAGTACACCACTCCCTATACAGAGTTTTGCAGCCTCGTAAACGAAACCGGAAGGAACCATCCGGACACCATACTCATGGTCTCCGACCTGGACAGTGTGCCCGGCGTTCGGCCCCACACCGCCGCGGGAGATGATTACAGGTTTGTCATTACACGCAATATGGGCGACAATCTTGCCTTTCCCCTCATCCCCAAAAAATCCACCAACGATGATCGTGCAGCTCATTGTAATTCAAGTAGTATTGATCGAGTTGCAAAATAAAGTATCCTAGATCCATCCAGGCACTAAAAGGATAAATCAGGTTTGATGAGTATTATTTTCCGTTCCGTCAGAGACCATTGAGAAATATTTCCATTCGGGCAAGAGCCTCAGTAAGTTGTTTTCGGGAAACGGCATATGCACAACGGAGATGGAACTCCCCCCCGATTCCAAACACACTACCGGGTACGACGAGCTACACGCTGCTCTTTTAGCAATCTCTCGGCAAATTCCGTATCAGAGAGCCCCGTCCCTTTCACGGAAGGAAATGCATAGAATGCACCCTCTGGAATGTGTGTGGAGAGACCGATTCGATTTAATCCCGCCACAAACATATTTCGTCTCAGACGATACTCATTCACCATATTATTCTTATCTTCTTCAGCGGACCGGATCGCTTCAAGTGCACCAACCTGTCCCATAACGGGTGCGCACAGCATTATGTACTGATGGATCTTAAGGACTGTCTCGCAGATTTCTTTTGGAGCGCAGAGATACCCCACACGCCAGCCTGTCATTGCATAGGCCTTGGAGAAACCATTGAGGGTAATAGTCCGTTCCCAGAGATCGCTGACCGTTCCTGCAGCAATGTGGCTTTCCCCGTAGGTAAGTTCTGCATATACTTCATCGGTGATGAGCAGAAGATCGTTATCGATTATGATATCCGCAATTGCATTAAGATCTTTCCGGTTCATCACCGCCCCTGTCGGGTTATTCGGGAAATTAATCATGACCGCTTTTGTCTTCCGGGTAATCTTTTCCTGAAGGGATTCCGGGTTAAGTTTGAATTTATCAGATTCTGTACATTCAACAGGAACCGGTATGCCACCGGCAAGTGTCACGCAGGGAGCGTAAGAAACATAACTTGGCTGTGCAATAAGCACCTGGTCGCCGGGATTCACTATGGCACGGATTGCAATATCGAGGCCTTCTGATACACCACTTGTAATGATAATTTCATCATTACTGTCATACGCAAGATTATAACGTTGTTTCAGGTAGCGGGAAAGGGCTTCACGGAGTGCCGGCAACCCTTTGTTGGGGGTATAGGAGGTAATACCCTGTTCAATTGAGTAAATACTCGATTCGCAGATATTCCAGGGGGTACGGAAATCGGGTTCTCCAACACCAAGGGATATAACATCCTCCATGGTGAGAGCGAGATCGAAAAATTTCCTGATTCCCGATGGCGGGATACTCTTCGCACGTTCAGAAATAAAATTCTGCATTCCCTCACCTTAAAATGAATAGGGGAGGCGGTCTGGTTCCGCTTGTTCAAAAAGCATGTTGCCGTTTTCCTTGTAAGACTTCATGATGATATGAGTCGCGGTCTCCCTAATCCTGTCCATCGGTGCCACGTGTTCGGACACAAAACGAGATACTTCCTGCATGTTCTTGCCGGTTACCAGAAGCTGGAGATCGTAGGTTCCTGTCATAAGACGCAACGTTTTTACCTGCCTGAACCGGGAAAGACGTTCTGCTATCCGGTCATAACCATAGTCCCGCTCCGGGCTCACTTTGAGTTCGATAATGGAAGAAACTTCTCCGTTGCCTGCCATCTCCCAGTTAATGACGGTGGTATATTTCCGGATTATCCCGGAAGCTTCGAGAGAATGGATCCGTTCTTCTGCTTCTGCGGGAGTGAGACAGGTCATCATACCAATTTCCTGCGCAGAAAGGCGACTGTTATCCTCGAGAATTCTAAGGAGTTCAAGATCCTTTTCATCCATACGTCTTCACCTGAACCAGGTCTTTAACCATTTTGATTCCATTTGCTTTACATCAAGATCTTTTAACCCGTTTAGTCGTGGATCTTTAAGCACGACCTCTCGAATTTTGCCGGTATTCGAGTCGAACCACATCTCTTTGGTTCTGCCATACCTGCCACGACTGACAACGCGGGTATTGATCACCCCAAGCATGTTCAGCTCAGAGATAAGATCAGTAATTCGGCGATGGGTCAGTACATCAAGCTCGATGCTTGGGGCTATATCCTGATAGATACGTGATACCTCCCCGCTCGTAAAGATATTTTGTCCGAGCTGTTCAAGTATGAGCATAGAGAAGAGGATCAGCTTACTCTGGGTAGGAAGGGTCGCGATGCATTCGATCATACTATCAGTTTCTATCTTTGCCTGAGCTTGTTTTACATGGTCTTCAGTTACCTGAGTTGATTCGTCACGATCGGCAAGTTCACCAGAAATTCTCAAAAGATCAAGCGCTCGTCGTGCATCTCCATGTTCCTGCGCTGCAAGAGCTGAACAGAGGGGGATTACTCCGTCCGCTATGGCTCCGGTTATGAATGCGGCATCTGATCGCTGTGCAAGAATGTCGACAAGCTGAGGAGCATTGTAAGGAGGGAAAACAATCTCCTCCTCAGAGAGGGAAGAGAGGACACGGGGATCAAGAAAATCCTTAAAACTCAGATCGTTCGAAATGCCAATAATACTAACTTTAGAGTTTTTCAGATCGGAATTTATTCGCGTAAGATTATAGAGAGTATCGTCCCCGCTCTTCTTCACGAGCTTATCGATTTCATCAAGAACAATCACCAGCACACCTCCCCCGGCCTCCAGTTGATTTTTCAGTTCGGCATATACCTGGTCCGTTGGCCAACCCGTCATAGGGATATGTGTACGAGTTTTATCGCTACCGACTTCATCAATTCCATCAAGATTTTTTGCTATCTGGGCAAGTACCCTGTATTGAGTATCAATTACTTCACAATTTAAATGGACAATCCGACAGATCGTCCCCATCTTGCTGCTTGCCTTTTCAAGCTCGGACCCCACATACCTGACGCAGGCGGTCTTGCCTGTCCCGGTCTTGCCATAAATAAGAATATTTGAAGGAGTTTCATTTCGCAATGAGGGGGCAAGTATTGATGCTACATTATCTATCTGCGGCTTTCTATGCGGAAGAATCTGTGGCCGATACGAGTGTCTGAGCACTTCACGATCGCGGAATATTTTATTATTTGCGAGGTATTTTTTGAATAGTCCGGTAGATTGATCTTCTGGTTCAGGCATAATTACACTAAGGATCTCAAACTTAGTGACCTAAGACTAAAAAACGATCGGTTCGTATTGTTTTATAAACCCTTTCATTTCCAGTGGAATTTGCCAAATAAACCACCGAATTTAATATTCAAGCCCGAATTAAAAATTTTATATGTGATATTTTATTCTGTTTATTTTTCGATTTAAATCTTTTTTATTTCCTGACAATTTTTATTGGAGGGGGGACCCCTTGGCTTCGTGTGGAGAAATATAAAATAACTTTACCTGGAGAATAATTTTAATTAAAAAAAGCCCGTGTATATCTCATTTTTGTGAGTATATTAATCATTCGATATAGATTTTATTTTTAAATGCTACATTATCTGATATACGAGAAAAAGATATTTTTCCACTGGAAATCAAGGGGTCACCCAAACCAGAACCGGTCAATAAATAAAAAATTATTGATCTTCATAAAAATCGCAGTTTTATTAACATAAAAGGTCATTTATCCTCATATGAATCAGGATCACATAATACCAATAAAAATTTTCGCTACAATAATTACTGTATCCAGTACAAGGACAAAAGAAAATGATACCAGTGGAAAAACAATTTGTGAATTGTTGAAAAAAGCAGGAATATCAATAAATCATTATGCTATAGTTCAAGATCAAATCGAATCGATACGTGCAGAAGTATATCGTTCCTTAACAAATTCCAATTGCATTATTATTAACGGAGGAACGGGTCTTACGCATGATGATTTCACAATTGAGGCCATCATGCCTCTTCTGGATAAACGTATTGATGGATTTGGAGAAATTTTCCGGATGAAAAGTTATCAGGAAATCGGAACCTCCTCAATGTTGTCACGGGCTCTTGCAGGTATTTGTCACGGGAAAGTGATTTTCTGTATTCCCGGGTCCACACCTGCGGTAAGTCTGGCTATGAAAGAGCTCATTATTCCAGAGGTCAAGCATATCCTTTCGCATGCGAGTAAATGATAAAAACAACTCCCATCATTCCTCCCCAAATTCTTGAAATTCTTTTGATTTTGTCCGGGCGAGCTCTATCTTAATCAAATTTCTGCCCTCTTAAAAAATTATTCCTTATTGAATAATTGAATCGTTCTTATCGATTGACAGCAAGAAGGGCTAAACGTTCAACAACGAGATCTATAATTCTGTTATGGCCAACCAGCGCAAGTTCATCATCTGTGATCCCAAAAAAGGATTTGAGTCGTTCTTCTTTATCCTTGGTTATTTCATCCCACATTTCTGTGACAAAGGTCATATGGACGGAAAGCTCTTTCCAGGCATGGTCATTCAAGGGATTAGAACAGACAAATATCCTGTTTTCATCTTCGTGGATTCCGAACAAAGCTGCTGTATTGCATTGGCGAGAGCCGGAAGCGAATAGTAGCGCTTCCATCTCGAATGAGTTAGAAATCGGTTTTCCTGAAAAAAATGATCGTTTTGCATAGTGTATTGCCATTTCTGCGTGCCTTAATCCTGCCATATTCTCAGCGTTAAAACATACAATATAGGTAGAATGCCTTAAGGCGATCGACCGGATTGTTCGAAGAAATTCGGGAAGATCGCCAACGGTCATTCTCGCCTGCCGGATTTCAAAAGGTCCAGGAGAAGTTTTCATCGGGATCATCCGAAGCGATTAAGTGTAGACTGACCCGGAATGGAAACAGTATCGACATTCACAGATTGCATTCCTTTTTTCCGCAGAATCTGTTCAAAAATCTGTTCCGCAATACTCTGTCCAAGTATTCTTGTCACCTCATTAATTCCATGGGCGACAATCTCATCCGGAGTAGTCATCCTGTTATTGAATAGTCTTCTTGCCCGGATCCTGCCAATACCACGGAGGCGTATGAGGGGTAAAAGTTCACGGCGGGTGCCGTTTTTCATACAAATCTCATATTCCTGCACGTTTTTATGAAAAGCTGATGCAAACATACGCGCAAGTTCGACGCTTGCATGCAGGAGCCAGGTTACACTTTCCACCATCCCGTATATATCTCCCGGCCCTATTGAGTATCTCTCACATATTTTTGTGTCAGATAGTTCGTCGGTCCAGTCCGAAAGGAGCATCGCAGTTTTCAGCGCACGATAATATGCTTCAGTTGCATCCACTTCTTCAGGCATAGAAACCCAGAGATCGTCTGTATGATCATTAATCATACGAGACAATGCGGTAATATCTGAATTACGGACATAAAGATTTGGCATATCAGGAGTAGTGCAAATTACCTGAAGGAGACCAAGATCAGAATATAGTTCTTTTTCCCGCAATGCATTCACGATTATCGAAGCACTTCTCGGATCAATATATAATTTTGAAACAAGAGTCCCAAAGTTCGTTGAGCTAAGATGTTCTCCGACTTCCACAACCAACTCAGCGTTAACAAGAAATGTCAGCGCAGCGTTAACTGCTCGCTGAATAAGGCGCCCTTCCCGGTGTTCGTGGACATAAAATGTCCGATTCATGAAAGCGGTTAGTTCATGACGATTTTTAGCAAAACCGGAGGCAATAAGAGATAATATATGGGTGTATAGTGCTGTGGGTTCAGCA
Source organism: uncultured Methanoregulaceae archaeon (assembly GCA_963815065.1). Lineage (GTDB taxonomy): Archaea > Halobacteriota > Methanomicrobia > Methanomicrobiales > Methanospirillaceae > Methanoregula. Next base: position 617,721 of record CAWFFE010000002.1, on the reverse strand, counting down.
ATTTTTGAGTGAATCTCTTCCGGGGGGGCCTCAATATACCATTCGAAGAGTTCCTCTATGTGATTCTGATCCTTGGCAATAAGTACTGCTTCACCATAGGGATCAAGCCGTGGACGCCCGGCCCTTCCCGCCATCTGGTGGTACTCACTTACCGGGATTGGCTGCATCCCCTCTCCTGCCGTGAACCTTTGATAATCACGGATTATCACTCGTCGTGCAGGAAGGTTAAGCCCTGCGGCAAGTGTAGGTGTCGAAGATATCGATTTTATCAGACCTTTCCGAAACCCCTCCTCAACAACTGCACGCTCCTGGCGACTTAGTCCTGCATGATGAAAAGCTGAACCTTTTGCTACACAGGCGGCAAGTAATTTTCCCATTTCCGTTTCTGCAATCTTCCGGATACGCTCCGCATGATCAGCAAGCGCAGGATCTTCGCTTTTTATAGCTGCAGCCGCACGTTTTGCAAAAGCCTCTGCATTACGGCGCGATGAAACAAAAACGAGACACTGCCCTCCTTCGGCAATTGTATCAAGACAGAGATTAAGATCTTCATAATTTTTCGATACTTCCTGGATTTCCCGGGTGCCTCCCCGGAAATGAATACGGTTTTTAAAGAAAACCCCCTGTTTGAGATCTACAGGACGCCAGTTACTCGTCACGAGTTCTGAATCCAGCCAACTGGCAAGCTTATCGGGATTACCGATGGTTGCCGAGAGACCGATAACCTGCATGGCAGGATTCCGGAATCGCATCTTGGCAATTACCATTTCCAGCGTCGGCCCTCTGCTTTGGGAGTCGATCAAGTGTATTTCGTCGATAACAAGGAGACGGATATCTTCAAGCCATCGTGAGTTATTGCGCAAGAGAGAATCCACTTTTTCGCTGGTAGCAACAATAATGTCATTTCTTCCAAGTAAATCATCCCTGCGGTCAAGATCACCGGTAGCAATACCGACCTTCACTTCTTTATCGCGAAATTCTTCAAATTTTTCGTTTGCGAGTGCCTTGAGTGGGACTATATAGAGACATTTTCCACCTGCTTCGATGATATTGTGCATAGCCATTTCGGCAATCAGGGTCTTTCCGCTGGCTGTGGGAACGGCAACAAGCATATTTTTCCCGGCAAGAATACCTTTATCAATGCATTCGGCCTGGGGGGGATATAACTCGGAAATACCAGCTATGGCATATCTCTGCCTGAGACTGGTGGGGATAGGAAGGTCCTGGACAAGCATGGCAAATCTTATAATAACCGTCGGAAAATTAATTCAGCACAACTGTAAAAGATATGGTAAATCGAACCTCTTTTAAACTCTGTTTGTACTAAATGATTTAAGACTCATTAAAATATCACAATACTTTATCGGAACCTGGGAATATGGCGTTCCTGCTGTCAGTAATAGTAACTGATCATATCCTGTTTTGCCTCTTTCTTCTTCTTATCCAGGAATGCGAAAACATTCTCATGGGGCACACCCTCGATGAGCATATCTATAGCCGCCCGGGCTGTTTTCAGCTGCTCCGGGTAACCGATAAGGGCTATTGTTTTTCCGAAAACCGAGATCTCGACATCGGTCATATCCTCGATCTGCTCTCGCGCCCGACCGTCTTTTCCTATTATTCTCCCCCGGAGCCGATCGAGTTGACGAGGACCTTCTGCCATACCGGAAAGATCAATGACATCAAGAAGCAGATCTTCATCCTCAATCATTTCGAAAGCCCGTTCCGGAGAAAAACCGCGGTTAATGGCATTGATAATTTCTACTGCCCGAAGGAGAGGTACCGTGTTCTCTTCAGACCCTTCAATTTTCACGAGCCCTTCTTTGCTATCGACAGAAATTGTAGTATGGGTCTTGACCTCTAGTTCTTTTTTCGTTGCGCCACCTTTTCCAATCAGCACGCCCACCCGGCTTCCGGCAATTTTTACCTCTTGCATCATTTTCCCATTACCTCGAATTCACTTACTTTCTCACACTTCATTAGCGCTGGTTTTATATTTGTTATCCTTGGTTATCATGGTTCAGCGGTATCAAGCCCGGTCACTTCATTGAAGATAACGACATCGCTACGCACATCACAGCGGTTTTTAAAAAACCTGTTAATATTGCGGATATCCCGCATCAGGAACTGGTAAGCACGGGGGTGATCACGGGTAACCGATTGACCCATGTCAATGAGATATGGTTGGTCCCCGTATAATATATTGAATTCGCTTAAATCACCATGTACCAGTTCTGCTTTGTTGTAGAGAATATCAATAAACTTTACGATAGTTGCGTAGATCTCCGCTGGATCTTCAATATCAGCATTTTTAAGCTGCGGGTAGGGTTTCTCATCTTTTCCCAGGTACGACATAATAAGAATATTCCGGTCCCATACAAGCGGCTCGGGAACAGCAATACCAACCTCGTATGCCCGTGCAAGATTTGAAAACTCTTTTCTTGTCCAGGCAAAGACAAGTTCCTTTCGGGATTTTTTTACCCGGGAAAATCTGCGGTCACCCACAATATAGGAACTCATTGTAGTGAAATTTGCGGTACGGATCCGATAGATCTTGATAGCAACTCCAATACCATCACGTTCGCCATAAAATACATTGGCCTCTTTTCCTGTACTTATCGATCCACCAATTACTGACAACCATTTTTTATGGACAAGTTTATAAAGTGCAAGGAGTGTCACGTCATCAAAAACGTCTTCGGAAACTTTGAACTGGTTAGCATCTTTTATGCGAACCCCCATCTCCTCCAGTCTCTTATCAAATTGATCCAGTTTTTTTTCAAAACTCACTCAAAGTCACCAACATTCATCTGGATATTTCATATATTACCGTAAATACTCCCGTACCGGGGCAAGTATCTCAACCAGGGACTCCCCACACGATTTCTTGAGATCGAGGGGATGCAGCTCTCCATTTCCATATGATGTTTCGAGATCGGCATAGCTCGTGAAGGTCCTGTCACCACCAAATTTTTCCGGTCTTTTTATGGTGATCCCGGGAAGGCGGGGGAAGACATGGTACTGGAATATCTGAAGAATGGGATTCTCAGGGATTTCAGGAGGACAAAACGCCTTCTGGCACTTTTTCCGGATCTCTTCTTCTGTGTCAGCCACAGAAATGTAATTGCCTTGTGATGATGACATTTTTTTTCCATCGAGTCCGTTCAGAATGGGTGTGTGAATACAGACAGGAGCCTTGTACCCGAAGTTAATCAGGTGCTCACGGGCGAGCATGTGAATCTTCCGTTGATCAATACCACCCACTGCTGCGTCCACCCTGAGCATCGCAATATCTGTCATCTGCATGATCGGGTAAATCATCTGTGAAACCGTTGGATGATCCATCTGTCTCCCCACTTCATCCATGCTCCGGGTTGCACGATTCAGGGTAATCTGCTGAGAGAGCTGGAGCAGGAGGAGTTCGTACTCACGGTCAAGCTGGAGTTCGGATCCCAGTACAAACCTGACATTCCTGAGTCCAAGACCTTCGAAACAACGCTGGTTGTAATCAGCAAGTTCCCGGACCTTTTCCATCGTTCCCTTACGGTTCAGAAACGCGTGGAGATCAGCAAGAAGGACGATAATCTCAAAACCTGCCGTCTGCATATCTACAAGCTTATTGATGGTGACGAGATGGCCGAGATGTATCTCTCCACTGGGCTCGTAGCCTGCATAGACCGTTTTATGTGACTTTGCAAGAAGTGAACGAAGGTCCTCTTCTGTAACAATTTCAACAGTATTCCGGGTAGCCAGATCGTACGCATCCATCAAAAATAATGGGATATGATGGGAGTTAATGGTTATTCTGAATAGGGGAAAATCCGAGTGCCTCGTTGGTGAATGTTATGGATTTTAACGCATCCTTCTCAAGCCCCGTCATTGCACGGATAGCGTCCACATTTTCAACAACGACGTCCGCTTCCTGATGTATTGCCTGGAAAAAACAGAGTTCATTGTTGTTAACATAAATTGATTCCTCAAAGATACAGTTCTCCCACAGGTCAGAACGCTGCCTTCCGATATCCATGGCAAATTCTTTGAGCTCGGCAGAACTTTTAATCCCCAACGTCTTTTTGACAAGACCCAGACGTGGATGATTTTTGATGAGATCGACAACCCTGTCGCGGTTCACCGGTTTTTTGGTAATAATCTGGAGAGCATGCATGTGCATCATGGTCGTGGGCACGATCATTGCCATCGTGGTGATTGAAATATGGGGCAATACCGTCTGCAGATCAGGGCCATGATGGCTGGGCACACTAACAGGGTCGAGAACAATTGCATCTATGGGTCCTTTTTTAATCTCACCGGGATCTGCACCTCTTCGGACCATAATCGCATGGACATGCATCACACCATACTCCTCATCAATTTCATGAATTATTCTGCAAAGACCTGTTGTGTTGCATGATACAACCCTGACAAACTGCCTGCCAATCGCATCCTTGTAGTTACAGGAAGAGTTGAAAGAGAAACCGGCTATCTCATGATCTTCGCCACCCTGCCAGAGTGCCTTTTTCCCGAGTCTTTCATAAAGCGGCTTGTTTGTTGCGCCCACTTTACCCGGTGTAGCATCAACGATGACATCAGCCAGTTTACACATATCTTCTACTGATCCGGCAACGGTAAGGCCGGCTTTTTCGAATGCACCTTTTTTTGACATATCCGCAATGTAAAGTGGGTAGCCTCTCTGTTTTGCCAAAAAAGCCTCAGCATTAGGGCGGGTTTTTGATACCCCGATTACCTTCATGTCTTTCTGGGCGGCAACCGCATCGGCAACGCGCTTTCCGATGGTACCATAACCATTGATAGCAACCTTTATCATACATTCTTACATGGTGGTTCTATAAAAAAAACTATGCGAATCGTAAAAACCTGCTGGCTGATATTACCGGAATTCAATCAAATTTTTCCTGACTTTTACCGGAAATGTGTTTCCGCTTTCTGCAATCATGATGACATTGAATTATTTCCGACTAAGAACAAGGAAAATAAGCTTGATACCCGGTATCATTCCAGTTGTAAAATCTCCGGGTAGAAAGATTTTATCAGATGCTCAATTTGTGTAAATGCTGTTTTATGATCTATAAACATTCTGAACGAATCACCCGTCTTGTTATAGAGCGTCAGGAAACCGGGAAGGAGACGCGGATTCATCAATTCGATCGATTTAAGATCGCCTTTTGATATTTCATAGATCATTAATTTTTCAATTGACCCGATTGATCTTGGGCGATTATCAATAGTTGCTTTGGTACCAAAAAGATCGTCTAAACCAAAGGGTTCATACTGTATCCCCTTGGGTTTTGATAGATCGAAATCCGGGTTTTGTATAACGAATAAACGCCGGTTTGTCGCATAAATACCATACCCCCTCCCCGAAGATGAAATCCCCCCGGTACCTGCCCCACGAAGACTCTCCCCGGTGACTTTGAGTGTCGGACTTGATAATCCTCCGATATAGGTCTCCTTTTCTGAATCTCCCGGGAATGGTGATGGCTCCTGCTTCTCTGCGACTGTGATAGTTTCGATTGCTGCAACCAATGCACCGCTTTCATCATGTAATGCGGTTCCCCTGCCCCATAAGTACATCAGTTTTCCACGAATTTTTACCGTTTCCATTTCACCGATAAAAGTGTTTCCTGTTTGTTTTATCCCGGATAATTTTATGGATTTGTTTTTATCTGACATGACGATATAATCAACCAGCATTGGTCTTGACTCACCATAGAAAGGAATCGCGTACTCACGATTTCCTTTATTCATCATTGCTTTGGCCTCAAAACCAGTCAATTGTTCCATGGCTTTATTCCATGCAATAATAATTCCTGCTTTGTTTATAGCAAGCACCGGACTCTCAAGAGTGTCAATGGTCCTCGCAAATTCATTCCAGGAATCAGCAGGCTCCATCATAAGGGCCTGCCTGCGAAACAGGTTCAGCATAATTTTCATCTTTGGGAGGTGCGCTTCCAGTAACCTGGACCCTGTCGACAATTTCTCTCCCTGAAGTTTGATACCCGATAATATCTTCCTCGGGACTGAAAATAGCACAATAATTCCATTGGAGAATTGGATATGTTCCATTATCCATTCTCATCTCATGTTCGATTAATATACCTGGTTTCTCCGGGGTGAGATCGCGTAGTACTTCCTGAATCCGGGCACGTTCTTCCTCAGGAATCAGCGAAAAAAAATTGATTTCGAGGCATTCGTTATTTTCCATTCCAATAAAATTCATGAATGAATTATTAACAAAATATATCTCACCCTGCGGAGAAAAACGGGCTATTAAATCGGATTGATATTCGATAATTGAGTGATATATTCTTTCGTTTTCAAGCAATGCACGGTTTTCCCGGATTTTTCCGACTCTTTCATTTATGAATTCGACAAGGTGAGGGATATCCTGAACAACACCGCCTCCTTTCTGCACGTAATAATCTGCACCATTATTTAGTGCATCGATGGCAACCTGGGCTCGATGTTTACCGGTTATAATTATAAAAAGTGCGGTAAGCCCCTCCCTCCTGACCTCCCTCAGCAGGTTGATACCATCTATATCGGGGAGACCATAATCGCATAGTATTGCATCAAAATCCATCGAATTTAAAAGTTCCAATGCATCTTTACCATTCGTACATGTTTTTACCGAAAATCCGGGTTCACGTTCAAAAAATTTTTTAATAACTTCTAATAACAGAGGTTCATCATCCACACATAAAATTGAAATTAACCCAGGATCGGTCAAAGTATTTTCCACTCCTCGTGTTACACACAAGATATCATTTATTATTGTTACTTTAACATTCGATTTCTTATATTTTAGCCCTTAATTCTTCTCATCATCTGATCGAAGAGAGATTATTCTATTTTTTTTATTCAGACCGGATAATTGGCATTTCTTAAAAAAGAACCACTTCAAATAAACAGCTCCTGAATTTTTATCACTTCTGAACTATCGCTGGCATTTGCGTACAGATCAAGAGGTTCTCTGTTCACCTCCAGAAAACGAAGTCCCCAACTGACTTTTGACAGGACGGCCGATGCCCTCTCCCGGTCCCCGGTAATAAATAATGCGGCCGCAAGAGCCTCAATGGATGATAGCACACAGGGTTTGCCAAAATTGACTGGATTTGCAGCTACCAGAAAGGGGAGCGCCCGGCGGATTCGCCAGGATCGTACCTTTCCGGTGTCCAACACTTCCCATGAGCAATCCAGCACTGTGATAGAGCGAACATTCTTATCTGCTGGTGAAAGTGCCTGTTCAGCAGTTGGATCGAGAAGTAAAGTATTTCGCGGGATTTGGGAAAGCATAGTAAAAATTTTTAAAAAACCAAAACGTTCAAGTTTTTTCACTGTACATTTCCGAGGATCGCAGCTGTTGTCCCGGTAGGCATACAGCGGTATCATTGATCATCTGTGCGTGCACACAATGTATCAATGTATGTACTCTGCAGCCCCTGCATTCTTGACCCTGCTCTGCGTGCAGATGGAATTACAAAACCCTCGGATCTTACCCTTTTTGAAAGCTGTCGGGAACGTTGTAACAAATTCGGGATCGAAATGGTACCACTGCCATGCCCGGAAACACTGTATCTGGGAGCCAATCGCACCCCGGGGACATTTCTCGAACGATTAAATACTCTGGAATTCTTCAACCTGATCGGGGGTCTCACTAAAGAGGTTCGGGAAATCATCGAGTTACGGGGTTCTCCTCTCTGCATCCTCGGGGTTAATTCATCCCCGACCTGTGGGGTGACACGTACTTATTATGGCGGTGTCGGGAACGAACTCCCGAAAAGGGCGGGCCGTGGAGTGTTCCTTGAAAAATTTTCAGATATTGTTGCGATAGATGTAGCAACATTTTCACAGTATCGCATTTATCTGGCAGCGCCGCTTTTTTCCGACGCTGAACGGACGTATAATTTATCAGTTGCAGGATTGCTTCGGGATAACTTTTTTGAGGTATTTTTGCCTCAGGAATCCTGTGATGATTCGGAAACAAGAAATATCGAAGATATGGGACAGATCTTTACCACAAATCTGAATGCGCTTAAAACTGCTGACATGCTTGTTGCCATTGTTGATGGAGCGGATGCGGATTCGGGAACTTCGTGGGAAATGGGGTATGCTTCTGCACTCGGAAAGAAGGTTATTGGATTACGGACAGATTTCCGGAGATCCGGAAAAAATGAAAAAGTAAATCTCATGCTTGAAGAATCTGCAATGGTGGTAACAAGTACAGACAATCTTCTGGAAATAATCAAATCCCCTCTGATCTTGAAATTTGATGCTTAACAGATGTTAAAAAAAAATCGTTGTTTCTTCCTTTTCTGAACGACTGGCTGCGGAATCACGGATGCTACGAACGAACAATCTTTATGAGATTATATATGAATGTACTTGAGTGCAATGGCAAAGAGGCGCGACGATAGAGCAAAAGAAAAAAAGGCAAGTCCTGATCAGGGTTATAATCTTGATGGCGACTTTCTCTCCCCGGTCCAATCAATTCGGGATCTCTCTCTCAAAAACATCAAGGAACTAATATTCAGCAGCCGATATGCTCAAATCCTGATAATTTTAACGGTCATCGGTTTGTTTCTGCGTTTTTATCATTTGAGTTTTAATTCCCTCTGGCTTGATGAAGCAACGACGTTAAACTGGTCAAAACCGGGTTTTTTCGAGATCTGGGAGATCAGCCGGAATGTTGATTTTCACCCACCGTTGTTTCACTGGATAGAGCACATCATGCTTGTTTTCGGCCAGAGTGAGTTTGTGCTCCGTACAGTTCCTGCACTTCTGGGGTTCCTCACAATTCCGGTTTTTTATCTGATTGGCAAGGAATTCTACGATAAAAACGTAGGCATTATAAGTGCGGCTCTTCTGACCTTCTCGTATTTTGGTATCTATTATTCTCAGGAAGCGTACTCATATTCCCTTGTTCTTTTTGTTTTCTCCCTGGTAATTTTATTCTATTTATATGCCCTTCGAACTGACAACCCCACCTGGTGGGTGATATTCGGGGTTGCCTCAGCGATTGCTTTCTGGACACATTACTATGTTTTCGTAGGGTTGGGGGTCATCTTTCTTCATGCAATAATCGCTAGAGCTGGTGCTCTGAAAAAGGACGTTCGCCAGGTAAAAAATCTTTTAATAGCATTTTGCACGATGGTTATCCTCACCCTGCCTCTCCTTTTTATCGTAGGAGAACGGTTTTTCCGGCTCACCGGCTCCCCCCAACATATGGGGTCCTCGGGCCGATTCTGGTGCAGGAAACGTTCGTACGATTTTCAGGAGGTTACTCTTCATTAAACTCGGTCATTGCCTTTATCTTTTTCATACTGATGCTGGGCGGGGTTGCGTTCCTGTATACTAAGGACAAAAGTAAGTGCCTTTTTTCGGCGATGTTTCTCATACTCCCCATCGTGATCAGTGTGCTGATATCATCAAAGATGACGATGAATCCCCGATATCTTATCTATCTTCTTCCTGTTTTTTTTGTCCTCGTAGCCTTAAGTTATCCGATCATTTTCAGGCTCGTCCCCAACAGGAATTTACTTTACGTCGCACTAATCCTGATTTTTGCCATCAATGCACCTCTTCTCGTTGAGTACTACTCCAGTTATTCAAAGGAGGACTGGCGGGGATTTTCGGGAATTGTTCAGGAAAAAACCCAGAATGGTGACCTGGTAGTTCTTGTTCCCAGTTATATGTCGGTGCCCCTGGATTATTATTATTCCAATGTAACCGACAAAACCATTGAATATGGAGCCACCAACCGTTCTGAACTCGAAGATATCTACCAGCTGAAAGGGAACAGCACTATATTCTATGTTGTGACCGGTGATATTTCAGCAGCCGATCCCCAGGGGGATGCTCTCGCATGGCTTACAGAAAATGCCCGAATCGAGGCTGAACGTACCGGGATATATCTTCTTATTTCGCGGTGAAACAGACAGTTGAAATTTTTTTCTGAGATTGATGAGATATCATGCAATCTGTGCAAAAACTCTGATGGTGTGAATTTATATGAAACGCGGACTTATCGGTTCAAAATGGTTAATCCAAAATTTTTCCGATATCAGAATACGAAAATTTTAAACTGAACACGAGGAAGGGATGCTTCCCGTCGGGCATTCTGAAAAGCCGGATTTTGCGGACACTAGCTCTCGGAACGTCTGTCATATCATTGAAAAACCTCAATTTATCCGAAAAAACGAAAAGATCTACTGCTTTTTTTCAAAGATCCCATTGAACTGCTGGTGTATCGGAGGGGAATCAGATTCTATGAATAAATGATTATGCTGATGAACCCGATTTCCATCAAAAGAAATAGCATTTGATGCGAATAGTTCATTTAAAATTTTTTTATGAAAAAAAATTTTTGATTAAAAATTTCGATTAAAAACGAAATATCTTGATAACAGGAAATTGAAAAAAGTTCCCGCCAATACTCCAATAAACTGGGCAATTATTTTTAAATCCGGATTAAATTTAATTAATATAATATTTAATATAATTATATTTATTATCAATCCAAAAATATTAATAAATACATACTTGAAATAACTTTTAAAATTTAATGTATTCAAAACATAACCTTTAAAACTCCATAAATGATTGAAAACATAATTATGGGTTACGGCAAAACAGAAGGCAATTATCGAAGATAAGGTAACATTGAAGTTGAAATAATCTGAAAAAATGTAAAAAACTATTAAATTGAGAATCGTTCCGAATGCACCAATGATCAGGAAACGGAATAAGCAATTTTCATATAATTTTAATAATTTTTCTTCATAGTTCCTGGAAGAAAAAAATTTATTGAACCTGGACACTACAAATCAAACCTCAGTCTAAAAATTGTTACCACATAAGAAATAACGAATAAAAATAAATTTCTTTTAGTATGACCGAACATTCTTTCTTTAAAGGAATAAGGAATTTCTGTAATTTTTGCATCATTATAATTCTTTTTAATTTTGTACAGGATTTCCTCTACTATATCAAAATTTTTACATTTCAGTTTCAATCCTTTTAAATAATATGTTTTATATAATCTAAAACTATTAGATATATCCTTATAATTTAAATTAAGTACAATAGAATAGCTGATATTGGTTAAATAACTTAAAAATATCAAAAATTTACTATTATCGGTTGAACCACCTGATATATATCTCGACGCAATAACTACGTCATAATCATTTTTTAGATTAAATAGCTTAATGATATATTCGGGGGAATGCGAACCATCTGCATCCATGATAATAGTATTCACCCCTCGGACGTATTTTATTCCGGTCCGTATTGCATCGCCGTAATTATTTCCTTTTTCTCTGTTTATATACGATACATTATTGAGGGCGCAAATATCCCTGGTATTATCCATAATTTGCATCGTATCGATAACGAGAATTTCATACGAAACCCCTAGTTTTTCAAGTTCCCTGTTTAAACGTGGTAAAATTATCCTCAGGTTTTCTTCTTCCAGATAGCAAGGAATTATTATACTTAATGCTATCTCATTCATACGTATTGACCCAGTTGATCATCTTTTTTATACCTGATATTTTGTCAGTCTGTGGTTTCCAGCCACAAAATTGACCGATCTTATCAATATCAGCAACAAACACTTTTTGATCGCTTTCCCTTGCAGGAATTATTTTATAGTTCAGCGTTATTTGTAATTCTTCTTCGAGAATATCAAAGAGTTCGAGCAATGATAAGCTGTTTTTGAATCCGCCGCCGATATTGAATACATGACCCCTGGTTTTGTCTATTTTTTCCACGGCTTTGAGATAAAGACTCACTGTATCATCTGCATATAACACATCTCTGACCTGTTTCCCGTTGCCGGATATGGTAAAGGGATCCTTTATCGTACCTTTTTTTGTTTCAATCGCCTTCTGACAGAACCAGCCAATCCATCCTTGATCAATCGTTGAAAATTGTCTACCCCCATACATCGATGAATGTCTGAAGACAATAGTATTAATATCAAAAATTCTGTGAAAGTCAAGCATATATTGGTCTGCACAGCCTTTTGAGCATCCATAAGGTGAATGAAAATCCAATGGAATAGTCTCAGGGAACCCCTTCTTAAAATCAGGAGTTACGTATCTTGTTTCAGTTTCATAATAATTCACCCATTCAAGATCCCCGTAGACTTTATTCGTTGATGAATAGACAACGATAGACTGAGGAGAGAAAGTTCTTACAGATTCAAGGATATTAAATGAGCCTGTGGCATTAACTTCGAAATCCAGCCGGGGATTATTGATAGATGTGGTCATTGCCACTTGGCCGGCAAGATGATAAATAACATCTGGTTTAACTTTTTTTACCAGCGTTTCAACTTCTTCCTTTTTCCTAATATCTCCGGCGATAAATGTGAAATCTCCCAAGGTCTTTAACCATCCCAGATTTTTATCAGAACCCGGTCGGGAGAGATTATCAAATATATATAATGAATTACCTCTTTTTAGTATTTCACGAGCGATGTTCGATCCGAGAAAACCACACCCCCCGGTAATTAAAAATTTCATTATTACACATCGCAATTCAATTTTTTTTCCGCTTCGATCATCATTTTTAATCCGTTCTCTAATTTAATATTGCATTTCCAACCCAATTTCGAAATTTCAGAAATATCTGCATTGCAATCCATTATTTCATTTTCTCTATAAGGTACTGCCCCAAAGTTAAGAACTGTGTGGTCGTTTCCGGATAAACGTTTTGCCAATTCCACAAATTCTTTTATTGAAATGGTATTGTTGCTGCCAACTTCAAATTCATAAAAACCGTTATTTTTTTTATCGAACGATTCGACGATTTTCATGAATGCATCAACGGTATCATCAATGTAGATGAAGTCCCTTCTTTGATTCCCTGGTGTGAGTTTTATCATATCGACATTATTCACCAATTCATGGACGATATATGAAACGAATTTTGTTCTATCATCACCGGGTCCAAAAAAATGCTCTAAGGCCACATTAATGCATACAAGATCATTTTTGTAGGAGTGTAACCAATCTTTGAATTGTTTTTTTGAAAGAGAATAATAATTAATTTGTTTATCTAAAATCGTGTCAGTATTAATGAAACATTTTACCTTATTTTTCTTCCCCAATTCGATCAATTTCAAAGGAAGCAGGAGGTTTGCCTCAATGACCTGAAGAGGATCATTCTCTCCTCTCCCATAATTGGTGGCACAATGTAATATTTTATCAATTGAATTCTCTCTGAATATTGTCTCCAGAGGTACGATATCACTATCATAAGAACATATCCGATCCTGGTATTCTTTTATTCGAATTAAATTTGAAAATGATCTTTTAACTAAAATAACGTGATATCCTTTATCAACCAGATTTTTCAAAATATAACTGCCAAGAAACCCTGTTCCTCCGGTAAGCAAAATTGTTTCGTGTTTCATGAATTTTAATAGTTTGTTATCGTTATGAGAAATATAATTTTATATCCCTGTCAGGCAGTACATTCACGTTTCCCCAAATTAATAGTTGTATATTCAAGATAATGGTTCATGTTAATTATATTTTGATACTGGCTGTTTTCTTCGATCCGATTAATATTGTTCTCAGATAAAATTTTGCCTCATCTTCATTATGGATTCCGATGTAAGCCGGGTATTCTGAAATAAGAAATATTATTCTTTAAAACATTCACCAAAATTACCGTCAAAACAGATTTTCCAATCTTGTATTCAAATTAAAATGTGATGTTCTCATGAGACCCGGAATCATGGTGTTCTTAATGTTTGGTGTAAAGAGCTGGTTCACCGACAATTGACAAAATTTACTTATGATCATTCACCTTCCATTCGGGATAAGAAGAAATTGCAGGTTACTGCAACCTGCCGGTTCTTCTCCAAATCTCTCCCCTATAACATCTGATGCCAGGAAACATAGTGGTGCTCAGATCTTCACCGTACCGCATTTGTTTCATTCGGATCCTAAAAAGAAAAATCAGACGTATTAACGGAATCGGAGTCATTTAAATTAATTGTTTCATTTCTTTCTCAAAAATGAAATTGAATATAACTATCGATGCCGTAAGAATCTTCCTGATGTCCGGGTCACTTAAATGCGAAATTCCAACATTTCCCGGTCCCGTCTCATGAGTCTCTCACTTTAAATAACCCTCATATCCTCTCGCATCCAATCATTTTCTATGTCAAATATCACCGTCGCAGTTCTCGCACCGCCGGACTATGCCAAAGATCTGGGAAAGAAGGGGACAACCAGCGACATCACATTTTATAATATGAAGAAGGGTGATGCAACAGTTACCCTTATAGAGCCAACAAGGTATCCGGAAAAATTGTCTTCGCTCTTTTATGCAGTATCCCTTGCAGATCTTATAATCCTGGTAGTTGATGAGGTCAATGCCACATTCGGTGAATCCGTTCTTATGCTCCAGTGTGCTGGAAAATCAAAAGGGTTCCTCATCCTCAAGAATTATATTACCATTGACCAGATCGCTCCCCTGATCAAAGGAACTGTCATTGAGCATTACGAGACAATGAATGAAGATCTTGTTGACTTGCGAGAAAAAATCCTTGATATCTCAGTAAAGCTTACGGCTCACCATAAAGTTAAGACACCCGGCGGAAACGGTACCGTTCCGATTGATCACCACTTCAATGTTAAAGGAGTCGGGATTGTCGTACTGGGCTGTGTGGCTCAGGGTATTATCAAAAAACACGACACCCTGAAAGTCCTTCCCACGGAAAAAACCGCCCAAATCCGCTCAATCCAGAAACATGATGATGATGCGGATTACGCAGAAAAAGGAGACCGGGTTGGTCTTGCCCTGAAAAACCTTGGTGCAGATGAACTGGATCGAGGATATGTTCTGACAAATGATCCTGAAATAAAATTTTCCACAACAATTTCCGGGAAAGCACAGCTTGTCAGGTATTGGCCATCCCCCTTAAAGGAAGGGATGGTTATTTATGCTGGTCACTGGATGCAGTTTATACCGGCACGACTGGAAAAAGTAGCCTTCACCAGCGACTGGCGGATGCCGGAAATTACTCTTTCCATGGAGAAAGCACTTGTTTATCCTCCGGGTGCACGGATCGTGCTCCATTATCTCGAAGGCGGCAAACTTCGTGTTGTCGGGAGTCTTATAATTTTATAATTTTTTACTTTACTTCTTTGGAAGCCATCCACATCTCAAACCGCTCAGTTCTCTCCTTTTCCTAATAACTTATGTAGTCGTAAGATTATCAGTACAATGATAATTATGGACATTCTTGGATGGATTGTAGTAGTAGTCATTGTACTTGTCATTATCGGACTGCTATTCTGGGCCGTTGGAATCTATAACCGCTTCTACAGCCTTAAAAATTCTTCTGAAGCAACCCTGGGCCAGATTCGGGTTGCGATGAAAAAACGGCTGGATATGATCGACCAGCTGCTTGGTGCGGTGAAAAGCTATGCGAAATTCGAGAAAGAGACATTCGAACGGGTTACTGCGATGCGTGCAAGCGTTGCAACCGCATCACCAGGTGACCTGAACAAAGTCGAAGCCGAATCCCGATCAATCTTCGGGCGACTGCTAGCTGTTGCAGAGAACTACCCTGACCTGAAGACCAATACAACCGTTACCAGTCTTATGGATTCTGTGAAGAGTATTGAAGATGAGATTGCCCGCCAGCGATACACGTACAACAATATCTCGCAGGAGTTCAACACGATGATGGATACGGTGCCGTCAAAATTTATCGGAAACCTCGCCGGGCTTATCAAGCTCGAGTACCTGCAATTTGAAGAAGCTATTAAAACCCCGCCGAAGATTGAGTTCTGATGGGTTATTACCATGAGTGAAACAGGAAAACTGGCGGTAATCATTATCGCGAGTCTGATCCTGGGCTTAACCGGGCTGGTTCTTGTCGCAGTAGTTCCACCACAGTTAGTGGGCAATCTTGTGGTGGATTCATATGATGCAGTACCTCTATGAAAATGGAACTCTTAGTGAGAGCTATACCTATGATGTCAGGGAATCGGATCAGTATCGCATGCTTTTTCGTTCATGGCAGTCCCCTCTCACATTTGGTGCAGATTCAAGTCCCTATGTGCAGTTTGTCTCAGCAGATCCTCCTTCAGGAACTATCGGTTATGCCAAGGATGAAACTGGAAAAGTAGATGTTTTTGGCATTCAGGACAATAGCCCGCTCAAAGTTACCATTGAAAACCTTGCAGAAAACAACGAAGTTGGAATTTTCAAACCGGATTATTATAATGTGGGTATGTATACCGTAGGGTATACGTACATCCTTCACCCCCCTATTGAATACGATACTACTAATTCGCATCTGAACCTGAAATTCGCCGGAGCGGGACATGTCCCCTACCGGAACATCAAAATCACTATTCCTGCAAGTAACGTCGAGCAGGTTTTTGTTTATCCTCCGACCATGAACACTGCGAAGGCTGGTGATGCTTATATTATCACCGGAAAAGTCGAAGCTGATGAAAATCTGGCCGTTGAACTTCTTACCTCTGCAGACGGCCTCCTTGATGTGCCAGGATTCAGGACAGAAGTAACCGATATCAAAGGAAAAACGGTTTCAGCAAATTTCTGGTATAATCTCCCGTATTTTGTGGCAAATCTGTTGAATATTCTTGCCAAAATCGCCGTCATTCTGGTTCCGGTTTATTTTATCGTAATATATTACTGGTATGGCAGGGAGAAGGCGTACACAATTCCCGAATACCTGAGCACGATTCCCAATCCTGAGCTCAAGCCATGGCAGGTTAACCTGCTGTTCAAAGGGGATGCGCTGGATTTCGATGAAAACGGGTACTATGCAACTTTGCTCGATCTCCATCGGCGAAAGATTATCTCGATTACCGATAAAAAGGAATCAAAGGGAATCGAAATTCGTCTCCTTTCCGGTGGGACGACAGATCCCTATGAACAGCGTGTGCTGGGATTCCTTGAACTTGTATCAGAGAATGGCGTTTTTGATACGGCACAAATAGAAGCGCTCGCACGCAGCGCTCAAACAAACAGCAGTGCTGAAGAAAAGGCATTGAAATATCAAAGAACGCTCACTGATGTAACCGGGCGGGTGGATAAGACCATCGCCCTGCAATATATGGTTGATGGGCGGGATCACCTGTTGCCGCTCTTGTTAACCGGAATCGCAATGTTTGCCGTTACCCTGGTCTTCGCGCTTGGCGTACCGTCACAATTATACATTCTCGGCCCTGCGGTCGGGCTTTTTGCAATCGTTATTGTTCAGGCTTTAATCGCCGTGTCTGCACCGTCTACCCTGTTTGGCCACTGGAAAGACGATCGGTTCAAAGAGAAACTTGAATGGGATGCATTTACCCGGTTCCTCTCGGATATGGCCATGATGCAGAAATATGCACCTGAGGATCTTTCAATGTGGGGCCAATGGCTGGTATATGGCACAGCACTAGGTGTTGGAGACAAAGTGGAGAAAGCGATGAAGGTGCTCAATATTCGCATCGCGGAAACTGGTGTACCCCTCGGGGTAGTGGGCATTAGTTACGCGTTCATTCCGCTTCTTCATTTTACCCCCCCCAGTCACGGAGGCACAGGCAGTGGCGGCTTTGGCGGTGGCGGCTTTGGAGGCGGTGGCGGCTTTGGCGGTGGTGGTGCAGGAGGAAGATAAAGCCCACTCCCTGATTTTTTGGCCTTGAAAAATGCCCGTTCCTGATCAAATGTCCTGTAAGATTCATGACCTCTTTCAAAACCCGTAGAATCTTTAAATCCGCACAAATCATATGAATACCAAAAAGGGAACTTGATCTATGCAGTATACGGAAGGCCAGATCGGAAGAGTCTTTGTCGTGCGGATCGATGATGGCGAGGACCTGCTGGTTTCCCTGCGCCAGTTTATCAACGATAAATCTGTCTATGCCGGTTCAATCCTTTTTCTTGGAGCTCTTATGAACGGGAGGATGGTTACCGGGCCGGAAGAGCCGGTAATACCGCCGGTTCCTCATTTTGTTATGTTCGAAGGCGGCTGGGAAGTTTTTGGAATAGGTACCATTTATCCCGGTGAAGGTGGCCCGCATATTCATTATCATGCTTCAGTGGGTCGTTCAGGTCATGCCCTGACAGGCTGTCTCAGAGAAACAGCAATTACGTATCTTATTGTTGAAGCGATCATCTTGGAATTTACTGGTCTTTCTGCACACAGGGAGTTTGATGAAAAGACCCAGGTTAATCTTCCGGTTTTAGGACAGGCAGAGAATATTTCTGACGTCGGGGATGAACGCGGGAAGGAAGTGGAATCTTCAGATAACGGGGAGTCGGAAGAGACAGATGATCTGCCGGGAGGACTTGCTGAAATCATCCGTGATCTTACCCGCCGCCCGTCCTCATGAAGATGCCAACCTCCATGAACATTCCGATATTTTTCTGCATTCTATGATGGATCAACCCGGATTTCTTCCCATCTCTCCTGAAGAAAAGGAAATACTCGGCATCAGGCAACTGGACATCATTCTGGTGACCGGGGATGCCTATATCGATCATCCCTCGTTTGGAACTGCACTCATAGGAAGAGTCCTGTGGGATGCAGGATTTACCGTCGGGATCATCGCCCAGCCAGACTGGAATTCACCTGAAGATTTCACAAAACTTGGAAAACCACGTCTGTTCTTCGGCGTCTCCTCCGGAAATGTCGACTCCCTGGTTAACAATTTCACTCCTGCTCGTAAACGACGGCGTGATGATGTTTATTCTCCGGCAGGAACCTTTCAACGACCAGACAGGGCAACAATAGTCTATACCAATAAAGTACACGAACTTTTCCCCGATATACCGATTATCATGGGGGGGATCGAAGCGAGCCTCCGAAGGTTCGCCCATTACGATTTCTGGCAGGATCGTGTACGCCAGTCGATCCTTGCAGATGCTCCGGCAGATCTTCTTGTGTTTGGTATGGGGGAGCGGCAGGTTGTAGAGATCGCAGGGCGCCTTGCGTCTGGAGAAGATATTGAATTAATTCAGGATATCAGGGGGACTGCATTTACCGTGGATTATACCAGGTGGCGCAGTCAACGGGCGGTAGGGATTGTCGAACTTCCCGGTTTCGTCGAAGTTTCACAGGACAAAAAGGCGTACGCCCGGGCCTTTGCAATGCACTATAACGAACAGGATCCCATCCGGGGCAGGCCAATAGCGCAACCACACCCGAAGACCATCATCTTCCAGAACCCGCCGGCACTGCCGCTGTCGACCAGGGAGCTTGATCAGGTATATGATCTGCCCTTTTCCCGCCGTTCACACCCCTCGTACACGCGCATAATCCCCGCGCTGGAACCCGTTCAGTTTTCCATTACAAGTCATCGTGGATGTTTTGGGGGCTGCTCGTTCTGCGCCCTTACGCATCATCAGGGCAGGATCATCCAGAGCCGGAGCAGCGAATCGATCATCCGTGAAGTTACACGGATGGCGATGATGCCAGAATTCAAAGGCATTGTTCAGGATCTTGGCGGGCCGACGGCAAACATGTACCGCCTCTCGTGTGATCTCTGGGAAAAGTCCGGAGCCTGCCTGAATAAACGTTGCAGCCCTTCATGTAAAACCCTGAGAACGAGCCATCAGTCTCAGGTTGCCCTTCTCGAAAAACTCTGTGAGATACCGGGGGTGAAAAAAGTCTTTGTCAGTTCCGGCATCCGTTACGATCTTGTTCTCGGAGAGGATTCAGATTATCTTAAAATACTCTGTGATCGTCATGTTTCGGGTCATCTCAAGGTTGCACCGGAACATGTAGTAAAAAAAGTCACCGATTTAATGAACAAACCCGACGCAAAAGTTTTCAATCAATTCTGTAAATGCTTTGAAACATTGCAGCACGGCAAAAAGAAGCGGCAGTACCTTCTGCCATACTTCATGTCGGGTCATCCGGGATGCTCGATCAACGATATGATCGAGCTCGCCGTTTATATTCATGACCACAATCTTTACACCGAACAGGTACAGGACTTCACGCCGACACCAATGAGTGTCTCGACATGTATTTACTACACCGGTCTCAATCCATTTACCCTTGAGCCGGTCCATGTGCCGAAAGGTCGGGAGAAGATGATCCAGCGTGCGATGATGCAGTATCGTGATCCGCATAACCGTGAACTGGTTATCGAAGGACTGAATGCCGCAGGAAGAACCGATCTCATCGGCTAT
Organism: uncultured Methanoregulaceae archaeon; assembly: GCA_963815065.1. Classification (GTDB taxonomy): domain Archaea; phylum Halobacteriota; class Methanomicrobia; order Methanomicrobiales; family Methanospirillaceae; genus Methanoregula. Next base: position 597,525 of record CAWFFE010000002.1, on the reverse strand, counting down.
GGCGGGAAATTCCTGGTTCAATCCGGTGGAGGAAGAGAATCACGATATGCGAAAAAATATGACAAGACGAAAAAATAAAAGAGTCCATTCATTTTATCTCCGGGAAAATTTTATGTTTAACATATAGCGGTATACGGTTTATCACACTAAAATCATGCTTTCCGGGTTTTTTTTACGTCCCCGTCAGTATTACAAATTGCTATAGCATAAAATGGCTTGAGAAAATGCCTGAGAGAAATTCATATCACTGTCTGCTATTTCCGTCAGGTATGGTTCCTGATTTTTAAAAATTTATTTCCTTCCATAATCATCATCGAACCTTATGATGTCATCCTCTTCAAGATACTCCCCGAGTTGGACTTCAATAACTTCAAGGGGTATGACCCCCGGGTTTTTCAACCGGTGCATCGTTCCACTTCGGACAAACATGCTCTCGCCCTGTCTGAGGATGGTAATCTCTGCATTAAGTATGACCTCTGCAGTCCCCCGTACTACAACCCAGTGTTCGCTCCGGTGGTGGTGCAACTGGAGAGAGAGTTTTTGGCCGGGTTTAACACTGACCCGTTTAATCTTGTAAATTCCTGTTTCCTCGAGGATTGTATAAGATCCCCATGGCCGGTGTACCTGCCGGTGGAATTTCGTAACGGGATCTTTTCGTTCATTGTACCGGGTGACAAGGTTTTTTACCAGTTCAGAGTGACTCCTGTCGCAAACAAGAAGCGCATCAGATGTATCGACGACAATAAGATCGTGAACTCCAATCAGCCCGACATGTTTGCCAGGAGCATGCACAAAGTTGTTTTCCGCAGAAAAAAACTCTGCCTTGCCGATATTACCCTCAATGTCATGCTGTTCTCTATCATAGAGTGCCTTAAACGTCCCAAGATCACTCCATTCGGTTTCAAGTGTTACGACAGCAACTTTTTTTGATTGTTCAAGAAGTCCATAATCGATAGAAATTGACTCAAGCCGGGGATAATCCGGGGTGTGTCCCTCACGAAATGCTTCGAAGAGTTCTGGACGATATTTCTTAAGCTCTGAAAAAAATATACCGACAGACAAAAGAAAAATTCCACTGTTCCAGAGATACCCGTTCCTGACGTATTCCTGTGCGGTCTTTTCATCCGGCTTCTCCCTGAATTCATCGACCATTGCTCCGTAAGGAAGCGGTCGCCCGGGTTTAATATACCCATACCCGGTATGAGGGGAATCCGGTTTGATGCCGAATGTAACAATATTTTTCGCTGAAATTGGTTCTGCAGCCCGGATCTGATCGAGCGCATCTGTCCCCAGAAGATGATCGCTTGGGAAAACTACAGCAGTGGCAGATGATGAAATGGAACGAATGCGTTGCATTGCCCATGCGATGGCGGGTAATGTGTTTTTTCCTTCCGGTTCTGCAAGCAGGTTATCGTCGATCAGGGTAAATCCCATTTCTTCAATCTGATTTCGTGCAAGATACTGGTGAATTGTGTTAGTTACTACAAATATCTCATCGGGATCTGAAAGGAGCGTTGCCCGTTCATACGTTTTCTGGAAAAGGGAATGCCCATCCATCTGGATGAACTGCTTTGGGTAATACTCACGGGAGAGTGGCCAGAGTCTCGTCCCGACACCCCCGGCAAGAATTATTGAATTCATAATATTTTCCTGTTCTTAACCGGTATGCGGTTTTACATTATTTATTCTCGTAAATCTGTCGAAGTACGCATTTATAAGAATCGATCACCCAACCACAGATAATGATGAGGACCGGACCGATTGGAAATTTTTTCGATACCCCGTTCCGATTTCGCGTCAGAATTTCTTTACCAGATTTGTAAATATAATTTGTCTGACTCCATGGGAGCCAACCGATGTCGCCGTGGACTTTCACTGGTAAAGCCAGAGTTTTCCCTGCTCTTTGGTCGAAGGAAGAAGGAATCATCGGAGATTTCGGTGAAGAGATGTCTTCGGTCACCACCGGTTCCGGATGTTTATACCTCAGAATCCGGATGCACATGCCGTCCGGAACATTGGTGAGAAACGAACCGTACATAGACCGACAGCATCGCCCCGGACATCCTCAACCTGTTTTGTTAAAATTCGAAGAAGTTTAACAAAGTGAAAAGCGGGGAATTCCCCGGATCAATGTTTCTCTGGTTTAACAGCAGTTTTTCTTCTGGATTATATGCTTTTCATACTTTTTGTCTGGCAGGGAATACAGCGTTCCAGCTTCTCGTCAAATATCCGATAGGAATTCGCGAGCACCGATGAGTTGGCAATCATCCCTGCCAGCAAAATTACTTCGAGAATTTCTTCTCTGCTCGCACCCATTTTGAGCGCCGCCTGCATATGGTAACCAGTACAATGCGGGCATTTGAGCGCAGCACCGACGCCGAGGCTGATAAGCTCCACATATTTTGGATCGAGGGGACTGGTCTGGGCAACGGTCCCTTTATAGAGAAGATGGGATATAAGGACCTCAGGCCTTTCTCCCATACGTCTGAAAATCAGGGGTACGCGCCCATACTCCTCTTCGATTTCCTGCATCCACTCTTCTGCGGTGACATCTGCCCCCCGCGCCACAATATCTGCAAGCCGCTCCTCAAACATTTCTTTGGTTGTTTTTTCCATCATACCACCGTATTCGTTTCTGAAAAAGGCAGAATTTTTACGAGTATATAATCCCGCATCCGGGAGGGAACAACCCCGGCCACATCGGCAACCGTTATACCATCTTCGATCTCAATTTCCCGCAAGTCCCTGGCAAATGTATCGTACGGCAGCTTGACCCTGAGACCCTCCATCTGGACCGTGAGAGGAGTTGGCGAAGTCACATCATGGATGGCAGGGATATGCTCCCGGATCAGGTCCATCAGCCGTGCGGGAGAAACCGAAAGCGGGTCTTTTGCGATCTCCTCCCTCCTCATCTCGACAACCCTGGTAACCTCTGTGACGATCTCATCAAGAATCCCAATCTCTTCCTCTGTCTTGCCCCGTCGCATGAACCTGCCGACATTGCCCACATATCCGTCAGCAGCAGGGTGGATTATCCGCTTCAGTGTATCTGTATCGGGACCTCCCATGACGATTATCGGCACTTCGATGCCTCTCCGTAAGACAGGCCATTTGTACTCTATACATGATTCGAAGTTGCCGAATGCGAAGACGGCGATATCATGTTCGTTGATCACATCGCGTTCTTCGTCGCTCAGCTGGGAGATCCTTTTTCCCGGACCTCGTGCCGGGCTGACCATATTGGTCTTGGCCCCGATACGCCTTGCATATTCGGCGAAATCGCAGGACGGGTGGGGGAGGTGATGGATCTCGAGGCTCATACTGACCACGGCAATCTCCGTGCCCACGAGCGGAGAATCGGTCACTTCACCGAAGAGGGGCTTTGAGATCTTCCTGATGAGCTCGATATCGTCCCGGGGAACAAAGCACTGAAGCACGACCTCCGCTGCGATGATATGTTTCTGGACGATATACCCTCCAAGATCCTCAATCATGTCGATGATTGTATCGTGCTGATAGATCCCTCCCTTATAGGTTACCGGAACGAGAGTCATAACTGCTCTCCGATGAGCGCAAACTTCTCCCGGATGAGGGGGCTGAGATCTTCGGCGAGGGTATCCTCGCTCGCTACAAATGAGAACCGCTCTTTGCTGAACTTCTCGCTGCGAACCCGAAACCCTTCGGGTGCGATCAGTCGGAACGCATAGATCAGATCCTTGAACAATGACTCACTCGGATCGGCAACTATCAGATCCTCGATCTCCCGTGCATCCGCCCCGGTGTTGTAGAGGATGACGGTGAACCGGTCCGGCTGCTCGACACGGTCTTTGCCGAATTTTTCCCAGAATATCTTCAGCATCGGGGCAAGGTACGTTTCATCCGAAATGACGAGTGTGATCTTGTCACCGAGCGGGTTCACGTTGGCAAAATCCCGCACGCGAACGATCGTAGTAATCTTTTTCAGGGTGCCTACCGCGATGAAGATCGGAATCTTCGGATCGATAAATACATGGAGTTTATTGATTACTCTCAGGAGGTTGTGGTCAAGCAGAACATCATTCGATATCTGCTTATAAGATGCGGCGCCCAGCGGCTCCGGGCATTCCACCTCAAAGTATTCGATGGCAAGCATCTAATCGTCCCTGATGAACCCGGATGCAAGGAGCGCTGATCCGACGGCACCAATATATTGTGAATACGGTGGCACAACGATCTTAGTCTGCAGGAGCTCGCCCATTGCGAACACCAGCCCTTCTATTAAGGATGTACCTCCTACCATAAGCACCGGCTCCTTGATATCTATCTCCTGCAACTGCTGTTCGAAGACCTGTTCGGCAACACTATGACAGGCAGCTGCGGCTACATCCTCCCGGGTGCTCCCGGCAGCGAGAGCGTTGACAAGGCTCTGGGTGCCAAAAACAATACAATAACTGTTCATGGGAACCCGCCCGCCCAATCCTTTCATGGCCAGCGGGCCGAGCTCGGTTATTTCAACACCAAGCCGTTTTGCGGTCATTTCGAGAAATCTGCCACTCGCTCCGGCACAGATTCCTCCCATAGTGAACGTTCCCGGGATACCATCCATTACAGATATCGCTTTATTGTCCATGCCCCCGATATCAATAACCGTCGCCGGCCCGTGCTGCCGGTCGGCCAGAAATACTGCTCCTTTGGAGTTCACTGTCAGTTCTTCCTGGATAAGATCCGCGCCTATCTCTTTCCCCACAAGGAATCGCCCGTAGCCGGTCGGTACCAACTGCCTGAATCTCACTCCGCTGTACTCCGGCTTCTTGGAGTGCGTGATCAATAACCTCCTGCGCACTCCTCAGGACCTCTATCGTCGGCTGCCAGCCGGTCCCTATGATCTTATTATCTTTCATTACGACAGCTTTTGTTGTAGCAGAACCCGAGTCAAGTCCAAGGGTAATTCCCTGCTGTGCTTCACGCGCGAGAAGTGCCCTGCGACGGGCTATGGTGGTGAGCGCCTCCATGCGGGTGAGGAGTGTTCCTGAGGTTGTTCTTTCCGTGAAGGAGTAACTGACCACCGGAAGCTTTGAGTTTTCATGGATATAGCGCCTGAGTTCGTTCCTCACGATCGCTGCCTCGGCGCACCGGAAACAGGTTGCAATAAAAACAGCGTCAGCATCAACGCGCCCTTCTACAAGTGCTTTGGCACGGGCGATTGCCAGCTTGAGATCAGGACTTCGGACATCGAGCCCGAATGCATCAAAATCACGCAGAACATCCTTTAACGCAATATCCGGATAGAAGATCTCTCCATTCACTTCTTTTGCCGCGTTGTTGATCTCCTGCTGGACACCGGAATATTCCGGCCCGCAGGAAAGCTGGGCGATGCGGACCGGGGGCGTCATTTTTCTCCTCCCAATCCGGCGAGGAATCGTTTGATCGCAGCAACAAACTTTACCCCCTCCTCCTCATTTTTAGGGTAATAAAGATCGAGCTTTGGGATGTCTTTTTGTCGAACGAGAAAGGTTATCAATTCATTCGTCCGGGCACATCCCATGCACCCGAACGCAAGGTCAGCGTCATCGATAATGATCGCAGCCTCACACTCTGCGATCATTGGCCCATAGAGGGCCATGCGTCCCCGGACACCGCTGGGGACTTCGACTGCAGCCCACTTTAATCCTTTCTTAGGCTCCTCAGGAGTAATCTGAAGGGGTGCGGATTCGAATCCAGTCTGTCTGAATGCGTTCGCGGATAGCATTTGCAGAGCTGAGAGGAGTATGACCATATCGTGCAACCATATCAGAGAGGATCAGACTCGTGGAAGGATAGATGAATACTTTCGCCATGTTCAGGATTCCTTTGTGTCAATAATTTTCCTGAGTCGGGAGATGTCCAACGTCTTTCGCGCCCGCGGATTTTCCGGAGTAGCAATCTTATTTCCATCATTTTCCCTGAGGACCTTAAGGCCATGAGAGATATAGGGGATTATCGTCATTTCAAATTCCATTCCGTGAAATCCCGGACGTGCTCCACCGAGGTTTGCACGGCAGCGACGAGTGTCCCCGGGAGGAAATCCGCGGTCCTTGATGAAGATATGTTCTGGATCGACAGACCTTAGTTCCGCAATGATGCGATCGACTTCTTCTGCCTGTCCATTGATGACGAGTCCGAAGCAGGTCTCCTTGATCATCGCACCCTGAGAGATCTCATAAGCACGTGCAGCAAGATCAGCCGGTGTAACGTCGAATGATTCCACGACTACATATTTTGTTACGCTTCCCACAAGTGCAGGAGTGTACTCGGTCAATGCTTTACCTCCCTGATGTACATGTTCTCCTTCTCCTTTACCGTCTTCAGTTTTTCCGTATCGATGACACGCCCGATAATGTTCGTTCCTTCGAATGGCTCGGAAGTCGGCCCAAATTCCTTATTCGGTGAAAGTCGCACACCTACGAGCCCGGCACCTTTGCGGGAATCATTGGTAATCGCAAGAGCCGCGGCGGGAACTTCTCCTTCTGGCGTATTCTCGGGGTTGATCTTAATCCCCGGTGAAACAGGTGATTTGAAAAGAACAACGTCATCAAATTTGAAAAAGACGGGTATCATCCCGGCATCATGTTCCCTGAGCCCGGTAAGACGGCGGAATATGTCACAGCTGATGGGAGCTTTTTCATCAAAAGACTCCAGATCGATCACTTTTTCGAGTGGAGCGGTTGTAACCGTGACCCTGCGCTCTTTGAGGACATCAAGCGTGGTGCCTGGTTCCTGCGAAACAATAATCCTCGCTCCCTTTTCTTCGTCGATATTCATTGAAATATTCCTTTCTTCGGCAATCTCTTTTGCTTTGACAAGGGAGAGCCCGAGGAGATCGATTCGCTGTGGCAGAACGCTGACGGCAAGGAGATCCTGTTCCTGAGCAAGTTTTACCAGTTCAATACCGTGGACCACCTGTCCTGTGACGTTGTGAACAAGACTGCTGGGCACATCATCACGGTAAATATAAATTCCTCCTTCAAGTTGCCCGGCGGTTCTTACCGTTACTGTCCCCTCCCTTCTCGGGTGACGGAATTCTTTCTCGATTCCAGCCGTACCTGCGAGCCGGGAGTCGAGAATATGGGTGCTCGTTGCCCTGTTCACACTAAACTTACCGGACTGGAGTGCGCGTAACATATGCTCCACACTGCCGGCCGCTTCCGTGGTGATCTGTTCCGGAGCGTATCCCTGGGCTGTCACCTGGATATGGGTTATGATATGCATCCCTTCTTCAATTATAAGGCTCATGTCAGTTGTGGTGAAAGAACGGCTGGTATCTGCCCAGCTGATGACCGGCTCAATTCGGGTGATTCTGTCTCCTGTTGTCCAGCGGTCGAGGACTGCCTTGCCGCTTATGACTTTCCCAAATACGCCGCCCTGTTCATCAGCTCCGTGATCTGCAGAATGCCGGTTTTTCGAGAAGATCAGGTAGGATCGCGCCGGCTCATAACCTCCACAGCCAAGGATTACATCGCCCCGTTCGTACAGGTGGGGCTTGCGATCGGGACGTATGGAAGAGGGAAAAGGTCCGAAGGCAGCCGCGTAGCGATCACTCCAGTGAACCGCAAGTGTCTTCACGATATCGGGAGATTCGAGAAATGCAGCATTCTGACTCACGATTTCGATCGCAACTTCTCCCGCCGTAGTACTGATCGCAAGATTTCCGGTCTTTGCCTGTTCCTGAGTTGACGGTCGGACGATCCCCACGCTCAATCCCGGTGTGTGGCGGGGAAGGATGGAACCGAGCGTACTCCCCTCAATAATATCCACACTCTCTCCATCGAGGTGGATGGTGATCATTTCGTCCTCATTCTGCGGGCTGACTCATCAGCTTGCGCTCTTCTTCGGTAAGGATCGCAAGAACTTCTGCTGTCTTGCCAATCTGTATGATCTTACCCCCACGCATAAGCGCAAGACGGTCACAGATATCCCTCACAAACTCCATATCATGGGAAACGACAATGAATGTCTCGTCCATCTCTTCGCGCGAATGCATTATCGAATGTTTCACGTCAATCTTGGTGATCGGGTCCATGGTACCGGTAGGCTCGTCCAGAATCACAAACCGGGGCTCACGGATGAGAACCTGGGCAAGTGCAACACGATGCCGTTCTCCCTCCGAGAGTTGTCCGGGCATTCGTTCAAGGATTTCTTTACTCTTTTCGTCAGAGAATCCGGCCATCTTGAGCGTTACCAGGGCCTTTCGCATGGCGAGCTCTTTTGGGAACTCCAGCCCTATTGCATCGGTAAGGTTATCGAGGACGGTGCGATGGGGAAAGAGATCATATTCCTGATGAAGGAGTCCGATATATGCCGTCGCCCTCCCTCGCTGATCGATTCCTGGTTTGGTCATATCGACCCATTCCTCCCCGATTCGGATATTCATCTCGCCGCTGGTTGGCTCGATAAGGCCCGCGATAATGGCTGAGAGAGTCGTCTTCCCCGCGCCACTCTTCCCGATGATCCCGAAGATTTCTTTGGTGTATACGTCAAAGGTGACGCCGTTCACGGCCCTTACGACCCCGCGATCGACAGAGATATAGCGTTTGACAAGGTCACGTGCGACAACAACCTTTTCGCCCAGTTCGGCCTCATCAAATTTTTCGGTATCATCATACCCTTTCATGAACTGTTCGATCACTTCTCGGGGCGTTCCTATCCTGGCAATTCCGCCATCCACCAGAAGTATTGCACGATGGGCTACATCCTGGATCACCTGAGAGAAATGAGAGGTGACAACCATTCCCATATTATTTGTTTTTGCGGCCTCTGAAAGCATGGAATGAACGATTTTCGCTGTACCCGGGTCGAGAGTCCCGGTCGGTTCGTCTGCAAAGAGCATGAACGGGTCTTTTGCAAGCTGACGGGCAAGGACCACCCGCTGTTTCTCGCCTCCCGAAAGATCCCGGGCGATATGCATCATCCTGTGAGATAATCTGACCTGATCGATGAGATCCGCAGCACGGTTTATCGCTTTTTCCTGAGGATAGTCAATATCGTCAAGAGCATGAAGGACATTTTCAATGACCCTGTCATCGCCATACAGGGCGAAGGTGCGCTGGAACATGATCGCGGTACGTCGTAACAGGCGGCGTTTCAGCACCTCATCTTTCTCACTCCAGAGATCCACGTCGAGGGCGGATAACGTGCCCCCGCAATGCGGGCAGGTTTTTCCCGACGAACTCCCGACATCCATGTAATCGCAGCCGTTACATGCAGATACATGGTAGACTATTTTCCCGCTTGTCGGGGGCTGCTCTACACCCCGCATGAGGTGCATAAGTACGGTTTTTCCTGCGCCACTCCTGCCAATAATTCCCAGGATCTCCCCTTCGGCAATCTCAAAAGAAATGTTCTTGAGTACCCTCGTGCTATCAAAATTCATGCAGAGGTTATCTACCGTGATCAGTGGAGCGTTCATAATACTCTTATACCTATTGTGATACTTGTGGCATATTACCTTTTATATGATGCATCACAGTCGTCACGATCGAAACGTCCATGAGATGAGAGTTCTTTAACAATCGTAACAACTTCACTTACATTTTTTACCACATAATCTGCTTCCTTGAAAAGATCTTCCGGCCGCTCACCGGGTTGCTGGATGGTAAGTATCGCCAGGTCGGCGTTCCGCATGGCACATAAATCATTGATCCCGTCGCCTACCATCAGAACCCTGTCGTATTCCTGTCGTAAATCATTGACTATCTGAGCTTTAACGGTAGGAGTTGCAACACCATACACCCTGTCGCGGGGGACGCCAAGATGGTCTGCCATCTTTTCCAGCTTGGTAACCCTGTCTCCTGATGCAATGAACGTCGGTACGCCCATGCGATGGAGAGCGGTGATTGTCTCTTTAGCCCCGTCAAAAGGCCATCCCCCGGCAGTTATTGCAAATTCAATGCACTTGTCCGCCATATTGACAATCGCTCCGCTGTTCATGGTTACTACAGATTCAGCTCTGCAAACGGTCCAGACATCGCGTATGCATTCCTGAAGATCGGTTACAAGAGCCTTGCGATCGGTGTAGAGTACATCTCCGATCTCTTCTGCGGTGACAATTTTCCTGGTGCAGCTCACCCCAAAACCGATGTTATGTTCTACCAGATAAGAGGAAAGAAGCATATCGCCCGGGGAATTCATAATCTCCTTTGAATGCACAGGCAGGACGACAAGTACGCGGTCAGGGGAACTGAACGTCAGGGTGGTTGTCTCGATTCCCGGCAGTAATTTCCGGTTCTTTATATCTTTTGCAACCCTGTACGTCTTCAGAAGCGTTCCCGCACTATCAAAGACAACGGCAATAGACATAGACACACCCGGCAACAAACTCTATGTACTTTTCTGAACATTGAATCATTGAAGCTGATGTTCGTTACTGAAACCGCAGAGAAGATAAAGAGCATGGAAATACGAGGTGCAGGGAGAATCGCCCGGGCGGCTGCTGAAGCCCTCCGTCAGTCTGCCATGGAGACCCGAACCCGGGATCTCGAATCATTCCGGCAGGAAGCGGAGCATGCTGCACAAACCCTCCTCTGCACCCGGCCGACAGCAGTGTCCCTCTCAAATGCTATTCACCTCATAATGGGCGGGCTGGAGCAGACAACAACCTTCGAAGAGGCGCAGCATGGCGTAATCGTCCGGGCCGGACAGTTCATTCAGTCTTCACATGATGCCCTGGGAAAAATTTCGACGTTCGGTGCACATCACATACGAGACGGGGATACTATCCTTACGCATTGTAATTCTGAAGCAGCACTCGGGTGTATCATTGAAGCACATCGGAGCGGAAAGGAGATTGAAGTCTTCGCCACTGAAGTGAGACCGCGAAACCAGGGACTGGTAACTATACGGACTCTCAATGATGCCGGCATCAAAACCAACTTTATCGTTGACTCCGCTGTACGTTCATTTATCCATAAAGTGGATCTCGTTCTTGTAGGAGCCGATGCGATTACGGTAAACGGAGCAGTGGTGAACAAAATCGGGACGGCGCAGGTTGCACACACTGCGACCGAGGCACGGGTAAATGTTCTTGTCGCAGCCGAGACGTATAAGTTTGCTCCCCGGACGATTATAGGCGAGCTCATCCGGATCGAGGAGCGTGAAGGCAGCGAAGTGCTGGCAGATGAAATCTCCCGAGCTCTCCCGCATGTGACGGTGCGCAACCCCGCATTTGATGTAACGCCGGCGGAGTTCATTGATCTCATCATAACGGAAGCAGGGGTTATCCCGCCGCAAATGGCTTATATTATTATAAAGGATTACCTCGGATGGGGGATCGAAGAATTCCATAAAAAATTTGAGATCGGCGCCGGAAATGAGGAATGAGTATATCCAAACGAGTTGTAGTTATTGAGGGATTTATCCATGGAAATACCATTTATCAAACTCCACGGAAACGGTAATGATTTTGTTCTTGTCGACGAACACGAAAAAATCATTATTCCGGACGATATGAAAGGGCAGTTTGCTGCAGTCTATTGCGATCGTCGTTTCGGGATTGGCGCCGATGGAATTATCTATCTGTCCAGGTCTGAAAAAAGCAGTCTCAGAATGCGGATCCTCCAGCCGGATGAAAGCGAGGCGGAAATGTGTGGCAATGGTATCCGTTGCCTTGCAAAATATGCTTTTGATACCGGGTATGTAAAGGAATCGTGTTCGGTAGAAACTCCTGCAGGGGTGATCGATGTTGTGATGGGCTACAGGGATGATGATTTTTTTGCAAACGTCACTATGGTAATCCCCAAATTTGACCGTAAGGACATACCGGCATCCGGTGAAGGGGAGTATAAGGAAAAAATAGGGAATTTCGAGGTCTATGCCGTAAATACCGGTGTCCCCCATGCGGTGATTATCGTTGATGCTGTCGATGCAATCGATGTTGAAGCAGTGGCACCGGCGATCCGCCACCATGCAACATTCGAAAAAGGGGCGAATGTAAATTTCGTTGAGAGGACCGGGCCCGACAGCATCAGGATCCGCACGTTCGAGCGTGGGGTGGAAGAGGAGACGTTATCCTGTGGCACCGGCGCCACCGCGGCAGCTGCCGTGGTACACAAACTTGGTTATACCGGAGATATCGTCAATGTCGAAACCCGCGGGGGACCCCTTACTATTTATCTCAAAGACGGAGCAAAAATGGAAGGACCTGCGACAACGGTTTTTTCCGGGAAAATCAACTACTGATCCTTCATTCTCCCATCGTGATGTTTAATACCCCTCGGCGGGATGATGTAGCTCAATCTTCCGGATTGCAGGTTACCTCACCATCAAACGTATCGCCAGTTTAATTATTCTGTTGAAGTCGTCAGTTCCAAGGCCGGTAATCTCTGCCCGCTGACAGGAAAAGGAATGCCGGGGAGATTTCAGAATTTGGCTTCTGAAGATGATTCTGCGAAATTTCCTTTTTTCACTTAAGGAACTGATCGATGGCACTAAAAGACTGCTTCAGGAGTTGTCGATATATTTGTTCATTCTCACTGAGATGCTTTTCAAAATTTTTTTGTTCGGTAATGTTACGGGCAACAATAGCGATCTTGTTCACATCTCCGGTCTTGCTTAGTACTGGATATGCGACGGTGTCAAACCATATCCCGTCACGTTCATCCTCAAAGCGTATCATCTCTTTTGTTTCCAGTATCTGAGATATAATTAATCGTCTCGATCGTGCCAGTTCTTCCGGAAGAAGATCATCTGCAAGGACGCCAACCAGGTCCTCATTCCGTTTTCCAAACCGCAGTGCGGCGGTTTCATTCAGAGCCAGGATTATACCTTTCGAATCTGTCAGGATTACAGAATCTGTTGGTGCATTTATAAGTGCACGTGAAGTCGTCTCACTCTCGCGCAATGCTTCTTCTGTACGCTTTTGTTCGGTGACATCTCTTATCGCGACCTGCACAGCAGGCAATCCATCGATCACCGTCGCTATTCCCTGCCCTTCAACTATTATTGATGCCCCGTCAAGCCGAATCATGTGTAATTCGATCCGTGGGGATGCCTGTCCCTCCAGATCTTTCCTGATGTTTGTTCTGACAATTTCCTGGGAAGCGGGAAGGATAAAATCAAAGATATTTTTGCCGACAAGTTCGTCAGAATGTGAAGCCCCGAGGAGTCTGATGGCAGCAGGATTTGCATAAAGGATCTTTCCATCCCTGTGCAGGAAGACAGCGTCAGGAGAAATCTCAACAAGTTTGCGGTACCGGTCCTCACTCTCCCGTAATGCGTTGGCCGCCTGTCTTTGTCTGGTAATATTCTCGAGAATGACTGACACCCCTTTCCGCCCGTCTTCAAAAACGGTAGGGGCGATCCGGTAAAATAAGATAAGATCTTTTGCCTGAAGGAAAATGTCCCCGGATCCTTCATTGCCATTCAGCCCTTCCTGAATTTTTCCTAATAACACAGGAAATAAATCATCAAAAAATGTTGTAACCGGTGTATATTCAATATTTTTTCCAAGGATCTCATGCTCGGTTGTCCCTATAAGGTCAAGAAATGGTTCGTTTGTGAAAACTATCCGGAGATTATGATCCAGTTGTAAAACCAGCTCTGATGATATTGAAAGGACTGCTGATAAGGGAACTCTTTGCGAGAGTACATAGATCTTTGCCATGCCGAATCGGCGCATCTCAACCTGTCCCGATACATGAAGGTTCTCAAGAAGCCTTCCTGCAGTATTCCGGTTGATTCCGATTGCGCCGACGATTTTCGTGATACTCAGGCCCTGCGGATTTTTCTTTAACAGATTTTTGATTTCGATCGTGATCTCGTTTCTTAGAACCATTCTGAGAATTCTATTGGTTTGGCAAGATATAACCGTTCAGATTTTTATCGTTTCCGGAACGCAAATCGATTAATCAAGCTGATATTTTTAGAGGTGAAATGTTCTCGAATTATTCTCTTGCCCTGATCCCGTCTCCCGTGATCTCAAAATCGAAGGAGGCACCTTCCGGTTGTGAACGGTGTTTGACGAGGCGTGCCCTGCGGAAACCGGGGATATCCGTTTTTTCAAGCCGGATAATAACTTTCGAGATATGCTCAAGAGCCGTGCCCCCAAGACCGAAATAGGTATTTTTTTTAGTATCCATATACACCTGGTTGGTTATGATTACCGGTATATCGTATCTTTTGGAATAACCGAGGAGCTGGATCATCTGTCGCGTCAGCATCTGGATCGAATCCCTCCCCCTCTCGAGATCTGTCCGGTATAATGCCGTTGCAGAGTCCATTACCAGCAAACCGGGCTTCTGTGCCTTCAGAACTTTCTCCGCTTCGGCAATCATTGCACCCTGGTGTTCAAAGTCTATAGGTTCGAATAAAAAGAGCCGGTCGGCAATTTTTTCAGCATCTTCTCCAGCGATCTGGCGGAACCGTTCAATGGAGAAGCCTTCAGAATCGATGAAGACAACGGATTGACCACGGCGAAGACAGGCAACGGCAGCTATCAAACACAAGGTGCTCTTTCCACTCGCCGGTTCTCCATAAAACTGGGTTATTGTCCGCACTTCAAGACCCCCGCCAACCAGACGGTCAAGCGCCGGACTCCCGCTGCTTTGTCGGTCAGTCTTCATCAGTCACCGTGCAGGGCATTGCCTTTTCTACCGACTTCCACCCGTCTTTTTCAACGATCCGCAGCACATCACGCACCGGAATATTTAACTCTGATGCCCAGGCACGGGCGTGGTCGAATTCTGCCTTGAGCGAAAAGATTTTCCCATTCATCCTTCCGATCCTGATGGGCATCTTGCGGTGCTCTCCACCAATTTCAACATCCACCTGTTCGATGATCCGTTCGGCGATAAACCGGTGAACTGCAGGGAAGCAGCGAATGCCCAGAGTTCCCAGTTCCTGCGCCATCAGCTCAGCCAGAACTGTGCTCCTGTCAGGAGGGCTGATGAGGCGGATTAGGAAACCCGGTCTCCCCTTCTTCATGGTAATCGGGATCACGCTCGCGTCTCGTGCGCCAGTTTCCATAAACCGGGAGATCGCGTGGGCAATAACCTCTCCGCTGACATCGTCGATGTTGGTCTCGAGAATATCGATTGTGTCTCCATATTGCAGGTGGTCATTCACGGTCGTTTCGACGACCATAGCCCGGATCACGTTCGGAACATTTTTCGGATCACGGGTCCCCGCTCCATATCCTGTAGTCTTAATGTTATACGTCCCGAGGTCTGCAGCAACGATTGTTGAGAATTCCGCGAGGAGTGCGGCCCCGGTCGGTGTACAGAGTTCCGCCTCTTCAGTTCCCTGCCGGACTTTGAGTCCGGATTGAGCCAGAATTGCAGCGGTGGCCGGCGCAGGTATCGGGAACACCCCATGGGAGCCGGTCGCTGACCCACGGCCCAGAGTGATCGGCAACACTGCGGCGGCTTCAACGCCAAGCGAGTAAAAAGCCATGCAGGCCCCAAGGATGTCAGCAATGGCATCATCAGCTCCCACTTCGTGAAAGTGTACATGAGATCCATGAATACGCTCCTCAGCATCGTTGATCCGCATGAAGACCCGCTTTGCCATCGCGAGCGCATCGGAAGGGATGCAGGCCGCTGCTTCATCAAGCTTGTTCATTATATCTGAAAGAGTTCGCCGGGTAGGAGCAGCATGAGTATCCACCTTCACAGCACGGATACCGGCCCGGGTCACTTCTGAAATCACCGGCTCTGCTATCACGGATTGCATCGCCCGCACGACAGATTTCCTGTCTGCTCCACAGTCAAGCAGTGCACCGAGGATCATATCACCAGCCGCGCCGTGGAACGGATCAAAAACCAGGACCAACATTTACAGTACTTATAAATCCCTGCGTATATGACCTTTAAGGTAATGCCTGAAGTTCAATTGAGGGTGGATTCTGCGTATCCCGGGGATCAGGGTGGCGGGAAAGCCCGGCTTGATCCCGAAACAATGTTACTCCTCAAGATCTCGCCGGGTGATCTTGTTGCTATAGAAGGGAAACGCCGGACTGTTGCCAAGGTCTGGCGGTCACTCGTCGAGGACTGGAACCAGCGCAAAATCCGGATTGATAATTTCACGAGGTTGAACGCCGGAGTAAGTATCGGTGACACGGTCAGGGTAGTGAAAATCGCCGAAGAGGTGGAAGCAAAAAGGGTTGTCCTTGCCCCTCCCGAAGACCTCCCCAAAAAAATACCGATTGCCAATAACCCGCATGTTTTGAACGGGCTCATCGATTTCCCGGTTGCGAAGAATGATTCCGTGCCGATCATGCTGGGGCTGCCGTTTATCCAGCCACAGATTGTTGCATTCAAGGTAGTGGATATAGAACCGGAAGAAGCCGTTATCATCACCAAGAATACTACCATCGAATTCTCTGATAAACCCGCCGCAGGATTTGAAGGAATAAAACGCTTCTCCTACGAAGATATTGGCGGCCTGAAGGATGAACTCCAGCGCCTCCGCGAGACTATCGAGCTGCCGCTTCGTCATCCCGAACTTTTTCAGAAACTGGGGATAGAACCGCCAAAGGGGGTGCTTTTGTATGGTCCGCCAGGGACAGGAAAGACGCTTATTGCTAAAGCCGTTGCCAGTGAGAGCGGCGCACATTTTATCTCTATAGCCGGTCCCGAGGTCATATCGAAGTATTATGGCGAAAGCGAGCAGCGACTCCGTGAAGTGTTCGAAGAAGCACGGGAGAATGCCCCATCTATCATTTTCATCGATGAACTCGATTCTATTGCACCCCGTCGGGAAGAAGTTACCGGAGAGGTGGAACGACGGGTTGTTGCCCAGCTCCTGACCATGATGGACGGCCTTGAAGAGCGGGGACAGGTCGTCGTTATTGGAGCGACAAACCGGGTTGATGCAATCGATGCGGCACTTCGCAGGCCGGGAAGGTTTGACCGGGAGATTGAAATTGGTGTCCCGAGCGAGCTGGACCGGATCGAGATTCTTAAGATTCATACCCGGGGTATGCCGCTTGCCGAAGATGTGAGCCTCGATACGCTTGCCCAGCAGACGCATGGATTCGTTGGTGCAGATCTCGCAGCACTTGCCCGCGAGGCAGCCATACGGGCGCTGCGCCGTTATCTTCCGGACCTGGACCTTGATGCGGAAGAGGTCCCGGCAGAAGTACTGGATTCACTGCGGGTTCTTGCCAGCGATTTCCGTAGCGCACAGCGTGATGTTGGTCCGAGTGCGATGCGTGAAGTGATGCTTGAGGTTTCCCATGTAAAATGGGGTAATGTGGGAGGTCTTGAAGAAGCAAAGACGGAAGTCCGTGAGGCCGTCGAATATCCGCTGACCCATCGCCAGAAATTTGAAAATCTCGGGATCGAACCCCCGAGGGGTGTCCTGCTCTATGGTCCTCCGGGTACCGGAAAGACCCTAATTGCAAAAGCGGTTGCCAGTGAGAGCGGTGCTAACTTTATTCCGGTCCGGGGACCGCAGCTCCTCTCCAAGTGGGTAGGGGAGAGCGAACGGGCGGTGCGCGAAATATTCAAGAAGGCACGCCAGGTTTCCCCGTCAATTATCTTTTTTGATGAAATTGATGCTCTGGCACCGGCAAGGGGCACATCAAACGACTCCCATGTTATCGACAATGTCCTCAACCAGATCCTGACCGAGATGGATGGCCTCGAGGAGCTCAAGGATGTTGTGGTCATGGGAGCAACAAACCGTCCCGATATCGTTGACCCGGCACTTCTGCGAGCCGGGAGGTTTGACCGGCTCGTATATATCGGGGAACCAGCGTTTGAAGACAGAAAAAAGATCATCAAAATACACTCCCGGTTTATGCCGATCGAGGGTTCGAATCTTGAAGAAATCATCAGGCTGACGGAAGGATATAACGAGGAGGCAATCGGTGAAGTTGTCGAGAAACTGGGAAGAGACCGTGTCCTCGAACTTGACGATGTGAAGGCAGTGATAACCCCAGCAGCGGAAGGCAGTACAGGTACCCGGCAGGCCTCCGGAGAAAACGTCTCATTGAACTCATGCATGAGAAAAATCTCGAACTGTCAGATCCGGAGCGGGACCGGCTTGCATCCACGCTCGCCGGGGTGACCGAGGGATTTGTAGGTTCCGACCTTGAATCGATCTGCCGTGAAGCAGGAATGCTGGCGCTCCGTGAAGATGCGGTTGTTATCACCCAGCGCCACTTTGAAGAGGCTCAGAAGAAGGTGCACCCTATGATGAATGAAAGACTCCGGGATTATTACCAGAAGATTCAACAGCACTTCAAAGGGGGTCTTCCAAAACAGGTGCAGCCGCCCGAATATCAATGATAATCCCACCATTTTTATGCCGGATTTTTTTTGAAATTTTCCTGGGAATTGATTAACGAAATATAATTTTTTTTACCTCGTCCCAGATTTTTTTACATTGTTTTTAGTCTGCCACGGATTAATGATTCAAGTATGGCCTTGTTTGCAAAACAAGGTTTAAATCCTGCCCTGTATAATGCACCCCCCTTCGGAAGTCTCATAAATGATTTCTTTACCCTTCGAATCTCTTTTGCCTGATCCTGGTTAATCAGGAGAAGATAGGGTAACCGGATACCAATATCAACTTCGAAATTCTTTGTCATGTCTGCCAGAAAATCAGCTCTTATGTGCATGTTACACATGAGTCAAAATCGGGTCTCGTTTAAGGCTCTCTGACACCGATCAAAGTCCGGTATGGCCCCGATTAACCGGATATCATAGCCGTTATTTTAAAAAAATGCACGAAGAATTGCCCGGTATGCTATAGAATCTGACCCGGCGGAAAAACAAATTCCCGGAATGTCCTGGTAATGCAAAAGAAGGATATCCCGAACTGCCGGATCTCCCCGGATTCTTATCAATTGAAAAATACATTGAGAAATTTGAATGGTAATTTTTTCCGCGTCGATAAAATCCCCGTTTGGGAAAGTTAAAGCGAACTTTCCCCGTACCTCTGTATTCCAGAAGTTATCCACTGCACCTATTCGCAGTAGGGATCGCTTGCCCATTCTTCGTATACTTTCTTTTCCGGTCTGCCACCGCGGCGCGGGCGTGAGGGCGGTGATACCCGGTCCTGTTCCGTCTCGTCATCATCAAGACCAACTTCATTTAGTTCCTGTGCCTTTTCCGACGGGCAGGGAACCTGCTCACGGGCCTGATGATGATGCCGGCGGTGGTGAGGCTGGCGGGGGCTGTCATTCCGGGTATCTGGTATGCTGGGAGTTTCATCTGCCATAATTATCAGGAAAGATAATTCAGGAGAGGTTACTGAAATACCTTGCTCTGGGAAATCGTACGCCTGGGAAGGAGTCACCGTGGATCACCTGCTCTTCCTGTTCTTTTATGGAATCCGAAAAAAACGAAAAAAGAAGAGGCATCTCTGACCTGAAGGTTGATCCCGTTCATTTTTTAGTCAACCAATAACGGAACATCAGCAGGAGGAACCAGCTGATAAGTCGTCTCCGATAATGAACACCTATATCAGCTCAAGGTCAAATTTGTTTCAAATCGGATCATCCTGATGCCCCATGCCGAACGTCACAACTCTCCTGGACGCAAAAAGCGTTCCTGCTGCAAAGCCGGGATTAATCTGCCCAACGCGGAACGAAACGTACAGCTATGGAGAACTCCGAAGTGAAATGAACCGGATCGGTCTCGGGCTTTCAGGGCTCGGGATTAAAAAGGGCGACCGGGTCTGTATTTACCTGGACAGCTCCCCGGAATATCTCATCAGCTACTTTGCTATCTGGCGTATCGGGGCTGTTGCTGTTCCTACGAATATTGTTTATCGTGGCGAGGAGGTGCTGCATGCGATCAATGATGCCGGTGCTTCCGCAGTCATCACCGATGGTCAGGGGGCTGACATTGTTGCCGCCATCCGTTGTAACGCTCCGACGCTTTCAAGTATCATTTGCACGGGTGGAATACGTGACGGATCGGTTTCATGGGAATCAATCCCTCCCGCACCCGTGGCGATGCGGGCGGCAAACTGCGCTGCCGATGACGTTTGTCATATCCAGTATACCGCAGGGACAACGGGAAAACCCAAAGGGGCGATGCTCAGTCACGGTAACTGGATGACCGCACTCGATGCCGAGCGTGAGGCGCTCAGGCTCAGGCCAGACGACGTGTACCTTGGTATTTATCCCATGGGGCATGTTGGGATTTCGTGGGGACTTTCCATGCTCCGTGCCGGGAGCACATACGTTATGATGGAACGCTTTGACCTCGAACAGTATCTCAGTTATGCTGAACAGTATAAGGTCACGGTTCTTGCCGGCATGCCTCCGGTGATCCACTCCCTGGTTCATGCCCCGCCCGGAACCGAAAAGTGTCTTGCACATGCCCGGGTAATTATCTCCGGCGGGGGGCAACTTCTGCCTACCGTCTGGGAGGCGTTTGATCGTCGTTATCATATACCCGTTGCCAATTCATATGGGTTATCGGAAACAATTGTCATTGGTTCCGGCACAACCACGCTCCCGGAGTACCCGAACCTGACCATGGGTTACCGGAGTGTAGGCGTCGCAGTCGGATATACAGAAGTGGCAATCGTTGATGCGGACGATCCGGAGAAAGAACTTGCTTCCGGTCAGAATGGCGAGATAGCACTCCGCGGACCCTCAGTTGCTCAGGGATACTGGAATATGCCTGAGGCGACGGCAGCCGTATTCCGGCCTGATGGCTGGTTCCTGACCGGCGATATCGGGTATCTTGACGATGAGGGGATTCTCTCAATCACAGACCGCAAAAAAGACATGATCATCATGTCAGGCTGGAAGATTTATCCGACCGAAGTTGAGAGCGTGATCATTCAGCACCCGGCAGTTGCTGATGTCGCCGTCTTTGGTGTATCCGATGAACGTAAAGGGGAAGTCCCGGTCGCTGCGGTCGTACTAAAACCGGGGAGTTCCCTTACAAAATCAGAACTTGAATCCTATTGTCATATCCATCTTGCTGGTTATAAGATCCCACGCACCCTGATGATAGTCGATTCGCTCCCCCGGGTTCATGGATGGAAACTACTGAGGAGGACCCTGCGGGATGTATTCGACGGTCAGACAAGGTACTAAAAAAAACCCGGAAACCGTTCAGCAAACTCCGCAGGTTCACACAAACCTTTTAAATGGTTAAAAAAATATATCCCTGAAGCATTTTGGCAGACACGAAAAGCATTATCCAGGATATTCCGGATACCGGAAAACAAAAAAAACGTTCAACGGGTATCACCGGTCTTAACCTGCTGCTGGATGGTGGATTCCCCGAAGGGACGATCATCATGATCTACGGCACACCCATTGCAGGTGTAGATCTTGCGGCAAAACAATTCTGGAAAGTGGAGGGAGAAGAGGGGACGTATCTGATGAATGACGGGGACGTTGAGTCGGGGATGATAGATGCCTCCGAACTTCACCCCGAGATGTACATGACCCAGATGGCCGGAGGCAGGATTGTTGTTGATTCACTCTCGACCATCATCATCAGGTACGGGATTGAAGAAGCCCTGAAGTTTTTACGGCTTTCCCGTGACGAAATGAAGAAGCGTCGTTCAAATATTATGTTCATTGTCTACTCCGGTATCCACGAACCCGTCGAGATGACCAGAATTATGCGGGCTGCTGATATTGTGGTAGAATTCAGAACAGATGTTAACCAGGCCGAGATCGAACGGACGCTTGCGGTGCATAAAATGAAGGACTCTGCATCTCCACGTCGACTTTTGCCATTTCTTATCACAGAAAATGGCATCGAAGCATCAACGACCTCACGGGTCGTATAGCATTTCATCTTTTTTTGACTTCAGAAAATTATAATGCCAGCCGGACTTCCTTTGCAGCAACCGCCAGATTCTTTAATTTGCTGTAGGCAACCTCGTGAGATCTCATCCGCATGCCGCAGTCGGGATCAAGCAACATAATCCTGGGGTCGAATGTCTCTATCCCCCGCTCTATCCGCTTCCTGATCTCTGAAACACTCTCAACGGTTTCAGACGCAGAATCAACACAGCCATATCCTATCATCCTGCCGGTAAGATCCCGACGGGAAAGAAGATCCAGGTTTGCCGGGTTGTTTGCAAACTCGAAATCCAGCACATGCACGTTGAACTTCAGGATCTCATCAATGACGTTTCCCAGGTTTCCGCAGACGTGGAGGCAGACAGGAACATGCAAAGCCGCTGTGATGAGTCCGATTGCTTTTTTTCCGATCTCAAGATCGGACATTCCGGTAGAAAACATCGGTTCGTCGATCTGCAACAGGGCGATCCCTGCGGCTTCCAGAGCCTTTGCTTCAGGAATAAGTGCCGCAGCAAGATCCAGTACAAGTTCCTCCCTGCTGCGATACATCGGTGTGGCGATGTGGAGACCATGGGCAAGCGTTGTTGGACCGGTAATGATCCCTTTCACTTTCGGGGTTTTCGTCAGGGCATATTTCGTATCTCCTAACGTTATAGGTCCGGATGCAGGCTGTATCTGTCCTATGACGTCCTGTCCTTTTATGCCGGGGAGTTTTGAGGCGAATACCTGGATCATATCGCCACGGACCTGGCCGTCTGAAATGATATCGATTCCCGCTCTGATCTGGTCGTCAACTGCGGTCTCTACTGCCGTGCGGAGCGGATCAAAAAGGTTTTTCAACCCGCCTCCTTTCACGACAGGGTAACTCCCGACTACGGTAGTCGGGAGTACTTTGTTGATAAAATATTCCTTTACCATAAGATATCCAGGATATTGATCGCATTACCGGATCGATCGCGGCAATAAAAAAAGTATGTGGTCAGGGGACCAGCCGGTGCATGTCACGCGGGAAGAGTACGGCCTCGCGCACATTTGATAACCCGAGCATTGTCATAACCAGTCGATCGGCTCCCAATCCCCAGCCTGCATGTGGGGGCATACCGAACCGGAACGGGCGGAGATAGAACTCGAAGCTTTCCGGGTTCAGGCCCTTTTTCCGGATCTGCTGGACGAGAAGATCATGCTGGTGGACGCGCTGGGCGCCGCTTGAGAGTTCCATTCTCGGGTGCATAAGATCGAATGCCTTGCAGATTGAAGGGTCGTTCTCATGCGGCATAGCATAATAAGGACGGATTGCGCTCGGCCAGTCAACGATAAAGTAGTGTCCTCCCATCTCTGCCCCGATGGCTCTCTCTGCTGCAGGACTGATATCGTCACCGTACCCGATCGGGTCTTCGATCTTCGTCTTAGCGATATCTATCGCATCACTATAGCAAAGCCGGGGGAAGGGAGGTTTCGGGACGGCGAAATCGGCAATCTCCAGGCTGGCGATCTGACTGCTGCATGTCGTGTTAACATATTCATAGGTTTTCACGATCAGCTCTTCAAGGATGCGCATTACTTCGAAGTGATCGGCGTAAGAGACTTCAATATCAATCGATGTGGCTTCATTCAGATGCTTTGTTGTGTTGTGCTCCTCTGCCCGGAAGATCGGACCGACCTCATAGACCTTCTCAAATCCGGCCGCCATCATCATCTGCTTGTAGAGCTGCGGGCTCTGGTTGAGAAATGCTTCCTTGTCGAAGTATGCGATAGGGAAGAGTTCGGTACCGCCTTCTGTTGCTGCGGCAACGATTTTAGGGGTGGTGATATTGATAAACCCTTCATGATGCAGGAACTGGCAGATGGCATGCATAGCGGCACTGCGAATCTGGAAGACTGCAGCGACTCTCGGTCTCCGGGCATCGAGAAAGCGGGCATCCAGACGCGTATCCAGATCAGCCGGGACCTTCTCCACAACGTCAAGGGGAAGGGGACTTTCTGCCATGCTGATGATCTCGAACAGATCGGGAACGAGTTCTCGTCCTCCCGGAGCCTTTTCGATCGCTTTTACTACACCTGCGACCCTGACGACCGATTCACGGGAGACGTGTTTCGAGGCGGTCAGTACCGCTTCGGAAGCTCTCTTTTTGGGTATGGTTACCTGGATGATACCGGTCCGGTCGCGGATTAAAAAGAAGGCAAGACCTCCCAGATCCCGCACCTCGTGGACCCAGCCGCAGACTTCTGCATGGCCGCTCGCAGGAGTGACTGATTGAATGGGAATACGCATGATGAAATCCTATATCTATGGTGTTCACAGGCTAATGGATTTTATGGGAACTGCCGGGATCGGTTTACCTGCAAATCCCTCTAATTCTTGCGAAATCAAGGGTATAATGTCATTTTAACCACCAACCTTTTCAAAATATACGACGTGAAAAATTAAATAATCAGACTACCGGAACAAATTCGAAAAAAGTGAATCATTGATTTATCATTATGTGAATACAGAGATCGTTTACTAAAGTCCGTTCTATCGCAATTTGGGGACGCCACAGCGGGCGGGGACGAGCCAGGGGCGAGTCCCCGGGAGCGTAATCGTGAGCAAGTGTCATTCACCAGACATGAGAATTTTAGCCGCTGGAATGTGAATATACCAAGCTCAAAAGACCTGCCGGGAAAAAAATGTGAATTGTCTCTCTCCGGATGAGGATTTCACTCTCGACAAATGTCTCTTGTATACTATTAAATCCTGAAATACAAGTCGGATTTTCTCTGAGGTTTATTCATTAATTCCTGTCACAGTTTTTATCTGCCCGTTTCGGGAATCTGACCCCGAAGTAATACCCAATAATCGGAATAATCAGGTATACCAGCAAAGAGACGGAAGGAACAACAAATGAAACGATCGCCGCTGCGAATGCGACGCCGGGGATCAGCGGCGATTGAAGAAGATGTAATTGAAGGAAGTTTTTATCAGCCTCAGGATCGCACAGGTGTGCGGATTTCGAAATATAAAATATCTGGTACACGAAGATGATCCCGACTATCATAATATTGATATGGAAAAGCAATACGGCGATCTGGACTTCGGGATAATCCCCGGCCACATCCGTGGAGAATGGGATGAATACAATGGAAATAAGAAGAAGGATGTTGATCCACAGCAACCGGGGATCAACGGTGCGGACGAAATGGAACTGGCGATGATGACTCAGCCAGAAGCTGGCAATAATCAAAAAAGCGGCAACAAAAATAAAGAACTGAGGGATGAGTCCAAAAATCAGGCCGGGTAACATGCCCTGCGCCTGGGAGACTGCAGGCCTGGGCGGATTTATACCCAGCACGAGAATCGTCATTGCGATCGCAAAGATCCCGTCGACCATCGCCTCCAATCGGTTTTTTGAAATATGGTAATTTATTCTTGTTGAAGCAGCACTCATAGCAATTCATAGATCTATCCCGATTCGAAGATATCAATTTCCCGTTCTGGACCCGAAAGGAAAAACCATATAAAAAACAGACCCGCCAGAAAAAAATCGCCTCTTTAAATCTCAGACAAATCCCGGCGCCCGGGTCCAGCGTGATATCGCAAAGATTGAATTTCCTGACACAACTTTATATCCCGATGATGAAATCACTACATGGAGATACCTTATGAAGATTATTGGCATCAGTGCAAGCCCTAAAATGGAGAAAAGCCAGACACGCCGGCTCGTAATGGGTGTCCTTGATGGAGCCCGGCAGAACGGAGCAGATATTACACTCGTGGACATCTGCAGCCTGGAAATTAATTATTGTACCGCCTGCGGGACCTGTTACGCAAAAGGTGAGTGCATCCACGATGACGACTTTCCGGTAATCCTCGGGAAAATGCTGGATGCCGACGGTATCGTCTGGGGTTCGCCAAATTATATCAATTCAGTTACAGCCCAGCTCAAGACGCTTCTTGACAGGATGGCCGATTCGATCCATTGCCAGTCGTTTACCGGGAAGTACGGCTGTTCTGTCTCGACCGCCGGTGGATCGATGGCAGAGGAGGTTGCGGATTATATGAACATGACCATGCGCAATCTTGGTGCGACGACGGTCGGAAAAGTCGCAGTTCTTCTCGGCGCCGATCCGCATGCCATGGGTCCCGCAGAGAAGGAGGCAAAGGAGCTGGGCAGGAAGCTCGCTGAAGCAATACGGACACAGTGGAAGGATCCGGCTCAGCAGAAGATGCATGAAGAACGCAGAGAGTACTTCAAGCGACTGGTTATGTTCAACAAAGATCTCTGGAAACACGAATATGATTACTGGAAGGGTCTGGGCGAACTGAAATAGTTTTGAGAATTTTTTTTATTATCAACACCCTGGATCCACGCGGGTGAAGCAAGTATCTCATCTGCATTGTACTTCATTCTATCCGGATTTCGTACCCCCCGTCCGTAAGACTTTTTTTTATTTTTCGGATATGGTCCCATCCCCGTGTCTCCAGTTCAATGTTCACTCTCACCATCAGCGCGGGAATATCACTTTCACCTTCCATGTGATGGATACGGAGAATATTGCCCTGTTCCTGTGCGAGTAAGGTAATTATCCGGGCAAGCGTTCCTGGCTGGTCATCGAGCAATACTGAAAAACTCATGATTCTTCCCTGTCGGACGAGAGATTGCCGGATGATCCGGAAGAGAAGTGAACTTTCTACATTTCCCCCGCTGATGACGAGCACAATATTGCTTCCGGAAGGAATATCAATTGAGCCGTTCAGGAGAGCAGCGAGCGGAACGGCACCGGCACCCTCGGCAACTATATGCTTGCGTTCAAGGAGCAACAGCATGGCATCGGCGATTTCCTCTTCAGACACAAGGACGTGTCGGTCAACGAAATGCCGGATGATGGGAAGAGTATGAGTCCCCGTCTCTGCGACACGGATACCGTCAGCGATCGTTTTTCCTGCCAGTACCCGGCATGGGGAGCCCTGGCGAAGCGCTTCACCTGTGGAAGGGCACATCCCTGCCTGGACTCCAATAATAACGATATCCGGCTTCATCCCCTTGGCCGCAGTTGCAATACCTGCAATAAGACCTCCTCCTCCAACCGGTACGACAATCATATCTGTCGCTGGCAGATCGTTGAGAATCTCCAGCCCTATCGTTCCCTGCCCTGCAATTACTGCGTCATCGTCATAGGGATGAATGAAGAGATTTCCTTTGCGGGCAATATCCTTTGCCTTCTCAATGCTCTCCTCCAGGGTCAGGCCATAAACAATGACCTGAGCCCCGTAGTTTCTGGTCGCTTCCTGCTTTGTAAGGGTAGACCATTCCGGCATGACGATAGTTGCAGGAATGCCGGCAGAACGTGCTGCTACCGCGACACCCTGGGCGTGATTCCCGGCCGAAGCAGCGACCACCCCCGTTGTTCTGCTCGCGGTTGCATACGTAAGAATCTTATTGGTAGCCCCACGAACCTTGAAGGATCCGGCCTTCTGAAGCGTTTCGAGCTTGAGATAGACATTTGCACCGGTCAGATCGGAGATGGTGGGCGAATAGACAAGGGGAGTGTGAATGATATGCGGAAAAATCCTTGTTTCAGCTGCTTTGATGTCTTCCAGCGAGACCATATACATGAAAAATGTATCCGTGAAGATATGATGGTTTTGCCCGTCAGAATAGCACCTGTCCCTCAAGGCCCGTGACAGGTAAAATCGTCTGAAAATTGATTAATTGAAGAGCCTGCGAAGAAAAATTTATGAATGTTATTGCGTCGTACGCTTCTTAATCATCTCGAGCGCTTCAAATGCTTCCCGTCTTACTGCCACATTCTCATCGGTAAGGAGGCCGGTCAGGTGATCGATGGCTTTCTGGTCGCCAATCTCACCGAGAAGAAGGGCAGCCCGCTTCCGGACATCACTTTGATCGTCTTTCAAAACCATAATGAGTGGCGTCGTTGCAGGTTGCCCAAGCATCCAGAGGGCTTCCATAGCGCTTGTCCTCATCATTGCATCACCTTCGCGGAAAGCCTGCATAAGGGGGGCGATTGCAGGAACACCCAGAGCGGCGAGTGCTTTCACAACGTGAACGCGGACAGGCCTGTCAGGGTCATCGAGCGCTTTCATAAGGGCGGGGATTGCCCGGGTGTTACCGATCTGGCCGAGTGCTTCAACCGAACCCCGGCGGATCTTTGCATTCTGATCGCCGAGTGCTTTTATCAGCATATCTACAGAAGGCTCACCGATGGTGACAAGTGCGAGGATCGCTCTTCGGAAGATATCCTCGTCTGGATCGGTAAGTGACCGGATAAGGAGGGGTATTGATAACTCTCCGAGAGAGCAGAGAGTAGCCATCGCAGACATTCTGACGAACTCCTGGGGATCATTGAGTGTTTCGATGAGTGGTCCAATAGCCAGAGGGTCCCCGATGCGACCAAGTGCTACTGCGCTCTCCTGGCGTACACTCGCATCGGGATCTTTAAGAGAGTCGATGAGCCGGGGAACAGCCGATGTCTCACCCATAATCCCGAGCGCCTGAACGGCTCCACTCCGGATAGACGGGTTGTTATGTTTCAAAGCCTGAATCAGGGAACCGACTGCCGGATCGCCTATCAACTGGAGAGCACGCACGATCTCCTGTCGTACATCATCTCCCGATTCCTGAAAATCTTCGATTAATGGCCCGACCGCCGGAGCACCAATTTTACCGAGAGTATCTGCGGATCCTCTCCTTATGATCCAGTACTCATCACTAAGCCCGTGGATCAGCGGTCTGATGAATGGCTCACCCAGATCGCCTACCGATCGTACCGCACTCCACCGGGCATCGAGATCACCTTCACGAAGCGCCGTGAGGAAGTTTTCGTAGTGAACAGATTGATCCCGGGGATGCAATTCCTCCTTCTCCCCCTTCCCCAACCCGTCAGCTTTTGCGGATTTAAACAGGTTGAGGAATTTATTTGTAACTCCCATAAAAAATTCTCCGGACGAATATTAGTATAAAATCACTCAAATAGGTATCGGATACCGGTTATGGGTTATTCCTCTTTCCCGGGATAATTCAGCCGTTTTTTACCGATAAAAATATTATTATGAGAAAATTTCAGTGGCACAAAAGGGTCCTGGAATGTTGACATCAACTGATTCTTTGGCACCCCTGAATTTCTGGAACTTCGGGAAAGCCAAAAAAAGGTTCACCAAAAAATTATGTGGGGCGGACGGTGAACTGAATAGAACTGGATGCGGTTTGAGGAATATCAGACACATAAACGGAATAGAGCCCCGTAGGCATTGCCGAATCGAGAATATATCTGAAGCTCCAGGTATTATCAGCGGTTACTGATACCGAACCCAGTTCAATACCGCCGGAGAATTGCTCCGGCCCATATAATACGAGCAAAACCTTCTGGGCGCCTGATGTACATCGGCCGGATAATCTTAACGTATCTCCTCTGACAGCTGAATAACTGTTGGAAGAAATGGAAACGACTCCTCCTCCCACAACGGAGAATATAACCCTGTCGGATGTAGTTTTCTGATCATCTTCCGCGACCAGTGTATACCAGCCTGACTGGATGGAATATCCCGGATTCCACGTGTAACTCCATGCATCTGCAGAATTGATTTTCTGTGGATCCAGGGAAACTCCCTGAATATAGTATCCAGGCCCGTAAAGTGTCAATAATACTTTGTTGCAGCCGGTGCAGGTGCCTGAAAATATATTTGATTCTCCTATAATCATCTGGGCACTACTCGCCCGGATAGTCACTTTAGCGGGAGATGCAGTAGGACCGGTTATACCCGGTGTCGACGATGTATTTTGTTGAATTAATGCAGCGAAATAGTGAGAAGTACCTGGAGAAACAGTAATATTGGTTGACCAGCTCTGATATCCGGGATAACGGAATTCAAGGGTATGATTTCCCTGATCTACATTGGCAATAGTACTGGGAGTACTTCCCTGAAACTGACTGTCAAGATACACTTCAGCACCGGAAGGTGATGAGGTAAGCTGAATGCTACCTTTATAGGTCTCGTTTGACAAACACCCGGATAATAAAACAAAAACGCAACATATCAGGATTATTGGGACAATTTTCCAGTTCATTTCTCTTCCCCACGATAACCCTTACTGTATTGTGTTATATAAGTTTGCAGGTTTTTTAGCCGAAGGGGATCAACCTCTTCTCGCGAGGCTGAGGATTTCACTGGCAAGCGCCACACTTTTTTCTTCACTCGTCATCAGGGTGTCAAGTCTTACAGAGTCGTTAATATGAGCAGGGTCATGGATATCCTGCACAAAGATATCGGTAACACCTTCGTAACAATCCAGGGTTCCCTGTGAGTTTGGTTCAAATCCTGCTGCGAGCATGAGCGCTCCGGCAGGCCCGCTGAAAGGGGCATCGCCAAGGAAGGGACTGACGGCTATAACCAGTTTATCCCTGAGAGCGTGTCTTATCCCCTCGCATTCGAGGATAGGAGAGATGCTCGTGATCGGATTAGATGGCCCGATCACTACGGCCTCGCTTGCTTCGATCATCGCCAGCCCTTCCTCAGTTGCCAGGGGAGGATTTTTGAAACTCCTCACTACCTGCTCGATCTCGATCTTCCCTTTTGAACGTATCCAGTATTCCTGGAAATGAATGAGGCCGAGTGCAGTTTTTACCTTGGTTGTCACTTCGGTATCGGTCATCGGGAGAACATTCTCCCGGACGCCGAACCGGTCGCAGAGAATTCTGGTCGCGTTAGTCAGGCGCATTCCGTTTCTCATCATCTCGCCGCGTGCGATATGGACTGCCCGGTCTTTATCGCCGATGGTGATGAATTCATCTATGCCAAGACGGGTGATCTCATCATGGGTTATAAGCGAATCGTTCCTTACTCCCCACCATGTGTCTGTGTTAAGAATCCCGGCAAACAGGTACATGACGGTGTCAAGGTCCGGCGAGAGATGATTGCCTGAGATCCAGATATCCTCCGCAGTATTTACGATAACTGATATTTCGTGCCGATCCATTACCTTCTGCATACCCAGCAGCAGCTTCGGAGTCCCCGTCCCGCCAGAAAGGAAAGTGATCATTACTCAATACTTTTATGCGATGTATATGAAGATTCTTTAGTGAATCCGTGAAGATCATAAAAGACCCGATCCATGGCTATATCGAGGTGGAGGATTTTGCACTTACTCTGCTCGATTCTCCGATACTCCAGCGTCTCCGCTATATTAAACAGCTTGGGTTTTCCTATCTGGTCTATCCCGGAGCAAATCATACACGTTTTGAACACTCGCTCGGTACTATGTTTCTCGCCGATGTCGCCTCGCGGCGGTTCGGGCTCACCGATACCGAGCATACGCTGGTGGTAGCGGCCGCACTTCTCCATGATATCGGACACGGGCCATTCTCCCATGCAAGCGAACCGCTTATGAATAAATTCCTGGATCGTTCCCATGATGATATTGAAATGATTGTCGGGGAGCTTGCCGGAGATTCCCTCCTTGCAGGGGGGATCGATCCGGACGAACTTTGCGCAGTGGTAAAAGGGAAGCACCCCTTGTCCGGGATAATTCATGGCGATCTGGATGTTGACCGGATGGATTACCTGCTCAGGGATGCGTATTACACCGGTGCACCCTACGGATCGGTTGATGCCCAGCGACTTATCCGGCACCTGATCCGGACAAGCGAAGGAACGGTTCTGGATGAAAACGGGGTGAACGCCGCAGAGTCATTGCTCATCGCGCGCACCCTGATGCGACCAACCGTCTATTTTCATCATGTAAGCCGGATTGGAGAGAGCATGTTCCAGCTTGCTGTACTTGAGCATCTTAAGGGAACAAAAAAAGAGGCTGCAGCCACGCTCTTTAAGATGGATGATGCGAGCTGCCTGCATACACTTCTCACCTCTGCAAATCCAGTCACCCGGGATCTTGCCAAACGGCTCTACGAGCGCCGGCTCTACAAACGGGCGCTTTTCGTGGGAAGTGATCAGGTCAGTTCAACGCTTTTTGAGCGGGGTGTACCGATTGAAAATTGCCGGGAATTTGCAGGGAAGATCGCTTCTGAGGCTGGTCTTATGCCACACGAAGTACTGGTAGATATTCCCGCGATTCCCAGCGAAATGTCGCTTGGTGTCCGGGTAAAAAACAGGAATACGGTAGTAGGTTTTAAAGAGATTTCACCCCGGATCCGAACACTCAATGCGACGCGACGCGAACAATGGCGTCTAGGTGTGTATACGGTTTCTGAGCACAGGGATCTGGTCGCTGATGTCGGTGGTGAGATCCTTCATATAAAAAAACCGACGAGACAGGATACCCTGATATCCTTCGAATAAGTTCAATGCAGGGATTGGTCTCCCGATTCAGTTCATCGATGAGACAATGTTAAATTTTCTTTTGGAACCGGTAAGAATCTGGAAACAGCACGGGTCATTAGTGAAAAATAATATATTCGCCGTCCCAACATTCACCATATGAAAACCCGGACGTTCGTTATTCTTATCCTTCTTGCTGCGGCAGCACTTATTGCCGGGTGTACTCAGGTCCCGGGACCCTCGGCCCCCCTGCCAACTCAGTCTCCTGAACAAACAACTGCGGTATCACAAAACACCCTGACCAATTCTCCTGAACCCTCTTTTACCCTTGGTGATCATTATCTCAAGAAGTCATACGCCTTCCAGAGGTTGAAGGATGTTTATGTTGAAGATGTCAGGATTGATAATGCCTCGTGGGGGATCGGGTTCGATGTGCTTCCGCTCACTGATAACGTGACCGAGAGCTGGTTTGTGATGAAGGTAACCAACCGGGATACCGGGCAGACGGATTTGTATGGCTACGGTGGTGCTTATGGTTTTGAACTTCACCGCCTTATACCAAGGTATTCAACCGGGCCTTATGAAATCGAGATGAAAGGGTATCTCGTAAAGGTTGATGTAACGCTTGCGAAGAGAAATCCCTGATTTTACAGGTGAATATGATGATAGAAGACTGGATTGTGGTAACCGGTGGTGTGGTGGCAATAGTCTGTCGTCATGGCCGCCGCAGTGTTGAAACTCCGGAGAACCGAACGCACGGCGATTGAAACATCTTATAAGCTCAAGGTCTATACCGATCTGTTAAACGCGATAACTGAGCTGAATCTTGCGAGCGGCGATCCGTACAAGACGGATAGCGCAAAAAAGGCTCTTGCCCTGACACTCAACCGCCTGAACCTTGTAGGGAACTCAGGTGTCCTTAAAAGTACAAGCGATCTCCTGGACTTTTTAAACGAACACAAGGACAAGGATTACGATACCATTCGTCTCCACAACATTCTCAATACTATCGTAATCGAAGCGCGCCGGGATCTGAACCCTGCACATGCACGTCGTATTGAGGAATCTCACGTGCGATATCGTTTTTTTGCACCGCCAAAGACAAAGTGATTCCCGTAATTTTTCCCTGATGCCGGCATAAACTCTTTTTATCAACAATCCGACATAGGTATCACAGGGAGAGCGAGGTAACGATGCAAAAAGAGTTTGTAATTGGAGTGACGGGTGCAAGCGGGGCATGCTATGCAAAACGTCTGCTTGAGGTACTCTGCAGGAATTCGAACGTTCACATTATTGTTTCAGATATTGCAGGAAAGATTGCGTCTCATGAAGGAGTATCATTCGAAGGGTTCAATGCAACGTACCACGCTATCGACAGGATGGGCGCATCAATCGCAAGTGGATCGCATCATATTGACGGGATGGTCGTGATTCCCTGCAGTGCAAAAACGCTTGCGGCGATTGCGTCGGGATACGCAGACAACCTGATAACCCGGACAGCAGATGTCTGCCTCAAGGAGCATCGCACCTGCATACTTGTCACCCGGGAGACGCCACTCTCGAAGATCCATCTGAAGAACATGCTTGCTGCAGAGGATGCTGGTGCAACAATCATGCCGGCCTGCCCGGCATTCTACCACAAGCCGGACACGATAGACGATCTGGTGGATATGGTCGTCGGACGTGTCCTCGATCATCTTGGGGTTGAAAACAGCCTGATAAAGCGCTGGAGCGGTTACGATGCGTGAATTCATCAAAAAAATGCGGGAATACGACCTTGTTGTTGACGTAGAGGAGCCGGTTTCAGCCGATATGCAGGCCCCCAAAATGGCGAGTACTACCGACAAACTCGTATTCTTCCATAAGATTGAAGGCGCCCGGGCCGTGATGAACCTGACGGCGAGCCGGCGTGCCCTTTCAATTGCCCTCGGCATTGATGAAAAAAAGATGGTAAAAACACTTGCCGATGCAAAATTCGACGGGAATGTAAAAACAGCGGGGACCCTCACGATGAAACCCCCTCGTCTTTCAAGACTGCCTGTCATGCACCACTTCCCTAAAGATGCCGGGAAGTATCTCACATCAGGTATTGTATTTTCCCGTTTTGATGGCGTGGAGAATGCATCGATTCACCGGATGCAGGTACTTGACGATCACCGGGTGGCAGCCCGGCTCGTTGAGGGGAGGCATACCCACGTGATGCTGGGAAAAGCATTGGCAAAGCGTGAGAAACTCCCTGTTGCTGTTACGATAGGAACGGATCCCGTGGTTACGTTTGCAAGTTGCACCCGGGTTCCCGCCGGCTTGGAACTTGGCTTTGCCGCCGAACTTCTTGGCGGGGAGATCACAGTCCGGCGGTGCAGCAACGGCGTGCTTGTTCCGGATGCAGAGATTGTACTCGAAGGATATATCGGGGGAGAGATTACCGACGAAGGACCTTTTGTAGACATCACCGGGACTTACGATCCCGTGCGGCAACAACCGGTGATTGAATTTACCGGGATGCATCTCAAACAAAATTTTATCTACCACGGCATCCTGCCTGGCGGGGATGAACATAAAATGCTGATGGGTGCTCCCTATGAACCGAAGATCTACCGTGCAGTTGCCGGTGTAACCGAAGTGAAAAATGTCGTGCTGACCAAAGGAGGTTGTGGCTATCTCCATGCGGTAATCCAGATCAAAAAGAGCACGCAGGGTGACGCAAAGAACGCTATTATGGCGGCTTTTGCCGCGCACACCTCTCTTAAGCATGTTGTTGTTGTGGATACGGATATTGATCCCTGTGATCCGAACGAGGTTGAGTACGCTATCGCGACCCGCGTGAGGGGCGACCGCGATGTCATGGTAATTACCGGTGTACGGGGGTCATCTCTTGATCCCTGTCAGCTTGAAGACGGTACAAATGTGAAGGTCGGGGTCGATGCAACCATGGTGATGGGGCGCGAGGACGACTTCTCCCGCGCCACCTGGTGACACGATGTATCTTGATCCCGAAGATGAAAAGATCCTTGCCGGCGAGAAGGGCGAGACAAAGCAACGAATGATGGAACTTCTTGTAGCCCTCGGGAAAGTCTTTGGCGCTGAACGACTTGTCGGAATAAAAAGTGCCCAGATCAGCGGAGCATCGTATAAAACAATCGGGGAATACGGGCTTGCCTGGCTTCTGAGTCTTGATGCCCGCGTGGTGGTTCCGGCAGTGTTGAATCCCATCGGCATGCCCCGTGAACGGTGGCAGGAGATGGGTATCGATCCAGAGTTTGCATCAAAACAGCAGGCGGTGATTGAAGCTTATCAAAGGCTTGGAGTGAACCTTGACTGCACCTGCACGCCTTACTACCTGCATAAAACGAACTTTGGCGATCATCTTGCATGGTCTGAATCGTCGGCGGTCAGCTACGCAAACTCTGTCATAGGTGCACGGACAAACCGCGAGGGGGGACCGGGTGCTCTTGCTGCAGCACTCATCGGCAAAACGCCCTGTTACGGACTTCATCTTGAAAAAAATCGTACACCTCACGTAATTATTGAAGTAAAATCCGGTGAAAAGAAGTGGAGCCTTGCCCGTTATGGAGCGCTTGGTTATTACGCAGGAAAACTGGTGGGAAATAAGATACCGTATTTCCGGGGCATCAAACCGGATCCGGATCAGCTGAAAGCGCTGGGTGCGGCAATGGCTGCAACCGGTGCGGTAGCACTCTATCATGTTGATAAGGTCACCCCGGAGGCCAGGAAGAACCGTTTCAGTCTTTCCGGTCTTGAAATCGTCAGGATTGACAACGCGGATCTTGACGCACTCTTTTCCGGCATTCCCGTCGATGCCATTGCCGTCGGGTGCCCGCACTGCTCGCCCGGCGAGCTGGAGGATATCGCACGTCTTCTGTCAGGAAAGACCGTGAAGAAACCCTTCTACGTGTTTGCTTCACAGGGAATAATCCGGAACAACCAGCGGGCCGTTGATGCTATAGAAAAGAGCGGAGCACGGGTTTTCTCTGATACGTGCATGGTTGTCTCACCGGTGATGGAGCGATACGCGGCGATCATGGTCAACAGTGGCAAAGCTCTGGCCTATGTGCCGGATATGTGTGGAGCTGCCGCCCGGATAGGTTCGATTGAGGAGTGTGTCGAAGTTGCAACATCATCATAGATAAGATTGTATTAACTTTCTGCACGGGGTCACCCCGGACAATGCCGGTGGACTTGAAAAAAGAATGCGGATCAGGAAAGGGCAAGCAGTATTTTTTTGATTTCATTGACTGCGATCGTGTCCGGGTTGTTCCCCGGGCTGACTCCTCCACCAAACGAAAGAATCTTCCGGACATCATTTTTTGTCATATGGCTGAAGGGGATATTCTCCCAGATCTTCTGATCAATGGTATTCCATGTGCATTGCAACAGATGACCCAGGAGCTCGATGTCATCATTATTAAATGCATTCCATTCCGTGCCCACACCATGTTTTATTTTTTTTATTGCCTCTTCCACTCTTTTCTCGCGATGTACATGGTAGAGACGCCTTCCGATTTCTTTCTGAGTTACATCCGGCATCATTTTCCTCCACCCTTCTCATAGGGATAAATGAACAATCCCGTTCCCTGACCATATACTTTTTGGCAGAAGGCACGTACCGTAGGGATAATAAAAAAATTCCCTGAATCAGTGCAGGAAAAAAATATAACCCGGTATTGTATAATCCAAGAAACATATACTATGACTAATGTATCTGATGATAATCTGGGAAGACGGCTTTTCCAGATCCAGAAAGAAAAAGCAGTCGAAGATGCTTTGGAAAAGATACGGCGCGGGCAAGGTTCTGACTGGCCTTCGATGCCAGTCGCCGATACGGAAATACTTTCCACAATCCTCGGTGAACTATGGACTTCGATCGATCGTACCCGCTGGGGGAGTTATAGTTTCTCAAAATTATCAAAATCGGATCTCAGGGCACTCATTGTGCAGGGAGGACGAATAAAAAATAAACCTACCATCACCGACGAAGATCTCAGATCTCTGGATATCATTTTAAGTAAAACAGTTTAATAATAGAAATCCTCTTTTTAATATATTATCTTCTTAAATTTCTAAGAAATATTCACGATAAATTTATATAGAGTAACTTTGTTAGCATACTATCATTCATGGAGGTTTTGAAAAATGGTTGGTTGGGAAGTGCCGATCGGCGCGGCAATCGCATTTGCCGGAGGGGCCATTGCAACGGGTTGGGCGCAATCGCGTATTGGCGCTGCCGGGGCGGGTGCAATTGCAGAAAAACCTGAAACCACAGGGTCGATTATCATTATAGAAGCAATTCCGGAGACTCTCGTCATTCTTGGTTTTGTCGTTGCATCGATGATTATCCTGATGGTGAAGTAATCAGATATCACACAAACAATCGTGTACCAGGGTCCCCGACAATATTTTTTCTTCGTACTCCCGAAAAACAGGGGCAATCGGGGGTTTCCAGCCGTTAAAAGCATCCGGTATTCCAGAACACCGGGCATGAGGTGAATGAAGCAATGGCTTATGAAAATCTGCTGAAATCGGTCGAGGAAAATGCTCAGGAAAGAGAACACGAGCTCCGGGAAAAATCCCGCATTAGTATCCAGGAAATTTTAAACACCACAAAAAATGAAGAGGCATTGATCCGGCAATCTCTTCTTGAGGAAGCGAAAAAAGGTGCTCTGATCGAGAGAAACAAACGTATCTATCTCACAAAAAATGAGAATAAGAAAAAACTGATCACTACCAAAGAAACGATCTTTTTGAGAGCATTTGCAGGTGCAGAACAGCGCCTGTTGCTCAGGCGAAACGATCCAGACTATCCTGAAATCTTCAGAAAACTGACCCTGGAAGCTCTCGGCATTCTGGGAAAAGAAAATTTCCGTATTCATGTTGACAAACGGGATGAACAACTCATAAAAAAATTCCTTGCTGAGCTGAAATTGCCAGGAGAAATTATTGAAGATCTTACCTGTGCAGGGGGTCTTCTTGCTACCAGCCTCGACGAAACGATAAAAATTTCGAATACCTTTGAATCCCGGCTGGAGAGGGCGAAGGAGCAGGTGAAACTCGAAGTCTATACAGCTTTGTTTGGTGATTAGGATGGATTACGGGTATGTGAATGCACGGATTCGTGGAATGAGAAGCCGTCTCCTTGACCGAAAGGAAATTGAAGATTTAATCTTACGGCCGGATCTTGATTCTCTTATTGCCGAACTGGAAAAGACACCCTATAAGGAAGACATCATCGAAGCGAAGGTCCTGTATTCCGGTGTCCTGTGCATCGAATATGCCCTGAGAAAAAATTTTACCCGGACATTCCGGAAAATCCTTGGATTTGTGTGCGAAAGCGAAGCCGAACGATACATCCGGATATTCCTGCACCGCTGGGACGTTCAGAACATAAAAACGATTCTTCGCGGGAAAAATATCCATGTAACGAATGAAGAAATACTGGATTGTCTTGTACCTGCCGGAGAACTTGATGAGGTAACCCTCACCGAGCTCATAAAGCAACCTGATGTGCGGGCGGTTATCGATATGCTTGCAACCTGGGGAATTGTTTATGCCAAACCCCTGACAGAAAAATACCGGGAGTTTATCGACCAGGAAGATCTTGCCATTCTGGAGTGTGCACTTGACAAATATTATTATCAGGAAGCTCTCGAATCGGTGAAAAAAAGGTCTTATAATAATGCATTAACCCGTGACATCCTGATGACGGAGATTGATGTCGTGAATCTCAAGACTATTTTACGTATGATTCGCGACCGTGTTGAGGGGGAACAGGCACAGGAATACCTGATCGAGGGAGGGAAGGAGTTTGATCCTGACACTCTGCACTATTTCCTTTCTATTCACGGAATTGAAGATCTCCTCAAAAAACTTGAACCAACACCGTACCGGTTTCTTGCGGATGTTCCGGAAACCGCCATCAAAACCCAGAAAATTTCCGTGTTCGAAAAACAACTCGAAAAATTCCTCATCAGAAGAGGCGCGGGCGCTTTTTTAAAGGACCCTTTGAGTGTAGCTGCGATTATCGGGTATTTCTGGTCGAAATATAACGAAATAACCAATATCCGGATAATTTCTCGATGTAAAACGGTGGATCTCCCTGATGAACAACTCAAAGAGGAACTGGTGTATGTATAAATTTGTAGTCGTAACAGACAGCGATCGTGCCTCGGGATTCCGTCTGGCAGGAGTCGAGGTACTTGAGGCAGGAAGCGGGGCGGAAGCAAAAAAAGTAATTACCCCTCTCTTATACAAGGATGATATCGGGATTGTCGCCGTGAACGAGGAGTTCATGCTGGCGCTGGATGAAAAACTGATGAATCGAATCGAAAAGCTTGCCCGCCCTCTCATCATTCCCATTCCTTCAAAATCAAAGGAACTCGACCGGAGATCCTATATCGAGCGTCTCTTGCGAAAGGCAATTGGTTACAATGTTGTATTGAGGAGGTGAAACGTATGATTACCGGAACTATTTCGAGAATTTCCGGCCCCGTTATCATTGCGCGGCACATGAATGGTTCAAAAATGTATGACGTGGTGAAGGTCGGGGAGGAGGCACTGAGGGGCGAGATCATACGCCTGGAGGGAAACGAGGCGGTTATCCAGGTCTATGAAGATACGACCGGACTCACCATCGGGGAGAAAGTGGAGAATACCGAACAGCCTCTCTCGGTCGAACTCGGTCCCGGTCTCCTTGCGTCCATCTATGACGGCGTGCAGCGGCCACTTCCTGTGCTCCTTGAAAAATGTGGAAACTTTATTGAACGGGGAATATCAGCCCCGGGACTGGACCGTAGTAAGAAATGGGAGTTTTTTGCTTCAGCAAAATCAGGTGATACGGTTGCACACGGCGATGTGATCGGTACGGTCCGGGAATTCCATTTCGAGCACAGGATCCTTGTCCCTCACAACGTTTCAGGTATGGTGACCGATATCAAAAACGGCTCATTCACCGTTGACGATACCATCTGTGTCATTGACAACAGGATCCCGCTTTCGATGATGCAGGTCTGGCCGGTCAGGATCCCCCGGCCGATCCAGAAGAAACTCGATCCGATATTACCGCTGATCACCGGCCAAAGGGTATTCGATTGCATTTTCCCGGTTACAAAAGGCGGAACAGCCATGATCCCGGGAGGTTTTGGTACCGGCAAGACGGTTTCAGAACAAACTCTTGCCAAGTGGTCTGACACGCAGATCGTAGTGTATATAGGCTGTGGCGAACGGGGGAACGAGATGACCGATGTACTTGCCGAATTTCCCGAACTTATCGACCCGAGGACCAACCTTCCCCTCATCGAAAGGACGATTCTTATTGCAAACACTTCCAATATGCCGGTCGCAGCGAGGGAAGCATCGATTTATACCGGAATTACCATCGCCGAATATTTCCGTGATATGGGATACGATGTTGCGCTGATGGCAGATTCAACCTCGCGGTGGGGCGAGGCACTGCGTGAGGTATCAGGCCGGTTGGAAGAGATGCCGGGCGAGGAAGGCTACCCCGCATATCTCGCAACCCGGCTTTCGGCTTTCTATGAACGTGCGGGCAGGGTTGTTTGTGTCGGAGGGGGAGAACGAATTGGCTCAGTCACGGTCGTCGGGGCGGTATCGCCTCCCGGGGGAGATTTCTCCGAGCCTATCACCCAAAACACGCTCCGCGTGGTCGGGACATTCTGGGCACTGGATACCAACCTCGCGTACCGGAGGCACTTTCCTTCGGTCAACTGGATCAAGAGTTACTCCCTGTATCTTGACAGCATCGGGGACTGGTATACGGAGCATGTAGCGAAGGACTGGAGGGAACTCAGGGAAAAGACTATGTACCTTCTGCAAAAGGAAATCGAGCTCCAGGAGATTGTCCAGCTGGTTGGCCCGGATGCCCTGCCCGAGAGTGAGAAGGCGATTCTCGATGTGACCCGGATGATACGGGAGGATTTTCTCCAGCAGAGCGCGTACAGCGATACCGATTCATTCTGTCCCATGGAAAAACAGTACCTGATGCTCAAGGTGATCATGACCTACTTTGGACAGGTTAACGAGGTAATGAGCCGGGGGATCGCACTGAAACAAATACAGTCTCTCCCCCTCAAAACAAACATCGGGCGGATGAAGGATATCCAGGATCCTGAAGAAATCCGGAAAATGATTGATGTGATCCATAAGGAGATCGCATCCCTTGAGGTGGAAAAATGAAACCGGTATCGCTCCTTACCAAAGATTACCAGACAATAAATTATGTTTCCGGACCGCTGGTCTTCGTCAGCAACGTTAAAGGGGCTTCGTTTGGAGAGATCGTCAGGATTTTTCTTAAGGATGGCGAGGAAAGAACAGGGCAGGTTCTTGATATTTCCGAGGATCTTGCGATTATCCAGGTGTTTGAAGGTACGAGGGGTATTGACACACAAGCTACGAAAGTCCGTTTTACCGGCAGACCTGCACGCATTGATGTATCCCTCGACATGCTGGGTCGCGTCTTCAACGGCGTCGGTAAAGCCCGGGATGGGGGACCTGATATTATTCCGGAATCAATACTTGATATCGCGGGGACCCCTATCAACCCGTCCGCAAGGGACAAGCCTGCAGATTTCATCCAGACCGGCATGTCAACGATCGACGGCCTGAATACTCTTGTGCGTGGCCAGAAGCTGCCCATATTCTCGGGGTCCGGCCTTCCGGCAAGCAAACTTGCCGCACAAATTGCCCGGCAGGCAAAAGTCCTCGGGGAGGGAGAACAGTTTGCCGTTGTCTTTGTCGCCATGGGGATTACGCACAAGGAAGCATCATTCTTTATCAGGGATTTTGAGAACACCGGGGCACTGGAACGCGTTGTATTTTTCATGAACCTTGCGGACGATCCTACCGTGGAACGCCTGTCAGCTCCGCGTTGTGGACTGACGGTTGCGGAATTTCTTGCATTCACCCATAACCTTCATGTACTGGTGATCCTGACCGATATGATCAACTACTGCGAAGCCCTCCGGGAGATTTCCACAGCCCGCGAAGAGGTGCCCGGCAGGCGGGGGTATCCCGGGTATATGTATACCGACCTTGCCTCGATTTATGAGCGTGCGGGCAGGCTGAAGGGAAAAACCGGTTCCATCACCCAGATACCGATCCTGACAATGCCCGATGATGACATTACCCACCCGGTTCCCGACCTGACCGGGTATATTACTGAAGGACAGATCGTCCTCTCCCGCGACCTTTACCGTCGCGGTGCCGACCCACCGGTCGATGCGCTTCCCTGCCTTTCGAGGCTGATGAACCTTGGGATCGGC
Organism: uncultured Methanoregulaceae archaeon; assembly: GCA_963815065.1. Lineage (GTDB taxonomy): Archaea > Halobacteriota > Methanomicrobia > Methanomicrobiales > Methanospirillaceae > Methanoregula. The sequence goes on along the minus strand of CAWFFE010000002.1, from coordinate 555,224 downwards.
CCGGGGAAAACACGGGAAGACCACCGGGGTGTTGCCGACCAGCTTTATGCATCATATGCATATGGAAGAGATCTCCGGAGGCTCGTGGCAATCGTCGGTGAAGAAGCACTCACTGAAATGGATAAAAAATACCTGAAGTTTGCTGATGAGATTGAAAAACAGTTTATATCCCAGGGTAATGATGAGCGCACGATTGAACAGACGCTCTCGATTGCATGGGATCTCTTTGCCATCCTGCCGGAGGACGAGCTCAAGCGGATCAAACAGGATTTTATAAAAAAATATCATCCGGTGCATAAAGGGAAGGAAGGATGAGCAATGGAGCAGGTAAAACCGACAAGAATGGAGCTGATGAAAAAAAAGAGCCAGATAAAGCTTGCTGAGCAGGGACGGGACCTCCTGCGGGAAAAAATGGATGCACTTATCCAGGAATTTTTTAAGATCTTAACCACTGTTTCAAATTCCCGTGAAGAACTCGAGCAGGTCTCCCGATCCGCTGATATGGCTCTCCTGATTGCGCAGGCTGTTGATGATCCGGTTACCCTGAAGTCCGCTTCCTTTGCGACCCGGAGGGCAATCGTGGTAGACATCAGCGCGAAGAACATTATGGGTGTTCCTGTCCCGGTTATTGAGAAAAAACGGATCTCAAAAGGTATGCTGGAGAGAGGATACGGTATCATATCGACAAGCGGGAGAATTGACGAAACCGCAGAGCGGTTTGAAGCCGAGCTTGATCTCCTCATAGAACTTGCTGAAACTGAAACTGCCATGAGAAGACTGGGTACTGAAATCCAGATGAACCGGCGCAGGGTGAATGCCCTTGAGCAAATCCTGATTCCTGAGTTGAAGAATCAGGCAAAGTATATCAAAAATGCCATTGAGGAACGGGAAAGGGAGGATCTTTTCCGCTTGAAAAAAGTAAAAACGATCATTGAAAGAAAGAAAAAAACTGCAAAGAAAAATTCGTCGTAATCTTAACAGATCCAGTTAAACGGGAATTAAATTTCCCCATCAGTCTCTTTTTTGAAGGGTTTGTATGCCATGCCCCCACCCTTATAGAATTTTGAGAAAAACTCAACGAGGTGCAGGCGCACCGAATGAATTGAAGGAGAGAACATGGCAAGAATTATATTCAGGATGTGAAGGAGAACCGCGATAAGGACTCCTACAGCAAGGACTTCCATCGCTCCACCAAGTGTATTGGCGACGAGTGCAAGGATCACTGATGCCATACCGATTGCCATCAGCCGGGCATATGACAGAATATTTCCGACTGAGCTCATGATCTCCATGGGGCCCATGGCACCGGCACCATAAATAATCAGCAAGAGTGCCGTGATGCCAAGAATAATCACCGGGTAGAGCGTCCACGAAGGGATTATTTCAAGGGTAAGGGCGATGATAGTGATGATGACTGAAAGTGCGAGGAGCATTCCCACCTTTTCTGACAGGTGTTTTTTATTTTTCCGGGTAACTTCGTTGATAATTCCGACGACAAGTCCTAAAAATATATGAACGACTCCGATGGCGATAGCCAGAATGAGCAGGGGAATTATTGCATCGAGACGGTTCCAGGTGATTCCAAAGAGATGCACGGGGTGCAGCCAGCCCATTGTCTCGCCGAAATTACCAAAAAATTCTCCGAAAATAAACCCAAAAATAATGGTCGGAAACGAGGAGATAATCAGGATATCTGAAAGATTTCTTACAAACTCGATTGTTTTGAACCTTTTTTTCATGATAAGGGCAAAGGCAAGGATAACCAGCCCGTACCCGATGTCCCCAACCATAAGTCCAAAAAAGAAGGGGAAAAAGATGGCGAGGATCGGAGATGGGTCGATCTCCATATACCGGGGAGGGCTTACGAGTTTCATGATGGCTTCAAAGGGTTTTACCCACCGGGGATTATCATAAAAGGTGGGTGCCTTCTCCATTTCTTCAGAACTTACCGCCAGTTCCCGGATGATAACCCTGTCGTCATACCTGATCAGTATGGTTTCTTTCACCTGTTTCAGAAATTTTTTCGGGATCCATCCCATTATGACAAAGATAAATTCAGAACACCCGAATTTGCCGAATTCTTCAAGTTCTGCACTGATATCTTCAAATAATTTTTTCAGTACCACGAGTTCCTGATACCACGCGGAGGATAACCGGGCGAGTTTTTCATCGATTAATTTCATCTCTTCAGTGCTCTGGAGCTTACGTGTCTCGATCTGGGCAAACATCTCATAAAATGGTTTACCCATGAATTCCTGCGGGAGACGGACTTCGTTGACGTTTACAGAATAGATGAATGCATGGACCTGTTGGGAATAGCGTTTATTAAAGATCATGAGGGTAGCGAGTGTATCCTCATCGACCGGGGTGGAGGTCATTTCAAACCGGTTACCCGTGATCTTCTCCATCTCCTCTCGTATAAGAGTTAACACTTCCTCGAACTGCTTCTGTATCAGGAGAATAGTGACTTCATAATTCTCGAGAAGAGGGAGTTCACGCTCCATTGGTTGAATAATATCGAGGATTCTGGCATACCTGTCAAGCGCGGTAACAGATAATCTCAGTTCACTCTTTCTGGCGGCAAGATTTCTTGTCGCGTCTTCGAGTTCATGGATTACATCCTGAGCCCGCTGAATTATTTCATCCCGGGTCTTTCCTCTCAATTCATGAGCAACAGTCTCCTGGGCTATTGGATCATCCTGGATTTTGGGAAGCGTGATCAGGATTCCGGAAATTTTACTTAAAATTTCTGCGACCTCTGCAGATTTTCCCGTCTCCACCCGGGAGAGATGAATCTCCCCCTCATCGACGCATTGGCTGACATCTTCAAGATGTATAGTTCCTTCATGGTATAACAGGTCAACTACCTGGGAGAACTCCTTTTTCGGCCCGATAACCTGGATTCTTTTCATCTTCTGGAGCATAGAATTTCAATATACGTCTGTCACTCCAAAGTCACATATCCCATGATTTTGTCAACCGCCTGAGGAAGGTTTCTTTCCCCCTTTTTTAATGCCGTCACGGTTTCGGATTCCGCGGTTTCTTTCATCCGCTGAATCTCAATTTCGGTCTTTTCCTGCTCCCTGCGGTACTGTTCTTCAGCAGACTTTTTTCCTGATATTTCAGCCTGAAGGAGTGCCTTCTCCCTCTCACCTTCCGCCGCGGCAATTTGTGCGTCGGTTTCCTGTTTCACTCTTTCAATTTCTTTGGAAAATGTCTGTTCTTTATCCCGAATCTGCTGCAGCAGAGTTCTCTCTTCTGCCATATCCTCCACCTCACAAACCGTGCCTGCGTTTCAGGAAAGAAGTCACCCCGTATTTTTCTTCACCTGACACGATCTTCTCCTTTTGCTCCTGCTGTCCGTTTTTGAGAAGGTCTTTGGCTTTCCGGGCGGCCTGATCAAGTCGCTCACGGCATCGCCCTACGGCAATACATCGCATTGCATTGATAGTTCTGGTCAAATCTTTCGTCATTTTTCCGGACAACCATCTTTTTATATTAAGTGGTCTATATCGTATAACTTTATAAATAGTTTCCTCCAGTCCCTGTGAAAATCGGATCGTAAGAACGATCCCGTGAATCTTTTCATTTCTTCTCAAAAAAAAAGAATTCATTTAAACCCCCTAACCACAAATCTGGTACCAGAAACCAGTTTCGGCATTCTTCTGACAGGCACATGGTGATTCTCGTGGACCTTCTGGCAAATTTTGGGCTGTTGATTATCTTCATTCTCGTCCTTGTCCTCCCTTTCAGGATAAAATATATCGAGTGTAACCTGGAAATTTTTCTTTTCCTCTGCGGTGCTGCGGCACTGACCCTCTCCGGTCTTATCATAATCCCCAATGAGCCAACCGGGTGGAATGTGAGGATTATTACTGAAGCGCTGACCACGCCGCTTAATATAACGTCAATAGCAGGAATTCCTGTCGGAATTGTCCAGATTGTGCTGCTCATGGGTCTGGTAATTTATTTTTTCCACCACCAGATCCAGGATATTTTTACCGTTATGGTGGAACGCATCCCCCTCACGGTTATCGTACCGTCTGTCATCATCGTCCTCGGGCTGGTGTCGAGCGTAATCTCTGCCATCCTGGCCGCGATTATCCTGGTTGAAATTGTCAATGCGCTCCCCATCGGGCGCCAGTCTAAAATCACCCTTGCCGTTGTATCCTGCTTCTCGATTGGCCTTGGTGCCGGGCTTACCCCCCTGGGTGAACCGCTGTCGACGATAGTTATCGCCAAACTCACGGGTGCTCCTTATCATGCAGATTTCTGGTTCCTCTTCCAGAGGTTAGGCGTTTATATCATTCCTTCGGTGCTGGTTCTGGGTTTTGTCGGGCTTGTACTCTTCCTGCGATCGAAGGATAATGAAAACAACCTGGAATGTATTATAGAGCGGGAGAGCATCACCGAAGTGCTCGTAAGGGCCGGGAAAGTTTACCTGTTTATCATGGCGCTCATTTTCCTTGGTGAAGGCTTCAAACCGCTTATTCTCGAATATATCATCAATATTCCCCCGGCAGGACTCTACTGGGTGAATATTGTTTCGGCAGTACCTGGACAACGCAACTCTTGCCTCGGCAGAGATCGGCCCGGCACTCGCCCCTCAGCAGATTACCGCGGCGCTCATGGGACTCCTTATATCGGGAGGAATACTCATCCCGGGAAATATCCCCAATATCATCGCGGCCTGCAAACTTGAGATCACCAGCAAAGAGTGGGCGAAGATTGGTATACCCCTTGGGCTCGTCATCATGGGAATATTTTTTATCATACTCTTTGTACCCGCTTACCTCGGGTTTACCTGACCCCTGCAGGTGTCCTGATCGATTACCCAAAGGAGCCGTTGCACCCTCTCCTTCGAAATCGGGCAGTTGGTACATAAATGAGGGATTGGGCCTGGAGAGAAAACTTTTCAGGAAAATGTCCCGATTACCATAATCCATTCCATTATCTTTTTATCTGGTTTTTTGCTATACTACGATCAGATGGAACTCCTCCCGCGGTTTTACGTGAAAAAGAAAATTCCGCCTGTGACCGTTCTGATAGTACTTACAGGGCTGTCGTTTTTTGAACGTCTCAATTGGGGGGATTTTTTTGTGCCGGATGTTAAAAAACTTACAAGAACACGGAACCTGAAGGGCTTAATTCGTGCCTTACGCCACAGGGATCCAAAAATACAATACGATGCCGCAGAAGCACTTGGAGAAATCGGCGGTATCCTGGCGATCGGACCGTTGATAGCCGCACTGACAGAAAACGAATTAAGCGGCGTACGCTGGAAGGCGGCAGAGGCGCTTTCGAAGATTGGCGCTCCTGCAGTTGACGCTCTCATCGGAGCGCTGCAGCACAATGATGACGATGTCCGTTGGAAGGCGGCGATTGCCCTTGGGGAGATCGGCGATCCAAGAGCGATAGAACCGCTAATCAGCCTGCTGTGCGATGATGACCGCTTTGTCAAGGGCCGTGCTGCCTTTGCGCTTGGACTGATAGGCAAACCGGCCGTGGAACCTCTTATCCTCGCACTCCGCGAGGGAGACGGGAATCTCCGGTGGGGCGCGGCGATTGCTCTCGGTAAGATCCGTGACCCGCTGGCGATCGAACCCCTTATCCGGGCCCTTGCGGACAAGTATGAGAACGTCCGGGCGGAATCGGCCCTGTCCCTTGCAGCCATCGGAAAACCCGCATTCGAACCACTCGTTCGTTTTTTAAAATATTCCGACCGATCCACACGAATTGAGGTGGTCACTGCGCTCGGTGGTCTGAAAGATACCGGTGCCATCCAGCCCCTTATGCAGGTCCTTGAAACTGCCGATGAGGACGAGCGGGTGGAAATTGCTGACGCCCTCGACGCTATCCTGATCCCTTCCATCGAGCCACTCTCCCGGAGAATCCGGAATGGGAATACTCAAAAGAAGGAAAGAACCATATCAGGGAACAATGACGGAGGAGAAGGATAACGTGAAGGGACAGGTGCCGGAAGAAGAGAAAATTCACCGCCTCATTACCTGTCTGAATGATCCTGCCATCGAAATACGGCATCAGGCAATAAAGGCACTCGGGAAAACCGGGAAGGCAGCAGTTGAACCGCTGATCGAGGCGCTTGCGGGCGCAGGGAATAATGATCATCGCTGGTATGCAGCGGTTGCACTATCCGGTATCGGTGTGGCCGCAATAGCCCCTCTCATCTCGGCAATGCGCGTTCATAAAGAGAAAGAATTCAGACGTTTTGCAGCTGCGTCCCTCGGGAATATCGGGGTTCCTGCCATTGAGCCGATAATCGCCGCGATGACAGATGATGACCGGGAGGTGCGGGGGCTTCTCTCTCTTGCTCTCTGCCGGATCGGAGAACCCGCTGTCCAACCTCTCATCCGGCATCTTGACGACGCCGATGAGATCCTCAGGTCCTGCGCCACGCTTACCCTCTGGCAGATGGGCGAAAAAGGGCTTCCTTCCATGGTGGATAAACTCAGGGAACAGGAATAAAAAGACCGCTCATCCCCACTCTTCAGTTTTATACCGTAACACGAACAGATAAATCCGCTCCCGCAAAACCGTACCGGTATGCTTGTGCTTTCGCCTGCGATGGAAGCGTATGAAAAGTCCCTTATGGACGACCTTTTTATCGCCATAGCGATAGCAAAAAAGGCCCGTTCCCGCGGCCTCGATCCCTCCACTGATGTCGAAATTCCTATCGCCAGTGACCTTGCAGACCGGGTTGAAGCACTGCTGGGAATCAAAGGCGTCGCCGTCCGGATACGCGAGCTTGAATCCCGGATGTCGCGTGAAGAGGTTGCGCTGCGCATCGGCGACGATTTTGTGGCACGGAAGTTTGGCGAGACGACGGATATCCAGATTCTCGACCATGCCATTCGTACCGCGATGGCGCTCCTGACCGAGGGAGTGGTGGCCGCTCCTACGGAAGGGATCGCCAAAGTGGGGCTTGGGAAGAACGACGACGGAAGCCAGTACCTGATGATCTATTATGCCGGGCCCATACGGAGTGCAGGCGGGACAGCGCAGGCCTTATCGGTCTTAGTAGGCGATTATGTCCGCCGCCAGCTTGGCATCAACCGCTATATCCCCCGCCAGGAAGAAGTCGAGCGGTATATCGAGGAGATCCGGCAGTATAACTCCATCATGAACCTGCAATATCTGCCCAGCGAGCAGGAAATCCGGTTGATTGTCGAGAACTGCCCGGTCTGCATTGACGGAGAAGCGACCGAACAGGAAGAGATCTCCGGGCACCGTAATCTTGAACGGGTTGAGACGAACACGGTGCGGGGCGGAATGGCACTGGTCCTCGCCGAGGGAATTGCCGGGAAAGCGCCCAAACTCAAAAACAAGGTCGAGAAAATGAAGATGGACGGCTGGGACTGGCTCGGCAAACTCATAAAAAACAAAACCGATGAGGGAACGGTCAGCATCAAACCTCTCGACAAGTACCTCCGTGACCTGATAGGCGGGAGACCGGTGTTTTCCTATCCCATGCGCAAAGGGGGGTTCCGGCTCCGTTACGGAAGATCGCGCAATACCGGGTTTGCTGCAGCCGGTCTTCATCCTGCGACGCTCTACATCCTCGGCGAATTCCTCGCCGTCGGCACCCAGATGAAGACCGAAAGGCCCGGCAAAGCGTGCGGGGTTGTACCGGTTGATTCCATCGAAGGTCCTACCGTGAGGATGCAGAATGGCGATGTGCTCCGTATCGACGATGAGGCGACTGCAAAAAAACTTGGGCCGGGTATTGAAAAGATTCTTGATGTTGGTGAAATTCTCATCTCGTTTGGTGAATTCCTGGAGAACAACCACCCGCTGGTTCCCTGTGGTTATTGCAGTGAGTGGTGGCAGCTTGAGGCAGGGGCAGGGACAAAACCCCCAGTGTCAGAAGAAGAAGCCCTTGCTCTTGCGGGCGCCGGAGGATATCTCCACCCGGCATACACGTGGTTCTGGGACGATCTCTCGACAGAGCAGATCCGGACGCTGGCAGACGCGGTTTCCGGCACGGGAAAAATTACCCGCGATATGCTGCAGATCCCCCATGATCATGCGATAAAAACAATTCTTGAAGAACTGCTCATCCCTCATGAGGTGCGGGACGGGAATGTGCACATTAAAACGTACCGGACGTTTATTTCGGGTCTCGGCCTTGATGAACACCTTAAAAAACGAGAAAGCTGGAATGATGCGTCGTTCGATGCCCCTCTGGACCTTGTCATGCATCTTTCCGGGCTGAAGCTCCGGTCAAGGGCAGGTACGCGGATAGGCGGGCGCATGGGCAGGCCGGGAAAATCCAAACCCCGGAAGATGAACCCGCCACCCCATGTCCTTTTCCCCCTCGGTGACTCCGGCGGATCCCGCCGGTCTTTCCAGTCTGCATCCAGCCATACGGCGGAGGCTGACGCAAATTTTACCGAACTCGATTTTCAGAAAGAGGGAGGTATCATCGAGATCGAAGTGGGAAGGCGGCGCTGCACGGAGTGCCAGGAGATCACGTATACCAACCGGTGCGAGAGATGCGGGGGTCACACCGTCGCCATCATGACCTGCCCCAAATGCGGAAGAGAGACCCTGATGGAACGCTGTCCCGGTTGCGACGTCCCGACAACCTGCAGCCAGAGGGTCTCGGTGAACCTGAAAGCAGAGTACGCAAAAGCGATGGAGCGGCTGGGGCTTAAGCCGGACTGTGTGGCGCTCGTGAAGGGCGTAAAAGGAGTCATATCCCGTGAAAAAACGGTGGAGCCTATGGAGAAAGGGATCCTGCGGGCGATACAGGATATCTTTGTCTTCAAGGACGGGACCACCCGGTTTGATATGATTGACCTGCCCCTTACCCATATCCGCCCGGATGAGGTGAGGGTCTCGGTTGAGAAACTCCGTTCGCTGGGCTATACCAAAGATACCCTTAGGCTATGATCTCCAGAACGGATCCCAGGTGGTGGAGTTACACCCGCAGGACCTCCTCGTCTCGGATTCCTGCGCAGAATACATGGTACACGTTGCCCGTTTCATGGACGACCTTCTGGTGAAATACTATGGGCTTGAACCCTTCTACAATATCAAAAAAACCGATGATCTTGTAGGGCACCTGGTCATCGGCCTTGCCCCGCACACCAGCGCAGGGGTCCTTGCCCGGATCGTCGGGTTTACCCGGGCAAATGTCGGGTATGCGCACCCGTTCTTCCATGCCGCCAAGCGCCGGAACTGCTTTTACGGCGATACCGAGATCGAGGTACTTGATGGCAGGAACTGGCAAAAATTTCCGGTGCGCAGGTTTGTCCTGGAAAATTTTGACGTAAGCCGGCCGGGTATCGACCGTCTCGGGACGTATTACTCTGATCCTGCCAGGCCGTACTTTACCCGGACGGTCGATACCGGTGGGGTCATGCACGTCCGCAGGATCACTTCAGTTTCCATCCATCGCTCACCGGCAACTCTTATCAGGTTCAGGACGCGCCTTGGAAAGGAGATCGCAGTTACCCCCGATCACGCCATGCTGGTCTGGGACACGGCGTATCTCCGGAAGATCAGGGCTATGGAACTCAAGGTCGGCGACGCGGTCCCGGTCCTTGAAGGTGGCAATATTATTGCGGACTATATCCAGTCGGCAGATGCCGTTCCTTCTCCTGAGGAGAGGGTATACTGCCTCACCGTTGCCGATGACCACACGCTGGTTGCAAACGGGATCTTTACCGGGCAGTGCGACGGCGATGAGGACTGCATCATGCTGCTCCTCGACGGCCTGATCAACTTTTCCCGTTCTTTCCTTCCCCAGAACCGTGGAGGTTCGATGGATGCACCCCTGGTGCTCACGAGCAGGATCGATCCCGGGGAGATCGACAAGGAATCTCTCAATATCGATGTCTGCGATCATTATCCCCTGGAACTCTACACGGGTGCCCTGTCGTATGCCGAGCCAAAAACGCTCACCGGCCTTATCGACCGTGTTGAACGAAGGATTGGTACACCTGCACAGCTCGAGGGGTTCCAGTTCACCCACGACACCTCGGATATCTCCTCAGGGCCTATCGAATCGATGTATACCCAGCTCAAGTCCATGACCGAGAAACTGGAGGCGGAACTGGTGCTGGCAGAAAAGATCCGTGCTGTCGACGCCGATGACGTTGCAGAACGGGTTCTCACCACCCACTTCATCCGCGACCTGATGGGCAACCTCTCCGCCTTCTCCAAGCAGAAGTTCCGGTGCACGAAATGCAACACGAGTTACCGCCGGATGCCCCTTGCCGGGAAATGCACGAAATTCAAGGGAAAAGGCACCTGCAACGGGAATATTATTCCAACCGTGCATGAAGGATCGGTAAAAAAATATCTTGAGATGTCCCGCGAGATCTGCAGGAAATACAAAGTTTCAGGGTACACGAAGCAGCGGGTCGAGGTCCTCGACCTTGCGATCACCTCCACCTTCGGTGAAGAGAAGCAACAGCAGCTCGGGCTTGCAGATTTCATGTAATACCACGATCCTGATGGACCCGGAATAGTGCATTTGTCGTTCCAAGGTGAAATTATGAAAAGCAGCCATCTGAAGATCGTTCCTGCCCGTTCAGCTATACTTTTAATCCTGACAGGGGTACTTCTTCAGAAGGAAAATGGCCCACGAGCACCGTGATTTCAAAAGATCCCTCACCATCGCGTTAGCCATCACTGCCGTCTTCCTGGTTGTAGAGCTGGCCGGCGGGCTGATCTCAGGCTCGCTTGCGCTGGTCAGCGATGCCGGACATATGTTCGCCGACGCCCTTTCCCTCCTCCTCTCACTTGGAGCAATCACGCTCGCAAAACGGCTTCCCACCAAGGAGCGGACCTATGGGCTCCACCGTGCGGAGATCTTTGCAGCGTTTATCAATTCCCTGCTGCTCATCGGCATGAGCATGGTAATCCTCTGGGAAGCATACCTCAGATCGATAAACCCTTCACCGATCCAGAGCGGTCTCATGGGTACTGTCGCGGTTATCGGGCTCATCTCCAACCTCGCGGTTGTATATCTGCTTCACGGGAGCCATAACCTGAATGTCCGGAGTGCCTTCCTGCATGTCATCGGGGACACAATCTCATCGGTCGCCGTTATCGCAGCTGCTGTCTGGATAGCATTTACCGGGCAGGTTATCGCCGATCTCATCCTTTCCGGCTTTATCACCGTCATGATCCTCGTATCTGCCGGAGGCATTCTCCGCGAAACGGTCAGTATCCTGCTGCAGTTTACCCCGCGATCGGTAGATTTTGATGCGGTTGTTGCCGACATGACCTCGGTCAGGGATGTTGCCGGAGTGCACCATGTCCACCTCTGGAGTCTCAGCTCCGATATCAACGTCCTCGATGCCCATGTCTATTCCTGCGAGCGGGACGCATCAAGGATTGAAGAGATGAAGAGCGAGATCAAGAAGCGTCTTGAAAAATACCATATTTACCATTCTACGCTGGAATTCGAATGCGAGGAATGCAAGGACTGCAGCATCGTAAAAACAACACACGAGGATCTGCATTAAACGGAGAGGATTTCCAGGGCGGTAAGACGGCCGGGTAGGGTCTGCGATCAGGTTACCGTTCACCTACTGTTCATCTACTTCACCAGCATCAGTTTCAACTGCCTGTACTCAGTGTAAGTGAAAATGGGTAAAATAGAGCCCTAAAATGGGCCCGGATTTCCCTTTCAGTTTTCAGGTGCTCCCGGGAAAACCCCGCAAAACCGTTATTTTCGGTTCACGTGGAAATGTGGGCAATAAAACCCTCTGTTTGCCAAAATACGGCAGATTTATACCTCATATAATGACCAGAAATACCCTTTGGACTGCACCGGATTTTGCCATATACTTTACCTGCTCAAGGCCCATAAACCCTGCCAGAACCAAGCCAGAAACCTTATTTTTTCCGACGAAGGTCTGAAAAAATGGGGATTCACAAAATAATGAGACGCAACGGGATACCACAAGGTATATGATTATCACGTCATAATTGCTAACTGATAAGCTGAAGTAGTAGTAGTAATAAGGTGAAAATCCAGAGGGATGGAGATGGCAAAACCAATTGAACTGGGTCTTGTTCTTGAACACGAAGATGCAATTCGTTTTCAGCAATACATAGACAATCCAACATATACAGACGCGGGTCGTAAATTAATACGAGATGCGGCGGAACTAGCTGAAAAAACGCCTCTATAATGAGCATTACCAATGATGATCTCAGGTTTGTAGTTTTAACCGCGGATCACATACATTTTTTATCTTCTTTTAAATGCGAAAATACCGAATTAAAAGAGTTTTTAATTGAGGATGCATATCAAAATCAACTGGATCGAATATCAGTCACCCGGCTCGTTTTTTACCAGGGGAGACTTGCTGGATATTTCACTCTTGTTACGGACGTTATAAACAAGAGCGAACTGGATGATGGTGATGGGGTGTCGGATTTCAAATACACATCATATTCCGCTCTCAAAATCGCCCGGTTGGCAACTCATAAAGAATTTGAACGTCATAAAATTGGCTATAACATGTTAATGCGTATATTTGCAATCTGGATTCGATTCTCTAAATATATTGGATGTAGAATTATCACCGTTGACGCAAAACCCGAGGCTGTTGGATTTTACAAAAAATATGGATTCCAGGATGCACATAAAGACCAGAAAAAATTGAAAGGGCGTGATACCGTGCCACTCTATATCGATATCCACAGGGAACTTGAAAGAATCGGAAAAAATGTATCTTTAAGTGAGTTTGAGAAATAGATTCAAAACAACCTTCTTTTCATTGTTAGGTGATATTAACTCCCCGAACCTTGAGATTTGCCAACAGACGTATGACATGAGGCTCACTATTGACTGGCTGAAAGTTTCACCACACCCTTCCCGCTGACCGTTAAAGGAGATATCAAAAACAGGAGATAATGGAAACATACTGGTGTATCGAAAAAAATGATATTCGCAATTTGCCTTTTAAACAATTTTGTGCTGAATATTTGTTCTGCAAAATGTAGACAATTCCTCTCCTGGCATAAGATTCTTTTAATCTCAAAGCCTTTTCTTATCCTACAGCTATATTTTTCCAAGCGAGAATACCCAAGTGGTCAACGGGGATCGACTCAAGATTTGTTGACCAGGTTTGGTAAGAGAGCACATTTATCAAAACTCAAAGACTTTTACTATCCAAAAACCAATAGTATTCTGAGCGAGAATATCTAAGTGGTCAACAGAGGCGGACTCAAGATCCGTTCGCGCAGGCGTTCGCAGGTTCGACTCCTGCTTCTCGCATTTCACTCTTTTTGGGTTCTCGTTATCTGGCACAATGCCACCTGGTCACCTGTGATATCAAAGAGGCGATCTCTCTCTAACTCGAATCCGATACGATAGATCTTTTTACATCAGTAATTACCCTGACCGAGATGGTAAAATTTCTTAGCCGGACACAGGATCACGGTACTGTTCAGAAAATTTTTCACGAGATGGGAATCCGGAGCCTGATCGTACCGGTCAGCCGGGAAATTGCCATTCTGGCCGGGGGATAGCGTGGTGAAGGATTTTCAGGAGGCATCGCTGACACTATTATTCTTGCAACTGCACGGGCCGGAAATCACCGGATTGTAACGGGTGACGAACACTTTAAGGATCTCCCGGATACCATATTCATACAGCGTCCTTAATATCTCCCTGGACTTCATAGCCTTTTGACAGGAGCAGTTCCGCGAGGTACGATCCGTCCTGCCCGCTAATCCCCGTGATGAATGCTTTTTTCCCGCGATATGTCACGAATACATAATAGTCTGGTATTAAAAAATCTGAATCTATGGTGATGGTCAAAAAAAATAGAGGGGAAAAATCCAGAATCTTTAGCCGTGTTTCATGTCACAACAAAGATTATCCACCGGCAGCATGCAATTATACCTATTCAAACAAGAGGTAGACAATGCACCTGAAAGTTGTCATAACCAAGGGAGAAGATGGCTGGTATGTCGTTACCGTTCCCTCCCTTCCCGGCTGTATCACTCAGGGTAAAACAATCAAAGAAGCGAAAGAAAATATCAAAGAAGCGATCTCGCTCCATCTCGAACCCGAAGAAGAGATCATCCCGGGAAAAGGCGCTCGTATCATTGAGGTAACTGTTTGAAACATCTTCTTTGTTGTTTCGGGTAAAGATGTGATTCGGGCACTTTCCCGTGCAGGATTTTCTTTTGTCCGGCAGAAGGGCAGTCACGTCCGCATGAAAAAACAAGCATCCGATACTTCCCTGAATATCACAATTCCTCTTCATGACGAACTTGATCGGACAACTTTGAGATCAATTATCAGGGCAGCGGAACTCACTGAAGACGAGTTTTTGCATTTTCTCGAATAAAAATCTTAAGAACTCTTTTAATCCCCGATGGTGATGATGTATTGACCATCAATGGTAAACGCTATGCCGTCTCAGCCCTCCACTTTGTTCTACATTCCATCGGAGTACAGGTGTAAGAAAAATCTTTGGAATATCAAAACAGACCCTTTCCTGACAATTAATTCCGGAATTTTCCTGTCAATTCCGGCGTAAGATTCATAAAACTCAAAACCTTTGCTCTCCTGCACCTCATCATACTATGAGCGAGGGTACCTGAGCCTGGTCACCAGGGACGGAGCACCGGGATATATCAAATTACCCTGGAATAAAACCCTGGTTGTCAAAGACTTTTACTTCCAAAAACCAATAGTATTCTGAGCGAGAATATCTAAGTGGTCAACAGAGGCGGACTCAAATCCGTTCGCGCAGGCGTTCGCAGGTTCGACTCCTGCTTCTCGCATTTCACGCTTTTTTCATCGAGATCCAATGTCGCTTTTTTGATTTGTTGCGATAGTTATATTTTATAAAATCAATACCGGGTTTTATATTCCCGGGGTGAAGTCTTTAAAGAAAAATTTCGCAGAATAATGTTTTTAAAAAATTAAATGTTTCTTTCATTGATAATTAGGTTCCAAATTTATTTTAATCCTTTAAAAATTGTATTTCACTCAACAACAATATTTATATACAAACAATTGCAACCATTCAGTGTAACATTGTCCTGCCCTCTGGGGCATGAGTAAAGGGTGTTTGAAATTATGGTAACAAGAAAGAATGATGAGGCAGTATCACCCGTTATCGGTGTGATCCTGATGGTCGCCATCACGGTGATCCTCGCAGCAGTCATCGCTGCGTTCGTGTTCGGGATGTCGGGAAATATCAGCAAGACTAAGGTAGTTGCGGTAACAGCACAGCAGCCTGATTCGAATACATATTACTGTCACATATCAGGGTGGTCAGGATGCGGCATCTTTTACATATGGAAATGTCGCTGTTACTGTTGACAGTACTGTCACCTGCAGCGATGGCGTTACATATGCTAACTGCTCACCGATATCAGGACAATTGGAACTACTAGATGTCAACCGCTGTTGGATCATGGGTTACAGCGAATATCGGCTCCGGTTGTTTTACTGGTAAAGACCACGTTGTTGCAACGGGACATTCAGTGACGGAACTCAGTCAGGTTCTTCTCGATACCTACGTCTAAATCATCCTTTTTTTTTAATTTTTTCTTAGTATTTTATTAATAAATTTTATTTTCATTGATTTTGCTTTTATCTTTAAATTTTTCAATTAAAATTCTAATTTATTATCATATTAAAAATTTAAAAAAAAAGAAAAATTAATATACAAATAAAAAATATAAAGAATTACAGTGTTATGTCCATCTTGGACAAGAAAAAGGTGTTTCATAAAATATGGTATTTTGGAGAAATGAAGATGCAGTATCAGAGGTAATCGGTATAATTTTATTGGTCGCTATTACTGTGATTATTGCTGCGGTTATCGCCATGTATGTGTTCGGTCTTCCAGCGAATATGAAGAAAACCAAAGTTGTTGCTGTAACAGCTCAAATGGAAAATTCGGGAGATATTTTACTTATGTACCAGGGTGGGCAGGATGATGAATCGCTGTCATCGATAAATATCACCGCACCCAATGGATCCATTGGTATACCAGAAGTCCAGATGGTATGCTGGGTTCTAGCACAGCATCCGTCCGTTAGGTAAGACCAATAATCGGGAACCGATGATACAACTCACCTTCAGGAGCTGGCCACCTGGTCAAAAACATATTGTAGTTATTGGGACATTTACCGATAGAGCAAATCAGATTATTTTAGATACATTCGTTTAATTTCATTCTTTTTTTATATCGATTCTCATAGGGTCTGAATATAAACGGTCAATTACGGCTGAGATTTCATTTTTACCATCCAATAGAAATCATTAGAGTTGAATCTAAATTTTAATATTTGATTCAAATTTTATTTTTATGTCACAAAAATCGTTTAAAAATAAAAAGAAATTTTAATATACAAGCACGAAATAATATCAGCATACAGTGTCAGACCCGGCGTGGGTATGGGAAGGGTGCTCGAAAGAATATGGAAGTACATAAAAATGAAGACGCAGTTTCACCGGTTATCGGTACGGTACTCATGGTCGCCATCACCGTCATTCTTGCAGCAGTTATCGGTGCGTTTGTCTTCGGCCTGTCAACAAGCAACCAGAAAGCAAAACTCATGGGGTCATCAATTCAGGTATATACCAATGGAGGAGCCGTTTTATTATCATATCATGGCGGACCAGATGACGATTCACTCGACAAGATTACTATCACTGCCCCGAATGGAACCCTCTGGTATACGAGTAGTGCCGACGGCGATCTGACAATCAATACGGCATCCTCACCTGCACCTGCAAAACCACATCTTGGTGCAGTAATGAAATTAATCCCGGCACCTGACTGGCCTGCAGGTAAAAAGCGAGTCCTTGCTGTTGGTCAATTCAATGACGGGGTTGAGCAGATTATCATGGATCGTTATTTCTAATTATTTTAATCCTTTTTCGTAGTGTAATCCCTAAAGAGGAAGAATTTACTCGTATTATTTATATTCGCCAAAATCGTCATAGGGTTGCGAGAGGATTTTATTGGGGCATAAGATAGATCACAGAAAAACAGAGGGAAAAATACGTTCCTGCAAATAATTCAAACTATGGCGTATTTTCACTGTCCACACCGCCTGAGATGGTAAGCAAGCTTGAGCGAGCTCGTGACCAGATTATCCAAATCCTCCTGCGTGTATTTGTTGGCCTGGATCTGCCCCCAGTCCTTTGTTGTGTCCTCGTCATTCTCCCCGACCCATGCAGCAATCGAAACTTCCGGGGTCTGGAATCCCAGCCAGGCAAAAAAGTTCAGCAGGTTTCCGGCAACGTGCTGCATCCCGTCAACGTGACCGATGATGATAAGCCCGACCACTTTATTCCGGATCATCCGTTTGCCATACCACGAAAACTGGTTCTCTATGCTGTTCATCCGTTCGACAAACTTCTGTACGAGTGCCGAATGGTTGTTCCAGCGGATCGGAGTAGCCAGGATGAGAATGTCGCAGGCGAGAACTGCATCGTATACTTTCTGCATCTCATCGTCCGGGTACTTAATCGATGACTGGCAGGGGTAGGTGCAGTACGAAGGGTTTTCTGAATAGTTGCCTTCACAATCGTAGATTTTGAGATCCTTGAGCCGGAGAAATGTTGTATCGCACCCCAGTTCCTTAAAATGATCAAGTGCTTTCATCAGCAGCCGCTCCGATTTGGACATCCCTGGCTGCTGGCGGCTTGACCCGGATATGCCCGCAACCTTGATGCCTTTGATCTTTTCCCGGTCAGGAGCTTCAATATCCCCGACTCCGAATTTTCGTCCAACAATGGGAGCTGGCATATTGAAGTATCGGTACACCCGAATAAAGGATTTTGTTTCCTGAAACCAAAGGGGTTCACGGGTTCAAATCCTCCCTTTGTATTTTGAAATAAAAATCCGGCTCTTTGCTGTTTTTTCGTGGATATCATAAGTATTGAGTGAATTACCAACGCGGGACTGATATCCCCATACCCTGAAAATATGATACATGGTGCCACCCCACAAGGGGACTTCTTTGTGCAGCGGTCCGAATGCGTATTTATGAGCGTGATTCTTTAAAAATGCCTTCCGGTGATGCGACCGGGTGACCCTGACAGGTGTAGGATACATCAGGAACGGTATCTGATAACATACCTAACCCACACGGGATGGCGAAGACTTCAAAAAGAGATTGGACCCTCTAGCACGGCGTTGCTGAACCCGGGACATACCGGCGGACATCAACTTGTGCCCCGCTCTTGGCCATGCGTTCTGCTATGGTGAGGATTTCGTGAGCAACATGCTCATCTACATAATCTTCGCCACAGTTGGAGCAGACCTGTGCAGGAACATCTTTTACAACAAGGGTCAGCCCGTCGCGGTCAAACGTTACCGTTGTTCTCCCTTCTTTTGTTGTACCATTTTTACAGATGACACACTTCATGATTTCCTCCGCGTGAAATGATCTGACCACACATCCGGGTCTGGTTCGTATGCTGTGATAACAATTGCTTCACGGTCTACATTATTGTATGCCATGACTGCGTGAAGTGGACGACTATTGACGGTTCCCGATAGAAGACAGCTGGGATAAGGAGTGTCATCAAAATACTCTTCAATGATTATACCACGATGAGAAGCTCACGGATATCTGAATCCGAGATGCGCCGCTGGAACATCTGCCTGAGGGCATGGATGCGGAATATCAGATGCCTGGTATGCCGGGTATTTCCTGGTTGTTACTTCCTTTTTCATTCCATCAACCTGTACAGGTCCGACATATGTGCAACTGACTAATTTATGATTGCTTTACAACTGTTCTTTGACTCAAAGACATTAAACGTGTTGAAACATTTTTGTGGGTTTCAGATGAATCTGTAAAAAACCGATCCCGTTCAAATCAGGAGCCCGTTGGCTGAATCGAATGAGGTCCTGACCGTCTTTGCTCGTATCGTTCCACACCCATGGCAAATCCTCGCATTCCCGCACTCCGGCTCCTCTCAGATCACTCACCAATTGCTATCTGCCCCATTCCGCTTCAGGTCAGGAATCTGTACAGATCTGACACGGGAAAAGAATGACCTGTCCCTGCATCCCCTTTTTGGACATACTCTTCCCCATATACCAAATTAGGCTCAAAATGGCAATCAGGACTCAATTCTGGCATATTCTCTTTTTGGCCGGGTCCGGGTAACCGGTCTTATAAGGGCGTTTTGATCACATTTTCCGCAATTGCTGGTTTACGGGCGTAGAATCCGGAATAACCGATTTTTATGGGAGAAAAACCGGCCTTTTTATTCCCTATTGGTTGGCAGATCGTTTTTCAGATGGGCTGGAGAGAGTGAGAAGGGGAAAAAGGTCTGTTTTGAGTATGCTCATTTTCAAGATCAGGCCGGTGAAAATGGGGGGTCTGACGCTCAACGGGCCCCTGCCCCACAGCAAGTCTACTTTTGAAAAAAAAGGGAATCCAGGTAATACCCTGTCTTTGTCAAGGAATTGATTATCATCAAACCATCAATCCCCCGTGCTCTCACATATTGGGGTGATAATCATCAGGTATCCTCGGGGTTCCCCGGCCCACGGACAATTTCTGTGAATTCATCTCCCATCTTTTTTACCCTTGTGTATGCAACATTGATGACGGGAGACAGTCAACAGGTAGATAAGATAATCTCACTGTTTGCCGGAGCAGTCAGTTAAAAGCGTGAAGAATCTGCCGGCCCGGGCAGAAGTCTGACAAAAATCATACCATGCAGGTGCCATATGGACGGCAGTTTGTTTATCCAGGGAATCATCATCGGCCTGACCCTTGCCGTACCGGTGGGACCGATATCGCTCATGTGTATCCAGCGTTCGATCGCAGACGGACGAGTTCACGGGATTATATCAGGTATCGGCGTGGCATCCGCCGATTCATTCTACGCCGCGGTATCAGTTCTTGGACTAACGATCATCTCAGGATTGATCATCTCCCAGCAGTATCTTTTCCGTTCGCTTGCCGGCCTCGTCCTGATCTTTGTCGGTATCCGGGTTTTTTTGGCTGTCCCGGCCCGTGCCGGTGCCCGGGAAAAGCATGAAAGTTTCCTGAAGGATTACCTGTCCACCGCTGCCATCGCAATCGCAAACCCGCTGACCCTTCTTTTCTTTATGGTCATTGTCCCGGGATTCGGTATTGTCATTCATGGGAATTCCGTTTCGTCAGCGCTGGAATTTGTCGGAGGAGTATTTTTCGGGTCGGTGCTATGGTGGATCCTTCTCTGTGGATCTGTCGGGACGGTGCGAGCCCGCATAAGTGAGCGAAACCTGAGATTGATCAACCGCGTATCGGGAATACTCATTTCCTGCTTTGGTGCCGGGATTCTCCTTCTTCTTATATCAGGGATGGCATTCGTTTAGAAATCCGGATTTTTCATTCGCGTCAGATAAACCCCCCTCCTTCTCCGGAATACTCCTGTTTTGGTGCTGGCATGCTCCTTCAAATCAGGGATGGGATAGTGCCAGACAGTGGGAAAGGAATAAATATATTTTCTCTTACTGCTAAAAATTGAGCACTAAATTCTTTCGTCTACCAGCCAGGAAAAACAGAGGAGAGGTTGTACTGACAGATAAGAAACCGGGATCACCTCCGGGTGATGAGATCATCAGGGTAAAACTGCCCCAGAAACGAAACCGGGAGATTTTCGGGATTGCAGAACTGATGATGGGTGCAAACCATATCCGCGTCCGCTGTTATGACGGCGTGACAAGGATGGGAAGGATCAAGGGAAAGATAAAAAAGAAAGTCTGGATCCGCGAAGGTGACATCCTTATCGTTATTCCCTGGAATTTCCAGGATGAAAAATGCGATATCATCTACCGGTACACCGGCCCGCAGGTCGAATGGCTCCGGCGGAATAAATATCTATAAAATGGCTGCCCGCGGCTTCATCCAAGAGAAGAAAGAGAAACTTACCGATCCCGGACTCATTTTTAACCCTGACTTTTTTTGACCTGACCTGTCATACCCCTAAAAAGTTTCGCTCGCCTAATGTGGATTTTTAGGTTTTATGCGATATAAAAACGAAATCAGATGACGCAATGCATCAGTGCATTGCATGGTTTGATAATTATATCCACGGAATTAGATAAAGAAAGGAAAATGCCGCGATGTCCTCGTGTATAGGTAAAGAATCCGCGATCGGTTCCCTGTGTAGGATGAAGGGAACAAATGTGCACGAACTGATAAGGTCACCATTAAACATATATAAACAGCCCAGAAATTTGAAAAAATCCGAATCAAACAAAAATATGGAGATTAAAAAAAATAAAAAACTTTATATACTTTCACAGAGAATCTTTCCGTTGAGAGGATATTTATGAGAGCGAATGCCGGGATTTTCATATTCATTATTTTGCTGTTTCTCGTAGTGGGAACGGTTTCGGCAGCAGGTCCGTTTACCGTAACGGTTACCAGCAATAAGGCCTACCTGATTGCCGGATATACTGACAATCAGGCTGTAATCAGCGTAAATGTAAAAAATAGTTCCACGTATGCAAACATTGAAGGGGCCGCAGTAACGTTCAGTGTTGATGATTCATCCATAGGTGCCTTCCAGTACAATAGTTCTATGCTGACATCTTCCGGGGGAAATGTCAACAACACTTTTGTAACGAATACGAAAAGCGGAATAGCAAATCTTCTGGTTTCAGTAACGTATCAGAATATGACTTCAACCCAAACTTTTAGCCAGAAAATTGATCACGACAAACCAAGCAAAGTAATATTTATCCCTCCATATGAAGGGACCGTAGGTACAACAGTCGCATTTAATACTTCATTTACTGATTTCTGGGGAAATCCTATCGATAATGTGATAAATCCGAATGAAGTACATTCAGTCACCCTCCATGTTCACGGACCGCCCCCTGATGACTGCAATTTTGTTGGCTACGGGCATGACCTTATCGGTGTTTCACTCGATGCAAGCGGAAATGTACCGGTAACAATAAAATTGACGACAGTAACCGGGCCAAACTACGTCTCGATGGAAGCTTTTAATCTCTACCCCCCGCCGAAAGTAATTAACGCTATATCCGGTATACCATTTTCAATCGAGCAGACATGGAACCCATCAGGAGCTCCCCCGGAGCTGCCCGCAGGAGGGTCGTTCACTTTTGTCTATACCCTCTATGATAAGTTCAGGAATCCTGCGGGACGGCAGGATGTCTGGATCAATACAACTTCGGGAAGAAACCTGCTGGTCAGGTCCCAGGACAATGGTAACATCCAGGGTACCTATGAGGAATTAATAACAGGATTGTATACTGTCACCGCAACCGCAGTAAATAATAATACAGTCACTGTTTCCCAGATTGTCAAATACTATAATGCTACAGCTACAAGCCATAATGTTCTTGCAAATCCGCAGACTATGCCAAGTCGCGATGTGAAATCCGATATATATTCAAATATTTCGGCAAAAGTGGTGGATGAAGTCGGCAACGGGGTCCCCGGGCAAACAGTAACATTTACGTTAAGCGGTATTTCGTACTCTCCATCAACGGTTGGTAACACATCTCAACCTTCGTTCTCATCGTCTAGCACGCTAACCACCGTCACTGCTACAACAGGTCTGGATGGTGTAGCTGACTGTTCAATTCTATCCCGGTGCATTTGTAACATCCGGCCCGACATACTCTCAGACAGCCACCGGAAATGGCCAGATAACAGCTACCTGGAATGGCATACCGAAAATTGTCGATGTTGCATGGAAAAACTATGCCTATCTGAGCGCTGTGCTCACGGTAACACCTTCTCAGGTAACTGTTGGTGACACCGTTGATGTGAACCTCAAACTCAACGGTGACGGGTGGAACCTGGCGCGGAAGCCTATCGATGTCGTTCTAGTAATAGATCGATCCGGGAGTATGGCCGATGGCAGCCCATCTCGATTATCAAGTGCAAAGGCAGCTGCAAATACGTTTGTTGACGAAATGAGTGAAAATACAAATAACCGGGTGGGCGTTGTCTCATTCGCATCTTCAACATCGAAAGATCAAAGCCTCACCAATAACTTTGGTCTTGTTAAAACAAAGATTAACGGATTATCCGCAAATGGCGCCACCCAGATGAGGAGGGCGTTATATGAAGCAATATCGGATCTCGATGATAACGGGCGGGCCGAGGCGGTCAAGGCTGTCGTTCTGTTGACCGATGGGGACTGGAACTATGACGGATCACCACTTGGAGTCGGCAATGGATTCCCCGGCACTACCGCTGATCTCGAATGGCCCGGTAATGTTCCCAACTTTGATTGTTACGAATATTATACCGATCTGGGCGGGGGATCCTCGCATACGCAAATCGTTCCCGTTCCAGACGGTTCACATTTGTCGGGAGGAGTATATGTCGCAGATTATGTAAACCGTAACAGATTACATTATCATGCGATCACTACCTCGCAGAATATGTCGATCTACGCAACAGAGAACGACGTCCGTTTGTATGCTCTTAGTTTTGTTGACCAGCCAAGTGCGGCTGTGCGGTCAGCTTTGACTATTCTGACGACCAGCACAGGAGATATTGACAAGCACGGATTCTACCAGCATGCACCGGATCCGGATGCCCTGAACGACCTTTATACGACGATTGCTACGCAGCTCCAGGAAGATGCAGGTGTCGATACAACAGCGGATATGGACTTCGGCCATCTTATAGTGGATGATTCTTATATAGATACTTCGACTCCCGGGAAATGCCATGTTCGAATATGTGGGAGATCCCGTCACGCCCGGGGTTAATCCGGGGAACTCCTACGCCATTGCACCAGGTTCAACAATGGTGGATAAATACAATCATACCGCCAAACTTATTCCCGGTCCCAATTTCACTCAGCCCGGTCCTTTGATTGTGAACCAGACACCGGAATGGGTCTCTTCAAGGTCGCTTGCCTTCAATATCGGGCTCGTAAAACTCGGTGAAACCTGGGAGACGAATTTCCGCCTCAGGGTTCTGAAGGAGGGATCAATACTCTTATTCAGCCCGGGTTCCACGGTCAATTTCAAAGATTCCAATGGAGTGGAGTCTTCACTGACACTCCAGAATCTCTCGTTCCTGACCGCCATAAGCAACCAGGCCAACCTCTCGGTCCCGACAATTAATGTCAATCTTGTCTGTCCGTCACCAGTTGACAATTCGACGCCAGTTTTGCCTGTGGCATGGAGTACGACATATACCGGTGGTCCAACCGATATATTTGAAGAGGTCAGGTATGTCAGCGAGTCCGGTGCCCGGGTACCTGTCTACCAGACGAGTTACCATGTCACCGGAGATAATACGACCGCCTACAGCACTGACTTCGATATGAGGAGGGTGGCGCCAGGAAGATATGACATCCTGGTCCATGCGTATACCTCCGGGGCTACCTCAACATCGTCGCCGACCTGCGGACCATATGTCTACAGCACAGAAGGCAAAACATTCATCAGGCTCAAATAATTTTTTTCTTATCACCTGCCGTTCAATGAAAAGGGATGTCCGGAACGGGATCGTTCTTTCTCTAAATAGCGGATTCATCCATAATTCTGCGGATCAACCGAAATACCAACAAAGTGATCCTTAATAGACAATTGTCTGCAGGATGTGCGGATATCAGAGCAGGTATATTTAGTGAAGACGTATTTGAGAGACCGCAGGGTGAAAAAAAATTCATGGGGGTCAATCAGGATGTTGAGTCGCATGATGAAAGCAGCGGGATACCGTCAAAGATTTTCCCCTAAAATGCATGCAATGACTACAACGCAATACTTTCAGGTTATCTTTCCGGACTGCAACATGGAGCAAGATAAAGGTTGCTCCTCCCTTCAAAATAACCTGGGTGATCTTAAAAAAGAGAGAGAGTTCAAGATTCCATCATCAGATATTTTTAATCTGGACTTCATATTTTTTAATGACGAGTGTACTGACGTCAGGCATCTGGTAAGTACCCGGTCCATTCAGCGTCATGCCCAGAGTTTTGATGAAATAATTATCCCATGCAACTGAATAATCCTGGTCTGAATTGGCATCGAATTCATATTTCACAGAAACCGGGTTATTGATAGAAGAGATATATGTGTAATTCGTCTCTCCCAGCGTCATCTGCACGGTGCCAATGCCTTCTTTTGCCATCAGATCGTTGCTTGTAATATTGATGAGATTGATCACCATCGTTTGCGTGTCTTTATCATAGAACCAGCGCGGTTCGGCGAGCATTGTTGACCCTTGTCCAATCCGCGGGCGCAAAGCCACAGCTCCATTCTGGAGGGATATGTCTGTCTGGGAGCTGACCGATTCATAGCGCAGTTCGCCGGCGTTGAATTTATCAACATAGACCTGAGCAGAATCGCGGATGGTGAAAGTTGATGGATTGGATGTTGGCGGGTCATAACTTGAATTATAAACCGCTAATGATCCCCCACCGATCTTCAGGGACGTCTCTTTAAAAGGCACGGTCTTGTACGCCAGACTTTTCATATCATTCTGAAGAACGATCATATTCTTTTCCATAATCTTTTCATCAGCACCTGTCTGTTGCTGAAGGAGCAATGGATATCCATATAGGGTCACAAGGGCGATGCCCGCGATCACTATGCCGAAGATTAGCATGAACCCTATAGACTCGGAAACTCCCCGGTCGTTTACATTCGAAAGATGAAATTGTACCATCAGCATATCACTCCTTCTATACTGCCGCTTGAATTGTAGCAGATCGTGTTTATCCCCCTCCCAGTAGTACTACCGCTTACGTTTCGGGAAGCTCCGATCCCGGAGAGACCGATGTCAGTAGAAAGAAAACCCCGGGATACCCGGATATACTGGTCATTCATCAGGAAATTGACCTGGTTATTTCGTGTTCCTACTTCAACAAAATAGTCCTTTCCGGCAATATCATCGGGAATGTCAAATTTGGTTAAAATCGTCCCGTCAACCGGTGATATGGCATAGACATCGATCATCCGTGTTGAGACACCATTGCCGATATCGGTAAAAGCCACATAAGCAAGCCGGTTGGCGGGGTCTTCCAGTATATTTGTGTTCACCAGCAGGAGCATTACAATAAAAAGTCCCATGATCACGGCAGTCACCATGAGATATTCGATCATGTTCGCTGCCGCGCCATCATCGCAATGGAGTTCAGAGGTATGTCCAGTTTTTTTCATTATAGTTGGTCACCCCGTTATTGTAATGAATGAGGTTATCGCTGAAGTGATATTTGATCACGGCGTTCTTCCGGTCGAGAGATATTGCTGTAATATCATCGTAAATCACCGTCGAATTCGACACCGTTGTATTTCTGATAATCAGATCCCTGACATCCCGGATATCATTTTTTGAGAACTCGATTACACTTTCAGCGGTCGTCTGTCCTACGACGGTGGACTCGTTAATGACAAATGCAAGGAAAAAAAAGCTGAAGCTTACCAGGAATCCCATAAGAATGATCCACTGGGCATCATCATTCAGTCTCGCCACAGGAGCACCTCCACGAGCACGGCTCGATCCGTATTTGTCGTTCCACAGAATTTTACCGGTCCTTTATTCACGAGAACCCATTTCGTTGAGCGGACCGTATGTTCTCCTCCAGTCAAATTTCTGGAATAACTCAGGGGATAACTCTCAGTTGCATTACTACTTGTATTCCTGCAGGTGTAACTGGCGTTGAACTGGATATAATCCATGGTCGATCCTATCCTGCTTATATAATCCGGGGAAAGTCCTGTCCTGTTGTTGGCAAAGTTAAGGAACAGGGTCCTGAAGGTAGTTTCATCATTATTCTCAACAATCATCCGGAGCTGACTGGTATCGTTTGAATTCATTGTAGCGTTTACAGGAGTAGCCATCATTTTCAGTGCATCGTTTCCCAGCGCTTCCAGCTGCATATCGTTGATATGGGTGTCCCCCGCAGTGTATACCGATGTTGCGTTGACAACCAGATACGCTGTCATAATCATGATCAAACCTGCTGCAAAGCCTTCAATTGTATAGAGTTGTCCCCCTGTGTTGTCCATGTCAGCACCACCTCTCCCTGGTCTCCCTCATATGTGAGTCCCTACTACCAGTACATCGTCAATGTAACCATAATCACCTGTACCGCTTCCATAGATCCTGAAACGTAACATGAAGTTGGCATTGTTGTTTGCAGCTGCGGGAAGGGCAACATTTGCGAAGTTATGCAATGCGTTGTTGTCTTCCCAGTCATTCAGTTGAGCCCACGTAACCCAGTTTGATCCTCCGTCTGTTGAATATTGAGCCTCTACCGTCTCTCCATTCTCAAGACTATTCCCTCCGAGCGCACAGGATACCGTTATCGCAGTATAACCGACTGTTGAGATGGTCCTTGTAATCCTCTCGGTCTGAACAAGCTGAATGCTATGCGTTCCGTTCCTGGGGGTTCCCGCATACCAATCCGGGTTCCCGGGGCTACCGCCGGTTGTCCAACCGGAAAATCCTCCATTGAAGTTATCAGAGAATAACACAACGGGTGCATTCGCTGCAAACGTGGCCGATATCGTATGATCGGCGATTACATTGGTGAATGTGTAGTCTGGGACGGGACCCTGAGAATACGTTCCATTAACAACAACATTAACGGTGTGATATCCCGAATTCGGTGTAATTGTAAATGTCTGGCTGCCTCCATGATTTACACTTACCGCGCCAGATGGTAGTATGCTTCCGCCACTTCCTGCTGATGCGGTAATCGTGTGGATCGTGGGAACTGCAGTTACTATGACGATTCCCGATCTCGTCAGCGTGCCGCTGCCGACTGTATTCGTTGCAGTCAAGGAAACATCAAAAGTTCCTGGAAACTCATAGACGTGTACCGGATTTTGGAGGGTGCTTGTATTGCCATCGCCGAAGTCCCACATCCATGAAGTTGGATTATTTATTGTAGTATCAGTGAATGTAACGCTGAAAGGTATGACACCAGATACCGTGCTTTCAGGAGTGAAACTTGCGACCGGTAAGGGAATTGCCGTGATATACCCGAATCTGGTCGTAGTATCGCTACCGACAGCGTTCGTAGCAGTGAGACGGATGTCGTAGGTTCCCGCCAGGAATGAATAGGCAGGATTTCTCACTGTTGAGAACTGTATCCAGCCACCTCCGGAAGTTTCATTGCGCTCCCATCTCCATGAGGTGGGGGTATTGGTCGAAACGTCAGTGAATACTACCGCGAGTGGAGCAGGACCGGTAAGCGGGGTGCCGGAGAAAGCGGCAACCGGAGCTATAATGTCTACGGGATGACTTGTCGGGGCTGAAGTGTCGCCGGCATTATTTTTTACCCGAAGTGTGACCGTGTAATGCCCCTGTGCCGGATAGGTATGGGAGGGACTGTTCAGCGAGGAAGTGTTCCCATCTCCGAAGTCCCAGATCCATTCTACCGGGGAACCGGTCGACAGATCGGTGAATTGAACAGTTGTACCCCCCGAGAGATCCGATTTAAATTCAGCAACCAGCTGTTCAATTAACGTGCCCGTCTGAGTTTTAGATCCTGATTCGACATCTACTTCTATAACTGCGTCCCGTAAGCCGGGCTGGATGACATATGGGTTGGTGTAATTATAATCAAACGGGTACGTGAAGGTATTATTCAAAAACCGGCTTCCCCGAACCGGGTCAGTACCCTGAGAAAATTGTTGTCCCGCACGCTGTGTTGTTTGGTTCCAGATTGAAGGTGATGTTGAAGTAGACCCGGGGATAATTCGACCATGGTAAAAACGTAGGTTCCAGCATCAGGGAAATGTTATCGTTTACAAGGGGCAGGGTTGTCGCGTAAGTCTCTTCCGTATTAATATCAGGGTAGAGTACCCCATCGATTACCGGGTCATTGAACAGGTGGATCGGGATAAGGTTCTCATCCTCTGCGTATATTTTGGTGAGATGGATATCAAAACAATTCTGGCGGTCCGCATTCATTGATGATCTGAGATCCGTGATGTTGATAACGAGGGGTTCTCTCGCAGGGTTAATCTGATAGGCAGGGTCCCGTACCTTGTCTTCAAGCAGCCCGGTGTTGTTGACGAGAATAGTAAATTCGTGCTGTGTCTCATTCTCTCCGCTGGTATAGAATGTCGCATTTACGGTAGCGTTACTGCTCCCCTTGATCTGCACGAGGCGCCGGATAGTGCCGTAACTTCCGAGCATGCTGTCTCCTACAAAAAAGGTCTTGTTTTCCTGAGAATCCCACAGGGAAATATTAAACCGGTACGGATAGTTCCCGAAGATAACACGCCTCTGATAATCATCCGGATAGGAAAAAGCAGTGGAACAAAAAAATTTATTCACTTTATCCTGGGACAGGATATTGGGGGTCTCTCGTGAGATTGCAAGCCCGAACCGCACTACATCCCTTTTATCGTTCACTTCCCACGGGACCTGTGGCAATGCCGGCTCTCCCGGGTCTTCGACAAGGATCACACCGGTGCGGTATGCCACAGCGTCATAGTCGACAGTATATGACTGCAATCCGATAAGCAGTCCGGGGATCATCGATACTACCCATATAAAAGAAATAATAAAGATAGTGAACCCGACAAGAAAATCAATGGACAGGCTCCCGGAATCACGGGTCATGTTTGAGTAATCAACTCCCCTGTGGTTGCATTGAAGGTCAGGATTTTATTTGTATTTCCTGACGTGATTGTAACGGTGTATATTCCTTGTTTTAACTCAAGGTCTCTTCTTTCAGGAACCCCAGAATGAGGATTGGCGACTATCAATGCCGCGTTCTTGCTGAATAATCGTTCCGGAGAAACAGATTTTGTCGACGGGGATCTCTTCCAGATCCGTTGGTGCTTTCCAGGGAATCGTTGTCCAGCTTTTCCCGTCATAGCCAAGCATTCCGGTCCCGTCGGAAAGACGAACACCGAAAATCCAGTTGCGGGCATTTCCTGATTCATCAATATCTATGCCTACAATGTAATAGATCGTCTTGGTAAACGTTGCATTTTCAGGATCAAGCTGGTTCGCGGGCAGATTATTAAGAGCGACATCAAAATTGATATAGGGAGATTCAACCGGTTGAGAAACCTGGGAGAGGTTGCCGGTCTGAGACGTCTGGTTTTCTGGTGGTAGCATAGTACATGCACTACACAGAATTAGGGTGATGAGTGCTGAGATGGAGAAAATAATGGGGATAAATTTATGCATATTCATTCGTAAAGGCATATTTGGAGAACAACAGATATAAATATTTGGTATTTATTTTAGTTTATGGAACATTCGAATGTTTTTTCCTGAGATTTTTTTTTCGCAGCTCCTGATACCTGATGTTTTCCCGATGACTATGCCACAATCTTCGTAATCGGTATCTCAAGGATATCTTCCGCTCCGCACGCTTTGAGTTTCGGGATCAGCTGGTTGACGGCATTCTTTGGCACCACCGTCTGGATGCTGTAGTAGTCTATCCCGTGGAGACGGCTTACCGTCGGTTTTTTCATCGCGGGGAGGGTAGCGACAATCTTTTCCATGGCATGGGTCGGGACGTTCATCGTGAGGAGTACTTTGTTCCGTGCCTCGATCACGCCGAAAAGCAGTGTCCTGATCTCCTCAATCTCCCGGTGTTTCTGCGGGTCGGCCCAGGCTGGACTTGTTGGCGATGATGACCGTAGAGGATTCCATGATCTGGCCGATAATCTTGAGCCCGTTCTTGCGCAGGGTTGTACCGGTTTCTGTCAGGTCGACTACCACGTCCATGAGGTCCGGGACTTTGGCTTCGGATGCCCCGAACGAGTGAAAGAGCTGGACCGGGATTCCCAGCTGAGCGAAAAACTTCTTCGTAAGTTCGGGATATTCTGTGGTAACCCGGCTGCCGGGGCGGATGCGGCTCACATCGTCAATGGGTTCATCGCGATGTACAGCGACGACGATCTTAACATTTCCTTCTCCTGTCTTGCTGTACGATAAATTTGCCACTTCGACAACATCGGACCCGGTCTCGTTTACCCAGTCACGGCCGGAGATGCCGAGATCAAAATATCCCTTCTCAACATACGTGGGGATCTCCTGGGGGCGGAGGATCTTGACTTTGCCGATGCGATTATCGGCGATGCAGGGGTTGTAATCCCGGTCGGTTCGTTTGACCTCAAGATCGGCCTCTTTGAAGAGCTGGAGCGTCTGCGCTTCGAGGCTGCCTTTGGGGAGAGCGAGGGTAATCATACCATTCACCTTCGCTGCAAAAAACGATAAAGGGTAAGGATTGGGTTTTTTCATTCAAATGAATGCACAACCAGGCCACTGAGCAGTTTGGGCTCAAACCATGTGGACTTTGGCGGCATCACCCCGTTTGCATCCGCAATGGAGAGTACCGTGTCGACTTTGACCGGCTGCATGGCGAACGCAACCCGGTATGTGCCACCATCAACAAGTTTCTCAAGATCCGACACCGGACGCGCACCTCCAAGATACTGCAGACGTGCATCCCCGCGGGGATCGGTGATGCCGAGCATCGGTTCGAGTACCAGTTGCTGAATTATCGCGACGTCAAGCGCTTCGAGTGGCTGTGCACAGGAATCGATCGGCCGGGTGCATTTGTACCAGTTCCCCTCAAGGTACATATGGAATATATGATATTTTTCAGGACGAAGGATCCGGGGAGGGATATTGAACCCGTTTCCATCTACGGGACCATATTTCCCGACATCGAAATTATTTTTGAGCCGGTTGATAAAAGTCTCCGGAGTACAGGAACCGATATCGGTGAGTAACCGGCTGTAGCCGTGTATTTTCACCCGGTCATGCGCAAACATTACTCCCATGAACCGCGAAACTTCGCCCCTTGCCGGTTTGCCGGCGGCAATCCGGCGGTCAACGACATTAAGGGCAGCTTTTGCCCGGTGATGACCATCAGCAATGTAGAGCGCAGGGACAGAGCAGAAAAGATCTTCAAGCCGGTCAAGAACCTGCCTGTCCGTGATCCGGTATATCTGGTGACGGATCCCCGTATCAGTGGAAACTTCTGCATCCGGTGACGTGCCGATAAGCGATTCGATGAAGGAAAATATGCCCCCGCTGTCGCGGTAGAGAAGGACCACCGGACCATTGTGTGCCCCGACCGCCTCAATATGCCGCGTCCGGTCCTCTTCCTTGTCATACCGGGTCTGTTCATGCCGCCGGATGCAGTTTCTCCGGTAATCGTCCACATCAAGACAACAGCAGAGCCCAAGGTAGGTCTCACCATTCTCGCAGACGCGGTAAAGATACAGGGCAGGCTCAGGGTCTTTTCTCATGCGCCCGTCTGACAGGAGCGCTTCGAAATTTTCATGTGCCCGATGGTATACGCGATCATCATCGGGAGCGAGTTCGGGAAGTTCTGCGTCCGGGCGGCTTACGCGCAGGAAAGTTTCGGGATTTTTTGCAATGATCGCACGGGCTTCATCACCGGTCACGACATCGTACGGGACGGCGGCAATCGCCGATGCTGAAGAACGTTGGGGACGCACCCCGTTAAAACGATAGATCCTGACCATGTATTTCACCCGGACTTATCCGGAACCATCACCTGTCCTCATAGTTGGGTGTGCTACCATATATTTTCCGCACTCTTTTTGTGGCGCAAACGCTATGATTTTCAAAAGCTCATGAATACAAGATACTGATCCAGAGAAGGAACCCTCCTTATGATCCGATCCCACGATCTCGTAAACTACCCGATCCCCCTCATCCGCCGCGCGGCACCCGCGGATATCCCGGCAATAGTGTCCATCGAGAAAGAGTCATTCATCGACCCCTGGGAAGAATCCATCTTTCTTGAAGCGTTCACCTACTTCCCGACCACCTATTTTGTCGCTGTCTGCAATGGCAGTGTCAACGGGTTCGTGGTTGGCGGGCTGGAGGATACCGGGGAAAATATCTACGGACACCTGTGCAATTTCGGGGTGAGCTCCGCTTACCGGAAACGGGGGATCGGGCGGTTGCTTCTGCGCCGGCTCGAACACCAGTTCGCGCTTGAGCTCGCAACCGGGGTTCAACTGGAAGTAAGGGTGTCGAACTCGAGAGCGCAGCGGTTCTATTGCAGGATGGGCTATAAAGCGGTCTTCGAAATTGACGGCTATTATGCTGATGGGGAAAACGCCCTCGTTATGATGAAGTGGTTCCGGTTTTAACCGCGGCCAAGCTGCTGGTGCGCCCGGGCAAGGTGCTGGGCAGCAAGGGCTCCAAGGAGCGAGAGCTCGCCGGCAAGCACGCCTGCCCCGATGATCTCACCCAGCTTCCTGGCATTGGCTCCCGGAGGGCTTCCGCTGCCCGCTACCCCGAGGATCCGCAGGCATTCCTGTTGAGTATCTACCCCGGTGCCCCCACCTACCGTTCCTACGGGCAGCGAGGGAAGCGTGACGGCAACATACACCCCGGATTCGGTGAGATCCACGGTTGTAATGCAGGTACTCCCGTCGATGGCATGAGCCGCGTCCTGCCCGCAGGCGATAAACATCGCTGCGACAACATTTGCGGCGTGTGCATTGAATCCCATCGAGCCGGCACGGGCTGAGCCGACCAGGTTTTTCCGGTAATTCACTTCAGCGAAGCTTCCCGCATCCGTTTTGAAGATCTGCCGGATAAGTTCATGGGAGAGTGATACGCCGGCAACAACGCTCCTTCCCCGCCCCATGATACCGTTGATTGCAGCGGGTTTTTTATCGGTGCACATGTTTCCCGCGAGGGCGACGAGACGGGCACCTGTCCCCTGCGCGACCAGATCCGCCACCTTCGCGCTCGCGATCGTTACCATGTTCATCCCCATCGCATCCTTGGTGTCGAACTCGAGCCTGACAAAAACGCTGGTGCCTGCAATAAACGTGACGATATCAGTAAGTTTTCCGTGGGACGTGGTACTCTCCGCTGCCGCGCGGAGATCCTGGTAGTGCTCGCCAACCCAGTCCGCTACCTCCTTTGCATGCACAATGCTCTCAGCGGCAAAGACCGGCGCCCGGGTCATTCCGTCATGGAGGATACGCACCTGGGCCCCGCCGGCCCTGGTGATCGCGCTGCAGCCACGGTTAACCGATGCAACGAGTGCTCCTTCTGTTGTTGCAAGGGGAAGATAGAAACTCCCCTGTGCATATTCTCCCTGCACAAGAAGCGGTCCGGCAACGCCGACCGGAACCTGAACCGTACCGATCATATTCTCGCAGTTGCGCTTTACCACGCGCTCGATATCGATCGAAAAGATGCCGAGATTCTCAAGCGACGTTCCGGTCTCCTGTTGGATAAAACATCTCCGAACCCGGATCGCATCGAGCGGGGAAGCTCTTTTTCCAGCTCGTAGAGTTTCAGGGAACCGTCCTTCAGTTTTGTATACATGATACCCTCGGCCTCAGTTTTACCGGTGCCATCCCCGCACGCGGGATCCCCGCGGCGCTCTGCATCATCAGTCATGAATAGTGATACATCGTATAAATTTATGATACCGGTGGTTACGGGAAATGGTCAGGCAATGGTGTATCCGGGTACCTGTGCATCAGGGTGAAAAGCTGCGCAGGGCACTGATCGAAGAAGAAGTGCTGGATCTTTCGTTAAAAGTGCGACGTGAGGGGATCCATCTCCTCCTCCCCGTCACTGAAAGGCGCGAAGGAGGAGAACAGCATGATTTTGACCTCCTGCCGGAACGGCTTATCCTTCCCCGGCATGAACTCATCGGTGGTATTGCCGTCATGCAGGACCGCGATCCAGCCGGAGCAGCGCAGATCCTTGCAGCCCGCCCCTCCCTTCACACGGTCCTCTGTGCAACCAGCGGTGTTTCGGGGGAGTACCGGACCCGCGAATTTGAAATCGTTGCAGGTATCCCGACGACCCGGACGGAAGTGATCGAGTACGGCCACCGGTTTACCGTAGATCTCTCGACAGCGTATTTTTCCGCCCGGCTCTCATCCGAACGGCAACGCATCCTTTCACGGATGGAAGATCGGGAGTTGGTACTCGATATGTTTGCCGGTGTCGGACCTTTTGCAATTACCCTTGCAGCACGGGCAGAGTGCGTGGTCGCTTCCGATATCAACCCGAACGCAATTCTCCTGATGCTGGAAAATTGTACACGGAACCGTACGAAGAATGTTCTTCCCGTCCTTGCCGATGCGCATCATCTCCCGGTAATTATGTTCCGGCAGTTTGATCGCATTGTCATGAATCTCCCCATGTCCGGTGCCACATTCCTTCCCGATGCATTCCGTCTCTGCAGACCTCGCGGGACGATCCATTTCTACTCCATTGTTTCACGGGAAGGCGAACACCTGAACACCATCTCAGATCTGGGAGGAATAGTCGTGGGCGAACGCATGGTCCGTTCGTATTCTCCTGCACAGTGGCATACCGTTTATGATATTGTCGTTGAAGATACCTGAGTTAAGAGCATTTCATTTCAGAAGTCAAAAATCCGGTTCTGGAAAAAAAATTCACTGGAAAAGAAATAATGGCTCTGGAGAAAACCTCTTTTCTGATAACGCTCCCGGGGCTTCGCCCCGCCGCTATGGCGCCCCAGTTGCGATTGTGTTGTATTACCTGGATAAGGATTTCCGGTAATACAGAGGAATCGCAGGCGCCCCCACCCCCAACGGGGTTAGGGCTGGCGCAAGGGGGGCTTCCTTTTTTTAAAAGGGATTTCTACAGAGCCGAAATAATTGTATTTTCTGGTCAGCCCGTGTCTTATGCCGGAAGAATCAGGGTACTCGGATATTTTATATTCAACTCCCTTTTGGAGTTTTTCTAAAATCTGGAAATAATCTCCTCTCTGATGACAGGAACTTTGTCATGAAATAATAAAACTAAGGGGAACCAGCACTCCGGAGCGCTGTCTTACCGGAGTGGCAATCATGGACGGTTGTTCCTTTTACCCGGGTAGAAAAAAAATAGAAGAATTTACACAACCGGCACAAACTTCGTGCCGTAATGGATAATGCCGCTTTCGCCATCAGTGGCGACCCGGCGGAACACGCTCTTCACCCGCATTCCGATCTTCACTTCGTCCGGGCGACAGACGATCTGCGCTGTCATGCGTGGCCCCTCGTCCAGTTTCACGATGGCGAGCACATACGGAGTGAACGCCTCGAACTGTTCATTTGCCGTATGAATAACGGTATACGTGACAATTTCACCGGACCCGGCAAACTTGTGATCAACAATCCTGCCATTCCTGCGGCAGTCAGGGCAGAACGACCGCGGGGGGAAGAAATGTTTCCCGCAGGTCTCGCACCGGGTCCCTATCATATTGTAGCGCTGCGGGATTTTTCTCCAGAATCGTGCGACGGTCATATCAGTACCTCCCCAGAATATGAACAACTGCGGTTGCCCCGGTACCCCCGACGTTATGGGTCATCCCGATCTCTGCCCCATCGATCTGGCGCTTACCCGCCTCGTTCCGGAGTTGCTTTGCAATCTCGTATACCTGCTTGATCCCGGTCGCGCCGACCGGATGCCCGCAGGCTTTGAGCCCGCCGCTCGTGTTGACCGGGATCTTCCCGCCAAGCGCCGTCTCCCCATCAGCAGTAAATTTCCCTGCTTCGCCTTTCCTGCAGAACCCCAGGTCTTCAATAGCACATATCTCGGCGATCGAGAAGCAGTCATGTACTTCGACCATGTCGATATCCTTATGGGCAAGTTTTGCCATCCTCAACGCTCTCTGGCCGGCCACCACGGTCGCATCAAGGGTCGAGATATCGCGACGGTCATGGAGCGTAATGGTGTCACTTGCCTGGGCACTTGCAAGTACCCGGATCGGTGTATCAGTAAACTCTCTCGCCCGGGAAAGCGGGGCAACAATCACGGCTGCCGCACCATCGGTAATCGGCGAGCAGTCAAACAGCCTCAGGGGTTCGGCAACCAAGGTGGATTTCAGGACCGTCTCGATGGTGATTTCCTGCTGGTACTGTGCGATCGGATTTCTTGCCCCGTTGTAATGATTTTTCACCGCGACCTGGGCAAGCTGCTCCCGGGTCAGCGGATAGCGGTGCATATAATCCGTCGCAATCATCGCGTACAGTCCGGGGAATGTTGCCCCCACAAACCCCTCCCATTCACGGTCGGCGGCCCCGGTCAGGGTATCGGTGCTCGCGCCTGGTTCCACGTCAGTCATCTTCTCGACTCCGGCTGCAACGACGATGTCTTCCATCCCGCTGGCAACCGCGATCACTGCCTGGCGGAAGGCAAGACCGCCCGAGGCGCATGCAGCTTCTACCCTTGTCGATGGAATATGGCGCGTTGCGAGGCCGGCATAGTCAGCAATTAATGCCCCGATATGCTCCTGCTCGATAAAACGCCCGGCGCTCATGTTGCCGATGTACATCGCATCGATTTTTTCGCCGGAGAGCTGGGCGTCTTCAAGGGCAAGCGCTCCTGCTTCGACAAAAAGTTCGCGAAACCCGCTCGACCATTTTTCGCCAAACGTGGTACATCCTACCCCGATAACGGCAACGTCTCTCATAACTGCATCACGATCTTCCCCTTGTGAACAGCATATCGCGCATAGTCAAGGTAAATAGGATTTTCCAGCAGCTGCCTGACACCGGGAGCGGCATTACGCCGGAATTTATCAGACAGGATCGCATCGGTGACCTCAATATCGAATGCATCCGCGCCTGCCCCGGATCCGAAGGAGCAGACAAAGATCGTATCACCGGGTTTTGCTATGTCGAGTGTTGCAGCAAGCCCGATGGGAGATGCTCCCGAGTAGGTGTTTCCCAGCGTTGGCACTACGAGGCCCGGCCGGATCTGATCCGGCGTGAATCCCAGGTTTTTGGCGACCTTCTGCGGGAACTTCGCATTTGGCTGGTGGAAGACACCATACGTGAAATCGTCCGGACTCTTGCCGGTCTGTTCAAAAAGCAGCCTGCTCGCTCCCTCAACATGCTTGAAATAACCCGGGTCTCCGGTGAATCGTCCCCCGTGACGGGGATAGTCCTGGCCTTCCCGCCGCCAGAAGTCCGGGGTATCGGTCGTGAAGGAGCAGGTATGATGGATGGTAGCAATCGGGTCATCCCGCCCGATAAGGAAGGCGGCACCACCGGCTGCCGCGGTGTACTCGAGGGCATCGCTTGGTGCACCCTGCGATACATCGGAACCGATGGCAAGGCCATAGGTAATCATCTCGCTCTTTACAAGACCCATACAGGTCTGGATTGCGGCTGTCCCGGCCTTGCAGGCGAACTCATAGTCCGCTGCGGTCATGTTTGGGGTCGCGCCAATCGCTTCACCAACGGTGCATGCCGTAGGTTTCACCGCATAAGGGTGGGACTCGCTGCCCACGTACACTGCACCGATATCTTTTGGATCGATGGTCCTGCGGAGTAACGCATTCCGCGCCGCTTCAACCGCAATCGTCGCTGCATCCTCGTCGAGGTCAGGGACAGACTTCTCAAAAACGCCTAATCCCCCGGAGATATCTGCAGCATTTGCGCCCCAGACTTTCGCAATCTCTTCGACCTTGATCCGGTATCTCGGTATATACACACCGTAGGTTATGATGCCTACCATTCTTTTTCCCTCAATGTACTCACAATTTTATCGATTTCCCAGCTCGTGCACATCACGGTGATGCGATCCCGTTCTGCCATCTTCTCCACGATGGGGTGGACATCGGCAGCGTCTATTCCCTGCAGCACCACGCAACGGGGCTTGAAAGGAGTTACACGAATCGCGACCATCGGTGATTTTCCGGTTGAGACGTTGGTAAAGACAACTGCCCTCTCGGTGCTCCAGCCGTAAATACGGTTGAACTCGTCCGATGAGAACTGCATGATCGCATTCAGGCTGTTCACGACTGTATAGCCGAAAAGAACCTGATCCATGGATCCCCAAAGGAGCGTGCACCCGATAGCTTCAGAGAAATCCTTCAGCGGGACCGCTGTAGCATACTCGTGAATGTCGTAGATCACATCATCCTCAACATTGGAAAAGAGCATGGTCGAGAATTTCTGAATATGTCTTCCGTCAGTCTCCTCGTCAATAGCAAGGAGTGTGTCGACAATTTTGCCAACGACGGCCGTGCCAGGACTTTTTCTTCGTCCGCCTTCATAGTCACTGATGACTGACGGAGATACGCCCAGACGGTCCGACAGGACCCCCGGAGCGATCTCAAAGTTCATACGCCATTTTTTCAGCGCGTGTCCCGGTGAATCCGAAAGGGTAATCTCACCTGCCATCTTTTCCGCAAGCTGATTACGTAATCCGGATTTCATGCTCATTACCAAGAACCCGTGGCATTATATAACTAACGAACATACATTCGACATTGAACGAATCACGACGGCAGAGTATCCGAAGAGCAACTCATAAATAATAAGCACCTCAATTTTGATAGGCATGATACCCGCTGAAGATCTCCAATGTCTCAAGGCAATTGCATTACGGGGTGGATGCAGGAACCCGGTCTTTGTCTCCTCCCAGACACTCAGCGAAATGCTGTCAATAAGCCAGCAGACCGCAGCCCGCAGGTTGAAGGGACTCGAATCGCGGGGTCTCATTACGCGTACGATTGCAGCAGATGGTCAGCATGTAACCATCACCGGTCAGGGCGAGGAGGAGCTGCGTAGAGAGTACCAGGAGTTCTGCCGGATTTTTTCCGAATGCAATAATGGATATATATTATCGGGAACTCTTGTCAGCGGGATAGGTGAGGGGAAGTACTATATGAGCCTGGAACCATACCGGCAACAGTTCAAGACACACCTCGGGTTTGAGCCGTATCCCGGGACACTCAACATCCGGCTCCCCTCCTCCATACTTCCGGTGCGCAAGAAGATCGACAGCCTCGGCTGGATCCGGATAAAAGGATTTTCCACCGATGGCAGAACATTTGGCGATGCAAAGTGTCTCCCGTGCCACATCGGCGACGTCCCCTGCGGGATTGTCGTTCCTGGCCGGACACACTATCCGGAGGATATCATCGAGGTAATCGCACCGGTCGCGCTGCGCCGGAAACTCGGTGTCGAAGATTCGGATACGGTGAAGGTCGAGGTCGGACAATGATAGACGATGCGCTGGTGGCGTTGCGGGACGGAAAATTTATCCTGCTCTACGATTTTGACGACCGGGAAGGCGAGACAGATTTTGCTATAAGATCTGATGCTGTCACTCCCCGTCATATTGTGCAGATGCGTAAGGATGGCGGAGGTTTGATCTGCACGGCAGTTCATCCTGCGGCTGCACAGCGCCTCGGCCTGCCTTTTGCCAGTGACGCGCTTCGGGCAATCGCTGTGGCAGAGCGCGAAGGGGATATTCCCTACGACCGGAAGAATCACTCGTCCTTTTCACTCTGGGTGAACCACCGCAATACCTTCACGGGAATCACTGATCGGGACCGGACACTGACGGTCAACGCGATTGCGGAACAGGTGAAACGGGCACTTAATGGAGGTGGCGTGAGCTTCCATGAGGTCTTCCGCACCCCGGGTCATA
The DNA here is from genome assembly GCA_963815065.1 of uncultured Methanoregulaceae archaeon. Lineage (GTDB taxonomy): Archaea > Halobacteriota > Methanomicrobia > Methanomicrobiales > Methanospirillaceae > Methanoregula. The sequence continues at coordinate 514,871 of CAWFFE010000002.1, read as the reverse complement.
TGGCTCTTCTCCGGGCAGCGGATGGTCTGCTCGACCAGCGGAAGGGGCAGACCGAGCTCTCGATAGCGATGGCGGAGATGGCAGGTATTACGCCGGCGATAACCATCTGCGAGATGCTGGACGATGAGTCCGGTACGCATTATCAAAAGAGGATGCCCGGCTCTATGCACGGAAGCACAAACTGGTATTCGTTGAAGGTAGTGAAGTTATCGAGCGTTGGCAGGCACAGAAACACCCCACATGAGAGGGAAATAGCAGCTTACTTTTTAATGAGTTTCTTCAGGACTTCTTCCGGAAGCATTTTAGCGATGCTCAGTCTGGTGGGACAACGCCCCATTTTCATGCCCAGTTTCTTTGCTTCTTCCTTGAGCACCTTTGTGTCAAGGTCCTTGATGAGCAGGCTCAACTCTTTTGGCTCCATAGGGATCGGAGAATGATCGGTATGAAGAACGATAAGGTTTGCTGTCGATGAAATTCCTTAAAAAAAAGAATCATATCCGGATCTGGGCCAGAGCGTCGTATGCCGTCTTTCGGAATACGGTGACGTCGATGGCAGGATACTGTTCTTTTGCTTTTATGACATCCGGTTCAGCGCCCGCCATAAACATATCAATCCGGTCGAGTGTTCGTGCAGCAGTATCCAGGACCCAGATATCGCGGGTATCTTTATCGACGACCGTGATGGATTCTACCCGGACAGAGACGAGAAAAGTCTCCGTCGGGTGTCTGGTACAGGTTAGGCTTCCCCACAACAGCGACAAATGCAGGGGTTTCGATCTTTGCAAGCTGTTGCATTGCCTCCGGCTGGTAGCTGCCAGCCATCACAAAGAATGTACCGGAAGGATCGACCACCCTCCCGCGATAGAATATATTCTGGTCGCCCTGCCGCTGCTTCTCTGTCAGGGTACCTACCAGAAAAATCCGGTTACACCGTTCACCGGTAGGAAGCAGGACAAATGTCGGACTCTTCTCATCTTCACCGTCTTTGAACTGGTACCGGCACTCGCGAAGTTCAGCCGCAAAGACCCGTCGCGCCGGTTCCCGTTCGAAGGCTCCCTCCCTTCGCCCCAGGTCGCGTGGATTCGAACTCATAATGCGCCCCCTGCCCTGTTCAGCAGAGCCGCATGTTCTCCGGTATCGAAGGGAACGCGCTCGCAGGTTTTGGCCAGCAGGCGGTTATCGATCTCGCGGCCATGACAGGAAATATATCGCCCGAGGACCATATCCCGCATCCGAAGGAATACTTCATCCATGCCAAGCGGATTATTCTCGGCGATCTGCTGCGCCTCAGCGAGGGTGATGCCGGTCAGTGACTCTACCACGTCCCGGGGGAGCAGGACGTTATGTGTCTTCTCGCCGGTATCAAGCCATCCCTTGATCCGGAGATCATAGATGAATCCGGGCTGGATCTCATGGACCGGGCAATAATTCTGGCGTGAAATAGCACGGTTGCATCCCTCGACCGGACAACGCTTGATAAGCCCGGAGCCGGGAGCTGACATGCACGACAGCTCCTCTTACTGTCGCGTCTCCGCCGCTTACCGAAATGTCACCTTCATCCTGCATGATCGATGCCGTGTTGAGGTTCAGGGAAAACCTGCCATTGAATTCGTCGACAAGGGCGTAAAAAATGTTATAGACCCCCCCCACGGCGAGTCGTTCCTTTCCCTCTTCCTTCCAGATCACAAATTTGATCGTACCCGTTTCGTCTCCCAGAAGACCGGACTGGAGCATCCTCTCATGGGAAGCATCCCATTCCTGGACTACCTTGGCCCGGATACACCCGATGCCTTTCTGCAGACTGCCGATCGGAATGGTCTCCGGAATGAGCGCTCCGTCTGATGCGCTCTCTTTCACCGTCGTACCCGAGTGGATCTTCAGGCTGGAGATACCCTTGAATTCGTCTACAACTGCAGATTCTATCCGGTACCACGAGCCTGCTGACATAACCGGTGCGTTTGACTTCGTCCATGCCACAAACCGAATGCCTCCGGTGTCATCCGCGATAATCCCGCTTTGGGCAATAGCGGGGGAAGCCGGTGCAGAGAGAGCAACAATTTTTCCCTCAATGGTCACCCATTCACCGGGCGTAACGTCTGCAATCTTTTTCAGATCTGCAGTGCCGCCGCCCTTTCCACCTGATGTCCCGATTGCGGGAAGGTTGAACTCTTTTGCCAGTTCATTGGTCACACTGCGTTCCGCTTCAGAAGGCTGAACACCGAACTCGTCTACGAGACGGCGGAGCTTACCCTCGATCTTTTTTGGATCGACTTCTGTTCCTTTTTGAGAAAACTTTCGGGAGATTCTTTCTGCTGCTTCGGAAAAGTCCATTTCATACATCTCCAGTTACATGTGCCGTACTATACAGTCTATATAGTGTAAGCATGCGTAGTGAAAGTGCCGAATCATGTTCCGGATCACCGCTATGGTCAGGTTTATGTAACCCCACGATGACATAGTGATACTATGTCTGAAATTACCGCTGACAGTACGATCTATGATCTCTTAAAAGCAAAACCGGAAGCAACGGAAGCTCTCTTCAAATTCGGCATGGGCTGTGTCGGATGCGCAATTGCCCGGGGTGAGACGATACGCCAGGCCGCGGAAGCGCATGGCATTCCTCTGCCCGAGCTCCTCTCAGCTCTGGGAATCAAAGAGTAAATCATTTATTTCTTTTTTAAATCCCAGATACGTACCAGCTCAGAACGTGAAGCTTCAGGAAATTTTTTCAGATAATCTGCAACTTCAGGTTCATGAATAAGTGTACACCCTGCACACTCCCATACCTTCTTCCCGTTAGAGCTTTCTTCCCACCGACCGAGTTTTTCATCCCTGCACGGGTAGTAAGGGCAGTAACAGAAATCACATCGTTGACCGGGAAAGTGGCAGGGATAGTAAGGGCAGTCTCTCTGAGACCACTCTACCCAATGCTCTCCGCGGAAACGACTGAAAATAAAAAATGATGACCGGGCTGACGATTCCGGGGCATCATGACGCCTCACAGCTTCTGGTATCCCGTAAAGAACCGATTCACGGATACGCAGGCCGGGATCGCTGAGCCTGCCGGCGTTGCGATGTTGTATGCTCCCCTCACAGCCAACAATTACGGTGTCGGCCGGGTACCGGTGAGCGGGAGACCCATTGTCTGCAGCGCCTCAGCTTTTGCTTCTGTGATGACCATAATGGATTCGAGGAGTGCCGCATCTTCCATCCCCTCATTACTGCAGGCAATAATATTGATGCCGCCGGTATGTGCCGCCGGTTCGCGGCGAACTCCGGCGGTGATGAAAACAGTGATAAAATCGTACTGGAGTACGCAGCACTGTGACAGGGGTACAGAGGTCAGGAGCCCAAGAAAATCCTGGCCGATACCTGCGCCAGCTGCACTGAATTCCAGTTCCTTCTCCGGGTCGTTTTGACCCCCGCCTGCAGTGAAGGTGTGGTTCAGGATAGTTGAGACCGGGTGTATCCCTCCCGATATTCCGGTGCTTGCGGCGCGGAATGACCCGCGAATAAAAAGAGTATCGATATCGAAATAGTATCTCATGCAACTGAATAACGCATGCGATCCTTGAGCTCCTGCTGCTTCCCGGCATTCCAGCCGGAAACATCCTGCAGGTAGCCGGTCACCCGGCTGACCTGCACCACATCATGTGAACCACATTCCGGGCAGACAGGTTTACCGCACAGGGGGCAGTACTCGATGCCCGATATAATCTCATGGCTGCAGTGGCAGTGATCAAGTGGGCACATAACTTCAAGATGTGTCTCACCGCAGTTTGGACATGGCTTCTCATCGACGATAAGGTGGCAGGTATGGCACTTATATTTACGCTCATTTTCCGGAATATCCTCAATGTTCCTGAATTTAATTGCCAGGTCCTTTTGTTCTGCGGTCCAGTCCATAGTATAACATCGCACAAATCCTTAATAAATATTTAGAACCTTCTGGTTCAATGAACCGGCAATTCATGGATAGAAAAGAGCGGATGTATGGATCCGGTCGCAAGGTGCGGTTTTTTTATATCAGGTTACGCCGATCGGAACCGGTTAAATGCCCTGGCAGCCCCTATTGGATCCTCTGCCTCATAAATCGCGCGGCCGACTATGATCCCGTCCACAAGCCCCGCGATGCGATCTGGATCGCCGCCCTGTACTCCGATGCCGGGTGAGAGGATCTTTCTGTCCCTGACAATATCCCTCAGTATTCTGACGCGGTCAGGTCGCGTCGCGGGAGCGATGATCCCATCTGCCCCGCACTCCATGGCGAGGCGGGCAATACGCTCTGCAGTTTCACCGCCGAAGAATTCGGCACCTCCCGGATGGCTCATCTCAGCGACGACGAAACATGCCCCTCCGTAGTCGGATGTGGTATCGACGCATGCCGTTATGGCATCTTTTCCGGTAAACCCGTGACAGATGACCGATGAGAATCCTGCATCAAATACCTGTTCCACGATCAGCCGGTTCGTGTTCGGAATATCAGCGACTTTGAAGTCTGCGATCAGGGGGATGTCCACTTCCTCCAGTTCCCGTACAAGCGAAAGTCCGCAGGAGAGTACCAGCGGATAGCCGAGCTTGATGGCATCGATATGCGGGGCGCATGCACGGGAAATTGCGAGGGCCTTTTTCTTTTCCGTTACATCGAGGGCAAGGATCAGTTCAGTCATTTTCTGATTCGCTCCAGTGTGGCGGCAACTATTACCGGAAGGGTGATTGTTGCATCTCCATATACAGTGACAGCCTGTGCTTCCTCGGTAATTTTCCCCCATGACCGTGCCTCATCAAGCGTCGCCCCGGACAGCCCGCCGAGATCGGGGCGATCCCCGGTGAGCCTGCACCGCATAATCAAAACCATTAGGGGTCATCAGCATACTCTGGAGGATAAAGTTCTTGGGCACTCCGCCACCTATGAGCAGTGCACCCGCTTTTTTTGTCGTAAAGCATATGTCCATCAGCGCTGGCATATCCGCGAAAGCATCAACGGTTACGTTGTTCGTCTGGGAGAAAAGCCAGTACCGCAGCCCCACCATGGAGTCCTGTATCGCAGGACAATAGACCGGAATATTTTTCCGTGCTGCCGTATGAAGTATCCCGGATTTAAGGTTGGAACCAAGATGATCCAGGAGCCCGGAGATGGAGATCGTACTCTTCGGTTCGAGTTTGCCGAATACTTCCTGCATAAACTCTTCGAAGTGTTCGAACGCCTCGTTGGGGAGATAGACATCATAGATGCGGTTGATCTCGTCATGGCGGAGCTCAATATCATTGCAGAACGCCGTGCCATGAAAATGCCGGCAGCCGATTGCCTCTATGATATCATGGGTAAGATTAGCGCCTGTTGATACGAGCACATCGATATGCCCGTCCTTTATCAGATCGGAAACGATACCCCCCATCCCCGCAGGGACCATCGCACCGGCAAGTCCGAAAAATTTTGTCGTTTCCTTATCGCACAGCATCTGTTCACAGATATTCACCGCACGAAAGAGTGCCCCGCCGTTGTACGCCCCGGCTTTCCCCATTGCAGTGACCAGTTCATTGACGGTCATGCCAGGTTTTATATGGAGCTGGATCACCGGCTCATCACATTGCATTCTGATGTATATTCCTCCGGATTGTATGCTAAGGCATAGGTGTTCCGGGCAGATAACAGCTTTTCACCTTTAGTTATGCAGAGGGGTTGGAATTAATGCCCTTTCCCACTAATGAAAAGAAGGAACCTGACAAGATCATCGTACGGAGCCGGGGGAACCTTTCAGTGACGGGATGGCAACAAAATCATGATTCAATCCGAATGAATACTTCAGGTCATTCCGATGAATCAGGGGATAGCGCCGATCCGGGAGGCAAATTTCTTTCTGATATCATGCAATGGAGAGAACAACTCGCCCGTGCTATTGCGCGGAACAATTATGCATTACGGAGTGCGGAGATTGCCACTGCAGTGAACCAGATTATTTTTCTTTTGCTCTTCATGAGGATTGCAGAAGATCGCGGTCTTATTGAGACGGGAACTCTGGAAAAAATCCGGGAAACGGACGATCCATATGCTTCCATCCGGAAAGCCGCTCAAAAAATTGACGATTCGTGGAAAGATCCGGGCAGCGGTGATACGAACAACAATATTCCGGATGAGTATCCCGACATCGATGACCTGATATTGATAACGATCCTGTCCCGGCTCTGTTCTGCCGAACGACCGTATAATTTCGCCACAATGCCTACTGTGGTAATCGCACAGGTCTTCGATCAATATCTTGCACGGACAGTCAGGCGCTCGGCAACACATCAGGTAATTATTGTCGACACTCATACGACAGCCGCATCTGTCGTGGTTCCCCCTAGCCGTCAGGCAATAGAGTATCTGGTTCAAAGCACGCTCGACGCAGCCCTTGCCAGCAGATCGGACAAAGAAATCCTTCCCATCAGGATCCTCGATCCTGCATGCGGTGCAGGAGTTATCCTGCTTCGCGCGTTCGATCATCTGATTGACGTGACGGGTCCTGCGAATATCTTGTTTGCAGAAAAAAAGGAGATCCTGCTTAACTCAATTCACGGGGTGGATATCGACCGGCAATCTGTCGCGGCAGCAAAAATTCTGCTCGTCATTAAATTGATGGAGGATGAACGGGCAGAATCATTGCCCGGGAATTTTTTCATGGTCTGCAAAGAAGTTTTCCATGGACTCATGCATACAATACAGCCCGGCAATGCATTGATCGGCCCTGAAATAATGAACGAAGAATTATGGTCCTTTTTCCCATCGCATAAACGCCAGTCTATCAATTTGTTCGAATGGAAAACCAGGTTTCCCGAAATTTGTGCATCGGGTGGCTTTGATGTGATAATGGGGGTCCCTCCCCGTGGACCTCTCGGGTCGCACGAATTGATACAACACTATTTTCAGCGACATTATGCAGTCTATCACCCGCTTGCTGAACGTTCGGGTTATTTTATTGAACGTGGGCTTTCACTCTTACGCCGGGGTGGAAAACTTGGTATTATCATGAACGATCCATGGTTACGGGGAAAAGCCGGGTCCTCTTTACGGAGTGCAGTGCGAATGAGCCGGATCGAAGAGATTGTGCTTTTTGGGGAAAACCGCGGAACCAAAAAGAATCCTGCGCTATGTATCATCCGGTTAGCGAAATGTACCCCTTTGCCCACATTTTTTGTAGCCTTCGTAAGTCCGGCATTCAAAGGAAAACCCGCTGATTTTAACCGGCTCAACCGGTTCACCGTGCATTCGGCAACACTGGATAACGGGGGGTGGATATTCCATGACCGGCGGATACAGGATATCATCACCAAAACGCGCAAGTCCGGGACGATACTCGAGGAATTTGTAATGGGACAGGTATTTGAAGGAATTGAAACCGGACCCGATACATTAATTATCGACAAAAAAATGAAGGAACACCTGGTCAGGGATCATCCGGCGTGCGAAACTCTCATCAGACCCTATCTTTCAGGCAAGGGGATAGCCCGCTACCAGATCCCGCGGAATATGAAGTATCTTGTTTTTATCCCCGGTGAGCGGGCAACCGGCAATGCAAAAGCCGCTTCGTATCTCTTTCGATGTTTAAAGAAACAGTATACGTCGCTCGTCTCATCCCGGAGACCATCAATGAAGAGTACTGAGGTTTCAGGAGGGAAAGGTGATACGCATGGGTGGAAAGTGAGGGACAAGGAATTCTGTTGTAGAACAGATCCGAAAATTTTCTTCCGGAACCGGTTTAAGCATCCGGCATTTGCATACGACGAAGGAATGACGATTCCTGACCCGGCTACCAGTGTCATTGCATCTTCAAGTCTGTACCTCCTCGGACTGTTGAACAGCCGGTTGATGGAATTTTTATTCAACAATTTTATCCAGATCTCCGGCTCAGGACAAAGGATGCATTCCTGGCAGGAACTCAGGAATCTCCCTGTCTATACGATTGATTTTGATAATCCCGATGACAAAATCCGGCATAATCGGATGGTGAGCCTCGTAACTGAGATGCTCCAACTACACAAACATATGAGCCAGGCAAAGACGGATCAAGAGAAAAGGCTCATCACCCGGGAGATCGAGTCGACCGACAAACAGATCGACTCCCTGGTGTACGGACTCTACGGTCTGACGGCTGATGAGATTGATCTGATAGAGTCCTCCACTACGTCGTGAAATGCCTGGTTATTTATGAGCACAAAAATATACGGCCCCTTTAGCGGTCGCCGGGAGGCGGTATTTTCGCCACCTCATACTATTCCCCCTGAAAAAAAGGGGCTGCTGCAGGCCCGCTAAATTGCAGGGACAAAATCCTCGCAAAAAAGTCAAATTTTGAAAATACTCGTTTTAATCAGTATTTTCCATGCGTGGGGACACCACATCCCTTGCGAAAAAAATGACCTTCGTCCGTTTGCCAAAAGGAGCCTTTTACGGGGTTATTGGACTTCATCTTTTTTAACCAGGTTTTGAGGGGGGACCGGTAAAGGAATATCGAGCCGGCAGGGGGCATTTTTCCAATAGTCCTCCCGGAAGTGGGTGTTCCGGTAATTTTCCGCCGTATTGAACTCAATTTCTGCGGTTGTTTCCGGGAGAATATAGAACCTGCGCCATGCCCGTTCATTCTGCGTCCTGATCCAAATCTCCCGGAGCACGAACTCCGGCATCGGGAGGATGCGAATGGACTTAACTTCATCCGGGAATTTTTTTTCAATGATACAGGTATCACTCAGCGTATACCGGACTTTTTTCAGTATCACTGCGACTACTGCTGCGGTGCGGTACATCAGTCCATCGAAAGGTAAAGCCATATCGGTGTTTGACAACCAGTGGTATCCCATCCGTTCAGCGCAGATCCGTGCCTCATCCCGTATGGTCGTTGACCGTGTCCCCCCGATGATATTCCTCCCGGGCAACTGGTGCAAAAATTATCACATCAGTTTTCAAGAAAGAATGCCGGAGAGATAGATACGCTTTGTTGTCAGAATGCACCAGCTGAGCGTACAGCAAGCCATTCCGCTGCCCATTGCGATCTTAAAAGTCCGGTTCACCGCGACACAACGGTTTTGCCAGGTGCCTCCGGGCAGTCGGCGGCACCTCATACCATCCGGGTTTCAGCGTACGGGAGATTTCCCGGACTTCCGGTTCATCAGCACGGGCCCCGCACTTTTTACATTTGAAACCTTTGCCGGTGCCATTGCTTGTCATCCGCTTGTTGCAGGTGGTGCAGACAGGCGGGCGGGAGATTATATGCCGGGCGAGCGTTTCAATATTAATTTTTTCAAGGTTGATGCTTCCTTTCTTGAAGCTGCCCACGGCAGTCACCAAATCTCCCGGTGTTACCTGACGGATAAGCGACCGGAAATTTTTCGTTGGTTCATATGCCATGCATCGCAGGGATTTTTCTTCATCACCTATCGTGAAGGATACGTGACCGCCCATGCCGGTAACCGGGGCGTCCACGACCGTCCCTCGTACGCGGTACGAGAGCCCCTCCTGTAACGACCCAATCATCCCGTCAAGCAGGTGGGCATCAGTTCCCTGGTTCGTGACCCAGATCTGTTCAATTCCCGGTGGCTCTGATCGGACCATCTGCCGGGCAGTCATTACCCATGAGGGACTTTCTCCCCGTATCCCAAACAGTACCGGATCCGGTGTATGCGGTACACAGACCACCACTTCATTTACCCTGTCTACCGTGTCCCAGGTGTGCGGGAAGGTGGCTTCTTCTGCGGCGAACAGGCTTGCTCGATCAACGTCGCGGGGTGTACCCCATCGTGCCGGTTCGCGGTACACAAGGATTTCAGATGTCCGATCCTCAAGCACGCTTGCGACTGCAGCAGTCGCCCCGATCAACCCACGCTTGTTTTTATATCCATGGTACCGGGCACCAATCGTCTCCAAGAGTCCGATCGCTTCGTCAATCTGGCAAAAATCGGTTACTGCCTTCTTATAGAATGCCGGGTCCGGCCGCTCGTCAACCACCACCACACCCGGATTCGTATTTTCACACGAAAAATCAGCAAGTTCCTCAACAGCCGCGCACGCTATTGCGAACGCTTTATCGATATCTCCTGTTACATCAAGCGCGATCGCGGCATTTCCCCGTGTCTTAAAAGTAACATTCGGGTTAAGGCGGACAAGCCTTGCCTCACGAACCTGCATGCCCTTCCGGATCAGACGTCGTGCAAGGACTGCCCCGAGGTAAGTCGTGCACATCCCCCGGGGTGAATCCGTGTCATCAATCCCGATGAACATATCTCTATTAATATACCCTCAGGCTATATCCATTCTTTACGGAAATGTCCCAGGATCGCCAGCTCCAGTTGGTAATCAGTGTCATGATCACCGCAGGGTTTGACGTCTCTGAGCGGTTTTTCATCCGCCCACGGAGCTTTGACCTTATCGCCCGCAATGACGGGACATTGCTGGTCATCAAGGTGGTCTCTCATATTGACAGTGTAAGCGAGGAGGTAGCATTCGATCTCGAAGTAATCTCGCGACATCTCGGTGGTGTCCCGCTGATTGTGGGAGAGCGCGCCCGTGATGCTGAGCTGGAACGCGGTGCGGTTTATGTCAGGTATGGAATTTATGCGATCAGCCCCGCAACCCTCTATGACTATTTTGTGGAGAAAATCCCCCCTCTCGTATATGCATCACCAGGTGGACTTTACGTCAATATCGATGGCGAGGTGCTCCGCGATCTCCGGGAGAAACGAAGTATGTCACTGGGGGATCTCGGGCAGGTCCTGGGAGTATCCCGGCGTACTATCAGCAAATACGAGAGCGGCATGGGGACAACGCTTGATGTGGCGATTCGTATCGAGGAATTCTTTAATACCGGTGTAGTAAAATCCATCAACCTTATCCGGCATGAGTTACCCCAGGTGATGGAAACTGAGCACCATAACGCCGATACGGGCAAACAGAATCCCATGGAATTTTTCGAAGATATTGGTATGCAGCTTCACACACTTCATGGAGCTCCGTTCCAGGCACTCCTCACCTTTGAGAAACATACCATACTCACCGGCTATGGCCCGGCAGATAAAGTCATCAAACGCGCTGCTCTTATTGGCAATATTTCCCAGATTGCAAAGAAACATGCGATGTGCGTTATTACCGATCATTACAAGTTGAAGAAAATCGGTAAAACCCTGGTGATTGGCGAGGATCGCCTTCACCGGATCGCGGACGGTTTTGAGCTTCTCGATATGATCGGCGAGTAATCTTTTTTAGTGGTGTCCTCATAATCATGGCCTGGTGCCCTCTATTGGTTTTACTGGATCGATGGAATGATGGAAACTGTGGTCTGATGGAAAGTCATGAGAATGGCCGAAGAGTCTATCGGTGAAAAAACGCGCAATGCGCCGGTGCATCGCATGACTTTATTATTTCATGAGAACAGGAGGATAAACAAGGAAGATCCAGGCATTTCAGTCCAGAAACAGCGAGCCCATCCTGGATCTTCCTTCATGCTTTTATTGTATCCCGGGGCTTCCAATCAACCATGGCGGGATTTGAATGTTTCAAGATTTGTGTCAAAATCTGTTTTTTAGGCATTATTTCTCCAGGGGATTTGCAGACCACAAGAAAAATCCCGGGAACGCGGCTAATTGTTATTTCGGATGTTGAATTGAGGTATATGGATTGGTTTCTTGTACTAAGAATCCGACCAGTAAAAAAAATAGTATTTTTGATTTATACCCGATAGAACGGACGCAAAAAAAAGTCGCCACTTCCCGCCTCGATGCAACACCAACCGCGAGCCCGGTTGACCGTGCACACTGGCGGCTGATGATGTGTGACGGGTGGTAAAGAAGTAAAGAGTAATATTTTTTTCAGCGTGATCTCATGAAATCATATCCTCTTGCAATGATCATCAAGAGTAGCATGGCAAAAAACAGATAAATCATAAAAGGCAGAAAAATAGTTTCATACGACTGCCTGATATTTTCGGAAAAGAACGTGAAATATACAAATAAACCCACAAAGAAAAGCAAAATTAAAAATAATATTTTTTTCATGGTTCGGATCCCTTTTCAGACGATTTTATCATCTATTTTTTGATCCATTTAATTGATGTGAAAATGACGTTATATTATTCTGTGACAATTGTTCACCCTTTATTTTTCTGATATAAATTATTCAATCAAATCGAAATTCTTAATGTTCGAGTGCTACAAGAGGGAAGCCAGAAGAAATAAAATGACGTCTGGTAATCTTAATTCGTCAGTTAAAGTCAGGAAAACAACTCTCACCCGGCTCAAGGCGATAAAAAAAGATGGTGAATCATATGATTATCTTTTCAATCGAATGCTGGATAACTGGGAATTCGAACAGAAGAAATACTTTGAAATTGACAAGGCAACCGAACTGGCAATGAGGACGATAGATTCATGTAAAGATGAATTATCCGATCTCTTTGACTAATCTTTTTCACCGGTATATCTTCGCCTTCAGCGGCCTTCTTCCCTCAAAAGTTTTCCGCATTTCTTCCCCTTTCTTTCCACTCCGTCGTCTAAGAATCTCGCATTGCAGTTAAATTTACTATTCCAGGCAAATTGTAAATAATAACGTAGGTTTGTAGACAGATTTCACGGTTGTTCCGCGATGAGTTTGTAGCCGGGATGCAGACTTACTCAGGTAGATGTCAGATTATTCCCGTCATTTATCGCATTGTTTTGAACATTCCAAAGTCCCTTTAACTTATCAGAACCATTCAACGATATTTTTTTGTAACTGGTAAATGCTCAATATTATAATCAGGTATAAAAGTCTTCAATTCGACAATTTCAAAGCCTGATATCTTTTTTAGAATTTGTGATATTATCTCATCGCCCATTTCCTGGATGTGATCGGGCCAGTTATGATCACCTGGTCTTATCCCGGAATCAGGTATTTCGGTCTGATAAATTAATTCTTTTTGCGGACCCACAAATATCTGAATGCATCGGCTCGCATCGGAATCTTTTTGATTCCAACAAATCCTTTCAACCTTCGCAAAATTGATTAATGTCTTTCCATCACAACATTTTACCCAGACCATAACCAGCAATTATTTTCATGGATATATAATAGATACTTTTTCGCCAATCTGTGACCCAAAACGTCACGATAAATGGCAGTTTCATTCGTTGATATTTTGTCTAAGGTTAGTTTCGTACCACGCATATCTCAATCCCCCCCCCTATAATTCTGCATTACAGTACCATGGAAAAACTGGTGCACAAAACATAATTCGACGCAGATATTGATGTATTAACTTTATTGACCGTGCTGACTCCCGCATGCTTGAGCAGGGGCATCAGGAAATTTTATTTGATTATCATGGTAGTAATCCTTATGAATTCTGAACACTTGCCAAGGTGTAAAATATGTAAAACACCTTTAAAACGACAACCAGGGCATCATCTGACTACAGCACATGAAAGAAAAAATAAAAAAGATATCACTGGTCCTGAAATTTTATTGGAGGATGAATGGTATTGTACTAAATGTCAACCGGAATATGAACTTGAAGACGACTGAAGACTTGAAAATAAAAACTTAATCAACTTATTTGAGACATAACAAGATTACTGAAGTGTGCCGGATTGGAACCCGGTCCCCCGGTGCCTTGTATTAAAGAGAAATGCCGGAACGGGAAGAAGAGTGGTATTGGAAATGCGGGAAACTGTACAGGGTCGAAAGCCGCTGTAAGGAAGATCAATTCCCATAATCCATAAATTCCAATAAGGGTCTTCTTCAAATCCGGGTTTATGCCGATTTTCAACCTCGACTTCATCCAAGATTTGAAGATCATCTATATGAAAAAGGTTCTTTAGGATTTCATATTCTTCATTACCAGAATAAAAAGAATCATTATCATCATCTCTGGAATAATCGAAATCCTCGAATGGGGATTCGATTATCAGCGAGACGTTTCATCTTCATAACACAACGAATTGTATTCTCTGATGAGATAGAAAAATATTTTGCACTCAAACCAACCGTAGTGCAACACCAACCGCGAGTCCGGTTGATCAACCGCGAACTTATCAGAACCTTTTTAGCTAACATTTATATAGAACCGCAGACCAATTTTAGTGCTAAAAGTGGTGATTTTATGTCACAACAACTTGGAGGACAGCAGATACTTATTCTTAAGGAAGGCAGCACCCGTACCCGGGGCCGCGACGCTCAGGGTATGAACATCACCGCCGCAAAGGCAGTGGCAAGTGCAGTCAGGACCACACTCGGTCCCAAGGGAATGGACAAGATGCTCGTCGATACAATCGGCGATGTCGTGATCACAAACGACGGTGTCACTATCCTCAAGGAAATGGACATCGAGCACCCGGCCGCAAAGATGATGGTCGAGGTTGCCAAGACCCAGGATGATGAGGTCGGCGATGGTACAACCACCGCAGTCGTCATTGCCGGGGAACTTCTCAAAAAGGCAGAGGATCTCCTTGAGCAGGACGTCCACCCGACGATCATCGCGGCAGGATACCGTCAGGCTGCCGAAAAGGCACAGGCAATCCTGAAAGAGATCGCCTTTGATGTGAAGGCGACCGACAAAACGATGCTTAAAAATATCGCAGCAACCGCGATGACCGGCAAGGGAGCCGAAGCATCCAAGGACAAGCTCTGTGACCTTGTCGTCAAAGCAATCACGATGGTCACCGATGACGATGGGACGGTTGACATCGAGAATATCAAGGTCGAGAAGAAGACCGGCGGGAGCATTGAGGACTCTGAGATCATCGAGGGTGTTATCATCGACAAGGAGAGAGTTCACCCCACGATGCCAAAGAAAGTCACCAATGCAAAGATCCTTCTGCTGAACGCGGCAGTCGAATTCAAGAAGACCGAAGTTGACGCGGAGATCAACATCACCAGTCCCGACCAGCTCCAGGCATTCCTTGACGAGGAAGAGCGGATGGTCAGGGGTATTGTTGACAAGGTTGTCGCAAGCGGCGCCAACGTCCTCTTCTGCCAGAAAGGTATCGACGATATTGCCCAGCATTATCTTGCGAAGGCAGGTATCTTTGCAACCCGCAGGGTGAAGAAGAGCGACATGGAGAAGCTCGCCCGTGCAACCGGTGCCAGCCTCGTCTCCTCGATCGATGCGATCGGCAAGGAAGAACTCGGTAAGGCAGGACTCGTTGAGGAACGCAAGGTTTCCGGCGAGGAGATGACCTTTGTCGAGCAGTGCAAGAACCCCAAGGCAGTATCGATTATCATCAAGGGCGGTACTGAACATGTGGTCGATGAACTCGAACGTGCAATTCACGATGCACTCCGTGTTGTCGGTGTTGTTGTTGAGGACAAGAAAGTCGTTGCAGGCGGCGGCGCCCCCGAGACAGAACTTTCGCTCCGTCTCCGCGAATACGGCGCAACGGTCGGTGGCAGGGCACAGCTCGCCATTGAAGCGTTCGCATCAGCGCTTGAGATCATCCCGCGTACCCTTGCAGAGAATGCAGGACTGGACCCCATCGACATGCTTGTCGAGATCCGGGCTGCTCACGAGAAGGGCAAGAAAACATACGGTCTGAATGTATTCGAGGGCAAGGCAGTCGATATGAAGGCAGCCGGTGTCGTCGAGCCGCTCCGCGTCAAGACCCAGGCTATCTCCTCGGCAGCTGAAGCTGCGATCATGATCCTGCGCATTGACGATGTCATTGCATCATCCAAGAGCCATGCGCCGGAGGGAATGCCCCCCGGTGGCATGGGCGGTATGGGTGGCATGGGCGGTATGCCCCCCGGTATGGGCGACTACTGATCCAGCACCAATTTTTTATTTTATTTCTCCTTTTCTCCGGGTAGCATTTTCCATATCCTGTGTCGTATTATCCTGGTCGGTAGTTGTCTCTGGATCTCATCCGATAACGATCTCCAAAGATTAATGAACCCTTACGCATCCAGTATTTGCCATGAGCGACCAGTTTATTTTTACCCGGTACCGCACCGACTGTTATCACTGCAAGCAGATTGCAGACCAGATCATCAAAGCGGTTCCTTACAAGGCTGAAGTGGAGTGCGACAACTGTGGTGCGACGCGGGTGTACATTCCCCGGATCGAGGATGTCACGCAGCCGGGCACATTTACAAAAATTGGGTGTTATGATGTCTGGAACCTTGAAAAAACGGCGGACTGCAGGCACTGCCACGTGACCGGCCCCCATAACATTATGATCGGATGCCGGCATTTTACGGTCCGGTGCCAGAACTGCGGGTTCACCCATTTCTATAAATTCGATCTCGAGTATATGGCAAAGGATGAACTCAAGGTGAAACAGGAAAATGCCCATGTTTCATGACATCATCTTTGTGCGATGAAGCATGGTGATGTGAAAATATCGTTAAAAAAAAGCGAAGGGTTTGTTACTTCTCTTCCCTCACCATCGCAATCGCTTTCTTCGGGCATTCGTTTGCGCAGATGCCACAGCCCTTACAGAACGTTAAGTCGACGTTGAGATCCGCATCGATTGCAGCATCCGGACAATACATCGCACAGAGCCCGCACTGATTGCATTTTTCTTTATCTACAACCGGTTTAAAGACCCGCCATGTTCCGGTCTTCCCGGCCGCCCCTTCCGTCGGCTTGCTGATCGCAAGACGCTGGCGAACCCGGCTCATATACTCAACTCCCTGTATGCGGTTTCAGCCGCCCTGACATTGCGTTCATCGGTAAACATCTCACGGATTGATTTCTTCGCCGAATCCACAGAAATAATTCCCATCTTTGCAAGTGCACCGAGTACCGGTGTATTCAGGATGGGTCCACCTGCAACCACGAGGTTCTCCCGGAGTGCGATCCCCGTCAGGTCTACATGGCTGGATGAAAATCCGGTGAATTCTCTCCGGTGAGCGCTGTTAATCAGGACCTTCCCGCCCTTTTTCAATCCATGGAGGACATCCACAACATCCATTACACTTGCATCGAGCACCACGACCATGTCGGGCTTTTTTATCTGGCTGTAGATCCTGATCGGGGTATCATCTATCCTGACGAAAGAGACGATCGGGGCACCCCTGCGTTCAGCTCCGTAGAACGGGCATGCCGTTGCGTACTTGCCATCATGGATCGCTGAAAGAGCAAGGAGCCGTGCAGCTGTCACTCCCCCCTGCCCTCCCCGTGAATGGATACGGATCTCAAACATGATCATTCACCCCGAACCAGAACTCCTCGCCAATCCGGCGCTTCCTGATGAAATCCGCAATATCCTCATACGTGACTTCCTGTCCTCCGAGACCCGCAATCACGCTGAATACATCCCTCTTCTGCTGTGCCTGAATGGATTTCGCGAGTATCCCGCCGAAGCCAAACGAGTAGGCCCGGTCGATCACGACAACCTCCTTCCCTTCAAGATTGAGGTTCGGGAACGGTCGGAACCAGCGCAGGCGTATCGAACCAGCCCGGATGCCCTCCTCCCGGAGGAGGTCTACAGCCACTTCGGCCTCCTTGCCGAGCGTACCCATCGATACGACAACTACATCGGCGTCATCGCATTGGTAGTCCTCGGAGAACCCGTATTTCCTGCCAAAGCGGCCTGCAAAATCATTCTGGGTCTCATCAATTACCTTTACCGAGTCACGCATCGAGCGCTCGATATCCCAGCGGAATTTGAAGTGCTGGTCAGGACCGGTGAGTCCACCGTAGCCTGCCGGATTTTTCGGATCAATCGCATGGGGAAGGAACATCGGGGGTATAAAATCACCGGTTTCGACAGTATCCAGCGGCTGCATGATATGGCTTAAGGTAAAACCGTCAAGATTTACCATTACCGGTAACAGCACATCATTGTGTTCTGCAATGCGGAATGCCATCAGTGTCGCATCGTATGCCTCCTGAACGGTACTGACATATACCTGAAGCCATCCCGTATCGCGTTCCTGCATCGCATCGGTATGTTCGGCCCAGATATTCCAGCCGGGACCGATTGACCGGTTTACATTGGCCATGACAATGGGAAGGCGTGCGCCTGCTGCCCAGTTCGTCATCTCGTGCATATATAAAAGACCATGGGAACTGGTTGCAGTGAAGGTTCGAATTCCCGTGATGCTCGCCCCGATACATGCGGCCATCGCGGAATGCTCACTTTCAACCGGGATATAACGACTTTTGAGTTCGCCAGCGGAAACAAACTCTGCGATCTGTTCAACAATCTCCGTCTGGGGGGTAATCGGGTATGCGGCGATGACCGCGGGCTGGACCTGTTTTACTGCTTCTGCGACCGCTTTGTTACCCGTGGCGATCTTTTTCATTCTTCTGCCTCCTCAGCGGATAATTTTCTCATGTTTTTTGCCAGGTGCTGCTTGAGAGTTTCCAGTGTCTTAGCGTCAATACCCTTAAACCGTCCCTGGGGTGCAAGATACTCTTCGAGGGGAATGGGTCTCTTCATCGCTGCTTTGGATTGGGGGTTAATGGAAAGTTTCCCGAATTCACGTTCGTAAAGGATCCACATACAGGATTTTACCGCGAGCTTGCCCATCTCAACAGTTTTTTCCGTGGAAAACCTCCATCCCGGCGGGCAGGGAGCGAGAACATGAATGAATGAAGGTCCGCGAAAGGTGAGCGCTTTCTGAACTTTTTTGAAAAGGTCCTGGGGATATGCTGCTGCAGCAGTTGCCATATAGGGCGGGTTGTGAGCTGCGATGATTGCATCAATGTCCTTTTTGGCATCGATCTTTCCCGTTGGAGTAGTTGTAGTACGGGCTCCCATCGGAGTCCCTCCGGACCGCTGCATTCCGGTATTACCGTATGCTTCGTTATCGTAACAGATATAGAGGAAATCAGTTCCCCGTTCGAATGCCCCGGACATCGCCTGGATGCCGATATCAAGAGTCCCCCCGTCACCGGCATAAACGATAACATTGGTTTTTTTCCCGGTTGCACGGAACGCGTTTGACATTCCTGATGCGCATGCGGCAGCAGCCCCAAAAGCGATATTGTACACGGGAATGTTGAATGCGGTATTCGGGTATATACCCTGAATAACGCTGGTGCAGCAGGCCGGCACGACAAGAACAGTATCAGGACCAGCCGCTTTGAGCACATACCGGAGTGCAAGTGAATCGCTGCAACCGGCGCATGCGGATGTACATTTCAGCACGTATTCTTCCTTGGGAATTTCTGCGATAATATCCAACTCCTGCGGTGATAACAAATAGATTGATCGACGCGAAAAGAGAATCGCGGTCCTCTTACTATTTATTACTCCCGTTAAAAGAAAAAAGTATCATATCTTTCCGATTTCGTGGGTGTAACCGCATATAAACTATTGATTTCACTTTCGCACCGCCCGGTCACAGGTTTAAAGGTACATTCTTTCAACAAGCATATGGTGAGGATGAAACCCTGAAGAAAAAGGTGTCGGGTCAACCAGCGCGTAATTTCCCCGCTCCTCCCACCCTCTCAAAAACCTTAAATAACCCATAAAAACTTCAATTCCTCTTTTCTTTTGTTTTCCTGTGAACAGTGTCCGGTGAGTCCTGTAACATATCATAATATATTTTAGGATCATTTCTCTAATGTCAGCTATGTCTCTCCGCTCGCTCAATCTCCCCGGGGTTGGAACGAAATATGAATTCGAGACCGACAAAGGCGATACGGTTGCAATTTTTTTCACAAAAACCGGCACCATCCAGATGTATACTCTCCAGAAAGGCTGCCAGACGCCAAGCGCTGCGGAGATGACTCCTGTCGAAGCGCGAAGGCTGGGCAATATTCTCACGGGTGCAATTATCGAGGCGGACCAGGAAAGTGTTGAGATAGCGTTTTCGGCACTTGCCGATCTTCGGGTTACCATCCATTCGTTCCTCATCCCGAAAGCTATTACCGGAAGAACGATAGAAGACCTTCAGATCCGTGCAAAGACCGGTGCAACCGTAATTGCAGTCTGCCGGCACGACATGAACATTGTCAATCCGGCACCTTCATTTGTCTTTGAAACCGGAGATACAGCACTGGTGATCGGCGAGAGCGACCAGATAAAAATGTTTGAGCGGGAAATCATGGTGGATTGATGGAAGGGATCGTTCTTGCACTCTTTCTCTGCCTGGTGCTGGCGCTCATCACCAAGTACCTGTCGGTTCCCGTCATACCCTTCTATATCCTTGCCGGGATTTTGCTGGGAAAAGCCGGGCTGGGGTTGGTCGCTGCAGATGAGATCAGTCGCTTCTTTTCCGATATGGGACTTATCTTTTTATTGTTCTTCATGGGACTTGGCCTGAAACCCGAACGGATAGCAGCGAACCGGTCAGCAGTCCTGACGAGCGGGATCATCGATCTGAATGTCAACATGATTATAGGTTTTGCCGCAGCATACATGCTGGGATTCACTCTCATTGAATCGCTCATTGTTGCATCTGCTTTTTATATTTCAAGTACCGCGATGGCCATCTCTTCGCTCATCGAAAACCGGAAACTGATGTTCCGTGAATCCGAAACGGTCATCTGGCTGATGGTCTTTGAAGATCTTGTTCTGATCATCTTTTTAGCCCTCATTTCAGCGGGCAACCAGAACCTGATCATCTTCATGGTGAAGATTCTTGCAGTTCTTGGAGTCCTCTATATACTCGCCCACTATGGGAAAGAATTCCTTATCTCGATCCTTGACCGGGATGACGAGCTTCCCATCCTTTTCACGTTTGCTGCTGTGCTCACCACGGCATCGTTCTCGATGTATCTGGGAATACCGGAATCCATGATGGTGATCGCACTGGGTGTCGCATTCGCGACCACAGACCCGGATGCCTTCGAGCAGCACGCACGCCCGTTCAAGGATGTTTTTTTGGTGGTATTTTTCGTTTTTTTCGGTGTCACTATAGACTTTGCCAGTGGCGTGAACTGGTTCATGATCACGGTTATCTGCCTTCTCGCCATCCTGAGCAAGCTCATATCCGGTGTCCTCACCGGGATAGTGATTCATCACTCTGCGCTATCCGGCCTGGAAATCTGGGGAAATACCATAGCCAGGGGAGAATTTTCTATCGCGATTGCTTTCCTCGCTGGTTCACCTCTTGTCGGAACGACGATAGCAGCAATGGTTATCGTGACATCGATAATTGGATCTTTTACTGCAAAATACAGCACCGCCCTGCGAAGGGGAATCCTTAGTCTGGGAAGGAAAAAATCCCACCCACGCCGTTTATTTACGGGTCGCTGACCCCTATTCTATCAGTACAATCCCGATCGACTGGATATTGAGAATGGGTAATCTTTCCCTATTCCCTGTCCTTGCCCGGGATCGTTTCAAGCTTCCAGCCAGCATTTCTTGCGGTCGCACGTCCATACCTGCCGCCTCCATACTCGGACGCACCATATCCATATGACGGTACTTCCATCGAATGCTCTTGTCAACAAAGCCGGGGGCTTCCCCGGCAACACAGTACTGGTGTTCGCAATATATACAGGGATATCCGCCAAATCCGAATGCCTGACCCGGGATATTTCAAAGATATCGGGATTCTCTGATAAGTCTACAAACAAGGGTTAAAGGTCAGTTCTCTTCGTTACAAGAATCTTTTTTCCCCCGCACTTCTATGATTCGCTGCACGACGATTCGAGAACTGCAGAGGTCTCCGTCCTCGTACCTCCCGATTCGTATTATCGACGGTGTCAGCCCCCGTTCGGAGAGCTGCTGATGGAGTTTTGTTTCATCGAAGTGCTGGTTGAACCCGATGGTAATGATGGCAGGCTGGATCTCCCGAATCGGGCGGAACATATCAGTCTTATCTCCGAGAATCGCATGCGTGACCGGTTTAAGCGCGGCTACCATCCGAAGGCGGTGCTCTTCGGGAATTATCGGACGGGGTTTGTGTCTGACATTTTCGTCACGTGCAACGATCACCCAGAGTTCGTCACCCAGTTTTCTTGATTCCTCGAGATAATAGAGGTGTCCCGGGTGAAGGATATCAAATGTTCCGGTGGCGACAACCCTGCGGTCGGTCATGCAATCACCTCCAGGGTTAACGGGGTCCCGTCAGCAGCAAAACATTTCCAGTCGGACTCACGATACGGATAGCCGATGATAAGATGATATCGACCCCCCCGTGGAAAAAAATTAATATCTGCATCAGAAGGACGAAGTACGCCATTGGGATGACTATGAGCACTCCCGGCAAGATGAGTATCAAGAGGCATCATGTCGAAGAAGAGCGATGCCGAATCTTTTCCTGTTATCGTTCCGGGGAGCATGTTCAGTTCCTCAATGACGCCGTCCCGTTCGCGGAGCAACGCGACAAACTCATTGGGATGGCTGTCGCGCCCCAGCTCGAGCAGAAGAGAGAGAAGTTCATGTCTGATACCGCGAATATTCATGATTAAATTCCTGTTCGTAGAATTAACTCTCCCGGATCTCCCTTTTTGAGATCCAGGCAGACCGGATGTTCTTACCTATTTCCTGCCGGTCACTTTTATAACGTGGTAGCCGAATTGTGTTTTGACGGGACCAATGACGTTACCAGCCTCATTTTCAAATGCCACCTTCTCAAATTCCGGTACCATCTGGCCTTTCCCGAACCAGCCCAGGTCACCGCCGTTCTTCCCTGACGGACAGGATGAGAAACGTTTTGCCACAGCGGTGAAATCCTCGCCATCCTTAATTCGTTTGAGAATTTTGTTTGCCTCTTCTTCGGTCTTTACAAGGATATGGGATGCACGTGCCTGAACAGCCATATATAGAATTTAGGGTGAAGGAATAAAAGGGTTGATGAAGCGGTTATTTCAGAGGATTTTTTAAGAATAGATTTTTTCTTTTCCCCCGGGCGATCAAACTGTTCAGAACACTCCATCCTGCTCGAAACTTCTTCCGAAACGGATAGCCAGTTCAGCTTTGTACAATTCTTTACCCAGATAAGCGGCATGATCAAGCATTGATACTTCGCCGTTTGAAAGAATTGTGTATAATATATCCCCCCAGTGTTTACCCCGTATTGCTTTTCCCTGGATCACCGCTACGATCTGGCCCTCTTCTATACCGATCCGGAAGTTACCTTTCGGGTCATAGGTTATCTCCCCGGGCATTTTTTTTGCTGAAATTATTGTATCATATTCAAGAGGAGGTTCACGACGGCGTCGCTTCTCCTTGAGTACAAGCAGGTCAATGCCAAGATCTTTCGGGTAAGGACGGTCATTGCACAGCGACATCATTTCCGTTGCCCGTCGCATCTCACGGATCGATCCACGGGTCTTGTCCGAATGCTCGCTGGTAAAGACGATGGAAGCTCCTGCTTCGTATGCCATGCCGGCAAGTACCGCATTGATGCCAATCGAGTCTGCGTCGATGAGCTCAGTTACATTTCCTGCACCAAAGAAGAGCGGGAATCCTACGTCTTCAAATTTTTTCAATGACGCGACAAGACCGGAACCGACCGGCTGGAGCAGGGGATCTGCAATGAGACATTCGATACCTGCATGCCTCGCCATTGCGAGATTCTTTTTTAGCGTGCTGTTGCCGGGTACGATTACTGCAGCAGCCCCTGCGTCAGCTATGCATCCGGCAACCGCGGGAATATTGGTCTCCTGCAGGCTGAGAACAATATCAGCTCTGGCAAGGGCAGGGCGGATAAGATCCGGATTCTGGGAATCAACAGCCAGAGGGCGATCGATGTCATCCAGTTCGGAGAAGACTCCCGATACGTCATCCGGCGTTGCATCAAAGCCAAATCCAAGATCAACAATATCGGCACCAGAACTAAAATAGTTTTCAACAACATTCCGAAGATCAATACACCGGTGGGCGTCCATCACTTCAGCAAGTACCCTTGATCCTTGACCCTCCGCCGATCTTGATATTACGGATGACAAAATCGAATCCGGCATCGTGTTCCCGTTCTCCTACCCTTTTATATGCGTCTTTGGCTTTTTCCCGTGCAAGGAAATCATCTGCTGGAATTGTACGCGACAGGGTAATGCTATCAATTACCGGAAGGATCAGTGCAAGATCAGCAGCATGTCTTGGACCCCGGAATATGGGGACGCCCGTCTCGCGTTCAACCTGCTCAAAGGAAGCCGTGCACATACCAGAGACAATCACCCGATCGTAATCCCCCTTTTTTATCAGGGTATGGAGCATATGGGGGGTAAGAAATGATGCAATATCGCCGGTAACTACGACCTCAGCATCATAATCCTCCGCCGCACATCTTACGATTTCTTCTGTAGCGGCACCGGTAGGCAGGAGGATGCGCATAAGTTCCCTTAATACCAGAGAGATAAAAACACTATGATCAGATGCTGAACTGCGATTTGCACGTGCATACCAATTTTTCAAAGGATGGCGAAAGCAGTGTCGAAGAGATCCTTTCAAGAGCCGAGGAAGTCGGGCTTGACGTAATCGCCATCACCGATCATGATTCCGTTGAAGGTGCAAAAAAGGCGCTGTTGTGCGTGACACCGGTTCTTGTAATTCCGGGTATTGAAGTGTCGACTAAACAGGGGCACCTCATCGTTCTCGGTGTAACCGAGGTTGTCCCTGCGGGGCTCGATGTAATCGATACGATTGAGATTGCACGAAAAATGGGGGCACTCCTTATCCTCCCCCACCCGTACCATGTGTGGCGGCATGGCGTTGCCCGCCAGAAGAAGGTCGGTATGGCCATGGTCGATGCTGTTGAAACATTCAACAGCAGGTATATTGTCGGTTCAGCAAACCGGAAAGCGGCCCGCATCGCTAAGCGGATGGGAAAACCCTGTGTGGCGGGGAGTGATGCACATCACGCACGGTTCGTCGGTTTCGGCAGGACGTTCATCGATGCTGAGAGGGACGTTAGTTCTATCCTTGCAGCGATCCGGGCCGGAAAAGTTACCTGCGGCGGCAGGCAGACACCGTTACGAACCTACACGCACCAGTCACTGAATAATACATGGAGAAGGATAAAACGGTTCACACGGCGTGTGCGGCTCCGATGAGGCTGGCGTTCCGGGTATCGTATCTGGGCAGCGGATTTTTTGGCTCACAGATGCAGACAGGGTGCCGCACCGTTGAAGGGGAATTCATCTCAACCTGCCAGCAACTGGGGTTGATCTCCAACTGGCGGGATGCAGGGTTTCTTTTCTCCGGGAGAACTGATCGCGGAGTCCATGCATGCGGGCAGGTTGTTGCATTCACGACAGATGTTCCTGACCGGGCTATCCAGGTACTCAATATCAGGCTTCCTTCCGACTGCTGGTGTACCGGATATGCGAAAGTATCCACGGAGTTTCACCCGCGATATGATGCGAAATCCAGGACGTACCGGTATTTTTTTTCCATGCCTCCGCGTGATAGAGCGGCGATGCAACGGGCTGGACAACTTTTGGAGGGCTCTCACAACTTCACCAACTTTGCCCGGGTCAGGGGTAAGAATCCCTGGCGGAATATCCTTGGGATTGCCGTTGGAGAGGCGGAGGGTTTTGTATATCTTGAAGTAAAAGCCGAGAGCTTTTTGTGGCACCAGGTGCGGTGTATGGCCACAGCTCTTCTTCAGGTCGGTGAAGGTGAAGAGGATGAGACTTTTATCAGCACTCTTCTCGATGGCGAAATAAAAAAGGCACTCCAGCCTGCACCGGCAGAAGGGCTTATACTCTGGGAAACCGATTGCGGCATCGACTGGCTTCCTATGCCCGGGTCCGGGCGGAGCGTCGCCCACCTGGATCTTGTCGGGAGGCATCACGCCCTGATGGCAAACGTTTGCAATGTCTTAAAGGAGATTTAATCTTCTCGCTGTTGACCATACCTCGTGTCAATCCATACTGCGATCCTGTCCCGGCTCTCCCGGTAACCGTTGAGGACATCCTCCCCGGAGCCTGAAGTAAGGTGTGGATCAGGAAATCCGCAGTGGATGGTCTCTTTTGCTTCGGAAACAACCGGGCAGATCCGGCAGGCGTTATCGCAGAGAATAACGGCGAGATCAAATGTCATGCCGGAGATCTCTTCAAGGTTTTTCGAATGATGGTGAGAGATGTCAATCCCGATCTCGTTCATGACCTGGATTGCATGTGCACTCACGCGGGACTGGCGGGTGCCCGCGCTGTATACGTCAAACCGGTCTCCGTATTTTTTTCGGAGAAGTCCTTCAGCCATCTGGGAACGGGCTGCATTTGCCGTGCAGATAAAAAGAACCCGGGTTTTATCATTCATGTTCGTGTTTCTCCCCTTGTATCACGGATGTACTGGTTCAAAGGTTTTTTGGCAGAGGACCGAACCCATGCGATGAGGGAAATTTTGGTGAGACCCCCCTTTTCACAGCCGGGGATCATCTTCAATTTCCTGTTTACTAAAAAAAACCGATGTTTTATCGTTAAATCATCCTAACATGAGATAGGTTATATTGGCGAAGTTTGAATGCAACCGGTGCGGGAAATGCTGCAGGAGTTTTGGTGAATTTATCAGGGTTGAGCGACAGCTCAGCAGCCGTGATTATTACTGCAGGTTTGGTATTACCCGTGAGCTTTTTTTAGTCCATACAGAACCGGAATATGCAGACGAGATAGCAGAAGAATATGAACAACAGGAAGGAGGCAGGGACGATAACAACCGGAAAAAATGCATTTTTCTCCGGAAAGATCGGCAGGGCGGTGGTTTGACCTGCGCCATTTATTCGAATCGCCCCTCCATTTGCCGCGAATTCCAGTGTTACCGGATGGTGATCTATACCCCTGATCGACAGGTGTGTGGCACCGTTATCGGACGAAATGAGCTCAAGACCGCTGATGAAAATCTGGCAAAACTCTGGAAGGAAAAGATCGCACCCCTTCCCGTTACCGCACCATCGCCCCTTCCCCGTCTCAGGCAGAAGCATGAGCCACGGACTACAGAATCCCATATTCATGGATCTCACGTGAACGATTCAGCGTGGGCGGAAACGGTTATCTCTATCCTCAGTGCTCATGGGTACTTCGGAGATATTGTATAAATGACTGAAAAGGAACTACACCGCGCTCGGAAACAGCCGACTCTTTACCCTTAATGCGAAAAAATGCGCTCTGGAAAAATCCCTTTTAAAAAAGGAAGCCCCCCTTGCGCCAGCCCTACCCCCGTTGGGGGTGGGGGCGCCTGCGATTCCTCTGTATTACCGGAAATCCTTATCCAGGTAATACAACACAATCGCAACTGGGGCGCCACAGCGGCGGGGCGAAGCCCCTGGAGCGTTATCAGAAAAGAGGTTTTCTACAGAGCCAAAAAATGCACATTATTTACAGCACATGTAACAGTCAAAAATGTCACTATTGAGTAAATTATTTTGCCGGATTATCTCTGATAAGTGCTTTTTTCATGGAAGACACATATCCTTTCAGCTCACATTCCATGGAGACCGGGTCATCAAGGTTTCGTTCAACAATTTCCACAATTGCACTGCCGACGATAATCCCATCAGCTCCGGCACGGGTGCATACCTGTGCCTGTACGGCTGTGGAAATGCCAAAACCGATCGCAAGGGGAAGCACGGTGTACCTGCGGACCCTGTTCAGAAGATTGATTGCCTCTTCAGAAATCCGGTCGCGGACCCCGGTTACTCCCAGCACTGCAACAAGATACAGGTACCCACGAGCCTTCTCCGCAATCTTTTTGATCCGTTCATCGGAGGTCGTCTGGGAGATGAGGAAGACTGGGTCGATGTCAAATTGTTGCGCAATATCGCATACCTCTTCTGACTCCTCAACCGGCATGTCAGCGATCAGGATCCCATCCACGCCGGCAGAGTGCGCTTCCCGATAGAACCGTTCTATCCCGCGGCGATAAACAATGTTGTAATAGGTAAGGAGTACGATCGGCACATCTGAATCTTTGCGAATCTCCCGGACAATTTCAAAGACGGTGGATGGTGTGGTTCCTGCTCCAAGCGCCCGTTCGTCGGCTTTCTGGATCGTAGGACCGTCTGCGACCGGGTCAGAGAAAGGCACGCCCAATTCGAGGATATCCGTCCCGCCTGCAATCAACGCCCTGGCAATCCGGATACTGGTGGTTTTGTCCGGATCTCCTGCCACGGTAAAACCGATGAATGCGGGCTTTTTCCCTTCGGCAAATATCTTCTCAATCCGTCCCATCAGGTACGCACCTTCATTGCCGCCACTTCAGCTACATCCTTGTCGCCACGCCCGGAGAGATTGATAACCACGATATCATCCTTGTCGAATCGATCTGCATTCTGCATTACGTATGCCACTGCATGGGCAGACTCCAGAGCGGGTATGATCCCCTCTGTTCTTGAAAGGAATCTGAATGCATCCAATACATCCGGGTCATTCACCGCTGCGTAGGTAACACGGCGGTTATCCCTGAGCATCGCATGCTCAGGTCCTACACCGGGGTAGTCAAGACCGGCCGAGATACTATGAGTGGGAAGTACCTGCCCATGCTCGTCCTGCAGGAGATAGGAGAGTGTGCCGTGCAACACCCCGGCATCTCCGGCGCAAAGGGTGGCAGAATGTCTGCCCGTTTCAATTCCTTCACCCCCCGCTTCTACACCGATCAATGCCACATCATCCGCCAGGAACGGGTAAAAGATCCCGATCGCGTTTGACCCTCCCCCGACACAAGCGACAACCGCATCAGGAAGTCGCCCCTCTTTTTTCATCACCTGCTCACGGGCCTCCCTGCCAATTACCGACTGGAAATTGCGGACCATGAGTGGATACGGGTGCGGGCCGACAACCGAGCCGATAAGGTAGTAGGTATCACGCACGTTTGTCACCCAGTCGCGGAGCGCCTCGTTGATTGCGTCTTTGAGCGTCCGTGTCCCTGACCTTACCGGGATCACTCTTGCGCCCATCAGTTCCATGCGAAAGACATTGAGTGCCTGCCGCCGGGTGTCCACTTCACCCATGTACACATCGACAGGCATCCCGAGTGCCGCCCCGACAATGGCAGTTGCAACCCCGTGCTGGCCGGCGCCGGTCTCGGCGATCAACCGTTTCTTGCCCATCTGTTGTGCAAGCAGGGCCTGTCCAAGGGTATTATTCAGTTTGTGGGACCCCCCATGCACAAGATCCTCCCGCTTGAGATATATCTTACATCCCAGTCTGTCAGATGCATTCGGGCAGAATGTAAGCGGGGTTTCGCGTCCTGCGTAATCAGTTAGGAACCCCGCGAGAATACGGGCGAACTGCGGATCGGTGCTTGCTTTTGCATATGCACTCTCGAGTTCGAGGAGCGCGCTCATCAGGGATTCCGAAACGTACCGGCCACCGAATTTCCCGTATCTTCCTTTTGGTGTCATGTTACGCACTCCTTGCTGCCCTGATAAAAGCAGCAATCTTGGCATGATCTTTTATCCCCGGCGCTGTTTCAATGCCGCTTGCGACATCCACGGCATAGGGGCGGACCCGGCGGATGGCATCTGCCACATTTTCCGGTGTCAGCCCTCCGGCCAGGATGACCGGTACCCGGGAACTCATTACTGCCTGGCGGGCGCAGGTGAGATCAAATGCTCTCCCGCAGCCATGACTATCATCTACAATAATTGCATCACAGTTGGCAGGAAGCGGATCATTTCTCCCGATTACCCGTATCACTTTCGGACCTGGCTTTTCCCGGAACGTAAAAGGACACGATATCTGGAGTACATCCGGTCTCAACGCAAGGATCTGTTCGAGATCTGCGCACGATGTGGTGTGGCTCACGGCGACCTTGGTGGTAAATGGCCCCACGGAATCGAAAATTTCCAATGCCCGTTCCGGCGTAACTGATCTTACCGACGAGGGGGAAAACACTACAACGCCTATCGCATCTGCACCACAGGCCTCTGCAAACCGGGCATCATCGGATCGTGTAATCCCGCAGCACTTTATGCGCATACAAACTCCTCAAGTTTCTTTTCCGGGCGATCATGTGCCATGATTGATGATCCAATCAGGAATGCATCACAGTAGGGTTTCATCTCCCGTATGTCATCTCCTGTCAGCATTCCGCTTTCCGATACGATCGTTCTCTCTGCGAACCGAATCTTTTCTGAAAGAAGCCGCGTGGTGGAGCGATCTATCCTGAGCGTCGAAAGGCTGCGGTTATTGATACCGATAAGTTCTGCAGTTGTAGACAGGGCGGTCTCCACTTCACCTCGTGTATGAACCTCCACAAGGGGTTCAAGACCGAATTCCTGTGCAAGGTCTACGAACAGGGGCAGACGCTCTTTCAGTACCGCTGCAATCAGGAGTACCTGCATCGGCACCCAATGCCCGGGACTCCGCGATCTGCCTTTCGTCTATTATGAAGTCCTTACGCATGACAGGGATACCCACCGCCGATTTTACCCTTGCGATATCCTTCCCGGTTCCCCCGAAGTAATAGGGTTCAGTCAGCACCGAGAGGGCAACACACCCGCTGTCGGCAAGTGCGCCGGCCATCATTGCCATGTCTACGTTCCGCCGGATGACACCATGGCTGGGCGATGAGCATTTGATCTCGGCAATAATCGCATTCCTGCTGTTCCTGTTCTGTATCGCTTCAATCAGGCTTGCATGAGATTCAGCACGATTCTCTGGAAACTCTGGCGGAAGCATGGAAACCCGTTTCTGAGTGCGCCGGATGATCTCGTCAAGAATCATATCACACCTGCTGTTGCATCAACCAGGGCATGGAGCCGGGCTGATGCATTGCCCGAATCGATGGAATCAGCGGCAAGCCGGATCCCTTCATGAAGATCCCGTGCCAGTCCACCAACATAAAGTGCGGCTCCTGCGTTCATCAGGACAATATCACGGGGTGCACCCTGTTCTCCGTCCAGGATATCGCGAATGATCCGGGCATTATCCTCGGGGCTGCCTCCTGCAAGATCCTGAAGATGGGCGCGTGCAATACCAAATGTATCATACCGGATCGTGTACGTCTGAATTGCCCCGCCAGTAAGCTCTGCGATTATTGTCTCGCCCGTTGTAGTGATCTCATCAAGTCCTGAACCGTGGACGACCATTGCCCGGGAGAGTCCCAGTAATCTCAGCACTTCTGCAATGGTTCCGGTGAGCTCAGGATGATAAACCCCCAGTACCTGTGCCTGGGCTCCAGCCGGATTTGCGAGAGGACCAAGGATATTAAAAACCGTCCTGCATCCGATCTCCTGACGTGCAGTCAGGACATGTCTCATGGCCGGGTGATATGCCGGGGCAAAGAAGAATGCAATGCCAACCCGTTCCACAATTCCTGCCTGGACATCTGGATCAATGGCGATATTCACTCCCAGTGCCGTGAGGACATCTGCTGATCCGCACCTGCTGCTCATACCCCGGTTTCCGTGCTTGACAACCGGGCAACCCGCGCCGGCTGCAACAATGGCCGACGCGGTGCTTATATTGAACGTATGCGTCCCGTCCCCTCCCGTACCGCAGGTGTCGACAAGCATCCGTCCGGTCCTCGGTTTTACGGTGATTGCATTATCCCGTATCACCCGGGCGAACGCTGCTATCTCAGCTGCCGTTTCACCCTTCATGTGCAATGCAAGAAGGAATGCCCCGATCTGTGCCTGAGATGCTTTGCCCTTCATTATTGTGGTCATCATCCCCGCAGCTTCAGCGGGGTTGAGATGCCGGCGTTCTGCAAGACATGCGAGTGATTCTTTGAACATCATAGTGCCCCTCCGCTTCCCTGCAGGAAATTCCAGATAATCCTGTCGCCTTCCCGGGACAGGACACTCTCAGGATGGAACTGCACCCCCTCAATCGGGTATCGGGTATGGCGAACCCCCATCACATAATGATCATCGAGGCTGGTTGCTGATACCTGAAGATCCGATGGCAGGGATTCTTTTTTTGCAACAAGCGAATGGTACCGTGTCGCCGTGAACGGTGCGGGCATGCCCTCAAAAATTCCCCGTCCGTCGTGCTGGATTAGGGAAGTCTTACCATGCATCAGGTGCTCTGCACGCACGACCTCTCCGCCAAATGTCGTACAGATCGCCTGGTGCCCGAGACAGACACCTAAAGTGGGGATCATCCTGCTCATCGTTTCCAGCACTTCAGGACAGACACCGGAATCCCGTGGTGTTCCCGGTCCCGGGGAGAGAATAATCCGGTCGCAGCAGGTTTTTTCCAGCTGTCCGAGCGGTGTATCGCAGGGCAAAACAACCGGATTGCCCCCGAGTTTACCGACCTGTTGGTACAGGTTGAACGTGAAGCTGTCGTAACAATCCACAATCAGGACTTTCATCATGACACTCCGGCTTGTTCGATCGCCTGCAACATTGCTGATGCCTTGCTCTCAGTTTCTGTCCATTCATTTTCCGGGATCGAATCTGCAACTATTCCTGCACCCACCTGAACCTGCGCCTTGCCATTATGAACAATCACCGTCCGAATCGCAATGGCGAATTCGAGATTCCGGTCAAAGCCGATATATCCGACTGCTCCGGCATAGAGTCCACGATGCCGGGTCTCTTCGTTATCGATGATCTGCATCGCCCGAATTTTTGGTGCACCCGATACCGTCCCGGCAGGAAAACAGGATTTAAATGCATCATAACAATCAAGGTTGTCTTTGAGTACACCCCTGACCGTCGAGACAATATGCTGGACATGGGAAAATTTCTCGATGCCCATGAATTCTTCAACTACGACGGAGCCGAATCGGCATACCCGCCCCAGATCATTTCTCGCGAGATCCACGAGCATCGTATGTTCAGCTCTCTCCTTTGAATCCGCCAGGAGATCCTCTGCAAACTCTGCATCCTGCCGGTAATCGCCTCCCCGGGGGCGGGTACCGGCAATCGGAACAGTGGTTACCCGCCGCCTTTCCACCCGCACGAGCATCTCGGGGCTGGCCCCTATCACCTGCTCATTACCAAAATTGATATAATACATGTACGGGCTGGGGTTGATCTCCCGGAGCGCATTATATATCGCAAACGGGTCCCCGGTTACTGCGCACTCTATCCTGCGCGAAAGAACGGCCTGGAAGATATCTCCCGCGGCAATGTGTTCCTGAATCTTTTTTACCGATATTTCAAATGCTTCCCGGGATACTGATGGAATATATTCTACCGTTTTTTTATTCAATCCCGGTTTTTGCGCTATGATCGTTTTATTGCGGGGTGTGATGGCGGCAATACGATCCCGAAGCGCCTGTATCTTTGAAAAGCTCCTTTCGTATTCAGATGTAAGGTCGGAATCATAGGTAAGGAACGGACTTGAGAAAATGTAGAGTTTTTGTTCAGCATGGTCAAAAACGATGCAGTCCTTAGTGAGCATGAATCTGGCAGTATTATTCTCAGGATCAGAAATTCCATTTAAAGCAGGGCTGTATAGGTGCTCGTTCCGAACGTTGGAAAAAAGAGAGTACACGCAGTCGTAGGTAAAGTATCCTACCATACCACCAAAAAAACGGGGTGCTTTAACATTTATATAATTGAAACGGGAGAGAATCGATTGTATCTGATCGACTGGTGTCTTTCCCTCCGGATCTTTTGCAATCTCTGTAAAGGGTTCATTTCCCTGAATATCAACGGTAAGACCTATCGTGATAACGAATTCGGGATCGATTCCTATGTAAGAATAGCGTGCAATTTTTTCGCTACCCTCCATTGATTCGAGAAGGAAACCATAGCCCTTTCTTGTGTCTGTATACACGTCAAGAGGCGAAATATCCGGCAATGGCAGCTCAGCACAAAGCGGGATAATCAGTGGTTTTGGCTGATTTTTTACCGCGGTCAGGTATTCCTGGAGGTCAAGATTTAGCACAAGAGCTGGTTTCATAGCTTCAAATTCTCCTCGTGGGGCATTTTTTGTTGAAATCTGTATGGTTCCTCTCTGTACAATGCCGATGCGGGATTTCTGCACGCCAAAAAAAGCAATGCACTTGCGGAAATAATCGTCTACTATTAGTCTAGTTTTGTATATATTTATACATTGTTGTACTTTATTGCTTATTGATGCATTTTATAGTGCACTGTTGGGTTGGGAATTTTCGGTATCCTGAATTTTAATATCCTGGTGAAAAACAAAGAAAAATTGGAATATTGAGACAGAACATTCATTTCGTCCATAAAGACGACATTTATTTTTTTCCGGTTTTAATCGATTTTTACTCCCCGCTCTTTTAACTCTTCGGACTTCTTCTTTGAACACTCCTCGCACCGGAATTCAGGCGCATGATCCTGTGTTCTGTCGGTACTCACCAGATCTTACAAGGCGATATCCACGGGCAACCTTACCACAATCAACACAGGTAATATTTTCCCTGACCTCCCACTGCGCTGCGAGCGACGCAGAGGTGAAAATGAACTGGTCCACCCAAAAAAAAATCAGTCCGCCGATCAGGTTTGCAACCAATGCCGAGACGAGTTGACCCATCGTGGCCAGAAGAATGCCAACACCGGCGAGGATCGGTGTACTTGCCTGCCACCTCAAAAGGTAAAGCCCGTACCTCTTATAATTGACCTTCATACCAGATGATCTGCAATCAATATAATTGGTCTTTCCGATAACCCGACATCAAGCATTAATCTATTTAATATCCTTCACAAACTCTGTACAGAATTCTGGAGGTCGGCCTATGTGGCAGTACAGGAGAAAACCGTTGAGCTGGATATTTGTTTCCCGGATGATCGGGATCATTTGCTTTTTAATAATCGTCGTCCTTGCAAATATTCTGACCTATTATGTAACAAATCCGGTTTATACCTCCGGTATCACCTTCCTGAATGAGAATTTCTGGCTGCTCATTTTTATCGTGGTTATTCTTCTCGCAGCCGATATCTTTGATGCCGTTTCTTTCCCTTTCAACCTGCCGGCACCACTCATAAGAGCTATAGGCAGCGTTTTTTTCCTGTTGTTCATCCTCCGCATGATCCAATTCATTGATAGAATTGCTGCAACAAATTTTTACACACCGTCATGGTATTTCGCATTCCTTATTGTTCCCCTCATTTTTCTTATTGTGCTCGCCAGCGGGTATTATGCGATTCTACGGCAGCTCTGGTGGGAACCGAAACCGAAGGACGAAACGGGATTTGATACTGTCGTTGTGCGTAATGACTATCAGTACTATGCTTCTCATCCGGTGACCGATGCAAAATCGTGGGAGGCTATAGGGAAAGAATTCCGGCTTATGCTCTTCGATATTCTCCACCGGTTTCGGGAAGATATAAGAAAAAAGAAATAGTGCCAGAAAATCCGGCAACCTTTACCATTCAGGGTTATCCAGGTGAAATTTTCTCTCTTTTGCCTCGAGCTCTTCAGGACTCATATGGGCAGGCATACAAATACAGCGGTGCTCAACAAAAACACCTGCCTGGAACGATCCCTGGGTCTCTCCGGGCTTGCACGCTCCATAAACCTCTGCGTCACAATCGTGAAAGACCTGGGGAAGCCCCTCGTGTGCCGCACATTCCTTTGCCTCTCTCCATGATTTCGCCATACCCCCATTTTGGTCAGGCAGGAAGAAGAGTCTGCTGGAAGATGCAAACCTTTTATAAAAAAAATTCACTCGTGTGGTAAAATTCAAAAAAAGGAAAAAATTTGAAAATTTCAGAACCGGGGTTTCCGGTGTTTAGGAAGGCAGTCTCTGCAATAGACCGGCCTGCCCTCAGTTGGCTTGAAAGGGACTTCGCACTCTTTTCCACAGTCTGAGCAGACTGTCTTTGTCATTTCTCTGGGACCGAAGTTTCTCGGGCCACCAAAACTCTTTCTTTCCATTGTATTACTCATGCAGTTTTGATCTGCCTATAAATATTTCTGCCAAGAATATAAATAGCTCTGTATGAGTATCATGGAATGATCTCACAACCATTATATTTTTCATGAGAAAAATCTGCAAAATGGATTACCTCTCCCTTTATAAGATCTTTGACCCGTGGGAGAGCATCATTCAGGCAGTTTTGAAGGTATTCCACTGAACTGCAGACCTCATGTCGGCCGGCCTCCCCCCATGGTTGTATGATATTGGCGTAAAGGCATCTCCCCCCGCAGAATCCGAGAATTTTGCAATCCGTGCACTCCCCGTTCACGGTAATGACAGCAAGTTCCATCGGGTCGGCATCCCGTACATGCCCCACATAATATTGGGACATGCCGGTCATCACGGGGCACGGAGCGATGTAGCCATTGGTCATAATGGTATAGTTTGCGTAACCTGATCCGCACCTCAGGCGTGACTGACGCCCTACGAGCAGATCTTCCATCAGATCAAGGAACGGATACCAGCGGAGCACCGTGCCCTCATTCTCCATATGATCAACCCAGTCTGTCACGAGACTGAGGATGCCCGGATTGTAGCTGTTCCTGACCCATTCAGCAAACCGGCGATGAGAAAAATCATGGGTAAAATTTGCATCCAGCTGCCAGTGAATCGAAGAAAAGGAATAATCAGGGTTATCAGACAGCCAGCGAACAGCTTCGGCAATATCCGAGTTCTCGTCCACGGTCATTCGGGCAATTAGTTCCCCATTGTATCCATTCTGCCGGATTTTTTTAATATTCATCATTACCTTCCGATAGGTTCCCGCACCCCGGTTTGCATCAGTAAGGCTTTCCATACCGTCGAGAGAAACGAGGATCGTGGAAAAACGGTTGACTGTTTCCGGTAGAAGGTGATCAAGGAGGAGACCGTTGGTCTGCAGCATAAACTGTCGTACGGGTGCCTCACGGACAATTCTCTCAATAAGATCGGATCGCAGAAGAGGTTCACCTCCATAAAATGTGAGCGTGGGGGCAGGGTCTTTTCGCAGAAAACCATAAAGGAGGTCAAGACTGATCTCCAGTTCCGGAGGAAGATGAGGATCGACTTCTATCGGTGGCGCACCTTGAGCATTTCCTTCGTCAGCATTTTCAAATGCTTTTGCCCGGCAATAACGGCAGCAGAGGTTGCATTCATCGGTGAGGATGAGGTGGAAGTACAAGAAAATTCATCATTATATGAGTTGTTTCAGACGATAAAACAGAGGCTCCACACAAATCATTCTCAGGGCCAGGTCTTTTTAACCGGAAAAAAGTCGGTCTGCCCTGACTCCCCGGTCCCGGGTCTCCGGAGATGCGGTAAATGCGCTTTTCCTTTTCATAGGATTTACGGCGCAATCTCTGATTAAAACCGAAATGTGGTCGATAAAATCAAAACGGACCGATTTAAACATGTTTTAAATCGGCCTTACTAATGTGTCACAATACTAAAAATACCCCCAAAATTTTGGTAAAAATCCAGACTTCGACGGGCTGTCGACGGAAACCTTTTATATTATCAGGCGTTAACTCTCATTATCAAAACCCAATAGAGGTTTTGAGGTGTTTAAATGGGAACCAAAATCGGTAAGGAAAAAATTCAGCGTGAAAAGGGATATCTTTACTTTATCGGTAAGGATGGCTATGTTTGGGCTGCGCCGATGAAGCACAACAAGACCGGCAAGAAGAAGAAAGTCGGCACCGAAAAGATCGCTAAGGAATCCGGCTTCATGTACTATATCGGCAAGGACGGATTCGTCGCGAAAGCCAAGATGAAAAACGCATAACTTCACTTTTTACTATTGCACGCAGTCCTTCTGCATGCTGGAAACCAGCATCAGGAAGACTGCACCTATGTTTTTCCTACAGCCTCATGCATCGCGATCGTAAGCGGTAATTTTCTTTTCTCAAGGTTATTCTGAATTTCTCTATCCCCATCAGGGAGAACTGCCTGTTTATAAAAGCATTCAAATATAGACCTTTATTGTGAACCTTTGACTTCTCCCGGACAGCTGGAATTCTGCAT
The DNA here is from genome assembly GCA_963815065.1 of uncultured Methanoregulaceae archaeon. GTDB lineage: Archaea > Halobacteriota > Methanomicrobia > Methanomicrobiales > Methanospirillaceae > Methanoregula. Next base: position 477,242 of record CAWFFE010000002.1, on the reverse strand, counting down.
GGATCTGAACGATGTGGGGTGGCGAAAAAAAAACACCAGGATGTATTTGCTATTAGCAGGGAAAAGTCACCGGGTGCAAAACGGATGAAGTGATGCAGAAGACGGCGCAGTTTCACCGAAAATTTGAGGATTGTCTGGTTGACATACAGCAAAATAACTACCGGCAATGAAATTTCCCTCAATCCCTGGATTTATGCATCTGTTCTGCGGCATTAAGACTTGCCGTAAAGGTGAGGGAAAGGAGCGGATTGACCGCCTCATGAGGGAGTCCGAGCGTCGAAGCAGTTTTACGAGCAAGCTCTTCAGGATCCGTGACCCCTTCGCGGGTAAGTGCGAGAAGTGTATTTTGAATCTTCTGGAGATATTCCAGCGCCTTGTCCATCTGTTGATAAGCTGCATCCCCTCTCCGAGGTTCATCCCAGGATGAGAGAAGGACCCGGATACCGGCAATTCCCCGAAGTTTTTTTAGTGACCTGACTGATGCCACGGCATCATCATATACCGGTATTTCTCCTTCAACCGGGACTGCATCACCCGATAAGAGTGCCCCTTCACCGTGCAGAAGGAGTGAGATTGAGCCCTTTGAATGACCTGGTGTATGGAGCACGAGTATTTCACCAGTCCGGGTCTCATCATGTTCTATGACATCCCCGTCTTCCAGTTCATGATCTACCTGAACGGACCCTCCTACAAGCATGGCGAATCCGGGCACCGGCCGCTCGCGATTCTGGAGATCTGTATCCTCAATCCAGGCACGTTCGGCAGGATGTGCGGCGATGCTACACCCGGTCGTCTGCTGAATTGCTTGTGCTGCACCAATATGGTCAGGATGAGAATGAGTCAGAATAATAAGAGCAATTTCTGACGGGTCACGGCCGGTTGATCGGATATATTCAAAGATTTGTGTCTCACAGCCTGCTACTCCCGTATCAATCAGGGTAATCATGCCGCCATAGATGAGGTATGAGTACACGAAGCGATCGATTGTAATGCCGGGTGCGATCGGGATACTGAACGAGTGCCTTATGGCATGGATGGAAGAAGTAATTTGCATAATTTTCCTGTCTGGGGATGTAATTTTTTTATTATTTAACCCGGTTTTTGTAGAAAATATAAACAGGTCCCACTTTTTTCCTGACATGGGCTCGTCGTGATTCGAACACGAGATCTTCGCCGTGTGAAGGCGACGTCATAGCCAACTAGACCACGAGCCCGCATGCATCGACCGGGAATTGAACCCGGGCTATAGGCTTGGAAGGCCTAAGTCATACCACTAGACCATCGATGCAATGATGCTTTACCATTTTAGCGAGCAGGGGTATTAATCATTCCCATTCTCTTTTTTTTAAAATAACAAAAAACTGATAATGAATTCACTTGATGGTGAAAGTGTTGGACCTAGTGCAGGTCCAATTGCCTGACAACAGCGAGACGGATTTTCTTCACCACCCCGGTTCTCTTATTTAAGAAATTCGTCCCGTCTGGGGATGATCGGTGTATCTTTTTTCCAGATATGGATATCCCGGGCACGATCAAAATTGAATTTTGCTTCATCCGGATTTTCCATCTCTTTATAGCAAATACCGATATGGTTCCATACACTCGAATTATTGGGCATCTGGTTTGCCACCATCTTGAACGTCTGAATTGCTGATTCGAGATATTTGTCGCTCATATACAGTACTCCGATCATCTCAAGAGTTTCACCCAGATTAAAAAGCAGTTCAGGATCTTCCGGCGCAATTTCCACCGCTTTCAGAAGTGATTTGAGAGCATTGATATTATCTCCCATTTCCCGGTAACAGAGACCTTTGTCATTCCAGACATACGAAAGTTTATCATCGATCTCCAGCGCTTTATCAAACGCAGCCATAGCTTCATGATATTTCTTCTCCCGAATATACAGAATAACTCCTTCCTTATACAGGGCAGTGGCTTTTCCGAGAATTTTATCAAACATCCGCCCGGCCGGCTTGGAAGATTTCTGGGATGCTACCTCGGCCGCAAGATGTGCTGCAGCTTCTTCGGATTCATCACGGATTATGACATCTTTAAAGGTTGCAGTAACGTCGCGCACCATTCCGACAGCAGCGACGAAATCTCCCTGACCATCATACACCGGCATGGCTTTTGTCCAGATTGTCCAGTCACTTCCATCCTTTTTTATGCCTTTTGTAACTGCAATAATCGGGCCTTTTGCGACACGGCTGATAATCATATATTTTTGTTCTTTAATCACATCATCAGGCTCAAATATGAGATTTATAAGTATTTTCTTTCGGGTTCCGAAGAAGGGTTCTGAATAGACATAATCGCCTTTCCCGATTATGTCAACTGCTTTGACGTCAGTAAGTTGTTCCATCTGTGGGTTCCACGCTACAACTGCACCTTCTCGATCGATGGCAAAGCTGGGATCGGAAGAAAAATTGATCAAATCGATTATAATACGCTTTGTCGTGCCGAGATTTTTTCCAAGATATGTCCTTTCCACGGCTGTTTTGACCATCGTGACCAGTTCACGGAACTGCATCTGCGGGTCTTCGCCTTTTTGTAAGAAAAAGTTTGCACCATTATTGATAGCTTCGATTGCAGTGCGTTCATGTCCAACACCCGTAAAAATTATGACCGGTGTTGTGTCTCCTTCTGAACGGAGAATCTTTAAAAATTCGATTCCATTGAGCTCCGGCATGTCATAATCGACGATGATGGCATCAAAGGTTTTTTCCGGAAGGATCTTCAGTGCCTCAGTTGCGGATTGGGCGGTGTGGACGCTCATCTCCCGGGATCGTTCGGAGAATAGCTTGAGCACCTCGAGCAACGCAGGTTCGTCATCGATCAATAAGACGGAGAGCAAGGAGAAACCACCTTATTAGTCATGAGTCCCGGCAGATATAAATATAGGCCTTTTTACAACACTACCGGGCAGAGGGATAACAGGATGAAAATATTGAAAAAAATGGAAAATTAATACCCGCGAATTTCAGATTCTATTGCTTCAAGACTGGCAATCCTTTTTTCAAGTGGCGGGTGCGTGGAGAAAAGCTCCATGATAGTGTTACCCGAGAGTGCAGGAATGATGAAAAATGCATTTGCACTCTCAACTTTTACTTTTGCCTCGGCGGGTACTACATCCATCCGTCCACTAATTTTGCTTAATGCCGAGATCAAAGCCCTTGGATTTTTTGTAATATAGGCACTGCCACGATCTGCAGCAAATTCACGGTACCGTGAGAGTGCAAGGATTAGCAGCGTACTGACCGCATATACAATAATCGAGACAATCCAGACGATGATCCATCCTCCCCCGTCCCGGTTGCGTCCCCCGAAGAGTGCGGAAAAGAAGAAGCTCTGCATAATCATCGAAGCTATCATCGCGATAAAACTGGCCATAGTCATGGTCAGGATATCCCGGTTCTTAACATGGGAAAGCTCATGAGCAAGGACTGCTTCAAGTTCATCCTTATTCAGGAGCCGCATGATTGAATCCGTGCATGCGACCACAGCATGGGTGGGGCTCCGACCCGTTGCAAAGGCATTCGGCACCGGGCTCTGCATAATTGCAATCTTAGGGAGGGGGAGGTCTGCTTCCCTGCAGAGTTTCTCGACAGTTCTGTGAAGTTCAGGATATTCGTCATCCTCCACGATTCGGGCTCTCGTTGACCAGAGTACCAGTTTATCAGAGAAAAAGTACTGGATTAACCCTATCCCTACAGCTAATACCACAATCAACCAGAGGCCTGCCCCGAACGCCAGAAGTATCGTCATGAACACGAGATACAGGATAAAGAGTAAGAACATTGTCAGCCAGACCCTTCCGGTAAGGCCCCAGTCGCGTTTCCATTTCATAAGCAGTACACGTTCGATTGCGACGCTCATAAAGCAATCGAAAATTGCAATTAAGGCATTCAGTTTTCGGAAGAGATACCATTACCCGGCAGATACAAGTCACATGATGGAAGAGAGGCTGTCGGGATCAATACAGAAACTATTTTCTTACCAGCATCTGACTGGTACTTATGACCGAAGCCGATCCTGAAGCCCTGGCTGATGTGGCATACGGTATCTTTGAACATTCCCTGAACCGCGGGCTCCGGATTCAGGGAAGATATCTTTATGCACTGGTTGAGGGTGGCATTGACTTCAAAGCGGAATTATCAGAGATTTTTGACATATTCGCTCGTGAATATCCACAGCTTGCTGAAGTGATGCTTCAACGATTTTCCGATTTGGATACGATCTATTCTATGCTCCGCAATGGTGAAGGAGTGATCCCTTCTCTGACGACGCAGATGTACTGGATTGTGCAGGATGCACCGGGCAGCGCACCAGAAGCCATCGAAGAAGAAAATGCCGGGAAATGGCTAATCTTTCAGGAACCCGGACTTATTGATACAGCCTGGATGAAGATTCGTGACGCGACAGTCGCGCTTGATCTTGGTATATCCGCAAAAGTGAGTACATCAAAACCCAATCCGGAATCACGGGATAACCGGAAAGTTATCTATGTGTATACAAAAGACTGGGCGGACGAAGCAGACGTGATGCGGGTGCGAGAGAAGCTCCGTAGCCTGGGTTTTAGCGAAAGGATCGGGTATAAGCGGAATATCGAGACGTTTGCCGGGCAGTATGCAAAAAAGGGAAAACGGGTAACCTATTACTCGGCATGAGTAACTTTTTTAACTCGAAAAATGTGAATTTTAAACCAAAAATTTTTGAGACGTCAGTAAAAAATTAAGGCCAGAAAAAAAATGGATTAAAGATTATGCTTTTCTTTCCTTGTTCTTGGGGCGAAGATTCTGGTAACCACACTTACGGCAGCTTGTTGCGCGGATTGCATTACGGGCGTTGCAATGCATACATATTTTCACGTTGAGTAACCGGGCTTCGGCTTCGGGAAATTTTGCCATAGAAATACACTCCTGTCTGCCCTTATTACAAAGCTGTAAGACTTATTAACCATTTGTGTTATCTGCTATTGGTTTATATTCTCTTATGACCCAGTCCCGGAATGCGGAAAGAGCCCGTGCCCGGTGAGATATTCTGCTTTTCTCTTCAATCGGGAGTTCGGCGAGGGTCCGCCCGTTGATCTCGAAGATTGAGTCGTAACCAAACCCCCCGGTTCCACGGGAGGTGGTGACGATCCGGCCATGGATGGTGCCGGAAAAGACCCGGGTGCAATTCTTATCCGCGAATGCTATCGCAGTCGTAAAGTGTGCATTTCGATCTTCAACGTCCTTCATAATTTTGAGAATCCCGGCATTACCCAGGGTATGCAGAACATAAGCAGCATACGGCCCGGGGAATCCTTTCAGACTGTCTATGGAAAAAAGGGTGTCGTCTACAATAAGCGGGGTAAGAAGACGATCGAATGCATAGTGCGCTTTCTGGAGAGCGATTTCATGTACATCGTCAGAACGAATTTCAGGAATATCGAGGGATACATAAGTCACTTTAATGATATCCCCGAAAAATTCCGCCACTTCCCTTGCCTTATCGGCGTTGCTCGAAACCAGGGTGAGAATTATAAATACCTCCCCCTTTGTTCTATCTCGTGCTCACGCCGAATGACATGTTCAGATTCTGCTAATGTTTTTGCATAGCCTTCTGTAAACGCAGCCCTGAGCGCATCAGCACGTTCGGGTGCCGTGCTCTTCAGTGTCTGGAAAAAGACATGAACATCTACTCCTCGTTGTTCGATCTCGAAACTGACCTGTGCCAATCCGAAATCGATCAGCACACACGTCTGGTCCCGTTCACGAAGGATGATATTGCTTGTCGTGAGATCCCCATGTATAATCCCGGCTGCATGGAGTTTGCCGATTATATATCCCGCTTTCCGGGCTCCCTCTTCATCGAGATTATCGGTGAGCAGGATCCCCTTTACCTGTTCCATTACTATGGTATCTTCCGTTATGTCACTCATGACCGGTGTGGGAACGCCCGCCTTGCGAGCAGCGGCAATCAAACGTGCCTCGGCCCGGGTCCGCTCGGCAATGAGCCGTTTATCCAGCGCAGGTACACGATAGAGTTTTGAAGCACGGTACTTTTCCACCATGTCGTTCCGGAAGGTAACAACCGCCTCTGCACCTTTTTTCCGGGTTGGATTCTCATCAGGTTTGTTTTGGTCCGATTGGGCGATCCCCCGCTTCCAGGTCACTTCGACTTCATCGGAGCGAAACGATGGTCTGATTCGTGAATCTTCAATGGGAATTGATGAACCGCTTTCCAGCATCATTTTTCCTGTATAAGCAATCATAGCTCCATTGTCTCCGAGATATTTCTGTTCGGGAACAAAGAACTTCGCTCCGCGGGCTTCGCACATCACCCGGAGCATTTCCTGCAACCGCCGGTTTGCTCCAACACCGCCAACCAAAAGCACTTCGTCTTTTCCAGTGAGCGACATTGCTCTCTCGGTTACCTCAACACACATTGCAAATGCGGTTTCCTGCAAGCTGAAACAAACATCGGGGAGGGCTTCCCTGCTTGCCTGTGCCGCAGAAACAAGACCAGAAAACGAGAGGTCCATTCCTTTGACTGTATAGGGAAGTTCGATATAATGCCCGTTTTTTGCCTGGCTCTCGATGACAGGTCCGCCAGGATGAGGAAAATTCTTCGACCGTGCGAACTTGTCAAGTGCATTTCCTATTCCAATGTCAAGTGTCTCGCCAAATATCCTGTACCGCCCATTCAGGTACCCGATCACCTGGGTGTTCGCACCACTGGCATAAAGGACGATTGGATCACGGCAACCTGTACCAAAACACCCGATTTCAATATGAGCAATACAATGGTTAACTCCTGCGAGGGGCACATCCAGCGCCAGTGCGAGGGATCGGGCTGCAGTTGCAACCGTCCGCAGGCAGGGGCCGAGACCAGGGCCCTGAGAGAATGCAACTCCGGAAATCTTTTCCGGGTCCTCGAGGTACAGAAGAAATGAGGTCTTTCATTGCAGAAGCATGATGCTGCGCTGCCTCACGTGGATGAATTCCGCCCAGAACCGGGTTGTAGGGCCGGGAGACCAGTGAGATCAGATCACGATCAAAAAGAGCGGCACTGAGGTTCCACGCTGTTCCTTCAATTCCCAGTACCCGCCCAAAAAAAGGCATTGATATTATTTTCTGAATTCTGTATATCCGCACTTTCCGCAGGTTGTCCGATCCTTATGGTCCGCCATTATGACACCTGGCCCACAGCGCGGGCAGTATTTTTTCTCTGTTGTAACTTTTGATCCTTCAATCTTGAAATATGCACTTCTCTTCTGCCCCTTTGGCCCAGCTGCTTTCTTTGCTGCTGCCATCGTTATGCCGTCCCCTCTTCCTTTGGTTTGGGCATTCCGCGCGTTGCCAGATAAGAGCGTTCAGTTTTACTTTTCTCTTCTTCACTATCGTAGATACGTGCCGAACCACTGATTTCTGTCCTGCCAAAACTGCTGTGCAGCGTATCAAGGGTCACCTGATGCTCTTTAACATTGAGAAGGGCACAAAGTTTGCCGATTATCTGCATTCGGGAGGGAGTTGCACCCTCATATCTGAGGTTAAACTGAACCTCTCTTCTGGATAAAAGCTCATTTCTTTTATCACTGATTATCTCAAAGTCCATCGATATCCTGTAATTATTGGAAACCGGGTTATTTATAATATGAGCCTTACCGGAATCCTGATAATAATCGAAAAAGGAAGCCCCCATGCCTCTTCTGAATAAACTAGTCTATGGAGTCGGAGCGGATGAAATGGCTCAGGAATTGTCGTGCAGTATGTTTTGCTTCTGGATCTATTAAACGAAGAACCACTCCCTGGTGTGGTTGTCCGTATAATACAACTCCTCCTTCTGGAGCGGCTATCACAAGAGGGATTACTGCAAGATCCTCTTCTCCCTCAACAATGACCGTAAACGGAGGATACTGGATTGCATGTTCAAGCGCGCGGATAAGATCATCGGTCAGCGTACCGGCAGGATTTTTAACCCTCGTACACTCACCGGGGATGTGTTGCATCCTCCGGCATGGCGAGCGCATTGTATAACCATCAACCACAGCGACCGCGGGGATGATACCTCTCTTCTGGAGGTTATGAGTAACGACATCACCGACTGCGTAAACAATACGGCCGGAAATTTTTGGAATAATTTCATCAAGGTTGCGGTACAGTTCTCCGAAAGGCTTCTGGAAAAGTTTCCGGTGCTCTTCGGGGAGGGTAAGCATCAGCGAACCTTCAGAGCGTAACGTCCGGGAAGCTTGATATTCATCCGTTTTGCCACATCGGAGTTTTCCGGATCGATGATAACAAGATAGCCTGACCAGTCATCGCTTAGATTTGACGTCCCGCAGATTACACAGTTTTCGCCATCCACTACGCGGTGACAGTCACGGCAGACCTTTCCCTGTTTTTTCTTATTCGCCGGCGGCATGCTCCTTCCTCTTTGTCTTGCCCTTCTCCTTTGGTGTCTCTTTCGGTGCACCCGGGGATTTCAGGTCTTTCTCTTTCTCCTTATTCATATCCTCTTCAAGCCATAGTGCCGTTCCCAGCCCCGCCTGTCTCATGGTGAGCCCGATCTTGCTGTCACGCGGTTCCCTTTCATTCAGGGAAAGTGTCACAACACGGACCCGGACGATATCGCCAACGCCAATAAACCGTTTGGACTCCTGGCATATGAGCCGGGCATTCTTTTCGTCATAATTGATATATTCATCAGAGATCTGGCTTACATGCAGCATGGCGTCGATGGGACCGAGACTGACAAAAGCCCCGAAGCTTGTTGTCTCGACAACAAGTCCTTCGATGACCTCCTGCAAAGCGAGGCGGAGCACCATGGCTTCGAATTTTACATCATAATAAACGCCGCCGTCTCCGGGGACGAGTTCACCTTCGCCAACATCCTGGACTTTTGTTACACAGATGAAGATCCCAATCTCCTTATCAATACTGCCTTCAAGTTGCTCCTGCAGGACCTCGAGAATCACTTTTTCAAGTTTTTCACCCAGTCGCTGGGGGGGCACCCGCACTTTATCTTCGAGCATCAATCTATGATACATATTTTACCTCCGCAAAATCTCCAGTTTTTTCTGATTTCTCATTGATATCACACCTATACCACGTGTCAACAGGGCATCCCGCATACGACGGTCATTGGTGACGACCATGTATGAGTTCAGGGCTGCATATTCGATCATCTGCATATCGACAGATTCTGACCGCAGATCGTTACTTTCTACAAGAGTGCATTTCTCAGCAAGCGCGAGACCATACCGGGCGGCGGCACCCTCACGCCCCTTCGCCCGTGAGATTCCGGTCAGTTCTCTCACAACACCTGATAACACAAGCGGCTCAAATGCCCCTAGAAGGGTTCGAAGCTCATCGAAAAGATCTATCTGGAATTGTGCCGGCATCATGAGTGCATTGGCGTCCAGAATGATCTTCACTCGCTCAGGACCCCCATCCCTATTAACCTCCAGCGTGCTCCCACCTGTCGGCTGATTGCGATCCTTGATCCCAGTTCTGCACATACAGGACGTTTCAGCTGTATCTCAATGGTGTCCTTTTTCGTATTGCTCACCACACCAACCGTAACTGCTGTTCCAACTGAGAGCATCAGCGGTTCACTGTGTTTCAATGGTTCGATAACAAGCTCACTTGTCGCGCCTACTACCCGTTCCATCAAAGTTACCCGGCAACGGATTTTATCCCATACCGGAGGAAGTTTACCCTCGTGGCCCAGCACCTGTCCGGCAAGTGCATCGCTTTTTGTCAGAGCTGGATCGAGTCTGGTCCCGACGCCGAGGAGTCCCCCGGGTGTTGCTTCGGGTACCTTATGAGACCCGGCATTTATTGATGTGATTTTTGTCGTGATCGGAATCCATTTTATCCTGTTTTCAATCTGGGTCTGTCGGCCTGGCCGGATTTCGATATCGTCACCTTCGTGGAGGATGCCCCGGATAAGAGATCCTCCGACCACGCCACCTTTAACATCTTTCCAGTTACAACCAGGCTTATTGACATCAAAGGAACGGGCGATAAGCATAACCGGTTCGGCATTTGGATCCCGGTCGGGTTCCGGGATCGTTTTATCGAGTGCCTGCACGAGAGCACTGATATTAATTCCTTTCTGGGAAGAAACTGGAATTATTGGGGCGTTTTCGGCAATTGTCCCTTTTATAAAATTTTTGATCTCGCGGTAATTATCTAGCGCCTCTTTCTGGCTGACCACATCGATCTTACTCTGGACAATCACGATATTTTTTATGCCGACAAGTTCCAGTGCCATCAAATGTTCTTTTGTCTGCGGCTGCGGACATTTCTCACTTGCAGCAATGACCAGCATAGCTCCATCCATTAATGCAGAACCTGAGAGCATGGTGGCCATCAGCGTCTCATGCCCGGGTGCATCAACAAAGGATATGGATCGAAACGGTATTCCCTTTCCGCCGCAGAGCGGACAATCGGGACGGGTTGAAAAAATGTCATCACCTTCACACTTCTCACACCGGTAAAAGGTTGCGTCGGCATATCCGAGACGGATCGAAATACCACGTTTCACCTCTTCACTGTGCCGGTCTGTCCACATTCCAGTGAGCGCATTAACGAGAGTGGTCTTACCGTGATCGACATGACCTACGACACCTATATTAACACTGGGAACTGTCACATCATGCAAATGAAATCGAACCTCCTTACTCAATATATAATGGTCATACTTATACATAACCAGTGAGGGCGCCTGTTAGTGGAATTCCGCCGGCATTTTTTTCACGTCCTTTACTCCTTCACCACCTGTTCTCCTCAAAATATTACCAAGTACTACCACTTCTGGAAATTTATCGAAACGTTAAACATTTTGATGGCTTATACAGTCATAAGGATCTCTATGACGATGGAAAATGAGCTCTCACGCATTGGAATATCCCTGCCAAAGCATTTGCTCGACAGATTTGACGAAATCATCAACTGTCGTGGCTATTCTTCCAGATCAGAGGGTATCCGGGATGCAATTCGGAGCTATATCCAGCATTACAAGTGGATGGAGGATGTTAAGGGAGACCGACAAGGGGTAATCACGATGATTTATGATCATGATCAGCGTGGTCTTCTAACGATGCTTACCGATATACAGCACGAATTCAAAGCAATAATCCAGGCATCTCTTCATTCACATGTAACTGAAAACCGTTGCCTGGAAGTGATCTTGTTAAGGGGAGACGGGACTCAACTCAAGTCGCTGGCTGAACGTCTGATGGCACAGAAAGGGGTCGAATCGGTAAAACTGACAACGATTGGACTGGAGGATTAACCTCCTCCCTCGCAGCTCTGGTCGATGTTTTTCCATGCATCCTGCAATTCGCTTCCTGAAGCAAATGCCCGTTCTTTTTCGATTACCTTCTTTGCATCATCGACGATTGCAGATGTCGACCTTTCGGAACCGGATGCCGGAATAAGAGTGTCACCACGGTACAAGAGGTGTGTGCTATCCAGTTCAGCAAACACCTCCCCCCGTATTGATTCGATGCGCAGGATGATGCCGGTCGTTCCGGTCCTGGGATACCGCACCCGGATTCCCGGGACGAGCTCTTCCGCTATCATACGGAAAATGATGTTTATCATGATATAAAGATTTTTTTACGATGGAAATACTACATTCTAATCTTTTTGAGGACTGCTACAATATCGCGGGTTGATCGCCGGGCCTCTCCTTGTTCGGGAGGAACGGGAATCCCATGAAGTGCAGAAAAAATCCGGGATACCGCCTCTCCATGCGAAGGTCCATACCCCCCCTCGAGGACGAGTGCCAACGCATGATCGGTTGCTTCCATCAACATCGATGTAAGCACACCGAAATCCGCTGGGAACAACAACATACCGCTTTTTGGATCGTCGAAAAGGGCATCCTGACCTGCAGACACGATAATGGCATCAGGCCTGAATTGTTCGAGAGCAGGAATAAAAACTTCCTGAAAAACAAACCGATAATCGGCCATGGATGATCCAGGTCGTAAAGGTGCATTAATAGTGAATCCCTTGCCCTTTCCTGTTCCGATCTCATCGACCCATCCTGAATAGGGAAAAATGTTACCCTGGTGGATTGAACAAAAAAGAACGTTATCGTCTGCGAAAAAAATGTTCTGCGTACCATTTCCATGATGAAGATCCCAATCAATGATCGCGACTTTTTTGACACGATCCAGGGCTGCATGAGCAGCGATTGCAACGTTGTTGAAAATGCAGAAACCCATTGCCCGGTCAGGTTCAGCATGATGTCCTGGCGGGCGGACAAAGGCAAAGCAGGATTCGCCATCGATTGAACGGTTTACCGCGTCAACTGCAGCCCCCACTGCGCAGGACGCTACCGTAAACGTTTCTGCATCAACGTAGGTATTCGGGTCGAGGAAATGCTGTCCTCCGTGCGAAGAAAATTCGCGGATCATGTTAATAAAAGATTTGGTATGGACTCTCGCAAGAACACTCTCTGGCGCACAAACCGGTGCTATTATCGGTATCATCTCCGGCACCCCGCTGAGAGCTGCCTGCAGCCGCGTACTGTTCTCGTCATGGCTGTCCATATCATGATGAGAGAAAATTTCCCCGTAAATCGCGGAAGACCGGGCCATAATCGTTTGTCGGTTTGGTATTAGCGCGTATTAAAATGTCTGATTCGTTGACTGGGAATATAAATAAATTATGAGATTGTTACGCCTTGCATTACTGCAGATTCGGGAACATCATATTCCTTTCCCGAACTCAGAATCCTGTATTTGCCGGTCGTCTTTACTCCATAGGAGTTTCCGGTTGTTGAATATGGCACGATAAATTCACCGTTAATACTTGCCTGTTGGTACGTGAACGTTCTTCCTGTGTCAGTAATCACCGGAACCTGGATAATTCCTTCACCCTTGATATGCGCACCTTGAACATATTCAAATACCTTGACATATTTCACATCAGTCGTATTCGAGTTGAATACATTGGTGGGAGATTCATGAACCAGCCGGTAATGCCTCAGTGCAGGCACGGGTTCGATGGGGAGTGTAATAGCAGAGCTCAATGCGGCAGCATGGTACCCTGCCGGGGCCATGAGGTTATATTCAGCTGCCCGGCTGAGGGCATCGGTTGCATTTACTGCTTCCGCATTCGTGATCACCGGAAGGGAGACCTGTGAAATACTCGGATCGGCATATTCTATATAATATGCACTCGTCGGAGTTTTGAGCGAACCATCAAAATTATGAAGCCTTGAGATCATCGTGAGATAGTAGAGCGGAGTGTTGAGAACCACCGACTCGTAACCCCCATTACCCTGTGCTGGAGTGAGGAGTGTTGTCTCGTAGGGAGTTACACCAGATGTTGTATTATACCAGGTTGACATTGCCCAGAATTTCGTCGTGTCCATTTCAATATCGGTGATTATATACCGCGTTTTTGCGCGGTCGAGGACCTGATTTCCCTCATCTTCAGATGTTGAAATGAAGAAGTTCGCTGATCCAGTCGGACCAACCACACCGGACTGGAACGGGTTAGCGTTCGGGATCCTTTTAGCGATGTAGGTGATTAAATGCCCATAGTCCCACCAGGACATAACACCATATGCTTCAGCGGGATACTGGAATGTTTTCTGGTTGTAAATGGTGTAATAATTCACTCCGGTATCCGGTGTATTACTCCCCATCCATTCAAGAGACTCCTTCCAATCGGGATTCATCCGAATTGACTCCCCGCCGGCATTTGCATAGTTGAGCGAAATTGATGTAATAGCAAACAAAATTCCAAGTCCGACGGTAAGAATCACTAACGTTACTGCCAGATAGTCAGGTTGTGATGAAATGGAACCTTTTTTGTGAGTTGTTTTCTGTTTTTTACCCTTTCGCCTCTCCCCTTTCCTCTCTTCAACGGATTCATCCTTGTCGGTATCCGAAGATATCCCGGCTGCCAGCCTGCGGATATCGGTCCATCCCTGCTGGAAAGTAAAACTTACACAAACGGCTGAAAGCAGGGCAACGTTCACGGCAAGATAATATTCGTACCGGATATGCTGCCAGGTGGATATCAGCATAATAAGTGACCATACAAGTGCAAAGATCTGGTGGGGATGTTCATCCTTAACATTATTGTAGATCATGACCAGGGCCCCACCAGCCATCAGAATAAGGCCATAATTAAACGTCATCCATGCGAGATCCGGGGCCCAGCCCCGTGCTTCCTGCACGGTATTGGTAACTGCCTGTTGTCCGAAGAATGAGAAAAGTGAACTGATAAACAGATTGTACAATTGGGGGCTGGTAAGGAAAAGGATAAGGGAAAATGCTATTCCACATCCGATGAGAACAGCAGGATAATAATACCAGATTTTTTCTTTGACGAGGTGTGCAATCCCGTAAAGAAAACACGTTCCGCCGATTAATGCCAGGTACGCATATATATGCCCGATCGAATAGAAAATAAGATTAACCCCGGGGTCTCGTAACCCGTACGCCAGTAGCCCGATGATCGCAATTGCAAAAATTACCGTGTTGATCACCAGAAGGTATTCACTCGGTTTGCCCCGGGCAACATCAATTACAAACTGGATAATAGTAAATATACCGACGATCATGGCAAAAAGGATCATCGTCGGCATAACAAACAGCCCAAGGAGGTAGGCGATGCCGGCAATTCCTGATAACAGGAGTGTCTGTTTATAGGTACTGATGTTCTTCAGGTCGATTTTTTTATCTTTTTCCGAGAAGACAACAGCCATGTACAAAAGGCAGAATATCGTCGAAAAAAGTACCTCTGCGATATGGTGATCCATGTATCCATACAGCGAGCGGTAAAAATACTGGCCGGATACCACGGCGATGAAGCCCGATGCCAGAAGACCGGTTTTCCAGTCACCGCAGATTTTCCCGACAAAGTACATGATTCCCACGATCAGGGCACCCATCAACGGGGGAATCAGAAGACCTGTACTTATGATCTCCGGTCGTGTCGAAGCGCCGGTTATCAGGCAAAAAAATGCTACGATAGTAGGGAAAAGAGGTCCCCAGGGAACTGACATCCCCGTGGGGAAAAAGGTCATCGGATCAAACCATGCGTAATTGGGGAAGTTTACCAGTATCTGTTCAACCTGGCGCAGGTTGTAGAGCGGATCGTCGCTTGCTACCATTGTCAGGATATCTGTATTACCCATATTCAGCATGGGGATCAAACGAAGCCACAGGGCAAAGAGAGAAAATACTACAACCAGACCGATAATAAGCTGGGTCCGGCGGTTTTTAAGATCAAAACGTACCATGAAATCAACCTTTCTTGGGTAATTGGTTTTAAGTTTAGACCATTAATAAATTTGGTTGAATTTCAGGAGAAGACTCCAGAATGTTCCGTGCATCGGTAAATGAATTTTTTCCTGTCAGATTTTGATTTCATGGGAAAGATTCCTGTATGCTGCATGCTGAAATTAATCCTTATTTCCTCCGGTAATGCCGCTATTTGAAAAAATAGGCTTTGAGAAAACCTCTTTTCTGATAACGCTCCAGGGGCTTCGCCCCGCCGCTGTGGCGCCCCGTTTGCGATTGTGTTGTATTACCTGGATAAGGATTTCCGGTAATACAGAGGAATCGCAGGCGCCCCCACCCCCAACGGGGGTAGGGCTGGCGCAAGGGGGGCTTCCTTTTTTTAAAAGGGATTTCTACAGAGCCAAAAAATAGAAATTTTTTCATCACCAAGTGAAAAGCTCACCGGAAATCTGCACCAGAATTAAAAAGTATACTGAGAAGAATATGACATCCGTCTTTAATGATTTTCCTTGTGTATTCCGTTCATTTTCGATGGCAGATCCTTGATTTTAGCCGGGGTACCAATTGCGAGTTTATTTGCCGGAACATCATGGGTCACAATTGCACCCGCAGCGACAAGAGCCCTCTTCCCGATACAGACTCCTGGAAGCACGGTAACATTTGCACCGATCGCCGCACCGTCCATAATCTGCGGCCCTCTAAGCCCCCCTATGCGTGTAGGAGGATACATATCATTGGTCAGAACCGAATTGGGACCGATGAATACATTATCTCCGATGAGCGTGCCAGTCGGAATATAGACCATACTCTGCAGGCTAACTTCGTTTCCGATAGTAGTATCTCCTTCAATCACCGTCGCGGTTCCGATAGCAACCTGGTTGCCAATACGGGTTTTTTCACGAATCATGACATTATGTCCGCATTGAAAGTTATCACCGATGATCACGTCACAGTACATAATCGTGCCCGATCGGATAATTGCATTATTTCCGATTCGTGTTCCGGTGAAACCCGTTTTGCCGATCCTGTCCCTCGAGGGGAATCCAAGTGTAACAGGTTCAAAAATCTGCGCTCCTTCCCCGATCATATTTATGCCATATTCGATCATTCTACCGTCACGCTCTTTGCAAGATTTTTAGGTTTGTCTACATCCCGGTTCAAAGCAACCGCTGTATAATACGCAAGAAGCTGAAGGACGACGAGACTTGTAAGTACCTGAATAAAAGGATGGGTTTGCGGCAGGGGAATAAAAACATCCACTACATCTGAAAGTTCCAAATCACCCTGTTCGCCGAGAGCAATAACCGGCGCTCCGCGGGCTTTCATCTCCTTAATATTTGAGATCATCACTCCGTAGGTTTCGCCGGGCATACAGATGGCAACGACCGGCGTTTCTTTGGAGAGCAGGGCGAAGGGTCCATGTTTCAGCTCCCCTGCCGCATAACCTTCGGCATGGATGTAAGATATCTCTTTCATCTTCAGCGACCCTTCAAGAGTGTACCGGATAAAACGGCCCCCTCCCTACAAAGAAGATGCTTTGTGCGTTGCGGCAAAGTTCGACAGGATCGGAAAGATCCATGAGGAGCATCTCTTCTATTGCACGGTGTCCGCTGAGCAGCATTTCGGTGAATTCGCCATGCCTTAGGAAATTTGTGATCTGCATCAGGATCGCGAGCTGCCCGATGAAGGACTTTGTTGCTGCCACACTGATTTCAGGTCCCGCCCGCATGAAAAGGGTAAAATCAGATATCCTGCTGATGGAACTGCCAAGCACATTCGTGATTGCAAGGCTTGTACAGTTATGCACCTTTGCCTGCTTGAGTGCAGAGATGGTATCAGCCGTCTCTCCGGATTGCGATATTCCGATTACGAGTCCTCTTACCGGTGGGGGGAAATATTTGAATTCTGAAGCAAAGTCAAGTCGTACCGGGATTGCGCAGGCATCTTCGATAAGATACTTGAATATAAGTCCTGCGTTATATGAAGAGCCACATGCTATTACTGTCATCGATTCTGCTTTTATAACAGATTCCGGGAGAATTTCTGCGGTAACCGACCTGACTGAATTGTAAAAGGCCTGAGGTTGTTCATAGATCTCCTTGAGCATGTAGTGAGGGAAGCCGCCTTTCTTTGTGTCTTCACCAGACCAGCTTATCAACTCCAGAGGTCTTTGTACTGGTTTGCCGCCATGGAACAACTCGATTTTTTCATGGGATATGCTGGCAATATCCCCGTCTTCAAGAAAAATCGCACGTTCCGTATAATCAATAACCGGGGTCATATCGGACGCGGCAAAAAATTCCCCGTCCCCGACACCAAGAACAAGAGGGCTTGCATAACGGGCTGCAATAACACGATCTTCGCCCGCGACGATGACCAAAAGGGCATAAGACCCGGTCAGTACTGGAACGACCTTTTGCACGGCGGAGAGGAGATCCTTTTCCGATTCATAGGCTTCTTCTATAAGATGTGCGACCACTTCGGTATCCGTATCAGAGCGAAAGATGTGTCCTCGTGAGATCAGCTGCCGTTTGAGCATCGAATAGTTTTCGATAATGCCATTATGAACCACTGCGATATGACCCGAACAATCCGTATGAGGGTGGGCATTGACATCATTGGGGACGCCATGTGTTGCCCACCGTGTATGTCCTATACCGATTTTTCCCTTAAGTCGAATCGAGGAGTCTGAAGAATCTGAAATCCTTCCCTGATGTTTGTCCAGCTCGATACCTCCGCCGATTGTGGCAACACCGAACGAATCATACCCCCGGTACTCCAGTCTCTTGAGTCCCTCTACAATGATCGGAGCAGCTTCCCTGCGACCGATATATCCGACGATACCGCACACGTTATATCACCCTTGATTCATCAGGCAGGATCCGGGAGATAACCCTGCTCCCTCCCGCAATGGTAACGTTATTGCCAACGATGCAGTTGGTGAAAATGGTGAAAGGTCCTGTAGTGACCTGATCGCCAAACACGGCACCAAATTCCGGTTTAATGACCTCACCCTCGATATTCATCAGGCTTGCAGATGCTGAAACGGTCGTGTGGTCCGCCAATCGGCATCCCTGCCCGGTCACCGTATCAATGATCCGCGAATGCGAACCTATGGAAGTATCTTCCATAATCAGGGATTTTCCAATAAACGTAAAGGGTTCCACCTTAACCCTGGACCCAAGACTCGTGTTAGGCATTATGCAGCAGTTGGGACCGATATCGCAATCATCGCCAATGATAACCGGACCTGTGATAACGGTATTGGGACCTATTATGGATCCTTTACCAATCCTCACCTGCCCATGAATGATTGTCTGCCTGCTGATGGATCCCTCTCGTTCTTCGGGCAAATCTTTTAACAGGCGCGTGTTCATCTTCAGGAGGTCCCAGGGATAGATCGCGTCCTGCCAGTCATCTGCAACAACTGCCTGCAGGCGTTCTCCCGAAGCGAGCATAGAAGATACAGCATCGGTGATATTGTTTCCGGAAATGCAGGAAAAAAAGTCGAGTGTTAACGAAAAGATGCCAGTGCTTACCATAAAACTTGGTGAATGCTCGGGCTTCTCGATAATACTGTTTACATACCCGTCTTTTAATAACACCACGCCAAAATTTGACGGATTGGGATGCTCTTTAATCAGCATGGCGTTTCTGATGTCTTTTATTCTTCCGATAGAATGGTGATCAATATAGTTATCTCCTGGCAAGAGGAGAAAATCTCCCGTAATATGTGATCTCGCACAGTTGAGTGCATGAGCCGTCCCCAACTGTTTATCCTGAACGACGACAGTAATGGGCACATTGAGTTCATTTAAAAAACGGATTACCTGTTCTTTCCGATAGCCCACTACCACGACAATGTCACGGATCCCGTTTTTCAATAGTGCTTCTATTACATATCCGATTATTGGGCGGTTAGCTACCGGAAGCAACGCCTTTGGCCTGCTCCTGGTTAACGGACGAACACGCTTCCCCTCCCCTGCTGCTAAAATAACTGCCTGCATTCTTTTCACCTAGCGAATACTTGCATTCTCTCCTATACACCCGGAAATATATGAGTTCGGTGCAAATAGTGTATTACTCCCGATTTTTGATCCGACATTGATGGAGCAGTTGATACCGAACTGGACTCCGTCTCCGATAATAGCGCCAAATTTTTTCCTTCTTGTATCTTTTCCACAGACCCTGACATTGGAGTGGTCATGCCGGAGATTTGCAATTTTGGTGCCTGCCCCAAAATTGCATTCGGACCCAATAACTGAATCCCCTATATAATTGAAATGGGGAATCTTCGTCCCATTCATTATAATCGAGTTCTTAACCTCGGTGCAGTGTCCAATGTGACAATCGTCACCGATACAAGTCGCACCGCGAATGTATGCGTGAGGGCCTATTCGGGAATTTCTGCCAATAATACACGGACCTTCAATATAGGTCCCGGACTTCACAATGCTTCCTTTCCCGACTATCACCGTTCCTTGCAGGTAAACCCCCTCTTCCACAATCCCTTCACAAACTGGCGAAAGAGTGTTTATAAGCGAGAGATTTGCATCAAGCAGGTCCCAGGGGTTCCCGACATCTATCCAGTAGGATAACGGGTATGCCGAAAGTTTCTTTTCCCTGATATACTGTAAAAGGGCATCGGTAAGTTCAAGTTCTCCACGGCTGGACTCCTGAACTCTGTCTACACAGGCAAAAATATCCGGAGAGAAGAAATATGCCCCGGCATTGATCTGCGTGGATATAAGATCTTTCGATTTTTCTTCGAGATTGGTTACAAGGCCGTTTTCCACCACAACCACACCGTAATCCTGAGGATGATCGGTTGTGCTTGTGCCCATACATGGTGGTTGGCACTTACAGAGATTGGCAACATCTGAGGCTGTTATTATCATATCCCCGTTTAACAGAAGAAATGGTCCCTTGACAAAATCGCGGGCTGATCTCAATGCATCTGCAGTCCCGCGTTGTTGCCGTTGTGGTGCGTACCGGATGCGAATCCCCCACTCTGACCCATCCCCGAAATGTTTTCGAATCTCCCGTTCCCCATAGCCAACAACAAAGACAAAATCACAGATCCCCGCATCGCGTGCGGCAAGAACGAGATGTTCCATCATCGGGCGGTTCGAAAGGGGGAGCATGACTTTCGGACGCTTCGCTGTAAGGGGGCGCATTCGTCTTCCTTCTCCAGCGGCGAGAACGACACATTCCATACGTAAACCTCGGTACTGCAATACTTAAGCAGTTTTCCCCTGTCTAATCATGCTGCGTCCCTTTTCGAGTAACTCCTTCGTTTTCTGCAGGGTTTTTCCTTCTGCCGTTATACGGATTTTGGGCTCGGTACCACTCGCCCGGATCAGGCACCAGCCATCGTCTTCAACAATTCTTATTCCATCTGTTGGTCGCCCTGCACCCAGTGAACCGACAGTTTCCCTCGCAGTCTCACAGAAGAAGGACTCTCGAAGGATTGGATAGGTGGGCATTGCATCAAGCACCTGAGGGATGTTCCATTCAGACGCAATTTCGCAGAACAGGGCAGCTGCAAATGGACCATCGGGGCAAAAAGAGATCTTTGGGAAAATCCACGCACCCGAGGGCTCACCTCCGAAATCTCCCCATCTCAGAAGTTCTTCAGACACATACGTATCGCCGACGGGCGTGCGTCTGACTTCTGCGATCTCTTCGATGATCATTGAAGCATCACTTGTCGTAACGACGTGCTTTGCATCAAGATATTGGGCAAACAACAAAAGAAGGTGGTCGCCGTCAATGTAACGTCCTTGGCTGTCAAATGTCATTGCCCGGTCCGCATCCCCGTCGTGAACGATAGCGCACTCAGCACCTGTTTTTCTCACCATCTCACCAACATACCTGAGATGCTCCTCCAATGGCTCTGAAGGTCGTGCAAAATACCCTGAGGGATTGCAGTTGATACATACCGGTTTTACCCCTCCATCCGAAAGAAGGGCAGGTGTGAGAACGGATCCTGCGCCATTGCCGCAGTCAACAACAACGGGAATTCCGGATTTGATATGCACCTTGTCCAGAATTGCATTTTTATGGAGGGATAGAGCATCTATTGACTGTTGGATACCCTGATGCTGCCAATCTGTCCAGTTCCGGGTTTTCAGGAGTTCCTCAGTCTCAGTCTGCTGGACATTCGTAAAAGATGAACCATCAGGGTTGAACAGTTTTAATCCGTTGTATTCCTCCGGGTTATGCGAAGCGGTGACCATACATCCTGTTTTCACCGTACGGGTTGCGAAAGCAACGGTCGGAGTCGGAACAACACCGGCGACGTGTGCGGATCCACCGCTCCCGATTATCCCGGAGATCACCAGGTGAGCGAGAAGAGGGCTTGTTGTGCGGGTGTCCATTCCGACAAGAATGTCAGAAGATTGGGATGCCAGTACCGACCCGATGTTCAGAGCAGTATCCAGAAGTGTCTGATCAAATTTTCTTCGTATCCCTGACGACCCGAAAAGCATGAAAGATATATTGAATCTCTCTCAAAAAGAGTTTACGTAGTCACAAGGAAGATTTGGTTTACCTTCCTGGTTTTGCATAATCCGTGATTTATTGTTTTGAAATTTTTAACAGGTTCCAAAGGGACACCAGACCTCGATCTGATTTAGTCTGGCAACACCGGCAGTTGAGGGACCTACGCATACTATCTTTTTTGTATCTTTATAGATCCGGATGATATCCCCCGTGTCCTGTGCGGAAATGCCTTCACCGTTTATGAGAATAACCTCCGCACTATCTGGATCATCAACGATGTAAGTCCTCAATGCATTTTCTATAACAGGCATTCTTCCGAGACAAAAGAGTCTTTTTCCCTGTATTTCCCGTTCCAGTTGTTTACGACAATTATTATGAGATAATTCCGGACAAGAATGCAGTATTCTTGAAATACAAAAGAAACCTGCCGCGACATTAATAATCGAGCAGGCGGCGGCCCGGGTTGAGGGAGTGTCGAGTAGTGCATCGAACATAAACGAGATTTTTGTCTGTGCCCGGACAGGATCCCTCGTAACAAATTCGGCACTCCTTCCACCGAATACTGCCACCATGCAGGCACCCTTGTCATACTGGCAGTAAACAACATCAGGATCAACATCCAGCAAGACGCAGCCTTCTTCACATCCGCTATTTTTGAGGAGTGCCTCAATTTTTTTCACCGAATCGATTATAATATCCATATTATTCTTCATCTCTTTTTATCAGCACAACGCGGGCGGGAGAACCATCAAGACCTTTCAGTCGTAGCGGAAGTGCCACCATTTCATAATCGCCTCCCTCTACAAGTGAGAGGTCAAGAAGCTCAATAATGGTACAATCGCTGGATAGGAGTGTACGGTGGACAGATCCATCGCAGCCATAGGATTCGATGGAGGGGGTATCGATTCCAACGCATTTCATTCCATGAGCAGCGATTTCATTTGCGGCATCCTGTGCAAGAGCAGGGTAATTCTTATCAAACTGGTCATTCCCGGAATATGATGTTTTGAGAAGTAACCGGTTAACGCCCTCCAAATGTCTTTTCAGATGATCTGGCAGCGATGCTCTTACCTGCCGCGGAGACATCCAGAACCCTGGCCTTCCCTATAAGGTGAGAAAGGGAAATGGCATCAATTGTTGTGCCGGTTTTAAGATAATGAACCGGAGCATCAATATGAGTACCGGTATGAGTGCTAAGATGCAGGTCACTGATCAGGGTACTGACCCCGATCTTCCTGATGGAATCTGGGATGAATATCCCCTGGATATATGAGCATATCCTCAGAAAGAGGACGGGAAATATCAAAAATTTTCACGATTCGCCGCTACCCTCCCATCCATGCTCTCCTATCAGAGGCACGAATCTGACCCCCCCATGAAGTTCCTGGGAAATTCTGCCATTTTGGTTGGAAAGCACCACCAGTTCCTGAACTTCCCGTCCCCCTACCGGAGCTACCAGTCTGCCGTTATCGGCCAGCTGTGCAAGGAGCGGTTTGGGTATCGAAGGAGTGGCAGCCGTGATAATGATCCCATTGTAGGGAGCATTTTCCGGATACCCGAGTGTGCCATCAGCAGTTATTATCTCGATGTTCGAAAAACCCAGAGCCGTTAGATTTGATCTGGCCAACTCTGCAACTGCGGGGATACGCTCGATGGAAGTAACTTTGTTAACCAGTTGTGCCAGTATTGCAGACTGATATCCACACCCGGTTCCGATTTCAAGCACATTATCAGATGGTTCGGGCTTGAGCAATTCAGTCATGAGTGCCACGATGTAGGGCTGGGAGATTGTCTGTCCATTTCCTATAGGTAGCGGGCAGTCTTCATAAGCGGAACGATCATAGGGCGGCGGGATAAAGAGGTGGCGGGGAACCTCCTGCATTGCTGCAAGGACACGAGGATTCCTGATACCCCGGGCTTCAATCTGATGCTCCACCATTCGTTTCCGTTCATCAGATCGTGGGTATTTTTGCATTAAATCACTCTTCAGAACCCTGCTTTTTCCGCCTCATCGATAGATGCGTCAATCTGTTTTTGTAAAGCTTCTGGGAGTCCTGCGATTTTTACGTCAAGGAATCCTCTTATGATTGTTGCGGTTGCCTCATCCTCATCCAATCCGCGTGACATCAGGTATTCTATCTCGTCTCTCGCAAGCTTTCCCACAGCAGCCTCATGAGAGAGTTCTGTACCGACAACAGATCCCTCGATTTCAGGAATTGCGTCTATAATCCCGTCGTTCAGAATGAGTCCCTTGCATTCAAGATGTCCGCGGGTACCTGCAGTTTTTCCATTGATATGCCCCCGGGATATGATAGTTCCACCTTTTGTGATGGCACGGGTTATTAATTCAGCGCTCGCCCCCCTGCCTTCCAGAATCGCACGGGAACCGAGATCCATGTATGAGCCCGGTGTGGAGATGACAACACTGCTGAACCGTGCGACGGAGTTGACCCCCCTGAGGGTGGCAGTGGGGTACATCTGGATTTTTTTCACGGGCTGCATGCATACATAATTAGAGAGGAATACCCCGTTATCTTCGACAATCGCTGCGCTTCTCGGGTACACTTCAATATTCTCACTCCAGTTATGGATCATGGTGAAACTGATCTTGGCATCCTTTTTTACGAAGAATTCTGAGATCCCGTAGTGAGCTCCACCTTTACCTACGTGCTCTCCGCTTGTGCATCCTGATATGATATGGAGCTCAGCCCCTTCTTCTGCAACGATAATATTGTGGACATGCTGGATCTGTTCCTGCCCAAGATATAAGCATGCCTGGATCGGGAGGATGTTATTCGAGCCTTTGTGAGCGATTATGACATAACCTTTCTGGTCTTTCTGCGCTGCAACATACCGGGTAATGTCATCTTTTTCTGCCGATACTGCCTTCCAGAGATACTCGTTAAGGCTGTCATATTTTTCCATCGCCATCTTGAACGAGAGAACCTCTATTCCCTGTTCCGAGCATTCGGCATGGACAACATCCTGATCCATCTGGAGGTAGCTGCCGCACCGGTTTTTCATGGCAAGGTCGATACCGACCTGGGCGACACGATCCCTGTCGGCTTTTGAGAGTTCGGGACTTTTTAGTGGTGACGGCATTCGAGGCACTCCTTGTATCCACGTAGCTTGATATCTTTTAAAATTTCCCGTGGGTTCCCGTGACACTTGATCTCCCCATCACACATCACATGTCCCTTGTCAGCATCAATGTAGTCAAGAATAAACCCTGTATGAGTTATGACAAGCCCGCTTTTTTTGCGTTTGATGAGATGTTTCTCCTTCTCCAGCAGTGACCCGATAGCAGTGCCAATGAGCGAGATATTTTCGAGATCCACTCCACTTTCAGGTTCGTCAAGCATAACGAAGTCGGGATTCTGGATCATGAGCTGCAATACTTCACTGCGCTTGATCTCTCCACCGGAAAATCCTTTATTGATATCGCGTTCCAGAAATTTATCCATATGAACCGATTTGGCAAGCTCCGGAATGTCTTCATTTTTATTCCGTGAAATGGCGGTCAGCATTTTTCCAAGTTTCAGTCCGGAGATTGTGGGAGGACGCTGAAAAAGCATGCCAATTCCCCGTTGAGCCCGTTCATGGGGTTTCATTGATGTTACATCTTCTCCTTTAAAGATGATTTTTCCGTTCGTAATCGAATAATTGGCAAATCCCATGATGGTCATGAGGAGTGTTGTTTTACCAGAACCGTTAGGACCAAGCAGAACATGGGTTTCTCCTTCTTCGATGTGGAGGTTTATATCGTGCAGCACTTCTTTGTCGCTGACCTTCACATGCAGATCTTCGATATGCAGCATAGAACAATCGTAGAGAATATGTCGATGACTGCATTAAACGCTTTTCAATCTACCAAAAATCTGAACTTGTTTCGCATCCTTTAACACATCATCTGGTAATGTACACCCGGGATACTATTTCATGAGACCTGAAAAGGTTCAGGACAAGGCTGGAAAGGCTTTTGTCAGAAAAGGATCACGGGGTGCAAAAAATCCCGTTTTATCCAAAGAACCGCGAGAAATCCTGCCATTTGTCAATCGAATCATATGTGCAGATGCCCGCGATGCGCTGGAACGTATACCTGATGCAAGTATCGATCTGATCATCACATCTCCACCATATAATTTTGGGCATGCATATGCACAGGACCCTCACGATGATACTCATGAATGGAACATCTATTTTGAAAATCTTAAGCTCGTGTGGCGTGAGTGTGAACGAGTCCTTAAGCCTGGGGGGAGGATAGCAGTGAATATCCAGCCCCTTTTTTCGGACTACGTCCCGACCCATCATTTCATTTCTCACCAGCTTTTAAACCTCGGCCTTCTTTGGAAAGCTGAAATCCTCTGGGAGAAAAATAACTATAATGCAAAATATACTGCATGGGGGAGTTGGAAATCTCCATCGATGCCGTATTTAAAATACACCTGGGAGTTTATCGAAGTCTTTGACAAGGAGACCCATAAAAAGAAAGGGCGGCGTGAGGATATCGATATCACTGCTGATGAATTTAAGGAATGGGTGCTCGGAAAATGGTCGTTTCCCCCGGAAATAAGGATGAGAGATTATAACCATCCGGCAATGTTTCCCGAGGAGTTGCCACGGCGGCTTATAAAACTTTTCTCCTATAAAAATGATATCATCCTCGATCCTTTTAACGGTGCCGGGACAACGACGCTTGTTGCGCGAAAACTTTGTCGGCGCTTTATTGGAATTGATGTCTCTTCACAGTATTGTACAACGGCATTAAAGCGGTTGGCTGCTTCTGGAACCGATGGAATCGTATATTCGCCTGAATATCCCGAACCTTCAGTCACGATTCTGGATTTTGTTAAAAAAAAGAGCGATAAGTAATTGTCTGCTCAACCAGACATGTTTTTTTTCACATAGTCGTATACACCTTTCCTGTTGAACTTGTGTTCGGAGATATAATCACGGACTGCTGAATATCTCTCATAATCTGAATAGATTTGCGTGTAGGAAGCGAGCCGTCTGTTATAGATTGTAGTAACTGTTGTATATGTCGACACCTGGTTATTATATTCGTTAATGTTATCTGAATTTCTCAGTTGAGCAATTTTTGACTCGAGTTCACTGATTCTTGATTGTTTTGCTATAGTTCATTGTTTAGTCCCTTGAGCTGCGATGCAGGCTCCTTCACTTTCTACTCGCTTATCAGGTAATTATTGCGAATATACTGTGTTTCATTTCCGCTGCCGTAGAATTTCGGTCCATTACTGATGATGATAATTGTTGGATTTGACTGCAGAGTCAGGTTGCCTTACAGACTGCCAGCAGGCTCGCTGATATATGAGTAATTTGTTGTTTTGATAAATGCATATTCTGTTTTTTAACAGAGTATGAACCGACTCCTACTGCCATCTGTGCTTCGGGCTCAACTTCCTAATTTTTTTTAATTGTTTCCTTTCTCACAAGTTACAGAATTTCACTTAAGTGTGCCAGAGATTCTATAATATATGTGGGCTTTATTACTGAGTTGTTTAACGCATCTATGCGATATTTCCCGGTTCTTACAAGGACACTTTTCATACCCATTTTGTGGGCTCCTCCGATATCACTGTTGATATCATCTCCGATCATTGCAACCTGATCGGCGTGCAGTCCCATATCCTGAAGAGCACCATTAAAGAAGGCTCTTGATGGTTTTCCTATTATTGTCGCTGATGTTCCGGTTGCAAATTCAAGAGCATCCACAAAAGGCCCGGCTGACAGGGAAAGCCCATCCGGAGCCATCCAGTACCTGTCTTTTTCAAGCGCAATCAATTCAGCTCCCTTCATGAGGTGACGGAATGCAGCATTGAGACTGAAATAATTGATTCTGTCACCGGCATCGCCAATGACAACACAATCTATCTGTTCCCGGGAACTGTTTACACCGGTCTGCCCAAAATCCCTTTCAACATCTCTTGTAACAAGCAGGTAACCGTGCTGTTTTCCGGTATTTTTCAAATAGGCAAGTGCAGCAACCGGTGGAGTAAAAATATCCTTCTCCTGAATAGCAAACCCCATTTCTGCCAGCCGTTCCGCGATGGTTTTGCGGCTTTTTCGTGTAGCGTTGGAAATGAATCGAAATTGGTACTTTCGCTCTCTGAGCAGTCCGATTGATTCACACGCTCCTTCAATAGGGGTATCCCCGACATAAAGAACTCCATCGAGATCGATAAGCAATCCCTTAATATCTCTCATATTGAGCCCCATATCTGTTTAATACTATGATCTGCTGGTTCGTCAGGAATGTTTTTTCCTCCAGATCACCAGATCTTTCCCCGGATGACCGAACCAGTCGACCCGTGATCATTCCCCTCTGTTTTTAAATTAACATCTCTAAGGGCAAGATCTTTTCCTATGAACCTACCAAAAAAAGTGCGTTATGGAGATCAACAGCTATCATCCGCTTAAGGCGGTATTGGTGTCTCATGGATTTTACTTTCACTCTCCGCGGCTGGCCGTTTAAATCCCGGACACCGTTTGTATATTCAGACAATGTCGGCTACGCATGCTCCTTCACGGATTGGCACCCTCTGGCAGCAACGCATGAAAGGACTGAGGGAGTATGAAGTTGTCCGTGACGGAAATGTTTATGGAAGCAGTTTTACGAACAATATCGTTTTTTCATCAGATTATGATAAAGCTCGCTATCAGCTCGAAGAACTGGTAGCCAAGTATCAGGATATCTCTTTCAGCGAAGTCTTCTCTGGTAATGAAATTTTCAATCACCATGGTGTCTGTTTTGTGCAAAAAAGCTGGAGTCCTTTTAATGTCAATGCAATGGATAGCGACAGATTACGGTCTGAAATCCTAAAAGACCTCACTCTTGTACATGGGATTGGGCCAAAAACACAGGCACGGCTGAAGTCAAAGGGTTACCAGACATTACTGGATCTGCTTCAGCTCCCTAAGTTCCGATCCGCTTCGCAGGAAGTGCTCAAATGCCTTTATGAAGGAAATTCCGAAGAAATTATCGATTTAATCGGATACCGGCATACTAAGTCCCATCCCTGTATTCTCGGAATTGCAGGACTCCACGAACCGGAAGATTTCGTATTTCTGGACATCGAAACGCTGGGTCTTTTTTCCCGTCCCGTCATCCTCTTTGGCATCGGAACAATTGAGAATAACGGTCTTTCAGTTCACCAGTATCTGCTGCGTGATATCGATGAAGAACAGTCGGCCCTTGCAGCTACCCTTGATCACCTTTCCGGCGATTGCCCGGCTTTGATAACTTTCAATGGCAAATCATTTGACGTTCCTTATCTGTCAGACCGGCTTGCCTACTATGGTTTGAGCCCACTAGAGGGAATACCCCATTTCGATGTACTCCATTTCAGCCGCAGAAGATGGAAGGATCGCCTTCCCTCTCTGCGCCTGACAGCACTCGAAACTGAGATCCTGGGCATATGTCGTGAGGATGACATTCCCGGCCAGATGGTACCGGAGTTCTACGAAACGTATCTGCGGACCGGAAATTGTGGCCCGCTGGTGCCGATAATGAAACATAATAAGCAGGATGTGGTGTCACTCGCTCTGCTCTTCTTCCATCTGCTGGAGGGGTATTACGGCTGTCGCTGATGTTATCCGGCTCCTGAAGACAAATCCCGTGTACAGGAACCGGGTGGTAGGTATTGAAACAACCGAACCGATAACTCCCCGCTACGGAACACTCGACACCCCTCTTGGCGATGCTCTTGAATCGTATCTTACCCAGCACCGGATACGTCTCTACTCACATCAATGTGAAGCAATTAATCACCTGAGAAGCGGGGAGAATGTGATTATAACTACGCCAACGGCAAGTGGCAAGACTCTAGCCTTTAACATTCCGGTTTTTGAGTGCATTGAAAAAGACATGGAAGCACGTGCATTATACCTGTATCCTACCAAAGCCCTCTCCAATGACCAGTTCTCCACGCTTCGGGACATGACCCGGTTCACCGGTATTCCGGCAAGGCCTGCAATCTATGACGGGGATACTCCCCAGTCAAAACGGGCAGCAATCCGTGAGAACTCACATATCATCATCTCAAATCCCCATGAACTCCACCAGGTACTCTCCTGGCATTCGAAGTGGCGCCCTTTTTTCTCCCGCCTGAAATTCATCGTAATAGATGAGGCGCACCGGTACCGTGGAGTCTTTGGATCCCACGTAGCACTTTTGTTACGAAGAATGATTCGACTGTGCCATTATTATGGCTCATCACCCCAGTTCATTCTCTCGACTGCAACTCTTGCAAATCCTCTTGAGTTTGCCGGTAAGCTTACCGGATTGCCTTTTGTCCTCATTGATGAGGAGGGTTCTCCTCATGGCAGAAAGCATTTTATTTTTTATAATCCGTTTTATGCCGGTATCGGTGAACGCTCTACCTATCAGGAAACTAAGGATCTCCTGGTTTCCTGCGTGAAAGACGATCTCCAGACACTCTGCTTCACCGGCTCCCGGAAAATGGCTGAACTTGTAACCCTATGGGCACGTGAAGATGCACGTCGGTCATCTGAACGCCTTGCAGAATCGATATCAGCGTACCGGGCCGGCTATCTCCCTGAAGAACGACGGCTTATTGAAAGCAGATTGAAGGAAGGTTTGATGAAGGGCGTCGTGTCAACAAATGCACTTGAACTCGGGATCGATATCGGGTCACTTGATGCTGTCATCATCGCCGGGTATCCGGGAACCATGATGTCAACCCGGCAGCAGGCCGGACGAGCCGGGAGAAAAGGTGGTGATTCTCTTGCTGTCCTCGTTGCATTGGCAAACCCTCTCGACCAGTATTTCATGCATCACCCAAAGAATTTTTTCAGCCGTTCACACGAGCATGCGATTATCGATACAGGAAATCCGTATATAGTATCCGGTCACCTGCTCTGCGCTGCGGCCGAACTGCCCCTTCGTGAAGAGTCCGACCCGAAGTATTTCGGGGATTCGTTTACCGGGCTCCTTCCGGAACTTGAATCCAGCGATCTCATCAGAAAAACAAGTCGTGGATGGGTATATTCCGGGCGGGGGAGGGCTGCAGATGCGGTCAGGCTCGATGGCATCCCCGGTTCCACATTCCGCATCTTATGCCACGGTCGTCTTCTTGAAACGATGGACCGGGCCCAGGCCTTCCGTGAAGCACATAAAGGAGCGATCATGCTTCATCAGGCAGAGACCTACGTAGTCACCGACATGGATTTGGTTAATCATATTGTCAGGGTAAACGAGACAGATGTCGATTACTATACCCAGCCTCTCAAAAAGATTGATCTCTCTGTTATTGAGATCCTGGATACCCGATTGATACACGGAGCACGGTGTGCATTTGGTGAAGTAGAAGTGACAGAACAGTATACCGGCTACAAGATCAAACGGAAAGACACTATCATTGGTGTGGAACCCCTGGATTTGCCACCGATTACCTTCCGGACAAAGGCCTTCTGGGTGATAGCCGAACCGGATACAGAACAATGCATTGTACGGTCAAATCTCGATCTTGCCGGGGGGTTGCATGGTGCTGAACATGCAATTATTGCGCTCATGCCCCTCCATGTAATGTGTGATCGCTGGGATATCGGAGGGTTGTCATCACCTGGATTCGGAGAGAATTGCGAACCTACTATTTTTGTGTATGACGGCTACGAAGGAGGGATCGGTCTTGCCGAGAAAGCCTTTGAGATCCTTCCTGATGTTTTTTTGAGTGCGTATGAACTGGTTCGGGATTGCGGGTGTGACAAGGGATGCCCGTCCTGCATCTACTCACCCAAATGCGGAAATGATAACCAGCCGCTCGATAAAGAAGCAACGAGACGGATCCTTGGGGATTTGTGTAACCCCCGGCAGGAAAAAAGTGAATGTCCTGTATCATCTGCCGAACCCGGGCAGGCACTCCCCGGATCCTGAATTTCTTTTAATCTACCAGAATTACCCTGTGTTCAGGTTGTTCCGGCTCATCATCGTCAAAGATGAACAGGTCATCTATTCCTGCGTGAAGTGCACGTGCAATGTCGTGTGCCAGCCTGAGCGAGGGGTTATACTTTCCCTGCTCTAAAAAGACAATTGTCTCCCTTCGGACGCCGACTTTTTTTGCGAGATCATCCTGGGTCAGGCAAAGGTTGCTTCTGTATTCTTTTATCCTTACCCGCACGGGTGTAACCTCCAAAGTTGCTTATTCCGCATCTCCCCTCCGGAAAAGATACGTCTGGTAAATCCCTGCGGAAAGTGCAAGGACAAGGATAGATGCCATGAGCGCGTTCTGGACACTTGGTCTGAGTATGTTGAAATAATCCAGCCAGAACAGGGCGAACATGAATATGAGCCCGGTTAGCCATGCATAAGATAACCCGTATGCGCCAATCTTCTTCGAGCGTTCATCAGATTCCGGATCATCCCCATATTTTCGGTGATGGGCGATACCGGTAATCAAAAAGACAATTCCCACAGCTATTAGCATTGATCCAATGGTAGCTTCCCCCTCTTCCAGCACCATAGTGACAATACCGATGATTAGCATCAACAAGCCGATAATAATCCGATACAAATTTCTTGGTTTCATTGGCATCACGTTTGTATGTTATCTATTTCTAACACCCATTGCTATTAATGTTATCTATTTCTAACATTGTCGATGTTGAACAGCCCTCCTGGCTGATGGAGGATCGCGGAAAAAAGAAAAGTTATTGCTCTGTTGTGGAGCGAATCGAGAGAAAGACCGGACCACGGACATCGACCTTCTTATTATTGTCAGTGACTGCTCTCATTGCGAATTCATCTATTTTTAAGTTAATATCGCTGGGGAGTTTTGCCATCTTTACCTGGACGAGCGTTGATTTTCCGCAACGGGCCGCCCCCTCAATCCGTGCTGCTGCAAGTGCTGATACGGATGATAGATAGGTGATCCCTGTGGATATGCCCTCGGTCCGTACCTGTTTCCATTTCTCAACATCCGGGACTCCAAGAATCGAACCGTCGTGAACAAAGATCTCATTGGCGCAGGCGGGGCCACAGAGTTTTGCATTGGACTCCGGTTCTTCGACCGTCACCTTCACCCTGGAACCCCAAAGAACTCCCTTCCAGGCCTCAAATGTGCATGGACCCTGGGCGGTAGCATTCACAGAAGCAACATGAGCAATGGCATCAGCGAGCATCTTTCCTTCCTGTGAGGATGGTTCTTCGCGTAACGAGACTGCATGAGCGAGCTCCAGGTCTGTCAGAATATGGGGAAAGAACTGAGGGAAACAGAGTTGCCGGACATCATTTGCGTTATACGCGATCATTGCGAGCCGTTCTACTCCGAGACCCAGGTTCATGACGGGGACGCCGATACCATACTCTGCGAGGGCCGATGGAGAATACATGCCAAAAGTGGCAACTTCCACCCACCCGTGTACCGGGTGGCGTGCATACACCTCTGTCTGGGAATCCGGCATATAGTACTTGGAACGTTTCTCATCCGGCTGGAACCGGAAATCAGTATACCCGAATGCGGAGAGGAGGGCCATGCTTACAGCTTTTCCCTCTTCATTAGTAATGTCCTCACCGGCGACGATACAGGATGCAGAATGGTAGGTCATCAGCCGTGTGGGCCCTTCGGCCTGTTCACGCCGGAAGCAGCGGTCGACCGAGAAAAGCCGGAGAGGCAGCGAGGAGCGATTCCAGATACTGCCGAGAGTAATAAACCAGCCGCTTGTCATATGGCTGCGAAGAGTGTTGCGCGAGGACTCTGGAACCAGGGCCTTGAATTCCGGGAATACTGCTTCAAGAATATGCACAACAAGAGCATCGTCTACTCCAAGTACTTTTGCCAGCTCGATGGTAAGCTCATCACCATCGATCTCAGATTTCTTGTAGGCATGGAGCGTCTCCCGCAATCGATCCTCGGTCTCCTTCGTCATCGGGGAATAAGGTGCGTAATGATGCTCCTGGCCGGCCGGAACCGAATCCGCATGAGTTAACGGCTTTTTATGGCTCAAGAGAATTTCATTGATCTCGTCAAGTTGTTTTCGCGCGATTCCGACGTTTGGCCTGGGCAGTCCTCCGAGATAGAACACCCGGTCAAGTACCTGCCATTGCCTCAGGACCAAACTGGCGGTAAATATCTTTTTCTTCGATAATTACCGGGTTTTCCATCTCGTCAAAACCAAGCGAGAGATAGGTTTCACGCAGTCGGTTGATGGTGGCAAAGACAGGATGGGCTTCAGCCCGCTTATATCTGAGATGCGGATATTTTCTTTCATATCCCGATGGCGTCAGGACAGACGGCCCCTCATGCCATGCCCCTTCAAAATTTTCATGCGTTTTTTGCTTCCATTCTTCAGGATTGAATTTCATAACTCACGCTCCAGACAGATTACTCTGCTCAACACATTTTCATCCCGGATATTGTAATCGCAGCCGGATGCAATCTTTTTGGCAAATGAGCGGACATGCTCGTGGTCAGGCATATTCTCTCGTCTCAATCGTTTTCTACTATATCCCAGATACATATATCCTTTTACTTCAACGAACATCGCGCCCGACTCCTGGAGGAGTGCTGCATATCGTTCTGGCGTGAAATCATTTAGCCCTTTGACAAGGGTAATTCTGATTGCAGACCGGCGTAATTTCAGATGAGTCAGACTTTCTTTTACCTGTTCCCAGTAATCCTCACTGGGGCAACAGACAGAACGGTAGGTTTCCTCATCAGGAGCATCAAGCGAAACGTACATCTGGAACGGATGGCAGCGGGCAAGCATATCGGGATTCGTACCATTACTTACCAGAAAAGTTGTGAACCCGTGGTGGTTAAACAGGTCGATTAGTTCAGGAAGCTGCCGGTAAAGCGTTGGTTCACCCGCAAGCGAGATCGCTATGTGTTTTGGTTCAAGCGCCTCGTGCCATCGTTCATCCGTAACCGTATTATCGAGCACGGCATTATACCCCGCAAGCGACTTTTTCTGTAGCTTGTGGATACCGGCCAGTATTGTTTCTGGCGGGCACTCTTCTTCTTCAGATACTTCATGTTCAAATGAGCGCCAGCAGAAACGGCATCGCTGGTTACAGCGTAACGTCGGGGTCATCTGGACACAACGGTGGCTTGCAATACCGTAGAACTGGTGTTTGTAGCACATGTCTCCCCCGGCAAGTGCCCGTTTGCACCACATGCAGGGCTTGAGCGCAGCCGAAGAAGTCTTAGAAAAAAACTGGTACCCCTGTCTCTTAAGGGCATCACATGGTGTTGATGGCATCGATCCCAAGAGTCTCCAGAGCTTCTTGCAATGTATTCTTCACAGCCCTTACCAGAGTGAGGCGGCGATCTCGGATCTTTCCCTCACTTTTCAGCACCTGCTCAAAATGGTAGAATGAGTTAAAAGTGTCGGCAAGTTCGCGGGAATACGTGGCCAGTATGTGAGGGTGGAGTTCATCAACGACTTTTTCGATGATCGAGGGGAACTTTGCGATCTGTTTGGCGAGTGCAATCTCCTGGTCAGTTTCCAGTTCAAAACATTCGGTGAATGTATCTGCCTTCTCAAGGATGCTGCAGGCACGGGCATGGGCATACTGGATATATGGGCCGCTCTGGCGCTCAAAGTCGAGTGCTTCCTTCCAGTCGAATACCGTGCTCTTCTCAGGAGTCACTTTCACTATATCATAGCGGATTGCCGCAAGGCCGACCGATTTTGCAATGGATTTCCGTGTCTCTTCTTCCAGTTCAGGCCGCCGGATCGTTACTTCATCGAAAGCTCTTCTCCGGATCTCGCTGATTAATTCATCGGCCGAGACGAATTTGCCTGCACGCGTGCTCATCGAGCCTTCCGGGAGCGAGACAAACTCAAAATGGACGATTTCCGGTGCTTTGTCACCGAGAAGCTTCATGGTGCACTGGAGCTGGGCCGCAATCAGCTTGTGGTCAGCACCGAGAACATCGATAACCCGGTCGAAGTTCGCCGCTTTCCACGCATGAAACGCAAGGTCACGCGCGGCATAAACGGAAGTGCCGTCACTCCGACGGATTACATACTTGTTCTCAAAACCGAATTCCGAGAGATCAAGAGCAAGTGTTTCATGATCCCGAGCCTGAGGGAGTTTGCGCAACTTCGCGACGATGCGGTCTGTGTACCCGTTGCGGATAAAATCACTCTCCCATACAAACCGATCATGGACCACATTCAGATCATGTAATGTTACTTTAAATCCATCGAGGCAGCGGGAGACTACCTGTCGGAATTTTTTAACGGTCGCAGGATCACCATTCTCGACCAGTTGCATCAGGATATTGACCTCATTGGTGATGGTGGGATCATTTTCTATCTCCCGGTTTGCAGCGATATATACCCGGGCAATATGGGCATCCTCTTTTTCTCCTGACCGTTGTGCTGTTTCGAGGTGGTCAAATCCCCATACCACGATTGCAATCTGGCGTCCCATATCGTTGACGTAATACTGCACTTCGAGCCGGTACCCTGCTTTTCGAAACACCCGAGCCAGTGTGTCACCGATGATGGAGTTCCGGATATGCCCGACATGAAGAGGGCCGTTCGGGTTGGCGCTGGTATGTTCAAGAACGACACGGATACCTTTTTCTGGGAATGACCCATAGCCGGGTTTTACTGCTTCCTTTACCGCTTCACTGACGTATCCGGCTCCGAAAATAAAGTTAATGTAGGGGCCTTTCGCTTCAATGGTGATACCTGCGAGTCTGGAGTCTTTTCCAAGAATGCCTACGAGATCCTTGGCGATGAGTGCCGGTGCCTGTTTTTTTTGTTTTGCAAGGGCAAATGCAATGGTTGTCGCAAGATCGGCATGCTCCCCGCCATCGATAAGCTGGGCGTCTGTCGCGCCCGTATTTTCTTTGATGACGTTACTAATCGTTTGGTATGTTTCCTGCAACATCAGCATCCCGTCCTGTAGCGTAAAATTGCGGCAATACCCCCGAATGCGGAGAAGAGGATCGACCCCTCTTCAAAATCATCGGAGATAAGTTCTACTTTGGCACTGCTCTCCTCTGCGAGTTTTGTCAGTTCATCGATGATATCGATCTCCTCTTCGAGGATAATCGGTGCAGTGCATTTCGGGCATGATCCAAAGGGGATGTCCCGGACTGATTTTCCTGGTTCAAGATGAACCGTTTTTTCATCGGAGAAATCGCAGCTCTGGCATTTTATCCGGAGCCGGGATTTACGGAGGTTTGCTGAAAGAAGCAGGGTGTCGACTGCCCCAAGTTCAAGATTTTTCCTGATGCTCTCCTCCCCGTAAGCAGCATTGCTGGCATCCTTGACGAGCTCTCTCAGGAACCTGTCCATCAGTTCTTTTTCCTTAACGACGCCCATACCTTTGAGGGCATCTTTTGCTGCATCTACCAGTTCGGCGAGACCATCTTCGTTAGTATATGCCACATCGAAAATCCCGATAATTCGCTTCTGGACCTCGTGGTGAAGAAAGTTGCCCGCTTCAAACTCTTCCTTGGTCGGGCTGGGACCACCAATAAGCAATCCCTTGAACCGCTCGAAGAAATTCTTCTCCGCAAGGAATATGGCGCTGGCCCGTTCTCCTATTTTTGTATAGAACTCGGCGATCGCAATCTCCCTGAGACGCCCGAAACGGGCAGCGGACTGGCCCCCTTTGCGCGTCTTTCCCGGGACCGTTGAGTTTGCACCACCCATGGGCTCGATACGGTTGCCTCGTAAAAATCCCCAGTAGGCTTCCCGCCGGTCAAGGACAAGGAGTCCGTAGACGTACTTCTCCTCAAGCATCTGTTTCAGCGGGTCGAGCTCGAAGTTCGAACTGCAGCGGTACATATAGAGGTTGAGGGGTTCGGGTGGTTCGACTATCGTGCACTGGAGATCGGTGCGATCACCATAGAGTTTGACCGTTCCGCAGAAGATCGCGAGTCCGTTCTGTGGAGGGCGCTTGTAATACTTGAGCCGGGAGAGGATGGAGGAGATGGCGCTCTGGACATTCGTGCGTGTCTGCTTGCTCTTGATGTTGGCGCACTGGCCATATTCGTCCTTGAGCTGATTGGTTACATCGAAGATCTGTTTGTCAGGAGGAATATAGATCGTAATAAGCTCCGTCCCGTCTCCTTGCTGCAACTCGAGCTTTTCGAGCGACTTTTTGAACTCGTAGCGTTTTCGCGCATCATCCATCTCCCGTTCTTCTGCCATTGCCGGATGCCAACCTCACTAAAGCTATTACTTATTCACCCTTGCGTGCCATAAATTTGCGCCCATTGCATAAGGATTCGTTCATCCACATCGGCATTGATGCCGTGTTCTCCGGAAAATTCAATAAATGTCTTAGGCTCTTTGGCGAGCTCGAAAAATCTTTTTCCATTATCGAACGGGATAACCGGATCGTTCACCGCATGAAAGATCCAGACCGGGCGAGGAGATATTTTTGAGAAATATGTGTCAGGTTCGATTGATGATGCAAACCGTATCACATCTCCTGTATAACCCTGCTGGATTGCCGAATCGAGTACTCCCCAGTCGGATGTGGAGACACCCACATATCCGGCGAAGTCGGGATCAACACCCGTTGCAACCGCTGCATATCTGCCTCCGTTGCTGGAGCCCATACTATAGACGGGTACCTGGAATTTTCCGGAAAGAATCTGCCGGGCGTTTACCAGATCGCAGACCGTCAGATAGTACTGTGGCCATTCCCCGTTTTCAAACAGGGAAAAATCCCGTTGCGGGTTAAAAGCGTAACCAGGCGTTTCTCCGCCATTCCCCCTGATGTCAACAAAGAGGAATGCGTAACCGGCAGCGGTATAGGTTACCATGCGCTCTTCATGTCCGGAAATTTTTTCACCGGCTCCGGGAACGTAAACGATCGCTGCTTTAGGATTTTGTGGTGCAGCGAGGTACGTGACCACATCCCCCGATTGAGTATGCAGGACGATTTTTGTTTTGGTATACGTCTTGTTTTTAAAAAGTATCTCTTCACTGGTTGCCACGGGGGCACATACAACTGAGAGAATCCCTTTATTATCAACATTATAAGACGATTCTGCCTGATGACCTGTACCAGCCGGCAAGCGCAATCAAAACAACAATCAATCCTGCCAGAATAATCCTCGAATTCATGGTTCAGCACCCCAGACAGTGATAGATCAGGCAGATAGTCTTGGCATCAACGATAGTACCGTCCCTGATCATACCCCGAAGATCAGCAACTGGCACGTCCACGACCTCAATTATTTCATCCTCATCTTTTCCGAACTCATCGGACGGTGACAGGTTTCGTGCTTCAAATAAAAAGATCTTCTCATCAGTAAATCCTGGCGTTGTATAAATGAACCCCTTAAAGGTGATCGTTTGCGCACTAAACCCTGTCTCCTCAATGAGTTCACGGCGTGCTGTTTCTTGTGGATCTTCCCCCGGCTCCATTGTCCCCGCAGGCATTTCATAAATAAACTGGTCGATAGCAAAACGATATTGCTTCAGGAGCTTGCACTGATCCTTATCAACCGGGAAGATTGCGACTGCATTGTTGGGATGGACGATCACTTTCTCATGTTTCGCGCCATGAGGAAGCCGGATCGTACGCTTCTCGATCCAGAGTCGTTTTCCACGAAATATCTCCATTTACCCCTCATAATCTATCGGGTCTTTTTTGCCGGCCGCCAGGAATGCTTCTTTGCGGAAGTGGCACGACCCGCAGGTCCCGCAAGCTTTTATCTCGTTGCGATAACAGGACCAGGTATGCTCGTATGGAACCCCAAGGGTAAGGCCTTCTCTCAGGATGTCTGTCTTGGTCATGGTTATGAAGGGGGCAAAAAGGGTAATTTTTGTGGTGTCCTTTGTGCCCAGATCAATTACTTTCTGGAATGCATCGATGAATTGCGGGCGGCAGTCAGGATATCCGCTGTAATCGAGTGACTGGACACCAATGAAAATTGCATCTGCATGCCGTGATTCGGCAAAACTGGTTGCGATCGAGAGAAGATTCGCATTCCGGAACGGGACATACGTATTGGGCACATGTACCCGCTCAGAATCATACTCCTCAACTGCAATTTCTTCATCTGTCAGGCTGCTCGAGCCGAACAGGGTAAAATAGTCAAGACTGATTTCAACAAATGCCTCTGCGTTCAACAGGAAGGCAATTTTTTTTGCACATGCCCGTTCCTTCTGTTCAGTTCGCTGTCCATAGTTAAGGTGGAGAGCAAGAATTTCATAACCCCTGCTTTTTGCCACGTAAGCAAGTGTGGACGAATCCATTCCTCCGGAGAGTAAACATACTGCTTTCATTATTTCACTCCGATGAGTTTGTGCAACTGGATCTGGAACCGCACCGGGAGATTGTTATCCAGGATAAATTGTATTACTGGCGCATAATCGCAACCGAAAACCGGAGAGATGAATATCTCCCCGGATATCCGGTAGTTAGTAATAATATCACGGGCGTACCGGAAGTCATTCTCATCCTTAACAACAAACTTAGCCGAATCGTGAGGGTGAAGTGCACCAAGGAGCCTCAGGTCACTTTGTTCTCCCGATGATGGACATTTGACGTCCATGCAGATTGATGCATACGGCTGCAGCCGGGTAAAATCGATTGTTCCATTCGTTTCGATATCAATCGCAGTTCCTTTTCGGTGAAGCGAGACGAGCAGAGGTTCGAGATCATCAGCCTGCAGGAGTGGTTCTCCTCCCGTTATGCAGACATTGGAAGGGTTCAGACACCTCACTTGCTCAAGAATAGTATCACGGTCCATCTCGATGCCACCGGTTTGTGCGTAACCAGTATCGCACCACCGACAATGAAGATTGCAGCCCGCGAGTCTGATAAACAGGCAGGGTTTGCCCTGATTTTTACCTTCTCCCTGGAGACTCCTGAAAATTTCAGCGATCTTCATTGAGTAAACTCATATGTTGGAACCCGTAGGTTCAAGTTCAGCATAACAACTGGGTGATTCCCAGACCCGAATCTTCGTCACTTCTGCCACTATTGCCCTCTTCCTGCAAAGATCCTGGAGGTCATCACGAATAAGGACTGCAAGCAGTTCGCTCGTGGGATCGCCAGGAGTAGTTATTACGTGCTGAAACTTTTCGATACAGGCAACCATTGGATCATCGCGGTTCAGGATAATCTGGTGGTCAAATTTTCCGATGAGATCTTTGATCAACGTATAATCTACCAGTATTCCGGTAGTTGTGTCGGGGATTCCCTCAATCCATACCTCCACCTTCCAGCGGTGTCCGTGAAGATTGGCGCACTTACCCTGGTAATGGAGAAGACGGTGACTCGCATCTATGTGAACTTCTTTGTAGATCCCGACTTTCATCGTAAGGTATTGGCCGGCGCAGGATATAAGATTATTATGCGTGACGGATAATAGTATAAGACAGGCAAGTGGGATGCCACAATTTATAAATCGGACGCCCGCGTTAGTATATATCTCAATGCGGGTTATCGATAACCACAAAAATAACTAAAATGAGGCTATTTAATGGGACAGGGTAAATTTGCAGCCAGAAAATTGGTTCGGGACTCAAATAAGTTCCGGTGGGCAGACAAGAATTATGCCCGGCGGGAACTAAATCTCGATGTGAAATCTGACCCCCTTGAGGGTGCTCCACAGGCGAGAGGTATTGTGCTGGAAAAAATCGGTGTTGAGGCAAAACAGCCAAACTCAGCAATCCGGAAGTGCGTGAGGGTACAGCTGATCAAGAACGGTCGTCAGGTCAGTGCATTCGCGGTGGGAGACGGGGCAATCAACTTCATCGATGAACATGATGAAGTAGAGATCGAAGGTATTGGCGGTCGTCTCGGACGTTCGATGGGAGACATCCCGGGTGTCCGATATGTCGTTACCAAAGTAAACAATGTTTGTCTCCACGAAATGGTCATTGGCCGAAAGGAAAAACCGCGCAGGTGATTTTGCATGACTGAAGCAGAAGGGAAAAAACTATTGTTTAATAAGTGGGATGCAAGCGAAGTCACAGTCAAGGACCCGGGTCTCGTCCGTTATGTGAACCTGACTGCATTGATCATCCCCCACTCCTGTGGCAAATTTTCAAAACAGGAGTTCAACAAAGCGAATATGCCGATCGTAGAGCGCCTGATAAACCGCCTGATGCAGACCGAGAACAATACCGGAAAAAAACAGATGACCATCCGGATCGTGCGGGAAGCATTTGAGACGATCAACAAGAAGACCAAGCGCAACCCTATTGAGGTCCTTGTTGAGGCGATCGCCAATTCCGGTCCCCGGGAAGAGACGGTCCGTCTGAAATATGGTGGTATCAATGTCCCGAAATCTGTCGACACTGCCCCGCTGCGCAGAGTCGATACCGCAATTGGTTTCATTGCTGAAGCAACTCTGAAAGGATCGCGCTCGAGCAAGAAGAAGGCGAGTGCAATCCTTGCCGATGAGCTGATCGCAGCCTCGAAGGGCGATATCAAATGTTATTCAGTAGGTAAAAAGGAAGAACGCGAGCGCATTGCAAAATCCGCCCGCTAGTATCTTTTTTTGAGGTTATTTTATGGTCCGCGGCAAAAAATCTGTTGAGCGCGCAACTGAGCTCATGAAAGATCCGAAGCATATTCGGAATATCGGAATTGTGGCACATATCGACCACGGTAAGACGACCTTATCTGACAACCTGCTCGCAGGTGCCGGCATTATTTCAGAAGAGCTCGCGGGCAGGCAGCTCTTCATGGATTCGGATGAAGAAGAGCAGGCACGGGGCATTACAATTGATGCCTCTAACGTTTCGATGGTGCATGAATATGAGGGTCAGGATTACCTGATCAACATGATCGATACGCCAGGGCACGTCGATTTTGGTGGCGACGTGACACGTGCAATGCGTGCTGTCGACGGTGCAGTGGTCCTGGTAGATGCGGTTGAAGGCACCATGCCCCAGACCGAAACCGTGCTCCGGCAGGCATTAAAGGAGCAGGTGCGTCCCGTGCTCTTCATTAACAAGGTCGACCGCCTTATCAACGAGCTGAAAGTCGACGAGATAGAGATGCAGATCCGGCTCGGCAAGGTGATCGACAAGGTCAACAAGTTGATCAAGGGGATGAACGAGGAAGCCTATAACAACGGTTGGAAGTCTTGATGCTGCGAAAGGTACCGTTGCGTTCGGTTCTGCACTCTATAACTGGGCGGTATCTGCGCCTTTCATGAAGAAAAGTGGTATCTCGTTTAAGGATGTCTATGAAAAGTGCCGTTCCGGCGATATGAAATATCTGGCAAAGAACAGTCCGCTCTCTGATGTTCTGCTGGACATTGTAGTTCGCCAGCTTCCCAACCCGCTGGAGGCCCAGCCACGCCGTGTCAATGTTATCTGGCATGGGGATAAGACAACTCCTGAAGGCAAGGCTATGCTTACCTGTGATGCAAAAGGTCCCGTTGCGATGATGGTTACTGATATCTCCTTTGATCCCCATGCAGGAGAAGTTGCAACAGGGCGTCTCTTCTCCGGCAGCCTCAAGAGAGGCGACGGGCTCTATGTAATGGGCTCGGCAAAGAAGGAAAACCGTCTCCAGCAGGTCGGCATCTTCATGGGCCCCAAGCGTGTGGAAGTCGAAGAGATCGTTGCAGGTAATATTGCTGCAGTCACCGGTCTTAAGGACGCGATGGTCGGTTCAACGGTTACATCTCTTCTTGAAATGACACCCTTTGAGTCGCTCAAGCACTACTCTGAACCGGTCATGACCGTTGCGGTCGAGGCAAAGAACATGAAGGATCTGCCTAAGCTTGTTGAAGTGCTGCGGCAGGTTGCAAAGGAAGACCCGACACTGGTCATCACCATCAATGAAGAGACCGGTGAACACCTGATTTCGGGTATGGGCGAACTGCACCTTGAGATTATCACCGGCCGTATCAAGCGTGACAAGGGTGTAGAGATCGTCACCTCAGAACCGATCGTTGTCTACCGTGAAACCGTAGTCCAGAAGGTTGAGTCCGTGGAAGGCAAGTCCCCGAACCGTCACAACCGGTTCTACTTCGATCTCCAGCCACTGCCTGATGCGATTGTCGACCTGATCAAGAAAGGTGAAATCTCCATGAACCAGCCGATGCTCGAGCGCCGTGATATCCTCATTAAGGCAGGTATGGACAAGGACGAGGCAAAAAATATCAAGGACATCAAGGGCACCAACATGC
Organism: uncultured Methanoregulaceae archaeon; assembly: GCA_963815065.1. Lineage (GTDB taxonomy): Archaea > Halobacteriota > Methanomicrobia > Methanomicrobiales > Methanospirillaceae > Methanoregula. Next base: position 433,367 of record CAWFFE010000002.1, on the reverse strand, counting down.
TCATCGATAAGACCAAAGGTGTCCAGTACCTCAACGAGACCATGGAACTTATCATCGAGGGGATCCACGAAGCACTCTCCGGTGGTCCCCTTTCCGATGAGCCGGTCCAGAATCTCAAGATGACACTCGTCGATGTCAAGCTGCACGAGGATGCAATTCACCGGGGTCCCGCACAGGTTATCCCGGCAGTCCGTAGTGCAATCAAGGGCGGTATGCTGGTTGCAGGGGATTCCCTGTTAGAGCCTGTCCAGAAGATCCAGATCACGGTTCCGATGGACCAGATGGGTGCGGCGACCTCCCAGATCCAGGGACGGCGCGGACAGGTCTTTGACATGCAGAGCGAGGGCGACACGATCACGGTCGTCGGCAAGGCGCCCGTCGCCGAGCTTTTCGGATTTGCCGGTGACATACGGTCTGCCACCGAAGGCCGTGCAATGTGGAACACTGAGTTTTCAGGATTTGAGCTCGTTCCCAACAGCATGGTAAAAGAAGTGGTTCTTGCAATCCGCAAGCGCAAAGGACTTAAAGAAGTCCTTCCGACCCCGTCTGATTATCTGGCTGGATAAATCCCTCCTCCCTGTCCTTTTTTTTCATTTCTTGTTTTCTTTCAGTTGAGAAGAGATCATCATCCCACGATAGGCAGCTCGTGTCCCACGTACCACACCTGCGTTGTATGAGATGATGTTAAATTTCCTAAGATACGATTTACCGTTTTCCTTAAAAAAACGTGGAAGGCAATATACATCGGACCTTAAGGACCTTTTCTTAAGAAATGTTCCTTTTTACTGACAGGACCACATCTTACCGAAATAGTAAAACCATATCATGTCGTAATTCATGGTAATGCCTGACGACAAAAAATGCAAGATTGTGATTTTCGGGGCGTTTGGTGCAGGAAAAACCACATTGATAAAGACCCTCGACCCGGGATCCAGTCATGTAGAAGCTAACTGTGCCGGTGGAACTACAACCGTGGCACTCGACTACGGCCGGGTACAGATAAACGGTTTCCATATCCATATTTTTGGCACTCCTGGACAGGAACGGTTTGAGTTTGCCCGCGAAATCATCGGGCGAGGAATGGATGGGGCAATCCTGATTGTCGATGCTACCAGTCCTGTAGATAGCTTCATACACCATATTTATGATTCACTGTCTTCTGCACAGATTCCTTTCGTTATATTTTTAAACAGATGTGACAGTATCGGTGCACGACCTGAACTAATCCAAAAAGAATTCAATGCAGCGGTTATTACGAATGTATCAGCATTGGACAGAAGGCAATCACTCGAGGCACTCTGTGTATTTGCCCAGACCCTGCCTCCGCACTGTAATGGTCACCATTAGTAATGATGGGTTTGAAATAATTGCCGAAATCTTATTTTGGGCTCACAATCGCCAGCCGGAATGTTTTTCAGGTCATAAAAAAGGGGTCTTAACTCTCAGTGTAGGTTTCATCAATCCCAAATCACAAATTATCACAAAAGAGAATGTGAACAAACGCAAGGCATCATGCCGCCATGAAGATTCCTTTTTATTATTTTCGGGACATGAGCACTATATACGACCATCTTAAATACGAATCCATTGACAAACGCAAAATCAAGGAGAACCGATGATATCAATCCTCTACGTCGATGATGAAAAAATGCTTCTCGATATCGGCAAATTGTTCCTGGAGCGATCCGGTAATTGTTCCGTTGATGTGGCCATCTCAGCCCGCAACGGAATTGAACAGATTGAAAAGAAGACCTATGATGCAATTGTCTCCGATTACCAGATGCCAGAGATGGACGGAATCGAATTCCTGAAAAAGATCCGTTCAATGAGTAACATTCCTTTTATCCTGTTTACCGGTAAAGGGCGTGAAGAGGTGGTTATCGAGGCCATTAACTGTGGAGCAGATTTCTATTTACAGAAGGGCGGGGATCCAAAGTCTCAATTTGTAGAGCTCAAACATAAGATTGTTCAGGCAGTGAATCGAAGGCGCATCGAGGAAGAGCTGAAAAAGAGCGAGACAAAATACCGGCAGCTTGTTGATTTATTACCTCAGACCGTTTTTGAAATCGATCAAAATTTCACGATTACTGCCATCAACACTGTTGCATTGAAAACCTTTGGTTATACCCGCGAGGATCTGGAACAAGGCGTCAATGTTTTTGAGGTCTTTGTTGATGAGGACAATCTGCGTATGAAAGAAAACATCCAGAAAATCTATCAGGGATTTCCGATCGGGGGAGTTGAATATACAGCTAAAAGAAAAGACGGTACTACTTTTCCGGTAATTACCTACTCAGTACCTGTTATATATGACAATAATCCCGTTGGCCTTCGGGGAGTTCTTGTTGATATCACCGAACGCAAAGCTGCAGAACAGGCTACTTTGCAGGCGCTTTCTTTATTAAAGGCCACCGTTGAGTCTACCGCTGATGGTCTTCTGGTAATCAGTCGCGATGGTAAGATCGTTAATTATAACCAGAAATTCGCCCGGATGTGGCATATCCCCCGAAGTATACTTGAAATGGGAGATGACGCCACAGCGATCAATTATGTTCTCAATCAACTGATTGAACCGGATGAATTTTTATCAAAAGTTCTCGATTTATACAACAGGCCCCTGGACTTCAGCTTTGACGTTTTAGGATTCAAAGATGGACGTATTTTTGAACGGTACTCCCAGCCGCAGATGCTCAAAGACGAGGTTGTCGGAAGGGTCTGGAGCTTCCGCGACATCACTGATCGCAAACAGGCAGAAGATGCTCTGAAACAAAGCGAGATCCGGTACCGGACCATCTTTGAGAACACTGGCACTGCAATGGTAATTCTAGAAGAGGATACTACTGTCGGATTTGCAAATAATGAATTCTTCCGGCTAACAGGATATTCTCAGGACGATATCAATGACCGGAAGTCCTGGACAGAATTCGTGCACAGCGGCGACCTCGAATATATGATTCAACAGCACCGGCTTCGACGGGAGAAAAGCGGTGAAGCTCTCAGGCAATATGAGTTCCGGCTCCTTACCAAATCAGGTGAGATCCGCAACATCCTGTTGACAATTGATATGTTTCCCGGGACGAGAAGGAGCATTGCGTCTTTAATTGACATTACCGATCGTAAAATTTGCGGAAGAGGCACTCCGCGAAACTAAAGTAAAATTGTATCGTGGCTGAAAATAGAGCAAGAGCCTTGCAATATCCGATGAAGATTGAAATACGTCAATTAATGCGAGGGATTTCCGATAAAGAACTTTTTCGGGAATCTTTTGTAATTCTCCGAGATCTGGATAGTCATCAAGATGGCATGCATAGTTCAAAGCAAGGGATGTGCTATTTTTTAACGTTGAGTGGCATAAGAAAGGATCCCTGGTCTTTATCAGAAATCTCCGCGGCGCGAATTAATGAATAAAAGCGAGGGTGGATGAAACGGATCCTGAATTGTTTCCCGAGTAAGTTTGAGCAGTCGATTGTAATTTTAATATAACCTCGAAGAACCAGCTTTTTTCATAGTCCTGGGATTCAGTTAGACTGTTATAGTCCGTGCAATAATTTTAATAGTATTAATACGTAAGGGTAAAAATCCTTCATTGTCTGGTTTCTGGTTTAACTCAATTTCCAGGAATGGTCCACCTTAAAATTCCCGGCCATTCTGAACAAAAAGCGGGCAAGTACGTATGAGATTTATATGTTCTTTTTATTTTTTTCTTGTGCAACAGAATGACTGATCTGTCGGAGTGAACTATCATAAGATAATACTGATCTTGTTAATCATTTTATTCTATTCTGACTCATTGAATGCGTGTCCATGGGGGGCGAACAAAATAGGAATGGTTGTTGGTAAAAAACGAAATGGTGGAAGAAAGATTTCAGACCATTACGGCACGAATTATGGTGACGTTTGTGACTGGTCGATCATTTGCTCCGGTCTTCACTCTGGCAATCTTATCAACAACATCCATCCCTTCAATAACTTTACCGAAGACCGGGTGTTTACCGTCAAGGAAGTTGTTGTTGACAAGATTTATGAAGAACTGGCTACCCCCGGTATTCGGGCCGGCATTTGCCATGGAGATGGTTCCGCGGTCATTCCGGTTGTTTTTCGTGAACTCATCCTTGATAGCGTAACCAGGCCCTCCCATGCCGGTGCCGGTCGGGTCACCTCCCTGGATCATAAAACCATTGATGACCCGGTGAAAGATTACGCCATCGTAATAACCTTTCGTCACGAGCGATTCAAAGTTGCCCGCAGTGACGGGCATATCCGGAGAGAGGGCAATCGTTATGTTACCCATATTCGTTTCAAGCGTTACCAGTTTTTGTGTTTCTGCAGGTGGGGTCATAGTGGCTGTGTCCCGGCCGTTATTGTGGCTTGGTTTGTTGTCGACTGCATGCACCCTGCCGAAATAAGCACTCCTGCAATGAGGAGGCCAGACAGGATGCAGGTACGCGATGGCGACATCGTTATTCAGGTTTGCTGCAGAAGTACATAAAATGATTGCGGAAAACTGGATCTGCAGGTATACCTGTGTATATGTATAGACACACCTTTATTCAGCAGCCCCTCGAAGAGTTTGTTTGCGCCCATGCAACCCAAACCGTTCACTTATCGGCAGGGTAAACCTACAGATTCCATGGCAGGTCATCCATCACTCTCAAGTGTGAATTTCCAGGAACAGTACGGGATACCGGGCAGGGTTTCCGGCGGGCACGACAGGCGTGAGGACACTATCCTGGAATCAACGGTACGGGCAAATAACGGAAATTCGACCATTCCTACAGATAAACAGGGGAACTGCGCCATTCCTTTTCTCTGTCTGGCGGCCTGCACCCGGCAGGTTTTCGTGGTGACAATCAGTGTTTTTTCATCCGGGCGGAGGATCTCCAGCTTATTGAGGTAGGAGGCAAGCCGGTTGTGGAAAGCGATTTCCAGTGCATCCAGTCCACCGTTTTCCGGCAGGGTCAGCAGCTTCTTTAACCGCCGGGCCTCAATAACAGCGAACTGCTCCCAGACCTCCCTGTCCATAGCAATGGCCGCGTCCATCCCGTATTTCTTCTCAACTGCCTGGAACCACAGACCATCCATAGCAAACCAGTTCTTCGCTGCATCGGTGAGTGCCGCTTCCCTACTAACCTCATGTGCCGTTTTCATATAGACTTATAAATTATGGTGAGGCAAAAATGTGCTTAAAAAATTAGAACTTTGAAGTTATCTGTCTGTATCCAGTTGTTGCTGAATTTTTTCTGCAACTGACTCAGCCAGTAGATCGAGAGGAACGAGATGGATTGCCGCTGCAGATGTAACACCGATCCCCATATCAGCAGCCCGGGCAATCTGCTCCTGCTCAAAGATCCTGCCTTTCATCACATCATACGTAGTCCCGAATGAACGTAGCAGGGCAACTCCAACGGCATCGATCAGCTACCCGGTCCGTGCCAGCAATAATGACATTCGGGTGAATGATTTTACCCTTATCCGGTCCTCCTGTCGAAAATCCATCTGCGGCATCCATAACGATGAGGTCGGTACGATAAAATTTATTAATCTCTGCTATCATTACCCTCTGATGCGGAGAAGAATGCAGCTCACCCATAAAATCATAGTTGATACCCGGGACCCTCCTGGCGACAATGCCCACGGAATTTTTCAGTGACATCGTAAAATGCCCCCCAAACCGGTGCGTTTTAAGACAACAAGTCTGGACAACCCGGTCGGCCCGGGAAAAAATACCTGCGATAAAAAAGCCACGGGACCAGTGCAAACCGGGGGACTGGATCTCCTTCCACACATTTCGGTCGAGTTCGTCGAGAACGATTGCAGAAAATCCACGTTTCTTCGCGAGCTCAAACACCCCACATTCTTCCAGCACATTGCGGGTGTTTCCCATACCGCTCCGTTCTGCAAGAGAGAGATTACGTGGCTTTTCTGCGAGGATTAGCCCGCAGAGAGTATCCAGCGTCTCTTTATGAGTGGATGCGGGTGGCGAATCTGCACTGTTGAAGTTTGCCTTGAGCGCGATTTCATTCCCGGAAAAGCCCGATAGATCAATATTACTACACACTTGCTGTACAGCGGCAGCACGGTCGGTTGCGCCGGCAATGAATATCTCTGCGAAAACTGCCATGGTATCCCTGTGTCTATCGATAACTTGCATAAGATATCAACACTTGCACCAGATTTTTGAAATATTTTTAAAAAATCTCACAATCCTCCGTCCATTATTGTACCGATTCGATTATGGTACCCTTTCCGCCGGTCTGCGTTCGATCCTTCCGGAGCGATCCAGCAGTAATCACAATCAATCTCATTCCGATGCTTTTTTGGTCTGCGATGGTGCAACAAAAGGTCGAACAACCTTCAAAGGAAGGGATTCTTAAGGCCCCGGGTTTTTGAACGATGACTACCCCGCAGCCAATCCTTCTTCTCAGAATCTACAGATTCTGACACCTTCGTATTGAGCCCGGAAATGAGATCGCCAAAGGAGAGTATGAAGCCTGAATCAAGCCTGGAAAAGATCTTTTATTAAGCTGCCCAAAAATCGCCCGGATTCCTATTGTCTGACGTTTTCTAATTTTGCCCTTGGTGATGATATTCCGGGATTTCGATCTCTTGGAAAAGGGGAGCATTCAGTCTTTTTACGGCATATATTGGATCCGCACCATCTCTTTCGGATCGGTAAGAATGCTGTCAGAGGCCGAACCGGGCTCCGATCTCAGTTGGTGGTTTTCGAATATGGTATACGAATCCTGATGTATCACAAAACTCAAAATATTAAGTAAAATCTCAAGAATCCGGGGTTTAACTGCTATGTTAACTCAATGAACTGGTTAGTTCAAAAAATAACTTTTCTTATCGTTGCAATATTACTTACTCCGATAATCATCACTAAAACAGTGATCGTTCCTTCGGGTAAATCATCTTGATTTGGGAGTGGAGCTCATGAACAGGATTGAAATTCATTTTACAGCCCTTTGTCTTCTTTTTGCTATCGCAATAATTGCCCCAATTGTCAGCGCGTTGCCGGAAAACACAGCACCGTCTGGCAGCCAGAATATAATTATCCAGGACAATGGAGAGATCTTATCTTCGCTCAAGACACATGTGGCCTATATCGGAAAATTGCAGCAAGCCCGTATGGATGGAGTGATCCAGTACATTGACCAGATAAGTGGAGATTCAGGCAGTGCATACCTGAAACAGATAGAGGAGGATTACCTGATGGCCGCCTTTCCCATCCCTGTGATGCGCACCGTTGATGAAATCAATGCAGCCCGGGATGAGATGCGGCGTCAGAGCATATTGTTTGCAGACGAGACCAACGCACAGATAGCAAGGTATAATGGCACGACAGACGAGATGAGGGCAAACGCAAATTCAAATATGCAAACTATTGAGAGAACATTCAATAGCATCATGTATTCTTCCTGGCTGACAAGCGAAACCACGCGTCTTTCAGTCTTTAACCAGAGTTCCGAACGAAGAACCGGAATTCTCGATAAGCTGAGTGCACAGGGCATCGATATTTCGCAGGCTCAGAATCTCTCAGAACAGATTGATGCACAACAATCAGAGATGGAGAACGCTCTTCTTCAGAACCGCGACGGTGCCTTACCTCCGATAGCCAGCGGATTGAAACAACTCAATCAACAGTTTCGCAATACAATAGAAGGATGCCAGAAGGTGGCAATGATGCAAATTAAAACGGCCGAAATAATGGCAACAATGTAATAAGTCCCATCTCTTAATAGTTGAACATCACCATCCCATATTTGTTCTTATCGGTATCGGCCCTTTTGAGAGTTCTTCACCAATGCCGAAACGAGTCTTACGCGAAAAACGTGTACGGCTATTTCGGGATTCCTGAAATTCACAGGTTATTTGATAATCAGGGACCATTTTCGGCGCAGGAAACGGCAGCGTTTAGCACTGATCAGATGGCATAACTCCGTGCCCAGTTGACCTGGAGTCGCAGGAGAGGAAATGAAAACGAAGAAACTACCTAATTTTAACCATAAGCGGATCATCAATCGTGACCAGAAAAGCGATCTTAAAAGTCATTCCTGATATCCTCTCAAAGACTTCCCGTTTTTCTTCCCGGAAGGCCTCCCGGCGCTAATTCGCGAAAAAAGTGGACAATTATTGGGGGAATTGCGTAAATCATTGCCAATTTGATATTCGGGGATATTTCGGAGCAAAAAAATGGCGCTGACCGCACTTCTTTGTACAGATAATGCCCTGCAGTCTGTGAGAGAAGTGAAAAGAGTCTTGAGATGAGTTTGGATTATCAGTTTTATCTTCGAAGAAGAGAGGTTATTTTGTTATAACTTTGCAGCACTTCGTGATTCAAAGTTAAGTAAAATTCCTCTCTCTAAAAAAAAAATTAGATATAGGGGCTCCGGAGAGCTTTGTCTACACCAAAGGTCTTGCGAGCTTCAACAGTTGCTTTATTTTTCGTAATCTTTTCATTTGCAAGTTTGGAAACGAGTTCAAGACCTGGCTTAACCTTTTCGATTGGCTGGGTTTCGAAGCACCCTGCTGCCATTGCCTTTGCCCAGACCGAATCTCCGATCTTAGACCTGACAAAGACGGTGCTCCATCCATCGGGGCTCCCGACAGATCCGGTAGAGATATCGCTCACGTTTGCAACATAGTCGAGGCAGACGTGACACCCGGGTTGCTCGGTACTTGTGAGTAATCTTAAGTGGCAGCTGGACGACCTGCCCACGCTTGCCATAGACCCAGAACTTGCCCTTTCCGATCTCCATCTTTTTGACGGCTTCCAGCTTCATCGCAGCATGATCTTCAACGAGCTGAAGAATGCTCTGATAGGGGAAGTTCTCCATGCAGAAGATACCTACTGCAAGAGCAACACTGGCACCAACATCCCTTAAGCCAACAGGGTACAACAATCCCTTGCGGACGGCCTGCATCTGGCATGGCGTGCCGACGATACCTATTTTGTCCAGGCCAAAGCTGCGGGTCGCTTCTTTGATTAAAGAAACATTCGGGCTGATGTTATACTTGGTTCCCGCTGCGGCAATCAGATCCTCTTTTGTCGTGACGATAACCGGAATTGGTCTCCATGGCTCATGAAACTCCATGTTCGAGTTGTCCATCATGGCTTTTTCCGGGTGCTTGTGCGCAAATTCCTTGGTTGCCGCGACAATGGCTCCATCAATGATGCCCTCGTCAAGTGCGAATCCAAACAGCTGGGTGACGATACCGCCATCCTGGGCGTGCTTAAGAATCTCCTTGTTGGTGCTCCGTGCCGAGACGCATGATTTGTATTTACCGAGTTCTGCTCCCATTTCAATCACCTCACTGGAGTGCCGCCATTATGGCCTCGTTGATCGCTTCATAGTTGTCAACAACCTCGAAGCTGTACCAGCTCCGCGGGCATTGGTTATAACAGGCACCACATTTGATGCACAGGTCGCGAACACCCTGGGGTTTTCCATATTCATGGGTGATCGCACGGACCGGGCAGGCTGCTGCACAGCTGCCGCATCCCATGCAGAGGCCCTGGTTGATGACCTCATACATCAGGTCGCAGAAGCATGCCGTTGTTCCTCTCTGGGCTGCCAACATGAGCGGTTTAAGATATGCCGTTGCAAGATCCTTTTGCTCTTTTGTTCCCTTGAGGAGCAGGTATGCCATCACACAGACGTTCCTGATCAGCTGGGGTGTCGGTGCGCATCCGGGGATGTATACGTCAACCTTAATCAGGTCTCCGACCGGCAGGAATGCTTCATGCTGCGGCTGGTTCTGCTGGCCGCCGCGTGCAAACCGGGTGATGTTGCCGTAACAGGCGCATCCACCGACTGCGACGACGATTGCCGCCTTTTCGCGGGTTTCCTTAATTTCCTGAACTGCGAGTTTGTCATTAATACAGACAGACCCCTCAACAAGTGCAACATCCATCTTAGGGATGTGACGAACATCGGCAAGCGTCAGACCATACACAAGATCTGCATACCTGTCCAGAATTGTCAGGAGCCCTCCATAGTTGTCTGCTAAAGACACGAGACAGCCAGTGCATCCACTCATATGCACATGGCCCACGGTAATCTTATCTGCCACAGGCTTAACCTCCTTTTTTGTTGTTTCCGTTTTTGTTGCCACGTCAGCGGGCTTTATTGGAGCCGCAGCTTTCGGCGGTTCCTCGCTGGCGCTCTTCTTGAAGACACTTGATAGTAGTCCCATAATCCACTCCAATAGTTTCCAGTATGACCCGGATTGTTTTCGGAATTGCATTCTGAACTTCTTCAGAAAGCCCAAGTTCAAACTCCGGGGCTGTAACCCGTGCAGGCTGACATCCAATGATCGTAACGTCGATCATGTCCTTGATTCTCTGGAGCGGCTCGGAAAGGTCCCACGAATGGGCGTCGCGATACGCTCCCGGTGGCAGATCCTCAGGCCTGAGTTTAGTAATCTGACCTGGTTCTGCATCGAAATCAGCGATATCGACAATGACGAGTTTTTTTGTTACTGCGGGATCAAGAAGTGTAAAAATAAAGTGCGGGCCGCCAAGGCCGGCATCTACTATAGTTACATTGTCGGGAAGTGTGAGCTTCTGCATTTCCTCGATCACTGCTGGTCCATAACCGTCATCGGCAAACAGGGGATTTCCGCACCCTGCAATTACGATCTCTGAATACAGCATCGGGCTACGCTCACTGGATGAGCTTCTGAGCTACCAGCTTGTTGTCCTCATCCAGTACGATCATATGGGTAGCACATGATACACAGGGGTCGTACCCGCGCATGATAACCTCGGCAAGCTGCCAGGGGGCACCCTCAAGCGCCTTGCTGCAGGTTGCAAAGTTCCATGTGGTCGGGACAAGCATGGAGAAGTACTGGACCTTCCAGTCCTTAACGCGTGCAATGTGGGCGTCGCAGCCACGCGGGGCCTCATTGGTTGCCCAGCCGAGAGAGCCATCGCCGTCAGGGATGTAGTCCGCAATGACCTTACCGCTGGGGTTCAGTTCGTCAAGGCAGTCCAGCATCTCGTAGAAGCAGTCCTGGTATTCCATTTCGCGAGCTATGTTCTGGCCCTGGGTGCCCTTCTCGTCAAAGTACTTGTAGGTGACGAGACGTGCACGGGGACCGACTTCGACAGGCTGGCCATCGTACATCGGGACGCCGGTGCAGGCCTCCATCTGCGGGTTGACCTTGGTTCCCATCTTGGTGGTTCCGCCAACCGGGTACTTGGGATCTTCGAGAGTAACTTCCATCTCGCCCATGTACCAGTCATAGGGTCTGGCTTCCTTGAACCGCCTGAGATCCCAGGTGGGGATTTCATCCATGCTCGAGCTTCCATAGAACGCGTGGGTTGCGAGGTAGCCCTGATCGTGGAAACCGAGTGTCTTAGGCAGAGCGATTTTCATGCCCCCGACGTCTACGAAGTCTCTCTTGTGATAGGCGCGGATGACCGCGATCATGAATTCAGCCTGCTGGTGAGCAAGGGTGACGCCTTCCTTCGCGAGGTCGTACATTTTGACCTTGGCCTGCTGGGAGACGTTTCGGTACATACCTCCGACACGGGGGTTGCTCGGGTGGATTGCTTCTCCGCCAGAGATCTGCCCGATGGTCTGAGCGATCTCACGGAGGCGTTGAATCCGTTTTGCAACGCTGCGCACCGGTTCTTCAGGTGTGAACGGGTTGATCTTGGTCTCAGTGCCCGGGATATAGAAGTCGGGCAGGATCAGAATGTCGTGCAATGCAATGCTGTGACACCGGTTTGCCAGCTGGAGGATGTGACGGAGCATCAGTGCATCCTTGGGGATTTCGCACTTGATGGATGCTTCCATCGCCTCAGTGGCGGCAATCGTGTGAGCAATCGGACAGATACCACAGACACGGGATGCGATCTTGGGCACCTGCTCCGGGGTCTTTCCGACGGCGAGTTTCTCAACTCCCCTCACCGGTGTAATGGAACACCAGTTACCCGTCTCGATGATGCCTGCGTCGTTAACCTTCAAGACGAGTTTTGAGTGTCCCTCATGTCTTGTGGTTGGGGAAATCTCTACAACTTTCGACAATATTATCGCCTCATGTTATGTTGCGTTGTTCACAATGCTGTACAAAATTACTCTATACTTCTCTCATCTCTAGAGATAATTGACCGTACAAAGTACGTTCGATCTATCTTGCACGATAGGTTTTATAACCCTTATTATACGCTTGTTGCCTACCCAAAAATTTGAAATTAGGTCATTTACATCTTAGAAAAGTGAAAAAGACTTTTTAAAGTTGATATATGACCATTAATTATTATTTAGTAAAATAAAAATAGGATTTTTTTTAATATCAGCAAATGACAGCCCGGATAGTGATGTATTAGACAATATTTTGCTTTTCACTGTTGAGTTCATCGAACAGTTCAGCAATGGTTGCACGGCGTTCGGCATAAGCATCGTGCTGGTGGATGCTCTCCTCGTTCGTCTGTTTAATGATGATTACCGAATCGCCGGCCAGATACTCAAATTCCGTAAGAACTTTCTTTGCCATCTCCCGGACACAGTCTTCTACGAAATGCGGATTCTTGTGCGCGGCAAGGACAACCGAACCTTCGTCGCCTCTCTTAAGTAATTCGTAAATACCAGCGCTCATCGACTCCTTCAGGATCATGATAATTTTTTCAAGATCGACATCCTGGTCATCGTCGGTTTCAATGCACAGAAAGCCTCTGCCCCGCTGGTTATGGGTGGCCATGGGGACTTCTTTGAAAAATGCTTCGATCTGGTCCCCGTTGACTCCCAGACTCTTGAGGACATGATCCGCCCGCTCCTTCATGATGTTCTGGGCGCAGGGGCAGGCGGTCATGCCGGTGACTTCCGCACCGATGCTCTTGCGGACGATCGGATCCCGGAATGTTCTCCTCGCGACAGCACGTGCGTGCACCTTGACAACTTCATCGCAGACTGTGCGACTCACCGGTGTTTCGCGCTTCACCATGTACTCACTACGCATGAAGACTTCAGTACGGTCGGCATACTCATGACGGTCCAGTAGTTTTCGCGCAACAACACTGCATAGTTTTTCAATCTTGTTTACATCACCATCAATTGCCTGTTGGAGGACTTCGTCAATCACCTCAAAGTTCCGGGAGAGATTCAGCTCCTTTCAGGCTCCCTGGCAGGTCTACGAATACATCAAAATTTGAGATAAATATGACCGGACGCTTTCCCTTGCGGTGAACTTCAACCAGTTTTTTTACATTCTTCACGCCAACGCGGGTGAGGTTTATACGGACGTCAGGAATTGTTGCCTGGATGTCAGGCAGTTCGCGGGCAAACGTCTGCTCAGGTCTCAGATCTGTGGACGTATTTTTAATAGGTCATCGCATCCCAGTATGTTTCAGGTTTTTGCTTCTTTAGTTTTTTTATATAATATTTATGTGCTTTGTTGCAGATATCAAAGGGATCTACCATGCTAACAAAATATTATGACAAAGATGCGGATCTCTCGGTGCTGAAAGGAAAACGGATTGCCGTGATCGGGTATGGTTCGCAGGGGCGCGGACAGTCTCTTAATCTTAAAGATAGCGGACTTGATGTGGTGATCGGTCTTCGCAAGGGAAAGAGCTGGGACGCAGCATGCAGCGATGGTATGACGGTTATGCCGGTGCCAGAAGCGGTAAAAATGGCAGACATTGTCCAGATCCTTTTACCCGATGAACACCAGGCATCGGTATATAAAAATGAGATCATGCCCTGTCTTTCAGATAAAAAATGTCTCATGTTCTCCCACGGGTTCAACATTCACTTCGGGCAGATAGTCCCACCTCCCAATGTTGATGTGATTATGGTCGCCCCCAAAGGCCCGGGGTTCATGGTGCGCAGGCAGTATGTCGAAGGCAAAGGCGTACCAGCGCTTATAGCCGTCCATCAGGACTATACCGGAAAAGCCCACCAGATTGCGCTTTCCTATGCAAAAGGAATTGGGGCAACTCGTGCTGTGGTGCTTGAAACTTCGTTCCGCGAAGAAACCGAAACGGATCTTTTTGGAGAACAGGCTGTACTCTGCGGGGGGTGCACTTCGCTGGTCAAAGCCGGATTCGAAACGCTCGTCAATGCAGGATATGAGCCGGAAATGGCGTACCTGGAGGTCCTTCATGAGTTGAAACTGATAGTGGATCTGATTTATGAAGGTGGTCTCACCAACATGCGTCAGTATATCAGTAACACGGCCCAATATGGAGATCTTACCCGTGGCCCCCGCGTAATCGGTCCTGAAGCCTATGAAGCAATGGAGGAGATCCTTGAAGAAATCCAGTCCGGCAAATTCGCCCGGGAATGGATGCTTGAAAATATGGTGAACCGCCCCGTTTTTAATGCACTTACCCGATCAGATGAAGATCATCTCATTGAAGAAGTTGGACGCGAAGTCCGGGGAATGATGCCCCAATTTAAAAAATAAATTTCTTATTTTCAGGAATCTGTCCTGTTTCTGAAATGGGCCCGGAGTTTCTAGGGAATTTTTTTTCTTTAATTCATCTCAACCTTTAAAACTCACATAAATCGGGGGTAGTCCGATTCTTTCCAGCCGGGATCTTACCCGAATTTATGACGAATTTGTGAAAAAAGAAGTGCATTATTCCATGTTTTTTCGAGGACAAGAATGTGATGCAGCCTTAAAAATAACATTGCAGTATTCTAGGTGCAATTTCCTGTCCACTAAATTTAATTTTCTTCGCAGGGAGAGCAGGATTGAAAAAGTTAATATCTCCGGGAGAAAGCCTTTTGGATGGGTGGCGCATTTATATTATACAACTATGACGGAATCCTATGAAAATCTCCTCAAACAGGCATATTCCAATATCACCGAAAAAACCGAATCTTCAGAGCGTTTTGTAGCTCCGGAAGCCAAAGCGTATGTTGAAGGAAAGACGACAGTTCTTGAAAATTTCACTGAAATCGCAAGCAAGGTCCGTCGTGATCCGGAACACCTGATGAAATTCCTTCTTGGTGAGCTTGGAACATCGGGTAAAATTGATGGTAACCGTGCCATTTTTAATGGAAAATTTGAGATATCCCTCCTCAAAATGATTATTAAGAGCTATATCGAGGACTATGTGATCTGTTCTGAATGCGGTAAACCCGATACAAGGCTTGTCAAAGACGACCGTGTTATGCTGCTCCGCTGTGATGCCTGTGGCGGTCACCGACCTGTGAGAAAAAGGAAAGCCCGCACTGAACCTGTCTCCGAGAACCTTGAAGAAGGCACAATTATGGACGTGGAGATCCAGTCAATCTCAAAACGTGGTGACGGTGTTGTAAAAATGGGACGTTACATCATGTATGTGGCAAATGCTAAGCCGGGTCAGAAGGTCAAAATTAAAATTTCCCGCATTTCGGGATCGATTGTATTTACTGAGCGTGCACCAGAGGAATAACATTATTTCGGATTCAAGGATCTCATTTCCCGATCCAGGAATTTCTCTCTGATTTTTTTCCAGAATCTTCGTGTTATTCCAAGACTTCATTCCTTTTTTCAGATTGGAAAAATTAAATCGTATACCTAAAAGCAGTTTGAGACTAACTCCTTCACCTCCGTGAGAATAGAGTTAATTATACTTCCAAATTTTTGAATATCTAATAAAAAATTATCGGGGTATTATCCCATAAAAAGGTTTTTTAATTCAATTTTTTTTGATAAATTATTGGTTCTTTAATTCTTTAATGAGATCGCCGCAGTGACCCGAGATTCTTTTACATGCTTTTTTTATGATGGGAAGTGGATGTTTTTTATTCTTTGTTGTCACGAGAAGTTCCGGGTCTGAGAACTGGAATTCGATCGTATATTTTGCCACATCAACGTCGGGATCGCTCAGAATTTCCTCAACAAGGGCATTCATAAATGTATGTCCTTCTCCTTGGATAACCAGACGAGCTTTATCTTTTTCCAGATCGAGTACTTTTACAATCATGCACCTATGTTTGGGAATCTGAAAACTATTAATGTATGTGTAGCCTCGGAACCAGAAAAAGTCCTTATAAGCCTGGTCTTAATCAAAACAAGATAATTCAAATAAATTCGAATATATCACCATCTTTTCCAAGGTGCGGAAGATCCCATGGAATAAGGTGACTCTGATGTATACAACGATATTCTGTTGGAGAAAGACTCTGTGCCAGTAAACATGCATCGAGATAATTCATGTGCTTGTGAATTGTTATATGGGAAGGCACAAGTGCGTCGATAAGCAGCAGATCCAGATTCGTGAGAAGATCAAGACTTTTCCGGGGGATATCAGCATTCGTATCTGATGTGAACGCAACTCTTGATTCATCGGTTTCAAATAATATCCCACATGTAAATGCCGGAGGATGTTTTACAAGGAATAGCGTAATGGTGATTCCGAAAATCTGGAATGGTTCGTAAGGTTGAATTTCACCTTTTTCAAAAGTAAGAAACCGGAAAATCTCAGCGCAATAGTTGAGTACCGGTGGAGCGGCGAATACCGGAGGGATCTTCTGGATGCGGTAAAATTCACCAAATCCAATGAAATGATCATAATGTCCGTGAGTCCAGATAACTGCGTCGATATTGGGGGATCCGTTTCTGAGAAGCTGCTGCCGAAGGTCCGGTGAAGAATCAACAAGGAGATGCCTCCCGTCATTTTCCACTAAAAGCGATGTTCTCAGGCGCATGGATCCTGTTTTATTAGCATAAGTGCACTGGGGACAGGTACATCCAACCTTAGGTGTACCAATAGCGTCGCCGGTTCCCAGAAGAGTGATTTTCATATTATAACCAGTTCAGGTGACGGATTGCGTCACGGTTTTTCACCATATGAATGCCCTTCTCAATATCTTCGCGTCCGATAGTTTTCCGATTATCCATGAGGGAAGAAAGTATGGCTTCCTTGACCATCATCCTAAGATCTGAGCCGGAGAATCCGTCAGTCTGGGAAGCAGACTGTTGATAATCGAGGGTACAGGAGATTGAAGACGTCACTTTCATCAAGATTTTTTTCCTCATCTCTTCATTCGGAAGCGAGAACTCAATCACTTCATCAAATCTACGCCACGCGGCTTCGTCGAGCAACTGGGGATGATTGGTGGCTCCTATCAGGAGAACGTTATTTTTTACCAGGTTAATCTTGTCGATATTTTTTAACAATGAATTAACAGCGCGCTTCATTGCCCCATGGTCATCAGCAACACGACTCTTAGCAACAAAATCGAATTCATCGATAAAAAGGATAGAAGGTGCAAGTTTCTTGGCAAGATCAAAAATTCGATCAATATTTTTGGAGGTTTCCCCAAGGTATTGAGAAGTTACCATGGAGAGGCGAACTTCAAGAATTGGCATATGCATGACCCGGGACATTGCAAGTGCAAGCGAGGTCTTTCCCGTCCCCGGTGGCCCGACAAAGAGTAGTTTTCCAACTTCATGGATCCTATGGTGACGTAGGAATTCCCGGTTGTCGAGAGCGAGCTGAATTTTGGAGATAATCGCAATCTGTTCCGGCGTGCGGACAAGGTCCTCCATCTGTTGTTCAACTTCTTCCGGGGCGAGGACTATGACCAGATCAAGTGCGCTCCGGAGTTTTTCGTCTTCACCTATCAATTTCGAAATCCGCGAATCCAGGTATGCTTTAGTATCCTCGTAAGGTGGATTTGATTCGCGAATGGTCTTATAACTCACTTCGACCGAATTCATGTTTTGAAAGAAATATGCGAGACAAGGATTTTTTTCAATAAGGTATTTCCCTCCCTGCCGGAGAAACCATTGCGCCGCTGGTTCAAGCGCTGTAACACGGATGCGCTGCCCAAACTCTTCGTAGGAGATAAACGGGTTTGCTGATAATATCTTGTGAGCATCCGCAATGGCAAGGGAGCGTTTTATGAGACCGTCGCTCACAAATATCGGTCTCCTGACATCCGCGGAGGTTGTAATGGAAAAAATCTCCCGACACACGGGTGTCAGGTCATTGATATCAAGCTGGGGGTTCTGGTTGAATATTTCAGCGGTCAGAACAATTTCCATTATTTGCAGGATTTCAGAATCTCCAGACATGGCAGTAACCTTAATTATTCTTCTTCAGACTGAATAATGCTATCTCACCGGGTAGTTACGAAACATCCATCAGCCGTCACAATCACTGTATGTTCATGTTGAGAGACCAGTGATCCCGGGATGTCAGAAAGGACCGGATAAACATGAAGTATCTGCGATCTGACGAGCCCGGAAAGTGCGATATCGAGTTTTTTCTCGGGGAGCCATCTGCGAGCAAAAGGCAACCCCAGGCGATCCTTAATGGTATTTAATATGGTGCGCGCGGCAGGCGTCCGGACAGGTTTTTGTGAAATTTGCGAATAAATTTCTTTACGGGTTTTTTCACCCACATGTCCGGATCCCGTAGTCGCGAATGGTTCAATAGCGAAAACCATCCCTTCCTCGAGTACAACACCCCCGTTAATTCCGACGTTGGGGATAGTAGGGGAGCGGTGGAGAATGTAACGGTCGAGCCCGTGTCCGGTCAGATTCGAGATCGGACGATAACCGCGACCCTCGATCTCTTTCTGGATTGCCGCCCCCAGATCTCCCGCTGTGGCGCCAGGTTGGACCGCATTAATCGCGGAGTTAAGAGCTTGTTCTGATGCATCGAGAAGGAGTGAGTTGTTCCCGAGATCAATTGTGGTTGCAGTATCGGCGATGTACCCGTCTATCTGGATCCCGAGGTCCAATTTTGCCACATCTCCTTTGACAAATATTCGTTCATCTCCTGGCGATGCAGTGTCGTGTGCAGCATCTTCATTTAAGGAAAGGTTAAGGGGAAATGCGAGTGCAACTCCCTCTTCCTGTACCCGTGTCTCAATCGATTCGACGAGATCCAGATATGAAATACCGATGCGGATTTCCTGTGCACCCTGGCGGAGGATTTTTGCAGCGAGGATACCCGCATCACGATACTTTTCAAAAATATCATCTTTCATACGGTCAATTCCTCAGGAAATACAGTGAATTTTTCGAACCCCTTCTTTGTGACAAGGCCGATATCCTCAAGGCGAACGCCGCCGATACCGGGATAATAAAGCCCGGGCTCGATAGTGATGACATTACCGGATTCCAGCGCTTTCCCGGCAGGTCCAACCGTCGGCAGTTCATGGATCTGAAGCCCTACTCCATGACCGAGATTATGTATGAAACCTCGCAAATTGCTGTCGTATCCACATTCTTTGAAAAAGTCAACGACAGCCTGGTGGATATCGGCTCCCGATATCCCTGCTTTCACTTGGGAAATCCCGAGTTTTTTTGCTTCACGAAGCGCAGCATACATCTCAAGGATCTCAGTCGAAGGTTCTCCCTTGACAACAGTGCGGGTCATATCAGCATAATATCCTGATTTCTCTTCTACAGGAAAGATATCAATGACGATGGGCTGGTCAGACTTAAGCGGACCGGTTCCCGTCATGTGAGGTATTGAAGATTCCTCACCGCAGGACACAATAGTATCCACCGCAGTACAGCCGTGTTGCAGGAGCAGACTGTGCATGGAGAATTTAATAAATTCAGCAGTCAATGGTTTTTTGTCAACATAGAGGATACCTTTTTTTACCGTCGCCTCTCTGATGAGCGAAACTGCACGACCCATCGCATTTTCTGTAGTTTTTTGAACATTTTTCATCCACAGAATTTCATTTTTATTCTTTTTCGCTCGCATCGAGCGGATTGTTCCCTTGTCAACCAGGATCGTGCAGTATTCACTCAGGGAATTGGCAAGGGCGATCGGGAAATCCGGAGGTACGAGGATTTTTTTCCCAACCTGACCAGCGATCATTTTGGCAGTTGCCTGATACGGGTCTTTTTCTGTTTTCAGTATTTCCGGAAGCCCGGCCTGCGTTCTGGTCATAACGGCAGCTGTTGCTTCACGCGACGCGCGTCCTGTTTCCATCTGTGAAACAATGATTACTCCCCGCTTTCCCGGTTTTTTATAAAAAACAAAAGGGTCACTCGTCGTAAAATGTGTCATATATCTCATATCTGCATCACGCGATGATGCGAATATTACATAGGCATCCGCGCCGCTGGTTCTGATCACGTCTGAAAGGGGGTCCATCTCTCAGCTTATATGTAGTTAAACGTCAAGTACTTTTATTTCAGAGTTGATGTACGTGTGATGGATGAGGCTACAAAAACCAGGTTTAAATGGAAATTTTACCAGCTCACTATACAGCTTAATATTATCATATTTCTCGTTGCCGTATCCATAATTGTTTTTTTCATTTTTCACTCTCCCTATACAATTCCGTTTATTGCCGGTCTTCTGTTACTAACCCTTATCCTTTCATGGGATTTTTCTAACAGATACCGAACAACAAAGGCATGGCTGGTAGAGCATTCCGATCAAGATAAAAACGCATAGCATCGGCTGATTATCCGGAGTAGGCACATGTTGAAGAAAATGAAAGACGAGATCGAACTTCTTCACCGGCATATCGAAGTTGCACGAGCTGTTACGGACTACCAGCCTATTGGTATCATGAAACTCGCGGAGCTCCTCAACCTTCCCCCTCACCGAATTCGTTACTCACTTCATGTGTTGGAGCAGCTTGGCTATATTCGGGCATCAAGCGAGGGAGCTGTTGCAACTGATCTGACCCGGGAATTATTAGCACATCTCAACAAAGACCTCGATGACCTTGTCCATCTGCTGGAAATGATGAAGCGTGGACAACATTGATGGTGTATCATCAGCAGTACCAACAGAATTTCAACTCCTGATAAAAATGGGTCGATGAATTATAGGCTCTGTAAAATTCATTAGTCAGAGTCCAGAAAAGGAGCATGAGAATAATTTTTGAGATATTGTAAAGGTCATTTTGATTTCAAGTTCCTTGATCTGGTTTCTGTAGTTTCGTGCTTTGAGGGCTTCCCCGAACTTTCTTTTTAAGACAGAGAAGACGGTTTCTACTAAGTTTCTTCGATGGTATTGCATCTGATCGAATGAACGGGAGAATTCACGTCGACAGAATTCCGAGATTCGTTTTCTTTGTCTGCTTCTGACCGGGATAAGAGAATATGAGTTCAGGTCATCCCGGATGAGTTCGTGAATATCTTCAGAATCGTATCCTTTATCGAGGAACCTCCGCGTCAGATTTTCTGGTTCGATGACATTGAACAAGAAGTTTTTCTGCATTGTGGGATTCATGAACCGGCTGCTGAGAGATCTTGAACCCGGTAATGATCTGAAGATCTGTATCTACGGAGATAGAAGTTTTAAGGAAGCGCTTCCTGGTCTTTCCGGTTCTCAAGGAATAGTAGGAACTTGCATAGGAACTGGTAAATCCGGATGAATCGATCGCGGTACAGGAGATTCTCTCTCCCCTGTCGAAGAACAATTTAATGAGCCGGTTCAACAATCGGGTGAAAGTAAACGAACTGATTCTTTGAGAGAATTTGTGGAGGGTCGTAAAATGAGGTATCGAATTGAGATTGATTCTCGGTTTGATCTCGTTCATGAGATCCACGAGTTCAACGGTGTCCCGGTAATCTTCGGACAAGTACTCCTCCAACAAAATCAGGATTAACAATTGGTGCTGATTGTAGGTCTTTTTCGAGAATTTGGATGAATAGAGTGGAATTCTGGATTCTCTGATTAATCCTGAAGATATTTCAACAAACCTGATTTACCGGTTTATCGAAACTATTTTTGTCTCTTTACCTCTCGTGCACGCATTACGGTAAGGAAAATACTGTATCTTAGATCTTTTGGTCAAACTGATCGAAGCTTTTCATTAAATCGGGATTTCTACAGAGCCGAATTATAGTTACTTTTAAAAGCACTCAGAAAGAATCTAATAAGGCGCATTGAGACTGCCTCCCTAACTCAGTTGGTAGAGTGTCGGACTGTTAATCCGAATGTCACAGGTTCGAGCCCTGTGGGGGGCGTTTTTGGGCCCGTAGCTCGGTCCGGTTAGAGCGCCCGGCTCATAACCGGGCGGTCATGCGTTCGAATCGCATCGGGCCCATTCTTCTTAATTTTGGAATATATTAGTGTCCGTCACTCCGCTTTCGGTCTGTAAGATTTGATAAACTTTCTATTCCCGGGAAATCATATCCGGAAGCATGAAGTGTCCGGTGTGCGGGATGGATTGTGTCAAGTCAGCAAAAGATCTTCTTCCCGCACTCCCCACAATCTTTCAACCATGTGCTGATTGCTGCATTCGGGTCCTGGAGAAAGGCTCCCCACTTCCTGATCTTGAATTTGCGCAGCCTTGTTCGTGCGGAAAACGTTTTATCGACGAAGTTTTTGCCCATATGTATGTCATTATGATTGAAGAGGGCGATCTGGAAGAAACAGATCCGCTTATTGCAGTGGGGACTCCACTCGTCCACCCGGGATTTGCCATGGATCGTCCGCCGTTCCTCCCGGGAAAATCCCTTGTCCTCCTCACAAATAAAGCCACAAAGATAACTGCTACACGTCTTGTTAAGGAAGTACCTGAAATCCGCGGTGTCGTTAAGAAAGGCAATTTTGCTCCGGGAATTGCGAGTCCTGACCTCTTTTTGATACCAAGAGTTTACACACTCCTTGCAGGATGTGATGTCCGGGCAGATGTTTTCCCGTTTCCAACGGGTATGTTGGTGATATACAAACAACAGTCCCTCGTTCATATCGAATTCCCGCGTCCCGGGTACCCGAAAATCCGCGCGGTCATAGAGCACGTGGGAAAACCGCCGGTAAAATATTTTGTAGATGCGTGTTCGGGGGTCGGAACCCTTGGGCTCACCGCCGCATGTCTTGGTGTCTCCCATGTGGTGCTGAATGATGCTTGGTACGCATCGGCATTCTGGTCAGCTGTGAATCTGGAAATTAACCGGGAATATTTCAAAATCGACCGAATAAAAATCTTTGAACAGTTGCATGATATGGAAAAACATCCGGTGGCAATAGATCCCATAAAAATTGCAGAAACTGAAGGAGAACAGATTATTGAAGTGTACCAGGGAGATTTTCGACGGCTTTATACCGTAATACCTCGTGGAAGCAATCCTGTAACTGCACTTGACATATTCGATAAAAACGATTTTTCAGCCATTCAAAAATTCAATCGTGAATGGCTGGGACTGGTAGGGAGAGGGATTTTCGTTCCCTGAATATCGTTTATGATGAAAGAAGTCGGAGGGCAAAGAATCTGATAAGGGTAAAAAGCCTTTATTGACCAGTGCACAAAGGTATATGGGGACTAGCCCGGGTGGTTCGGCGTCACCTGTAACCTGAAACCGTCGGTACGCGGGGGGTGAAGTTTGACGAAGGCTGTAACGGCCTGCGAGAGCCTGTGCGTCCTGACTGTGAATCCTCGTCCCATGAGGTCGATGGCCAGGGATCAATATTCCGGAGGGAATGGCGACCTGTCGCTGCGGAGACCGGTTCAGGCCCGGAAGGGAGCAGACTTACCGTAGACATCCGGCGCCCATGGGGAAACGGGGTGGAGGATGGATGCTTTGGTAAACGTAGTTACGTGCAGTCGACCGATAACACGTCCCCATTTACGATTACCATGTCCAAAGTGACTATCATCGGTGCAACCGGCAATGTCGGGATGTTTGCCACGTATGCTATTTCGGCAAATCCCCACGTACGTGAGATCCTCCTTTATGGGAGGGAAGGACGTGAAACACTCCTCCGGGGAATCACCCAGGATTTTCTCGATTCATTTGCCGCACGGGGAACAGATATCAGGATTAACTGGACAACGAATTTAAAGGATGCGGCTGGATCCGATATCGTAATAATTTCTGCTGGTATCCCACGTGGTCCTGGACAGGACCGTCTTGATCTTGCGCGCGAAAATGCCAAAGTTATTACGCCGCTTGCCCGGTCTATCGGTAACATCGCACCTGAAACCAAGATTCTTGTCGTTACTAATCCGGTTGATGTGATGACCTGCGTTGTTTTGAAACATTCAGGTCTTAAGCCCAATCAGGTTTTTGGATTAGGGACCCACCTCGACTCGATGCGCTTAAAATCCCTTATTGCAGCCTATTTCAAAGTTCACGTTAGTGAAGTGCATACGCGTATTATCGGTGAACATGGCGACAGTATGGTCCCTCTCTGGTCAGCGACAACAATTGGTGGCATCAAAATCTCAAATCTTCCCGCATTTGCACATCTCCCGGTAAAAGAGATCATAGAATCAGTGAAATGTGGTGGAAATCTCATCATACAAGATAAGGGGTCGACCGTTTATGGACCCGGTGAAGCGATTGCCTCACTGGTGAAGACCGTAATCGGCGATGAAAATCGAATACTGACCGTTTCAGCCTATATAAGAAGCGAGATCAATGGTATAGGAGAGGGGGATGTCTGCATCGGAGTACCTGCCCGGATAAACAAAAACGGTGTATTTCCAATTACTATCAAGATTGATGAATCCGAAGTGATTGCTTTCCGTGAATCAGTAGAAAAAATCCGAACTATTACCCGGAAAGTTCTTGAAGACAATCAGGGTAAATAAAAAAAAAGACGAGCAACCCGAAATCAGGTCAATGTCACTTCAACAATTTCTGCCCGCTCGACTCCGGGAACTCCGCCAAGGGACTTCTCGATTGCATCAGTTTCTCCGCCGGCATCATTAACGACTGCCACGAGTTTTAGTGCTTTTAAACCGAAACCGATTGGTTCTTCACGGATTTCCTGAATTCCGGGTAGTTTTTTTTTCAGTGCCGTTTTCAGTTGTTCAAGGTTAACATCTGGAGATTCGGGCATAACCCTGACTATTACTGCCACGTTACCCATAGATTACGGGCCCCCAAATCCGCATTTTGGGCAGGTATAGGTAATGCTCTGCTCCCTGCACCGGTAACAGCGGTTGATCTTAACACCACATGCCGGGCATCCGAATTCGGTCGCGCCGTCTTCTGCAAGCGGGGCATTGCAGGATGTACAGTTCTTATCAGACATTATTATGTTCCTCCAAGGATTCCCTAAAGTATCTCTCCTAGAACATTTTAAAAGGTTGTACGATGTCAGTAAGTAAGACTCACTTTTCACTTTCCCTTCAGGTCGCTTCTTCGTGAGATCCCGAATTGAGATTTCTATTCTTTTCTCATCGTTATCAGAATTACAAGAAATAACACGCTTGTCTGAACATTGCCCTATTCCTAAGAATTCGGATGATCAAAAAAATGCCGGCAGCCCTTTTAAAAAAGAAATGATCACCCGGGAAACTATAAGCCCCCATCACAGCATTGAGATTGAGTAACATCAAACCATTTCAGGAAGGATATTTTCGCACGAACGTTAAGAACCGGCATGTGGATGGTGAATCCTGTGTACCGTCCGCCTGATTTTCCCGGGGATTGGTGATTGGATTGAGGTGACCTGACATTTACACATACTTTATCGGGCTTCTTGTTTTGAAAGAAATATATCGCCAGATTATAAAAGGAACGTGACGAATGTGAGTTCTGATGCGGCGGCTCATTCTGATCTGTATTTTATTATCAAGCGTGATGCATGCAGCAGCTACCGTTCAAATCACAGAGTTCTGCCCGGATCCTTATCAGTATAGTGATGCCGATGAGTATCTTGTACTCTCTGGCAGCAGTTCGCTAGATGGCATCACGGTATCCAACGGAAAAGGCGGATTTCGTTTCCCGGCCGGAACAACAATAAACGGTTCACTTATCATTGCCCGGAATGGAATTGCTTTTAATCAAACTCATGAAAAATACCCGGATTTTGAATGGCTGGATTATTCTCCTCTGGTCCGGAATGTTATAGCTGGTGATACCCTCCGTTTGGCGAATACAAAGGATACACTTATGCTCTTTCAGAATGGAGTGCTTGTTCAACAAGTTTCTTGGCCGGATGATGTAAAACCCCGCGAAGGGCAGATCCATTACCTTGATAACGGGACATGGGATTTCCGACCTCTCATGATCGGCCAGTCCCGTTTCTCCTCTGCGGTATTCAGAAATGTTTCAATAACTACGTTTGTGTCCCCTGATTGCTCCAGTGACATGTTTTCTTATGCAATAAATCAGGCATCTGATGAAATCCTTTTGAATGTCTATGAAATCTCCAGTCCTGCTATCGGGGATTTACTAACCTCTGCGCGAGAGCGCGGTGTTGATGTAAGGATTCTTGTCGAAGGTGGACCCGTTGGCGGAGTAAGTTCGGAAGAAAATGAAATTATCCGAAATCTGAAGTAAAAATGGGATTCCTGTCAATGTAATGATATCATCGAATAACACCCCCGCTCCCTATCGTTACGATCATGCAAAATATATGGTCATAGATCGGCGGGCAATTCTGCTGACAAGTGAGAATTTCGGGTACACTGGATTTCCCCCTTCGGGCAGGACCGGAAATCGCGGGTGGGGGGTTTATCTCGACAATCCTGCTCTTGCTGAGTATTTCTCAAATGTTTTCATGGCAGATAACTACGGAAAGTCGATACATGTGTATGAGGGGTCGCCAGGAAATCCGGAGTCCATATCTTCGGGCAAATATATCGCCGAGTTCGTGCCTGAATATTTTGTCGGTGCAACAGTTCGCCCTGTTATTGCACCAGATACCAGTGGTCAGATTACTGATTTGATAAACTCTGCCGAAAAAAGCATCGAGATCGAGCAGGCATATATCACTAATGAAACTTCCTTCACCCTGAATCCCTATCTTTCATCTGCAATCAATGCGTCACGGCGGGGTGTTCATGTCCGGGTATTGCTGGATTCATACTGGTTCAATATCGAAGACGAAAAGGATAATGATGAGATGGCTGACCTGATCAACAGGATTGGAATTTCCGAACATATTCCTCTCGAAGCAAAGTGTGTGGATCTTACCACCAATAAAATCGAAAAAATCCATAACAAGGGTATGATCGTTGATAGTCGTTACGTGTTGGTGAGCAGTATCAACTGGAATAGTGTATCGCCAAATTTTAACCGGGAAGCTGGGGTGATTATTGACGATCCTGATGTGGCCCGCTACTTCTTTAACGTATTCGAAGACGACTGGAATTCCTCAGTAAAATCCCCCGAAATCAAAACCGATTACCTGCGAATTGTAATAGTTATAATTGTAATGATCTTTCTGGCTCTTCTTTATTACCGACGTCAAAGAATTTAACCTGAAGATGTATCAATTCATCATGGATTGAGGGATTAAAATGAAAAAAACAGATCCCCTTTACTCCTTTACTTTTAGAACTTTTTCAGTGCACACTGACATACATCGCATAAATTGATATCACTTTCACCGGTAACTACCGCAAGTGTCCAACGGTCTATCATGGAATCCAGTTCATTTGTGAGCTGGACTTCGCTCACCCCTCTCTTCCGGCTCATATACTGGGACACTGCCGCTCGCGTGACGCCAAGGCGTTTCGCAGCATCGCTCTGACTGAGTCCTTCTCTTTGTACCAGCCTGAAAACCATCTCGGCTCTCATTGGCGGGAGAATATTCCGGACCATCGTATCACAATGCATCAGAGTGCAGGTAAGTTTCGTCATACACATGCAGGCTGAAGCTTATTCGTTTGTATGGTCCGGTTCTGGTAGATAATCTGTCGGGCATCGCGGAAGTTAAACTTCTCAATGATCAGGTGTCGCTCTTTGAGCTTCTTTAATGCATAGCGCACTGTTCGTGGGGCAAGGTGTGTTTTTTGAACGAGGTCTTTATGAGTCATTGCTCCACCTGCGTCCAGTATCTCCAGCACCGTCTTTGATGATGGCGGCAATGTTGTAGAATACATGGTAATAATGTTAACACTGTTAACATATGAACCTATCGATAATTTAAGTAAAAACCCTCATATCTTCTATATGCTTGAACGTCAGGAACATGCAGCAATGGTTCTCCTGCTGATTGTCTTGATTACCGTAACTGCTGCTTACCTGATTCTCGGATCATTTGGTAAACAACCCTTCGCCCGGGCATTCACCAATGATTCACCAGATGGTGAACTTGTAGTTGTTTCGGGTACAATCGATCACGTGGTCATCACTCAGAACGGGGGACACATGAATGTATATACTGATACAACCACCATTTTTGTGCCTGCGCAGGTTGCACAAGGACTGACCCTCCAAAAGGGAGAAACGATTTCCGTCTATGGAATTGTCCAGACATATCGCGGGAAAAAAGAGATTGTCGTGAACTCTGTTCAGGATATCTTGGCTGTTCCGGAACGCCAGCAATAGTTATTCTGCCGGATCTAAACATCAGGGATTAGCCTGACTTTTGTTTAAGGAGTTGCAAACCTGAAACTTCAATGGCTTCCGAAAAATGCTTTTTCTATTCCTCTATGTGGCTTTCAGGATTCCTTTTGCTTCTTCTTTTTAATATTATCAAGGGCTTTCCGAGCATCATCCCTCACCTCATCAGCTTCATCCGAAAGTGCCTCTGTCAAGGCTGATACTGCACGTTCATCTGCAATATTGCCAAGGGCCCAGGCAGCGGTTTTCCGAACGGTCTTTTTTTTATCCCTGAGAAGCTGAAGAAGTGGGTCAATCGCGCGTGAATCCCGGAGTTTTCCCAATCCCCAGGCAGCACCTATACGGAGCCATTTATCCTCAGATTTCAAAGCCTCAATAAGTGGTTCAACAGCACGAAGATCCCCCAGTTTTCCTAAAGATTTTGCAGCGAGCCACTGGACATCGACAAATGGATCTTTGAGTGCCTCCAGAAGTGGCTCAACTGCTGTTTCATCTCCTTCATCTCCCAGGGCTTCTGCTGCCCGCCAGCGGTAGTTGAGATTGGAATCCTTGAGGAGAGTGAGAAATCCCTTGATTCGCAGTCTTTTACGCTCATTTATTGCCTCAATTTCATCGGGGATTAATTCGTGGGACGTTTCAGCCCCCTCTTCCTGCGTTTCAGGTCCCATTACTTACCTCAATAGCCCCAATATGTAATACCGGACTATTAAGTTTTTCAAATGATGGAGGAATGGTGCCCCGATAGAGGGTACCCTGATTTGAGAATAAAGACCGGTGAAAGAGCGAATACTTTTATACAAATATTATTGTGTCATCCGGGGAATAATCTCCAGATTTACTGATAAATTTCTTACCGAATGGGTCAGTACACCCAGACTTATCACATCAACGTCGAGCGCAGCATATTGCGAGAGAGAGTTCTCATCGATACCCCCGGAAATTTCAATAAGTACATTGTCCCGAAGACCTTCACGTTTCAGTGTCAAGACGGTCTGAATAATCTGAGTTATACTCATATTGTCAAGCATAATAATATCAGCGCCTGCTTTTGCAGCAATCAGAGCATTTTCAGACGACTCTACCTCAACTTCAATTTTTTTGTAAGCAGTACTTTTTTTTGCGGATACGATAGCAATACCGAGAGGGACCAGCGCCAGATGATTGTCTTTGATGAGAATCCCGTCGCTTAAGTTCATACGGTGAGGATCCCCGCCGCCAATCGCAACAGCTTTCTTGTCCAGGATTCGGGATCCGGGACACGTTTTTCGTGTTGCCGCCACGCAGCAGCGGGGATTAACCGCAGAAACAATATTTGCCATCTTCCTTGTATAGGTTGCAATACCGCTCATTCTTCCGATGATGTTAAGGGCTGTCCGCTCAACAAGAAGTATCTTTTTTGCATCCCCGCTGAGTGAAACGAGCAGATCATCCTTGTTGACAATATTCCCATCATTAATATGGTATTTCACTGTAACACCATAAAAGGAAAAAAGGTGAGCCGCCTCGTTCAGACCCGCTATGACTCCCTCCTGTTCAACCTTTATTACTGCATCGCAGGAAATATCCGGGATTACTGCTTCAGATGTGACATCCCCGTACGGAGCATCATCCTCAATCAACCAAAGCAGATACTTGTGCAATTCCATAGAAATAATCACCTATTTTACCATTATGTTCCCACGATTATAGGATCATTAAGATTATTCAACAGTGAGAGAATGGAAAGGGCAGCAAGGTAGCCTGTAGCTGTATGACCGGGACTCGGTATATTTGTTACTTTGATATAGGTCTCTCCAAAACTCCCTTCAATAAATAATTCGTGAATATTGCGGTCTATGGAAGGGTCAACCCAAAGTTCAACATCTGCATCATGCCCTGCCGCAAGACTCATAGCCACTGACACGTTTACATTTTTTGGGAACGCCTTGATACATTCGTTAGCTTTTCCTGAAAATATGAGCCTTCTCGAATCCGCAATAATACCAAGAGACGAAGGACTTTTTGTTGTTCTTAAAAGCAAACGTGTGATTTCTGAAATCCTTCCTACCTTGAGGTTGTCGAGACCAAAAACAGCGCCGCTCGGTATATGTATTTTCCGCCCGGACTTCATAGCCAGTTCTCGTATCTGCTCTCTGAATGCGGTATCAGACAGAGCTCCAACGCTCATAATCACCAGGTCTTTGTTGTGGGATAGAACTCGCCCGGCATAATTTTTCACGGCACTAACAGAAGCCGCTTCTACAACAATATCCATATCTGCTTCAATAAAAGAGTCGAAATCTCCATAGGGATGTGCACCGGAAATCTCTCCGATCTCTTTTGCACGTTCATATACAAGGTCGTAGACCGCATTTATGGTAAAACCGCCCCCCTGCTGTGCGATGATATGTCCAATATTACCACAGCCCAGCAGGCCGATTCTCATCATGATTAACAGATTATTGGTATCATTGGTTAAGTGTTGCGCTCAAGATGAAGAGCGAAGGGTGAAACCGGCTTCGAAAAGATAAATTCTGCCCTGGAAATTATACAGCTTTGGCAT
Source organism: uncultured Methanoregulaceae archaeon (assembly GCA_963815065.1). Lineage (GTDB taxonomy): Archaea > Halobacteriota > Methanomicrobia > Methanomicrobiales > Methanospirillaceae > Methanoregula. The sequence continues at coordinate 402,646 of CAWFFE010000002.1, read as the reverse complement.
CTGGTCATATCGTTCATCAGGTTTAACACTATTTATCGCATCGCGATCAATGGAATCTTGTGCCGGAAAGAAATGAAGACGCACAGGAATCTGCATGGGGGAATATCGCAGCAAGTTATACTCTGGAAAATTTGACCAACCAGCACATTTATATTGAGACATATGGGTGCCGGTATAATTTTGGGGACTCGTCAAAACTTATCGAAGTCCTGAAACATCAGGGAAGCACTCTGGTCGGTTCAGCAGAAGAAGCAGATGCGGTTATCATCAATACCTGTACTGTAGTTGGCTCAACTGAGAGAAGAATGCTCAGGAGGCTTTCCCGGTTCAGGGATTATAATCTATTTGTGATGGGATGTATGCCGGCGGTGCAAAGGGAAGCAATTTTTGCGGTATGTAATCCTGGCATCATCTCGTCTGATGCAATCCACGACGCATACCGGAACATAAAAACTGTTCCCGGTGGCGGGATAGCGATTGTCCAGGTAGCACAGGGATGCGAAGGCATATGCTCGTACTGTCTTGCCCGGCTCGCCCGCGGACACCTGAAGAGTTTTGCGAAAAGAGAGATCCTTGCGGAAGTTGCAGCTCATATTCGGGCAGGGACAACGGAAATCCAGATCACTGCACAGGATACAAGCAGCTGGGGACGGGATACCGGAACATCACTTCCCGATCTTATTCACGCAATTGATAGTCTGCCTGGAAGGTTTATGATCCGGGTAGGAATGACGAATCCTGCAACACTAAAAGGAATACTTGATGATCTCGTCGACGCTTTTGCAGGCGATCACATTTTTAAATTTCTTCATCTCCCAGTCCAGTCAGGATCTGACCATATTCTTGAACAGATGAAAAGAGGATACAGGGTTGAAGATTTTGAAGAAATTGTTCGGGCGTTTAAAAGACACTATCCTGAAATTACCCTTGTCACTGATATGATTGTCGGTTTTTGCGGAGAAACCGAACAGGATTTTTCAGCATCTCTCGAACTGATCAACCGGGTACGTCCAAACAAAGTAAATATTACCCGTTATTCACCGCGACCGTTCACTCTGTCCACTTCAGACAAAGATTTCCCTGACCGGATCAAGAAGGACAGGTCCCGCAGCATGAATTCCCTTGTCGAAGAGATCTATGCATCTGTTAACAAAAAATATCTTGAAAAACAGGTGCCTTTCGTAGTGACCGAAATTATAAAAAGGGGTTCTGTCATGGCAAGATCTCCCAACTACGTTGGAATTGTAATCAATGAGGATCTTCCCGTTGGATATACCGGTCAGGTAATCTTGAAAAAAGACCGGAAGTATTTTTTTTTAGGGCATCGGGTTGAATAATTACAAAAGAACGGTTTTATACTCCCCGACTGAACACTTCTTATCGGATAATTACCAGTATGTTTTCGGTGAAGGCAATGGATGAAATTGAAGCTGGATTTGAAAAACTGGAGCAGAAAATAAAAGAGCTACAGGAAAAAAGCGATTCTCTCATCCCGGAGATCAGAACCCATGACACAGAACTCCTGGCCCGGATGGCCAGATCAGCAATTCCTGTTGTCGGGATTGTCGGTCTGAATATGCTGAAGATGGGTAAGCAGGATACGAAGGGGGAAATCTATGATCCCATATATTATCCTCAGAAAATGATCATTCTGGGGAAAGCTGCAAAACCTGATGAATTCCGGCCGGATAATGCTCAGAAACAGATCACCGATCAGTTCTGCGTGCTGTCTGAAGACGGAGAATTTTTCGAACTGATGTACAGTTTTGATGGGTTCCTCACCGATTCGTATCTTAATCCTATCGATACAAAGACCGCAATTGAACACTATGGCTATGATGTCATGTTCATGCTCTATCGTGCTATGCATGACTATCTGAAGGGAGAAGAAGCACTTGTTGAAGCTCTCGAAAAAGTGTTAGGCTATATCTTTGTTCAAAAAGAATAATCCATAAAGCTCCCCATTTTCAGGGCTTTTGTCAAAATTGCAGTATAATATGAATATTAAAAGCCGGCGTAAGGATGACTCCGAAAAATCGGAACCGAAAATCGCAAATCACGAGAATTCATATAGTTCTTTAATTGCGTTTATGATTGTGAATTCAAAAAAAACAAGAAAAATATTACCGGACGTGAATGGGCCCGATGTGATTCGAACACATGACCTCCCGGTTATCAGCCGGGCGCACCACCGGGCTATGCTACGGGCCCAAATGTTTGCCTGAAAATTTACCTTATTTACTACTCCACCAGAGTTTTTATAAGTTGTGAATCGGCAAGGTAAGAATGGCAAAACAATCAGATAGGGATATGTGTAAAAAAGCCACGGTATAAGTACGGACTGAGATCATGGGACGGAAATATCTTCTCGGGAATGAAGCGATCGCTCACGCATGTGTCGAATCCGGCGTGGATTTTGTAAGCGGATACCCCGGCACGCCTTCATCAGAAGTAATTGATGTGCTTCGTATCCAGCCGGATCGATCATATTACGTTGAGTGGTCAGTCAATGAAAAGGTGGCATTGGAGAATGCACTTGCAGCTGCCTGGTGTGGAATCCGTGCGATATGTACTATGAAACACGTCGGGCTCAATGTTGCTGCAGATCCTCTTATGACGAGCGCTTATACCGGTGTTACTGCCGGGCTTGTCATTATGAGTGCTGATGATCCATTTGCCCACAGCTCACAAAACGAACAGGATACACGATGTTATGCACATTTCGCCCGGGTGCCCTGTTTTGATCCTGCAAGTATCCAGGAAGCTCATGACATGATACCCGAAGCGTTCAGCATTTCCGAAGAATTTGGTCTGCCGGTAATTTTCAGGCCTACGACCCGCATATGCCATTCAAAAGGAGATGTTGAGCTGGGTGAGCCGGTTGCGGGTTTACGGAAAGGGGAGTTCCACAAAGACCCACGGCAGTACGTGGTGATCCCCGCGCATACCCGCGTCCTGCATAAAAAACTCAACGAGAAACAACCCCTCATCCGGAAGCGGCTGGTTGAACGTGGATTCAACCATTATGCGATACAGGGAAAAACAGCAGTCATTGCTAGCGGCATTGGCGCTACCTACGTGCAGGAATTATTACCAGAAAAAGTTTCATTCATGAAAATAGGGGCCTACCCGATCGACGAAGAATGGTTAGGAGATTTTGTAAAAAAGCATGAGAAAATTCTTGTGATCGAAGAACTTGCGCCAGAAGTGGAAGAGGCCGTACGCCAGGTAGCAGGATGTGTGCCCGTATTCGGTAAGAAAAATGGCTATGGATCGTACGAAGGGGAATTGTCCCCTCCAGTTATCGCTGCGATCATGGAGAAAGCGGGATTCCTGAAAAAAAATCCATTTCCATCAGGAAATCCCGTTCAGAATCTTCCTCCCCGCCCTCCAATCCTCTGTGCCGGCTGCCTTCACCGGGGTGTATTCTATGCAATTAAAAAGGTCTTCAAAGATGGGGTATACCCAAGTGACATCGGATGTTATACGCTCGGACTTCAGCTGGGTGTTGTTGACACAACCATCTGCATGGGAGCATCGATCACAGTAGCGAGCGGCATCTCTCATGCCGGTGATCCGCGTGATATTGTTTGTACAATAGGTGACTCCACGTTCCTGCATACAGGCATCCAGGGACTATTAAACGCGGTCTACAACGGAGCAAATATCACCGTTGTCATCCTCGACAATAGGATCACTGCCATGACAGGACACCAGCCGAACCCCAACACAGGATTGACCGCCTGCGGCGCTGAGAGTCCTTCGGTATCGCTCGATGCAGTATGTCGTTCATGTGGTGTCAGTTTCGTTGAGAGTATCAACCCTTACGACATTACCAGTTTGATCACCGTTCTCCAGGAGGCAAAAAAACGCAAAGGCGTGAAGGTTATTATCGCAAAACAGATGTGTGTTATCACCGCACGCCGGGCGGGAATAAGACGCGGGAGTTATCAGGTTAACCCTGAAATATGCACCGGTTGCGGGACCTGCGTCAGGTTTGGTTGTCCAGCCATTGAATTAACCGGTGAAAAAGCCCGGATAAATGATCTCTGCAGCGGTTGTGCGGTATGTGCCCAGATCTGCCCCGTCGGAGCAATCGCAAGGGAGGGAAAAAAATGAGCGGAAGTTATGATATCCTGATTGTCGGGATCGGCGGACAGGGAACGATTCTGGCCTCCAATATTCTCGGCGAAGCTTGTCTTATTGAAGGGAGACACGTGAAGGGGGCTGAGACCCACGGCATGGCGCAACGCGGCGGTTCTGTCGAGAGTCATATCAGGATCGACGGATTGTTCGGGCCGCTGATTCCGCCGGGGCAGGCAGACCTTCTCATCTCCTTTGATCTCCTTGAAGCACTTCGCTATTCCCATTACGTAAAAAGGGGAGGGAAAATGGTAGTGAACCGGCATCTTGTCCTCCCGACATCAGTATTTATGCAAAATCTTCCTTCACCCACCCAGGATGAAATTATTGAAGCGTTAAAAAAGCATACTCTCTGCATGATTGACGCCGATAAAATGGCAGATGAAGCAGGAAGTCCGCTTTCACAGAATGTAGTGATGCTGGGTGCGGCGTCGCCATCATTTCCTCTTAAATCCGAATCACTTCTTGAGGCTGTCAAACGTCTGGTCCCAAGGAAAACCCTGGAGATTAACTTGAAGGCATTTGAATTGGGCAGGGAATTTGGCGGGACGTGCCAATGAAACAGGGCCCGGTTGTTTTTGATTATAATACAATCTATCTTGGCGATGCTCTTGAACTAATGCCGGAGATTCCTGATGGTGTAATTGATCTTGTTGTAACTGATCCTCCCTTTGCAATTGATTTCAAAGCAAAACGAGAGAACTACAATCGTACAGGCTCCAATGTCATAGAAGGGTATCGGGAGGTTTCGGAATCATGCTATCCGGAGTTTACACGCCGGTGGATGAAAGAGGCAGCACGAGTACTCACTCCTGACGGGAGTATGTATGTTTTTTCCGGATGGAATCGTCTCAGGGATATTCTCGAAGGTCTTGATGAAGCAGGATTCACAACAATTAACCACCTCATCTGGAAATACCAGTTCGGTGTTTTCACCAAAAAAAAATTTGTGACCAGTCACTATCATATTCTCTTTGTAGTCAAAAATCCTGCCAGTTATACCTTCAATAAGATTGATCACTATCCGGAAGATGTCTGGATAATTAACCGCGAATACTGGAAAGGAAAAAAGAAGACGCCTACCAAACTTCCACCTGAAATTGTAAAAAAAATACTTATGTATTCGAGTAATCCCGGGGATCTGGTCCTGGACCCGTTTCTTGGATCAGGAACGGTGGCAGCTGAGGCAAAAAAAACGGGTCGGCATTTTCTAGGTTTTGAGATAGTCCCGGAATACTATACATTCGCCAATGAGCGTATCAGTATTTCTGAAAAAACACCCGGTCATGAAGAAATTAAACAAATAATACGCTGAGGGGGGGAATTGAACCCCCGAGGCACTTTCGCACCACAGGCTTTCCAGGCCTGCGCCCTACCGCTAGACTACCTCAGCAAAAAGTGTATCCTATCTGTTAGCCGGGTATTTTTTTAATGCTATCTCTTTCTTATGTTCATTTTTTTTCTGAACAGTAACCTGTTTTTTATTTACCCTTTCTTTTTTACAGGATGTTTTCCATCCCTTGGGATAAGTGCCCGGCGGAAGGAAAACGGTTGTGGGGGCGATAATGAGCCCGGTTTCTCCCGGTTTGAATGAAGCGGACGCGACAAGGGCTCTCCCGAGGCAGACAAACTCTTTTTTCTGCGAGAGAATGGCAACCGTCTGGTCCTTTTTAAAATCCATACACCTGACTATTCCGACTCCTGCAAGGATTGCGCCTCGGCAGATGGCATCGATTGCCGTATCCCGGATAATGACCGTAGGAAGATCAGGTACTGCTGCATCAACTGACAGGATCATCGATGAAAGAGGGATCCGATTCCCGCTCTTTACCGCATAACAGGCATCCTGTAGATCATGGAGTGTATGCATCTCATGTTCATTGAAAGCACCTGACCGTGCCCGGCGGAGCTCGATCATGTGTGCACCTGCCCCGAGTGCGAGTCCGATATGGTGGCAGAGTGAGCGGATATAGGTACCGGCATCGCACTTGACGCGGAACAGCACAAGGCGGCCTTCGATATCAAGTATCTCAAGTTTGTGGATGGTGCGAATCCGGAGAACACGCTTCACCGCACTTTTCCGTGGGGGGCGTTGGTAAAGTCTCCCGGTGAACTCTGCTGCAACCTGATTGATTCGGTTTTTGTCTACATCAGCATGCAGCCGCATCAGGCAGATATATTCCTTATCGTGCTGCAGGAGAAGCGGTGCAAGGCGCACAGCATTGCCAAGCATGACGAGAAATACCCCGGAGACCTGAGGGTCGAGAGTTCCTGCATGTCCTACCTGACAGCCGAGCATCCTGCCAATCCACGCCGCTACCTGATGGCTTGACGGTCCCCGGGGTTTATCTATTACAAGGATCCCCGGATGACTCCACAGGTGAATGTTGCCGGTCTTTTCCTCATCTACCGTCATTCAGTTCACCTCTTTTTTTGCCACGTATGCGTTCAGGGCTCGTAGAGATCCTTCGAGCGAACCATCCCCGATCACACCGGGATTTGTCCCGGCTCTTTTCATTGCATCAGCGGTGATTTCCCCGATCGCAATAACAATCAGTTCCGAATTCTTCGCCCATACAGCTTTTACAAACGACATGGCGCTGGTAAAAAGGATGGCGTCTGCTTTTTCCAGGTCGAGGGTTTCTCCCGTTGGTTCCAACTTGTAACAATAAAATTCGTGAACTATTCCTCCTGCGGATATGATTGCGTCGATGAGTGCGGGGTTGGGTACGTCCGCACGGGGGATACCGATGTGTTTTCCCCGGATCCAATCTCCCAGGTAGGGAACAAAATCCCTGGAGTAAAAACTGGGAAGAGTTTCACAGTCTATGCCCGATGTCTGAAGTTCTTTTGCAGTCTGCGGTCCGATTGCAATTACCCGGGGTGTTCTTTTCAGGAGCGGGGCAATGAGTTTTGCAGGAAGTGCACTGGTGAAAAAAAGGCAGTCGAATTCATTGCGATCAACAGCTTCGACGAATGCTTTGATCTCATCAGTCATTATTTCCGAGCGGAGGGGGTGGACGCTGTAGCAGGTATGTCCATATGGTGCGCAGCGGGAAGCATCGTTCTTTTCTTTGCCCGCAAGCCGTGTGACTGCAATCTTCATTACGGATTCATCGCCTCGTTATGTTATGATGGTATGCATTTCGGTGAATTTATGTTCATTCTCCTACATCTCTTGTGAATGGAAGAGATCCTGCTTGGTGCAGGCATTGGAATACTGCTTGGTACCATAAGCGGGGTCATCCCCGGAGTGCATGCTAACACTCTTGCAGGAGTGCTCCTGAGTTTTCAGGTGGTCCTTCTGACTTTATTTGGCCCTCTCGTTCTTGCGGGTGCGATGTTTGCCGCCCTTATAACTCATACATTTGTGGACGCCGTTCCGAGTACATTCCTGGGTATACCGGATGCCGATACATCTCTTGCTGTGCTACCTGCCCATGCGCTCTGCCTTGAGGGGAACGGGGAGGAAGCTGTCAGGATTGCAGCTCTTGGCAGCGCTTGTGCGATGGTTATTGCAGTTCCATTCTCGGTTGTTTGTTATTTCCTTCTCCCCGCTCTCCAGCCATACTTTGACTGGTGGATTGGAATTTTGTTAGTAGCATCCGTTGGGTATTTGATCGTTACGAGTGAGAGCCCGGGTTGGGGACTGGCCCTGTTCCTGGTATCCGGCATTCTTGGGATATTTGCACTCCACTACTCTTTCCTGAGCTGGCACACTCTTCCAGGTGGTGGTGCGATTCTCATGCCGCTCCTTACTGGTTTATTTGGGATTTCCGTTCTCATTACCGCTTCTCAAGGCATGTTACCTGAGCAGCATTTCAGGGGGATAAGAATGGAAGGCAAGACCATCATGAAATATTCACTTCTTGGAACTATCGCGGGAGTTGCTGTCGGATGGCTTCCGGGACTATCAACTGCATCTGCAAATGGTGTACTGGCATCGCTTATAGGATATGATAAGGACCGCAGGGCATATATTCTGGCGACTAATGCGGCGAATACAGCAAACGCATTTATCGGACTCGCTGCGTTATTCGCGCTTTCGCGGATGCGTAATGGTGTTATGGTTGCATTATCCGAGATCCCCCTGCCAACCATGAGCGAAATGACCGTAGTGGGTGTTCTTGCAGCCGTTGCCGGCTATATAATAACTATTGCGCTGTCCCGCACCGCGGGCAGGTTTAATGGGATAAACGGAAAATTGTTGAATCATTCGGTTATTGCATTTGTTATTGTATTAAGCATCATTCTAACAGGTCCATTTGGTGTTGCTGTCCTCATCCTTGCAACTGCATTAGGCCTTGTGCCCTGGCTTGTAAATGTCCCAAGGGTTTATTGTATGGGGGTAATCATGGTACCGGTCATGCTCTTTTCATTTGGCATTGGCTGGATATGAATAAGAGAATCATGGTTCTTTCCAGACAACTGCTGATCTATGGTTTTATACAGGTATGAGCCATAAATTCCCGGTAATGCAGTTATTCTGGTTCGGTTACATTGAAGATGGGCACTGCACACAATTTGCCGGGGATACAAATGCCCTTTTTGAGCGCGTCCAATCGATTCTTTCAATCTCCAGGGACTCGTATGCCCCCCCGGAATGGGAACAGGCAGTTCTTTGCGGTTTTTGTCGTGACCGGCGCGAATATCTTTCCCGATTACAGGCAGTTTGTATTGCTGTTGCCGAACGTTCCATTCGGGAGCAGTATTCAAGGAAAGATGCCGAACTGCTCCAGATGGTCCGAACCCTTGATGAAATTGATAAGGTCATTAACCTGCTATCTGAAAAAGCAGCGGAATGGTATCTTATCCGTCATCCTTCGTTCTCCCGAAAGTATCACAGGACCTCGGCACATGCTCTTATCAAAACGATGCATGAGAAGAGCAGGGGTGCGCTTGGCAAGGTAGCAGGGGAGATTGAAGAGCTGGGTAATACAAGGACTATTCTCGCAAAGGAAGTTTCTTCTCGGGCAAATGATGTAATGCCCAATACAAGTGCACTTATCGGAGGACTTGTTGCTGCAAGACTCATGTCGCATGCCGGGGGACTTCGCCCTCTCTCCCGGCTTCCGGCGAGTGCAATCCAGGTACTGGGTGCCCGGACAGCATTGTTTTCGCATTTGAAAACCAAATCGCCCTGTCCCAAGCATGGGATAATTTTTCAGCACCGCCGGGTACACACCGCACCCCGGGACATAAGAGGAAAAGTTGCCCGGGTGCTCGCCGGAAAACTTGCGATTGCAGCACGGCTTGATTATTTCAGAGGGGTCATTGAGCCGGAATTTCTCGAAAGAGCACAGAAGCGCATCGATGCAACTGGGGCAAGGAGGGAACCATGATATGGATTGGCGATGTGCTGGTATCTCAGGGTGAAGGCGGAGTCTACCACGAACGAATGCTCGGCGGTGCTCGGGTCTGGGATCCTTATCGCAGTAAACTGTCTGCGCTTTATCATACAGGGGCAGGAGTCGATCTCTTGCCATGGATGCGGGTATTGTACCTTGGCGCGGCAAATGGAACTACCGTATCTCATGTAGCCGACTATGTTGAAGTAGTGTATGCCGTTGAGTTTGCCCCCCGCCCCATGCAGGATCTTCTCGAAGTATGCCGGCGGAGAAAGAATATCATCCCGCTTATTGCTGATGCAGCCCGGCCTGAACAGTATGCTCCGTTAGTTGAATCTGTAGATCTTCTTTATCAGGATGTGGCACAACCCGATCAAGCTGCAATTTTGCTGCGGAACTCGGCATTCTTAAAACCCGGGGGGACCCTCATTCTCATGCTTAAAACCCGAAGTGTTGATGTCCGAAAGGAACCTCTGGATGTTTTTTGTGATACCATAGACGTTCTTACCTCATCTAAATTTATTGTAAAAGAAAGTAAATGGCTCGCTCCATTCCACGCAGATCACGCAGCAATTGTTTGTATAAAGCCAGAAAGGTAAGAGGTTAAAATGAACAACGGTGTACGAATCTATTCTGCCGGTCCGCTTTCAGTAATCGCCATCATCGTTCTTGCCGGACTTTTAATTCTCATCATCCCGCTGTTCCTACTCGGAATAATCGGGGCTGCATTCGTAAGGCTTGGCTTTTCATGGGTTTCTGCTTTTGTGGTTATTCTCCTGATGATACTGGGGAGTCTGGTAAATATCCCGGTATATCGCATCCGGCGCGATGTAATCCGGATTTCCCGGAATGAAACATCAGATCAGGATAATTCGTCCCGGGAACCCTGCCACATATGGGATACACTGATATCATGTAACCTTGGAGGTACGATCATACCAGCATTTATATCCTCATATTTTCTTTACCGGGCAGTCCTGATAACAGGTACTCCTTTGTTATTTACCGTATGTATTGGGATTATTCTGGTCGCAGTCATGACCTTTGTATCAACACGTCTGGTTCCTGGGGCTGGCATCCGTGTTCCCCTGCTGATTCCCGGCCTTACAGCACTTTTGGCCGGGATAATTCTTTCGGGTGGGACCGGGCTGCCTGCATCAGTAACTGCCTTTGTAAGCGGAACTATCGGGACGTTATCCGGTGGAAATATCGTCAATCTTTTTCGGATTAGCAATCTTGAATTATCCGAGTTCAGCATCGGGGGTGCCGGCACTTTTGGAGCTGTCTTCATCTGTTGCCTACTGCCGGCGCTTATTGCGTAATGCTTGACCGATCGAACCTGAAATTCAATCGATAAAATAATCCTGAAAAGAAGTAGCCCGGAGCAGATTCGAACTGCTGTCGGGGGATCCAGAGTCCCCCATGATTGACCGCTACACTACCGGGCTATGTGCCTCTTATTTTTGCTGCTGGATCTTAATTAATGTGACGGACTGCAGTCATACATTTTGTCCGCGTCCGCATCTCCGGCATGCAAGACAAACATCTTTGACAGGCTGAATGAACTCCCCCTTACCACAGAATGGTTCAACATCGTGAATATCGCGGAGATAATAGATATGAGGGACCAGGGACGTATGGGTGTATATCCCGCATGTGACTCCAAGTTTGTCAGCAATGGACTTCTGGAGCTGCACAAGTGCATACATATTTGCTCCTGCCGCAGTGAGCATATCATTTGACCGGAAGATCACCCGCATATGAAGTTTGTTATCCCTCAGGATGCACTGGATGAGCTGGAGACAGGGGCAGGCTTCAAGTTTCTCATCTATTACCGGGTTCCAGGTTATAGCGATTGCCCGACGTGATGTGGGTTGCGATTTGAGCTTGTCAACAATATAATCAACCTGGTTTATATGAACCGGTTGTCCATCGGTAATGAGTCGCTCCCCCCAGTCAAAGAGCCTGCTATGGTAGTCATACTCAAAAGCAGCATGGGAACCCTGCAACAGATCCTTGGCGTATTGCTCAACAAATCTCTGCTGGAACCGGGAGTGCGGACTCACCACAGGTTCTGCCAGAGGGGTGTCTATCTGGAGGGTAACTTCCTCATATTCTACCGTTGCCTCAGCATCTTCTGTCTGCAGAACCCATCCTTTCTCCAGGATCATTTTAACGACCAGCTCATGTGCCCGCCCGATACTTGGCGCCCGGATTATTCTCATGGCAATCTGGTTATCATTCACGTTGTATATGTGTGTTGAATTGTATCTGGCAGTTTGACAGGTAATAGTAAATATTATAGCAAAAACAGGTAAAGAAAAAGGAGAATCAGTTAGATAAACAAGAGAAAATAAATAAAAGAAAAATTTCAGATAATTTTTTTCAGTTGACGAGATGATATGTTGAAATATTTGTAATAGATCGAAAAATGAAGGCTATTAAACGATTAAAAAGGATAAAAAAAAGGACAAAAGTTTTCAATGTTTAATATAATACATAGATGTACATATCAGATGAAAAATATCGCAAAACCGTGCGCGACATATGTATCAAAATGGTTGCGACCATCTTTCAATCTCAAGTTTACAGAAGAGCCGCAGAAGAACCGAAAAAACCAATATTCTCGCTTTAATTTAAAAATCACCAGCAAATAGCGTCCTGAAAACCCAATCAAAACAACCACAAAGGATATATTAGCTCTTTTACAAATACTCTTCCATATTCCGTCTAAACGGAGTATGGGGCTCGCAGAACAGACATTCGGCATCTGTCGAAATCACGTTCTCGGCTTGAAATGTATGATGTAAACTTTGGAGGAATTGAAAGAATGACTAAGCGATTAACTATCGCACTCGTTGCACTCGCTATGTTCGTGCTCGCTGCAGTAATGCCGGTATCGGCAACTCTCAGCGCAGACGGCAACTATTATGTTGTAGCACCGGGCATTAACCAAGGCGCAACAGTGTTTATTGGAGAACAGGGCCTCGATGTAACCAATGCCCTTGGTGGTTCAACCAAGATCGGCTGGTGGGCATCAGCAGCCACTATAACCACCACGCCCCCTTCACAAACCTATGACTTTGGTCTTACCGGTGCCACCAGCTTCCAGGTTGGAGACAATTTTGTCGGGTATACCGGCAACTGGTACAGATTACCAATCACAGGAACGGGGGAACAAGCATTCAACGTTCAGGACCCAACCCTCTCCGTCAATGTCTGGGACTTTGACCAGAGCAATGATGTGACCAGCAAGTCGGTCCCTCAGGGTGAACACCTTGGATTCAAGTTGTCCACTAACATGTACAGTGCGATAAATGACCCGACACTCAGGTTCCCCATTTATGACCAGACTGGCAGCGGCGCTAACAGTTCCGGTTACATTAACATAAGGGTAAAGGATGAATCAGGTGCCACATTTACCTCACTGCTTGACGCTACTGGAACATCATTCACCCTCAGTGCGCTCAACATAACGACCTCTCCCTTCACCTATGGCGGGATTACCCAAAACTGGTCGACCGGCGTACTGAACAACAATGGTCAGCTTGCCTATCCAATTGGAACCTACACGGTCTATGCGGAGTCCAAGCTGAACAACATGAAGAACAACTACAAGAACGGTGGCGTTGACTACACCACAAAGACAATCTCACAGGTTGGTACCATCTCGCTTGTATCCAACACCGTGAAGATTGAAGCGAACAAGGATTCCGTTATCCGAAGCAAGCCGTTCTCTGTTACCATCACCGGCAAACCCGCGACATCCTACCATCTCTGGGTCAAGGGCACCTCCAATATGGGAGGCGGGTTGGATGGACAGCCGCCACTGGTCAATCTAGGTCAGGACGGAGTCAAGATGGATCCCTATCAGGGTAGCTATGCCGCTCAGTTGGCATACTCACAAGCAAACCCGAACTCCGCTCTTGGTTATGCATTCCAGAATGGCGGTGGCCGTCTGGTGTTTAGCGATGTAAGCACCTCTGCAGATACCATGAATGGTACCCTCGCTGCAGTAAATGTCACGCTATCATCAAGTGGCACCAGGACTGTAGAATTCGCTACTACCAACTGGACCAAGGCACAGAAGTACACCATCCGTGTTGAGCAGAACTTCGGCGGATCGTTCAAGAGCGACCAGGTCGATGTGAATGTTGAAAAGGGCGCAGTAACTATTGTTGCCGCCGGCGACCAGAGCTACTACCTTGGAGAAGAAGTAAAGTTCTCCGGTACCAACACTGAGTCGGTACAAGACATACCTGTTCATCATCGGTCCGAACCTCAATGACAATGGTGCAGTACTTACCGCACCACGTCAGAGTGTCGACATGACCAATGTCAACACATTTGTATCAGCAGATGTAGCGGGCGACAACACATGGTCCTACAAGTGGGGAACTGCAACAGTTCCGCTCGATGCAGGCACATACACAGTCTATGCAGTAAGCCAGCCTGTTGACCGTGCTGCTGACCATATTGCCAACGTAGCATACGGCACGGTTTCCATTATCATCAAGAAGCCGTTCGTTTCTGCAACCGCATCACAGTCTACCGTTGCAAAGGGTGACAGAGTCTACATCACCGGTACCGCTGAAGGTCAGCCATCTCCGGGTGTTGCAATCTGGATCCTCGGCAAGAACTACGCTCTCTACCAGACAGAATCTGTGAATGCTGACTCATCGTTCAGCTACGAGGTCAAGCAGGCAGACACAAAGTCACTCACATCAGGTCAGTATTTCGTTGTTGTTCAGCACCCGATGGCGAACAACCAGTTCGATATTGATCTCTCGCCATCTTCCAGCGGTCGCCTTGCAGGACCTGGTCTGATCTATGTCAAGAATGAAGTGCTTGGCGGTGGAACTGACGTCTTCCTGATCAACGGAGCCGGAAGCCTCCAGGGATCCGATGCAGCTGAGGCACTTGTCCAGGCAATCAACGACCCGAACGTCGATGATACCTACACCAAGCTCCAGTTCCTGGTCGAGGAACCCACGATCACTATCGACCCGATTGGCGACAGGCATGTTGGCGATAAGTTCACCGTCACTGCTAAGACCAATCTCGCGGTAGATGATGAAATCCTCGTTCAGATCTACTCATCATCATTCCAGCCGACTCAGAAGAGCCAGAGCGGGGAGTTCAGCGGCGCAACCGGAACGATTAAAGTCACCGCAGGTGACGGCGGTCTCAATGCACTCTCGTTCGATGTTGATGCTTCAACATTCAAACCAGACGAGTACATCGTTACTATGGACGCAGTCGTTCAGGACGCAACCGGCACTGCACTGTTCAACGTTCTTGAAGGCCCTGCCCCAACGACAGTCCCGACAACCGTTGTAACAGAAGTTCCGACCACGGTGGCAACGCCCGTCCCGACAACCGCAACCCCGACACCTACCCCGACCCAGTCGCCAGGGTACGGTGCACTGATTGCATTAATCGGCCTCGGTGCAGTTGCGTTTATCGTCGTGCGCAGGCACTGAACTAAAATCTAAAATCTTTTTTTAAAAAAAACTTTCACGACGAATCTAACGATCTCGCTTTTTATTCCAGGCAGGATTTTCCCGGATATTCCAGTCTGAATTCAGGAAATGGTACTCTTTTACTGTCCAATCTTAGCCAAAGTAGATGTGAGAAGGTTTATTCAGGTAATGGTACTCTTTTATTGTCCAATCCAGTCAAAGTAGATGTGAGAAGGTTTATTCAGGGAAAATTTGACACCTGAATAGGGAGATCACATCAATGAAACTACATGTAAAAAATCTGGATATTGCGTCACGAGGAGTGCTGCTTAATCGGGCTGATGCCCGCATTATCGGAGTACTCGATGGTGACAGGGTTCAGGTGATCAATCCAAAAAATGGGCTTTCGGTTGCAGCGTTTGTAGAAACTACCTCAACCATCGCACAGCAGGGAACGATTGGCGTCTTTAGTTTCACCAATGAGCGCCTTCTTCTTGATGAAGATGAAGAGATAGAGGTCAGGGAGGCGGCAAGACCTGCATCCCTTGACTATGTCAAAAAGAAGATGGATGGTGGCAAGCTCTCCAAAGAGGAGATGCTGACCATCATCAAAGATGTTGTAAGCGACGACCTGTCCTCTGCTGAACTTACGGCTTTTATTATTGCTTCGTATATCAATCCGCTTGATATGGATGAAGTAGAACACCTCACCCGTGCCATGGTTGAAACCGGCGAACAGATAAAATTTGCATCCCGGCCTATAGTGGACAAACATTCAATCGGTGGTGTTCCCGGCAACAAGATCTCTCTGCTTGTCGTTCCGATCATCGCCGCAAGCGGTCTGAAAATACCAAAGACCAGTTCGCGTGCGATTACCGGGGCAGGCGGTACTGCAGATCTCATGGAAGTTCTGGCTAATGTCGAGTTTTCTGCATCGGAAGTACAGAAGATGACTGAAAAGGTGGGTGGAGTTATTGTATGGGGTGGTGCTACCAACATCGCTCCTGCAGACGATCGCATTATCCTTCAGGAATATCCGTTTAAAATCGATGCCCGTGGACAGATGCTGGCAAGTGTCATGGCAAAAAAATTTGCTGTGGGAGCAAATCTGGTAGTGATCGATATACCGGTTGGAATGCATACGAAGGTCGCCGGGATGCAGGAGGGAAGAAAACTTGCCCGCGACTTTATCGAACTCGGAGAACGCCTCAACATGAAAGTCGAGTGTGCCCTGACCTACGGAGATATCCCTGTCGGCCGCAGCATTGGTCCGAAACTTGAAGTGATCGAGGCTCTCCGGGTGCTTGAGGGTGCATCTGAACCAAATTCATTTATCCAGAAGAGCTTATCACTTGCTGGTATAGCACTTGAGATGTCAGGTAAAGCTGCACGAGGTAATGGTACTGCTATGGCACAGGAAATCCTACAGAAGGGGAAAGCGCTCGAGAAGTTCCGCCAGATTATCGAGATCCAGGGTGGGGATCCGAATGTCAAATCCGGAGATATCATTCCAGGCGAACACCAGTTTGTAGTGAATGCTCCCTCATCCGGGTATGTGATCGAAATGAACAATCAGTCCCTTATCTCACTCGCCCGGATTGCCGGGGCTCCGCATGATCCGGGCGCTGGTGTTCTTTTGCATGCAAAGAAGGGCAATCTCATCAAATCCGGCGAACCGCTTTTTACTATCTTTGCTGAAAGGAGCTGGAGGCTGCAGAAAGCAATTGAAGACGGACGGCATCTTATGCCGATTCTTGTTGAAGGAATGCTGCTGGATCGGGTTTCGTCATCATCGGAGTTTTAGACCGATGTGCTCAAATACGAACAGGAAACGATATTTATTATGAACAGACAGAGAAATCGTCTCCTTTTTATTCTGCTGTGCTTTCTTGTTCTCTGCAGCTCTTCACATGCATTAATACTGCAAATCACCGTCCAGGACAGTACCGATAATTCAATTGTTCCTCGTGCAACGGTATTCATTAATGGGGTTAATTTTGGCAGGACTAATTCAAATGGGCAGGTTTTCTTCAATCATTCCGGATTAAACGACACCCTTGTCCAGGTTTCTATGACAGGGTATGACGACTGGGAAAAAATAATTGAAAAAAACGAAACATCAGTTTTTGCAAACCTGAGCCGGAGGAATATAAATCTAAAAGTCACTCTTTACGATTCTGACTCTCTTGGAGTTGTATCCGGAGCGAAAGTAAACATCTCGTCAGGAAATCTGACAGAGTCAAATGTGACAGATATATCCGGAGCAGTAATTTTTACCGTAAGTGGGACGACGTCATATTCTATAAATATCACCGATCCCAGGTACCAGTCACGAAGTGGAATAATCGATACCGGGACTGAAAATGTGGACGCTCAATACTGGATGCTCCCGATAAACCGGTTTACTTTTATTGTTAAAGACAAAGGCAGTATGGCGGCGGTTCCTGATGCAGAGGTGTGGATTGATAATGCCCTGACCGGGAAAACTGATACACGGGGAGCTCTGACAATCTCTCTCGATCGAGGTAAAGTGTACATT
The DNA here is from genome assembly GCA_963815065.1 of uncultured Methanoregulaceae archaeon. Classification (GTDB taxonomy): domain Archaea; phylum Halobacteriota; class Methanomicrobia; order Methanomicrobiales; family Methanospirillaceae; genus Methanoregula. The sequence goes on along the minus strand of CAWFFE010000002.1, from coordinate 385,154 downwards.
ATAGAAATCAGAAAGGCCGGCTATCAGACACTTAACGAATCCCGATCGATCAGTGAAATTGATGCGGTCTATTCAGTTGCGCTTCAAAAAGCATTACTTGGAGCATTCATATCTGTTTTCGATGAAAATCGCATTCCTTTGAATAGTACCGATATTTATATTAATGGAACTCTTGCAGGAACGACAAACCAATTCGGACGCGGCACATTTCCCACCCTTGTTTCCGGATCATACCAGGTCGAAGTCAGGAAGACCGGTTATGCATCACTGAATCGCACGATTGTCGTGATTAGTCCAGGAGAAGATTTTAACTTCGAGATGCCGTTTGGAAATGCAAATCTTACAGTTTTTGTCGAGGAAAATGACCAGAAAATAGTGCCAAATGCCACTATCTTAATCAACGACCATTTATCAGGACTAACCGATAATCACGGACAGTATCATACCCAAGTCAAATTCAATACACTTTACAATATTACAGCAGTAAAAGATACTTATCAGACGGTCTCGATCGAGAATCAATTTCTTCAGGGAAATGAATCTGTATCTGTAACTCTTGTCATGCAAAAGAATCTTGACTGGGGACTGGTTACCCTGATCCTCGTCGTAGCAATTGGTGTTCTCATATTAATCGGTATCATCAGAAGATTTGGCGGCCGGAAGCGAAGACATGTGATGAGAAAGAACGAGATATAACTTTATTTAAAGAACGGACCCAGCGGGAATCGAACCCGCGTCCTTGGGTTCGAAGCCCAAGAGGATGTCCTCTACCCCATGGATCCTTCTCATCTCTTATATATCGGAAGATATTAAGTATTTTCTACCGATAATCTAGTGAATGATTCTGTCTGCCCCCGAGATAATCCGCCGTCTTGACCGGGATTGTATAGAGGGAAACCTTGTTATCTACCCCTATAGCAGTGAATGCCAGCAGCCTGCTTCCTACGATTTGCGAGTTGCCGGGGAAATGCATTTCCCGAAAGGAACCTGCATACTTGTGCCGACACTTGAATGGGTCGAACTTCCAAAGGATCTGGCAGGAACTCTTCGTTGCCGGTCCTCGTTCGGGAGACGGGGTGTTCTTCTTGGCGGAGGTTTCGTCGACCCGGGATTTCGTGGGCAATTGACCCTGTGTCTGACCAATCTGGGAGGTGAGGATATCTTTATCCGGAAGCAAGAACGAGTGGTGCAGATGATACTCCATGAGGTGAGGGAGAGTGACCGGTGTTATTCAGGTCGTTATCAAGATAGCCGCGGAGTAGTGGAGGCTAAGTGAGCATGATTCGAACCGAAAGAAAATATATCGAAATTCTCCGTATTCTTAAAGATCACCGTGATCCGATCGGAGCAAAACGCCTTTCTGAACTTATGGCAGAACGAGGTTTTATTCTCAGCGATCGGGCAGTTCAATATTATCTCAGCTACCTTGACACAATGGGGTTCACTGAGAAAATCGGTAATCTGGGCAGGATACTGACCAGGGCTGGACGGGATGAGACTGATAATGCACTTGTTGATGACCGGATAGGTTTTGTCATCTCAAAACTAGAACGTCTTGCGTACAGGAGCACATTTGATCCTTCGACCAGTACAGGAGATGTTGCTTATAATCTTTCAATTGTTCCACTCGAATCGTTTGAAAAAGTTAAATCCGCATTTGATGAGGTTGTGAAAGCCGGGTGCGGCTTTTTTAATTCTTACCGGATTGTCGATCATGATCCCCGGGTTCCTTCAGGATCGGTGGGGTTCGTTACTATCTGCAGTATCTCCATGGATGGGGTGTTCCAAAGAAACGGTGTTCCTGTAAAGATGGCATATGGTGGAAGGCTGGAGTCCGAACAGGGGATGCCGAAGCGGTTTAAAGATTTGATCGGTTACCGGGGAACAACCATTGATCCACTCGAACTTTTCATTTCATCAGGACTTACATCAATATCAAGATTCGCGAAGTCCAAATCCGGTATTGCATTAGCAAATGTTCGCGAAGTCCCGTGTGCTGCAAAAAAACAGGTCGAAGAAATTATCCATCAGATGAATGCGTGCGGCTTCGTTTTTCCTGTTGTCATGGGAACTCAGGTATTCAACCTGCCAGCAAATCCTTTTCGACTTTCAATAGTTGCATTCAGCGGACTGAATTATATTGGAAATACCGTAGAACAAGGTATCGAGATTACTACTGAGATTGGGGCAGGTAATATTCAGTTTGCAAAAGTGATGGATACTAATTGATCAGATCCACGAGATATCATCTTTTTTTGAAGTGTTCTTCTCCCGTTTTTCGGATGTTTGGGATGCCTCATTGTTGCGATCAAGACTTTCTGATAAATCCTTATCTTTTGATTCCACGAATTTTTTTTTCGATTTCAGATTTGTATGGATAAGTGCCGAATCACGTACCTGAGGGACAGCAGACCCAACACCACCTTTTTCACCGAAAATGTCCTTTGACTTATGTGCAGAGTTCCTGAACCCAATCTTCAGCCTTTCGGAATCAGACTGCCGGGAATGCGCTTCAGTCCGGACATCCGGAGAACTATCCTCATCTCTCCCTAAAAGGTTCTGATTTTCCTGGTTTTGAACATGAGATTCCCGTAACTCTGAATGTGCTTTTTTTTGGATGATGACCCTTCTTTTCTCATGATGAATTGGAGTGACTTCAGCACGACTATCTTGTTCAGGTTCATTTTGGACTATCGTCCTTTTCGAAAATTCCCTTTTTATCCTGACAATTTCAGTTGGTTGTTCAGAATGTGATGGTGATCCAGTCTTTGGTTTATTACCAGAGATGGCTATCGTTCGCTGTCGCTGTAACTCTCTCTCAATTATCTGACGTTCCATCTCCTTTGTTCTTAGTCGTTCATTGATAGTATGTGATGAACTCTCCTCACTCGAATCTTTCGAGTTGGGTGTTTTTTTGTTATGAAGTGTTTCATGAGACGAAGAGAGTGATGGACGGCGGGGAGAAGATTGTGCGAATCGTTTATCTTGAGATGGTGCAACCAGCCGTTTTGACGTTCCATGAGATTCTTCTGTTATCATTCTGTCAGTACTTACTGATGCAGGTTGATCTATCTTTTTGCCACCGGCTGAAATTGCAGTGAGAGGGTGTAATGTTTTATCTCCAGTACGTTCTTCGGTAAAGCTTCTATCAGACCTTGGATCGTACGGGGTTGTCGATTGCTGATCCTCATTCTGCTCAGCGGGATAATATTCTTCCGTCTGCTTTCGAAGTTCTCCGGAATCCAGTATATTGGTCGCCTTTCGTGATTTAAGGGGAAGGACGAGCATTTCGTCTCTTAATGTCTTCCCCCCAATCAGGGTAGATTCTCCGATCTCTTCGCTCATTACACTGACAGGTTCAGACTGCTGAATTATTCCTGTCCCTGGTTGTGTCGGGAGAGAAAGACTTTCCTGACGGGCGGATTTATACTGGTTCTGAATTTCCCTGAGCTCAGTGATACGGGGAATATTTTCAAGGCCGGAGAGCATAACAATTATTGCCACGTTCTTGGTATTCATCACGGGGTAATCCCCGGATCTCGTTTCCAGTCCGGCAATACTTCGGTCAATCCATTTTCGTACCGTCATAAATCCCTTCATCGACAGCTCATGAGACGGGCCGGCAATAAGAATCAATGCCTTATGGGCGCTTGTCATGTCGCAGGGTGTCGATATCTCGTGATATATCGCCTGTTTTGCGAGGTCAACAATCCGCGAAGCTTTTATTTTATGAGCATCAGGGAAAAGGCCCGCCGGGTGCCAGCTGGTTAAGAAACTCAGCGGATGATGGGGCAGACGTTCAACAGCATATCCGATGGTAATAAATCCCATCCCTTTCATGGTATTGAGTACTTCGCCCGAATCCAGCACAACCTCTGCGAGATCGAGTCCACCATCCGCTTTGAACTCTCCTGCTCGCAGGATCAGACTTATTCTCCTGACAACTGCTTCGTTCAGAAGTAGATACGTGGCAAGTTCCGGAGAAATATCCGGCTCGCTCTTCCTGAATCCAAGTTTTTCAGCCAGGCCTTTCTCTTTTTTTACCAGCGTCGATCGTTGCGCTTTGGTTTTTTTATACCAGGTTTCATTATCGAAAAGAATAATGCCATCAAGGAGAGGTGACAGCATTTCAATGTCATCGGCTGCTTTTGCAGAGCGACGCTCACCTTCGGCAAGGCAAGGGAGTGTAACGAGTCCGAAGATCGGCTCTGCTGAAGTAGAACGAAGTGAAGCGATGATGTGAGGCGCCACATCTACCATGCTGCCGCCGAGACCGCAGCATACAAAGATCGCGTCAGTCTCACCGCTTTCAAAATTCTGGACGCGAGAAACAATTTCTCCTATATCAATTGTGGCAGTCTGTGCGTCTCCATCTTCTTCAGAATGAAGATCCGGGTCAAGAGGCGGGAAAAAAAGTTTTGCATCCTCAGGCAGGCTTCCGAGCTGAGATAATGTATCTGAGTTTACGTCTATTGCAAGGGCCTGGACACATGCCACTTTGCTACTACGTCGATCCGTCGCATAAAGACTGTTGATAATTCTGCAGCCTGCACCGCCTAATCCGATAGCTAGAATTCGCATGAATTAATCCCGATTAAACTTCTGTAAGACTTGCTAAGCCTAATGTATTATTATTCTGCTGAAAGTTCAATATCTTATAGGATAATGCTTTGTAATTATATAATAAGTCGAATTCTGTTTAAAAAAATAATCCTTCTGACAAAAAGTATTCTATACTAACTGTAACGGGCATTGATCCTGCATTCCAAATTTGAGGAATTCACCTTGGATAATTATTAAATGATTGCAAAAAAACGTCAGACGGTTGACTGATTGCAGATATCTTGGTGCGTTCCAATCCGCTCCGCAACTTTTGTTAAGGATCTTTTTTAAAAGAAACAATAAATGACCTCTTTTTGAAGCGGATAGTGCAAAAGGGTCAACGCAAAATGATAATTTATTTAAGCGCATGGACGGTAATACTCAATGAGGTGAACAAGCCTTGACATATGGAATTGAATTTGTACCAGGAAATGTCAACGTAAAGCAAGTAGTAAACTTCTGTAAACTTGCTGAGTCAAAAGATATTGACTTTGCATGGATCACTAACCACTACAACAACCGCCACTGCTATCCTACCCTTGCCGCGATCGCGCTCGCGACAACAACATTAAAGATGGGCCCGGGTATCATGAACGCATTCACTGACACTCCGGCAGCGATGGCATCATTCTTCTGCACACTGAATGAGATCTCAGATGGACGTGCAGTTTTGGGGATTGGACCGGGCGACCTTTCAACGCTCCCGAAACTTGCAATTAAACCCGAGAAACCCGTAGGGCGTCTTGAAGAGGCAGTTGTCCAGATCCGCAAGCTTTGTGCGGGTGAAGAAGTCAAGAAATCCGGTATGCAGTTCTTCGACTATGATGGTGCGAAGCTAACCGGCGTCACTCTCCCCGGTAAGAAGGGAGTCCCGATCTACATCGGTGCACAGGGACCCAAGGTTCTTGACCTCGCCGGAAGAGTTGGTGACGGTGCGCTAATCAACGCATCCAATCCGAAAGACTTCCAGATTGCAATCCCGATCATCAAGGCAGCGGCTGACAAGGTTGGCAAGAAGAACTTTGATATCGGTGCATATACTGCAATGTCAATTGATATGAGTGAGAAGAAAGCACGCAACGCAGCAAAGATTGTTGCCGCATTCATTGCCGCCGGCTCTCCGCCCGAACTTCTTACCCGTCATGGACTCGATCTTGATAACGTCGCAAAGATCAAAGCAGCCCTTGGAAAGTTTGACTTCAAGACGGTTGGAGAACTTGTCGGAGACAAGGAGATCGACGCATTTACCATCGCAGGCACCCCTGAAATGGTGAAGGCGAAATGTGATGCCCTGACAAAAGCCGGTGTCACCCAGATCATCTTTGGTTCACCACTCGGTCCTGATATGACCACCTCCATCCGCCTCCTTGGCAAGTACGTCGTATAAGCACATTGTGCTGTTCCGATACTCTGCTACGAGAGCAAAATGGCATAAATGCCTTAAAAATTAACAAATCTCTCTTTTTTTTAGAAAAAATTCTCCGAAAAAGAATAACAAATACTGAAGTATAACCGATTTATCTCCAATAATGCTTTTTTTCCGGGAATTAAGCAAGATCCATGTACAAACGACTATTTGTTCTTACCGAAATAGTATCAGTGAGCTTGAATGTTTAGTGTCAGGGAAATTCCCACTGCAAAAGGAATATTACAGTATCGTAAAGAACATTTCACCGGACTTACATGTCGGATTAGCCCGGACAGGCTGAACCGGCATATTGATCATGCTTCGTATATTCCGGAAACTCAAGAGCCCTGTCCATTCTGTCGGGAAAATATTTTTTCGGTGACACCAACTTTCCCAGAGGGGAACCGGATTATCCATGGCGAGAGCGTTACATTTCCCAACCTCTACCCTTTTGGCAAAGGCCATATTGTAACTGTAATAACCCGTGACCATTCTGTCCTAATATTCACGCACAGGCAGATTGTGGATGCACTTTTTAGCCAGGCCGAAGCTCTCCAGCATATTGACGGTTATGCAAGTATCAACTGGAATTTTCTCCCGTCAGCTGGCGCAAGTCTTATTCATCCTCACATGCAGGGGCTGTCTGATTCCCGCCCTTCCCGTATTGTTGATCAGTATATTCGCGCAAGTCAACAGTACCAAAGAAAACACGGCAGGAACTATTGGGAGGCGGTGAAAATGGAGGAGAAAGTCTCTGAACGATATCTTTTTGGTGATGAGATTCTTTGGTCGGCTCACGCAGTACCGGTGGGCGAGCGGGAAGTGAGGGGAATATTACCGATCTCATCCCTTGATGATCTGGCAGAATATGTAGATTTGCTTGCTCAAGGAATCCTGGAAATCCTTTCTCTGTATCGGACTCTTTGTACCAATGCGTTCAATATGTCCATTTTTTTTGATAAAAAAGGCAAGAATAATGGTTTTTTCGCATTTTGTTCACTTATCTCCAGGATCAACCCGAACCAACTTTCGACCAGCGATTCGGCATTTATGGAACGTCTTCACCTGGAACCGGTTATTCTGACGCTTCCTGAAGATCTTGGGCGATATTACCGAACCGGGCATCAAAAGAAAACTACCGTTCTGACAATGGACAATTTTGAAAATAAATAAAGTTAAAAAATTAAAAGATTACTCAAACTTTGCAACGAGTTTGTTCTTGGAGACAAGTGTCCCATCCTTCTTGTGGGGCTTGCGCATAATGCTGTCTCCTGCCTTCTCGAGCTCGCGGGCCTCATCACAGAGAATTGCTGCAGTTCTCATCATCTCGTGAGCGCTGGCGACGATCGGGATGTATTTCTCCCATTCCTTGGTCATGAAGCAGCCCTTGACATTCTGGCCTGCAACTGCCATTGCGATCTCGTGGGCAGCACGTGCCTTTGCAAGCGCGAAGGGGTTCGTGAATTCACCATCGACGGCCTTGTCGGTAGTCATGATGATCTTCGGGAGCTCAATTGCATCGCCTGTCTTTCCTGCCTTGACCTGGTCGATGACCTTGTCGAGAGCAAGCTGCATCTTACGGAATGCACCGGTAAGTGCCAGCACTTTGACAAGGTTGCCGTTGTAATCGGCCATCTCGACGGGGTCAAGGAACTCGCGGCGTGCACCGATCATGGAGTCTGCCTTCATAATGATGTACCCGAACTTGCTTGCTTTGACGCCTTCCCATTCCTTTTTCGTGGTTACATCATCAGTGATGATGACAACCGGGATACCTGCTGCAGCAAGCTGTTCGCGTGCGCCAGTTGGTCCGGGAAGAACCCCGTTGGGGGAGACTACAATACAGAAGTCGGGTTTATAGGCCTTCAGGTTGGAAACTACACGGTCAACATCCGCCGGCTCGAGTTTCGTGCCGCTGGTTGCCATGAATGTCTGCATATCTTCACGGTCTGCTCTCTCATCAAGAAGCAGTTCTGCCATTACACCACTTGCAATGTTGCCGAGTTTAGCAACTCCTACTTTAACAACCATCTTAAATCACCTAATTTTTTTTTATAGCACGTTATTATGACCCGGTTCATATAAACATTTTGAAATGTCATTTTCCCTCGAAAAAAGATAAAAAAATTTATTTTTTTTATAAATGTTTAACTTTTTAATAGCTATCAGGAAATACAAAAAAGAATTGAATAAAGTTAACGAAAAATGTTTAAGTTTGCATATAAGATTTAATAATATGAAGGATGGGTTGCTCACGGAAAGGCAGATGGAAGTTCTCAGATACCGCAAGCAGGGGCTGACCCAGCAGCAGATTGCCGATATAATCTCCACTTCAAAAGCGAATGTCTGTACGATAGAAAAAAGTGCGATGGAAAACATAAGAAGGGCGAAAGAAACACTCGATTTTCTTTATACGCTGGATGCCACTCACCTTTGTACTATTCCTTCAGGAACCGATTTGTTTGATGTCCCGACTATAATCTTTGGAGAAGCAGAAAAAATTAACATAAAAGTAATGTACGATACAATTTCATTAATAAACCGGTTAAGAGAATCCCGGCCTCAATGTTGCAAGGCACGTTGCGTTTGTGAAGATATCATTGTATATATTACCGATCGTGGAGAATTATATTTTGGATAAAAGTAAAATGTCAAAAGAAAAAAAAATGTAAATTTAAGTATCATTCTCTGAAATTCATAGCATACGTTTATATTCTTTTTTAATCAAAGATTAAGGAAGCCGATATGAGGTTATCCCCTGCTATATTTATGTGCTAACGCACATTTCGACTGTAGCATTACGGCGGGACCAAGCTTCCGGACACAGGAAGGACGGTTGTGCCGTGGGAAATCCTCGATTGGTGAACCCTGCAGGATTGCAGGGGGCAACCCGAGAAGGAGTTGTGATTCGTCACAATAAGGCTGACAGAGTTGGATCTGATTGGTACGTATGGGTCGACGTTCGTGCAACGAGCCCGTTCCCGCTGCTATAAAAAAAGCAGAAGGATACGTTATTGTCAGGATCTCTTTCGCGAGACAGGAATGCTGGTGCACATCAGCTCATGGATGAAATACCATCCATAAGTCCGTAACCTCAGAAACAGGATTTTCATTCTATGAAATCCGCATAACGCATAGCCAGGAAATCCTGGAGACATCCTGTTTTCTGAAGGCGTCGCGTGTTAGCTCCATCAACAGCAAAATTATCATACGGTCTCGGATTAATCGTGATTCGTGTCAAAATATAACAACCTACACGCAGGAAAAAGGATTGATTAACACATGCCAAAAATAAACAGACCCCGCCGTGGCTCTCTTGCATTCAGCCCAAGAAGGCGTGCAAAGAGCCCGATCCCGAAATATCAATCTTGGCCTCTCTATAATGGGGCACCGATACTGCAGGGATTTGCTGGATATAAGGTAGGAATGACGCATGTTATCATGGTGGATGATCACAAAAGCAGTCCGACTGAAGGAAAAGAAATAATGGTGCCGGTCACCGTTATTGAAATTCCTACGATGAAGGTCGCTGCGATTCGTGCCTATTCAAGAGATACCTACGGCAAACATGCATTGACAGAAGTTTGGGCCGATCAGCTTGACGCCGTTCTCGGACGTCGTATTACTCTGCCAAAGGATTATGACCAGGAGGCTGCGCAGAAAAAATTTTCAGAATCTGTTGCAGCCGGTACCGTTGCGGAGATTTACGCGGTTACCTATACGCAGCCTGCAATTCTCTCCGGTGTTCCGAAGAAGGTTCCCGATCTCATGGAGATAAAAGTCGGTGGCAGCGATATCAAAAAGCAGTGGGAGTATGCGCTAGGGCTTCTTGGAAACGAAGTCTCGCTGAATAATATTATTCAGACTGGCGCATATGCCGACATCACTGCAATTACAACCGGTAAGGGTACAAATGGTGCGGTTAAGCGTTGGGGTATTGCGTTGCGAAAGCGAAAACACTCCGTTGGCGGAAAAGAACGACATCTTGGTACTCTCGGACCCTGGAATCCCCATCATGTCCGGTGGCAGGTACCTCAGATGGGCCAGTTGGGATATCAGCAGCGGACTGAGTTCAACAAGCGTATCTTAAGGGTAAGCGAGAACTCCAGCGAGATCACGCCAGCCGGCGGTTTTCTTCATTATGGAATTCTTAAAAGCCCGTATGTCCTTGTTAAAGGTTCAATCCCGGGCCCGGTAAAGCGGCTTATCCGAATTCGTCCTGCAATGCGCCTGGGTGAACATGTCGTCAGGATGCCGACGATCCAGTTTGTGAGCGTCCAGAGTAAACAGGGTTGATCAGAGATGAAAGCACAGGTTAAAACACTTGATGGCGGAATCGCGAAAGATATTGAGCTTCCGGAACTGTTTTCGGAAGAATACCGTCCCGATCTGATCAAAAAGGCAGTCATAGCCCTTCAGAGCACGCGGCGGCAGCCCCATGGAACGTATCCCTTTGCTGGTATCTGTTCATCGGCTGTCGGGTGGGGAAGTGGTCGCGGTTCATCGCATGTGCCCCGTATCAAGAATGGTTCACGTGCTGCAAAAGTTCCTCAGGCCAAAGGTGGTCGTGAAGCACATCCTCCAAAGGTCGCGAAAATCTTGATAAAAGAGATCAATCAGAAAGAAAAACAGAAGGCGTTTCGTTCAGCCGTAGCTGCAAGCATTTCTCCAGATCTTATACGCGGTCGCGGTCACCGGTTCGAAGGAGCGGTTCCTGTTATCATTGAAGATAAGTTCGAATCACTCATTCGCACGCAGGATGTCATAACAGCGCTGACAACCGCTGGTGTGTATCATGATATCGAACGAGCGAAGGAGAGTAAGAAGGTCCGTGCCGGGAGAGGCAAGATGCGTGGACGACGGTTCAAGCAGAGAAAAAGCCTTCTCATCGTCACGGCAGACCAACCACTGCGTGCAGCACGCAATCTTTCTGGTGTGGATGTTGTGACCATTGACCAACTGAACGTCGAGCATCTAGCGCCAGGCACGCTCGCAGGGCGCCTCACGATCTGGACAGAAAGTGCGCTGACACGACTGGAGGGGAGATAATGATTCTGAAATACCCGTTTGTTACGGAAAAGGCGATGGTTCTTTTGGAGAACCAGAGCAAGCTCCAGTTCCTTGTCAGCCGCGAAGCCTCCAAGAAACAGATCAAACGCGAACTTGAAAAGTCGTTTGGGCAGAACGTCAAAACTATTCGAACGCTCATGACCATGCATGGAGAAAAGAAGGCAATCGTGAGTTTCGAGAATGAAAAAGCCGCAGAGGAAATTCTCAGTCGGCTTGGCATTATGTAGGTGGGAAACATGGGACATCGAATCACAACACAAAGCCGGGGCAAGGGTGGCCCGACATACCGGGCACCATCCCACCGGTACAAAGCCGAACTGAAACACATCGGCGATGATACACAAACTATTTCCGGAAGTATCATTGATATCGAACACGATCCAGCACGTAACGCACCGATAGCCGTCGTTAAACTCGAAGATGGGGCGAAAGTCTACATGCTGGTAACTGAAGGTCTGGGCATTGGAGAGACAATTACCTGGGGATCCGATACGGAAGTAAAAAACGGCAACACGCTCACCCTTCAGAATATTCCTACGGGTACCTACGTATGTAATATCGAGTCGCGCCCGAACGATGGCGGCAAATTCGTCCGTTCTTCCGGTGTTCAGGCAGTTGTAATTGATAAGATCGAAGACCGGGTCGGTATCCGGATGCCCAGTGGAAAGACCAAATGGTTCAATCACCGCTGCCGTGCAACCGTGGGTATCGTCGCAGGCGGAGGTCGTGTCGACAAACCGTTTGTGAAAGCAGGCAACAAATATCATAAGATGCAGAACACAGCCTCAAACTGGCCACGTGTCCGTGGCGTCGCGATGAACGTTATCGACCACCCCTTTGGTGGCGGTGGTCACCAGCACACGGGTCGGCCAAAGACAATTGCCCGAGGCACCTCGCCAGGAAGAACGGTTGGTCATGTGGCTGCACGCAGGACAGGTAAGAGCAGGAAGTGAACGGTATGGCAGCACCCAAAAAGACTCAAAAGAGAATGCCACGAAGGCGTGAGGAGTTCACCTATCGTGGGTATAAGATTGACGAGCTGAAAGCAATGGGAATAAGTGAACTTCTTCCCCTTATGCCAGCCCGTGCACGCCGCAAGGTGGTACGCGGTTTCTCTCGTGGTGATGAGACCTTGCTCACAAAGGTCCGTGAAGGTGACGAGAAAATACGAACTCACCTACGTGAAATGATCGTTATGCCAGAAATGGTCGGCAAATCAATTGAAATTTATAATGGCAAGGAATTTATGAAGGTCGAATTTCAGCCTGAATCGGTCTTTCATTACCTTGGTGAGTTTGCATTGACACGAAAGAGGGTCTCTCATGGCAGCGCCGGTATCGGTGCGACAAGAGGCAGCAAGTATGTTCCGCTGAAGTGATGAATATGGCACGAATTGATTATTCACAGAAAATAACCGGCGATACCATTGCGAGAGCGAAGGCTAATGAACTGAACATGTCGCCAAAGCATTCAATCGAAATCGCCACATTCATCAGACATCAGCATGTGAACGAGGCAATTGCGTATCTGAAAGATGTTATTGGTTTAAAGAAGGCTGTTCCATTCCGCCGTTTTAACCGCAATGTGGCGCATAAACGCGGCCTTCCTGGTAACTGGGATGCCGGAAGATACCCGGTAAAGGCATCAAAGGCCTATATCCGTGTCCTTGAATCAGTCAAGAAGAATGCTGAATACATTGGTCTTGATGCAGATAATCTTGAGATCATCCATGTATCGGCAAACCGCGGACGGGCCCAAAAAGCCTTTTTCCCCCGTGCGATGGGACGTGCGACACCCAAAGTGCGAGAAACCGTGAACATCGAAATCGTTGTCCGTGAGGTGGTGTAATGGCCGTAGAGCAGAAGTTTATCTCCGAAGGAGTCCGGAAGGCCCGGGTTGAGAAGTACCTGTCAAAAGAGTTGAAACGGGCAGGATACGGGGGCATGGATATCGCAAGAACTCCGCTGGGAACACAGGTAACTATCTTTGCAGAAAAACCGGGAATTGTCATTGGTAAGGGTGGAAAACTCGTCCACCAGCTGACGCTGGACCTTGCCCAGAACTACGGCGTTGAATCTCCTCAGATTGAAGTTCAACAGGTTACAAATCCCAGCTTTAACGCCCAGATCATGGCAGAACGACTGGCAAACGCTCTTGAACGCGGGTGGTACTTCCGTAAAGCGGGATCAAGTATTCTCCGTCGGGTTATGGATTCCGGAGCATTGGGATGTGAAGTCGTTATCGCGGGAAAATTAACCGGCGCACGTGCCCGGACCCAGAAATTTTCTGAAGGATATATTAAGCACTGCGGTGAACCGAGCAACACAATTGTTGAAAAGGGCTACGCGGTTGCAATCAAGAAACTTGGGGTTATCGGTGTTCAGGTTAAGCTGGTTCCTGCTGGTGCAAAACTTCCTGATCACTTCTCCATTATTGAACAGGAAAAGAAACGCGTAACACCGAAAGTTACCGTTACCGACATCGGGGAGCTGGACACTGATGAACCTGCACTTCCTGACGAAGTCCCGTTCATGGAGGAACAGTAATGGCTATATTGCGATCTCGGGATGTTCAGCAGCTTTCGGATGTAGAACTGCAGGAACAGATGGGAAAGCTCCGGATGGAACTTGTCCAGCATTACGGGAAAGTCAGTGCCGGTGGCGCAACAGAGAACCCGGGTCATATCGGTGAACTCCGGCGGACGATTGCACGTTTGATAACTGAACAGAATCGCAGGAGAAATGTATGATTACTTCCCAGAATGTCCTCCGTCATGAATTGATAGGATTGGATGTTCTGGTATCGGGAGCAACAAACCCCCTTCACCGGGGACTATCTGGTCGCATCATCGATGAAACAAAAAATCTGTTGGTTATTGAGACCTCACACGGGGTCAAACGCATCCCCAAGATGCACAGCAGATTTCAGCTGCACCTTCCAGGCAGTGAATTTGTTGAGATAGATGGAACCGTGATGGCTCTGGCTCCTGAAAAGAGAATCAACCTGCACGAAAAGAAGAGGATAAAATAATGGCACTAAACATTGGATTGGACGTTCAGGCACCGAAACAGGAATGTCGGGACGTTAATTGTCCGTTTCACGGCACTTTACCGGTGCGCGGCCAGGTGATCACCGGCAAAGTCGTGAGTGACCGAATGATGGGAACGGTAGTAGTAGCACGTAATTACCTGCACTACATCCGAAAATACAAACGATATGAGAAACGCAGTTCGAAACTTCATGCTCACAATCCTGCCTGTATTGGGGTAAAGGTTGGCGACATCGTGAAGATCGCCGAGTGCAGACCTCTGTCAAAGAGCACAACCTTTGTTGTTGTGGAGGTGCTTCAGCAATGAAGGCAAAGCAGTCTACGATACCACGTGCACTTGCCACCGGGACAAGGCTTGCATGCGCTGATAATACCGGCGCCAGAACCGTTCAGATCATCTCGGTTTTTGGTTACCATGGCGTCAGGCGTCGTCAACCCAAACTTGGATTGGGGGATCTCGCCACGGTGAGTGTCCAGAAAGGCACTCCTGATATGCGCCGCAAGCTGGTGCGTGCTGTCGTTATCCGCCAGAAAAAGGAGATGCGAAGGCCAAACGGAATGCGGGTATCCTTCGATGACAATGCAGTTGTCGTTGTTGATGAGAAGAACGAGCCAAAAGGAACGGAGATCAAGGGTCCTGTAGCACGCGAAGTGGCTGAAAGGTTCCCCAAACTCGGTTCCATGGCTACGATCATTGTGTGAGGTGTGCAATATGGTACGAATCGAAAGCGAACAGCCAAGAAAACAGAGAAAGGCGCGCTATCAGGCACCTTTACACGTGAAAACCAAGTATCTTAACGCCCCGCTGTCTGCAGCGCTCCAGGAAAAATACAAGAAAAAAACGCTGCGAGTAATTAAGGGTGATACTGTTAAAGTAACTCGGGGAGACTTTGCTGGTGATGAGGGACTTGTGGATGCAGTTGATACCAAAAAGTCAAAAATTGTTGTCCACGGAGTTTCATCTACTAAAGCAGATGGCACTGAAGTACCCCGGGGCATCGATGCTTCAAACGTACAGGTCACCAAACTGAATCTCGCTGATAAGCGTCGTGAGGCAAAATTAGTGGAGGCCGAATAATGTCTGATCATCTGAAGCGACTGAATGCCCCGGACTCGTGGCACATTGCAAAGAAAACCACGAAATTCATCACAAAAACGGCACCCGGACCGCACAATGCGAATGCAATGCCGGTTGCAGTCTGGCTCCGGGACCACATGGGTTTTGCGAGGAATCTGAAAGAAGTCAAGCAGATCCTCAATCAGAATGATATCATCATCAATGGCAGACCCTGCAGGGATCCAAAAATGGGCGTTGGTATATTCGACATTATCGCAATCCCGAAAATGGGAAAATATTATCGTATGCTCCGCGGAAAAAATGGTCGTCATATGGCCGTTGAAATTGACGCTGACGCAACCCAGAGCAGATTGTGCAAAATCCAGAATAAAACTGTCATTACCGGCGGTAAAGTCCAGTTGAACCTGCGATATGGTGCCAACATCATTGCCGATAATACGTATAATTCAAACGATTCGGTCGTCGTTTCATTAAAACCGGAAGACCGTTTCAAAATCATCGATCATTTCCCGTTCGCCGTTGGTAACATGGCGATGGTCACCGGTGGTCGTCATTCAGGTAAAGTGGCACGGATCATTGAGATCATCAAGACGCATGGCAGTGTACCCAATAAGATCATCCTTATGGAGGAAACGACTGGCACGCGCTTTGAAACAATCTCTCCATATATCTACATGGTTGGAAAACAGACACCCGCTATTGCGACATGGGGGATGGAACAATGACCTCGATGCGTGATATCTATATCGACAAGGTGGTCGTTCATATGGGAGTCGGCGAGAGCGGTGAAAAGCTTGTTAAGGCTGAAAATATTATGAAAACGATTACCCGCCAGACTCCAATAAGGAGTATTGCCAGGATGACACAGCCGGCATTTTCCATAAGAAAAGGTGCACCAATAGGCTGCAAGGTCACACTTCGTGGCAACTCTGCCCGTGAGTTTTTCAAAACATCGATCGGTATCATCAATAAAACGGTATTTGAGAGCCAATTTGATAAGAGCGGAAATATCTCATTTGGCATTGAAGAACATACCGATTTTCCAGGAATGTCCTACGATCCACAAGTCGGTATCTTTGGCATGGATGTCAATGTCGTGCTTGAACGCAAAGGCATCCGGATAACCCGCCGGCGCATGGAGCAAAAGAAACTCCCGGCAAAACAGCGCGTGAAAAAAGAGGATGCAATCGCATTCCTTAAAGAGCAGTACCAGGTTGAGGTGCGCTAATGGCTGGAGAACAGAAAAAGATCTACGGTCGCGGTGCGAACGAATGCAAAATGTGCGGGCGTAAACAGGGGCTCGTACGCAGATATCATATCATGTTCTGCAGGCAGTGTTTCCGCGAATGGGCCCGTAAAATCGGATTTAAAAAGATGAGCTGAGGGTGAATGCACAATGACACGAAGTAATCCAATAGCAGACGGAATGTGTGCGTTAAAAAATGCCGGTGATACCGGAAAATCCATGTGCATCATCGAACCCGCGAGTAAACTCCTCGGTGCGATGCTCCGCATTATGCAGGATTCCGGTTATATCAGCAGTTTTGAATTCGTCGATGATGGCAGGGGAGGACAACTCAAGGTTCTCCTCACGGGCAAAATCAACCGCTGCGGTGCAATATCCCCGCGGTTTTCAGTGCAGCTGGATGAGATGGAATACTGGGAGAAGCAGTACCTGCCCGGCAAGAATTTCGGGCTTCTGATCCTTTCGACCTCGCATGGTGTAATCTCACACGAAGAGGCGAGAAAAGAAGGTATTGGCGGCGAACTTCTCGGGTACGTATACTGAGGTGGGAGACATGTCGGCAACAAGAATAGTAAAAATTCCGGATGGTGTAAAAGCCCATCTGGATGGCTCGCAGCTCCGTGTGACGGGGCCCAAGGGGCAGCTCTCACGCAATATACGTTTCCCCCAAGTCGCTGTTACCTGCAAGGAGGAAGAAGTCACCATCTCAACCGAGTCGAAGCGAAAAGAGATGACGGCGATGGTCGGGACCCTGGAGGCTCATACTAAAAATATGTGTCGTGGTGTCAGCGAAGGGTTTGAGTACCATATGAAGATGGTCTATAGTCATTTTCCGATCCAGCTGAAACTCCAGGGAAACCGCCTTGAGATCGCCAACTTTCTTGGTGAGAAAAAAGCGCGCTACGCTCGGATTGAACCGGGAGTTACTGCGAAGATCGCAAATGATGAAGTTGTGCTCATGGGAATTGACCGTGAACTGGTCGGAATCTCGGCAGCGAACATTGAGCATGCAACCCATATCCGTAACCGGGATCCGAGGGTCTTCCAGGACGGCATCTATATCGTACAGAGGGGCTGAGATCGATGACTACTGAAATAAAACGCTTAATCCAGGTACGTTCTGACAAAGGAGCAGTTTTCAAACGTGATGGATATGGCAAGAAACGACAACTCTCAGATTCCTGGAGAAAACCACGTGGACAACATAATAAACAGCGAGAGCAGAAAAAGGCAAAAGGGGCCCTTCCAAAACCCGGTTTCGGAAGCCCGATCGCGGTTCGTGGAATGCACCCAAGTGGTTTTTTTGAGGTGCTGATCTCCTCAGCAAAGGAGCTTGAGGGGATTGATCCAAAAACGCATGCGGTCCGGCTAGGTGCAACGGTTGGAGATCGAAGACGCGTTGGTCTTCAGGAAACGGCACTTGGTGCAGGGTTCAAAGTACTGAACGCCCGATCTGCCAGTATAAAAGAGACAAAACCAAAAAAGATCGATGCAAAACGGTTTTCTGCGGAACAGAAGGAAAAGGATGAGAAGATATCCTCGAAATCCAAAAAACCTGCAGCTCCGGTGAAGAAAGATTTGAAGAAGGCTAAAGACACGCCCAAGGCACCAGAGAAGAAGGCTCCTGCAAAGACGGTAAAAGCATCCGCAAAACCAAAATCAGAAACGGCAGAAAAAACTTCGGAAAAGACCGGGGCCAAAACTCCGGCAAAGACGGATAAAAAAGCAATAAAACCGGTGGCAGAAACCCCGGCAAAAACAGCCGAGGCAAAACCGAAAACCGCCCAAAAACCAAAAATAACAAAAAAAACCGACTCAGGAGTGAAGAAGAATGAGTGATGTAGCCGGCCAGAAACGCATCGCCGCCGCAATCCTAAAGTGCGGTGTCAACCGCGTCTGGCTCGACCCGGCCCGCATCTCTGATATTGAGAATGCAATTTCGCGGGAAGACCTGAGAGGGCTAATTACCGATGGAGCAATCAAGGCACACCAGAAGAAGGGTGTAAGTCGTGGCCGAGCTCGTGCGCGGATCGCAAAAAGGTCATACGGGCACCGCAAGGGTGCCGGAAAAAGAAAGGGTGCGGCAGGTGCGCGCAACCCCAGTAAGACGGCGTGGGTTCAGAAAATCCGTGCAATCAGGAAAGTGCTTGTTGAGCTTCGTGATGCAGGGGCTATTGACCGGCATATGTATCGCATGATTTACCGGAAAGCGGCGGGCGGACAGTTCCGAAGCGTTGCACACATGAAGGCGCAGTTGGAGATCCTCGCAGGGAGGATGAAGTAAATGGCTACAGGATCACGGTATTTTGTACCTTTCAGAAGACGAAGAGAGGGCAAAACCGATTACTACAAACGGACCAGGCTTGTCGTTGCAGATGCTCCACGAATGGTTGTGCGCAGGACAAACCGTCATATAATCATCCAGCTTGTTACAGCTGAGATGGACGGCGATCGCACACTTGTTGCAGCAAACTCAGCCGAGCTGGAATCATATGGCTATAAGGGATCGACATCCAGCACACCGGCCGCCTATCTGACCGGGATGCTCTTTGCCGTGAAAGCGAAAAAAGCAGATTATGGCAGGGCCATTCTGGATATCGGACTTAACCGGGCAACTCCTGGAGCACGGGTCTTCGCCGCTCTTAAAGGGGCGGTTGAAGCCGGACTTGATGTACCACATGGGGAGCAGATCCTCCCTTCCGATGACCGGGCCAAGGGTGCACATATCGCGGCATACAATAAAAATGCCGGAGATATTGTTTCGATCGTGGAACAGGTGGCAGACGCAATAAAAAAGGAGCTGGTGTAAATGGCTTATGAAAGAGAAGAGTGGCACCCGGTCACCGGTCTAGGCAAGCTCGTCGCTTCCGGAGAAATTAAAAATATTGACCAGGTACTTGAGAGCGGAAGGCCGATCAAGGAACCCCAGATCATCGATATGTTCCTCCCTGATCTGGAAGACGAGGTTCTTGACATTGCCATGATGCAGCGTATGACCGACTCAGGTCGCCGCGTTCAGTTTCGTGCCGTTGTAATCGTTGGCAACCGGAACGGGTACATCGGATTTGGTCAGGGCAAGGACGTGCAAGTCGGTAATGCGATTAAGAAAGCTATCGTGAAGGCAAAAATGAATATAATTAAGGTCCAGCGTGGCTGCGGGAGTTGGGAATGTGGTTGTGATGTCAGCCACTCTATTCCGATGCAGGTCCAGGGAACCGCCGGCAGTGTCCGAGTCACGCTTAAACCAGCTCCTCAGGGGATCGGCCTTGTCACCGGTGATATCAGTAAAAAAGTGCTCGAGCTCGCTGGTATCAAGGATGTATGGACATTTGCCCGAGGGCAGACACGCACGACTATTAATTTTGCAAAAGCGACATTCAATGCACTCAATGAGACCAACATGATCAGGACAGGGAGGTCTTTATAAATGTACGCAGTTGTTCAGGTGCGCGGGGTTGTTAAGACCCGCCGGGACATCAAAGACACCCTTAAGATGCTTCGCCTTCACCATATCAATCACTGCGTACTCGTACCAGATACGCCGGAAAATCTTGGCATGATCCGGAAGGTAAAGGATTATGTTGCTTACGGTGAAGCAGATGCAGCAACAATTGAAACCCTGCTTCAAACCCGGGGGAGAGTGGTTGGCGATGCACTGCTGACCGACGAGTATATCAAATTGAACTCGACGTATAGCAATATTTCTGAATTTGCACTGGCACTTGCGAGTGGCGAAACGAAACTGCGTGAAATTCCGGGATTAAAACCTGTTTTACGCCTTCATCCGCCGCGCAAGGGATATAAGACCACCAAGCGCACTTTTCCGCAGGGCGGAGCGCTTGGCTATTATGGTCAGGAGATCAATACTCTCCTCTATAAGATGAGGTGAAGCAGGATGCCAACCAACAAACGTTCAAAATACCGCGGCTCGCGGACATGCGGTGGCGGTACCCATAAAAACCGGCGTGGTGCAGGTAACCGCGGTGGGAGGGGACGCGCCGGTATCAACGCCCACCATTTTGTCAAGTGGTATAAGGAAATGGGAGGGCCGGTGTTTGGAAAGAATGGGTTCTCCAATTCCTCCTCACAAACCGTATCGGTGATGGATATCGGGATCATAGACCAGATAGTTCCATCGCTTCTGGCACAGGGTATTGCGAAAAATGAAGGGGATTTCATCGTGATCAACATCGCCGAAATCGGCATCGATAAGGTGCTTGGAAGCGGCAAAGTCACAAAGAAACTGAACATCTCTGCACCGGCATTCTCTGAATCAGCGAAAATTAAGATCGAGAAGATGGGTGGAAAGGCGCAAATCGCCTGACCATCCCTGTTATTTTGGTGATACAATGGGAAACCTGCTGGATCGAATGGAACCCCTCCTCGCTGCGATGCCCGCAGTCAAGAGTCCTGAAGGACATGTTCATTTCAAGAATAAATTGATCTGGACACTGGGAATATTAATTCTGTATTTTGCCCTGACGAATATTCCTGTATTTGGTCTCGCACCAACAAACCAGGATTTATTTGCTGCATGGCGAGCCCTTCTTGCCGGCGCAAGCGGTTCAATCGTTCACCTTGGTATCGGGCCAATCGTCACGGCATCCATCGTTCTCCAGCTGCTCAAAGGAGCAGATATACTGCATATCGATACGAGTGAGACGCGTGGACAAGTCATGTACATGGGTCTACAGAAGATTCTCATTCTTGTCATGATCGTAATTGAAGCCGCACCAAATCTTGTCGGCAGCTTCATGGTACCTGATCCAGTTATTGCCAACCAGTTCTTCGGCGGTAATCTCTTCGCGGTTTCTCTGCTCATCTTCATTCAGATCTGTATCGGTGGTGTCCTCATCTTCCTCATGGACGAGGTAGTGACAAAATGGGGCATTGGTTCCGGGGTAGGTCTATTCATCATTGCCGGCATATCCCAGGCGATCGTAAATGGATTTATCAACTGGGCACCGGTTGCCGATCAGTATCCGGTGGGTTTTTTCCCGCGCCTTATTGCCATCGGTATCGACGGAGGCAGTTATCTCTCCTTCTTTGGTAAGGACATCCTTGCATTTGTTACCACAATCGCGATCTTCCTCATTATCGTGTATGTCGAATCGACACGCATTGAAATTCCCCTCGCTCATGCCCAGGTCAGAGGGGCACGTGCGCGTTTCCCGGTTAAACTGATCTATGCCAGCGTTCTGCCGATGATTCTTGTCAGGGTTCTCCAGGCAAATATCCAGATGGTCGGCATGTTTCTTTCCAACGTAAATATCACATTATTCGGAACATTCAACGGTTCAACGCCCTTGAACGGGATCATGTATTTCCTTGCGCCCATAAACGGGCCGGATCAGTGGATGTGGTGGCTGACCGATCTCGGTCATGCTCCCTGGGAGGTTCTATTACGACTGGGAGTAGATATCACATTCATGGTGGTCGGAGGCGCGATTTTTGCGCTCTTCTGGATCAAGACAGCTGGGCTTGATTCAAAAGACGTTGCAAGACAGATCCAGTTATCGGGTATGTCGATTCCCGGCTATCGTAGAAATCCGCAGGTACTGGAAAAGTATCTTGACAGATATATCCCTAGGGTTACCGTAATCGGGGGTGTCTTTATTGGGGTGCTCAGCGTAATTGCAAATCTCTTCGGTGTCATTGGTGCTGTCAGTGGGACAGGATTGCTTCTGACCGTAAGCATCACCTACAGGCTCTACGAGGAAATTGCGAGCCAGCAGATCATGGAGATGTACCCGTTCATGCGGACATTCTTTGGGAAAGAGTAGAACGTAGGAAGGGACCAGGATGGATGGAAAAAAGGTCATCATAACCGGAGTACCGGGTGTCGGAAAGACAACGGTCGTCAACGAAGCGCTAAAAATAATCAAAGACGAAGGAATCGAGTATACGTCAATAAACTTCGGCTCCTTCATGTTTGAAGTCGCAAAGAACGATAACATTGTCCGGGACAGGGACCAGATGCGCACGCTGGATCGATCCCTGCAGAAGCGTCTGCAGCAGCGTGCTGCACAGGCAATCTCCCAGGTTCCGGGCAATGTTTTAATTGATACGCATGCCTCTGTCAAGACCCCGAAAGGCTACCTTGCAGGACTTCCTGAATGGGTGCTGCGTGAGATTATGCCCGACTGTATCGTTCTCGTTGAAACGGATGATGACCAGATTCTCATGCGTCGTCTCACCGATGAAACGCGTTCACGGGACAGAGAAGGTTCGCGATCGATAGCTGAACATCAGCAATTCAATCGCTCAATTGCAGCCGCCTACTCGATGCTGACAGGATGCACGGTAAAAATTGTAATTAATGCGGATCTCCTCCTCGAACGTGCTGCTGAAGATTTGGCTGCTGTGCTCAGGTGAATACATGGATTTCGGAAAAATTTGGGATAAATACGGAATGTATATCGCAGTCATGTTCATGCTGCTGATGATGTTCTCATATAGCATTGAATGGCTTCGCGTCGGCGTTGGTCAGGCAATAGATGCGGTTTTCTCACCTTTAGTAGACGGATTTAATATTCCCTTTTACGTCCTCATTATAATTCTCTCGGCTTTCACCGGATTATATTCCTCAATTATCCAGAAGTATACCATAAATTATGACAGGATGACGGAAGTCCAGGAGAGGATGAAAGAATTCCAGAGCGAGTATCGTGAAGCACAACTTTCTCAGGATGAAAAAAAGATCAAGAAACTGGAAGCAAAAAAAGACCGGGTAATGAAAGAACAGCTTGAAATGTCCCAGCAGCAATTCAAGCCGATGGCGTACATTCTGGTACTGACAGTCCCCATCTTTTTCTGGCTTCTCTTCCGGCTTGCTCAGGTACAGGTACCATCACCTTGCCTTATGTCGGTACTATCGGTTTACATGCTCCTGCAGTCTGGGTAATTCCTGCCTGGATCCTCTGGTATATGGTTTGTTCGATTACGCTGAGTCAGGTAATCAGGAAATCTTTAAACATCGGAGGTCTTTGAATGAGGATCACCGTGAGCGGGCTTCCCGGAAGCGGGACGACTTCTCTCTCACGGTATCTTTCAGAATGTCACGGGTTTTCGATGATCTCTGCAGGTGAAGTCTTCCGCCAGCTTGCAAGGGAACATTCCCTGGGGCTGGCAGAGTTTGGGCGACTTGCACGGGAGAATCCTGAATTTGATAAAATGATCGATGCCCGGCAAAAAGAGATCGCCGCGGGGCGGGACGATATCATCGTCGAAGGTCGTCTTTCTGGCTGGATGGTCACGAACGCGGATCTGAGAATCTGGCTCTTTGCTCCTATCGGCTGCCGGATAAAGCGGATTGTGTTCAGGGATCAGCTTACTGATGACACAACTGCAGAGCGTATTACTCTCGAGAGGGAAGAATGCGAAGCAGTTCGTTATCGGAGTTATTATAATATTGACATCAATGATCTCTCGATTTATCATATCACCCTGAACTCCGAACACTGGGGAGTTGAAGGACTCGGTTCAATCATTAACACGGCGATTATGCACCTGAACCCAGAAAAAACCCGGTAATCTTCCAGAGTATTATCTGATTTCCACAGATCCCAATATTCTTTTCGGATGACGATGATACTACCGTGAAATATCTTCGATGCAACAAAGGGAACGTGAGGACCTTGGGGGATACCATTGCAATTCAGCTTGTTCAGGCGTGGAGTGAGGATGAAATTGCAGACCTCTACCGTGCCGGCGGGTGGTGGAAAGAAGAGTATGATCCTGGGGAGCTGCCCCGGTTGATAAGAGGCAGTTTTCTGTTTGCTGTCGCAGTCGATCCGGAAAATGGTCGTGCGGTAGGAATGGGCAGGGTCATCTCGGATGGGGTATCAGATGGATATATCCAGGATCTTGTTGTGCTTCCAGAATACCGGAAAACCGGCATTGGTACCCGTATCGTTTCGATATTGGTAAAAAAATGTCTTGAATCAGGAATCTCCTGGATGGGGCTGATCGCAGAACCGGGAACGGAAAATTTTTACCTTCCTTTTGGTTTCCACCCCATGGAGGGATACGTACCGCTGATATTCCGGAGTGAAAATTAATGCTTACTCAGGAAAATTTTAAACCTGTTACTCTTGCAGATCGTGCATTTTTTGAAGATCACTATTCACGGTATCCGCAGACCCATAGTGACAATACGTTTACCAATATGGTCTGCTGGAATCATTATGCACATTACCAATATGCATATGAGCGAAAAAATCTCATCATCGCAAGCACAATTGATGGCACGACACGGTTCCGTCCGCCAATCGGTCCGAGGGATCCCCACTCCTTAAGTCATTAATCCGACTTGCTTCTGATATTAGTGACAATGAACCGGTCGTCCTGATAGATCCTGAAACCGCCAGTTGGATTCGGGAGGTATGTCCGGGAATAAATCTTGTTCCGGATCGCAATCATTTTGAATATGTTTACCGATCTGAAGACCTTGCAACACTCCCTGGGAAAAACTATCTGACAATCCGTCACCAGATAAATAAGTTCAAGCGAAATTGTACCAGTTCGATAGAGCCAATAACCCGGGAAAACTGGGAGGATGTTAAAAGATTTCTTATCGAATGGTGTGAATGGAAAGGATGCGAAAATGATCAGGTTCTTGCTCACGAAAAGGAAGCAGTTTTTTTTGCGATTGATCATCTTAACGAACTTGCGATAAGAGGATTGATTATACGCGTCTTTTCAAAAATTGGGGCTATGTCGCTCTTCGAACCCCTCAATGCGGATACTGCATTGGTCCATTTCGAGAAGGGACTGCCGGAATGCGAAGGGATTTATAAAGTAATCAATGCTGAATCTGCGGTATTGCTGGCAAAAAAATTTCCCTATATAAATCGGGAAAGCGATCTTGGCATCACGGGTCTCCGCGAAGCAAAAATGCGTTACCATCCCCATCATATGATTGAAGTCTTTTCCTTTAAACGGGATTCCTGAAAGGATATTATATTTTCAGTGAAGGGTTTCAAGATATGAGTTATGCCAGTGCACTGTATGCCATAATCCCCGACACAATAATCTTCACGGCAATAGCAGCAACCAGCATGCCGAGGACTTTTCCCATAATATCTGTCACAACTTCCCCGAGAATACGCTGGATATCATCTGCAAAATATAAAACCAGCCATGTTGCGAGCAATGCAAGGGTAATTGCAATGAATGGAATAAGAAGACCATAGTCTCTTGAAAGAAGCATGACGGTGGTGATAGTGCCCGGTCCACATAAGAGCGGGGTCCCGATAACGACACCCGCAGCAGTTTTTGAATGTTCTTTGCTATGCCCTATCTCAATACCAAGTGCTTCCTGAATACCTAAAAGAAAAAGGAGGATGCCTCCTGCAATCTGGAAGCTTGGCATATTGAGACCAAGGATATCAAAGATTGTACGGTTAAAAACAAGAAACAGGTACATCAACCCTCCCGCAACGGCAACCGCTATGAATGCCTGTTTATGGATCTCTGGAGAAGTCTGCCCTTTCGTCATTGCGGCAAATATGGGTACGGACAATATCGGGTCAAGGATAATGAATAATGCCGCAAACGAGTAAATTATCCCGGGAATCATATCCTGCATAAACTGTTTTTATATATTGGCTGGTTCTGAATAAAATTGCGCGGTTTACCGGATTTTATATTCCTCGGGATTTCTCTAAGCTATGAAATAGATTACGAGGATCGCGGCTGTTGATATGGTGCCGATGGCAGAAACCAGACGGGATTTAATATCTGTTAGGAGCATCCATGACGCGATACAGAAAAAGACGTAGGGAATTAATGTTGTAATGACAGAAATTGTCGCAAGCTGGTCAAAATGGTTGGAAAAAAGCAGGACCCCTCCGCTGACCGCACAACCCGTAATAAGCGCATGTGCAGGTGTACCCGGTAATTTAAATCCCGGATAAACGGAACGTAAAATCCAGCAGACATAGACTGGAGAATCCGGGAGGTACCAACAATATAGGCATTTATTGCCGAGAGCATCGCAACAATGCCAATAACCGCAACAATGGGGCCTGAATGGCTAAAGAGTATCCCGGCTGCGGTGGCGATCGGAGCTGGAGATGCAGAAAGTGCTTCTGAACCAACACTACCGATAAGTGAGACATTGAGAAGGATATATACCGATACGACAATTCCCATGACCAGCAGAAGGGATTGTCTGATAAGCGCAGGATTACGTGTCTCCTCAACTGGTATTGCTGTTATCTCAAAACCGGTAAACGACCAGTACACAATGATAACCGTTGCGAGAAGACCTGTGACACTTAACGGCGTTCGGGGTTCGAAATTATGAACATTGATGAAGGGAATGAGCAGGAGCGATATTATTACCAGAGGAATAATTTTGAGCGTAGTAAGAATAACTTCCATTAATCCTGAAAAAGAGATACCGGTAATATTAAGCCAGCAGAATCCCCCGATGACAATGAGCTCGATAAATAACACGTTGGAAAAACCAAAATAGGTTATGTACTGGCCAATACCAGCTGCAATAGTGGAGACCCCGAAGAGGGAAGAAATAAGGTAAAGGATAATGAGGAATAAGGCCATCCGTGCGCCGAAAACCGATTTAAAAAGGGAATAAAAACTATTGGACGAGGTGAACCGGAAGGAAACGCTGGCAATCGAAAGAAGCACGCAGGAGGCGGACAGGGCAACAATTACCCATGCAAGGAGCGACCAGGGACCAATGAGCCTGGCGGCGATACCAGGCACTACAAAAATTCCGGAACCAATCGTCCCTCCTACACCGAGACTTACGAGTTCAAACAACCCGAGTGATCTTTTGTAGGTATTGACCTCTGTCATTGATCACCACTTCATACTTGCCGTATTCACAATTTATAATAGCCGGTAGTCTCCATCATCCTTTATCTGGCTCTTCTCAAAAAAAAGGTAGATGAAGAGCTTACATGGGAGAATTTCCAATGGCAATAGCAAAAACAGCAAAAAAAAGTAGTGCGATGCAAGCAAAAAAACCAGCATCGGCAAAAAATAAAGCAACGGTTAAGAAAACTTCCTCCGAAGCCAAAAAACATACTCCCTCAAAGAAGGATGGGACTACACTAACCAGGTATAAATGCAGGTATTGCGGATATGTGTATTCACCTCTTCGCGGGGAACCACATAACGGCATTCCTGCGGGAACACCCTTTGAGGATCTTCCTGACACCTACCTTTGCCCGGTATGCGGATTTCAGGAAAAAGGCAGGATTGGCAAATGGGGCTTTGATGAATGGAGACCGACACGCTATATCTGTTCAATGTGTGATTATATCTACGATGAAAAACGTGGGGAACCCCACCGGGGAATTAAACCCGGGACGAAGTTTGAGGACCTGCCCGAAGATTATGTCTGTCCGGTCTGTGCAACTGATCCAAAAATTGTTCTACGGTACGGGAATGTTCTCAAGCAGGGATTTTCTCCACTCTTTGATTAAACACCGATAAAATCCGCTCTTTTTTTATACGCGATCCCCAGATCTTTAGATCTCTAAAAAAAGTTTTTCACGCTGAACCTCTCGTGTGTCATGATGAGGTTTTTTCACATCTCTTGTGTATAAACTCACCGGCAGTTTAATTGAGAAATTTTCAGCCGACCTGCCTTATTTTGTGAATGATCGAAGAAACACGCCTGGTATCTTCATCTGAATGGTTCCTGTATGGTGGAAAAGGAGGATCCAAGGAAATCAAGTATAAAAAAGATTCTCGTTTCAAACCATATCGTAAAGACATCAAGGGATGCGATTGATGCCGAACGGAATGATAGAGCCGTTTGTATGAAGATCCTTGAGCCGGAAAAGTACGAATACGCCTCTTTAATAAAAAATTAAGGAGAGAGTGTCATTTTTACCACCAGCTTTTTCAGAAATATATGGTGTGAAAAATGAGATAATCAGATTGCCAGAACAATTTCGATTATTCACTTTTTCGCCAAACATAAGAATTTTAGTCGCTGGAATAAGACTATACGAAAATTGATACTTTAATGGAAGGTATTATGAGGTCGAATGCGGATGGTTTCATGATTGTATGGACCTGCATGCGTTAACTGAGAAAGCCTATCACTTCATGAGAATCGGGAAATATGAGGAAGCTATTACCATTTATGAGAAATTACTTGAATCTGATAGTAACAACACAACAGCTCTTGAGAATATAGGAAAAATATACTATTTCCTTGGCAGGCATGAAGATGCGATCGTCTGGTACGATAAGGCCATCGCAGTCAATCCAAAACTCCCTTCTGTCTGGTTCGAAAAAGGATATACCCTCCGTAAAATTCGACGGTTTGAAGATGCAGTCAGATGTTTTGATCAGGTTCTCAGGCTCGATCCAGACTACATCTTTGCACTTGCAAACAAAGGATATGCGTTGAACGAGCTGGGAGAATTCAAAGAGGCAATTACCTGTTTTGACACTATCTTAAAAACCAGTCCGGACAATCTTCGAGTGATGGCAGCAAAAGGGATCGCATTACGGGGAATGGGTAAAAATATCGAAGCGCTTGCATATTTTGACAGGGCAATTGCCCTGAATCCGCTGAATTCTTTTGTCTGGAAGAACCGGGCAATTACACTACGGAATCTTGGCCGGATTAGGGAAGCCGAAGAATCTGAAAAGCAGGTTAATGGTATCTTTGGGAAAGTGACTATCTGAAAAACTACTTTTTGACAGGTGCAGAAAATCCTGTTCAGGAGATTTCTGATTAAATCTTCTCTCGCTTTCCGAATCGGTCAATAAAAAAATTAGATTAATTTGAATATGGGGTGGTTTTCTGCCTTGACATCGACACCCAGAGGACGCATTGCCTCAAGTACGGCGATGTCCGTATAGGCTTGTGCCGTGATCATTGCTTCGACATTCTCTATTGGGCCATACATGATAAGGTCTGCACCAAGAGTGCTCGCGATCATGTTGCAGCCGATATCAGGGGCTGACCATGCGGCCTGCTTGATACCTTCGATTCCTCCCAAATAGTGGTGTGACATCTGCTGGAGGAGAAGATCTTTTCCTTTGTATCCTTCTGCCAGTCGGGATGGAGTTTTGCTTGTTCCCTTCCAGCGGCGGAGCCAGGTCCAGGCCACGGTCATGTTGTGGTATGCACCACCCGTCGGGTAGCCGTGGATTGCTTTGCAGGCAAGGATCTCACGGTATGCACTTCCCGAACCGAGTCCGAGAGGTGTTGCCGCAGTGTCGAGAATCGGGCGCTTGATACCACATTCCTCAGCAATCTGCAGCATTCCCTTTGCCTGGCCGGCGACGCCTCCCTCAACGAGCACCTTTTCCCGTCCGGGGACGGTCGGGTCTGCCGGGTTGAAGGCAAGAACAATAGCGGCATCCACGTCGCTGTTCTTCAGAGCCTCGATGTTCTCCTGCGCGATTGAACCGTTGATAGAGTTGTAAATTGCACGGTGTGCGAGGCCGACATCGGTTACGTACTTGCAGGCATGCGCAAGTGCCTTTGGCACCGACGAGTCCATCAGGAATGCGGTCTTGTTGTCGATACTGTCAAACCAGCTGATGTAGCTCTCGAATGCTTCTGGGAATTCAGCGAGAATCTGGAGGAAATGCGGAACACCGGTCTCATCTGAGAGTACCTGACAGCGGTTCCATAATGCCTCTGCCTTCGCTTTGTCGATTGTGCCTTTGTGGTCATCAAGCACGACCTCGTGCTTGTTATAGAAGATCGAGGCACCCAATACCGTCGGATACTCCCCAGGCTGACCACCGATCTTGGTGCCGTTGAAGTCCCAGACACTCTGTTCTTTTTCAAATTTGAACATTTCTTTTACACCTCCATTAAACCATTGCCATCAATTTCTGGTACAAAAACAACAGCATCACAAATACGATTAAACCTGCAACCAGGCCGTACAGTATGCCGATATCTCGTCCGATCTTTCTTCCCACACGCTGTGCAACCTCAGCATCCACGAACTCGATTTTCTTCTCGATCTTATCGAGTCTCTTCTCGATCTCGAGGAACTGTGGATTTGCACCCGCGGCAGCAGTCTCAACGCCACCTGCAGCTTCCTTAACCTCGACGACAATGGGATCCGCAGCGAACGCGCCCGGGTCGCGGGCTTTCAGTTCGTTAATCTTAGCCTTTATCGTGTTGAGGTCCTCGCTTTCCATGATGTTGACGACTTCGGTCTGCTCCTGGAAGCGCTTAATCGCTGCATCATTAAGGTTCTCGATGAAGGGAATAGCACCTTCAGCGCCGACAACTCTGCCTTCCTTGACACCGTTTTTATGGAGTGCTCCGAATGTCTGGCCAGAAAGGTGGCCTTTGACCTCGGTACCGCAGAACAGCATGAACCTGATGTTAGGGTTGGCGATGACGTTGGCGATGACCTTTTCAAGACCGAGGTTTTCGGTCTTACAGGACCCGCAGAGTGCGGCTCCCGCGTCGCAGATGCCCTTTTCGTCAAGGTGAGAGCCCATGGTGACAACAGCCACCGGGCTGTTAGCGTCACCTGAGATAAAGTCTCCTTTGACGAGCGGCCATCCGCTTGCTGGTGATTTCTTGTCTGCCATCTTTTTCACCTCATCCCACCAGTAACGCCGGAATTAAAATCAGGATCAATGCGCAGAGCAATCCTGCCATGAACCCGATCGCACCGGATGCGCTGACTGCCGAGTCAATTTTATTGGTCCTTGCCAGGATCTGTGATTTATAGCGGATGTTTTCCACCATATTTTCGATCGCAACCATCCTGACCGGTCCTGTAGCCTTTGCTTCTTCTGCCATCTCTTTCACCTCATCATCATGAATCCGACCAGGGCGAACGAGATGATCAGACCGATCATCAGACCTTCGATCTTACCTGAATAGACCCCGGCGGCAAACTTGTCCCGGTATCCGATATCCGTCACCATTTTTTCGATGACTTTCATTCGGGCAGTGATAATTGCCATTTCACCGGAAATCGGTTGTACTACGCCGCCTGTCTCTTCAGCGCCACCTGCAGCTTCCTTAACCTCGACGACAATGGGATCCGCAGCGAACGCGCCCGGGTCGCGGGCTTTCAGTTCGTTAATCTTGGCCTTTATCGTGTTGAGGTCCTCGCTTTCCATGATGTTGACGACTTCGGTCTGCTCCTGGAAGCGCTTAATCGCTGCATCATTAAGGTTCTCGATGAAGGGAATAGCACCTTCAGCGCCGACAACTCTGCCTTCCTTGACACCGTTTTTATGGAGTGCTCCGAATGTCTGGCCAGAAAGGTGGCCTTTGACCTCGGTACCGCAGAACAGCATGAACCTGATGTTAGGGTTGGCGATGACGTTGGCGATGACCTTTTCAAGACCGAGGTTTTCGGTCTTACAGGACCCGCAGAGTGCGGCTCCCGCGTCGCAGATGCCCTTTTCGTCAAGGTGAGAGCCCATGGTGACAACAGCCACCGGGCTGTTAGCGTCACCTGAGATAAAGTCTCCTTTGACGAGCGGCCATCCGCTTGCTGGTGATTTCTTGTCTGCCATATCAGCCCACCTGTATTAGCTGGAATGCAATGATTCCTGCAATGAATAATCCGATTGCGAGCCCGTACCAGAACGAAGTGATAGTGCCACCGATTGCGAGACCTTTCTCCCTGTTAGGGAATGATGCAAGCAGATTACCTTCACCTGATAGCATGTTGATAAGATCATCGCTGGTCGCTTCAAGGACCGCAACTTTCTCAAGAACCGGTGAGAGTGATTCTCCTGCGGATGTCACAAGCCCAATCATGGGATCAGCGACAAGCCCGAATTCCGGAAGTACCTGAATGTATGCCATTTAGTGTCCCTCCATTTCTGGAATAGGCTTCGCATCAAGCCATGCAGCAGCGTCGCGCTTCGACAGGCAGATATACTGACTGTAGGTGTATGCCCATCCAGCTATCGCAATGATAAGCGATATGATTGCAGATCCTGCGCTGACTAGTGCAAAGGACATGATTGCGGCGACGATCATGCTCAAAAAACCACATTCTGCGGTCAGCATGAGCATCCGGTCCTGTTTCCAGCCTGGTCCCAGACATGCGTTGAAAGGGTGCTGGATTGCAATCGCTCCAAGAAGGAATGCAACGGCAATAAGTCCGCCACCAATGAACGAAATCTGGTTGGAACTTACGGTCATCCCAAGCATAGAGATCGTGCCTGTGGTCAGACCGGCAAAGGTGAATCCCCCTGTCATCAGTGCTGCGAACCCCATAAGGGAAAGCGCACCTACTATTGCCATTTCGGTAAGTGCCTGGACCATTGCCGGGATCTTCATGTTCAGAATATTATTTGAAATATACCCGAGAATGAACCCGATAATGGCTGCCAGAATGAGAGCGACGATCGGAGCTGCCATCCCGAATATTGGTTTGGTGGCAAGCAGCATTGCAATCACACCGGAACCAAACGCAATCATACCTGCTGATGGTACACCGGTACCGATACCATAACTGCACAGTACTTTAATGGTGTGACTTCCCCAGATTAGGGCGATAACCACCGCAAGGCCACCGAAGAATGCAAACACTTCGGTGTTGGTGAGCACATTGAGGTACGTCAGGTAGAGACACACGAGTGTGCCTACGAGTCCCGCAATCATGATCTTATTGTGCGGGATGCCTCCTTCAATTACTTCAACTTTTACTGACATCTTCAACACCTCAGATTGCAACGATCAAGACCGCCATAAAACCACAGAGGGCTGATGCAACAGCGGATGCAACAATTGCCCGTGGCCAGCGCTTGAATTTAGGGTCGTGGGGTCCTTCGATCGTACCGGTGATGTTGTATGCGGTCAGCACTGCATTCACCAGGAATAGGCCAACAGCGAATATACCCGCGGCTGCTACTGCGATTGGCATTACCTGTGCGGCGGGAACACCCATTATGGCCGGAAGGGTTGCCTCGTAGAGGGTTAGAAGCTGAAGGTAAATGAGAGTACCACCAGCGCCTCCGAGAAAACCACCGGTTACACCGCCGACGAATGATACAAAGGGAAGGCCGTGACCTTCAGTTCCCTGTGATTTGAACTCAGCCTGGGTGTCTCCGGTGATAGGGTCTTTTGCGACCTTCCCTGATGCTGAGGGAATACCCATCCCGAACACGTAGATGAAGTTTACCATCATACAGGTGATTGCCATCATCAGTCCGCCACCGACTCCACCGGTGATGGTTGCAATAACCCAGCCTTGTCCTGCCGCCCATGCACCACCGAAGAGACCGGGCAAGACCTGCACCTGCAGCGAGCATCGCAACACCAGTTGCAATACCGGGTGCCTGACCCATGGCTGCGGGGGCACCTCCGACGGGTACGAAGTGCGTACCGAATCCAATCAGGACTCCTCCGATGACGATGCCGATAAGGGCCATAAGACCAAGGCCTGGTGAAACAAACCAGCAGAGGGCGAGGATGATAAGAAGCATGACCACACCAACCGCCATTGCGGTCGGGTTCATTGCCCCTCCGGCCTGTGGTTTCAGCTGCGACTGCGCTCACGATACCACCTTTGCTTCCGTGTAGGGCCCGTAGTTCTTGCGTGCCCATACTTCGATATACCTGTCGACAACAGTGAAGATGAGGATCAACAGAATACCAACTACGATCGCCCCCCATCCGGCACTGACATTTTCAAAGAGTATGGTTCGCCAGATTTCAAGAAATACAATCAGACCAAAACAGACACCGGATGCGGACCCACCGATTTTATGGGTGAAAAACCCATTGTCCAGCGAATTGCGTTCGCCGGCTTCGGCGTAGCGGACGATATTCCCTGATGCTGAGATCGGGACACCTGCACCGAACTTCTGGTTCTGGTACTGACGTTCTTTTCCATAGTACGGGTTGCCCGTAGCAGAGCCTGCCGCACCGAGTGCAATACCCCATATCAGACCGAGCAGCGGTAGCGGGAACGGGTGTCCCAATGCTCCGTTGATCAGGTGACAGAGTGTTACAACTGCGAATATTGCGATGAAGGCATGTGCCATGGTGACCGAGGTCATGGACTTAATGATATCCACGTAGACCGGTTGCCCGAACTTGGCGAGACTTGCGGTCCTGCCAAGATACGCGGTGGTCGCATAGACGCCCTGAACCAGCGCTGCGAGAACACAGCCGAGGACGATTGCGAGAACCGGGTTCATCTGCATTGCCATAAAAGCCCATGCGAGACCCGCCCCGAGTGCACACCAAAGACCGTATGCTGGGGGTTCACCGGCGACCGCCTTATTGAAGATGCGGTGCAGGAAACCCATTTGCGGAGCGAGCTGAACCTGTGAGTTCGGGTCACCCTGAGACCCGATGTTGGATTCAGTATCTTCCGCAGAACCGGCTATAGTGGCAAGAGCTCCTGCCAATGCAGTAATTCCAATGCCAAATACAATTTCTACCATTTAGCCTCCTCCCTGCGTGCTAATGCACGAGAGTATTCAAAATGCAATGCCACGCACATTGAGTTAAAACTCTTTGTGGTTAGTGTAAATTTAGTGAGATCTTAATTAAAAGGTTTCGAAACTTAATTTTCGAGATTGAAGTATAAAACGCCCGAATTATAAAACCAGCGTTAATATCGGATTATTTAATCATGTAAATTTACTTTAATGAAAAAAAAGTTTAGTTGATATACACTATCCGCCTGCCTGCGAAAAATATAGTTATCTTGTGCAGAGCTGAGAGTCCCTGGATTTATCGTGATAAAATTGATCGCGTCAATGCCATCACGCCCGGTTTTGCCGGCTTCCGTTGCGACGTCCTTCCAAAGGGCTCCATCTCCATCGCCGGGGTGTCAAACATCTCCTTGTTCATTCGGTCATTGATCTCTCCAAAGATCCGTTTATAGGCTATACAATGCGGGTCGACGCCCTGGATCTCGCCTGGAGTCGGTGCCATTGCGTTATATGGACATCCGCCCCGGCAATACCGGATATGAGAACATGACGAGCATGAGGAATCGACGTAATCTTTAAACCCGCTCATCAGTTTCCCGGCTTCCGACTGCATGAGGTCATCCATGCCGGGATGATCTCGCACATTACCCATAACGTATTCCTGCATCCCAACGAACCGATAGCAGGGATAGATGCTCCCGTCAGGGCCTACCGCGAAGGTGTTTCCCATGCAGTCCACGAATGTGCATACGGAACCACGGCGGGTAAATACACATCGGCACAGGTCGTTGATGTTCATCACATCAATCTTGCCCATGTGCTCGATGGATTTGTCCAGAAGGTAAACCAACAGGTCCCCGTACTCTGAAGGTTCAAGCGCCCATTCCTTGGGGTTTTCTGATCGGAGGGAGGGTAATGCCGGATGCAATTTTAACGTAAAACCGTTCTTTAAGAAGAAATCAAAAATCTCCTTACGATACTTGACCGACTTGTTTGTAAATGTACAGATGAACCTGACGTTAAGACCCTGAGCCTTCGCGATCTCGTATCCTCTCATGGTCTTTTCAAAATATCCCAATCCCCGCTGGGAATCGGTGATTTCTTTCGGGCCGTCGATACTGGAACCGATCGGAACATGGTACTTCGCAAGTATTCCGGCAATCTCCGGAGTCATCCTCCAGAGATTTGTCTGCATAGCAAACTCTGGGTTCAGATCCCGCAATTCCTCCGTGAGCAGAGAAAGAGCCTGTCGATAGAAACCTGCCCCTGCGAGGAGTGGTTCCCCCCCATGGAACGTGAACGTGACTCGGTCATTCCGGAAATCCTTAAGCCAGGCTGTAATATCCCTGACCGTTTCAATGCTCATGACCGGCGATCCCTCTTCAGAACTCCAGCAATAACTGCACTTGGAAGGACAACCAAGGGTGGGGATGATCATTACATGAAAGGGATTCTTCATTCACTTTTGTGTTTCTTCTCTGAGGGTAAGATGGTTACTGAAATCGTTTTTATTTTCTTTATTTTTGCCAGATCCATACCGGAACAACAGCCCGTCCGGGAATATATGCCTCTATTTTTCTGTGACGGATATAAAATCCGTGAACCAGGAAAGATACTGATGAATGATTTATGGGGAAAATCACACATTTTTTTGTTCCACCCTCTGCCATATTCGCCGGCACACGGGATGCAGACAAATTTCCCGTCTTTCATTCGTGCACGGTGCTCTGAGACCATCTCACCACAGAATGCACATTGCACTGATGTGAATACCCTTGCGCTCTCAGGGATCTCAGGATCGACCTCTTTTTATAACAAACAATTCTCCGATTGGCATCACGAGTATTTTTTCTATAACAGCTGACTGCCAGGAATGGAATTCTTTTTGTTCGGCGGGTGTTGCAGTACCGCTCATAACTTTTTCCCGAAGAGCCGCTGCCTATGGATCGATCCTCCCGATCACCGGCTCCGGCCGCTGGACAAACCGAAGTGCCCGGTTATTTCTCCGGTCAATGAATGTATAGGCATGCTTGCCAAAATCGTGGAGGATCAGTTTACCCTTACCGACCGAACACCCGGCAACGAGCTGGATGGCATCAACCCCGCACGCATCGTTCTTCACAATACAGAGAAGATCTTCATCACCGGATCGGGGAAGCCTTCAGGGCATCCAAGGCGTACTCTGCCGACGATAGCCGAGTGCAAGCCCGGGGGAGGCATGCCCGTGGAATGCAACTGGATCTGAATAGGATTTTAGGGAATTGGTCATCAAAATCACGTGATCGATTCAATCGCCTCGTAGGAGGAAATCGAACTCCCCCGGGAAATTTTTCCGATGATGTCTCTTTTACATGCCATAACTAATCAGTTTTTTTCACAACTTCAACTGGATCGATGTTTGCATCAATCATACAATCGAACGAAACAACATCCAGCCACCCGGCTTTCTCAAACATATGCATGAAGCAGATACCAATGACCAGTGCACCGGGATGCCGGTCAATCACTGATTTTACCTGCTCCGCCTTTATCGGCACATTGGGCATGGAGAGCCCTCCCATAATCACAAGCGCTTTTGGCTTACCAATCGCCGACGATGCGCCGGCCTGCATCCCGATCTCAGGTACATTATGGATCGTATGTGCCTTGCTCTCGTCAACCATAGGAACAAAGACCTGATCGAGTTCAAGCGAGCGGACGGCAAACCCGAGCAGCTCTACAAACGGCGTGCACGTCCCAGGCACACCATAATAGACAACCCGGTCGCCTTTTTTCAGGCCATTCTTCTCGATATATTCCCTGAACGGGCGCAGGATTCCCGGGACCCCATGAAATATCTCTTTTGCGGTCATTATAAATCTACAATTCCATGGCGAGATGATAAAAATTGTCTTATCCTCCTGCACCGGGAAAGATTGCTCATGGGGCTGAACTAATAATGCACAATAACAATCCCGTGCAAACCGAATGAATACCGACTGTGGAATCCACGTCCTGTTATTAAAGATCGCGGGCCGGAGTCCCCAGTTGTGCGAGAACTTCTTCCCGTACTCTGTTCAAGGGGATGTTCAGGTGCTGTGCAATTTTTTTGAGATCTTCATACTCAGGTTTTTTTGCCAGCAGGTTTCCGTTGACTGTAGAAGTTTTAACGCTAATGTCAAACATTTCTCCTTCAACGGTGATTTTCACCGTCTGCCGTGAGCGATGTGCGACGAGACGGGGGATATCGAGGATCCTTACCCCGAGCGTACCTGTCTCCTCCATGAGGATTTCCAGCAGGCCCGGGTACTCCTGCTGATTTGTGATGATATGCAGGATCTGGACGGGGCGGTTCTTTTTTCCGGAGGCTGTTGTTACAAAAACATCCACGGCGCCCGCTTCACGGAGTTTTTCTACCGTATACCCGATGGTCTCTCCAGGAACGTCATCGAGGTTTGTTTCAAGCATGGTAATCCTGTCCTGGATTGCATCGAAATTCATTCCTTCTGCCACACGGAGCACGGAGGGCCTGCCCGTGAACAAGCAGGAACCGGTCCCGTACCCCGCCCTCAAAGGGGTCATGGGAGGAAGACTGTCCACAATCCTGTCAATAATGTTTGCTAAAATTGCAGCGCCGGTGGGAGTCGTCATCTCCGTATCCGCAGGGCATGAGGAATACGGGATCCGGTGCCTGCAGAGTATCTCCAGTGTTACCGGGGCAGGACAGGCAATTTCACCACCTGCAATTCGGGTGAAACCGGATCCGAGAACCGGGGGTGTCCCGAAAATATTCCCGTCAAGAAAGCCATGGTGATCGAGGATTGCCAGGGAACCAAGAACATTAAAAAGGGTATCGACAGATGACATTGCATGGTGCGGGAAACCGGAACAATGGAGTTTTGCATCCGCAGACAGAAGATCGTCAATAATAAGGGTTGCCTTATTCTTTGCAATCTCCGAGAGCCCGGTTTTTTTTGCAATTTCCGCAACCGTCACACTAATATCGGTATGATTCCGATGGTTTTTTTCGCTGGCCTCTATCGTGAGTTTCTTTGCAGAAATTCCACCTGCATCAGCATCGGTAACCTTAAAAGAAAATTTATCGCAGCATGATAATGTGGAGATGGCTTCGGCCACGGGTAAAAGCGGATCGCTGGATCCGGTCAGGTCAACGAGGGCTGCAATGAGCATATCCCCGGATATTCCGGCGATTTTCGGGTCGATTACCAGCACTTTCATTGATGAATGGCCTATGCTTCTCCCGGCTGGTTCATGCGTGAATAGATCTTTTTTGCCAGCCGGGCAACGTCAAATGCACGGTCTTTTGCCCCTGGTATCGCCTTTGTCAGGTAGGCACCCGTCTCTGCGTCTTTTGCGGCAGATTTCTCGTCTTTTCCCAGAAGGGCAGCAATCGCTGCAGGCACCGTCACATTGATGATCGTATGACCGATATACTGTAGTTCCTGGGTGAGGACTGCTCCGGCAAAGAGTGCTGTTCCCATGTCCGGAGTCCGGGCTTTTTCATTGAGCGCAAACTCAGGAACCGCTTTTGCTCCCAGGTTCTCAATATGATAGGGTTTTCCATCAATCGAGATATCATAAGATACGAGTGAGTCAAACGCCCAGTATTTCTTCGTGAAGGCATCGGTCCGTCGTCCCTGCGGTTTTATGACCGTGAATTTCATCTGGATTTTATGACCGGTAAATCCTGACAATATAACAGAACCCCTTTTCTCTACTGCGGCCTTCCTCTCGTCATCCAGAGAGCGGGCAGCATCCTCTACGGATTTTCCGGATTTCATCATCTCGTACACTTTGACAGCCCTCCGGTATATCGCACGGTCGCGGACCGCCTCACTCGCAAGGATACACGCATGAGAGACTGAACCGCGTGAAACGGTTTCGGCCTTGCGGGCGATGGTATTGAGAGAGCAGAGAGCCATCTCGGGATCGATGAACGAGTTCATTTTGTAATCCGTAATCGCGTCTGCGACCGGGTAGGGATCTCCCCGGTGCTTGATTAGGAGACGTATTGCTGGCATACAGTCACCACATACATGCCCGAGCGGTGGGTTGACCGGCCCTCCCGAGAACCCTGCCCCGATCATAGCGGCTTCTTCAAACCCGGCAAATATCTCTTCAAGGGCCATCGATGCAATTACCGACGGCCCTCCGATATCTTTCAGGATCAGCCCGAAGTCCCCTACTACCCGTGCCGTGTCGTACTCTTCATGAGTCCCGCGAACATGAATTTTCGGGGGGAGTTTGGCCTCTTCAATCGCACCTTTTCCGGCAAGATAGGCAGTATCGACATCCCCGAACGTGCCAAACTCTTCGCCGAGCGCTGCATCAGGATGGATCATCTCGAGTGCCACCGCTGCACCGATAAGTGCCGGCCAGAGCGGATACGCGGTTATCCCGGCCCCGTGCATGCTTTTCATCATCGCTTCAGTACCCGCTTTTGCCGTGTTACGGGCAATCTCAGGAATATTGATATCCTCTCCAAGTGCGCTGTGACCATAGATTGCACCTCCGGCGATGAAGGGGGGAAGCACAGCCCCGTCAACCCGGGTGAGTTTTTTATCCATGAGCAGGTTGTAGACGGCAAGATATGCCGGAAATGCCGGTATCTTGTGGGTAAACTTCCCCGTGGTAAGAGCGATAGCACTGGTGCGTGGCGCACCGGCATGCATCCGGGCAATTGCCCCGAGCTTCCGGTTTCCCAGCGGGACACCGGACCGAGCGCAGGAACCGGTGAAATAAGCGAGCGAGGCAACGATCAGTGCCGCGTTCTCCGGCGCAGCCCCGCCCAGTTTTGCTTGGCGGATGGCCTTTTCCATCACCATATCCAGCGGCAGGCTTGCCGTGGCGGCATCGACCAGGGTCATCCGGCTTAACAGTTCCATGTCAGGAGAACCGATACCGCAGAACACATCCTCCGCAAGGGAATTGGCAGCACAATAGACCGGAATTACCAGCGATCCATGCCCTTTCGTTGCCGCTTCCAGCTTGTCGTTGGTCATGTAATCCGGTTTGAAAGTTGTCGCAGCCTGTGTAGCTGAATAAAATCCTCTCACGTTCTTCAGTCATAATCATCACACCGATGGTAATCTGGTAATTGGTGGCGGGTCTGATAAAAATTGGGGTAGGGATAGTGCCGGTTATCAGTAACGTGGAAACCGGATCGAAATTATCCGGCCACGCGACTGCTTATCTCACGGATATGATGAATAAGAATTGAAAAAAAATAACCCGTTTCCTTGCTTTCATATACATCAATTGCCTTATGATCATCTGACAGGGACTCTCAATCCGCACAGAGGGATCACATTGACGCCAGACAAACCTGGATTGAAAAGGGAGTCGGTCTCTTCGGGGCCACAGCACTCGGCATCGGGGCGATCATCGGATCCGGTATTTTCATCGTTACGGGAATCGTTGCCGGCATCGCCGGCCCTGCGATGATAATTTCCGTGTTGATTGCAGGGATCATCGCGCTTTTCTCCGCACTCAGTGTTGCGGAATTAAGTGTATATCTGCCGGAGGAGGGAGGTACGTATGCGTATGCACAAAAACTCATCTCTCCGTTTGCTGGGTTTATCGCCGGCTGGATCTGGGTCTTTTCCAATATCTTTGTCGGGGCTGCGGTCTCTCTTGGTTTTGCTCACTATTTTGTCACCCTGTTCCCGTCAATACCGGTTAAAATCATAGCGGTAATCATCTGCCTCATATTTATTTTCATCAACTATCTTGGGCTGAAAGAATCGACGCTGCTCAATAACGTGCTTGTCACCGTAAAAGTGCTCATCCTAATGTTCTTTGTAGCGTTTGGGCTGGGATTTTTCAGTGTGGGGAACTTCACCCCTCCCGCACCCTCGGGATTATTAGGGATTATGAGTGGTGCAGCCCTCATCTTTTTTGCATATACGGGATTTGCCCGGGTCACGATAATGGCAGAAGAGGTAAAAGAACCGGAAAAAACCATTCCCCGTTCGATCTACCTTGCACTGGGAATATCTACAGTCATCTATATTTTCGTAAGTCTTGTTGCTGTCGGGATTGCCGGTGCGCCTGCTCTTGCCCAGTCCGGATCGCCGCTCGCTGATGCGATCAGGATCACCGGAAGTTCCGGCGCAGTCCTGCTTATCTCTCTTGGTGCAATGATTGCGACCGCAAGCGTTCTCCTGACAACTATTATGGGAATTTCCCGGATCATATTTGCAATGGCACGGAATAACGATCTCCCGGGCTTCCTGAGCAGGATCAGCCCACGGTTCAGCACACCCCACTATGCTATCTGGATCACTGGACTTTTTATGATTTTAGCCATTCTCCTCGCTGATCTTGCATTGGTCGTTGCAGTCAGCACCCTAGCCATGCTCATATTTTATTTCATTGCAAACGTTGCTGCTCTCAAACTTCCCCGCAGATACCAGCGTTATCCATCGTTTGTACCGGTCATCGGTGCAATCACCTGTACCGGACTGGCTGCCTTCCTAACAATGAATTCATGGATCATCGGCATTGTCGGGCTTGCAATCGGGATTGTGTGGTATGTGGTACACAGGAAAATCACAAAATAGTCGCTATTTCTTATCACCAGTTGTTTTATTACTATCTTTCAGACAAATCTGACCTGAGGAATCCTTATGAAACGCATCACTATCAATGCACTAATCGATATTGGTTGCCTGATCACCTTCATCCCGTCGCTTGTATCGGGGCTGGTACTCTATCTTGTCCTCCCTGAAGGTGGCGGGAGGGGGAGTGGCTGGGTGACGTATCTGGGCATTGCCCGAAACCAGTGGGTCACAATGCACAACAATACAAGTTTGATTTTCACCGCTTTGCTCATTATCCACCTGCTCCTGCACTGGAAATTTTTCCGGCATATCAACCGGTATCTGAATTCCCGCGGAAAAGAGCCATGCGAAACCGGGGAGTAAAAGAGTAAAATTTTTCCTGACCTGCGATAACCGGAAGAAACCGGAACCGATCTACCACTCGAACTTCATTCCCACGCCAGTCTCCTGAATCGGACAATACCCTGAAAGAACGGTTTTCGACGCCAGGGATGTGCAGTGGCAGGCATGGAGGGCGGCAAGATTTAGATCATGGAGGTACTCTGATGTCGGTATCATCCGCTCCGGGCCGGGCGAGAGAAGGTGCAGCCCGCCGATGATGTCAACAATCCGGTTCTCTCCGCAGACTTCCCGGACATATTCGGTAATATTGCAGATCCCGGCATGTGAGCAGCCGGTGATGATTACAATACCTGCAGGGGAACGAAACGCGAGTGCGGAATCGTCAAGCAGCTGGTCTGATTCAATGTTACCATCAGGAAGACGAACTTTTCTCTTCCCTGGATCTGTGTGCTCGAACTCGAAATTCCGGGGTATCTCCCCCAGAAAAACGAGGTCTTCGGTGATCCATAACGGCCGGTCTGACAGATTCACCGGAAACTGGCGCCGTACCTCTGCCTCGTCAAGAATAGAGCCGTTATTCTGGAGCGGGAGTTTTTCTTTTGGATAGAAACAGCGGGGGTGTGCGACCAGTTCCGGTACCTGGTGAGCGATACCCTCTATCTTTGCTTCCATGAGGTGCCGGATGAGGGTGATCAGTCCTCCTGTATGATCAAGGTGGCCGTGTGAGAGCACGACAAAATCCAGGTCCATCAGACTGATTCCCATCTTATCTGCATTAGTCAGGAACACCCCTGAGTAGCCGGTGTCGAACAGGATCTTCTTCCCGGCAGTTTCAAGCACGAACGAGAGCCCGGGCTCTCCCGAGAAATACCGGTCGGTGAGGGTATTGTTATCGACCAGAACGGTTAGTTTCATTGTGTTTCACCCATAGTTATCGGTTATTGCATCCACTTTCTCAATTCCATGCATTAGATATTATTTCCAGGATACGATAGCCTGGTATTCCGATACAATATATGTAAATTTCTTTTTCTCCGAGCCATGTAGTGATTTATTCCGATCGATAACATATTTTACTCATGGGTATTAGCTGATGGATCAATCCGCGCTCAGAATCCGAAAAGATCACTCGAGTTATTCCAGTTCATGTTGGGGGTCAAAGTACCATCATAATACTTCAGACAAGATATATTTCTATGAAAAAGAAAAGGCCTGCTGGAACTGCCTGATTGAGTTGAGGTGATTATGGAAGATACGGTAAAACTGGGAATCATCATCTGTGACCGGTACCGGACCTGCGCCGGAGGTAAATGCATGCGGGCACTTCGTGATCGCGAAGGGGCCTTTGAGCGGTACAGAGGCAGAAACGTGGAACTTGTCGGGTTTGCAACCTGCAACGGCTGCCCCGGTGGAAATATCGATTAAGTACCCAGGAAATGAAGAATAATGGAGCGGATATTATCCACCT
Source organism: uncultured Methanoregulaceae archaeon (assembly GCA_963815065.1). Lineage (GTDB taxonomy): Archaea > Halobacteriota > Methanomicrobia > Methanomicrobiales > Methanospirillaceae > Methanoregula. The sequence continues at coordinate 340,948 of CAWFFE010000002.1, read as the reverse complement.
TGCAACCGGCATGGTAGTTGGATATCCCCCGTGTCCACGGATTTCATATTTTTGCCGTTTCATCAGGGAAAAGTATGGCCTGGAAGTGGTTGTGGGAACTCTCATCCGATCCCCCAGAACTATTACATCACCCACCAGGAGCTCGGCTCGTGGGAATCTGGTACATGGAAAGAACGGATTATGCCGACACTCACGGAAGAAAAGACCCGCCTTGAGTACGATTAGATGAGCAGAGTTGCATACAACACTGTTACCGGGTGCGACCGGCTCCACACGATGATAAAATCCCGTGAGGATCTGTCCGAATGACGATTTTCCGCAAGTGATAGTACTATCGGTTCAGGAATAAAAAGGATTGCAAGGAAACGCAACGTGTATGGCAGGTGAACACCGGTAGAAGATGTACCGTGAACGGGCCAACGGATATGATGATGCAGCCTTGGCAATCGGGTGGCAGGCCCCGTCGCTGGTATTCAGCCTTATGTCAGGGTTTATCCGGCCCGGTCAGACAATCCTCGATATCGGCATTGGAACAGGGCTCGGATCGGAGCCTTTTTTCCAGGCGGGACTCCGCATAGTCAGGATCGACGTGAATGAAGAGATGCTGGATGCCTGCCGGAAGAAGGAGTTTGCTGTATGCCTTCTCCGCCATGATCTGACTGTAGTCCCATACCCGTTCGGTGATGAAACCTTTGAATAGGCCATCTCCACGGGTGTTTTCCATTTCTTCCCCGAGCTTGACGTTGGTTTTCCTCGATGTTGCCCGGATCCTGGCCGAAAGCGGCAGGTTTGCCTTTGTTACCGGTGATCGCAATCTTGAGGAACCCACAGAAATCGTTGCCTGCCCGGAACAGACCGGCACGGGCATGTCTGTCACGATGTACCTCCATATTCCAGGGCAGATAGCCGGCTGGCTGGAGAAGAATAGGTTCATGCCGACAGATTCTGTCGAATTTACTGTCTGGATGGATGAAAAGCGGTCAAAGGAATTTCCTGTACTGGCATACATTGCACGAAAAACAACCCGATAATCATCCATAAAGACGCCAGATACTCAAGCTTCCCGCAGATGAAAAGAATTTCAGCCAATGCGGCGGACATTCTGCAGGAAAACGGATCCTGGTGCGAAAAATAACTATAGTATCCCTGGCGAATCCATTACGGTGTCCCAGGACTTCTGCAGGGGTTTTATCCTTACAGGGAGAGATGGGAACACGATTTTGGCAGGCAGAGAAGTTGATCTCCGGGAGGATCGTACCTTCCCTCTGATATGGGAAAAAGAATAGGCTCCGCTAATAATCATGATACCGGGAAATCTACCTGAACAGATCCCACCATGGGTATCCGGGTATCATTCCTGCATTTTATGAACACCGGAACGAGGAAATAAACAGGGAGATGCGGATGGAGGTTTAATTCCTCATGACAAGACCCTGTCTGATATTTGGATGAACACCAAACTTAATCTGATACGAAGACATACCATGTTGCATGGAGCCTGAATATGGCCTGGCCCTCTCTGCCCGGAAGGTAGAATATCTGAAATTCATCTTCAGACAGAATGGTACCGTGAGGACGAATGAGATTGCAAATGCGTTCAGCGTTGATCCTTCGACAATCACAAAAACCCTTGCAGAGCTCAATACTGCTGGATATCTCAAGCATGTCCCGTACCATGGTGTTTTATTGTCTGATTCCGGTAAGCGCCATGCGGAATTTCTCGTCAAAAGACACCGTATCCTTAGCCTAATGCTGGTCAGAAACGGGCTGACCGCACAACAGGCATGCCGTGAGGCTTCACGATTTGAAAGCCAGGTTTCCAAAAAGGCAATTGACAGGATTTGCCGGTTTATGGGACACCCCAGTCATGGAGTCTGCGGCGAGATTACACATGAAGATGGCTGCCTTGTCAGGGATTATAGACAATCATGAAAAAATTGGATGGACACCAAATTACGAGTGAGTAACATGCAGGAATCGAATCCCACCGTGTTGCCTCAGATGAAGGACCGAATAAGAAGTTGCGGAAAAGACAGGAAAATCCTGTCATTGTACCTGGTGGTAATGACCATAGTACTTCTCATAGCGGCCGGATGTGTTCAGCAGCACGGGGCAGATGTTCCTGCAGATAACGGGACTGCTCCATTTACCATTGCCGTTACTATTTTGCCGCAGAAACAGTTCGTGGAGAACATCGCTGGTGAGCATGCCCGCATTATAGTCCTTGTTCCTCCAGGGGCAAGCCCTCATACACATGAACCTACCCCAAAACAACTTGAGGATATCAGTCAGGCTTTGGTATATATCAAGGTAGGATCAGGTATCGAATTTGAACGGGCATGGATGGATAAGCTCAGCGGGATTAATCCCCGAATGACGGTGGTGGACAGTTCCACGGGAATTCAGTTCATCTCCGGATACCAGGATGATGAAGCAGATGTGGTAGCGGGTGCTCAACCCAATAAATCTGAAGATACAACCGGAATAGACCCGCATATCTGGCTATCGCCGAAAAATGCAAAAATTATGGTAGAAAACACATTCCAGGGGATAGCCCGTGCAGACCCGGTCCATATGAGTGAGTACCGCGCGAATACCGATGCATACCTGAAGCAACTTGATGAGCTGGATGCCGATATCAGCCGTGAGATCTCCCAAAATCAGATTCACGCTATAATGGTCTACCATCCGGCATGGTCGTACTTTGCCCGCGATTATGGTCTTTTACAGATCCCAATTGAAACCGATGGCAAAGACCCATCCCCGCAGGGATTGGAAAACCTCATACGCCAGGCAAAGGAAGATAATATTACTGTTGTCTTCGCATCACCTGAATATAGTACAAAGAGCGCAGACGTGATTGCAAAAGAGATCGGCGGCAGCGTAGTACTTGTAGACCCGCTCAAAGAAGATTATCTTGGAAATTTAAGGTATGTTGCATCTGCATTCACAGGGAGTCGGGAATAGGTGACGGAAGAACCGGTAATTGAGGTTAAAGACCTCTGGCTCATCAGAAATGGCAAAGTGATCCTGGAAGGAATCAACCTTCAGGTCTTACGAGGTGATTTTTTCGCGATCATCGGGCCCAATGGCGGGGGAAAGACCACGCTTCTTAAAGTACTTCTCGGTCTCATTCCTCCTGACCGCGGCACAGTCCGCATACTGGGTGGCCCACCTTGTGAAAAACGGCACCTCCTTGGGTATGTTCCCCAGCTGCGGACATTTGATTTCAATTATCCCATCAGCGTTCGCGGGATGGTCATGTCCGGGTTGCTCGGCCAGAAAAAAGGGATTATTAAAACCTTTAATGCTGAGGATACCGGACTTGCAGACAAAGCGCTCTCTGCCATGGGAATCGGGCATCTTGCCGATCGTGTCATCAGGGACCTCTCCGGTGGTGAACAGCAGAGAGTAGTAATTGCGCGGGCACTGGTGGGCAAGCCTGCGATACTCCTCCTCGATGAACCGACCGTATTTGTGGATACACCGACTGAGACGCAGTTTTTTGACATTCTCGAAAATCTGGCACGTTCGATGACGATCGTGCTGGTCACCCATGATATCGGGGTAATTGTCTCCCATGTCACCAAGGTTGCCTGTCTCAACCGTCACCTGTATACCCATGATTCGCGCGAATTAACAGAAGATATGATCCAGGGTGCCTACAAATGCCCGGTTGACATTATTGCCCATGGACACCCCCATCGGGTGCTGCGTCCTCATCCTCCGGAGGATTCAGCTGTGCTTCAGCTTCTCGGGTACGAATTTTTCCAGAATGCCCTGATCGCAGGTTTGCTTGCTAGTGCAGCATGCGGGATTATCGGGACATTTGTAGTTATACGGCGCATGGTGGCAATCAGTGGCGGTATCTCCCATGCGGCATTTGGTGGCATCGGCCTTGGTTACTATCTCGGGATTGATCCTCTGCTCGGGGCTCTCGTATTTACCGTTGGTGCAGCATTGACAATGGGAGAGCTCGAACAGAGAGCAGAGCAAAACATGGACACGCTTATTGGTGCAGTGTGGGCAACCGGCATGGCACTGGGGATCCTCTTCATATATATCACTCCCGGTTTTGCACCCGATCTCTTTGGATACCTTTTTGGCAATATTCTGCTGGTACCGGCAGGAGACCTGCTACTCATGCTCATCCTTGTTATAGTTATAGGACTTACTGTGGGACTGCTTTTCAACGAGTTCCTTGCGGTTACCTTTGATGAAGAATTTGCAACAGTAATCAACCTGCCCGTGGAGCGTCTGGTGTTAATCCTGCTGGTGTTGATCGCCCTTACTGTTGTTATGCTTATACAGGTAGTAGGCATCATCCTAGTCATCGCTCTGCTCACTCTCCCTGCCGCGATCAGCCGGGAATGTACTTCAAAGGTGGGGACGATGATGCTGTACGCTATCCTGATCGGGGTATCATTCACCACCGCCGGAATATTCCTTTCGGCATTTTTGAATCTCCCTTCCGGTGCAACCATCATCCTCGTCAGTGCAGCTGCGTATGGAATCGTCCTGGTAAAAAAGAAAGTGGCCGGTAGTTAACAGATTGCACTGGCTGGCTCATTTTAGGAACAGCCAGCGGGTAGAGGCTGTGGAGGCATGTATGAGAAATTGATACAGACTACATGAAACGGAGTATATTAGAAGGGAAGTCATTTATCATGCCATCGAAATTATGGATCAGAAACGGTAATATCCACCTTCAATTTTGATGGATTTTCCATGCGTCAGCGCATCGGCAATCTTTCTCCGTGCGGATATCACCAGCCGGTGAAACGTCGGCTGAGAAATATCCATTTTTTCTGCACAAACGCTCTGGTCGAGCCCCTCAAGATCCTTAAGCCTCACCGCTTCAAATTCATCAACGGTAAGAACCATTTTTTCAGGTTCTGCCAATCCTTCTCCTGCGGGTCTGAATGATGTGAAGGCGGGTTGAAATCCCACCTTCCTGCAGCGTCTTCGTCGTGGCATTACTCAATAGTGTTAAGCCTTCTTTCGATTTCAGCTTTTTCTTCCTCAAGTCGTCTGAGTTCTGCTTCGAGTAGCTGTTTTTGTGCTTCCTTGCTCAACGGTTCAGGTTCGATATAATTTCCATAAAATCCCGGGCCAAAACCCATACCAAAACCCCGCCCACGGCAGAAGCCCTTTCCATATCCCGGCAGGAATCCTCGCCGGTATGCCATACCTCTGCCACAGGGGCCCATGCCCCTTCCCGTGCCAGGTCCGTACCCGACAGGGCCAGTCTGATTAAATCCAGGCATTTTTTACCTCGTATTATGAATATATATTCATATCAAAATTAATTTATTGGTCCGGGCAACAAGTAAAACTGTCTTATCGGGTGGACTACGGGCACAAATCGTTACCTTCACCATGACTCCTGTCGCACCATAATAAAAGAGCGTTATGACAAAAGGGAAAACAGAGGATGACAGGATCCTTCTCAGGGTTGCAGTGTGTTCCCTCTTGGTAAATGCCGGGCTTGTAATAATAAAGGTCATCCTGTCATTTGTAACAGGAAGCCTGGGACTGAAAGCGGATGCAGTGCATTCATTCATTGATATAATCGGATCCGGTGCACTCATCCTTGGCCTTGTCATTTCCCGGAGAAAGAGCAGCAGCTTTCCTTATGGAATGTATAAAGCGGAAAATATTGTTTCAATTATTATCTCTTTCCTGCTTTTTGGTACCGCCTACGAGATCGTGTACCAGGCCATATTCGCCCCGTCAGAAATTCACGCTTTCAGTGGATGGATACTGGTATTCGCAGCGGCTCTGATCCCGGTTCCGTTCCTGTTCGGCCGGTATGAGGCTGGTGTGGGAAAACGGTATAATTCCCCGAGCCTGGTTGCCGACGGGAAAAACTTTACGGCAGATGTACTCGCATCAACGGTCGTATTCTTTGGTCTTTTGGGGCAATACCTGCAGGTACCTGTTGATCAGATCGCCGCGATTATTATAGCAGCACTTATCGTGAAAGCCGGCTGGGGTATTCTTGTTGATGGTATGCGCGTGTTGCTCGATGCATCAATCGATTTCAGGACCCTGGATCGAATACGGGCTGTCATTAACAACGAACCCGCAGTTGCGGAAGTGAAAGATGTAACCGGCCGGAATTCGGGAAGATACGTATTTGTAGAGGCTGAAATCACACTGCGGACTCCTGACCTTGAACGCGCACATAGGATCAGTGAACGAATCGAACGATCAATCGCAAAAGCAGTTCCCAATGTAGATCATATTGTTATTCATTATGAACCACAACACACCACAAAAATCCGATATGCAGTACCGCTTGCCAATCATGAAGGATTGATCAGCGGCCATTTTGGTGAAGCTCCTTATTTTGCCCTTGTTGATATCGATATCGCAAGAAAACACGTGGAAAGAACCGAGATCATCAAAAATCCTCACCAGCATGTGACAAAGGGGAAAGGGCTCACCGTAGCAAATTTCCTTGTAACATTCAAACCCGATACTATTGCAACCCGGGAAGATCTGGCAGGCAAGGGGCCGGGATATGTCTTTGCTGACGGCGGGATAGCGATTGAACAGACAGATGCAGATAACCTGGGGACCTTCATCCAGCAGTGCATCGGAAAATTATGATTGCCTGCAACAGGGTGGAATAAAAAGCAACCGAAAAATAGTTCGAGCACTGACCGTTAAAAATGGAATTATTCTCTGAAATAATAAAAAAGTCCCCGATCTTCCCGTTTTACTAAAAGATCATGGGTAGCTGCCATTTCCCGCAACAGCTTTTCGACCTCCATGAAATGAAGACCGGTGGCGGAAGTTAGGTCTCCAACAGTGCAGGGACGGCGTTTAAGCATCTCATAGATCTGCTCGACTGAATCTTCCGCATACGAAGATTTTTGGGTGCGGGACGGATACGATTCCACGATTTCTGGTGTTGCGGTATCAAGTATTTTTTTTACCCGGTCAAGTTCAGCCCGGTTTGCCGAGTGCACCCATCCTTCTGTACCTGGTCGGTCAAGTGTGTTTAACTGGACACGGTCTGGTTTGATTTCCCTGATCATTTTCAGGAGACCTGCAAGTTCCTCATCAGAGGTATTAATGTCCGGGATGATGAATACCTCCAGCCAGATTTCACCGGAATATTCCTTCCTGAACTGAACGAGCCCTGTAAGCATTTCCTCCAGAGGGATTCCGGGATCCGGGCGGTGGATCTTCAAAAAGGTATCATTTACCACCGTTGAAAGGGTAGGCAGGACGACATCAGCAGGAAGGAGATCCCTGCGCACATCGGGATCGGAAAGCAGGCTGCCATTAGTCAGGACTGTAACCCGGTAAGAGGGGTAATTATTCTTTAAAAACCTGATGGCCTCCCCAATTGAAAGGGACAGCGTGGGTTCTCCTGATCCGGAGAACGTGATAAAATCAAGTAAAGGCGATGATGCTAAAAAGTCCGTAAGTTCTGCATAAAGTTCTTCTATCGGAAAAAAAATCTCTCTCCTTGTTGTACGGCGGGTTGTTGCACCACATTCGCAATACACACAATTGTATGTACAGGTCTTAAAAGGCACGAGATCTATACCCAGTGAATGTCCAAGACGCCGGGATGAAACCGGCCCGAAAATATGATGTCTTTTCAAATTCTTCCTCCTACCCTAATCATATATTATTGAAACAATAGTATTGATATGAACAACATGTTTATCTATTTTTGCGCATATGAGTAATAATAAAAGGTTGAGTGTATCATGAAAATATGTATTACATCCCAAGGGGAAACTCTCGAGGCCCTGGCAGAGGAGCGATTCGGGCGAGCACCATTTTTTATTATCATTGACACGGACACAGGATCATTTGAAGCCCTTGAAAATCAGTATGCCGGATCAGGTGGCGGGGTTGGCCCAAAGGCAGCTCGAGCTAATTATGGCCCACAAGGTAACTGCACTGATCAGCGGGATGGTCGGTGGAAATGCCCGCGAGGTTCTCTTGGCAGCAGGTATCCATTTGTATTCGTACCGTGCCGGTGGAACCATCAAAGATGCACTGGATCAGTTCAATAAAAAAACCCTTGAACGCGTTGCATAAAGTAAACCATGACATTGTACTGGTGAATTCAACGGGTGATGAAAAATGAAAATCGCAGTCGCAAGTGGAAAGGGCGGTACCGGGAAAACGATGGTTGCCGCAAATCTTGCCTTCACGCTCTCCCAAACGTGTCATGTCACCCTTGTTGACTGTGATGTGGAGGAGCCTAACCTTCACCTCTTCTTTCCAGCACCCGAAACTGCAAATGACGTGAATGTCCCGGTCCCGGTTATTGATGAAAAGATCTGTGACCATTGCGGAAAGTGCGGGGAATTTTGCCAGTATGGTGCTTTAACAGCGCTTCGTGATCGGGTTCTGTTTTTTCCTGAACTTTGCCATTCCTGTGGGGGATGCTCTCTGGTCTGCCCGAAAAGCGCTATTCATGAAGAGCCAAAAAGAGTAGGAATTATAACACACTCCACACCGTTGCCCCGGCTTAATCTTGTCTCGGGATATCTGGACACTGGAAATCCTTTCGCCGTGCCCGTCATACGGGCAGCGAAAAAGGCGACTGCCGAAGATTGTCTGGTAATCTTTGATGCATCGCCCGGGACTTCCTGTCCTGTTGTTGAGACGCTGGATGGGTGTGATGCCTGTATTCTCGTCACGGAATCAACACCCTTCGGACTGCACGACCTCCGTCTTGCTGTAGATGTGGCTGACCGGCTGGGCATCCCGGCTGGTATCGTAATCAACCGGAGCGATGGCAGGGATCAGGCGACACTTGATTTCTGCACGAATCATGACCTTGAAGTGATGCTGACCATTCCCTTTGATCGCGGGATTGCCGCCATCCAAAGCAGGGGAGACCTCCTCTGCCGGGCAAGACCAGAATGGATGAAGGCATTCAGCGCCCTCTATGGTAAATGCTGTGCCCTCGCAGGAGTGGACTAATGTTCCGCCTTGCGGTTATCAGCGGAAAGGGTGGAACAGGGAAGACGATGATTACGGCTGCGCTCGCCCATCTGCTCCACGGAACTCTTGTACTTGCTGACTGCGATGTGGACGCGGCGAATCTTGAACTTCTCCTTAACCCGAAGATGATCCGCAGCGAACCGTTCATAGGGATGAAATCCGCGATCATCGATCCGGCCATCTGCATCGGGTGCGGGGAGTGCGAGAGTCAATGCAGGTTCAATGCAATTTCCCCTGAAGGGAATACGTACCAGGTAAGTCCCCTCCACTGCGAGGGATGTGCCGTCTGTAATTATGTCTGTCCCGTCCAGGCGGTTTCCATGGAGCCGCGACAGACCGGGGAGGTCATATATTCACAAACTGACCGGGGGCATTTAGTGCATGCGCGGCTCGTTCCCGGGGCAGGGAACTCCGGCCTGCTTGTCCATGCTGTTAAAAAGATGGCCCTGGAACAGGATCGGGATCGTGATCTCTTTTTGATCGATGGTCCGCCGGGAACCGGTTGCCCGCTCATCTCGACCATCAGCGGCGTTGATGCTGTCCTGATCGTCACCGAACCGAGTGTCTCAGGTCTTCACGATCTCAAACGTGTTGTGGCGGTCTGCCGCCAGTTCAGGCCACGGATCCTTGTTGCGATCAACCGCTTTGACCTGGATGAATCTCTTACAGAGTCTATCCGGCAATGGTGCGCGGAGGAGAATATCCCCCTGGTGGGAAAAATCCCCTTTGATACCGCAGTCATTGATTCGGTGCGGAGGGGGATCCCCGTCACCCGGGCAGGGGACTCTCCCGCAGCACAAGCCATACAAATACTGAGAACCAATCTCGAACAGGAGTTGATGCACCATAACGACCAGCGGTGAACCCGGGGAATGCTGCCGGAGGCGGGGACGACCCCGGATGAATCGGTCTATCGAAGGCGGGCCGTCAGCGCGGTGCTATGCACCACAGTGCAGCCCGAACGAAGAGGATGAGGTTGTGACTCTGCTTCCTGAAGAGATAGCGGTGCTTGAACTGATCGATTTGCAGGACCTTGAACAGGAACAGGCAGCAGCAGTGCTGGGCGTTTCCCGCAAGACTATCTGGCGTGATATTCACGAGACTCACCGTAAAATTGCCGATGCGCTCATTCACGGCAAGATTATCCGGATGGCGGGGTGCACCCGTATTCTTGAAGGACACTGCCCACAAAGGAACAAGGATTTGTGCCCGAAGAAAGGAGGAGGACGCTGTCCTAAAATCCCGATACCCCCCTGCGGGAACAGCAACGAGTCCTCCGGGCCTCCTGTCGGCTGAAGATTTGCCCAAACCCATTCTTTTAAATATTTAAGCGCATATGAGTAAATATGTACCTTTGCAGGTACAGAAGTACTTCCTATGCCAAGATTAAGTGGAACCGGGCCCTTAGGAAGGGGACAAATGACCGGACAGAGATTCGGGAAGTGCATGTTTGGACCGGTGTGTCCTGAATTTGTATCTTCATCGGCAAAGATGACTGAAGGTGCAGTACAGTCAGGAAAAAACCAGAACCAGACTTTGCCACAGGCATAGCTCTACGGTACAGGGCATGGCGGCATCCCGTACGGGTGCGGAAAAGGCCGTGTCTTTGGCGGCGGCTGTGGCTGCCTACGGGAATAAATCATTGAAAATTTTAAGGAGATATCATGAAAGTTGCTATTGCAAAAGAAGGGGATATAGTCTCTGAACATTTTGGACATTGCACCGAATACGCAGTGTTCAATGTTGAGAATAATAAGATTACCAAAAAGGAAATTTTAGAAAGCCCCGGGCACGAACCGGGCAAACTTCCAGTATTTCTCGCTAACCATAAGGTAACTCATGTCCTTGCAGGCGGCATGGGCCCCCGGGCAGTGGAACTGTTCTGCGAGAATAATATCGAGGTATTCCTTGGAGTGCAAGGTCAGATAGAGACGGTAATCAAGGATTTCATGGCAGGAAAAATTGCGCAGGGTGAGAGCAGCTGTCATCATACCCATGAATGCAGTTAGGGTGCATTGAACTTCCGGGAGCGTGCACGGATGGAAATGCATCCCCGTCCTCCTCTCATAACTGAAATTACCGGAGAAAAAAGGTTCTGGCTTTTCTCCACTACCAGGATAACCGAGTGTCATTATGAACTCACATACCATCGGGAGAAGGAAGAACAGATGAGAAAATATTCGGGAATTCCCGAGATGGTTGAGGAATATATGGCAGAATCTGCCAGTACCGAACGATGGGTTACCGTTCAGGAACTGCGTAATCATTTTGGCTTAACAAGGAATCAATGCACGACTGTTTCAGGTTTTTTACGTCGTTTGCAGCAGGGGGCTTTTGTCGGGTTTCCTTATATCGTGCAAAAAATTGAGAAAGTTCCTTCCGGTACACAAAAAAATATACGGAAATGCCGGTATCTCCTGAAACTGCGGGAGAACAAAACTGCACCCAACCGGCTGGCACGATTACCAGAAGCGGATCATGAACTCTGCACGGATCATGATGCTGTCGAAATCTTCAACAGGGTCCTGCGCATTAGGTGGGAAAGAACGTAAGAAATGCTTAAATTCGGGGCACGGGAATCTCGCGGGGTATTTTACCAGAATGCCGGCATCGCAAGGACCCGGGAGATGCACGCTGGAAAACCCCCCACGTACATTTTAGTAGGAACCCGATCCTTAAATCTTTATGCGCTTATGTGTAATTAATACTACAGGAGTGAAGGATATGTCCAACTTTGACGGAACCGGTCTTCTGAAACAAGTACAGATAACCAGGCGGGGCTGCGGACCCTGCGCAAAATGCTGCAATGGGTGCCAGAGTCAGACAAAGCCTGCTGATGTTCGGTTAAAGTTTGGGCCCCCTCCTGAATAAACCAGGATCTGAGGAACCTATGTCATTACCATTCATTACCGTAAATGACCTGTGCATGGACTTTGACGGCACCAGGGTATTGAACAACGTATCATTCGAGATCCCGGAAGGCGAGATTATCGGTGTTATCGGGCGGAGCGGCGCGGGCAAGAGTGTGCTCATGCACCTGCTTCGGGGTGTTGAACAGCCCCCGACAGGAGGCTCGATCATCTACCATATGGCAGCCTGCAATCGATGCTCCTTCATGGATGGTCAGAGCCGTGCGGGGGGTAAATGCCCGGAATGCGGTGAAGATCTCGTGCCCGTTGATATCGATCTCTGGGATGAGGATAGTAACGGGATGAAGTCCCGGGTAATGCACCGGACCGCGATCATGTTCCAGCGTACATTCGCCCTGTATGGAGATGATCGGGTAATCGAGAATGTTCTCCATGCGCTCGATGACATCAACTATCCCCAGGAACACGCGATCAACCGGGCTGCCGACCTTATCGACCAGGTTAAACTATCTCATCGGATGATGCACATTGCCCGTGACCTGTCCGGGGGTGAGAAGCAGCGGGTTGTGCTCGCCCGGCAACTTGCAAAGAACCCGGCAATGCTGTTTGCCGATGAACCAACCGGCACGCTTGATCCTGAGACCGCACGGCTGGTTCATGGAATGCTCACTGACGCGGCCAAAAAAAATAGCATGGGCATGATCGTTACGTCACATTTTTCTCATGTTATCGAAGACATGGCAAACCGGGCGATCCTGCTGGTTGATGGCAGTATAGCTGCCATTGGTTCGCCAAAGACCGTAATCAGGTCGTTCGTCAAGGATTACCATGAGATAGATGAGTCACCAGCACCCGAACTGGGCGAAAAGATTCTCGCAGCCCGTGATGTCTCCAAACGATACATCTCTGTTGATCGCGGGGTGGTGAGAGCGGTCAACAGCGTCACATTCGATGTCCAGAAGAAGGAGATCTTCGGCATCATCGGAAGGAGCGGGGCAGGTAAGACCACGCTCTCGCGGATCATATCCGGCATCATTGAACCCACGAGCGGTGAGATGAATATCCTGATTGGGGATGACTGGGTAGATATGACAAAGCCGGGCATTGAAGAACGGGGAAGGGCAAAAGAGTACATCGGGCTCCTTCACCAGGAGTATGATCTTTTTCCGCACCGGAGTGTGCTTGATAACCTGACCGATTCAATCGGTCTGGAGTTCCCCAAGGAACTGGCGATCCGAAAAGCAGTCATCACGCTCCAGATGGCCGGATTTTCTGAAGATAAGTCCCGGGCGATTCTGAAGCGGTTCCCTGGCGAACTTTCGGACGGCGAACGTCACCGGGTCGCCCTTGCGCAGGTGCTTATACGGGAACCACGCCTTGTGATCCTCGATGAGCCGACCGGTACCATGGATCCGATTACAAAGCAGGATGTAAAACACTCGATATTGCATGCCCGCGACGAAATGGATGAGACATTTATCGTCGTCTCTCACGACATGGACTTCGTGCGGGACATTTGCGACCGGATCGCCCTGATGCGGGGCGGGAAGATCATCGATATCGGGCCGACCGCAGCAATTCTTGCGCAGGTTACCGATGAAGAGAAAGCGAACTGATTTCTGGGTACAGACTCCCCATCATAATTTTTCAAAAATCTTGATACCATGACAGCAGATAAACCAACCAACAACCAGTCGTGCGATGAAAACTGCAGCACCTGCACATCCGCACAACCGCACAGCACCCCGAAAGGATTGCCACCGAAAGCAAAGATTGATGTTCAGCATGTCATTCTCGTTCTTAGCGGGAAAGGCGGAGTCGGCAAATCCACCGTCTCGGTGAACCTGGCATACGCTCTCGCCGGCCAAGGCAAACAAGTCGGCCTCCTCGACCTCGACTTCCATGGTCCGAACATCCCTAAAATGCTGGGAATCGAAGACCAGCGGCCGGCGGTGCTCGCGAATACCATTGAACCCGTCCACGTGACCGGCAACCTTGCAGTCATTTCGATGGCCTTCCTCCTCCCGGATACGAGTACCCCGGTAGTCTGGCGCGGTCCGATGAAGATGGGAGCAATCCAACAGTTCCTCACGGAAGTAAACTGGGGATCACTTGATTACCTTGTTGTTGATCTCCCCCCTGGGACCGGGGATGAGGCCTTAACCATTGCCCAGCTGGCTCCCAACGTTCGGGGCGCCGTCATAGTGACCACCCCCCAGGATGTTGCGGTGATGGATGCGATCAAGGCCGCGAAATTCATCGAGAAACTGGATTTGCCTGTACTAGGTATCATCGAGAACATGAGCGGGATGTCCTGTCCCCACTGCGGTAAGGACATCAGCCTCTTTGGGGAGGGAGGCGGTAAGAAGGCAGCAGGGGATCTGGGAGTACCATATCTTGGCGCGATTCCCCTCGACCCGGAAATGGTCAAATCCGGCGATGAGGGCAGGCCATATATCCTCCGCCACGCTGATTCCCCGACCTGGAGAGCGGTGGATATTGTCATGAAAAATCTGGTGAAAGAGATTGAATCTGAACCGGCCTAAATGCCATGCATTCAGCATTCATGTTCCCTGATGATCAGTACGACGATGAATAAATATCCCGGCATACCAGAACTGATGGAGCAGTTCATGGAGGAGCAGGGCACCGATGAACGGTGGGTTACTGTTCAGGAGCTTCGCGACCGATTCGGCCTGGCCAGGAACCAATGCACAACCGTGTCGGGATTTTTGCATCGCCTCGAGTTCGGGACCTTTGCGAAATTCCCGTATATTGTTCTTAAGCGAGAACGGGCACCCCAATCGGGTATCAGGGATGCACGAGTATACCGGTATCTTGTCAAGCGAAGAAATAGTTCCATGGCCGTTTCACGGAATTTTCCATTTTCCGCATATGATACTCCAGAAACAGCACCATAATCTGTCAACGGGATGGACAAAGTTGTGATACGCTTCTTCCTCCTGAACCCGGGACCTCATGTCATAAAGGGTCAGGTTTTGCCTTACAATTAGTGCAAAATGCTGCCATTTTCTGTGTCAAAATGAGCCCGGATTACTAAACAGGCAATCTCAGAAATCCCGAAAAAACTATACCCTTTTTTCGTGGATTAGTGCCGGAAAGCCCTTGTATCGGGAAAACGGAGACCGCGTAGAAGAGATCAGAGTAATTTTTCTACATCGGTAATACGGGAGTTCACGATCAAACAATCCTTTTCACGAAAAGGGCCCATCTCTCGGGTGGACAACCATGGATAGTACGGCTGAATTCGACAAAAGGTTCTTCAGTGATATCCCGGACGTTAGCGACAGGTACACCTAGTGAGGTCAGGTATTTTTCCGAAATAAATAAACACAAATACGAAAAAACAGTGAAAAAAATTTGATGAGATCTTACCTTGCGGGTATGATCAGTGAGCGCTCTCCTGCGGGCATGAACTCGCGGATTGCACCCTTTGCGAACTCGCGGCGAATTTCGGAGAAATCGAACTTCAGCGATGGGTCGGCAAACGTGATTTTCATCAATGGGGATAGGGTCCATGCATCTCCGCGTGCAATGTGGGCAGCGCCACCGATTGCAGCGTACTCTCCCTGGTGACCGACGTTCATTGCATAGTTCGGGTAGTTTGGTCCACGGAGTTCTCCGAGCAGTCCCTCATCAGGACGGATCGACATCGAGTTTGCGGAACCGCACTGGTCCTGCAGATCGTAGCCGAAGAAGCCGAGACGTGACCAGCCTTCTTTGTGCATGAGCATGGATAAGTACCATCCGTTCAGGCCGGCGTTGGAGTTTGCCGTTGCGAGTGAAGTGGTGATACCTGACGCTGCTGCAAGGACGGATGCACGCTGGGATCCACCGAAGTGGCTCTCGAGTGCTGTCGGGTAGGTCTCATACTGCTCCATACCGTAGAGGTTGACCTCGGTTGCAATGTCGTTGACAACTTCCTGGGTTGCCTTTGCCTTTCCGATCCCTCCATGTTTCTTCTTGATGTAGTCAACACCGTATTGGGTGTAGTCATCAAGGATATTATCGGTGTATGCAGCGGTTGCATACTGGGTGAAACCGACACCACCGGACATGTAGGATCCGAGCCAGATCTGGTCGAAGAGCATCGTTCCTGCTGCCACGATCTCAAGGGAGTTTCGTACCGGGTCGTTGGGGTACTTGCGGTCTGACTGGACCATGTCGCAGAAGTGTCCGAACTTGATGCCACCTGGCTCGTTCGGGCCACGTGCACGTCGGGCGGGCAGGATGTCTGCCATCTGGATAACACCGGCGTGCTTTGCGGCGAATGCGAGGTCAGCGACTGCTGCTTCACCGGCGCACATCTTGTACGCACCAATGAAGGACATACCGATTTGCATCGCAGACCAGCGGGAGGTGGTTCCACCGTCGCACGTCCTGCTGACGGTCGTTGGGATGTGCACTGCCTGCCACATTGACTTGCCGACGGCTGCCTTCAACTGTGCGGCCATCTTGGCCGGGAAGAGCTTGTCGAGGTTGAGGACGAACTGGGGTTCGAGGTCGTCAGCCATCTCGTCGTCGCCTGTGAAGACCTTGACGTAACAGTCGTCCACGAGTCCCGGGTGAGTCTCGACCATGTGTTCCTGAACAACGGCTGCACCGGGCATGGCATGGTTCAGTACGTGGAGGTACTCGTTGATAGTTTCTGGGGTAACTTCCTTACCCAGACGCTTCTGGAGCGTGCCGTGGGCGAGGTCGAGACCGACAATGATCGTCCTGCGGATATCGTCCCACATCTGCTGCATTGCAGCGTTGTTGACAAAGTGCAGATCATCGCCTTCGACAAAGACACCAGTTGTGCTGACTTCGTAGGTTGTCAGCTGGCGCTGGCCGAGCGGGATACCGCCACAGTGGCAGCGCTTGGGGTCGTACATAGAGATGCCGCGGTCCATCTCGGCCTTCTTGCCGGCCTTCATGAACTCGACTTTTCTCGCGGACTGCTCGAGACCTTCGCGCTTGAAGACCGTGGACATTGCCTCCGGGTCTTCTGCAAACTTCGTCTTCATTGCCTTCAGGAAGAGCTTCTGGGTCCTTTCAATTTTTGCTGCTTTAGCCATGTTCAGGCCTCCTTTGGCATGAAGCCGTATTTTGTTCTCAGCGAATGGATGCGCTGGATGTACTCAACGTACTCAGGGTCATCGCGGAACCCGGTCCCGATGAGTGAGTGGAACATCGTGGTCTTTGCCTTGAGCCACTTTGCATCCTGGGCCTTGCCGACCTTGACTTCCGCGTCAAGGGGTACGCCGACCTGGTCCTTGACGTACTTGATGATGCCGGTCTTCTTGTCGATGACAAAGCGCTGGAGCATGTCGAACATCATACCGTTCTCGTCGAGACGGAGCGAGTGTCCGTGCACTGTGCATCCACGGATACCGGTGAGTGCTGCATCGAAGAGCTCGGTGCTCACAAGTTCCTTTGCGTATTTCTCGAGGTCGCGTTCGCGGCACTCGATGATCTGACGGCCTGAGACAGTACCCGGGTCAATGCCGCGGAAGCGGTATGCTTCAAGGTAGCTTCTCTGGTATGGTTGGCAGGGTGCGTTGTACATCGAGTCGGTGAACTGGATGTAGCGGACACGGTCGCCGGCCTTTGCACCGTCGGTAGGAGTTACGAGCTTGCGGATCGGGCAGGCTGGTTCCTGCTGCTCGGCAAGCGGCGGGTGTGCACTGGGGTAGGCTGAACCGGGTGCCCGGTGTCCCATCACAAGGACAATGTCCTTGTCGCTGATATCACGAAGCTTTTCCAGCTTGTGGTTCGGGTCCATCTGCTTGCGCCTGTTCTCGGCGACTTGACTCTGGCCGGGACCAAACTGGGGTTTGTATGCCATTCTTTTATCACTCCAATGTTTCCTTATTTTTCATAATTCTCATTACTGACGAAATGACTTCCGCCATCTTCTCGCGTGTAGGGGTTTGTCCCCGGGTAACACCGCTCACGATAGCCATCACCGTACCTTTCGTACGTATCTGGTCTGCGAGGGGCATCACAAGGGCTGTCTTCACCCCTTCTTTAGCGAGATCTTCGTAATCAATCGGGGCCTGGGAAACCACAACCGCCTTCACATCACAGGCCTGGAGAATAAACCTGACCTTCTGGACGACATGGGAACGTACATTCCCATGGTGAAGGATGGCGACTTTGTGTTTCTCGATCTGCACGATCTCTTTATCGGTAAGCCCAAATGAGGCGCCAAGTACGCCACCGGCTAGTTTCGGTGCGTCCGGGGGTACGCCGCTGCCTGCATACAGGACCAGTGTGCTGATACTGTATTCGACGCCCTGTTGTCGCAGGCCGGAGGTGATATCGCACACCGGTTTTGTCACGTGGCGGCGTCCGGGAGACATCCCGACCACGATGACATCCGGGTACCGGCACTCGGAGATGGTGCCCCGCTGGGCAATTCCGCCCCCTTTACCCATGCCCATCGCCTCACGGCAGTCAACAACCTGGGTTACTCGTCCAATCGGCATGATTATTTTGTTCCCTGGATGATTACGGGCTTGGACTTGCTGTTTGGATCAGCTAGTCCGATTATCGTCTTGTCCGCGACAGGGCCGTACTTGCAGTAATCGACAAGCGATGGCTCGGTCTTCATGTACTTTCCCTCCTGGATATAGAAGGAAAAGTCATTAAAAACCGGTGTGCACGCGGCTTTCAATGCAGGAATTATTTCTGAGTTCTCAAGCTCGAGGAGTATAGTTCCTACCTGAACCTGCAGTTCGAGTTCTTCATCTCCGACAAGGATCTTCTTCCTCATGGTATGAGCATTGGGGAGTCCTTTGGCGGGTCCATACGTAACGATTGCGGGAAGACTCGGTCCGTTGAGAACCATCCGCCTGATTCCGGCGACAGAACACAGTTGGTTCAGCAGCCGTTCGGTAGTATCAGGGCTCATAAGCCGTTCGGTTACGATCCTGCACTGGGGGAACGTGGCTTCAGTCATTTTTGTCCGTGGGGCTTATACGCCCTTTGCAACTGCTTGGATTGGCTTCTTGAATGCATCGAGCTGCCCGAAGGTTTCCTGGTAAATCTTTGAGGTTGCCTCGGGGCCGAACATCTGGGTACCTGCATCAAGACAGCATGCTGCTACGATACAGGGCATACCGACACCGGCTGCGTGACGGGTAACAACGTGGTTGCCGTTGAAGCCGCCGGGGCCTCCGCCACCGTAAATCGAGTGGCTGAAGAACGAGAAACCGACCGCGACACCCATGGTGCGACCGAAGTCGGAGCCGGGTAGGCCGGTCTCGTGCTCGAGCAGGTCGTTGAAGTACAGCAGGGTCGCAGAGACTGCCTGGGCAAACCGCCCGGCACCACAGTTGACCATGGTTGCTGCGAGAGTTCCGGCTGAGGCGTAGGCGTTCCAGAGCATCGGGTCCTTCGTGTCGTAGAAGATGTAGCCGCTCTTGCCCTTCTTACCTGCCTTGATGACTTTGTCCTCAATCGCACGCTCGACAAGGCTCTGAACGACAGTACCGATAGTACCTGTCTTGCCGTTTGCCTTGACAAGGTCGTAGACCATGTTGTTTGCATTTAATCCCTGGTATGCGTAGAGCAGGAGCTGGGCACGCTCGAACGGGCCGATTGCCATGCCCATCTCGAACTCCCCGGCCTGTTCAAAGGTCGAGCAGAGTGCTGCGCCCTGCATTGCATTCCGGTGGGTCATCATTGCCGCATGGTTTGCGGGAATGTTACGGAGTGCATAGCCGAGACCTTCGTTGTTCTGGGGGATGGACATGATCGTGACAATGTTGCCGCCATCCATGCTCATGGTCTGCGGGTAGGTTCCCCAGACTGCACTCTTGACATAGGAGCCATCGAACATACCGACCTTGTACTGGTCGACAAGAGCGTAGGTTGTGGCTGCCGCAACTGCAGTTGATGCAGCGTCGTAGGTTGCTGCTGCTTCAAGTCGTGCAGAAGGGACCTCGACGAGGATCATCTTGCCACCGCCGATCTTGGTGATCTTGGTGTTGTCACCTTCGGTGACCTGGACCATATCCTTGATCTTGGCTGAGAGTGCGTCACAGTCTTTGACACAGCTGCAGCTCATGCTGCGGCCGAGAATCTGGTTCGACTTGCCGCCAAACTTTCCGGTTTTTAAGGCTTCCTCGATACCAGCGAGGTTAACTGCTACGGTTCTCTTGGTAAGATCAATGACATTAAGTGCGCCCTTGTTGACAAGCGGACTTACCTTGTCCAGAGTCACATTGCTCTTTAGGAGCTTACCCTCATCATCGTAAAGGTCGATTGTGTCTTTATATTTCATGTAAATTCCTCCAAATATCATTTAACCGCGATACAATACTGTTACTGAACGATAGTCTGTACTAACAGAACACTGGTAATGAGTGAAGGTCACTATTGCACGTCCCCTAATTCGGGACATGGAATAATACCCAATTTCGCCATATAAGTGTTCCTATTTTTTGTCATACCTAATTTTTATATTACATAAAGGATAATAATGCAAAATGAAGGAATGTTCAAATATTTCAAATATTTCACATTTCTTCGTTTTACGCAGTATTAAAAAAATAAAAAAAGGTAACACAAATTATTATGTCTTATACAAAAATTTCTGATTTTTTTGCGCGCTCCCTATAAAAAAATATGGGGTCAAGGGATTATCCGGGTTTGTCCCGGTCATCCTGGATTTGCAGTGCAGATTTTTCTTGATGGTTCAGATCTTTTTATACAGGTTTGCGTAGACGACTTGTCCCTTCTTCTTCTTGTGACGCTCCCCCATGTCACCGATGTAATGGGCAAATTTTCCCTTTACTCCGTCGACTTCCATCTCAATTTCCCCTGCTGGTTTGAAACCTGGCATCATGACATCAATGGTGCCAAAGATTACGATAGTACCGTCGACCATTTGTCCACCGACTTTTGTCTTGGCATTCCCTTTGATGATGACCTTTCCCCCTTCTGCATGAGTACAGACATGTACGTCGACATTGCCGTTGATGATCATCTCACCCCCGGTCATGTACATGCCAATGTCGGAGCCGGCATCTCCCTTCACGAGGATTTTGCCCCCCGACATCCCGCGCCAGTCTCCACGGTATGCGGCACCAAGGTAATTGCCGGCATTGCCTTCAATACTGAGTTCGCCGCCTTTCATGGCGGTGCCGGCAAAAGCATCAACATTCCCCTTGACCAGCATCCTGCCGCCGGTCATCCAGCCACCTGCATACTGGTCAGCACTGCTTTCGACAACGAGTTCGCCTGCACTCATCTTAAAGCCGAGATACTTGACTTTTTTCACGTCGCCTTTGACAACGATCTTCGTGTCGGCAGCAGATGCACCCGCATTACCGCTTATCTCGAAATATTTGCCGAGTGTTGAGGTTACATTCCCTTCATGCACGTGAAGATCGCCGATCTGTACTGATGTCTTTCCTGCAAATGCATCGGGTGATACATTGTCCGCCTCGAGGTAGAGTGTGGGCGGGTTTTTCATGGTTATCGTTACGGTTTCCATGGTCACACCTGCACTTGGGTTGCATCAACTTCCAGAGTGTACGGGTTGGGGACAAAGTGATGTCCGAGAGCTTCATAGTTCGCCTGGGTCATGCTGTAATACTTCAGGAATTTTTCGTTGATATCCCGCACTACCTGAGGGTTCTCCTTGACTTTTACATTCACCCATAACGTACGCTTATGGCCGTTGTTGACGATCTCACCGTTGGTAACAACCTCGACACCGCTCTTGAAGACATGTGCGCAGCGCGAGAATGCCTTCTCGATATCATCAGGGTTGGTTACCGGGGTGTCCGGGTTGAAGTTGTAAACTGCAACATCCGCATCCATGCCAGGTTTTAAGCCACCGCACATGCCGGATAGTCCGAGCGATTTGGCCGGACCGGCACGGGTCATCTGAGCCAGTTCGTAGAGCGAAATTTCGCGGTCCATTGAACCGAGGCCGGTTTGCGAAAGAACCTTGTCTTTGTGCTTGAACGAGTTTATCTGTGCCTCACGGGCTTTGGCAGACATCAGCCACTTGATAACCCGGGGGTACCGGGTAAATGGGCCGGCATTGGGATGATCGGTGGTGATGTAACAGCGCATCGGGTCCTTCATCAGCAGAGGGATCTCAAGTCCGATTGCCCACTGGATGGCACACACAGAGATACTCGGGCTGTATATATATGGAACGACTCCCGATCCGGTCTCGAGTTCTACATCGATATTCGCCCATTTTAGGTGGTTAAGGCCGGTCAGGTGGTGCTCGAAGGGACCGTCAGCGGTCATGGTTGTGGTCTCATCAAGCGTGACATTCCCGGTATCGATGGTGATGTTCTTGTTTTTGTTGACGTAATCCGTGATCTCTTTTGCCTTGGACTCGAAGTCGCCCCAGGTGGTCCCGCCATAGGAATGGAACTGGGAATGGGTGAGGTGCATCACCTGTTCACGGCCGAACTTGTTCTTCGCCTTTATGCCTTCGGCGAGTTTGAGAGTGTCGAGGGTAGTCTCGTAGCATCCGGGGTTTCCGAGATTGTTGGGGTGGATATGTAGCGAATGCGGGAGACCAAGGTACTCGTTGGCCGCGATGAGACCTTTGACGATCTCGGCCGGGGTGATATCGAAGTACGGGACAGGATCATTTACCGAGAGACAGTTCAGTCCCCATGCCCACGCTTCGGTGCCACCGGGGTTGACAACCTTGACCGCGTAGCCCTTGGTGACACGGAGAAGCCAGGAAATGTAAGCCGCCATATTCTCGATCTCCTGGTTCTTGAGGTACTCGAGGACGAACCAGTTGTTCCCGAAGACCGGGAATGCACCCTCATCAATGATGGGGGTATCGCGGATCTCCTCGTGTACGTGACGGGAGAAGAGCGGGGGCATTGCTGCTTCCATCGCGGTCGTGTATCCCATCTTGGCATACTCATAACCGGTCTTGAACGTAGTCGGGATGGAGTTCCCGCCGCCCATCCGCTCCATGCCATGGGTAGGGGTACAGGTAAAGAGCTTATCTTCAGGACGATAAATCCTGCCCATATTCACTTTTGGTCCGGCGATATGGGCGTGGATCTCCACGGCACCTGCCATGACGGTCTTGCCTTTGGCATCGATGACCTTTGCACCTGATCCAACCTTATCAACAATTTTGCCATCTTTTATGGATACGTCTGCCTTATCACCCTTGACGCCCTGGACCGGGTCAAATACGTTACCGTTCTTGATGATATATTCTGACATGGTTATGCTGCCCCCTTAAGTTGTCGTACCCGGTCACGGACCTTTATGAGGAACTGCTCATCGGTGAGCATACCCTCCGGTGGTTCGACAACCTTCCGGCAGTCGATCGGCACGTTGTCCATACGATAGCAGTTACCCCCGGTCTCCACACCATTGAATGCCACCGGTACGTGCAGTTTCGACACACCGCTTGTCGGGGTCAGGTGAGGATCAATGCATACCGAGGGTATGTGAGCGAACTGTTTCACGGCACTGATGGGGAAGTGTGCTCCGGGATCGCTTCCTATGGTGAACATTGCGTCTATCTCACCACGAATAAGCAGGTCAATTGAGATCGGTATCGCCGGGGTTGTAGCGTGCAAATCCCCTGGTAAGATCTACTGAATAGGGGAATCCGAACTGCCATGCAAAGACTTCTCCGGAGCCGGTCACATTATAGTGACCCCGCATCGGCATGATCGAGAATTTCGTGTATTCGTTGAGATCTTTTGTTACGGCAATCGCCTCATCGATGTTGTGGTTCTTGCCGATCGACTGGGTCACTCCCATACCGAAGAAGATGATCCCGAAACGGCCGCTCTTCATCATATCTGCAGCTTCCCGGATCTTTTCCTTGGGGATACCCGCAACGACATCGGGGAGCCACTCTCCCTTGAAGGCGACTCTCAAAGCATTCAGCAACTCGTAGTCCTTGCCCTGCTCAATCTGCAGGTGGACATCGGCCATCTTTGCCGTATCGGTCACCCGCGGGTCAACAACAATCATCTTGCGACTCATCTGTCCCTTGCTTGTGAAGAACCCTCGGGGGAAGATCGAGTATCTTGACATATGGCGTGGATGGGCGTGGCATGGGTTGCATCCCCAGAAGATGATGCGATCTGCACGGTTCTTAATCTCTCCAAGAGTACATGATGGCAACCCGATATCCTGAACGGCGATCAGGGTTGTTCCGTGGCAGACAGCGGCGGTATTGTCGCAACACGCACGGGCGATCTCGGCGATCTCATTTCCCACGCTCTGAGCTTCGCAATTGGTGGAGCTCCACCCGTACATGAGGGGTTTTTTGGCCTTTGCAAGCATCTGGGCGGTATATTCTGCTGCCTCATCGTAGCTGATCTCTTTCCATGTCCCGTCATCCTGGTGCAGCCTCGGCCTGGTTACCCGATCCTTTGACTGGGAGTGCAGGAACTTTTCCGTACCGATAACGCAGGCGTTGTACACCTCAAGGAGCTGTTTCCCGTCATCAGAAACAACCACTTCAAGATCATCGCAGAGCGTCCCGCAGAAAGGACAAATGACATCCGGTATAGTCTTGGTCATCTTATTTCACCCCGCATGATTTCTGAACAAGCTCGATGCCAAGGAGCACCGGTTCATTCATCGCTACCTCGACTTTCACCGGAACGCCTTTGAATGTCGGCATACCCGTCGAGTAGGTATTCGGGTTGATTATGGTATTTGCCCATGGTCCCATCGGAATGAATCCGAGACCCGGGTGGGGGCCCTGCGTTGTCTCGATTGCTTTTACGATAACGCTGCCGAAATCGCTGGTCACCTTGACATTGGTGTTTTTCCATGCCCCGAGTTTCTTCAGGTCCGATGGATCAAGCTCAATGATCCCAGCGGCAGTGCGATAGGCGGGTTTCTCCTTCCCGCCTTCAATCGCAACACCCTGCTGGATGCTCCGACCTGATATCAGGTTCACATTGATCGTTGCCACTGAATACGCCTCCCCTATTTACTGAATTCCTTGATGGGGCTTGGTCCGAGCTCATTAATGGTTTTCACTACATCGGTGATGACTGCGCCCCACTTTGCGCCCTCGGACGCCGATACGAACGTCATCCTGAAGCGACGGTCATCGAGACCGATGCTCTTCATCAGCCGCTTGACCATGAACATACGCTTTGCGGCTTTGAAATTGCCTTCAAGATAGTGGCAGTCACCAAAGTGGCATCCGGAGACAAGCACACCATCTGCACCGTCGGCAAACGCCTTGAGCACGAACAATGCATCGATACGGCCGGTACACATGACGCGGACGACCCGGACATCCGGCGGGTACTGTATACGTCCTCCGCCGGCGAGGTCTGCACCTGCATATGAGCACCAGTTACAGAGAACACCGATAATTTTGGGTTGCCACTGGCCGGGCTCGCGCTTGGGAATGGGAAATTCCGGTGGTGCTGACATTTACTGCTCACCCCCGAGCAGGAATGCATCGATCTGTGCTACAATCTGCGGGGTTGCAAAGTGGTTCATCCAGATTGCCCCTCCCGGGCAGAAGCCACCACAGGTTCCACAGCCCTTGCATTTGGCTTCAGTGACTTCCATGACTGTCCTTCCCTCCTTTTCAACAAGAGACAGGGCGCTGTAGGGACAGAGGTCTATACACATACCGCAGCCTGCACATCTCTCATCTATACACGTGGCAAAGTACGGCTCAAGTTCAACCTCACCCTTGTGGATGGGGATGCTTGCCGCCGATGCCGCACCTTCAGCAGATGCGACAGTGTCGGGAATATCTTTTGGTCCCTGGCAGACACCGGCGAGGAAAACACCCGCAGTTGTAGTCCCGCAGGGATTCAGTTTCGGGTGGGCTTCGAGAAGCCAGCCGTCCATCGAACAGGATACACCGAAGAGCTTCCGGGTCCTGTTGGTGTCCTCCATCGGCTGTACTGCGGCTGCAAGAACAACGAGATCGACGTCCATGTCAACCGGGCGGTCAAGCAGTGTATCGTCAGCATGGACATGGAGGTTCTTGGTAACCGGGTCTTCGAGAATATTTGCAACCCGGCCCCGGATGAACTTACCGCCTTCATCCTGGATGCGGTAGTAGAATTCTTCGTACATCTTACCGAACGAACGTATGTCCATGTAGAAGAGATACGGTATGCAGCCAGGTATCTTCTCAATTATCTGGTGTGCATGTTTCAATGAATACATACAGCAGAACCGGGAACAATAGGGCTTTCCGGTTCCGGTGTTATCACGCGACGCTGCACAGAGCACAAATGCGACTTTTTTTGGGGTCTGTCCATCGCTCGGACGGACAAGATGACCTCCGGTCGGGCCTGAAGCACAGATAAGGCGTTCGAACTCGAGACTGGTAATGACATTCTCGAACTTCTTGTATCCCCACTCTGTTTTCTTCTCGACCGGGAAGATATCGAAACCTGTTGCGAGAATGGCTGTCCCGACCTTGACCTTGACAAACTCATCCTTGGATTCCAGATCGATTGCCCTCTTTTCCGGACCACAGGCAGTAACACACAGGCCGCATTTGATACATGAATTGAAATCGATCGTATAGATAAGGGGAACGACCTGCGGGTGGTTAATGTAAATCGCTTTTCGCGGTTTCATACCCACTTCGAATTCATTGGGTTTCACGACCGGGCAGACAACATCACAATCCCCACAACCGTTGCAGCCGCCACCGACAATGCCACGTGCTTCCGCCTCAGCGGGGGTAAGCACACCGCGAGCTTTTTCCGGATTGTGACATCAAAGTTGCCGATATACCCTTCCACGGCGTCAACTTCAGAGTATGTCATCAGATCAATATTCGGGGCTCTTCCCACATCCACCATCTTTGGGGTCAGGATACACTGGGAACAATCGAGCGTCGGGAACGTCTTGTCCAGCTGGGACATACGTCCACCGATGCTGGGGGCGGACTCGATCAGGTAGGTTTTGATTCCTGCATTGGCAAGATCGAGGGCTGCCTGCATTCCTGCAACCCCTGCACCGACGACCATCGCCGCCTTCTCAACCGGTACCGCTTTGGGGAACAGATCCTGCAGGAGTGCTGCTTTTGCAACAGCGATGCGGATTGCATCTTTTGCCTTCTCGGTTGATCCTTCCCTGTCATGCATGTGAACCCATGAGTTCTGTTCACGGATGTTTGCCATTTCAAACCGGAACGGATTCAACCCGCCTTCCTTTGTTGCCGTCCTGAACGTGGGTTCGTGAAGGCGCGGAGAACATGCGGCAACTACGATACCGGTAAGTTTGTTCTCCTTGATTGCCTTGTCAATCTTTCCCTGGCCGGGAGTTGAGCACATGTACTGGTAGTTATCAACATACGCAACACCTGGAATTGTTTTTGCATATTCCTGTACCACAGGTATATCCATCGACCCGGCGATATTTGTACCACAGTGACAGATGAAGACACCAATACGTGCCTCCTGTTTTGTTGTCGTACCGACCGTTGCGGGTGCAGTTTGGGCTTTTACCAGAGTCTTACTCTCCTGGCTAACCGGGACATCCTGCTTCTTGGCATCAGTCTTTTTTGTAGTTGTTTTCTTCTTCTCTGCCATTGTTCCCACCTCACAGCACCTTTTGCAGGAACGATTCGCAGCTGATCCCATGAAGATCAAGCCCGAGTTCCTGAGGACTCATTCCCTGTGCCAGTCCAAGCAGTTCAGCATAATGCAGTACCGGCAGATCGTATGATACGCCGAACTTCTCTTTAATCTCAATCTGGCCCCGGTCGAACTGGAGCTGACAGAACGGGCAGATATCGGTTAAAGCGTCAACCTTTACCTCTTTGAGGTTGATCAGTTTATCGTTGGTGATATCGAGTGAATGTACGATATCATACCCACGGACACCACCGCCGGCTCCGCAGCACTGCATCTTATTTCGGTATTCAACAGGAGTGGCACCAAGAGCAGCAACCAGTTCTTCCATCCAGACGGGGTGTTCAGTATTGAGCATAACTTCTTTCTCGAACTCCCGGTCCTTGTGGGGTTTTGTCAGGTGGCAGCCGTAGTGGACAGCGATACGTGCACCCGTGAGCGGGTTGGTCACACTGTCACGCACCTTGTCAACGCCAACAAACTTATCATTGTAGAGAAGTTCGGCGGTGTGGTAGACATTGATGGTGCCTTTGTATTCCATATCGATCTCTTTTAAGACTTCATTGACACCGTCACGAAGGTCCTTGTTGTGCTTAAGTTTATGGTTGACTTCCCAGATCGATTTGTAGCACCCATTGCAGAGCAGGGCAATGTCCATGTTCATCTGTTCGGCAAGAACAAGATTTCGTGCAGCCATCGCGTAAAAAACGTTTAAGTCGATGGATCCGAATGCACCTGGTGCAGGACAACGACTCGCTCCTTTAAGGGGGACCAGATCAACGCCAAGTTTCTTCATGGCCTTGATAGATGCTGACTCGCAACCGGGATAGCGGTTCGGAGCGATACAGCCAAGATAGAACGCGAATTTGTGGTTGGCTTCTGACATGGTATCTTACCCCTCTCTCTCCTTAACAATCCGGTCAGCATTTGCCTTGAGATTGTAGTGGTCGATGATCTTCTTGATTCCGGGCATATACTCCGGATACATATGGGTGGTTGGCGGATCCCGGCTGAGGCCCAAACGTTCACGGGCAGCCCTGTTGACGTCATTATTGGGCACACCATGTCCGGAACTATAAATTGCCTGGACCGTCTTGAGGAAGTTCACCGGGATGATATCTCTCTTGAACGCGAGATTCCTCATAGACATGATGACATCGGTAGGTGCTATATCACGCGGGCAGCGATCAGTGCAGCTATAACAGGTTGTGCAGAGCCAGAGATCGGGATCGGTTAATGCCTCATTCTCAAGCCCCAGAACTGCTCTTCGCATAAATTTACGTATCCTGTAGGTGCTGCGGGGGGCAGAAGGACACGAGCCGGTGCAGGTTCCGCACTGGAAGCACATATGTGCAATGGTGCGTGAGATGCTTTTCACCTTCTTCGTGAATTCGGGGTTTGTGTCCTCCCCAAAATATCTCTGGTCGTGAAGTTTCTTTTCCAACGCTTCCGGATAACCTTTTGTTCTAACCATAGTGTCTCACGCCCTCTCCATCTGCTTGAGGTTAACCTGCCCGGTAATCTCTTCCTTCACCTTCGAGGTTCTTGTGGTGAAGAGTTTTTCCTTGATCTTCTTGAACAGGTCTGTCTCTGTTCCTTTGACACGGATTCCGGTCCTGTGCAGGACAATGATATCTTCACCCGGGCATGCGTTGACACAGGCACCACAGAGGATACAGTTATCCTTGTTTACCGCAATGGTCGGTTCTATCTCATGTCCCATCTCTGCCGCCGGCTTGGGTGATGGAAGATATATTGCATTTGCCGGACAAATTTCGACACAGGTTGAGCAGCCCCCGGGACATTTCTCTGCGTGGAATTCAATATCTCCTTCGAAAAGTTTCTCTACAGTAATTGCCTCGGTCGGACAGTTCCGTGAGCACCACTGGCAGGTGCAGCAGTTTTCCTGGATGATGGTGACTTTGCCTTCAATTTTATCGGAAATCACTTCGCGCTCGACCGTGATGCAGTCCTCAGGGCATGCCTCAACGCATACCTTGCAGGCATCACATTTTGTCTCATCCCAAATGACGTCACCTTCAACTTTACCGGTTTCAGCGGTGAACTCCTTGTGTTTCACCACGATTGCCGGACAGAGTGCACCGCAGATCCCGCAGAGCGTGCATTTCTCTTTGTCAACAGTAAATGTCGTCTTTGTCTTTAATGCGGTCAGGCGATCCTTTGCGCCTTCTACCGGCCCCTTATAGGTTCCTTCGTATGCGGGGACGTTACGGTCGATAGCATCACGGGGGCAGACCTCTTCGCAGATGGTACACCTGACGCATTTCTCGTCGTCAATCTCCGCCTTCATATCATATTGGGGGAACCCTTCCTTTTCAAGGATGGGGAGTTTCTCTTGACCGTCCACTTTCAAAGTCAATGCATTGAACGGGCACATGATGACGCAGACGCCACAGTACGAACACTTGACCTCGTCAACATCCACAGGAGCGGCGTAATTGATGGCGCCACGCCTTGATGCACCGACTAGTCCGAGAACGATTGCGTCCTCCGGACAAGACTCGACGCATATACCGCATCCCGTACAAGTCTCTACATTGAGAATGAGGTTGTTCACGCTCTGAAGGAGTTTTTGCTCCATCACAACGTTGACACCATCTTTCTTTTTGGAAAATTTTGGAAACAATGCCATGAATTAACCCTCAACGCTGTTCCTTTATTGTACTTTTGCCACTGATCTGGATTCCCAGGGGCCTGCCAGCTTGATAACATTGTGTGGACATGCCTGGACACAGACGCCGCATCCGGCGCAGAGCTCACTCTTAAAGTCAAGGACGATTGATTTTCCGTCTTTGACTTTGTAGATCTTGTCCTTTGACGAAGGGTCTACGGTATGAAGCTCTAATGCGTCAACAGGGCACGCGACGACACAATTGTTACAGCCAGTACAATGTTCCATGTTTATGTGCACTGCAAATGCCATTTTTTTTTCACGCACCAGCTATGATCGATTTTAAAATCGACTATCAAAAAGTGGTGTAAGAATATAGATAAATGTTCTGAAATTTACATTAGAAAACGGTCAATTTATTGAAGATTTTTAATTTTAATTGGTTAACTACTTAATAAGGTTAATAAAAAAAATTCACTGAAAACATCATTTTTTATGCGCTTTTTGATCATGAATTTATTTAGAAAATTTATTCAATTACCTTCATTGTACCATTGGAGTAACCGGAGGTTATTTGCATGGAAATCAACGGAGTCACAATTGATAACACGTACGCAGAGGCATTCCCGACCTGGGTCTGCCGGGTCATCATCACTGCGGTTACCAGGGAATGGGCAAAGAAAGCAGCAACAGAAGCGACCGGGTTTGCTACATCCGCGATAGGATGCCCGTGCGAGGCTGGAATTGAAGGGTACATCCCGGCAAGCGAAACGCCAGACGGGAGGCCGGGGGTTGCAATCCTCATCTGTGCGAGCAAGAAAAAGCTTAAGGAACAGGTTGTTGAGCGGCTCGCGGAATGTGTCCTTACAGCACCGACAACAGCCGTATTCAACGGGATTACCAACGCGGAGGAAAAAATAGCTGTCAAGCTTCACTTTTTTGGCGATGGTTACGAATACCAGAAAGAGGTAGGGGGAAGAAAGTGCTGGGTTATCCCGATTATGCAGGGTGAATACATCGGGGAAGAGGAATTTGGTATCGTTAAGGG
Source organism: uncultured Methanoregulaceae archaeon (assembly GCA_963815065.1). GTDB lineage: Archaea > Halobacteriota > Methanomicrobia > Methanomicrobiales > Methanospirillaceae > Methanoregula. Next base: position 309,820 of record CAWFFE010000002.1, on the reverse strand, counting down.
TGTTGCAGGCGGAAATTTCTTTGTCATGGGAGAGAACCAGATGGCAGCCCTCGTTGGTGCAATGGCAGCAATCGAGGCAATTGACAAGGTACCAGGAACAATAACTAGTTTCCCGGGTGGAATTGTTGCAAGCGGTTCGAAAGTTGGCAGTCTCAAGTACAAATTCATGCCGGCATCGACCAACGAAAAATACTGCCCGACGCTCCGGGAAAAGGTTGCTGACAGCAAGATCCCGGCAGGAATTAAGGCAGTCTTCGAGATCGTCATTGACGGTATTGATGAAAAAAGTGTTGCTGCTGCAATGGCCACAGGTATCAAAGCGGCTGCAATGGTCCCGGGTGTTAAGTTTATCTCCGCAGGTAACTTCGGGGGTACTCTTGGACCCTATAAAATTGAACTACATAAAATCCTTTAACTTTTTTTTAAATTGAATGAAAAAATCGATTATTATTTATATTTTATTAACGATTCTTTTGTTAACGAAAATTTCGGTGATAATTTGATTATTCTTACTCCCGTCGACGTACAACAACATTTCGGCCGGCTCTTTGCGAAAAAATTTCTGGTAATGGTAGATGAACGAGCAGGCATCGCGGAGATCCTCGAACAATGTTCGGCTCGGGGTACCATCGAGTGGGATGCGATGAATCGTTCCCGTGCCGGAGGTGTCGTAACGGGATGTCTTGTCGACGGAACCTCGATGACTCTCCGGGCAAAACTGGGTCATTTGCCGGTTAATTTCGGCGCAGCGGCAGATGAAATCGGGGGTCAGGCTCTCGAAGCAGTGCAGGTATCCGGCGATGAGGTTATCACCTCATGGAGCGGCATCGCAGGTGCGGGGGTCGGAATAGCAGCATGCCTCCCCCAGGCTCCGGGGGTCCTTCGTTCTGAATATCCCTCTGAGGATGATCTTATAATCGGCGGGGCACGGACAAACCGGGTAAGAATCATTTCACCGAAGTACGAAAAGGTTTGTTTCGGCATTGATGATACCGATACCAAAACCCAGGGAGCAACATGGGTCATGGCACTCAAATGTGCCGAATCATGCAAGATCGAGGGTGCCGAGTTCCTGAACATGCGTCTCATCCAGCTCAACCCGAAAGTCCCCCAGAAGACCACGAACTGTGTTGGTTCTGCCCTCAACTTCGCCGTAAAACCCGGTAAAGTGGGGGAACTCCGGGAATACGTCAGGAAATTTGTCGAAGAACATACGTTTTCGCATGATACGGGCATTGCGTATTATCGTGGTATCAGTTTTATGACAGACTCTCAGGCATTCAAGTTGGTAAAAACGGAGATTATGACTCTTGGGCAGGCAGAACGCGAAGCAAAGACACTTGGCATCGAATTCCTTGATAATAACGCCCGGAAAGGAAGAATCGGCGCATTTGGTGCCGTATTATGGGGAAACAGGGGCATCGAGGCGGCAGGACTCTATGGTGAACATCTCTGAACCCTATGTAATCCATTACCCCCGGATCGTGGCAGTGGCACAGCCGGATTACCGGAGGGTTGAACTTATAGAATTCTTTGACTGTGTCGGCGGTGCAATGTGGTCGAAGTTCCACTATGCCAAAAGCCCGATCGTCGAAGATATCCGCTGCGTGGGATCTACCAATCGGTACCTGCTGAAGACCGGATCTGTCGATCTCGCTCTCGAAGGCTCGCGGTTCCCGGCAGGAATATCTGCCTGTAGGGTCGATGCAGCTGAAATAGAGATCAGTTATATCGGTATGGGCGGAGGCGGAGTGGGCGCCGCTGCATGCAGGTCTGATGCAGCCGGCGTCATCAGGAGCCGCAGTGATGAGTCCGGGGGGGGAAAGGTAGCCGGGTCGACAATATGGCTTCCCCGAATGCAGCGGGTCCTGATCGGCGTCGATGATACGGATACCCCGGAAGAAGGCGCCACGTGGACCCTTGTTCATAATATTGCGAAGGCGGTTGAAGAGGAACGAACCGTGTACCTGTCGCATACGATCGTCCAGTTGTACCCGGTACCTTTCCGGACAAAAAACTGCGTCGGGCTTGTAGCAGAATTCGCGACCACCGATCCTGAAAGGCTTACCTCCCGGTTCCGCCAGCTCCTTGAACGGTATACCTTGTCCCGGAAGACCGGGATGGCAGTCTATACCGGTTTTTCACCCTCCCCGGAATTGCTTGCATTCGGGTGGAAGGTGAAGAGAGGTGAGATAGATCCCGGCCTGCTGGAAAACCTGCGGGATCCGGACCTCAGCATTATCATGGACGGCCGGGGGGTCGTCGGTGCCGTTGCTGCCCTGCCCTTTTACACGAACTATACGGAGGCCCTCGAACTATGCGGTGGAAAGACCTGAAAGCACGGCTCCTGGCGGCCGGGCAGGCACGGCTGACCGGTGAACCGGCTGACCAGTACATCGCCCGCTCTGCCGCAGGTCCCGGAGCCGGCGGGATCGGGGCGGTTTTTTTTGCCCGGGGAGATCACCGGGTCAAACTTGCGTTAAGTCCGGCAGGCCCCATCGAGATTGCCCATCATGGCAATGGAGCAGTCGATCTGTTTTTTGAAGGGAAGCATATCTCCGGGCACCTCCTGGAACCCGGTTTCCACTGCCCCGGCCAGGCTTTCATCACCGTGACCGGCAGTTGCACTTTTTCCTGCAAGTATTGTTCCGTCCCCGCTATAAAAGGAGAACGAAAGACCATCGAAGAGATTGTAAGGATGGTAGAATCGGTGAAGGACCGCATCCATGCGATCTCCATAACGAGCGGTGTTCTTACGAGTATTGAGGAAGAGGAATCCTATGTACTCAAAGTGGTAAAACGACTCCTGTCCAATAACCTTCCTATCGGTGTCTCCATTTACCCGACCACTACGACGCCTGAACGGTTAAAGGAACTCGGCGTTACTGAAGTGAAATTCAATCTTGAAGCCGCGACGCCAGAAATTTTCTCACGGATGTGCCCCGGCCTTGATTACCGGCTGCTCTGGCAGGTCCTTGAACGCTCGGTGCAACTGTTCGGGAAAAACCGGGTCTTTTCCAATGTCATCATTGGACTTGGGGAGACCGATGAGGAGCTGGAAACCTGTATCGAAAAACTGACCTCGCTCGGGGTGGTTCCAGTGCTGCGCCCGCTCAATCCGGTCGCCGGGCTTCCCGGAATGCCCCGCCCGTCTGCTGAACGGTTAAAGAAGGTCTTTGCCATCCACACAAGGGCCCTTGCTGCAGCCGGCCTTGATCCCCGGCAGGCACTGACGATGTGCACGAACTGTGCGGGTTGTGACCTCGTACCCGGGAGGGATGCATGAAGGGAGTTGAAGCGATCGCGGATGCACTGTGCAGGTATACCGACCGGCAGTATACCGTTCCGGGGTTCCCGATCACCCTACTCGGGGAGCTGACAAAGGCAGAGATGGTAATCAACGAGAAGACCGCTCTCGAATATGCACTGGGCGACTCTCTTTCCGGGCGGAGGGCCGCGGTTATCATCAAAAACGTAGGGGTAAATGCATGTGCAGATCCCCTCCTCCAGGCCGTTGCCCAGGGGCTGGTTTCCGGTGTCGTTCTTGTCGCAGGAGATGACCCTGATGCCGTGGCTTCACAGACCGGACAGGACTCCCGGTACTACGGTGAACTTGCAGAACTTCCGGTGATAGAGCCTGACGCAGCCAGCTGCTATGCGGGGGTGGAAAAGGCCCTGCAGGCATCGGAGATGTTCTCCCGTATTGCTATGCTGCGCCTGACTCCAGAGCTCCTGGATGCCCCGGCGGATCACAATCCTCTTCCCAGGGAAGACGGACAGGGGCGGCTCTCGGAGCGGACCTGGACGATGAAAGGACGGGTTATCGCAGAAGTCGAATCGTACCGGACAATGTTTTCCTGGTCCAGCGCCTCGTCTCTCAACACATGGGCCGGGGAACCTGCCGGGGCGGGCGCAGCTCCTGGCAGGACCCGCATCATTACCGTCCATCCCCTGCCGGAACAGGCAGCAGCTCTTTGCACCGTTCATGAATACGGCAGGACGTTCGTCCGCGATCATCGGGGACTTCAGCCGCCGGTCCCGCAGAAATGCCCGCAGTCGATGGAAGACCGGGGATATTACCGTACCTTCTGCAGGGAATGCCCGTTCAAAACGGTGATGGATATCCTGAAGGACCTGAAGAGGAAGGTGATCTGTGATGCAGGATGCTCGGTTCTCGCAATGACACGACCGTACGAACTGGGTCTGGCAAGTTACGGTATGGGTTCAAGCATCGCCGTAGCTGCACGGAGCACGAATGTTGCGCTCATCGGGGATTATGCCCTGCTCCATTCCGGCCTGAACGCCCTGATCGACGTCTATGAGAAGGAGCTCCCGCTCCTGTGTATCGTCATGAAGAACAACTGCACGGCAATGACCGGGAAGCAGCCGGTCTATGATCCGGTCCGGTACCTTGCGTTTGCAAAGCCGGTGGTCTGCCGTGCAGAGGACGAACGCACCTTGCGTAAGGAGATTGTAGTTACGGACCTGCCACGCACGCTGGTCGTCGAAGGGACATGTCCGGAGGGGTGCACCCATGAAACCGTGGAATATTGAGATCTGTGATGTAACGCTCAGGGACGGGGAGCAGACACCGGGAGTCTCCTTCTCCTGCCAGGAAAAGGTGGATATTGCCCATCAGCTGGATGCCATCGGCATCGAATTAATCGAGGCCGGATTCCCAGCGGTATCCCCCTCTGAAAAGCAGTGCGTGAAGACCATCGCGAACCTGGGACTGACATCCCGTGTCTGTGGTTTCTGCCGGGCAAGGGAGGCCGATATCCAGGCAGCGATTGACTGCGATGTCGATATGGTAAGCATTTTCATTCCCACCTCTGACCTCCATGTCCGGGTAAAATTTAAAAAACCCCCTCTTTCGGTTCTCGAAGATGCATTGGGTATGATCGATTTTGCCCGGGACCATGGTGTCCCGGTACGGTTTGCAGCGGAGGATGCATCACGGACCGGCATGCCGTTTCTGAAAGAGGTGTACCAGAGAGCAGCGGACCATGGGGCGGTCCTGCTGAGCTTCGCCGATACAGTAGGCTGCCTGATCCCGACCGAGATGCACCGCCTCATGTCCGAGCTGGTCAGGACGATTGATCGGCCATTCTGTGCCCATTGTCACAACGATATGGGCTGTGCCGTTGCTAACACCATCACCGCCGCCGAGGCCGGGGCTTTCCAGCTCCATACTACCATCAATGGTATTGGCGAACGGTCGGGAAACGCCTCTCTTGAAGAAGTCCTGGTTGCCCTTCGGATGAAAGGCGGTATAGACCGGTATGATCTCAGCTATCTGACCGGGCTGTCCCACATGGTTGAAAAGTATTCCGGGATCTCGTTACCGAAGAACAAACCGGTCACCGGAGACCTCGCATTTTCTCACGAAAGCGGGATCCACATCGCGGCGATTCTTGACGACCCTGCGACCTACGAGTATTTCCCTCCGGAACTTGTAGGCAGCGAACGGCACTTTATCCTGGGAAAGCATACCGGCAAAAAGCTCTGGAACATGTCGTCGCATCCATGGGCTGTGAGCTCTCTGAGAAACAGATCTGCCGGGTGCTGGACCTGGTCAAGGATCATTCGGAGCATAAATGCAGCATCACTCCGGAAGTATTAAAAAAACTAATCAGGAAGGCACGGGAGAATACTGCATGAGCACATTATCTGAAAAAATTCTCCGGGGTTCTGCCGGTGAATATGTTGACCGGAAGGTCGACCGGGCCTACGTCCACGACGGTACCGGGGTCCTCACCCTCGAGGCCTGGAAAAGTATGGGTGCCAGGGGGATCCAGGATCCGTCACAACTCCACGTCTTCTTCGACCATATCGTGCCGGCGAATAACAGTACGACGGCCACTCTCCAGCACGAACTCCGTGATTTCGCCTGCGGATCGTTTCTCCGGTTTTCTGATATCGGCAGTGGCATCTGTCACCAGCTGATGAGTGAAGGAGTCGTCCTGCCCAATGAAATCGTCGTGGGCGCTGACTCGCACACCTGCACCCTCGGGGCATTCGGGGCATTCGCGACCGGCGTCGGTGCGACAGATATGGCGGCGATCTGGATGACCGGAGAGACGTGGTTCCGAATCCCGGAATCGATCGGCATCCACTTTTCCGGCGTCCTGAGTGGAGCGGCTGAAGCAAAAGACCTGGCCCTCACGTACGTAAGCCGGCTGAGGGATGGACGGTGCTTCCTACCAGGCACTGGAATTCATTGGTGATGGTGCCGGATCTCTCCCCATGGACGACCGGCTCACCCTCTGCAACCTTGCGGTAGAGACCGGGGCGAAAACGGGGATGTTCTATGCGGATGACATAACCATCAGGTACCTTGCGGCGTCGGGGCACACGGTCCATGAGCAGGAACCGGAGCCCTGCACGTATTCCCGGAAGATCAATTTCGATCTCGCTGATATTGTCCCGGTCATTGCCGTGCCCCCACGGGTGGACACGATAAAACCGGTGCATGATCTCGCAGGAATGCCGTTGGACCAGGTATTCGTGGGAACCTGCACAAACGGACGTTTTTCCGATCTTGCCCGGTTTGCCAGGGTGGTCAAAGGAAGAAAGGTTGCGGTCAGGACCATTGTTGTTCCTGCCTCCCGCTCCGTCTTGGAACAGGCTATCAGGGCCGGCGTGCTGGCGGATCTCGTAGAGGCAGGATGCATTATCGGGACTCCCGGCTGTGGTCCCTGCCTTGGAGCTCACATGGGAGTCCTGGGTGAAGGGGAAGTCTGCCTCTCTACGGCAAACCGGAATTTCAGGAATCGGATGGGTGTCGGCGGGGAAATTTACCTTTCATCGGTAGCAACGGCTGCTGCCAGTGCCCTTGAAGGGGAGATAACCGAGCCCGGGGTGTCCTGATGCAGGGAAAAGGGCGAGCCGTCTGCGTGGGCGAGGATATTGACACCGACCTGGTGATTGCCGGGCGCTACCTGCGGACTAAGGACCATGGTGTATGGGTTGCCCATGTGTTTGAGGATCTCGACTCCTCGCTTGCCGGCAGGATGAACGGTGCCGTGATCGTGGCAGGAAAAAATTTTGGCTGCGGGTCATCGCGTGAACAGGCGGCAATTGCCATTCGGGAAGCCGGTGCTGTTGCCGTTGTTGCGCCATCTTTCGCCCGGATATTTTTCCGGAATGCGATCAATGTCGGCCTCCCGCTTATCGAATGCGACCTTGCATGTAATGAGGGAAATTTCGTGACCTTTGACCTCGCCGAAGGATGGGTTGAGGCCGGGGGAACGAGATGTCCCGTCCGCCCGCTTTCTGCAAAGATGCAGGAGATCCTTGCCGCAGGTGGTCTGGTCAACTACTGGAGGAAGCAAAGATGATCTTTCCCGGGCAGTGCAAGGATGTGGGATATGCCTCGACAAAGCCATGTGGGGACCGGGTATATTTCCTGAGCCGCTACCTGCTGAAGGATACCGGTACCGGGTATGAGGTATCTGCTGTCACGCCGGATCCTGCCGCAGGTGGCATGATGCGTCCTGTCGTGGAATCAAAGGTGATTGCAACTGCAGGAGAAACCTATCACTACCCTGAAAAAGTGCAACTCAACGACCGCACCCGGCTTATCATGCTTGCTCTTGAGACGGGATACCGGTGCACGATCTTTACCGGTCTCGACGAGCACATGACCTTTGTCCTCGATCCTGACCTCTCGGGACTGCTCAGGGTACATGTCTATGATGTAACGCCTCCCCGCCCGAGCCTTTCTGCATGTATCCGCGAGCTGGAATCTGTCGGGCTTTTTGGGGAACTCTCCGTTTTGTTCTGCCATCACGTCCGCGATATCACCCAGGTGCGGGCGGACGTTTATCCCTGCCGTGCCGCCGGGTATACCCGGACGCTCGATTCGGACCCGATGCACGGGGGTGAACGGGTGGCCGGTCTGCCTTACGGGCTCGCAGTTCCTGGCCGAATGCTATGGTAAGAACTTCGAGATTGAAAACATCTGTCCGCTGGAATCGGTACGGGAGGAGCCGTTCATTGCCCGCTGCTGCCGCTCCGAACGGATGGGTACCGGGATCTTCAAAGGAAAGACCGGGGCCGTCGTGCACTGGGGTGCCTGCCCCGCTGATATTGCCCGTGCAGTGAGTGATCTGGTAGCTCAGTGGCGATCGAAATGACCCGGATTGCAGTTGTCGAAGGCGACGGGATCGGTCATGAGGTGATCCCGGTAGCAAAAAATGTCCTCGGAATGCTCCACCCGGAATTCGAATTTTTCCCGGTCGATGTCGGATACCACCGCTGGGAGGTAACCGGATGTCCCTGTGCGGACCGTGATATTGCGGAACTGAAGACGGCAGATGCGATTCTGTTCGGGGCGATAACGACACCTCCCATGAAAGATTACCAGAGCGTGGTGCTGCGACTGAGGAAAGCGCTCGACCTCTACGCAAACCTCAGACCGGTGAAAGGGAACGGTTTTGACATCATGATAGTGCGGGAGAATACGGAAGGATTGTATTCAGGCATTGAAGAGATAGGTCCTGACCGTTCAACGACACTCCGGGTCGTGACCAGGAAAGGGACCGAGCGAGTTGTCCGTTCGGCGATCCGCCTTGCACAACAGCGGAGGGGGAGACTTACCATCGGTCACAAGGCAAATGTGCTCAAGTCCGATGTGCTGTTCCGTGACATCTGTCGTGCCGAAGCAGAATCTGCCGGTGTGCATTATAATGACAAATTCATCGATGCACTTGCCCTGGACATCCTCCAGCACCCCGCCGCGTATGATGTTGTTGTCACGACCAATATCTTTGGGGATATCCTGTCGGACATGGCGTCCTACCTGGTCGGGGGGCTGGGACTGGTTCCCAGTGCTAATATCGGTGACCGGTATGCTCTTTTTGAGCCGGTACACGGGAGTGCCCCGGATATTGCCGGGAAAAATATCGCCAACCCGATTGCTGCTCTGCGGAGTGCAGGCATGCTCCTTGATTATCTTGGCGACTCCAGAGGTTCGGAATGCATTGAAGCGGCGGTTCAGGATGTTCTTGCAAAGGGAATCCGGACACATGACCTTGGGGGATCGACGGGGACCCGGGAGTTTGGAGAAGCGGTAATCCGTGAACTGGTCAGGGAGCGATTAAGCATGCCCGAATCGGCTGCGAATGAGATGGAAATTGCTGGTGCAGAAAAGTCGCGCTATGGACCGAGGTCTGGAAGGAAAGAAGCATGAAAGTATATATTCCGACCTGATGAAAAAACACACTGGCATGCATATACGGTCAATCCATCTGCTCCATGATACCTTCCCGACGGGAAGTTGTTATCCTTTCAACCTGGAAATTTTTCAGAAAACCGACATGCTGGAATTTTTACGCCCTGTGACTTTTTTTATCGGTGAGAACGGGACGGGAAAATCAACCCTTCTAAGGGCCATCGCCCGCAGCTGCTCCATCCACATCTGGGAGGAGCGTGAAGGAAACAGGGACCCCCACAACCGGTATGAAGATCTGCTTCACCAGTCCCTGCGGGTCGACTGGACGGATGGGCAGGTCCCGGGGTCGTTCTTCGCTTCGGAAATTTTCCGTCATTTCGCTGAGGTCCTCGATGCATGGGGTATGGCAGACCCCGGTTGCCTGGACTTTTTTGGCAACAGTTCCCTTGTGGTGAAGTCCCATGGCCAGTCCCACATGACATTTTTTGAAAACCGCTTCCGGAGAAAAGGACTCTACCTTCTGGATGAACCGGAGAATGCGTTATCACCAAAGATGCAGCTCAGACTGCTGGGGTTGCTGAAACAGCTCATCAGGCAGGAGGATGTGCAGTTCATCATTGCCACCCACTCCCCTATCCTTCTTGCTTTCCCGGATGCAGAGATTTACCGTTTCGATACCATTCCGATCCGGCGCATAGATTATGAAGAGACCGATTATTATCGGATCTACCACGATTTCCTGAACAACCGGTCACAGTACCCTGGATAACCTCTGACCAAAGTGAAGCGAGGGGGATAAACCCATTCGCACCGCGGGAATTCCCGATTTTCTCTTCGATTGTTCCGGCTGGTTGCAGCTGAACGGGCCAATATGTCCTGTGCCGGGCAGACCAATTTCTTTTTGTATTATTTGCATCCATACCCCTCTTGCATGACTATTGAATCTGATGCGGTGAAATCAGTTGCCGGGCTTATGGCGCTCTCGGCGCGGACAGCTCCCAAGGCTGTCGGACTGGACTCGATAAAAGTGGAAGTGCTGACAGGCAAGGAACAGAACATGCTTGCAGACCTGATGATAGAACAGGGAAAAGAACTCGGGGCAGACTTTTTCCGGGTCAATGGCGAACAGATGAAGGTAAGCGATGCGACGATCTTAATCGGGGTTGAGGGTCGCACACCGCTCGGCGTAAACTGCGGCGGGTGCGGATATGCCACCTGCGCAGAGATGGCAAAGGCGGTAAAGGCAGGGAAGAACAAAAAAGCACTTTACCCGGGACCCAATTGCGTCCTGAAGATCTCGGATCTCGGCATCGCCGTCGGATCAGCGGTCAAGACCGCAGGCATCCACAATGTTGACAACCGGGTCATGTTCAGCGCCGGCGTCGTTGCCCTCCAGCTGGGAATGCTCAAGGGGTGCAGCGTTGCGTATGGCATACCGCTGAAAGCGTCCGGCAAGAACATCTTCTGGGATATGAAGTTTGCAGAACACTGACCCGTTGTCACGAAAGATTTCGATTCAGTCGAAGATGATATCCGGGTACCGTTACGGTTCACCAGGGTGTCAGGGAGGAGATCCCTGCCCTCAGGAAAGCAGTCAGTTGAGGCAATCTCCCGGTGAAGGTAGATTATCTTCCTGAATATTTATTTTGCACCGGAAAACAAAACGTCCCGTTCCGGCGTTATAATTGTTCCCGTTCCAGCCGGTACGTATACCAGCCCAGCCGGGTAGCACCAACCTTCTCGTAAAACCGGATGGCGTGCTCGTTCCAGGTGAGCACCCTCCACTCCATACGCCCGCACCGGCGAATCCTCGCTTCACTCCGGCAGAAGTTAAAGAGGCGCTTTCCAAACCCCCTTCTCCGATACTGTTCGAGTACAAAGATATCTTCAAGGAACAGCACAGGCAGGGCAAGGAACGTGGAATACGTGAAGTAGAACATGACATAACCAATTGCAGTGTCCCCGCACCTGCCGAAATACCCCTCAAATTTCGGGGGATCCCGGGAGATATCAGCCTCAAGTCGTAATCGGGCCTCCTTATCCGGAGGATCGAGCCGCTCATTATCGGCGAGCCGGTCGACCAGGTACAGGAACTCCGGAAAAGTCTTCTCCCTCACCCGTTCAATAGTAAATTCCGGCATAGGTATACCCGAGGAAAAATGTCGATTTTCCACACTTACCAGCGGAATTTCCTCAGTTTCTTATTTTTCTCTTCGAACGTGATGAGCAGGTAGCTGTGAATGCAGCGGCTCTCATCTAGCCATATCTCCAGGTAGAGCTCGTCCTTTTGGTGTTCCATGGCGATGACCGTGGGATCTGCCCCGGTCTCGATGAACCCGATGTCGCCTAATTCTTTTTCGATGTGAAGGAGTGGGAGGTTGCAGCTGCCCGTGATGAGACGCTCGGTTTTTCTTCTGGTCCTGAGTTGGTGTCCTTTGTTTACCATTTCATGATCACTCTACACTTTGGATGGGGTGGGAAGGTAATAAATGCTTCATGGGTAGGAGATTTTGAATAAAGTTGGGTAGCGGAGTAGTGAGTTATGGCAGGTTAAGATGACAAAGATGAAGTGAAAATATTTTTTTTTAACCGGTTAGCAAAATTGGTGACATATTTTTAATGGTTATGACATGAATTGAGGAGTGCATTTCTGACCGGGTTTTCAGTGTCGACATCTTATGCGGGATGTTGAATTACGACCTTAAACCATTGCGCCTTATAACTGAATGTTGACCGATGTCAGGATTTGATCCTGAATGTTAATACGTTCGCACCCGGACACTTGGAATAAAGCGGTTCAAACATTTAATTTAAGAATTTTACAAACAGTGCAAATTATCTTTAGAGGATTTTTCAAGATCTCCCCGAGATTTATTGATTTTTATCGTCGGCGCCCTGTATTCCTATCCTAACTCTATAGAGAGTAATACAGGACATGATCTCATGTTCACAAGAAAACATCGGGTAACGGAATAATAAGATGTTTCGTATAGATTTTTTACAGTTTGTGTGATTTTGCAAAAATCTGCCAACAGAATGTGAATATGAAGGTTTGAAAAAAAGTTAATTTCGCCATCCCTTTTTTATGGAACATAATTGTTTATTATGGAATATTTAGAATAATTGCATTACACAATCTTTTTCCCGGCGTCTGGACCCGGGGCGCATTCGTAAACTTCGGTGATCGAAAGAACGAGGAGTCCTTTTGCCGGGTAGTGTGGTCCTTTCTCCTTGATGTGGGCTTTGATCTTTTCATAATCCGGACCACGGGTCTTTACCGTGACAGTCCCTTTAATCTGGAAACAGCGTCTCTTTTCAGGATCCCAGATATAGAGTGCCATGTGGGGATTTTCTTTGACATTTGCAAGTGTTTTTACCATATAATTGTCTCCAATCCATATGGTATCGTCTGAAACGAGTAGGATCGATGCAACCGGCGCGACATTGGGAATAGCACTTTTTGAAGATGTTGCAGCAGCAAATACTTTTTGCTGGGCAAATACTTCTTTCATTTCCGCAGTGAGTTTGACCATTATTTTACCTCATTTTACCGGCAGTTGTGCCGTATACGCACATATATCGTTTCCATGCTTATGTTTTGTGCTGGACAGAACATTCTAGTACAAATAGTACCTTCGCAATGCGATCTGACAACAGAACACGAATATGAAGGTCATACTACGTCGCTGCTGACCAATACCCCTCTTCACATATCGAACTAATTTTAGGCTTACGTGAGTTTACTGATGCGAGTAAAAAGATTGAGATCTTTGGCTACCCTGTCCTTATAAAGGTGTTTTATTTCGACATAGTGGCGAAGTCGTTTTTCAGATCCACCCAAAGATCCGAATTCAGCTCAATACAAGTGATTCCATGCCTCATCCCCCTACCCCCGCTACCCCAACTCATCAAGGGTCAGGTTTTGCCATCCAATTAGTGCTAAATAGTGCCGTTTTCTGCGCCGATATCCCCCCGGATGACCAAACCGGCCAAGAATTTCATGAATCCCCGGATATGATGGTACATTTTTCGGGAAATAGTGCCGGAAAGTGCTCCGGAAGGGAAAACGGGGGCCGTAGGGGGGAGATCAGGGGGTATCTATTTTGATTTCCTTTTCCACCTCGTGGATAAAGGGGAGTCACCCTCAACCGGTCCCTTTCACGAGGGGGATCCCCTTTTTCCGTGAATGTACCTCCCGGATTGTATGGGTATATTCGATAAACATGTTCTTCAGCGGCGTGCCGTCCTGGTGGATCTCCGTGATATCCTCTTTCCCGATGCGGAAAAATCTCCAGATCCCCCGCCGGGAATAAGTCCAGAGCTCAGTTATTATCTGGGCAGACCGGGGAAAGGTCCGCAACCCTTGGATGGGCGCGGAAAATTCCCGCTCCATCTCTTCTGCCGAACCGCTGTTTCGCCGGGCCATCCTGACACGTACGAGAATGAGCCGGTCATCGCTCCTGATCAGGAAGTCGCAACGGCCCTCCGGCTCTCTCACAAAACGCATGAGCGTTCCGCGTGCAGCGGCGACCGATGTTGCATCACCGAGCCCTTTCTTCGGTGGCGGCCCCCGGGTCATCTGGCACTCCCGGTTCTGCTATCTCGGATCTTGTCATCTTCGAGTACGGTGAGCCGCTTGTCGGGACCTTCGATCTTCCTGTTCATCCACTCTGCGAGACGGTTCTGCTGGTCGGTAAGCGTGAGGATAATGTTCCCCCGCATGCCGGAACTGGTGTTGTTTTCGGTCGCGGTAGTAACCATCGTATGATGATCCGGTTCGGGTAATTTTGTCGGGATTTCCCTGGCTCTCCCTGACTCCTTTGGTTCTGATGGGTCATTTTTCATTTTTTCCTCTGGTATTCTTTGTTCAGCAGCGATTCCTGCGACGAGAGCTCCGATCTCTGTCGTCATGAATGAGCGATAGACGGGCCGGAATATTCGCAGACTGCCCTGGTTACACGCCGTGGGTGATAGCCCCTTTCAGGATGCGGAATGTGACCTGTCAGGGATAGCACGAAGCAATCTTTGAATTATCCCGAAACGGTGTTTACCGACGACAACCAAAAAAAGTGAAGAGCGAAAAGACCGGGGAGTGATCACTTGTCAGCCGGTACCGTTTGCTCACGGTCAATGCATTCCCCGTTTCAGGAGAGACAGCGGGTACCAGAAATTTTTCCACCGGGACTTTGGGCAGGAACCTCTTTGCCAATGCAGCAAATCGTGCTTTGAGCGCTTTTTTTGTCTCCTTTGCCCGCATTAACAGTTTTACAAAGAACTCCGTGACCATTGCAATAAAAGAATAACGTTCCCGTTAGCTTAAAGGATCATCTGAACCTGTGGGTTAGACGACCGCCCGGTGTCATACAATTCTTATCAAATCACCGGTTTTACCGTTATAAAAAAAGGATATAGGCGGCTGAAAATTTCTAAAAAAGGCAATTAATCTGATGAATAAGCAACAACTCCAGGTATAACCAGACTGTCGGAATCGATACAGACTGATTCATGAGAGTAAAAAAAAGAGGATATGACTATTATCTCATCATAACCGCGAGAGGTTTGGTCTCTTGAACGGGAACACACGTTTTGACGGGGCTTGAGTGTTTTATGGCAAATTTAATCCTGATCATGTGATCAGCCGGGATAACTTTTATACCATGGTCTGATTCCATATGCTGGATTATCCTTTGCGCTATCTCATTTGTGTTCATCCCGACCGTCTGGAATGAACAGTCCAGTCCACAATCCTTGCAACAAAATAACAGCATAGTAACCGCCTCTTAACAGGTTGCTACGTTATCCGCCTGTTATATTAAATAAATGCAAGGCGGGACTGCCATGCAGACAGACGTAGAACTCCCTAAAAAAATTATCCCGGGGACGTTTTCGGGAATCCGGGGATGTATATGCATCCGGTAGATTCCCGGCATCACCGGATTTTTTTTCTCGGAAAACGCCCATGCGCTGGAATTCCCGCTGACAGAAGATATCTTCCCTGTTCCAGGAATATGAGCATACGATAAATTTTTTTTATGTACCTGGGTATGCCTTTCAGAAATACCCGGTATCATCCATAAACTATTCAATACTCCCGGAACGACTATTATGATCAGGAGTGTGAACCGAAATCGAGCTGGCAATCCTCGGGGCAGCGACCTTACCGCTCATTATTTTTATTGCCCGTATTGTTGAGGCAGCCCTCGAGACGGTCCGCACAATCTATATCAGTAAGGGCCATGCCAGCCTTGCTGCCTATATCGGTATTATCAAGACCGGTATCTGGCTCCTCTCGACCGGACTGGTGATTACGAACCTGGGGGATTTCTGGAACCTTTTCGCATATCTTGGCGGGTACGGTATCGGGACCCTGTTCGGGATGCAGGTCGAGAACATGATCTCCATCGGCTATGTAATCGTCCGGCTCATTACCCCGGCAGATCCCCAGCACGTCATCAGCCGGCTCTCGACACTCGGGTACGGTATGACACGGATCGAGGGGCAGGGGAGCTTCTCGAACACCGTCAATATTATTTTTATGATCGTGCCCAGGACCGAGTTGTCCCGCCTGCTGGGTATCATCTCAAAAGAGTTCCCGGATATCCTCTATACCATCGAAGATGTTCGTAATATCAAGGACGGTGCACGGATCTTTTACAAGGATCCGAGGCGCAGGATCCTGGGCTTTTTCGGATTATAATCGCTCGAAGGGTCATCTTCCCTTCATGGATTTCATGGAGTCAGGGATCCTCAGGTGCCTCGATAAAAAGGTCTATGTGTTGGGCATTCCACCACTGATGCTGGTGAAATCTCATGGAACCACAAGGCAAACAAGGAACCACTATCTCTATCTACAATGCCCGGACTAAAAAGGTCGAAAATGTTTCTCCTGTCACAAAAACCGATGCGGAATGGAAGGCCCAGCTTACCCCGGAACAGTTCAACGTGGCCCGGAAACAGGGCACAGAATACCCCTTCACCGGCAAATACCATAACTGGAAGGAGACGGGCATCTACTCCTGTATTTGCTGCGGTACCGACCTCTTTTTATCCGATACCAAGTTTGATTCGCATACCGGCTGGCCGAGTTTCTACGAGCCGGTCTCGCCCTTAAATGTCCGGACGCACACCGATACTTCCGGCGGGATGACCCGTACCGAAGTGCTCTGCGCCCGCTGCGGGGCGCATCTCGGTCATGTCTTTGACGACGGACCACCCCCGACCGGCCAGAGGTACTGCATGAACTCGGCCGCTCTTGACTTCAATAAAAGCCCCTAGGCCTGTCCGGACACAACACCTTTTTATGATCTCCTTGCAATAGCAGAACCGGAGATATATCGATGGGAAAAATTTCTGCAGGCAGGAACGTGTTTATCTATCCAATGCCGGTTACGTTACTTGGCACACTGGTCGATGGCAAACCCGATTTCATGACGCTGGGATGGGTGACCCGGGTCAATGCAAATCCTCCGACGATCGGGTGTGGAGTCGGACGGCACCACTACTCGGTCCGTGGTATCGAGGAAAACCGCACGTTCAGCATCAATTTCCCTTCGGCGGACATGCTGGCAGAAACGGATTACTGCGGACTGGTCTCAGGGAAGGATAATGATAAGGCATCCCTGTTTGAGGTGTATTACGGAGAACTCGGGAATGCACCGATGATAACCGAATGCCCGCTCTCGCTCGAATGCCGGCTGGAGCTTACCATTGAAAATCCCACCAATAATTTTTACATCGGTGAAATCATCGCATCCTATACCGAGGACCGGTTTCTTACCGGTGATATGCCGGATATTAAAAAGATCAACCCGCTCCTGCTCACCATGCCCGACAACCGTTACTGGACCGTCGGAAAATATGCAGGTGACGCGTGGAGTAACGGCAAAACACTGAAAAAGAAGTGAATTGTCAATCCGGAACACCCGTGTATGCGCATCGGTTATCCCTGCATAAATCGCTCAGTCGGATGCTCCCCTTCTCACACGTTCCGTCTGGCCTCATATTCCGACACACGACTCGTTGAAACCGTGAAGGCGAATCTTTCCTGTCTTGAAAAAATTCTTTTATATAATGCCTCGCGCAGACTGCTCTTCTTTCGAATCACGTCCGATTTAGTCCCGTTCGCGTCTCACCCGGTGTGTACATTCACCTGGCAGGAACACTTTTCAGAGGATTTCCGGAGAATAGGGGAGTACGTGAAGGGGCACAATTTCCGGATTTCGATGCACCCTGACCAGTTTGTCCTCCTCAACACTCCGTATCAGGATATCTTTGAACGAAGCATCGCTGATCTCATCTGCCAGGTGCAGGTCCTTGATCTGATGGAGCTCGATACTACCGCAAAAGTCCAGCTCCACGTGGGAGGCATATATGGAGATAAAACAGCAGGGATTGACCGTTTCGTGAACGCGTATGAACGGCTTGAGGACCCGGTCAAAAAGCGTCTTGTCATCGAGAATGATGAAAGACTTTATTCAGTTGCAGATTGTCTGTCTATCCATGAACGCACCGGTATTCCGGTGCTCCTGGACGTCTTTCATCATTCCATCTACAATAACCGTGAACGCATCGAGGATCTGCTTGCACCGGTATGTTCAACCTGGAAGAATCCCGATGGAATTCCCATGATTGATTACAGTTCCCAGCAACCCGGTAAGCGGGCAGGGGCACACGCCGAAAGTATTGACGAGGAAGATTTCCGGTCGTTTCTGAAGGGAAGTATGCCTTACGATATCGACATAATGCTTGAGATCAAGGATAAGGAGAAGAGTGCGTTGTCGGCGCTGGCCATTGCCCACAACGATTTAAGGTTATATCGGGGTGATCAGGAGCACCCTGATCCCATAACTTCTGCCCTCATCGCCATGTTTCAGGCGACTTTTCCTTCAGCTATCGTGGCGGGGAGAGCGATTCGATACCGAAAAAGTTCAATCACAATGGATTACCTGGGATTTTTTCCTGATTCTGTTCAGGATTTAATCATACCCGATCCTGAAAACCGATATGAACCAGCACCTGTTTTCCTGAAGACGAATCTGAAAATATCCCGCAAAAACGCCAAGGGTAAAGAGGTTCATTTTCATACCTATGAAATTTAAAAAAAAATAGTAAAGGGGTTACCAGACTTCGGGGAAGGCCATGTTGGTGTAGAGGTCTTCGAGCCTGGCTTTGTGCCCGCTTTCCATGTTTGTCAGCTGGGAAAAGAGGAGCTTCTGCTCGGTATCGGTTGAAAGATTTGCCAGCTGGTTGTACATCTGCATCGCTTCGAGTTCCTTCTTGATCGCAATTACAAGACCGTCAAGCGGTTTCATATCTGCTGACAGAGGTGGACTCGGCATCGCATTTACTACCTTGTAGTCCTTATGAGCATCAAAGTGCATCTTAGTGACATCCTTTGAAAGCATCCCCTCTAAAAACTCCCGGTGCTGTTTCTCCTCGCCGGCAAGTTCCCCAAAGAGTTTCTTCAGTGCTGCATCCTTAACTTTGTCGGATATGGTGCGGTAAAATGTGTACGATTCGACTTCCCGGTCGATGGCTGTAGAAATAATCTTCTTTGCATCATCTGTTTTCATTTTTCTGCTCCTTTAATAACGTAAAATATTACCAATTACCTATATAAATCATTGGTTTTGCCCCAAACGGGGAGAATCATGTGAATCCGGACATATATCATTTAGTAGTCTTTACCATTCCCTGTCTTTTGGAAAACCTGGTTACCAGATATTTCCCAGTCTAATGATGGGATAAAAAATACATGTGCAGATTTTTGGAGATAAATCTATGGCAGATGAACAATGCATTATTGCAGATCCTTATGGTTTATCACGGATCAGGATCGTCAGTTACCCAGGTACTGGAAAAATACACGAATTTAATCTTCTTCCTTCTTTTTCCAGACGTGGATCACCCAGAGCAATGAGGTGGCTGTTGCCGCGATCGTTGAGAATGCAAGCAGGGGGACATACCACCACTGTTTTCCCATCGTCCCCTCCATAACCCCGCTTCCCGCAATGGTTGCAATAGTATTCGGTACTAAAAATGCTGTGCCAAGCACTGTAAGGTAGGCGGTGACGAGGGCGAAGCGGTTATTCAGGCTCTGGAGCTGGTTATTGTAGATGCTCTGCATCACCTCAAGACCCGATGAGAGCACGTTGGACATCTGCTCGGAGAGCTCGATGTGGCGATCGATATTGTCTGATAAGATGCCTATCCGGCCCAGGAGTTTTTCGTCGTTGGTGATCAGATCGGCATCCCCGTACCGTAACGAATCCACCACATCTTTTGTCGCCCAGAGAACGTTCAGGTAATCGATCAGGCCATGTTTCATGTTATAGATGTCATGGGCGATCTTCTTCTTTGCAAGACTCTCCTCGATGAGGGATTTGCTGATGGCGTCACCGTGCATCTCAATTTCGCGCAGGTACTCGAAATTCCGGTCATTGTTCTCATCGATAATACGTTCCAGCATGAGTGTGATTTTATCAGGAGTCGTCTCGGAAGAAATTCGTTTGAAGAATGGAGGGGCATACCGGGAGAACCTCAGGAGCCGGTTGATCTCCTCGGAATGAACGGTAATGACAACCTTGTCGTGGATGAGAATAAAGAGCGGGTGGACTTTCAGCTTGTCCCCCTTGATCGTCGCTGAGGGAAGCATGATACCCAGTTCCGTGTCGTAATCCTCATACGCGGAGTAGAATCCGGAAGACAGTTTCGGGATAGGGATCTTGGAAAATCCGGCTGCCTGGGAGATCTGTTCAATCTGCGTATCGTCATCGGTCGTGCTGCAGTCGATCCAGGCGATGCTGGCAGTGCAGATTGCAGAAAGATATTCTTCAAGTGGGCGATCCACCAGCCGTTCGACCCTGCCATCCGGGTAAAGAACAATACAGAAACTCAAGGGTGTTGGACCATTAATCGGGGATGCCTGACGGGTACTCTGCATTTTCATCGCGACGCCTTGTGAACCCCGGCTGATACCCGGGTTGTGTTGCAGAGCTATAGATAGCGGAAGCGTATATAGGTGGTTGTTCCTACGGGAGGTTTATCCTCTTTACATATCGTTCTTCGGAATCCTTATTATTCTTCAGGCACCTGTCCGGTTATGCATAATTACCGGGTCGTGTTTGCTGCAATAATCATCGCAATCGGGATAATCTCCTCCGGGTGCACATCCCCCTCACCCCAGCAAACTCCCGCGACTCCTGCACCCGCCCATTCTCCCGACCAGACGACTTCCGCATCAACCCCCGGAACACTTACGATCCGGGTGGACTCTCTGGCAGCAGGATCGGAACTCCCCGATGCCTACACCTGTAAAGGTACCAGCGAATCCCCCGAAGTTTCCTGGGACGGGATTCCGGCCGGCACGAAAAGCCTTGTACTTATCCTTGATGACCCTGATGCGGCGAAAGGAACGTTCACTCACTGGATTGTGTTCAACATTCCCCCGGAGCCCGGCACTCTCGCACCGGCGCAGCCTCGTGCAAAAGTACTCAGCAATGGGGCGCAGCAGGGTGACACCAGCGATGGCTCCCGGGGATATTATTCTCCCTGCCCGCCTATCGGGACAACGCACCGGTTCGTGTTCAGGTTATACGCTGTCGACATGGTCATAACCCAGCCGACAGCTGACCGGGATTCCATTGACTGGGCCCTTACCGGTCACACGATCGAAAATACCAGGTTTACAACGACGTTTACGCGTTGAAGTGCCTGTGGTTCAATTCTGTTCTGGTGAGTTGGTACCATCATCGGGAACAGGTACTAGATCAGGCGGTTGATGTATCCGGGGAAAGACAGGAAATAGCCTGGGAATAACATGCCTGATCGGAAAATCGATTTTGATTTTGCGTTGAATCATCGCTCTCCCCCCCCTGGAATGATGAAAACCCGCCATACCCCTCGGGGAGATCCTGGGGGCAGTCAGTGAAGTAACAAAACATCCCTCTGCTACAAGAGAACCTGCGAGAGGGAAAACCTTCATAAAAAATCACGATTTTTTTCGAAATCGCTGAATAAATTAATCATACATCCGTAGGCCGGTGGGAGTTAGTACCTTGCTAAACGGAAGTAGTAACGGGGAAAAAAAGGGGTCTTCCTGACCATCTTCCCGATGAGGTGGGGAGGAAAAGGCACCCTCGCAGACTGTGGGGGACTCTCCTTCATTCCAGCGTACGCCGGTAGGTTGCAATCCCGAGAATGAACATCGCCCCGGAAAATATCAGGAGTGCAACGAGGTCCATACCGATAACATCAAGTCCCTGTCCCCGGAGGATGATACCCCTGAGTGCATCTACCCCATAATACTCAGGATTGATCACGGTAATCCAGCGCAACCAGTCCGGCATGCCAATTACCGGGTAGAACGCCCCGGATGTCATGAACAGGATGAGGTTAAGAAACGCGACGACTGACGCATATTCCTGCTGGGCGGAAAACCGTGAGGCGAAAGATACGACAAGGCTCGTAACCCCGATACACGCGATAAGGATCACGAGGAGCACCAGTAAAAAGTCTTCCAGACTCTGGATGACAATTCCGGTCACGAAAATGTCGATGAGAAATATCGTGAATCCCGCAATAAAAGCCCGAACGGTTCCACTGGAGATAATCCCGGCGATAATGCTGGTGCGCTGCACCGGCGTGACCAGGTAGCCTTCATGAATCCCCGCCTCACGGTCTCGAATCAGGGCGATCCCCCCGCCGAACATGGTGGAGGTAAAAATTGCCATCATGATAACACCGACACCAAAGAACTGGATGTACTTGATGTTCCCATATATCTGGTTGACCAGTACCGGGTTGTTTGCGCCCTGGGCCGCAAGCACACCCCTCAGTGCCGACTCGACGAGTGCCGGCGTTATTGAATTTGAACTATCGACATAAAGCCGGACCGCATGGTCATTGGATATATCTGACGGGAAGACGATGACAGCGGATATAAGCCCCTTCGAAAGTGCCTGTTTGGCCGTTTGTTCATCGTTATAAACCGTTACATCCAGCAGTTTGGGGTAATCTTTCTGGGGTATATGATTGAGTGCCACCACCGAGTTTGAAAAAAGTGTCGTGTCATTATAGGGGGGGACCTCCTGGACAACACCGACGGGCACATGACTGATGGTTCCGCCAAAGGCATTGCCGAAAATTACCAGGTACATGATCGGCATCATGAGGGTCATGATGACCACAAACGGGTTACTCAGGAATTTTTTAAAGTCACGCTTGAAGATCGCGACAGCCCCCCGGATCATGACGGCCTCCCCACAGGCACAGGTTTTGCGTCATTGTTCCCCGCATCGTCCAGTTTTTTCCCCGTGAGATGGATGAAGACATCTTCCAGCGACGGGGACCGTATTGAAATAGAGGTCATAGGAATGGAAAATTTTTCCAGGACTGCAATAATTTCCGGTAACACTTTGCTGCCGTTCTTTGCGGATATGATAAGTTTCTGGCCCTTGACTTCTGCAGATGTGATCTGGGAATTTTCTTTGAACGCCGGAAGCATCCTGCCGTCACTGGCATCAAAACCGATCTCGATAAGGTCACCTGCGGGAATCAGTTGCTTGAGGTTCTCCAGTACATCGAGGGCAATAAGACGGCCTTTATCAACAAAGGCGATCCGGTCACAGAGTTTTTCCGCTTCGTCCATATAATGGGTCGTCAGGATGATGGTCGTTTTCTCCTCGTTCAGTCTGGAGATCTGCTCCCAGACCTCGTGCCGGGCCTCCGGGTCGAGTCCAATCGTTGGTTCGTCGAGAAACAGAATGAGGGGGTGATGAATAAACGCCCTGACGATCTCAAGTTTTCGTCTCATCCCACCGGAGAATGTCTGGACCTTCATGTGGGCACGGTCGGTCAGTTCAGTCATTTCAAGGAGCTGCCAGATCCGTTTGTCCAGGATACTGTCCTCGACATTCACAAGCTTCCCATAAAACTCCAGGTTATCATAGGCAGTAAGTTCGACATCGAGCGTACTGTTCTGCGGGCAGACACCAATGATGCTGCGGATCTTCTCCGGGTGCTGGATTATATCGTAAGTGCCCACACATGCCGTGCCGGAGGTGGGAGTGAGCAGGGTGGTCAGGATACGGATCAGGGTACTTTTTCCCGCACCATTGGGGCCGAGAAGGCCAAAGATCTCTCCTTTCCGGACCTCGAAAGAGATATCGTTGACCGCGGTAACACTCCGGTTCTTTTCGCGGAAGATTTTTGAAAGGTGATCGATCCTGATAATATTGGAATCGTCCGGAGAAGTGCTGCAGCTCGTCCCGGCCGCGGCCTCACTCCGTTCTCCTCTCTCGGCTTTCATAACTGGTGGTCCAGAAAATGGCTGATCTGAATGGTTCGGTGCACTAGTACTTAATGATGCTTTTTGGTATACTTCCCGGAAGTGAGAGAATGATTATCGTCATCAACAACTAATCCTGCTCCACAGTATTGACGGTGGAGGAAAAGATCCATGATAGCACTCCGGTTATACCGGATTTATGATATCGGCAGGGAGATCGATCTCGACTGGCTGGAAAAAGCTCTTGCCCAGAATTACTTTACGGCACGGACGAGTTTCGTACGGGTCAAACAAAAGTCCATCATGATCGAGGATCCCCCCCTCATGATCCAGATGCATCCCATAAGGGTAGAGCGTGATGGTAGACCGTTCGAGTTCTCGGTGGTCGCACGGGTATATGATATCGGCGCAATAAGTTTTTGTTTTATCTATGAAAACGCGGATGCACCTTACTCTACCCTTGAAGAGATAGCCTTCCTTTTCGCAGGCCAGGAAGGGTTATCCGAATTTTATGTACAGTATCTCAAGACGCTCGGTGAGATCATCAAACCGCATATCAAAAATTTTGCCATCGATCCGGACTTCTTTGAGGACTATACGATCTATGTAACCGATCACCGTGATGATTTGATCGATCCCGTTCCCCTGTTAATCGGGGAAAGGATCAACACTTCCCCCCAGATGCGTGATGAGATCACCAAGAATTCGTTAAGTTATACCACCGAAGATCTTACCATACTATCGTGGGATTCAGCTCTCCTCTGCAACCCGGAGAGTCCGACTGACCTGATCGACCTGGTTGAATTTGCCAATGTGCAGGTTCTCGAGCTCCGGTACTATGACCGGGAACTTACCCGGGAAATGGAGAAGATGTACGATGACATCGAACATGCCGACCGGCTCTCACAGTTCCGCCGGAGCCGCCAGTACCATGAGATCATGGCAAAACAGATGGAGGCCTACGCGGAAATATCTGAAATTATCGAAAAAGTCGATAACCTCATCAAGGTAACGGAAGACGTCTATTACGCACGAGTCTATGCAACGGCATTAAAAGTGCTCCGCAGCGGTCAGTGGAGTGAGAGCGTGACCCGGAAGATTGATGTGATACGGGAAAACTACTCGATGCTTTCAGACGAAGTGAGAATCCAGCACTCAAACTTTCTTGAGTGGGTAATCATTGTCCTTATAGCCCTTGAATTCGGGCTTGCGATCTGGCAAAGCATCCGGTGACGAGGAAGTTTTCTGCAATGGTGTTTGAGTGCCAGCAATGCGGGGAATGCTGTCATCACATGGGACAGGTGCATACCATTAAGGAAACCCGTGGCGAATTTGAATTCCTGGTCAATAACCAGTATACCGGAGAAAAAAATATCGTCATTGTCGATCCCGATAAGCATTCCCTCTTTTCGGATGAAAGCATTTTTCAGGACCATCCCGAAGCCTGCCCGTTTCTGCGATACAGGGATGACGGGAAAGCATATTGTACGGTCCACCTGACCCGCCCGGAGATCTGCAGGGATTACGGGTGCTGGCGTCTGCTTATCCTGGATTCACAGGGAAAACGGGCCGGCCGGATCATGTACCAGCGAACATTCATTCCGGATGATGCCGATCTGGCTCACCTCTGGGAAATGTGCATCGAAGATATATGTGAAGCCGATGACGCAAAATGGGACACGGAAATAATGAAAATTCTTTCAGATGCCGGATATACGGTAAGGGAATAAAATTATTGCCTGTCTTACTGGACCGGGGGTATGACCTTCGGTACAGCACACAAGTGGCCAAATTTGTTGATACTGTAGGATGCGAGGATCATCTCATCGTTCATTTTCTTCTCTCCGATGCCGATCCGGCTCAACTTGTCACGAATTATCCTGATATTCTTTTCAGTGTGTTGCATATGAGTACCCTATATTTCTTTTATGACACGTTAAAGAGATGTTTGTAAAAGGCGAAAATTTCCCGTATTTTCACCTTCCGGGAAAAACCAGCTCTGAAATCACTCAGGAGACTATACCGGGAGCCGGGAAAGACAAAAAAATCTGAAGATATTTTTATGCGGATAAAATTTCTTTAAAAAGAGATGGTATTACAGGTATCTGTTCTTTCGTAACCAGTCTGCCTGGGGGGGGAGATAACGATAGATGATATCACACTTTTCATCCTGAAAAGACCAGGGCGTGACAATGAGAATATCGCCCTCCCGTATCCAGACGCGTTTTTTGATCTTTCCCTTGATCCTTCCCATGCGGGTGACTCCGTCGTAACATCGGACACGGATGTGATTTGCCCCCATCATAAGATCAGCAAAAGCGAACTGTTCATTGGCCCATTTCTTGGGTAACCGTACCCGGACAACAGGAGACCCGTCTTCGTTTACTGCGTTCGGGTCAAAGGCATCATTATTATTGTTATTTCTAATTCAGACAACTCCGTTGTCATATATCAATGACGTCCGTGACGATTAACATATGTATTGCGGGTTGCAACAAAACAGTCCCGTCAGAATGAACCAGAACGATAATAACATCCCCCGGCAACCACTCTACATCAGGTCTGATCTAAAGAGATAACCTCAGATATCGCGGAGACAGTGACATGGTGACTTTTGAATCCGGATGAAAACAGGAGTGTTAACAACCCGTGATCCTGCCCGCTTTCCTTTCAAAACGTGACCTCAGATGGGATGCTCTCATAATTGCCTCCGCTTTCATTGCGGTCCTCATAAATTTCGTCGGACTGAGCATCGGAATTTCCGTCGTAATCCCTCACCTCCTCTATATTCCGGTGGTGATTGCAGCCTACCGTTACCCGAAGTGGGGACTAACCCTCGCCGGATGTATAGGGGGGGCATATTTCCTGATCGTTATCCTGGTTTCGGGGAATTCATTCAGCACGATAACCGAGGCATTCGTCCGAACCATCGTGGTAATTATTATTGGATGGCTGATCGCATGGCTCTCATTCAGGCTCCGGGAGCGTGAGGACCTGTACCGGGGAGTCTTCTACCATTCGGAGGCAGGCAACATACTCGTCAGGGATACCGGACACGGCAGGATAATTGAAGAGGTCAACGAAAAAGCGGTAGAGCTCCTCCACAGGACCATGAATGAGCTTAAGGGTGCGTCACCGGACATTTTCTGGGGCTGGGATTTTGAACAGGATCTCTTCTCCCGGCTCACCCTCAGCGGGGGTGTTTTTGTGGCAGAAGCGGAATTTTTACTGCCTGATGGAACCACTGAAACCGTCCTCCTCTCGGCAGCGCCACTCCCCGGGGAAAGGACGATCATCACTTTTGTAGAAATCAGCCGGCGCGTCTTTGCCGAGAAAGCCCTGAAGGCCGCGAATGATAAACTCAGCCTCCTTTCCCGCATCGCGAAAGATCATCTCCAGCGGACCATTGACCATATGGCAGAAACGGTCAATGATGCGGAATTAATTTGTAGTGATAATCAGGCACGGGTTTTTTTTGAACTGCTGCGGGCACTTACGGCGAACCTGACACGCCAGCTTAAACTCACCGAATCATATAAAAATCTCGGGCTCTCCCCTCCGGCATGGATGGGCGTCCAGAAAATCCTCGAATCTCTCGATATCCCCCGGGAAACCCGGCTGGTTTCTTTCAGGTTCTGGACAGAACGACTTGAGATTTACGCCGATCCCCTCTTCAATGATGTTCTTGTCCACATCATCGGTAATTCGATCGCTCACGGTGTTTCGACCGAAAACGTTGTAGTAACGTATCATGAGACTCCCGAAGGACTGGATCTCATACTGGAAGACGATGGCGTCGGAATTCCGGCAGGCCGCAAGCAGCAGATATTCGAGTATGATGCCGGGGGGCATGCCGGTATAGGGTTATTCATCTGCCGGGAGATCCTCGGGGTAACGGGTATGACCGTGTCGGAGACCGGGACGGAAGGGAAAGGCGCACGGTTCGTAATCCATGTCCTCCCGAAAGCATACAGGATAGAAGGAACGGGGGATGAAACGCCGGCATTTCCTCATCCTGATGAATCCAGAGAGGTCGATCTTCAGGGTGCACGTCATATCACCGGGACGATTGTCCGGGAACTCCACACTGCGGAGTTTCCGCGGGCAGAGGCTCTCTGGTTGGAATATCATCCGACACAGGGAGACCCCCTAACCGACCGGATTTTTGCAGGATTTGTCAACAGGGAGATCGTCTCTCTTGCACGGTGCCGGAAGCACCCGGACGGTTTTGAAGTGGATGCGGTGTTTACTCCTGTCATCCATCGTGGTCACGGGTTCGCACATGCAGTCATGTGGGGGCTGGTTGAAGCATGCGGGCATGACCCCCTTTATATGCACTCAATCAGGAATCTGACCGGGTTCTATAGCCGGTTCGGGTTTGTCCCCATCGAGGAAAAAGAACTTCCCCCTTCAATACGCGAGAGGTATGCATGGGCGATGGGCGAGATGGAGGGTGCAGACGTCTCTCCGATGAAACGATCACCTCCCCCGTAACCTTTCTCATTTGCGCTTTGAATTCCGATCTCAGTGTATTCCTGCCATTTTGGATCGAATGAGGGGAAACAGCATCCTTCCTTCATTGGTTGAACGGTTTCACTTTCTCCCCGCATACAAAACTCCTTAACCAGTTCCCCGTATATTCTTCTTTCAAAGAGATGATCGGGAAAGGTGCATATCTCAAACAGCTGACGACTGCCACAACGCAGATGAAATCGGTTGCCGTAGGCAGGGAACTGGACGGAAGCTCCCCGCCGTCAGTGTTCATCGGCAGCTGGAATTATCCTGATGTCTACGCCGGTCCCATGATCGCTCCCCGGCATGGTGACACGGCAATCATGGACATGCCTGAATCGTGGATATCCGGGTACAAGACCCAGGAAGAGATCATCGGGTACCGCCTTAACCTTGTCCGGGGGAAGCACCGGGTAAACACGCTGGATCTCGATAACCGGTTTGTAGAAAAACTTCAGGAGATCTCGTTGTCAGAACGATCCATTGAGAGCGAGGTCTCGTTTTCGACCCAGCCCCAGGGAATGTCATTTTCTGAAGAGCACACCCCTTTCGGGCCGAGTGCACCCATTGAGAAGTTCGAGATCGAAAGCGGAAAATGGAACCGGGATCTTGAACATGTATATTACGACTCCGACCTGAAATCCCGGGATGCCGTGGTCGACCTGCACAAGAAGGGAGTACCCTTCTCCAGTATCCAGAAGGCATTTTCTGTAGGAATAATGGGGCAGAAACACCGGAGAAGCCTTGTCCCGACCCGGTGGTCGATCACGGCGTGCGATACCATGATTGGGGACCGCCTGCTTGCAGAAGTGAAGAAATGCCCCCCGATCGATACCTGGAGGGTTCACGAGTTTTCAAGCCTCCACAATAATTATGCCGTCATCCTGATGCCGACCGGCTGGCAGTACGAATGGTCGGAAGCCTTCCTCCATATTCTGGGTAATGAAGAGCTGGTGTTTTCGGATCATGAGGGGAATAAGAAAAAAACCGAATATTCTCACTTGGGCGGCTGTTATTATTCCTGTAAAATGGCAGTCCTTGAGGCGCTTGCAAGGGAACAAAAACAGGCGGGGGCGATTATCCTCCGGGAAGCGTTGCAGGGGTACGTCCCCATGGGGGTCTTTAACGTCCGGGAGAATGTGAGGAGCGCAATGCTCCAGCCGGGACAAGAGTTTGAAGATATTAAATCGGCACTATCTCATCTTTCCGGAAGCTTCACTCTCCCCATGCGACGATTTATCGAAGAAGGAGCATTGCTCAGGAATACCCTCAGACAACGCCAGTGCACGCTGAATGATTTTATCCGGCCGGTGAACTGAAAAATGGCAGTTGGTTCTGCAAAAGGCCCCCGTTCCGGTTTACTATCCCCGAACGGGTCCATGAACGGATTTCCCCCACGAATCATCCTTCACCTTGATATGGACAGTTTTTACGCATCGGTCGAGATGTGCAAACACCCTGAAATCAGGGGGAAACCCGTTGTCGTCGGTGCCGATCCCAGAAACGGGGCCGGGCGGGGGGTAGTAGCAACCTGTTCATATGAAGCCCGGGCATTTGGGATCCGGTCAGCGATGCCCATATCACAGGCTTTTGCCCTCTGCCCCCACGCGGTGTTCCTCCCCCCGGATTTCCCCCGATATGTCCAGGCTTCAGCAGATATCATGGGCATCCTGCGCTCGTACGGATTCCCGTTCCAGCAGGTGAGCATCGATGAAGCGTTTCTCGATGTCAGCCGGCTGGGGAGCTTTTCCACGGCTCGTGAGCTGTCATCAGGGATTAAAAAAACCATTCACACGAAACTCGGACTGAACTGTTCGATTGGAGTCGGGCCGGGCAAAATTATTGCAAAGATCGCATCGGATTTTAAGAAACCGGATGGACTGACCGTCGTCGAGCCTGATGATCGGGAAGACTTTCTTGCACCGCTGCCGGTGAGAAAAATACCCGGCATCGGGAAAAAGTCAGAAGCGGACCTTTTTGAGATCGGCATTACCACGATTGGTGACCTTGCCAAATACGATATCCAGTCACTGATCGGACGGTATGGCCAGGGAGCATTCTCCCTGCAGGCAATCGCCCGGGGAATCGATGACAGTGAAGTAGAAGAACGCGACGGGATGAAATCCGTATCACGGGAAATAACCTTTGATACAGATACATCTGATACACAGCTTATTTCCCGGACCATGGATACTCTTGTCCAGGAGGTACACAGCAGTCTTGTTGAAGAACATCTCCGGTTCAGAACTCTCACCCTTAAGGTGCGGTACACGGACTTTATCACCAGGACAAGAGCCCGTACGCTCCCCCACGCTACCGATGAAGAAAAGATCATTTTGACCTGCGCCAGGGCCCTTCTTCGGGAGACACCGGATGACCGGAAGATACGGCTTCTTGGGCTTAAACTGTCATCCCTTGAAAAAAGAGATGCCCACCAGACTACCTTTTCCGCTCTGTAGAGTGGATTTTCTCCCTCATCGGGATCATGCCTCAGAGTTTGGAGACCGAAAAAGAGCTGCCTGATGGAACCGATCCGGTTAATTCATGAGCCAGGATCGTGAAAACAGGGAAATCTGAAAATTACGGTCTGACAGAAGCGCGTCATATGAACCTTGGGCGTATCGGAGTCCCACATACCCTTTACATATGACCGCGTTTATTATACAGGAGCGAAAATAAGGCTTGAGTGGTGAGCAGGTGCAACGCCTTCGTTTTAAAAAAATTGATGCGTTTGTCGATGGGCAATCCAAGGGGAACCCTTCCGGTTGTATATACCTGCCGGATCAGAATGCACTGTCGGTTGACGGGATGCAGCAGATAGCTCGCGAACTTGCAGGGTATGTCAGCGAGGTCGCCTATGTTTATCCCGATGAAGGTCATACGGGTCTCCGCTTTTTCTCAGCAGAGCGTGAAGTTGCATTCTGCGGGCATTGTACCATCGCCGTGATGTATGATCTCATAAAAAATGATAGTGCACGTGCACGGGATCCCATCGCCCGCATTCATGTGCAGGGGCGGGACCTTCTCGTCCGGAATGAGATCGCATTGACGGATTCAGTTTTCGTCAGTACGCCGCAGCCAAATTTTCCCGGCACAACCCTGACCCGGGACGATGTTGCCGCAGCGCTGAAAATCCCTCCCGGTGCAATTACCGATAAAAACCGTATTATGCTGGTCAATGCCGGTCTTGCAACCCTGATCATTCCCTTAGGGTCCCTTGATACTCTCTTGTCCCTCCGTCCCGACCAGAAAAATCTGAAAGAATTCTGCGTCACCAATCACATCGATATAATGCTGGTCTTCACTGATGACGTTTCGTCGGATAAGAACGCGTACCGCACCCGGGTCTTTGCCCCGGTATTCGGATATCTCGAAGATCCTGCCACGGGTTCAGGTAACGCGGCACTCGGGTATTACCTGCTGAATGCAGGCACATGGGATGGCCGGATGATCCGGATCGAGCAGGGCAGGGCCCGGGAGCATCCCAATATTATCCGGCTGGTCAGTGACACCTCCAAAATGCAACGCACCGTTTTTTTCGGGGGAAACGCGAGAGTCAGAATTGAGGGGGACTATCTTTTCTACCCTCAGCTACCGTGAATGGTTATATTTTCGAATGTGCTGCTATTGTACAAACAGCGGGGGATAGTGTGCTGAGTTTTCTTTTGCTTGGGAAACCGTGCCAAATCCATGTGGACCATCTGATTATTCCGAATGGGATGGCATGAGAATTACGCATATCTATTTCTTATACACCTGAAAGACACTGTAGTGACATCGCAGGACCTGTATTGATGGAAATGGCGAGACAAACCCTGTTGCCGGAAAAACACGACGGTGCAGCACGTGCAATTCACGAAATCGTAGTACGTCTTAGTGCTGCCCGTACCAAAGGGGAGCTCGGCACCATTCTCGCCCATGAGATCCAGAGGTATTCGATGTTTGATCTCCAGGTCATCGGGGGCCGGCTGAATAACGAGATCGAAAAACTGCCGTCTCCCTACCGGGAATCGATTCGTCCCTTCTTCCGCGAGCAGCTCTTTGGCAAACATCATCAGCTCCTCGACCTGCACAACAAAAGAGCATTTGAGCGGATGACCGATCCTCTCCGGGATCCAGAGATATTCAGCAAATTCTGCGAGATAGTTCCGGAGGGGTGCTTCTCTTGCATTGACTCGGGTGAGCGCAATCCCTACTTCCGGAATCCAAAAAACCGCCTGTTCTACTACCTGATAGCTGCATTCACCATGTTCGTCCTTGACGAGCCGGGACATCCCGTGGGTATGCCTTTTCCCGGCGGATTTTCTGTCGAGCAGCGGGGAATAGATTACTATTGTCTTATCCGTGATAAAGAGAAGGACGTGTTCTGTTCCATCTGCAATTTCTGCCCTGCGCACCAGACCGAAGAGACCTGATATCGTCGAATTTTTTTTGCATTTCTTATAGAGATAGAATAAAACCTGATTGCCACGATACGAAAGATCAACAGGTAATGATCGAAAACCGTTTAAGAAACTCCGGTAAAGTGGATACCGGGTATGTCCTCAAAAAAAGACCATTCCTCCATTAAAAATGATGATACGAAGAAAATAAGGGTGAGTAAAAACGGCCCCTATATCGTTTCAGGAGGAATCCCCCTCCAGATAAAAGAGATCCGCAACGATGCAGAGGGATATTGCAGTACCTGGCATGATGTTACGACATTTCCCCTGCAGGAACACTATTCCCTGTGCCGGTGCGGTCATTCAAAAAACAAACCTTTCTGCGATGGCACCCACGTGGAAATCCGTTTTGACGGAACTGAGACCGCGGATAACACGCCATACATCGAAAAGGCAGAAAAAATTGAAGGTCCCGGCCTTACCCTGACCGATGCTGAAGGTATGTGTGTCCATGCACGGTTCTGCTTGCGGGCCGGCGGGATCTGGAACCTTACGCGGCAGTCAGGCATTCCTGAGGCAAGAGACATCGCAATACAGGAGGCGGCTGACTGCCCGTCCGGGCGTTTGGTAGTCTGGGATAAAAAGACTGGTGTGGCGCTGGAACCCGAATTTGAAAAATCCATTGTGGTCATTGAGTACCCGCCGCGGAGCGAACATGGTCCGCTCTGGGTACGGGGTGGTATTCCGGTTGAATCGTCGGATGGTCACGTCTATGAAATCAGGAACCGGGTGACCCTGTGCCGGTGCGGAAAATCATTCAATAAGCCGTTCTGTGACGGAAGCCACGTTGAGCGGTGATGTGGCCGAACAGGGCTATTGCCCCTCAAACTCCTGACGATCCCCGAGGTTCATTCAACTGGATGAGATCGCCAAAATGCCGACATCGTCGCACCGGAGCGGGGAAAACTGCGGCTTTTTAGTAAGGCATATTTTTTTTATAACACATTGTTGACTGTTATATAATTAAAAAAGATATTTAAGAATTATCCTAAAAATAAAAAATTTACTTGAAATCATTAAAGCCCTTTAACAGTTTTATTGTTGATTCAATGTCTTATTTATCACCTCCATACTTGCAGCGATTTAATCCTTGTAAATTAGAAGGTTAATCGATGCCCTTTTGAACTAAAAGAATGTTATTCCTGCTTTTAGAGGCTGGTACAACCATAAAGAGATATTTTTAAGAAGGAAATAAGATAAATAGAACAAGCCAAACGTGTAGCGAGGTAACTTTATGCCAACGAGTAAGAAACAGATGACGAAGCTGAACCAAGTGAAGAAGGCCAAGGCAGAAGAGCTCTCGAAGCTGGCGGCTGCGGGTAGTCAGGACGCCAAGAAGAAGCTCAAGAAGCTCGAGAAAAAGCTCAAGTAAGTCTGCAATTTCCAACTGTTTTTATTTTCCTTTTAAGGGCTAATATGAATATAGCTATGCAGGTCGCAAAATGCTCGTATATGGTGGGTAGCGGAAGGCTCAATTTTCAGATTTTAAATTTTTTTTAAATAATACACCATGTTTGGTGTGTATTTTTAAAAAATTTCAGAACCCTTCCGGGTCAACCGCATCCCAGCTGACCTTCGCTTTCCGGACCAGCAGCCAAGTGGGGATGGCAAGGACGACTGCCGAGAAGGCAAAGTTCGGGTTCGAAAAGGAAACCGAGGTGAAGATGGTCAGGACAATGCCGACAAGGACAAGGTATACAAAGAGTACCCTTACATCGTAGACCAGTACGCTGGGGGAGAGCCCGCTGAGCCAGGCCATGACGCTCACCGCGTAAAACGAGACCGAGATCGCGAGCACGACCGCAGGGGCGAGATAGGCTGCCTCCCCGGAGAGGAGCGCAACGGCCGCGATGAAAATGGCCGGGATCAGCTGGAGGACAGCAAACGTGGTGAGCTTACTCCCGATCAACGTGCTGACGGCGACGGGCAGGCAGGCATACGGACCGAATGTGTCGAACATTGTAACCCATGTGTACATCGTTGACGCAATTATGCCGGTTGTAATGGCGACGATGAAGAGCAGGCCGTGAGGCGGGAAGAACGGGCCAAGCAGGGATAAGAAGAACCAGATAACCGCGAGGGGGAGGAGGAACGAGAAGATGGTCTGGCCGACCAGGCTGCCGCTCCGGTACAGGTCGAGGATATCTTTGGCGGCAAGCGGGGGGTTCGGCATGAAGGAAAATCGCTGCAACAGTGGCGCAAAGGAGTCCTTGTATGTCTTCTCCGATCCCACCGATTCAGGATCGAACAACAGGATTGCAGCCGCGAACAGGAGTGCGAGCACAGCGCAGGAGATCAGGAAGTTCAACCACGTGAACATACTGTTGAGGAGCAGCGGCGGAAAAAAAAGCACCGGGTTCATGCCCGTCATTGCCGCAAGACCTCCGACACCTCCGGCAAATACCAGCAGGAGAAGCAGGAGTACCAGTCGCGAGCGGGCGTAGACTGCTGAAAGGAAGAAGACGCCGCAGAGGCCAAAGAGAAACGAGAGCGTCAGGGTAAGAAGCAGGAGCAGGGCATGTACAAGAGTGACTCCCGTAAACGGCGATGCGAGGATATACCCGAAACCAAAAGGAAGGACCCATAGGAAGAAGTAATAGACCGTGTCCTTGATGACAAAGTTCAGGAAGATGAATTTCTCAGAGAGCGGGAGGCTCCGGGAAGAGTAGGCGAGCAGGCTTGCCTGGCCGAACCGCCGGTTCATCACCTCGTTGCCCAGGAGCCCGAACCCGCCGACCATGATCCCGAGCATCAGGTAGTTCGCATGGACCATCAGGGTAAGATTGCCGGCCGGAAGGGTGGTACGCATCAGGGGGATGAGAAATGACCCCATAAACGCGATCCCGAAGATCATGACCGGGAAGAGTGCGAAGGAAAGGCTGCCAAACATCGTGGAATGGACCCGCCATTCCTCCTTCACCATGCTGGTGAACAGTTCAAACATGGCGATCCTTCCGGACGAGAGAGAGGAAGAAGGCAGGCAGGTGCTCATTCCTGCCGGTCAGTTCGGCAACCGGGCCGGTATGGAGCAGGGTGCCCTTGTGGAGGATTGCAAATCCCGAGCAGATCTCCTCGGCAACTTCGAGGATGTGGGTTGAGACAAAGATCGTCCTGCCCTTTTTTACATATCCCGAGAGATAATCCTTGACGACATCCTGCATGATCGGGTCAAAGTTAATCAGTGGCTCGTCAATCAGTGCAAGCGCCGGCTCGTGGATGAAGGCCTGGGTAAACATCAGTTTCTGGCGGGTGCCCCGCGAAAGGTCCTTGCAGAGGACATTTTTCTTGTCGCCGAAATCGAGGAAATCGAACCACCAGTCCGCCTTTTTCTTAATGTCCGGGATATTCCGGACCGCTGCGACGAACTCAAGGTACTCTATGGCGGTGAGGAAACTGGGCGGGGTCTCCTGCTCGGGGATGATCCCAACCTGCCCGCGGACACTGACCGGGTCTTTCTCAACGTCCATCCCGAGGACCAGCGCCGAACCGCTGGTCGGGCGGGTCTGTCCGGTCAGCATTTTTATCATCGTCGTCTTTCCTGACCCGTTCGGGCCAAGCAACCCGAACAATGCGCCCTTTTCCACGGCCAATGAGACGTTATTCACCGCGGTGACATCGCCATATCTTTTTGTAAGATTTTTTGCTTCCAGAACGATCTCCATTCTCTGCTCCCAGTTGCTTAATGAAAGTGCTCGTTTCTTTACCTAAATACCTCACGGTACGAAAGCAGGTATAAAAAATTACCGGGGTTCCGGTATACCGGACTATTCAGAACCCTTCTTTTTCTTTTCAAGCCGGTCGGTTAAGCCGCCGACAATGGAGAGAATTGCCGGCATGATAAAGATCGCACCCATCAGGGAGAAACCGACGGCGATGAGGGTGGTGATACCAAAGTTGCTGATGATGGGAAAACTGGCGAGGCACAGTGCTGAGAACCCGAAGAATGTTGCCAGGCCGGAAACCGTGATTGCGGTACCAATCTTGTTTACACTTTCCTGGATGGCAGCAAGGTGATCATGCAACCGTTCCTGTTCTTCAGCATACCGCTCCATGACAAGGATGGTGTACTCTGCGGCAACACCAATGGTCATCGATCCAAGGGTTGCGGTAAGCGGGTTATACGCTATCCCGAGCGTGTACATCGCAACGGCATTCCACCCGACGATGATGGCGATAGGAACGAGCGGGGAAACCGCATGGAGGTGCCGGTAAACGAGCACCAGGAAAATGAAGACCAGGATGAACCCCAGGTAGGTCATGCTCTCTTTGGAGGAAGAGAGCTCGCCCATGAGTGAGGTAAAGAGATCAAAACTCCCGGTCGGCTGAACCTTGATTCCCACCGGTGGCTTAAGAAATGCAATGTCCTTGATCATCTGATCCTTTAAGGACGATTTCTCCGTTGATTCGAGTTTTAGCGTACCAAACTGTATCACGGCATCCATGGAACCACTGAGATAGGGTTTCTTGATCTCCGACGGAATTTTTTCAAGTACCGCGTCAAGCTGGTCCTGGGTTTCCGGCATCACATTCCCGTTATAGGCGAGAATATAGGTAACAATACTCGTTGCCCGGGTCAATTTTGCATGATGGGAGAGCTCATAATCCTGGAACTGTTTCATCCATTTCATACAGTCAAGATCCGTTACGCTCTGTCCCTGGACATAGAAGGACGCGGAATCTGTTGCGCCGATAACTCTCGAAACCTTGTCCATCGAGATCAGGGCGGGCATATCGCTCGGCACAAAGGCGTTTTCACTGGTCTCGATGGGTATAATGGTATCGATCTGGAACCCAATCACCGCTACGAGCGCAGCGACAAGGAGGATTGGAACCGGATTCTTGGCGATCTTAACGGATGTATTCGTAAGGAACTGCCCATAGGACCAGGTACTTTTTTTCTGTTTACGGGACGGGGATGGTTTCGTTGAATCCCCGATAATTGAATCGCATGCCCCCTCGCCCACCGCATAACAGAGCTCGGTTTTCTGCACCTTGGGCTTATAGTTGAGCAGGAAAGCGATGGTGGGAAGTCCGATGAGGGACATTGAATACGAGCACATCACGCCTATGATTGATACGAGGCCAAACGACCGGATCATCGGCACCGGGGAGATGAACATCGCGAGGAACCCCATGCAGGTCGCCAGCATCGCATACATAACTGCTGGACCGGTACGGGTGACGGTCATAAAGACCGCATTTTCGAGGGATCCTTTCCGTGACTCTTCATCAAAACGGGCGTGGAACTGGATTGCATAATCGATCCCAAGACCAATGAGCACCGGGAATGCTCCCACCACGGCCATGTTCAGCTGGATACCCGCAACCCCCATAAGTCCCAATGAGGTGATAAGCCCTGTACCGACGAGGACAACCGGCAGGAAACGGTAGCGGACATAGGCAAAGAGAATGCCCATGACGATGATCATCAGGACCATGGCGCCACCGATGAGCACACCCATATTGCTCATGAGTGCATTGGACATCTCTTTGGAGAATGCAGGGCTGCCGGTGACGGTCACTTTGGTTCCCGGCGGGGGGACTGATGCATCAACAACTGATATCACATTGTCGAGAGCACCATTCCTGGCTTTTTCTGACAGGCCTTCGGAGAGTTGGATCTGGACAAGGGACATCACATTGGACGGAACCGCGGTTGCCCGGGTTTCCGGGGGAATCAGTGCAATGATGGCGTCAACATCGGAACGGGTCCTGGGCAGTTCCCCGCCATTCATACTTTTAAGGATATCAACTATGCCGTAGACTGATTTGATATTCTGCTGCTGGCGGACGGTAGCCTCGAGTTCATCGACGTAGGCCAGGATGTTCGGATCGAGAGGGTCGCTCGTCTCGATGATGAAGATGAGCGTATCGGACTGAAATGTTGCGGTATATTTATCGTTGAGGATCCCCTTATCCGAATCCTTGTTCAGGTATGTAGCGGTCCCTGTTTCCATGCTGATCTGAGTCATGCCATACAGGGCGACGAAGAAGACCAGGGTCAGCAGGCCCAACATCAGTTTCGGGCGTTTGACGATAATACCGGCGATCTTTTCAAAAATTGTATCAATCATATAATTCCGATTTCCCGGTTTGTTTTTTACCAGCCTCAGGAGATCCCTGGCGTCATTTCCTTATTCCTTCGGACTTGCCGGAACGCAGTCCCCTGTTCCCCGGTCTCACGGAAAAATAAGTATCGTCAGGACTCATGAGCGCTTCCGGTAGATGAAAAATCCTGTTCCGATTATCGCTAAGGCAATAACGACAAGGACGATCGGGTTTGAGACTATCCCTGCGATGAGGCCCTTATCAGCGCCGACCTGGATACGGACTTTCAGGGGATTCGAAATAAGGGAATTGTCAAGGGCATCCCGGTACCGGAGCTCTGAATCAAGGGCGTACTCCTTGATAGTTGCCGCTTTGTCTACGGAAATTTCAAAGGATGCCTCCCGGGTTTCTTCTGGTGCAAGAGTGCCCAGAAACGCAGTGTCATCGCTGCTGGTAAAAGGATCAACGGCGCTGATGCGGGCCTGAACATTGTATGCCGTGGCCCCACCGGTATTAGTGTACTGGACAACAACCACTTTCTTCTGGCCCGGTGAGAGTTCACCGGGGGGGAAGTGACATTGAAATCAATCTTTTTACCGACTGGCATTCCGATAGTCTCAACATCGGACGTCACCTGTTCCCCCTCGCTATTCTCGTAATTCACCAGCACATCAAGGGGATACGTCTGGTCTTCAGCATCGCCGGAAACGGATACTTTAAACCGGCCGGTCAGTGTCTGATCGACGGGAAAATTTCCGATATAGATACTGCTCGTCGTGGGTATGATCGGGCTCTTTTCATTGCGGACAATCCTGAGAATAGCATTCTTACCCTCCTCCTGACCGATATTTTTCACGGTAAGGTTTACGTACCCTTCAGTCCCGGCGTTCAGGTGCTCTGCCTCTGCAGAAAGAACATGTATCTTCAGTTCCGGCTTGATGTTAATCGGGAGACTTAAGGTTTCATTTCTTTCCTTGTAGTAATACTGGATGGTATCAGACCCGTATTGCTCCGCTTCGTACAGGTAGGAGTACTTCAGGATGAGAGGAAGATTGTAGACACCTGCGACAGCGTCGGGCTGAATCTTTGTCGTGATTACACAGCTCGCGATACTGCTCCCCTTCAGGTCTCCCAGCATCTGCGGGTCGGATTTGACAATAATCGGAGCATCGCCGGCAGCAAGTGATACGGTAAGGAATTTTGCAGTATTCGGCAGATCGTCACGCTCGACAATTGACGACTGAATAAACTTAAACTCGTTTACCCCTTTGTTCTCGATGATTACCTTCAGCAATACCGTATCGCCGGGACTTACTTCGTTGGTTCCGGATATGTATGCAGACAGTTCGGGGCTTCCGGCCATATACTTGGATGCTGCATTAACGGGTGAAATGATTACTGAGGCAATAATAATGGCGAGAAAACTCACGAACAATAACGTTTTGTGCCGGGTCGAACCCTCGCAGGTTCTCCTGGTCTTATCAGAATTTTTTCTTTGCTGAGTATCCATTATATTCCTCTGCTTGAAGAGATGTTGGAGTAGGTTGAATGTAATAATATATAAATCTGTACCTTATAGACTATACATAAAAAGAAAAATAATGACCCCGGAAAGGCAGGTGAAATCCAGTCTTATCCGATAAGGCGCTGGAGTTCAGCTATTCTGTCCCTGAGTGCCTTTTCGCGCTCCGTTGCCTCAGTAATATCAGTCATGGTTATGTAGGAGCTTACTATATTGTCTCTTCGTGCAGAAGTGATACGGCCGAGGATACAGCGGCGTATGCCATCTTTCCGGTTGATCCAGAAGGTAACTTCCCTTGGGTCTCCTGAACCGGGAGAAGTGTGGGTAACCAGGTCTTCAATAGTCCTGCAGTCTTCCTGTGATACCAGGTCCGGAGGTCTCATTCTCTGTAGTTCTTCCAGAGAATACCCGGTTATTGCAGAAATTCTCCGGTTGGCAAAGGCAAACTCGCCGTTTTCAACAATAATAAGACCCTCCTGGATGTTTTCGACCATTGTGCGAAAACGCTGGTCGCTTTGCAGGAGCGCAGCCTCCTTCTTCTTGAGTTCTGTTATGTCGGTGAAGATGATGAAACTGTATCGGGTTACCTGGTCCCTGATTGTTGTAACACGGCCATAGACAAACCGGCGTTCCCCGTCTTTCCTGATGATCCACATCTTGAGTTTACCTGGTCCCTCATAGCCGTTTTCCATCATCCGGATCTGGTCTGCCACTTGTTGACGATCCTCCGCAGCCACAATCGAAAGAGGATCCATCTTCTGTAACTCATCATGGGAATAGCCGCTGATTTCCGCTATGCGGGGGTTCACAAAGACGGTTTTATCATTCTCCACGATGATGATGC
The DNA here is from genome assembly GCA_963815065.1 of uncultured Methanoregulaceae archaeon. Taxonomy (GTDB): domain Archaea; phylum Halobacteriota; class Methanomicrobia; order Methanomicrobiales; family Methanospirillaceae; genus Methanoregula. The sequence goes on along the minus strand of CAWFFE010000002.1, from coordinate 268,990 downwards.
CGTCCTGAATGTTCTCAGCCATCGAGCCGGAAACGTTCTTCGCTCTTCCTTATCTCCCGCTCCGCGAGCACATGTTCAGTGATATCTTCAAGGATGATCGTACGACCTTTGTTTCCATCTTCGAACACTGTCGGCACAGATTTCTGTTTAAAGATTCGTTCGCTTTCATTTCTCAGCCGGAATGTGATGACAGGTGCCTCTTTTTCGAATTCGCCAGTCAGCGTCTCGAGTAATTCATGTACATCTACATCGGGCGGATTCAGATAGGCTGCATTCTTTCCTACGGTGTCCTGTCGTGAAAGATTAAGAAGCTGGAGTAAGTTGTCATTCACATCGATAATCCGGGACTCGTTATCCAGGACCATCATAAGTTCCTTTGAATAACTGAGCATGGCGGAGAGAGGAACACGCTGGGACAGCGTGAATACCTTAGCCATCCCGTAGGTTCGCATATCTACCTGACCGGAAATAAGGAGGATATCAAGATATCTCCCGATAGTGTTCTTGTTTTTCCTGAGTGCTTTGGAAATATCGGTAACACTCATCCCCTCCGGGTTCTTTTTGAGAAGATCTTTAATCAGGGAGAGTTCGTGTTTATAGTCGAGCATCATGGGGATATCAACGGGTTTTTTTTGAAATGAGAATAAAATTACTATTTGTATAGTTAATACAACAAAATTATTTATAATAGTTTGTTGTAACATTTTTAAGAAGAGAAAGAACTATTCAACAATATCATCTTATTTTATCCTGAAACATGTTATGAACCTCGAACTATTCGACCGGATGTCGGATGAAGACAAACACCAATATCTTGAATTTCTTCTCTGGCATTACCGGGTCGTGGATGCATTCTGGTTTATTAATATCGCTGAACGTTACGGTCAGGGCTCAGCAGAGACCATCAATGAGGAGGTCTGGGGGAGGGTCGCCGGCATGGCGGCCAGGGACATTGTGCTACGGTTCAATATTACGGAAAAAGGGCTGAAAGGTTTTGTCAGGGCACTTCGTCATTTTCCCTGGGCAATGATCGTCGGCTATGATATTGACGAGCGGGAAGACAAGGTTACTATTACCGTACCGTCGTGCCCGACCCAGGAAGCCAGACTCCGGCGCGGCCAGGGCGAATATGTCTGCCGGGAGATGCATCGCGCGGAATTTACCGGGTTTGCCCGGGAAATTGACAGCCGGATACAGGTCGAATGTTGTTTTGCGCCTCCCGATCCCCATCCGAAGGAAATGTTCTGCAAATGGCGGTTTTACCTGAAACCGGAATAACTTTTTCCTCTCAACATCCCAAGGGATGTCAGCAATTGGTTTGAGCCGTCCTTTTTCATGTTACCCGGCTATTAATACCAGAGTTTTTTCAGTTTGTTTAAAAAAAACCCTATAATCTTTTGTCAATTTATACCCTGCAGTGCAGGTATGAAAAATATTATGGTCTCACGGTACCACAGTGCCAGTGTAAGGAGACGAAAACGGATCAATATCAGACGGAGTTTGAACTATGAAAATATGTAGTCTTGTGGTCATACTCGCTTTATTCCTGGGAACGGCCGGTTGTATAACAAATACGAAGCCGGGACAAATGTCTCCCGCTACGGCAAGTGCGAATGTGAATATTTCCAGTAGTGGAAAGAGCTATCCTGCCTATGTGAGTGCGCCGGTCAGCGGAGGACCGTACCCCGGGATTGTACTCCTTCATTCATTCAACGGGCTGGAACCGGGATACATGACGCTGGTCGACATGTTCGCTTCGGAGGGCTACGTCGTGATAGCGCCTCAGTGGCAGACCTTCAACAAATCTCCTGATGACGAGGAGGTTAAGGCCCTTGTAGAATCGGGAATAGCATACCTGAATGCCCGGCCTGATGTGGACTCCCGGCATCTCGGGCTTACCGGTTTTTGCGCTGGCGGGCGGTATACGATGCTTCTCCTGCCCCAGATGAAGGACTTCAGATCAGGTGTTGCCTGGTACGGATTTCCCTATAATGGCGGTTTTGCCAACGAGACCCGGCCGGTGGACCATGTCGGGGAGTTCTCCGTCCCAATGCTCATGCTCCATGGTAGTGCTGATCAGGCAAGCCCGGTAACGGATATCTACCGGTATGCCGAAGTCCTTAACCAGACCGGGAAATATTTTGAGCTCAAGGTATACCAGGGTGAACCTCATGGTTTCATGGTCCGGAACGGGCAGATGAATGGAAGTGATGTTGCCCGCAATGCGTTCAGTGAGATGGTTGAATTCTTCAACAGGACCCTTAAGGGCCCCGGAATAAGCCTTTAACGGCATGTATCAAAGGAGGATCTATCCTGTCCCGTGGATTATGCAAAATCCCTGGTCTCCACTTTTATTAAAAATTTGTCCTGGACCCGGATAGTTCACCCACGGTGCATGGTTCTTTATCATCGACCCGACGATTATTGGTGAGTGATGAATAACACCGTGACCAGATGATGATATCCATAGCCGGTTTTACCTTTTTCCTTTTAGTCCTCTGCACAGTAAACCTTGCAGTTTTTGTGATATTTGCCCGTGATAAGAATGCTGCACGCAAAAATACTCGGCGGACTTCCGAGCGTACCCTGGTATTTCTAGCGCTGTTCGGGCCATTTGGTGCATATGGCGCAATGAAGATCTACCGCCATAAAACACGGAAGATCATCTTTTATGTAGTACCGGTCTTCCTCATCCTGCACCTGGCAGGTATTATTTACGGGGTCGTGGTAATTTTCCGGTAAAAAAGCCTGGGTTGTAACCGGTTACTGCGGCCGGATAACCGACACATCTCAGAACCATCTTCTTTAATAGCGGCTTTTCCCAACACTCTTTTCAATGCGGACCAACAGGCATCATTATTTTCTGGATCTGGCAATTCGGTGTGCCCACCAGGGCACCTGCCTTCGGCGCAACTTCGGTGCGATCATTGTCGATGAATACAATACCATCGTCTCGACCGGGTATACGGGTGCTCCGCGAAAACAGATGGACTGCACTGAACTCAATACCTGCTGGAGAAGAGATCATGCGATCCCTTCCGGCTCCAACTATGAGCGGTGCCGGAGTGTTCATGCGGAGATGAACGCACTCCTTCAGGCAGGTAAGAATGCGCGGGGATGTACTCTCTACCTTGCGGGTTTCGAAGTGGAGACCGATGAACTCACCCAGATCTGGCCATGTTTTCTCTGTTCGAAGATGATCGTGAACAGCGGTATCACAAATGTCATCATGCGGACTGCCCCTGAGACGTATAAGGAGATGGATCCGATGGTTCTCTACCAGGTGCGGAGCAGGGAATCTCTCGGTGATGACGCGAAATAGTGATTACAACAGAGAAAAGACGTCAGAACAGAGAAGAAATAAAAAAATTAAAAATTTATGAAATTAGAACCGGGGTTTCCGGTGTTTCGGCAGGCAATCCCTGCAATATACCGGCCTGCCCTCAGTCGGCTTGAACGGAACTTCGCATTCCTTGCCGCAGTCTGAACAGGTTACTTTTGTCATTTCTCGTGGACCGGAGTCCCTTGGGCCGCCAAAGTTTCTGGAGCCGCCAAAATTTCTTGATTCGAACATAGTTTGACTCATACAGTATAAAACTGTGCAACTATATACGCCCCTCGAGCATAAGAACTTCTCTATAGTGGCAGACCCTGCCTGCGCATTCCGGAAAATTTCACCAGGGGAGTCAGCACCTTTTTTCAGGCCCATCATCATCCGAAAGATGCGGGTAATGTGTTTCGAGGAATTTATCCAGTCTTTATTCTATGATATCCCGGTGTCTGCTTACCGGCAATATCCTGATTTTACTGATTCCAAATTTGCCGAAAATCACTATTCTGCCGATATAATCGAAAAAATAACGTATCCCGTCAGGCAGATCGAATTGTGTTTCGGGTCTGTTCAGATCTTCCGAATCTCCTGATAAATGGCTACCAGGGAGAGACTGATCAGGTTCAGGGTAGTGGCGGCGTACCACAGGTACGATTCAGGGAGCGTAAGTTTTGTGATCCAGCCTGACCAGAGCATGGTACAGATGATCCCGAATGTCAGGAATGTATCGATCGCAAGAAATACTCCGGGCTTCTGGAAAATACGCCCGATCTGGGCAATAATGCAGAATTCAAAAGGTGCCGGCCGGTGGAGAAGGTCAAATGCAGATCTCCCGATATTCATCGTCAGATCAACAATCGCCCAGATCATAACAGATACTCCGGAGAGCGTGAGAAAAAGATCTTCCTGTCCTCCGATCTCCATCGCAGTGGCACCGAAAAGCAGTTTAAACAGGCAAAACGGGATACCAATGGTGAAACTTAAAAAAAATGGTCGCTGGAAAAGTCTCCCGATGGCACCGCCATCTTTTCCGGCCACAAATGAGTTGCTTTCATCGATCGTCGAGGTCATGATATCAGCGCAGTGTTCAGTTACCGGATAACGTATGTTCTGCCGGGTATTAGACATTGGACTCCGGAAAAATCATGTTCGATGCAAATTTTGGATATAATTGACAAGCCCGGAGGACCTCTTCCGCTCCCGGGAAGAAAGCTGCCTTAGAAGGACATCCTTTCTTATGATGGTGGGGATATGTTGGTTTTTTCAATAACATCAGCGGGAAATCCAAAAAAATCCGGTATAAATCTGGTCAGATCCGGCTGATTAAACCGGAGCGATAACCGGGGTTAACCTTGCGTGATAGCCCGCCATCTCTTTTCAGGAACGTCCGTTACCGAAAAATTTTCCGCCTTGTTGTGAGGACAACGCCTGCAATAACCGCCAGAATCCCAACTTCAACTCCTAGAGGCGATGCGGGTGAAGGTGTCTCCGATAGCACGGGAATCGTCGTCAATGCGATAGTTGTCGGCACAAGAGTTGTGGGCAGGGAGGTTGCAGCCGGGGTTGGTGGAGGCGTTGATACGGGAAGAGTGATCTCCGGGGTTAAAGTTGGGGTTATGGTTACCGGGAGACCGAGATCGACATGGACATCAGTGTTCCCTGCGGATTCGGGACTTTCGACTTTGATGGAGAATGTCCTGGTTGCTGTACTGGAGGATGTCTGGAACGCGACCACTGCACGTCCATCCTGATTGGTGGTAACGAGGGCATAATAATTGGTATTCGACATATCCGGTGTCGAAGCTGCAACATCATCGAGAATTGTTCGTCCATTCCCGTTACCGAATGCGTAGTTTCCTATCGTGTAAGGCCCGCCGGGTGGATCTTTCTGGATGGCACTCTGACCCCCTACAATAACCGGTGGTTGATCTCCGGCATTTCCGGTTAAGGAGGATGTGCTCGCCACCCATACGTAGTAGGGGGTATTTGGCAATCCTGTTATCGTGATCGTAAAACGGGATCCCCGGGTTAATGTATCACCGGACGCTGCTGTGCAGGAAGGAATCGTCATGGCAACAATACCAGCGATCAAAAAGATAATTACGAAAGGGGAATTTTTCTGAATCATCATTTACCTCTTAGACAGCGACCTGGTGGCATACCACGTTGAGAATTTACGTTCATGAATATAAGGATAGGCATTAATGCAGAATTATCGAGGTTAAAAAAATAAGGGAAATCACGATTCCCTGAGTGCGGCAGGGCACTCTGATCAAATCAATCCCCTGATCTTCCACCACCTGGAATCATAGCACCTTTGTTCCAGTGTAGCCAAGATCGATGAACCCGTTGTAAGGATCTGTTTTCAACAGTCGCACGCGAATCTTCTGGCCAACCCTGAGTCCTTCTTCACCCTGTACGATCCGCCCCTCTGCGGGTGGTGTGATAAGTCGGGCATATGTTCCCTTCTCGGAAGCCCCTGTTACCAGCGCATCGAACAGTTCGCCGATCCTTTCCTGAAGAAGCACTGCAGCTGCAGACTTTCTCATGAAGCGTTCGACTTTCTTGGATCCCTTTTCCCTCCCGGACAACCAGGTGGAATGTTCGATAAGTTCTTCTTCCGTATAAGGACTTGGTACTTTGTCAATCACCGACTTCAGGAGTCGCTGTATGATGAGATCGACATATCGACGGTTAGGTGCTGTGCCGTGAGTGTAGTCTGTAACAGCCAGCCCGAAGTGGCCATAAGGAGGTTCACCGGGATCAAGTTTCATGTATTCCCCGGGTCCTATGAGTTTCACGACCGTAAGCGACAGGTCCGGAAAGTGCTCGGCATCGACTTCCTTCCGGTGGATAAGGAATTTTGAGAGCGCCTTCGAATCCGGGTCTGTCGGCAGGATTTCACCATAAGATGCAGCCAACTGTATGATCTCGTTCCAGTACTTCGGTGTACGTACCACTCTCTGAATCATAGGAATGCCGGCATTGCCGAGGTAGTTCACCATGGTGCCGTTCGCAGCAACCATGAGTTCCTCTATGATAATTCGTGCCAGATTCTTTTTCTGGACCACAAGATCCCTGACCAAATCCCCCTCTACGATTGCATTGGCCTCGATCGTCTCGAGATCGAGAGCTCCCTGCTCGGTCCGGTTTCGTTTCATCCGCCGGGCTGCCTCGCACTGGAGGTGAATCTGCTCTTCGAGTCCGGGAACCTCCCTGACTGTTTTTGGGATGATCCCTTTTCCTTCCAGCCAGTCCCCGACTTCTTCGTAGATCAATTTTGCCTTGTTGGATACGACAGCCCGGTAAATTTTATCGGGACGGATATTCCCGCTCAAAGGTACGGTGTATTCAATCACGATCGCCAGGTGGTCAGTGCCAGGCAGCAGGGAAGAGATACCTTTCGAGAGTTTATCAGGCAGGAGCGGAAAGGTTTCGATACCGGTATAGACAGAAGTTCCATTATAAGCTGCATGCCTGTCTGTCCGGGACTGTTTCCGGACATAGAAGTCTACATCAGCGATCGCCAGTTTAACCCGTATTTCCCCGTTGTCACCGTGTTCGCAGAACTCCATCTGGTCGAGATCCATGGAGTCGTAGTTATCAATGGATGACCACAGAAGCGTGCGCAGGTCCTGACCGGTGTTTTCGCTTGACGCGAAGGTCCAGGCATGCATTGCTTTGACCTCCCTGATCACGGAATCGGGGAACCCGGGCTCAAAACCATATTTCCGCATCGCGTTCGTTGCGATACCCTTTAAGTCAATTTTGCGGTTGTTTTTCATTTTCGGATGATAGGAATACTTTTCCAGAATTTATATATCTCACCATCCTTTCTTCCGGGTTTTCCTCTCGTTTTTATCGATCGGGAATAATCGCATTCCGTCTTTATGCAGGTTTCAATTGTTGATCGTTTAGATCATTCCCGGGGGTGGGAAATAAAAATTCATGTATTAAATAAATCTACCGGCAGGTACGCTATTCCTGGCCCTTATAATCACGATAACTCCCTTTTCACGCGCCGGTTGCGTTTTTTTTATTGTTCCCCCGCCCTTCAGAACATCTGCGAATGATGATAGTTGAGTAAAATTTAAACGAAATTTAGATTGAACTATGCCGTGAAAATGAGACGGAATCTGAAAAAAGTGTAACGATTTTGAGAATTTTATGATATTTTCCGGTTTAGATGCCAACCAAATACATAACCCTTTTTATACCCTTTCATTTCCACTGGAATGACCCTCGGAAAAGCCCCGATCGACCCATATCTTATGAAAATCAGATTATTAAACCAGTTGGTTTTACCAATAATTCACATCTCCGGGTCCGAGTAAGCAATGATTTCATCGGGGGTCATCTGGATTCGCAGCCAGTATACAATTTTTCTCATTTTTTGTGAGAAACAAGGTACGGTACACGGCATAACGGAATCCGGATCACTGATCGGCAGTACTCAGGAATCTGTAGCGATCTGGTCCCGTCACTTCTTCTTTTCGATCAGCACCGTTTTTACTTCTTCTGCATGACCTTTCGGGCTTACGTTACGCCAGACTGCAACAATCGTCCCTTCGGGATCGATAAGGAACGTGTCCCGTCGGATGCCGAGAAATTCCCTGCCAAACATCGTCTTTGGCTTCCAGGAATCATATGCCTTGATTACTCCATGATCCGTGTCCGAAAGGAGGAGAACAGAAAGATTATGTTTCCCGGCAAACTTCTGGTGACTCTCGGATGAATCCGCACTCACCCCGAGTACCTGCGTACCAAGATCGGCAAACTTCTCCAGAGATGCATTAAACTGCATCGCTTCGATAGTACAACCCGGCGTATTATCCTTCGGGTAAAAATACAGAACCACCCATTTCCCCCTGAAACTGTCCAGGCAGATGCTCGTTCCCCTTGCATCCGGCAGGCAGAACGACGGTGCTTTTTTCCCGACATAGGGATCTTCAGGTGATAGTGTCATACAGGAAGGTGATTGGTACTCCAGCATATCAAGGCATCTATGTATCAACGTTAAGGTGAATTACGCCAGTCTGTTTTTCTGACCTGATTTAAATAATGCACGGGATGACACTTTCGCCCCCCATTTGCCTCCCTTTAATATTCAACAAGAAATCTTTGTTGAACTATGATGACAACGGGAGGACTTGAAAAGCCTAAGACCCATGACACCCAGAAAACAGCCCTGATACGGCTGAAAATCAAAGAAGTTTTTGGCTGGGATTGTACGATGAATGACGATATGCTGGTGAAACGTTATTTTTTAACACCTGATGGCGATTTGATCATGAGACTGAAATGACCTGCATTAATAAGATCCTGTACACAAAACCGGCAGATCCACGAAAATTGAATTTCTGATGACAATGGCGGTAAAAAAATGAATTTATCCGGGTAAAAATTTTTGCCCGGCGCTAGACGCTTTTCCAATTACCGACCGGTCGTATAATACTCAGATCGGAAGATCTCAAAACCGGTTAGCTGCAGCCTGGCAGGATCGGGTTTCCCGTCCGGGTCAAGCATGGATTCATCGATTTTCACATCCAGAATTTCACCGATAAACCGGGTGCGGGCACCAATTTTTATATGGTTGGTTACGCGGCATTCGAGTACTACCCGGAAATTCACTGACAGAAGGGGCATCGACATATTCTGCTGGTACGGGTGTAATCCCCGTGATAACAAACTTATACATATCCTGTCCGGATGGTATGCCAAAAAAATCTGCCTCGGCCATATAATTTACTGAATGGATACTGATCGTAAATGCCAGCTTCTCCACAAGGTTCCTGCAGGTGTAGCGGGAAAGGCGTACCGGCACGCCTGGTGGATCTGATGAACCGATACCCTCTCATGTGGCAACCATTGCATCTGGTTTCCCCTTATGGTCATAGGTCCCGACAACAAATGCCGGGAGGAGGTATGCAACTGCCCGGGCATGAAAAAGTGTTTCAAAAGGGTTTTGACCATAAGGGCTCCTGATGTGCAAATCTGCGACCTGTTGCTGTCGAGGTGGTTGGTGTCCATGAACAATTTCGGGAGGAGATGACCTGGTGCCAGATTGTCTGTAAAAATTTTATTTTTCCTGCGACTTCCAGCAAGGATTTTTTACCGGATGCATATCACGCAAATGTTAACAAATCTCCCGGCATATGCACAGCTGCTGATAATAGTGAAAAAACGCTATCCGTTCCTGGTATCAATTCCTCATGGCGGTACAGAAGTCCCGGACCTGGTCCGCCCGCTCCTGCTTCTCGATGACGAGGAGCTCCGTTATTACTGCGATCCAAAGACCCGGGTGATATTCGGATTTGAGGATCGCGTGGCTGCATTTATTGATACACCGGTCTCACGGATGGTGATCGATCTCAACCGTCCGCCGTTGCCCCTTCCGCCCCGTGATCCTGACGGGATCATCAAAATAAGGACTGTTGATGGAAGAGAGGTCTACCGTCCCGGAAAGGTACCGGATATGCGCCTCATCCACAGCCTCCTCATGACCCACTATTTCCCGTTCCACCAGCAAATCGACGAACTCATCGATCGACATCCTGTCAGAATTGCATTCGACTGCCATTCCATGCTTCCTGTCGGTTCAAGCTTCCAGAAAGATGCGGGAAAACTGCGTCCTTTGATTTGCCTGGGGAACAACGGGGACCGCCGGGGAAAGGCAAAAAAAGGTAGCATTGCCACGTGTTCAGCTGAATGGATCGATACCCTGGCAGACATTTTTACGAAGGAATTCCCCGGCAGGAGTGAAGTTGCAATCAACAATCCTTTCTCCGGCGGCTTTATTTCAAACGCTCATTACTGGCATAAGGGCATCCCATGGATACAGATTGAAATAAACCGGTCGCTCTATGAACCCGGTGAGTCCTCAAAGGGTTCCGATCAGGTAATGCCGGATAACAGTATCCTGCTTCGGGAAAAGATCTGGAATGTGTTAACCTCTTTCTGGAAACAGGTCAGATAACCGTCTTCCCTTATTGCTCCTCCCGGAGACCGGTGACCGGAACATCAGGTTACACCAAAATGAACCGGCCGGCCCCGGGAATACCTGCCTGTCCAGCCAACCATCAGAGAACCGGAAGAAATTTTTGATCGTCTCCGGTAAGGAAAGAGGCAGATAACATGGAACCGGCTATCCGGTTTTATTTCCGTATCCGGTGCTGCTCGAGGTTACCACTATAATATACCATTACGGTGATTTCATCCCCACGGTTAAAACCCCGTAACCGGTCATCGTATATTTTTTGCACATGACGGAGATGATGCCTGGTGAAATAATCCTGCATGAATTCGAGAAACGCAATCTCCTGGGTGAGAAATGCGTTCTCGTACTCTTTGGTTTCACGGGCGATTTCGATGCTCTGGTCATCAGGAAGAGGTGAATCATACTCCCCGTGCTGGTCAAGACCGGAGAACTGCCTCCAGTCCACGACCCCGTGTTCGTCAGGTTCGCGGTGGAGCATGTAGGGATAAATACGACAGATGGCAAAACGGCGGTCATAAATGCGGCATTTTCCGTTTTCCAGAAACCAGCAGCATCCGCTGGCAGCATCCTGTGTCCGAACCGCGTACCCTGAAACATAGAATATGCCGTGCTGGTCGCAGAATTCGGGCGCCGGTGCGGGTTCAAGCGCTGTGGGATCAAATGCCCTGACTGAGGTTACATCCCGATCAAGCAGGAATACGTGTCCGTTGAATTCCCGGGTACAGCACTTTGCGCATGAAGTGCATCGGAATCCTATCTTCTGGATCAAGCCGGCAAGACGTTCCACGGGATATTCCAAAAGACTGTTGCGCTCCCGTATAAGTGCGGCGATTCGCAGGGGAATAGGAGTCAGGGAAACGGAGATCACTTCACCGGTTTACCGGAACATGTGCCGGCACATATCTTATTGTTTTTGGGAAAGAATGGAGCGGAGCCGCAAATTTTTTTGAAAGATCCTGCCGGATCTCATGAGCACCACAGCATTATCGTTTCATACACGATAGTATACCTGATGGAATCATCAACAGACCTTATTCGCAGGGCTGAGATTGATTCGGGAACGGAACCGTATATCCTTACCTTGCATTCCGAAGATTTATCTGCGCTTTATCCCGGTATGATCAGGTACACGGTCACGGTAACGAAGGGCGGCCGAAAGATCTCAGTTTTTCGGACGAATTCATACGAGTACTCCCCCCTCGTGGCGCTTGCTGCCGAGGACGAGGCAAAGCAGAGAGCCGATGAATGGGAACGGGAAATTCGAAATGATCCTGAGGAGTTCGTGCTCAACCAGCATCCGGAGTCACCTGAACGCCCGGCATCTCCCCCTTTGGATCTTGTTGTCATCCAGGGAAGCCCCCGGGCACAGGGTAACTGCAGCATCCTTGCAGACTGGGCAGTGAACGCGGCTCACGAACTCGGCATGAAGGTTCAGGTGATTTACCCCCATGACATGGATATACGGTGCTGCATCGGGTGTTACCAGTGTTATAATACTGGTTCCTGCATCTTTGACGATGATATGGGGAGCATCATCGATGCTATCCGGAGTGCATCGTTGCTTGTCGTATGCTCTCCTGTTTATACCAATACGGTCCCTGCCGGGCTCAAGCTGCTCATCGACCGGTGTCAGGCATACCATGCAGAGCGGGTTTTGTCCGGAGGAAACTCAGGACAACGAGGTCTGATTTTTTCCGTTGCGGGAAGGGAAGGAAAAGAGAATTTTACCTGCACCACCCGGGTTATTTCGGCTTTTCTACGGAATATTGGAATTTCACCGGTGGGCGAAATCCTGGTTGACCGTTTGGATCAGGTGAGGGATATCAGGACTATTCCCGGCCTGGAACGAAAAGTCCGGGAACAGATACAACAGAACTTATACTCCCGGAAAAATTAAAGGAATGTGTGTCAGAACGAAGGATAAAATGTTGTAGATTCGAATTGTCTTTCATTATCCAAAAAATCCCCCGGTTTAGAAGGAAAAAAGTGAAGAGAATCACCGTTGATGCTTTTTCAAATTCCTTACATTTTCCCAATCTTATCCTGTTGACATCCATTTCAGAAATTAAAAAAAAGATCAGTATTGTCTGAAAGGCACGTTGTCATCATAGATCTTAACTTTGTCCCCCTGCGGTGTCGTTGCCCAGACCTCAACCCGGTTAACCTTTCCCATCTGGGAGGTAATCGGTAACGATACGGATTTTCCTTTATAGAGGGGTTTGGCAATTATTCCGGTCTCTACTACTCCATCGGCCCGGGTAACCCTGACATCGATCTGCTGGATAAAGTTGAGCCCCTTGCCGCCCTGGCAGCTGACAACCATCTGCGGGTCGATCGCTACACCGTTACTCTGGACCTGGACTTCGAGACTCCAGATCTCGGGCAGGGTCTGGGTCGGGCCGGGTGTCAGCGACACTATTGTTGGAGTCGGCGTTGGTGTTGGTTGTTCAGTAGTTGCGACCGGGGTAGGTGTTGGCGTAGTTGCCGGCGGAGTGGTTTGTGTACACCCTGCGGCAAGAACGAACACCATGCAGAGCACGAGTACAGATGCGATTGCTAATATCTTTTTCATACCGGATAATTTCCCGGGTGTGTATTTTATGTTTCTGTTCCTGCCGTTCCGAAATGGCCGATGCCGGTGGACCTTATGAACCGGAATATGGCAAAAAACAAAAAAAAGAAGGACCGGCTTCTCTACGCCCGTTTGCCGGACGCCGGCTCGATCCCGGTGGGCTGGTTACGGATCGTCCGTTCTTTCATGATGGTATACACTTCTGTGGCAAATTCACGGGGCACTTCAACAAAAGAATAGGAGTCGAGAACCCGTATCGAGCCGATCGCTTTTCCGGGGATGCCGGTCTCACCTGCAATCGCCCCGACAATGTCTTTTGGCGCAACTTTATGGATCCTGCCAACTCCGAGAAAGAAGCGGACCATGCCGGGTTCTGCACCCGTATCTGCAAAATCCATCTCATCCTGCTTCTCCGGTGATCCTTCACCGCCTTGTTCCATCTGCAGCTTGAGGAGAGCAGCCGCAATATCGATCGTACTGAGATCACCTTCACTTTCCTGCTCTATGATGCGCACATAAGGCTCCATCCCTCCGGCAGCGATCGTCTCGCGCACCTTTTCCAGCATCGTTCGCGTCCGTGTTTCAGCTACATCAGACTGCGTGGGAATGGGCATGCGGGGTATCTGGATTTTTGCGTAATGCTGGATCTCACGAAGTTTGGTAAAATCCTTGGGTGCGACAAAAGTAACTGCCCTGCCACTCTTTCCGGCCCTGCCGGTCCTGCCGATACGGTGAACGTAATATTCCACATCCTGAGGGACATCGAAATTGATCACCATATCGACATCTTCTACATCAATGCCACGTGCTGCAACATCGGTTGCAATGAGGATCTCGATCGAACCTTTCCGGAATCCGTTCATAACCCGGTCGCGCTGCGACTGTTTCATGTCTCCATGGAGTTCCTCGGCCCGGTACCCGCGTGCTTTTACCTTTCCGGCAAGTTCTTCGGCCCTGCGCTTGGTGTTGCAGAAGATGATGGATAGGTGAGGATCGGCGATATCGATGAGGCGGCAGAGCACGTCAAGTTTCTCGCGCTCTTTGACCTCGATATACGACTGCTCAATCTGTGGCACGGTGAGTTCAGCGTACTCGACCTTGACAAACTCGGGTTTGTTCATGAACCGTTTCGAGATATCGATGATCGGCTGGGGGAGTGTCGCCGAGAAAAGAAGAGTCTGGCGCTTCTGCGGAATTTTTTTGAGAATCAGTTCGATGTCATCACGAAATCCCATGTCAAGCATCTGGTCAGCTTCGTCGAGGACAACCGTTGAAACCTCATCGAGTGAGAGGGTTCTTCGTCTGAGATGGTCCATTACCCGTCCCGGGGTTCCGATGACGATATGGACACCGGCATGGAGAGCACGCAGCTGCCGGTCGATTGGCTGCCCGCCATATACCGGGAGGACAGTAATACGGGGAAGATGAGCGAGAAGTTCAGAGAACTCTTCTGCTATCTGGATGGCAAGTTCGCGTGTCGGGCAGAGAACGATTGCCTGTACGGTGCGGTGGGTCGGATCGATCTTCTCGATGATCGGAATGCCGAATGCTGCTGTCTTTCCTGTGCCGGTCTGAGCCTGGGCTGTTACGTCCCGCCCGGCTTGTATAAGGGGGATGGCGAGTGCCTGGATGGGCGTGGGCTCTTCAAAGCCCATGTCTTCTATTGCTTTACCGACTTCACGCGAGAGGTGAAAATCGGAAAATTGTATGCGGTTATTCATATCGCAAGACCATTTGGCGTCAGGGCTCTTAAGATGACGCTCTTAGGCATACGTCATAGTTTCCGGATCAGGATATCATGAGATTTTTATCTGTGAACGGGAGAATGTGTTAATCAACGGGAGGAATTCATGAAAGTTGTCGCTTTTAATGGAAGTGCACGCAGGGATGGGAATACCGCAATTCTCATCGATGCGGTTTTTAAAGAATTGAAAAATGAGGGTATAAAAACCGAGCTTGTTCAGTTGGCGGGTAAAAATATCCGGGGATGTACTGCCTGCGGAAAATGTTTCGAAAAGCAGGATAAAAGTTGCGCGGTAAATAACGACATCGTAAACGATTGCATCGGAAAAATGCTGGATTCAGAAGGCATTATTCTTGCCTCGCCTACCTATTTTGCTGATGTTTCTGCGGACATGAAGGCACTTATCGAGCGGGCCGGGTTTGTTGCGAAGGCAAATAATGACATGTTCCGTTACAAAGTTGGCGTCGCGGTGGTTGCAGTCCGGCGTGGTGGTGCAATCCATGCATTTGATTCCATGAACCACTTCTTCTTCATCAGCCAGATGATCGTCCCGGGTTCATCCTACTGGAATGTTGGCATAGGACTTGCCCCGGGTGATGTAAAAACTGACGATGAGGGAATTGCAACGATGAAAACACTTGGCAAAAACATGGCATGGCTGATGAAAAAAATCCAGGAATAATTCTTTTTTTCAGATCTCGATAGTCAGGTCATCGGTGGCAATGATCAGGCCCGGCCATTCTGTCCGGAATTGTTCCTGTACTGCGGTCCGATCATCCAGGGTCCGGTACACCTCTGCACCAAAGTGTGTCAGGGCCAGACGCTTCGCATGTGCTTCCCGGGCAATCCGGATCGCACTCTCCGGGTTAAGATGCGGCCATCCCGGGCTTTCCTCCCCGGGCTTCAGCCCGCACTCCGTAATCAGGAGATCAGAATCCCGTCCGAGGAGGACCGCATTGTCGCAGTAACCAGTATCTGTGCAGTATGTTATCACCTTCCCATCAAGGGAAAGGCGGTACCCGAAACAGGGTACCGGGTGCACGAGCGGCAGCGATTCAACCGTGAACGGCACAGCATGGCGACCCGGTTCGAGCTCCTCAATACTGACCGGAAAAGGAATCTCCGCAAACGGGACCGTAAATGGTTCGGCGACAATTGTATTCAGAACACTGGTTGTTCCGACCTGTCCGTAGATCGTAAGGCCACGAGAGAACCTGAATTTCACCAGGGTATGCAGGCCAGCGATATGATCGATATGAAAATGGCTGATAAAAAGGCAGGCTGGTTTGTCCTGAGTGATGTAGCGGTCCGCTTTTGCAAGACCATTTCCCGCGTCAAGGAGAATGTCATACTCTTTTGCCTGGATCAGGATCGAGCAGGTATTGCCTGTCGGAGTATCATACCACCCGTTAGTACCCGAGAAAGGTAACCTTCATGGTTAGAGGATTGATGTTTGCCGGGCAAAAAAGATTCAGGTAAACCTCCTGTGGATTTTTTGCCGGATCTTCGGGGATTGTTTTACCTGGATAGTACCTGGACATCCCCAGGACCTGAAGAAATTATAACCGGTCTGCCATCCGGCAAACGGCTCCGTGGGTCCTGAATACAAATCTCCAAATATCTTCACCGTATGAATGTTGATCAGAGTGATACAAGTGAAGGAGTCTCCTGTATGGTGAAGGTCGGAGTCCATGTCTCGATAGCCGGGTCTCTTGATCGTGCGGTAGATCGGGCTAAAAATGCCGGATGCGACGTGTTCCAGATCTTCTCACGCAACCCCCGTGGCTGGAGATTTAGTCCGCTCCCCGAAGAAATCTCCGATGCATTTACTGCAAAAATCCGATCCACCGGCATGATTCCTGTTGACCATATGCCGTACCTCCCGAACCTCGCATCCTCCAAACCCGATATTTATGAAAAGTCGGTTGCAGCCCTGTCTGCCGAGCTTAAACGGTGCGGGCGGCTGAATATCCCGTATCTTGTCACCCATCTCGGGCATCACCTTGGTGATGGAATAGCGGGAGGAAGAGCACGTGTCATCGGCGCCATCAATGCCTCTCTTGGCGACTCTGACAATAACGTGATACTGCTGCTTGAAAACACCGCCGGGGAGAAGAACAGCGTCGGTAGTAGTTTCGAGAACATCCGCGGGATTATCGATGGCATCGAAAAAACGAGCCGTGTCGGGGTCTGTCTTGACACCTGCCATGCATTTGCGGCGGGATATGAACTACGCACGGACACGGGTATCGCGGAGACACTGGCGCAGTTCAATGACCAGATAGGAATTAACAATCTCAGGATCATCCACCTGAACGACTCGAAAGGAGATCGTGGAAGCAGCCTTGACCGGCATGAGCATATCGGTATGGGATTCATCGGGGAAGACGGTTTCCGGCGCATCCTTCACCATCCTGTCTTTTCAGCGATCCCTCTTATCTGTGAAACACCGGTTGATGATCGTCGGGATGATGCCGGGAATATTGCGAAGGTTCGTGAGCTCGCGGAATAAGGGGTTTTCCATTTAAAGAAAAACGTGGTACCAGCGGGATCTTACCCGTTATAACCTATGCCCATCAACTGGACACCTTTTCCCGCGTTCTTATTATCATCTAAACACAATAGATCCGGTAGTGAAGGCAACATTCGACGGCACGGTGGTGCGTGTAGGAAAAGAGGGACGTATCCTCTATGAACAGAACGGGTACGGACGTCTGGAACCAGATGGATTGAAACTTTCACACCAGGAGGCACTCTTCCTTCTCCACCGCCAGAAGATCGATGTCACGGGTTATACCTTCGACACGTTATTCTCTGAGTTTGCCGACCAGCCCGGTTTTCTGCGCAGTTTTCTGGTGTACCGCGACCTGCGTGAACGGGGGTATGTTGTGCAGGCTGGACCGCATGATTTCCGGGTGTTCCGGCGCGGTGAAAAACCCGGTACCAGTGAGTCGCTCTATCTTGTCCGGGTCCTTTCTGAACGCGATCCGATCTCTTTTGTGACCCTCATCGAAGAAGTCGTTGCTTCAAGGAATATGCGGAAGCAATATGTTCTTGCCGTAGTAGACGATGAAGAAGAGTTGACCTACTACGAGATCAAACTCCAGAAACTGCCGGAATCCGGAAATCCCGTTCCTGAATTATCCCGGCATGATGCGGTTCTGGTGGGGAAATCTGCGATGGTCCTTGCCGCAGCCCGGTCAGATCTCGAAGAGTCTGGGTTTGGTAAACGGCTCGATGAGAAACGCCTCATGTTTGCACCTGTTGAACTGCTCTACCTGATGGGGAAAGGCATTATCTCGCTCAGGAAAGGTTCTGTTTCCGTCAGCGCCGACGAATATTTAGCTCTTGCAAGTGAAACCGACCGGGAACTTTCCGAAAAGAATAAGGTGTACAGGGAACTCAGGGAGCATAATTTCACTCCACGGACCGGCTATAAGTTCGGGCACCATTTTCGTGTCTACTGTGGAAAGAATCTTCACTCTGATATGCTTGTCCATGCGGTCGAAAAAGAGACCTCTCTTCCCATGAGTGTTATCTCGCGATCAGTACGGATGGCGCATAGTGTCAAAAAGAAGATGTTGTTTGGCGCTGTACATACTAACGGAATTCAGTTCGTCGAATTCGCACGAATAAAACTGTGAGCGCTCACCATGCCGGAACCTCAGATTAATCCGTGGTCAAGTAATCAGCCTGTCGATGTCGGGAAACTATTTTCTGAGTTTGGCATCGATCCTATCTCCACAGTGATTTCAGATCTTCCCGAAATCCCGTATTTCATGAGCCGGGGGATCGTTGTCGGTCACCGTGACTACCACCTGATCGCACGTGCGATACGCAATCATACCCCGTTTCACATCCTGACAGGGTTTATGCCAAGCGGCCACCCGCATCTCGGCCACCTTATGGTAATGAAGGAGGTGGTCTGGCATGTACAGCAGGGTGGCAACGGTTACGTAACGATCGCTGACCGTGAAGCACATGCGGTTCGTGGCATGTCATGGGAAAAGTGCCGGGAATATGGCAAAGAATACCTGGCCTGTCTCTATGCTCTCGGTTTCGAGGGGCAGACGTATTTCCAGAGTAAGAACGACCGGTTGAAGGATCTTGCATTTGAAGCTGCAACCAAGGTAAATTTCTCTGAACTTGCGGCGATTTATGGGTTCTCTCCAGAAACCGATCTCGCACATGCTGAAAGCGTGATCACCCAGGTGGCCGATATCCTGTATCCACAGATCGATCGCGAACCTGCACCGACGATTGTTCCGGTGGGAATTGATCAGGACCCGCATATCCGGCTCACCCGGGGTATCGCGCACAAACTCCGCATGTTCACCGTCGAACAACGACCGGGTTATGTAAGTATCAGATCAAAGAACGCACCAGAGAAGGCGCTTGATGCGGTAAAGGCAGCATTCCCGGGTGCGAAGACCTTTGAAGGGCACCTGGATACCAAAGGGGACCCCTGCTCCGATGTGAGTGCGAAGGTGCGGCGGATCGAACGTGAACAGGGAGGTTTCGGATTTTATACGCCATCGTCAACCTACCATATTTTCATGCCGGGACTCACCGGGGGCAAGATGTCCAGCAGCATTCCTGAAAGTATCATCTCGTTCTATGAACCTGAGGCGGCGATAAGAAAGAAGGTGATGAGCGGCATTACCGGCGGAAGAATGACCGGGGAAGAACAGAAACGTCTTGGCGGGGAACCCGACAAATGCTCCTTGTTTATGCTCAACCTGTTCCACATGGTGACAGACGATGCTGAACTTGCAGAGATCCGAAGGAAATGCGTATCCGGCGAGGTCATGTGCGGCCAGTGCAAAAAAGAGACGGCGGAACGAGTGATTATTTTTCTGAAAAATTTCAGGGAGAAGATGGACGCAGCATCTGAGAAGATTGGGGTATAATATGGCTGAACTGACACAGAACGAGAAAAGGTTGCTGGGCGTACTTGAGCAGGAGCGCGAAGCAGAAGCCCTGCATCTCGCCACCCTGCTCGATACAACACCGGAATCCGTAGGTACAGTGGGCCCACCTTGCTGAGGACAAAGGACTGGTCAGCCTCGAGCGGATAGTCGATAAGACCTTTATCTATTCAGATGAAGGAAAAGAGTATCTCCGGCATGGCCTTCCCGAAACGCAACTCCTGAAATATATCTTCCGGGACACAATTCTTTCCGAACTCCAGAAACACGGGGCATTTAAGATCGGTTTTGGCCAGCTGCGTAAAAAAGGTCTTATCTGCGTCAATAATGGCTTGGTTTCAAAGACCGAAGGTGCGTCTACCGCTGGTGATGAATCTACCCTGAAAAATCCCCGGGCTGGGGATCCCGGGACAAAGAGCTCATCCGGCGCGGGATAGTGCAGGAGTCAGAAACGGTGAGGTATTCGGTTGCCATCACACCTGAGGGACAGGCGCTCGTAAAGAAAGGGCTTGATCTCCGCGAGGATGTGGGGACTCTTACCCGCGACCAGATCCTCTCCGGGGCATGGAAAACGTCAAATCTCCGACGGTACGACGTGACCAAACTCCCCAGGAAGGCCTATCCCGGGAAGATCCATCCCTATCAGCGGATCATCGCCGAGATGCGGGAGATCCTCCTCGATATGGGTTTTGAAGAACTCTACGGAGGCATCGTCCAGCAGTCATACTGGAACTTCGATGCACTTTTCCAGCCCCAGGACCATCCTGCCCGCGAAATGCAGGATACTTTCTACCTTCGCGAGACCCTTCCGCTCCCGCCGGGGTATGAAAAGGTGAAGGCAATGCATATCTCCGGTGGAAATACCTCTTCAACCGGCTGGGGCGGGACCTGGAAGGAGGAGAAGGCAGAGCAGTGTGTGCTCCGGACCCATACCACGAGTGTCTCGATCCAGCACCTTGCGAAAAACCCGAACCCCCCCGTCAAGGCCTTCTGTATCGGCAGGGTCTACCGGCGCGAGACCATCGACACCACACACCTTGCCGAGTTTGAGCAGCTCGAAGGGATTGTGATGGACGAGGGTGTTACTTTTGGCAACCTGCTGGGAATTCTCCGTGAGTTCTATCACCGCATAGGTTTTGAAGGTGTGCGCTTCAAACCCTCCTATTACCCGTATACCGAACCAAGTCTCGACGCCGAGGTCTTTGTCGAAGGAATTGGCTGGATCGAGATGGGCGGTGCCGGCATATTCCGCGAGGAAGTCACCGTGCCCCTTGGGATCAACTATCCCGTCCTCGCGTGGGGACTGGGAGTGAGCCGGATTGCAATGCTCCGGCTCGGTCTCAAAGATCTCCGGTATCTGCACCGGAGCGATGTGGCGTTTCTTCGCCAGACCCCCGTTCTCCGGCCCATGAAAGGAGGCATCTGAAATGGCAGTTATTACCCTTCCCTATAAGTATCTTGAACGTCTTACCAGGACCGATAAAAAGACGATCCTCAACAAGGTTGCCCTCATCGGTTCTGATGTCGAGCGGATCGAGGAGGACCATGCAGATGTGGAGTTCTTCCCGGATCGTCCCGATCTCTTCTCACCGGAGGGAGTTGCCCGGGCCATGAGGGGGTATCTCGGGATCGAGACCGGACTGCCATTATACCCGGTTAAGCCATCAGGGATTTCATTCACCATCGACCCGAAACTTGCGGGGATCCGACCGGTTCTGGAGGCGGCTGTTATCCGGGGGGTCACGTTCGACGATGAATCTATTCAGAGCATCATGTCCCTGCAGGAGTCACTCCACTGGGCGGTTGGCAGGGGCAGGAGCAAAGTAGCGATCGGCATTCATGACCTTGATACGGTTACCCCCCCTTTCCGCTATATCGCCTCGCCGCGAAGCAGGAAGTTCGTTCCGCTCGATTATACTGAAGAGATGTCGATGGACGAAATTCTCGAGAAGCATCCGAAAGGCAGGGATTACGCAAAAATCGTCAGGGACTTCCCGCTCTTCCCTTTGATCGTGGACAAGGACGATCATGTCCTCTCGTTTCCCCCCATCATCAACGGCGAAAGGACGCGGGTAACTATTGATACCAGAAATATCCTCCTCGACACGACCGGCACTGATAAACGGGCAGTCGGCGTGGCCGTCAACATCATCTGCACGGCGATGGCTGAGGCCGGCGCGGAGATCCAGAGCGTTGAGATCGACGGCAGGCAGGTTCCGACACTTGAACCGGCAGAGCGGATCGTCAGCGTTCCGGAGTGCTCCCGGCTGCTCGGGATTGAGCTGAACCCGTCGACAATGGCAGAACTCCTCCGGAAAATGCGATTTGGTGCTGATCCTGAAGGTGCTGACAAGGTGAAGGTGCAGGTGCCCTGCTTCCGGGCCGACATAATGCATGACTGGGACATATTCGAGGATGTAGCAATTGCGTATGGCTACGACAAGATACAGGACCTGCCACCGAAGACTTTCACCGTGGGAAAACCTCATCCGGTCCAGGTGAACGCAGCACTTGCACGAGAGATCTTCTGTGGTCTGGGGTATCTCGAGGTTATGCCGTTCACGCTCACCAGCGAAGGCGTGCTTTATCGGAAGATGCAACGGGAAGAGAAGGTGGGGGTTCTCCACGTCATTCACCCGATAAGCATCGAGAACACCGTAGTAAGGACCGAGCTCCTTCCCCTTCTCCTTGAGTTTTTAGCGTTAAACCGGCACCGTGAACTCCCCCAGCGCCTTTTCACCGTTGGAGACGTTGTAGATTCCTGTTGTACTTACCAGCAGGCGGCGGGTGTCAGTTCTCATTCGGAAGCGGACTTTTCGGAAGCATATGCATCGGCCGATGCGTTACTCCACGAGCTCTCCATCAACTACACGGTGAAGGAATCCCGGGACCCGTCATTTATCGACGGGCGCCGTGGCGATATTATTGTTGCCGGAAGAACAGCAGGTGTCTTTGGCGAGATCCATCCCTCAGGTACTGAATGCATTTGAGCTTGAACATCCCGTTGCCGCATTCGAGTTCGATCTCAGAGTCGTACCGGGATACCCTTCATTCTAAGATACTCTTTCACGTCTTTTACCGTGAACTCACCATAATGAAAAACGCTTGCCGCAAGGCAGGCATCCGCTTTTCCCCGTGTGAACCCGTCGTAAAAATGTTCGAGGGTACCAACCCCGCCGCTCGCGATAACCGGGATCTCTGCAGCATCAGAGATTGCCGAGGTGATAGCGATATCAAAACCGTTCCTGGTACCATCGGTCTCCATGCTCGTGAGCAGGATCTCGCCGGCACCTCGTTCCTCGGCTTCCCGTGCCCAGGCAACAGCATCGATGCCGGTTGGCTTGCTCCCTCCATAGATAACCACCTCGTACCAGCACCGGGATCCATTTTCCAGCTGCACCGGAATAGCATTCCTGTTTTCGGTAAAATTTCGCCTCACATCCATTGCCACAACGATACATTGTGTCCCGAATGACTCAGCTCCTTTGGTGATCAGCATCGGATCGTGAACTGCGCTTGTATTTATGCTCACTTTATCAGCGCCCGCCCGGAGGATCTGCTGGATATCGGGAAGTGAACGGATACCCCCTCCAACGGTGAGCGGCAGAAAAAGCTCGTCGGCAGCCCGTTTTATCAGCCCGATAATGATTGCCCTCTTCTCTTTCGAAGCGGTAATGTCAAGGAATACAACCTCGTCGGCGCCCTGCTCGTTGTACCTCCCGGGAAGCTCAACCGGATCACCGGCATCACGGAGCCCCAGGAAGTGCGTTCCTTTCACTACCCTTCCCTCTTTGAGGTCAAGACAAGGGATAATCCGTCGCGTGAGCACCATGCGTAAATCTGGGCGCGCTACACCTATCTACGTTTCCCACGGCCGTCGGTATTTCGGTACAGTAAAGTTTTGGGAGTTTTTATGTACGTTGGGGTGCCTACTCATAGGGTACATCAGTATCCGGGTGAAGTGCCGGGAGCACCAGCCCCAGAGGATTTTTATGAGTACGGGAATGCTGAAAATTGAGTGGGCTGCGCAGTTTATGCCGGTGCTGGCCGCAATAAAAAAACAGTTTGAGAAGGAGAAGCCTTTTGCCGGAATGACAATCGGGATGGCACTCCATGTTGAAGCCAAAACGGCAAATCTCGTTTCAACCCTCACTGCCGGTGGAGCCGAAGTACACATCACCGGTTGCAATCCTCTCTCGACGCAGGATGATGTGGCAGAAGCGCTCAATTCGGTAAAAAATGTCCACTGTTACGCAAAACACGCCTGTTCGGTCGATGAGTACTATGCGGCAATTAACCGGGTTCTTGACGCGGAGCCTCAGATTACTATCGACGATGGCATGGATTTAATCCATTATATCCACACCCGGCGCAGGGATCTGCTGGAGAAGGTTATCGGCGGTTGTGAAGAGACAACTACCGGCATTCATCGCCTCCGTTCGATGTCGGCCGAAGGCAAACTGGAGTTCCCGGTTATTGCGGTGAATGATACTCCCATGAAGAGGTTTTTTGATAATGTCCACGGGACCGGAGAAAGTGCTCTCACCTCAATCATGATCACCACAAACAGCCTGGTTGCCGGAAAATACGTTGTCGTTGCCGGATACGGGTATTGCGGGCGGGGGCTGGCCGGAAAGGCCCATGGCCTGGGCGCAAAGGTCATAGTCACGGAAGTCGATCCGCGCCGGGCACTTGAGGCACACATGGACGGGTACATGGTCATGCCTATGGACGAGGCCGCTGCACTGGGGGACATTTTCATTACAACGACCGGCAATACAGGAGTTATCAGCGCACGGCACTTTAACAAGCTCAAAGATGGTGCAATCCTCTCGAATGCCGGACATTTTAATGTCGAGATCGATGTCGGATGGCTCCACAAAAACGCAGAAAAGGTAATCCAGCGTGACGGCATCGAGACCTTCCTGATAAAAGGAAAATCGGTGCATCTCCTTGCCGAGGGAAGGCTTGTCAACCTCGCCACACCCAAATCGATGGGACATCCCATCGAAGTCATGGACCTGAGTTTTGCCCTTCAGGCACTCTGTGCACAGTATATCGCGAAAAACGGCAGGACACTCAAAGGCGGCGTCTATGAAGTTCCCCGGGAGATCGACGAGCAGGTTGCACACCTGAAACTCTTTTCGCTCGGCCTTTCTATCGATGAGTTAACAAAAGAGCAGAAGAATTACCTCTGCAGTTGGGATATCGGAACATAACCGATACACCGGGAGATTTCTTCTATCCCCTGCGTGCCGCGTACAGGTACTCCTGAGCATACCCGCAGAACTCTCCGAAGTGTTTGCGTGCAAACTGTCGTATGAGATCATATTCCCGGCCGGTCAGGACAGCATCAGTTTTCAGGGTCCGGATATAGTGTTGTTGCATGATTCGGCGGATCCAGACATCAACAGGAAAGGACTCGTATCTCTGGAATGCAAAGAGGAGGATGCAGTCAGCTGCTTTTGGTCCCACACCGGAGAGTTTCATAAGTTCCCGGCGGGCTGCTTCAAAAGGCATCGAGTGAATCTTATCGTCCCATTGCTCCACATCCCCGATGGCGCAGGCAGTATTAAGGACATATGGGGTGCGATAGCCGAGTTTGCAGTTCTCAAGAAATTCTCCCCCGGAACATGCTATGGCTGATGGCTCCGGGAACGCATAATACGTCTTTCCTTCAAAAACAATCTCCCGGCCAAACTGTTCCGCAATAGCACCTATCCTCCGTCGTATCGTCGGGATGTTGGAATTTGTCGAACAGATATAGGATATGAGGCACTCCCATCGGGGTTGCCGGATAAGGCGAAGCCCGGTACATTGATGTATTGCACTTTCTATGAACGGATCCTGGTTGAATGAGGTAACGATTGGCTGAAGATTTACATCAAGAGAAAAATAGCGGGTAATAAACGATATCGAAGCACCTTCAAAGACCAGCTCCTGTTCATCCTGCCGTATTTTGATGACATGACCCCCGACTACGCCATACCACCATCCGTTATCGGTACGATCCCACCGGAATACCTGTCCGCAGCCAAGCGTTTGATCGAGTGAGAACGGCTGGTCATAAGACAGGTGTATGGTGTGCATAATCCACGCTGATACCAAAAGATGGAGTCTTCAAGTCGGACAGGCGAGGCCGGTCGAGGTCTGCCTGATGTACAGAATTATATGCCGGGGATGTATGAAATAGGTGCGGAATATAAAAATAATTACTTTCGTTTCACAAGGAATAGCATTTTAATATATAAACCAATAGTTCTTTTTATGGAACTGACACAGACGCTTAAAACATTTATTGAGGAAGGACAGGACTGGGAGCGTAAAAATACTTCGGTGAAAGGAGTCTCTATCATCAGGTTGCCGGCGACAAGGAACCGCCCCGCTTCTCTTGCCATCGATATCAACCCTGTTGGTGAAAATGGTCTTCCCATGAAGAAAAAAGGTATCATGATCATGAACGCTGCAGAACTTGCTGCCTTCAGGTTGGCATTCACCAATGAGAAAGTAGATAGTCTGATCGCGGCACTTGAAGAGGTTCTTCCGGAACGCAAAGCAGCAGGAAAATCTTCAAAGATGGATGTTGTCCAGATATAACCGGACCACTAGCCGGCGACTTCAGATAAACGAGGGGGGATTGTTATCGGGAAATGGTGGGTAATCAGCATACTCTTCCTCATTGCCGCGGTGATGGTATCCGGTTGTCTCGGGTCCCGGACACCCCCCGTATCGCGCCCTCAGGCACCTTCATTACTGGTCGATTACTATCGGACCGGAGGAATTGCCGGATTACAAGACCGGCTGGTTATCTTTGATAATGGGGTTGCGATAGTTTCAGGTAAGACCGAGAATCATGAAATTGAGCTGAACCAGACAGATATTGACAGGATTATTCAGCTCTTTGATCAGGGCCGGTTTCTGACACTGGTGGGTAATTATTCAGGAAGGCATGGCAGTACCGATTTGATAAAATATACCATCATCTACCAAAACAAAACGGTGACCGCCGAGGACACGGCGATTCCCCCCTCCATCCAGCCGCTTATCAACGAGCTGAACAGAATCAGCGGTATGAGCACCAATCTGACCGGGCCATCTGTAACGATAATTTATTAATATACTTTCCTTCTTTTTTTTGAGAAAATTTTCAAATTATGGGTCCATTGTGTCCGGAAAATATTTCTGACAAATTTATCGAGTAAATCGATAATGGAAAAAAGATTATATGAAACAAAAATAATTCCAAAAAGTATTATTTTTTTTCATACATACATGACTGGATATCATGCCCGAGTTTTCCGATTGCATCAGCCCTGCATCGCTGGCAGTGGCGCATCTGTTTAACATATTTACTGCACTCGTCCTGCATTTTCCGCTTCATCTCTGGAGTTGGCGGAGTAATATCGGCAAACTTGTATTGTGCAATCAGGGGGATGACGTTAAAGGTATAGACCCCCATTTCGCCAACCTTTTTTGCAATTTCCGGAATATGGTCTTCGTTAATGCCCGGGATATAGACCGTGTTGATCTTCACGATCATGTGTCGCTTTACCGCCTCTTCAATGCCCTTGAGCTGCTGGGAAAGAAGGATCTTTGCTCCCTCAATCCCGGTGTAGTGTTTTCCGTTATAATTGACATGCTCATAGATCTTCGCACCAATCTCGGGGTCAACCGCGTTCAGGGTAACGGTAATATTCCCGACATCGTATTTCTGGAGCAGGTCGATCTTTTCCGGGAGTAACAGACCGTTTGTACTGATGCACTTGATGACATTGGGGTACTCCTCATGAAGGCGGCGGAGTGTTTCAAACGTTTCTTCATTTGCAAGCGGTTCTCCCGGTCCGGCAATCCCGACAACTTTGATATAATTGTATTTGTCTATAACTTTTTTGACCAGTTCCATGGATTCATCCGGATTGAGTGACCTTTGTTGTGACACCGGGTCGGCTTTCGTTTACGCAGTCAAAATCCCGAATACAGTAATTGCACTGGATATTGCATTTTGGTGCTACCGGAACGTGACACCGCCCGAATGTGTGGCACGCCTTTTCGGAAAAACAGGGATGTTCCTGGATTTTGCGCATCTGCGCCGGGTCCCACTGGACTTTTTTTCCAGCGACATCGGCAATTCTTACCTCGTCAGACATATTCAACACCACTACTTGGGTTGTGAATGTATAAATACCGTGCAATTATACCAGAGCCCTGTCACTCTTCGGCGAGTCGTAGGTGTCGTTCCTTTACCATGAATCGATCAGTGGTCATTCAGCTTCGGTCGAATCGGGATGGGTCCTCGTACCCCTGATCACAGGAAGTTTTGGGAAGAGTCTGAGTGAATTCCTGCAGGTACAGGTGGATCACCTGATATGGTTTACCGGAATATGGTACACGGGGACTATGAAGAAATCTGAAAAAATCAAGGGTAAAGAAGCAGTTGCTGCCCGCAAAAAACTGCAGCTCAGGTATGGAATATTCGTGGCAGCGGGAATTATTATTGTCGCTATCCTTGTGTTTATGATGTTCAATCCTTTCATCGCAAAGAACGGTGACAAGGTATCCGTATTCTATACCGGGACGCTGGACAACGGTACCATTTTTGACACAAATATTAACGCCACCCCTTTGGTATTCACACTGGGAAAAGAGATGGTTTTCCCCGGTTTTGAAGAGGCAATACTCGGCATGGGAGTGAATGATACCAGGACCGTGACAATTCCACCGGATAGAGCTTATGGATTTTATAACAGTTCACTCGTTCATATCCTGAACCGCTCTGCACTTCCGGCAAACATGACTCCGCTCGTGGGGGAGTACTACACCATCCGGAGGACGACTGATGGTGCAGTCAGTATGGTAAAAATCATTAACGTCACTCCGACAACGATCACCTGGGATGAAAACAACGCACTGGTTGGGGAGAATCTCACCTTTACCCTCAGACTTGTTTCGATTAACCAGGAGTAACGAGGTGGGGAAGAAATTCCCCAAAATCAATTTTAGCAAAGTTTCATTGATGTAGATTTTCAGATTAAGGAATTAATGGAACGATTTAAAAAATGGTATGGGCCCGGCCGGATTCGAACCGGCGACCTCCGCCGTGTAAGGGCGACGTCATAACCGACTAGACCACGAGCCCCGGTCTCTTACTAATGTTTCCCTGCACCCTATTAACATTGTTGATTTCTGGTATGCTTTTCAGTATGATCCTGCCTTGGGTGCATGAGCGGGCACTTGACCCCGCAGCCGGGTTACCCTGTGGTAAACTCACGCAGGAACACACTTCCCATGACTCCTTCGTTGTAAGGAAGAGCATCAGTGCCCAATACTATAGGAAAATCCATTTTTTGGAATCATCATTTTCTCTCAAGTTTTACCCTCAAAAAAAAGGTTCGTATATTCGCCCTGAGACGTGATCTCTTCTTTCTTAATGCAAACTGCGGCCCGGAAAACGTGCCTTGCTGAACACCGCTAAAGAGAAAAAGTTTCGTGCGGTTAATGAGTGTATTCTGGCGATCATGGCGAAAATTTCTGGATTTTATCTTGCGGTGGACACAAATATCCATTCTCCCGGTTCACCAGAATCATAAGAGAGAGAACG
The DNA here is from genome assembly GCA_963815065.1 of uncultured Methanoregulaceae archaeon. GTDB lineage: Archaea > Halobacteriota > Methanomicrobia > Methanomicrobiales > Methanospirillaceae > Methanoregula. The sequence goes on along the minus strand of CAWFFE010000002.1, from coordinate 239,820 downwards.
GAGCCCGTTTCGGGCGTATTTTCAAGTCTGAGAGGGTTGTCATGTAATGACCTCCCTCGGGTCTCCCGAATCAACTCCTGTCGCAAAAAGGGAATGATATGACGAGTAGCCACGTCCACTCATATGCGGTCGGACCGGCATCCCTGCAGTACTTTCTCATGCCAAGGCCCCGGTGCGGAAGGGTTCGAATATGGCAGGAGTTCCCTGTGAAAATCCAAAAATTGAAATACCGGTCTGCCGGCACACTTTTTTCCCTTCCCCGTGTTGATATGGATAGAGAAGGACATGGATCGTACCAAAATTGTACCGGTAAAAACCGTAATGAAAAAAAATCGGGAGTTATTCCTTCTTTAGTTTGATGTCGATGGTGTATTTTTCTGCATTCCGGTCAGCTATCGCCTGTATCGCAGCGATCTCTGCATCTTGCCGGATGGGTTTGAAAAGGTGACGGAACCGTTTCTGGGTCTTGAGGTATTCATCGACGGGCTTCCGAACGACCTTCTTTACCTTAACTACCTTACCCTCAACCATCTCGTAATTGACCCAGAGTCCGGTTTCGATTGCCAGTTTTGCAACCGCAAGTGTCTGGTCCCCCTCAAAACCCCAGCCGGTACAACAGGGGGCATGGACCTGAATATAGCAGGGACCCGGCGTGTTTATCGCTTTCTGGACTTTCTGCATGAGGTCAGCGGTGTAAGCTATGGAAGCCGTCGCAACGTAGGGAGCCCCGTGTGCAGCCAGGATCTGCGGCATGTCTTTCTTGGGACGTTTGTTTCCAAACGAACACTTACCCGGCGGGCTCGTCGTGGTGCTTGCGTCGTAGGGCGTCGCACCGGAACGCTGGATGCCGGTGTTCATGTAGGCTTCATTATCATAGCAGATATAGGTGAAATCGTGACCACGTTCAAATGCACCGCTGATACAGATCATCCCGATGTCAAAAGTCGCCCCGTCACCTGCCATGATCACGACCTTCTCTTTCCGCCCTTGCTTTTTAAGAGCCGCCTCAATACCTGATGCAACTGCTGAAGCATTTTCAAAGAGGGAGTGGATCCATGGCACCTTCCAGGCGGTTTCCGGGTAGGGTGTTGAGAACACTTCCATGCATCCGGTTGATGCCACTACGATGGTTTCTGTTCCGGCGGCCTGTGTTACCAGTCGTGCCGCCAGTGCGGCACCACATCCACCACAGGCGCGGTGCCCACAGTCAAAGAGTTCACAGGCTGTGTTGGCCATATCAGAGCACCTCCCTGCGCAGTCCATAGAATATGTCTCCCTGCCCCTTCTCAACGAGGTCAACAATCGCCTTGATGTCTTTCTTTCTGACATCCCGCCCACCAAGGCCGATGATATAATCCTTTACCGGTATACCGGAGGAATAGAGGGCATCCTTAACTTCGAGGGCGAGGGCTCCTTTTGCGCCAAGCGAGATGTTCTTGTCGAGCACGGCGACCCTTTTTACATGGGCAAGAGCCTGTGCGATTTCGTCCGTGGGGAACGGGCGGAAGACACGGACCTTGAGCAGCCCGACTTTTTTGCCTTCCTCGCGCATCTCATCTATTGCGTCCTTGGTCGTGCCACAGATTGAGCCCATTGCGACAATCGCCGTTTCAGCATCATCAAGGCGGTATCTCTCGACCATTGCGCTGTAATCCCTGCCGAACATCCGGCCGAATTCCTTTCCTGCCTCTTGGATGATCGCCCTGGATTCCTTGAGAGTGCGGTCCATTTCATAACGGAATTCATGGTAGTAGTCCGGGGTCGCGTACATACCAAAACTAATGGGATCCGCTGCATCGAGACGTTCCTTCGGGTTAAATCCCGGCAGGTACTTATCCACCTCTTCCTGGGACAGGAGGTCGGTAGGTTCATAGGTATGCGAGAGGATGAATCCGTCAAAACAGACGAATGCGGGCAGAAGTATCGACGGGTTCTCGGCAACCCGGTACGCGATATAATGCAGGTCGGTTGCTTCCTGGTTGTCCTCTGCGTAGAACTGGAGCCAGCCGGAATCACGCAGCGAGATGGAGTCCTGCTGGTCATTCCAGATCGAGAGAGGAGCACCGAGAGCCCGGTTGGCTATCGACATGACAATCGGGAGGCGCATTCCTGCAACATTGAAGCATACCTCAAACATCAGGGCAAGGCCCTGGGAGGTCGTGGCAGAGTAGGTCCGTGAACCTGCAGCGCTTGCACCGATACAGGCAGACAGTGCGGAAAATTCGTTCTCGACGGTGATATATTCAGCATCGAGTTCGCAGTTCGCCACAAAATCGGCGAGTGCTTCGACAATATGGGTCTGGGGAGTGATTGGATAAGCCGCGATCACCTGAGGACGACAGAATTTTACCGCTTCAGCCACCGCGTGCGATCCCTCTATCATCTTCATCATCTACTTTTCCTCCAGTTTCATGCTGATCGCTTCTTTCGGGCACTCTTCCGCGCAGAGACCACATCCCTTGCAGTAGGTATAGTCTGGCACGAAAAGTTCCTCAGCCGTTTCACTGATACACCCTTCCGGGCAAATTGTCCGGCACGTCCCGCACTTCGAACACTTTTCCTGATCGAAGACTGGTTTGAACACGCGCCATGAACCGGTTTTATTGTCACGAGCCTTTCCCGGCCGTGCCCTGCAGCCAACCGCTAATGCCATTATGACTCACCCGCGATGGCTTTATATGCCTGTCTGGCTGCTTCGATGTTCTTTACTGCCAGTTCTTTCGGGAACCGGTGATTAAGTGCATTCTCCAGGGCAGAGAACTTAATCTCACCAGTTGCGGCGGCAAATGCACCCATCAGGGATGTGTTGGTAATGGGCAGTCCAAGCGTTCTGAGCGCAATGGCGGTTGCATCGATAGTTATCAGCTTTACCCCATCAGGGACTGAATATCCGGGTGTTTTTTCTGTATTCACGATTACAATACCTCCTTTCTTCACACCCTGGAACACATTCACATCTTTGATCAGTGTGCTGTCCTGGACAATGATATAGTCCGGCTCATAGACCTGGCTCCTCTTCCGGATGATTTTGTCATCGAACCGGACAAATGCCTGGACGGGCGCCCCCCGTCGCTCGACGCCAAATGCAGGGAAGGCCTGGGCAAACGCCCCCCCTTCGAATGCGGCGACGGCAATTAATTCAGCAGCGGTGACAGATCCCTGCCCCCCTCTGCCGTGAATGCGTAGCTCTCTCAAGAAAAATCCCCATTATTTTTACATGATTAATCAATATAAATCTACAGATCTACATCAAGCCCAAGAATAGTATTACTTCCGCAAAAAACGTCGTGAGCGATCCTGGCCAGGCCGCTCGATGCGCACCATTCATCAAATACTGCCACGTCCCGCCCAAGAAGTGCCCCAACCCCGGGTGCAATAATGGGTGCAAGACTACCGGCAAGTGCCACACGTGCCTTGGCGTTTAAGAGGAGAAGCGCGGCACATTCCATCGCTGAAAACATGGCAACAGACCGCATGCGCTCCTCTTCCGGAAGGGAGAATTTCACCCCTGCATGCTGGAAAGCCTCGTTTGCGGTGCACTCTCCGGCATCGATCCTTCGTATCGCCTCCACATCGAGAGCGCCATGGAGGAGGCCGGGTGCACATATGCACGCATCGAAAGCTCCTACCAGTTTTCCGGCAGTGACAAGCAGGGTGACGGTGTTCGAACTCACATCGGAAACAACGGCATCGTTGCCGATAGTGTGGCAGACTTCATAGGCAATCCCGACCTTCTCCGGACTTGACTGGTGGGAATATGCCTTAAACCGGGGATCGGTCGGAGATCCCCGGTGGAGTCCGGGGATGACAACAGCAGGGATGCCGCTCTTTGCCACCTCATCAAAAACCCTGGTCCCTCCTCCGATATGCTGCCCCGCCCCTTCACGGCTGACGAGCCCGCGGTTTTTCACGTTTGCAATGGGGGTTATGGAAGAAAAATTATCACCCATTGAATAGCATATCGCAATCCCTTCAATTTCATCGAGTGGGCATAACCGCGTGAGATCCTGAACGGAGAACTCTTTTGCGGTCTCCCGGGAGATCTTAAATTTTCCTGACTCCCCCGAAAATCGCATCGCCGTTGTCCCGTGATCAATCCCGATAAACATACCAGTAATCCTATAGCATGGATAACATAATATGTAGTGATGTTTGATGTCGTGACGGGTGGGGCCGGGTTCATCGGATCGCATCTTGTAGATACCCTTGTTGCTCAGGGAAACGAGGTCCTCGTGATCGATTCCCTCTGCGCCGGGGGGAGGGAGACGATTGCACGACATATCGATGCATGCAAGGTCCGGTTCGTAAAGGAGGATCTTTTAGGCACCGGGTGGCAGGACACTATCGAAGGAGCGGACCGGCTCTTCCATCTCGCGGCAGATCCTGACGTCCGCCAGAGCGCTGTGAACCCGGATCCGACCATGCAGAACAATATCATGGCAACCTACCGTGTCCTTGAAGCCATGCGCCTGCATAAAATCCCGGAACTGGTATTCACCTCGACGTCAACTGTTTATGGTGACGCGACCGTCATCCCGACGCCGGAGAGCTACACCCCGCTTGAACCCATTTCTGTGTATGGGGCAAGCAAGCTTGCCTGCGAAGCGTTGATCTCAGCCTACTGCTACTCGTTTGGGATGAAGTCCTGGATATTCCGGTTTGCAAATATCATCGGTTCTCGAAGTGGCCACGGGGTACTCACCGATTTCATTCAGAAACTTGAAAAAAATCCTGCCGAACTGGAGATCCTCGGTGACGGGAAACAGACAAAATCCTATCTCGAGGTACACGAATGTATAGCAGCGATGCTTTTTGCGGTCGGGCACGCCCGGGGTACGGTCAATACGTTCAATATCGGTTCTGAAGACTGGATAGACGTAAAGAGCATCGCTGAGATTGTTACCGAAGAGATGCACCTTCCCCATGTAAAATTTTCGTTTACCGGCGGGGAGCGCGGATGGGTAGGAGATGTACCGAAGATGCAGCTTGCCGTAGACAGGGTCAAAGCCCTCCGCTGGAAACCTCAACTCGGATCTAGGGAGAGTATACGAATCGCAGTCAGAGCCATGCTTTCGGAACGACAGCAACCGGTCTGACAGCGCAGGGTAAACCAGGCACTGTGATTCTCATGAAGTACATCGTTATTCTCGGAGACGGGATGGCGGATGAACCGCTCGCGCAGCTGGGGGGTAAAACCCCTCTTGAATATGCAAAAACACCGAACATGGACCGGATGGCAAAAAACGGTGCATGCGGTATGTTGAGGACTATCCCTGATGATTTTGAAGCAGGAAGCGATATCGCCAACATGTCCATTCTCGGTTATGCACCTCAGAAATATTATACCGGGAGGGGCCCGCTCGAAGCGCTAAGCATGGGTATTGAGCTGGCTTCTGACGATGTTGCGTACCGTTGCAACCTGGTAACCGTACAAAATGGCATAATGGCCGATTTTTCAGCCGGGCATATCTCCAGTGCCCAAGGGTCATCCCTGTTTGATTCTCTCCAGCAGGAGATCCCGGAAGTGCTGCTCCGGGCTGGTGTCAGCTACCGGAACCTGCTCGTTGTCCACCGCGGGAATGGATCTGTCACGACACCCCCCCACGATATCGTGGGAAAGAAGACTGCAGACTTTCTGCCGAAGGGAGGTGACGCAGACCTGCTCCTCCAGTGCATTGAAAAGAGCAGAACGGTGTTTGCCGATCATCCGGTAAATATTGCCCGGATCAAATCAGGTAAACCTCCTGCTACCAGTATCTGGCCCTGGAGCGGAGGACATAAGCCGCTATTCCCTCGTTTTGAGGAGAAGTACGGGAAGAAAGGAGGCATGATCTCCGCGGTCGATCTCCTGAACGGGATTGCCCGCTGTGCCGGAATGGAGATAATCACGGTCCCCGGAGCCACCGGGTATCTTGATACCGACTATGCGGCAAAAGGGCGGTATGCACTTGACGCAATCAGACACCTTGACTTTCTCTATCTTCATATTGAAGCACCCGACGAAGCCGGACACCTGGGAAGCGTTGAAGAAAAAGTTCGTGCGATCGAGCGGGTAGATGGCGTCGCAGGGATGATCCTTGATGAATTTGATGGGGTTCTTGCCGTCCTTCCCGATCACCCGACCCCGATTTGCGTCAAAACGCACACGAGGGATCCTGTCCCCTTTGTTGTGCTGGGAAAAGGAAAAGATGTGACAGAACATTTCTCAGAACGGGAAGCCCGCACCGGCGGGTTCGGGATGAAAAACGCGGAAGACTTCCTTACCTTCCTCTTTTCGTGATCTTTGTGGCATCAGACCCCTGCTTCATCACCGTTTCAGTGGGGGTAACTTTCATCATTTGCGCACAACTCACAGCGGATACTCCTGTATTCTTTGACAGTTAATTATCCTCCATGCCTTACCAGATCATCAATGCCGGAGCCTACCTGAACGGACAGGTCCGGGCAGGGATCATCGCTCAGGAGGATGCTGATCTCATCCGCGAATTTTGTGAAGAGCGGAAAGCAACAAAATATCTCTGAGGCAACCGCTTTGGTCACATCGAAGGGGCTCTCAAAGTTTGCACCATCGATTGCACCCTTCAAACAGTGTACGACTCATGACATAATTAAGGGGATCAATGCTGTTGAAACAAAATGGAAGCAGAACACCAAGCGGTTAAGAATTTATTATCTCAAAGAATTCGTACACTGGCTGGTTGACGAGGGATATAATTCAACCATCAATATCAAGAAACTGGATAGCATCAAACCCCCTCACGGCAAATAAGGCAACAAAAAATGCTTCGCAGATGATCTCCGAGGAAAAAATAGATCTGATGATTCGGTCCTGCAAGAACTCCCGGGACCGGGCGTTAATCGCGTTCATGTATTAAGGAGCACTCAGGCCAAATGAACTACAGGAAGCAACCTGGATTCAGATCGTCTTTGACCAGTACGGCGCAATATTCAACACCTCCAAAAAGACCGGCAAACCCCGGTACATCCGGCTCATCCGCTATTACGGGTATCTTGCGGCATGGAAGCACAGCCGTAGACCGTATCTTGTTCGATAAGATTTTTGTGAGATCTGAAGCATGAATTACAGCGGTCTTTTGGGTTTCAGCTCCTCGTACGTCCTCGCGGATACTAGAAGGATACTCAATGGTTCCCGATGTGATAGTTCCCTCTCCTTGCAGAACGACAAACACCACCGCATACGGTTCCGGATGGGGCAGGATAACCTGACTAGTTTTAAGGCTTACGATGACAAAATTGGAACCTGCGGTTTTCATCAGGTCTTTTTTAACCGGGCTGGTGGCGGAGAATTCTGCGTCATTGAGAAGATTTACTGCGCTCATCGTGTCACCAGATAGTTATCAATGACTCTGAATCAATTTGAAGATAAGCTGAATCGCAAATACCCAGAGGATCACCCCGAACCCTGCTTTGATATAACGGGGTTGTACTTTCACCATATATCTCGCCCCGATGGTAGCTCCAATAAATACTGCAACGGCTGTAACCGCAATAAGTCCCAGGTCCAGGCTTCCAAATGCCGAATGGCCGAGGACTCCGAAGAGCGAGGAAAAGATTACGATGAAACTCACGGTACCTGCGGAATTTTTCGTCGGATACCGGCACATGAAGATCAAAAATGGTACGATGATGGTTCCCCCGCCAACTCCAAGAAGACCGGAGAGAATCCCGACCGCAAAACTGAACAGGACGATCCCCACATACATCCACCTCGAGAAGGTAACGGGACACGCCTTTTCAGCCGATGCCTTCTCCCACCACGTATAGATCATCCGTCCCCCCGCCCCGGCAAGGAAAAGGACAAAGAGCCAGAGCAGGATCGCAGGATTTACAAAGTTGGTCATCGCTCCCCCAATGAACGCACCGATACAAATGCCGGGAATAAAGGCAGCCGCAAGTCTGAGATCGATAAGATTTGCCCGGTAGTATATGATCGCCGCTGCAAGAGCAGTAATAAGGTTCAGTACCAACGACGTCGATATCGATACCAATGCCGAATAACCAATGAGGAAAAGGATCGGTGTATAAAGCGATCCGCCACCCTGCCCGAACATCGAGAAAATGATCGATACCAGAAAGGCGGCGATGACTGCGATTAGGAGGACGGTGTCCATTTTTCACCGGATTACTGTGTGCCCTTCAGAACGTTCACCCAGGTCTGGTCATATCCCGAACAGGGAATGCATTCAGGTTTCCCATCCACCATACGCACGTAGCGCTCGAAGACGTATTCGCCACATTTTGTGCATTTTGTCTTGTTAAAGGAACCTTTCGGCCGACTGAAGGTGAAGTCCGGCAGTTTTGAGACCGTGAACAGTTCAGATTCCGGAGCTGACAGAACCATATCCACCACCTTTTTCACTACATCAGCCGGAATCTGCGACGGCTCGATACCTTTCTTCCGGTAGACAAAAAATTCCTGTTTGCCGAGTGCATCCTGGAATTCCGATTTCAGGTATGTGCGGACCGCTCCTTTCCCGGGGACAACGAGAAGACAGGCAACTTTTCCGAAGTTGAGCCGCTCCATCATGAGTTTCCCATATGTGCAGCCAGTGACTGCCATGAACCCGTCAATCATGCAGGTCTGGGGGTGCCCGATACCCATCTCGGAGAGGCCAAATGCTCCATGATCCCCAATATGCGAAACACCCAGTTCCCGCATCGCGACCTGTCCCATCCGGTATCCTATAGGCATGAACGGGCAGATGTGCCCGTGAAAGTCCCAGACTCCCTGAGGTATTTCAACTTTTTCTGAATTTGTCATGGGAGATAATCATTGCAGGTGCTATAAATAATTTTTTAAAGATATAATCTCCCCGGTAAGAATGCTTCCGTAACTATTGAGTAAAAGAAAAATTGTAAAAGTCGATGGTATATAGGTCCCGTAAACGCTGGTAAGGAAACGATTCTCCCTGCCATTATTTTTAGTAATTAGCCAGCACGATTACCAATAAAATCCAATTATCGAATAAATTCCCGGCCAGTATCCGTTATCGAATAGATGATCCAGTTCCCGTGATACTCCCCTTCGATGAGGCTGGCCTCCTTGAGAATCGTGAGGTGGTAGGAAAGTTTCGAGCCGGCGAGGTTCGTGAACCGTTTGATAACGCACACGCACAGCGGCTGGTCTTTTATCAGGTAAAGAATCGTGAGCCGCAGCGGATCGGAAAGCGCATGATACGTTTTACTTTTCTCAACAAGTTCTTCATGGGGAGGGATGCTTTTGGCAAGAGCTTCAAACCCTCCCCGCTTATCGAGATCTTCCCGGATTTGTTCGGGGAGTTCCATCTCCGTATCTTCACTGTTATCGGTATTCATTTCACAACAGGTTTTTTTTGCAGCTGGCATTTCAAAAATATGTGAAATGAGTAGGAATAAATACTTTGTCAGTCAACCTTGAATTCAATTAAAATTGAAATATCTTTCACGCGAGGGAAGATCCAAAAATCAGGTGTGTTTCATGGGAAACAATGACAAACCGTGCTGTGCTGCCGATGCACTCCGGCGTATCAAGCAACTGAGCATCAATGGGATCCCGACCGGGCTCTGTATGCTGGATGAGTGTATCGCCGAAGTGAAGCAACAGGATCTGCACAATGATACAGAGATTCGTGCAGTACTCATGAAACGGGTGAAGGTGTACAACTACATCCCCACGAATGTCGAGGAAGCGTATGTCCGTGCAATCCTTGACGAGTTCCATAGATCACCCGGACAAGTGGGATTTGACAGAATGACAAAAATCGAAATTCTCGGAACCGGTTGTGCAAAATGCAAGCGTCTCTTTGACAATGCCGGGCAGGCAGTGAAGGATCTGAAGATCACTGCAGAAATTGTGAAAGTGGACGATATTGCCGAAATTGTCAGTCGTGGTATCATGCTCCCGCCGGCTCTTTTCATCAACGGCGAAGTGCGGGCGGAAGGCCGGATACCGGACGTGAATGAGATCAAGAAAATGTTGACAGAGTGAAAACAATGACAGAAAAACCTACGTGTACATGCGGAACAAACGAACCGAAACGGATTATCTTTCCCTGCGCCGGGCAGGCAAACGTCGGACAACTGACCAATCTTGCGGCTCTCCAGCTGACCGAGGAAGGTTACGGGAGTATTGCTTGTGCCTCGCTCCTTGCGATCGGTGCTGAAAGCCTTGTCGCCAGCGCAATGAACGCTGATGAAGTTGTCATCCTTGATGGCTGCCCGATGCTCTGTGCAAAGAAGATTGCCGGTGCGCAGGGTGTCCCAGCTGGACAACACCTGGTCATGACCGAACTCGGTATTACCAAAGGGCCTTCCAAATCCTACACGGATGACGACATTGAGAAGATTGTTGCCGCATGCTGGAAAGGTGAAGGCAGGAAGAAGGATTCGGCGAAACCGGGCAAAAAGGCCGGCGGGAAAGACAGCGGGTGTGGCTGCGGGTGCGGCGGGACCTGCTGATTTCCAGTTTTACTTTACGGGGCAACAAAAACGACTGAAGAAGACGATATGCGTCCTTGGGCGGAAGAGTACGCAACAAAGAACGGCTGGGTGCTGAACCCGGACAAGAAGATATTGGATACGGTAATCCGAGGGCTGGTCCGCAACCAGAAGAAGTTCGGGATGCAGGTACTGCCCGTGCCGGCTCCGGTCCGGTGACAAAGGGAAAGACCGGGCGATCATCTGCCCGTGCATCTACCACAAGGATGAGATCGCAAAAGACGGACACTGTCATTGCCAGCTCTATTACCGTAAGGATTCAATAGAGCCGGCGGAGGTGGCGAAAGAGTGACATACGCGGTCGTAACCTGCTCCGGGATTTCGAACACCGGTAAACTTACTACCCAGGCAGCCCTCACGCTGCTCCAGCGTAAGCCTGGGCTGTACGTCTGGATGCATGCCAAACAGTCTGCTGAAACGCTGGAAGTAGAGATCGGAGATGCAGAACTGGTGATTGTTATCGACGGATGCACAGATTGCTGTGCGAAAAAGAAACTCTCCGCATCATGCATCACACCCCATCGTCACATCATCGCGACTGAACTCGGTATTGAAAAGAACGGGATGGCAGAGGTGCAGTATGATGAGATTGAGAAAGTTGTCCTTGCAGTCATGAACAATGGAGGTTACAACGTATGAAAACGCCACGGTACAAGCGTCTGGAAATTGAATGGAAACATTTCGCTGTCGGAGATATTACCTGCGAACGGTGTGGAAATACTGGTGAAGCCCTCCGCACGGCTGTGGAAGAACTCAGGTATGAATTTTCTCCGTCGGGGGTGAAGATCAACATTACCGAGACGCTCCTTGATAAAACACGTATCGCGGAGTCAAATGAGATAAGGATGAATGGGATGTTGATCGAGGACCTTCTCGCAGCCTCGCTGGTCTCTACCGATTGTCCATCCTGCGGTACACTTGCGGGAGAGAGCACCTGCTGCCGGGCTATCGAGATTGACGATAAACGGTACAAGGATATCCCCGTAGAAATGATCAAAAAGGCAGCATACCTGGCACTTGGAATTATTGATCAGAAAATAACCTGAGGATAGCACATGCAGGACTTTTTACAACTATTCGCCGATTGGCTGACATACTCGATCTTCGGTCTGGTGCAAGGCACTCCCTTGGCCTCTTCAGTGAACTTCTTCATTTATGACTCGATCAAGGTCACGCTGATGCTCGCCGTGATTGTGTTCGGGGTTGCGATAATCCGGACTTACATAACTCCCCAGCGGGTGAAGAAATGGGTAGCGGGACGTACAGAAGGTGTGGGCAACGTTGTAGCCGCTGTTCTCGGTATCCCCACACCGTTCTGTTCCTGCTCAGCAGTCCCCCTTTTCATTGGGTTCGTAGAAAGCGGTGTGCCGCTCGGCATCACCTTTTCGTTCCTGATCGCATCGCCGCTCATCAACGAGATTGCTGCGGCCATGCTGCTTGCTTTATTCGGCTGGCAGATTGCGCTCATCTATATCATATCCGGTCTCATCGTCGCGATAATTGCTGGTATCATCATCGGCCGCCTTCATCTCGAAAACGAGGTCGAGGATTTTGTCTGGAAATGCAAGATGCACGACCAGACCGAGAAACCTATGACATGGAGGGACCGTGTTGATTTCGGTATTAGTGAATCGAAAAGCATCACCCTGAAAGTCCTGCCCTATATCATCATCGGCATTGCTATCGGTGCCGTTATCCATGGCTATGCTCCGGCAGATTTTCTTGTCAACATTGCCGGCCCGGATAACCCGCTTGCTGTTCCCATTGCCGTCTTGGTCGGCATCCCGCTTTACTCGAATGCTGCGGGTATGATCCCGATCATGGAAGTGCTCACGGCAAAGGGTATGGCGATGGGCACGGCGCTCGCGTTCATGATGTCCGTCATCGGGCTCTCGCTGCCGGAGATGATTATTCTGCGTAAAGTTATAAAGGTAAAATTGCTTGCAGTTTTTGCAGGAATCCTGTTCGTCTCGTTCACGCTGACGGGATATCTGTTTAATGCGATACTGGGGTAATCTAAAGTATTGCGGTGAAAACTAACATGGCAACGACGAAACACCTTTCATTCCTTGACCGCTACCTGACGCTCTGGATCTTCCTTGCCATGGCAATAGGGATCGGCATCGGGTACTTCTCACCCGCAGTACCGGCACTGATCACTGGCCTCTCGGTCGGGACTACTTCGATCCCGATAGCCGTGGGGCTCATCCTCATGATGTATCCTCCGCTCGCGAAGGTGAAATACGAGGAATTGAAAAAAATCTTCCGGGACACGAAGGTTCTCGGCCTGTCCATTATTCAGAACTGGATTGTCGGGCCGGTCCTGATGTTTATCCTTGCCGTCGTTTTCCTCCGGGACCAGCCGATGTTCATGTACGGTCTGATCCTCGTCGGGATAGCCCGGTGCATCGCCATGGTGATCGTGTGGAACGATCTTGCTGAAGGAGATTGCGAGTACTGCGCCGCAATTGTAGGCCTGAACTCGGTCTTCCAGGTCTTTTTCTACTCAGTTTATGCCTGGTTCTTCATCACATACCTTCCTCCCCTCCTTGGAATCGGGGCAGGTTCTGCAGTTTCGATCACGATTCTCCAGATTGCAGAGAGTGTCTTCATCTATCTCGGTATACCGTTCCTTGCCGGCATGATTACGCGGTATGCCCTGATCCGTATGAAGTCGAAAGCGTGGTACGGGCAGGTCTTTATCCCGAAAATATCCCCCATCACACTCATCGCCCTGCTCTTCACGATCATCGTGATGTTCTCCCTGAAAGGAGAGTATATCGTCAATGTCCCGTTTGATGTCGTCCGAGTAGCAATCCCGTTGCTCTTCTACTTCGTGATTATGTTCTTTGCGAGCTTCTGGATGTCCCACCGTCTCGGGATAGATTACCAGAAATCGGCCTCGCTCTCGTTCACTGCTGCATCCAACAACTTCGAGCTCGCAATTGCGGTTGCCATCGCCGTTTTCGGCATTGCATCACCAGCAGCATTTGCAACGGTTATCGGGCCCCTCGTTGAAGTTCCGGTGCTGATAGGGCTGGTGAATGTCTCACTCTGGGTCAAGAAGAAATGGTACGGAGGAAAGAGGGATGAAACGTGCAGCCCGACGCTGCAGTAAAAAGAGACTGGTGTTCTCATGAAAAAGAAGATCCTGTTCATCTGCACCCACAACTCTGCCCGTTCCCAGATGGCAGAGGGGTATATGAAGGCAAAGTACGCTAACCGCTACGAAGTATTCAGTGGCGGAACTGAACCCGGCCGCGTCCATCCGATGGCGATCAAAGTGATGAAGGAAATCGGGATTGATATTTCCGGGAACCGGTTCAAGCTCATCGATGAGTTCTTTGGGAAAGGAATTGAGACGGTCGTTACGGTCTGTGATTCAGCGCAGAAAGCATGTCCGTTCTTCCCGGGCGCTAAAGAAGAGATTCACCATGGTTTTCCGGATCCCTCGGCATTTACCGGGTCTGATGAGGAAGTCCATGTGCCAAGAGGCCGTTTGGATCGGACGTGTCTCCATGGTGCGTATAGTCCATGAACGAATCCAGTTGAATCAGGTGAATATATTAGAAGTCCTGATAAAACATCAGAGAATGATACCCATATTAGAGCCTGCCCAATATCCTGCGATATTTGCCAACGGGCTCCTCATCGCGGTCATAATCGGGATTCCGACTGCACTCCTCTCCCTTAGCATATTTTTTGTGCTCGAACGGATCCCGTTCCGGTGGGCCCGACTCCTCCTGCCGACAGCAGGTGCCGTACTGATGTTCGCTGTTACTCTTTTGTATTTCAGCGGCATACCCCAGTCACCGGAAGAGTACCAGAGGACTTGGGCTCAGATGATGATGACCAGTTTCCTGTTGAACGCACTGGTAATACTCGCGCCCTTCCCCTTCATCCGCAGGTATACCGTGGCTGATTCTCCATATCTTGTGATATCATTGACTGTGCTTGTTACGTTGTTTCTCCTTGTAGCCTTAGGGATTATTGGCGGGGATGCTCAGAGACCGCCGGCCACTGAATATGCGCAAATGATGGTAAGGGTTTACCTTGTCGTTGCAGAGGTTGTCGTCGCCACTCTTGTCTATGGATGTATTGCATGGTTAGGAACAAAGAGATCTCGTGGGACCGCAAGAGAAGATTGATTTAAGCGAGCATGTGTGGTTAAGCGGAATTGTGTATGATACACCCGCCCCCCTTACTCCATCTCAAGATTTTTTACAATTAATGAGCCCGGTCCGGATCCCATTGAGCGTAAGAAAAGATGAAATTTTAATCATCGTGCTGCAGTTGCCACTGCGGCTTTCTTTGCCTTCTCGTTCTCTGCCCAAGACGCAATTGCATCAATATTATTAATCACGGTCTGGTGCATCGTATCGACCTGTTTGGCGCCTTGTCCAGAAAAAGGTTAAGTGGTGGTGAGCCATCGCATTGTTGCTCTTCAATTCAGAACCCCTTGAAGACGTTTATGCTACGCTCTGGCAAGATCGAAGCGATCCAGGTTCATCACTTTGGACCAGGCCGCCACGAAGTCCTGGACAAACTTCTCCTGGGCGTCCGCGCTTCCGTAGACCTCGGCCAGAGCCCGCAGCTGGGAGTTCGAACCGAAGATGAGATCGACCCGCGTGCCGGTCCACCTGACTTCGCCGGTCCTGCGATCGCGCCCTTCAAACACGTCCCTGGCGTCCGATACCGGCTTCCACTCCGTGCCCATGTCGAGCAGGTTCACGAAGAAGTCGTTGGTCAGCGCCTCCGGTTGTTTGGTGAAGACGCCGTGCTGTGATCCACCGAAGTTGGTGTTCAGCATGCGCATGCCGCCAACGAGCACCGTCATTTCGGGCGCGGTCAGGGTCAGCAACTGTGCCTTGTCAACCAGCAACTCGTCCGCCGATACGGCGTATTGGCCCCTGAGGTAGTTGCGGAAGCCGTCCGCCTTCGGCTCGAGCACGGCGATGGAGACCACATCGGTCTGCTCCTGCAGGGCGTCCATGCGTCCCGGCGTGAATGGAACCGTCACCGGGTAACCGGCATTCTTTGCCGCCTGCTCGACACCCGCGCAACCGGCCAGAACGATCAGATCAGCCCGCGAGACCTTCTTGCCGCCGGACTGTGCGCTGTTGAACGAGCTCTGGATGCCCTCAATGGTCCTGAGAACCTTCGCCAGTCGGGCCGGCTGGTTGACTTCCCAATCCTTCTGCGGGGCCAGACGAATGCGTGCGCCGTTCGCACCGCCGCGCTTGTCGGAGCCACGGAAGGTGGATGCCGATGCCCATGCCGTCGACACAAGTTCTGAAACCGACAGCCCGGAAGCCAGGATCGTTGCCTTGAGAGATGCAATATCCTGCGCGTCAATCAGTTTGTGATTGACCGCGGGGATGGGGTCCTGCCAGATGAGCTCTTCGGTGGGAACCTCCGGGCCGAGATAGCGTGAGCGCGGGCCCATGTCCCGGTGCGTCAGCTTGAACCACGCCCGGGCAAACGCGTCCGCGAACTGATCCGGGTGCTCGTAGAAGCGCCTTGAGATCTTCTCGTAAACAGGGTCGAATCGCAGAGAGAGGTCCGTGGTCATCATGGCCGGTGCGTGACGCTTCTCTTTGTCGTGGGCATCCGGCACCGTACCGGCGCCTGCGCCGCCCTTCGGCTTCCACTGGTACGCACCGGCCGGGCTCCTGGTCAGTTCCCACTCGTTATTGAACAGGATCCGGAAGAAATTGTTGCTCCACCTCGTGGGCGTGTTGGTCCAGGTGACCTCCAGGCCGCTGCCGATCGTGTCACCGCCTTTGCCGGTGCCGAAGCTGCTCTTCCAGCCGAGACCCTGCTCCTCGATGCCCGCCGCTTCGGGTTCAGGCCCCACATGGGACGCAGGACCTGCGCCGTGGGTTTTACCGAATGAGTGACCCCCGGCGATGAGCGCAACCGTTTCCTCGTCGTTCATGGCCATGCGGGCGAACGTCTCGCGGATATCCTTGATCGCCGCGACCGGGTCCGGGTTGCCGTTCGGGCCTTCCGGATTGACGTAGATCAGCCCCATCTGCACGGCTGCGAGGGGATTTTCGAGATTCCGGTTGCCGGAGTAGCGTTTGTCATCCAGCCACTTGTTCTCAGAACCCCAGTAGACGGCTTCTTCCGGCTCCCAGGCATCCTGACGACCGCCACCAAAGCCGAATGTCGTAAATCCCATCGACTCAAGGGCGACGTTGCCGGAAAGAACCATGAGGTCAGCCCATGAGATCTTCCTGCCGTACTTCTGTTTGATCGGCCAGAGCAGCCGGCGCGCCTTGTCAAGGTTTACGTTGTCGGGCCAGCTGTTGAGGGGAGGGAAGCGCTGTTGGGCAGTACCGGCGCCGCCGCGACCGTCACCGGTGCGGTACGTGCCGGCGCTGTGCCATGCCATGCGGATTAATAGGGGCCCGTAGTGGCCGAAGTCCGCCGGCCACCAGTCCTGCGATTCGGTCATCAAAGCCTGCAGATCCTTCTTCACGGCCGCCAAGTCGAGTTTTTTGAATTCTTCAGCGTAGTTGAACTCCGTGCCCATTGGGTTGGACAGGGACGAGTGCTGGTGAAGAACTTTCAGGTTCAGCTGGTTCGGCCACCAGTCCCGGTTGGACCTGGCCCTGCTGGTTGCCTGTATGTTTACCCCGGTCATTTCCGGGGGCTTGCTGTCGTCAGTCATAACGTCATCTCTTATCTTTGTATGGTTTTATCACATGGGATGCCTTGAATATTCCTGAGCCCACCTGGCAAAGGTTACCTCAGCAACGGTTATGGTCACGTTGTTGAGCAACGGCTGCTCCCTGAGGGGCACCCGCCGGGGCTAAGCCCATGAGCGATCCATATTCCTTATGGGCCATTAATCTTCGCGATTGGGCATCTCATGCCGAACATACAGAAACAGATGGTGGGGAGCCAGATGAAAGCAGACAAAAAACTTGGAAACCGCGTAGCGAAAGGATTGAACCTTTGAACGGACAATCCGCGGAGGAAAAGTATCAGTAATTGTGAATATAAAATACAGAGTTACCCCAATCTAAAAGTCTATGGGTAACTTTCACCGTCTGCCGCAATGAGTTGTTCTTTTCTTTGCAGAAGATATAGATTTGTCCTTCTGGAGCATTAATACCGGAAAACCTATTTTTCGTCCGGAAATAATCAATGCAGTTAATACCGATGGCAATAGAGGTGTAGTGAGATGAAAAAGAACCTGCTGATGTGGGACGAAACGCTCTTCCGTGACCCTGAGGTTCTGGAGATTGATTACGTCCCGGAGCAGTTCGAATTCCGGGACGCCCAGATGCGTGAACTGGCCTTCCAGATCCGGCCAGGACTCCGCGGGGGAAGACCCCTCAATACCATCTGCAAAGGATTGCCGGGGACGGGGAAGACAACCAGTATCAGGAAACTCTTTTCGGAGATAGAGGAATCGACAAAAAAACTCGTGCCGGTATATATCAACTGCCAGATTGACAATACAAAATTTGCCATAATTTCGCAGATCTACCGGAAACTTGTCGGGCACCTTCCGCCATCATCCGGAACATCGTTCAAGCAGGTGTTTGATGCAGTTGCCCGGATTCTGGTAAAAGACGAAATCGTGCTGATTGTTGCCCTTGATGATGCAAATTATCTTCTTTATGAAAATGAGATCAACAAGGTACTTTATACCCTGCTCCGGTCACACGAGAGTTACGAGGGAACACGGATCGGCGTCATTGTTATTGTAAGCGATCTTGATGTCGACCTTTCCCGTGCTATTGATGCACGTGTTGCATCTGTTTTTCGTCCGGCTGAGATTTATTTCCCTCCCTATGGAAATACGGAGATTCATGAAATCATGAAAGCACGGGCGATGCAGGGCCTTTTCCAGGGTGTTTTGAGCGAAGAAATGCTCGATCTCGTTGTTGAGCAGACTCTTAAGAGCGGGGATCTCCGGGTGGGTATCGATCTCCTTAAACGGGCGACGCTCAATGCAGAACATGCAGCCCGGCGGAATATCGAGAAGGATGATATATGTGGTGCGTATGAAGTCTCCAGGTATCTCCATCTCTCCTACACCATAAAAACACTCAAAGATGAAGAACGGTTGATACTCAGATCATTTGCCCAGAGAGCCGCAAAAGAGAATGAGATGAATGCAGGAGAGGTGTACAAATCAATTAAGGAATCCTTGTCTATCGGGTACACCCGGTTCTATGAAATTATAAAAAAAATGGATGCGATGCGGCTGATTAACCTGGAGTACCGTGACGGGAAGGGAAGAACTCGCGTCATTACGCTCCGGTATGATCCGGCGAAGATCCTGGAATATCTGGCGTAACTCCGGATCTCTTTGAAAAATATTATCTGTTCCCAGACCCTCTTTTATGATGCAGGGGTTTTGTAGATGCTGAGTGTTAACGAACTGGCGCTGGAAATATTTGAAAATTTAGCTGAAATTCCCGAGGAATTTAACTGCACTTATCATGAACTGGATAACGGGGCACGGATTGTTGACTGCGGTGTGAGTACCCGTGGCGGGTATGCAGCAGGCAGGGCTTTCACCGAGATATGTATGGGTGGTCTGGGAGAGGTCAATTTCCGTATGGGGCATGTCAAAGAATTTCCCATGCCATTCATTGACGTCATGACCGATTTCCCATCTATCGCATGTCTGGGAGCACAGAAAGCCGGATGGACCGTTAAGGTAGGTAATTATTTTGCCATGGGAAGCGGGCCGGCTCGTGCACTCTCTCTCAAGCCAAAACACACGTTTGAAGTCATTGAATACGAAGACGATTACGACTGTGCTGTTATCTGTCTGGAAAGCGACCACCTCCCGAATGCAGAAGTAATGAAGAAGATTGCAGAGGAATGTCATATTGATGCAGCCAATGTCTGTGCGGTAGTTGCTCCAACCTCTTCCATTGTCGGTTCAATCCAGGTATCCGGACGCTGTGTCGAAACCGCGATCTACAAGCTCAATGAACTCGGGTTTGATACCCGAAAAATTATCTCCGCTATAGGTACTGCACCCATTCCACCCGTCAGGGGAGCAAAGTTAGCGATGGGTGTGACAAATGATGCTACTATCTATCATGGGAGGATCAGTCTCACCATGAAGGCACCGGAGATCAAAGAGTATCTCGAGAAAATCCCAAGCAACAAGTCCAAGGGATACGGCAAACCATTCAATGATATCTTCAGGGAAGCGAACTTCGACTTCTACCAGATCGACACTTCACTCTTCTCCCCAGCTGAGGTCGTCATCAATGAGTTGTCAACGGGGGACGTATATCATGTTGGTGCTGTCAACACCGATGTGACGCTGAAGTCTTTCGGGCTCATCAAATAACATTTTTTTTTAGCAGACGGTGAATCCGGAACATGATGGTCCGGTATTTTTTATCCGGTACTTCAGGTATCCCCCTTTCGGCGTGGCAGATACAAGGAAAGACTACGGTTTCCTTACCCCCGTTTCTTTTCTGCCGATAAGATTATCCTCTCCTGTTTGAATCAGCAAAACTGAAAAAACCTGCGCTCAACCAACTCCGGCAGTGTTGATCTTCCCTAAAACTCTCAAACAACTCCCGACATCAGGGTGGAAATCAAAGGATTATAAATTCCCGTGGTCAAATATTCTGTGACTTCGGACATCCCCGCTGAATGAATCTGACATTCCGGTATGTCCGAACAAGGAGGCACCATGGAACTGAAAGGCAGCATGACGGAAAAAAATCTACTCGCGACATTTGCAGGAGAGTCTCAGGCTCGCACACGGTACACATTCTTTGCAGGTGTGGCAAAAAAAGAAGGTTATGAACAGATATCCGCGATCTTTTCAGAAACATCTGATAACGAAAAAGAGCATGCAAAACTTTTTTTCACCCTCCTGAAAGGCGGTGACGCAGGGATTACCGCCACGTACCCGTCAGGTATACTGGGGACGACTTCACAGAACCTGAAAGCGGCTGCCGAGGGAGAGAAGCTGGAATGGGGTACCCTCTATCCCGGATTTGGAAAGGTGGCAGATGAAGAAGGATTTCCCGAAGTTGCCCGGACATTCCGGCAGGTCGCGAAAGTGGAAACATACCATGAACGACGGTACCGGAAACTGCTTGAAACCCTTGAAAAGAACGGGGTCTTCCAAAATGCGGTCCCCAAACATTGGAAATGCCGGAATTGCGGGTACGTCCATGAAAGTACAGAAGCTCCTATGAAGTGCCCAGTGTGCAGTCACCCGAGAGCGTATTTTGAGTTGTATTGTGAAAATTACTGAACTATTTTTTTTAATCCCTATTTTCGGGAGTCATTTATTAACCCGCGGGAACTGGATAGTGATCTTATCCGAAAAGAAGAAAAAGGGTTTAATTCGATCCATGTTTCCCGAGGACAGTTACCGGGAATAAGTGTTATTACTATACCTACCTGGACACGCGAGACGCTTCCTTTCCCTGGCAGGACTTCGTTCAGGCTGCCATAATAACCGCAGTAATCCTGCCGTTATGGTTCGATGGTTCTGTCCCGGAATGATTTGAAAACCTGGTTAGTGATGGGATCTTTGAACGGACTACATCATCGCCGGGTCTATGGGTGTTTTCGTCGGCTCGATCTTACAGGAGAGAAGTGAGTGGTAGAAATGGTTTTGCACGGTCGACATTCCCTGCAGGTATTTCGAAATAAGCAATGTTTGCCACGGGCGGTGAGCTGAGCATAATTGAAATATATAATCTTTGACAGGGACAATTTTAACGTTGAATGAATGGAGAGAACGTTGTTTCGGAAAGTTCCTGGTAATCGACGGATCGTTGTCCAGGACGGTCTTTGCGATTATCTTCGCCCTGCTCACCACCTCTATATTAGTGGTGCGGCATATATCTGATCAGGAGCCTCTTCAGGTATGATTGTCATCGGTATCGACCCCGGACTTGCGCGAATGGGGTATGGTGTGCTTGAAGTCACCGGTGGTGAGGTCAGGGCTGTCTCATATGGATGTATTGAAACCTCCGGCAAAGATCTTTGCGCTTCTAAAAGATTAGTAAAAATATATACCGGGGTGGAGACACTTTTTGAGAACTACCCGCCGGCTCAACTCTCACTCGAAAAATTATTCTTTACCCGGAACATCACCTCGGCAATGGGGGTGAGTGAGGCACGTGGTGTTATCCTTCTTGCAGCTGAACTGCGGAATATTCCTGTCGCTGAATACACGCCAAACCAGGTCAAACAGGCGATCACAGGATCCGGCCGGGCTGACAAACGCCAGATGCAGGAAATGATCAGGCGGCTGCTCTGTCTTTCAGAAATTCCGACTCCCGATGATGCGGCCGATGCCCTTTCGATTGCCTTATGCCATATCCATATCATGAGATAGTACAATGATTGCACAGCTTCGCGGCGAAACGGTGCTGACAGGTGACCGCTGGGTCGTGATCGATGTTGGCGGTATAGGGTACAGGGTCTATGTAACCCAGCCAGCTCTCCAGGTACTGGCCCACACAAAGGAACCGGTAAAGCTTTTCACGCATATGGCAGTCCGCGAAGATGCGATCACCTTGTTTGGTTTTTTGCACCAGAGCGAACTGGAGATGTTTGGGATATTGATCGGAGTCTCCGGCATCGGCCCCCAGACGGCCCTCAACCTTCTCTCCCAGATTGGGATCGAAGAGTTCGCCATGGCGATTATCAACGAAGATGAAAAAGCCCTGACCCGGATATCCGGTATAGGTACCAAAAGTGCGAAACGGCTGATACTTGAACTCCGCGACAAGATGAAAAAAGTAAGCCAGACGATGCTTACGGGAGATTTCCGCCAGGCCTCACCTGCGGTTCATGACGCGGTCAGTGCATTGATCTCCCTGGGGTTTGCTGAAAAGGAATCGCGGGAAACGGTCAACGAAGCAGCTCTCACGTTGAAATCCCCCACCGTTCAGGATCTTATCAAAGCCGCGCTCGTCAAAATGAAGGACCGGTGAAAGAACCATGACCGGGAGGATTATTTCACCGGAGCCACTGTCGGAAGAAAGAGACGATCTGACCATCCGGCCGGCGAGGCTGGAAGAATTTGTCGGGCAGGTGCAGGTCAAAGAGACCCTGAAGATCGCCATCGAAGCAGCGCAGAAACGAGGCGAACCCCTGGATCACATCCTGTTCTCCGGGCCGCCGGGGCTTGGCAAGACTACCCTTGCCCATATCATCGCTCATGAAATGGGTGCTGATATCCGGGCAACAACGGGCCCGGTACTTGAAAAACCCGGAGATATAGCCTGCCCTTCTCACGCCGTTGAAACGGGGCGATATCCTGTTTATTGACGAGATCCACCGGATAAATCCGGTTGTCGAGGAAGTGCTGTACCCCGCGATGGAGGATTATTTTATTGATGTGATGATAGGAGAAGGCCCGAGTGCGCGTTCGATCAAGCTGAATCTCGAACAGTTTACCCTTATCGGGGCAACGACAAAACAAGGGCTTTTGAGTGCTCCGTTCCGGGACCGTTTTGGTATTATCTCCCGGCTCGACCTGTACGCGCCGGATGAACTGGTAAAGATTGTGATTAGGAGTGCGTCAATCCTGAAGATACCGATAACCGCCGGTGGTGCTGAGGAGATCGCAAAGCGGAGCAGAGGCACGCCAAGAATTGTCAACCGGCTGTTGCGGAGGGTGAGGGACTTTGCCGTTGTCAAAGGCGACGGCACCATCACCCGGGAGATCACATCACGTGCGCTTTCCATGATGCAGATCGATGAACTTGGTCTGGACGAACTGGACCGGAGGATACTTTCGGTCATTGCCCGGGATTTTGACGGGGGTCCTGTCGGGGCAAAGACCATCGCAATATCAGTCGGTGAGGAGGTCCGGACGATCGAGGATGTGTATGAACCTTACCTGATCCAGATTGGTTTTCTCAAACGCACCCCTCAGGGAAGGGAGGTTACGCCGGCGGCAAAGAAGCATCTCAACAACCCCCAGAAGACGCTCGTGTAAGCCCTTCTTTCACAGCCTTGTATTCGCCTCTCTATGAGTCGGTGCCGGCTCGTTAAAACTCAAACATATGCCCATACATGAATATACTTCTCTGACGGGTTCTCCCGTTTTCTGGTCCCGGTCATGCATCCATTCTGAAACGAGCGATTCAACAGTGATCGGAACCGCTCCTGCCTGGAGCATCCTTTTTACGCCATACAAATAAGCATCATAGGTGGAGTCACCAGTGGCATCCATCCATAAACCTCAGCCCCTCCTTCACCGCATGAAGAGTCGTGTAGGTAAAGCACATACTTGTCCACAGGCCGGAGATAACCCTCTTCTTTCTTCGGGTATTTTTCGCAGGGTACCAGGTTTTCTTATCCTTAAAAGCATTGAAACTTAGTAATTCTTGGGAAAATACTTCCTGAACGGGGAAAAAACGGGTGGTTTCCTGGATGAACTCCCCGTTCCCGGCCGGGTTGATTGCGATAAAACAACGGGATATTAAGAATACTCGCCGCTTCTGCCGCACAATACGCGGCATTCCGGATGATAGTCTAATCTCCTGATGCCACTCCTTTGAACATCGAGACCTGGTAATCTACCGGAACCAGACAGACTGTTCTTATCGGTCAGCAACTCCGGGTTTCCTTCTGGCGAATTTTCCCAGGTATTATTCCTGATATAATCAGGAGGTTCTTTTAGGGGTATTATATTAAGACTGTTGATTGATACCTCATTATTTCACCATTCCACCCAGAACCCCTTATATTCCCCGGTTGCAGTCCCTGGTGTCACTGATAAATCCTCAATATTGATCTCCGGCTCTTTTGACGCCCGGACCAGTCTCACAAAATCATCCAGTGACGCTCGAGAACTCTCGGCAACCATAATCACCGAACCATCAGGCTTGTTCTTCACATACCCGTGAACGCCGGTCATGTGAGCACAACCCGCAACAAAATGCCGGTATCCCACACCCTGGACCTTCCCTTTGGCAATGGCGGTTATCCGCTCCATATAAGGACGAGGGAATAACTGGCTTTAAATGTTGTCTTATGATTTTTTATTCCGGCTCTGTTCGCTCCTCATCTTCCATGAAATGATGGAGAAAAAAATGGACACCGGGTGCCAGAAAATGTTCACCGGCTGCATTTATTCCGGAAAACCCGATACACTCGTGCGTATGCAAAGATTAATGCAGTCAGGAGAAAAGGTAGAGCAATGACCCCTCGCTGGTTTCTGGCAGGTGCCGTAATCATCGCCATTCTGATAATTGGTGTACCTCTCATCCTCTATTTCGAGGTACAATCCACACCGGGCAGCCCCATCCAGCTTTCCGCGGTCGAAGTACGCTCATATCAGGGAAGTGATCTCTCCTCCATAAACGATTTTCATGAAAATTCAATCGCCGGCCCGCAGCATATCAACGAGTCCGATTACCGGCTTACCATTACCGGCCTGACCACAACGACCCGCGTCCTGACCTACCCTGAAATTCTTAGCCACCAGCATTACCAAAAAGTCGTTACCCTGAACTGCGTTGAAGGATGGTCGGTGAAACTCCTGTGGGAAGGTGTGCTGGTACGTGACCTCATCCGGGAAGCTGGTATCGATCCCCGTGCCAATACCATTGTCTTTACGGCACATGATACGTATACCACGTCATTTCCCCTTTCCTACGTGATGGACAACGATATCCTCATGGCCTATAAGATGAACAATGTTACATTACCGGCCGAACGTGGGTATCCCTTCGAGCTGGTTGCAGAGGATAAGTGGGGATATAAGTGGATAAAGTGGATCGAGAAGATCGAACTCACTGACAACCCCAATTACCGTGGTTACTGGGAACAACGGGGATATTCAAATTCCGGCAATTTAAACGGCAGTTACTTCATGTTTTAATTGCATGAGCCTTGTCCTCACCACTCTTCAGGCACATACGAAAAAAAAGAAATTATCCTGGTGGGATGAATTCTCCGGTCACAAAACAAGGAGATGCTGACACGACAAATCCATTTTTCATCCAGGGGATGTTCATCCTGGTCATTGTTATGACGTTGCTGATATCCGGCTGCACCACCAGTTCCCCCGGTGGGGTTGCCGGCACGACAACAACCGTTCCCGTTATAAGTACCCCCGTGGATCCTGATATCGTGGAGTGTACGCTTACTCCCTGCCATGGGCTGGATCTCACCTGTGGACAGGATATATCAGAGATCTGCACGTCGGTGTACCAGCTTGGTGACAAGTGCCGCCAGTTTGCTCGTTGCACCCTGGATGGCGCCGGGGCCTGCCGGTTGGTCACGGTGCCGGAATTTGCAACCTGCATATCCTGTGTCCGGACATGCATAAATGAGTCAGGGAATGATCCCTCGAAATCTTTTGCCTGCGAGGAGAAGTGCTGAGAACGGTTACCTGCACTATGCACTGAGTTTCAATGTTACCAGACTTTGCAACACGGACGAAAGATAAAAAAAAGATTTTTCACCGGAACTTGCAGGGATGATATCAGGGACTCTCTTTCTTCTTCCTGGTGATCAGGAACGGAAGCAGCAATACAACGGCAAGGATTCCCATAAGCTGAAGGAAAAAATACAGAAGGGCCTCGCGGCCGGTATCGTAGAACCTAAGGTCCACTGACATGGTCTGGTTCCACTTAATCAGAGTGGTGTTATCTGCGAACCGGGTCACATTTGCCCCGGGGCTGATGCCGGCCAGGAGCGGGTTTTGCACTGCAAATTCCTGGGGGAGCATAATACCGACCTGGTAAGGACTCTTGAAGGATGCCTGCAGATGATTGTCCTGAATCGGTGAGACATAAGAAACAGTATAATTCCCCCGTTCGAATGTCAGAGTAACAATATTGCTGGTAAACGATGGTTTGGTCGTATTGAACCGGCAGGGAGAACAATTCCCATAAAGCTGGATCTCCCCTGCGGTAAGAGGTACGGGTTCACCGAACATGCCGGAATCAACTAACTCAAACTGGGAAGCATCTGCAATCTCTATCGATGCCCGGTACGCCGTTCCATTAGGGAAGATCACATAATCGGCCGAGAGTGCACCCGCAGGCGATGTTGCGATCAGTGTGACTATAAGTGCAGCGCAGCAAGCAGCGATGGCAGATCTGCGTCGATCTCTGTCGGAGGTTCGCATTGTTTTATCACCGTATCCGGGTCTTTGAGGAGATGCCCGGTAACGACGCAGACAATCCGTTCATCCCGGTCAATCATACCTTCTTTTACCAGTTTTCGTATTCCGGCAACTGATGCAGCCGATGCTGGTTCAACACCAATGCCCTCCTTGCGGGCGAGATCCCGCTGCATCTCCAGGATCTCTTCATCGGTGACCGACTCGGCAAGACCGCCGGTCATCCGGATCGCCGTAAGAGCTTTTTCCGCGTTTACCGGTGCTCCGATTCTTATAGCAGTCGCCACCGTTTCAGGATGCAGTTCCGGAATCACTTCCGGAAGTTTTTCGCGGATTGCACGCACCACAGGACTGGATCCTTCTGCCTGGATGCCGGTCATCATCGGCAACCGGTCCATCAGCCCCAGTTCCTGCAGTTCCAGGAATCCTTTGTATACTGCTGAAATATTTCCTGCGTTGCCAACCGGGAGGACAAACCGGTCAGGGATCTCGCCGAGCTGGTCAAGAGCTTCAAAACCGATGGTCTTCTGCCCTTCAAGTCGGAAGGGGTTAATGGAGTTCAACAGGTACAATCCATGGGATAAACAGAGATCGTGGACCATCTCAAGAGCGCGATCAAAGTTTCCACGGATAGAGATCACCTTAGCTCCGTGCATGAGTGCCTGAGCTACCTTGCCAACCGCTACTTTTCCGGCAGGGAGGAGGACAACTGCCGGAATCCCGGCTTTCGCTGCATAGACTGCCAGGCTTGCCGATGTATTCCCCGTGCTTGCACAGGCGACACTTTTTTTGCCCAGCTGGAGTGCCATCGATACACCTACGGTCATACCCCTATCCTTGAATGAACCGGAAGGATTCATTCCTTCGTGCTTCGCATACAGGTGCTTTAATCCCATCTCCTCGCCAAGCCGTTTCAGATGGTAAAGGGGAGTCCCCCCTTCCTGCAGGGTAACGGGTTCAATCGTTACCGGGAGCAGCTCGCGGTATCGCCAGACGGAGAGGGGTCTCTTCTCCCACTTCGCTTTGGTTATGGCAATTTCGTTAAGAGGATACTTCACGGCGAGAAGGTGACCGCATTTTCTGCAATTATAGATAATCTCGTCAGCGGGATATGTGGCTCCACAGTTGACACATACGAGATGGTACATGGGAAAGTATTGGTCTGCCGGATACATATAGACGTGGTTTCGCCCGTATATCAGGTCTCGTGCATATTTCGTTGCTTTGCCTGCAATTTGATCCTTTCAGTCTGAAACATTATTTCTGCCAAGAAGTGCATAACAGAGGTCATCCCTGCTGTCCTTCCCCACCGGGAATGCTTTCCGTGTCCTCTCCACATAACCGGGATCAATATCCGAAAAGAGAAGTTGCTCAGCATCGTGCGCACGGCTGATAATCACCCCGTGTGGATCTGCAGTAATCGATGAACCGGTATAGATGTCAACAGGCGTCTTTCCAATGGTATTCACCCCTACAATATACATCTGATTTTCGGCCGCTCGTGCGGTTATGAACAGCTCCCAATACCTTATCCGGCTTTGGGGCCATGCTGAAGGGACAAAAACTGCCTGGACCCCTTTGTATGCATATGCCCTGAACAGTATCGGGAATCTGAGGTCATAGCAGATAGCAATACCGCAGGAGAGTGGACCAAGGGAAAAAATACCCAGTTCGGCTCCCGGAATGAACATATCCTCTTCATGCGAAGGGGAGAACAGGTGAATTTTTGCGTACGATGAAAGAACCCTCCCATCATTGCCAATTGCCAGTGCGGTATTTTTCGGGAATGGGCTGGATAGTTCCCGGAACGACCCCAGAATGGCAATCTTGTACTCTTTTGCATAACTCCGCAGTGCCGTGACGATACTACCATCGAATGTCTGAATGTTCTTTCGTGATTTCGGATCCCAGCCGGTTGCAAACTGTTCCGGAAAACAGATCATGTGTGCACCGCAATCGGCGGCATGCCGGACAAACAGTTCCGCACGGGCAAGTGATTTTTCCGGATCTTCCCATGAACTCCGGTACTGAGCACTGCATACTCTGACCGTTTGACTGTCATCCGGGCATTGACATTCATTGCCGGTCATGAAGTATCGATATCTCCTGACTCTGTAGTTATTCTTATTTTTATAATTTTTTCGGCCCAGCCGGAAAGAACATGTCTCGTATTATCCTCCTGCAAGGATGGGAAAGGCAAGCCTGATCCCATTTATAACAAACTGCACCGCGATCGCAATGAGCAGCATACCCAGGAGACGATTGATCGCCCGGTACTCGCGCTGCCCGATCTTCTTCATAATAAAATCCGAATTCCTCATCATAAAATACGTAATAACGATGGAAATCACGATAGAGGAAAATACTATTACAATCTCGATCGGGGTAATGGTAATAGCTTCATTCATAAGTACGATCGTTGTCGTAATTGCTCCAGGTCCTGCGATCATCGGTATAGCAAGGGGCATCATTGCGACATCCTCCATTTCCCGTGATTCGTACTTTTCAGTAGCGGTGAGTTTTGTACGGGATGTCCTCGCATAGACCATTTCCATACCAATCCCAAAAAGCAGTATTCCCCCGGCAATCCGGAATGCTTCAAGGGTAATGCCAAAGAGCTGGAGGATCCATGTTCCCAGAATGGCTACTGAGAGCAGGATTATAAGTGCAAACCTGCATGCATCTTTTGCGATACTATCACGGGCAGCCTGATCCATTGTTGTCGTCAAAGAAACAAAAATGAGGGTTGCACCGAGAGGGTTGACAATAATAATGATGGACGAGAGGGATAACAGTGCAAAACTGAGGACGTCACCGGCCATTAAGCATAGTGCTGTGTCAAAGAGTAATAGAGATTATGGTTCCTGGTTATGGAGAGAAAAAAGAGGTTAATATTCATATATGACGGATTCATCGATCCGTGCATAAGTAACCGGTTCGTTTTGTCGGAAGTGAATTCCGATCTCGCGGGCTGCACTCTGCGCCGAATCGGACCCATGGATAACGTTCCGCCCAATATCAATACCGAAATCGCCCCGAATGGTACCGGGTGCAGCTTCCTGCGGGTTGGTCGCGCCGATCAGTGTTCTTGCTATCGCGACCACATTCCTTCCTTCCCAGATCATGAGAAAACAGGGACCGCTCATGATATAACTTTTCAGGGATGCGAAAAATGGTTTTGAAAGATGTTCCCGGTATTGTTCGGTTACCCGTTCTTCGGGAAGCTTCTCGATTCGTGCGGCAACAAGCTTCAGTCCTTTTTCTTCGAACCGGGAAACGATCCCGCCTACCAGACCTCGTTGAACCCCGTCAGGTTTGATCATAACAAAGGTGCGGTCCACGGGATCTCACTCCTTGCTTGAAGCCTTTTTTCCGGCAGCGGTCCACGGTACCCGTCGCGGAACACGACCAAGATTGTGATTATTCTCGCATTTCGTACCGCAGAAGTAAAAGATTGTGCCATCCTTTCTTACATGCATCTTGCCGGTACCTGGTTCGATCTGAGTGCCGCAAAAACTGCAGGGGTGTTGTTCTACCATCATCTTCACCGTCTTGACATCTTCTTGGCTTCACGTTCAGTTTCAAGGAGCATGACAATATCTCCTTCACGAATCGGACCAACCGTGTTGCGGGTAATAATCCGTCCCTTGTTATTGCCTTCGAGGATACGGCATTTCACCTGCATTGCCTCACCATGCATGCCGGTTGAGCCAACAACCTCGATCACTTCTGCTGGCGTTGCATCGTCTGCCATGGTTGAATCCTCAAGCCTTCAGCGCGGTAAGCTGCCTGGTAAGGTCCTCAATCGTTTCTTTTGCTTTGCCGGGCTTTACAATTGCAGCAGCCGCCGAGCCTACGTCAAGACCGCTGGCAGCCCCGATATCATTCTGTTTGTTGATGAAGATATAGGGGATTTTCTTTTCATCACAGAGCGGTCCAAGGTGCATTACAATCTCTTCAGGTTCCACGTCCGCACCAATCAGCACGAGCTGAGCGATGCTGCGTTCGATGGCTTTGGTTGCCTCGTTGGATCCTTTCTTGATCTTACCTGTATCCCGCGCAACTTCAAGGGCTTCAAGAGCCTTGTTCTGAAGCTCTTCCGGAGCCTCTGTTTTAACGTAACCTTTTGCCATAACTCACCTCATTCAGGAGTAGAATGCTCCTTCATTACTCATCAGTCAGCAATGATGTAGCCATATCATTTCATCAGGAGCGGAAATAAAGGTTTGCGAAGAACGGGCCGGAACCCGGAAATAAGGCATCGTTGTTATTGACCGGAATTACCGGATGCTTTTATCATAAAAGCCTGTAAATTTCGGTTCCCCGGGCAGAATAAATTTTCTCCAGACCAGATGAGGGAATATTTACCTCGTATCGTTCACGCTCGGTATCACCAACGTAAAGAAGCGTGGCATGATATTTTTTCATGAGACTCACTGTTTTTTCAGGGTCCTCATAGATTGATTTTATATCAGCAGGTCGCGTACTGAACCATCCTGTGTCATCGCTTCGCCACATATATTCATGGAAGGGCATACCGATTATCCCCGGAATCCCGGTAAATGATGAGATACGCGAGAAGTAGGTATAATCGCCCCCTTCTGCTTCCACAATAATCTCACTACCGGTGAGGGTGTGCAGGTACGCGACCGCTGCAGCGTCCCCCGGGTGGGAATCATTAAGATAGGCCAGCCCGTCCAGCGTCCCTGTTCCGTAGTTCTGATTGACCGGAATGACGAACGGGAGAACAAAGAGCGTGCTGACAACGAGAATTACCATAATCGCCGTGTACCTGGCCGAAAGTGTCGGTACCCGCTTGTTTTCGGATAACCATTTCCCCACCATGGAAAATGAAGCGGTGCCGAGCATGAGCCACGCCGGAAGATAGGTCTTGAAGACAGTATTCATCCGGAAGAATGTATCGCCCATGTTATCCTTCAGGTAGAACAGCTCACAGAAAATGAGAATTCCAAGGCCGAAGAGAGCAAGCACGCTGGGAAAGTCAACATCGATCCTTGAGATAATTCGTGCAGCCAGGTACGCAGCCGGGACCACGGCGATAGCCCCGGCGAAGTACCCGGTAAGGACAAAGGGTAGTGCGATAAGGAGGAGTGAGGGTCTCCGGATGATATCCTCCCGGAGAAAACAGGATAATAATGCAGATAAATAATCCGTTGACAAGAAGAAATTCAGCCGGATTTGATGGTGCATGGACAACTCCCAATCCACCGGTATGTGTCTGGAGCTGGAGGTAAAAAGGCAGGTAACTCAGAACTGCGATGATGGGGACCGCTGCCACGAGGATGGCAGAGGAATTCTTATCACGCGTATTCCATGTCCTTCTGACAATGAGAAAGCCGACAAGAACCGTGAGGGGGGCATATATCAGTACATCCCAGGTGTTGATGAGCGGCATGGATCCAAGGCTGATTGCCATGAAGATTCCCAGGAGATACCTGTCCCGGGTTCCGAGAGATTCCCACTTCTTGTACGCGAAAAGGAGTAAGAAGATCAGGAAGATCTGGTTGAACAGCGAAATTACATGGGCGTGGACATCGCCCCAGAGGAATGAGAAGAGCGGGTATTCGTTAATCGTATTGGAAATTGTCCTCGTACTGTCCCACAGGATCGTGCTCCATGCTTTTCCCTGGATAATCTGGAAAAAAAATGAGGGGTTCGGGATAAACAGTACCGAGGAGAAGGAGCCAGCGATGGCGGTCGAGAATGAGTGTTCCGATGGCATATATCGAAACTGCAGCCATGGCAAAGACCGTCGGAAGCGCGAGGTTGAATACAATGGGAGAGGGTACTGCCGTAACAATCCCCAGGCACCCGAACATCCAGTACCCGAGATAATAATATACGTTCAGGGATCCCCCGGCAAACCATGGATCAAGCGGTGGTACGACCGGGTTTCTCATAACCGATGCAAGAAATGCGTGGTCCATAAATTTTTCTGCATACGATATGGTAGGATTGACAAACCGTACATCAAGCATGAGGAAAAAGCAGATAAGGAAGAGTGCCTCCCAACGCCATGCTGATTTCAGCTCACTCAGTGAATAGTGGCGGAGGAAAAAATGGTATCCGAGAAGCGCGCTGAAAGGGAGCAGGGCGAACTGGATGGGAATATGCACCAGTCCGCAATACCAGGAAATAAGCGTGAATGTCAGGAGAGAAGCCGGGAAGGCGACCGGAAATGCAAAGCTGCCAAATATCTTTCTCAATGATGGGAATAACGATAGCTGCAGCAGGGTGATGACGACGAGCCAGCTGGCGACAGAAAAAATCTGCTGTTCAACGGTCAGACTCTTTTCCTCCGCCCAGTTTTGTGTTCATCGCGGATTTGATACTCGGGATCACCCAGTCGCCAAAGAAGTAGACAGAGACTATACCCCCTGCGAGGGTGACAAGGTTCTTGATCAGGTGATCGATTACAGAAATCAGGACTGCAATATCAAGGGGCACCCCGAACAGAAAGAATGTCGCCGTGAGTGCGGGTTCGTAGGTTCCGATACCCCCGGGCGTTAACGGGACTGCTTTAACAAGATTCCCGATGACAATTGCAAGAACGACCACGATGAAGGGGATCTGCTGCTGGAACATCATAATTACCGCGACACAGACGAAAATATCAAGGAGCCAGATTACTATCGAAGAGGATCCCAGAGCAATTATGGAACGCAGAGACAGTGATGCCCGTTTAATCTCGTGGAGCATGGTCAGCAGGATCTGGATGTAATGGTTTTTCGAAGAGCACTTCCCGAAACAAAGTAAAATTCCAAAAAATACACCTCCTGCAACGAGCGGCAGTACAACAATGGTGTAGATCCAGGTTGGAACGTTTATGACAAAGAACAGGGATATCGCGCCCAGGAATGCCACTGTAATGATATCAAAAATACGCTCAACTACAAGCGAGGAAACCCCCTCAGAATAAGTCGTATTATACTCGTGCTTCAGAATAAAAACCCGTACAAAATCCCCGAGACGTGCAGGAACAATGATATTTGCCGTCTGGCTTACAAAGACACACGCAGTTGATACAACGACAGTAACATGATAATTGAGGCTTTGCAGGATTATGTGGTACCGCCATCCGCGCAACCACCACGCCCCAAGACAGATCAAAATTCCCAGAAACAGGTATTCCGGAGTAATATGCTGAATTGCAATAAGGATCTTATCCCAGACGCTATAGAGCATGTAGAGAATGATTCCGATAGCAAATACGGTCGGAACAACGACTGCACTAATTTTTCGATACATGTATCTGCCACCACAATCTCAGGATCGACGATCCCATCTCAAAAATGTCGTTTAATTTTACCGTTGTGCCTTTTCCGGCTCTCCAGCGAACGGGAAATTCCTGGACAATGCATCCGTGGCGCTGAGCCCGGACAAGGAGCTCCGTGTCCCAGAACCAATGATTTGAACGAATGGAAGG
Source organism: uncultured Methanoregulaceae archaeon (assembly GCA_963815065.1). Taxonomy (GTDB): domain Archaea; phylum Halobacteriota; class Methanomicrobia; order Methanomicrobiales; family Methanospirillaceae; genus Methanoregula. The sequence continues at coordinate 205,777 of CAWFFE010000002.1, read as the reverse complement.
AAGCAGGCGGACGATATGTTCTTTGTTAAATGCCTTAAATCCACACTGGTGATCGTACAACCTGCTTCCCAGAAATAACCTGACAAGAAAATTATAGGAGCGACTTGCTATTTCGCGACCCCCGGTACGCACGATATCGCTTCCGGGCATGAGGCGTGACCCGGTAGCGATATCCGCTCCTTCGCGAATTGCACATATAAGATCGGGAAGATGTCGCATATCGGTTGCAAGATCAACATCATAATAACATACAATTTTTCCCCGTGACTCAGAAATTGCCCGGTTGAGTGCTTTACCCCGTCCCAGACGTTGATCACTATGAAGAAGGTGGATGTGCGAATCCTGTTCTTGGTGGCGCCTGACGAGATCGGCACTTCCGTCAATGCTGCCATCTTCGGCTATGATCAATTCAAACTCTCCTGTTATCCGGGACAGGGTTTCTACGGATTGAGGGATGGCAATCTCGAGTGAGCGTTTATCATTGAAAACAGGGATAATTGCCGTAATCTCAGGGGCAGTCATCTGAACTCCGTGTTCTGATGCATTCGGCAACCTCGGATCCCGCCCGTATTGATCCTTCCATACTTCTCTCGGGATAATTTGGCCAGGAGAACATCCCCGCCATAAAAAGTCCCCGTTGTTCATACGAGGGGATGAGCGAGCGATAACCTGTTGTGTATACCGGTCCTGCCCAGGGATCGATTGCCATTTTATGCCAGTGGATCTCTTCTTTTTTCAAAGAAAAACGGGTACAGAAATCGTTCAGCATCTGCACATCAAGGTTCGGTGGAGCCATTCCGGAAAAATATGAAGCAAGATACACGATATGTTCACTATATCTTTCGACAGGTATGAAATTTGTATGAGTCACTACCGCACCATAAGGGGCAGGATCTTTCATGTTCAGCCAGTAAATGCCATCGGTTACGTCACGCTCAATCGCGAGTATCATGCACGCCGCTCCCTGATAAGGGACGGAGGGCAGTACCCGGGCCGCCAACCCGTTCGAGTTCCTGGGGGGGGATAGTTGAAATGATCGCGTCGTACCGGATACCGTTTATCTCCCATCTCCCCTGACGATTTGAAACAGAAGAAACCGTGGTTTGTTTCTGGATTCCCCCCCCCTTTGCTGTAATAGATCGTTCGAGGGCATCAATAATATGGTGAAAACCTCCCTTCATATAGCCCAGATGTTCTCCGGATATCCCGCGGTCGGAACGGATTGCGATCCGGCTGAACAACCAGGCCGCAGAAACGTCTTTCCTGCGTTCCCCGAATTTGCTTTTCAGGAGTGGTTCAAAAAATGAGGTGTAAATGTTTTTTCCGAGGTTTTCTATAATATAACGTTCGGCTGGAATGTCATCAAGAGTAACAAGATTTGTTCTTTTAGCTTTAAAGGTAAGTAAACCAAGTTTCATTTTATCCAGGAGGGATAACTCCGGGTAGGCAAGGATCTGGAGGGGGGTGTTCAGGGGATAGGTCTTTTTCCCCGCGAAATATCCGGTCGTCCCTGTTCTCCATTCAAGCTCCCCGGAAAGTCCCAATTCATCGATCAATGCAAAAAGACTGGTATCATTGGAGAAACAATGATGGTAGTATTTCTCAATCCAGTAATCGTTTACGTTATATGAAGAAAGACAGCCGCCGAGGCAAGGCCTCTTCTCGAACAGGTCAACTTCATGCTCGGACACGAGCCTTTTGGCAGCAACAAGTCCGGTCAGCCCTCCCCCGATTATACCAATCTTCATGGTAAGTATTCTATAGTATTTTCAGGGCGAAATGAAAAAGGCTCCGGATAATTTCCCTGACAGGGTTTACTCCCTCGTAGGGACTATAAGAAAGTTTTTGTATTGCCGAAATCAACCGTTATAACAGCAAAAATCCTTAAAAGAATAGAAGAATGTAATTATCTCTGAGCCCATTGGATGGTGTCACCAGATGCGCGTATTTTTCATAGGTTTTGGTCAAGCGGGCGGCAAAATTGTCGATATGTTTATCGAGCAGGACAGAAAGCTCGGAACAACCAGTTTCAGGGGAATTGCCGTCAACACAGCGCGAACGGACCTGATGGGTTTAAAAAATATTGAGATGAAGGACCGGATACTCATAGGGCAGACCATGCTCAAGGGTCATGGAGTTGGTACTGACAACGTAACCGGGGCACGTGTCACGGCCGATGAAATTGACAGCATTATCAGCGCTATTGACACAAGGGGAACCCATGATGTTGATGCGTTTGTCATCGTTGCAGGGCTGGGAGGAGGTACCGGATCCGGTGGTTCACCGGTACTTGCACGGCATCTTAAACGGATTTATCGCGAGCCTGTCTATGCACTGGGAATTATCCCCTCACCCGAAGAGGGTCGGCTTTATTCCTATAATGCAGCCCGAAGTCTCACTACGCTGGTAAATGAATGCGATAACACGTTTATTTTTGATAATAGTGCCTGGAAAAATGAGGGCGAAAGTGTAAAAAGTGCTTTCCAGCGCCTTAATAATGAAGTGGTCCGAAGGTTTGGTGTCCTTTTCCGGGCAGGTGAAGTGAGCAAGATGGGCGTTGGTGAGATGGTTGTTGACTCAAGTGAGATCATCAACACGCTCCGTGGTGGGGGTATTACATCGGTGGGATATGCGATCAGCGAAGTGATGAGCAGGCAGACAAAGAAGAAACGAGGACTCGTGAGGGGACTGAAGGATAAGTTTGGTGGCAAGCGTGAAGCAAACGAAGAAGTCCTGCTTGGTGAAGATAAAACCGCAAAAATTGTCTCTCTTGTTCGCCGGGCGATGCTGGGAAGGCTCACTCTTCCCTGTGATTACTCGACAGCAGAGCGGGCTCTGGTCCTGCTCGCGGGTCCGCCGGATGAAATGGATCGAAAGGGTGTTGAAAAAGCAAAGAGCTGGGTTGAAGAGAACATTGCCGGAGTTGAAGTGCGGGGTGGTGACTACCCGGTCAACAGCGAGTATGTTGCAGCAGTAGTCATGCTGGCAACCGTTGGAAATGCTCCCAGGATCAAAGAGCTTCTTGACATCGCAAAAGAAACAAAGGAAGATGTTATAAAATCCAAGGAGAAAAAATCAACTATGTTTGAAGAGGGCATAGATCCGTTATTCGAGTGAGGTTTATCATGAAGGGATTAATGAAGTGGAGTATTCTGATAGTATTTCTTATTGTCTGCATTCAGGCCGTATCTGCAATTTCTGTGTCATCAATATCGATCGATCCTTCAGGTTCCCTGACACCAACTACTCCGGTAACGGTGTCATTCAAGATTGATAATTCCGGAGTATTTCCTTCCGATGACGAGCTCCAGTTGTTCACCGATCTTGATAAGCCAAAATGGACTTATACTATTATCGTAAACGGTATTGAGAATTTACGACCTGTCACGGGGGGAAGGACCCTCGCGATAAACGGATTTGAGCTCAATTACAAGACGAATGATGAAGTATCAGTACGGGTTACGCTGGAAGGTGTCGCTCCTGTAGTAACCCAGACGACAAATAAAACCCTGGTCCGGATTACTGAATATGATTCACTTGGCAGAGCGATAACCAGTACGCAGGTCGAAAAAACGGCACTGGTCATCAATACCGGTGAAGTTGCTTCGGTCCTCGCATCCGGTGAAGCCGATCTTCAGGTTTACCGGGAGCATATCGATGAAAAGGCAGCACTTGGTATCGACACGTCTGCGGCTGAAGTAAAATATAACGAAGCGCAGCAGAAACTGAACTCAGCCCGTTCCCGCCCTTCTAACGAGTACGCAGGTGCTTTGCAGGATCTCAGTGATGCAACTTCGGCTATAGCCGACGGGGAAAAGGCCCTTGACAAGGCATGGGCGGAAAGTGAAGTTGCTTCTGCACAGGTTCCTATCAACAATGTCGATGCCATAATCGGCTGGTTTAAAGGCAACGCCAGCACGGCAAATGATAATCAGCTGCCAACAATCATCACCAAACGCGAAGTCGCAGTTAGTTACCTGTCAGACGCAAATGATAATATTGCCAGCGGCAATTATGCACAGGCACGTGTGAAGGCACAGGATGCATACTCAAAAGGAAATGAATCCTACACCGATGCACTTACCCGCCAGAAACAGCTCTCATCAGGATTTTCCCTACCCCTCCCGAATATTGGAGGGAGTTTATTTATTATCCTGGGTATTGTAGCTGTTATTCTGATCGTGGTAGGTGTCATTATCTACCGGAAACGTTCTCAGTGGGATGAACTCGGTTAATTTCCCTTCAGACCACTGACTCGTTCCTTTTTTTTATTTGTTTTGATTAATAAATTCGGATTATTTTGCAAGGAGAAAAGAGAAAATCTTCACCGATATTGATTTGGGGGGACAGGTAATCCAGGGTTTACAGGTAGCAATCTTGGCCAGGGCCTTTCATTGTGAGAAGAATTTGTTATGAAAATCCAAGAGAAAAAAAAGAATTTATTTCAGGCAATTTTATTGGGGGTAAATACGTCAATGTTGATACTTCCCATTTTTCCATCCCGGTGGAAATAATACTCGATCAACCTGTCCGCGTTATCGTAATACGAGAACCAGTAACCCAGCTTGAAGGTCTGTTTGTCGTACCCTCCGATAGACGGATAGCTTGCGGCATCATAGAGGATAATGACGCCAGGATTATCCTGGGTCAGTGTTTGTTCTTCAACAATGTCACCATAAAATTTTATTTTATTCCAGCGATCCCCCCGGTAGTACCAGGGAAGCGGCCAGTAATTCTTTGATGCAACAACAACACGGTCGGATGCATCGATAAGCCCCATGACCTCCCTCAAATCTTCGGAATTCTGTACCTGGACAATCGGTTCATTAATATCGGCGGGAATAAATGCAACATGCCATGTCATCACAGCGAGAAACAGACATCCGACGATGGCGAATACAGTCTTTTGCCAGTTCAGTTTATACACTGCCACAAAGCACATCGGGAGTAACTGGGGGATAACCAGCCATGGCACTTTCTCTCCGACAAATGCATAAAAAACCATAACCATGATCATCCAATAAACACAGAAACTGAAGAACAGATCAGATTTTGTATGAACTTTCCCCTTATCTTGTAACTGGCGCAGGCTGACTGCGGCGAGTTCGGAGGTGGGAACCACGGTTACGCGATATTTTATCCGGTTTTTCAACTGCCTGATTAATAATGACGGGTCGAGTTTATTACTCAGAATCTGTAGGGTTCCAATTATGGCAAGGATAAAAATCGGCACCTCGTACAACAGATAAAATGGAAGATAAAAGTACAGTGGCCCACCCAGTCGCTGCTGGTTATGCATCGCGATCCAGTGTTCTATAGCCTTGTACCAGCCGGTTGTATTTACTGCAAAGTTCTGACCAATCAGGGTGTCGAGATGGGCACCGAACGCTGAATACAGGACACTCATGATCACCAGAACGATGAATGCCACAAGAATAAGATCATATTTCCAGTCTTGAGGTAAGGTGAATTTCCGACGCCATATTCCATAGATAAAAAATGATGCGAAGATAAGAAGGATAACCGGCATCTCTTCCTTGCAACAGAGTGCTCCCCCTATCGCTGCCGCAGCAATGACCGCGTATCTTGTTTGTCCATACTCGAAATAATAGAGGATGGCAACAAGGAGGAGGAACGTAAAAAAAAGCATAAATATATCATGCCGAAGGAAACGGGAGAAATATACCATTTCCGGAGAAAGGGCAAGGAAAAGAGCAGCCAGGAGTGTCTGTTTTTGGTCGATGTATCCAATACGGTAAATGAAATATACAAGAGGGATAAGCAGGGTTCCAAAGAGTGCAGGGAGTAATCGTGCGACGAGATCAGAATCGCCAAAAATGGCAAACATCCCTCCAGTCACAAAATAGAGAAAAGGTCCATGATAACTCGGATCATACACCCATGCACCGGTGGTCAGCAGTTCATAGGAAAACCATGCATGAATCGCTTCATCGTGGTGCAGCAACTTGAGATCAAGGTGCCAGAACCGTACTACGAGCGCAATAAGGAAAATTAAAAGAAAAATTCTTTCAAAAGTAAAAAAATGCCTGATTTTCCGGGAAAAATCAGCGGCCTGCTGCACGCAGCACCCTTAACTCTCTAATACAATTTCAATGCCAATATCTTTAGGTACCTGGATGCGCATGAGCTGACGAAGTGCCCGTTCATCTGCATCGATATCGATGAGGCGTTTATGAACACGCATCTGCCAGCGGTCCCATGTTGCTGTTCCTTCTCCATCCGGACTCTTCCGGATCGGGACAACAAGTCGTTTGGTCGGGAGCGGTATCGGACCGGCCAGATTTACGCCTGTGCGTTCTGCAATCTCGCGGATTCTGTCACAGACCATCTCTACTTTATCGAAATCAGTTCCTGTCAGGCGAATTCTGGCTTTTTGCATGATACAACCTCTAAAAAAATTATCTCATTTGTTTTGCCTGGATGGAAATACACATCCCGGCTGCAATCGTTGAACCCATATCCCTGACGGCAAATCTGCCCAACTGGGGGAGTTCTTTTACGGTCTCGATGACCATGGGTTTTGTCGGTTTGACTACAACAATTGCTGCATCACCGGTCTTGAGGAACGTTGGGTTTTCCTCTTTGGTCTGACCCGAACGCGGGTCAAGTTTCTTTTTGAGTTCCACAAATGTGCATGCGGTCTGGGTAGTGTGGCAGTGGAAGACCGGCGTATACCCGACGGTCAGTGCACTCGGGTGCTGGAGCACGACAATCTGTGCGGTGAATTCATCTGCAACCGTGGGGGAGCTTCTGCGGGACCACAGACATCGCCACGTCGGATATCGCCTTTACCGATCCCGCGGACGTTGAAACCGACGTTATCGCCAGGCACTGCCTGGGGGATCTCCTCGTGGTGCATCTCGATAGATTTGATTTCTCCATCCTTGTTGGCAGGCATGAAGGAAACCTTCATTCCTTTCTTCATGATTCCTGTTTCAACACGGCCAACCGGTACCGTGCCGATGCCGCTGATGCTGTATACATCCTGGATTGGCAGGCGAAGTGGCTTGTCGGTTGGTTTGTCCGGCGACTTGAAAGTATCGAGGGCAGTAATAAGGGGAAGACCTTTGTACCAGGGTGTTTCCGGGCTGTTCACCTTGATATTCTGGCCACCAAGTGCGCTGATGGGTATGAAAAGAGTTTCTTCGGGTTTGTAACCAACCATTTTGATGAGATCTGAAAGGTCTTTCTTGACTTCATTAAAGCGCTTCTCATCAAATTTTACTGCATCCATCTTGTTGATTGCAATAATAATCTGGGAAATCCCGAGGGTTCTTGCAAGGAACACATGTTCCTTCGTCTGTTCCATAACCCCATCTGGTGCTGCAACAACCAGAATTGCAGCGTCAGCCTGCGAAGCGCCGGTGATCATGTTTTTGACAAAGTCTCTGTGTCCCGGACAGTCCACGACGGTGAAATAGAATTTTGGAGTATCAAATCGTTTGTGGGCAATATCGATTGTGATACCTCGTTCGCGTTCTTCCTTCAGGTTGTCCATAACCCAGGCGAATTCAAAGGTTGCCTTTCCCTTCGACTCAGCCTCCTTCCGGTAACCTTCAATAATGTGTGCAGGTACTGCACCGGTCTCGAACATCATTCGTCCCACGGTAGTTGACTTACCGTGATCGATGTGTCCGATAACAGCCAGATTCATATGGGGCTTTTCAGATGCCATTTTGATCCTCCAAATGTTGTGGGACTGTCCGCTTACAGTCAGTTTATGCGAGTATTACATATATGAGACCCATCTATATAAATTATTTCGATTTGAAGAGTCCGGTTTTTACGATGAAGATATGCACCGACACTATCATATCCGATGCTTGAATAACTCTTCATCATGAAGACATTACCTTTTCAGCGGGATGAAAAAAAGAACCGGGTGACGGTAAGGTGTGCTAATGGTGAAATTTCAGTCTACAGCCATTGTGCATACTGCCGGCGCTGCAAGGGTGTCTGGGTGGGCAAACGGCTTTCTCCCTCCCCCCAGGTTCAGGCATTGTCTGACCTCAGGAGGGGCGCCACAGGCGACGACACGCTGATGAATGCTGCGATGATGTTCAATACTCTCGTGAGGGATGGATCATCATTGGAATGTGATGATGATGAAAACCAGGGGTTTTTGCGGCGGTGAATTTTTTTTATTTCTGCATATACATCCCTCAAAAATACTTCGATATATATAAGTTCAGATGACCTGTTATCCTCAGGGAATTCTTCCCGTTCTCTCTCTTATCAATCCCTGAATGTCTTTCCAAGAAGTCAGGAAGCCTGTTTTTTTCCGGTCTTCTCCGCAATCTCGTGCAAAATATCCTGACGGAATTTTTCAAACTGGATATCATCAAGCTGTTCAGAAAGCAGCCTACCACTCCATGCACGACGATAAACCCAGGTTACGATCTTTTCAATTACATAGATAACAAGATCCTCATTCTCTAAGGTCAGCAGTTCTCTTCCTATCCGTGGATGCCGACCCCTCCTGCCCCCGACAAGAATAAGGAAATGGGAGTCCTCCGCTTTGAGAAGATCGAATGGACATGACCTGATACAAACACCGCACTGCACACATTTGGCCTGATCAAGAACTGAGATCCCGTTTTTTATGACGATAGCTTTTTCTTTGCAGTACTCGGCGCATGTTCCACAGCCTGTGCAGAGTCCAGCAGTCCTTATAGGGCGGATTCGCCCAATAATTCCAATCTCATTGAGCATTGGACTTGTACAGGCATTGGGGCATCCTGACATAGCGCTATTCTCATTTTGACCGGCATTTCCTTGCCAAATAATTTCTGGTCTATCTTTTTTGCAAGACCGATAGTATCGATATTGGCAAATTTGCATCGTTCAATCCCGGGACAGGCGATTATATTGACAACCTCATCTCTTTCTGAACCAATCGGTGTCCCGTTTTTTTCCAGGAATCTCTCAATTTTTTTCAGGAATTGAGGGTTGACGTGAGGAATTTCAATTGTCTGTCGTGTGGTGAAGTGAACAAGCCCGGATCCGTATTTTTTTGCTATCGTAGCAACTCCCCGCATCTGAGCGACTGATACATTGCCCGCCGGGGCCCGTATCCTGACCGTGCAAAAGTCCGGATCTCTTTCCGTTATTACCCCGCCTTTCATGTGGACGCCAAAATTCGTGCGCATCAAACAGTATGAAAGGAATTTGATTATTAAAGAGTATGGTTGTGAGGAAGATCAGATGAGTGCGAGGGCAAGTATTACACATGCCCGGGTAATTTCGTTTGAGGCTCCAACAACATCGCCGTTGACTCCTCCAAATAATCTTCTGGAAATGATGAGGAGAATCACCGGACATAACACCATCATAAGAGCAGCCCCCATAAGTTTTGAGGCTGACACCGGAAGAAGGATAAGGGGTACACAGAATAGCGCAGCGATCAAGGGGTAGACCGGATGGGAAAATTGATACAGATAACTGTGCATCCCTTCCTGGAAGGGTGTACCGGTACGAGGTAAGAAACGCCATGGAAAATTTGGCACAGACATCGCCTATAATTATGGCATATATGATCGCCGATGATGCCAGCAGACCAGCAAACAGGAGCAGGGATACTGCAATCCCTGCAGCGATTCCCCCAGCTCCCACCATGCGATCGGTTAATGCTCTGATTCTCTTCTCCCTGTTGCCATGAGCCATCAGGCCGTCACCGAGATCGAGCAGTCCGTCAAAATGATGGGCTCCGGAAATCAGGAGAAGGAGGGCAACTGCAAGTGCGGCAGCAATGGTCCGGTCGGGAATAAAATAAACAGGGAGTGCAACAAGACCCCCTATAATATAACCGGCGAAAGGGTAGAGGTAGGAATGTCGGGCAAAATTTTCGAGATCCTGCGATTTGCCGAGCGGGAGAATTGTGGTAAACTGGAGGAGGGAGATGAGGGCCATCATACACATTCACTATAGAGGCGTGAGGTACATCCCGCGATCAGTCCTGCAATTGCATCATCGAGAAATGGCCCGAGTTTTGCTAAAATCCCCGGCTTCTTCTGATCATACCGGGTGAACTCAAACCTGGCATAAGTCCCTCCTATGCATTCTGCAATCGCCATACCGATAATTTCATCGCTCAACAGGAAGACCGGATCTTCAGCAATTTCAGAATTTTCTCGTTTGTCATAAAGCTCATCTTCAAGCAGAATTGCTCCGAGGAGCAAAGAGGATACATTGGGATCTGCGAGATATTTTTTTATTTTTCGTTTGATTTCGCAGGCTGCCTGGTCCTCCGGCATTCCATGGGAGACATAAAGCCCCATCGCCGCCGCAACGATATCATCCAGGGTAATCCCTTTATCAAGCAGACGTTGTTCAATTTCAAACATGTAACTAGGTGTTCTGGTAAAAGGTCTATTATATCATTGTGGAATTTTCAAACGACCGATATCTTAAAACTTTTGGGAGGAGAATATTCCATTGATTATTATGGGATTCCTCTCGGAAATGCCAGAAATCAGCTTCAATAATCCGCTTTTTTGCAGTATCCTGGGAAATACCATCCTCTCCACCGTTCCAGGGGTTTCCGGCGCAGGGGCATCACCGGAACAAACGCTACTCACTCCAGTACTTGATGCAGAGCTGATTACCCGGGGGGCTATTACAAGCCATCCGGTCAGACCAGATACCCCCACCGGTTGCCCGACTCCGGCTTCAATCACACGGGCGATGATGAAACTTTGTGATATCCAGCCTTTATTCGTCAATGCAGGTCTCTGTCATACTCCAACGGTCCCATGTCTTGATGTATATGGCATGGCCGGGGATGACCCCCGTTTCCGTGATGCGCTTCCTTGTGCAGGAGACCTCGTACGGAAAGGTGAAGTCATCGGGAAATTTCTCTCGAAAATCAGCGACCTTCTTGTCTTAGGAGAATGTGTTCCCGGTGGAACCACAACCGCCCTGTGTGTGATGCGGGCACTTGGATATGAGGCTTCAGTGAGCAGCAGTTTTGTGACCAATCCTGTATCGATAAAAGAAGAAATCTGCAGCCTCGCTCTTGGAAGGATCAAGGCTGAAAATATAACAGCACCTCTCGATATCATCCGGTGTACCGGGGACCCCATGATGCCTGTCGCTGTCGGCATTGCAAAAACGTATTCCGGAGAACTTATCCTCGCTGGTGGCACACAGATGCTTGCTGTAAGTGCACTCCTGAAAGAAGACGGACAATCCCTGCCGCGTGTGGTCACTACGTCGTATGTAAGGGATGATCCCACGGCAAACGTCAGACACATTGCTCAACAGATCGATCTGGATCTTATCTTTGTGGATCCGGGTTTTGGGAATATCGGTCATGCAGGACTTGCACGATACTGTATCGGTGAAGTAAAGGAGGGAATGGGCGCCGGAGGGGCGATGTTTCTTGCCTCTCTTCTCGGGCATTCAAGGGATGAGATCAGAAGAACCATTCTCAAAGCGGTAAGTGCCTACAGTTAAACAGTCTTATAGGATTTCAAAACAAAATAATAGAGCAATGCGTCCCATCTACGTGGTCAATAACTTTGGTCAGTTCAATCACCTCATTCACCGGGCACTCCGGGACCTGGGCATAGATGCTCTCCTGGTTTCCAACACAACTCCTGCACACCAGGTGTCGGATGAATGCAGAGGGATCATTCTTGGAGGCGGGCCCTCGCTGGATCGTGCGGGGAAAAGCAGCCAGTATCTTGATCTTGGACTCCCGGTACTGGGAATATGCCTCGGGCTTCATATCATCGCGACAAAATTCGGCGGTGTTGTTCAGCAGGGTCCCCGGGGGGGATACGGCCCAATTGAGGTAGAAATCTGCGAGCATGATGATATCCTGTCAGGCTATCCGGACAAGATCGACGTCTGGTCTTCACATGCTGACGAAGTCTTACGAATACCTGACAGGTTTACCTGTCTTGCTTATTCTGCCATATGCAATGCCGAGGCAATAGCTCTCACAGAGAAACATATTTATGGGCTCCAGTGGCATCCTGAAGTCAGCCATACATTCGAAGGGAAACGTGTTTTTGAAAATTTTAATCGGATCACTCTTGACTGTAACACGTAATTGATAAATTTCCGTGAATTGGTTTTTTCTGAACAAATCTGAGTTTTTTGAATTTCGGTCTCTACGTGATTTTTTATTATTGACGTGCTTTTTGTCCTTTTATATAATATTATATAGTGATACAGAAAATACGTGGTTATGGTAGACCACGTGGTAAAAACCAGTATTGTGCTACTGGTATTTGCATCACTTTTTCTTATTGGACCGGTAACTGCAGCAATTAATTCAATAACGAGCGGTTCAATTGTATTTATTGGTGAGGACGGACTGGATATTACCGGGGCAATGAGCGGGGATCCCCGAATTGGCTGGTGGGCTTCCGGAGACTTCCATTGCCACAAGCCCTCCTGATTATTTGATTCCCATATCCAATCCAGGAAATTTCTATATCTCTCCGTCAGACTTTCAATCCCGCACGGGTCCATGGTACCGCCTCAACTCTTCCGGGAATCCAAATGGACCAGCATTTACCGTTGTGGATCCCCGTCTTGATCTCAAGATTGAAGATACAACGGTTGGTGTTGATGTAACCGATAAATGGGTACCAACGGGAGATTCAATCCGTTTCAGGATAGAGACAAACCTTGTATCGATCTCCCAGAGACCGGGTGTTTCCTCAACTCCCATCACGATAAAAGTTCAGTCACCTGATGGAGCAGTATATACCTCCCTTGTCAACAATGCAGGGATCAGTACATCGACAGTTGACATTCCGGTTACATCAACTCCCTATTTCACGGACTCAATCTGGGATACCGGAAGGGTTGCGATGTACCCCACCGGGACCTATACCATCTGGGCGGAATGCAATGTAAATTTCATGAATGATCGCTACGGTGAAGTCGGGAAAACCATGTCACGGCAGATTAGCCTCCTCGATCAGGATCAGAACCCACTTTACCATCCTACTACACTGACGACAAATCCAACTACCGAACCCACTGTCCTTCCCACGACCCAGACGACGGTCTCACAAACAACGCAGATAACTTCTGTCCCAACATCTGTGCCCCCGCCAGCCTCTTCTTCGGAAACAACAATTTCTCCTGCAATCCCTTCCCCCACCTCCACCCAGACAAAATCCCCCGGTTTTGGAGGAGTTCTGGCCGGCGGTGCGATAATTATTGGTCTGGTTCTGTATCTCAGGAAAGGATAACCCATCTCCTTTTTCTTGAACGCTCCAAGAACCATACGCGGCTGACTGGTTTCCCTGTGACCTGACATTTCTGAAAAATCAGATTGTTGTGTTTTTGGTTCATTTCCTTTTAACGAGGTTTTCGGATATGATTGACACATCCTGTAAGCTTTTTTGGGTATCGTTTGCGAGGGGCGGTGCATCGTAATAACGTATCTGGATGATGAATCCAACCTTCTATAATTCCATCCGGAATATTGGTGGACAGATCGTTTTCTCACCTTCACAACCTTTTATTACCTCAATTTCCCATTCCGTGTATGAACATTATATCCACCGTGATTAAATCCCGTCACAGCGTGCGGAAATTCAAGGCCGATCCCGTAGATGATCTTGTGATAAGGGACGTATTGGAATGTGGGGCACATGCACCCACGGCCAGGAATATTCAGCCCTGGTTGTTTGGCGTTATCAGGAACAAAGGGATGCTTTCAAAAATTGCAGATCTTGCGGATAATGGAAAATTTATCGCCCAGTCTCCTCTCTGCTTCTCGATTTTTGGGGAGAAGAAAGAAAAATATTACCTCGAGGATTGTTGTGCGGCTACAGAAAATCTCATTATAGCGCTCCAGGCGTACGGAATTACTTCATGCTGGGTAGCCGGGGAAAAAAAGCCCTACGCAGAAGCAGTCAGGAATCTTCTCAGAGTCCCGGAAAATTATACGTTAGTTTCTCTGATAGCAGCAGGATGCCCTGCTGAAATTGTAATAGCCGGAAAGAAAGAGATGAAAAAAATCGTTTTTTATGATGAATTTAAAACCGAATAATTTTTTTAACGATAACCCTGTTCATTTCGCTTCCTGATTTTAGGATCGTTATGCAGCTACGTCATTTTTTTTGGGAAAAATGAGCCTTCGTACGCCGGAAATGGATACAGCAAAAAAGTTGTGAATCATATCTCCATGATTGAAATCTCGTAATGATTAAGCATCAGGCAGGTCACATCATTACATATGAGGAACGTGATTCTGCAGGTTGCACTTGATGTACTTGAGCTAAAAAGAGCATTGCAGATCGCACAAGAATCTCTTGAGGGAGGCGCAGACTGGATTGAAGTGGGAACACCCCTTATTAAAAGCGAGGGGATGGAGGCCGTCCGATCGATGCGGGATCATTTCCCTGATTTGGTGATTGTCGCGGATATGAAGGTTGCGGATACCGGAACCATGGAAGTGGAGATGGCGGCAAAAGCAGGAGCAAACATCGTCTGCGTTCTCGGAGAAGCAGATGACTCAGTCATTGCAGAGGCGATTCGGGCGGCCCGTTCGTACGGGATACGGATAATGGCCGACCTGATTAATGTGAAAGATCCTGTCTTCCGTGCCGCTGAACTGGAAGCGTTGGGGGTTGATATCATCTGTGCTCATGCCGGCATCGATCAGCAGATGACCGGGAAAACTTCTCTTGGACTTCTTTCATCTCTGTCAAGTGAAGTGCATATTCCTCTTGCAGTAGCCGGAGGGATCGATGCACAGGCTGCCGGGGAGGCGGTACGGTATGGAGCGGATATCATTATCGTTGGCGGCAGGATAACCCGTTCTGCAGATGTCACTGCCTCCACGCGTGAGATTCGTTCAGAACTGAACAATCCCTCGTTACAGCCTTTAGAAAAAAAATCTTTCGAGGAAGAAACAAGGGCCATTCTCAGGGAAGTATCAGCGCCGAACGTATCGGATGCGATGCACCGGAAGGGTGCAATGTCCGGTATCGTTTCAATCTGCGGAAATGTAAAGATGGTTGGAAGAGCCGTGACCGTCCAGACATTTGCCGGCGATTGGGCAAAACCCGTGGAAGCTATTGATGTGGCATTGAAAAATGAAGTACTTGTTATCAATAACGATGGTGCGACTCACATCACTCCCTGGGGTGAGCTTGCAACCCTGAGCTGTGTAAAAAAAGGAATAGCCGGCGTTGTTATTGACGGTGCAGTCCGGGATGTAGATGATATCAGGGCGATGAAATACCCTCTTTTTGCGAAATCTGTTGTGCCGAATGCAGGAGAACCCAAAGGTTTTGGGGAGATAAATGCCGAAATCCACTGTGGTGGCCAGATGGTTCGTCCAGGGGACTGGATCATAGGTGATGAAAGCGGTGTAGTAGTCATCCCCGCCGAACGGGCGTATGAGATTGCCCGTAGGGCATGGGAAATCCGGAAGACTGAAGAAAGGATTCGCGAAGAAATCCGCAGGGGGAGCACGCTGTCGGAAGTGGCAGAATTGATAAAATGGGAGAAAAAGTAAATCAGGATTAATGGAATACCGAGCGTTCGAGCAATGTTGCACCTGAGGTCTTGATCTTTTTTATCGCCTCTTCGATCTGGTCAACACGGAGAATGAGCACTGCTCCTTCCTTCCCGGAATATGCATAGGAATACTCGATATTGACGCCCGCATCTCCCAGGATCTTTGCCACTTCGTAGAGACCGCCCGGCTGGTCTTTCATCTTGACGGCAATCACATCTGTGAAAGCGACATTGAACCCAAGGGAGAACAGTTTATCGTGAGCTTTTTCCGGGTGGTCTACGAGTGCCCGGACTACCCCAAACCCATTTGCTTCGGCGATACTAAAGGCGAGAATATTGATCTTTTCCTCGCCAAGGGCATGTGCAATCGCTGCAAGCCTCCCCGGGCGGTTTTCAGAAAATATCGAAATCTGCCTGATTACATACTTTTGCGTATCCATTTACAACGACCTCTTATCGACGACTCTTTTCGCTTTTCCTTCAAATCTCGGCAACGAACCCGGCTCAACGAGTTCGACATTGACATTGACGTTTAACGAATTCCTGAGCCGGTGTTCGACTTTCTGCCGCACCTGCATCAGATCATTGATCTTGTCACTGAAGGATTCCTTGTTCAGTTCGACCCGGACAAGCATATCATCGAGAGCTCCTCTTCGTTCGACTACGATCTGGAAATGCTGACCAACCTCGGGAATCGCCATCAGTGCGTACTCAATCTGCGAAGGGAATACGTTGATGCCACGTATGATTAACATGTCATCAACCCTGCCCTGGATCCTCTGGATCCGTGGGTGGGTTCTGCCGCAGGCACAGACCTCTTCATCCATCGTAGTGATATCCCCGATGCGGTACCTGATCATCGGGAGTGCTTCTTTCTGGAGCATGGTGATGGTGAGTTCTCCTCTCTCACCTGATTCAAGAGATTCTCCAGTCTTAGGATCAATAATTTCCACGAGAGCCAGGTCGGACCAGATGTGGAATCCTTTCTGTTCAACGCATTCGGTAAACATAGGCCCGGAAAGTTCACTCGTACCGTAGATATCATATGCTTTTATTCCCAGCCAGTCCTCAATGCGGGTGCGCATTCGATCCGTCCAGGGTTCAGCTCCCAGGATTCCCGTACGAAGTTTTGTATCTTTCTTGATATCAACACCCATTTTTTCTGCAACTTCTCCAATGTGGAGGAGGTATGAGGGCGTGCAGGCGATGGCGGTAGCACCAAGATCCTGCATCAGTTCAATCTGGCGCTCGGTATTTCCGACACTGGTCGGCAGCACGGTCGCCCCAATTCGTTCTGCTCCATAATGCATCCCCAGGCCGCCGGTAAACAGGCCGTATCCGTAACTGACCTGAATCACATCCCCCCTGCCGAGTCCCAGTGAGGTAAGGGCCCGGGCAAGCGATGTTGTCCAGGCATTGAGGTCATTCTGAGTGTACCCCACAACAGTAGGTTTGCCCGTGGTCCCCGAGGACACGTGGTAACGGACCAGTTCCTCCTGGGTAGAGGTAAAAATTTTATCCGGGTAATTGTCCCTCAGGTCACGTTTGAACATGAACGGGAGTTTCTTTACGTCGGATAATCCCTGGATATCGTCCGGGTGCACATTCTGTTCCTTCATCCTGTCATGATAAAATGGAGAAAAACTGTAAAGTCGGTAAACGAGACTTTTTAACAGCTTGTACTGCATTTCTTGGAGATCTTCTCTTGGCATCTCCTCAATTCGCGGATCCCAGCTCTTCATTATACCGCCTCTCTGCGATCGATTACTCTTTTTGCCTTGCCCTCAAACCTCGGCAGACTGCCCGGCTCAACAAGCTTTACGGTTGTCCTCAGTTCGAGTGTATCCCGGAGTTCCTTAACAACTTTTTTCTGGAGTCTTGCAAGATCAGCAAGTTCACCGCTAAAATACTCCCGGTTAGTCTCAACTTCGACGGTCATCTCGTCCAGATGATTAATTCTGTCGATATACACCATAAACTGATTGCCGACTTCAGGTATCTGAAGAAGTACATGTTCTATCTGCGACGGAAATACATTAATCCCACGAATTACCAGCATATCGTCACTTCTCCCGGTAATTCTGGAGATTTTCTGCCCTCGTCTGCACAGGCAGCCATCCTCCATCAGGCAGGTGACATCGCCAGTGCGATATCGTAATAGTGGCATAGCTTCTTTGACCAGCGGGGTCACCACCAGCTCGCCGCGTTCACCGTCAGAGACTCTTTCCCCGTTTCTGGGATCAATAATCTCGACAAAAAAACAATCATGCCAGATATGAAGTCCGTCACGTTCAGGGCATTCGAACGCAACACCCGGGCCAAATAACTCGCTTAATCCGTATGAGTCATAGGCTGTCAGACCAAGCCGTTCTTCCAGTGTCCGTCGCACACTCTCTGACCATGGTTCGGCACCGAAAATACCGGTCTTCAGGCTCTCGAGTGACGCGTTCATTTCTTCTGCGACTTCTGAAAGATGCATAGCATAGCTGGGAGTACAATGGATTGTCGTTACGCCGAAATCCTTAATCATTTCTATCTGGCGTTTCGTATTTCCGGTTGCACTGGGTATTACCGTCATACCGATTTTTTCTGCACCATAGTGAAATCCAAGGCCCCCGGTGAACATACCGTAATTCACCATATTCTGGAAGATATCATCCTCCCCGACACCCACCATGGTCATATTGCGGGCAATGAGATCTGCCCAGGTATTGAGATCCTTCCGGGTATAGCCGACGACCGTTGGTTTTCCGGTTGTTCCTGACGTGGTATGGATCCGGACAATCTTTTTCATGGGTACTGCAAAGAAACCGAATGGATATCCTCCACGGAGATCTTGTTTTTTTGTGAACGGGATTTTCCGGATATCCTCCAGGGTTTTGATGGATGACGGCTTCACTCCGGCGCCAGTGAGAAGATTCCGGTAGAAGTCAACATGCCGTACCTGACCGAGTGTCTTTTTCAGACGTTTAAGCTGAAGTTCCTTTAGTGCATCAGGTTTCAATGTCTCTGCCTTCTTGTCCCAGAACATAGAACGCCCCTGTTATGCTATTGCATGACAGAAAATATATGGCGTCTGTAACCGTTTAAACTCACCGAATGAGATGAATGCATCACTGTGTAACCCTCATGAAATCAAGGAATCAGACTCCCATGTTTTCTGACGCCATAAAACGATGAATTAATCTATGAAAATAGTAGAGTAATTTATCAGGTTTATTACTTATTTTCGGAGCAGAAAGTGACAGATTATCCTTGGTTATCGGTAAGTGGTTTTGGCACGCATATAAAATCCACGCAAAAAAAATTAATTATCCAGAAAAAAAATACTGTCGAGGAGTATCCTCTTGAATCGATTAAAAACCTGCTGGTCATCGGCGGTCACACTATCAGTTCGTCCACCATTTCAAATCTCGTGAAAAACGGGACATTTATTACATTTTTCGAACCTGATGGCAATCCGGTGGGGGTCATCCGGCCATTTGGGGACAGGAGTGCGACGGAGATATATAGTATCCAGCAGGCTGTACCACGTCATCGTTACGCAATCGCCGTGTCTCAGGCAGCAATAAAATCCCGCCTTTTTGCTATGGGAACTGTCCAGGAGTTGCAGAACTCGGCCTTGTTCTATGAGGGAGAACAGCAATTTCTTCATACCTCTCAGGAAGAACTGGAGTATCTGATCAAACTGGATGAGATAAGACGGCTGCACCGATTAACTGCCGATATGTATTATGAGATCATGTCAAGAAATATCCCGCCGGATTTTGGATACCGGAGAAGAACAATACGGCCTCATTCAGATCCTGTCAACGCGATGCTTTCCTTTGGCTACGCGATGCTATTCGGGAATTGTTGTGTATCACTTATCGGAGCCCGCCTTGACCCTGATTCAGGACTTATGCATGAAGGGAAGGGAAGTCTTGTGCAGGATCTTACTGAACCTCTCAAGGCAGACATGATCGACCGGGTTGTATTTCAGATCGCCAGAGAGTCTCTCAGCATCTCCGATTTTGAACAGACCCCCGGCAGGTGCATGCTTTCGGAGGATCTGACAAAGAAACTAATCGGTTTATTCCATTCTTCGATAAATAACAATAAAATTGACGAACTGGTCTCTACCCTCTATAATGCAATCATAAATAAGGGTGAATTTATAATTCGGTACTGAGCCGCCCTTCTCCTTTGATGATTGAAAAGTCGTTAAAAGTCATACACGGTATTTCAGATGTTTTCATGTCCCGTATAACCGCCCGGGGGCAGCCATAGATCATTGAAACAAATTTTTCCAGAATCATTGGCTCCCCCGTTGCATGAATCTGGACCCTGCCATCCGGGAGGTTAATTACTGTCCCGGTGACGTGCAAATCGGTGGCAATTCTTCGAACGCATGCCCGGTATCCGACCCGCTGGACTCTCCCGCTGATGAAAATCTCAATAGACTTCACCGGTACATCCCCTGCATGAGTTTTATTGCAAGTCCAAGTTCCTCAAACACCTCGTCCCGTAATGATGATTGCCGGATATTTGTCGCGGCGTCAATTGCAAGATCCAGCACCTCCTGTGACGCTTTCTCGTTACCGGAAGCATGGGTCTTCATGGCAATATCACACATGACGAAGGCCCGGTGGGAAAGCGGACGGATTATTCGTGCCTCCCGTATCGCATTCTGTAACATACGGCCGGCTATTTTTTTCTTCACCTGACTTCCGGGAGAGGACCGCGAGATCACAAAATATAATTGCTTCTTTCCCGCGATCGGACAGCGATCGAACCATTTTTTCAAGAGACGCTACCTGATTCGGATGAGCACCAGTTTCAATTATTTTTTCAAAGAGTAGTCTGATTTTTTCATGAGGCGTGGGTGTTTCATGGAGTTCCTTATAACCCATCTGGGCGAGGCGCCGGTGTCGTATCTCTATAGAATCAATAGTTTTTGCCACATCTATGGCGGACTGGAGGAACGCTGCATTGTTATGCCCATGGGAGAGTGCAACAAACATTCGCGCAATGTTATCCCGAATCGTATCGGCAATCTGTGGTATGTTTATTTTTTTTGTCAATGCTTCTGCTCTCTTAAGTAAAATCACCGGTGTCTTGTCGCCGGTGTTTTGCATGGAAAGGGAGATGATGTCAAGAAGAGTGAAGCTTTTTCATAGGGAGAATGGATCCTTTCGGCGGCTTCCGTCATATATGCCAGAATTCCGCTTCGTCGATCCTGGTCACTTCTGACCATGGTAAATATGGCGGTAAGTGAATCGATATATTCCACAGGGTCAGTAATCTTTGAAGCCACCTCAAGCGAACGATTGATTAATTCATCATCCGGGCAGATCTCGTTCAGTCTGACAATCGCTGATATAATCCGTTTGCGTGTGCCAGAATTTTCTTCAGGTTCAATAAATTCCAATCCCTGAATAGCCTGTTCGAGGCATTTTTTCGCACGATCCAAGTCGATGTTGCAGAACAGAATCGCAAGGTCGGAAAGGATAATTACTTTCTGGTACTCAGCGGAATTTTTGGGAGTGCCTGACATACATCGTCAAGGATCATCTGAGCATGATCCAGATCGGATAACTTGATGGAGGACTCTGCGAGACTGCATAACCCGCTGAGCCTGACATATAAATTATTGATCAGCTGGAGAAACCGGAAGATCAGGCCGATCATAAGCGGATTTGACGTAGCATATCGGTTTCTCTGGAGGAGATACGCCATAATTTCATAAGGATCCGTAGAGTCCGGGTACGTGACGTTCTCCTTTAAATTTGAGATAATCCGGGACATCATGGCATCCCTTTCAAACGGATTTTCAATCTCAACAGAGAACATTGCCAAGGGTATGGAATAATCCGGGTTATCAGCAGTGCGCGAATAGGAAATAAGGATATCAATCATTCCGGCAATTTTGAGTGATATCCATGGTGTTTTTATATTCTCTTTTAGTATCGACAAAGCACGTTCAAACGGGTATATTTCTGCGATGAATGCCTCGGCATCCGTACGGGACGCCGGCTCGTTTAAAAGCATACACCCGATTTTTACAAAACATTCAGCGATTTTTTCAAACTGCTGGGTTTTTAGTACGGGATCGGTGATATCCTGTGCGATCCCGAAAGCCTCTTCAAGCACCCCGGGCGAACGTCTGCTGATGGCATATTGAATTACTCCTTCAATTATGTTCGCCATAGCATTCCCCGCGAGACGTTCCTCAAGAAGGGAACTGCTCCACGCCCTCATTCGTAAAAGAAGGTCGAGATCTCCCTGGCGGGCAGCGAGATTTGATGCTTCATCGATTATAGTGCTGAGTGTTGCTGAGCGGGTATCCTGACCATCGATTTGGCAGGTTAGGCCCACTGCTCTCTGGAGATAATCACGATTCTTAATCTGCACGCCGATTTTCGCGATCTGGATAACGATATTGGCAATTGCCTGCTCCTTCAGCGGTTGATCCTGTATGGATTCTGCCATCGCGATCAGGACATCTGGATCATGAAGCGCGAGAAATCCACGGTCTACAAGGATGGCAATACTTTCCAGAAGAAGGTAGTTCTGTTGTGGATGCAACAGGACAATCTCGTTTATCGATTCAGCATGAGAAATGATATCCTCAAATGGATTATCCGTACTCAACTCAACAACAGCCCGATAAACCGAATGGTGCAGAACATCCGGATTCACCCGATGGAATATCATATCCTTGATCAGGGGGACATTGTCCTTCAATACCCCGGTCTTCAGGAGATCCGTCAGGTTATCCGCGTACTGGGGAAGGGTTTCAGTCTCGTGACTTATTTTCCTGAATATATTCAAAGCTGAGATAAAATCCCCGGAAGAAAGCATAATCTGGGAAAACTGAAGGTATATGCGGGAGAGGAAAACCGGATCGCTGTTCTTGTCGATAATGGGAATCAGATCCGAAAGAACGGGCATACTGTTCGAGTGCTTTGCAACAGAAACCCCGGCACGAACAAGTTCCCTGATTGGATAAACCTCATGATCCAAAAAGAGCTGATGAATTGTTATTGCCGCGGACAGGAACCACAAATCACCTGACGTTTCTGCTTTTTTGAGGAGATCGACGACTAGCGTACTCGTGACGAAAGGCATCCTTTCACAGAGTATCTGAAGAATTGCAATAATCTCATTTTTATCCTTCAACCGTTCCAGTATCTGTTCTGTCAAAGCGCTTACAATTTCGAGGCGGCTCTCTTCCGGCAGGTCTTTGAAATTCTGAATAAAGAGAGGGACATCGAGAATCTCTTTTCCGAAGGTGGATTTCACTCCTTTTTCGATTATGGATAAGATGCACGATTGTCTCCGGATTTTCTGGTGAATTTTTGTCGCATCTCGGATACTCTCCAGGAATAAGGGACGATTTTTTTCAAGAATGGCGATTGTTGCCATTGCATTCGCAAGTTCAGCGTGCAGCACCGCACGTTTTGATATATCACTGATCTCCTCTATTATATGGTGGGATCTTCGGAGGAGTTTTTCATTTCGCGAGATGATTGACCATTCGATCAGAAGTGGAATAATATCGATCATGACATCGGAACGATACTTCCGGAAACTAATCTGTTCAAGCATGATCATTCCTATATCAATAAATTCTGCATGAGCTTCAGCGACCCCCGCTTCAATGAGTGTCCGGGCCATCATGGCAAAAATCCGTGACTGATAACTTTTTTTACCCAGTTTATCAGATAGTGAAAAAACAGATTTCAACCATTTTTCATCCTTTGTTACAATAAATTGCTGAATAATACGGTGGAAAAGGTCGTCAATGTTAAAGCCGGGGAGATCCGGAAGGGCGAATAAAAAATCCGGCTTATTATTTTTAAATGCAGTGTCTGATATAAGAGTGTTAATTTCCATTATCAGAACTTTTTGTGCCCGTCTTCCCTGCGATTGGATAATTTTGGAGAGTTCACCCTCGATGGTTTTCCAGTCTTCTGAAGGGAGAACCTGTTGAATTTTTCTGACGATATCCTGAATGCTTGCCATGTTTAGATCACAATGAAGAACTTATGGGTTGTAAGCTCAATTTAACTTAAATAGTTATTATATTTTTGGATTCAATTCAGGCTCAAATTTAATTTTTTTCATCATAATAGAGCGAAATTATTGAATTTTTTTAAGATATGCACCAGAATTTGAATGTATTTCTAATAAGAGGCTGAATTATCAATTATTTTATATAATTTTCTTCGGCTGACTATAAAAATTCAAATTCCCGTAAAATATGATTGAATCGGTTTATTTGTTTATTCTTTATCCGCCGCAGAGATGTTATTCAACAGCTCCGTATGGAAATCGTGACCATAATCCCCGCTTTCCGAATCAATAATTATACGAATAATAGGTTCCGTACCGGAGGCCCGGACAAGTGCCCAGGAATTTTTCCTGATGATTTTTATGCCATCTGTCAGGTCAATTGTTTCATGCTGGTATCTTTTTTT
Organism: uncultured Methanoregulaceae archaeon; assembly: GCA_963815065.1. Classification (GTDB taxonomy): domain Archaea; phylum Halobacteriota; class Methanomicrobia; order Methanomicrobiales; family Methanospirillaceae; genus Methanoregula. Next base: position 181,802 of record CAWFFE010000002.1, on the reverse strand, counting down.
GATATATTCAAGCACTTCTGACTCCATGACGCGTACTGATTTTATCCTTTATCATGGTGCGTTGTGGCAGGGTATTTATCAATGATGAGAGTTTTTTACCTGTCGATGCAAGAATGAAGACCATCATTGCCGCAGTCATTCCCCCGTCCCTGCAGAACTGGTGGTCAGGAAAAATCAGTCCACCGTTCCCCTCCCCGCCAAAAACAACCTGTTTTCCCTCATCGATGAGTGACCGCATCGTCCGGGCCACGTAAATGCTTCCGACCGGGGTATAATATATTGTGCATCCTTCATTTTTTACCACGATCTCCACCATCTGTGACGTGCTTACCGGTGTAACCAGGGCACCCTTTTTCTGGTGGCATATATGACGGGCCATCAGCGCAAACTCCTGGTTCTCTTCAACAAATCGCCCTTTTTCATCAATGAATACCGAGCGATCCGCATCGCCATCGTGTGCAACACCGAATGCCGCACCACAGCTGACGACAAGATCTGCAAGAGTCCTAAGCCCATCAGGGGAAGGTTCCGGCAACCTCCCGGGAAAGGTTCCGTCCATAACGCCATTGACGGTGAGAACCCTGCATCCCATTCCGGTGAGGATCTGTGGTGTCGTAAGACACGACGGGCCAGATCCGGGGTCAGCCACCACTGTCATTCCCGAACCCGGCTTGCCAGGAAAGTGATGAACGACAGCATGGATATACTTCTGGATAAGGTGAGGGGCGTATGTTTCATGGCCGACCTCTTCCCAGGACCGCGGAACAAATTCCCGCTCGAATATCAGATGTTCCAGTTTGAGTGTCTCCTCATCGCCCATCTCTGTCCCATCAGCTTCTATGATCTTTATACCATTATATTCGGGGGGGTTATGCGATGCGGTTATCATGGCTCCCCCATCGAAATCCTCCTTTACGAGATACTGAAGAGCAGGTGTCGGGAGAATCCCGCAGTCGACGACATCGCATCCCATCGAAAGCAGGCCGGATTTAACCGCGTTTACGAGTGTATCACCGGAGGTTCTTGTATCTCTCCCTATAGCAATGCATCCTTTTCGCATTGTGCCAAGTGCCTCTCCTATGGTGAGCGCAAGATCCGGTGTCAGATCTTTACCTGCGACACCCCGCACTCCGTTAGTACCAAACAGGCGTTTTTGAAATTTTGTAGACCGCATGAGTTCAGCTCCGATTTTCAGGGGAAAAACTTTCGAAGAGTTCGAGCGATGAAATTACCTCGTTTACCGTGGGATTGGAAAGAATGCAGTTCCCGGCTGTCAGGTTCCCGATGACTATTTTGGGAAATGTCCGCTGTTTAAAGCCTTCAATAATGACAAAAGCAATTTCCTGATGAAAAAGTGTTGCCAGGATGTCTTCGAGCTTGTGTGTACGAAAAGATGCCACGGTTTTATGTGAGTCTATACCAACAGAAATGTCGGCACCGGTATTAAAAAAAAGGGTAGTATCCCTTCCCTCCTCGAGGTTAAAGGTATGTTCCCCCAGATGTTTGATCACCGCCACCGTTCCCTTTTTTTTAAGCTCGGGAATAAGTTTTGTGATAAATGTCGTCTTACCCGATTTTGATCTTCCAACAACCTGGATTATTTTCATACGATACTCCTGTTGAATTTTATCCGGGAGATATATTCCACAATTTCCGTCATTGCCGGTAGTATTAAAGATCTCGGTTTAAAGAGGGTCATGCCCGGATTAAGGCAGGATTAAGAATTTTCATGGTTTGGAACCGTTCCTTCTGTGGCAAATTTTTTATCAACAACCGGGAGGACATCTTCTGGGATCCTGACCGGTGATGAATCCGCACCCGATTCAGGCTGAAGATCTTTTGTTTTTTTCTCCGGATTGTTCTCCGCCGCTGGTGATGCGAAATGATCGGGAACAACAACCGCGCTGACTGGTTTTTGAAGTGTCGGATCAACCGGTGCCTCTCCCTCTTCAGCTCGCGACCGGAGAATGGTCTTTGCGGCTTCGCCAACACTTCTCATCACTTTGGTAATCCGGTCCTCAATGTCGATCTCTTCATCGATATCGAGAGTTGTTCCTTCAACTTCCAGGAGGAACCGTGCGACCTCACTCGCTTCAAAGAGCAGATCGTCAAGTTCATCCGTTGTGAAAAACCCGCACATTGCGCCATAAAAAAATGTGGCACTTGATTTCCGCACTTTCTTTTTAAATGAATTCCGTGCCTGGTTAACTGCCTGAGGTGAATAGGTATCTTCCATGAAAGGGACCAGTTCGGGAAGATGATTCCCGATAAAGGTCATCTCAGCACCCCCGGATGTCCTGAAATCTGTGCATAACCGTGCGAGTGCCCACTCTCGTGCAGTGATGTATGTTCGCTTGCGCAGGAACTGGTTTACTTTCCGATAGGTAGCTCCGTCTACTTTTTTGAATTTTTTATACTTGTTAATTTCCTGCTGGATTCGTGATTCATCCATGTATCTATCACCTGTGTCTTTCCCGCTTAAACCAGAAACTACCAAATTGATTGGAACAGGTAGTTTCCTGCCAGTTAGTATATAGCATTATATGGTTTATTGCTCATAAAACCCTATGAAATTTTCTTTATTTTATTGGAATATTTCACGACGAAAAACCCCGGGATTTCATAAAAATTATCTGTGGAATGTAAAATCCCCTCGACCTTCATGCTCCCATTTCCTGAGAGCCTGTCACTTGTTTTCCGGTCTGATCACTCAATCTTATGGACGGGGGAGCCCGAAGCCTGTCCGTAACTCTTCTGCTGACTTCCTTCGAATTCAAAGATCGTGTTTTGGTGTTTCCATAGTGATAGCGTAAAAATAACAATTGCCATTCCAATGATCTCAACAGAGTCTTTTTTCTTATGAATTTTTACGAGGCCTTAGGCAAATGGATATCCTGATGAGATTCGAGGGGGGGAGCAATGAACCTCGGAGCTTCCATAACCGAAGGACAATTTTCTGCCATAGTCTCAACCCGATTTAAGATTTTTTTGGTTTTTTAGTTTAAGGATCTGAATCATAAGAGGGATTATTTTTGAGAATCTTCCCAAAGGGGTATCATAAGAACTATCAGGGAGGCTTTAAGAAAACGATTTTATAAGTTCTTTTGGCATTCGTGGATTAAGATTAAAGGATCCGAAAAGATTCTGAATCCAATATTCCTTATTGCACCTGTCTTGCTCTTTTGAAAACCTCTATTCCCTTCTGGTATTTCTGATCGAATTTTAATGAACCGTACAGACTTTTTTATTAAATGGAATAGTTTTTTTTGCATTAACGGAAATCGGATTTGTCCGGGATAAATGAATTCTGCCCCTCAATCCGGTCAGCTGTCCGTATCCAGTCTTTGGTGAAAAGTATCTTTCACGATTACGTGACCACCCCACGAGATTCACTATACTGACTGGTTGCCAAATCCCGTGTCCCCTGATTATTGCTCATGAATACATTCATCGCGGTTTCCTGTTCAAAGATTCAGCGTTCTCGCTTGGATTGATTATAGTGCTCGGGTGCTTGAAATTCCGACATAGGGGCCGGTGATTAAAATTTATGTTGAATATTCCGACAAAATCTCCCAAAAGAGGGTCTTTTGTGTATAGCATCATATGGTTTATTTGAAAGCCCATAAAAATTATTGACTATGGTAAATCCTTGAATTATTTGTCAGATCCGCAAAATAACCTGTTTTAGGATTTTTTCAAGATGCATAACTAAGATTAGTTAAATCAGATTATTTTTCTGAAGTATCATATTCTCATGATACGAAAGGCCGCCGAAAAATCTCTGGCCTTCTCTTTAAGCAGTAACGACGTTATCAGCATACAACCGAAAAAAAATGTTCTGCCACAAACAGTCGAACTTCTCAGGATAAGTGGCCGGGAATGCATCACTTACAGCCTTATCGTAAAGATCCGAAAGAAAACCCTGCTCTTCTGATTCATGATATAAACCTATCACTATAAAAAGTATTGATTTTTTACTAGGATTGGACGGATTACGACAAAACCGGCTGGGAACCCGGTTAATTTTCACGCCATAATCTTTGATCAGTTAATCTGCCAGATTCCTTAGAAATAATCATCCGTTTGGAAACTTTCCCCTGATGAAAATCGTCGAGGTGATTTAGCACATCTTCAACCAAAATTCGAGATTCGGGCGATAAGTGCATCACCTGACGAATTCCTATTGAAATATAGCTGGAACAGTATCGAATATTCGGATTAACTCTCGAACGGTATGGGTTTTAGCCCATAGTTGTTACAATCATTCTAATTACAGAAAATCTGGTCCGGCTAGAATTTTTGGAGAAATCATCCGTCATCCTCTCTCATGAATATCGCCCAAGTCAGTGGACCTGGTTTCCATCCATGATATTACGCCGATGAGGTCAGATCTGGCTCAATAATCATCTGTCAGATGACCCGGTTTCCTTCCGTCACGTCGCTTTCAGTCACGCACTATTCCGGGAGTATGATGCTCCTCAGGACGTTCGTGCAGCAACCAGGTACTTTCGGCTGGATACCTTCTGAAAAATCAATGAGCCGAAGAAACAGTTATTCATAAATTTCCCGGCAGAGGAAATTCTTTTCAAAGACAATGAAGAAAAATGCCCTATTGTAAAAATTTCCCCGATTCCCTCATAATTTCTGAACATTCTCTGTTCTCATCTCTGCACGATGAGCTTCAAACACTATCTCCTTATAAACAACCCTCATATCTTCGTTCTGTGGGCAGATCTCGATAGTGTGAGATAGTTTACCTTCGAATTGAAAGGAAAGCCAGTTTCCTGAAGAGATAGGATTTATTATTTCTCCGGATAATCAATCTAAAATCAGATTTGGTCGGATTCCGGTGAGAGGAAGATACTCCCCGTTGCATTCTCTGGATTCCAGGACTTCCCTGTCTGCTGATACTACAGGAATAGAGGCAAGCCCGTAATGGGGTTGAATTCCCAAACGGGTTTGTCGCAGAATAGGTATTCTGCGCAAACCTTTATTTATTTGAGATAAGATAGAATAGAGCATGGAAAGCGGGTATTTTTCGGAGTGGCTCAAAAGCTTCCGAAATTACCTCCGGATGCGAAACTACTCCCCCCGCACATTGAACAGCTATGAACAGGTGCTCAAACACTTTGGTTACTATGTCTGGTTACGCCGTCATACTGATGTAACTAAACTTGTCATCTACTGGAAGGATTTTGAAAATGCCCGGCTCGATACCGATGTGGAGGTAACGCCGGTTATTATTACCGATTTTCTCTCGTTTGTTTCAACGACACAGACGTATAAACCCAAGACCTTCCATCGCATTATTTCAACTCTCAGCTCGTTCTATCGGTTTCTGTTTACCCAGGGGGCTGTCTCATCAAATCCTTTGACGGGTGTTGACAGGCCGCGTATAAAACAACAGGAAGTGAAATACCTCAAGCATAACCAGGTGCTGCGTCTGCTGGACTCAATTGAAGATCTTCGTGACAAACTTATTGTAAGGACCATCTATGCGACGGGTGTCAGGGTTTCAGAGCTCTGTAATATGAATATCGAAGACATCGACTTTGATGAGCATACGATAAGAATTCGGGGGAAAGGTGATAAGATTCGGACGGTTTTCGTCGATGAAGAAACCCTTGCAGATATCCTCAGATTCATTGGCAACCGGATTGTCGGTCCGGTCTTCGTTGGTCAACAGGGAAAAAATATCTCATCACGTGCCATTCAGCATATCTTCAAAAATTATGCTCCCTCGGGAATAACCCCGCATAAAATCCGGCATAGTTATGCAAGTGAACTCTACAAACGGTCAAAAAATCTCCGGGTTGTACAGGAAAACCTCGGGCATACCTCCATAAAGACAACCGAAATTTACCTCCATACGGATATCGATGAACGCCGGCAGGTGTACCAGCAATATTTCCCTCTTTCTGACAATGATAAGAAATAACGATTTTTAACTGTTAATTCTAAAATTATAAAATGGCATAATTTTTTTTATTGGTCCAAAATGTAAAAAAAATTTTCTATACTTAACAAAAATAACGCTAAAACTTCGTTTTTAGCCTTTTTGCGTATTAAATTGACCTCAGGCATAAACGAGAAAAATTGATGAAACATGCTGGATTTATTCAAATATAAACCATATGATGCTATACACAAACTCGTATTTTTTTCTCACCGATTTCGTTCGGTTCATACAATTTTATGGTTCGCTGGAATACGATCAGATTTTCAGTGGTAATTGGTAGATTCGCCAGGATCGTTCTCTATGACTGAGTCATTGAATAGTCGCCTACGAGTGGAATTGAGAACAATTTCGTCGCACAATTGCCATCGAATCCTGAACTGGCATTTCAGTGGTATACCTGGTCAGAAAACCGATGAGGGCCGCTTCCAGGAAATACCGGCGATTTTTTTCAGGGAAAAGGAAAGCATAATCAGCCAGTGCGGAGAAACCTTGGCAGATACTGTGGTGAAGAATTCAGAAAATAATGAAATGTAATATTGGTTTTTTGGGCATTCGACAGTAAATAGTGAAAGAAAAAATCCAGATAATTCCAAATATTCCCAATCTCCGAGATAAAAATAGCATCATCAAATGATTTGGGATTACCAATTTATCGGAGAGAAGATCCTGTAAAATCCAGATAATTCCAAATATTCCCAATCTCCGAGGTAAAAACAACATCATCAAATGATTTGGGATTACCAATTTATCGGAGAGAAGATCCTGTAAAATCCAGATAAATCCAAATATTCCCAATCTCCGAGATAAAAACAACATCATCAAATGATTTGGGATTACCAATTTATCGGTGAGAAGATCCTGTAAAATCCAGATAAATCCAAATATTCCCAATCTCCGAGATAAAAATAGCATCATCAAATGATTTGGGATTACCAATTTATCGGAGAGAAGATCCTGTAAAATCCAGATAAATCCAAATATTCCCAATCTCCGAGATAAAAATAACATCATCAAATGATTTGGGATTACCATTTATCGGAGAGAAGATCCTGTAAAATCCAGATAAATCCAAATATTCCCAATCTCCGAGATAAAAATAGCATCATCAAATGATTTGGGATTACCATTTGTCGGAGAGAAGATCCTGTAAAATCCAGATAAATCCAAATATTCCCAATCTCCGAGATAAAAATAACATCATCAAATGATTTGGGATTACCATTTGTCGGAGAGAAGATCCTGTAAAATCCAGATAAATCCAAATATTCCCAATCTCCGAGATAAAAACAACATCATCAAATGATTTGGGATTACCAATTTGTCGGAGAGAAGATCCTGTAAAATCCAGATAAATCCAAATATTCCCAATCTCCGAGATAAAAACAACATCATCAAATGATTTGGGATTACCATTTGTCGGAGAGAAGATCCTGTAAAATCCAGATAAATCCAGATATTCCCAATCTCCGAAGTAAAAATGCGAAACCATTTGACAACTGATTGTATTAAGGACCGCGCTGGCTGTCCCCTTAGCCAGCTCATGACAAGATTACCGGTTGTATGACCGCAATACTTTAACTTTGCGTTTGCAGACATAATGTAGGAACAAATATGTCAAAAGTCCAGAAACGTAAATATGAAAAGATCGATGATCTGGAAATTGACCTGGTTATCCAATGTAATGATAGTCATGAATTTTACGAGCGGTATCGGCAGGTTTTCCCCAATAAAAAGAAAGGTATTGACAGTATCAGTAAAATCTGGAAACGACGCAGCGAATTCATAAAAAAACAGCAGGGGGATATACAACCGACCGAAATTCTATCTGGCCCCTCCCACGATTTTGAGATTCTCATTACTGAACAGAACAGAATACTCAGCTGAATTATCTGATGTTATGAAAGAACACCTGAGGGTAAGCAAGGAAATTCTGGTTCGTCTGCCGAAACAGATTCAGAAATATGAAGAGTTAAATCCGAAACCCGGAGAGGCCAGAATACCTGATCATAAAGAACCCGAAAAGAAAATCAGCAGTGGAGAAAAACGAAAAGACATAATGATTGGATCATAATCCTGCAGCAAAATTTCATCAGGTTAATTCGGGATTCACGCATCTGAAGGTAGTATAATCCTTATTATCAGGCAATTCCACCCTCTGTCACTTTCACTGAAACTGATTTAAATAGTTGAGGACAAAGGTATCCTTATAGTCCTAAAAAGCATACAAATAATACTCTCTTTAAAAAAGAGACGGCATTCAAATTTCATTATTGCAGTATCAAAAACCCCCGTAGTGTAGCGGTCAATCATGCAGGACTTTGGATCCGGCGACACCAGTTCGAATCTGGTCGGGGGTACTCAGGCAGAAATTCGATCAATTTTAATTTAAAAAACGAGCGGGATCGAAGACCTCTTTGACCATTGGACCCTCGTGCTTCCCCAGCTGGCGGCAACCGGTATTGAACGGGCGTCCTGCGGGAAAAGACCGGGTGGAACGCAGTCTGGGGGCCGGTGTACGCAAAGGACCTGCCGGCATACCTCGGGAACGGGTATCGCGAGACCCCGGCGATGCGGGAGGTCAGGTTCCTGGTCAGGGGCCGTATTAAGGCGGAACGCACCGGTATTATTCCGCTAAACCAGTGCGTTCTCATCCCCGGAATCACGGCAGAGCAGGCAGGAGGACCGTGTAAGCAGCATCAGCCGCCGTACATCTTCAAGATCCTGCGTATCATTCAGGCTGAAAATCTCCAGGTCGGCCGGAGGAAGTTGTTTCAGTACCACGTCGCGATCACCCTCGATGACGATAATATCATCAACCGGGATGCGTGCTTCTTCGATCAGCAGGGCAAGATCTTTCCGCAGTGGGGCGATCTGTTCCTTGTCCTCCACCGGAACGATGATGGTTAAGGAGCCCTTCCAGTTCGTGCGGAGTTTATAGGCGATAAGAAGCGAGAGATCGCAGTTTGTCAGCGGCGTTCCTGGCTTCCATGACGAGCAGGAAAGATCCAGCCAGAGGTGGATAACCTTCTGCCTCCCGAGGCCGGCCTGAAGGTGGGGGACGTACGTAAAATGCCTATCCGGTTCTCTGTCGATTTTTCCATCACTGTCCTGAAATAATTGTCCTGGTCCGGTGTCGGGGGGAGAATCAGGTAGATAATATTCGGGCTGAAAAAAGCGCTTCTCAGGGCCTGGACGCTTGCGACCGTCCCTTCATCGAAATGTTTTGTCTCGATGATCGTCCACCGGGAATAGATCCCGTCTTCTTCAAGATCTCTGCCAATACTGGCGATCTGTCCGGTGAACATGCCGGTTTCATCCTTTTCCGTAAGCCCGAGAATGGTAATCGATCCCCGTGGCCGGACGATATCCCGGATAAAATCAGCAGTGCCCCGGAGTTCCGGGGGATTGTCAATGGGGACCAGAAGATTAGGATGCCAAGCCCTTTCCCGGGACTGGGGAAGTTTCATGGATTTCCGCGCAGCCCATTCGGAAATCGCGGTGAACAGGCTGCTCCGCACATCCCCGTACGGGGACCACACCGGCAGGCGGCGGAAGGTGAGCAGGTAGTAGATGGAGGCAATCAGGATGATGGCAAGGATGGTAAACACACTGTTGATTACCAGCATGGCGAAAAATGCACAGATGGTCCCGGCGAGGGGTACCAGGTGGGATATGCGCAATGACGGGCGAAACGTGTCCAGTCCCAGGCCCTGCTCCATCAGGATCACGAGGTTGACCATGGTGTAGGTGATGAGGAAGAAGAGCGTGATCAAGGGGGCCACTGTGCCTTCTCCTGTACGGCAGCCTGAGCGGATTCGAGCTTTCAGAAAAAATGAATGTTCCAGGTTCGTGAACTTTTATGCCGCTTATCCGGTTCAATATCGCAAGGCTGCCTTAACCAGGATCCGATCTCCGTTTATTTCTCTCTATGATTGACATCCCAGCGGGCCGGAGCAATCCCGTGCAGAATCAGGCCACCCTCTCCCGGCTCGATACACTCGAAATCGATGAACCCCCGGGCGGGATCGGTCATAAGGAGGCGGACGCGGACCTTCTGTCCCACCTGCAGTCCCTGCCCGCCCTTCATCACCCGACCTTCGGCGGGCGGTGTGAGCAGCCTGACATACGTCCCCTTGTCGGCGGCACCCGTCACCAGCGCATCAAAGGTCCTGCCGATGCAGTCTTCGAGGATCAGGGCAGCTACCGCTTTTCGCACGAACCGCTTGACCTTCTTCGATGCTTTCTCCCGGTCGGTCAGCCATGCGGCCCGGTCGGTGAGATCCATGAGTGAATAAGGGCCGGGTTTTCCCGACAGGATCGCTTTTACCTGCCGCTGGTTGATGATATCCACATAACGCCGGTTGGGCGCGGTCGCGTGGGTGTAATCGGTCACCGCAAGAGCGAAGTGCCCGGTAGGGGTGGCACCCGGTTCGAGGACAACGTACTCGGCAGAGCCCAGCAGTTTAATGATCGCGAGCGAGAGGTCGGGGAAATGCAGGGGATCCGCGGCTTTCTCCCGGAGGAGAAATTTCGCAAGCGCTTTTGCATCCGGCTTCTCCGGCAGGGTTACCCCGTGGTTCGCGGCGGCTAGCATGATACCGGCCCAGTTCTTCGGTGTTCTGACGACACGCTGGATCATCGGCACTCCTGCAGTCCCAAGCCGGGCAACCATCGTGCCGTTTGCGGCCACCATGAACTCCTCGATCAGGGCCCGGGCAGGGTTCGGTGTCAGGGCTACCAGCCCCCGGACCTCGTCGCCTTCCATGACCACCTCCGGCTCGATCGTATCGAACTCGAGGGCACCCTGCTGCCTGCGAAACGTGCGCAGGAGGTTCGTTGCTTCGTTCTGAAGGCGGAGCTGCGCTTCGAGTCCTTCGACTTCCTCCACCCGCTTCGGCCGGGGTCCTGTGCCTTCGAGCCATGCACCTACTTCCTCGTACACGAGTTTGGCCTTGTTGCGGACAACGGCCCGGCACACGTCCCCTGCCATGTAACTGCCATCGCGCCCGACCAGGAACTCGATGATGACTGCTATCCGGTCCTCTGCAGGCAGGAGCGAGGTCAGCCCGTGGGAGAGCCGCTCGGGCAGCATGGGAAAGGTTTCGACACCCGTATACACGGTTGTCCCGTTGTGGGCGGCATATTCGTCAGTCGCCGAATGGTTGCGGACGTACGAGTCCACGTCGGCTATGGCTACCTGCACCTGGATCGACCCCTCGGGAGTTCGTTCACAGTACTCCAGCTGGTCAAGATCCTGCGAATCGCTGTTATCGATCGACGACCAGAGGAGCGATCGGCAATCGCGGACACCCTCGGGCATCCCGGAAAAGGTGCGTTCCTGCATTGCGTTGACATCGTCGATCACCCGCGGGGGGAAACGGGGTTCGAAGCCATACTTCTCCATCGCCTGCCAGACGATGGTCCTGAGATCGGTCTCCGGGTGCCTGTGATGGTCCTTCATTAGTAACGGAGGGGGTTCTCTTTTACGGGCATAAATATCTCTGGTAAGAACGTTTCGTTAACACCGCCCCATTCCGCCAGGCTATGTGAACCATGTGCGAGTTCGAGTTCCTGATGAGTCGTGCGAGCGGGTCACTGAACACAATCTATTTGCAATTTTTCTGAAATTTTCTCCTGCCATAATTATTACGTTGTCCTTCTGTGGATTTGCCTTTCCCGGTTCTGTATTTTCACTCTTTTTTATTAACCGCCGCACTCCGCTCAATCTTCTTCTTTACTGTCACCCGCGTCTTCGTGACGAGGAGATCCTTCCATGTACTCTATCACCTTTTTGAATTTCTTCATCGGGAACGCCATAGTCATGATATCCAAGGGCACGCAGGGCCGCGCCGACGGGTCGAATTTCATGCTGATAATTCACGGAAAATTATGTTTGGGAAGAACGAGCCAGAGCAGCCGCTGGCGCCGGAGCATCGCGACAAGCCCGGGGCGTCATCATCCCAACAGGAAACACCTAGAGCAGCGAAGTGATATGAAGCGAGCCGTAGCATCATCGGGGATGAGTGAACATGACCGAGCGTCCAAGTGTAAGTGAATGATAGCAAGAGCGCTTTCCCTTCCCAAAAACAGCGGTTGCGAGATGCTAAAAAGCATTGTCTGCGGGAAGCATGAGCTTTAAAGAACTCGGCGCGTTGACCGGCTTGAAAAGAGAGCATTTACACTATCACCACAACGTACCCACCAGCGCCGGACCCGTCATGAAAAACGAATTGGGGAAGAGTTATTGCATGACCCATCAGTTTATGGCGTGATGGATCTCGTGAAAAAATTACACGCAGGGAAGAGAAAGGCGGAATAATAGGAACATTGCCAATGAATAACACGAATTGGGAATTGTCATGAATCATACCTCAAGATTTGCAGCCGATTCACTGCATAAAGAGTATCCCGAACCGGACCAGTACCCGGAAGATGCGTGCCTGGTACTTGTCAGGGATGGCGGAGTTTATGTCAGGAAAAGCAGCATTCCGACCCTCTTTGAAAAGATATCCCCGGATCTACCGGTAGATCTGAAAAAACACGCCCATTATCTCGGTCACCGGGGATCGGTTCCTTGTTACGCCTTCGAGATTTCAGGTGAACTGCCTCTGCCCGGAGGGCTGACATATTCCGGTGTACGAGAACTTGCCGGTCTCATCCCGGACGAGGAACTTGCCATTGCCGGGCTTGCAGTCCAGGTAACTGATTATGACAGGACTACCCGGTTCTGTGGGAGGTGCGGTGCAGCAACAGAACCTGCCCGTACCGAAAGGGCCAAAGTCTGCCCGTCCTGTCACCGGGTCACGTATCCCCGGCTCTCCCCTGCGGTCATCGTGCTGGTAAAAAACGACAATTCTGCCCTCATGATCCGCGGAAAAAAGGCGCCGCCCGGCAAGTACAGCCTCGTTGCCGGGTTTGTTGAACCCGGCGAAACCATCGAACATGCCGCATACCGCGAAGTCCGGGAAGAAACGGGGATTGCGATCAAAAATATCCGGTATTGCGCAAGTGAACCATGGCCATTCCCCAATTCACTGATGCTCGGATTCATTGCCTGAGTATGATGGGGGAGAAATTGCCCCGGATCTCATTGAGGTTGAGAGCGCTGCCTGGTTTGACCGCGACCATCTCCCGGATCTTCCCCCGAAGCTCAGTATAACCCGTGCACTCATCGATCATTGGGTATCCGGAAAATAAACCCGTATCTCTGTTTGCGGGAACAGGGTAAAAATTCCCCCGTTCTGAACCGGATTACAGCTCGTACACGAGACAGGGCTTTTAAAAACGGGTGTTGCTTTTTCAGGTCCGGTTACTTTTTTTTGTACCGCCGGATCGTGCATTCAGTTTCCGGGCATGTTTCCGGACAAACCGGGATCTCGACCGATTCCCCGACGTCTCTTTCAGCCAGCCGCTGTCCCATTTCCTGGGTCCACGGGCACCCCTTACAATCCGCAGGGGTTTTAGCAGGTTTTAGCAGGATCTTCCCCATTTCCTGCCATCTCTCCCGGATCTCCCCGTGTTCAAAACCCGCAAGCGACAGACACCGGAAACCAAAGAAGAGAGCTACGATGGCGAGCCCGAGCGTATGAGGATCGGCGTCCCCGCGGATGAGTCCCTGCCGCTGCTGGGCGGCAATACCGTGGGCAACTATCTCGTTCTCGATCAAAATGCTCTCCGACAGGTTTTTTCCCACCGCAGGATTCCTTCCCATCATGGCCACCATTTCGAGGAAGAGCGAATCCTGGTCGGCATCATTTTCAAGCTGCATGTCGAGCATGGATGTCCAGCCCTGCAGGGGAGGGGCGTTCGGGAAACTTTTAACTGCCTGCTGCCGGATCGACGCCGGGATCGTTTTCACGATTTCAACAACGAGATCGTCTTTATTCCTGAAATAGAGATACAGCGCGCTCTTGGTCACGCCAACCTGAGCTGCAATGTCATCCATTGTTGTTGCGCAGTACCCCTTTCTGCTCATAACATCCCAGCCGGCAGCAATGATCTTCTTCCGGGCTTCTTCTTTATATTCCGGTATCACTTTGGGCATCTTATTCAGTATAATACGAATCAAAAAGTAATAAAACAGACTATAGGGTAAAATAAAAGACTCTTTGGTAAGTTTTATTACTTATTGGTTAAAACATAATGATCTGAGGATGATTCCATGGTTATACTGACACAGGAAATCAAAGAATCGCTGCAAGGAACGAAGATCGCTTTCATTGCAACATCGACAAAAAAAGGCATTCCCAATGTTGTCCCGATCGCGGCTTTCAAGGTACTGGATGGCGGGACGATGCTCATCTCGGATCAGTTCTTCAACAAGACTCTGCAGAACATGAAGGAGAACCCGACGATCGCCTTGTCGTGGTGGGGGGACAAAGGCGGTTTCCAGATCAAGGGTACAGTTACTATCCACACGAATGACGAGATCTTCGGGCAGAACGTTGCCTGGATGAAGGAGAGCTGGCCCAAGTTTGTGCCCAAGTCTGCAGTGATGGTGAAGATCACTGATGTGTACGTCGTTAAACCGGGCCCAGACCCAGGGAAGAAGATCCTGTGATCCGGTGATTGAAATCTGCCGGCCTTAAGGTAGTGAAAATATCCTGAATTCTTTTTTCTGCTCTTCTTTGGTATCAGCACTGCATAAAGGTGATAAAGATGAAAAAACAAAAAGTCGTCGCATTTAACGGGAGTCCACGGAAAGGTGGGAACACGTCCATCCTGATCCGGCATATCTTCGATGAACTTGAGAATGAAGGCATGGCCACAGAACTTGTCCAGGTTGGCGGGCAGCAGATCCGCGGATGTTCGGATTGCGGGCAATGTTACGAGAACAGGGACCGGCGGTGCATAATTGACGACGATATCGTGAATGAATGCATTGAAAAAATGATCGAGGCTGACGGGATCATCTTCGGTTCACCGACCTATTTCCTTGACGTCACTGCCGAGATGAAAGCCCTGATAGACCGGGCCGGCGTGGTGTCCAGGGCAAATGGCGGACTCTACCGGCGCAAGGTGGCGACTGCTGCAGCAGCGGTGCGGAGATCCGGCGGGAACCATACCATCGATACCATCCTTCATTTCCTGCTCTACAGCAACATGACCGTTCCGGGAATCCCGGTGATCGGGGTTGGGAAGGAGGTCGGGGATGTCCTGAAGGATGAAGAAGGTATAGCAAGGGCAAAAGAAGTCGGAAAGAACATGGCCTGGCTGCTGAAGACGATCGCATCCGCAGATCAAAGGGAGGACATCTCATGAAAATTCAATCACTGAAACTCGTTTATTTTTCACCTACAGGAACAACGAAAAAGGTTATTGAAGGAATTGCACGAGGAATTAATCAAAACGCGGTGGAAATAATAGACATTACTAAACCGGAGGCAAGAAAACAACAATTACAGACATCGGAAAATGAATTGCTTGTTGTTGCCGTGCCGGTCTATTGCGGAAGAATGCCGGCTCTCTCCGTTGAATGGCTTCAGTCGTTGAAGGCTCATAATACTCCTGTCGTATGTGTCGTCGTTTATGGCAATCGTGCATACGACGATGCCCTCCTCGAGCTTAAAGATATCGTGACAAAACAGGGATGTAGACCGATCGCCAGTGCTGCATATATCGGAGAACATTCTTTTTCCGATTCCGAGACGCCCATTGCCGTTGCCCGTCCCGACGCGAGTGACCTGAATCACGCAGAATTATTCGGGCATAAAATAAAGGAAAAATTACGCACTGTTTCATCAGCCGACCGGATTTCTGAAATCACAGTACCTGGCAACTATCCCTACAGAGACCCGGGCCTCTTCGAAGTTGATTTTATCACAGTCAGTGAAAAGTGTTCGCACTGTGGAGTTTGTGAAGAGAGGTGTCCGGTTGGTGCCATCGACCTGGAAAATACTATTGTATGCGATAAGAGGAAATGCCTCGTATGTTGCGCCTGCATTAAGGGTTGTCCCGAAAAAGCCAGGACGATAATTCCTGGTATAGTCAAAGATATTGCAGTAAATCTGAGTAAAATGTTTAAAGAGCGCAAGGAGCCGGTATTTTTTATCTGATGCCAGGACCGGGACGGATGTATCCTGAATCTTTCCCGTAAAAATTCCATTATTTTTTACCCTAAAGGTCGACATTTGCTCATTCGGATTTTATATGATTTCAAGGAGACAGGAATATGAATACATCTTCAATACCCGTGCTTGTGTCGCAAACTCTCGGCTTACTATTTGTTGCAAAAACCAGCACCCGGACTGAAAATATCCTCTTTTTTTCCCAGTTTCATAGCAAATCCGATCATGAAGGTGAGAAGAGCGCTAATTCCTATACGGTCAATTTCAGATGTTCACCGATGAGCTGATGATAATCCTCCGGCTTCATCAGATTGCCACATGCACGCTGGACCACCTCGGTAAGTGCAGGATGGATGTGGAGTGCGGTCAGGATTGAATCAACCGAAGGTTTCTGTATCGAAAGGAGAGTAACGAATTCCTGGAGGAGCACCGATGCACCAGGGCCGATGATATGGACTCCGACTATATTCATGGTCTCTTCATGTACGATCACTTTGACAAAATAATCCTTCAGTCCCATTGCAACGCCCTTTGCAGTATCTTCAAAACGGGCGTACCCGATCAGGATCTTGTCAGCGCCGAATTGTTGCCGGGCTTCTTCCTCCCGGAGACCAACACTGGCAATTTCCGGATCGGAAAAAACGGCATGAGGTATAACCCGGTAATCGGCCGGCACTTTTTGTTTCAGGACTGCATTATAGTACACGACCCGGGCTTCGTAGTTGGCCACATGCTTGAACATAAATTTCCCGTTTGCATCACCGAGTGCCCAGATGCCGGGCTGGCTTGTCTCAAGATATTCATTGACGATAATCCACCCGTTTTTATCCGTTTTTATCCCGGCCTGTTCCGGGTGCAGGATATCGGTATTGGGGGCACGCCCTGATGCGAGGAGAACCATATCGACAACGAAAGGTACTTCCTCTTTGGTTGCCCGGTCAAGAGCGGTTACAAGGATTTTATGTTCCGGGCGTTTATCCACCTGTTTCACTTCATGATTGGTGAGAATCGTGAGGTGATTTCCCAGATCCCGCTTTGCAAGCGCCGATATCTCCGGCTCCTCTTCCGGGATAAACCGGGGGTTCCGGCCAATAATAGTGACCCGGGATCCCATTGAAGCGAGAAAATGACCGTACTCTGAGGCGATATATCCTCCACCGATGATCACAACACTTTCCGGTAAATGGTCCAGGGACAGGATCGTGTCGCTGGTGAAGTAGGGAACTTTATCGAGGTTTTTAACCGGAGGAAGTGAAGGTTTTGACCCTGTGCATAAAAATATTCTTCTTGATTTAATGGTCTGGTCCCCGACTTTTAAGGTATAGGGCGCGGTAAATTCTGCAGTCGTCGGATAATAGTCAAGGTGCGGTGTGTTTTTCAGTTCTTCCCGGATCGCATCACGGTCGCTGGTGATGATATCTCTCATCCGTCGCATTATGGAGGGGAAATCTATTGTTGAAATCGTGCTCTCTATGCCGAAATCCCTGCTCCGTTGGATCAGTCTTACCAGTTCAGCCGGATACAGGAGGAGTTTTGACGGGATGCACCCCCGGTTCAGGCAGATGCCCCCGGGGTCATCTTTATCGATGACAGCAACCCGGACATTCGGATGTGCCTGCTGGATTGCAGTTATTATCCCCCATGCCGATCCGGACCCGAGTGCGATGTAATCATATTCTTTCATCAGGTACTCTCGCACCTTGCATTCGGAGATTCGGGTTTATATGGTTTTTGTCCGGTTCAAACAGAAGCGATCTTCAGAGAATGACCGAAAATTCTAAGGCAGATTGCTGAATTTTTGGAACTATCTTGTACTTTATATATTAGTTCTCCGCACACCAAGTTGGTGAAAAAACCATGGACAAGTTTGAACAGATAACCCAGATGATGGCAAAGATGTCGCCGGAAGAGCTGATGAAAGCCATGCAGATGAAAAGGGATATGTGTACCTGCCCGAAATGCCCGACCTACAACAATTGCGCAAGAAACGCACACGAGCTGGTTTTCTGCAACACGGGAAAGAGCTTCATGTGCATCTCCGAAGACAAGGGATGCATCTGCCCGGCCTGCCCGGTGGCGATAGAACAGGGGCTCAGGTATAAATCCTTCTGCCTGAGGGGATCGGAAAAAGCCCAGCGCTACGAACACGCGATCTGGGGAAGCAAGATGGTCTGAACCCCCAACTTTTTTTACGGAGAGGCTTTTTTCCCGTATTAACAGAACGAGTCAAGGATGGGGCCTTTATCTCTTTGCTCGTTATTGCGACTGACAGATCTTCATATCTCCGGATGAACCTGCCAGCTCCGGTATTCCGGCGTAGCATCCTGCATATCGTGCCAGAGCCATACCATCCGGTCAAGGAACCATAACTTGCCCAGATACACCATCACCATGCCGAAGATCGTTGGCCATGGATCGAACATGATTACGCCTGCTGCGACAAAGAGCATCCCGATTGCCGAAACGGCGGAAAGCATGTTCGGGACAGTACGGTGATGCACCGGTACGGGCACGGTATCGCGGTTCAGCCAGACCCGCTCCCCGAGTACCCCCTTCGAAGTCCAGTGATCGAGCGATTCCGGAGCCGGGAAAACCCGCGGGTTGACCCAGGCCCACAGGAGCGCAAGGGCCACGGGTACGACGGCCGCCCAACCAAAAAACATCCGGCTCCAGACCGCGATAATGAGGATAGGGAGCACCGTATTCCGCAGGATCACACTCCATGGATTGGCATGTCGAAGCCAGGTTGCGTTGTCCATCCGGAACAGCTCCGCAATGGTTCGCTCAAGCGTCATGATTTTTTAGTGTGGGGTTTTTATTATTGAGCGTTGCGAAAGGTTTCTGGAGGAGATGTGACCATGGTTCAGGAGGAAATGCGGAGACATGTACCCATTCTCATCATCGATGACGAGCTGGGAATGGATTGTGAAGGAGGACGGGTACTGGATGAGATCACTTGTGAACTTGAAGACCTCGGTTTTCCGGTGATCTGGACACGGTCAGTTTCCGAGGGGGCACTCGCCCTTCAGACCCACATGGATACGGGGGCAGTGCTGGTTGACTGGGATCTCTCTCCGGAAGAGGCATTTCCGAATACTCCGGCAGATCTCATCAATGACATCCGGATCAGAAATCTTCACATACCCTTGTATCTCCTGACGGAACATCTTGACGTGAGAGATATCCCTCTTGACATAATGGAGAAAGTCCATGGCTATATCTGGAAGGAAGAAGATACTCCACGGTTTATCGCCGGCCGGATCGAACAAGCGGTAACCGGATACCTTGAATACCTGCTTCCCCCGTTCTTCAAACGTCTGACAGAATATGTCGGCGAATATAAATACGCCTGGCACACCCCGGGGCACAGCGGAGGAATTGCCTTCATGAAATCTCCGGCGGGAAAACTTTTCTTTGATTTTTTCGGGGAGAATATATTCCGTGCGGATCTCTGCAGTTCGGTACCTGAGCTGGGTTCTGTGCTGGAACATAAGGGCGTGGTGCTGGAAGGAGAAAAGGAGGCAGCCCGTATCTTTGGGGCAGACCGTACCTATTATGTCACCAATGGCACATCGACATCAAACAAGATAGTCTTTAATGCGTGTGTAACCGCCGGGGACATCGTACTGGTGGACCGGAACTGCCACAAATCCATCATCCATTCCCTGATCCTTACCGGGGCGATTCCTGTTTACGTGCTTCCCACCCGGAATGCCTATGGGATCCTGGGACCGGTCCACTCCGATGAGCTGGATCCGGCATATATCAGACAACAACTCGCCCAGCATCCGCGGATACATGACCCGGATGCTCACATCCGGATGGCAGTACTTACCAATACGACCTATGACGGAATCTGCTACAACGTCGACCATATCAAGAACAGGATCGGCGACATGGTGGACTTTATCCTCTTCGATGAGGCCTGGATGCCCCATGCCAGATTCCACCACCTGTTCGACCACCGGTGTGCCATGTCTTCGGATGGAGACAAAGAGGGTGGTCCGGGTATCTTTGCCACCCAGTCCGCCCATAAGTTACTGGCGTCCTTTTCCCAGGCCTCCATGATCCACGTACGGGATCATCACACCCTTACGGGAAAAGGAAGGATCGACCATCAGAGGTTCAATGAGGCATTTATGATCCATACGTCGACCTCTCCCCAGTATGCCATCATCGCATCGCTGGATGTCGCCGCCAGGATGATGGAGGGAGAGGCGGGAAGAGCACTGATGAACGATACGATTGAGGAATCAGTCATTTTCCGTAAAAAAATGCTCTCGATCGGTGAAGAGCTGAAGAGCTGCGGAGATCCTGATTCGCAGCAGTGGTGGTTCGAAGTCTGGCAGCCGGACCGGATCAGCATTTCTGAAACAGGGTATTCGGGCCCCCTTCAGGCAGTTCCCTTTGCCGAGGTTGAGAACAGGATCCTGGTAAATGTCCCTGAATGCTGGGACCTGAGCCAGCATGGAGAATGGCATGGAATCGAAAACCTCCCGCAGGGGTACGTGATGCTCGACCCCACCAAGGTCTCCATCCTCACCCCGGGGATCGGACGGGGAGTGAGTATGCAGGAATGGGGTATCCCGGCAGCGATCGTGACCACCTGGCTCCGGACCCGTGGGATTGTGGTGGAAAAGACCAACTTCTACTCGTTCCTGGTCCTTTTCTCCATGGCGAATACAAAAGGGCGTTCCAGCACCCTGATCGCCGCATTGTTCGAGTTCAGGAAACTCTATGAACGGGATGCCCCCCTGACAGAGGTATTCCCCGATCTCTGCAGGCGCTACCCGGAGATCTATGCAAAATTGACGCTCAGGCAGTTCTGCCGGGAGATGCATGAGATCCTTGCCCGGGGGCATGTGACCACGGTCCAGAGTGACATCTACCGGAACCTTCCCGGGCAGGCGATGACTCCTGCTGAAGGTTACGCCGAATTTGTCCGGGGGGACATCGAACTTGTCTCCCTGGACCAGCTCACCGGGCGGATATCCGGGGTACTTGTGGTGATCTACCCCCCGGGGATCCCGATCGTCAACCCCGGAGAGCGGTACACTGAAGATATGGCGGTAATGATCGATTTCCTGAAGATATTCGAGGAGAACGACAACCGGTTCCCGGGTTTCGAATATGAGATGCAGGGGATCATTAAGGTAGAGCAAAACGGGCGTATCGCGTACCACGTATATTGTATCAGGGGTTGAACAGGATCGATTTCGTCACCTGTATCTGGGCGGGCCCCCCCGACCTTTTGATGCCCGGGATGGACGATGAACTCCTGATTTGTATCACTATTTATCGGTCGGACACAGGTAACCGTGAATAATGCCTGCACCAAGAGAAAGAACCGACTCCATGAAATGGGGCATAATCAAAATGTGTATGCGGTGTGACATTCCCGGCACAGGTCATCATGAACTATAGTTTGTACCAAGGAGCCGGCGATCGGGTTACTGCCGGAAGAACAAGCGTTACCCTGATGGGAATTCTTCCCGACACCGTCAGGGCACAGGAAAAGACTGGTATCCCGGGTGGATCGGGGTAAAGGGATTATCCGGACCGGAGCATGACCGTGCAGCATGTGTACTGCCCCGTCTTGTCCAGGTTGGATCACGAAAAAAAGGAAGTTACATCTTTTCGAGCCAGTCCCACGCCTGTTCCATCCGGTCGATCCGGTAAAACTGGACCGGCATACCGGTAAATATCCCGACGATCTTCACCATCCAGGTCATCCACTCGTCCCACGAATCATCGGCGACTATTGCTATGCGTTCGATCTTCGAGAACAGGGGCCAGTTCTTTAACTCCTCCCAGACCCCCCCTGATTTCCATCCCCCGAAATATTCAACCCGGAGAAGAAGCCGGATCGTCTTGTAATTTTCAAGTGCCCGTTCCAGCTCGGGGATCAGGTTATCTGTGTAATCTTCTTCCGCAAGCTTTCCCGAGATCCTGAATGCCAGGATATTCCCCCGGCCTGCAATTTTTTCTATCATGGGCTCCACTTCTGCATGTTACTATTTAATATTTTCCTTGTCCGGAACAACGATCAGACTGCCGGATACTGATGACCGAAATCAGAATTACGCGTTCTTGTCACCGGAAGCCGGCGGGGAAACGAACCCCCGGATCGCACCGTACTCCTCACGGCATTCAGGATGACTCCGTCTGTTGATGATAAGGTGCCGGAATATCTCAGACAACACGTGCCCGTAATCCCTGTGCCGGACCTGTTTCATGAGTCCTCTTATTCCGGATTCTCCCCATGAATTTGTATGCTTCCATTACAACAATCAGGGTGAGTGCAATGCCGAGGAAGATGAGCCACTCCTCAAACGTCACCGGCCCGACACCCAGTACTTCCTGCATGAAGGGAGTATACATCGACAGGATATGAATTCCCTGGGCTGCAATCACACCGATGATCAGGAAATAGTTGCGGGAAATGGGGACCTTGAAAGCAGAATCGGTACTCTGAACGACAGTTGAAGACATGACAGTTTTCCATCAGGACCATCAGGAGCAGGACATAATTTCGCGCGGTATTTTCACTGACACCGGAACCAATCAGGAACCACCAGACCACGAATGCAGAAAAGCCAATATACAGCCCGGATACCAGCGTCTCTTCCGCCATCAGACGGTTGATAATACCTTCGGATGGAAGACGCGGTTTTCGTTTCATCACACTGGATTCCCCACCTTCGAACGCGAGTGCCACATCCTGGATACCATTGGTTACGAGGTTGAGCCAGAGCAACTGGATCGCGAGAAGCGGAAGCGGGAGTCCGGCACCGAGGGCCAGCATGAACAGGACAACCTCAGCAAACCCGGTGGAAATGAGCAGATAGGTTACTTTCCGGATATTGTCATACGTCACCCTTCCCTCATGGATTCCGTCGACAATCGAGGAGAATGCGTCGTTGGTGATAATTAAGGAGGCTGTATCCTTTGCAAGATCGGTCCCGGACCCCATGGCAACTCCGATATTTGCCTGTTTCAGTGCAGGGGTATCATTGACACCGTCACCCGTTACCGCAACAAAATGCCCGAGACTCTGGAGGCTCTTTACAATCTCCAGTTTCTGGAGCGGGACGACCCGGGCAAATACCGAGATATCCGTAAGTCTTGTAATTGCATCGGGGTGTTGAAGATCCCCGAGTGCGTCGAGCTCAGTTCCGGTAATTAACTGGTCTTTGGAGGTGGCAATGCCGAGCTCGCGGGCGATTGCCAGTGCAGTCGCAGGATGATCACCGGTCACCATGGCCACCCGGATACCCGCACGGTGACAAGTCTGGATTGCATCTGCTGCCTCCGGCCTGACCGGGTCGATGAAGCAGGCAAATCCCAGTAACTTCAGGGCTCGGAGATCAGTGGGGTCGGGCGGCTTATCCGGTTTCCCCTGCAGATTACCTTCGGCAAGCGCGATGACCCGGAATCCCTGCCCGGCAAGCTCAAGGGCACGTTCCATCATCAGAGGTGCATCGAGAGGAGCGACACCCTGAGCGGCTGACTGCCCCCAGCACATCGGGAGGATCACCTCAACCGCACCCTTGACCGCCACCCGGTATTGGGTTCCTTCCTGGAAAAATGCAGCGGTATACCTGTTTTCGGCTTCGAACGGGATCTCGGCAATAACAGACAGGTGTCCCTTCACCACTTCCGGGTCAATACCCAGCTTGTACCCGTATGCAAGGAAGGCGATGTCAACCGGATCACCATGATGGACCCATCTGCCGTCAGAATATCTCAGATCGGCACTGTTACAGATGATTCCCCGTTCAGCAAAGCCTGAAAGACGGTCGCGGTCGGCTTGAACGCTGGTACCGGCCCGTGCTGCCATAATCCCGCCATTGCCATTATATCCCTCACCGGTTATTGTGAAGGAATGGCCATCCGGGAATTCAATAAACCGTAATGTCTGCGCATTCACCGTCAGCGTTCCGGTTTTGTCGCTGGCAATGTACGTGCAGCTCCCCAGTGCCTCAACCGCGGTCAGTTTACGGACGATCACGTTTTTCCCTGCCATTCGGGAGACCCCCAGAGACAGAGCAACCGTGATGGACACGGGGAGGCCTTCCGGAATGGCAGAAACAGCGAGTGCCACTACCACGAAAAAAACCTCGATGGGAGGCATACCGCGGGATATCGCAATGGCAGCGATCAGGATGCCTGCCGCAATAACAAAGAACCCGATTCTCTGTGAAAATTGTTCCATACGGATCAAAAGAGGAGGTTTTACGGGATCCGTAAGGACCACGCTCCTGGCGATCTTCCCTAATTCGGTCAGCAACCCGGTGGCGATGACGATGCCTTCTGCTTTTCCCGATACCACCGTTGATCCGGCGAATGCCACATTTCCCCGGGAAATGAAGAGGGTCTCTTTCGGGACGATCGCCGTGTCTTTTTCAATGGGAAGCGATTCACCGGTAAGAAGGGATTCGTCTACCTTCAGCGAATACCCGTGAAGGAGCCGGATATCCGCCGGCAGACGGTTTCCTTCACTCAGGAGGACTACATCGCCCGGTACAAGATCGGCGGCGTCTATGGTTGTGCTTCGGTTATCTCTCCGCACAACTGCGGTGACATGGAGGAGTGCCTGCAATGCCTGTGCACTTTTTTCCGCTTTCCATTCCTGTAAGGTCCCGATGACAGCGTTCACGGCAATGACAACAAGGATAAACGAGCCATCAGAAAATTCTCTGATCCCAAATGAGATGAGGGCGGCAATCATGAGGATATAGATAAGCGGACTTTTAATCTGGCGGAGGATGATTTCCCAGAGTGTCGGAGGTTTCTTTGTGGGAAGCGTGTTTTTGCCGAATATTTGAGATCGTTGCCGGACGTCACCTGTATCAAGGCCCTGGCTGGAAGATGCAAGGAGCGAATAGACCCTTTCTTCGGGTAAAGCGTGCCATGCGGTCTCTGCCAGTGTCTGCCGGTCACAACAGAGTGATCCCGGCATGTCTCCGGCAGGAAAGACGGGCGTTGTATCCGGGTTCATTTCCGTATGATGAGATTGGTGTACGATTATTAAAAAAGTCGGAAAGGGTGTATTCAGGATAGTGAGGATTACCGTTGAATAATACTGTCGACTCTCATCATTTTAACTCAAAAAAAGACAGATCTTCTTTGCTGCATTCCGTGATCTATCGTTCTTTATCCTTCTTTTCAGGTTACGGTCCCTTCAAAGCTCACTGCAGCTTGTGATCTTTTTTACGATCTCAGCCTTCGCGTTATCTTTATTTTCGCCGGACCTGCCAATTTTCAGCCTAGTTACTCTTATCGATATTCGTTGCGGTCTCATCCAACCCGCAGTACTCTTCGCGGTAGAACCAGTTCCGGTACACAATCGGGGTGACCAGCGTTGTCAGCAGGCTCATGAGGACGAGCGCGACATAGACTCCCTGCCCTATGATGCCGGCTTCAAGCCCGATGAGTGCTACAATCATGGCCACTTCCCCCCGGGGTGACATGCCAAAACCAACAATCAGCGAATCCTTCGTGCAGAGCCCCCAGAGTTTTGCAGGAATGCCGCAGCCGATAACCTTGGTGATGACAGCGATGATCGTGAGAGCGATGAGGAAAAGGATGATCTCCGACGTCAGGGCATGGAAATCCGCGATGATACCCAGCGATACAAAGAAGATCGAGGCAAAGACGATCTGGAGATACTCCGCCCCTTCCTTGAGGCTCCGGCTCTGGTGGAGCTTGACGTCCTTGAACGAGACACCGGCGATGAATGCCCCCACGATGGCCGAGAGCCCCACCAGTTCCGCACCAATGGCATAGAGAAAAGCAAGCATCATGGCAAAAATGAAGATGAATTCCGGATACTTTTTCACAAAAGGTGTTTTGTCAAACCGCACAAGATATTTACTTATCACAAGGATTCCGAATGCGGCACCGATGACAATGAATGCCAGAGCCTTGATAGTGGTGAAGGCGATGCCAAGATACGTAAAGGATCCCGATACCATATCCGTGCTGATCGCCAGCACAAGCAATGCCAGCACGTCGTCAATGACTGCAGCCCCGATAATCGCCTTTGCCGCCTCTGTCTTGAGTTTGCCCAGTTCCTTTAAGACATTTGCCGTGATTGCAATGCTCGTTGCTGTACAGGCAGTTCCGACAAAGATCGCACTCGCTGAATCAAACCCGAAGGCAAGTGAGACTCCCCATCCACCGATCCACGGGATGATTACCCCGATGAGAGCGATCGCCCCGTTTCTTGGCTGGACAATGTCCTTGATATCGAACTCGAACCCGATGACGAAGAGAAGGATAACGGCACCGAGATGAGCGAGGCTCCGGACAAAATCCGTGTAGGTGATCAGCCCCAGCACACTGGGACCAACTACAATACCCACGAGGATCAGCCCGATGACCGCTGACTGGTTGATCCGCGATGCGATCAGGTAGCCGGCGAGTGCCACGAATAATAAAATACTCATCTGGAACTCGGGCGAGGTGAAGAGGGACTCCATCGGAATAAATGGGAAATAACTGGTTAATACTCTTTTTGGTTTTACCTCTTTCGTTCTTCATCAAAACAATACCCTCAAAAAAGAATACAGCAAATAGTAATGAAATGGAAGTTGCCCTCACGGTACTGTTTCTCGGTATCCTCATTTTCCTGGGAAACCTCCTTAATCGTCTTTTTACCCTGACAAAGATCCCTGACCTTCTTTTCCTGATCGGGATCGGTCTGGTCATTGGACCGGTGCTGGGACTGGTAACTCCCGCATCATTCGGGATCGTCGGACCGATCTTCACCACGGTTACACTTGCCATTATCCTCTTCGAAGGCGGCCTCCACCTCCGGGTCGAGACCATCCGCGAATCGCTTAACTGCACGATTGTTCTTACCCTGGCCTCCTTTTCTGTGACCATGCTCCTTACAACAGGAGTCCTGTATTACGGCGGTTTTCTGACATTCCTTCCCGCTCTGATGCTCGGGGCGATCGTTGGTGGAACATCGTCAGCTGTTGTCATCCCGATGATCGAGTTCCTCCACCTGAGAAAAGACAGCGGGGCGATACTCTCTCTCGAATCAGGGATTACCGATGTACTCTGCATCATCGTCCTGCTCACTATTCTTGACGTGTACCAGCTGGGAACGGTTGACCTCAGGATCACCGCGGGCAAATTGATCGCTTCCCTGCTGATGGCCGTCATCCTCGGGGTACTTGGCGGCGTCTTCTGGTCTACCATTTACGACCGGCTTGGCACCATCAAAAGCATCTTTCTTACCCCGGCATTTCTTTTCATTATCTATGGTGTTGTTGATATGCTGGGATATTCCGGTGCCATTGCTGCCCTGGCCTTCGGTATCACCCTGGGAAACCTCGACTCCTTCAACCTGTCCCGGTTTTTCTCTTCTGCGCAGAACATCTCGCAGGTGGAACTCACCCCCACAGAGAAAGTATTCCTCGCCCAGCTGGTCCAGCTCTTAAAGACGTTCTTCTTCATTTACATCGGGCTCTCAATAGAGTTCAGCAGTACAGAATCATTCATGATTGGAGGTGCTGTCGTTCTCGCCCTGTTTGCAATCCGTATAATTCTTGTATATATCTCCGTGCCCAGGTCTGTCCCGGTCTGGGATGCAAGCGTGATTGCCATCATGATCCCCAGGGGACTTGCCGCAGCGGTGCTGGCGGCGATACCTTTCCAGGCAGGAGTAACCGGGGGGATGTTCATCGAGTCCACGACCTATGCAATCATCCTGTTCTCCATAATGATCTGCTCGGTGCTTGTAATCCTGCTGGAACGGACACCGGTCAGGAAATTCTATGGGACAATATTTAAAAAATTCGGGAAAGAAAACGGGTCGTGTGAACAAACGGCACCACCTCCCCCGGCCTGATTTCTGTACGAGTCACATCCCTCCGGCGCACTGTTCCACCCCCAGATATTCGAAAAACATCCCCTCTTGGAAATGAGTGGTTCTTTTGACATAGTTTGATAAAGAGACCCGTGGTCAGTCTATCCTCCTCTGACAGGTAAAGGGTCTATACTCCTTCCTTAGGGGCACCTGTTTTGCGCTTTGAGTTGAGCTCGAAGAGAAAAATACCGATTGCCAGCCAGATCGCACCAAAAAGCATCGCGTACCTGCTCAGGTACGCGAGGAGAAGGGCGCATGACACGATCCCGAGAAGTGGCGTGAGAGGATACAACGGGACAACAAATCCACGATGAGTATCCGGCTGATCCCAGCGAAGTTTTATCAGGCTCAGGTTGATGAAGAAGAATGTCATCAAAGTTCCGAAATTAAAGACCTGGGCCAGCGTGGAAAGATCTCCCCGGGCGAGCAGGACAACCGCTGATATCACGACAGAAACAAGGATAACAGAAGACATGGGGACACCGTTCCGGGAGACCCGAGCAAGTGCTTCCGGCAGCAGTCGCTGCCTGGCCATTGCAAAGAGCTGCCGGGAGCCACCAAAAATGCTGGAAATCACGACGGATGCCGTAGCAAAGAGTGCAGCGATGGACACATATTTCAGGATAAAAATGTTCCCGGTTGCAACTGCGAGAGCGCTTTCAACGGGTGCACTTGATACCGCGAGCTTCTGCCAGTTAAGGAGCCCGATGGATACAATAGCCACCCCGACATAGAGCGCTGCACAGACCACAAATGCAATCATCAGCGCACGGGGAATGTTCCGGTCCGGGTCCTTAACCTCCTCGGCAATGACCGTCACGGTATTGAACCCGACAAATGCAAAGAAGATGACCGCAGCCCCGTGGACCATCCCGGATACGCCGTTCGGAAAGAAAGGGTTATAATTCCCGCCAGAGCCATTCGAAGAAATAAAGAGCCCTCCGATGATGACAAATATGGCAAGCGCAATGATTTTCAGGAGGACGAGGATCGCGTTTGCCCCCGCGGCTTCACGCATCCCCCGGAGGTTAATCACGCAGAGGATCAGGGGAAGGGCACAGGCAACGAGAATAAGGATGGCGAGGCTCTGGGGGATATTGAAGAAATAGATGAAATAGCCGGCAAATCCGATCGAGACAGCGCTTGCCCCGATCATGTAGTCCGCGGACTGCATCCAGCCGACAAGGAAACCCCAGAACCTCCCGAATGCACGATGGGCGTAGATATACGAACCTCCCGATTCGGTGATGAACGAGGAGAGCTCGGCTGCACTGAGTGCGGTAAAAAACGACACAAGCCCGGCAAGAATAAACGAGAGGATAACCGCCGGCCCGGCAATCCCGGATGCAACCCCGATCAGGACGAAGATCCCGGCTCCGATGATAACTCCGATGCTTACAGCAGACTGCCTGCCAGACCCCAAGAGTTCGTTTGAGTTCGTTCATCAAACACTACCCGTGGAGAATGATGTTGGAATAACTATTAAAAACCTTCGGGAGGCTCTGCAGAATAAAGGGACCGGATCAGGACCCTGACATTGTTTGATCCGGTTTTCCATCATCCCTCGGCGGCACGATTGTAACCGAAAGGGTTCCCGATGCAATGGTGATTTCTCCGACCTCCTGGAGCCGGGCCACAATCAGGGAATAGAGTTTGTTTCTTACCAGTCGCCGCTCTTTTACATGGGTAACGTACCGGACATGGAAGGTAATCCAGTTGTCAGTCGGCGTGATGAATACCCCCGGTTCGACAACTTTTTTTGGAAAATAATATTTCTCGCCAAGACGCTCGATCTCGGCCTCTGCCAGTCTGGTGGTCTCGGCCGTCTCGCCTCTCACGATTTCGAGCATGATCTCCTGAGCCTGCCTCCAGTCGCTGTCATACGTGATCGGAATCGTAAGCTCGTCCCAGATGAAACTGTGGTCCTTGGTATAATTATGCACATAATGCGTGATAACCAGCCCGTTGGGGATGAGCGTCACCCTTCCGGTCGGCTGGTCCCCATGCACCCAGCCGCCGATCTCGAGAAGAGCCGTGGTCATCACGCCGATATCGATCACATCTCCCGCCTCACCCGAGATCTCGATCCGGTCACCCACTTCGAACGGTTTCAGGGTGATGATGATGAACCCGCCAGCGAAATTCTTGAATACGTCCTGCAACGCGATTGCGACCCCGGCGCCAATGACACCGAGGGAGAGGACAAGAGAAGAGGCGTCGGCCACCCAGATCCGCAGGAGGATGATAAAAATAATAATGAAGGAAAGAATGGAAGTGACTTTGTTAACCGTGTACCGGGTTTTCTGGTCGACAATGTGCTTGAAAATGATATCGCTTAAAAAAATATTTGTGAAGATATACACAATAGCTACGGCAAGAAGGGAGAGAGAGATCTCGAAAAAATAGAGACCGGGATAATAACCAGAGATAAACCAGAGCAGTGCTGAAAAGACGATCAACAGGGTAATGCCAAGATATTTTCTGTACATGCGACTAGTGACCTTTTTCCGGGAGCATCGAATAATGTATTACTCTGTTTAAATCAGACAACGTGATAAATTCTGCCTTTCCCCAAAAGGTCTTTTCGGTACCTGCCCGGGGAAAACACCGGTGATTCACGGTAACGTTGCAATTCCCGGGTCTTCCTTTTGCATCATATCCGATTACGACCGGATAACATTTCGGGATCACGAGTAAGGATGGATGATCCGGAAGAGTTTGACCTTGATGAGATCGTTGATTACGAAGAACCCGAGGGCATAACCCCAGACGATGAGCGCGAGAATCCAGCCAACCGGGGTCATGAAGACGCCATAGATCGCGATCAGGGTTGCCACAACCTGCGTGATCTCTGCAGTCCCGAAGAGAGCGAGTGATGGCAGCGGCCGTTCCCAGAAATGTGCCTGCCCTGTCCGCGCAAGGTAGATTGTCATATGGCCCGCAACGGCAAGCTTGAGGAAGATGAGTGTCTGGATAACCCCGGCACCGAGGTGGAAATACTCCCGCGCCAGCCAGAGCAGGAGAAAGCTGGAAACGACTCCCAGTATCCCGAGGATGCTGGCGGTTGTGAGGATCCGGTTCATCTGCCAGCGGACCGGTTTTGGAGCGGCAGGGGCATTGTCGTACGCAATCATCATAATGGGGAGATCGTTTAAGATCGCGAGGAAGACGATCATGAGAGCGGTAACCGGGTAAAAATCCAGAAATACGATGCAGAGGGTCAGGAAGATCAGTACCCTTACGGTTTCTGCAATCCGGTAAACCGCATAATTCTCCATCCTCCGGAAGATTGCCCGGCTCTGCTCAATGGCATCGATGATGACCGAGAGGCCTGGTTTTGTCAGGACGATATCTGCCGCAGACTTTGCTGCGTCTGTCGCCCCGGCCACCGCGATTCCCGAGTCCGCCTCCCGGAGCGCGGGGGCATCGTTGACACCATCTCCGGTCATACCGACAATGTGATCCCCTCCCTGCAGGATTTTGACGATCAGGAACTTGTTCTCCGGAAAGACCTGAGCAAAACCGTCAGCCTGTTCGAGCTGGGCGAGGGCGTCCTTTCCATCCCCGGAAATGAACGCGGACTGAGGGAGGATGTCTGTTCCAAGGCCGACCTGTCCCGAGATCTCCTCGGCGATCGCTACATGATCACCGGTCACCATTTTGACCTGGATACCGAGGTTTCTAGCCTCGGCAATCGTTGCGGCAGAATCTTCCCGCGGCGGATCAAAAAGGCCGATGATGCCGAGATACTGCCAGTGCCCGGAACTGTCCGTTTTAGCTACACCGAGACCCCGGAACCCCTTCTTCGCGTATTCCAGGATCCATTGATCTATTACCGAGTTGGCAGCCCGGCTGGTCCCGGCAAGAGATGCGATAGCCTGTGGCGCACCTTTTGCTACCTCATATGATTTTCCCGACACATCCACGACATTCGCCTTTGAGAATTTCGAAACGGGATCGAAGGGAGTAAAACCGGTTTGTTCTGGTACCGGGCTCCCCCCTCCCGGAAGTGAATCGAACCGGGCCAGGATTGCCCGGTCGATGGGATCGTTACTTTCCGCGCTGGATGCAAGGGCGGCTGCGATTACAACTTCCTTCTCGGTAATGCCGTCACAGGTCCGGATGCCACCGATGCTGATAGCATTCTTTGTTATCGTCCCTGTTTTATCTGAACAGAGGATGTCCATGCCCGCCAGCTCCTCGATCGCGGTGAGGCGGCTGACAATCGCCTCTTTTTTTGCCAGGGCTATGGCTCCTGCGGCAAGGGTAACCGTCAGCACGGCAGGAAGCGCCGCGGGAATTGCTGCAACGATGAGGACGAGGGCAAACTGGAGTGTCGAAGGGAGAGATTCCGACCTGAATACGGAGACCGCGAAGACAATACTGACGAGAACTATGGCAAGAATGATGAGATAATTTCCGATCCTTTCCACTGCCTTCTGGAAATGGCTCCGGGGAGGTTTTACCTGCAGCAGCCGGGTGGTTTTACCAAAAAATGTCTCGGTCCCGGTTTTGGTCACCCGGGCATCCATCTCTCCCTGCCGGACAATTGATCCGGAATAGGCCTCATCTCCTGATTTTTTCTCAACCGGAAGAGATTCACCCGTCAATGCCGATTCATCACAAAGAAGGTAATTGCCCTGCAGGAGCTGAAGGTCTGCCGGCACAATATCCCCGAGCCTGACATGGACGAGATCCCCCGGGACCAGCTCACGTGCGGGAAGATCCAGCCATTTCCCGTCACGCATTACCCGGGCGTTCGGGGCAAGGCGCTGCTTTAAAAGTTCGATTGCGTTCTCCGCTTTCCTCTCCTGGAGAAAACCAACGACTGCATTGATGATGAGCAGGAGTAAAATAATCGAAAAATCATCCCAGTGGGTGATATAAGCAGAAAGGATCGCCGCAATTTCGATCATCCACGGGATAGGGCCCCAGAAGTAGCCGATGAATTTTACAAGAGGATGTTTTCTCTCCTCCGGGATGTCGTTAAACCCGGATTGTTGCCTGATACGGTCAACTTCCTGCCCGGTCAGTCCTCCTGCCATGTTTTTATTTTCATTTCCAGCAATGTTCGTTATTGTTGACACAATTACATCCGGATCGCGCATGAGCTGACAGGTTCCGGGAAGCTTCCTTCAAAGAAGAGGTTCAGTCTTCGTTGTACTGATTCACTCAGAATCTTTAACGGTTATTGGGAAATCTCATTGAAAAGGGTTGTGCTTTCCGGAGATACCTGGTCCTTGCAGAAAAACCCGGGAAAGATGCATGAGAAAAAAAAATAATTTCATTTTTTGAAACTCAGACATAATTATATAGTGTACTCTGTCAATAAGTCAAACTTGACCTAAATAATCGATCACCATTTTTTTCGATAATTATTCCGGGGGTCGATCGCTTTCTGCACTAATACCATAATAAAAATCATAAAAATGCGTTTAACGGTCAAACAAAGAGGAGAGAAGGAAAAAATGCCAGATGTCTGCATGGGTTTTGAGGTGCACCAGCCATACCGGCTCAACCGGTTCTTTGCACCAAATTCAAAGATCACATCGAAAAATCTTGATGAGCTCTACTTTGATACCATGAACCGTGATGTCCTGGAACGGGTTGCAGACAAGTGCTATGTGCCGGCAACCAACATCATCCTTGAAAAGTTGGACGAGGGTTTTCATTGTTCCTTTTCTTTGTCCGGCACACTTGTCGAACAACTGGAAAAGTGGAGACCGGACGCATTATCCCTCTTCAGCCAGGTCGCATGCCATAAAAACGCGGAGATACTGGCGCAGACCTATTACCACAGTATCGCAAGTCTGTTTTGCCGACAAATCGGAGTTTGAAGAACAGGTCCGGATGCACGCGGACCTCATGCACGACCTGTTCGGGACCCGTCCCACGGTCTTTGAAAACACCGAATTTACCTTCAACAACGAAATTGCCGCACATATCAGGAGCTTGGGCTTTTCCGGAATATTTACTGAAGGTGTCGATCGTATCCTCGGGTGGAGAAGCCCCCATCATGTGTACTCATGCCGGGATATACCAGTCCTGTTGAGAGATATCCCCTTATCCGATGATATCGCGTTCCGTTTTGCCAACACGAGCTGGGACAAGTTTCCCCTGACCGCTGACACGTACGCAGGATGGCTCGCAGCCTCTACCGGGGAAGTTATTACCCTCTTTTTAGACTATGAGACGTTCGGCGAGCATTTCTGGCAGGAGACCGGAATTTTTAATTTCCTGCGCTATCTCCCCGAAGAGATGGCAAAAAAGGGAATTTCAACCGTTCTTCCCTCGGATGTTCTCGATCGTCACCCTCCGGTCGGGACCATTGACGTCACCGAGACCATCTCGTGGGCGGATATTGAAAAAGATACGTCTGCATGGATGGGGAATGACCGGCAGCAGACTGCCCTGTCGGCAGTCCAGAAAGCACAAGCCTTTGCGTCTGACAAGAAGATCTGGCGGTACCTCCAGACCAGCGACCATTTCTACTACATGGCATCCAAGTTCGGGACATGTGGGGAAGTACACGTCTATTTCAGTCATCAGGAAATCGAGGATGCCTTCTGCACCTACATGAGGATACTCTCCGACTTCGAAAAGAGAAATATCAGGAACATGAAGAACCGGAAGGCAGCAAAAACTCTCATGACAGTCCCCCCGGAACATGCTTTTCATTTTGCCTGCCCGACCGGATATATCGGTTATTCTGCCTACAACCTTGACCAGTTCCTTGACCTGCTCGCCGTAGTGCCACAGGACTCAATTACGTTTCATCTGCAGCACGGCCATTTTGCCCACTGGTTCCGGTTCGTGCTGGATGACAAGAACCTCGCAGACAGCATGCATGACCAGCTCCGGCGCCAGGAACTTGAGCAGATAGTACGTGAACGGAAAGAATTGTTATGGAGTCACTTAAGGTAGCATTCTTCTGCTGGGAATCGCTCTACGCCGAGCGTGTCGGAGGACTGGCCAGTGCAGCGACCCGTCTTGCCGAGACACTGGCAAAGCAGCATGAAGTACATTTTTTCACCCGGGGAGGGATTCCGGACCAGACAATCAATAATGTCGATTACCATTACTGCCAGCCGCAGGGCAGCAATATCGTAGAGTACTGTAATTCCATGAGTTATGCGATGGTGGATCAGTTTCACCAGGCCGAAAAGGAAGAAAAATTTGATATACTCCACTTCCACGACTGGCACCCGGTCCAGGCCCTTCATATTTTACAGGACCGGCATACTGTTCTTACCTATCACTCGACAGAATATGGGAGGAATGGCAATAATTTTGGTGACTGGTGGGAATTTAAGGAAATTTCCGGGAAAGAATGGTATGGGGGGCTCATCGCAAAGCAGGTGACCGCAGTTTCGGCAACTATGAAGGATGAAATCGGGCGGCTCTACAATGTTCCTGACTGGAAATGTGATGTGGTTCCCAACGGTGTCATCCCCCGCGAGTACCCGTACTGTGGTCGATCCCGGGGAAGTGAAGAAATCCTATGGGATTCACCCATACGCCCCCCTGATCCTGTTCATCGGGCGACTTGTCTACCAGAAAGGCCCTGATATCTTCATCGAGGCGATCAAAAAGGTCTGCCAGCACCGATGGGATGCCAAAGTCCTGATTGCCGGAGACGGGGGAATGCGGCAGTTTCTTGAAGAACGTGCCCGGGATCTGCCGGTGAATTTTATCGGGTATATCCCTGATTCAGAATATATCCGCATCCTCAATGCGTGTGACCTGGTCGTCATTCCCAGCCGCAATGAACCGTTCGGGCTTGTCCTTCTCGAAGCCTGGAGTGCAGAGAAGGGGGTGGTCGCAAGTGACATCGGAGGTCTCTCAGAAAATATCGATTCGTTTGTCAATGGCATCAAAGTAGAAGTCAATTCCGACTCTCTTGCATGGGGTATCAGTAAGATGATCGATGAACCAGACAATGCAATCATGTATGGAAAGCGGGGAAGGCAAAAAGTTGAACGGATGTTCCTGTGGGGACCGATCGGGGACAGGCTGACAGACACGTATTCCCGCATTGTTGCATGAACACCGTTCTCTCAAAATGAGGACGAAGTCTTTAAAGAGGCATTTTCCGGTCTTCGAGGTTACCCCCGGGTGTCGTCCCTCCGGCGCAGAATCCGCCGGAATTGATTTTCACGCGATACTACGAATAACCCATCATGGATCAAATAATAACTTATGAAAAGAGACGTCAGAACCGATGATCAACACCGGTAGTGCAAAATCCATCGGGATTGATTTTTATGCTAATCTCCCAGTATCCTCTCATGATCAATCAGAATAATAAATAATGAGAGAGATGTCAGAACTAATGACCAGCACCGATGAGGCCCCCCGGCTCTCTGAGAATGTTTATGACGATTTTCTGCGTTACCCCCTGCAGTAATCCCGCCGTGCCATCTTTTTCCGCAAGGTGTTTTGCGGGTGAACGACCGTGACACCTCCGCATTGTGCAGTCCTGTTTGACTGGGACGGGACGATTGCGGATACAAATGATATTGTCATCAGGGCATTTCAGGATGTTTTTATAAAGAACCAGATCATTACCAGTGATGAATCGCTACAAAAACTCATTGGAATCGGGGCAAGGAACATGATCATTGAGACCCTGAAAGCATCCCATATTTCCTATGACGATGAAAAGGTGGACCAGATCCTGCGGGGAAAGATCGATGCGGAACAGACGATGACTTCAGAAATCCGGCTTTTTAACGGTGCGGTTGATGTCCTGTACCAGGTTCACTGCAGGGTGAAGACAGCTCTTGCAACCATGAAAAACCGCGAACTGATCGAACTCCAGCTGGATGAGAAAGACCTGCGCCAGTACTTTGACGTCATTATCTCTGCAGAAGATGCGGAGGCGCCAAAACCTGACCCACGTATTTTTCTGCAGGCAGCAGCACGTCTCAGATGTGCCCCGGAGACCTGTGTCGTGCTGGAAGATTCGGTGTTCGGGATCCGGGCCGCCAGGGCGGCCGGAATGCACTGTATTGCCGTTGAAACCGGATATTATTCTGCCCGCGAACTCAGGGCAGAACGCCCGGATCTTGTGGTGACCTCCATCGGGGAAAAGGAGAAGATACTGGCATTTATCCTTGGACCGGATGCTTCCGGAGCTGATACAGGATGGTGATAAACCTGTGCCGGTGAAAGATCCTGCACCTTCCCGGGGGAGAGAGATTATCGACGGTAGTTGAACGTCCGGTTACCGTCGTCTCCAATCAGTAAGCGGACAGAGAGGAAATAGCCATGGAATTTGAAACAACTGTTGCAGATATCATTCAAAGAACCCCGGAAGTAAAGAGTTTCAGGTTCAACCGCCCGGAATCATTTGATTACAACCCCGGCCAGTTCATCTTTGTGACCATTCTTCTGGGTGGCCAGAAAACAATCCGGCATTTCACCATCTCAAGCAGCCCGACAGAAAAGGAATATCTTGAATTCACAAAAAAGATCACCGGCCATGAATTCTCCGTGGGCCTTGATAATCTCCATGCCGGAGACTGGGTATATCTTAATGGCCCCCTCGGTGAATTCACCTTCCAGGGCGAATATCCGAAGATTGCCCTGATCACCGGGGGAATCGGGATCACCCCTTTCAGGAGCATCATAAAATTCTGCACAGACCACAAGATCCCCTCGGACATCGTCCTGCTGTATGGGAACCGGAACGAACAAAGCATTGTATTCAGGGAAGAACTGGACGACATGGTAAAAATAAACCATAACCTGAAAGTCGTCCACTGCCTGTCTCACCCGACCGATGCATGGAAAGGAAGGCTGGGGCATGTTGACACCCGGCTGATACAAGACGAGATCCCGGATTATAGCGATCGCGTGTTCTATGTCTGCGGACCACCCGCACTTGTAACCAACCTGAAAAATGCTCTCATGGCCCTTAACATTCCCGTCGACCGGATAAAAACCGAGACCTTTCCGGGATATTAACGAGCGGGATCGCATAACGTGGAAACAGAACGTATGGATACTCTCATGAAATCATATATAACTCCGGCAATAATCGTCTCTGACCAAAAAGACGTTCAACTTCAGGAGATCCGGTATGAAGATTATCCTCTCCTTCAGGGAAACGCCATATACCGCCATGCTCATCATAACGGCGGCGTGGTGAGAAACTTCCGGTGATGGATCATCAAAAAGAGGAGTCTATGTCAGACAACCACACAAATATTCTCACGCTGGGTGTTGATCTTGGAGCAACCAACGTTGAAATGGCAGCCGTAGACTCCGATGGCCATATCGTCGCATTTTATAAACACCCGACAAACCCTGAACAGGGTGCCGGAGGGGTCATCTCAGGCGTCGTTACGGGCGTGGAAGAATGTCTTTCCGACATGAACCGTGAGGCCTGTGCCCTGGGGATCGGTATCGCGGGACAGGTGGATTACGAAGGGGTCGTTCGTTTCGCTCCCAACCTTGCATGGCACAATGTACGCCTGAAAAAAATTCTCGAAGAACGGCTGCAAATGCCGGTTGTCGTTGTCAATGATGTCCGGGCCGCAACCTGCGGAGAATGGCAGCATGGTTCGGGAAAACGGGTAAACGATCTTGTTGTTCTTTTCATCGGCACCGGTATCGGGGGGGGAGTCATCACCGGGGGGCGTCTCCTGGAGGGATGTACCAACACCGGGGGAGAACTGGGACATATGACCATTGTTTCAGGTGGGCAGAAGTGCCACTGCTCCAATGCCGGATGCTTGGAAGCCTACGCCAGCGGCTGGGCAATCGCCAGACGGGCTCAGGCAGCTGTCCGGACTGATCCCGACGCCGGACAGCAGCTCATCGCAATTGCCGGAAAACCTGAAAACATCACCGCGATCACCGTGAAAGACGCCTTCAGAATGGGCGATCCCCTGGCCAAAAGGCTCGTAGCAGAAACCGGGCACTATCTTGCAGCCGGCGCCGTAGGGATCGTGAATGCATTTAATCCCTGCCTTCTCGTATTAGGGGGTGGCGTGATTGAAGGGCTGCCCGGGATCGTTGGCATGGTCGAAAAGGGTGTCAGGATGCATGCATTGGGATCCGCCGTTGAGAATCTTTCCGTTGTGAAAGCTGCACTTGGAAATAAGGCGGGTGTTATCGGGGCAGCCGATCTTGCCCGGAATTTCGTTACTGAACGGGATACGTCACGGATTATCTGGAAGGACAAATGATCGTGCCGTTTGTCCGGTAAATCCTTCCACGCTTTACGTCCGTTCGTGATGGTGGCAGTCCCTCCCCTCACGAAAATTATGCCGGAAAGCCGATCAAACCCGGGAAAAAACCGGGTAGATCCACTGAATCTATCCGGTTGTCATGATGGCGA
Organism: uncultured Methanoregulaceae archaeon; assembly: GCA_963815065.1. GTDB lineage: Archaea > Halobacteriota > Methanomicrobia > Methanomicrobiales > Methanospirillaceae > Methanoregula. The sequence goes on along the minus strand of CAWFFE010000002.1, from coordinate 142,548 downwards.
AATACTTATTATGACCAATCTCTGATGCAAGGTGCTGAAACGACAGGTAAGAAAAATCCTGTGAGGTGATGCCAAGTGATGGGAAATATCTGCATTCATGCACATTTTTACCAGCCGGCCCGGGAAAACCCATGGCTGGGGCAGATTGAAACTGAAGATTCTGCGTACCCGTGCCAAAACTGGAACGAACTGATTACCAGTCAGTGTTATACCCCGAACTCTGCGGCACGTATCCTCGGTCCGGGTTCCAGAATTGTCGATATCGTGAATAATTATTCACGGATCAGTTTCAATGCAGGACCAACGCTCTTGTCGTGGCTGGAAAATAACCATCCCCGGACATACCAGCGGATAATCGATGCAGACCGGGAAGGACAGAAAAGATATTCGGGTCATGGTACTGCCATTGCACAACCATATAACCATATGATCCTTCCCCTCGCCGGCCAGGAGGATAAAACCACCCAGGTAGTCTGGGGGATTCGCGATTTTGAAAAAAGGTTCGGGCGAACACCGGAGGGAATGTGGATCCCCGAGATGGCTGTTGATATCCCGACGCTGGAGAGTATTGCAGCCGAAGGCATCCTCTATACTATCCTCCGTCCCGGGCAGGCGCGCCGGATTAAACCCCGGGGTGCCTCCCGCTGGCTTGACATCTCCCCCGGCACACTGGATGCGACCCGGCCTTACCGTTGCACCCTCCCCTCCGGAAGAACAATTACGATCTTTTTTTATGACGATCAGGTCAGCGCCGAAGTCGCCTTTGGTGACCTGCTCAGGGACGGCAGATTATTTTCGCAGAGACTGACCTCACGGTTCAATGACCGGGACCCCAAAGACCAGATCGTCCACATTGCCACTGACGGCGAAACCTACGGTCATCACCGGCAGTTCGGGGATATGGCCCTTGCTTATGCCCTCCGTGAAATTGAGACCGGTTATCCCGGGGTGCTCACGGTTTACGGCGAATACCTTGAACACCACTCACCCCAAGATGAGGTCGAGATTATTGAAAACAGTTCCTGGAGCTGTGAACATGGTCTTGAACGCTGGAGAAGCGGCTGTACCTGTAAAACCAGTAAACACCCGGATTTTTCAACGCAGTGGCGAGGTCCCTTGCGGGAAGCGATGGATTTCCTGCATAAACAATTTGTCATCCACTTCGTTGCGGAAATGACCCGGTTTGTCCCGGATCCCTGGCAGATACGGAATGATGTGATTGATCTTATCCTTGACCGGTCAGGAAAAACCCTTGAGGCTTTTTTCGCATCGCATCACCTTTCAGGGATTCCGGAAGACGAACGCGTTACCATCCTGACCCTTCTTGAAATCCAGCGGAATGCAATGCTGATGTACACCAGTGACGGCTGGTTCTTTGAAGATATCGCAGGAATCGAGTCGGTACAGGTCATGCGCTACGCGGGAAGAGCGATGCAGCTGTATGAGGAACTATCCGGTGTCGATCTCCAGGGAGATTTCCAGACTATTTTAAAGAAAGCGCAGGGAAATACTGAGATTTACCCCGATGGCTCGGTCGTGTATACAAAAAAAGTTAAGCCGGTAATATTCGATACCCTGCGGATGGGGGCACATTATACCCTTTTCTCGCTTTTTGGCGGATCCTTCCCGGAAAACCTGGAATTTACCGGGGAAATAGCTGAACAATCAAAAGCGGGTGCGGAAAAGATCACGGCAGGAACGCTGAGAATCCGGTCGGAGATTACCCGAAAAGATACCCTGTTATCGTACATCACCTTCCAGTCTGCAATCGATACCCTGCTCCTTGGTATAGAATATTTCCCGGGAAAAGACCGGTTCAGCCGGGTACTATCCCCGGTTATGAACGCCTTCAGGAATGGTGATATTCCCGAAATCGAATCAACGATCCGGCACGAATTCGGTTCGCATTCTTATTCCTTACCGGATTTCTCCCGGGATGAACAACACCGGGTCATTCAAAAAATGATTGAAAACAGAGTAAAAAGTCTGGAACCTTCGCTGAACCGTATATACCAGGATTACGATGCGTTCATCTCGTTGATGGATACTAATCATCTTCCCCTCCTTCCGGTCCTCGATGCATTGCGGGCACACATCAGGAAAACCGAGCTGCTGCGGGAACTTGGACAGGATCCTGTCTCCCTCGTGCGGTTACGAAACATCCTGCCGGAATTTGTTCATGCCAGTAAAAATTCTCCCTCACCGGAGATCAACCATGCCGCAGGAATGGTGATCACCAGTCTCCTGCAGCATATCCAGGAATCACCGCAGGACCGTTCTTCCCTCCGGCATCTTTCAGAATTCATCAGTCTCCTGAAGGCCAATGGCATACACCCTGATCTCTGGGAAGCCCAGAACGAGTATTTGTTACTCTTTCATTCCGGGTACCCTGCCCTCCAAGAGAAGCTTGCCGGAGGAAAAGACGCAGCTGCCGCAAGAGAAGCATTTGATCAGGTCGGCGATTTCCTTGGCACAGATCCCCGGCACGCCTATTTTTACCAGAACCCTGCGCAGGATGAGTGAGACTGGAGGATTTTGTGGTGATCTTACCTTACGGTTCCGGAATTCTTCTCCACATTTCCTCGCTTCCCTCCCCGTTCGGGATCGGGGACCTGGGGACATCTGCATATTATTTTGCGGATCTTCTCCGGCGTCACGGGCTGAAGGTCTGGCAGGTTCTTCCCCTGAACCCGACCGGCCGTGACTATGGACATTCCCCTTACCAGAGCAGTTCGGCCTTTGCGGGTAACTCCCTGTTTATCAGTCCGGATATCCTCTCTGACAGCGGGCTCCTTGACGACAGCGATTGGGACCGGGTCCCGGACTTTTCTGGTGAACGGGTAGACTTTTCATCTGTGACGAAGTTCAAAGAACCGTTACTTTTCAAGGCATGTGAGCGGTTTATTCTCAGCGGTGAAAAAGGCGCGTATGAGCAGTTCCGTGCCGCTAATGGATACTGGCTGGAGGACTATTCCCTGTTCGTCGCCCTTCAGGAACAATTCCCGGGTCGGACATGGAACCAGTGGCCGGATGGTATCCGGGATCGCATCCCGGATGCGATTTCAGGGGCCCGTAACCGGTGTAAAGAGAGAATTGAACAGGAAATGGTGCTCCAGTTCTTTTTTCATCACCAGTGGACCGCATTTAAAAGATATTGCGCGGGCAAAGGTCTCGTTATCCTCGGTGACCTGCCCCTGTATGTACACTATAACAGCGCGGATGTATGGTCGCATCCGGAATTATTCAATCTTGATCCGATGGGCAACCCCCGTGGAGTTGCTGGCGTACCCCCGGATTATTTCAGCAGTGAGGGGCAGCTCTGGGGAAATCCTGTCTTCCGGTGGGATGCAATGAAAAAGCAGCAGTATGACTGGTGGGTGCAGAGGTTTTCCCGGGCTGTTGCGCAGTACGACCTGATCCGCATCGACCATTTCCGGGGTTTCCAGGCGTACTGGGAGGTTCCCCCCGGGGAAAAGACCGCAGTAACGGGAATCTGGGTCCCGGGACCGGGTGCGGATTTCTTTACCCGCGTTTTTGAAATATTCCCCGGATTATCCATCGTCGCTGAAGACCTGGGATATATCACTCCTGCCGTGACGGAATTGATGAACCGCTTTCACCTCCCCGGTATGCGGGTATTGCTCTTCGGGTTCCACGGCGATCCCCGGGTAAACCCGAACCATCCGGCAAATATCATCGATCACTGCGTCGTCTACACGGGGACCCATGACAACAATACCGTGAAGGGTTGGTTTGAAAAAGACGCATCCGGTGAAGAGAAACGAGAGCTCTTCAGGGTGTCTGGAAGAGACGTTCCGGGCAGTGACATCAATAAAGTCTTAATCTCTCTGGCTACCTACTCTCCCGCCCGGCTCGTCATTATTCCGGTTCAGGATATTCTGGGACTGGGATCTGAAGCCCGCATGAACCGGCCGGGTATCAGGAAGGCAACTGGACATGGAGGATCAGCCCTGTGGAGATGACGCACGATCTGGATGAATGTTTACACGACATGCCGTTTATCTCAGCCAGGAAGTAGCTGGGCATGGAGGATCAGCCCCGGTAAATGAAGCACGAACTGGAGGAATGTTTGCACGACATGTCGTTTATCGTCGCCGGAAAATAAATAACCGGACCCGGGTTGCAGGTTGATCCAAGGGGTGGGACAAATGATGATATTTATTTCAACAGCCAGTACCCTATAAAGGATTTGATCACATGGAAACTCTCCAGCGCACCAATCTTTCACACATCCCCGAAAGGATATCCGGACTGGCAGACCTGGCATACAACCTCTGGTGGAGCTGGCACCCGGAGGCGCGGGTCCTTTTTAAGCAGATAAACCAGCAGGCATGGAAAAAGAGCGTTCATAACCCCGTGAAAATGCTGCAGGATATTCCTGTTGAATTCCTTGACAGCGTCATCGCAAATCCGGAATATCTCCGTCGTTACGATATCATAATGCCGCGCTTTTACCGGTACATGAGTAACCGGAACGGATGGTTTTCTGAACATTACCCAAAACGGCAGTCATTAATTACTGCCTATTTTTCTGCGGAGTATGGCCTGCACCATTCGCTCCCCTTTTATGCGGGAGGCCTCGGGTTCCTTGCCGGGGACTTCCTGAAGGAATGCAGCGATCTGGGTGTTCCGCTGGTAGCAGTAGGGTTCATGTACTCAAGAGGATATCTCCACCAGCATATCAGTCCCGATGGATGGCAGGATAATATTACCGAGGTTCTGGATCGCGATGCAGCACCCATCACCCGGGTCCTGAATGAATCCGGAGAACAGATGGTGATACGGGTTCCCTTTATTGAACCTCCCATCGATGTTGCCGTCTGGAGGGTAGATGTAGGCAAGATACCTCTCTACCTGCTTGATACGGATATTCCCGCCAATAGTCCGGAAAACAGGGCCATCTCCCACCGGCTCTATATCGATGATATTGAACAGCGCCTGCGACAGGAAATAGTACTGGGGATCGGCGGACGAAAAGTTCTCAACGATTTGGGAATAGTCTTTTCTGCCCTGCACCTGAATGAAGGACACCCGGCATTTGCCCAGCTGGAACGGATCCGGGAACGCGTGGAACAGGGATTGACGTTCAAGGAAGCCCTGGCACAGGTGAAAGGGACCTCAGTCTTCACCACCCACACCCCTGTCCCTGCAGGAATTGACATTTTCCCTGACTATCTCATAAAAAAATACTTCTCCAGTTATTACCATCAACTCGGCATCGACGAGGATACCTTTCTCCAGCTCGGACACCACCCCTGTGACGCAAGAGCCGGGTTCAATATGACCGCATTTGCACTGCGTACAACTGAATATCATAACGCGGTATCGAAAAAACACGGGATGGTGACCCGCGGGATGTGGCGGTGTATGTGGCCGGATCTGCCGGAAGAAAAAATTCCTATTGACCATATCACCAACGGCGTCCACATCCCAACATGGCTGAACCCCCGGATGGAAGACCTTTTCTCAAAATATTTCGATGCCACCGACCCCCACTGGCAGATAAACCGCGACAACCCGGAGATCTGGCAGATAATCGATGAGATTCCGGATAAAGAGCTCTGGGGAGTCCACAAATGGCTGAAACAGAAACTCCTCAACAGGATCCGGGAGAAAAAACGCATTAACTGGGAAACTCATTTGAAAGAGCCCAGCAACCTCGTCGCTGACGGCCTGATGCTTAACCCCTCGGTTCTCACCATCGGTTTTGCACGCCGGTTTGCATCCTATAAACGAGCTGACCTGATTTTCTTCGATCCTGCCCGTATCCGGCGGATCCTGAACAACCCCTGGTATCCGGTCCAGATCATCTTTGCCGGAAAAGCACATCCTGCCGATGATGAAGGAAAAAGAATCCTGAAACGGATTTATGAATTTGCCCAACAGCCGGAATTCGGTGGCAGGATCGGGTTCGTCGAAGATTATGGTGAACAAATGGCCCAGTACCTGGTCCATGGCGTGGATGTATGGCTGAACAATCCCATTCCACCTATGGAAGCCTGCGGGACCAGTGGCATGAAGGCATCGTTAAACGGAGTACTTAACCTGAGTATTCTTGACGGGTGGTGGATTGAGGCATACAATGGCCGGAATGGCTGGGCTTTTGGCGGGGAGACACCGCCGGGATCCCGGGATGCATCCGATGCCGCTGCGCTCTACGACCTGCTTGAAAAAGAGGTGGTGCCACGCTACTATGCCACCTCAATTGACGGTATACCTCACGGCTGGGTCGGCATGATGAAGGAGACCATTAAAAGTACCAGCGCTGCGTTCTCAGCCCGTCGCATGGTCAAGGAATACGTCAATAAGTACTATCCCCCTCTCCTTACCTGTGCAGAAAACGAGTGCAAATATTGCAACATCGAATAATATGTGAAGGAGTCCCGGACAACCGGGCAGTTAATGAAAAAGGGAGCCAGATGACCTCCCTGTACAGGTTCGAACAGCCGGTTTACCGGACTGACAACTGACCGAATCTCCTGCAACCATCTCGTTTCGTGCGTGACTCATTCATCTCACGCGGCCAGTTTCTGCCCGGCCATCTCCGCAGCTCTATTGCCAGCTCACCTCTTCAGGTACATATCGGGTGATGTGTTTACTCAAAGTACTGCTGCCTCTGTATATCAAAGGGGTACTGATATTGCGATCCGGGCCGGACACGAAGAGATAAAAGGCAATGGTGGTGATTCCTGATACCGTCTGAGGAGGAGCGGTTTATTCTTTATTGATTTCCGGAACCCCCGGGCGTTATTGTAAATTCCGGAAAATTTTTCGGGTTATGGACCGACGGAAAAAATATCCCGGTACTGTCGCATATTGTATCCGACGTCTCTGCCCCGGGGGTCACCGATCTCTCTTCACCGTATCAGCCGCTCGTGCCGGTCCTGACTACCAGGACCGGTCTTGAAGTCCGTTTAACTACCTCGAATGTCGTGCTCCCGATATACAATCCCATGAATCCTCCCGATCCGTGCGGGCTCATGAGGATCACCGATGCATTATCCAACTCTGCCGCGGAGAGGATCATCTCTGCGGGGTTTCCGACCCGGATCTGGGTCTTTACCCGGTTACCGGCAGCAATAAGATCTCTCGTGAAATCGTCAAGTTTTTTTTGCGCTTCATCTTCAAGTGCCTTGATCTCGTGCTCCGTCTCGCCTCGGTCCACCACGTTCAGGAGGGTGACCTCACCGAGCTCCGTGATACCTGTTGCCCACAACACCACACTCCGGGAAGAAGGTGAGAAATCGGTGGGGATGAGCACGGAAGAAAATAGTTCAGGACAGGGTCCCCTGCACCCCGGTGTGGAGAGCTCTTCTGTCATCGTGTCGGGGTAGACCAGGACGCTGGTCTTCGCATGGCGCAGGATATTCTGCGAGATGCTTTTGAGAAGAATATCGCTGATGTGGCCTCTTTCCCGGGCGCCGGTCACGATCAGCGAAACACCCTGGTTCTCCGCCGACCGGAGAATTTCTTCGTAAACCTCCCCTCCCTTCAGGACCCCCATGGTGGAAGTGACAAGATACCCCTGGGATGTAAGGAACTGGTTCATTTCGTCCATGAGAATTTTGGCGTTTTCGATGGCCTGCCCATGAATCCACCCATGTTGCGTTTCACGAGTGGCATCGAAGATGTGGAAAAGCATAACCTCTTTCACACCGGGAATTCCCCCGATGCATTCTAGAATTTTTTGTGTGCGGTCGGAAAAATCGATTGCTATCATGATCTTCTCAAACATGTAAACCTCCCGCTTCGTCCTGGTTTTCTATGCGTGGTTCCTGATGAATTAATTTTCTGTCTTCCGTTCGGGCAAGACATCTCTATAAGATGAATTTGTGTGAATAACCGGGCTGAAGGATGATTTACCACGAAATCCCGCGATAAAAATCCTCTGCCCGCCTTGTTCGAGGATCTCATAAAATGAAGGAGATGATCACCAGGAACAGGATAGTAATCGCCAGGAACCACGCTATGCGGATAATAACCTGTCGTGACTGGACCTGGGCAAAGAGATTCCGAGGACCAATGTGGAGAAACGATACCCCGATAATGCTGCCCGCGATAAGACCTACGACGTTCTGGAGAGTAAGGATCAGGGCTTTTGCGGCTCCTGACGGAAAAAGGGGAATTGATATCCCGGTCACTACCGCCGGAGGGAGGAGTGCGGCTGCGATCGCCACTCCGGCTATCCCTTCAGGAATACCCTTCGCCAGGGCTATCATGGTGGCAAATCCAAGGAGCACTGCCATCAGAATGTATATTGCATTGGGGTCGGTTCGCGACAGTATCTCGGAAGTAAGGGGCAGATTGGTTATGAAAGAAAGTGCAAAAGAGGAAATAGCAGCGATAATAACCAGCATGAACACCATCAGTCCCAGGATCTCGACGCACCGGACGGTCGTTTTCACATCTCCGATGGCGATATAGACCGCCAATGCGTAAATCGGACCGAGCAAAGGAGATATCAGCATTGCACCGATGATGATGCCGATGTTATTCAAAAATAAACCTATCATTGCCACTATCCCGGCAATAGCGGCGAGTATGAATTTTTTCTGATCGAATGTCGTATACTGTTCTGTCGTTGCGATAATCTTCTCGATGGGAGTTTTATCCTCCTTTTTCTCCCGGTATCCCAACTGTTCCTTGAGTTTATCGACAAAGGGAGAAATCACAAAATCCGGCGTCGAGACTTCGATAAGCGTGATTCGATCATCCTGCGTCGCGAGACTCTCGTAATCCGGGATAATTCCGTTCCACACCGGCCGGGAAAGAGGTGACTGCCCGATTGAACCACTGGTCTGGTGGATCAGTTCTTCAAGCATCTGATCGGGAACGTAGAGGGTAAACCTGGTTGATGCATCCCTTTCGTCTATGGTATAAAGAGTATCCTTGAATTTGGCATGGATCTTATCAGAGATCTCTTTGGGAACTTCGATCACTACTTTTTTCATCGCGAGGATACCAGCCATATTAATCTACGAAAAAGAGCTCAATAAACTTATTGCCATACTATACAACTGCCAGGACGTCTCAATGGCCTGGTTTCGGCACTGCCCGGTGGCGTAAACCCGGTGCTGCAGAATCCGATTTTTTCAATTAACGTTATAAATCTATATTTTGCCCGGCTCTCCGACACAAAGGGTTTAAAACATAAGCCCCAAAGAAAACGATTACTGAGTAGTGCATTCGATTCGATCAATTTCCTTTGCTGGGATCAGTAGTTTTTTCGCATTACTCAACCTCTGCTCTCTGACGGGCAGAGCACAACCCAAAAACGAGGTGTATAATGAATCCGAAATACCTGAGTACAATATCTGAACTTGACAACCTTGTCGGGCTTACCAAAAAAGAACACGAAGAGATGGAGATGGTCACGCAGACATTTCCGTTCCGGTCCAACGAGTATTACCTCTCCCTGATAGACTGGAAGGACGGGCACGATCCATTGCGCCGGATCGTCATCCCCGATCCCCGCGAGCTCAAGGGAGGTGGTTGCCCGGATCCCTCCTTCGAAAAAAATTTTACCCGGCTTCCCGGCCTCCAGCACAAATATGACCAGACCGGCCTGCTTCTCCTGTCAGATGTCTGCGGTGGTATCTGCCGCTTCTGTTTCAGGAAACGGCTTTTCATCGGCTGCGAACGGGAGACGATCAGGGATGTTTCTGCCGGACTGGAATACATCCGCTCCCATCCCGGGATCACCAATGTCCTCCTCACAGGAGGCGATCCCTTCACGCTTGAGACCCGACGACTGGAATCGATCTTAAAGGAGCTGCGTGAAATCGATCATGTCAGCATTATTCGGATCGGGAGTAAGATGCCGGCATATAACCCGTACCGGTTCCTGAATGATCCTTATCTTACAGAAGTCCTGTCCCGGTACAGCACGCCGGAGAAGAGGATCTATGTCATGGCTCACTACAACCACCCGAACGAGATGACCGATGTCTCGATGCAGGCGATCGGGCAGCTGCACCGGGCAGGTGTCATCGTTGTCAACCAGACCCCGATCCTGAACGAGGTGAATAACGACCCCGCAGTATTTACCCGGCTCTTCCGGAAGCTTTCGTTTGCGGGAGTATCCCCGTATTATGTCTTCCAGTGTCGCCCTTCGATAGGGAACCGGTTCTTCCAGACCCCCGTTGAACGGTCCTTTGAGATCATCCAGCAGGCATGGCAGACCTGTTCCGGTCTTGCGAAACGTGCACGGTTTGTCATGTCGCATGCCACCGGCAAGATCGAGATTGTCGGCAGGACGGCGACCCATATCTTCATGCGGTACCACCAGGCCGCCGACCATGCAGATATCGGGAAGATGCTGGTATTCCGGAGCAATCCCATGGCCCGGTGGTTCGACGACTACCTGCATCATGCAGCGCACCTTGAAGAAATCCTCCCGGTGAAAGTACCGAAGATGCACTGGTTGTTCTAGAGGGACGGGGATCATGGCAGGAAAAACACGGGCACGGGCGATGGCAGGAAAGATTTCCGGAACCGGGGATGAACCCCTTTCGCTGAAGGATCTTGGAGGACAGGTAAAAAGTTCTGTTAAAGATATGGTCTCCGTGATCAGGGGCTATTACCAGGGAGGGGAGAAACCCTATGATCCCCAGATTATCAGGAAGACCCTTGATTCCGTAGAAATCCCCGAGTTCTGGAAAGACTGGCGATGGCAGGCCCGGCATGCCGTACGGGATATCGCCACTGTCGAGCAGGTGCTCGGTATCCGGTTTAATCGGGAGGAGCGGGACGAACTCCAGAAAACGATCGACAAATTTCCCCTGAATATCACTCCCTATTACCTTTCCCTTATTGACGTGAATGATTACCAGAACGACCCCATTTTCAGACAGGCATTCCCCTCCCCAAAGGAACTGATCGTCGAACACTATGAGCTCTCCGATCCCCTTGCCGAAGACAAAGACAGCCCGTGTTCCTGTATCACCCACCGGTATCCGGACAGGGTTCTGTTCCTCGTCAGCAACACCTGCGCCATGTACTGCCGTCATTGCACCAGGAAACGAAAGGTTGGTGATGTGGATTCGATTCCGGACCGGGAAGAGATCAAAAAAGGTATCGATTATATCCGGTCCACACCGCAGATCCGTGATGTTCTCCTCTCGGGTGGGGACCCGTTCATGCTGGGCGATGATTACCTTGACTGGATCCTGACCGAACTCCGTTCCATCCCGCATGTTGAAGTGATACGGATCGGTACGAGAGTGCCGGTTACCCTCCCGTTCCGGATCACCGATAGTCTCATCGCGGTACTGAAAAAGCACCATCCTCTCTGGGTAAACATGCAGTTCAACCACCCAAAGGAGATGACCGAATCTGCACGGGTCGCCGTCGCAAAACTTGCTGATGCCGGCATCCCGCTGGGCAACCAGTCAGTCCTTCTCGCCGGGATCAATGACTGTCCCCGGATCATGAAGGCACTTGTGCACCAGCTCGTGAAAAACCGTATCCGTCCGTATTACCTGTACCAGTGCGACCTGTCCGAGGGCATCAGCCATTTCCGGACCCCTGTTTCCAAAGGGATCGAAATCATGGAAAACCTTGTCGGGCATACCAGCGGCTTTGCGGTGCCACGCTATGTGATCGATGCACCGGGTGGTGGTGGCAAGATCCCCATTTTCCCGAACTACCTGCTGACATGGTCGGTGCACAAAGTCGTCCTCCGTAATTATGAAGGCATGATGTGCACCTACCAGGAACCGTCGAACTATGACCGCATTTTCTGTGACGGTGATTGTGTCGGGTGCAAGCTGCAGCTGAACATTGAACGGGCTGATGAGTCGAAAGTGGTCGGCGTGGCAAAACTGCTTGCCGATTATGACGAGACAACGACCCTTATACCCCAAAATACCGACAGGATCGACCGGAGGCAGGACAGTGATGAATGATGTCGTGCTTCATCGCGGAAACAGTATTATCCAGCACGGGCACCACAACCAGCGGGTCTATGTCATGCACCTCTCCCCCTCAGAAATTCCGGAGATTATCCGGTATGCTGATGAACTATGTGCACGAGAGGGATATTCCAAAATTTTTGTCAAAGTACCGGAATCGTCGGTGGAATTATTCTCTGACAACGGGTACGTCACGGAAGCTACGGTCCCGTTCTTTTACCGGGGTAACGAGTCCACAGTTTTCATGGCGAAATACCGGGATCCCGAACGATCGAAAGTCAGGGATGCTGCCGTCATGGGGGAAGTCCTGTCGGAAGCCTTCGGGTTGTCTGATGGAACGGTGTCCCAACGCCCGCTGCCGCCCGGGTTCTCGCTGATGCCCGCTCATGCCCGGGATGCACCGGAGATTGCTGCATTATACCGGGCCGTCTTTGAAACGTACCCGTTCCCGGTAGTCGACCCGGCCTACATCCAGGAAACCATGAAAGGATCGATCCGTTATTTTATCGTCCGCTCATCCCACCAGCTGGCAGCAGTTGCTTCCTGCGAGGTCAACGAGGAAGACCTGAATGCAGAGATGACCGATTTTGCTACATCACCGGAGTTCCAGAAAAGAGGACTTGCCCGGAATCTCCTGCATTCAATGGAGACCCTGATGCAGAAAGAGGGAATCCTGCTGGCATACACCATTGCCCGGGCGGTATCGCGTCCCATCAATGCCACGTTTGCTGCGGCCGGCTACCAGTTCGGGGGGATGCTCCCGAACAATACCAATATCTGCGGGTCCCTGGAGAGCATGAATGTCTGGTACAAGAGGCTGTGAGGAACCAGGTTCCATGCATCTTCTTCTCTCCATGACAATACCCACGGTGTTTCATTATGGATAACGGACTTCTCTTGGCGGCCGTCACCCTTGCGATCGGGTTGATCCTTGCCGGTGTGGCTCACGGGATCATACGGTGGCTCAAAAAGAAAGCTGACTCCACCGATACCCTGCTTGATAATATCATTCTCAATGCAGTCGGAACACCGCTGGTCATTGCCATCCTGGCTGTCTCGATCTATATTGCCCTGACCCGCTTCGATATTGTCCCTGCCTCCCTCTCGTGGATTGTCACGAACCAGCTGATCAACGCGGTGTTTATCCTTCTTGGCGCCTGGATTGTCTCGTCATTCTCGTACAACCTGTTACGGACCTATGGTTCGATCATCGCAGCAAAAACAGACACGGATTTTGATGACCGGCTGCTGCCGTTGCTGGAGATCATCACCAGGTACGTGATATGGTTTGTAGCATTTCTTCTCATACTGGCAAATTTCGAGATCGATATTACCCCGCTGCTTGCCGGGGCCGGGATCGCAGGGCTTGCCCTTGCCCTTGCCGCCCAGGATATTCTCGGGAATTTTTTCGGCGGTGCAATTATCACAGTGGACAAGCCATTCGGGATCGGCGACCGTATCCAGTTCGAAAATTATTTCGGGGACATTGTCAGTATCGGGCCGCGAAGCACCCGGCTGAGAACGCTCGACAACCAGATCGTGACCATTCCAAACTCCAAGATCACCTCAAATATCGTGGTCAACTTTGCGCAACCGGATATTAAAATGAAAGTAAGGATCAAATTCTCGGTTGCGTATGGTTCCGATATGAAGAGGGTAAAGGAGCTCCTCCTGGAGATTGCATCGGAAGCGGCCGAAACTACCCCCTGGGTTCTGTGCGATCCTGCACCTTCGGTCTATTTCCTTGAATTCGGGGAATCAAGCCTGAACGGGCAGCTCATCCTCTGGACAAATAACTATGACAACTCGTGGGATGTCCAGGACTACATTAATCTCCGGATTGATGAACACTTCCGCCGGGAAGGAATTGAGATCCCGTTCCGGCAGGTGGATGTTCGGCTGCGGAAGACCTGATACCAGCTGAAATGATTTCCCGAAAAAACGTGCACCCGATGGTTCAGATTCCGGAACAGGGGCTTTCTCGTAATTTTGAGGGATCCCAAAGATTCAATCCGCGTTGATATTCAGGATCCAACGTTTTTTTTAAAACCGAAGAGTAATAAACATCTCCCTGCCAGATGGTCGGGAGTACTCTCAACAAAAGCTATTTATGAGTAAGTGCCAATCATCGGGCATGGATTCTGAAAGTCTAAACCCTGTGGCAATCATTGCAGGAGTCGTTGTCATGATCCTGTTTGCCCTTGTTTCTGTCAATATTTTCGAGTCGGTCCCCATCATAGGCCCGTTTGCCGGAGGAATCGTTGCCGGTGTTATTGCGGGGAAAGGGGTAATAAACGGGGGAAAGGCCGGACTTTTTGCCGGTCTTATTGGTGCGGTACTTGTTTCCCTGGATTTTATGGCAAACCTCGGCGTTCTCCGGACCACATTATCGCCGCTTCCGGAAGTTACTGGCGTCCTTTTCCTGGTCGTTGCTCTCTTCTACTTCTCCATCATTGCCTTCCTCGGAGGCGCCATAGGCGGTAAACTGAGAGGGTAATAATTTTTATGGTGCAGGATAGTGATCGAGAATGCTTTTTGCCCCGAAAGACGCGAGAAGGTAACGGATGAACAACGGGCTTAAAGCGAGCCTCATCAGGAGATAACGGAAGATCAGAGAGTTCCGGGACGAAGGAACAAATCTGTTCGCAAACCGCATCGCCTCATCCTGTTTTCTGGTAACTATCGGCCTGAGAAAGTGTTCGATCCAAACCCCTTAATTTCCCCTGTATTTGTCTATTTCCTTCGCAATATACATATTGCTCCTGCCATCGCCATGTGGGATCCCTGCCCGGTAAGAGGCGTGAGACAACCGCAGGCATCCCCCAGCAGTGCAATACGACCTTTCTGCCAGTCCGGCATGAGGATCTGAGTCATGGAATCGAAATAAATGGGTTCCGATGCAGAAAACTCCTGAAGGACCCGCTCTGCAATCCATCCCGCTCCGCGGAACTGTTCCCTGACAAAGGGAACGCGTCTCTCATGGGGCAGGTGCCCGACGTTCTCATGGCGGAAGATATACATCGCCTCCATCCGGTCTGCCGTTGACCGGGTAGAACCCTGCCACACGTCCTGCCTCTTCATATATCTTCACCGAGTTCCCGATACCATAACCGGAGGTGTCGATATTCGAATCCCGCAATATAGTATCCCAGGAACCGTTCATATGCTGTTGCCCGGCCCGAAAACCAGTTCGCGGACACGTGAGTGGACTCCGTCTGCGCCGAAAAGCAGGCTGAAAGTATCCCTGCTTCCGTCACTGAAGGCGACTTCCACCGGAACCGCTCTCCTGAACTGCATCGATTGTGGTACCGAAATGCACCTGCACACCTGCCGATAAGGCATGATCGAACAGGATCCGTTCAAGGTCGGGACACCGGAGGTAGGTGTATTTTCCCCTGAATGCCCGGCGCACCCGGTCGAGAGGAACCGGAGAAAATCGCGGTTTGCCCATCTCATCGACATACTCAAGGGAGTTAATCGGATAGCGGATGTTCCCGAATATCGTCAAGGAGTCCCATCCGTCCGGCGACATCCCACCCGTCCCGAAGAAATCCATCATGTAACCGCTGGTCCGGAAGGAAGGGTCGCGTTCTATAACGATCGGATCCAGCCCTTTTCCTTAAGGAGTATGCCGAGCGTGAGTCCGGCAATTCCTCCTCCGGAAATAAGAATCTTTCTCTCATCGTCTTTGCCGTAATTATCCGCGTGTTCATTTCGGGAAAACCAGATTGAAATTACCAGTTGATGTCATAAGAGTTTTCGATCTGGCAACTCTGCTCATGGAGTCTCTGACAGATGTCCTGGTGATCGGGATCGGAAAAAATCCGCCCCGGGTCCGATTTTCCTGCTCCGGCCCCCCGAAGAGATCGATCGGCGAACCGGAGAGGAAAATCATGATTGTTTCAGGAAATTGATCTTCAAAAGATCTTCTTTAAGATGTTTACCAGACATTTACAAGTTACCTGACAATTTCCGGTGACGGTTCTGATACCCCGATCGCCGGATAACCCGAATTCAGGGAAAGGGAGTCATACAATGGTTTCAGAACGTCCAAAAGACCCAAATTCAGCTTCTCAGGATCCCGGTACAACTGTACCATCTCAGGATCCAAAAGCCACAACTGTACCATCTCAGGATACGGCACCGTCGGGAAACGTGGACCAGGACCTGAAGAATATCTATGAGAAGATGAAGGCCCGGGCGGCAGAGGTAGCGGATTTAATTAAACTCCTGGCAACCGGCAGTCTCCTTGAACGCCAGAAGGCCGCTGAATATCTGGGTGAGATAGGCGATGAGAGGGGGGTCATGCCCCTTATTGATGCACTGAAGGATCCCTCAGTTACCGTTCAGTATGTTGCAATAAAATCGCTCGGCATGCTTGCCGACCGTCGTGCCGTTGAACCGCTCATCGCTGCATTAAAATCAGACGAGAAATGGGTGCGCCTGGGTGCTGCCCATTCGCTCGGGCATATCGGGGATAAAAAAGCGGTTGAATTCATCATCCCGCTTCTTTCCGATGCTCACCATGATGTTCGGGCCCACGCTGCCTGGGCCCTGGGAAAAATCGGGGATGCACGGGCGATTGAACCCTTGAAACCGTTGTTGCATGACCAAAAAAAGGATGTTCGGGTCGAAGCAGAAACAGCACTTGCATTGTTGGGGGTGAAAAAGACCTCATGACGCCCCCGCCCCTGATATCATATGAGGAGGTCAGGGAAAACCTGAAGAGTTTCCTGCAGGAGATGGATCTGGATATTACCCGGGAATTCAATTCGGATGAATTGGGGGGATTCTGGATAAAATCCGGAGATTTTCCTCTTCTCATTGAAAACCGGAAACCCCTGAAATATTATGTTGTTGCGTTCCAGATCACGTTTTCCGATGAAGCGATCATCAGGGCCGTGAATAATTATTACGACAAGAAGGATCAGCAGTTTATTTTCCGCCTGACCCGGGTGCTCACCTCTCCCCAGACAAGTTTTGTGAGGGTCGTTGAAAGCGGACGGGTAATCGGATTTACGATTATGAAGAGCATATACCCGTTTCACCAGCAATTCTCTGTCTCTGACCTTGATCAGGCAATACAGGCCGTCGTGAGTATCGGGTCGGTTGGTATCGTGTTCCTGAAATCCGAGATGGGACCGATGGTCCTGGACCATACCCCGCCGAGGCCTGGATCTGAGCCTGACCGAAAACAGGCCGGAAGCCCGGTATGAGCTGATAACGGAGATATCACCATGGCTGAACTGAAGCGCGAACTGGGGTTCTGGGGAGCAGGGGGAATCGGGATCGTCGCCGGTTATCTCAATAAACGAGGAAAATCTGGATTAAGGCAATCATCGGGCTGACTATTCAACGATTTTTTATGATTTTTTTTTAAACAAGGGTGAATGATGAATCCTTTACACACGATGGACCCTCATCCGGAACTCCCCCTGGATGCAGACGTCCCGGCAATACCCCCCCTGTTCCTATCCTCCGGTCTGCTCATGCAAAACGGAACCGGGGAATCCCTGGAAACATCAGACCGATGATGTGGCCGGCATCTGTTTCAACAATCATCCCTCCTTCCCCCCTGGACCGGTCGGAAGTGATACGGGGCTGCGACCCATGATACAGGTATTTTTTTATCTATGGTGGTAGAGTATATCTGACCCCGCCGTTTTTTGGTTAAAAGATCCGGCTGGAGGAACCAATGACAGAAGATCTACAGATAAAAAAGGATATCACCCGGGACCTTCTCGATCGAATGGTCAGCCCACTGCGGAGTGTACGGGAAGGTGCGGTGGAAGCCCTCGCGGTGAGTACCGGGGACGAAGACTGGAGTCCGGACGAACTGATCGAGCAGGGCGGCATTGAAATTATCGCCGGGCTTCTTCACGAGAAGAATACCCATATCGTTGAGTCAGCCCTCGATATTATCCTCGCCAGCGCCGCGGCCGGGAAGGAAGAAGACCTCATTACCGGTGGAGTGATCGACCATCTTGACCGGATACAGGACCACAAGGACCCCATGATACAAAAGAAGGTGCGGGAGGCGCTCTGGCTCCTGATGCCAGAGGTGGAAGATGTGGTGACTTCCAAGCCCCAGGATGAGTATTGAATAATCTCCTGCATTTTCATTGCTAACCAGTCCGGTTCCTGGACAGAGATCATGGACAGGGCAGGCTCCGTTGAAACTATGTCTACCGGGATAATCAATCCTCCATGCAATTTTTCCGGCCACCGATTGCTCCGGTTCTGCTAAAGGCCCGACCATGATGATCGAAGGATCGTCTTTCGGTATTGAAAAGAGATCCTCAGGGATGATACGGGCCGGTATATCCTCTGGTAACGTCACGATACGACTGAACACCGGAATCAGGCATTCAGAACCGTTCCCTGAACACTCCTGAAAAGTGCCGGTATCCTGTTTTGTCCATTTCTCAGAAACCCGGGCGGGTGATACGGACCGGTATTTTCCGGAAATCGTCCCGGTATGGGCGTAACACCGGCACCAGTTATTTGAAAAAAGTTCCCGAACACTCCCGAGAAATGCCGTTACTGGATATATTTTGCTTTGCCCGTTTCTCAGAAACCGGGCAGAATTCGTCGTTAACTTCGTCAAAGCCCCGCCTCAAATTAAGGATGAACGGAAAAATACCCATGAACAGGCCGGTAAAAAAGATGAGGAGCCCGGTTATATCCCTGCTTTTTATCCTCACATCACGACCCGTGTTATCACGCCGTGGATCTTTTCGGGGGGAGCTCGTAGAAGTGGACAAAGGCAGGGGTCACTTTTTTGATAATCCCGTACAGTTTCCAGAAAAACTTGTCGCTGATGACGTTTTCCATACCGTAAAAGATGGTCTTTTCCACGATACCTTCTGCCCTCAGAAGCCCGATAATATCAAAGATCTCCATGTAGCCGGCGGTGATCATGAATGCATGGAGGCCAGGTCCGAGGTCACGGTCATAGGTCGTCCGGACGCCGAACGGATGATCGGTGATCCTGATGGAAACCAGGATATTATTTTCATACAGTATCTCATTGTTAAACATTACCTGGCCGATATACGGCGAGATATGCTGCTGGTCTGCGGTAAAAAAAAGTGCCGTCCCCCGCACCCGGGGAAGATCACCGTATTTCTGCATGTACTCCGGAAGGAATTCCTGCAGGTTCTCCGGCTTCAACATCCGGTGGAGCCGGTCCTGCCCCTGTATGTAGGTCACGATGAGGATCAGGGGGACTGCCGCTATGAGGAATGACCAGTATGCTCCCTGCGGGATCTTGAGAAACGCGGAGATCAGGAAGACCGCATCAACGATGATCAAAATCCCGGAGAGAGTGGCTTTCATGAGATCCATCCTTAAGACGAAGATCATGGTCATCAGGATCGCTGAGATGGTCATCGTACCGGCGACGGCAAGACCATAGGCCGATGCAAGGTTCTCCGAGGTCCTGAACTCCAGCATCACAAAGATCACGGCAGCGAGGAGCATCCAGTTAACGGCATCGATGTAGATCTGGGTCCGGAGTTCCGGTGAGGTGAAATCGATCTTCATCTTCGGGATGATCCGGGTCATCATTCCCTGGTACATGATCGAGAACATGCCCGAGATCATCGCCTGGGAAGCAATAATCGTGGCACAAATGCTCAGCAGGAGAAACGGAATATAGATCAGGGATGCCTGACCCTGGACCATGCTGAAGAGAACGCTCGGCGTTTTTGGATTATTGAGTACGTATGCTCCCTGGCCAAGGTAACTGAGGATGAGTGCCGGAAATATACAGTACCATCCTTTTACGATCGGTTCCCTGCCCAGGTGACCCATATCGGCATAGAGCGCTTCTCCCCCGGTCACGCAGAGCAGGACTGCTGAAAGGACAAAGAAGGAACCGATCCCGTTCTGCATCAGAAAGCCGAAGGCATACGTGGGACTGAGCGCAAGAAGGACCTGCGGTGCTGAGGCGATCGAGACGATCCCGGTAATGGCAAGGGAGAGAAACCAGAGCAGCATGATCGGCCCGAAGGCAAAGGCGACCCGCTCGGTCCCCTTTTTCTGGAAGACAAAGAGCGCTACCGCGATGGATATGCCGGTCAGGAGAATCCACCCGCTCCATATTCCGGTCAATCCGGGAATAAGCCGTATGCCTTCGACTGCCGAGAGGATACTGATGGCCGGCGTGATCACCCCGTCACCGATGAAGAGGGCTACGCCGACAATGGTAAGCACGGACACAAATGAGATCGCATGCGGGTTTTTCAACCTCGATATAAGGAGTCCCTTGAGCACGATGGTCCCCCCTTCACCTTTGCTTCCAAGGTACATGGCGAGCCAGGCATATTGCACGGTGATCACGATGACGAGTGACCAGACGATCAGGGAGAGAAGGCCGAGGATATTCTCAACCGTGGGGAGGATGAAGAGCAGGATCGCCCCGATCGTGTAAATCGGACTGGTACCGATATCACCGAAGACAACCCCCAGGGATTTGATGATTTTAGAAGAGGAATTTGAGAAAACGGCCATTAACAGTTATTTTGGAAGGGACTACACAAAAACGTTTACGTTTTCTTTTTTTATTCAAAGACCGGTGAAGTTGACTGCAACGGTACCTGGTCCGGGATGAACGAGGGACAATCCCGGAGATTTACCATACATGGAATACGAAACGGAGAAGGAACCCGATGATGAGGATCACTCCTGCCAGGACTCCTGCTCCGGCAAGAATAGAGAAAAAAATCGATCCCGTCTCCCCCGTTGTCTGATGTCCCCGTCTTTTCTGTGCCGGACGCCCTGGATTCTTCTTTTCCTGCGGCAACCGGCCTTGCCTTTGCCATGGTTTCTCTCTCTGTGTAAGGGTCTTTGCACCCCATCCTACAAAGCATTTCTCCCGGATGAGGGAAAATGAATCAGGTCATCGGGTGCAGCATCCCTTTGTTTCGAAAATACCTGTTGGCAGAGAAAAGGCACCATTTCTTTTAACACTACCTGTTGACAGGAAACCTGTTACAACCCTTGTTTTCTTCAAGCCATTTCACCATCACATCAAGGGCAAGCTCTATGTTCCCGATCTGGCAGCGGTTACCGGCCTTTTTTGTGAAGATACGGGCGGTCACCGACCGTGCATTGCCGGGCGACAACCGCCATCAGCTCCGGTTATTATGCCATCCGAATGCTTTTTAAGCAGGATTCCAGGTCATCTCGGTAAGTAACCGGTAGGATCTCTTCCTTTAACCTTACCGATCAGTTTTTCATCGTTGGTGCATAAGAATCCGTACACGCATGAACAGGATTTCGCTTCGTTTTCAGGTATACATTGCCGTGTTCCTGTGCGTAATTATCGGCGGAGCAATCGCGTTGATGGCCGAGGAAGGCTTCTCAACCCTCGACGCGGTCTATTTCCTGATCGTCACCATTGCAACCGTTGGGTACGGCGACCTGCACCCGGTAACTCCCCTGGGAAAGGTGACGGTTATCCTCATCATCCTCTCCGGGGTGGGCGTTTTTATCGGTCTTGCAGCAAATTCCATTGAATACCTGATCGATAAACGGGAACGGGTCGAGCGATTAAAAAAACTGAATATGATCATCGGGGTTCTTTTTTCCGAACTGGGGATCCGGCTGCTCAGGTTGCTGGGTGAAAAGGACCCCGGAATTGGTGAGTTGCGGGCCGCCCTTGTGGTTAAAGACGCCTGGTCAGCGGAGGATTTTAAAAAGGCGCACGGGTTGATGAACGGCCATTCCTATGCGGTTCAAAGCCAGGATTTTAACCTCGAAAATATGCGGTCTCTCCTGAAGAAGCATGAGGACTTCATGATCCGGCTGCTGGAAAACCCCGAGCTGCACGAGCATGAGGAATTCACCGAACTTATGCAGGCGTTATTCCACCTGAACGAAGAACTGGGTATCCGCGAACGGCTCACCGGCCTGCCCCCGACCGATTATAACCATCTCTCCATCGATATCAACAGGGCGTACCGGCATCTTGTACTTGTCTGGCTCGGGTACATGCAGCACCTGAAAGCGAATTACCCCTATCTCTTCTCGCTGGCGATGCGGGTCAACCCGTTCGATGAGAATGCTTCACCTGTCGTGCACTGAACCGCAAAATATCCCGGGTGTGTGTGCGACCTGGAAAATGCCCCATCCTGCTTTGGCCGTGGATCTTCCCGGTGAAATACATCAGACGATAACAATATAGGCGACCAGCGACAGCAGGAATGCCAGGAGGAGCATCGCCAGGGATAAGGGCGCAACAAATACGAGCATCGCATTTACCGTGCTGGCGAGCTGGGAGATCCGGTTGGAGCCAAAGACGACGATATGCTCGCAGTGGGCGGTGTTCCCGGCAACTTCTGAGGGTGCGAGATCATCCAGTGCGGCATGGAGCGCCCGCATCACGTAGGGGAGGAATTCGGGAGTCCCGACATGCATTCCTACCGGGTTCTTTCCCGTGATCGTATTCACGACATGGGTATCTGTCGTCATCACTTCAGCGTGATCAACGACTTTCCTGGCCTCTTCCAGCAGAACCTCACGCATTCCCTCTGCCATATTGTTCCCATCGATCAGGATATAGGCGGTGCGCTGCCCGTCGGCTTCGACCACCAGGACCTGCACGCCAAGGTCCCCGAATCCCTGGACCCTGCTGAAGGGCAGGGTGTGGTGACTGACGCCGATCCTGAACGGGTATAACGGTGTAGAGCGGCACCGGTCCATCGCCTCCATCGATGCCTGCTGGTACTCGGTCGCCGTCAGGGTGGCCAGGAGTACCGGGGAGGAGAGGTCGGTCATGCAGTTATGTGCATCCACCACGGCGACATTGGGGAACCAGCGGTGTCCCTCGGCCATGATGGTCATGCCGATCGAAAAGTCAAGGTCCTCGGTCCGCTGCGGGGAACGGGAGGTTACGAGGAGGACCGAGTCACCGAACCGCTGGTAGAGGACCTGCACGGATCCCGAGGTAAGACGCCCCGATCGCCCGGCGACACCTGAATAGGTAATATCCTTCCGGGATCTCTCGAGTGCATCGATCACCTTGTCAATTTCGGTCTCGGAAACAAGGTTGAAGTCATGGGTGGCGCACCCATGGGCGACAAGTGTCTCGTCATCAAAACTGTCGTGAAGGACCTTGGGGAGGTTACCCCCGCCGATCTCGCCCATGGGGCCGGGGTGAAGGTTGGGCACGGTGAACAGTATCGGCTTTGCGTTTGTCCGGCGGAAAAAAAAGCTCACCTGGGGTACAAATATCTCCTCTCCTATCTCCCGGAAGAAGTTCTCCATCCCCCGGGAGGAGCCGTCGGTCATGTGGGCGATGAACGCATTGACGAACGCAAGGCCGCGTATCTGGAATGCACGTTTGAGCGGCCGTTCGATCATCCAGATAAGGGCGGCAAACCCGAGACCGAAGACCACATGCAGGACCAGGGCAAGGACCCCGAACGAGGGGGAGAAAAGAAGCATGCCGGCCAGTACGCCGACACTGCTCTGGGTGAACGCCGGGACCAGCATCCGGGGAACACGGTAATCGGCAATCGCGACCAGCACAAACAGACGAAGACCAAAGACAAACCCCAGCGAGATGGCGTAGAAGAGCGGGATGAGCTTCACCGAAGAGGCCAGTGCGACGAAGGTGATGATGACCCCAAAGACCGTGCAGGACAGGGCAAGAAGTGCCGACCGGTTCCACGTCATCGTCTTGCCGTTGTACTCGATGATCGGTTTGGTCAGGAGGAAGCCAGCAAGCGCCGGGATGGTGAATGCAAGGGTGCCCGAGAACGGGAGGGCTGAAAAGGGCAGGATTACCCATGCCCGGACGCCCGCACCATCGATGAGCAGTCCCAGGATGACGATAAGGAACAGGGATCGTTTCCACGAGGGAGCCGTGAAGATATAGCGGGTGAGCTGGCCAAGCCTGACGTCACTGTCCTGGGTCATTAAAAAAACCCTCCGAGGACCAGTTCATGACGACCGGGAGATGACCGGATCTCACAGGTTGTGTACGTGATCGGCCGGGAGTAAAACGGTGCATTGAGGGTGAGGGTCTCGTATTCCCCGCCTTCCCCGGCAAGGTTGATCCGGTGAGTGGCGGCAACCCTCCTGAGTCTCGCTATCAGGGCATCGTCGAACCGGGCACCGAGAAAATGTTCGTCGAGTCCTTCAGCTGCCGTAACAATGATCATCGCCTCCATGCGGGACGCCACTTCACGGAGCAGCATCTCCGTATCCATGTGCCAGAGCGGGGTAAAGAGTGAGATGCCGAGCCGGTCGGTGATCGCCTTCACCCGGTCAGCCTGGTACCGGGATGCAACGGCCCCTGCGGTCACCCCTTCCACATCGAGATCGGCAAGTCCTGCCTCAAGATCGGCAAGTTCCTCTTCCTTACGTCCATGGGTTGGAATCTCGATGTACTGCATGCCGGCAACTTTTGCGATGACCGCGACAGCGTCGAGGTTTGCGGAATGGAACATGTAGGAGTCACGGTTATCGGGGCGGGCAGTGACCAGGTACCGGACGTCTTTGCCGCTGTCGATTGCTTTCTGGATGGAGAGGATGGAGTCCTTTCCCCCGGAGGTGAGCGCTGCCCAGCTCATGGTTAATCCTTTCCTGCCGCAGGTGATTCAAGCACACCGAAATGCTGCTGGTACCGGATCCTCATCGCATCCCAGCCGGCAAGATGCGTCTGGCACCCGGCATGCTCGACGACGAATGACGCGGTCACCGTCCCAATCTTGCAGCAGGTCAGTGGTGGGTAACCCCTGACATATGCGGAGAGGAACCCGGCGCGGTACGCGTCTCCTGCCCCGGTGGGATCGACGAGAGTGACCGGAACGACCGGTATAAAGTGCTCTTTGCCCTCCGAATACAGGGTACTTCCATCGCCGCTCATGGTGAATATCGCGGTACCCACCTGCCTGACGATGGCATCGCGGGTCATGCCCAGCGTCAGGCACATCTGCTGCACCTCATGCTGGTTGGCAAACAGGATATCGGTGTGGGCAAGGATCGTCCCGAGCTGTTCTTTTGTGTACCAGAAAACGTCCTGCCCGGGATCGAACGAGGTGAACTCGCTTCTCTCGGCAACCCGGCAGTTGAACTCGGGATCGGCCGTTGCCATGTGTACAAACGGGAGATGAGGAGCGTCGGCGCTAGCAAATGCTTTTGATGCTCCCCATTCAAAGAACGTCATCTGGTCGCCCCCATCGTCTGTGAACATGAACGCGGTCGGCGTATTTGCATCCGGCACGACAAAGAACTGCTGGCCGATGCCGATCTTCTTCATCCAGCAATCATAATCACCCCCGGCAAAATCGCCGCCGGTACAGGATATGAGGGCGACCTTCTCCCCCAGGATGGCAATGCCGGCCGCGATGTTTGCGGCACCCCCGCCAAAGTAGATATGGCGTTCGGAGATATGCGTCGAGCAGTTCTTCGCGGGAAGATGAGGCACCCGGGAGATATGATCCAGTGCGGTATGCCCGACGATATGGATCATATCGCCTGCACATCCAGCAGTTTCAGTGGCACGTCCTTCAGCGCCTTGCCGATCACGGATTTTGCTATCCGTTCCGCATGTTCGGGAGATTCGGCCCGGAAGACTTTCATCTCGAGGACAAGGCCGACAAGGGCAGTGTCTGCAACGACAATCGCGCTGGAAAGCGACTCCTCACAGAAGGGGCAGGTGAGAAAACCTGCCTCGACCTCGACATATTTTGCTGCGGGGTTGAGCCGCTTTCCTGCTTCGCTGATCGCTATCCCGATCGCATCGTCGAGCGATTTGACGTCGCGAAGGATCCATGCGGACTCCAGGGTTACTACATAATCAGGCATTGTCTTTCCTCCTTACCAGACATCCCGGTGCACATGCTCCCCGGGAGCCATCCGACCGGTAAGCACCGCCGGGGGATGCCCCCTGCCCACGGCGAGCAGGGTAATGGGGCGGATATGCTGGGGCAAATCGAGAATTCCACGCACTTCGTTATCATCAAACGCGCCGGTCCAGCAGGCCTGAAGTTGTTGTGCATGGGCTGCAAGCATCATGTACGTGCCGGCGATTGTTGCATCCTCAAGCCCATAGAGGATACCCCGTTCACCATAGCGTGACATTGACCGTACATAGTTTGAACAGACAACAAAGATGGCAGCCGCCTGCTCCACGTGCTGCTGATCGAATGCGGCCTGGGAGAGGGCAGCCCTGCCCTCTTCATCGGTCACGACAACCACATCCCACGATTCAAGGTTGCCGGCGCTTGGAGCGGTGGCCGCACAGGCAAGGATATATTCGATCTCTTCCTCGTTCAGAGAGTCGCTTTCGTAGGTGCGGACCGACGAACGGCTTTTGAGAAAACCTAAGAAATCAGATGAGTCCATTTTTCTCAAGTACCTGCCATGCTTCCTGAGCCGGGGTCGTGGATGCGCTGATCGCCATGGCGATCTTTGCAGATGCCTGATCCGGCTCGTTGCTCTCGGTCAGGGAGATCGCTTCGCTGAGAAGGTCGATCGCCTTTCTGAACTCCGGCCGCCGGTGCTCGATGCGGCAAACTGAAGTTCGCTCCTTACCTGTTCCATCAGCAGCAGGAGCATCCGTCGCCCACCAGCGCGTTCGTTCTCGGAAAAACCGGTCAATGCCTGGCATAGCTGGGAAGATATGATGAGCTCGGACTTTGCCCGTTCACCAAACTGGTAACTCTTTACCGCGGTTGCAAGATCCATACTTACCATAGCAACTGCCAATAAAAGAAAATTAGCATCGGGAAGAATCCGGGATGCAAAAAATGGGGGTCGGGTGAACCCCGTACTGTCACGGGAACAGATATAACCCGGTTTATCGTGCTGACTTGGCCTTCGTCCCCAGTGCGGAGACTTTTGCCCTGCGCATGTGCCTGCGGATGAGCGGGCTTGCGGTGGATTCGTTCAGGCCGGATCCCCCTGACCGGTCGCCGCCGCGTCTTCCCCCGCGCCTGCCACCGCGTCCTCCTCCGCCACGGCCTTTTGCCTCCTCATCCATCGCGTTTACTTTCTTGATGTTTACGCCGGCCTTGAACCGCTGGTTCGGGCCCGGTGTCTTGAGTTCGCCTTCACTCTTCGGGACCAGACGGATCTGTCCCTTAACGCCTTTTATCTGTGCCCAGACTGTAGTACCTGTTTTACCCATAATGAAACTCCTTATCTAATTCTGCTGCCCCACTCATAAATGTTCGCGAATGGGATCCGGCGAATGTATCGCCGTGAAGAGAAATCAGCTCTTTTTCGCTGCGAGCGCAGCTTGAATCTCTCTCATCAGGAGTTCGCTGACGATTTTTCCATCAACCGAACCTCGTACTTCGGTCATGACCAGCCCCATGAGCGGACCGAGTGCGGCCTTTCCCTTCTGCTCCACAAATTCCAACCGTTCAGCGATGATGTGGTGGATGAGGGATTCCAGTTCCTGCCGGGAGACTGTCGGCGCAAGCTTCTGGATCACCGCGTCGAACGAATCACCGGCCGCAAGTCCCCGGAAGAGATCGGGAATGGCCTCTTTTGCCGCCCTCCCGCTCTCCACGGCGTGCCATGTGGAAAGATAATCCTCTTCTGCTATCTTCTCCACGGCAACCCCCTCTCTCCGGAGCTCCGTGGATGTGGAAAGGATGGTGAATGCCGCAAGCTTGGGTTTGATCCCCTCTGCCAGTGCGCGTTCGAACAAGGGCAGTTTTTCTGACAGTGCCAGCTGCATTGCATAGTTCCGGTCAATGGCGTACTCCCGGGCAAAACGCTGCGCCTTCGCGGCCAGCAGTTCGGGCACCGTTATGGAACACCAGTGTTCATCACCGATGATTACCGGAAGGACGTCTGTTTCAGGATACATCCGGGCTGCACCCGGAAGCGGGCGCATATAGGCAGAGCTGCCGGTCTCCAGCATCTTCCGGGTCTCTTCCGGGACCGGTTTTTCAGAGAGTGCCTGGCGGGCCCGGCTGATGACCTGGTGAAGGGCACATCCGGCCTGGGCATCGTTTGCCGCCGCGACTATCAAGACGCAATCCTGGTCGCACGCACCCATGCGGGTCCGTACCTCCCGGACTTCTTCAGCGGTGACCCCGTACGCCGGAAGTTCATCCGTGTGGAAGATCCCCCCCACCCCGCATTTTTTTGCATAATCTGACAGTTCACTGCCGAGACGGCGGTCCGGTTGTATCTCGCACCCCACCAGGCCGGCAAAACCTTCGAGGCGCAGGGCATGGATCCTTTTCGCTTTTTTAAGGACCGTGGATTTTGTGGTTGTAAAGAGATCGGTAATATCCCGGGTATGGTCATGGACCGAGGCTTTTTTCAGGAGGAGTTTCTCACGGATGGCAAGGAGATTTTCCTGTCGCTGCACCTCGCGCCGCACAACTTCGGCTATCAGGTCCAGTTCCTGGACTCCTTTGATCTCCACCCGGGCGCCGCCCCGGATCGAGATATTCACGTCCTGGCGGATCGTGCCGATCCCCCGTTTCACCTTCCCGGTCGAACGGAGCACCATACCGATATGCTCGGCGACCTGCTGCACCTCGTCCGGGGTATGCATGCAGGGCGATGTGGTTATTTCGACGAGCGGGATGCCCAGCCGGTCAAGGGAAAAAATATCCCCTTTGACCCTCTGTGCTGCTTCCTCTTCGAGGCAGATCGTCTCGATCTCCCCCCCGTTCGGGAGTGCCCCATTCAGGGCGACGAGAGCCGTGCGCTGGAACCCGCTGGTATTCGACCCGTCGATGACCAGCTTGCGCATGATATGCACCTGCCTTACCGGGGTCATCCCGAACATCTTTGCGATGGTGAGGCAGACCGAGAGTGCCTCTTCATTCAGGGGTGCCGGCGGCTCCTCGTCGTTCTCCACCAGGCAGGTGGTGTCGTAGGTATAATACTGGAACTTCCGGTCACGCTTCATCTCTTCCTGTGCTGCCCGGTCGATCTCTCCCATCTCGCTCTCCGTCACCCGGAGATAACGGAAGAATTCCCCGGAATGCTCAGCACTGTCGCGGAGAAGCGTCGGGCAATGGCAGAAGAGTTTCTCCCCGGTATTCAGCTGCTGGTGGATCTCGATGCCCGCGGTGAGACCGATCGCCTTATAGTCCATGGGTGCTCCTCCGGTTGCATTCCCCTTTGAGATCGGTCTGCATAAGGCCGGCTGCTTTTTCCGGATCCCGCTCTTTACCCAGTACCCACATCATCTTCACCAGCGCCACCTCGGGAAGCATATCCCCGCCTTCGATGACTCCTGCTGCGAGCAGGTCGCGCCCGGTATCGTAGACCCGGTCGCAGACCCTGCCCTGCATGCACTGGGTGGTCATCACGACCAGGGTACCGTTTTCAATCAGCCGGCGGAGCGACGGAATGAGTGCCGTACTGACGTGCCCGAGCCCGGTACCCGCCAGCACGAGTCCTTTATAGCCCGTGCAGGCTTCCGGCAGGCCGGGCGACATACCCGGATAAAACTGGAGGAGACCGCAGTGCTCTTCGAGCGAGTCATGGATAGCGGCTTTCCGCGCCCCCCTTCGCACGGCATGATCCTGCAGGCACACTTCCCCGGATGGATAAGCGACGGAGCCGAGAGGATCTATGCCGATGCTCCGGAAGGCATCCCGACGCGAGGAGTGCATCTTGCGCACGCGGGTGCCCCGGTGGATCGAGCAGTAATCATCGCAGGTCGTGGCATGCATCACGACAGCGACTTCCCCGAGATCGCTGGTTGCCGCCCTCGCCGCACATACGGCATTCATCGCATTGTCACTGGACGGGCGGTCAGCCGATCGCTGCGACCCGACAAAGACGATCGGGACCGGTGAATCGACCATGAAACTGATCGCCGCCGCACTGTATGCCATCGTATCGGTGCCGTGGGTGATGATGATCCCGTCAACGCCTCTCCTGATCTCTCCGTAAACGGCCCGGGCAAGTTCCTGCCAGATCGCCGGTGTCATATTCTCGGAGAGGATGGTGGCAAGCGGGATGGCCCGATAGTTCGCAACGTTCGCCAGTTCCGGGATCGCGGTAAGTATATCGGCTGCATCGAACTGGCTGGTGACCGATCCGGTGCGGTAATCGATCCTGCTGGCGATAGTTCCGCCGGTTGAAACAATGGAGAGACCGGGAAGACCGCTTTTCTGCGGGACTTCAGCCTTTTTTGTCGAGGTCTCTGGAAGGTGCCCGGAGAATACGCAGGAGACCGGATCCACCCCGATGTTGTAGCCGGAATCCAGCTTCACCACGGCCATCCCGTCGCGTTCGGTGATGTAAATTCCTTTCCTCGTCTTTCCCCCGTACGTGCAGGCGACAAGGTCACCGGAGGTAAGCTGCGGGCTTATGCTACCATCCTCCGGGCTTTGGCGATGAGGTCCTCTTTTGCCGTCGAGAGTTTCAGGAGGTGCCGGTCGATGCGGGCTGAATCAAGGTCGAGTTGTTTTTTGCGCTCATCAAGGGCGATCCTGACGGCGAATGGTGCCGGTCCCCCGGTTGCCCTGCGGAGCGCCAGGGAATACTGCACGTCCAGTGCCTCGTCGATATTCTGCTGGGTCAGCCCCTTTCCGACCAGGGATACCCCCGCGACCTCCTGTGCCGCTTCTTCAATGGTGAGGAGCGAGAGATCTCCTTTCAATACCGACCTCCCGACAATGGTGTGAGCGGTGCGGAAGGGGAGACCGTAGTTCCTAACCAGTGTATCAGCCAGTTCGGTTGCGGTGGAGAACCCTTTTCCTGCCTCCTCCCTCATCCGCCCGGTATCAAAGGTTGCGCTCGAGAGCATATCGACCAGGAGGCGGAGGCTCTCCTTTGCATCCCGCATCCCGCGCCAGATGTTGGGGGTGAGCTCCTGGAGGTCGCGGTTGTAGCTCATGGGGAGTCCCTTGACGGTAACCAAGGCGCCGGCAAGTGCCCCGAAAACCGATCCTGACTTTGCCCGCATGATCTCGGCGGTATCGGGGTTCTTTTTCTGGGGCATAATTGATGAGGTCGAACAGAAGGCATCGTCGAGGGAGACAAACTTTACAAACGACGTGGACCAGATGACCAGTTCCTCGCAGAGCCGGCTGGTATTCACCATGAGAATGGAAAGGGCGGCGAGGGTCTCCAGCGCGAAGTCACGGGTGGCGACCGCGTCCATCGTGTTCATCACGAGCCCGTCGAAGCCCAGCAGGCCGGCCGTATATTCACGGTCGATGGGGTAACCGGTTGATGCAAATGCCGCTGCACCGAGCGGGGACAGGTTCACCCGCACGTACGCATCCCGGAGCCGGTCGAAGTCCCGGGAGAATGCCTGTTCATACGCGAGGAGGTGGTGGGCAAGGGTCGTCGGCTGGGCATGCTGCATATGGGTAAACCCCGGCATCACGGTCTCGATATGGAGCCCTGCCTGGGCAACAAGCACTTCACGGACCTTCAGGAGCGCAGCCGTCTGCTTGAGGAGATCTTCCCGCAGCTTGATGCGGATGCAGGTCGCAACCTCATCGTTGCGTGACCTCCCCATGTGCATGCGCCCGCCAGCCTCGGCGCCGAGCAATTCCACGAGGAGCGATTCAATGCCGGCATGGACATCCTCGAACCGGTCGTCGAACACTTCCTCGGGGATTCCTTCTTCGAGGAGCTCGAGCAGGGCGGAAAGGAGCTGCTGTGCGACGCCGGTTTCTATGATCTTCTGTTTTTCCAGCATCAGCACATGGGCAAGATCGACGAGAATATCTGCGTCAGCTATACAGCGGTCTGAACGCATCGATGAGAGGAAGTGCATCATCTCTCCTGTCCTCTCACCGGAGAGACGACCCAGCCTTACAACATCGGTTCGCATCTGTTTCTCCTCCGGTTTATCTTTTGTACTTATGGGCAGTACATTGATTAAATCCACGCCTTCCTCGCAGCGAGTTCGATAGCCCTCTGCACGGATTCCCGGGGGATGATCGTTGCGACCGGTATCCGGACAAGCTGTTCGACGATGCTCGAGAGAATCGGGGCGCAGACGATGGCCACGGCACCTTCCCGTTCGGCCCGAACTGCGGCCACGATGGCATCATCCATCGTGTGGACCGGATATTCCCGAACCCGGACCCGCCTGGCATCGACCTCGGCAGTTTTTTCTTCGATGATGTCAAGTACGGACCGGGCAACGATCAAGCCGATGAACTCACCCTCTGGTGAACGGTAGAGCAGGCGAAGGGCGCGGATGATTGCCCGGACTGTGGAGAGATTGGGGGAGCGCTTTCCGTGCATTATCTTGTAGAGGGAGCTCTGAGCTATACCGCTCTTTTCGGATAACTCCCGGATACTTATGCGGAGATCATGGCGGAGGAGGTCGTTGAGGGTTGTTACAAACTCCTCATCCGAGTCGAGTGCTGCGCGCGTAAGGCGGTCGATGGGGTCCAGTTGTGCCATATAATTGATACAATAAGGTTAATTCATGTAAAAATTTTCCCTTTTGTCCCCATAATATCGTGAAAATGATTAAACAGGCAGCATCTGGACAGTCATGCAATGGACAAATTACCGATTAAAATTACCCAATTGTATAATTTAACTAGATAAAACAGGACAAGAATACACACAAAATGTCCTTATAGCGAAATATTAATTATCGTCAGAACAACGTTCCCGGTATGAAAACATTGAATATTCCGGCATATGCGCTCATCGCCGTTGCTCTCTTGATGCTCGTCGCAGGCTGCACTCAGCCAGCGGGAACCCCCACAAACCAGACGAGCGTGGGAATCCTGTACAGCAAAGGCGTCGGTCCCATGCCGATGCTCCTTGCCACCCACCAGGTGGACGGATACATCGCTTGGCAGCCCTTTGTCTCGATCGGGAGCAAGAGCGGGATCGGCAAGGTAGTTGCCTACTCCGGAGAACTGCCCCCCGACCTCAGCAATCTCAACCACCCGTGCTGCATCCTCTTTGCCCGGGATGACCTCCTGGCACAGAACCCCGACCTGGTCACGGCTATAAGCGCCCTCACTCAGGCCTCGAGCAGGTATATTAACGATCACCCGGTAGAAGCCGCTGAAATCGAGGCCGATTTCCTGGTCGGCAAAGGAAACTTCACGTATGGCAATGTCACGGTCTCGTCGGTAGATGTGCTGAATGATGCATTCCCTACAGTAAAATTCACCAACGACCCCACTCCTCAGTGGATTGAAGGGACCCGGCGTTTTGTCGCGACGGAGATCGAGCTTGGCTATATAACGGGGAAACTCAGGAATGCGACCCCCGACGAGATTGACGCTGAACTCTTTGCTTTCGGGCCGTACGAGAGTGCAAAGCAGCAGCTTGCCCAGGGACATATTACCACCCCGCCCAAAGTGTCAAAACCAATTACCATCGGTTACCTTAATGGCGATATGCACTCCGCCGCCCTTCATATCGCTTTAAAGAAATGGCAGTACTTCAACGATACCTATGGAGTCACCATCAAACCCCGTGACCTGACCCAGACACGACCCGAGAAGGCCGACCTGATCGTCAACGGCGTGACCGTGGCAGAGATCGACCTGGTCGGCGGGGATGCAGGCCCCCAGGTAATGCAGCTGGCGTCAACGGATGTCGTGCAGATGGGATATGTCGGCGTGCCGCCCACAGTGGCTGCCATTGACAAGGGTACCCCGGTCAAAATCATCCACCCGGTCAATACCGAAGGATCCGGGCTTGTCGTGGATGTGAACGCTCCGGTTTCGGACTGGAATACGTTCGTGACCTGGGCACAGCAGCGCTCGGCATCCGGCACCCCGTTAAAGATCGCAGCCCCGGGGAAGGGATCGATCCAGGATGTCATGCTCCAGTATGCCCTGAAGGACAGCAACATCACCTTTAAGGAAACATCCTGATCTAACCGCAGGGGGAGGGAAATCCCTACACCTTTTTCATTCTGAATGGGTAACAGTTATACAGGTATTTTCCGCATGCGTCGCATTCTTTTCAGGGCAGGGTCGCTCAGGGGGCGCTCGGTTTTAAAGATCCTTCTTCCCGTGGCAATCATCATTGGCTGGGAGGTCCTCGCAATTGTCCTGAACAACCCGTTTATTCTTCCCCGGATCGAATCGGTCCTCGTGGTGCTGCTCAATCCAACCGTCGACATCCTGGGTAACGGGAATCTCATTGACAATGCCCTGATAAGTCTCGAGCGGGTGATTGCAGGTTTTACGGTCGCAACTGCGCTTGCGATCCCGCTCGGTATCGGCATGGGGAGGTCCACGGTAATCCATGAGCTCTTCGATTCGGTCATGCAGCTGCTCCGTCCCATCCCTCCCCTCGCCTGGGTCCCGCTGGCCCTTGCCTGGTTTAAGATCGGTCTCACGTCCATGGTATTCATCATCGGCATGGGTGCATTCTTCCCGATCCTCCTGAATACGCTCGATGGGGTGAGAGGTGTCAAGAAGACATGGATCGAAGCAGCAGAGATCCTCGGCGCCGGCGAACGCCAGATCCTCTCCCGGGTGATTCTCCCCGGGGCCGCACCGACCATCTGGACCGGCATGCGGGTCGGATTTGGCATTGCATGGATGTGCGTGGTTGCCGCCGAGATGATGCCCGGCACGAATTCAGGGATAGGCTACCTGATTATCTCATCCTACAACTGGGGACAGGTCCAGGTGATTATTGCCGGCATCATCGTCATCGGCATCATCGGAATAGTCGTTGATTACCTGTTCAAGCTCGTCGACCAGCGCTCGTTCAAGTGGAGGGAGCTCGAGCGATGACCCTGACTCTTGAACACATCTCGAAACAGTTTACCAAAAACGGGCAGGAGACCGTGGATTCGCTGGCTGATGTCAGCGTGGAGATCCATGAGGGGGAATTCATCTGTGTCCTGGGACCCAGCGGCTGCGGGAAGACGACTCTTCTCCGTTTGATTGCCGGGCTGGAACGCCCGACTTCGGGGAGAGTCCTGATCGATGGAACGGTGATCGATCGCCCCAACCCGAAACTCGGGATGATCTTCCAGGATTACTCGTTATACCCGTGGCGGACCGTCAACGAAAATATCACCTTCGGGCTCGAGCTTCGCGGTGTTGCGAAGGAACAGCGGGAAACGGTGGCACAAGACTACCTTGCCCTTGCCGGTCTCTCCGGTTTTGGCAATAGTTACCCGTACGAACTTTCCGGCGGGATGCGGCAGCGGGTCGCTGTGGTACGTGCCCTGGCAGTTGATCCCACTGTGCTCCTGATGGACGAGCCGTTTGGTGCGCTGGATGCCCAGACCCGCAACCGGCTCCAGCATGACCTGCTCGATATCTGGGAGAAGACAAAGAAGACCATCATCTTCGTGACGCACAGTGTTGATGAAGCTGTATTCCTTGCAGACCGGATCGTTGTCCTGACCCCCGCCGGGTCATGTCTGCGAGATTATCCCGGTGGAGCACCCGCGGCCCCGGGACCGTACAAGCATAGAGTTTGCCAAAGTGCGGCGCCATGTGCTGGACCTGATCAACCAGCCGAAATGTGCCCTCCAGTAAGGTTTAATACGCCCCATCTCCATTTTATAAAAGCAGTTTGTGAAGCGTAACGGTAGGAATATCTGATAATATATGGATATTAACGCCCGCTTTCAGCATTATTCCACAGGAGTAGAACGCGATGGTTAGAAAACCGGCAAAGATGTACAGGAGCATTTCCAAGAAAGCCTATACGCGACGCGAATATATGGGCGGTGTTCCGGGGAGCAAGATTGTACAGTTCGAGATGGGAAACCTGTCTCAGGAATTCCCGACTGAAGTCGACCTGATCGTCGAAGAGGCCTGCCAGATCCGGCACAGCGCCCTCGAGGCCGCACGTATCACCGTCAACCGCCGCCTGATGAAAGAAGTCGGGCGGTCGAACTTCCATTTCAAGGTACGGGTCTTCCCCCACCACGTCCTGCGGGAGAACAAGCAGGCGACCGGAGCCGGTGCTGACCGTGTCTCCGAAGGTATGCGTCTTGCATTCGGCAAGGCGGTCGGTACCGCCGCACGGGTCGATGCAAACCAGAAGATCCTGACCGTCTATTCCACCCCCCAGTACCTCGAGAAGATCAAGGACGCACTGAGCCATGGCGGCCACAAGCTCCCGACGCCGTCGCACCTGAAAGTGAGCGAGATCAAGGTCAGCGGCAGGATCGTCGCGGCACCCAAGCTCGTCGGTGAGCGGGTTGTGGAAGTCCCGAAGG
Organism: uncultured Methanoregulaceae archaeon; assembly: GCA_963815065.1. Taxonomy (GTDB): domain Archaea; phylum Halobacteriota; class Methanomicrobia; order Methanomicrobiales; family Methanospirillaceae; genus Methanoregula. Next base: position 106,491 of record CAWFFE010000002.1, on the reverse strand, counting down.
TCGAGGAAGTTGCAGAAGAACCCGCAAAGGGAGCCGAGGCACCGGCAAAGGGCGGCAAGGCAGGAGCGACAACCAAAGGTGCCGCAGCCGCAGCAGCAAAGGGTGCAGAGCCCGCAAAAGCCGAAGAAAAGAAAGGCCCGGCACATGGCCCGTCTCATGGAAAGGGTGGCAAGGACAAAAAGTAATTTTTCCAATAATCTTTTTTATCCTATACATTTTTTTTAAATAATTCTGCACCGCAACGATATCTGCGAAACGTATTTTCCGGAGAAGCTTGGCTTGGATAACGTTTCCCCTCCAGCGGATGGCGATAATCCGGACAGAACTCGATCTGTTGAACAGGTGGCGTCGGCCGGGATGCAGCAGAAAGGGATGCCCTGCGGCCTGATTCGGGAAGACCTTAAAAACATCAAAAAACTATCCGGTCTGAAGGATTCTCCGGATATCCAAAATTAAAAAAAATTTTCTAGGGAATTTCTTTCAGGGTCCGGGCGACTTCCGACTGGACATCCGCCGGGCAGGGACAGACAACTGAGGATGCTCGGGAGGACCTGCTTCATGGTCTCCCGGCCTTTCGGCGTGGCGGTAAACTCACAGATCCCCTGCCTGCCCTCGGGTGACGACAGATACTCCTGGATCATCTTCTGTCCCTGCGGTGATGCAAGGTACGAGGTGATCATTGATTTCATGGGATCGATGCCAGCCAAACAGTGCCTCCTTACTATCTCAGGTACGTTAACCGGCATGCGGTATAAAGGAGCAGGAACGGGTATTGGGTGGACCGTCTTGTAGATGTTCCACGGCCCCCGTCCCGCAATGCACCGGTGCATCGCATGAATTAATATTTCCATAAAAAAAGGTGATCGAGTGGGAAGATCAAAGAAAAGAGAGACCAGACATCACCCTTATTGGATCTTCCCACCTTAAATGTTTCAGAATTTGTATCAAAATTTGTTTTTCATGCGAAGTATATTATTTTTATCCGGAGACGTAAATTTCAGGAAGATCCTGGACAGACATCTTCCCTTACACCAGGGGGTCGTCAGGTTCTTCCGACTCTCAAACACCTCCGAAGTTCCTTTTTTTAAAACATTGGAATGTATGATTGTTCTGCTTTAACCATGCAGGATGCAACGCATGCCGCAGATGTCATAAAACTCCCTAAAAGAACCCCGTAAAACAGCAATCGAGGGTGTTGGGTCATTACTTGCGTTTCCCGGGGTTTTCCTCTTTCCCTCTACTATGGCCCATCAAGGTTTGAGTTTTGCCTCCTGATTGGTGCTAATTAATGCCGTTTTCTGCATCGATATGGCCGCGGATGATGAAATGGGCTAAGAATCGGGGGATCCACAACATATCAGGGTACGTTTTTTGCGAATTAGTGCCGGAAAGGGTGCCGGAAAGGGAAAACGGGGGATGAATCGGGGAGATCGAAGAGTATCTGGTAGGGACTCCGGGGTGCATAATGCAGATAAGCGATGAGCACGATAACGACATTAAGAACCCCGGTGGGATCGATGGACGTTTTACTGTCAGTCAAGCCAAAATATGTAAAGTCCATTATTGACGGTGAGAAGCGCTACGAGTTCCGGAAGGCGATTTTCAGGAACCGTTCCATCAACCGGATTTTCATATATTCCTCTGCCCCGGTCAAAAGTATTGTCGCACTCTTTGAGATCAGCACGATCCTTGAAGATCACCCGGCTGTGCTTTGGGACACGGTGAAGGATCACGCCGGGATTGATGACGCTGAATTTTTCTCCTATTTTGCCGGTCGATTACGGGGGTATGCAATCGGGATTGAGAATCTTTGGGAATTTGAGGAGCCTATCGATCCGTATGAAACAATGCCGGGATTTGTGCCGCCGCAGTCGTATTGTTATCCGGATGAGGAAAAGTGTCCGGTTACACCCTTATGATACCTCAACCAAAGCCAGAACAATGCTACACCATCGGCTACGGGAATTATCCCTTCGACCACTTCATCACATTTTTACAGAATATCGAGATCGATCTTCTCATCGATGTCCGGAGTTCCCCGTACAGCCGGTTCAATCCGCATTTTAACCGTGGTACCCTGGAGAAATCCCTGAACCTGAATGACATTGGTTACCGCTATCTGGGTGACAAAATCGGAGGAAGGTATTCCGATCCCAAACTGCTCTTTCCTGATGGCACCGTCGATTATCGGAAGGTCAGGGCAACACAACAATTCCAGGATGGCATCAACGAAGTCCTGTCAATAATCTCCGGGGGAAAGATGACCGTACTGATGTGTGCCGAGAAGGAACCGGAAAAGTGTCACCGGTTTGCTCTGATCTCCCGGGATCTCCAGGCCAGGGGAATCAGGATCATTCACATACGTCCTGAAAGGCTGCAGGAGAATGAGGATCTTGAGAAAGAACTGATCAATCTTCTTGTTGATAAAAGACAGAAGACTTTCTCTCCAGAACCGGTGGATTATGCTGATTTGATGTACGAGAAGCTGAACAGGAAGATGGGTACAGGACGGGGGGCCCTCGTTCCTGAGTTCGACCAAAAAGAGACCATATAAAACTCCGTTATTCTCACATCATTGTTCAGCTCATCCCGATCCCTATATTATCCCGCTCTTCTCAGTACACATGAATGAAACCACCGGACGATACCGCGATCCATGCCGCGCTCGCCGATGCTACCTTCCGGGCATACCGTGACGCCGTCATCCGCCTGCCGCCCGATGTGCTGCGGGTGATCCGGAAGGCAGCCGCTGCCGAGACAAACCCGGTTGCACGCGGGGAGTTTGCCAATATCCTGCAAAATATATCGAAGGCAGAACGGCTCGGGGTGCCGATGTGCCAGGATACCGGTGTTCCGGTCGTCTACCTTACCGTTCCCCCGGATGTTCCTCTCACCCCGGAGCTCTATACCGTAGTCGCTGAAGGTATCCGCCGGGCAACGCGGGAGATCCCCCTTCGCCCAAACGTGGTCGATCCCCTGACACGGCATAACTCAGGAGATAATACCGGTACAGGGACGCCCGCAATCCATGTAAAGCCCGGGAAGAAATTAACGGTCACGGTGCTCCCAAAAGGTGCGGGTGCGGAGAATGTTTCGCGGATCGCGATGCTCCTCCCTTCGCAGACTGACCAGGTGGAGAAGTTCGTTGTCGAGACGGTGTACCTCGCAGGTTCTCGTCCCTGCCCGCCCACTATCATCGGGGTCGGGATCGGCGGAACCTTCGACGGTGCAGCAGCGCTTGCAAAGGAAGCCCTGCTGGAACCGGTTGACGTCATGACCGATTTCGAGGAGCATCTGCTTTGTGCGGTGAACCGTCTCGGGATAGGGACGATGGGGCTCGGCGGGGATTTCACGGCCCTTGCGGTGAAGGTGAAGACCGCCGGCTGCCACACGGCGTCGCTGCCGGTTGCGGTCAACATCCAGTGCTGGGCGAACCGGCATGTAACGGTCGAGGTGAAGCGATGAGCGGGAAGCCTGCCCGGCTCCATACCCCGCTTGGCGATGAAGTCCTTGCGCTGAAGGCCGGTGACCATGTCGAACTGTCCGGTATCGTGTATACTGCACGGGACGAGGCGCACCTGCGGATGCGGGAGAATGGGATCCCGTTCGACCCCAAAGGCGCGGTCATCTACCACTGTGGCCCGGTCATTCAGGATAACAGGGTGATTGCTGCTGGTCCTACCACTTCTGCCCGGATGAACGAGCTCTCCGGTTTTCTCATCGGAAAAGGTGTCCGGGCACTCATCGGGAAAGGAGGCATGGGTGCCACGGTGCGGGAGCAGCTCCGGGACAGGGGCGTCTACTTTGCCTTCACCGGGGGATGTGCTGCTCTTGCTTCGTCGCACATGACCCTGAAGGGAGTCTTTTTTGAAGACCTCGGGATGGCCGAGGCGGTATGGGTGATAGAACTTGACCGGCTCCCGCTGGTGGTGGGGATCGATGCCCACGGGAACGATATCTTTGAGGCCGCCCGGAACAATGCGGAGGCCGCGTTCAGGGCGTACGATGGCAGGCCCTGTGCCGGCAGGCAGTGATCCAAAGAAGAGGTTTTTTGTACCGGCCACCGAATATATACTACGAACAGGACTGCCGATCCATGAAACTCGCCATCGACGAGAACCGCTGCAAAGGGTGCAACCTCTGTACAAAAGTCTGCCCTTATAAGATCTTCCGTGAGGGTAAAAAGCTCAACCGCAAGGGGGTTGCCCTTCCGGAGCTGGATCGTCCCGAACGCTGTCCCAACTGCCGGCTCCAGAACCTGTACGGGCGTACTCTCTGCGGCGTCTGCCAGCTCACCTGCCCGGACCAGGCAATCCACTGGATCGAGGAAGAGCCGTACGAACCCCACAAGGTGGCGATTGAATATTGACGCGGACTGAATTCTGGCAGGGCAATACCGCTTGTGCCGAAGGGGCACTTGCCGCCGGCTGTAATTTCTTTGGCGGGTACCCGATCACCCCCTCGACCGAGATCGCCGAACATATGGCAGCAAAGCTCCCGAAGCGGGGCGGGGTCTTCATTCAGATGGAGGATGAGATCGCCTCGATGGCCTCGATCATCGGCGCCTCGTGGACCGGCGCCCGGGCGATGACCGCGACGAGCGGGCCCGGGTTCTCGCTGATGATGGAGAACATCGGGTTTGCCGCGATGACCGAGACGCCCTGCGTGGTTGTCAACGTCCAGCGGGGCGGCCCCTCCACCGGCCAGCCGACCATGTCGGCGCAGGGCGACATGATGCAGGCACGGTTCGGTTCGCACGGCGATTATGCCATCATCGCTCTCTGCCCGGCAAACGTCCAGGAGATGTACGAGCTGACGGTGAAGGCCTTCAACCTCGCAGACCAGTACCGCGTCCCGGTCTTCCTGATGGCTGACGAGACCATCGGGCATATGCGGGAGAAGATCCTCATCCCCGACACGGTCGACCGGGTCAACCGGAAGCCCCTCGTGCCCGGGACGCTGCCCTTCAAAGCGGATGCCGACCTGATACCCGGGTTCGGGCAGTTCGGCACGGGCCAGCACGTCCATGTCACCGGCCTCACCCACGATGAGCGGGGATACCCGTGTGCAACAAACCCGAAACTACACTTTGCTCTTGTGCAGCGGCTGGTGGACAAGATCGAGAACGCCCGTGATGAGATGGCCGACTATGATATCATAAACCCGGACGCATCGGCGGTATTCGTCGCGTACGGTGCCCCGGTCAGGACCGTCCAGCAGGTGATGCACGACAAACAGGATAAGGAGATCGGTTTCCTCCGTATCCGGACCGTCTGGCCGTTCCCCGAAAAGGCACTCGCCGCGTTCAGGAACGCCCGGCACTTCCTTGTCCCGGAGATGAACCTCGGCCAGATCGCCCGTGAGATCGAGCGGCACGTGAAGGTGCCGGTCATCAGCATCCCCAAACTGGGCGGCGAACTCCACACACCGGCGGAACTTATCGCGGCGCTGGAGGCCCACCCATGAGTTTCGAGGACTGGTACCGGCAGGACCGGCTCCCCCATATCTACTGTGCCGGCTGCGGGAACGGGACGGTCATCAACTGCACGCTCGCTGCCATCGACCAGATGGGCTGGAAGAAGGAGGAGACCGTCTTTGTCTCCGGTATCGGCTGTTCATCGCGTGCTCCCGGCTATATCCTCACCGACTCGCTCCATACCACCCACGGGAGGGCCCTCGCGTTTGCGACCGGTGTCAAGCTGGCAAACCCCGGCCTGAACGTGGTGGTTTTTACCGGTGACGGCGACCTTGCAGCCATCGGCGGCAACCATTTTATCCATGCCTGCCGGCGCAACATCGACCTCACCGTGGTCTGCATGAACAACCAGATCTACGGGATGACCGGCGGACAGGGGAGCCCGACCACGCCCCTGGGCTGCCTCTCGTCCACGACACCCTACGGGTGCGCCGAGATGCCGTTCGATCTCTGCGAGCTCGCGACCGCCGCCGGCGCCAATTATGTCTCCCGCTGGACCTCCTACCACGTGAAGGAACTGGAGAAGGCGGTAAAGGCCGGCCTGGAGACCCCGGGCTTCTCCTTCATCGAGGCGCTTGTCCAGTGCCCGACAGCCTTCGGAAGGCGCAACAAGTTCCGGCAGGTTGCCGACCACGTCGAATACCTGCGTTCTCACTCGCTCCTGAAAGTAAAACGCGACCGGATGCTCGAGAAAGGCGAGAAGATTCCGGAAGATATGTACGTGGTCGGGGAGATCACCCGCAGGAACCGGCCGGCACTGGGAGTGAAGAAACCATGAGGCACGAGGTCAGGTTCTCGGGATTCGGCGGCCAGGGGATTATCCTCTCGGCCGTCATCATCGGGCGTGCGGCCGTAATGTACGACAACAAATATGCCGTCCAGACTCAGGTCTACGGGCCGGAAGCCCGTGGCGGGGCGTCGATGAGTGCGGTTATCATCGACGACGACCCGATCCTGTACCCCAAGGTCACCACCCCCGGTATCTACGTGATCATGTCGCAGGAAGGTTTCGAGAAGTACGGTGCGGACGCACCGGCGGATGCGGTGATGCTCGTCGACTCCACGCTCGTGCACTCCCGGCCAAAGTGCCGCTGCATCGAGATAATGGCGACGCGGCAGGCAAAGGAAGTCCTGGGAAAGGACATCGTTGCAAACATCGTGATGCTCGGGGCACTCGTTGCCGCAACCCATGTGGTGACCGGCGCGGCACTCGAGAAGGCCATTCTCGACTCGGTACCGAAGGGTACGGAAACCCTGAACCTGAAAGCGATGAAGATGGGAATAGAGCTTGCGGGAGCAGCCCCCGGAGGGTAGAAGGCATGAAATTACGCGAATATGAGGCAAAGAACGTGTTGCAATCGGCCGGGATCCCCGTCCCGGCAGGATTCCTGATCCGATCGGCCGATGAACTCACCCCCCATCTCGGTGCGCTTGGCGATGGGTTCGTCCTGAAGGCCCAGGTGGATGTCGGTGGCCGGGGAAAGGCCGGTGGTATCCTGATAGCCGGCCCGGCGGACGGTACGAGGGTTGCACAGGAACTCTTCGGAAAGCAGATAAAAGGCCTGCCCGTGAAGGAGATCCTTGCCGAGCAGAGGCTCGACATCCAGCATGAATATTATCTCTCGATCACTGTCGACCGGTCAAGCAGGCAGCCGCTCATCCTCTTCACCGAGGCCGGCGGGGTCGATATCGAGATCACCGCACAGGAGCACCCCGAAGCAATCCGGAAGGTGATCGCAAATCCCCTGATGCGGGATATACCGCCGTTCATGCTCCGGGAACTCATCGGTACAGCCCCCAAAGAGATCGGGCCGATCATCAACCGGCTCTACCACGTATTCCTGGAAAAAGACGCGTTGCTCGCCGAGATTAACCCGCTTGTTACCACTCCCCGGGGGATATTCGCCGCCGATGCAAAACTTATCGTTGACGACAATGCCCTCGGGCGCCAGGGGTTCACGGTCAACCGCGATCTCACCGACCGGGAACGCGAGGCGGAGAAGTACGGGTTTTCCTATGTTGAACTGGACGGCTCGATCGGTGTGATCGGGAACGGGGCCGGGCTCACGATGTCCACGCTTGACCTCATCGGGTTCTATGGTGGCAAGGCGGCCAACTTCCTCGATGTCGGTGGCGGTGCCGAGAGCGAGCGGGTGATGCATGCCGTCCGGCTGGTCGGCAGCGTTCCCTCGGTAAAAGTGATCGTGGTCAACCTCCTCGGCGGCATCACGAAATGCGACGAGGTCGCAAAGGGGATCATCGCGGCGGCCATCCCCCAGAAAGTGATCGTCCGCCTCGCCGGCACCAACGAGGCAGAGGGGAGGGCGATGCTCTCGGCAAAAGGCTACGAGATGCTGGACACGATGGACCTCGTGGTCAGGAAAGCCGTGGAGGTGGCCGCATGATCTACGGGGATAAGAAGACGGGGGTCCTCGTGCAGGGGGCCACAGGAAAACAGGGCGAGTTCCACATCGGGCTGATGAATGCCTATGCCCGGGAAGTCGGCGGGCGGGGAGTCGTGGCCGGCGTGACCCCCGGCAAGGGCGGAAAGGAGGTCCATGGGGTCCCGGTCTACAATACCGTGAAAGAGGCAATGCGGGATCACGATATCGGGGCCGGTGTCATTTTCGTACCGGCTGCGGCTGCAGCCGACGCGATCATGGAAGAGGCACATGCCGGTATCCCGACAATCGTGGCGATTACCGAGCACATCCCGGTGCATGACACGATGAAGGCTATCGCCTATGCAAGGATAGAGGGATCCAGCGTGATCGGCCCCAACTGCCCCGGGCTCCTCTCGCCCGGTGAAGTGAAGATGGGAATCATGCCATCGGGATTATTCCTGCGAGGCAATGTTGGCGTGATATCCCGGAGCGGAACACTGACCTACGAGGTCGTGGACGAGCTGACCCGGGCCGGTATCGGGCAAAGCACCGTCGTGGGTATTGGCGGCGATCCGGTCATTGGCCAGACGTTTGTCGATGTACTGCAGCGTTTCGAAAAAGACCCGCAGACAAAAGCCGTGGTGCTCATCGGCGAAGTGGGCGGGAACCTTGAAGAGGAAGGGGCGAAGTCCACCCGTCTCCCGATAGTTTCCTATATCGCCGGTATCTCGGCACCTCCCGACAAGCGTATGGGCCATGCCGGTGCGATTGTCGAGGGTGGCGAAGGCGATGCCCGCTCCAAGATCGCCCGGCTCAGGAAGCTGGGGGTCCCGGTCGCATCCCGCCCCTCCGAGATCCCGGAGATGGTCCGGGAGTTGTTCAAGGGGCGGTGCTGAAGGGAGAAATGGATCGGGAAACCTCCTGATTTTTTATTTTTTTTGCTCTGTTGAAATCCTCAAAACTTTCGGACGCTCTCAGGGGCTTCGTCCCTGCCGCTGTGGCATCCCCCGGTTGCGATGATTTCGTATTACATGTACACAAAACCGCGGGAGAGATTATACACACAGGTAATACCGGGGTATCGCAAGCGCCCCCGCCCCCCTGGGGGGGGCAGGGCTGGCGCAGGGGGGTGATCATGTTATCTGAAAAGCATTTCAACAGAGAATTTTTTTTATTACTCTGAAAAAATCCTGTTGCTCCCAGGTTTTGATTGCAAACAAAGATGCTATGAGGGTGACCATCTCCCTCCCCTGAAGGGAACGGCAACCCCGGGGGCGCATCCCCTTGACCCCCTCTTCGTTTCCTCTTGTTCTCAGAGAATTTCTTTTTAACCTTATGAGAAGCTATCGTGCAAGGGGGATGCTGCAGCGGGGGCGGAGGCAACAATTGCCGGAGTCCTCAAGAGCGTCAGACTGACCTTTCCTGTATAATTGAACAGCTGGAAACTTTTTTTTCCCGGAATGCAGCCCTCATCTCGTTATTTCTATCCCCACTTCGTTCCTCCGCAGGAACCCGGGTGTCCATGGTGCATTATACCGCATCAAAACCGGCTGACCGGATGAAGTAATGCCGGCTTTTTTCAGTCCGTCAAGCAACAGGGCCTTTGCAGCATTAACATCATCCCGTCCGGCATACCCCTTGAACTGCACGACAGCGATCTCCCGTTGAGGAAGAGTAGTGATCTTCACCCGTTGATCCAGGGGATCGGGCATATCCTCCTCCTGTTTGCCTCCCGGCATCACAAATGACATAGTATTTTCATCAGATAGTACCGGAGCAGTCATCTGGATCTTTTCTGGTGTATTCTCTAATGTGATAACCGGGGCACTCATAGGAATTTTCGTCCTTGCCTTGTTGTTCCCGGTAATGTAGGCAAAAAGCAGGTTAAATCCGCTGTCGTCATCATCGTTTGGTACGGTCGCTAGTACCATCCGGGGATATTTCCGGAACTCTATCTGCCCGATCGTACCAGTAATTTCATAGGCAACCGTTTCAGTCATACGTGTGTGAATCTCCTGGCTTCTGGTGTTATCTTTCAGCGAACTGATGGATGTTCATTCATTTAAAGTATCGCAGGTATCCGCCAGGAATTGAAGAGGTGGTTGCAGGTGCAGTGCAGGGAGCATACTGAACTACTTCTGTCATTGATGCCTCATCTACCCCGATCTGGTTTTCACGTATTTCCCGTACGTTTTTTTTTCCCAAATTGCGATTCTTTATCGCTTCTGCAGGACAACCGATTAAGAACCTATGTCAGCCACCCAGTTTTTTCCTATCCCCCCGGAACTGTTCGCGCTCGCCATTGAAACCGTCAGCCGGCGTGTTTCCCGGCTGCCTTTCCTGAGAAGCGGGGTGATGGTGACGGGTGAACTTATCGGCGTCGCCATGGAGTGCCTCAACGCCGAATTCAACAAGACCCTTGCACTCCAGACACCACCCAATGCCGCCCAAAAGCCCGAAGACGGCCTCGACCGCTGTATTGAACAGCGTCTCCAGGTGCCGGGAAAGACCGTGGTTCCGGTGATCGCAGATGTGCTCTGCGGGGCAGGTATCGCAGAAACAACTGAAGTCATGGACCGGGTCGCTCACCGACCCCGGAAGGCGGTCCGGTTGCTTCCACCGTGGACCTGGCATGCGGCTTCCGGCAGGTCACCCGCGGTCAGGCTCCCCGGATCCGGCAATGATGATGCATCTTCCCTGTCGTGGATGAGCATGTGCCCGGTCTGCCGCACCGGAATATTGAACCGGGTAGTCGGAAAACAGACTCTTCGGCCTCCCCCATACGGATTTCTATATCGAATGTACGCACTGCGGGGCAAAATTTATCCCGGTGGGCACCGGGTTCCGGCTGGTATCTATCGCCACCGTCCGCGATCCGCTCTGGAGAAAAAACCTTGACCAGACCTTTCCGGCAGAGACATGGTCTGCCCTCGCGCGGGGGACCGCCCCGGGTGGAAAATCTCTCCCGCCTTCGTCGGGAAAAAAGCCAGTCACCCCGTCACCAAAATTACCGGTCGGCGGGCTCACCCGGCTGAAAGACGGCTCGCTCGTGGTGCCGTACGGGGAAAAGACGCTCTATTTCAAACCGGTACAACTGGAATTTTCAGGCCCGGTCCGGGAGGATTACTTCACCCGGGTGCAAAAACCTCTCGAAGAGGTGATAAAAAATCCCGCTTTCAGTCACTTGCTCTCACCCATACAGGCCCGGTACTCTCCCTGCCTCCCCCTGAAAACGGGGCTCTTTTTGCACCAGCTCAAGGAACGCCAGGATCCCTTTTACCGTGAATTCCTCAACACCTATGGCGATGAAAAGTATGGCACGTTCCGGCTCGGGGATACTAAAGAAGGAGACCGGAAAGGGATACTGATTGTTGTCGTCAACCGGGCTATCTTTGACGTCTTCAACTGCACGGATTCGATCCGGAGCACCATCAATGATATGCTCGGGCGGATTTCTCCGGAGGACTGTCTCCTCACCGGGGACAGCACCCGCTGCCGGATTAACGCACTCCTTTGCACCAGCAAAAAAGAGGCGGGGATCTTCATCCAGTCCAGCGGCGATGATGAAGAGCGGGCACGCATCACGGAGATCCTGAAGGGCTTCATCTCCGTCTGACACAGGGCATACTTTTTACCAGATCCTGATCGATCCGACCAGAGAATTTTTCATATCGCATGAGAACATTATACTTATCCACTCTGGATACCGAAAGGGAGATCACCAATGAAATGCCCTCATTGCGGAATGAATATACGGGATAATATTACCGACTGCGGCTACTGCGGCGGAAAAATTGTTCAGGAATCCGAGAAATCGACCACAGGAGCGGGCAGACCGAATATCTCCGGCGGTATTGCTGGCCAGAAAGGGGCAGAAACAAAAAGCATAAAACCAGGAGACGAGGAGCCGGAGGAGGGTGAGGAAGAAGGCGGGGGTCTTTCCGTATACCTGCAGAAGGGAGAACATGTCCTCATCGGCTCCCTCAATATCACGGTGAAAAAATTCTTTTTCCATGCGTACCTGACCGATCAACGTATTTTTTTGATTGATACGCAGGAAAAAAAGGTCAAGGTTACGGCAAAGGATATCCCGCGTGAATCGATTGTTGGCAGCAGTATCGAATTTTCTGAGAACTCCGATCCCGTTCTCGTTCTCTCCATCCGCTCGCCGGATGACGAGATCAAGACCATGAAGCTCGTCTTTGTACAGAACGGCATGGAACGGTCCGACGAGATCGATGAGTGGATCGCCCTTCTCCACGAGGAAGACAAACCGAAAAAGGCCCCGGCACCTCAGGAAGAAGAACGTCCATCACGCTCAGAAGAGCATGTCTATGCGGAGCCGGAGAAAACGGAAGAAAAACAGGATCTGAAACCAAGGCGTATGCCGGCTAAGGAACATGAGAAGCAGCCGCCGGTCAAGCGGCATTTTGCCATCCACGCAGCAGAGGAACAGGCACCTCCTGTACAGGAACCTTCCCGTCCCCTCCGGCGTGCCCAGATCAGGGAAGTGGCAGACCAGGAACCCGATCGCGGGACAACCCCGGTGCGAACCGCAGATAACCAGACCGTCCACAGGCGCGAGGTGCAATCGGCCATGAAAGTCGCGATGAAGAGTGCGATGCAGCCCCTGAAGCACTCCTCCCTGCAGAGTACCCGGCAACCGGTAATAGAACCGGTCTCATCGGTCCAGCCGGAACCTGCACCCGAAGAAATAAAAAAGGCGCCGAGACGTTCTGTCGTGCAGGAAAAACCCGAGGGGATCCCGGTGCGGGAAGAAGTGGCAGATATTCCCCAGTTCTGTCATAACTGCGGAAAAAAACTTCCTGTAGCAGCCAACTTCTGTCCCAACTGCGGAACAAAAATAAGCCAGCACCATACCCTCCCGCAGTCCAGGGCTCCGGAGTCGCACGCTGAAAAGAAAGCAGCTCATCATCCGGCTCCGTCCCACGAGAAGCGGACAACTCCCCATAAAGAGGAGATCGATGAGGAAGAAAAAGAGGATGAGACCCCGGTACCGGTAAAACCGCCGGTCAGGAAACTGCCGAAGGGGAGCGAGATGACAATCCTCCACAAATTCCTTCGACGGTAAATTTCGGTTCCTTTTTTTTATCCGCAGTTACTTCGTCCGTTCTTAATCAATATTTTCCGGGTGTGCTGAACGCCACCCGGGATTCCTGATCCAGGTCATCATTTTCTGATGCATCGCACCGGTCGGGAGAAGATGCTCGTAAGAATGGCTTTTTATCCGGATCCTGCCCCACGTAACCGGATAAGAGTGAGGGAAGATTACAAAGATTACTCCTGGTAATAAAAAAACCAAAAACTATTGTCAATCAGAAATCGTTATATGAATTCCAGTCCTTTTTATTAGTACTCAGCGTTACGAGGATATCAATGAAGAGAAACATCCAGATTGAAGCATTAGCCCAGATCCCCCTGGAAAAACAGCGGATCGAAGTCGTCGAGCGCAAGTGCATCGGTCACCCTGACAGTATTGCCGATGGTGTTGCGGAAGCGATCAGCAGGGCACTGTGCAGGGAATATCTCGAAGAATTTGGGGTCGTTCTGCACCACAATACCGACCAGGGGGAGATCGTAGCCGGGGAATCTGACCCGAAGTTCGGCGGCGGGAAGGTCATCCGGCCCATTTTCATCCTTATCGACGGCCGTGCAACAAAACGGTTCAACGATATATCCATCCCGACTGATGCTATCGCCGTCGAAGCGACGCGGAATTATCTTCGCTCCAACTTTTCCACCCTGAATATGGAACGCGACGTCATCATGGACTGCCGGCTGGGAACCGGTTCGACCGATCTCCGCGATGTCTTCAAGCCCCACAACGGAAGAATCCCGCGGGCAAACGACACTTCCTTCGGAGTCGGCCACGCCCCGTTTTCCGATATCGAGACCATTACGAAGAATGTCAGCGACTTCATTGATGATGAACTCAGGCCGAAATATCCGGTGATCGGACAGGATATCAAGATCATGGTACTCCGTGATGGTGATACCATCACCCTGACCGTTGCCTGTGCGATTGTCGACAAATATTGTGCAGATATCCAGCAATATGCCGAGTACATGGAGTTCCTCAAGGAACAGATCGGCAAGGTCGCAAGGAAGAGCACGAAACGCACGGTCCTCGTACACCTTAATACCGGCGATGACATCAAGAACGGGTCCGTCTACCTGACCGTTACCGGCACCTCGGCAGAGATGGGTGACGATGGTTCCGTCGGCCGTGGCAACCGCTGTAACGGGCTGATTACGCCCAACCGCCCGATGAGCATGGAAGCGACAAGCGGCAAGAACCCGATCAACCATATCGGGAAGATCTATAACCTGCTCTCGACGCAGATGGCCAATGATTGCGTGAAGAGGGTAGAAGGAATCGAAGAGATGTATATCCGGCTCCTCTCCCAGATCGGGCAGCCAATCGACCGTCCGCTGGTGGCAAGCGTGCAGGTTCTGCCCACCGCCGGCACGAAAATAGAGAAGATCCAGGGTGAAATCGACGGGATTATCGATCACTGGCTCGAGAACGTCACCGATATAACCGAGAGAGTCATCCGCGGTGAACTCAAAACGTTCTGAACACCCATGGCACAACCAGCAAAATCCGGCCAGAAGAACAGCAATCCTCCCTCCCTGACCGGGATCGTCCGGCTTGCGATTCCCAATAAAGGGCGGATTGCTGTACCGATCATGGACCTTGTGGAGAAGAGCGGGCTCCACCTCCCGGAGATCGGGGAACGCAGGCTTATCACCAAGACCCTTGACCCGCACGTTGAGATCCTGTTTGCCCGCCCGATCGATATCCCCGAGTATGTCGCGACCGGTGCAGCAGACCTCGGGATCACCGGTCATGACATGGTGGTCGAGCGTGAATCTGATGTCGAAGAGCTCCTGGACCTCCAGTCAGGGAAGGCAAAACTTGTCCTAGCCGTTCACGAGGACTCATCGGTTACCACGGCAAAACAGACTGGCCGGGATGAAGGTGGCCACCGAATTCCCGGTCATTACGAAGGCATACTTCGCACGGCACAAGGTAAAAGTAACTATTGTTCTGGTCGGTGGTGCCTGCGAAGCAACCCCGCACCTGGGTATAGCCGATGCGATCGTCGACCTTTCAAGCTCGGGGACGACACTGAAGTCCAACCGGCTCCGGGTAATTGACGAGGTGCTGGAAACCTCGACGTTCCTGATAGCAAACAGGGAATCGCTCCGGACAAAGAAGGAGAAGATCGATGAGATCCATCTCGCGCTCGAGAGTGTCATCCGGGCCCGGGGGCAGTGCTACCTGATGATGAACGTGAAGCGGTCTTCCCTTGACACCGTAAAACGTGTCCTTCCCGGGCTCTCCGGCCCGACGGTCATGGACGTTGCATCATCAGAGAACCTTGTTGCGGTCCACGCGGTTGTGAACGAAGAACGGGTCTACTCCCTTATTAACGCCCTCAAACGTGCCGGTGCAAAAGATATTCTCGTCATGGCAATCCAACGGATGATCCGCTGAGGCTTATGCGCATCTTTCCTGCTGTTGATATCCTGGGAGGGCGTTGTGTCCAGCTGGTCCAGGGAAAACGCGAGAGTGCAACGGCATTCGGGGACCCGCTCTCCTGTGCAACACGCTGGCTCGACCTGGGAGCCGATGCCTTGCACGTCGTGAACCTTGACGGGGCATTCGGGAATGCGGCAAAGAATGCCGGGCTTATTTCCGAGCTGGTCAAAAAGACCGGCGTCGAAATCGAGCTGGGCGGGGGTATCCGGTCGATCGAAGATGCCGGCCGGTGGCTGGAGACCGGGGTCACGCGGGTCATCATCGCCACGCTCGCGACCGAAAAGCCGGAAAGCATCCGGACACTTGCCGACGAGTACGGAAGCGAACGCGTGATGGCGGGAGTCGATGCAAAGGGAGGGCAGATCGCCGTTCGCGGCTGGGAGGAAACTGCGGGCGATTATATCGTATGGGCCAGGCGCTTCGAGGAACTGGGCGCCGGTTCGCTCCTCTATACCAACGTCGACGTTGAAGGGCTGCAGGAAGGAGTCCGGTTTGAACCGGTCAGGAAGTTGATCGATGCGGTCCATATTCCCGTCGTTGTTGCCGGGGGTGTATCCACACGATCCGATGTTGCCGGGCTGCGGGAAGCAGGGGCGTTCGGGGCAGTACTCTGGGTCTGCCCTCTACAGCGGGAAGATAGGCCTGAAAGATGCATTGGAGGCAAGTCAATGAGAAAGGTAACGGTAAAACGGGAGACAAAAGAGACGAGTATCACGATCACGGTAAACCTGGACGGCATCGGGAAGGTTTCCGCTGAAAGCGGAATACCCTTCTTTGACCATATGCTGAACGCGATGGCACGGCACGGGGGTTTCGATCTCGCGTGCACCGCCAAAGGAGACCTCGGGGTCGACTGTCACCACACTATCGAGGATATCGGCATCGTGCTCGGGGATGCCCTGAAGGGTGTGATCGGTGATGGGAAGGGGATACAGCGGTTCGCCCATGCCATCATCCCCATGGACGAGTCGATTGCAACGGTAGCGCTCGACTGCGGGGGTAGGGGTTATCTTGTCTACACCGGTACCTTCGGCAATAAGACGATTGGGACAATTCCCGTCGATATTTTTGAGCATTTCTTCTACAGCCTGTGTACCCGCGCCGGTATCACGGCGCATATCATGTTCTCCGGAAAGAACGACCACCACCAGTGCGAGGCGGTGTTCAAGGCATTCGGGATTGCGCTGGGTGACGCACTGTCGATGAGCAGGGATCCCAGGATGATCCGGAGCACGAAAGGGAAGTTCTAGATTTTTTTAGGCTCCGGACACTCTTGTCGCTATCTGATTTTTTTGTTAAAATTTTGAATTGAAAAATGACAGTGACCCCCTCTCTCCCCCAGAGGGGGTGGCAGCCCAAGGGGAGTATCCCCTTGCCCCCCCATTTAATATTTAGCCGGTTTATGAGAATCTCTTTTTTACCCTTTTGAGGCTATTGAATTTTGCAGGATTACCGGCAGCTGATCAGTGACTTTTCAAAATTTTAAAGGATCCTTCCTCCCCCGCCGTGCCTCGGAGAGGCCCCGAGGCGGGTGGTCTCTCGCAATTCGAGAGAATTTTTACCCCCATAACGGGAAAATTCATGCTTAAAAAAATGGAGTGGGAAGAGGACATCCTTATCCATTAAAATAAACGCCACTCTCCCTGGGGAGATGTCCCTCGACGGTACCCCCCACAGGAAAATACGTGCAGACTTTTCCAATCCCGCTGTGCCTTGAAGAAGTCGGGGGTGTGAGCCCCTCATTGGCTCATACAATACAATCTGAAAGGCCAGGGAATTTTCACAGATTTGCAGATCCGGATTGGAAAAAAAATTCACAATTTCTTTTATTGATGCATCTCGAAGAAAAAGATTGTAAAAAAAAGACTGCAGGCACGTGACTGGAAAAAAGAGTTAACTCAGGGCTTTGAAGCCAGGTCAACGTCTTCTTTCTTGATCGTCTTTCTTCCCGCATGCTCGGCAAGTTTGTTAGCTTCTTTGGTGAGCTGGGCGATGTACTTCTCTGCCTTAATGACGAGGGCTTCGGCTGCATCGCTGCCGACTCTTTCGGCTCCATTCTTCTTTGCAATCCTTACAACTGCGGCGATTGGTAAATCTGCCATTTTTCTAACCTCGAAAAGAAAGTCTATTGGTATATATAAATACTTTTTGGGAAAATCCCGTATTTTATCAAGCATTATGATATCGGAAGGCATCCTGCCAAGCAAGTGAAAAACGAAGGGCAAAATGTCGCAGAATAATTTTCTTCCTTTTTAAATCGCTTTATATCGAAAACAAGCAAATATTAGAGCATTTAAATTATTCCAACAAAGATGCTGCGAGCAATAGCGCATTGGCATAATTTGGTGAGGCGCGCGAAGTATCCACGAAAATTCTGCTGATATTTACTACGGGCGCGCCATGCCCGTGACCCCCTCCCAGGAAGGTGAGCGTACGGAAGACCAGGTTGCCTGAAATGCCATCCGGTGCAATGATCAGGCCGCAGGTTTCAACGGCCTCCTCGATCAGGATCTCGCAGTGTTCGGCTTCGCCGAGCCGGGCGACCAGTTCCGCCTCGGCCATACTGGCATCTACCTGGGGGTGCCGGCCGACATCACCCAGCCTTCCCCCGGACAGAACGCCGACTTTTTCGGGGAGCCCGAATTTCCGGGCAATTGCCCGCCCTTTTTTAATCAGTTCAAGCTTTTCCGGAACGGTCCAGCCTTCGTCGACACCTACCGGTGTCAGCAGGAACTTTTTTCCGTATACGGTTTCGAGGAGGGCAATCCGTTCGAGGTGGTCGACCCCCGCCGCTCTCTTCAGCGCCCTCAGCGTGGAATTGGCCGGCAGCGTCCCCCTGACGGCAGCACCGATCCTCCCTTCCATGAGGTCATCGATGAGTGCCTCTTCGGGAGTGTTATGCTCGATGAACTCAATGTCATTTCCGGCCGGTTTTTTGTCAACCGTCCCCGGCCTGCAGTAACAGGCGACCGTAAAATTCCCGTGCACCCCAGTTACACTATCGATGACCTTCTGTGGATCATTGGCGATCCCGATACCGATGCGTCTTACCTTTGCAGGCATGCAACGTCCTCGTCAGAAAGGTGCATGATCCCGTTATCGATAAAATCAAAGACCTGCGTCTCCTGCCCGTCATAGGTGATGCGCAGCTCCCGGGTGCTGTTAACCTCACCAATATCACCTGCAGTCATACCGACTGCGGCAAACAGGCGGACCAGCTCCGCGACATGCTCTTTCTTCGCGGTGAGGATGAAGCCCATTCCGGGGTACATCCGGACCCATTGCTCGAAGGTCAGGTTGTTCCTCGCCAGGCTGGGCTTCGGGATCAGCCCGAGATCGATCTCCGCACCCTTCCCGCTGACCTCGAGGAGCATCCCCAGAGTCCCTATCAGGCCGGGGTTGCTGATATCCTTGCCCGCAGTGACGAGATGACGTCTCCCGATCTCTTCCATGAGGGCGATCTGGGCCCTGACCTCTGCGGCAGATTTCATGGTCACCGAGTCCCAGTTCAGGGAGCAGGACGGGTGGACACGACCAGAGAGATCAATTGCAGCGACTACCCGATCTCCTTCGTGCGCCGTATGGCTGTAGATGAGCGAATCAAGCCGTGCAGAACCCAGGATCGAGACGTCGATAACACTGTAGGGAGCGTCCGGGTGAAGGTGCCCCCCCACGATCGGAACCCCGAACTGTGCCGATGCATCGTGCATCCCTTTCACCACCTGCTCCTGTATCGTGGTCTTTGCGATGGAGAATATATCGACCATCGCGATCGGGTGACCGCCCATCGCCGCGATATCATGGATATTGACCAGCACCGAGCAGTATCCCGCCCAGTATGGGTCTGCCTCCATGAGCCTGCTCCAGATGCCGTCCGCTGCGAGGAGGAGGGCTTCACCGTTATGCTCGATCACCGCGGCATCCTCACCGAATGAAGCGATAACATGGGGAGCGTCAATCTTCAGGGCCCTGACCATCTCGCCGATGGTATGTTTCCTCCGGACTCCCTCGTATTCCCTGACTACGTGTGCTATCGTTTCTGTAGAGCAGCTGTGGACCAACGGTATCACCTGAAGAAATAGATGAAAGGATCTTACGTGTATCCTTGTTTCATTTCATCAGAGATAATTTATTTGATATACAGCCAACCTGTTGGTATGGACTGGGCAGAGAAATACCGGCCCGCACGGCTCGAAGACATCGTCGGCAACGCGACTGCCCTGCGGCAGATGACGGCGTGGGCACAGGCCTGGACCAGCAAATCCAAACCACTGCTCATCTACGGAAAGCCCGGTATCGGAAAGACGTCCAGTGTGTACGCGCTTGCGAATGATATGGGGTGGGACGTCATCGAGCTCAATGCCAGCGACCAGAGGACTGCTGCTGTCATCGAGCGGATCGCCGGCGCCGGGAGTACGACTGCAAGCCTCACGGGGTCGTCACGGAAACTGATCGTACTGGACGAGGCGGACAACCTGCATGGGTCCTCGGACCGTGGCGGTGCGAAAGCAATCATCGATTGCATCCGGAAAGCACGGCAGCCGATGATCCTGATAGCCAACGACCTCTACGGCCTCTCACCCGAACTCCGGTACCGCTGCGAACCGGTCCAGTTCAGGGCGATCCCCGCCCGCTCAATCGGACCCCGGCTCAGGTATCTCTGCGCCGCAGAAAAGATTAGCTGCAGCGAGGGTGCCATCCAGGCGATTGCCGAGAGTGCCGAGGGGGATATCCGGTCGGCGGTCAACATGCTCTACGCGGCTGCCATCGGCAGGGAACGGCTGGAGGACGTCCAGGTGCATACTTCACAAAAAGACGAACGGGTATCGATTTTCTCGCTGATCACCGCTATCTTCCACAAGACTCCTGACGAGGAACTGATGCGGCTCTCGTACGATGTCGATGACACCCCCGAAACAATAGAGCAGTGGGTGGAGGGCAACATCTGCCTCCTGCCCTCTCTGCCTGCCCTTGCAAAGGGATACCATTCCCTGTCGCGTGCAGATGAGTACCTGGGATATACCTACCGCCGCCAGTACCTACACGCTCTGGCGGTACGCCACGGCTATCATGCTTCTCGGTGTGTCGGACGCTGCAGAAGGAAAGGGGATTCACGCCCGGATAATGCCGCCGGAACGGTGGCAGAAGATGTCAGCGGCAAAGAAGCAGAAAGCGATCCGTCTGATCACCCTTGCCAAATTTGCCGGCCCCATGCACGTACCGCAGAACACCCTCCGCGAGTACTACCTGGACATCATTTCCCTGCTGGTGGAGCATGATCCGGCCACCTACGTTTCCGAACTGATGCTGGATGCCGATCAGCTGAACTTCTTCCTGCATGACAAGGCCCGTTCGCAGGAGATCATAAAATTCCTGCTCAGGGAAGAAAAGGATAAAGCCCGGGAGAAGGAACCGCAGAAAAAACCCCCGAAAGAAAAGGTCCGGAAATCCGATCAGCCAGCTGAAGAACCGGCCCCGGAAGAACCCCCGGCACCTCCCGAACCTGCAGAGAAGAAACAGCCTTCCCGTTCCCAGTCAACCCTGTTTGACGGGTTCTGAGACGGTGGCATACCGGTGGAGCAGGACGCCGCAGTCAATTCTCTCGCCGCCGTCTTCGAAGAGTTCAAAACCGAGGTGGTAGACAAGGAGATCGCAGTTGATCGCCCGGGCGAGGGCAACCAGGGGGGGAACCATCTCGATGGCGGGGCGGATCGCGTAAATAACATCCGCACCTTCATAGAGACCGGGTTCTGGCTGGAAGACATCGTCGGTCCTGAACGTGAGCCATGCCGGGACCCCCAGGTCCCGGATATCGGTACAGCGGATATGCACGCCGGCATCATGCACGATCTGCGCCGCGGTCGTGTTCCTGCCGATCCCGACCTCAATGGCATTCCGGTAATGTCCCGCGATGTACTCCCCGATACACGTCTCAATATGTTTATAGGAACCCATTCCAACAGAATATAGCGATGCATATCCATATTTTTTGGGATTCCCTTTCCCCACAGGGGCTCCAGGAGCCGGTCAAACGTACTATCTCTGCCATTATGGGCGTTTCGGCAACGGTTTCGGAGAACCATGTGCGCATTATGGGATATGTGAACGAGCGCAGGCAGATCGATGCGCAGGCGCTGCTGGAGAGTATCCTCGTCTACAAACACCGCCATTCCCTGCATGAACCTGTCCTGCTCGTGGTCCACCAGGACCTCTTCAGGAATGGCAACAGTTTTGTCTTCGGCCTCGCCCGGCAGGCTGCCGGTGCTGCTGTCGTCTCAACGGCACGGCTGGGAAATGAGTATTACGGAAGGGCGGGAAACGATGACGATCTCATCGACCGTATCACCAAAGAAGGCGCCCACGAAATCGGGCACCTGGCAGGACTTGAACACTGCATGAACCCGGAATGTATCATGTTCCGGCCTGATACCCTCGATGAACTGGATCGCAAAAAAAAGATGTTCTGCCCTGTCTGCAGTGAGGAGCTGGAATCTCATCTCGCGCCGGACTGAAAGGAAGGTATCCGGTCCCTGCATGAGCTTTCATCGCGGCTGAAAAAGACCGATACCAGAGAACGGAATCGTCATGCGTGTGCTGGTTGCACTGGTTTCCCGCTGTATGCCGACCAGACTTTTTCCGGGTATCTGTCGATCACCAGGCACCCCCGGAATTCAAAGGGGCCGGAGAGCACAAAAAGGATATTCTCTCACCCGAGATAGATTCCTGTCGTACTTCAAATCCGGTACCAGCTCGATCTGGTATGACACGCTGCCGGGCAATCTTTGATCCGATCTTTGCAGAGCACAACTATCCCGGCCATCCGGAGAACAAAAACCGTCTGGCCGATGTAGCTTCATGGATCCCGGATGACGTCCAGCGGCTCGCCTTCCGTCCCGCCCTCCCCGAGGACGCTGAACGTGTCCACGACCCCGCGTACCTCTTCTGGCTCCAGCAGCGGTGTGCAGCAACTGCTACCGTCGGCTGGCTGGACTCGGACACCTATATCACCCGCCGCTCCTATGATGTCGCCCTGTATGCAGCCGGGGCGGCGATTGCCGCGGTTGAGCAATCCCTTCGGGGTGAACACTGTTTTGCCCTGGTACGCCCGCCAGGGCACCATGCCGAATATGACCGGGCCATGGGATTCTGCCTGATCAACAACGTTGCAGTCGCTGCCAGAAAGGCGCTGTTACAGGTAAACCGTATTGCCATCGTCGACTGGGACGTCCATCACGGGAATGGTACACAGAACAGCTTTTACGGTACGGACCAGGTCCTCTACTGTTCGGTACACCATGAGCACATGTTCCCTTATTCCGGCACTGTCACGGAGGCCGGTGCCGGGGACGGCAGGGGATATACGGTAAATGCCCCCCTGCCGGCAGGATCGGCTTTTGCTGATTACTATCATATTTTTTCTGAAATTTTTGTTCCTGCAGTCGAACGATTCTCCCCTGATGTCCTGATCGTCTCGGCCGGCCAGGATATTCTTTTTGATGACCCGCTGGGCTCCATGCGGATTCTTCCGCAGGACTTCGAACCCCTGACCCGGATGCTTGTTAATGCTGCGGAAGTTCCCCTCGCACTGGTGCTGGAAGGCGGATACGGCCCCTCCCACGGGGCGGCTGTCAGGAGTATATTCACGGCCCTGACATCGGAAGGAGAAGTCCGTGTACCGCACATACCATCAGAACGGACACTTGAGATCGTGAAATACCTGAAGGAGGAACACCACCTCTCCTGAAGGCTTACGGTGTGGGAACAATGGCAATTTCCATCCTGCTGATCTCCTCGTAGGTCTTTTTCTGCCGGATGATCGGCCGAAGCTCGTAGAGGAGGACGGTAATGGGTTCCCACATGGAGGCCCAGCCGATAATCAGGAGGGCGTTGGCAAGGATCTGGGCCAGCAGGTGGTTCTCCAGAGTGGAAACCAGTTGACTGGCGAGCAGGGCGATAGTGAGGAAAGAGAGCCCGATGATCAGATTGCCTCTCCCGTGCCGGAACCGCAAACGGAATTTTCGATCTGTTACCAGCATCTTGTATTCAAAATGGTTATGGATTGCCTCAGGGATCTTATTGGCCCGTTCCGTGATGGCGATATCCGGGGGGAGGTAAATGACGATCTTGAAACTGGTTTTTTTGGGAAAGTCCTTGACTGTGTCGACAATATAGTTCTCTGCGGCAGTGTCAAGCTCCTTCTCATGGAACGGGGCGGGATCAAACGAGTTGAAGAGCTGTAATACTGAGGAGAGCTTGATCTCGATGAGGATCTTTCCGTCTTCTTTCCTGTACAGTGACTCGATATCTGCCAAGGTTTAATCCCTGGTTTGCTATAAAACGGCAAAGTCGATAAACCTGTCTTTGACACCCGCACCTCGTGCACCGGCAGGTCTGAAAAGGGCTATCGATAGCAGATGACGGGACGGTTATTGCCGGCTCATCCGTTCCTTGATCGCTTCAAGCGCCTGGCCGATGATCTCCTGGGCCCACTCGTTCTCCATACGGTAGAGGCGCTGGAGGGGGTGGAGTGCCCGCGGGTCTCCGATCCTGCCCAATGCCCAGGCGGCTTTCAGTCGTACTCGTGCATCGTCATCCCAGAGCGTATCGATGAGCGGATCGACGGCTGCCGGATCCTCCATCCTTCCCAATGATTCTGCCGCCTTCCAGCGGTTTCCCTCGTTGTCATCGGTCAGCAGCTGGATAAAATGTGCCAGCCGTCTGCTCTGGTCGAGCGATGCATCCCCTGATATCTTGTCAGAAACATCATCGCTTACCGGATTGTCACCCGAGTCCGGCGTGCCTGAAACCGGGTCCTTCGGGGCGTCCTGTTCATCCATTGAATCCCGGTGAAAACATTGTTCTCCCGTTATAAAAAATGCGGGTTTATTCTTTGTCCCTGACGTAGAGTATCCCGTGCGGCTCTTTATAATCGGCCTTGATCACGATGGTGTTGGATATCCGGTTAAACACCCGTAACTTGGAACCGGGCATGGCAAGCCACCCGATAAGGCAGTCCAGCGGGAGGAGGAAGGCCTTTCCCAGACTCTCGAGTGCAGCCGAACCGTAGCCGATCCGTGTTCCGTCACGGTTGACCACCTTCAGGTTCATCACCATCTTCCCGATGGACTGACCACGGAAACCTTCCATGATCGTCCAGTAAGCAAAGAAGAAGATGGATTCAAAACCCAGGGCAAGTGGGTCCCAGTGCATATAATCCCAGAGAAGCGGTAAATTCCAGAACGGCTCAAAGATTCCCCGTACGATGTTCAAAAAAAGGATCACGAGAATAAAATCGATAAGCCATGCCCAGAACCGTGAATCCCACCGGGCAAGATAGATGGTCTTCTCCGGAACCGGCTTGATAGAAACCGGCTCCGTGTCAATATTTTCTTCAGGCATCGTGAAAAATTATTGGCACCTGATGTGCATGAAGTTTCCTCTCCGGGTCCCGGTGTTCAGGATAACTCCTCCCTCCCTGGTTCTTTTCCTGCCTCCGCCGCAGTACTTTGAGAATGCCTGAGGGAATACGTCTATAAAATTTATCAGTCACACCGTAGTTTCCCGGCTTTTCCGATATTTTCAAGCTCATGTTCATCGATCATGATCGTGACGATATCGGGATCGACACCAAGAGTCTTCACGAGCGTATTGGTAAATTCACTGACTATCGCACGTTTCTGTTCGCGGGAAAATCCCTTTCGCATCCGGATAACTACTACGGGCATGGTTTGTTCACCGTTATACCGGAACTATGGGAGAAACGAGTATTTAGCATGCGGGTACATGCGATCCCGTTTATAGTGCAGAACAGCAAAAAGTTTTTGAAAACAGACCCGTTTCACTCGCCGGGATAAGTTGATATCGGAGTTATCTTTCCGTAACCTGATGATCAGCTCTTGTCATCGTGTTCACGGAAATATCTTTTCTCTGCCTGAACCCGGAGATATCTCCGGTACAGATCTTCAGCGTCACCAGCGACCCGGCTGACCTGCTCCCGTCGTTCGTTCTTCAACGATTTCCGTGTAAGTTTCATAGGCAGATTCCGGATTCACCTGCGTTAATTCCTGCCTTTCGGAAACATAAACATTGGCAAGGCACCGGTGCATTGCACGAATACAGTATTTTAAGAGAATATCCGGGAAGGAAGATCCGGTGGCGAACACTTCCCGAGGATCTTCCTCGTGTTTCGTGTTTTCCGGTTGTTGTAAGAGTCCGGTTAAATCACGGGGCCAGCCCCGCGGTGCTTGGGTGTACGGGAAGGCTTATGGCGGCGATGCGTTTTAATTTCAGGTAAATTCTATTCCCTTCAAAAATTAAACGGTTCACACCTTCTTTTGGTGCTCCTGGAAGAGAAGAGGATAAACCCGCCGGCACCGTATCGTGTCGTCAGGTTAAAATCAGTAAACGGCAAAGATTAAAATCACGACCGTAAAACCGTGGGATCCCAGCTATACGGAAGATCTTGATGGCATTATGTATGCCCGGGTCCAGGAATTCCTTACCTGGCGAAAGGATATCCACGAAATAGATAATCGTCTGGAAGCATTTCTTCACCGACATTAAAATCCCATTTTTCTCAAGCGAAGTCCCGGAATATTTTTCTGTTACCGTTCTCCTCCTTCACGACATTCCACTTTCATGCCCCAAAATATATCTCTTTAAATACCGGCGCCGAATTATAGCACACACCAGCATGAAGAATATTATCATTAAAGGCGCACGCCAGCATAACCTGAAAAATATCAGTGTCGAGATCCCCCGCGACAAGCTTGTTGTGATCACCGGTGTCTCCGCTCCGGCAAATCGACGCTTGCATTCGATACACTCTACGCGGAAGGACAGCGACGTTACGTTGAATCACTCTCGACCTACGCCCGCCAGTTCCTCGGCCTCATGCATAAGCCGGACGTGGACAGTATCGAAGGGCTCTCCCCGGCTATATCCATCGAGCAGAAGACCACCTCCAAAAATCCCCGCAGCACGGTCGGCACGACGACCGAGATCTACGATTATCTCCGTCTCCTCTTTGCCCGCATCGGGACGCCGTATTGCCCTGACCACAATATACCGATCGCCTCCCAGACCCCGGACCGGATTGCTGACCAGATCCAGGCTGAACACCCGGGTATGGTCACGATCCTCTCGCCTATCGTCAGGCAGAAAAAGGGTACGTACCAGCAGCTCCTCCGTGACCTGCATAAAGAGGGCTATGCACGGGTCAGGGTGAATAAAAAGATCATCCGCACCGATGAAGAGATCAATCTCGACCGGTATAAAAAACAGGACATCGAGATCGTCATCGACCGGCTTGACACGGCCGACAGGACCCGCCTTACCGAGGCGGTGGAGAACACCCTGAAGAAATCCGGGGGGCTTATTCTCGTCGTTGATGAAGAGGAAAAGGAATCGACCTACTCGTCGCTCATGGCCTGCCCGGTCTGCGGGATCGCCTTTGAGGAACTCCAGCCGAGGATGTTCTCGTTCAACAGCCCGTTTGGTGCGTGCGAGGAGTGTCACGGCCTCGGCGTTAAGATGGAGTTTGACCCGGACCTGATCATCCCGGACCGGGACCGGTGTATCGCCGATGGTGCCGTCGCCCCGTACCGCAACCCGATGGACGGCTTCCGGGGACAGTATCTCGCAACGGTCGCTAAGCACTTCGGGTTTGATGTGCTTACGCCGATCAAAGACCTGACCGAGGATCAGTACAACGCCCTGATGTTCGGTTCATCCCAGCGCATGAAATTCGCGATGAGCATGAAGAACGGGGACGCCTACTGGTCGCATACCGGTGAATGGGAGGGGCTGCTCCCCCAGACCGCCCGCCTGTATGCCCAGACCCAGTCCGATTACCGCAAGCGGGAACTGGAGGGGTATATGCGGGTCTTTGACTGCCCGGCCTGCAAGGGGCGGCGGCTCAAGGACAAGGTGCTTGCCGTGCGGATCAGCGGGAAGTCCATCATCGATGTGACGGATCTGTCGGTCACTGACTCCGTTGCGTTCTTTGCCCATCTCAAACTGACCGACCGGGAAGTGGAGATCGCACGCCAGATCATCAAGGAGATCCGTTCGCGCCTGGAGTTTTTGGAGAAAGTTGGCCTTGGCTACCTGACGCTCTCGCGGAATGCCGGTACACTCTCCGGCGGGGAGGCGCAGAGGATCCGGCTCGCCACCCAGATCGGGTCGAACCTGATGGGCGTACTCTACGTACTGGACGAACCGTCGATCGGTCTCCACCAGCGGGACAACCGCAAACTTATCGGTACGCTGCGGACACTCCGCGATCTCGGCAACACGCTCATCGTCGTGGAACATGACGAGGACATGATCCGCTCGGCCGATCACGTGATCGATATGGGGCCAGGAGCCGGGCACCATGGCGGCGCCATAGTAGCAGAAGGCACGCCCGTCCAGATAGAGAAGAATAAAAAATCCCTCACCGGGCAGTACCTCATCGGCGCAAAGCAGATCGGGATTCCGGAGAAACGCCGCGAGTCGAAGAAGTACATCACGGTAAAAGGCTGCCGGGAGAACAACCTTAAAAATATCAATGCAAAATTCCCCATCGGTGTCCTTACGGTCATTACGGGTGTCTCCGGGAGCGGAAAATCAACGCTCGTCTATGAAACCCTCTACAAGGGCATGATGCAGATCCTCCACCAGTCGCGGGAACAGGTCGGAAAGCATGATGCAATCACCTTTGATTCTGATATCGACAAGGTCATTGTGATCGACCAGTCCCCGATCGGCAAGACCCCGCGGTCCAACCCGGCGACCTACACCAAGGTCTTTGACGAGATACGTGCGGTCTTTGCCCAGACAAAGGAGGCAAAGATGCGGGGCTACAAGCAGGGCCGGTTCTCGTTTAACATCCATGGCGGCCGGTGCGAGGCGTGCGAGGGTGACGGGCTGATCCGGATCGAGATGAACTTCCTGCCGGATGTTTATATTGAGTGCGAGGAGTGCAAGGGGACCCGCTACAACCGCGAGACCCTCGAGGTGAAATACAAGGGCAAAAACATTGCCGATGTGCTGGATATGAGTGTCGAGGAGGCGATGAAGCTCTTCGAGAACATCCCGTCCATCCGGAACAAGCTCGAGACACTATCCCGGGTCGGCCTCGATTACATCAAGCTTGGGCAAAGCTCAACGACCCTCTCGGGCGGTGAGGCACAGCGGATAAAACTCACCCGGGAGCTGGCGAAGCGTGCAACCGGAAAAACCCTCTACCTCCTCGATGAGCCGACAACCGGGCTCCATTTCGATGACACGAAGAAGCTGATCAAGGTGCTCGATGATCTCGTGGAGAAGGGCAACACGGTCATCGTGATCGAGCATAACCTCGACGTGATTAAGTCGGCAGATTACCTCATCGATATCGGTCCTGATGGCGGTGACGCGGGCGGTGAAATTGTCGCGACCGGGACACCGGAGAAGGTAGCGGAGGCTGCGAAGAGCTATACCGGCCAGTTCTTAAAACCGATTCTCGCGAAGGGTTAATTTTTTTTGCCCGGCAGTACCGACGGGGATTCTGCCGTACCCGTACCGGTGGACTACCAGGGGCCCCTCCGGGCAGACACCGGGGCATGAGTGCAGGCACCCGGATCCATCCCCGGTTGAAGAGAACCACGCTCCCGGGCAATGAGTTTTTGTTACCTCATTCCCATCCCTTATGTCCCCTCATGCCGAAACCTTAGCAGTGATGATCGATCTTACTGAACTTCCGGACGATCCCGGCTGTTACCTTTTCTCTGATGAATCTGGTGAGATCATCTATATCGGGAAAGCAAAAAATCTCAAAAAACGGGTGGCAAGCTACTTCCAGAAGACCGACCATGATCCCAAGACCACGAACCTGATCGCACGGATCGCCTCGGTCAGCATGATGGTGACCAACACCGAGACCGAGGCACTGCTCCTTGAAAATAATTTAATTAAAAAACACCTGCCGAAATACAATATCGATCTCAAGGACGCGAAGCGGTTCGCCTACATCGAACTGACAAAAGAACCGTTCCCCCGGATCGGTTTTGCCCGGAGAACGAGTACTGCCGGGGCGACCTACTTCGGGCCGTTCGTCTCCGCAGCGGACCGCGATGCCCTGCTACGGGTGATAAAACGGGTTTTCCGCCTCCGTTCCTGCAGGAAACTCCCCAAACGAGCCTGCCTCCGATACCACATGAAGTCGTGCAGTGCTCCGTGCATCGGGGTGATCAGCGAAGAGGACTATCACCTGCAGGTAGAAAGGGCGGCGGCCCTGCTGAAAGGGAAAAGCGGGGAACTGCTCGTTTCGCTGCGATCGGAGATGGCGGAGTACTCGGCTCACCAGGACTATGAGCATGCACTTCTCCTCCGGAACCAGATCGGCGCGATAGAACACCTTGCGGAACGCCAGCATGTCGAACGCCCGAAGGAGACAGACCAGGACGTCATCGGCTACACGGTCGCCGATGACACGGTGTTTCTCATGGTATTTTCCGTGGAGAAAGGGCTCCTCTCCGGCAAGCAGGAGTATTCCTTTGACTACCGCGAGGACTTCTTTGAGGAGTTTCTTGTCCAGTACTATGCGGATCGTACGCCACCTGCGGAGCTAATCCTTCCTCACGGTGTCGATGAGGCCCTCTCCGGTTACCTTACTGAGAAGAAGGGCAGAAGCGTACAGGTGACCGTGCCAAAGATAGGCGAGAAGAAGAAGCTGCTCGACCTGGTGGAGAAGAACATCGAACAGGCATTCCTGAAGAACGAGTTAAAGGTCAGGGACCTCCAGGCAAACCTCGACCTCCCCGATCCGCCGGAAGTGATCGAGTGTTTCGATATCTCGCACCTCTCGGGCACCTCCATGGTTGGGTCGATGGTGCAGTTCCGCGGGGGCATGCCGGACAAGAAGAACTACCGGAGGTTTAAGATCAAGACGATCGAGGGTATCGACGATGTTGCATCGATCGCGGAGGTCGTGAGACGCCGCTATTACCGCCTCCTTGAAGAGCATACAGATCTCCCCGATCTGATCATAGTCGACGGCGGGAAAGGACAGCTCACCGCTGCCCGTGACGTCCTGCAGGGTCTTGACCTTGATATCCCCGTCATAGCGATTGCAAAACGAAACGAAGAGATATACGTGCCCGGAGAAATGCTCCCCCTCCAGCTCGATCCCAAAGGGATGGCACTTCGGTATATCCAGGAGATCCGTAACGAGGCTCACCGCTTTGCCATTGCCTACCATAAACTGCTGAGAAGTAAAAAGATGATCGGGAAGAAATCCGGGTCGCGGTAAAATCAAGCCACGGTTTTTCGAGGATGAGGTGGTGCTGGAATTCCTGCAGGTACCGTGGCAGGACATCGTATTTGATACAGAGATTTTCCTTTCTTTCCCTAGCCGGATAACTCTCATTATTCAGGCAGTTTTCTCTCCCTCATGAGGGTTACCCGCCCCAGGGCTTCTCCGGGGCACGGCGGAGCAATGGGGGTTTGCTGAGATTGATTAGTCACTGATCCACCGCGGGGGCGCCCCGTCGGGGGCGGCGGCGTTTATCATAAAAAGATACAGGAGCTCTCTTTTTTTTTCACGTTTATGAGCTAAATTCTCATCAATGGTCAAGGTGAGATCTTCCTAGAGATGGTTACCCGCATCAGGGCCTCTCCGGGGACACGGCGGGGCAACGAGGTTTTCTGAGATTTCTGTTACCGGTCCGCCATTGGGTGGTGTCGGATTGAAAAGGGGTCATTCCCCATTATTTCTGTGGGGCACCAGCTTGTACCTGGAACACTGGAGAGGAGGATAACCTGTTCTTCGTCTCGCGGAATGGAGTGAAGCACCCTGCCCGGTTTCAGGTACAGGGCAGATCACCTGGACTTCGGCGGATCCCTGCCCAAAAAAGTTATCACCTCCTGTCACGATATACGGAAGCATGGCTATGAATCATGTTGGTTTGCTCGTTTTCCTGCTCATTTTTGCAGGATTTGTCATGGTAAGCGGGTGTATATCAGGCACTCCTCCTGTCACGGTTTCTCCCACTCCGACCTCCACGCTTCCAACGGCGGTCACCACAATAATAACAACGCCTCCTTTGCCGCAGGCCTGCACGATTGATGATGATTGCGTGCCCTACGAATGCTGCCATCCAACGAGCTGCATCAACAAGGCGAACAAAGGGGTCTGCACCCTGCTGTGCACCGATGTCTGCCAGGGACCGATTGATTGTGGTGCCGGCAGCTGCGGGTGTGTAAACGGAAGATGTAGTGTGGTCTCCACCGGTACATCACTCACTCCGGCAAAATACACGATGCCATGACTACCCTCCCGTGATAACTATATAAGCGATGAACATAACGACTGTACCTGTACCAATGTCCCTGCTTTTTCATCGCAGGCATCTTCCTCTGGCATGGGTCTTTGGCTGGCAGGAAAAAGGAGTTGTAGGGAGGTCTGAGGGATGAAAAAAATTATTGCAGTTTCTGTACTGGTGATCGTCTTTATTCTCTTCTCCGGCTGCATCAGCAGCCCGGTCGTTCGCGAAAGTGCCCAGGGAGCACTTCATTCCCATTATGAATATTCCGAGGGATGGTCGCCGACACAGGGCTGTTATGAACGGGTGACGGGGTACGTCTATAATGCCGGTGATGTGTCATTCGATGCTGTTCAGCTGAACCTTAACCTGGTAAATTCCGGGACCGGCTCGATCCGTGACTCAAAGCCAATTTTCATCGGGACGATAGGTGCAGGAGAGACCCGGACCTACGAGACAATCCTTGACGGAGAATGCACCCAGGATTACCGGGTGGATTTTGCGTTTGGAAAATAATATCTGGCGAGAACCCAGGAGAAATGAAGAGTTCACCCGATAAAACCCGGAGATAATTCCATGTCAGGTAAAAACCAGAAACTATCCCTGCCGCCCCCCGCATTGCTTTCAGCCCTGATAATCCTCACCTCCCTCCTGGTGCTTGCAGGATGTTCGGCACCGCCGGTTACCAGCCCGCCAGTGACCGCTGCGCCGGGTATCAATACCCCCACTGCTGCCCCGGCAACCTGTTCCGTCGATACCGGGGTATGCCCGGTAATTGTCCCGTCATCGGTCAATATTAATGCGTCCCCCTCCCGGTATTCGCCTTTCATGTCCTCGTCGCCCGGTATTCGTCTTACCCCTGATGTCAGCGGCTTTAACCCGTCGGGTGCAGAGTTTGCGTGGAATGCGAGCTCACGGCCACTTCCTCTCCTGGGGCTCGCCGGATTATACCATCCGGAACCACCCCCAACCGGTAATTAACCATGGGGAGACGATTTACTGGTCTTTTACCGATCCTGTATCTTCAGTACAGGACCCGGTCATCATCTCGCTTACTGCACGGAATGTATCGTCAGGACAGGTTCTGGGAAGTTCAAACCTGACCCTGGACTGGGAAGGTAATTTCACCGTTATCCTGCGGGATACCCGGTGATCCCTGGTCCCTGGCAGCAGTCCTTTTTCATGGGGAGTCAACCGCTGCCGGTGCTGTTTTTGCCGTTATGGTAACTTTTAACAAGAACATCTGCGATAAACCCTCTCCATGGCACTCAAAGAAAATATTCTTGACGTGGTGGGAGGTCCCCACCCGGCTGCCGTCAGCTACCCTTGATGGTGGCTTGCCCGCGGTTCGTTTTATGGTTCTCAACGGATTTCCGGATATGACCTTTGTCGGGGGGACCATGAAGAGTACGAAAAAGGTCGAACAGCTCAGGAAGAATCCCAACACTGCCATTGCGATCTGGTCGGGCAAAGAGTTCTCCGATCCCTACGTAGAGATGAAGGCACAAGGGGCGATCCACGAAGATCTGGCAACAAAAAAGAAGTACTGGAACCCGATGTTTGAGCAGTATTTCAAGTCAGTGGATAATCCCGACTTCGTCGTCCTGAAATTTACTGCCTCAGAGATCGTGTATCACGGGAAGAACATGATGTCCATGGACGTCTGGAAGAGATAATCCCCCCTTTTTCATCTCTATCCGTTATCCGCACTGATTAGTAGTTGACAAACACTGCATCATCCTCGATGGTTACCGGGTAGGTCACGAGTGGTCGCGGCGGTCTCTGGTTTTTCGCCGCGACCAGTACCTTACCGGTAAGATCGGTCCAGCGCAGGACATGCCCGTCAGCAATATCAAACTGTGAATGGTGCACCGGGCAGGTCAGGATCGTCCCGGTAAGGACACCTTCCGAAAGATCGCCGCCGAGGTGAGGACAATAGGCATCCGTGCAGTAAAACCGGTCCCCTACCCTGGCGAGCAGGAGATCCCGTCCTTCCCTGCGTATTTTTTTCATACTGCCGCTGTTCAGGTCCGTTACTGCTGCCACACGGATAAATTCACTCATACCGGCACCACCAGGGAACGCGTTTCCCGCTGTTACTTTGGGATCTGGCATTAAGGTATAAAAAGGAGGTTTACCCGCTCCGGAAAAAATCCGGGTTTCGGCTCAGGCGAAACCCGGGTAAACTGAGAGTGACCCTGAAACGTCTCGCGTCCGGACCTTCGCTGTTCAATGGCATCCTGCTTTCAGGAGTGTATCGATTTACGAAGGGATAACCAGGGGCAGGAGTGAAGAAAACGCCGGCCAGGGGAGAGTCATGATCGGTTATCGGGGACTGTACTGGGTGGCACTCCCGGGATCATCCTATGCCCGCCTTTTGTGATGCTGATACATGGACAGCTGGTGTTTTTACCATGGATCGATTAATGTCTTTATCAGCATTAATCCGCGGAGAGAATGCCCGGAGATACGGTACCAGCTATGACCGACATGAAAAGAATTCCAGGACACCTGCTGATCATCGGGTGTGCGGGTGTCCTTATCCTGGTGGGATGCATGATACCGGCGACTGCAGCTGTCTGTGACGGCCCGCCTAACAGCCAGTCCTTCATCCTGTTCACGGGCGGGTGCGACCGGTCCCCCCAGGTATTGCCGTGTACGCAGGGATTCATCTTCCCGGCTCTACCCTCCCCCGGGGGAGATTTCCCGACCCAGTACTCCCTGGATTTCGGCGATGGCTCACCGCCCTACTATGGTCTGGTGGACGGCGTCACCCATACGTACACGTCCCCGGGACAGTTTACATTAAAATACATGGCAGGAACGCAATGCGACCTGTGGCGCCAGGGTACTTACGTGCTGAATATCCCTGCCCCCCAGAATTATACGCCGGTGATATCATCCTGCGAACCCGCACGCCCGGTTGCCGGGTTCAGCGGGACCCCGGTTTCCGGGTTTGCTCCTCTCACGGTCCGGTTCACCAGTATGTCAGGAGGTGCGGATGCCTGGGCCTGGAAATTCGGTGACGGCGGGACATCCCCGGCAGAGAATCCCTCTCATACGTATATAACCCCGGGGACCTATTCGGTCTCCCTGGTGGCGCGGGATTCATGCACGGGAACTATCAGCCCGGCAGACAAACTCGGGTTTATCACGGTCACGGCCACGTCAGGAACCCTGGTCATCTCCTCAACGCCCGCGGGTGCGATCGTATTTATTGACAATGTCGTCAAGGGCGTAACTCCCGTGACACTGACGGATACGCCAGCCGGCACTCATACGCTCCTGCTTACGCGGAACGGGTTCGAGGACTATACCCGGAGTTTCGTGACTGAACCCTCAAGTCCGGCTACCATCGGTGCGACACTCACCAGGATCCCCGCCCTGCCGACAACCCCGCCGTCTCCCTCTTTTGGTTCGATCGCTGTCACCTCGATCCCTCCCGGAGCGTCGGTGTTCCTCGATGGCCGGCAGGTGGGTGCAACCCCTGCCATTATCCCCGATGTCGTACCGGGTAACCACGATCTCGTCATATCCCTCCAGGGATATACGAGCTGGAGTCAGGTGGTATCAGTCGGATCCGGGCAGACAGCGGCTGTCAATGCCGACCTGGTCCTGACCGGTGAGAACCCCTCGGGTATTGGTTCTCTCGCAGTGACCTCGGACCCCCCGGGTGCAGAGGTCTATATCGATGATGGTTTCAAAGGAGTGAGCCCGGTGACCATTGCCGGACTTTCCGAAGGGAATCACACGGTATCCGTACAACTGCAGGGATACGAGAATATGTCCGAAACTATTGCCATCACCGCAGGGCAGACCGGGAGATTTCCGGTGGTACTCCGGGAAATTCACACGCTCTCTCTGATGGATATCATACTGGCAGCCGGTGTGATCCTTATGATTATCGTGATTGGCATGGTTGTCATGCTCCGAAAGGATACCAAAAAATGAGGGAAGTATCCAGGTCCTGCAGATACCCGGGTAAAGTAAATCGCTAAGTTTCGGGAAGGGAAGGGGAGTGCCGCCGTCCCGGAGACTCCGGAGTACGTCTCCGATGTGCTCCCGTGAAATTATTTATTCACGGGTCTTTCCCGCCTCAGGGCCTCAAGGGATATGACGGGGGTGGAGTGTTTACGGAGGATACCGATCGTAACCTCCCCTTTCTTTTTTTTCGTTTTCCTCCCGGAGAATTTCTGGTCCGGCTTTTGAACGGTTATGTATTCCCAGGGTGCCCCCGGGCATCAGAATCACGATGATTTCTGCAACACCAAAGAAATGGGTTCACGTGTGAGCCCCCGATGGTGAACACAGTTTTTTTGCTACTCAGACGCCTGATATGCCGGGTCCAGGAAATTTCCTTGTGCAAATGTCCTGGGTTTCTCTTCATTCTGCGCAGGTGTCCCCCCTGCTTATCGCTCTCAACCTCGTTTCATCTCGCATTTCGTGCATCCAGCTTCACTTTGTTATGGCATCGTGGGCACGGTACCTTCACCGGTTTGCGCGTCCGCTGGAGACTGGCAACCCGGCAACCAAAGTATACCCAGGCGTGGTTGCAGTGATGGCATATCGCTAAGCAGACTGGCGGGCTCCATGGATGATTACTGGTGATCCGGGAATATGAATACAGGTCAAGCGAAGCGCGAAAGTGCAGTTCGGGATCCATATATACAGGGTGCCCGGTTCATATGGGTTAGAGGGGTGATCCGCAGTTATTATTTGGGTTCCCGGGTTAATCCCCCCAACCCAGCCTGCAAACGTATTGTACAGTGGTTCCCGGGCGGAACCGGGCATGAATTTCAGGAATGGGTATCCGGTTCCCCGGAGGATTTCGTTAATCCGGTTTCCTGACCCTTCCTGAAACCGGAGGAGAAGTTGATAAAGAATAGCACCCTATTAGAAAATACCTTATATGACACGTCGTCGCAGGTACCTGATATCGGACAGTCTGGATATAGTTGCAATTGCTGCCTTTATTGTCATATTTTTCCTGTTTTTACTATTTATCCTGCACTATTCCTGGAACTGGTTCTGATGGCGGCGTGAAAGCAGGTTATTTCAATTCCTGCGGGTTCAGTACCATAAATCCACTTAATGAGTACTCCATGAAATCTGAGATCTGACTGCGTGAAATCAGGAAAGTTCGATTCCCGTGGATTCAATAACCATAAATCCTCATAATGAATACTCCTCTTAATCTGAGTGACTATACCATGGCAGAGTTCGAGAAACCCTTTTGCGATAATAATCATGACCGATTACTGA
Organism: uncultured Methanoregulaceae archaeon; assembly: GCA_963815065.1. Taxonomy (GTDB): domain Archaea; phylum Halobacteriota; class Methanomicrobia; order Methanomicrobiales; family Methanospirillaceae; genus Methanoregula. Next base: position 69,516 of record CAWFFE010000002.1, on the reverse strand, counting down.
TGATACGTGTCTGGACCGACGGGCATGGCAATTCGGTGTACCAATGTCCGACGTGCGGAAGAAAAATACAGGTCGTGGACGACGGTCGCTGATCGTCTCAATCCCCGGTGACCTTTCAATTTTTACTTTTGTATCCTTTATCCTTTTCAAACGATCAGATGCGGCCTTGGCAGAACCTGTTCGGGCCGGAGGGATTTTGTCGGGAGTTACCGCTTCTTCCGGATCAGCCTTGGGGTGACCAGCCATTGAAGGTCACCGGATGGACGGGTTTTGAAGGAATAATTCCCGATCTTTGCCAGGCTTCCTTTGGCCATGACGATCGAACTGTTCCTCTCGCCGGAGATGATGGTACTGATGAGCATCGACAGTGCCGGTTCATGCCCCACGATGAGCACCGCAGCATCATTTCCCTGCTGTGAAGCGTTATAACATACGGTGTCGGGGTCCCCGCCGGGAGCGAGATCATCCCAGACATCGAGCCGGTCTTCCTGGCCGAGCACGGAGGCGATGATGGTTGCCGTCTGCCGGGCGCGTCTGAGAGGGCTCGTGGCAATGACTGCAAACCGGAATTTCTTCTCTTTCATCCACTCTGCTACCTGGTTAACCCCGTCCTTTCCCTCCCGGGTCAGCGCCCGCGCTGCATCATCAGGTCCGCCGGAAGACTGCCCGGCCTTGCCATGCCGGAGAATGAAGAGCTCCATGCACAGAAGATCCCGTTACACCAATATGAGCATTTTCATCGGGTCAGCAGAAGGACTGGATGTTCACCGTTTTTTTTATGTGACAAGGGAGAAAATTCTTCCGGAATCAAACCCCGGTGTTGAAAAATGATTCTTGTTGTCGGGGCCTGAAGCACCGGAGAGCAGCTGGAGGAGTCTTGATCCCCGGGCAAATGACTATCCCGTCGATCCGGGTTTATAACGGGGAGAGAATGTTATCTGCAAGGATGGTGGGTGGGGCAACCCGCCTTATGGTCAGCGAACGGCCTTCGGCAGGTTTTATATCGATGGTGATCACCTGGCGGGGAACAAGGAACGCAGTTGGGTTTATGCGGATGACGAACCGCTCCATGTTATCGAGACGGTTGTTGGGACTTCCCACCTGGTTCTCGACACGGATGATGCCCCAGAAGCCCTTCGGGGGATCGCCGTAATAACCGTCCACCGGGTGGAGGGTTTCTGTCCGGATGGCATCCGCATATACGATGGTAATCTGTTCCATATCGACGGAATCATGGACGTTGGCAAGTCCGACCGAAAACGTGATGTTATTGATTGTACCCCCCGGTATGCCTTCACCCGTCACGTCACCGAAGACCTGCAGTGGCTGGCCCGGCAGCACAGAGTCTGCAGGGACCGGCGGGGTACTCAACGTCGGAGGCAGATTAACCGGGGATATATCAGTACAGCCGGCGGCCAGGCTGACCAGGATGATCAACAATATCAGAAATACCCTATGCCATGCTGCCATTACCAGACCCTGCCGGATTGTAATAAAAAGAGTGAGCCCGGTGACTAGAAAAACAATTTGGTGGGGTGACACATTTTCGCGTCGTGCCCCGGGTAGAACCGTGGAAGGTTGTGATACAAAGATCCGGCAAAGCCGGTGTCTTTTTCAGGATCCTGCCATATCGGCAGTTTTCCCGCCACCCATGCATATTTATCAGTAAGGATATGATTTTATCCGGACAATAAAAAAACAGCCGGAGGCAGTATTATGCGGGAAGAAAAAGATGGACCGTCAGCACAAAAAGAAAAAACCGTGATGTTCGGAAGATGGGCAATCGCGGCAATAATTGGCATTCTTGTTATCATTATCCTGGTCCTTGCGGCCAGTACCCTTGGCTCCCCGTCCGGAACGACCCCTGTCGTCTCTCCTGCAATCTGCAGCGACAAGGCAATCGCGTATATCAATACCCATCTCGTCAGCGCGGGTGAGACGGCAACCCTGATCAATATCACTGACAACAACGAAATCTATACCATATGGAGCCGGTACCAGGGGCAGGACCTGCCGGTCTACGCCACCCGGGACTGCACCCTTCTCTTCCCGACAGCATTCAACATGAATGCATCTACCGCAACGCCGGTGCCGACCCCGGCGCCGGTGAAATCCGAACGGCCCGTCGCCGACCTCTATGTGATGGCATTCTGCCCTTACGGAACCCAGGCAGAGACCGTGATGAAGCCGGTGGTTGACCTCCTCGGGACAAAAGCGGATATCCGTGTCCGGTTTATCACGACGGTGAACGGACCCACCGTGGAAGCCGTAGAATCGCTCCATGGCCCCGCTGAAGCACGGGAAGACCTCCGGCAGCTCTGCATCATGAGATCGTACCCTGCACAGTTCTGGGACTATCTTGCGGACTTCAACGGGCAGTGCTACCCTGTCTGGCAGAATGCCACCCTCCTGGATACCTGCCGGAAGAATGTTACCGGAACACTGGGGATCGACCTGATGGCGATTGACACCTGTGCAACCAGCGTCGACAGCATCACCCTCCTGGGACTCGATGAACTGGCGGCCGGGTCAGAGGGGGCGACCGCGTCTCCCACCCTAATCATCAACGGCGTAGCCTATAGCGGAGCCCGCACACCCGAAGCGTACAAACAGGCGATATGCAACAGCTTCACTACCGCGCCTGCGGAATGCAATACCACGCTCTCCTCAGCGTCCGCCGCGGCTACGGGCGGATGCCAGTAACCGGTATTTTTTTTAACTGTTTCATAACCGGGAACCTGCACCCGGCTGAATTCGTTTTTGGAGACCAGCTATGCCGAAATCCCTTATTGACTATGAACTACCTGAAAATCTGCACAAAATATCAGTCGGTTGCGTAACTTGTCCTTTTCAGCTGACGTGAACGCGTAATTTTTGTAATTTTTCCCGGAGAAAACTCTTAATGAATACGAGTTCTTCCCGATTTCTGAATCCGGAGTTCTCATAATAACAAGTGTCTGTTTCTCTTATGATAAACGCCGCCGCCCCCGACGGGGCGCCCCCGCGGTGGATCAGTGACTGATCAATCTCAGCAAACCCCGTTGCTCCGCCGTGCCCCGGAGAGGCCATGAGGCGGGCGACTCTCGTAATTAGAGAAAATCACGTTTTGAACCATAAAAATTAATTTTAACGGTATAATAAAGCGGGAATCTTCCGTATACAAAATCCGATCCTGTTGTCAGGTACTTCCGGCCCCGCAATGAAATTCGGCCGCAGGCAGGGAAATCGGAACTCGTAAACAGATCAGGCTCCCTGAAAATCTAAATTCTCGGGAAAAAACAGATCTCCTGCAGGATCATTCTGGAAGATCCTCCCGGGAGCTCAAACGATTCCGGCTGATACCTATCGCTTGAACATGTCCAGCAGTCCTTTTGCCGTGGGATGCTTTTTGGGGCGTTTTGAAGAAGATTCGCGTACTTCTGCCGGATAAAATCCCGTTCGGGGGGAATCTTTTATCTTCAGCTCGGCGGCTACCAGGGGGAGATGGGCATACTTCTTTGGCCGGGGAGTATCGGCGGTACTTTCATCATCCTGCAGCGGGAGATGAGCGAACTTCCTCTCCACCTGCGGGTCCGGTTGAACCGGCTGGGAGCCGGCGGAATGGTCCGGGGGGAAGTCTTCAGTGATATTTCCGCCGCGATGGGCTGGCGGCGCAGGTGAACGTCGTTTCTTGGTGATAACTACCGATCCCTGCGCCTTTTTTTGGATCCCTGGTACCGGTGGCCGGGAGAACGGGGTCCCGCAGCGATTACAAAAGAGCGTCTGGTCATCCACCGCGGGAGTGCCGCATGCGGCACAAATTAGTGATGCGGCCCCGTGAACTATCTTCTCACCGCAGCGGTTACAAAAGGCGGCAAGTTCATCGGGGACAATGGTTCCGCAGGTGGTGCAGACCGGGTACAGGTCTTCCGGCTCCTGGGCATACTTAAGACCGCAGCGGGTGCAGAATGCAGACTGATCATCGGGAGCAGGAGTGCCGCATACCCTGCAGACCGCCAGGGCAGTTTTCTCTTCCTCCGTGACATATCCCCCGCAGAGATTGCAGAAAAGTGACAGGTCGTCGACGGCAGGAGCCCCGCATTGTTCACATTTTTTTACCATGTTAAACTCACTAGAAGGTATTATGAGCGGTTGTATAAACACTGCGGTTGCAGTTCCCGGCCGGGCCTGAGTTGTCCATCCCCTACGCGAGTTATTTTGACCGATCAGACGCTAATCAGTACACATGACCTGTGTCCACCGGATAGAAGTTCACTATAAGATCGATCCCCGGCTCACGAAACGGACAGACCGGATACGTTCATTGGGTTTTCCGGTCGACAAATTACACCAGATCGATATCTATACGCTGGCTACCTGCTCCCGGGATTTTACTCCGGAAGAGCTTTCGCAGATCGGTGGTCAGCTCATCAATCCCGTGGTCCAGGAATACACGATAGACCGGCCGACAACCGCCGTTTTTGACTATGCGATTGAGATCGGGTTTCTCCCGGGCGTTACCGATAATGTCGGCATGACCGCCCGCCAGACGATCGAGGATTTTTTTTCGATGAAGTTCTGCGAAGGGGAAGCTGTCTATACCTCCCAGCTCTTCCTCGTGAGCGGGAGGATGACACCCCCCGTCCTGCAGAAACTGGCGTCAACGCTGGCAAACCCGCTCGTGAACCGGGTGATTATCCGGACCCGGCAGGAGTATGGGACGAAGGGCATGGATCCGGTCGTGCCCTCCGTCTGCCTGCATGAACTGCCGGTTGCCGAAACCGTGGATCTCGACCTTGACGACACCGAACTCGCCCGGCTCGGGAAAGAAGGGATCATCGATTCCATGACCGGCCTGCGAAGGGGACCGCTTGCCCTTGACCTTGAACAGCTCCACGCGATCCGCGACTGGTTTCATGCACAAGGCCGGCGACCGACCGACGTGGAGATCGAGTCGCTTGCCCAGACCTGGAGCGAACACTGCAAGCATACGATCTTTGCATCTGCCATGGATGACGATGTCCCCGAAGGGCTCTATAAGACCTACATCCAGGCAGCCACCAACACCATCCGTGCCGGGAAGGGGGACAAAGATATCTGCGTGACGGTGTTTACCGATAATTCCGGTTCCATTATCTTTGATGACCAGTACCTGGTCACCCACAAGGTCGAGACCCATAATTCGCCGTCTGCCCTTGACCCGTTCGGCGGGGCGCTGACCGGTATTGTCGGGGTGAACCGGGATACGATCGGGTTTGGGCTCGGGGCAAAACCCTGTATTAACGTCTACGGGTACTGTGTCGGTGACCCGGATACCGACCCGGCACTCTTCCGTGGAAAAGACCGCACCAACCCGATCCTTTCCCCCCGCCAGATCCTTGACGGGGTGGTTCGGGGCGTCGGTGTTGGCGGCAACTGCTCGGGCATTCCTACACCACAGGGGTGGTGCTGGTTTGACAGCCGTTACAGCGGGAAGCCGCTGGTATTTGCCGGCACGGTCGGCGTGATGCCCCGCGGGCACGACGGCCGGAATCTCTACGAGAAACAGGCGCTGCCAGGTGACCTCGTGGTGATGGCGGGAGGACGTGTGGGCAAGGACGGGATCCACGGTGCCACCTTCTCCTCAGAAGCCCTCGATCCGGAGAGCCCGGTGACGGCAGTCCAGATAGGCGACCCGATCACCCAGAAGAAGCTCTCGGACGTGATCGTGAAAGAGGCCCGGGACCGTGGGCTGTACCACAGTATCACGGACAACGGGGCGGGCGGGATCTCCTGCTCGGTCGCCGAGATGGCAAAGGAATGCAACGGCTGCCACGTGTACCTGGACCGGGTCCCCCTGAAATATCCCGGCATGGCCCCCTGGGAGATCTGGATCTCGGAATCGCAGGAGCGGATGACGCTGGCCGTCCCACCGGAGAAACTTGATGCGTTCATGGATCTGATGCAGCGGCGTGAGGTCGAGGCAACGGTGATCGGCACCTTCACGGACTCCGGCCGGTGCGTGGTCGAGAGCCATGGCACCGTGGTGATGGATATCGGGCTGGACTTCCTCCATGACGGCCTGCCAAAAAAACACCTGACGACGTCGAACACGAAAAAGACGTATCCCGAACCCTGCATCCCCTGCACGGAGCGGCTCGACGCCACGCTGCGTGCGATGCTGCAGAGAAAGAACCTCTGCTCCAAAGAGTTCATCTCGATCCAGTACGACCATACCGTGCAGGGCGGGCATCTGCTCGGCCCCGTTCAGGGTGCAGGCCGGGTGCAGGGAGACGCGACACTGACCCGGGTTGTTCATGGCTCAAAGAAGGGTGTCGGGTTGTCGCAGGGGGTCTTTCCTGCGTACACGGAGATCGATCCCTTCCTGATGGCGGCCGCCGGGATCGATACGGCCATACGGGGACTGATCGCCATCGGTGTTCCGCTCGATACCATCGCGATCCTTGACAATTTCTGCTGGTGCTCTTCTGACGAACCCGGGCGTCTCGGGCAGCTGAAGCATGCGGCGCGGGGGTGCTACGAGTTTGCGACTGCATTCGGGACGCCTTTTATCTCGGGAAAGGACAGCATGTTCAATGATTTCTCCGGGTATGATGCAGAGAACAACCGGGTGAAGATCTCCGTGCCCCCGACGCTCCTCATCTCCTCCATCGGGATTCACCCCGATGTCGCCCGGGCCGTGTCGATGGACGCCAAGATCCCCGGCGATCTCGTGTACGTCATCGGGGAGACCTGCGAAGAGCTGGGAGGGTCGGAGTATTTTGCCCATCTCGGGTATACCGGGAACACCGTCCCGGGACTGGATGCAGCGACCGCACGGGAGCGCTACCGGAGGCTGACAGAGGCGATCTCGCATGAACTCGTCGCATCTGCCTGCCCGGTCAGTCACGGGGGTCTTGGCACGACCCTTTCCAAAGTTGCCATCGCGGGACGGATCGGCATGGACCTGACGATTCCTGCCGGCATGCGACCGGATTATTACCTCTTCTCCGAGTCGCTGGGCAGGTTCGTGGTCACGGTAGATCCGGCCAACAAGCGGGCGTTTGAACGAATCATCGGGCCGGATGCGACACTGCTCGGGAGGGTCGGGGGCAAAGCCCTGCGGATTACTTCCGATAAACTCCTGCTGGACATGCCGGTGGATGAACTTGAAGCTGCCTACAAGGCACCGTTCCGGGGGTACTGATATGGCTGGTGTACACAAAATCCGGAACCGGAACCCAAAGGCTTCAACGGCCCCCGGGATGGTCCCGGAGAGGGCCATCATCATGAGCGGTTACGGGATCAACTCCGAGATGGAGACTCAGGAAGTGCTCGCCCGGGCAGGCATGGCCTCGGATATTGTCCATATCAACGACCTGATAGCCGGGCAGAGCCGGCTTTCAGACTACCGGCTCCTGGTCTTTCCGGGGGGTTTTTCCTACGGGGATGATACCGGGGCCGGCAACGCCTACGCAAACCGGGTGCGTAATAACCTGTGGGACGACGTTACCGGGTTCCTGGATGGCGACAATCTTGTACTCGGGATCTGCAACGGGTTCCAGATACTGGCAAACCTCGGGCTTGTCCCGGCCTTCGACAGGGAGTACAACCGGGAGATCGCCCTGATGCCCAACCGGGGCGGGAGGCTGGAATGCCGGTTTGTCACCCTGAAACCCGCGGCAGACAACCTCTGGACCCGGAATATCGGGCGGATCTACTGCCCGGTCGCCCATGGCGAGGGTAATTTTTACTGCTCAAAAGAGACCCTGCAGCGCCTGAAACGGCAGAAGATGATTGCCTTTACGTACTGCCATGAGGACCTTCGCCCGGCCGAAGGCGAGTACCCCGTTAACCCCAACGGCTCGGTCGAAGATATCGCCGGTATCACCTCCGCGGACGGCAAGGTGCTCGGGCTGATGCCGCACCCGGAGCGGGCCATGGAATTCATGAACCTCTATGACTGGCCCCTCCGGAAGGAACAGATGAAGCGGGAAGGTGTGGCGATACCGGCAGAATCGCCAAATATGCAGTTCTTCCGGAATGTAGTGGAATATTTCCGGTGACGTGGTCATACCGTGCCGTTGCTGCGGGAGCCTGAGGGGGTTATTCCGGAAAAGCCGGTCTTTGAACCGTCGTTCCGGGCTGGAAACACAGGTTTCTTCAGAAGAGATCCCGTCACGCCGGCTCCCAACTATTTTTATGGTACAGGCCTGCTATTCCATGGAGGAATTCCTGTTGACTATGCGCATTGCCTATTTTTCCGGGAGCGGGCACACCGGGAAGGTCGCGAGCGCACTTGCTGGATGCCGGGCTCGTGAAGATCGAACCGCTCCGGGAATCCGGCATGCCGGGCAAACTGCTGAAGACACTTTTTGTTATGCGATCGGCGATCAAGCCATGCCCGGCTGACCTGACCGGCATCGAGAGGCTGATCATCGCAACACCGGTCTGGGCAGCCAAAGTCCCGCCGTACGTGAACGAGTACCTTGCCAGGGGGGAGCGGCTGCGCAGGAAAGCCCTTTCACGTGATCGCAGAGATGGCAGGGAGAGGGTTGGAAGGAACGATCGCAGGGTAAGAAAGGAGCTGGAGAAGAAAGGGATGCGATTTGTCTCTTCGGCGACAACGATCGAGCGGGATGTGGACAGTGGCGCATACCTCGCAACGGTGGAAGCCTTCGCTGCCGGCATACGCAGGAAATAAGGAACCGGGGAAAAGGCAATCCCTGCCCGGAATCGGAGAAAGATCTCCCGAAGGAGCATTTTTTTGTAACATACGGCCGGTTCACCCATCGGCATTGTTTGACCGGATGCCGGATCCCCTCATTTTTCTGAAGGAGGGACTCCGGGTAAGTCCCCCGATTCGCTCATTGCATGAGTATCATCCCTGCCGGGTTTTCCTCAGAATTCCCCGTATCCCTGCGGAGCCCCTTGTGAAAGCTATGAATAGGTCCGGTACCTATCAAAGGCATATGATGGTGCGCAGGGATCCGGCTGGTGAGTATGAGCCGCAGAAAAAACTGGCAGTCCTTATCGATGCTGAAAATGCACAACCCGAAATAATCGAAGGGCTGCTTGCTGAAATTGCCTTGTACAGGTACCGCGAGCGTGAAACGGATTTACGGGAACTGGACAACCCCGAACCTCCAGCCATGGAAAGAGGTGCTGCTGAATTATTCGATCCAACCGATGCAGCAGTTTAATTATACCACCGGGAAAAATGCGACCGACTCGGCCCTGATCATTGATGCAATGGACCTGTTGTACACGGGGAAGTTCGATGGTTTCTGTATCGTCTCCAGCGACAGCGATTTTACCCGGCTGGCACAAAGGATCCGTGAATCCGGGCTGTCCGTGTATGGCTTTGGCGAACGGAAAACTCCCAAGCCGTTTGTCCAGGCATGCGATAAGTTTGTGTACACCGAGATCCTGCGAAAATCACGGTTGACTGGTGAACAATCCCCTGAACCCTCAAAAGAGGAGCGGGCAGGAAAATCCCTCAAACAGCTCAAGGGAGATAAGATCGTGCTGAACCTCCTGCGGTCTGCCGTTGAAGGGTGTTCCAACGATGACGGCTGGGCAAACCTTGCCGATGTGGGGGGAAATATTGTCAACCAGTCTCCTGATTTTGATCCGAGGAACTACGGGTTTAAAAAACTCAGGGACCTTGTGGAAGCGACCGCCCTGTTTGAGATAAAAGAAAAACAGGTCGGGGACTCTCCTGCCAAGGTAATCTATATCAAGGATAAGAAATTTTTAAAAACAAAAATACCCTGAATTTTGAGGGCACACATCTCCCGGCAATCCCTTTCTTTCATGTCCACCGTTCCGGAACAGTGCCCGATCTCTCCATGCCGGACTCCTTGTCCAGATATATTTTTATAGGGCAGAGTATCACTTGGCGGAACAGGAGTACCACGAGATGGCAGAGGACGAGGCACGGCGCAACGAATTCCAGAGGACCATTCATACCCTTGAGTCTGCGGGGGGACCTGGTCAGGAACTGATTACCCTGTACATTCCCCCGGATAAACCGATCGCCGGGGTGACCGGCTACCTGAACGAGGAATATACCCGGTCAGGAGCGATCCGGGATACCGGGCAGCGGATGCTCACAGAACAGGCTCTCTCTTCTGCCCTCTCCAGCCTGAAGAATTACGCGGCACTACCGGAGAATGGTCTGGCACTCTTTTGCCAGGCGGGGACCGGGACGGATCCCTCCTGCACGGTCATCGAACCCCCCGAACCCCTTCCACTCTACCTGTACCGGCGCAGTTCGAAGTTCGAGCTTGAACCATTACAGCAGATGCTGGAGGCAAAGAACGTATACGGCCTCCTTGTCCTCGATCTCAGCGGGGCCTGGTGGGGAATCCTTCGCGGGGGGCGGGTAAAATCCCTGGGCAGCAGCACATCCAACATCCATGGCAGGCAGCGAAAGGGTGGCCAGTCGGCAGCCAGGTTCCAGCGACTGCGGGAGATCGCGGTGAATGAATTCTTCACCCGGGTCGGAAACCATGCGAGCGAAACCTTCCTCAGGGAACAGGACTTTCGCCAGCGTTTCGCCGGGGTCCTGGTTGGAGGGCAGAGCCCGACAAAAGAAGAATTTTCCGCAGGGAATTTCCTTCACCACGAGATCCGGCAGCGGGTCATCGGCCTGTTCGATGTTACCTGGATAGATGAGAGAGGACTCGCAGAGCTTGCGGAGAACGCAAAAGATGCGATCAGGGGTTTGAATATCGCCGGGGAGGAGGAGATCCTCGACCGGTTCAGGAATGAGCTCCCAAAAGACGGGGGACTCGCCGCGTACGGCGAAGAGAGTATACGGAAAAATCTCGCCGCCGGTGCGGTCGGGGTGCTCCTTCTCTCTGCAGGCCTCAGGAAATCGCGAAACCGGATTACCTGCCAGGAATGCGGGCATACCCATGAACGGACGATATCGCTGGAACCGGGGATAACCGTGCCGGATATCCTGGTCCATACCTGTCGTGTCTGTGCAGCCCCGATTATCGAGGATGGGGCGGTGGATATCATCGAAGAGCTGACACATCTTGCCGATCAGAGCGGGGCGAAAACACAGATCATTTCTGAAAATTTCCCGGAAGGGACACAATTCCGGGCTGAATTCGGTGGGATGGGTGCCATCCTCCGGTACAGGACAGGGTTTTAATCCGCATCGGTTATCTGATGTAAAAAAAAGGACAAACAGGAACTCCCCCGTGGTTATTCTTTTCGGAAGCTGCATGATGAAATGGACTGCGGCCCCCGCCGGGCACCCGGCAGGTGTTCATCATCGGGAAGAGAACATGGAGACAAGAGAAAAAAAACTTACCCTTTATCGCCGGGCCGCACCGGCTCACCGGATTATGGATCGCAGTAGCCTGCTCCTTCTTTGACTCTCCCCTGACCTTTTCAAAGAAAAGCGTATTCAGGGCATTTTACGATGATAGCCTTCATGGGATCACCCCTGCCAGCCGTGACGGGGAAGGTAGTGAAGAGGAATGGCGAGGGGTCCTTTTGAAAAGGCGTGTATATCCTAACCCTTTTTCCGGGGAACAACACCCCGCACACCCCCGTGGGGATTGTCGGTGTCCCCATGGTACCGGGGGATGACATGCACGTGGCAGTGCATGACGCCCTGGCCGGCAACCCTGCCGGCGTTAAAACCGACATTGTAGCCATCCGGTGAATATTTCTCATCAATAATTTTTCTGGCGGCGTCGATCACTTCAAAGAGATTTTGCTTCTCCTCCGGCGTGGTGTCAAAACAGTTTTCGACATGGCGGAAGGGGATCACCAGCATGTGTCCCTTCGAGGCCGGGAACCGGTCCCAGCGTGCATACCAGAACTCATTCTGTGCCTTGATGACCCCGTGGCCGGGTGAACAGAAAGGGCAGGGAGCGTTATCCGGCATGGAGAGTTCTCTTGCCGGCTGAAGACATAAACTCCTCGATGTTCAGAAAAAAATTAAAAAGTCCTGTACGTGAGAACAGCTACCTGACCCGGGACAGGGGATAACTCTCCGCCAGCTTTTCGATGTCATTGAGAATGTACGCAAATGCGAGCCAGGACCACACCCCCCACCGGGCGGAGAGTGCCTGTTGTACCCGTTCGATCGCATCCCGGGAGTTCTCCGGCGTTTTACCCTCATAGAGCTCACTCATGATCACCACGCTCCAGGCATCGATGGGCGGGGTGGACTGGCCGAAGATGATCGCCGCGGAGTAGCGCCCGATACCGGGGATCGCGGTGAGTACCTTCATCGCTTCGTCCTCCGGGACCGTTGCCAGCTGGCGCAGGGAGATCGGGTGCCCGGTGAGGTACTGTGCCGCTTTCACGAGCCGCTCCGCCCGGTAGCCAAGCATCGCCTCCTTCCTGAGAGCGGCAGGGTCGAGGGAAGCGATCTCCTCTGCCCGTGGCCATAGGATCACCTCCTTTCCGTCAAACGAGATTTTCGTGCCAAAGTGTTCGAGGACCTTGTCCATCATCTGCTCGCTCCGTTCGATCGGCGCCATCTGGAGGAGGATCGCGAGGATTACCCCGCCAAAGACGTCGTCGAGGAGACCGATCCGCATACCGGGATGATCGGCAGTGGCTTGTTTCAGGACCGGATCGTCTCTGGCAAACCGGTAGAACCCGGTAAGGTCTTCACCTGTCCCGAGACCTGCAAGGACCATACTTTTGAGATCTTCTGCGTCGGGTTTCGCGAGCGGGGATGCAGTATATGCCCGGACCAGGACCCGGTTTTTCTTTGCGTTCATCACGAGCCCTGCAGGAATATTGCCGACCCTGACGCCGGTCCAGAGCGTTGCATCCTCATAGATCTCCTTTGGGGTCGACCAGGGCCAGCCGGCCGGCTTTGCGACGGTCAGCGCAAAGTCGAACGGTTCGGGAATCGTAAGGGTGAATGCCAGGTTGTGCGGGAGGTCCATGGTTGAGTGGTTGTGGTGAGGATGGGTAATAAAGGTGAGGGGAGCGGGACCTGACAGGAGTAAAAAACCGCTATTTCGATCCCCGGGATGAATTTCGGTGAGAATTATGCAGTGCGGAAGAGAAGACGGTCTCCTGAAACCTTTGGGGAGCTGACCCGTGGCCCCTTCTGCATTGAGCACCAGAAGGAACTGATCAAAAATTTCAGATAGCTTCAGTCCAAGGTAACTATGGGAATTTTTCTATGAAACACACTTCACCGCTTATCGTTCTCCTCCTCCTGATCGCCATCACCGCACCGGTGATGGCTCAGGAGCCGGTTACGACGGAACCTGGTGTTACCGTATCACCGATCCAAGGGGTCACCCTTGAAACGACAGGAGCACCAGCAACTCCCGCCGCTCCCGGGATCGGCTGGGTAAGCATCACATCGACCCCGTCTGCGGCCTCGGTTGAACTCGACGGGAAAGGTATCGGGGTCACGCCCGTTGTCGGGCTCGAACTCGGGGCGGGGACAGCCCACACGGTTCGGATCTCGCTGGAGGGGTACGAGCCGTACTCTTCCAGCATCACGGTCAGGAGCGGTGAGCAGTCCGCGGTCGATGGGACACTGAACCCGGTCCCGACCCCCCAACCGACGATAGAACCTACGGCCGTCCCGACCAACCCCCCAATCGGCGGTGGTAAAGGATGGATCCAGGTCAGTGCGAACGTCAACGGTGCGACGGTCTCCTTTAACGGTAACGCTGCAGGATGCACCATCACCTCCGGTTCCTGCGATACCGAAGTCGCCGTCACCGGCACGCCTTTTACGACGTTCACGGTCCAGAAACCTGGCTATGAGGTCTATATGGGCCAGGTGACCGGCTGGCCGCTGGATGGAGAGACCGTGCACCTGTACGCAACCCTGAACCCGGTCGCATCGGTCGGTTCGATCGTTGTCACGTCCAACCCGGCCGGTGCCGTAGCGTACCTCGATGGGCGGACATGGCAATACACCACGGCAACATTTACGTCTGTTGCCGCGGGCACTGACCATACCATCCAGGTGAGCCAGGCCGGGTACCAGACGTACACGACGACGGTATATGTCGCGCCTGGCGCCACGGCCCGGGTGAGTGCCAGTCTCATCCCGACACCTGCGCAGGCAGGTTCGCTCTCGATAACCTCTGACCTGAAGGGTGCCGATATCTATGTAGACGGCCAGTACCCGGGGATCGACCCCTGCGGTCGTCCCGGGTCTTGCCCCCGGCAGCCATACGGTCCGGGTCCAGAAAGCGGGATACGATGAGTTCCTCTCGACCGTCACGGTTTATGCAGGCCAGAGCACCCCGGTCCAGGTTACGTTCGCCCCGGCACCTCCCGGTGTCGGTTCAATCGAGGTGATCTCGGACCCGGCGGGAGCATCGCTGTTCCTTGACGGGCACTACATGGGCCTGACCCCCTCAGGCGAATCATTTGACCTGACGAGCATTACCCCCGGGCTCCACACGGTCCAGCTGACGCTCGACGACTACCAGACCTATACCCAGACCGTGCAGGTGACCCGGGGCAGGGTCCTGACCATCAATGCCCGGCTCTCCCCCGTCCCTCCCGGCCCGGTGAAGGATACCACCGGTGAGATTGTCGTGACCACCTCGCCCTCGGGTGCAAATGTCTTCCTCAACAATGTCTTCCGCGGGATCTCCCCGCTGACCCTTGCCGATATTCCAGACGGCTCATACGTTGTGATGGTGCGGATGGATGGCTACTCCGACCAGCAACAGGCCGTAACAGTGACCGGGAGCGCAGTTACCCAGGTCATCGTGAGTCTTGCCGCGATCGTGCCCGCTACCACGACGGCGCCGGTCGGGGCGATGACGGTGATTCTTGGCGTGCTCTTCATCGGTGCGTTCGTTGTGCTCCGGCGCCGGTAAATCTCTTTTTTTTAAAAAAAATTATCCCGGATTCCCCGGAAATTTCGGGTTGTGTGATTGTATCACCATAGAGAACCGGCCGGCAGGTGATAATGACCGGGGGGACACCTTTATACGGAAACCCGGCAATCAATCCCCATGGATAAACAACCCCAGGCCCTTCGGGTAAAACATGACCGTCCCATTTGTGAGAAATGCCAGGATCCCAATATTGTCATGAAGCCTGATGGCAGTTATCGTTGCAAGCGGTGTGGTTTCGAGAGCTCGAAAAAATAACCCTGATGATACATAACGGTGAAGGACGATGCTCTACCGGAAGATGAAGAAGGCCGACCCCGAACTCTCCATCCTCGGGTTCGGGTGCATGCGGCTTCCCCAGAAGGAAAACGGGGACATTGATGAGAAGACGGCGACCGGCATGCTCCGGTACGCGATCGACCACGGGGTGAATTATGTCGATACTGCGTATCCCTATCACAACGGGGCAAGCGAACCGTTCGTCGGCCGGGCACTTGCCGGAGGGTACCGCGAAAAGGTGAACCTGGCGACGAAACTCCCGAGCTGGCTGATCAGGTCCCGGGAGGACATGGACAAGTATCTCGACCAGCAGCTCGCCCGCCTCAGGACCGGTGTCATCGACTTCTATCTTGTCCATGGGCTCATGCGGCCGTTCTGGGAAAATCTCGTGTCGCTCGGCGTTACGGACTTCCTTGACGACGCGATTGCAGACGGGCGGATCCGGTATGCCGGTTTCTCGTTCCATGACAACACGAAGGTCTTCAGGGAGATCGTGAAAAGTTACGACTGGACATTCGCCCAGATCCAGTACAATTTTATGGACGAGCACTACCAGGCCGGGACCCAGGGACTGAACTATGCAGCAAAGAAAGGACTCGGTATCGTGGTCATGGAGCCGATCCGGGGAGGGTTGCTGGCAAAAGACCTGCCGGGCATCTCAGAGATCTGGCAGACGGCAGAAGTTCAGTACCCGCCCGCCGGCTGGGCCCTCCGCTGGGTCTGGAACCATCCGGCAGTGACCGTTACCCTCTCCGGGATGTCGACACCGGATCAGGTCCGGCAGAATGTCGAGCTGGCCGAAAGCGGCTTTGCCGACCGGCTGACGCCACGCGAGCTCTCCCTGTATAAGAAGGTGAAAAAAGAGCTGGAGCAGCGGGTTCTCATTCCCTGCACCGGGTGCAGGTACTGCGCCCCCTGCCCCCATGGTGTAAGCATCCCGGAGTGCTTCGAGTATTTCAACCGCGGGCACATGTATGATGACAAGGAACAGTCCCGGCAGATCTACACGGCCTTCCTTGGCGGTGTCTTTGATGGTCTCCCCCATTATGCCTCACTCTGCCAGGAGTGCGGGGAATGCGAGGAGAAATGCCCCCAGAGCCTTCCGGTCCGCGAGAACCTGAAGAAGGTTGCAGAGTATTTCGGGAAATAATACGGGGAGGGTCGATAAAAATTATCGCCACCCTTTTTTAGTCACCTGTTCTGGTGGCGGGGATTCAAATCCCCGTTGCAACTGCTGGTTCTGCGGTCAGGATCTCTCAGGGCACCTGTTTCCATAACAGAACAAATCCTGACCTGATCGTGTGACTATTCCACCCGGACCGGGTTTTGACCCGAATGGAGACATCGATAAACTCATCATGTTCACTTTTTCTGGTAGTTCCTGCCTGCCGAGAATGCCCGGTCGATCTGCTTCCCGAACTCCCAGTAGGCTGCCTGGGCGTACACTATCGGATGGATCTTCGTAACATCCGGCTTCCCGTCGGTGACACATGAGGTGTCGGCATGGATCTCCTCCACCTCCCCGATGTGGAGCAGGTGGCTCCCGCAGTCAACAGATTTGAACAGCGTACACTCGATGTTGACCGGGCATTCTTCTGCCATGGGTGCTGTCCTGACCTTGCCGTAAAATGACCGGAATACGCCGGACTTGCTCTCCCGGGATCCCGAGACAATACCGCAGTGGTCGGTCTCGATTACCTGCTCTGCGGAGGGAATATTCAGGCTGAACGTTTTGTTCTCCCCGATTCCCTCCGCGGTATACCGGGTCTTGTTGACGGCAACGCAGACCATCGGCGGTGTCATGCATGCGACCGAGGCCCATGCGGCGGTCATGTAGTTCGCCCTTCCCTTCACGTTCACGCCCACAAGGACCGTGGGCATCACACTTATGTACGGCATCGGGCCGAGGGTTATTTTACTCATGGATAATCCCGGCATGATGTTCATCGAAGATGATTTAAAAGTATGGGAAACGTCAAAACAACGTTATGAAATATGGACACTCACGAGAGTCATCCATATCAGGCCCCGGGACGAGGATACCCTGATGATACATCGTTCAAAGAATCATGGAGAATGTTCCAAGGTATAAAATTGCCTGCTTTATACCCTGTTGTCCTCCATGAGGCTGACTGGTATTATATCCCACAGACATTGGAGATAACGGGACAAGAGGTGATGAAATACCCGCATCACAAACCTGACGCTTTTGCTCCTCCCACGCCATGAAAAATTATCACGGTGTAAGAATCATCGCGGGATTTTTTTATTGTGGTATGGTGTCTTTCCTGTTCTGCAATTTCTCTCTGGGGCACACGTCCCCATAAACATAGTAGATACTACTTATATATATAATTATGTATTTGTAAAATGATATTTAATATGATTTGATTAGGAAATCATTCGATAATCGGTTATTTTTTACCTGATTTCGAGAAATAGAATTAAAAAACAAGGGTAAGGATCTCATCGCTTTACGATCACAACGGAGTCTCCTGGCCCGGATCTATTGGGGTCCGGCACAAAGCACAAGAATGCAGAGGGGCTAAAATGTTCCTATGAAGCAGTGGATTAAAGATACCGCCGGGCTCGGCACAGGACTATGGCTGATAGGGTATCTCGTATCGCTGGGACTCTTCTTCTCTCCCTTTGCGGGAATCATGGGCTGGATTCTTGCCGCCGTCTTTACTCCGGTAACCATTGCCATCACCTGGTGGTGGTTCCGGCGGCGGGGGCATCTTCCCCTGCGGTACTTTGCCGGTGTCGGGGTTGCATGGATGCTGATTGCCGTAGTGCTCGACTATCTGTTTATCGTCTCGCTCTTCCAGGCCACCTATTACGGCCCTGACGTGCTCCTGTACTATGTCCTGACCTTCCTCATCCCGGTGGGAGTCGGCCTGTACCTGGGAAGGACATGGACCGAACCGTCGTCATAACGGTGGTAATGGTTGAATTCAACTGACAGATTATTGAATTACCTTTACCCTGCATCGAATCGGTTGAACGAATTGAATAAAAAAAGAAAGGAATTATAAAGGATTACCTGACTGTCCTGCGGACATGAGCATGCTCTTCAGAAGCAAACGGAACACCTGTGTACGGGCCCGATACTACCACTACGCCGGGAACGCTGCAATCTACAGGTACCGGGAAGCTAAATCCATTTCACGTGGATAAATGCAATAGAGAAAATCGCCGGAACGCCGATCAGAATGAACAGGATAATTCCGACTCATGGATATACACCGGAAAATGCTCGTGCTGTATCATATACTATCCATAAAAAAACATCGAGCGCAACTCGTACCAGAATATATTCCGGAAAATTTTTTTATCATCCACAGGATCTTCTCAAATTTAGTTCTCCTGCACAAGGGCCTGTCCAAAGAACATATGGAAGGAAGATCACAGTGCTGTAGCATTGAAGGTGTCGCACGAATTGATGTCTCCACTGGTGAAACCGGCATTAAACCATTTCATCCGTTGCGCAGATGTACCGTGGGTGAAAGAATCCGGCACAACGTAGCCCTGATACTGTTTTTGCAGGGCATCGTCTCCGATCTTCGAGGCAGCATTCATCGCTTCCCCGATATCACCGGCTTCAAGAAAGTGCTGGGTATTGTCGGTTTGTTTCGCCCACACACCTGCGTAACAATCAGCCTGCAATTCCAGCATCACAGAATATTTGTTGGCCGTGACCTCATTACTCCGGCTCTGGAGCCTTTGGACTTTTTCCGATGTTCCCAGGAGGTTCTGCACATGATGACCCACCTCGTGGGCGATGACATACGCCTGGGCAAAATCGCCGGGAGCGCCGTACTGGTCTTTCAGCTCATTGTAAAAATCCAGGTCAATATACACCTTCTCGTCTCCCGGACAATAAAAAGGTCCCATAGCCGATTCGGCTGATCCACAGGCGGATTCCACGCTCCCTTTAAAGAGGACTAGTTTGGGATCGGTATAGACCATCCCATTTTGTGCAAAAATGGTCTGCCACGTATCTTCTGTATCGGCAAGAACGACGGATACAAAATCAGCCGATTGATTCTCGGCCGCGGTCAACACTACCGGTGCACTACCCAGGGAACCGCTATCGGAACTGATCGTATTCAAAAGTGCACCCGGATCAGCGCCTGTCAGCAAAGCGATAGCGAGAATAACGAGAATCCCGATACCGCCGCCGATTGCTCCCCGTTTGACTCCGAATCCCCGCTGATCTTCGACATTTTCACTCCGTCTTCGATCTGTCCATCGCATGGTGAACCCTTTTCCTCACGCATCGTTATGTGAACTTCCGGATAATTATGCTATCTGTTTTGTGTATTCTGGCATTTTGAATGCGGAACAGGCTTCGGGCAGTGAATGGAGTGTATTCCTGTTCCGAGACCATGAATGCAGGATAGTTCCCCCCCCTTCTCCCGATACCTTCAAAATTTTTCGCAGTTTACGCCAAGTTGATGACCTTGCCTGCCAATAAACAGATTATGTCACCTAAAAAGTTCTTCCTCATAATCAGTGCCATGCTCATCATCGGTGCAATCCTTGCGACAGGGTGCATGAGCACCCCTGCCACTCTCCCGGCCGCGACTTCCGACCTGAAGAAGTTCAACTCGACGGCAGAGATCGAACAGTATCTCCAGGATTCGATGGCAGCCGACCAGCAGAACGGGTACTACCGGACCCTGGTCCCCACGGCCGGGATCGGCATGAATGTCCCCCAGCAGTCTGGCCAGGAGAAGGGAGGGATCGCCGTCCCGGCAGCCCTTCCGGGACCGGTCGCGTACTCCCAGACCAATGTCCAGGTTGTCGGGGTCGATGAGCCGGACATCGTGAAGAACGATGACCGGTACATCTACGCGATATCCGGCCCTACACTCGCCATCATCGATGCCTACCCGGCAGCAACTGCATCGGTGATCTCAAAGACTGATTTTTCTGACACCCCAAAAGACATCTTTGTCAACGGTGACCGTCTTATTCTCTTTACGACAGGATACGGGACCCCGGATTACCCGGTGCAACCCTCGGGAGCGGAACCGGCCACCGGGATGATAGCCCCGATGCCCCCGTACCGTTACACCACGCCGTTCACGCATGCCCTGGTGTATGACATCAGCGACCGGAAAAACCCCACGGTGATGAAGGACTACTCGATTGACGGCGATTACATTGACGCCCGGATGATCGGCTCAATGGTGTACATGGTCACCCGGGAACAGGTCTACCCCTATTCCGGCAGAAACATTGTCGTTCCTGCCCTCCGTGAAGGCAGAACAACGGTCGTCCAGCCGGATGTCTGGTACTTCGACAACCGTGAATCCCAGTACACTTTCACCACCATCACCTCGATTGATGCCGCCAGCGGGAATGAAAAAGACGCCCAGACCTACCTGCTTGGCAGCGGGAACACCCTGTACGTGTCGACCGATGCGATCTACGTGAGTTACCCGGGATACCACCCGGCGATCTATACCAAAGGAATTGTCCCGCCCCGGCCGGTTTCCGTCAGCGGGGGTATGGGTTCCGGCGGGTCTTCCGGAATTTCTACGGCAGTTGACGTCGCCGTTTCCGAGGTCATCCGGGTAATGGCGGTTCCCGTTACCGTCCCTCCTGACTTCAACTCCCTGACCGATGCCCAGCGGCAGTCGATCCTCAATGGCCTCCGCACCGCTGAGCAGGACGCGATCCGGCAGCAGGAGGCCGACCAGACCACCACCGTCGTCCACAAGATCGCCATACAGGACGGCAGGATCACCTATGTCGCGAAGGGGGAGGTACCGGGCACGCTGGACAACCAGTTCTCGATGGATGAATATAACAACAACCTCCGCCTCGCGACCACGTCCAGTATCTACACGCAGTCCGGGCAGTACACCTACAACAACGTTTTTGTCCTGGACAGCAGGATGACGACCATCGGTTCCCTGACCCACATTGCCGAACAGGAATCGATCTACTCCACCCGGTTCATCGGCGACCGGCTCTATATGGTCACCTTCAGGAGGATCGACCCCTTCTTCGTCATCGACCTCTCGAAGCCGGAAGCCCCGAAGATCCTCGGGCAGTTGAAGATCCCCGGATACTCCGATTACCTGCACCCGTATGATGCGACGCATATCATCGGCATCGGCAAGGAGACGGCGACCAATGACTGGGGCGGCGTCTCGGTCAGCGGGGTCAAGCTCGCCCTCTTCGATGTCTCTGATGTGGCCAATCCAAAGCAGCTCGACAAGGTGCAGATCGGTGATGCGGGCTCCGACTCAGCAGCCCTGACGGACCATCACGCCTTCCTCTTTGACAGGGCAAAGAACCTCCTCGTGATCCCGGTCCGGGCGGTTTCTGCGGCACCGGTCACCAAAGATGGTTACTACAACTACCAGCAGCAGATCTGGTACGGGGCATATGTCTTCGGCCTCACCCCGCAGACCGGCTTTACCTTACGGGGAACGGTCCAGCACGGGACAGGCGACAACGGCTACTACTATTACGGCAGCTCGACCTCCGAGGTAAAACGTTCACTCTATATCGACAATGTCCTCTACACGATGTCATCAAAACAGATTAAGGCAAATTCACTTGACGATCTCAACACGACGATTGCCACGATCCCTCTCCCCAATATCGGCGATATATACTATCCGGTCCCGATGAAGTAAGTACGGCGACCGGGTCTCTTTTTTTTAACGAACCATCCTGGCAAACAGCTGATGCAGCCTGAGTGTGGCCATTTTCGATTCCTGTTTTATGAAAATAGTTCCGGATACCTGTCAACCCCCTCCATGTTCCGGAATCCAGATCACTGGATCCGGGGAAAATACCACGGGAAGACTACCGCATACTACTCTCTCAACTATGGACTGACTTTCAGGACTATCCATAGAACTATCCGGTTCCAGCAGGCGGGGTGAGGGATTATACGAAATCCAAATGTACCTATACAGGTTCGGGTAATATCAATCCATCAACCGTGTTTGAAATCACTCTGTCCTGAGGTGTGCCATGGCTCCCGATGTACTGGTGCAGATCATCAATTCCCTGCTCCTGCTCTACCAGTTTTTATTGCCGGTACTACTTATCGCAAATATTTTTTTTGCCGTCACGATCATTTTTGTCGAGAGAAAAAAACCGACACGTGCGGTCTCATGGCTTCTGGTATTATTCTTATTGCCATTCCTTGGCTTTTTCCTGTTCCTGGTCTTTGGCCAGAATTACCGGAAGGTAAAGTTGTTCTCCCTCAAAAACGAGACCGACCGGAAACTGACGGACCTGATGTCATCCCAGATAAAGGAGTTTACTTCACACGAGGCAAGACTGACCGACCGGTGGTCGGGAGCTTTCCACCGGATGGCGCTGCTGCTGCTCCAGAATAACCGGACGCTGATTACGACCGACAACCATGTCACGAGCTATGTTGACGGGAATGCCAAGTTCGCCGATCTCATCAAAGAAATCAGCACCGCCCGTGACCACGTGCACATGGAATATTTTATCCTGAAGGATGACGGGCTTGGCCGGGACATCATGAAGGCGCTCACCGAAAGAGCCCGGGCGGGTGTGGAAGTACGACTTCTCGTTGACGGGGTGGGAAGCGGGGGGCTGCCAGCCCATTTTTATGATGAATTTACCGCTGCCGGGGGGAAACATGCGGTTTTTTTCCCCTCCTTATTTTCCTATTTCAACTACCGTGTTAACTTCCGGAACCACCGGAAAATTGCGATCATCGATGGCGAAACCGCGTTTGTCGGCGGTTTTAATATCGGTGATGATTACATCGGGCTTGACAAGCGGTGGGGATACTGGCGTGACACTGCCGTACGGATCAAAGGGTCGGGGGCGATGGCTGCCCAGATGAGGTTCTATCTTGACTGGAATTTCGCATCCAGGGACAAACTGGAGATCCGGGACCGGTATTTCCACCCGAGTCCCCTCCCGCAGGGGTCCATGGTGCAGATCGTTTCCGGTGGACCGGATACGGGATGGAACCCGGTAAAGGACTCATACCTGAAGATGATCACCACCGCGACAGAAACGGTCTTCATCCAGACGCCCTACTTCATTCCTGATGAGAGTGTGATGGATGCGCTCCACATTGCAGCCCTTTCAGGAATTGATGTGCGGATTATGATCCCGAGTAAACCGGATCATATATTTGTATACTGGGCGAGCCATTCCTATGTTGAAGAGCTCCTGAGTTCGGGGGTCAGGGCGTATACGTATGACAAGGGCTTCCTTCACGCCAAGACCATCGTGATTGACGGGGCTGCCGCCTCGGTCGGCAGTGCCAACTGGGACATCAGGAGTTTTCGGCTGAACTTCGAGACGAATGCAGTCATCTATGATGAACAGGTTGCCGGGGAATTACACCATGCATACCTCGATGATCTTTCTTTCTGTACCGAACTGACTCCTGAATGGTACGCAAGCTGTTCCTGGTTTTTCAGGGCACGATCGTCGCTGTCCCGCCTCTTTTCTCCTATCCTGTAGATCCGTGACCTTCCTTATCCAATAAAACCCCGGAATGCCGATTATTTCAATAGTCCATTGAGATACCGCTTCATCCGCGGAATGTTCTGCTCGTAGTGGACCTGCAGCGAGGATACCGTGTAGGGAATATAGTTCCAGGCGATCACGCCGGCGGTCATTCCCTTGTGCAGGGGGCGTGCCGTTGACCCGACGACAATACTTTTCTTTGCAAGGATCCCGTCCAGAAACGCCCCGACCGTATCTGCCTTGACCCCGGTAATTACGCCGCCCACTGAAGGAAGCACGTGGGCATCGGAACCCCCTGTGACCGGGAAATCATGATCAACGGCATATGCTGTCGCCTTTTCATTGAGCTCGCGACCCATCCCACCGCAAATTGCCTCAATACCATCGAACCGGCCGATAATTTCCGGGGGCAGTGTCTTATTCCCGATGCACTTCAGGACACCGCGGTTGATGCCAAAATACCCGAACGGGTGAGCAGCGACCTTTACGCACGCGTACCTCTCTGCCGATGAAAGGATCTCCCCGACTGACATCTGAATGGCCATGTACTGGCTCTTTCTCAGGTTAGCCTTTATGCGGGTGGAAAAAAAGTCTGCGAGGTCGCCTGCGGAATAAAAATACAGGAGGATGTGCGGGCCTTCCCGGGAACTGAGCTCAATGCCCGGAACGACAAGGACATCCCGGGCCTGATCAGATGCCTCGATTACTCCCCGGATCTCGTTGTGATCGGTGATCGCAATTCCCATCCCCAGATGCCTGGCACGGGAGAGAAGCGAGGGAATGCTGATTGCGGCGTCAGAATGGCGTGTATGAATATGCATATCCACCATAGTGTAACCCTTTTCCCTGATTTTGTTGAGCAGGGGAGATACATGGTGTACGTTATGCAGGTGAGAACCGGTCATTCCAAATCCGTTGACGTTATGGTGATATTATCTTAGTATGAATCGTTATGCAGAAAAAAACTGGTATTGTGAGAATGTTACCATCCTCATGAACCTGCAATAAAGAAACGAGAAGATTATCCCTTTCCGCGCTGAAATGGACAAAAAAATGAAAACAATCTTTTCTGGTATACCTCAGGTTAATGTGAAGATCAGGTTCACCTGAGAAGACGATATATCACTTCTGGTGCTGAACCGGGACATAAAAAAGAACGGACATAGTCATAATCTGGCGACTAAAATTCTCATACCCGGTGAATAAGGCCTGCTCACTATCACGCTCCCGGGGACTCGCTCCCGGCTCGTCCTCGCCGCTGTGGCGTCCCCAAATTGCGATGGAACGGATTTTAGTAAACAATCTTTGTGTTCACATCAGGATACATCAATGATTCACTTTTTTCGAAAATTTTCGTAACTAAAACTAAAATGAGAAAAGTGACAATAAATTTTCAGGTATCACTTTGTCGTATGATGGACAGTGTTTACCGGCTTATCCTGTTATGGGGGTCGCCACAGCGGCGGGGGCGGCTTTTGCCGAAGCCCCGGGAGCGTGATAACTATTCTCTGGAGTAGTATTTACGGAAGATTTTATGGAAAAAATCAGGGGGTAAAATAGCAATTTATCCCAAAATATAAACAACCCCTTCTCTGAGACCTCACACTTTATACTGCTCCGGTTCCTACCTAAGCAGTCAACGGGAGAAAGAGTAAATGCCGGAAAACAATTCGTTATTCAGTCTCATTGTTCGTTTTTTTGCGATTGTTCCGATGATATTGTACACAATCGTTGCCCTGCTCCTTACGATCATTGCACTGTTCTCGGTCTATGATGCGGTTCAGATAATGGTCCAGATGATCGGTTCGCGGGACTTTGCGACCGGGCTGACCAATGTCCTCATGGCCCTGCTCCTTACCATCACGATCATCGTCCTGTTCGAAACCGTGACGGTCTACTTTAAAACAAAGCATGTCGAGGTCCGGGCGCTTCTCGTTGCCGGGCTGACGGGCCTGGTGCGGCATGTGCTTATCTACAATGTCAGCGGCGGCGATGCCATCCAGATGTTTGCAACGGTAGCACTTCTTGCCGTGCTGATTGTTGGTATCATTTTTGTAAAACCGGAAGAAGTCCGGTAATATTTTTGAAAAATCCTTTCTGGTCGCCAATAACTACCGGTGAATAAAAGAGAGGAACAATCCAGCCGGCCCCGGGTTCACGAAATCTCCCGATTTCAGGAGAGGTCCCCGGTAAGAATTTTTAAAAATGGGAATTTTTTCGGGATACCTGAACCTACTTCCACTCCCACCATTTGTCATGATATGTTCCATCCGGCATAACCTCCATCTCGAAGACCAGGGCAACATTGTTGAGCCTGCTGAGTGCCGGGGATGTTGTCTGGGCATAGCGAATGCCACGCATGATCCAGCCCATACCTTTCATCGCGACGCTGACACCGGATCCATGTACCGATCACCTTTTCCCCCTTCATGGTCATAATTACGCCATTGCCTTCGGCGTACATGCCTCCCTGGGGTCTTTCCCGTAATGTGTAGGTCGCAATGAAGGATACATCAGTGCCGAGGATCTTTCCTTTCATCTCCTGGGTTCTCTCAAGCTTCACATCGGTCGTGTGGTGGTGGCGTATGATACGCTGCCCGACAACTTTTCCGGTTAATTCGCCGATCATTTCACCGATCATGTTTGATCACCAGCTTTCAGGGAGGTATTAAACAAGATATATACTTCCCTGAATCTCAGAAATTGAGACATATTCCTGCACTTCACCTGCGTTATTCAGGCCAGGATGAATTACTCCCGGGTTCTCTTCAAAAACGGTAATGTGCATCCTTCAACAGCGATGGTGAGATTCCCGTAACCTGATTAATGCATGCCCTGCTTACCGTCTCGTTCGCTCATTTTTACCTGGTATTTTTCAAAAAATGCCTGCAGCAAAAAAGTATCAGGTTATGGTAAAGGAGCTTATCAGGTGACTGAAGATATCCGCGGTTGCATTAACCGGATTCAAAGACGTGCGGAAATCAACCGCAAAAGCCTCTCCTCCTCTGCCGAAGTCCCAGGCAGGTCCATACACCTCCACGGCAACTTCGGGATGATCCGGGATGGTGAAGTTGTAGCCCTGCATGTTTCCGGCATGCATCAGGTAGACGGTGTACCTTCCGTAGTTTGCATCGTCGTTTGATACGAACACTAACCTGCGGGCTTCAAAGTCTCCCGTTTATCGTGACAGGATCGTTGCTGATCACTTCCGCGTGGTAAAATGTCCTCTGGTCAGAACAGGAATTCACATCGAGCACATTTCCGGCACCATCAAGACAGTAAGACCGGGTATTTTCCCGGATTACGCCGTCTGCCCAGCTTGTCAGTGAATAAAAGTAGTCGCCTGTCCCCGTTACGTCGTCGTAATAAACATGGGCATATAACTGGTTATCCGGGCTGGAAAAATTATAAGCATCTCTCCAGTACCGGATAGTCACTCTGCCCGGTAACCTCGTTTACCGGGGATGCCCGGGAAGGCCATGAAATACGCTCTTCCCGGTAAGTCCATTCTGAAGGATACTCAAGGGTAAAACCAATCGGAGGTTTTGTGTTGGACTTCAGGTACAAGGTCCGCCGTTTTATACACCGGCGCAGGCGTGGTTATCACGGTCGTTTGCGGGATTATCGTCGTAGTGGGAACAACCGTTGGAAGCGTACTCTGTTGCGTGGGAGGTAAATAGGGTGGATTTGAATTTTGCTGAAGGCAACCCCCGGCGAGGATTGTTCCGAGGATTACCATGACCAGAATATACAATATGCTCTTCATGGCAGGAAGGTACCTGGTTAACATCGCTCCTGTGCGAGTTTTTCCATGTCCCTGCCCGTTTTCTCGAGATCGGCAAGCGACATCGCGGGTGTACAGGTAACGGATGCGTCCCAGTCAAGCCATAGCGGCTCCAGCATGGCAACCATCTTGTCCTCGCTGGGGAGGTTTATAACCGCAATCATCGTCCGCTGACCGTCCTTGATCGTGAAGTACACTGCTTCCGGTTTTACGGCATCGAGGTACTTTTTAATCTTCACGGGTAACGATCCATCCAGTATGCTGCAGTTGCCGGTTTCGGCAGGGATCCAGCATTCAATAATACATCGCATCTTGACTCACTCCCTTCCCTCTGCCCCTCCTTAAGGATAGCGGGATCACAGGGAAATACGCCGCAGGATATTTAAATTATCATGTTCTTTACAGATTTTGAAACATACAAAAGCGGCGATTGGGTTCCGGGTGCAAAACTGCACGGTGCAGACTCATCTTTTTTTAACAGGAGAGAACTTGACCATGATTGCACAAAAATGGGTCCCTTCTGCAACCGGTTATCACCTTAAGATTCGGAAAGAACCAGGATAAACCTGCATACCGATGATTTTTCCGTTCAGGGGGGAGGCCGCAGGTCTTGATCCTGGTAGTGCTGCAGGAAGAAAAAATGATAAATTCCCCGGAAACCATGCTCTGCTATGGATTTTTTCAACGCGGCATACCGGGGTTCACCACCCTGGGACATCGGCCGGCCCCAGAAAGAGTTCGTTGAACTGGAACAGAGGGGAGAGATCACCGGATCGGTCCTGGACATAGGATGCGGGACCGGGGAGCATACCCTCTTCTTTGCCGCGGAAGGGCATGAGGTGTGGGGGATCGACTCAGCCCCGCTGGCGATCCGGAAGGCACAGGAGAAAGCCGCCGAACGGGGACTCACGGTGCATTTCCTCGTCATGAATGCCTTAGACCTCGCCCGGCTCGCAAGGAAGTTCGATACCGCCACCGATTCCGGGCTTTTCCATACCCTTTCGGATGAAGACCGCCCGGTTTTCGTTGACAGCCTTGCAGCCGTCCTGTCCCCGGGCGGGAAATACTTCATGCTCTGCTTCAGCGACCTGGAGCCCGGCGGATTCGGCCCGAGGAGGATATCCCGGCAGGAGATCCGGGACAGCTTCCGGGGGGGATGGTCCATCAATTACATCAGGCCGGCGGTTTTCGAGAGCCGCACCCGGGCCGAAGGGCCCCGTGCCTGGCTATCGTCGATAACAAAAAAATGAAGAATCGTTGGCCGGACCGTATATCGGGTACCCGCAGGTCTTAAGAGTGGATCGGGGACGGACACCTGAGTTGAAGGTTTTCATAAATCCTTTATGCCCGGACCTTCAACAGGGTCATATGAAACCGCCCCGCCAGAACCCCGCACTCGTCATCGTCATCCTCTGGGGGATCGCGATCTTCACCACAACCTATCTCTTCATGGGTACTCCTAACATGACGTACGGTATTGTCATCCAGGGTGTCTGTATGATCGGATCGGCGATGTACCTGAGAAAAACCAGTGAATCCTGTGGTACTGCCGGCTGAGGAAAAGCAGGCACCTTTGCAACCAGGGCCACTTCACAGCAACCCATAAAGCCATTGCCGGTAATATTCCGTTCAGATCTCTATGGTCTCGGACTCATCACGACGGAAGGTCCTCCTCGCGGCTGCGATGGGCTCTTCCCTGGCCCCGTTCATGGTCTCGGCGTTCATCGTTGCCCTGCCCTCCATCGGCGTAGAATTCACTGCCGGTTCGGTGACGCTTGGCTGGGTCACCAGCGCATTCTTCCTGGCCGCCGCCGTGTTTCTCGTCCCTATCGGGAGACTGGCCGACCGCTCGGGGATCAAGAAGATCTTCACTGCCGGCATCGGGGTCTATGCCTTCTCCGCCCTGCTCGTCATCTTCTCGCCGTCCGCCGGGGCGCTCATCGCCGCCCGGTTCGTGACCGGCATCGGTGCCGCGATGATCTTTGGTACCTCCATCGCGCTGGTGAGCCTCGTGTTTCCCCCGTCCGAACGGGGAAAGGCGATCGGCATCAATGTCATGGCCATGGCAGTCGGCTTCCTCCTCGGGTTTTTCTCGGGAGGTTTTCTTACCTTCTACCTCGGCTGGCGGAGCATAGTTGCGGTGCTCATCCCTCTCGAGATATTCATTATCTGGCTTATCCTCTCCCGGCTGAGGGGCGAGTGCGAGATCTCTCGGCAGCGCGAGATCGATCCGGTCGGTATGGTCCTCTACGGGGCCGCGATGTTCTGCATGATGGCCGGTTTTGCGCTCCTCCCCGCTCTGTCCGGCGTTGCTCTCCTCGTCCTGGGTCTGGCGTGTGGCACCGCGTTCATCTGGCAGGAGCGACGGATACCAACCCCCCTGCTTAACCTCCGGCAACTCGGCAGCAACCGGTTGTTCGTCCTGGCAAATCTCACCGCCCTCCTCTACAACACGGCAAATTTTGCGATCATCTTCCTGATGAGCCTCTACCTGCAGTCGGTCCGGGGAATTGACGCCCGGGTCTCCGGGCTCATCCTGCTCATCCCGATCATCTTTATGGCGGGTGGCTCGGCCTACGCGGGAAGACTTGCCGACCGGACCGAGCCGCGGATCGTGATCGGAGCCGGTGTCGCCGCGACTACGTTCTCCCTCTTCATCCTCACCTCGCTCGAGCAGGATACCCCGATGCCCATCGTTCTCGCCGCTCTCATCCTCATGGGGTCGAGCATCGCCTTTTTCCAGTCGCCGCTGGTGCGGACGCTGGTCAGCTCGGTCCCGCGTGAGATATACGCTCTTGCCTCGGGCACGGTCGAGACGATGCGTCTCGCCGGGATGACCGTGAGCATCTCCATCGCCGTCATTATCTTCACGCTCACCGGCACCGGTGTTCCCGCCGCCGGCACCACTACCGCTGCTGACCTCGGTGGGCTGCACACGATATTCCGGGTCCTGCTGGTCATCTCGGTCGGGGCCCTCGTGGCAACATGGGCTCTCAGGAAGAAACCCGAACTTCCTGTACCGGCACGGTAACCTGCAACATCCCTTTTCCAGAAAAGAGGGATCGCACAACGAAAAAAGGTATCAGAGGTTCGGGATGCGCCGGGCGAGTTCTGTCCAGTCGCTGCTGCCGATGGACTTCCTGATAAGCTCCTTCACCCCGGCAAAGGCAGGGGCAGGCAGCACCATCTGCCAGATGCGGGTCATGTCCTCCCGGTCATCGTTCCCGACAAGGGGTAAGAGCCATCCCACCATCTCCGCGTACCGTTCCTTCGGAATCTTGCTGGCCATGATCCCGACCGCTTTGCCCTGTTCGGGGAGCGGGATCCGTTCCCGGAAGATCCGGTAGAGGTGCGTATCTTCCTTCAACAGGTGGATATTCATATGAAAACGGAACGCAGCCGTGGCACGGGCGGTTTTCAGGGGGTCCCGGGCAGCATACGACGCTTTCAGCTCTTCAAACGCCTCATCCAGGCCACGGTGATCTTTGGTATATGGTTCGGCAACCATAGGGGCGACCGTCTCGATTGCGGGAAATATCGCGGCCTCTTCCCCGATGGCATGCCAGACGAGGACTTCGTTAAAGAACCGGAAACGCCCAATGGTGGCTTCGGGACCTCCTGTTCCCTTTGCCCAGGAATATGCGGCGGCATCGATACGTTCCAGGTCATTCCTGAACGCATTGTGAAACACCCGTATTGCATCAACAGGTTGTACCATATGATCTCACCATCCCCGCTCATACTCTTATAATTATTCCTGAATTACAAATTCTGACAGGAGGGCCCCGGATGCAGGTACAAGGACAGGATCATCCTGCCCCGGTGTGACGAAAAATATCATTTTTTTCCAGCCCTGCCTGGTAAAAGCGGAGGTAACCGATATGCCGTACTCGTTCTGCCCGTCCGGGGGATATCGCCCGGACTCCCGGTACACCCTGGTATCGGAAGGCTCTCCGGGTTTCTCCGGATCCCCTAATAATATACCCCATTTGCGGTGAGAAGCCTTCCTTCCCCGGTAACCCATCCCCGTGTACCATTCGCAGTCTCAAGCGAAACGGAGTCCGAATAGGTGTTGCTCTGCCAGCCCCCTCTCCAGATCGAGTTGGATCCCTCCACAGCAATGCGAAGTGATATTGATACCGGGCGATCGGATGCATAATTGATATAGATTGGGACAAGGTGGTCGAACACGTTTCCATTGCAGGACGGGTTATCGCAGGAACCCGGCGTAAAGGTTCCGCCCGGGAAAAAAAGCGGTTCATGGCCGACGGGATCACGGGTGTTGATGGTCGATGAAACCTGTTCCATGACGGCGATCGTGACGGGCATGAGGACCGGGGTATCGGCCGAGTACTCGTGGCCGGGGACCCGGGTCGTCGGCAGGACGCTTGCTGCGGGTTCGATCGCGATCGGGTACCCGCGATATTCCGGGACCATCCGGGCAGCCCTGATGGCGAGCATGGGAGTGCCGTTCTCACGGACAACCGTGACGTTCCAGTCCGGGGATACCCCATAGGCGGTCCCGTTCAGGATGGATTCTATCAGGACCGGGGTGGTGTTCAGCTCGGGGATGGGGAACAGGAAGGTCACGTTATCGATCGAGGAGGTGTACGAGAGATCGATGGTATAGGAATAAGTATGGCGTTCGCTCCGGCGGCTGGCATCGGCAAACTGGTAGCTTGTCCAGGCAAAGAATACGACCGCTGCCAGGATGAGAACAAGGAGCAACGTGCGGGGTCTGACGGTTGACATGGTCGATAGTTCCGGTTATAGAGATGATTCTTCACCTTCCATTATGTCCGGAGGTAAATAGGGTTTACGGCGAGCAGGCGGGAGCATTACTTCTCGTTAAAAAAATGCAGGCCGAAAACGCAAAACGAGTGTTTTTTTTCACGGATGTGTGCAATCCCGTTCATACCTGATTTATACCCTGCCTGACCAAACCGGTGTCGCATTGTATCATCCGGCCGGTGCTGCCTGAGGTGTGGTGAGAGTCGTTGCGGGTACAGGCAGATACCGGATCCCCTCCCCTCACCTTTGGCACTTCCCCACCGGCATATTACCGTAACCTTTTATTTTCTGTATCCCAGCTAAACGGTTTGTGGGGAGGTTCCCGTTCACCGGTATCCAGAACACCCGAAAATAACTCCGGGTTTTTTGCCTCTTCCAGGGGCAGGCAAAAGGTATATCCGGGGTGACCCGGCCTTCCTGCGAGACCGATGACAATAAACACCGGCATCTTCATCTCCCGGGAGTAGTGCTGGTAATTTTCAATCTGGTGAGGTTCAGCCCATTTTATCACATAATTGCGGATTTTCCGGTTATAAAAGGGATTTGCCCGCCAGGTACATACTACCGCGAACACCTCGTTTTCCGGCAGATAGCGGATTACCAGACCCGGTGTATTCTCTGCTGGTATTCCCGTCCGTTCACCAGAGTCTCTTGTCTTTTCAGCAACTGAAAAATATTCGTTGTCTGTGACAAACAGATGTTCAACATATTTTTCAAATTCATGACCGGTATCCCTGCTGACCAGCCGATCACCGGAAATCCAGAGATCACCGGTTTTCATGAGTTTTTTCAGGGAATCCATGATAATTCAGCTCAATAACCAATCTTTTGTATCATAATCATCGGGGATCAGGCCCTGCACCGATAAAAAAGATTAACTGTTTTCCTGGTTTTTAGCAATAAATGCCTCAGGAATTTCCCGGGCTATGGAACGACAGAGTGGTGTTCCTGGTAAAACAAAAACTGATTTCCGGGGTACATCCGGAGCAGTTATTATTTTCTGGTTCCTGAAATTTTCAGATTGATCCACCACTGAAAAGTCCTGGTTCACTTCACATTCGCTCCGTGACTGGCTGGAAATACAGACAGATTCGATAAAGATCAAATCCTTGCTATTCTTTTTTTGGGGTAAGCGATATGATTCCTCTCCGTGACCAAACATGAAAACTTCCTTCTCACTCTACTGAGATAAATGACAGGTATTATTGGCCTCTTCATTTTCCCGCAAATGGATATTATTATTTACTTATTAATAAACTTATTCATTTTAATCAAAGACCATTTTATTAATATTTTACAAAAAATGTATCAAAATCCGCGCATAGCAGGAATTCCTCGCAGCATCCTGTGATCCAGTATCCCTCTTACCGGCTTCTTCTTTTTGAGATTTTTCCGTCGGAAAGGGAAGAACAGGAATATTACACCCGTTTTGACATAAAAAGGGTATTTATGGAACCTTTTCATAAGAAAAAATTTTATCAGATACGGGACGAATGGTTCATGAGGAGTGAATAATGGTTATATCGACATCCGACAATTTACGCACCCTGTTTGAAACTGTTAAATCCCTTGGTTTTTTCGGGAGGTTATTTGGCTGGAACCATATCCGGGTGATCAACTCCGGTGCCATCAATGAATATAACACCCTCAATAATGAACTCAATGCTCTCTATGAGCAGAACCGGCAGATCCAGAACCAGCTGCGGGCCGCTCTCCAGGAGATGGATCACCAGAAATCCGTGTTGTCGGACCTGAAGGCCGATTACGGGATTCTTAAAAATGCAAACATGAACACCACCCAGGTACTCCGTGAAAGAGAAGTCGACATTGGTGCTTTGCGGGAATCCGAATCGAAAAATTCTGAGCGGATTGCAGATCTGGACAAAGAGCTGAACCAGAAAAATTTTGAGATCCAGAACTTAATCCGGGAAAAAATTGAACACGAGCGGCACCTGTCTGCATTCAGGGAGTCTGACCAGCAGAAACAGGATCAGTACGAGCACCGGATCACCGAACTCAACGCCCTGAAGAAACAACTGGACGATGACCGGATCCGTATCCAGGATGAAAAAGAGGAGAACATCCGCATTCAATTTGAGAAGATGCGAGGGACCTGGAAAACTCATGAGACGAACGTTGAGGAATTAATCCGGGGGATCTGCTCGCGTCACCAGATCGAGTATATCGATAAGGAGCATGTCCCGTTTCACGGGAAACCCGACAATACCATAAAAATTGCCAACGAATACATCATCTTTGATGCAAAGAGCCCGCTGTCCGACGATCTTGAAAATTTTCCTGGTATGTCAGGCAACAGACCGAACAGCTGAAAAAATACGTTAAGGAAAAGGATGTAAACAAGTCACTGTTCCTCGTTGTTCCCTCCAATACCATAGAAAATATCGACACCCTCTACTACAACATGGCTGATTATGTGGTGCATATCGTGGCGACCGACACCCTGGAGCCGATCATCCTTGCCCTGAAAAAGATCGAAAATTATGAATTTGCCGAACAGCTCAGCCCGGAGGAACGCGATAACATCTGCCGGGTGATCGGGAAATTTGCGCATGCGACCAAGCGACGGATCCAGATTGACAGTTATTTCTGTGGTGAGTTCATCAACATCCTCAATAACTGTTCCTGCCTGCCGGAAGATATCTTTGAAAAGACCCGGGAATTTGAGAAATCTGACAAGATGAACCCTCCCCTGGAGAAACGTGCAAAACTGATCTCTCCCGACCGGCTGAAACAGGACATTCACCGGATCAACCATGAAGCCGCGGCCCATGACATTGACACCCTGGTGAGCGGACCTGTAATAGACAATTTACCGCTCTACAGGAATGACGAAATTCCCATCCCGCCTGCAGAAGATATCTTTGATGAGGCCCGGGAATCTGAGAAATCAGACAAAAATCCCCCTGAGGACGTTCACGGGATCATCCACGAAGCCGGGGCCCGGGATATTGACTCCGTCGTAAACGGTCCCGTGACAGACAAGTTACCGCTCTATAAGAACGACGAAATTACCATCCCGCCTGCGGAAGATCCCTATCAGGAAGAGTGAAACAGTTTTACCAGGTAGAGCCAGGAGAACCATCATTCATCATCGGACCATCTCATCAGCCACGGATCAGCTGCGATGATGTGGTTACGTGCCGGACAGTGCAACCGGCAGTTTTTTCGGGCTCCGGGAGTTGTAGCCGGGCCGGCAGGATTTTTGAGGGTACAGGGAGATTCTCTGCGTAATCCCCCCAAAAATACCCGGGATCCGGGACTGAACTATTTTTCAGTATCATCTCTTAAGATTCAGATTTCTCTCAAAAAATACCTTCAGATGGGGGCCCGGGTTGAACCCTCTTCGAAGTACTTCATGGTTGCAGGTACGAATTTTTTTACTTCCTGGTAAAAGTATTTCGTCATTGCAGGATCGGAATCCCGTATTGACCCGTAAATGGTGTTGACCAGCCAGTTCGGGAGATCGGACTGTTTCTCAAGTACATTCATAATCACAACAACGGTTTCATCAACATCGATTTTATTTTTCCAGCGGTAGGGCATTGTCTCCTCCCGTTTGACATAGTTACATACAAATTTAAAACATTTTTGGTAATCTGCAGAAATTGAAACATTATGTGTGCCAGACCGGGAAAAGAATGGATTTTCTTACATCAGAATAAATTTTGCCGTTGTTGGTACGACCCGGAACTGCCGGTTTTTGTATCCGGGAGGAACCACCTCGCAATCCCCGATGAACGGCACTTCGGCCCAAGCTTGGAGAAAGGGTCATCCTGAGGAGTTGGTAACCATTTGTTGCATTCACCTGGCCCCGTGGTTTACCCGGTTCGCCCCCAGGCATGAGTTACGGCATGCAAAATAGTAAAGGATCTGCTTCCGTCACACGGAAAAAAATCTTTAAGAGGCAGCGAAGAAGGCGATGAACGGGATATTCTCAATGGTCAGGGAATCCGGACCCGGCATTACGCCGACGATCGATGAGGGTAACTTTGTTCATTCTTCTTTCCACCGGGTTAGAGGATCTAACCCGTGCAATATTTGGAATTTAATAAGGAGTCTGGTAAGGTACATTCAGGAGATGTTGAGCATCATACCCATCGATGTTGCCCTGATTTCCTTTTCTGCTCTCACCGGTTATGTTGTTGCACAACTCCTGGCGGAGCGGGAGGCGGCAGTCAGCGAAGCGACCGCAAAGGAAGCCCGGGACCAGGGAATTTCCCGGGGGGAATAGCGTGGCGTTCCGGTTTTATCGGGAGATATTCGATCACGGGATAGTCCGGTATCAGTGGGACAAACCCTGTGATGATTACCGGAGAAGGTTCCTGGTGAATGCCCTGTTCAGCGACAACGCCAGGATATTCATATGATTTCGGTTCTCTATGTTGAAGATGATCTCTCTCTTCTCGAAATCGGGAAATTTTTACTTGAGAAAGATGGTTCAGTCGGGGTGGATACCTGCTCCTCGGTTCATGAGGCACTCGGGAAAATCAGCGGTAAACGGTATGATGTTATCATCTCCGATTATGCGATGCCCGTCATGAACGGCATGAAATTCCTGCAAAGCCTCAGGTCCGGTGGGGATACAACTCCCTTTTTCTTTTTTGCCGGAAAAGGACGAAAATCGGTGATTATTGATGCACTGAACCTCGGAGTCTGATTTTTACCTGGAGAAGGCGGGAAATGCCAGGCTCCAGTTCGAGGTACTCCTGGAGGAAATAAAACGCACGGTGGAACAAAAATCCACGGCCACGGAACCGGAACACTCCTCTGGTATCCTGAACTCACTTCTCGAATCTGTCGCTGAAGGAGTTCTCATCGTTGATCAGGGGGGAAAAATCACGACATTCAACCAGAATTTTCTCTCCCTGTTAAAAATTCCCGGCGAGTTGACAGACACCAGTACTGACCCATCGATTCTTCTGAAGTATGCTCAGGACCAGCTCGATGATCCGGCGGATTTTTCCGGAAAAATTACAAAAAGTATCAACGATCCCGGAATTACCTGCCAGGGGACAATGCACTTTAAGGACGGGCAGGTAGTCACCTGGTCTTCCCTGGCAAAAAAAACCGGCAATACCATCAGCGGACGGATATGGATCTTCAGGGACATCAGTGATCAAACCAGGACCGAACGCCAGTTGATAACGGTTAAAGAACAGCTCCGGGCTGCAGAAGAAACATTACACCACCAGCGCAATGAACTGGAGAGACAGGAGGAGATGATCCAGAAATGCGAAGAGATCATGAACATCTTCACCCGGTCAACTCCTGATGGCATCCTCACCAGTATTGAGGGTACCATTGTCGAGGCGAACGAGCAGTTTGCCGGGATGCTTGGATACAGCTCAGATGAACTGGCCGGCCGTTCTCTCGTCGATTTTTTCAGTCCGGAGACGCCCGGCGAAACCAGGGATGCTCTTCGATCAGGTTCCGGCGGGAAGTATGAGTTTATTGCCCTCCACCGGAATGGATCGTCCTTCAAAGCAGAAGCTACCGGATACACCGTCGGTTACCGGGGAGATACTATCCTCGTATCGATAATCCATGGTGTTGCCGGCGATACAGCAGCCATACCCCGGGTGAAATCTGCCGGTAGTGGTGGTATCCCGGCTGAAACCGGGAGAGACGAATCTGGTAGTCCTGAACGTATTCCGGAATCCTGCCGGGAAGGGAGATCCGGCCGGATAGTGCGGATATCCCGGCTGAAACCGGGAGAGACGAATCTGGTAGTCCTGAACGTATTCCGGAATCCCGGCCGGGTAGGGAGATCCGGCCGGATAGTGCGGATATCCCGGCTGAATATGGGAGAGAAGAAGCCGGCAGCCCTGAACGTATTCCAGGATCCCGCCCGGAGATCCGGCCGGAACATGGTTCCGGTGTGCCGATACCGGCCGGCATCACGTTCAAAGAACAGGCGGGTATTTCTCTTCTCTGGGAAGTTGATGATGCACACACGTCTTATGTCGGGAAAATGTCACCTTCCCCGGACAATGATCAGCCTTCCCGCATACGTGAAATCGATGACTTAATCGAACCCGATACCAGCAGGAATCCTCATAAACGTCCCTGGTACAAACCCGACTTCCGCCCGTGGTTTTCAGAGCTGGGAAGAATAAAAAGGAGATTTTTTTAATGTTTCTGCTCAGGAGAAATGCTTTTTCAGATTAACATGATCACCCCCCTGCGCCAGCCCTGCCCCCCCCGGGGTGGCCGGGGCGCTTGCGATGCCCGGTATTACCTGAATGATGATCTCCCGCGGTTTTGTGTACAGGTCATACGGGATCATCGCAACCGGGGGGATGCCACAGCGGCAGGGGAAAAGCCCCCGGGAGCGTCCGAAAGTTTTGAGGATTTCAACAGAGCAAATTTTTCCTTTTCTTTTGGAATAATGATGCCGTGACAACGGTTCGCGGGATCAGCAAAGGCGGTCCCGGGTCACCGGGAGAACTCT
Organism: uncultured Methanoregulaceae archaeon; assembly: GCA_963815065.1. Lineage (GTDB taxonomy): Archaea > Halobacteriota > Methanomicrobia > Methanomicrobiales > Methanospirillaceae > Methanoregula. Next base: position 30,881 of record CAWFFE010000002.1, on the reverse strand, counting down.
CTGCAATCCTTGACATGGGATAGAATATCACCTTAACAACGTCCCCTCAGCCAGGGCGGGGAAAGAGGTCACCGGCTTATTTCAGACTTGTAGTGATCTGATAAAAAAGGCAACCCGTGGGAACCGTGAATACCCAAGGTTTTTTCATCCCTGAATATCATGAGAGTGTATTGTCTGAGGAGAGGAAGATGGTGAAATTTCACGCTATCATGGCACGGTCTTTTTTGGGAAAGGCGAATCGCATCGAACAAAACCTGACCCTGTTGAAAAAGGAGGGACATACACCAAAATCTGTTGAGGATATTGGAAAGATTGAGAAAAGATTTGAAAGAATTAAGGAAATGTATATCCCAACGATAAAAACTGCTACAGGACACGAATTTCTCAACCCGGATCTGTTCTTCTTCGTTTTCCTGTACAAAGAGATCGCCATGGTCTTCAATGAAGCAAAGATGAATCCGGTCAAACCGGGTGGAATAAAATTATTGAGTGAAGAGGACCTTCAGGAAATGGCCGATGTGCCGGAAGACCGGCTGACACTGGCTCACATCGGTGATGCTGCCCTGGGCGTTGGTGTCATGGCGAGTATCTGGTCTGTGCCCGGAACACAAAAGATTCCCCTGAACACCTACCTGCATAATGAAAGAAACAAGCTCGTAGAGAATGAGCCCTTGTCCCGGTTCTGGGATTCGCTGCAGCTGAATGACTCACCGATTATTGCCAATCTTCCCTCAGAAAATGATAAAACCAAAGGATCTTCGATGGAAGCGGTCTTTGGCATTATTTTTCTCGAAGGCGGAGTGGATGCCGTGGAGACGGGCCTTCAAAATCTCAAACGATATTACGAGAGAACAGAATAACCCTCCTATTTTTCGGAACCGGGCGGACGGGATAAACGCAGACATCCCGAACTAGTGCAAAATACCTGCGGTCATTCCGGGCTTGTATTGGGCTCCGATTGGTACCTGAAGATGCAAAAGGAGCCTTTAACGTGCTCCTTTTAGCAATGTCTTCAAATCTGGCTTATTTTGCCAAACGGACGATTTTATCGTACCCCCAAAGCTGGGTCGAATTCCTGTTTACCGGAGGGTTCGGCCCGAATGGAGGGGCATGGTCCGGAAATGCTGCCGGAATACCGCTGAAGTGGATTTACCAATGTGATGAATAAAACTAATCCGGGACGGGATTGGTGAACGGGAAATGAAGCGGGCAGGGAATACCGACGGAGAACAGGGATGCGACGGAGGAGAGTGTACGCTCAACGGGGCTCTGCCCCTCGCCGCGTGGGCTTCCCCGGATAATTCGGAAAAATATCAACGATTGTTGCCGAACTGAAATGCCGGTGCTCTCCGGTTGCTCTCAAAATAATTCCCTATCAGGTCATTTTCGAGCTCGTTAAGATTATGGGGCAGGATCGGTTTTTCCTCGATATGCACAGAGAACAGGATGTTTTTTTCATCCAGCAGTTTCATCGCGTGAGTCCTGAGCCGTCCGGCACAATCTGCAGAGTGGCCGATGAAGGTAATATCATCCAGTACACCGTCGAACAGGAGATATAATCCCGCGAGGGAGGGTACGGAACCAACATTTTCCCCGTCGAGAGGCATCCTCCTGCTCCATGCAAGCCCCATCCAGTCCCGGTCGCCGGGTCTGCCAATCACCGGTAACGGTGGGATGCCAGGGCCGCCGGCCGGGTTATCCTTATGGTTTTCATCCAGTCTTCCACCCCGTTTATGCTCTTTCCGGGTGGTCGATCTCCGGTATCTCGGGTGAAACCGCCCGGTGTTGCACAGCGTTGATTCGCCATATTCCTGCCGGTAGCGGTATAGCAGGAAACTCTCCATTCCCCTCCTTCCGCCCTGCGAGGCATCAAGGGGTGCTGCCGAACATTCATACTCGTATCCTTCTGCATCCTGCCATGCCCAGAGTGCAGGGTGCTTCCGTAAGGGGATCGCTCCAGGGCATCAGGTCCTTCCGCTCGAGCGTGTGCCGGAGTTCGTTGAGGCGCCGGTGGACGGTTCTTCTCGTTTCCCCGATGTACATCAGGAAGTCTTTGCCGGTGGGCCGGATCCGGTAGAGCCCGGGCTCCCCGGGAATAAGCCGGAACTCTTCTCTGGTGGCGGTAAAAGGAATCCATGGTGACCACGAGAGGGAACACCAGCCGGGAGAGAAGTAATCTGCCGTATCTGAACCTGGATGGTCGGCATCGGGCGACATGTTCATGTATTCCTGGGACAGGGAGTGGGATAAATGTGGTGGGGTGCTGGCGGTCAACGGGATGGTCGCCCCAATCCCGCAGGAGCTTCTCCGGGTGGGCCGGGGTTACGTTAGAGAATTAGACCCGGGTGACATCTGCCGGACCCGGGTCCTGATACCGAAATGTTAATGAAAAAAATTGACCCGCTTGAAAAACATTCAAAGGGATAATGATAAAATGGATGCTATTTCCGATTGCGTCGCCCATCCACGCCATAGAAAGGGCGAAAACAACCTTATTTCCAGCGATGCTCTCTTCTGCAAATGACTCAATAGTGCTTGCCATGTTCCCCCCGGATGAATGAATTTTGAGAGAGATGTATTATATCCCGGTTTTTATTCACTACTTCTCACCATCTTCAGAAATCTTCACGTGAGTTGATGCCGCCCGGTCAGGACATAACACTCCCGGAAACTTCGGTATAACAACGTGGTGATGAGCGTGGGTCACGTTGGTTCAAGCTCACCATGAAAATTAAAATTCACGGAGATGATGAACCTCCTGCAAGAAGGCTGTGAAGAGGGTGGAGTTCCCCGGCAGGCAGCGGGACAGGCCGACCTCCCGATTATTTATTTCGCACTCGCCTTCTCCAGGGTGAACCCGGAGGCGTCAGGTTCTCCTGAAATCTGAGGTTATTGGAGTTCGTCATTGAAAAAAAAGAACGTGATTTTCTCTCCATCCCGCGATAGAGTTACTGTCCTCCAAGACCTCCTGTGTAGGTGATCACAAATGTCTGGATTTCTGCGGTGACCGGTGGATCCAGGGGGGTGTGATCGTTGTTCACCAGCTCCACAGAGAAGTGGTGGATTCCGACCGGGACATTGATGAACGTATGTGATGAATCTGCACTCGGTGCCCATATGCTTCCGGCGGGAGGAATGGCTGGTTTCCCGGGGCTTGTAACCGGCGGGGTGTCCATGAAGTAATGGATATGTCCTTCACCAGCAACATTTGCCTGGCCCAGTTTATCTGCCAGGATAAAGTTTTCAACCTCGGTAGAGATGGTGATGTTCCCGGTTCTTACGATCCGCCCGTTTGTCGGGGTACTGATTTTAACCCTCGGTGTTGTGTCGGTGACAAGGGAGATGATCGAAACCACCGGAGGGTTCAGTGGCGTATGGTCGTTATTCACCAGTTCCACTGAAATGGTGTGTGTCCCCGGGGTCACATTGGTGAACGTATGGGTTGTATCAGCTGTGGCAGCCCAGGTGCTTCCGGCGGGAGGAATGGCTGGTTCTCCAGGAGTGGTCGGTGCATCGACATCAAGGAAGTAGTGGAGGTGCCCCTCACCGGCAACATTTGTCTGCCCCAGTTTATCAGCAAGATTGAAATTGCTCGCCGCGACGGTCACGGTGACATCTCCGGCAGAATCTGAAGAGCCATTTTTAGGTTGAACGATGGTGACGGCTGGGCTTGTGGATCCCAGACTAAAACCGATGATCGATGGCTGCCCCCCGGTCCTGCGATCGGCCAGACAATCGTGTCACCGCTCACAGCTGGCCAGGCATTGACCGCGGCCGGAGCCTGGTAACTCCAGGCCTGCTCCCCGGTATCACGCCTGAATGCATAGAGCATGCCGTCATATGTACCGGTGAATACCAGGTCGTTTACCACGGTCGCTCCACCGTATAGCCCGGAATTGAGTCGTTTGTCCCAGAGAATTTTGCCGGTATTCACGTCAATTGCCACAAGATCACCGGTAGCATTTGCCAGGGGGTGGAGCGTGTATGTGAGCCCGTTGGTCATGTCGGTGGCAAGATTGTTGGCAGGAACATATACTACGCCATCGGCGTAGGCCATGGGCGTCTCAACTCCGCCAAGGATTCCGGGAAGGATGGTCATGGTCCCGTTCAGCGGGAATGCTTTCTCCGTATCGTTCATATGTTCACCCACAGCAGTCTCCCAGAGGAGATCGCCGGTCTCACGGTTGAAGGCATAGACACGCCCCATCTTACCGGTTCCGAGAACGATTCCCTGTAATGTCCCGTTCACCGTTGCCGTCGCCAGGACAGGAGCTTGTTGCAGGTCATAATCGGAGATGTCATGAGGCCATACCTGGGTATTCCACTTCATGACGCCTGTCTTGTGGTCGAGGGCCATCATGCTGTCGGTATAGAGGTTATCGTCAGGACGGCTGATACCGTTCGGATAGTCCCGTGAAATGCCAGGTCCTTTTGACTGGCCGGGGAACGGTGCCGGATTGGCAATCCCGAAGAAGATGGTACCGGTTTTGGTATCAATGGCAGGCGGGAACCAGCAGCCACCCCCGCTGTTCACCGAAGCGTTCCCCCAATAGTCGGTTGTTTCCAGGGTTTTTGCACTCCATACAACCGTTCCGGTTGCCTGGTCCAGGGCAAAAATAACCCCTTCGGCTCCGCCGGCATAGAAGACCCCCGCATTTCCAGGCACGGTTGAGGTATAATAGAGGTTATCATAGACCATACCCTGGATATCAATTCCCACAATACCGGAATTATCTCCGCTCATGGTTGCCAGGTTGGTTCGCCAGATCTCCTTCCCGGTATTCATATCAAGTGCAACCACTTCGTAGGGACTGGCACTGCCGAAAACCTTTCCATTACCGACGGTTGCTCCATTCGGACCGAGGTTTGCCAGATTATCAATCGTCTGCCATTTCAGCGACCCGGTGTCGAGATCGAGGGCCATGAAATTGTTCCCGAGATCGGTCACAAACACTGTTGTACCCATGATAATGGGCGTGGTCGAGATTGAACCGAATGTGCTGGCCCCGGATGGTACCGTATGCACCCATGCGGCCCCAAGGGTTTTTACGTTCCCTGAATTGATGGAAGAATCCATGGTGGCCCTGGTATTCGCATAATCATGGTGCGGAAGCGGCCAGTCTTTGGCATACTGGGTGACTTCCGGCGGTACGCCTGCCACGCCCTGCACCGGCGTTGTTGTAGGAGTGGGGGTTCCCCCCGTACCACCCGTGTTCTGGGTGCATCCTGCCAGTGTCACAGAAACCACGGTCAGGAGCACCAGGAGAATAAGATAATGAACTCTTTGATGATTCATAGCCACAAATCGTAATAAGCAATATTAATAATTTTCCCTCATTTATTGCCCGCCGACGATCATCGTGATACAGGGTATTCACCGGGCAGATTCCCTGTCTGGGCCGGGGATTCATGGCATCCCGGAACTTTTTCCCCATTTTGTAAGGATAATTCAAACGCGTAATACTGATAATAGGGTGATTATCGGGAATTAAAACTGATACCACACCATTCCCGGCAGGAAGAGAAGAGCAAATATTTCCCGATCGTCATAATACCTCTTCCCGTCAATAATTGCCATTGTGCAGCCCTTCATCCGGCAGTACAGCAGCTCCAGCCCGGGCGCAAAGCCGAGCATCATTCCCAGCACCACGAGATTCTTCGGTGCCTTTCAGGATCGTCTCGCAGATCAGAAATCCGATTACACCCGGGCAGAGCCCGGTTCCGGGGCTGACATAAAACGAATCGATCCGGTCTCTTGCAATAACCGTACATTCGCCCCAGTTAACCGCTGCAAAGATGATTAAAAATCCGGCTGATCCCATCGTGGAGATATCCCGGAGATCGGGGATGCTGCCGATTACAAGGGTTATGCCCGTGGTGATGAAGAGGCTTTCGAGATGCTTGTTCCGGATTTTCTTTCCAGGAACCGGGGAAGTTCTCCCTCCCTGGCGATGATGCAGCTCAGCCGTGCGGTACCACAGAGGTGGCATTGATCGCCGGGGCGGTGGAGAGAAGAGCGGCTACCGGGATGATGACGAAACCAACCTGACCGAGAAAAGGTTTTGCTGTTTCGGCCAGGGCATAATCGCGGGCAGCCACGATCTGGTCAACCGGAAGTGTATTTCATCCGGCATCTTTGAAAGGAGAAGACCCTGACTCCACCATCATTGAATACGGGAAGTGGTTCAGAAAAAAAAGGGATCAGGTCACCTTGAAGGTGCCATACATTATCGTCGGATGTACATCACAGCGGAAATAGTAGTCTCCCGGGGTACAGGGTGCCTTGAATTTGTACTGAATGCTGTTGACGCCAGTTATAATTTGTCCCTTGAACAGGTTGGTTGTTGCCTGGGAGTTGGTATAGAGTGCGAAATTGTGGGGAACTGCCGCGTCCTTGTTATCGAAATTAATCGTCACTTCTGCACAGGCGGGCACGGTGATCTCAGTCTTGTCGAATGCAATGTTATGTGCAACCAGATCGATAGTAACTGCACCGGCCGACGTCTGGGTCTGGGGCGCGGTTGTTGCTGTCACGGGGGGAGTGGGGGTCGGCGTGGTCGGCCCGGATGTCGTGGTACAGCCTGCTACGAGCATCAGCAAAATAGCTGAGAGAACAAGCAGGGAAAACGTGATGTTTACTTTCATGATTCCACACATGCCGCTTGAAGTATATTAATTTATGGACTATATTCGACCTGCGGGGTGACGATATACCAGGTTACCGGCGCACTTCACGACCATTATACCTCAGTGATCACTATCCTGCAGGAAGGTATGATCGGGACAGCATTCGGACCGGATCTCTTCGTCTGCCGTACCGACTTACGAGAAGATGATGTATGCGATGCTGGGGGCAACGATACAGGCAAGCGGATAGAACCAGACCATGATTTTGTCAATCCGCTGCGCATACTCTTTCTGTTTCTTTGTGGTAAGCCAGTTCATGTCCACCGACCATTCCCCCGATCCCGATGGAGCCCGCTCCGGGAAGGCCGATCTCCCTCATCTCTTCTGTCATCTTGTTTCATCTCATCTTTTTCAGGGAGTTTAATAATTTTACTTATTTCTGGGAGGAATACGAGCAGGGAAAACGAACATCGGCCTCCTTCAGAGAGTACGTGATGTTGATTTCCTGAAAATTTTTAAGGAAAATGACAACAGGTTTCCTGGTTTTGAATATGAAATGCACGGCATTTTCACTTTCACCAAAAATGAAAAGGAAAGTATACCACGCGTGCTGCATCCGTGAATAATGCTTTTATTGCAGGATCTTTTTAGATGGTGAATGTAATCCTGATTAATTGAGATACTGTACATATCACGTTTTCTATGATAGGTAACCTCACCTGGAGTATATTTTCAAACGTAATCATTCAGAAAAAATCATCTGCAGAATGTCCCTGAATAGAAAAAATTTCCTGAATTTAACCTCTGATACAACACGACGGAAACGGCTTCTACTTTGCCTTTCGCCCGAGTTTTTTATTTATCTCTCTTCGGATCGCCTCACCTTCAGGTGTATCCTCGATATAGTAGAGGAGGATTCCCGCGAGGAGTATCACACATCCAAGACCGATGATGCCGGGACGTAAGGTAACAAGCATCACGATACATGAGATCCCGCCGAGGGCTGGAATGAGTATTCCAAACGGTATACGGAAGTAGGTCTTCTCCGGAGGGACGAGATGTTCCCTCCTGACCAGGATGAAGGCACTGGCATTGACCAGGGCCATGGTGACGAGCGTAGTCACGTTGGTCAGGTCCACCACGAAATTGAGGTCCCCATAAATGATGAGCACTCCGGCAAGGAGGGTGCCAAGAAATATTGAGTTTACCGGCTCGCCGTGAAACAGGTGGGCGAACCTCCCGGGAATCTGCTTTTCGCTCGCCATCTCCATGGTGATCCTGGAGGCACCGATGACATTGGCATTGGCAGAGGACAGGGTTGAAAAGACCGCACCGAGGGCCACGACCGATGCTCCGACACTGCCAAAGAACACCAGTGAGGCATCAAAGACGCTTTTTTCACCATAGGCCGGAAGGTTAGCGGAGAGCAGTGCAATGATGACCCCGACATAAATAAAGGCGACGATGCCGATGGATGCCAGCGTTGCGATGGGAACATTCCTCGATGATTCCTTGATCTCACCTCCCATGAGGGCCACCACCTGGAACCCGATATATGCGAAGAAGACCATGGTCATGCCCCTCAGCATCCCCCCGGTCCCGGAGGTGAAGAATGGAGTGAAATCACTGGAACTGATGTGGAGGAATCCGACAGCGATAAGGCCGGTCAGGATGATCACCTTCGTAACCACCAGGCCGACCTCAAGTTTTCCTGCCTCGGATATACCCCTGATATTGAGGAGGCCAAGAAAGATCAGGCCGGCGAGGGCAAAGTAGCGGGGATCAAGCGAGATATTCAGGAGCAGGTTTGCATAAATGCCGAATCCAAGCAGGACAAATGCACTGGAGATAGTGAGACTGATGTACATTGCCCACCCGGCGATAAATCCAGGCAGCGATCCGAGCATACGACGGGAGAAGAGGTATCCCCCGCCGTTTTCCGGATAGATGCTTGCGAGTGCCGCGTAGGATAATCCTGAAAAGGTCACCAGAATGCCGCACCCAATGTAGGAAAGCACCGCGGAAGGCCCGGCGGTATCGATGATGAGTCCACTCAGCACAAACACGCCGGCACCCACCATGTTCCCCACGGCGAATGCAATGGCAGTAAATATACTGAGCCCTCCGCTTCGCGTACTTCCCGTCATTCTCATTCTATCTGGTGTGGGAGCGTCCTTATAAATATCCCTGAAACGGGAAATATCCCCAATTCATACGCCTCTTCTGCAGGGACCTGTCCCGGGGATCGATGAATCTTCCGGATCCGGTTTTTTCTGCTCTTGCAGAAATCAAAAAAAGGGTATACTTTTCTGCCCGTTTTCCGGATTACAAAAAGGAACTGGAACGATTTACCGGCATCAGGATTTTGCATTCTTTTTCGTACAGGTCGACCCTGAAACCATCCAATCTCACCTCTCCCGGGAGATGAAGGAACAGGCTGTGCGCCACAATGAAACGCTCCGGTTCATTGAGGTCAACACTCTCGCTGGTCACGTGGATGCGGGAACTCACAGAGTCCCGGGCACCCCATAGGATGAACTCTGCCTCAGGCATGGCATTCCGGAGCACATGCATGCGGGGAATCGATCAAAGAAATCGCTCCCGATAAAAGACGTTTCCTTGGGCATACGGTGGCAAAACGATCTGAGATGACAGCCCGTTCAATATGCGAAGGGTATTCGCTGCATCGTGATGTTCGGTATCGATCATTGTGCTGTGCCAGTAATCTGGTAGTACGGCAGCAAGCAATCACCCGTGAAGAGCAGGGAAAAAAAGAGGGAAGTTTGGGAGAGTGTACCTGCCCGGCCCATGAACATTCTGCATCATAAGCCAGGCGCTCCATCTCATGCCCGTTCAGTTTCAGCTCCCGTTGTGCAGGAGCGCCTGAACGATTCCCCCCATATTCCGGAACTGGAGACCCAGCTGTTCAGCAAAACCGGTCAGGATATTCTGACCATTTCCCCGTGCGGGACCGGACTGGTTCTGCACCGGTTCTCCATTCTGCTGTTGGACGGCATCGGTGTTCAGCCGGACCTGGTCACGGGTCATATTCCGCATCATGTCCTGGTCCTGATCGCAGTTCTGGTCGCAGGAACCTGCCTGGAGCATCCGGGCATTGCCGTTTGATCCTGGTCCCTGTTCACCGGCAGCACCGGCATCCGCGTTCAGCCGGACCTGGTCCCGGGTCATGTTCCGCACCATATCCTGATCCTTATCACAGGTCTGGTTCTGGTTGCAGGTCTGGTCCTGGGAACGGGTCTGGACCATCAGCATATCGCCATTCCGGGATGCGCCCTGGCCGGCTTGATCCTGTCCGTTCTGATATTTTTCCTGGGCCGCAGAGGCGGCGGCGGTCTGTTGCTGTACATTAGGGCAGTTGCCTGCCTCATTGCCCATGCCCTGTGCCTGACCCTGCTGGCCGGCTGCCATGACGGCCACCGGCGCAAGGATAAGAACAAGCATGGCACACAGTGCTATCTTCCTGAACATAGTTCTCAATCCTGGCGGGTGGGGGACGACAGGTCCCGGTTCACCCGTTTCCATCAAACCATGGGCAGGGCTTATCAAACCTTTTCCCGGACAATAAGCTACATGTCCACCTGACCCGTGTGATGAAAGACGATCCGGAAGTCGGAAGGATGTCACGAATCATCCGGCCGCACATGATACCTGCTGAGATCGTACAACCCTTCTCCGGTTTCCATCAGGAATTTTAACCACGTGAAAATCAAAAAAAAGGAGGGAATGCTCATCCGGGGTGAGCTGAAAACCGGCCCTGCTTCAGCCGTAGTAACCCATGGAGAGGAGCAGATAAAGGAGGAGGCTCACCCGGCGTGAGCTGAAACCGCCCCTGCTCCTCCTTCATTGTGCATCATAACCGGCGCCCGGCTCATCACGGAATCGATCGTCCGGGCTGCATCTGCGGTCAGGTAATAGTGGTTTGACCTGCCGGGGGACCGGTTCTCCACTATCCTGTCTTCTATCAGGTTGTCCATCTGGCGGGTGACCGAAGGGCCGGCTATCATAAGGGCATCGGCGATATGCTGGCGGGTCAGCCCCGGGTGCTGGTGGAGCATCCAGAGGATCGCCCGGGGGGTATCGGTCCAGAGATAGTGAAACACCCCATGCTCGAACGGGCTGTATGCTCCCTGGTTCTGGAAGTACCGGATGACACCCGGGCGGGCAAAGCAGCAGATCTTTCCGGTCGCCGCGAGCCGGTCAAGGTGATACCGCAGGGTATTCTCGTTGATACCGGTCATGCCGGTAAGGGTCTTCACATCGATTCCCGGCGCTGCGGTTATTGCCTGGTAAATACCGTGCCGGGCCTCATGCTCCAGTACATTCTTCTTCGAAATCCTGCGGAATCCACCGATTAACAGCATGTTGAGGGGAAAGAGCGACGGCAGAGAGAAGGGGGAAGATGCCGGGTCGGCTGCTGTCGGTCCGGGTATGCAGGACAGGAACCCGGTCCGTTTGGAACGTTGCCGCTGGGCTGTCTCCTCTTTTGACTCGTCGCGTGTCTGGCCTGACGCCGGAGGGATTGGGGTTGCCTGTGCCGGACCGCAGGGATAATTCCCGGATTGTTCCGGGGGCCCCTGCTGCTGTCGCTGCGGCGACGGTCCCCGGCCGGCTTCTGGCACGGGGATATGACTGTTCCCGCTTACGGATGCCGATCCTGCGACAACCGCCCCCCATGGCGATGTCATTCCTGTAGTTCTTCCCGGGTCCCGGGATGGTCCCTGTGCATCCGGTGTCCGGGCTGCATTTTCCCCTCCGGTTCCCGGGGGAGATCCCGTGCCTCCTGCCGTATCAGCGCGAGCTGCGGTGCCGGGACCTGATCGACCAGGAGAGCCTGCCGGAGTATCCGGCAGGGGGGAAGAACCGGTATTGGCGTTTACCGGCCCGGCCTGTGTCTCTGTGCCGGTTGTACGCGGGCTATCCTGCATTCCCCCGGCGTTCATTGCTCCAGGAACTGCCTGAACTGGCAACGGCGGGGATGCACTGCCTGCAGCACCGGTAGTATACAGACTCCCTTCGGATCGTGGGGAATTCGTATCAGGTAATCCGTCAGAGACATTGCCCCGGGCATTCCGATCAATCACCGGTGACGAAGATCCGGATTGACCGGTATGGGCAGCCTGGGCTGGCAGACTGATAACAAGAATTACCAGGACCAGGAGAAATATCCTGCCGGACAGCCGTTTCATTCAGGTACAACTATGCAGGAAAGTCCTTAAAAACAATCTCATCGCGGCAGCTACATATCACGCAGCTGGAACGGGGATACGAGAGAAAAAAAGAAAACTGCAGGTCGTTTCATGGTCTTCCTGCGGGATGTTTTGTGGACGACCCGATGGTATTTGTGCCGGGGCCGGGACAGACACTATACCCGGAATGAAGGGAGTTTGTCAAGGACGTTTCTGATACAATGCTCAAAATCGTCGTCCGAACAATCGATCGTTATATCGGCATACTTTTCATACAACGGGACCCTCTGGCTGTACATATCGCGAAGGCTCTGGTCCGCAGCCAGGACAATCCCCCGTGTCGTGATATTATTGAGTCTTCGGGTCATTTCCTCGCAGGAGATCTTCAGGTATATGACAATGCTGTCTTTTTTGAGGTATTCCATTGCTTTCTCACTGAGGACAACACTGCCTCCCGTGGCTATAACCGCATGGTGACTTTGCAGCGACACGATCGTTTTTTCCTCGGTTCTCAGGAAAGCACCGGTCCCCTCCTCATCAATAATCTCCTGAAGGAACCTTCCGGTCTGTTCCTGTGCCACGATATCGGTATCGATAAAATTCCGTCCCAGAATTTTTGCGAGGATAACACCCATGCTGCTCTTTCCTGCACCGGGCATGCCGATAAGGACGATGTTTTTCATGGGGTTTTGCATTCTCCGGCTATCACGTTCGGTCATTGACTGCACATCATATTTTCCGCCCGTAAGTATCAAATACACCACTCAGGCATACCGGCCGGTGATCGATCAGACACAAGGTTTATGCCGGGCCATTTAATTATACACGGTTATGGCAGAAGAGCAGGAGATGTGTCCGGCAATCCTGAAGGCTCTCAAGGTCAGTCAGCGGGGATTGACCGTCACTGGTATCTCAAGGAAGATCAGGCATAACCGGAATTCAACCGCACAACAACTCGAGATGTTACGGGCAGAGGGAAAGGTCGCGGTGGAGGAGATTTTACGCCCGACGGGGCTCCGCCCCCCACGCCGCTTTGGCTCCCCCGAAACCTGAGACCGGATGCCGGAAGGTCTGAAAGTTTTTTTTCAGAATTGTGCGTTGGCGAACGTGGATAACGTGTCATACGATACTAACAGAGTCTCAAAATCTGATTCAAAATCTGATTCGAAGGAGATATTTTATAAAATTTCCCGAATAAGGCAGGACTGCAAATACGTACTGAAACCTGAGGACGAGCATGCAGCAGATTACCAGCAGTAAAAAATTCCAGAACGGGATCCAGGTATTCTGGACCGACCAGGGAAAAGATCTCAATGATTTCTTCTCGTTTGAAGATCTCGTTGACCAGAGGATCAATGCATTTGATCTCCTGAATAACCCCCGGATCTACCAGGTGAACACAGCCAGCCACAAAATTGAATCGCTGGTTACCGGATGCAGTTTTGCAACAAAGACCTGCGAAGATGAGATCGTCATCACCCGCTTCTTCGATGCACCCCGGGAGCTTGCCTGGAGGGCATGGACCGAACCTGAACTCGTCAAGGAATGGTGGGGGCCGAAAAACTATACATCGCCATCCGTCGCAATCGACCTGCGGGTGGGCGGAAAATACCTCTATTGCATGCGATCCCCGGAAGGCCGTGATATCTGGAGTACCGGGGTGTACCGGGAAGTTGTTAAACCGGAGCGAATCGTCAGCACGGACAGTTTTGCCGATGAAAAGGGCAACGTGGTCCCGGCAACATACTATGGCATGAATAAGGATTTTCCCGCGGAACTGCTCGTCACCGTCACCTTTGAAGTCCAGGCAACCAGGACAAAGCTCACCCTGAGGCACACCGGTATTCCTCCGGGTGAGTTAAGCGATGGAACGAGAGCCGGGTGGAACGAATCCCTGGACAAGTATGCCGGTGTCCTGGCAGTGAACCTGTATAAGAACCAATAACAGCTGGAGTCAATCGGGCTCGCCGCTGGCTACGATTTGTATAAACGGAGCCGCGTCCCCTTTTTGCAAAGTCCCTGAAACGGGCATATTTTTCCAGGCGGGCGATTTTATAGTATTCCCAGAGCTCCGTTGAATTCCTGTTTACCGGAGGGTCCGGATATGCTGCCGGCTGATTTCCAGACATATTTACTGATATTCTGAATAAAAGCGATCCCGGAGCTGGATTCGGGAACCGGATCTCAAACGGGTGGGGATGTATCGACGGAGCATGGGGGACTGACGTAAAGTTGAGAATTTACCTTAACCGTGATAACGCCCCTGCAGTATGAACCGGGTTTCGGGCCGGATGATGCGAACCAGACGCACGGCCGAACGGCAGTATACGTACATTTTTTATGCTGCAAAAAAGGGATTCGTTACCGGTGGGGGGTGACCTCAACGGCCGGGGGATTGATCCGTGATCGATTTGTAAACGGGAACGATCGCTGCCTGGAATGCCTGGACTGCCGGGGGTTCGTTCGGGACCCTGAAGGCGAAAATGTACATGCCATTTTCTGTAGAGGTAAAGATGTAGGTCCCTTTTACCCCTGCGGTCTGGAAGTCCAGCTCGTAGGATTTGTACCGGATATCGTAATGGTGTAGCTGTGGGCCTCTATCTGGATCGGGACGCCATACGTTTTATCAACGGCAAGGGTCGCGTTGTTGAAGTACTTCTCGAAGTCCGCCCCGGGGTTCTGATCGACATCGACGCTCAGGACGGTGTAGGATGCCGGGTCACCCGGGATGGCAACGGGAGAATAGAAATTGGCGATATTTACCGTTGTCCTTCCATAGTCCCTTAGGCCGCTCGCAAGGACATCCTGTCTCGTCCAGTCAGCGGGGACGGTAATGCTTACCCCGTAAGGAAGGGATGCGGTCACATTTGTGACAACCTGAGAAGGCGTACTGACTGTAGTAGAAGTAGTAGTACTGACCGGTGCCGGTGTGACCTGCCGGGAAAAAGTACACCCGGAGAACAGCACAGATAATGCAACAAGGGTAAGGACCGCTATACCGATGCATGAATAACCAGAAAACGTTTTCATGGGAGCTCGTTCCTATGCCTGCTTTGGCAGTATTGGATTAAGTGTCTTGTGCTGAAGGTACCCGGATCGGAAAGGTTGAGGTCTCTACGGGAGGATCCGGGTCGGGCTGATATGAGTTGCATACCGGTTCAGGTGACGATGGTAAACGATGAGGGGAAAAAAGGACGACGGTTATTTCCTGATGGAGGGCAGCGGGGAAGGTGCAGTAATCCCCTTCACTGTCACCAGATACAGGTATTTGAGGGAGGACACCGTTCAGGGTACTATGTCACCATTTCTGGTACGTGCACAACCGTTCATGTACAACCAACACCCGTTCTTTGGGCTGGTCCTGATGCTCGGGATCTGGATAGTACAGCTGATCATCGGGTATCTCATCTTCCGGGACGCACAGGACCAGAAGATGGCCGCTCCCCTCTGGACCATTCTTGCAATTGTTCCCGTATTCGGGTATTTCGCCGCGGTGCTCTATCTGATCATCCGTGAGCTCCTTCAGCCGAAAGGAACAGGAAAGCTCCCCCTCGATATCCTGAAGGAGAGGTTTGCACGAGGGGAGATATCATCAGAGGAATTCGAAAAGGGAAAAAGTGTACTGCAGACATAAGGGGCAGGCACACCGGTTCTCTGAAAGAAATATTTTACTCCCGTTCTTCCTTTTTCCGCATGAATCTGCAGACTCAGGGAACACATAATCCTCCGTTTTTCCTGCCCGGGCCGGGACGATGTCAACCGGGCAGGTACCTGATCTCCAGGGAAATATTTTCAGCAAGGAAGGTCGAAGAGATCGGCTTTATCCGGGATCCTGAATTCAAAAAAAAGACGAAGATAAGCGGCATATTCATTATTCTGTAACTGCAACTACCCGTTTATGTTCAGGCTCAACATATCCGCGGAACTCACGGTAAGAGTTTGCATTATTACGCTCATTTTCGCAATAATTTCCTATTTTCTGGTACAGAAAGATGTGGCGACGCCAGATAAATTAGCGACAACTCTTCCTTTGCTCTTTGCTACCTGCGGAGTGGTGATACTGATCAGCATCCTGTACTGCCTCCGGATCTATCACGTGTGGGATGCCACGAGATAGAAGCCATCAAGACCCGGAAAGTTCGCATCTGGCAGGAGGTTCAGGAACGTATTGCCTCAATCTCCTTATGGAGAATTCTGATGTCCGGTGGTATTTCAAATCGCGACACCAAATTGGTTTCATGGTTATATCCCTCTCCCCCCCTCTTCCCCTCACAGATCCGCTTAATCACCGGAACACAATAAACCCTCCCGTTTTTCGGACCAGGGCAGACAGGATAAACGCAGACATCCCGGATAGGACAAAATACCTGCTGTCATTCCGGGCTTGTTTCGGGCTCCGATCAGGGTAAAAGGAGTCCAGGCCGTGCCCCAATTTTCAATATCCTTAAACCGGGCTTATTTTGCCAAACGGACGATTTTATTATACCCCCAAAGCCGGGTGAGATTTCCCTTTACGGGAAATATTGGCACTGGGGGCGAGCTATGTCCGGATTTGCTCCCGGACGACCAGCAAGTGGCTTTTAACGATGTGCTGAATAAATTTTTTATGGGACTGGATTGGCAAACGGAAGGCAGTATTGGCGGGAATTATCGACGGAGAATGGGATTACGACGGAGGGGTTCGGGAAAAGAAAAGGGCATCTGCTGAAGCATTCGGTCTGAACCTCCGGACCCGGGTAACATCAGCGTGGAAATAAAGGATAAGGGAACGTAAAAATCAGGGGTACGGTCAATTCCTGTCGCTATGAAGACTGGTCAACACCCCTTAACCCCGACGACACGTGCGGTTGGATCATTCTTCTTCAAACGTTCAGTCCCACGAATCCAGGATGCCCCTGAACTATTACCTTTTGCTCACGGTGATGATCCCCCCCGTTGGTTGCCTTTGAGTCTGAACGGTTACATGCCCGGATTTTTCCTGGCAGAATTTCTGGTGCCTGATCATTCACCAGAACCCTGATGGAACTCGGCAAAGGGAAGTCGCGTTCATCCACCAGATTTCAAAAAAAGGGAGTAATTACTTTTCGATCTTTTTCAGCATGTCGTTCATGATCCCGGGAGCCCGGTCTTTCAGGCCATACCAGAGGAAGATGGCAATCCCGGCCCCAAGTCCGATCCCCACTCCCCATGCTATCGGTGTTATGAAGGTGTAGATGATGGTGAGGTCGATAAGCAGCTGGGATAGTGCGAGGATGAGAATAACGAAATAGAAGAAGACCCGCAGGAGCATGATGATCGTACCCAGAAACTCAATATTCTGGGTTTTCCCCCATGCTGCAAGCAAATCTGCGAAGTAATCAACCAGGATAAATCCGGCAATCAGGATAATGAGGAACATCGCAATGTGGGGCAGATAGATCACAATGTTCTGGAAGAGGGTGGTGAGGAACTCCAGCCGGAGAACATTCGCTGCCGCGACAATTGCGATCAGGTAGACAAACCACCTGACTATCAGGTCAAAGAACGTCACGACACTGGTTCCGGACTGTTCGATCGCCTTTCCCACAGATGTCTTGAGGAGTGCATCGTCAACCCCGACTTTGTCCAGGATTCCCGAGATGACTTTTCCCAAAAGTCGCCCGACTATCCACCCGATGATCAGGATGATGATCGCGGCGATAATATAGGGGATGTACGCAATGACAGAATAGACCATCTGCATCAGGGCATCGCTGATTGAGCCAACGGACTGTGAGGCTGCAGTTGTTGAATTCTCTAATGTTGCCATAATGATCAGGCCACCTTTAGGAAAAGGTACTATATATAATTCTCTGAAAATTGTATGAGGATGTATCTTTTCTCAGGAATATCTATAATTGCTGCCTGTATTTTGGGTGTTCATACCGGTCCCTCAGCCAAAACTTTAAGCCAGGTTCAGGAGATTGTAGTGCACTATGGATATTGTAGCAGATCTCATGAAACAGGTAGTGACAGGAGATAACCTCTCCATGATCAGCAAGTCAGTCGGTGGAGACGGGAAGGCAGTCCAGTCTGCCCTTGGCATGGGTTTACCCATGATTATGGGTTCCATGGCAACCACGGCCTCAAAACCCGGTGGAGCTGAGGTGCTGACAAAGATGCTGGGACAGGCAGGGAGCAGCAATCCGATGGACAACCTTGGCGGTCTCGTGGCTAACCCGGCAGCTGCCGGGGGCTCAGGCATGGTGAACACATTGTTCGGAAGCCAGATGGGTACCATCCAGAATGTCATCTCGCAAAAAACGGGGCTTCCTCCTGCGGCAGTCGGTAAGGTGCTGGAAATAGCGGCCCCCATGGTCATGGGTTATGTCGGCAGGATGTTTGTCCAGCAGAAGATGGACACAAAAAGCCTCACCAGTCTTCTTGGAGACCAGTCAAAGATCGCCCTCCAGGCATCACCTGATGCAGCTGGTCTGGCACAAGAGGTGATGGGGACCCAGGAGAGCAGTGGCGGTATTGGTGGTATATTGAAAAAAGTGCTGGGAAAATAACCCGGAGCTCATGTAATTTTTTGTGGTGTCATGAGGGGGGACAGGATCTCCCTGAATTGTACCGGTTTATAAAAATTCAGAAAATGGGTTCTGGAGAAAACCTCCTTCCTGATAACGCTCAAGGGCTTCGCCCCGCCGCCGGGCCGTCCCGGTCGCGATAATGCTGTATCTACCCGGATCAGGATCGCCCGGTAATACAGGGGAATCGTATGCGCCCCCGACCCCAACGGCGGGGCAGGGATGGCGCAAGGGAGCGCTTCAAATTTTCGGAAAAGGATCTTTAAAAAATCCAGAAAAAGGGTTGTACTCTTTTCACAGCGGACCGGTGAGCGTCGGCAGGAACCACCCGACAATGGTCGTCACAATCCAGACGATGACAGCAATCAGCAGGGATTTGAGCCAGCCGATGGTGTACAGTTTCTGCAATGCCAGCAGCCATACAATTCCTGCGATGATTGCAGCGATCAGCAGGTTGTCCGGCAGCAGATAGTATACGATAGTGTACACAACCGTGCCTGTAATAGCGGCGAGTAATGCCGTGGCTATGCCTTCCGTTTCACCGAGCAGTTTTGTATTTTTTCTTTCATCATACACCTCACGAAAAGGAATACAACACGTGCATTAGTGATGAAGTCAATGATGGCCCCTGCAAAACACTCCGGTGGCGATTTTTACCAGCCCTCTGCGATATATGGCTGCCATCCGGAATCCTTCCTCATTTGTTGGAATTGTTATTCTTTTCAGGACTGGTAATCACGTATGTGCCCCGTGGCCTTCCCCTTTACCCCCCGGGCAAACTCCTCCGCATCCCTGAGGTCCTGCGCATCGGGTCTGCCCTTGTTCAGCCCCCCGGATAACCGGAGAAAACTGTTCGTGTTCCACCCTGCACACCCGAATTCCCCGATGATCTCGTACCCCTTCGCCTTCAGTTTTTCCCGGATCTGCGCATGGTTGCTTTCGACAAATTTCCTGTCCGCAACAAATGCCGGTGCCCCGCAGGTCGAGAAGAGGAAGGCCTTCTTTCCCTCAGCGTCCGGCAGCCGGTCGGCAAGGTCAAGGACGGGGGGTCGAATGTTGCGCTGTAGATCCCCGAGCCGAAGCCGATCAGGTCGGTACGCCCGGATTTCATCAGGAGTGACCTGTCGGGGAGTTTTTACCGGTGCGCCCAGCGTACTGGCGACAGCGTGAGCGATCTTTTCCGTGTTCCGTGATGGTACGAGAACACAATCACGAGGGATTTTACTGGTGGTGAATCCACCTGCTCATTTCCATTCGTTTCCATTTTTTCACCGTTTCTTTTTTATTGTCATTATGTGCGGTCTTATTGATTTCATTTCAGTCTCCACTGGCCTGGGAACGCCCGTGTTCAGTATATAAACAGCCAATAACTATTCCAAGAAGGAGAAATCGTGCTGCATTAAACAGTACGCCGATGAAGAAGTAATACAACGCGGCCGGAGAATTACTCCCCCCAAAAAAACTCTGGGGAATATCGATCAGGACTACGGCAATGACCAGGGCGATTGAGGCGAGTATCCCGGATTTTATTATCGGGTTCTTTGATGGAATCTCATCAAAATAACGAAGCAGGAACCAGCTGACACAGAATCCGATGATCATACCCATAGGCAGAGAGCCAACCCAGACCGTCTGAACGCTCCAGTCTGACCAGGCAGCCCGGTACTCCGCAGCGATGGGGAGCAGGGACGTTGCGATACTCGCTGCCCAGAATACCAAACCTCCCCCGATAGTCAGTGCGAACAGCTTCTTTGTGGGGATGGCCGGGCCTTCTTTCAGCATGTTGGTTGTCGTTGAAATTTCTCTCAATCCATTATATTTCAGTGTTGTGCTCCACAGTTATGTTCTTCTTCGTCTTTCTGTACAAGGAGATCGCTATGGTCTTCAATGAGGCGCAGAATAATCCGGTTATATCTGGCGGGATAAATTTATTGAGTCCCCAGGATCTGAGGGAAATGACAGAGGTTTCTGGAGACAGACAGACGCTGGCATATATCGGTGATGCTGTTTTGGAAACTGGCGTCATGGCCAGTACCTGGTCTTTGCATGAAACACAAAAAATCCCCCTGAGCAAATTCCTGCATGATGAGAGAAACAAACTCGTTCAAAATGAGCCATTGTCCCGATTCCGGGATTCATTGAAGCTGAGTGATTCACCCATTATTGCAAATCTCTCCCCAGAAAATGATGAAACAAAAGGTTCCTCAATGGAAGTCTGTTTTTGGAATTATTTTTTTGCGAAGGTGGTTTGGGTGCCGTTGAAAACGGGCTCAAAAACTTAATAAAATTTTCACAAAAAGAAAATTAGTCTTACTATTCCCCACCCACCTCCTTCTTCTCGCATAAATCCGCATAATCACAGAACCTGCAGGTCTGGTATGCCGGCGTGGGATCGAACCTTTCTGCACAGACTGCGGAGATAATTGATTTGGCGTTCTCGGCAAATGCCCCCACCGTCTCTTCGGTCGGGAAATAATCGACCATCTTGTTCTCCTTGATGTAATAGAAGGATGCCCGCTTTGAGGGAGTTTCCCGAACATCTCTTTGACCGCCAGGCAGTAGAGGTTGAGCTGGATGTCACTGGGAACAGCAGTTTTCGTGAGTGACGACGGCTTCGATCCGGTCTTGAAATCAACGATCACGTACTCCCCGCCCGGCGTCCGTTCAATGCGGTCGATGTACCCCTTCACCTTCCTGCCGTTGAGCGAAAACTGGAACTTCTTTTCCGTGCCGGCGATCGTATTCCGGTTTGCCGCCTGCCAGACCAGGTAGGTATCCAGCATCGCTTCGGCCCTGGCCCGGTCCTCGAGTTCATGCGTCCGGGAGGAGTAGGCCTGCGGGGACCAGCAGGAGTCCAGGAGTTCGAGTGCCCGCTCTTTTGTCGGGAGGTACCCTTCAAGCTGGGCCTTCGAGAGGTGTTCGATCACGGTATGGACCGCGGTACCCATGGAGAAGAAGGTCTTCTGCAGGGAAGGTACCTGCAGCACGTACTGGAACTTGTAACCGAGCGGGCAGTCCTCGTATTTCCTGATGGCCGATGCGGAGAAATGGTGGTCCGGCCCCACGAGCGGTACCGCTTTCTGCTCGAATGCGGCGACCAGTGCTTCGTCGCCTGCCGGGACAGAAAAGAATGCAGCGGGATCGAACGTATCCGGTGTCTTTCCTGCTTCCATGAGCCGGATCTTCTCCAGCTCCACGATCCGCTGGATGGCGGTGGCCAGGTGCATCTGTTCTATGGCATTTATGGCCTGGTCCCGGATCTCCTGTTTGAGGAGATCCACCGGGTTATCCGGCAGGTCCGGCGCTGCTTCCGGTGCGAGGCTGACCGTGGTCCTCTTAATAAGCGGGCTGTCGGGATACCCGAGTTCGAACAGGAACTGCGAGGGGAGGGCATCGGTCTTCCGTTCACCATAGCGCTTCGCAACCGTAAGATAGAGTTTCTCCTGTGCCCGGGTCATGGCCACGTAGAGGAGCCGGCGTTCTTCCTGTAAGAAGAGAGCCTTTTCATCATCGCCGGTCTTCAGACCTTTTGCCAGGTCATTGGGGACGAAGAACGGTTTTGCCTGGTACCGCAGGGGGAACTTGTCTTTGACCAGGTCAGCGACAAAGACAACCGGGTACTCCCTGCCCTTGCTCTTGTGCACCGTGAGTACCCTCACCGCGTCCTTTCCCTCCCGCTCACCGACCTCCACGGCAATGCCGGATAACAGGTCCAGGTACCGGATGAACCCGGCAAGCGTACCGTCCCGGGTGATCGCTTCATAGTCCGTGGTGATCTGCACAAACGTGTTGAGGAGCAGCAGGTCCTGCCCGCTCTCCCCGGCGAGTGCCCGCTGGTAGAGGCCGGTGGCATTCCGCAGGAGGTCATGGATGAACTCCCCCAGGGTGACCCGGTCCTTCTTTTCGATGAGATGGTCGAGGGTCCGGACGATGTCCTGGACCAGGTAGGCGATGTCGGGAATAAACGTATCGGCTCCCTGCATCGCCTCGTACACGCAGTCATTCCCCTCCTGCCCCCAGGCCATCGACCGGGCCGCCGCATTGATCTTCTGGACGACGGTCTCGGGGATGCCGTTGATCTTCTCGATCCGGTTTAAGGGAATCCCTGCCATGAGCGGGTTCTCCACAGCCCGGAGATACGCGAGGATATCACGGATGATGGGCGTGGAAAAGAAGTCCACCTCCCCGACAAACTCGGCCGGTATCCCGTTCTTCCTGAGCGCCCTGTAGAACTTCGCCCCTTCCATTCTCCGGCGGCAGATGATCGCGAAATCGCTGTACGTGAGCGGTCGTGTCCTGCCCCCGGCCCGTGAGTAAAACGGGGTCCCGGCAAGCCGCCGGACCTCCCCGACCACGTACATCGCCTCGGCCTGTTCATTCTGGCATTCGGCGACCGTGACCGGTTCACCCTCCGGGTTCTGCGTGATCAGCCGTTTCTCCTGCCGGTTCGGGGCGTGCTGCATCAGCGTGAGTGCCAGGTCAAGGATGGTCCGGGTGCTGCGGTAGTTCTGGTCCAGCAGGTGCCCGGAGCAGGAGGTATAGAACTCCTTAAAGTCCAGCATGTTGGTGAGGTAGGCCCCCCTGAAGCGGTAGATGGTCTGGTCATCGTCACCCACCACGCAGAGCTGGTCTCCTGCCAGCTGCTTGATCAGCTGGAGCTGGGCATAGTTGGTGTCCTGGAACTCGTCGACCAGGATATGGGTGAACCGCTGGCGGTACCTGCGGAGGATGTGAGGTTTCTTGTCAAAGAGCCTGACCGCCTCGTGGATCATGTCATCGTAGTCGAGCAGGTTTTCCGCCCGCTTGTACTTCTCGTAGGCCTGGTAGACGCTGAGCAGGTCGGCAAGTTTCGCGAGGTATTCCTGTTCGTCATCGCCGGCCTTCTCCCCATTTTTCTGTGCCAGGTATGCCTCCAGCTCCCCGGGGCTGATCAGCTCGTCGCGGAACGCACTGATGCCATCGATGATCGATTCAATCACCCCGACCGCATTATTCCCCACCTCGATATGCTCAAACCCGAACCCGTCGATATTCTCAAGGCCCCACACCAGCTGGTTTGCCCGGCTGATGATCCCCGCCGAGAACGAGAGCCCGGAGTCGAGCACATTGTCCTGCAGCACCGAGAGGGCAAATGCGTGGAAGGTGCTGATGGTGAGGTCTGCTCCGTTTGTTTTCTGCTCGATTCTTTCCCGCATCTCCTGGGCGGCTTTGTCGGAGAAGGTGAGGGCAAGGATGTGTTCCGGTTTTACTCCCTGCCGGATGAGGTGAAGGATCTTTTCGGTGATCACCAGGGTTTTACCGGAACCGGGGCCGGCCAGGATTAACTGGATGCCGGTGCAGGTTACGGCGTTGATCTGGGACGGGGAGAGGGTCATGAGTTATTTTCTGTTTGGTGGTGGAGGGGGAAAAAGGTACGGTGGGGGAGTGCGGAGGCTGGAGAGTGCGTGAATACAAGGACGGGAGCAGCAATCCCGGCAGGGTCAACCTCAACAGGTTTACCTTCACCCGGCAAAAGATCATTAACCACGAGGGTATGTTATGGGAGTCTTCAGGTACGAAAATAAGTATGCTGCACCGTCAAAGGAGCAGCGGGAACGATATATGAAAGGGGAGAGCGAGGAGCTTCATTTCGGGCCGGACGGACAGATTGTACTCATTCTCTATCCTGAAGCAGCATACCTGAAAGACGACATTGATAATGTCCGGATCCTTTTCACCGGCTCCAGGGATAAACAGAAGGTGCAGGATGAAGTGAGGAGCCTGGTGGAGTACCATCAGCCGAAAGAGAACCGGACGGAATAGGTTTCGACCCGGAGCAAGGCCTGATTCCGGTATCGTTCAATCGTGGCTGGGGCGTTTTTCCACACTGCGTTGCAGGTGCATTTCGAAAAACTTCACCGGAGAACATGACGCCCTGGTCCTGATTTCCCGATCCCTTTCACCCTAAGCACCCGTCCGGTGCTGCTGAAAGCGGACAAAACGGTGGATGTCCCTCTCCCGGACAGGACCTCCGGCACGCTGCAAAACGGGGTATGCAATAAAGGTTACCCGGTAGACTTATGGTTCGAAGAAATTCATTAGAAAAGAAGATGGCTGGTAAAAAATATGAATCCCTGAAGATTGAGAATATCGTTGCATCCGGCAGCGTCGCCGGTTCCATTGATCTTGTTGCGTTTTCCAATAAGGTCGAAAACTGCGAACTCAATAAGAAACGGTTCCCCGGTGCAGTATATCGTATCAGTGACCCCAAGATTGCATCCCTGATCTTTTCTTCGGGCAAGATAGTGCTCACCGGCATACGTACCCACCAGGCGCTTACCGACGGCCTTGCGGTCATCATGAAATCGTTGAAAGAGGCAGGTGTCGAGACCCTCAAAAAGCCCAGCGTCGCGATCACCAACATGGTCTGTTCCTACGATCTCGGAACATACATCAATCTCAACCGGGTAGCCGTAACGCTCAATGTAGAAAATATCGAGTACGAACCCGAACAGTTCCCCGGGCTGGTATACCGGATCAAAGACCCCAGGATCGTCGTTCTCATCTTCTCTTCAGGAAAGATCATTCTCACCGGTGGCAGGAACCTTGAAGATGTCAAAAAGGGACTCGACCTCCTCGAAGAGAAGCTTGAAAGCATCAGGTAAAAGAGAAACTATTTTTTTGGGCCCTGGAGTAACGACCCGTTGTTACCCGGCAGTGCCATTCAAAAAAGAACGGGGGGATCAGATCCCTGCAACCGGAACGGGAGAAATCTCGGTATATGCTATGAAGAGGAACGCTGCCAGCACGATCACGATGAGCAGCGGGATAATCACCGCAATGATGACGGCTCCCAGTGCCCGGTTGGTTGAGATCTCCTGGAGCTCGCGGATACCCAGGACAGTAATGATGAGGGACCAGATCCCGGCAAGAATCCCGACCAGGGGGATCCACCCCAGCAGGAGGGCAGGGGTGTCCCCGAATGCAAGTGCCTTGAGGGTCTCGCGGTAGCCTTTCCTGCCGCCGAACAGGTACACCCAGAGATGTAACCAGGCTCCTCCGATGAACAGAAGGACCAGGGCAGCGATGATCATCAGGATCGCAATAATAACGATCCCGAATGCCGTCAGCGTTCCGAAACCGAGCCGCTGGAACATGGTGACAAAAACTGCTCCCCCTGATAGGGATGTAAACAGCATTACCGGTATGGTAAGAACGGTGTTAATGACCACAAGGGCCAGGAAATACACGAGCGTATCGCCGTAGCCGGTATCCTTTACTTTCCGGAAGGTCTCCACAGGAGAGAGCACAAATCCCTTTATCATTTCAAGATAATCCATACGGATTGTGTTGCCCCGGGCGGGATTTAAAGATATTTTAAAAGGGCGATCGGCTTTTCAAAGCTGGAGTGGTTGACGATGGTCGACGCGAGTAAAGGGGTGCGTCATCACTGCCCAATCAACCGTGAAAAACCGTGAGGTGATGTAAAGCGAGTGCAGGCGAACGGAATGAGGACGAGTGAACATGACCGGGCGTCTGCATTTCCATTCAGGTTATTGTGGGATATCAACCGGTAAGAAAGGGGAGGGAAATCAGGTTTTATCATAGGTTCCTGCTTTAAGGCGTCACCGGCATGAGGATTGATGGCACCCAGCAGAAGGTTTATCTTCAATCTCTTCTTATGGCTCATCAGATTGAAAAACCATGACGGCCGGAAAGATCCCCCTTTATTCAAGGGCGACCGGGAAAGTCGAACTTGTTGAACCTGTCGAAAAGACCGAAGCCTGAATGGCGATCGATCCTTTCTTCCCGGACCTTCGAGGTTGCACGGGGGAAGGGGACCGAGCCCGCATTCACCGGCGCATATCCCACTACTCATGACGACGGTATTTACCGGTGTGCCTGCTGCAGAACCGATCTTTTTGATGCAAAGGACAAGTCCGGGTCCGGGACCGGCTGGCCAGGCTTCTCAGCACCTGTAGCAAAAGAGAACGTAAAAACGAACAAGGACAGGAGTTTTCGGGATGCACCGTGTCGAGGTACTCTGCGCACGATGCAGTGCCCGCCCCGGTCATGTCTTCGGCGATGGCCCGGCACCGACCCAAAAGCGGTACTGCATGAACTCTGCGTCCCTCAGACTTGTGAAGCGGGTTCACTAAAAGAAATTCTCCGGCACCCACCCGCCATTTTCGGAGCCTTCGAAAAAAGGGAATGAGAAAATGTACCAACACACGCACGACATTCACCAGGATGAAAAAAAAGTCCTCATCTCCGGATGCGGGATTGCAGGACTGACCCTCGGGATCCTCTTAAAGGAGAACGGGTGGGACCCGCTCATCATAGAGCGGTCCCCGGTCCTGCGACCCGAAGGCTACATGATGGACTTCTACGGGACCGGCTGGGACGTCGCAGAACGCATGGGACTTGTCGATGATATCCGCAAGCTGCCCCGCCCCATCGATTCGCTCGCGTACATCGACAGCCGTGGATCTCCGCGTTTTCCCCGGTCCCCATCGACCGGATCCGGAGGGCGGTCGATGGAAAATATGCGTACCTCCGGCGCCCCGATCTCGAGCGCATCCTGTTCGACAGGGCAACTGCGGCCGGGGTTCCCATAACGTTCGGCGAGGAGATTGAATGGATCCACGAAGGTCGATCGGAAGTCGAAGTCCGGTTCAGCAACGGAACCACTGACGGGTTCGCGCTCCTCTTCGGGGCTGACGGAGTTCATTCGCGTGTCCGTGAACTGGCATTCGGGGAAGAATCGCAGTTCGCCCGGTTTCTCGGTTATTATGTCGCGGCTTTCCACTTCGGCCGGGAGACGTATGACACCGGGCGCTCGGTCAGGATGTACGAAGAACCATGCAGGATCTGCTGGGCTTATCCTGTCGGGCCGGACCAGATGGAGGCCGGGTATGCTTTCTGCCATGATGACATCGGGCACATTCCCCGAAAAGAACGTCTTCCTTTCGTAAAGGAACAGGCACGCGGGATGGGCTGGATCGTGGAAGAACTTCTCGGTAAACGGGACGATGAACCCCTTTACTTCGACTCCGCAACCCAGATCGTCATGCCCTCGTGGCACACGGACCGGATAGCACTCCTCGGCGACGCGTGCGGGTGCTTAACGCTGCTTGCCGGCCAGGGTTCACACATGGCGATGGCAGGAGTGTACGTCCTTGCACGGGAACTGGAAAAACACCAGGGGAACCACCGTGCGGCTTTTCCCGCCTATGAAAATTTCATGAAGCCGCATGTCGGGAAAAAGCAGGACGAAGCGGTCCGGACCGCAAAAGCGTTTGTGCCCCGGTCGCGGTTCGAGATGCTGTACCGGTATCTTCTCCTGAGGATTGCGTTCTCGGAATTTTTTATCCGCAGACTGTTCGCGGGTTTCGGTTCGGAGAGTATTCTCGCCGGTTATCAGTGAGGATGGGGAGGTGTGGATTCCTGCCTTCCCATCCCGATATGCTCAAAACCGAACTCATCGATATGCACCAGCCCCACACCAGCTGGTTGGCCCGGCTGATGATCCCCGCCGAGAAGAGAGCCCCGGGCCGGGCACGTTGTCCTGCAGCACCGGGAGGGCGAATGCGTGGAAGGTGCTGATGGTGAGGTCGGATGTGTTTAACTGCTTCTCCAGCCGTCCGGGCATTTCGTGAGCGGCTTTGTCGGAGAAGGTGAGGGCCAGGATGTTCTCTGGTTTTACTCCATCATCGATGAGGTGAAAAATCTTTTCTGTAATTACTCTTGTTTTACCGGATCCGGGACCGGCGAGGATTAGTAGTACACCGGTGTCCGTGACGGCTTTGGCTTGAGAGGGGGAGAGGGCACGTTCATGGAGAAAGGAACACCGTTTTTGGGGGTTTTGAAAATAGTACGGATCGTATTGACTGCCCAGTCCCCCGAACCTCTCGCACATTACCCGCACGGTGCTCTGGCATGACCAGGCACGTCAGGAGAATCCGGTGTGGTATCGACCAAAAGAAGTCCCGGGTGCTTTTTCTTTTTTTTGGGGAGTCAGCGGCACCCATCCTGAAAAAATCACTCCTGGCAGGCTATATTTTTTTCACCAGCTCATCCGGTATGTCGGGAACGGTGTTCTCCGTGGTCTCCGGCTCTGATGGAGGTGTTGTCTCCACTTTCCACCATATGAACGCTATGGAGAAACCAATGAAAATAACCAGGAGAACAGCACTCCACAGGTTCTCTGCTATCCGCAGGTCGACGGGGAGGGTCATCCCCATGAGATCGTTGAGCGCACCGATGATGAGAACTGCGATGAGGAAGAGGATGCCTCCGATCATACCCCCGAGAAGGAGGGCGGCAGCGATCCTCATCCACGTTGGTTTTGTCATTTTTTCATTCATGAACCCCATGTATCCCGGTTGTATTTAGTAATTGGCATCGTGCCAAAACGGACAGTTCCCTGCAGTCCGGAAGAAAACGGTCTGATCCCGGGCAGCGTATCCAAATGGTGTGACGCTCAACGGGGCTCCTCTCCCCACAGCCTGCATGGGCTTGCCCCCGGGATAACGTACTGTTCCCAACCTGAAACTCCGGCACGTTCAGGTGGAAGCAGTCCACAAGGGTTTTGTCCTCCAGAACATGAATCCTTAGCGATACCATGAGAACCATGAGAAAAGGGATTTTAGTCACCAAAAAAGGAACCAGGGAAGGGTATTTCCCGATATTTATTGATGACCGGGAGTTCGTTCATTCCGTTCTGGCAGAAGCTATGGAGCAATGGAAACAGCGTGAGACACAAGATGCCGAGCACGACGGGATGGAGTTTTTCGGGATTGCCAATGCGATCGGAAAGGAGAGGACGAAATCTCACCAGTTCATCGGTGCTGAGTCGATTCCCGAGAGGGAACTTGAGGCGGGGTTTAACCAGGCGTCGTATATTTTCGCGGTGGATTTTAAGGAAGGGAAGATCAGGAAGGTGAAATAGGAGTGGGGATTTTGTTCTCGTAAGAGCAGAAACGATAGCAAAAATTTCATCCCGCTCATGCCGGGGTGACCCAGGTGTTGCTGAAGGACTTGCGTTGAAGGGCCGCTTTTCAGGATGGAACTACAAGGAAGTACCGGATAAAAAAGAGAAAATAACCTCAATAGTATCCATATTTTTTATGAGCCTGTTCGATCGGCAGGATCTCCTGGACAATCACCAGCTTTTCCTCTTTATCGATTTCATAGAAAACGGTATACCTTCGGGAGATGTGAAGCCGGTAGATGATTATCCCGCCTTTCAGGACAAGTTTCTCTTTATCTCCCTGGCTTCCCGGGAACGGGTCTTCTTCAAGCCGCTCCAGGGCAGTTTTTATTATCCGGCGTGTCTTTACCGGGCAGGCGATTGATCTCATCAGATAGTTCATGCCAGAGGATAAGGGAAAATGTCAATCCTTAATCTCCGAGAGTGAAACAAAATCCTTTTTCTTCCGGCTGGTCCACTTCCTGACATCTTCCTCTAACCGGCGCTTCTTCCGTTCCTCGATCATCTCAGCAAGAAGATCCGTATAGGTCTGGCCTGCCGAACGCATCTCAGCAAGGTCCTTCCATACCGGTTCTGTTACCGGTATCCGCTTTACCGCTGACATACCCTCATTGTAAACATTGTAAGTATGAATACTTTTGGCAGATTTTTTCTCAGGACCACTTTTTTAAAACGAATGGCTGGATATGGCCGATTTGTTTCAGCCGGCAGTTTTTTTCTCCCCGCTCGTTGCCATCATTTTTTTCAGCGCTATCCTTATCTGTCACTCACCTCATACTGGTACGGTGGTGAATCCATGGATTATTCTCACGTGTTAAAAGATGCCTTTCACTATACAAAAGAGGGCATCTTTGGAAGTGCGGATCGCTGGATGAAACTGATCCTTGCGATCATCTGCCTGGGCATTCCCCTGAACGGGTATCTTATGCGGATCTACCGGGGGGCAGACCCGGCCCCGGAAGTCGACCAGTGGGGCACCCTGTTCGTTGACGGCCTGAAGCTGATCGTTGTGGGAATTATCTATGCGATCCCCGTGATGATCATCTGGGCATTTGTCTACGGGAGTTTGATACTTACCCTCATCCAGGGAAATTCCGCCACTATGGAGAACTGGTCTCCCAACGCAGGACTCCTGGGGCTCTTTTACGCTCTCGAGATCATCATCGGTATCATCATGCCGGTTGCAGCCATCCGCTTTGCCCGCACGGGGAGGTTTTCCGAAGCCTTCAACGTTGGTGCAATCCTTGAAACAATTAAAAAGATCGGGTGGATCAATTACCTTATCGCATTGATTCTCATCGCCGTTGTTATTGCCGTCCCGGTATGTATCATCATCTTTGGTATAATCCTGATCGGGGGGATAAGCTTGTACCTGCTGGGTGCCAGCACCGTTGCCATCCTCGGGTTTATTGTTGCAGCAGTGGTCCTCATCGTACTTACCCTTGCTCCCCTCATAAGTGTCTTTCAGGCACGGTACATGACAAGGGTGTACGATAGTGCTGCCCGGGAAGCATAATTTTTTTTTGA
>CAWFFE010000001.1:0-22156 GCA_963815065.1 uncultured Methanoregulaceae archaeon | reverse complement strand
GGAGAGGAGGATATCTCAACTTGAAAAGTAAACGATAATTCGTCATTACTTTCGCTCTGCCTTTCCCTTTTTTTAATATATTGCCGAATCCTGTGAATATTTATAATGATACGATTAGAAAACTTGATGAATTAACCGTTGTACAATTGAATGAACAAAATCCTGAAAATTTGATATTATGATAGGTAATTCCTTTAACGTAAAAATAAAGAGAGGCGTCTTTGAATGGCTTGTCAATACTTCAGGTTGGACTGATAAGGAACTTGCAGAAAAATTGAATTATTCCGAAAGAGCGATTTCTGAAATGAGATTGGGAAAAAACGACGTCGAATTACCTATAAATAAAGTTGAATTACTCGCATCGACAATCAAGCGCCCATTATCAGTTTTTTTTATCTCAAAACCGCCAGTTGAACCGAGTATCCTAGCGGATTTTCGTAAATTATCAAAGAATTCTTCAAAAAATTATTCTAAGGAAACCGCGTTAGCAATCCGCAAAGCAACGCGTTTACAGAAAATTAGTTTTGATCTTATGAAATCCTCTGATTATTCAATTAAAAAAGAAAACGAATATCAGATCTCAAAGATTTCTCCTGAAGATGCAGCAATTATTGAAAGGAATCAATCTGGGATTTCTGTTGAAGAACAGATGTTATGGAAAAATGAATATATTGCCTTCAAGAAATGGAAAGACTGGATTGAATCAAAAAATATTTTTGTTTTTCAAATGGACATCCCCATTGAAGATGCAAGAGGCTTCTCGCTTATTAATATCGAACCTTTCATCATTGTTCTGAGTTTGCATGACTCCGTTAGAGGAAGAATTTTCTCGTTATTTCATGAATATGCGCATATTTTATTGAGAAAACCTGCAGTGTGTAACATGGAAAGTTATAATTCTAGATCCCATGAGGTAAGAAATATCGAGAGATGGTGCGATTCATTTGCTGGATCTTTTATCCTACCCATGACTGCACTAATAAAACCTAAACAACAAATCGAGAGGGAATATATTCCTGAATTAGTTCGAAAGATATCTTCACAATATAAGATCAGCGAATTAGGGACTTTAGTCAGGTTGGGAAATTTACGATATATTGACGAAGAAAATTACCGCTTTGAATATTTAAGATTAGTCAACGAATTTGAAATAAAAAAAGAGGAGAAAAGAAAGAAAAACGAATTGAAGGAAAAACAGGAAGGTGGAATTCCTGGCGAAAAACGTGCAATAAACGAGAAAGGAAAGAGATTTTCAAAATTTATTTTGGAAAGTTCGAAACGGGGAAAAATATCCGAGTACGACGTCATGGATTATCTCGATATTCAAGCCAAAAATTTACCAAAATTGCATGAAGCTCTGAATCAATAGATG
Organism: uncultured Methanoregulaceae archaeon; assembly: GCA_963815065.1. GTDB lineage: Archaea > Halobacteriota > Methanomicrobia > Methanomicrobiales > Methanospirillaceae > Methanoregula. Next base: position 20,784 of record CAWFFE010000001.1, on the reverse strand, counting down.
ACAAAATCTAAAACATGCGTTTATGTTGTTGACACGGGATCTTTCATATTATTAGGGCAGCTTCCGCCGGATATCCTTCCTTTCATTTGGAATCAAATCACCGAATTAATAAAAGAAAATCGACTTATCACTCATTTTGAAGTAAAAAGAGAAATTCAAAGATTTTGGATAGACGATCCGAATCAAAATTTGGTTATTAGAAATGGAAAAAAAGTATCAATTTATTTTACCTCCAACACCATTTCAAGCATTCAAAACAGCACAAATCCAAGATATATATCCTCATTTTGTTGATACTGATACTGACAAACCATACGCTGATCCATGTTTGATTGTACAAATGTTAGATTTGGAACAAAGTTCACAAACAACATTTTCTGACGTGGAAAAAGAATATTTTCTTGTAACTGAAGAACATGAAAGTTCAGAAAGAAAGAACTTGAACAATGTGAATGAAGTAACAAAAATCCCGGATTTTTGTAAAATCTATGATATAAAATATTTGAATTTTTGGGGAATGGTTACGTCAGGAAGGTTGGAAATGGACAAAATAGTATTTCCCAAATTTTATTCATTTCACGACAACAAGTAATCCTTTTTACGCTCGCTCCTTTAGCCGTACCTCCAGCACTCGAAACTTTTTCAATAAACTAGTAGCCTGGATATGCGGGAGATAAGATGCGTTTTCTTTCTTCATCGTCAAGTTGCCGGAATTTATCTTCGAAAACATATCCAAATAATGAGGTTTTTGCATAGAATTGGTTGCATAATTCTTGAATTGGCTCCCCTTGAGATAAAATTGATTTACTATATGGTTTTGGATGTCCACCACGGATGACAACATCTCTATCGATTAGGATGTTCATCGTTTCGTTATGATTTAAAAATAGTAAAAACAGTCCACCAAGTGCCTCTAATGTAGAATTAAGCGTCGCTCGTTCTTTATTCCGGAATCTATCATGTTTAATATCAGTATAACCCTTCCACCAAATCGGTGTCTTTCCATCTTTCCATTTTACAAAGGGACTTAGTGGGGACATGGTTTGCAGTTCAAAAATTTTTTTATCCGATAAATGATATTTCTTTGTTGAATGTTCGATTTTACATCTACATGAAGAGAAAACGCGAGACTCCGCCGGAGCGAACATTTTTGTTCCTTCAAAAAACGCGGGCTGGTGCCAAATAATTTTACGTCTACGGGAAAATGAAAACGGAGAATCCCGCCGGAGGAACATTTTTGTTCCTTCAAAAAACGCGGGCGACATGCCCGGATTCGGCAGTATCGCTCGCAATTCTCTCTATTTTCTGCTCAAAGCGGTTTATGATAAAACCCCTTTAACTATCCGAATCCACGCAACCTGTCAAAGGGGCCCCGGCGACATTCAAAAAAAAACGAAAATGAGGTAAATACAGCATGAAAAAACCAACGAACCAAAGCACAAAAACGAGGCGACCCCCATGAGCCGCGGTCCCCGCCCCCACCGGGCACTTGCTGAAGCGATCCCGATCGCAAAGGCTCGTGGCATCGTCCAGATGGCACTGAGCGGGCCGGAGAGGATCTTCGACATCGCGATCATATCGAAGGTCCCGGTCACGTTCACCCGGGTCATGTTCGCACCGGCAATCCTCGCGACCACCCGGCAGCTTGCCGATGATTTCAAGGAAGAGATCGCCCAGCTCCGGATCATTGCCCGGGACGCGGCCATCACGGCCGAGCTCTGGCTCCGGTCAAAGCACGGGACGTGGCGGTTCTTCCTGGTCACGCCGGACTCGCTGGTCGAGATCGGCCGCGACGGGAAACGGCTTGATTCGGGACAGGCGGTTGCGTACGTGACCGGGACTCCTGTCAGTGAGGGGGGAGAATCCCCCTCCTGAAAAACCCTGCATTTCCCTGCCTGCACCGGAGCCTGAATCGGGCCCGGTTGTACCTCTTTTCCCTCACCCTCCAAATTCCAGCGGTCATAATTCGCAAAAACGCGGAATCCGGGCCGGAATAATGGGCAGGTCTCCGACGGGAATTAGAGAAGATTATATTTAGCGATGTTCCAGGGATGGGGGAAGGGAGGGATGTGGTTTAGGATGTTGGCAGTTCCTGATGGAGGGATTTTCCAGATACGCCGATCCTGTTCCCGGATCGAGTCTTTGAGCGCAAACTTTATCGTAATCCACTTACAACACTATAAGTGCTTACAAAACTTAAATGACGGTAACCGACTCGTGTAAATATACCGTGACCGTAGCCTACCTCGAGACTACCTTACCTTACTGGAGTGATATATATTGACTGAAGTTGCAAACAAGAGAATTCCCGTAACTGAAGAGATCTGGGAATCCCTTGCAGATCTTAAAAAACATGGTCAGACGTACAATCAGCTCCTGGCTGAAATGATCGCACTCAAACAGGAACGTGATTTTCTGGCGCATATCGAAGAAATCGAAAAGCATGGCGAGTTTGTCAGCCTGAAAGATGCAGCAAAACAGCTCAACATCCAGAATATCTGACTGACAGAATAAGCCGGCGATAATAGTCTTCACAAAAAAAGTTGTAAATGGCGAAGACGGGGAGATGTGAAACAGTGGAAGTCAGAATTGAGAAGGGCGTTATTAAGACCCTCGGGAAATATCCGGAGAAGATCCGGGGGCATATTTTTAGTCATTTCTGTAAACTTGAAGATCCCTTCAACGCACCTGATGTAGAATGCCTGCATTCCAAAGTGCAGGTCTATCGTATGCACATTGGGCGGATTTACACCGTTATTTTCAAAATTCACAAGGAATCGAATATTGTCCAGGTGCTTGATTTGATGACTATCGAGCAGGCACATAAGAGATACGGTCGTTACCACTGACGGACAATCGAAAAGAACTCATGGATTTTACTTTTTTGGGAACCATTAGCTGGACCCATCCGGTACCAGGACATCGTCACGGGTGGGACAGGGAGGTGTTCGCAAAGAACTTGATGACGAAGCACCAAGAGCACCAGGATCGCTGCCCGCATGACGTCGAAGGTGCAGGCCACGATATGCACTCATTTCAACGGGAACATCAGGATAATCGTAAAGGGCGGAGGACATTACGCTAAACGACCTGAAAAATATAAAAAAGATGGCAGATTTTTGAAAGGCCGCTACGAAATTTAATATTTCCTGCTGTCGATCAGATTCCCCTTCTCGTCAAAGGTCTCCCTCACGGTCATCTTTCCGGAACTATCGTACACATCATAAAACTGGAGATTGTTCTTAGCATAGAACCGATGACTGGTCATAACTCCATTTTCCGAATAATCATACTTACTGCTGATAGAACCGTCGGTGGTCCAGGTATCATCGAAACGGAGGACACCTTTTGCACTATAATATTTGATCTCACGAGGGGTTTTTCCATCCTGCTGATAAAAGCGCTGATAGCCGATGTAGCAATCGAACGCACCGTTATTCACCGTGAAGCCGGCGCTCTCGTCATCTAAGTACGTGCCTTTTGCCGTCACCACACCGGCACTATTGGTTACCGTATAGGGTCCCCACTTGCGCACGTAGCCATTCTTATCGTTATAAAAGGAGAACGACTCACCACCGGGCGAGCGTTGCTGTTTCAGTGGCTGCGGAGCGGGAGGCACCGGCACTTCCGGGAAATCGCGGAAAGGTTCAGGCGGTTTCTGATTTGTTGAGCCGGTAGTCAGCGTTGGCGTAACGGCAGGTTCCGGGGCCGCGTTTTCCGGTGAAGCAACAACGTAGCCACCGAGGGCGTATTCCAGCCGGACCGTGTCCCCGGGATTAGCGCTGAAGTCGTAGCTGAACGAGTTCAGGTCACGCGACGGGTCTGTCAGCATTACCGGTGTCACGGTCTCCTTGCCGGATTTTGGATCGGTGACAATAATCCTCGCGCCGTTGCGGATCTTCACCGAACTGATCTGGGGCCATTCTCCCTTGTCGATGCCTTTGATACCGCCGGTCATGGTATATTTTCCGTTACCGGATGTGGAGTTGACCTGTGCGGTAACCCGGAATCTGGGCAGGAAATCGCTTATCAGCATCTCATCTGCCTTAATCGCGGTCGGGATGAGCACTTTTCGCTGGTCATTGCAGACGTTGTCGTCGATCATGTACTGCTGCTTACCGGTATCGAAGAGCTTCGACCAGAGCGAACGGGTTTTTGCCATACGGCTGCTTTCACCGTTAATGTCCTGATAGAGGTACCCCTGTGCGCTTGGGGTCAGCCCTTCTACTGAAGGCTTTGCGTACTTGTGCCACGGGCTTGAAACATTTGCGGGCAGGGGAATCGTGTCTTTCGACAGGAAGTGCGAGTTCGTATAGCTCGCAACATTGATCATCAGCTGCTCCGGGCTCTGGTCGTAATTGATGCCCGAAGCGAACGCGTTGCCGGAGTTGCTCTGTACCGAGCTGCCATGTCGTGCTGCTTTCATAGGGGTCAGGGTCATTCAGCGCCGCCGCATGCCCGTCGTTGCGTACATGGGCCGGCACGGTCATGTCGGCCATCAGGTGCATGGTTTCCCCGAGCGAACGCCAGGCCTTCCCATAGTTCACGTTATTCGGATCCGGGCTCTCCAGCGCCTTTTTCAGGGAACTCTTTCCCTGATCCCAGGAATACTGCTGATCGAAAACGGTCCCGTACTGGTCCCCGTGGAACGCCCACTGCACCGCATCGATCCCCGGGTTTTTATACTCGCTGTTATATTGACTCAGGACCTTCACCATGGACTGTTGATCGGTCAGATACCTCTTCCCCTGGGGCTGCGTTGGATCGTAGAAATGGCACAGCGCCATGGTCCCCTCCGGCTCATCCGCAGAATAACCTCCGTCTATGACCCACATTTCCAGGGTCTTAACCCTCTCTATAGCGATCTCAGGCGGATTGATCCTGTCGCCATCTGCCGGATCCCAGGCAATACCCCTGCATGGGGTATTGTCGATGTGCGCATTGCTGAGCGACGGATCGCCAGGAATGACCTCCTCCTGGAACTTACTCAGGGCAAGCGAATTGATCTTGCTGTGGGCGCCAAGCGAGTCATCATAGGCAAAAGCCGGGCCCGGCAATACCAGTAATAATGCCACGATGAACGACAGGACTAAAACTGATCGAGCTTCCATACTCCACCCTCCTTTGCCATATCGAATGAAACATTCCCGCCATCGATATCGGTCTGGTAAAAGACAACATCCATCGACGCAGAAGTCACCCTCGCTTTTTTCAGGGCCAGGCCGACCTTCGCAGCCCTGTCTGCCGGTATGTTCAGCGGTCCGCTCATCAGCGCATGTGCGTTCATCGACAGGGAATCGTTGAACCTGTTGACATCACCTGCTTCGAGATACCCTGCTATCTTCTGCAACTCCGCGTTGCTCTCGGATACGCTCGCGGACGAATCCGTTTTAAACAGGGACGTATTGATGTCCGCCGGACCGCCGGAAGACGAACCCGCCGCGACAGAATTTGGCGAAACACAACCCGAAAGACAAAGCGAGACCACCATTAGCGATAGAAAAACCAAACACAACCTAATCTTCAAACCCCCCACAACTCTCGAAAAAGGACCCGGTTGTACGTGAGTCGGGTTAACAAATTCGATCTAATAACCGTTCCCCTCCCCCCCATATAAATTAGTAGAAAATGATATGGAATACGGTAACTATTATTTTCCAATCACCGGGCAGCAAACGATCAGGCCGGGTTTGCCTGCCGGTACAGGCCAGAGATCTTGCCCACTCCCGGGTTTTCGGTCATAGATCCGGAACTCGCTGATTTTCCCCGAAGCATCCTGGCGATGAACAGGATATCCCTGCAGATGAATTCGCTCCCGGCGATCTCAACGATCGTGATCGAGACCGCAGAACCAGTGCCGATGCCGGGCAATGATGGCCGGCGATTCTCTGAACATGAATCGGAAGGCGATCCACTCAACTACCTGTCACCGAAATAATCCACACGACTTCCCGTGCTCTCACCGGGTCCACGACCTGCATCAGGATCAGCCCGAACCAGCGCAGCCCAGTGCCCTCAGTACCAGAAATGCGACGACGGTTAATACCCTCCGGTTCCGGGTCCGCCCAATCAGTACCAGCCCGGTCCCTCCCCATGCCGATACGGAATGCCGGCCGGAAACTGAAAGAATCAGATCTCCACAATTTCCCCGGTTTCCCCGTTGACAAAACAGTTGTAAGCGATACCGTTCATCGTGAGACGGGGGCGGGACCGGACCGTTCCATCGGTACTCCACGATGAGATCACTGCGGTGGTTTCAAGATACCTGCGCCCTTCGGATGCGCCGGGAAGGATTGGGCGGTCGCTTGCGCTTAAACCGCCATAGTTATCGATGATGAGGAATGTTTTTTCAGATGCTCCGGTACGGGCATTGATACGATATCCCAGTTTGTCATTGTAGAGGTATACAATGCCTCGGTCGATTGTCGCGATGATGGTATCGTCTGCAAAGTCCATGCGCCGGAGGATCCTGTTGTCGCTCCTGTTCACGACATAGACAGTGCTCGGGTAAGGCGCTTTCGTGTAATCGATCATCGCAACCACAGCGGTTTGTTCATTGCCGGTGATCAACACGCCGGTTCCTGTGCCCGGGAGTTCGTATGCAAGCATCGGAGCAGGATGAGGGCTGCTGTCAAAACCATCGCAGTACCTCCGGCAGCTGCACACTCGTGCGATCGAAGTTGGGCAGGACCGCGTAGGTAATGAAAAACAATATGAGCACTACACCGAATACGGCACAACCTGAAATGAGAAATGCCCGGTATTTGTGTTCGCGGGAGTGGGCAGCGGCTGTCATTCCGGCGATGAGCGGACCGCCCAGGAAAGCCAGGGCCGCAAAAGGGTAAAACACCGGACCCGGTTCATGGAGCAGGATAATGTACACCATGCCTGCTGTACCACTGAACAATGTGCCGAAAATGATACTTTTTGCTACAGAGGCATGTTGCATAATTTTATTTTATCTGCTCTGGAGAAAACCTTCATGATGTGAAATTGCATGCACCTGATGGAGGTTACCGGCAATCATTTTTGGGAGTGTTGAACGGTGCCTGTCCATTGCCAGAACTTTTGAGTCCCGTGACACACCCGCGATTCCATCCGGAGAAGGCGATAGCAAAAGGAGTGCCTCCGTGACGGAAAGAGGAAATAGGAAGCTGGGGAATATCGTCATTGAACAATCACCGGACTTACCCTTGAGGTTTCGGACCGATCGGGCAGACATCGGCACATATCGTACAGTACCCTGACCTTCTCCGGCCCGAACGGGATATATTCCCCTTTTTCTGTACGGTAACTGCGGCAGCGGAGCTTTGTCAAATGAATTCTCCCGGATTGCTCCCGCACGGGCACGATACGATACACTCACCACAGCGGGTGCAGACAGGTGGGTAGCATACCGGACGGTACCGGGACGGCGCATCGGTTGCGAGAACGTTCAGCTGGATCCACGGGCCCCAGAGGGGATGCAACAGGAAAACGTTGATTCCGATCCTGCCCGCTCCTGCGGCACGTGCAACCGACCGGAACTGCAGGCCACTCTCTCCGGGGTATGGGATCAGATCCGTCCGGAATCCATAAACTCCAAGTTCTTCTGCAATCTCTGAACAGATTTTTTTCTGAGATGTCGGACAAACCGTGTTTCAAATATTGTTTCAAAATCCGGTTCCGGAGAATGATCTTAAATATTTCTTGTCAGACAGGGTAGAGTGGAGATGAGAAGAACATGGTTAAAATAAGCCAGAAGATCGTTCCGTGTATATGGCTGGAAAAAGACGCTGAAAAAGCTGCTGCGTTTTATGTTTCGGTATTTAAAAATTCCCGGATTCTCAAAACCTCCTACTACCCCAAGGCCGCCGAAGAAGTCTCTGGTCAGAAAAAAGGATCGGTCATGACAGTCAGGTTTACCCTCGAAGGACAGGAATTTGTGGCCCTCAATGGCGGCCCCGTGTTCAAACTGAACGAAGCGGTGTCCTTCATAGTTTCCTGTGATACCCAGAAAGAGATAGATTATTTCTGGAATAACCTGTCTTTTGTTAAGGAAGCCGAGCAGTGCGGCTGGTTAAAAGATCAGTTTGGCCTCAGCTGGCAGATAGTCCCGACAATTCTTGATGCGATGACCACCGACGAGGATCCCCAAAAAGTGGAAAGGGTAACTGCGGCATTTCTTAAGATGAAGAAATTTGACATCAGTGCATTAAAAAAAGCATACGAAGGATAACTGAATAATTTTCGCATCTCTTCCCTGACCCGTCAGGGGAATATTGTCGGTGATGAATAATCCCTTCCAGAAATCCCCCGGGGGAAATCTGGTACAACAGAGAACATTTTTGGCCCGGTTGCACCTCTTTTCCCTCTCCTTCCTGGTTTATGAGGCCATAATTCACAAAAACACGGAATCCCGGCTGGAACAAGCGAACGGTCTCTGGCGGGAAGAGGTGCGGTCGTATTTGGCGATGTTATTTCAATCAGGGGAAGGATGGTGTGTGATTCCAACCGGGGGATCCCGGGAGAAGGATTTTCCAGACCTGTTTCTCCCGCAAACCACATCTCGTTTCGCAGGGAAGAGGTCACCGACGGCGAAATGGAAACGGGGGGCGGTGTGAATCCGGCAAGGTCCGGGAATGGTGATCGGTGATCCGGGGAACAGGGGTTCTTTCAGCTATTCCCCTCTCCCCTTTCACGAACAAAGTGACTGGCAAAAAATTTGTGCATGGATTATTGAGCTTTTAAAAAAGATGTTATTTTTTGGATTTTTCTTTCCTGATAATCGTCAGATCCCCAAGAGTAGACGTAAGCTTTGCCCTGCACCTTCTTTTCTTCCTCAGTGACCGGTGCATCGATGAGCCGGATCTCCAGGACCCTCTCCAGTTTCTTCCGGACCGCTTCCTCCGGCATCAGTTCACTGTTCTCTATTTTTTTGAGAAGATGTTCACGCTCTTTTATCTGCAATGCCAGTTCTTTTGTCGAAAGTCCTTTCTCCATACGGGCTTTCCGGATGCGGGCTGCATAATCGTCGACTATCTCTCCTTCCATGTAGTCGAACAGATCCCGTTTCCTCCGTTCTGCGGGAATAACTGACGGTGCCTGACCCTGCCGTGAGGGCCCGGTGGCGGGGCGTGCCACATCTTTACGCCGAACCTGCTGCACTTCAGTGCCGAATTTTTCGCACTTCATGCAGACCTGGAGTTCAGCACCCTCCACCCGGACTAGCTTGGGAGTACCCAGAATCGTTTCTCCACACATTTCGCACTGCATAATCTCACAAACACTTTATATGCAGTTTCCCTATATAGCTAATTGAGAAACGAGATGAGCGATATCCTCCGTCAGGGACCTGACCCCCAGACTCCCGAAGAACTTTACCGGTTGTACCGTACCTTATCGGAACAGCTTCGTGAGCAGTTGAGGCAGATCGAGAACGACAAACACGATCTTGAGGTGCAGATGCTGGAGCGTGTAGGTAACCTCGAGTCCCGTAACCTTGAGCTCCGCGAACAGCTGCGTCAGGTCGAAGCAGACAAGCGGTATATAGAAACCCAGAAGATCCGGTATGAACGGGAAGTACGAAAGCTCAAGAGCGAAAGCGAGCAACTCCGGAGCCCCCCGTTGATCATCGGTACGATCACCGATGTGGTCGATGCGTCCCGTGTCATCGTGAGGAGCAGTGCCGGCCCACGGTTTATGGTGCGGAGTTCCCCTTCAATAAATGCAGAAGATCTCAAAGCCGGCGTCCGTTGCACGCTCAACCAGCAGTCGCTTGCTATCGTCGAGCTCCTCCCCACCAGTTTCGATGCTCAGATCTATGGCATGGAACTGGTGGATTCCCCGCAGGAGTTGTATGCAGATATCGGGGGTCTGGATGCACAGATCAACGAGATAAAAGAAGCAGTCGAGCTTCCACTGAAACGTCCTGAACTTTTCCTGAGAATCGGGATCGAACCGCCAAAAGGTGTGCTGCTCCACGGACCTCCAGGGACAGGAAAGACCCTGCTGGCAAAAGCGGTCGCTCATGAAACCAACGCCCATTTTATGCGGGTGGTGGGGTCAGAACTCGTCCAGAAATATATCGGAGAAGGTGCACGACTCGTCCGTGAGCCTCTTCGATCTTGCCAAAAAGAAGGCCCCGACAATAATTTTCATCGATGAGATCGATGCCGTCGGTGCATCCCGCACCGAAGCGAATACTTCCGGAGACCGGGAAGTACAACGAACGCTCATGCAGCTCCTGGCCGGCATGGACGGATTCGAGAATCGTGGCGACGTAAAGATCATCGGCGCGACCAACCGGATCGATATCCTTGACCGGGCACTGCTGCGCCCGGGGAGATTTGACCGGATTATCGAGATCCCGTTACCGGATGAAACAGGTCGCCTCTCGATCCTGAAGGTTCACTGCAGAGCACTGACGATCAATGATGATGTTGATCTCTGCGAGGTCGCACGACAGACCGAAGGCAAAAATGGTGCCGACCTCAGGGCAATCTGCATGGAAGCCGGTATGTTCGCGATTCGTAAGGAACACCCGTCAATCACCCAGGAAGATTTCCTTGCAGCCATCGCAAAAATACATCTCGACTTCAACCGCGGCCCAGGAGAAGTCGGGGGCGCAATGTTTGCGTAAACAATAATTTTTTTTCGTTCCAGGTAATTTGTAGTGGGCTAATCTTAACCCGGAATTTTTTTTAACCACTGCGTCTTCATAAAAGGCAGGGAGGTTTTTTCCTGATATTTTTAGTTGCTGACCACGCGGGTGCGCCGGTTCGGAGGCGGCGGGGGGCCATCGATGGAGATAGAGCACTTTTTTTCTTTGAAAAATCCTGTCGATCATCCTGATTCTGGAGAATTATGGATACTTCGCCAAAAAATCATAAAATATACCAGAGTTACCCGTATCAGGACCTCTTTTAGAGCACGGCGGTACAGAGGATTTTCTGAAAATTTTTTCTGTCCGGGACAGGCTGCAGAAGGTGGCGTTGTTGTATCAAAAAACATTGAGTGTCCACATATTCCTTTGAAATATTCCTGCCGACAATCACGATTTGCTACCGGGTATATCACTATGCTCGAAAAAAATCCGGAATTCAGAAGAGTTCCCCGATTTTTCAGGTAATGCCTTTGATAAGGGAGATAATTACAAAAATCGGCTCTGTAGAAATCCCTTTTAAAAAAAGGAAGCCCCCCTTGCGCCAGCCCTACCCCCGTTGGGGGTGGGGGCGCCTGCGATTCCTCTGTATTACCGGAAATCCTTATCCAGGTAATACAACACAATCGCAAACGGGGCGCCACAGCGGCGGGGCGAAGCCCCTTGAGCGTTATCAGAAAAGAGGTTTTCTACAAAGCCCAAAAATCATTACTTTTTCCCCCAACCAAGACTATCGAGGAGAATTTTTGTCTCATCCTGTGCCTTGCTCCCGGGGCTGCGGGGCTGGACAACGAGGGTTATTGCATCTTTAAGCGGGATATTCTTCCCCTTCTCCTTGCATAAAACATAATCGCCATTGAATCGCCCGAGGCCTTTTTCGAATGCGTCAAGAATTTTTTTCCTGCTCTTCAGGTCGCTTTTCTTGAGTTTCATCAGGTGTTCAAATATAGAGACGTCAATGAGTGTGCTTGCCATCCAGCTGATTTCACAGGTATACCCGAAGATCCAGGCGATGTGCGAATTGGAAGTCGTGGAAATGAAATCGTCGATATTGTTACCCACAGAGCAGGACCCGATGAGGACTCCTTCGATATTGGAGTAATTGGCGGCGCTCTGCACTGCCCTGAACATTGCCGGGAGTTTCATGCCGGTCTTCGATTTCAGGCCGCCGATACGTTTGCCGGTTCCGTGGGCTGCGACGTAGAGGAAGAGCCGGTCTTCGCGGGTGTTGGTCAGGTCATCCTCAAGGGCCCGCCGGAACCCGGTTTTTTCGTAAAAGTTCGCATAATAAATATTGAAATCGCCCCGGTAACTTTCAAGTCCTTCCAAAAACAGCAGCACCGAAGGGCGTTTGGGTTTCTGCTCGGGTGTCCACCAGAGACCTTCGATAACCAGGAGTGCAGTACTAGACATAGAATCACGTTTACTATTCTCTTACGGTAAAAATTAATTATCTTAACGGATCGGTTGAGGCTTTTTTTGAGACCGACGATAAAATCTTCCTGATATCCGGGATCATCCGGCGACAATACCAGGGAGAATTTTACGCGATATCCGAATGTGCCGGATACACAAAAAAACTTTAATATTCCGGGTTGTTCTCAGCTACCAGATCCTGCTGGTAGGTGATTATGCTGTCGCATCCCGATGATACCTGCAACCCGCCCGGTGAGGTACCGGGAAAGGATGATCCCGGGATACCGTCGGGACTGACTCTTGAAAATATTATCGATCTCACGGAAGAATTCGAACACCTGAACGAACTTGTCATGCTCCAGCTGCAAAAAAACGGGGGCATCTCATGCGCAGAATCGTATTTTAACGCGGTACACCCCATTCTTGATCTTCTTGAAGTCGAGATCCGGGTACGGTTCCATGCCGGCATGGGCAGACAGGAGATGAAACTGCTCATCCAGGACTGGATAGATGAAGAGATCGCTGTTCTGAAATCCGGGAGAAAAAGGTAAGGAAATCTTCCCCGTTTTACATCCAGCCGGTTGCAAGTACCCACATATTGTGGAGACCCGACGTGATCACGATGCGGGGGTCGATCCCGAGCACCGGGAAGATGAGGATGAAGTAGATAAGCGTACCCAAAAGGCTCCCGAGATTTGCCAGCGCCGCTACCAGTACGACGCGGAAGAGTGGAATTTTTGCCATGGTGGTCAGGGTATCAGCTTCATAGATCTTCCGGAAATCTGATACGGGTGGTTTCCTGACCCTGGCCTCTACGTACGCACCAATCCAACCTGCCTGGATCATGGGGTTCAGGGACGTAAACCAGGCGACACAAAAACAGGTCAGTGCCGTGTACGGGTGCCCCCCGGCAAGGAGAGTGAAGAGGGCTGCCAGCACCCCGTGAATGATCACCCAGAACACGAATGCATAGAGCAGTATATTCAGCCCGACTCCGGAGAACGCGATGGACAGCAGAAGCAGGATGAAGATCACCGTTACGCCAAACCCGAACACCTTGCTCCAGGGGAATGGTTTTGGTTCCTGCGTGAGCGGGTCGAACGGGGGGAGGGACTGGGGTTTATCGAGATAATCAACAATACCCTGCCTGTGCCCGGCACCAACGATAGCGAGGATACGCCCCTCCGGTTTCTGTGCCTTAAGCAGGACGAGCTGGTGGGCGATATATGCATCGCGTTCGTCGATGAGGGCACGGGCACCGTTGGGGGAGAATTTCCGGAATTCTTCCATGACTGCATCGATGACGTTCTGCTCTTTGAGTGATTCGATATCGATCTCCTTCCCGTCATCGACTTCAGCGATCGAGGCGACCAGCGCCCAGAACATCCTGAGCTTTTCCATGAAGCCCAGCGAACTCCAGAAACGGAGAAGCGTGAGACGAATATCGCGGTCGACCAGTGCGACCGGGATTGACCGTTTCTCCGCCTCTTCAATTGCAATCTTCATCTCGGCGCCGGGTTCAACACCCACGTCAATACCGATCTTGCGCTGGAGATAGGCAAGCAGCCACTGGACCAGCAGTGAATTGAAGTTCCTGACTTCAAGCACATCGCTGACGGAAGGATCTTTGCCCTGCTTCTTGATTGCTGCAAATCGTGCAGGATCGAGTTCGATCGCCACGATATCCGGCTTAAAATCCTCAATTGCTCCCTTAACTTCGTCGACACTCTGCTGCGAGACATGTGCCGTCCCGACTATTTTGATCTCTGCCATTGAACTCCGGTATTCCACACTATTCGTGCTTCATCCTCATTAAGAATGAGGTGGACACAACCCTGCCTTGGGTGGACATGACCTGAAGACGGCATATTGATACCTATGTCCAACCATTAAGGAGAAGTCGTCTCTCGTTCTTTTGGTTATTCCCCACTCTTCTCGCGATGACCAATGACAGCCGGAAACGTCCGTGTCGCTACTCCCCGCAGGATCATGAACAAGAGAATCCCGGAATACCATTGTCAACCTTGTGCTGGAACCATGAGGCGTATGATTGCGCACATTTCATAAATTTTTTTCAGGAGGAGATATGGGGGGAGAGGCACTAAAAAAAGAACGCAGGACATTCGTAGTATGCAACGAACGATGCTGCCCCGCAAAACCGCCTTCAGCGGATCATATTGATAGAAAAATCCCGGAAAACCTAGTCGCCCCACTGTCCCCTGGAAATACCTGAAGCAGATAACTCCCACAAATTTGAAAGATTTTTTCCGGAGAGATTGAAGAACCACTCCTTATCTTTGAAAAAAAATGCTCTGTTGAAATCCTCAAAACGTTCAGACGCTCTCGGGGGCTTCGCCCCTGCCGCTGTGGCATCCCCCCGTTACGATGATACCGTATTACTGTACACAAAACCGCGGGAGATTATACATACAGGTAATATCGGGGCATCGCAAGAGCCCCCGCATCCCCAGCCGGGGGCAGGGCTGGCGCAGGGGAGGCGAGCATGTTATCTGAAAAGGCATTTCTACAGAGCAAAAAAAATCAAATAACATCATTTTTGGTCCTGACTGCCCATGCCCCTGCCCAAGCTGCACGGGAAATTCGTTGTCCGGCGGTCAAAGATTTTGCAGCAATTCCTGATGCAAGGCAGAGTCTTCGTTGGCCTAATACTGGTCGTGGTGATCGTACACGAGGGGGGCGGGCTTCTGCTGGGTAATATCCTCTTCAATCCCCTTGATTAAGCCCATTGCAATGATAATCACCGGGACGATCTCGAGTCTTCCCAGCCACATCAGCAGGATAAAGATCCATTTGATCGAGAGCGGGCTTGCCGCCGAGATGAACCCTACCGTGAGCCCCACGTTACTCAGTGCAGAGACCAATTCGAAGATCACCTCGTCAAGCCCGAATGAGGTGATATACAGGTGCAGGGAGACAATGGTTGCAATAACGATAGTCAGAACATAAACCACGATGACGAGAAGGTTCCGGGAAATCGCTATCTCTGAGATCTCCTTGGAAAGAATCCGTCTGCCAAACCGGAGGGGCACGAGTACATGGCTGCTTACAAAGAAACGCCGGAACCACCATCTTACCCCTTCATACGCGAGCATCACCCGGTTAACCTTGACTCCCCCTGCCGCACTCCCCATCGCCCCTCCGATGAACATCATCATCCCGACCACGGCAATCGGGATTGCCACCCAGGTATGCGGGTCCGAGTTCTGCAGGCCACAGGTGCAGAGCCCCGAAACGGCCGTGAAAACGCCCTGGCGGAATGCGGTGCTGATTGGCAGGTTGCCAAAGATAAAGATATCCCAGGAAGTGACAAATGAGCCGACGATTGCGATCAACAGCAGCATCTTTACGGTCTGGTCGCGGAACATTTCCCGGATGTTCCCGTTATAGAGGAAAAAGAAGAGCTTAAACGGGATCGCCCCTGCAAGCATCACCGGTATGAGCAGGGTTTCCAGCAGCGGGTTATTGTAGTAGGCAAGCCCACCGGTGTGAATCGTGAAACCCCCCGTGGCAAGGGCAACCATTACAAGGTTCAGCGAATCCCACAGGGATATCCCGGCGATCATGATCATGCCGGTAAATGCAAAGGTCAGCACAAGATAGATCATCCACATCCTCCGGCTGGTTGTCATGGTCGTGGAGACCAGTTCTTCTTCCCGCCCCTCGGCACGGTACAGCCGGAAAAGCGAGACACGGGTCTTCCGGCGGAGGGAAATGCCGAACGCGATGATGCCGATCCCACCGATCCATTGGGAGAACGAGCGCCAGAAGAGGAGAGTTTTTGGCGTGGAATCCAGGGAGGTTATCATCGTAAAGCCGGTGCCGGTCCAGCCTGACATCGCCTCAAAAACACCATCCGTAAACGACATGTGCAGACCAAGGATAAAGGGGAGTGCCCCGATAAGCGCGATAGCAAACCACGAGAACGCAACCGCAATCAGGGTACCGGAGAAAGAGGGTTCCAGGTCCTCGTAGGAGATGCGGGAGAGGACGGCACCCAGGGCAAGGAAGATAAGCGGGGCTGAGGCGACCGGGAGGATCATATCCCATTCGCGGAAGATGACGAGGACAAGAAACGGCAGCAATGAAGCGATGCCAAGGAATTCAAAGATGAGACCCATGTCGTGCGCGATCATGGCGATATGCTCGATGCGCTTCATCTGGTAACCAAGAGGATTGGTCTTTTAATATTGTTATGGGTATCGCTTGGCCGTTTCAGAGGATTAACCTCGTATAATCCATTGCAATCTGGGAGCCGTTCTGAACGCTTGCCCTGGTGGATTGTTATTTCGGCGAAATATCGGTAACCAGCTGATATTTACCTTAAAAATTATCGTATTCGCAAAGGTTCCCTGTTTCAGGGCTCCCCGAGGTACTGCGGAGCATGAAAGTTCCTCTGACAATTTCCAGCTTACCAATGGGGGAGGGAACCCTCCCAAAATATGATAACCCGAAAAAGGCAGATAAGAGTTTCCCTCTTATGAGCCGGTGGAAACTGAAAAGATTACAGAGAGGAAACGCGAGGTAGTCAAAGGATGCCTTCCACTTTGTTCGGCCTTTCCCCCCCACTCCGGCGGAGAAGAGAGGGTAGTCCCAGGATAATTGAATCGAAGAGAACTGTCATGGATAAAAACGAGTGGTCAGGGGCCCTGATGTTCACCCGCTTTATTCACCCTCTCTTTAAAAAAAAGGTAAGTAACATCGCCCTGATGGATGATCTCCCTTTCCGTCGACGGTACCAGGCACCAAAAAAGTGCTTTGAGGGAACACCGCTAAAGAGGAAATATCTCATGTCGGAAAAAGTGTATTTTGGTCATTCTGACAATCATTCAGCGATTCTCTTCTCTGGTGGGGATGCGATACTTACAAGGTCGTTCACCCAATTTTCAATGCGTAAACCGGAGCCACATTTGGGGATATTTTACTTCCAAAAAGGGTGAAGTCGCCCGGTGAACAGAATATCGTACCGATGAACCGAACAGATTGGTCAAACAGGAAATAACCAGCAGGATAAACTCACGACATAAGCAGTACACCACCTGTTGCTGATGATACGTATAACCCCGGTCGAATATCTGATGTCAGCGTGCATACGTGGGAGAGAATTGACGGCATTTCGCACTCAAAGCCTATCTTGGCAGTAAAAAAACGTGGACGGCCTCAGGATTTCACCGGCGCCGGCATATCTATTAATTTCCGACCGGCACAATAGGTATTCTACGATGACTCAGCGCCGTACCGATCTTTTTTTGTTCGTGCTGATACTCGGTCTTTCCCTGCTGGCATTCCTGGTGTTTCTATCGATCATCGATATGGTGCTTATCGGTGCGTCCGTTGCCGTAGTACTCATGCCCCTGCATCACCGGATTATGAAGTATACGAAAGCAGGCATATCCGCTGCGGTCGTGACGACAGGTGTCTTCGTTTCGGTAGGCATGGTTGTCCTGGCCTCTTATTTCATCTTTGCGTCCAACGTCCAGGGGCTTCTTGGAATGCTCGATACGATCGGTACCTGGCTGAACAATCCTACGACCAATCCCCTCGACTTCGGTATTCCGGTGACGAAGGTAACGCTCACGGGAATTCTCGAAGAAGGGAGCGCACTCTTTGTGAATTACCGGCAGACCCTCCTTGATAATCTCACCCTGATTGCGTTCAAAATATTCGTGTTATTCTTCTCCCTCTTCTCCCTGCTGCTGTGGGGAGAGGAACTCGGCCACAAGCTCACCCTTCACATGCCGAAGATGTTCGATGAATACATAACGACACTATCCGGCGTGACCGCAGATACGTTGTATGCAATTTATATCGTCCAGATTGCAATCGCGGCCCTCACCTTCTTCATTTCATTACCGGTCTTCTACCTGCTGGGATATGGGAATATTATCTTCTATTCGTTCCTTGCCGCATTCTGCGAACTGATCCCCATCCTCGGTTCATCGGTCGCATTCCTCCTCATCGGGACGTATGCATTCGCCCTGGGAGACACACGGGGGGTGTTAATCCTCTTCTTCCTGGGGTATGGCGTCGTTTCGTGCCTTCCGGAGATTTATATCCGCCCGGTGCTGGTGGGAAGACGGGTGAAGATCCATGCGGTGATCATGTTCGTCGGTATCTTTGGTGGTATCCTGACGATGGGGCTCGCGGGGTTTGTCCTTGGTCCGCTTATAATCGTCCTGCTCATCACCAGTTACCGGCTCTACGTCAAAGAGAGAACGGACCGGGCAGAGCCGTTACAACCCCCATCCTGAAATTACCACCCGTTTTTTCAGGTAAAAGAGAAAGGATTATACCTTATTTATTCCGACTGGTATTGAAGAAATGCTTAAAAATTATTTCGCGTTACCAGGCATTGTAAAATCGATGGGACTGGTTTTTGGTGATATCGGGACGAGCCCTATCTACACCCTGACCGCGATCTTTCTTCTTATCCCTCCAACCCCGGAGAATATCCTGGGCATTCTCTCGCTCATCATCTGGACCCTCACTATCCTGGTTACGGTGCAGTATACATTCCTTGCTATGCACCTTGGTAAGAAAGGTGAAGGCGGAACAATTGTTCTGAAAGAGATCCTTCTTCCCCTCTTAAAATCCGGCAATCAGGTTGCGTTCGTGTCCCTGCTCGCAATTGTCGGGATCTCCCTGTTCATCGGGGACGGCGTTATCACGCCGGCTATCAGCATTCTTTCTGCGGTTGAAGGTATCCTGCTCATCCCCGGTTTTGCACTGACGACGCAGTCTACACTTATGATCCTCGCCGGCCTGATCGCCGTCGTGCTCTTCTCCATCCAGGTGCGGGGAACAGAGAAGGTTGCATGGGCATTTGGACCGGTCATGGTCATCTGGTTTCTGGCACTCGCCGGCGCCGGACTCGTTGCACTCGTTGCTTCACCAGGAGTTCTCTTCGCTATCTCCCCCTTGTACGGAATAAATTACCTCCTCGGCAACGGGCTGCCAGGTTTTCTCATCCTCTCATCGGTGATACTCTGTGCTACCGGTGGCGAAGCCCTCTATGCGGATATGGGACACCTGGGCAGGGAGCCCATTGTCCGTGCGTGGTACCTTGTTTTTACCGCACTCGCGATAAATTATCTCGGCCAGGGAGCCTTCCTGATGACCCACCCGGGGGCAAAGAATGTTCTCTTCGAGATGATCTTTTCCGAGATGCAGATGTTGTATATCCCATTCCTTCTGCTGAGGATCGCAGCGACAATCATCGCTTCCCAGGCGATGATCTCCGGGATCTTCTCCATCGTCTACCAGGGCATCACCACCCGCATCATGCCTCTGATGCACATTGAATATACCTCGCCTCACTCCCGGTCCCAGATTTATATCGATGTGGTAAACTGGCTCCTGCTCATTGCCGTTCTGCTGATCATTGTAATCTTCAGGGGGTCCAATAACCTGACACATGCCTACGGACTTGCCGTCAGCGGAACTATGGCGATTACCGGGATCATGATAATCTGGATCCTGATCCTTCGCGGCGAGTTGGTAAAGACCGTAATCGCCATTTGTGTGTTCTTTGTCACCTGCCTGTTCCTGGTCTCGAATTTCAACAAGATCCCGTACGGAGGGTACTGGTCCCTCATCATCGCGTTCATACCCTTATGCGTCATCCTGATCTACGTCTACGGCCAGAAAAAACTCACCGCTGCCCTCCTGCCGGTCCCCCTCGATTCCTTCCTCAAAGAGTTCAACGAAGCCTATCCGACCCTCAACAGAATTTCCGGGTCCGCCCTCTTCTTTGCACGCGACTTCCGCCGACTTCCCCGGTATATCCCCCGCATCATGTTCACCAACAACATCATCTACGATGACAATATCATCGTTTCGATCATACGGACCGAACAGCCGTTCGGGGTGACATGGGGTGTCACCCGCGAGATCGCCCCGGGACTCTCCATCTTTGAGATCTATCTGGGATACATGGAGATCGTCGATATCGGGGCGATCCTGAAGGAAGCGGAGATCGATGAGAAGACAATATTCTATGGCATGGAAGATATCGTGACCAGGCACCCGGTCTGGCGCATCTTTGCCGTGATTAAGCGTCTCACACCCTCGATGGTCCAGTTCTATAAGCTGCCGTCAGATAAGATCCACGGTGTTGTGACCCGGGTAGAGTTGTAATCCGGGTGCAGGAATCATTGGGTCCCTTTCAGTTTTCCGATCTTCTTTCCTGAGGAGATTCTGTGCACAAAAGAATCTTACCAGGGGCAAAACAAAAAGGCAAAGCATCTCAAAAAAAACCGGGTCGCCAGAATTTTCTTCAGGGAATATGAATCAGAAAATTCATCCGGATTGGTAAAGGGTCCCGCGTCAGGGCATCTCTTGAGAGACACCGCATTTTATGAAAATTTTGATCAGCTATGCTCATATTTTCACCGCACCTATATACAGCCACAGGGAGTTTGCGACCCGGACATGGCAATGCCGGATGTCCGATCAGATCCGGACAGTTCGCAGAGCGAGGGTATTTAAATCCGGGTTATTGGGGCAGGTTTAAGTCACCGGTGAAACTTCACGCAAAACCCTGTTTAAACACACAACAATCGTGCGAGGATTGCCGAGCCAGGTCAAAGGCGATGGATTTAGGGTCCATTCCCGCAGGGGTTCGCCGGTTCGAATCCGCTCCTCGCATTCGTCTCCGGGTTATAGTAAACTTGCATTATAGCAATTCATCAGATGTGATATCACTTTTC